>NZ_CM173517.1:0-3649097 GCF_057785995.1 Vibrio sp. QJM3NY_15
GTGTCATCTTCGCTTTGGTTGCAATGCTTGCAACAGCTTCAAGAAGAATTACCAGCTACAGAATTCAGTATGTGGGTACGTCCGTTACAAGCGGAGCTCAATGGTAATACTCTAACTCTATTTGCACCAAACCGATTTGTACTCGATTGGGTGCGCGATAAGTACCTAAATAGCATCAACCGTTTGCTACAAGAATATTGTGGTAATGATATTCCACATCTTCATTTTGAGATTGGAAGTAAACGAGTTACTGCTCCAAAATCTGAGACTATCGCCCCAGCTCGTACACGTACAGCCGCTGATGTGGCCGCTGAATCGTCAGCACCTGCGCAGTTACAAGCTCGTAAGCCTGTTCACAATATATGGCGTGATGAAGAGCCTGTAGCGGTTGACCTTAACCACCGTTCAAACGTAAACCCAAAGCATAAGTTCAATAACTTTGTTGAGGGTAAATCAAACCAATTGGGTTTAGCGGCGGCACGTCAGGTTTCTGATAATCCAGGAACAGCCTATAACCCGTTGTTTTTATACGGTGGAACTGGTTTAGGTAAGACGCACTTGTTGCATGCGGTGGGTAATGCCATTGTTGACAACAAACCGAATGCAAAAGTGGTTTACATGCATTCTGAGCGTTTTGTTCAGGATATGGTGAAGGCGCTACAAAATAACGCGATTGAAGAATTTAAGCGCTACTACCGTAGTGTTGATGCTTTGCTTATCGATGATATCCAATTCTTCGCGAATAAAGAGCGTTCTCAAGAAGAGTTCTTCCATACCTTTAATGCGCTGCTTGAAGGCAACCAACAGATCATCCTAACCTCTGACCGTTATCCAAAAGAGATCAACGGGGTAGAGGATCGTCTAAAATCTCGCTTCGGTTGGGGTTTGACGGTTGCGATTGAGCCACCAGAGCTTGAGACTCGTGTTGCGATCTTAATGAAGAAAGCAGAAGACCACCAAATTCATCTTGCGGATGAAGTGGCATTCTTTATTGCTAAGCGTTTACGTTCTAACGTTCGTGAGCTTGAAGGCGCATTGAACCGTGTTATTGCGAATGCAAACTTCACTGGCCGTCCGATTACGATCGATTTCGTGCGTGAAGCACTGCGTGACTTACTTGCCCTGCAAGAAAAACTGGTCACCATTGATAACATTCAAAAGACAGTCGCTGAATACTACAAAATCAAAGTTGCTGATCTATTATCTAAACGTCGTTCTCGTTCTGTTGCTCGTCCACGCCAACTGGCGATGGCATTGGCTAAAGAACTGACTAACCACAGCTTGCCTGAGATTGGCGATGCATTCGGTGGCCGTGACCACACGACCGTGTTGCACGCTTGTCGTAAGATTGCTCAGCTGCGTGAAGAGAGCCACGACATTAAAGAAGATTATTCGAACTTGATTCGTACCCTTTCTTCTTAATACACAGTATTCTTAACCTTAATAAGCAGAATTTTGGCCACGTACTATTACGCAGTGCCATTTAGACCGTAAGAGCAAGATATGAAATTTACCATTGAACGTAGTCACCTGATAAAGCCATTACAACAAGTATCTGGCGCGCTAGGTGGCAGGCCAACGCTTCCAATTCTAGGAAACCTACTGATTAAAGTAGAAGATAACGTGTTGTCGATGACAGCGACGGATCTAGAAGTTGAACTGATCAGCCGTGTAACGCTTGAAGGTGATTTCGAAGCGGGCAGCATTACCGTACCTTCACGTAAGTTCCTAGATATTTGTCGTGGCTTGCCTGACAGCTCAGTGATTACCGTGGTATTGGATGGTGACCGTGTTCAGGTTCGCTCTGGTCGTAGCCGCTTCTCATTGGCAACATTACCTGCGGCAGATTTTCCAAATATTGAAGACTGGAGCAGTGAAGTTGAAGTGTCAGTGACACAAGCTGAATTGCGCGGTCTGATCGAGAAAACACAATTCTCAATGGCGAACCAAGACGTTCGTTACTACCTCAACGGTATGTTGTTTGAGATTGAAGGTTCTATTTTACGTAGTGTCGCAACTGATGGTCACCGTATGGCGGTATCACAAGCGCAACTGGGTGCCGATTTTGCTCAAAAGCAGATCATTGTTCCTCGTAAGGGTGTTCAAGAGCTAGTGAAGCTACTGGATGCACCTGAACAACCAGTAACGCTGCAAATTGGTAACTCTAATGTGCGCGCTGAAGTGAACAACTATGTCTTCACTTCTAAACTCGTTGATGGTCGTTTCCCTGATTATCGCCGCGTAATGCCGCAAAATACCACCAAGACATTAGAAGCTGGCTGTGATGAGTTACGTTCAGCGTTTTCTAGAGCTGCGATTCTGTCGAATGAAAAATTCCGTGGTGTTCGCGTTAATCTTGTCGATAGCGAGATGCGCATTACCGCGAACAACCCAGAGCAAGAAGAAGCGGAAGAAGTGCTAGACGTAACCTTTGATGGTGACGCACTAGAGATTGGCTTCAACGTAAGCTACGTATTGGATGTATTGAATACGCTGCGTTGTGAACAAGTTCGCATCTCAATGTCAGACGCGAATGCGAGTGCCTTGATTGAGAATGCACAAGATGACAGCGCGATGTACGTTGTTATGCCGATTCGTTTGTAAGTCGTGTTTGTTTATACATTATGTTTGCTTATCAACAACGTTTGTCTATCGAGCCGTGATTGAAGATTAATATGAAGACGTTATGCCTTTATCGCGCTTAATCGTAAAGCAGTTTAGAAATATTGAAGCCTGTGACATTCAACCGTCATCAGGCTTTAACTTTCTTATAGGGGCTAACGGAAGCGGCAAAACCAGTGTCCTTGAAGCGGTGTATCTGCTCGGACATGGTCGCTCGTTCAAAAGCTCCTTAACCGGTCGTATCATTCAAAATGAGTGTAGCGAACTGTTTGTACATGGCCGTTTTTTGACCTCGGATCAATTTGAGCTGCCAATTGGCATTAATAAGCAGCGCGATGGCACCACAGAGGTTAAAATAAGCGGTCAAACTGGGCAAAAATTGGCTCAGTTAGCTCAAGTCTTACCTTTGCAGTTGATTCACCCGGAAGGGTTTGATTTACTAACCGATGGACCTAAGCATCGCCGCGCATTCATTGATTGGGGAGTCTTCCACAGTGAGTCGGGTTTTTATGATGCTTGGGGCAGGGTAAAGCGCCTCAATAAACAGCGTAATGCATTATTGAAAACGGCAACGAACTATCGAGAGCTGAGCTATTGGGATCAAGAATTGGCCCGTTTAGCGGAAAGCATCAGCCAGTGGCGTGCCACTTACGTTGAACAGCTAAAAGAAGTCGCTGAAGAAATCTGCGCGACCTTCTTACCTGAGTTTGAGATAAATATTAACTATTATCGTGGCTGGGATAAAGACACCCCATATGCCGAGATTTTAGAAAAGAATTTTGAAAGGGATCAGCAGCTTGGTTACACCTTTAGTGGGCCAAACAAAGCGGATCTAAAGATAAAAGTGAACGGCACTCCAGTGGAAGATGTCTTGTCACGAGGTCAGTTGAAGTTGATGGTGTGCGCGTTGCGAGTAGCACAAGGGCAACACCTAACTCAAATGACAGGTAAGCAGTGCATCTACTTGATAGATGACTTTGCTTCCGAATTAGATAGCCAACGCCGAGCACGTCTTGCTGAGTGTTTAAAGGCGACCAAGGCTCAAGTTTTTGTAAGCTCTATTACCGCTGATCAGATTGCAGATATGCATGACGAAAATAGCAGGATGTTTCATGTGGAACATGGCAAAATAGAGCAAGGATAATTAGTCAGAGAGTAACTATGTCAGATAATTACGATTCATCGAGTATTAAAGTACTGAAGGGTCTGGATGCGGTACGTAAGCGTCCTGGAATGTACATTGGCGACACGGATGATGGTACCGGTCTGCACCACATGGTTTTTGAGGTGGTAGATAACTCTATTGATGAAGCACTCGCTGGTCACTGTAATGACATCATTGTAACTATCCATGAAGATAGTTCTGTGTCAGTAAGCGATGACGGCCGTGGTATTCCAACTGAATTGCACCCAGAAGAAAAAGTATCAGCAGCAGAAGTAATCATGACGGTTCTTCACGCTGGTGGTAAGTTCGATGATAACTCGTACAAAGTATCTGGTGGTTTGCACGGTGTTGGTGTTTCAGTAGTTAACGCACTTTCTAAGCAAGTTACTCTTACTATCCACCGCGGTGGCAAAATCCACACTCAAACATACTGTCACGGTGAGCCTCAAGCGCCACTAGCGGTTGTGGGTGATACGGACAAAACAGGTACAGAGATTCGTTTCTGGCCGAGTGAAGAAACCTTCACTAACATCGAGTTCCATTACGATATTTTAGCTAAGCGTCTACGTGAGCTATCATTCTTGAACTCAGGTGTATCAATTAAGCTAATTGATAAGCGCGAAGAAGACAAAATGGATCACTTCGAATACGAAGGCGGTATCCAAGCGTTTGTTGAACACCTTAATACCAACAAAACACCAATCATCCAAAAGATTTTCCACTTTGATTCAGAGCGTGATGACGGCATTACCGTTGAAGTTGCAATGCAGTGGAATGATGGTTACCAAGAGAACATCTACTGTTTCACCAACAACATCCCTCAACGCGATGGTGGTGCTCACTTAGCGGGTTTCCGTGCTGCACTAACGCGTACCTTGAACAGCTTCATGGATAAAGAAGGCTTCTCGAAGAAAGCGAAGACTTCAACATCAGGTGATGATGCTCGTGAAGGTTTGACAGCGATTGTTTCAGTGAAAGTGCCAGATCCTAAGTTCTCAAGCCAAACTAAAGACAAGCTGGTTTCTTCAGAAGTTAAGTCTGCCGTTGAGTCTACGATGGGTGAGAAGCTATCTGAGTTCCTAATTGAGAACCCAGGTGAAGCGAAAATCGTTTGTTCTAAAATTATCGATGCAGCGCGTGCTCGTGACGCAGCGCGTAAAGCTCGTGAGATGACTCGTCGTAAAGGCGCATTAGATTTAGCGGGCCTTCCAGGTAAACTAGCTGACTGTCAGGAAAAAGATCCTGCACAGTCTGAACTATATATTGTGGAAGGAGACTCTGCTGGCGGATCAGCTAAGCAGGGGCGTAACCGTAAGAACCAAGCAATCTTACCGCTTAAAGGTAAAATCCTTAACGTAGAGAAAGCGCGTTTCGATAAAATGCTGTCTTCTCAAGAAGTCGCAACGCTAATCACAGCCCTTGGTTGTGGTATTGGCCGTGATGAATACAATCCAGATAAACTGCGTTACCACAACATCATCATCATGACCGATGCCGATGTCGATGGTTCTCATATCCGTACTCTGCTACTGACGTTCTTCTACCGTCAAATGCCAGAGCTGATTGAACGTGGTTACATCTACATTGCTCAACCGCCACTTTACAAAGTGAAGAAGGGTAAGCAAGAGCAGTACATCAAAGATGAAGATGCGATGAACCAGTATCAAGTATCTTTGGCTTTAGACAATGCAGAATTGCACGTAAATCCTGAAGCACCTGCGTTTGCCGGTGAAGGCTTAGAGAAGCTTGTTCAGCAATACAATGCAGGCATCAAGCTAGTTGACCGTATGAGCCGCCGCTACCCACGCGCATTGGTTCACGAACTGATTTACGTTCCTCGCCTAACCGCTGAGCAGTGTCATGATGACGCGGTGGTTGAAGCTTGGGGTAAGCAGCTTGTAGAGCAGTTAAACGGTAAAGAAGCGGGTGCGAGCCAATATTCTCTTGAAGTTGAAAAACACGAAGAGCTAGGTTTAAGCGTTCCTAAGATTGTGGTTCGTACTCATGGTGTAACTCATGAGCACGTACTGAGCATTGACCTTATCAACTCGAAAGAGTTTGGCAAGCTAGCGGATCTTTCTGAAGCACTTGATGGCCTGATTGAAGAAGGCGCTTACATTAAGCGTGGTGAGCGTACTCAAGAAGTTTCTAGCTTCGTTGAAGCTCTGAACTGGTTAGTGAAAGAGTCTCGTCGTGGCCTGAGCCTACAACGATACAAAGGTCTAGGTGAGATGAACCCTGATCAGCTTTGGGAAACAACAATGGATCCTGAAACTCGTCGTATGATGCAAGTAACGATTGAAGATGCTGTTGGTGCTGATCTGTTGTTTACAACGTTGATGGGCGACCAAGTAGAACCGCGTCGTAACTTCATCGAAGAAAACGCACTTAAAGTAGCTAACCTAGACGTTTAGTATCTTTGATACTTCGCTCTTTCGCTTAATTTCTGTGTCAGAGGTGCTCACATACATTCGTATGCTCCGCGCCTCTTCTTTGAACTAAAACGAAATAGCTTCGTCTCAAAAAACTCAATATCTTATTGAAAAGACTGTCAGAAATGACGGTCTTTTTTGTTTTTAAGGTATTGAAAAATATTGGGTTGGAAAAATAATTGAAAATAAACGCTTGAAACTGATTTGCTCAATCCACATATCTAGTTGTGAAGAGGATGACTGTCTTGCTCTACAAGAGAAGAAACAGAACCTTCATAACCGTTGCTAGAGTATCGCTCAATAGAGGATAACTTTGGCAGCACACAATTTAAAAATTGATTCATTGTCATGTCCCAGAGTTGTCACCAAACGAGGTGAAACCCGTGGAATGCGAATTGAATCCCTTAGCTGTTTACTGAATCATTCACAGGTTCGATCTCAGTAAAAATTACAGCTAAGACTATTGCTTACTAAAAGGATAGCATTATGAGAACTGTAGATTTCACTCCACTTTACCGTAACGCAATCGGCTTCGATCGTCTATTCAACATGATGGAATCGAACACGTCGAAAAATACTTCTGGCGGTTACCCTCCTTACAACATCGAGCAAAAAGACGAGAATAACTACCGTATTACTATGGCAGTCGCTGGTTTTGCAGATGATCAATTAGACCTTACTCAAAAAGAGAACATGCTAATTGTTAAAGGTGAGCGTAAAGCAGAAGCCGAGAAAACTTTCGTATACCAAGGTATTGCAGAGCGCGATTTCGAGCGCAAATTCCAACTGGCTGACTATGTAAAAGTGGTAGGTGCAAGCATGGAAAATGGTCTTCTTCACATCGACCTAGAACGCGAAATCCCAGAAGCGATGCAACCACGTAAGATTGCTATTAACGGTAATAGCCTACTAGAAGGCTAAAGCTATTGGCTTAGCTCAATTGAGTTAAAGCGTATCGGGAAGTAAAAGTGAAAGAGCACCTAATGAGGTGCTCTTTTTGTATTTGGTCTACGGTAAGCTAAAAGCTCTGGTTACTGTTCTGAGTAAGCTTTTTTCACTTCTTCAGCAATGATTGCAATACCTTTTTGCATCGCTTCATCGTCTTGCACGTAGTTCATGCGTAGACATTGATGGGCATGATCCCACTCGTCTTCTTGGCCGATAAAGAAGTATTCGCCCGGAACAATCAATACGCCACGAGCTTTGAGGCGGTCGTACAGCTCCATGGTGGTAATTGGTAGCTCATCAAACCATAGCCATAAGAAAATCGCACCTTCAGGCTTGTGGATACGGAAACGAGGGTCATCGATCGCTTCTTGTAAAAGCTCAACCGCACGTAGAGATTTGTCTTTATAGAAAGGTTTGATCACCTCACTGCTCAAGCGCAGTAAATCGCCTTTTTCAATCATGTGATTGGCAATTGCAGGGCCAACACTGTTTGGTGCTAGGCTGATAATGCCATTCATGTTGGTCAGAGCTTGTGTTACTTCTTCGCTCGCAATCACGATACCGCAACGTACACCCGGCAAACCAAGCTTAGATAAGCTCATGCACAGAATGGTATTTTCATTCCAGAACGGTTCCACATCTTCAAAGATGATGTTTGGAAACGGCAGACCGTAAGCATTGTCGATCAGCAGTGGGATGTTGTTTTCACGCGCCAGTTTATCCAGTTTACGCACTTCCTCGTCGGTCAGTACGTTACCGGTTGGGTTGGTTGGGCGAGAAGCACAGATAGCGGCAACCGAGTCATCAACCTTGAGCTGTTCAAAATCGACGTGGTATTTGAACTGTCTGTTTTCAAGCAGCTCGATCTCTGGGTGGTAAGAGATAAAAATATCGTCATCAATGCCCGCATCGCCGTAGCCGATGTATTCCGGTGCGATCGGCAACAATATTTTCTTGTGAGAGCCGTCTGGCTGTTGACCTGCTAATAGGTTGAATAGGTAAAAGAAGCCACTCTGACTGCCATTAGTCAGGCTGATGTTCTTCTCGCTGATGTCCCAACCATAAGTCTCTTTCAGCATCGACGCTAACGACTTAATGAAGCTGTCTTTACCTTGCGGACCATCGTAGTTGGCGAGGGCGGCAATGAGTTCTCCACTGGCGAGCATGTCGGCACTGGCTTGGTTAAAGTAATCGAGCATGGCTGGGATAGCGGCTGGGTTACCACCACCGAGCATGATTGCGCCAGGAGTGCGCAGGCCATCATTCAAATCATCCATTAAACGAGTGATTCCAGAGTATCGATTAAACTTTTCACCAAACTTAGAGAACTGCATTACTTATTTTACCTAATTCATTGTGATTGCTTGTTATGTGTCATTAAGGCAGACCTTATGTCTACCATCAGTGTGTTCCTTGAACATACCGCAATGTTTTTGCGACGCATAGCGCCAAATGCTCTAACACGAAAAAAACTTCTATAAAGTTTAACTAATGAGTGTCTGCTTTCTTATTGGACGCGTGTTTCGTGATCAAAAAAGGAGAAGCCTAAGCTTCCCCTTTAGTTTCTACTATTTTATGTCAATGAACGATTATTTCGAGCCGGTGTACACAACCAACACCTTGTCATCTTTATATTGGCGCTCGAAGGCGTAATAGCCTTTGCTGTTGCGAATGATGTGCTTACCCTGAGCGATGGCTGGGTGGCGTTGGCGGAATTGGCCAAGGGTTTGCCAGTGCTCTAACAGTTGCGCCCGTTCGCCTGTGATTTGATCCCAAGGCATGTCAGAGCGAGTGCCTTGCATTGGGTCGGAGCCTGTTGGGCCGAAATTACGAGCGATTTCATCACCGTAATAGATCTGCACAGCACCGGGAGCCAGCATCAACGCGTTTGCAGCTTTGGTTTGTTTTGCAAAGTTACTGCCGTGTTGTGTCCAGAATAGCGAGGTGTCGTGAGATGATAGGTAACTCAGTACGTTGAATTCGCTGTCGTTGTTGATCTTCTCTGCGTAGCGCAGGTAGTCAGCATCAAGATCGGATAGGCATTTAAGCGCCTTAGGTGCGATATCACTCTGGAATTCAAAGTTGATGATCGAATCAAACCCGTTAGCGAAGTAATCTGATTTGACCACGCTGTGTGCCCATACTTCGCCAGTCATCCAGAAAGGTAAGTCATCCAAGGCTTTGTCTGGGTTGTTTTGCTTCCATTCTGCAAGCGCTTGGTTAGTGCTCTCTTTAAGCTCTGCCCATGCTTCGAGTTCAACGTGTTTAGCGGTATCTACCCTAAAGCCATCAACACCATATTCGCGCACCCAATCTGATAGCCAAGTGATTAAATGGTCACGAGGTGTTTTGAGTTCATCGGTCGCGCTGGTGGACTTATTGCGATAGAAGTTAGGCAGCCCGGTTGTCTCTGTCGATTCTGTTTTAAAGTCGGGCAGGTGTGCCAAAGACATGGTGAGGTTGTTGTAACCCGGAGAGTCATAAGCACCAATGTCGCTGCGTAACCAAGCTTTACCCCACCATTCCTCCCACGCTTCTTTGTCACTGTAAGAGATGTAGTTATTGAAGTAGTGCCAGTTCTGGCCTGCTTCTGGTTGCCAATCTGTCCAGTTTTCGCCGAGGGTTTGTTTAGCTTGTTCATCGGTAAGGTTGAGTTTGCCGAAGTCGAACTCTTGCATGTCGGCAAGTGTCGCATAGCCAGTGTGGTTCATCACCACATCCCAAACAACGCGAATGCCTTTGCTGTGCGCGGTATCGATGAAGGTTTTCAGTTCGTCTTCGGTCCCCATGTTGTCATCGAGCTTGGTCCAGTCTTGGTGGTAGTAGCCATGGTAGCCATAATGTTTGAAGTCACCGCGATCGCCACCGCCAACCCAGCCGTGGATCTGCTCTAGTGGAGAGGTAATCCAGATAGCATTGGCACCGAGCGATTCTATATAGTCGAGTTTTTCGGTTAAGCCTGCCAAGTCACCACCGTGGAAGGTGCCGATTTCATCTTGTCCGTCTTGGCTGCGACCATAGCTGTTGTCGTTATCAGGATTACCATTATGGAAACGGTCGGTCATTACGAAGTAAACCGTGGCGTTGTCCCAACTAAAATCGGCCTTGGTTTCTGGTTCTACTTTCTCAAGCAGCAGAACACCTTGGCTATTTTCTGCTGGCTGCATGGAGACGCTGCCGTTGGTTACAGTCGCTTGTGTGCCTGAAAGAGCATCTCTAACTAAGGTGCCATCGTCAAAGGTCTGAGCAACATCGATAGTGGTTGGCTGATCACTGGAACCGGACAAGCAAAGCTTTGTACTTGTTGCTGCTTTGGCTTTATCTGAACTGTCAGCTCATTAGTCTGAGGGTTGAGCGTAAACTGGTAGGTGTTAGCACGAAAGACCTTAATATCTATTTCGGATTTCTTGGCACAGTCGTCTAGGCGAAGGGGCTTATTGAATTTGATGCGGCTCTCTTCAGCCAGCGCAAAGTTGGTACCACAGGTATTTTGAGTATCGCCGATAGAGAAGGTATAGCTACCTTTAGCGAGTTCCTGTTCTGCAATAACAGTGCCTTTTCCTGTCGATTCAAATACGACAGTGTTGTTATCAATCGTTAGCAATAAGCTGTCATCACTGGTTTGGCTGCATGCGCTGAGTGCGAGTATTGAAAGCGCGAGTACTGTTTTTTTCATTGTTCCCTTCCCCTGAATAAACAGGTCAGTTATAGCAAACAATGCCCTCTACAGTCTGAGTGCTGATTCATTCAGTTAATCAATAACACCTCTACAAACAAATGCTTGGTTCACAAAAACAAAAAGGGAAGCTTTCGCTTCCCTTTGGGTGTTTACCTGTTGTTGCTCAGAACATGAATTAGAGCAACAGTCTCACTCGTGCTTATTTTTGCAGTAGAGAGATGTCAGCAATCTGTAGGAACAGGTTACGCAGGTTGTTCAGTAGCGTTAGACGGTTCTTCTTAAGCGCTTCGTCATCCGCCATAACCATTACGTTATCGAAGAATGCATCTACTGGTTCACGTAGATCAGCAAGCTTGCTTAGGGCTTCTTGGTAGTTGCCTGTTGCGAATGCTGGTTCTAGTGCTTCCGTCATTACTTCAACGTTTTCAGCCAGTGCTTTCTCTGCGTCTTCTTGAAGAAGAGTTAGGTCAATTTCTGCTGGTAGTTCGCCATCGAATTTCGCAAGGATATTACCTACACGCTTGTTCGCTGCTGCTAGTGCTTCTGCTGCTTCCAGTTCACGGAAGTGAGAAACCGCTTTAACACGTTGGTCAAAATCAGCAGGCTTAGTTGGACGACGTGCTAGTACTGCTTGGATGATATCAACGCTGAAACCAGCATCTTGGTACCATGCGCGGAAACGACCTAGCATAAAGTCGATAACGTCAGCTTCTACGTTTTCGTTAGTCAGCTTGTCGCCTAGTAGCTCTTTCGCTTTACCGATAAGATCGGTTAGGTCTAGGTTGTAGCCGTTTTCAACGATGATACGTAGCACACCTAGTGATGCACGACGTAGTGCGAATGGGTCAGAGCCTTTTGGTGCTTGACCAATACCGAAGATACCTACGATAGTGTCTAGCTTGTCTGCCATTGCGACTGCAGAAGAGATACCAGTACTTGGTAGTGTGTCACCAGCGAAACGAGGCATATATTGCTCGTAAAGTGCTAGTGCAACTTGCTCGTCTTCACCATCGTGAGTTGCGTAGTGCATGCCCATCACACCTTGAGTATCCGTAAATTCGAATACCATTGATGTCATTAGGTCACACTTAGCCAGTAGGCCAGCACGCTTAGATTTCTCAACGTCAGCATCGATTTGCTCGGCAATGTAGCCAGCTAGTTCTGTGATGCGGTCTGTCTTGTCTTTGATAGTACCCAGTTGTTTCTGGAAGATAGCTTGGTCTAGTTCAGCAAGACGGTCGATAAGCGGACGCTTACGGTCTGTGTTGAAGAAGAATTCAGCATCAGCTAGACGCGGGCGTACAACTTTCTCGTTACCTTCGATTACGTGACGAGGCTCTTTAGACTCGATGTTAGAAACGAAGATGAAGTTTGGTAGAAGGTTCTTATCAGCGTCATACACTGGGAAGTACTTCTGGTCGCCTTTCATGGTGTAAACCAAGGCTTCAGAAGGCACTTTTAGGAACTCTTGCTCAAACTTTGCAGTAAGCACCACTGGCCATTCAACCAAAGAGGTAACTTCTTCAACAAGGTCATCTTCTAGGTCTGCAATACCACCAACCGCGTCTGCTGCTTTTTTAGCATCAGCAAGGATGATCGCTTTACGCGCATCGTAATCTGCCATTACTTTACCGCGCTCTTCTAAGATCGCTGGGTATTGGTCAGCAGAGTCGATAGTGAACTCTTGTTCGCCCATGAAACGGTGGCCACGGATAGTACGAGCAGAAGCTACGCCTAGGATCTCGCCTTCAACAAGATCATCACCTAGTAGTACTGTCAGTGTTTTCACTGGACGGATAAATTGAATGTCTGAGTTACCCCAGCGCATTGCTTTAGGGATTGGTAGGCCAGCGAGAGCTTTCGCAGCGATGTCCATCACCAATTCTTGAACAGGTTTGCCAGCTACTTCTTGTTTGAAAAGAAGCCACTCGCCTTTGTCTGTTTTCAGGCGGTCAGCTTGCTCAACAGTAATACCGTTACCACGAGCCCAACCTTGTGCCGCTTTAGTCGCGTTGCCTTCAGCATCGAATGCGACAGAAATTGCAGGACCGCGCTTCTCAACCACTTTGTCTGCTTGGCCTTCAGCCAGTGCTGTTACTTTAAGTGCTAGACGACGAGGTGCTGCGTACCACTTGATGCCTTCGTGAGAAAGCTCAGCCGTTTTAAGACCCGCTTCAAAGTTAGAAGCAAAGGCTTCTGCTAGAGAACGAAGTGCCGTTGGTGGAAGCTCTTCCGTACCCAGTTCAATTAGAAAATTCTTCGCCATGATTATTTACCTTCCTTCTTACACATTGGGAAGCCAAGCGCTTCACGTGACGCGTAGTACGCTTCTGCAACAGCTTTAGTCAGGTTGCGGATACGAAGGATGTAACGTTGACGCTCTGTTACAGATATAGCTTTACGCGCATCAAGGATGTTGAATGCGTGACCTGCTTTCAGAATGCGCTCGTAAGCTGGAAGCGGCAGTGGCTTCTCAAGCTCAAGTAGCTCTTTACACTCTTTTTCGCACTGGTCGAAGAAAGTGAATAGGAAATCTACGTCTGCGTGCTCGAAGTTGTATGTTGATTGCTCAACTTCATTTTGGTGGAAGATATCACCGTAAGTCACGTTAGAACCGTCTGGTGCTACGTTCCATACAAGGTCGTAAACAGAGTCTACTTCTTGGATGTACATTGCTAGACGCTCGATACCGTAAGTGATCTCACCAGTTACAGGCTTACACTCAAGACCGCCAACTTGTTGGAAGTAAGTGAATTGAGTCACTTCCATACCGTTTAGCCATACTTCCCAACCAAGACCCCATGCGCCTAGCGTTGGGTTTTCCCAGTTGTCTTCTACGAAACGAATATCGTGAACAAGTGGGTCGACACCAAGAACTTCAAGTGAGCCTAAGTACAACTCCTGGATGTTATCTGGAGAAGGTTTTAGAGCTACTTGGAATTGATAGTAGTGCTGCAGGCGGTTCGGGTTTTCACCGTAACGACCATCGGTCGGACGACGAGAAGGTTGAACGTATGCCGTAGACATTGGCTCTGGGCCAAGTGCACGTAGACATGTCATTGGGTGAGAGGTGCCAGCACCTACTTCCATATCTAGTGGTTGAACAATGGTACAACCGTTTTGTGCCCAGTAATCCTGCAGCGCGAGGATCATTCCCTGGAAGGTTTTGATATCGTATTTTTGCATAGTCAGGTTCGCGCGATTCTTTTAAATGAATGATAAAAATAACCTCTGAGTATACCGAGATATTGGTAAAGCGAGTAGGGGTAATCTTGTTTAATTAGTGGTCTAAAATGTCGTTTAGTGGATTTTTTTGCCTTTAATGTTTGTTTTTCGGCACAAGTGGATATTTTGATAACTTTGACACTTGTGTTTGAAAGCGCGGGTGATTAAAATCTCGCGGTCTTTGGGGAGTAGCTTGCTTATTCATATCCTATTGAATGAGTTCGTTCGTCAACATAATTGATGCAAAATCATCATGGCGTTCGAGGCAACCACCACCTTGGTGGCGCTTAGCAAGACCTTAGACAAGCATCGTGAACCGGGATGGGGCGCGAGGTTTGTCTTTGGTTAAATATAATAATCCTCATCCCAAATGAGCATATCGTGAGCGTTTTAGCAATTTCAATTACAACTGTCGCCTTAGCCGAGATCGGTGATAAGACTCAGTTGCTATCCCTTTTATTAGCCAGTCGATATCGAAAACCGTTATCTATCATTGCGGCTATTTTCTTTGCCACTATTGCCAATCATGCCCTTGCTGCGTGGCTAGGTGTTGTGGTCGCTGATTATTTATCTCCCGAAGTGCTTAAATGGGTGCTGGTGGTGAGTTTCATTGCGATGGCAGGCTGGATTCTGATTCCGGATAAATTGGACGATGATGAGCAGATCTCGAACCGAGGGCCGTTTGTCGCCAGTTTTATCGCTTTCTTCATTGCTGAGATCGGTGATAAGACTCAGATTGCGACATCGATTCTAGGGGCTCAATATTCGGATGCATTAACGTGGGTCATTCTCGGTACGACCATTGGTATGTTGCTGGCGAATGTGCCTGTGGTGATCATTGGTAAGCTATCGGCAGATAAGATGCCACTTGACCTGATTCGCAAGATCACAGCCTTGTTGTTCGTGGGTTTGGCTATCGCAGCAGCGTTCTATTAAGCGGTAGTATTGAGTCTTATTATACTCAATCAGTAGAGTAATGTGTTGTAGGTCATACTCTTACAGTATTGTGGGGTTTATCGAGCGAATGGACATATAACTGTCATACTTGTCATGATATTTTAATCTTGTGAGTTAAGAACACGAGGGCATGATTATGTTGACGCGTTATATGGGTATTACTCCACAAAGCCAAAGTTATCTATTTACCTTTGGTCTTGCACTTACACTACTAGGCATGGTGTTGACGGACATGTGGCTACCAATGGTGGCTGGTTCGATGATCATGACCGGGCTTGCGGTAGAAGCTTGGATTCGGGTTGCGCATATTATTCCTATGCGAAAAGATATCCGAGAAATTCAGCATCAGCTTGAGCATCTGCAAAACAAGTCTAGAAGCGAATAAACAAAAAGCCGCTCGTACTCTGAGTTCTGTTTAAGAACATAAGGTACGAGCGGCTTTTTTGATACTTGATAGTCGGTGGGGCGTTACGCCTCCAATCCCTTTCTGATCAAATACTGGTAAGGCAACGTTTCTGTCGCTTGGCCTACCAACTGGTGATCCATGAATCGACAAAAGCTCGGAATATCACGAGTTGTCGAAGGATCGTCAGCTTTTACCAGTAACACATCGCCATCCTGCATGTTTCTAATTGTCTTCCTGACCATCATTACTGGCTCTGGGCAACGCAGGCCTTCAGCTTCTAAAGTGTGGGTTGCCAGTTCAGGTTTGAATGTCATGGTTTGTATCTCTATATCTATCTAACGAGTGAATAATACGTCTGCAGAAAAAATATGCAATAAGTGCTTGGCAAACGGAACCATTTCCTATAACTTAATTAACAAGTTGATAACAACTTAAATCAAAGGCAACTAGCTAAGGAGTGGCGATGTTGACAGGATTAGATAGATTAACAATTTATTCAGTTCTCTGTTTTATTTCTTTTTGTGCGTTAGTACTACGCTCATCGACAGAGACCTCTCTAATGCCAATTTTTGGCATAGTAGCAACGATTATTGGTATTTGGGTAGAGATGCGCCGTTGGCAAGGCATAGCCGAGGAGCAAGAGCACTAACCTGAATACAGCAAGCAAATTCCAATACGACAACATTCCGACACTATCCCCAGATTTTCTTGGGCTTCCCCGCGTAATTGCGGGATTTTTTTTATCTAAAGCATGCTATAAACAACTTAGTGACCAATGATAATTGTATACAGCTAGGTAAGTGGCGTGGAATTAGAAGACATCTATCGTAGAGACCTGAATTTACTGGTCGCCTTAAAGGTATTGATTGAAGAGGGCGGTGTTAGTCAAGCCGCGCTTCGTCTTAACTTAAGCCAATCGGCAACCAGCCGAGTATTAGGGCGCTTAAGAGAACTACTCAACGATCCCCTGTTTACACGCCAAGGTCAGCACCTTATTCCCACCAAGAAAGCACTCGAGATCAGCCAGCGCATTGATCAGCCTTTAGAATCATTCCGTCAGTTGCTTAGTCCGAGTGATTTCGATCCTTACTATTGCAGCGAGCGTTTTTTGATTGCGACTACTGACTACGCGATGCAAACTATCTTGCCTTATGCTCTGCCGAAGATTTATGAACAAGCTCCTAATATCTCTTTGGAGTTTGCTCCGTTGCAGCATGAACATTTGTTTAAACAGCTCAGCACCGAACGTGTGGATATGGCGATTTGTCGCCCGAGTGGCAGCGTTGCACCACTTCATCAAGAGGTATTGGGGCCGGTCGGAGTATCGTGTCTGTTATCTAAAAACCACCCATTAGCGGATCAGCCTTTAAGCCTTGAAGACTATGTGTCACTCCCGCACGCGATGATTGCGATCAGTGATGGTGTTAAGGCTTTATTAGACAATGCCTTAGCCAATCAACAACCACGAAAAATGGTGCTGCGTGCTTATCACCTTGAAGCTGCATTGGCGATTGTCGATAGAATGCCGTTGGTGATCACTGTGCCTGCTGATTTAGCTTACTTGGTGGCTGAGCGTTATGACTTAGTCGTTAAACCGCTGCCATTCGAGTTTATGCCGTTTGATTACTCATTGATCTGGCACTCGCGCTGCGATACTTCTGCCTCGCAACAATGGTTAAGAAGAGTGGTAAAAGAGGAGTGTGGTGAGTTGATTCAAAAACGGATTGCGGACGTAGGTTTGGGTTAGGCTTTGTATTGAATAGCAAACAGAAAAAAGGGCTGATCGTGATCAGCCCTTTTGTTTTGCGTGTTAAGTGATTACAGCTTGATAACTACACGACCAGTAATTTGACCGTTAGTGATGTCTTCTGCAGCTTGAATTGCGCCATCTAAAGACACTTCTTTAGTCGCTTGGCCGTAGAAAGACTCAGGTAGTAATTCAGCCAGTTGTTCCCACGCTTTAATACGTTTTTCACGAGGGCACATTACTGAATCCACACCTTGTAGGCGAACGTTACGCAGAATGAATGGCATTACCGTAGTTGGTAAGTCAAAACCGCCTGCTAGACCACACATTGCAACCGCACCGTTGTAATCAATTTGCGCCAATACTTTCGCAAGTACTTTGCTACCGACTGTATCGATAGCACCAGCCCACAGTTGTTTCTCAAGTGGTTTCGCCGGTTCTTCTAGTTCCGCACGTTCAACAATGCGTGTTGCACCTAGTGATTTTAGAAGCTCGCCATTTTCTGAAGCTCGGCCAGTAACCGCTGCTACTTTGTAGCCTAGTTGGTTTAGTAGCGTAATAGACACGCTGCCTACGCCGCCACTTGCACCCGTTACTAGGATTTCACCGTCTTCTGGTTTGATGCCTGCATCTACGATAGCTTGCACACAAAGCATAGCGGTGAAGCCAGCTGTACCAATCGCCATGACTTTCTTCGCGTCTAGACCTGCAGGCATTGGCACTAACCAGTCACCATTTAGGCTAGCTTTCTCAGCCATACCGCCCCAGTGGCCTTCACCAACACCCCAACCCGTCAGAACAACTTCGTCGCCTGCTTTGTAGCGCGGGTCATCAGATTGTGAAACCACACCAGAAAGGTCGATACCAGGAACCATAGGGAAGTTGCGAACAATGCGCCCTTTACCTGTTATCGCCAAACCATCTTTGTAGTTCAAAGAAGAGTAGCTCACATCAACCTTCACGTTACCTTCTGGTAATTGAGACTCATCAATTTGAGAAACTGATGCGATAGTTTTTTTGTCTTCTTGGTTTAGTACAAGTGCTTTAAACATGATCTGCTCCGTAGGAGGAATATTAGGAAACTGAAGTAACTTTAGTTGAAACGTTGGAGAAAAAATAATGAAACATCAACATTGAATCTATGCATTTTGTGCATAGATGTAAGTGGTGCTTTTCTTTTGCCTAGTTCGCTGAACGAATAGATAGATTACCGTATGCCGAGTAATAAAAAGTGCAGCTATATAAATATAGCTGCACAAAAGATTACCCTACAAGTATTACAACCAGTGATCGCTATGGGCGTTCAAATACCGTTGCAATACCTTGGCCTAAACCAATACACATGGTCGCCAAGCCGTATTTTACGTCTTGTGCTTCCATTAGGTTGATTAGCGTCGTCGAGATACGAGAACCAGAACAGCCTAGTGGGTGACCAAGAGCAATCGCACCGCCGTTAAGGTTAACTTTCTCGTCAACCACATCCAATAGACCTAGGTCTTTAGCACATGGAAGAGATTGAGCAGCGAACGCTTCGTTGAGCTCAATAACGCCCATATCTTCAATGGTTAGGCCTGCACGTTTCAGCGCTTTTTGCGTAGCCGGTACCGGACCGTAACCCATGATTGAAGGATCGCAACCTGCGATAGCCATCGACTTCACGCGAGCGCGAATCTTCAGGCCAAGCGCGTTGGCTTTCTCTTCGCTCATGATAAGCATTGCAGAGGCACCATCAGACAGTGCAGATGAAGTACCTGCTGTTACTGTACCGTTTGCTGGGTCAAATACTGGGCGAAGTTGAGATAGACCTTCAACTGTTGTTTCTGGGCGGATAACTTCATCGTAATCCAGAGTGAACAGTGAACCGTCTGCTGCGTGAGCTTCTGTTGGCAGGATTTCGTTTTTGAAACGACCTTCAACCGTTGCTGCTTGAGCTCGAGCGTGTGAGCGTGCTGCGAATGCATCTTGGTCTTCACGGCTGATGCCATGCATCTTGCCTAGCATCTCAGCGGTTAGACCCATCATACCTGCCGCTTTTGCTACGTGCTTAGACATGCCTGGGTGAAAATCAACACCGTGGTTCATTGGTACGTGACCCATGTGTTCGACACCACCAATCAGGCAGATTTCAGCATCACCAACCATGATAGAGCGGGTTGCATCATGCAGAGCTTGCATAGATGAACCACATAAACGGTTCACCGTTACTGCACCAATCTCAATCGGTAGGCCAGCAAGTAAAGCGGCGTTACGAGCCACGTTGAAGCCTTGCTCTAGTGTTTGTTGCACACAACCCCAGTAAATGTCTTCAATCTCGACAGGGTTTACTTCTGGGTTGCGCTCTAAAATGCCTTTCATCAAATGTGCCGACAGATCTTCAGCACGAGTGTGACGGAAAGCTCCACCTTTGGAACGTCCCATTGGGGTACGAAGGCAATCAACAACAACTACATTATTCATTTTGCTATTCCTTTTCCAAATGTGGGTTACAGAGAACTGGCTTGTTGACCGTCGTAAAAGCTTTCGCCTTTCGCTGCCATATCAAGCAATAGTTGAGGAACTTGGTACATTGCACCTAAGTCTTGGTAGCTCTTCGCCATTTCAACGAAGTTACCAATACCCACACTGTCTAAGTAGCGGAATACGCCGCCTCTGAATGGAGGGAAGCCTAAACCGTAAACCAGTGCCATATCCGCTTCTTGCGGTGTCGCGATGATGCCTTCTTCTAAACAAAGCACCACTTCGTTGATCATAGGAATCATCACACGTTGGATAATTGTCTGGTCATCAAAGTCCTGTGGCTGTTGGCATACGTCAGCCAAGATAGGAAGAATGTCTTCAGAGAATGTCTTCTTAGGACGACCGCGTTTGTCTACGCTATACGTGTAGAAACCGCTGCCGTTCTTCTGGCCGTATTTTTCAGCGACGTAAAGTGCGTCGATTGCATCACGACCTTCTTTACCCATACGCTCTGGGAAACCTTGCGCCATTACTGCTTGTGCATGGTGTGCAGTGTCTAAACCTACAACGTCTAGCAAGTATGCTGGGCCCATCGGCCAACCGAACTTACGTTCCATCACTTTATCGATCTTAGTGAAGTCAGCACCGTCACGTAGCAACATGCTGAAACCGCCAAAGTAAGGGAAAAGTACACGGTTAACGAAGAAGCCTGGGCAGTCGTTAACAACGATAGGAGATTTACCCATCTTCGCTGCGTAAGCGACTACGCGATTAATGGTTTCTTCTGAAGTATGCTCGCCACGGATGATCTCAACCAGAGGCATACGGTGTACAGGGTTAAAGAAGTGCATGCCACAGAAGTTTTCTGGGCGTTTTAGAGATTTCGCTAACAGGTTGATCGGAATCGTTGAGGTGTTTGATGTAAGAACTGTGTCTTCACCCACCAAACCTTCCACTTCGCTTAATACTGCTGCTTTTACTTTAGGGTTTTCTACAACGGCTTCCACAATCACATCTGATTGTTCAACACCTGCATAATGCAGACTTGGAGTAATAGAAGACAGAATGCCTGCCATCTTGAATCCATCTAGGCGACCGCGTGATAAGCGTTTGTTCAACAACTTAGAAGCTTCGTTCATACCAAGATCTAGAGACGCCTGTGCGATGTCTTTCATCATCACTGGCACGCCTTTCAATGCTGACTGGTAAGCAATACCGCCACCCATGATGCCAGCACCAGAACCGCTGCTCGTTCAGTCGCTTTGTTGGCAGACTTACCAGCTTGTTTCGCTAGGCCTTTGATGTATTGGTCATTAAGGAATAAGCCGACCAATGCTTTTGCTTCTTCAGATTTTGCTAGCTTAACGAAGTGTTTACGCTCGATGTCTAGTGCAGCATCACGATCGCTGCGCGCTGCTTCTTCGATAGCGATAACCGAAGTGATGGGTGCTGGGTAATGAGGCCCTGCTTTTTGAGCAACTAAGCCTTTCGCCATGGTAAAGCTCATCATCGCTTCTAGTTTGCTTAGTGAAAGCGCTGATGTTTTTTGTTTACGACGTAGCTGCCAATCGAGTTTCTCATTGGCTGCTAGAGAAACAGTATTAATCGCTGATTCTAATAGTTGGTCTGTTTCAACAATCGCATCTAACAAGCCAACTTTAAGTGCTTCATCTGCACGGCATGCTTTGCCTTGCGTGATAATTTCCATTGCACTGTCAGCACCGATAACACGTGGCAGACGCACACAACCACCAAAGCCAGGCATGATGCCAAGTTTGGTTTCTGGTAGGCCTATGCTGGTGGTCTTGTCACCGATACGGAAATCGGTCGCTAAGACACATTCACAGCCGCCACCAAGGGCATGGCCACGCATCATTGAAAGAGTTGGGACAGGAAGGTCTTCGAGCTTGCTGAAAATTGAATTAGCGAATCTTAACCATTCATCAAGTTCTGCTTCTGGCTTAGCGAATAGGCCAAGAAATTCAGTGATGTCTGCGCCTACGATGAACGCGTCTTTGTTTGAAGTTAAGATTAAACCACGTAATCCAGCGTGAGCATTAAGAGCATCTAACGCTTTATCTAGTGATTCTAAAGTAGCAAGGTCGAGTTTGTTTACAGAGGCCGGAGCACAGAAGCTAAGTTCTGCAATACCATCTTGTAATTCCTTTACCTGTAAGGTGTTAGCTTGGTAAATCATTGTCTATCTCCATGACATACAATCCACGATTGTTTGAGAGAATCTTGTTATCTTTCTATTATTGTAGAATACCTGGTAAGACCAGTTATTCTAGTCTGTACCTCTACTTGGTGAATTTCAATACATTTTTTAAACAATTGTTTAACATTGTGCGATAGCACAGATCCTCTAACCCTTATTATTCACGCGTGATACACTTCGCCGCTCTTATTAATTAAGTTAACGATATGAATGAACAGCCCTATTTAATACCGTCAGCGTCGGCTCTGTTTGAAGAGGAGATAAAGAAGAGCGTCTTCATTACTCATCTTGCTCATACTCCAAGTGTAGAAGCTGCTAAACAGTTCGTAGAACAGGTAAAAAAAGAGCATTCATCAGCGCGACATAATTGTTGGGGTTTTGCTGCAGGGCGACCTGAAGACTCAATGAAATGGGGCTTTAGTGATGATGGAGAGCCATCTGGTACTGCGGGTAAGCCTATCTTGGCGCAACTGTCTGGTTCTGGTGTCGGTGAGCTTACGGCTGTTGTCACTCGTTATTCAGGCGGAATCAAGCTTGGAACGGGTGGCCTAGTAAAGGCTTATGGTGGTGGAGTACAACAAGCTCTCAAGCTGCTTCAAACTATCGAGAAAAAAATAACCACAAAATTACGGCTAGAGTTAGACTATGGCTTTGTGCCAATTGCGCAATCCATTATGGCTCAGCATCAGGCTGTTGAAGTCCAAGCGGATTATGGTGTTCAAGTTGAGCTTATTATTGAAATAGAGCTCCTTCAGGTAGATTCGTTTACCCAAACCATGATCAATAAAAGCGGTGCCAAGGCACTGGTAACGAAAGTCAAAGACAACTAGGAAGTGTGAAGCATTTCGCTTCGTTCAATAGCTCATGCAATTTCGCTCAATTATTCGAATCGTCGGATTATTATTAGCACTTTTTAGTGTATCAATGCTCGCACCTGCGCTCGTCGCACTGATCTATAGAGATGGTGCGGGTGTGCCATTTGTGACGACTTTCTTCGTTCTATTATTTTGTGGAGCAACTTGCTGGTTTCCAAACCGCCGCTATAAACATGAATTGAAAGCGCGTGATGGCTTTTTGATTGTTGTTTTGTTCTGGACGGTAATCGGTAGTGCTGGTGCGCTGCCGTTTTTGATCGCAGATAATCCGAGTGTTTCCGTTACTGATGCCTTTTTTGAATCGTTTTCTGCATTAACAACGACAGGTGCAACCGTAATTGTTGGCCTCGATGATCTCCCTAAAGCAATTCTATTTTACCGCCAATTCCTGCAATGGTTTGGTGGTATGGGTATCATCGTATTGGCGGTAGCCATCCTTCCTGTTCTGGGCATCGGTGGTATGCAGCTATATCGTGCTGAAATACCGGGTCCAGTAAAAGACAGTAAGATGACCCCGCGTATTGCTGAAACGGCAAAAGCGCTCTGGTACATCTATTTAAGCTTAACTATTGCTTGTGCGGTGGCATTTTGGCTTGCAGGCATGAGTTTCTTTGATGCAATCAGCCACAGTTTCTCAACCATTGCTATTGGTGGCTTCTCGACTCACGATGCGAGTATGGGCTACTTCAACAGCCCTGCGATTAACATGATTACGGTCGTGTTCCTTCTTATATCTGCGTGTAACTATTCTCTTCACTTTGCGGCATTTGCTTCTGGTGGCGTACATCCTAAATATTACTGGAAAGATCCTGAGTTCCGCGCTTTTATCTTTATTCAAGTCGTGCTGTTCTTAGTTTGTTTCTTATTGCTGCTGAATCATCACTCTTATGATTCGTATTATGATGCTTTCGATCAGGCGTTGTTCCAGACAGTATCTATTTCAACAACCGCAGGCTTCACCACCACCGGTTTCTCTGAATGGCCGTTATTCTTACCTGTGCTGCTTCTGTTCTCTTCTTTTATAGGTGGCTGTGCAGGTTCAACGGGCGGTGGTATGAAAGTCATTCGAATATTACTGCTTACTTTACAGGGTGCTCGTGAAATGAAGCGTCTTGTCCACCCGCGTGCTGTCTATACCATCAAGGTTGGTGGTTCAGCGCTACCACAACGTGTCGTTGATGCGGTTTGGGGCTTCTTCTCTGCATACGCATTGGTTTTTGTGGTTTGTATGTTGGCTCTTATTGCTACGGGGATGGATGAGCTAAGCGCTTTCTCTGCTGTAGCGGCAACATTGAATAATCTTGGTCCAGGCTTAGGTGAAGTGGCAATGCACTTCGGCGATGTGAATGACAAGGCTAAATGGGTGTTGATCGTATCCATGCTGTTTGGCCGTTTAGAGATATTCACCTTATTAATTTTATTGACCCCTACGTTTTGGCGTAGCTAAGGACATATTGTGGCAAAAGCTCTATTTTTGTATTCAAGCCGTGAAGGGCAGACCAAGAAAATCTTGAACTATATAAAAGAAGAAATGGATGAGTTCGAATGTGAGCTTCAAGATCTGCACACCGTTAGTAATGTCGACTTTGCTCAATACGACAGAGTGTTGATTGGCGCATCTATTCGTTACGGCCACCTTAATAAGAAGCTATATCAGTTTATTGATGCCAACCTTGCTCAGTTGCAATCAAACAAGGTTGCTTTCTTTTGCGTTAACTTAACAGCTCGTAAAGAAGACCAAGGTAAAGATACCCCTGAAGGTAGCGCTTATATTAAGAAGTTTCTTATAAAGTCTCCGTGGCAGCCGACGTTAATCGGTGTATTTGCTGGTGCCCTCTATTACCCACGTTATAACTGGTTCGATAAAACCATGATTCGCTTCATTATGAATATGACAGGTGGAGAAACGGATACAACCAAGGAAGTTGAGTACACGAACTGGGAAAAAGTCTCTTTATTCTCTAAGAAACTGCAAGAGATGTAAGAGAAAAGCCTACTTTTGAGGCGTTTTGTGCTCTTTTTAATCGAACGAATAAAAAAACGAGAAAAACTTCAAAAAGGGCTTGCCAGTGTGATCGAAATCTCTATAATGCGACCTCGTTGAAACGGGAAGGCTTCGTAAGAAACCAAAACGAATCAGCAGGTCAAATTAGCCAAGCTAAGCGCTTGAAAAAAGTTTTGAAAATAGTGGTTGACACTAAAACTTAAATCGCTAAAATGGCCGTCCGATTTGAGCGAAGCTCAAAAAGGAAAAGCTCTTTAACAATTTAAACCTATCAATCTGTGTGGGCACTCGTTGATGAATATCAAAACGTTATTGGTTCTTTTTAGAAAGAGCGTAATGACAGTTACTTCGGTAACAAACTTGATTTCAATGAACTGAGTGACCAATACGAATAACTTCGGTTATTTGGCACAGTCAATTCATTACCATTCTGTTGGAATGGTAATAGCTTTAAAATTACATAGTAGTTTTGAAGTCAGTATTCGTTGAGTCACAAAATCTTAAATTGAAGAGTTTGATCATGGCTCAGATTGAACGCTGGCGGCAGGCCTAACACATGCAAGTCGAGCGGAAACGACAACATTGATTCTTCGGAGGATTTGTTGGGCGTCGAGCGGCGGACGGGTGAGTAATGCCTAGGAAATTGCCTTGATGTGGGGGATAACCATTGGAAACGATGGCTAATACCGCATAATGCCTACGGGCCAAAGAGGGGGATCTTCGGACCTCTCGCGTCAAGATATGCCTAGGTGGGATTAGCTAGTTGGTGAGGTAATGGCTCACCAAGGCGACGATCCCTAGCTGGTCTGAGAGGATGATCAGCCACACTGGAACTGAGACACGGTCCAGACTCCTACGGGAGGCAGCAGTGGGGAATATTGCACAATGGGCGAAAGCCTGATGCAGCCATGCCGCGTGTATGAAGAAGGCCTTCGGGTTGTAAAGTACTTTCAGTTGTGAGGAAGGGTGTGTAGTTAATAGCTGCACATCTTGACGTTAGCAACAGAAGAAGCACCGGCTAACTCCGTGCCAGCAGCCGCGGTAATACGGAGGGTGCGAGCGTTAATCGGAATTACTGGGCGTAAAGCGCATGCAGGTGGTTCATTAAGTCAGATGTGAAAGCCCGGGGCTCAACCTCGGAACTGCATTTGAAACTGGTGAACTAGAGTGCTGTAGAGGGGGGTAGAATTTCAGGTGTAGCGGTGAAATGCGTAGAGATCTGAAGGAATACCAGTGGCGAAGGCGGCCCCCTGGACAGACACTGACACTCAGATGCGAAAGCGTGGGGAGCAAACAGGATTAGATACCCTGGTAGTCCACGCCGTAAACGATGTCTACTTGGAGGTTGTGGCCTTGAGCCGTGGCTTTCGGAGCTAACGCGTTAAGTAGACCGCCTGGGGAGTACGGTCGCAAGATTAAAACTCAAATGAATTGACGGGGGCCCGCACAAGCGGTGGAGCATGTGGTTTAATTCGATGCAACGCGAAGAACCTTACCTACTCTTGACATCCAGAGAAGCCAGCGGAGACGCAGGTGTGCCTTCGGGAACTCTGAGACAGGTGCTGCATGGCTGTCGTCAGCTCGTGTTGTGAAATGTTGGGTTAAGTCCCGCAACGAGCGCAACCCTTATCCTTGTTTGCCAGCGAGTAATGTCGGGAACTCCAGGGAGACTGCCGGTGATAAACCGGAGGAAGGTGGGGACGACGTCAAGTCATCATGGCCCTTACGAGTAGGGCTACACACGTGCTACAATGGCGCATACAGAGGGCAGCAAGCTAGCGATAGTGAGCGAATCCCAAAAAGTGCGTCGTAGTCCGGATTGGAGTCTGCAACTCGACTCCATGAAGTCGGAATCGCTAGTAATCGTGAATCAGAATGTCACGGTGAATACGTTCCCGGGCCTTGTACACACCGCCCGTCACACCATGGGAGTGGGCTGCAAAAGAAGTGGGTAGTTTAACCTTTCGAGGAGGACGCTCACCACTTTGTGGTTCATGACTGGGGTGAAGTCGTAACAAGGTAGCCCTAGGGGAACCTGGGGCTGGATCACCTCCTTATACGAAGATACTTACGATGAGTGTCCACACAGATTGATTAGGTTTAGAAAAGCAAAGAGAAGAAGAACTCCCAAGGTTCTTCGAAGTTTGTTTCTACTTTTAAAGTGGAGATAAATTAGCAGTGTCCCGTTCGTCTAGAGGCCTAGGACACCGCCCTTTCACGGCGGTAACAGGGGTTCGACTCCCCTACGGGATACCATTGGGTCGTTAGCTCAGTTGGTAGAGCAGTTGACTTTTAATCAATTGGTCGCAGGTTCGAATCCTGCACGACCCACCATTTCCTCCCAAGGAAATAAAAATATGGGGCTATAGCTCAGCTGGGAGAGCGCCTGCCTTGCACGCAGGAGGTCTGCGGTTCGATCCCGCATAGCTCCACCATTCTTTCTCCATGAAGGAATTAAAACTATCATGGGCGATTAGCTCAGTTGGGAGAGCACCTGCCTTACAAGCAGGGGGTCACTGGTTCGAGCCCGGTATCGCCCACCATCTTTAAGCATTCTCGAAAGAGAGTATTTAAAAATGGGTTTAATAGTTTAACGCTTTAAAACTCTTGCTCTTTAACAATTTGGAAAGCTGACTGATTGATTACTTACGAGTAATTCAATCAAATTTAAAAGTTCTCAATGTTTATCTTTATTGATAAACACAACAAACACATTCAAGTGTCTTGTATTCGAATCAAACGTTAGTTTGATTCACAATTGAGTCCGGCAAACAGTTATCAAGAATTAACCCTTCTTGATGACAACCAAAAACCTTGGTTAGTTGCCATACACTAAGACCCTTTCGGGTTGTATGGTTAAGTGACTAAGCGTACACGGTGGATGCCTTGGCAGTCAGAGGCGATGAAAGACGTAATAACTTGCGATAAGCCCAGATTAGGTAGTAATAACCTTTTGAGTCTGGGATTTCTGAATGGGGAAACCCACGTGCATAAGCACGTATCCTGTTGTGAATACATAGCAACAGGAGGCAAACCGGGGGAACTGAAACATCTAAGTACCCCGAGGAAGAGAAATCAACCGAGATTCCGAAAGTAGCGGCGAGCGAAATTGGATTAGCCCTTAAGCTTTTAATGATGCAGGTGAAGAGTCTGGAAAGTCTCGCAATAAAGGGTGATAGCCCCGTAACCGACACATCATAATCAGTGAAATCGAGTAGGGCGGGACACGTGATATCCTGTCTGAATATGGGGGGACCATCCTCCAAGGCTAAATACTACTGACTGACCGATAGTGAACCAGTACCGTGAGGGAAAGGCGAAAAGAACCCCTGTGAGGGGAGTGAAATAGAACCTGAAACCGTGTACGTACAAGCAGTAGGAGCACCTTCGTGGTGTGACTGCGTACCTTTTGTATAATGGGTCAGCGACTTAATTTTAGTAGCAAGGTTAACCGTTTAGGGGAGCCGTAGGGAAACCGAGTCTTAACTGGGCGTACAGTTGCTAGGATTAGACCCGAAACCAGGTGATCTAGCCATGGGCAGGTTGAAGGTTGAGTAACATCAACTGGAGGACCGAACCGACTAATGTTGAAAAATTAGCGGATGACTTGTGGCTAGGGGTGAAAGGCCAATCAAACCTGGAGATAGCTGGTTCTCCCCGAAAGCTATTTAGGTAGCGCCTCGGACGAATACTACTGGGGGTAGAGCACTGTTAAGGCTAGGGGGTCATCCCGACTTACCAACCCTTTGCAAACTCCGAATACCAGTAAGTACTATCCGGGAGACACACGGCGGGTGCTAACGTCCGTCGTGGAGAGGGAAACAACCCAGACCGCCAGCTAAGGTCCCAAAGTATAGCTAAGTGGGAAACGATGTGGGAAGGCTCAGACAGCCAGGATGTTGGCTTAGAAGCAGCCATCATTTAAAGAAAGCGTAATAGCTCACTGGTCGAGTCGGCCTGCGCGGAAGATGTAACGGGGCTAAGCTATACACCGAAGCTGCGGCTACGTACCTTAGGGTATGTGGGGTAGGGGAGCGTTCTGTAAGCCGTTGAAGGTGGTCTGTAAGGGCTGCTGGAGGTATCAGAAGTGCGAATGCTGACATGAGTAACGATAAAGGGAGTGAAAAACTCCCTCGCCGGAAGACCAAGGGTTCCTGTCCAACGTTAATCGGGGCAGGGTAAGTCGACTCCTAAGGCGAGGCCGAAAGGCGTAGTCGATGGGAAACGGGTTAATATTCCCGTACTTCTTACAATTGCGATGGGGGGACGGAGAAGGCTAGGTGGGCCTGGCGACGGTTGTCCAGGTTCAAGTATGTAGGCGGAAAGTTTAGGTAAATCCGGACTTTCATTAACGCTGAGATACGATGTCGAGCTACTACGGTAGTGAAGTCATTGATGCCATGCTTCCAGGAAAAGCCTCTAAGCTTCAGATTGTAAGGAATCGTACCCCAAACCGACACAGGTGGTCGGGTAGAGAATACCAAGGCGCTTGAGAGAACTCGGGTGAAGGAACTAGGCAAAATGGTACCGTAACTTCGGGAGAAGGTACGCTCTTATCAGTGAAGTCCCTTGCGGATGGAGCAGACGAGAGTCGCAGATACCAGGTGGCTGCAACTGTTTATTAAAAACACAGCACTGTGCAAAATCGTAAGATGACGTATACGGTGTGACGCCTGCCCGGTGCCGGAAGGTTAATTGATGGGGTTAGACTTCGGTCGAAGCTCTTGATCGAAGCCCCGGTAAACGGCGGCCGTAACTATAACGGTCCTAAGGTAGCGAAATTCCTTGTCGGGTAAGTTCCGACCTGCACGAATGGCGTAATGATGGCCACGCTGTCTCCACCCGAGACTCAGTGAAATTGAAATCGCTGTGAAGATGCAGTGTACCCGCGGCTAGACGGAAAGACCCCGTGAACCTTTACTACAGCTTGGCACTGAACATTGAACCTACATGTGTAGGATAGGTGGGAGACTATGAAACCGCGTCGCTAGATGTGGTGGAGTCGTCCTTGAAATACCACCCTTGTAGTTTTGATGTTCTAACGTTGGTCCCTGAATCGGGATTACGGACAGTGCCTGGTGGGTAGTTTGACTGGGGCGGTCTCCTCCCAAAGAGTAACGGAGGAGCACGAAGGTGGGCTAAACACGGTTGGACATCGTGTGGTTAGTGCAATGGCATAAGCCCGCTTGACTGCGAGAATGACAATTCGAGCAGGTGCGAAAGCAGGTCATAGTGATCCGGTGGTTCTGAATGGAAGGGCCATCGCTCAACGGATAAAAGGTACTCCGGGGATAACAGGCTGATACCGCCCAAGAGTTCATATCGACGGCGGTGTTTGGCACCTCGATGTCGGCTCATCACATCCTGGGGCTGAAGTCGGTCCCAAGGGTATGGCTGTTCGCCATTTAAAGTGGTACGCGAGCTGGGTTTAGAACGTCGTGAGACAGTTCGGTCCCTATCTGCCGTGGGCGTTGGAAAATTGAAAGGGGCTGCTCCTAGTACGAGAGGACCGGAGTGGACGAACCTCTGGTGTTCGGGTTGTCATGCCAATGGCATTGCCCGGTAGCTAAGTTCGGAATCGATAACCGCTGAAAGCATCTAAGCGGGAAGCGAGCCTTGAGATGAGTTTTCCCTGGCACTATAAGTGTCCTAAAGGGTTGTCGTAGACTACGACGTTGATAGGCAGGGTGTGTAAGTGCTGCGAGGCATTGAGCTAACCTGTACTAATTGCCCGTGAGGCTTAACCATACAACACCCAAGGGGTTTTGTGGACTCAAAGACAGACCTTGAATGAGTTTGAAAGAGACTTTTAAATCAGTTTTCCGAATTTTAAAATTTGCTTGGCGACCATAGCATTGTGGACCCACCTGATTCCATGCCGAACTCAGAAGTGAAACACAATAGCGCCGATGGTAGTGTGGGGTTTCCCCATGTGAGAGTAGGACATCGCCAGGCTTTAAATATCGTTACTTGCATTAGCAATTAACAGCATCATTAGTGTACTAATCTATTGATGACAATTTGTTGGAGGGATGGCTGAGTGGTCGAAAGCACCGGTCTTGAAAACCGGCAACCGTTAATAGCGGTTCTAGGGTTCAAATCCCTATCCCTCCACCACCATTGAAAAGCCCGCTGAGAAATCAGCGGGCTTTTTCATATCTGCTATTTAGAAAAAAAAGAGCACTAACGTGCTCTCTATTATTCTCTTAACCAGCATATCTAAAGTTAACTAGTCAGGGAGATATTTTCCTTCGGCTACTTGCCAAAACGCTCTAATCAGTGGGTTCTCAAGTTGAGATCGTTTACAGCAAACGCCTAATTCAAAGGGTTTGATAGGTTCTATTTTTAAGCGATCGACCTTGTCTCTCACAGGACTGTTGTTAATGACGACATCAGGAGCAATACCCACTCCACAACCTAGCGCAACCATGCTTACAATCGCCTCATGCCCAGATACCTGGGCGTAAATGCTGGGCTTAATCTTCATCTTTTTGAACCATGCATTTGCACGTTCACGAGCAGTACCAGCTTCGGGAATGATAAAAGGCACCTCATTCCAATTTGGCTTTTCGGATTGCAGTTGCTGACTAAAGCTACTGACACCGGATGGGATGATTACTGACAGTGGTATATCGCTAATGGTTTCGAATTCTAATCTTGAAGGCAAAATGTCTGGTTTAGCTGAAATAGCAATATCAGCTTCATCATTCAGTATCTTGTCAATGGACTGCGCTGGATCACCGGTAGAGAGCTTAAACTCAATATACGGATGAATAGCTCTGAATTCGGTAATGAGTTCAGGAAGGTGACTGTAGCTTGCTGTTACGGAACAGAAAATACGGATCTCACCCTTGAGTTCCTGTTCTCCGCCTTTTAGATGAAGATTATATTGCTGCCACTCGCCAACGATGCTCAATGCCACAGGTAATAGGTGTTTACCTGCCGGAGTGAGATCAACACTTCGATTATCCCTGATAAGCAGTTCTTGCCCTGTTTCTTCCTCAAGCTTTTGTATTTGACGACTAAGGGCAGAAGGACTGACGTGCATAGCCGCAGCTGTTTTGCTGAAATTCTTGCTATCACATAAATGTATAAATAATTGTAGAGATTTTATGTTCATGTTCTGTGATCTTTTCCATGTTGCATTTATTGCAATAACTAATTGTGAATATATCACTTTCAGCAACGGGATGTCTGTTTTAGTATGAAGTCATTCGATAGAGAGATATCGACCTTACGGACTTATTTTTAAAGGAGTGCCCTACAATGGCTAACTATTTCAATACATTAAACCTTCGTGAGCAACTAGACCAATTAGGTCGCTGCCGTTTCATGGATCGTGAAGAATTTACGACTGAAGCTGAATACCTTGAAGGTAAGAAGATCGTCATTGTTGGCTGTGGTGCTCAAGGCCTAAACCAAGGTCTAAACATGCGTGATTCTGGTCTAGACGTATCTTACGCTCTACGCCAAGCTGCAATTGATGAGAAGCGTCAATCATTCAAGAATGCTGACGAAAACGGCTTTGTAGTTGGTAGCTACGAAACGCTAATCCCTCAAGCAGACCTAGTGATTAACCTTACTCCTGATAAGCAACACACTAATGTTGTTGAGACAGTAATGCCTCTAATGAAAGAAGGTGCTGCTCTTGGTTACTCTCATGGTTTCAACGTTGTTGAAGAAGGCATGCAATTACGTGCTGACCTTACCGTTGTAATGGTTGCACCTAAGTGCCCAGGTTCTGAAGTACGTGAAGAGTACAAGCGTGGTTTCGGTGTTCCAACACTGATCGCTGTTCACCCAGAAAATGACCCTAAAGGCGAAGGCTGGGATATCGCTAAAGCTTGGGCTGCAGGTACTGGTGGTCACCGTGCAGGTTGCCTAGAGTCTTCATTCGTAGCTGAAGTTAAATCTGACCTTATGGGTGAGCAAACCATTCTATGTGGCATGCTACAAGCAGGTTCTATCGTATCTTACGAGAAGATGATTGCTGATGGCATCGAACCAGGCTACGCAGGTAAACTTCTACAATACGGTTGGGAAACGATTACTGAAGCACTTAAGTTCGGTGGCGTAACTCACATGATGGATCGTCTATCTAACCCAGCTAAAGTTAAAGCGTTTGAGCTTTCTGAAGAGCTAAAAGATCTAATGCGTCCGCTTTACAACAAGCACATGGATGACATCATTTCTGGTCACTTCTCTAGCACTATGATGGCTGACTGGGCGAACGATGACGTGAACCTACTAGGCTGGCGTGAAGAGACAGGCGAAACGGCATTCGAAAACTACCCAGCTTCTGACGTAGAAATCTCAGAGCAAGAGTACTTCGATAACGGTATCCTTATGGTTGCTATGGTTCGTGCGGGTGTTGAGCTAGCATTCGAAGCAATGACAGCATCTGGCATCATCGATGAGTCTGCTTACTACGAGTCTCTACATGAGCTTCCACTAATCGCAAACACAGTTGCTCGTAAGCGTCTTTACGAAATGAACGTTGTAATCTCTGATACAGCTGAGTACGGTAACTACCTATTCGCAAACGTGGCAACACCGCTACTACGCGAACAGTTCATGCCTTCAGTTGCAACTGACGTAATCGGTCGCGGTCTAGGTGAAACATCTAACCAAGTAGATAACGCGAAGCTGATTGAAGTAAACGAAGCTATCCGTAACCACCCTGTAGAGTACATTGGTGAAGAGCTACGTAGCTACATGAGCGACATGAAGCGTATCGCTGTAGGCGGTTAATTAGTCGCTTAGATACTGATAAATTTGTAGAAAAAGCAAAGCAGTATCACTAGCTCCTTACAGGTCGGAGCAATTATTAAGCAACACAACATCTAATAAAAAGGCTTGGTCGCCGTTGACCAAGCCTTTTTTGCTTTTAGACGCAAAGTTATACAGATCAGTAGAATGGACAGTGCTTGATAGGTATTAGACGTCGAATTTCAGTTCTTGATTGAGCCTTAGAAATACAAAAGGGTTGGTGTTTTCACACCAACCCTTTCAGTTTTCTTGCTTTACGGCTTACTTGTCAGCAATCTTTGCTTCTAAATCCGCTAGCTTCTGTTCCATTTCAGTTAGCTTTTGGCGAGTGCGAAGCAGTACTTGTGTTTGAACATCAAACTCTTCACGGCTCACAACGTCTAGCTTGTTTAGTTGGCCTTGGATAACCTGGCGAACTTTTTGATCAACGTCTGAACCAAGCTCTTTTACTGGTTGAGGCATAGAATCGTGGATCTGCTTAGCAATCTGCTCTAGTTTTTTTGGATCAAACATATCAATTAAAACTCCTGAATATTTACTACTATTCTATTTAATCACACTTGAGATGTCGCCTATGGCGTATAAAAAAAGGCCACCGAAGTAGCCTTTTTATTGTTAATACGACTTAGCGATTACTTATTATCAGCTAATTCTCTGTGTGCCGCTTTTGCTTCATCGACGCGAGCTAGTTTTTCTAGGTCTTTGTCTTCAACAAATACAGGTAGAGGTTTGTGTTTTTCAGCCAAGTAGCTGTAAATCACTGGCAGTACAAATAGCGTGAAGATAGTACCAATCGCTAGACCAGCAACGATTACGATACCAATACTAAAGCGCTGAGCTGCACCCGCACCACTTGCGTACATCAGTGGGATTAGACCCGCGATCATCGCAGCGGTTGTCATCAGGATTGGACGAAGACGAACCTTCGCAGCTTCCATTACCGCTTCGATACGAGTCTTGTGATGATGCAACTGTTCTTCTTTTGCAACTTCACAGATCAAGATACCGTGCTTGGTAATCAGGCCGACCAAGGTTATGAGGCCTACTTGCGAGTAGATGTTCATCGTTGCCGCACCCCAAGCCAGAGCTATTAGGGCACCACAGATCGCCAATGGTACAGATACCATGATAACCAATGGATCTTTCAGAGATTCGAATTGAATCGCCAGTACTAAGAAGATGATAGCCAGTGCTAGACCAAAGGTCGCGTAAAGTGCGCTACCTTCAGTTACGTATTGACGTGCTTCTCCCATGTAATCGTGGTTGTAGCCACTTGGAAGCTTATTCGCCGCCGTGTCTTCAAACCATGCAATCGCATCACCCATTGCAGCGCCTGGAGCAGGTACTGCACCAATCGTAGCTGAGTTCAATTGGTTGAAGTGAGGAAGAGAGCGAGGCTCTGCCACAACATCAATCGTAATCAAACTGCCTAGTGGTACAGCATTACCGTCCGCAGCACGTACGTAGTAGTTATTCATCGATTCTGGGTTCAAACGGAATTTACGTTCAACCTGAGGGATAACCTCGTAAGAACGACCATTCAAGTCGATACGGTTTACGTAGCCATCTGACATCATGGTACCTAGTGTGATGCCGATATCTTGCATGGTTACGCCGTATGCGCCCGCTTTATCCTTGTCGATGTGTACTTTCATCGTTGCTGAGTCGTAGTTCAGATCGAGATCCGAGTATACGAATAGTGGGTTTGTCGCTACATCAGTCAAAATGTCAGTGGTGATTTGGAACAAGCTTTCAAAACTGTTTGGCGTTGTAATAACAAACTGAATTGGAAGGCCTGAACCTGCACCTGGTAGTTCTGGCATTTGGAAGGCTGTTACTGCCATTCCTGGAACATCTTTCACCAAACCACCAACGCGGTTTGCTACCTCAGATTGGCTTGCTTCACGCTCACTCCAAGGAACCATAGATGCAATACCAAACGCTTGGTTTGCATTAGGAACACCTGTGAACACCTGCGCGTAAGCTACTTCTGGCTGATCAGACAGAATCTTGTTTACGTCGTTCATGGTATTTTGCATGAAGTCTAAGTTCGCATTAGATGGTGCTGTACCCATCAGCATAATTACACCTTTATCTTCTGAAGGTGCTAATTCACTAGGGATGAACTTGAACAACATCGGCAAACTTGCAAATACGATGATAGCAAAGCCAATAAATACTGGACGATGTTGCATTACCGCGCCAAGCATACGCTCGTAACGGTTAGTCATACCATCCAAAACGCTATGAACCTTCTGCTCAAACTTGCTCGGCTCAGCGTGAGCTTTCAGCATTTTTGAACACATCATTGGCGACAACGTTAGTGCCACGATACCTGATACAAATACAGAACCGGCTAGGGTTAATGCGAACTCTTTAAATAGTGAGCCCGTGATACCGCCCATCATCGCGATTGGAGCGTATACCGCACCTAGCGTGAGTGTCATTGCGATAACAGGCACCGCAATTTCACGAGTACCGATGATCGCAGCGCGGAAAGGGGACTCTCCGAGCTTGATATGCCTGTCGACGTTCTCAAGTACCACGATCGCATCATCTACCACCAGACCGATGGCGAGTACCATTGCCAGTAGTGTCATCAGGTTCCAAGAGAAGCCCATCGCCTGCATTACCATTGCCACACCAATCAGAGATAGTGGGATAGTAACGATAGGGATCAGTACCGCTCGGAATGAACCTAAGAACAATGTGATTACGATTAATACGATTAATGCCGCTTCAAGAATTGTCTTGATAACTTCTTGAATTGACTCGTTAATCGCAATGGTTGAGTCGTACATTACGTTCATTGAGATGTTGCTTGGAAGGTTCTTCTCTAGCTGAGGAAGAAGCTCAAGTACATCTGCAGCGATGTTGATTGGGTTCGCACTTGGTGCCGCATTAATTGCTGCAACAACCGCCTCCTGACCGTTCGCACTTGCACGATAAACGTCGTGGCTTTTCTCTAGAGAAACCTTAGCGATGTCAGACAGACGAATAATCTCACCTTCACCACTTCTAACGACTAAGTTCTCTAACTCTTCAGTGTTTGATACTTGTGTATCGGCACTGCCGTTATAAAGAACGAATTCGCCAGTAGCTTGACCTGTCGCTGACTGGTAGTTGTTGGCATTCAATACCGACATAACATCAGTAGCAGTTAGGTTAACAGCTGCCATTTTTGATGGATCTAGCCATACGCGCAGTGCGTATTTCATACCACCATAAAGGTCGACTTTAGATACACCATTTACCGTAAATAGCTGCGGGTTGATTACACGCTCTAGATAATCGGTAATTTGGCTTGATACGAGCTCATCACTGGTAAAACCAATATAAAGTACCGCGGTCGTTGAACCGGTCGACATGGTTACGGTTGGATCTTCGGCTTCTTTTGGAAGCTGAGAACGTACCGAGTTTGTCTTGGCCAGTATGTCAGACAGCGCCGCATTCGGGTCGGTGTTCAACTTCATGTTAACTGTGATAGTTGAACTACCCAGTACAGAAGATGAAGTCATATAGTCGATGTTATCCGCTTGAGCCACAGCCTGTTCGAGGGGCTGGGTTATAAAGCCTTGGATAAGATCGGCACTTGCACCGTAGTAACTCGTAGTTACGGTTACCACGGTATTCGTCATTTCAGGGTATTCACGCACCTGCATTTTGAAGATTGCTTGTAGACCAAGCAGTGCAATCAAAAAGCTGATGGATACCGCTAGAACTGGACGTTTAATAAAAACATCAGTAAAGCGCATTATGCCTCCAGTTACAGCTTAGGTGTTTCAGATGGTGGAGTGATCGCATCACTTTCCACAACCTTAACTTTGGCACCGTTACTTAGACGAACTTGGCCAGAAGTTACAACTGTATCGCCAGCTTTAACACCCTCAAGGATGTGAGCAATATCAGCGGTACGTTCACCTACTTTTACAACATGTTGAGCAACACGTTGAACACCTTCTTCTTCCGTTAGGATGTAAACATTGTCACCGTATAGTGTGAAGGTGATTGCTGTTTGAGGTAGTGTTACTTGGTTCTCTAGCTTAGGCAGAATGATGTTGGCACGAGCGAACATACCGCTACGAAGCTTGCCATCATTGTTCGGAATGTCTGCTTGAACTTGAATCAAACCACTTTGGATGCTTACTGCAGGTTCGATTGCACTAATAGAACCTTCGAAAGGTTTTTCAGGGTAAGCGTCCACGAAGATATCGATAGCTTGACCAACATTGATGCGTGAGATGTCTGTTTGAGAAACGGTGAAGCGCAGGCGCATTACACTGGTGTCTTCTAAACGAACGATATCAGTACCCGACTGCAGGTATTGACCTAGATACACATTACGAATACCGACTTTTCCGTCGAATGGTGCACGGATTTCACGGCGTTCAATCGATGCTTTCAGGCTTTCAATATCAGCGGATAGAGAGAAGTAGTTCGCTTCTGCTTCATCGTATGCTTCTTTAGAGATCGAGCCTTTCTTATATAGACCTTGGTAACGTTTGTATTTTGCTTTCGCGGCAGGCAAACGAGCTTCAGAACTCTTTAGGTTTGCTTTTTCTACGTCAGAATCGAGACGTACCAGTTGCTGACCATTCTTAACATCAGTACCAGATTCGAAAGAGATTTGATCAATGACACCGCTGGTTTCGTTGGCTAGCGTTACACCTTGGTTTGGTTCGATGAAACCAATCGCTTCAATCACTGGAACCCAGTCGATCGGCTGAACTTCAGTCACTGTTACTGGAAATTCTGGCTCAGGGCGGTTTGCCATGTACTCAGCAATTTTTTGTTGTTTGAACATGTTGAACCCGATAACGCTGCCGAAAAGCAGTACAGCGATGAGTAACATGAAGAAAGTCCACTTTTTCATTATGGTCAAAACTCCGATCTAGTGTGTAATTATTGCGTCCCAACTGGCTTCAATGGCTGCTTCTAATGCGGCCTCATCCATTTGGTAAAAACCTAAAGAGTGCTTGCGTGCAAGTGACACGCTAGCGGCTAAACTTAAACCACTTAAAATTTCATTATTGAGTGGTTTAAAAATTCCTTGCTCTTTACCCTCGTTAAACAGTAGCTCAACTTGGGCAAACATTTTTCTTTCAAGTTCCCTAAATGCCATACTATTTATTGCAGGTAGAGAATCGTACTGAACCCTATTTTTGATTGCTGCAGGGTCCGTACCCGCTAAGTTCCATATGTTTAACCACATAGTTCTATAACGTAGCTTTATTGAATCTGAATCATTAACACCATTTTGAACAGCGTCCGCGACTCTTTGAGTTACCTGAATGCGAACATCTTCAATTAAATGGTCTTTATCATCGAAATATCGATAAATAGTCCCGGCAGCCACACCTGCTTCTTTGGCCAGTTTTTGCATGGATAAGCCTTGAAAGCCGACCTCCGCAATTAACTTTTCCGCAGCAGAGAGTATCTGTAAGCGTTTATCTTGAGATGTATTATTGGTCATAGACTAATCGCTAGTGAATGAACGTTCATTCATTATAGCCTGAATTACGTACATTTGTGCAACAGAGTTTTGCATAAATAGAGTAAAATTCTTGTGTAAGAGAGCATAGCATTCGTACCGTTGCACCATTATTATAGGCGCGCGTGAACAAATAGACCTTTTAACCATGTTGAGAAAGTAATGAAACTGAACCCAAGACAAGATGAAGCTGTGAAATACGTCTCTGGTCCTTGCCTCGTTTTAGCGGGCGCAGGCTCAGGTAAGACACGTGTAATCACCAACAAAATCGCTTATTTGGTTCAGGAATGTGGTTATAAAGCTCGTAACATTGCCGCGGTAACTTTTACTAATAAAGCGGCGCGTGAAATGAAAGAGCGTGTTGGACAAACCTTAGGAAAAGGCGAGTCGAAAGGGCTCATTGTTTCGACTTTCCATACCATGGGCCTTACGATCATCCGTCGAGAGTACAAAGCGCTTGGCTTAAAAGCGGGTTTTTCTCTATTTGATGATCAAGACCAGTTAGCTTTATTAAAAGAGCTAACGGAGAAACAAATCGATGGTGATAAGGATTTGTTACGTGCATTGATGAGCACAATTTCAAATTGGAAAAATGACATGTTAACGCCAGATCAGGCGAAAGCACGTGCTCAAGGTGAACAAGAGCAGTTATTTGCATTCTGTTTTGAGATGTATCAAAAACAAATGAAGGCTTATAACGCATTAGATTTTGATGATTTGATCGCAATGCCTGTTTTACTGTTGAAAACCAATCAAGAAGTACGTGAACGTTGGCAATCTCGCATTCGTTACCTATTGGTCGATGAGTATCAAGATACCAACACCAGTCAATATGAACTGGTTCGTTTACTCGTGGGTGAACGCGGTCGTTTAACTGTGGTAGGCGACGATGATCAGTCGATCTATTCATGGCGTGGTGCGAAACCACAAAATTTGGTGTTACTTGGTGAAGATTACCCTAACCTACGCCTTATTAAGCTTGAGCAAAACTACCGCTCAACCAGTCGTATCTTGCGTGCGGCGAACATCTTGATCGCCAATAACCCGCACGTGTACGAGAAGTCTCTGTTCTCTGAGATCCCGGATGGCGAAAAGCTCAAAGTACTTAATGCCAAGAATGAAGAGCACGAAGCCGAGCGTATTACTGGTGAAATCATTGCGCATAAATTTTTGAATCGTACTGAGTACAAATGCTACGCGGTACTTTATCGAGGCAACCACCAATCTCGATTGATTGAAAAAGCGCTGATGCAAAACCGAGTGCCTTATAAGATTTCTGGCGGTACCTCTTTCTTCGCTAGAGCCGAGATAAAAGACATCATGGCTTACTTGCGAGTATTGGTGAATCCGGATGATGACAATGCCTTCCTACGTATTGTGAACACCCCGCGTCGCGAGATTGGTCCGGTTACGTTAGAGAAGTTGGGCAGCTACGCCAATATGCGTGGTAAAAGCTTATTTGAAGCCAGCTTCGAAATGGGGTTAGAACAGACATTGACTGGTCGTGGTCTAGAAAACCTGCGTCGCTTTTCTGATTGGATTGTTCGTATCTCGGATAATGCTGAACGTGGAAACACTGTTGAAGCGGTGCGATCCTTAGTTCGTGACATTAATTACGAAGATTGGCTCTACGAAACCTCTCCAAGTCCGAAAGCGGCAGAGATGCGAATGAAGAACGTGTCTGATCTCTATAGTTGGATTGTTGCCGATCTAGAAGGCGACAATTACGATAAAGAAGAGAAGACGCTTCGCGAAGTGGTTCAACGTTTGACCCTACGTGACATGATGGAACGTGGTGAAGATAACGACGATGCAGACCAAGTTCAATTGATGACGCTGCATGCTTCGAAAGGCCTAGAGTTTCCTTATGTGTTCTTGATGGGGGCAGAAGAGGGTATTCTTCCGCACCAAACCAGTGTTGATGAAGGTAATGTAGAAGAAGAACGTCGTCTTATGTATGTAGGCATTACCCGAGCGCAAAAAGAGCTGACTTTCACTAAGTGTCGTGAGCGTAGACAGTACGGTGAGTTAATCAAGCCGACGCAAAGCCGCTTCTTAGATGAATTGCCTCATGAGGATGTGGAGTGGGAATCGGTGAAAAAACCGCAGTCGGCTGAAGAGAGAATGGAAAAAGGGCAGGCACACATTGCGAATATTCGTGCGATGTTCAATAAGAAGTAATAGACAGAGTTTCAGGTAATAAAAAAGGTGACCTCATGGTCACCTTTTTTATATCAATCTTTTGTGGCTTACAGGCCAGCAATCATGTGCTCGATAGCATCTTTGATTTCATCGTCAGAACAGTCCATACATGAACCTTTAGCAGGCATTGCATTGAAACCGTTGATTGCGTGATCTGCTAGGATGTCTCGGCCTTGTGCAATTCGTGGAGCCCAATCACCAGCATCGCCAGCTTTTGGAGCGCCGCTCACACCTGATGCGTGACAAGCAATACAGAAGGTTCCGTAAACTGCTGCGCCATCACGAGGGCCTGTTGGTTCAGCAACGACTGGCTCACTACCGACTAGGTATACTTGACCAACTGGTTTGATGCGCTCAGCAATAAGATCTTGCTCCGCTTCACTTAGGCTTGAAGCCATAACGCCAGTGGAAAAGGTTAAAGCTGCGATAACAACAGTTAAAATTCGACGAGACATATCCATTAAACTCACTTTACATTCCCAAGGTAAGTACATGCTTACCAATTTATAGTGTTAGAGGGGTGTGTTGATTTAAGTTGCAAAAAGCGACTGTTAAATCAATGTAAATAATGGGTGATTATATCCTGATAAGTTGTTGCAATAAACAACAACTTATAAGCTCCAGAGGGTTGTAGTACTCAAATAAGGGGTTTATCACATATTAACTGTCGAAAAAGAGACCAAACAGAAAAAAAAGTTAAAAAAGTACTAGACGACCTTAGGTGATATACGTATTATTCCACTCCGCCGACAGGGCATGCGCCTGTAGCTCAGCTGGATAGAGCGTTGGCCTCCGGAGCCAAAGGCCGAAGGTTCGAATCCTTTCAGGCGCGCCATCCGGTCTCTTACTTCGGTAAGTGAGAATTGGCAAAAAAGAAACAATGGTGGCTATAGCTCAGTTGGTAGAGCCCTGGATTGTGATTCCGGTGGTCGCGAGTTCGAATCTCGTTAGCCACCCCATTCTTTCTTTACAAAATAACGGTAGCTTCGGCTTCCAGTGTTGACTCATTATTCCCAAGAGTCGAGACAAAACTAGTCGGTGAATAGCGCAGCTTGGTAGCGCATCTGGTTTGGGACCAGAGGGTCGGGGGTTCGAATCCCTCTTCACCGACCACTATTTCAATAATCGCTTGATAGCGGTTATATAAAAAATTAGTGGTGGCTATAGCTCAGTTGGTAGAGCCCTGGATTGTGATTCCGGTGGTCGCGAGTTCGAATCTCGTTAGCCACCCCATTAATTTTGGTAACTTCTTTGAAGTTCCCTGTTTGAGAAATCAAACGAAACGTCTCGGTGAATAGCGCAGCTTGGTAGCGCATCTGGTTTGGGACCAGAGGGTCGGGGGTTCGAATCCCTCTTCACCGACCACCTTAAGAAGCCTCGTCAGAAATGACGGGGCTTTTTTTTCATCTGTAGATCACCAGATTGGAACCCAAGTGGGGTTCGCCTGATGTTCAAAGAATGTCTCTTCACCGATCGCTTAAGAAGCTACGTCAAAAAAAAGGGGCTTTTTTGCATCTATCGTATCGGAAATTCTTCAACTTTTTGTTTTTTGAGTGCTGGGAACTGACTTATTTCGATATTTTGCGTGGCACCACTTCAATCAAGTGCTCTCTATATAAAACACCCACCATAGATTTTCACGCCTCAATTGAGATAAATGCTTTATGAAATGTGCAGATCTATATCTAATTTTATATAAATAAATCACTCAATTATTCGACAGGTTAATAAGTTTGGTCTAAAGACTTTTATGAAAAGTGAAATCTGCCCCTAAATTTGCTCACTAAGGCCTGTAATTGACAGCTTTCTTTACTCCCAGTCGCTTAAATTCTTCTCTAATTTATTAAACCTTTCGTTTTTCTGGTTTGTATTCGTTGAAATAATAGGGAAGGTTGAATGTATGGCTAAATCAGTTCTATCTGGTTGTTTTATTTGCTTAAATTAATAAAATTAGTATTTGTTTCTATAGTGTTAATTGTTTTTTGGAATAATTATTTGTTTTTAGTGACTGGTAGTGAGATCTGCTTTGAACCATAGGTTTAACTCTACAAGTAAGTAGTAGTAAGGGATTTGTGAGTGTTTATTACCAACAATATGATGTTGTTTTTTCTTACTATATGCTCTCTATGTGAATAGTTATGTGGTACTTTTGCTTGCTAAGCGTTTAATGTCGACTTTTTATCCTATTTTTGTTGCTTTTCTGTGAATTATTTGCCAAATTGTCAACCGTATAAAATATCAGAACAATATTCTGGTAAGAATGGATTCAATTTTGCAGACAGGGCAGAGAGCTGCCAAAGCAGTAGAGGTCTGGTAATGTCACTTTTAGAAGTAAAAAATCTTCGTATCGAATACCCATCACGTCATGGTGTACACGCCGCAGTAAAATCATTGTCGTTTAGCATTGAGCGCGGCGAGATTGTCGGTGTTGTTGGTGAATCTGGCGCTGGTAAATCAACAGTCGGTAATGCTGTGATCGATTTGCTAAGCCCTCCCGGTCGTATTGCGAGCGGTGAAGTGTTCCTTGATGGCGAAAAAGTATCGGGTTTATCTCCGGAAGAGATGCGTAAAGTTCGCGGCTCTAAGATTGGATTTATCTTTCAAGATCCAATGACTTCTCTTAATCCTCTATTTACCGTAGAACAGCAATTAAAAGAAACCATCCATGCCAATATGAAGGTATCGGATGCAGAAGCTTATCAGCGTTCATTAGACTTAATGAACCAAGTGGGTATCCCACAACCTGAAAACCGCCTTAAACAGTATCCGCACCAATTCTCTGGAGGTATGCGTCAGCGTGTGGTTATCGCGATTGCATTGGCAGGCGAACCTGACCTGATCATCGCCGATGAACCAACAACCGCTCTAGACGTATCTATCCAAGACCAAATCTTAGGCCTGATTCGCGATCTATGTATTAAGAAAAACGTAGGTTGTATGTTGGTAACCCACGATATGGGTGTTGTATCTAACGTGACTGACCGTGTCGCAGTTATGTACCGTGGTGATCTGGTTGAATTCGGCCCAACGAAACAAGTATTGGGTACACCTGAGCACCCATACACGCACAGCTTGATTTCAGCCGTTCCTCGTTCAGACCGTAAACTCGACCGTTTTCCTCTTGTTAGCTACATCGAAGAAGCACACGAGATGGAAGCCTTAGATGTAAAAAATCACTGGTTAGGTCAAAGCCAAGATCATCGTGAATACACAGGTCCGCTACTGAACGTAGAAAACGTTAACCTGCGTTTTACGACAAAAGATTCTTTCTTCGAAAGTCGTCGCGAGTATGTGCAAGCTTCAAACAATGTAAGCTTTGAAGTACATGAAGGTGAAACCTTTGGTCTAGTGGGTGAATCTGGTTCTGGTAAATCAACCATTGCACGTGTGATTGCTGGCTTGTACGCCCCTAACTCAGGCAAAGTAACCTTTGAAGGTGTCGATCTTACTGGGCTTAAATCTGAAAAAGAACGTCGCCCAATGCGCCGTCAAATGCAGATGGTTTTCCAAAACCCGTATACGTCAATGAACCCGCGTATGAAGATTTTCGACATCATCGCAGAGCCAATTCGTTTCCATAAACTGACTCGCAACGAGAATGAAACTCGTCAGATTGTTCATGATTTGTTGGATCATGTTGGTCTTGGACAAATGGCAGGGGTTAAATACCCGCATGAATTCTCAGGTGGTCAGCGTCAGCGTATTTCTATCGCTCGTGCTTTGGCAACGCGACCTCGCCTATTGATTTGTGATGAACCAACATCGGCGTTAGATGTATCGGTACAGGCGCAGATCCTAAACCTATTAAAAGATCTACAAGACGAACTCAACCTAACCATGCTGTTCATCAGTCATGATTTACCGGTTATTCGTCAGATGTGTGATCGTGTTGGTGTGATGCAGATGGGTACGCTACTGGAAGTGGCGCCTACTGAGCAGTTATTTAACTCTCCACAGCATGAATATAGCCAACACCTGATTTCTTTAATGCCTGAATTTACGGGCTTACGAGAAGAAAAAGCAGTGGCACAAGCCGCAATATAAATTTCAGCAGGGTAGAGGCTTAGCCTGCCTGAAATACAATAACAGACGCAAATACAACAACTAGGGATCTGGATTCCCGCATGAAGGAGTTATGCAATGAAAACCATGAAAAGCAAATTAGCAGTAGCTTTGATGGCAGCTGGCCTAAGCTTTAGTGCAGCAGCAGCAGATATTACTGTTGGCTACGCAGCTGACCCAGTGTCACTTGACCCGCACGAGCAGCTATCTGGCGGCACACTGCAAATGTCTCACATGGTGTTTGACCCTCTAGTACGTTTCACTCAAGAGATGGATTTTGAAGGCCGCCTAGCGACAAGCTGGGAACGTGTCAATGAAACGACTTTCCGCTTTAATCTACGTCAGGGTGTTAAATTCCACTCAGGCAATGAACTAACAGCTGACGATGTTGTGTGGACATTCGAACGTCTACAAGCATCTCCAGACTTTAAGTCTATCTTCACGCCTTACGAGAAGATGGTAAAAGTGGATGACTACACAGTTGAACTAGTCTCTAAAGCGGCTTACCCACTAGTACTACAAACAGCAACTTACATCTTCCCAATGGACAGCAAGTTTTACTCAGGCCAAACAGCCGAAGGTAATGACAAATCTGAGCTAGTTAAGCACGGTAACTCGTTCGCTTCTACAAACGTTTCAGGTACAGGTCCATTCATCGTTACTCAACGTGAGCAAGGCGTTAAAGTAACGTTTGAGCGTTTCAACGATTACTGGGATACAGAAACGAAAGGTAACGTAGACAAGCTAACATTGGTTCCAATCAAAGAAGATGCAACACGTGTTGCGGCACTTCTTTCTGGCGATGTAGACATGATTCACCCAGTAGCACCTAACGATCACAAGCGTGTTAAAAACGCTAAAAACATCGATCTAGTGACGCTGCCTGGTACTCGTATCATTACGTTCCAAATGAACCAAAACAGCAACGAAGCGCTTAAAGATGTTCGCGTTCGTCAAGCAATCGTTCATGCGATTAACAATGAAGGTATTGTTAAGAAAATCATGAAAGGTTTCGCTACTGCAGCTGGTCAACAAAGCCCAACAGGCTACGCGGGTCACGATGATGCACTCGTACCTCGTTACGACCTGAAAAAAGCAAAAGAGCTAATGAAGGAAGCGGGCTACGAAGATGGCTTTACGCTAACGATGATGGCGCCAAACAACCGTTACGTGAACGATGCAAAAGTTGCTCAAGCGTCTGCGGCAATGCTATCTAAGATTGGTATCAAAGTTGATCTTAAAACGATGCCTAAAGCACAGTACTGGCCTGAGTTTGACCTATGTTCAGCAGACATGATGATGATCGGTTGGCACTCAGATACAGAAGATTCAGCTAACTTCAGTGAGTTCCTAACAATGACTCGTAACGAAGAAACGGGTCGTGGCCAATACAACTGTTCTGGTTACTCAAACCCAGAGATGGATGCAATTGTAGAAGCTTCTAACACTGAAACTGACCCTGTTAAGCGTTCTGAAATGCTGAAAGGCGTTGAAGCAACACTTTACAACGACGCAGCGTTTGTTCCTCTTCACTGGCAAAGTGAAGCGTGGGGCGCGAAGTCGAACGTAGGTGCAGCAGACGTAGTAAACCCAATGGTTATGCCTTACTTCGGCGACCTAGTTGTAAAATAATCTAGCTTGCTAGAATCGAGAGCCTGAAGCTTTTCAGGCTCTCGAATTATTAAGAAATAGATTTAAGTTTCGGTATTTGGTCTTCCTTCAGTCTGGCTAAATACCTTTTTTAAGACTGAAATTTTTTATCTAGTCGCGGATTTTGATTAGATAGTCATGGATAGATAAGGGGCAAGGAATGGTTACGTTTCTGGTCAAGCGCCTGTTTCAGGCACTGATAGTGATGTTTGTGATCAGTTTGGTGGCGTTTGCCATACAGGATAACCTGGGCGACCCGTTGCGTGAGTTAGTCGGTCAATCTGTTTCAGAATCGGAGCGTCAAGCGCTGCGTGATGAACTCGGCTTAAATGATCCCTTCATTACAAAATACACTCGCTTTGTAGGCGCTGCTCTACAGGGTGATCTTGGTACTTCGTACTTCTTTAAGCGTCCGGCTGTGGACGTGATTCTCGATAAGCTAGTAGCCACACTAGAGTTAGTGTTTGGCGCTTCTATTATTATTGTTTGCCTGTCGATTCCACTAGGCGTTTACTCTGCTATTCACCCTAAGAGCTTTTTTACCAAGCTTATTATGGCGGGCAGTAGCGTTGGTATCTCGGTTCCTGTGTTCTTGACGGCCATTATGTTGATGTATGTATTCTCTATCGAGTTAGGCTGGCTACCGTCCTTTGGTCGTGGTGATACGGCAAACTGGTTTGGTTGGGAATCTGGCTTCCTAACGCTTGATGGCTTGGCTCACCTTGTGCTTCCAAGTATTGCTTTGGCTTCAATCATGCTGCCGCTGTTCATTCGTCTCGTGCGTTCTGAAATGCTGGAAGTATTGAGCTCGGAATACATCAAATTCGGCAAAGCGAAAGGCTTGGCTTTAAACAAAATCTATTACCAACATGCATTGAAAAACACCATGCTACCGGTACTTACCGTTGGTGGTGTTCAGATTGGTACTATGGTGGCTTACACCATTCTTACTGAAACGGTTTTCCAGTGGCCAGGTACAGGCTTCTTATTCTTAGAAGCAATCAACCGTGTAGATACACCACTGATTACCGCATACGTTATTTTTGTTGGTCTTATTTTCGTAGTGACTAACACGATTGTTGATTTGCTTTACGGTGTTATCAACCCAACCGTTAATATCACAGGGAAAGGAGCATAATCATGGAACAGACATCGACAGTGCCGTCTCGCTGGGAACGTTTTAAGCAATCTGACATTGTGTATTACTTCTTACGCGACAAAGTGGCAATGGTGAGTTTTGCCATTTTCTCAATCTTCTTAGTGATGGCTCTAGCTGCACCTATTCTAGCGCCAACAGACCCGTACGACGTGACATCGATTGATATCATGGACTCAGAACTTCCACCATCATGGATGGAAGACGGCGAAGATCGCTTCTTGCTAGGAACGGATGAGCAAGGCCGTGATATTTTATCGACCATGCTTTACGGTTCGCGTTTATCACTGACCATTGGTTTCTTAGCGGTAGGTCTACAACTGACGCTTGGTATCATCATTGGCTTGTCTGCGGGTTACTTTGGTGGCCGTATTGATAGCTTCTTGATGCGTTTTGCGGATGTTCAGCTCTCTTTCTCGACCATGATGGTTGCGATCATTGTCTCGGCCATCTTTAAGGCAAGCTTTGGTAGTGACTTTTATGCGCAATACGCCGTTGTCATGCTGGTGGTCATCATTGGTATTGCCGAATGGCCTCAGTATGCGCGTACCATTCGTGCATCAGTATTGGCAGAGAAGAAGAAAGAATATGTAGAAGCAGCTCGCGTGATGGGCTTTAAAGCGCCACGTATTATGTTCCGCCATATTCTACCGAACTGTTTATCGCCAATTTTGGTTATCTCTACGGTACAGGTGGCAAATGCCATCATGTCGGAAGCGGCACTTTCTTTCCTAGGTTTAGGTTTGCCAGTCGACCAACCGTCACTAGGTGCCCTGATCAGTACCGGCTTTAACTACATTTTTTCTGGAGCATGGTGGATCACAGCATTCCCAGGTGTGCTTTTGGTAACACTCGTTCTAGTGATCAACCTATTAGGTGACTGGTTACGTGATGTATTTAACCCTAAAATTTATAAAGGGTGATAACACGGATTGATTTTTAGTAAAAAAAATCACTAAACTAAGGGCCGTAAGCAATTACGGCTCTTTTTTTGCTTAATGGATCTGGAACTAAGTATTATTGACATGGTCAATAATACTTAAAATGGAATTCATGTTTTATCGACATAGAATCGGTAACAATTAGCCCGAGAGGGTTTAAGTGGTGGTTATGAAATTGACAATGAATGCTGTATGTCGTGCTGTGAGTAAAAATTATCGTATGGGGCTTATTGCTGCATCCCTCTTGGCATCGAGCCAGGTTAATGCAGAATCGGTTCTATGTGATGCTACTCAAGCAAGCACTAATCAATTACCACAGCTAGAACAATCATGTCCGATCGGTAAGGGTGTTTGGGGCAGCAAGGCGCCTAAACGTCATTCAGCTAATGAACTGTTTTGGGTTCAATGTGGCCTGCTTAATAAGCCTTTGTCATTGAGCCGAGCGAAGCCTCTTTATGAAAAGATCTCGACCAATGTATGGATGAAGCCTGAAGGTGGCGACTATCGTTGTCTGATTGGTCCTTATTCGACATTCTCTGATGCGAGAAAAGATCTGGCTCAGGTGCGTAAAGTGTCTGGATACAGTGAAGCTTTCATTCGTATGGTTGATAAGTCTCAGACCTCGTCACAGCCTATCGTTGCAAAACCGGCAGAGCCAAAAATGGCTAAGACTAAGGCGCCTGTAAAATCAAAACCAGTAGCGAAGCCTGCACCGAAACCCGTGGTCGCGACTTCAGCGGTAGCTGCAACGAGTGCTGCCGCAATCCAAGCGATTCCTAGCAATGGTTCAAGTTCGGGCAATGATCTGGATATCGAAGTTCGTGTGACCGCCAATGTTGCGGGCAACAAATACGCAGTGCCATATTTGTCGGACCATAAACAGCAGTTCTATATGGAACAGGGAAAGCCTTGGAGTCGTCTAGATTTTGGTAGTGCGGAACTTGTGTGTAATCAGATCGGCATGAAGTTGATGAATGAACAGCAGTGGCAGAGTATCCTTGGCTCAAAAGTCATGGAAAAGCAGAACTGGCCAATGCACTTACCTTATTGGGGAGCGGATAAAAAAGGCCTGTTCACTAACGGTAACGTAAACCAGCTCAAAGGCTCTTCATTACTCAACGTGATGTGCGTTAAGTAACAACGACCGTTATAAGATTAAACAAGCCTCAGCCATTGCTGGGGCTTTGTTGTTTATGCGTCTAGCTTTCTCAACGTCGGTTTTGCTGTTGAATACTGACTCGTTTCATCAATACAAATTTGATTAAAAATCGCTAAAAATTGTTCAAATAGAGCAGTTGGTGCGTAGAAAACCATAACTCAAGCAATAAGGTGATTGAGATTATGAGTTTGAAGAAACGATTAGAAGACGTAGCCCCGCGTTTTGAAGCTGGGGGTAAGTACGAAAAGCTTTACCCAGTCTATGAGGCGTTTGCCACCATCTTTTACACGCCCGGCAACGTAAACCGAGGCCAGACCCATGTTAGAGACAGTATCGATCTCAAACGAATCATGATTCTGGTGTGGCTGGCGACTTTCCCTGCCATGTTCTGGGGCATGTATAACGTCGGGCACCAGAGTGTCTCGGCACTAACATCCAGTTATCAACTTAACGAACTTACCTCGGCTATTGAGAGTAGTTGGCGCTTGTCGTGGGCATTTGGTGATGTACAGTCCTTAATTGCAAGTGGCTGGGGGAGTCAGATGTTGCTCGGCGCCCTCTACTTCTTACCTGTGTACGCGACGGTTTTCGTTGTCGGTGGTTTTTGGGAGGTGTTGTTTGCCGTTGTGCGTAAACATGAGGTGAACGAAGGCTTTTTTGTTAGCTCGGTTTTGTTTGCCTTAATTCTTCCACCGACTATCCCGTTATGGCAAGCAGCGCTAGGTATCACCTTTGGTATCGTTGTCGCGAAAGAGCTGTTTGGTGGTACAGGCCGCAACTTCCTTAACCCAGCCCTTGCAGGTCGAGCCTTTCTCTACTTTGCTTATCCTGCCAACATGTCGGGAGGTTTAGTATGGGTGGCAGCCGATGGTTATTCTGGCGCAACACCTTTAAGCCAATGGTATGAAGGTGGCAGCACGTCACTCATCAATAACATGACTGGCGAGGCGATCACTTGGATGGATGCGTTTGTTGGTAATATTCCGGGTTCGATGGGCGAGGTTTCTTCATTGCTTATCATGTTGACGGGTTTGATTCTGATTGTCATGAGGATCGCCTCTTGGCGCATTGTTGCGGGTGTGATTATTGGCCTTGTGGCGACCTCTAGTTTGATGAACTGGATTGGCTCTGATTCCAACTCGATGTTCTCTATGCCGTTCTACTGGCACTTTGTGTTGGGTGGTGTTGCCTTTGGTACTTTCTTCATGGCAACCGACCCAGTTTCTGCCGCATTTACTAATCAGAGTAAGTGGGCTTACGGGATTCTTATTGGTGTGATGACGGTTGGTATTCGAGTGCTCAACCCTGCTTATCCAGAGGGCATCATGTTGGCGATCCTGTTCGCCAACCTCTTCGCACCATTGTTCGATTTTATTGTGAAAGAGCAAAACATCAAACGCAGACAAAAACGCACAGCACGATAAGAAATAAGCCCCCAAAGAAAAAGGCTTGCAGATGTGCAAGCCTTTCAATTTTTATCGCGATTGATTTGAGGTTGATTTAACTCCACTTCAAATCAATCTCGAAAGGTTGTGTGCTACCACAGTGTTCACCACACATTTCGTCGTAGGCGCTGTTGTGAACTAACATTGCCGATGCTACGCCTTGATCGCTAAAGTGATCGCGTGCTTGGTTTACACTCAAAAACTTCATTGGGTGCTGGTGGTCGTCTTTGATTAACTGCTTTTGCTCGCCGATGATTTGGTAAGCCAAGTAGATCCCGCCTTCAAATGATTCAATTAGTAGGTTCATAATGAGCTCTGTCCTTTTAGTGTTGATTTATTTTCCCTACGCAGAATTTCAGTTGAAGGTTCAGATCGTACGCATAAAAAAGCCTTGTCGAGAGCGACAAGGCTTAATGTTAGTTAAATTATATGTTGAACTAATTCAACTTTATCTTGCGAAACTAAACAGGATGTCTGCAAATTTACCAAGTTTTTCTTCTTTCACTTCACCATGAATGGTTCTAATACCGCTCGTGATTGGAGTGATAGAAGTAAAATCGATACCACAGCTGTTATTTTGTTCAGAACCAAAGTACTGGACTTCCCAGCTAAATGGTGTGCCTGACATTGAGTACACGTTGAATGTGTAGTTTGATTTTACTTCTTCACAGCTCATTTTAACGTGAATGTCTGCATCCGCTACGCCACTCTCACACATGTTAATATCAGTGCAATTGTCATCTACATCATTCATAGCAGCGTCAACATCCATATCATTAATGTTGCCATTTTGGTCAATATAATGAAGAGTACCTTCAACCCATACGTCATCAGCTACGCCATCAGTAATGCGTTGAGATATTAAGGCATTCAACTGTTGCGGAGTCGTATAGGCAGGGTACATTTCCTCAAAAGTCATACTTTCTACTTTGCCGTCAATTGAATAGTCAAAAGTTTCTGTATTTTGGAACACAAAGTAGTCTTGGTACTTTTGAGCACTATAGCGAATAGCGAATGATTCATCACCATCATTGATATTAAGTACATACCCCCCATTAGCATCAATAGTGTATGAACCAAGTGGCTCAAAATTATTGTTGTTAGCAGGAGAAGACGAAGTATTAATCTCAGGGCAAGAAGTAAAGCTTTCTTGGGTACGAGTGTATGCGTAGAGCGTTTGTGTTTCTGAATCGAAATATCGAACCTCACAAGCTAAGCCTGTACCTTCATCATTGTAGTTTTCTAGTGCTGATTGATACAAATACTGGTCTGCGATAGATGTTGTGGGAGGTGTAACTTCTCCTGGCTGAACGTTAGGCAATCTAAACGTTACCATTTCTGATTCAATATCGTTTTTCTCACCACCAGAGAAGTTGATTCCTTGTGCGACATATAGAACAACATTATTGGTCTCTGATGTTGGGCGTCCGCTTAATGTCACTAAGCCCGAGCTATCAACACTTACCGAGACTCCCGGGATTGGGTTGCTTGGCGTTTCATTATCATGTGGAGCATAGTGAGCATAGTATTCAATATCGCCCGAAACCTTTGAGCTAAACAGGTTTGCAACACTGAAAGCTTCTTCAAAGTCTTTACCAACAGTCAGTGACCACTGCGTCGTAATTTGTGCTTGTAAATCGGCTTCTAACGCTTCGTTAATACTGATGCTGCCAGCTTGCACTGGAGGCACGGTAAAGTTCGCTGGTGCAGACGCTAAGAAGGTTGAAGTGTGACCATCATCAGCATGAATGGTGAAGTTTACCTTGTGGCTATTAACCTGTTGTGGGTAACCCGTTATGTGAATCACGTCAGATACTGAATCGTACTCAGATTGAAGGCCAGGAACCGCACTGTCGATATTTGTTGTGTATGTTAGGTGGGAATCCTCACGATCTTCAAACAACGTACCTACTGGGATCTCTCCGGTAAACTGGGCGCCTTGGATTAGGTTCCATGTAGATACAATTTCAGTCTGGATTCGTGTTTCTTCCGTATCCACAACGCTTGGTGGTGTATTGAGTAGATCAACATTGAATGAGAAAGTAGTACGCAGTGTGCTGGTTACTTTCGCATCTTCATCTTGTGTGTCTTTGTCTTCTGCTTCAAACGTAATTGTGTAGCTGCGTTGTGGATTCTCCAACGAGCCTGAACTTGATAATGTTAACGTAGTACCACTTTCATCAAGATCAGCAGTGATCTCTCCTTCGCCATCAATTTTAACGCTAGGCCTTACCGGAGTTAGAGCACCGCCTACTGAATACTTATCTTCAAAAAGATTGTTTGGTACTTCAATCGTTTCTAAAACAGTATCTGTTTCGGTAATTTTGAGTGTATGGATCTGTTGCTGTATCGCTGATGCTGCTGATGGATTAACTAACAGCTTGAAGTTGCGAATAGCGGTCTCTGGCTCTGTTGGATCAATGATTGGCCTGTCGTTTACCAGATTCTCATCGCCCATATTGTCTTCTGTAACGATTTCTTCTGATTTTTCAGTAGCCGTGTCCGTGATTACCTCAATTTTTTTTTCGTATTCTGAAGGGTTTTTCGCTTTTGACTCCGTAAGGATCTGCGCAGTTTTATGAAGTCGAGCACTTTGCAGATTGCTCTTAGAGTCTTCTACAAAGTCAGAGAAAAGATCAATAGGTGCTTCTTCTGTTCCACCAAGGTTGCTACTTACTGCTGACATAGCAGCTTCAAGTGTGCTGTTATTTTTGCGCATCTCGATAGCGACTAGATCGGTAATTGGAGATATAACGACACCTTCACCTTCATCAACCTTTGGTGTGAGCAGTACGACAGCGTTGGACATAGGTTGGCCCGGAAGGTCCATATCTCTTGTATATAGATCTAACAGTTTATCCAGTGATTTTGTATTGTCAGGAAGAGTACTCAGTTTCTGAGCCAGCTCTGGGGTTACATCACCAGGACGGAGTGTTTGTAAACCTAGGCTGTGTTTGACCTCTGTATTTTTCGGTAGTGTTAATTCACCGGTTTCATCTGTTAGACCGAACACAGTATCGATATCTAGATTCAGTTTCCCGTTGTCGTCCACATCAGCAAACACTACGGCGTTATGGAAGTAGCCATCAAAACCTTTTACGACAATGTTACTCGATTTATCACCTGAACCGCCGCTAGGGGGAGTTCCATCATTGTCAGGGGTATTGCTTGTATGGGGGCTATCACTCCCACAACCCGCTAAGCCTAGTGCCACCGCAGCCGCTAATAACGTTACCTTTTTCATTTTTTATCCTTACTCTGAAGAGTAATTATTTTTAGGTTAATTAAGATCTGCGGCGTTTTTACCTTTCTAGAGTGGATTTCACAAGACACGAGATTTGAGTGAAATACCGTAAATTATTTTTCAATAAATTGGGTTGTGCTGCGTGTTTATTTTTCTTGTTAACCAACAGCGAGAAAACTTTAAATCCTTTTCAATTAGGCTGTCGCTACAAGTTAGAAGCTGGCTAATTTCTTGAGTTTGAAGCCCCATAAGGTATTTCAGTTTGAATGCTTGTGATTGCCTTGGGTAATTCAAAGTAAAGTGGTCAACAACCTTATCCATAATGATGAGTTGCTCGAAATGCCTGTCTTCTTGAGGGGGGACTTTTGTGGGCAGTTGGCGTTTCTGTGCCTGTTGACGTCGAGCGTTATCGATAAGTATTTGTCGCATGATTTTTGCTGCCATTAACAGGAAATCACGAGTGTCTTCTATTGATTGAGTATCGGCAAAAGAGAGCTTTAGGTAAGCATCGTGAACTAACGCCGTTGTGTTGTTGATGCTATTCCAAGACACCCAACAACTTTGCTCATGCTTGGTCGTGCTCCTTTTTCTCTCTTTTTGAGCGAGAGCGTAGAGGTGGGCGTAAGCGAAACGATAGAGTTTCTGTTCTGCCCATTTGTGCCCAGCTTTCCAATCTCTCATGATCGACTCTATATCAGTCAGTTGGTTACTCATGGTTAGCAGTTTCCTTTTGTTGACTCTGTCCTAGTTGTTTGTGGGGCAATTATTCGTAACAGTTTCATCTTTGTTTTTGTTGGTATACCAGGATCGCCTAAAACCGCTTTATGGGTATGTTTTAGTACTGTATTGATCGATGCTTTCGACTTAGGGCTCTCTTTTATTTGAGAAAGCGTTCGGACAAATTGCCTTGTGACTCTTTCTGATGCGCGCTTTTCTACTTGAAGTTGTTGGTTTTTTTTGATCAAAGGCGTGTAGAAACCAACACCACACCAAATGAGCACAGTAGATAAAGCACATTGAATTGGACGGCGTTGGCATAGCTTCAGAGCGGAATAAAATGGTTGGTCTTGATATGCGGAGATTGGACGACAAGCGATCAGCTGCGTAATGTCGTTATAGAGTTCATTGGTACTCGAATAGCGCAGTAAGGCGTGGCTTCGTGTCGCTTTTTGAATTATGCAGTTTAGGTCCCCCTGACTTATCGGTAGTTTAGGAAACATGAAGCTTAAGACCTTTCCTAGAGCGTAAATATCGCATCGGACTGTGGGGGGGCTTCCGCTGATTTGCTCTGGACTAGCGTAGTTATGACTGTAGGCATTGATAGTAAGTGGGTGAGCTGATAATTGGTCACTGATTCCTCTCATTAAATTAAAGTCGAGTATCTTTGGGCTCCCCTCACAATCGATTAATATATTTTCTGGCTTCAAGTCGGTATGCAGCACTTGGTGTTTGTGTGCGTGTGATATAGCAGAGCATATCTTTAAAAATAGATTGAGCTTTTTGGGGTAGCTCAGGGTGTAGGTCGCAAGGTACTCGTTCAACGTGCAACCTTTAATATGTTCCATAACGATGTAGACAGACCCTTCATGTGTCCCTCCATCGATCACCTTGGTTATATATGGGTGATTCAACGTCGCAAGTGCTTGTGCTTCTTGAAACAGATACTCTTTATCGATGAGGTGGGATAAAGCGGGTTGAATGAGTTTTATGGCAAGATCTTGATGGAATGTCTTATCCACTCGAGTAGCAGCATAGACAACCCCAATACCGCCACGACCTATTTCGTAAGATAGGTGGTATTTATCAATGCATGTATCAGAGAAGTTAGCTTTTTTGTCGGTAGCTTGAAGGGCGCTTACACCAAAGATGTGTGTAAGAGGCTCTAGAGCTGACGTGCAGAGAAGGGGATAAATCTTGTTATACAGTTCGACTTGGTGTGATTTTAGTTCTTTTAGGTATTTTGTTTTTTCTGCCTCAGATAGGTCCAATAATTGATAAAAAAGATCGGTTATATGGGTGTTGGCTACTGACATTGTCGCTTGTTCAAGAATTATTATGAACGGGATTCTATAAGTACGAGCTATAGATTTTGCTGAGATTTGACAATCTTTTATAATTTTTTATATATCAGTGCTTTGTGTGTTCTTTTTTTGTTCAAGGTGGTTAATAAAAAGCAGGCCTAAGCCTGCTTCTATCTTTAATCTTATGATCTGCGATTAACGCATCGTCACAAACTCTTCGCTGCCCGTTGGGTGAATTGCTACAACAGAGTCGAAATCTGCTTTGGTTGCGCCCATTTTCATTGCAACGCCGAAGCCTTGAATCATTTCATCAACAGTGAAACCGATGCCGTGTAGGCCAACTACAGTCTCTTCTTCACCAGCACATACTAGCTTCATCTTACAAGGTTGACGGTGCTGAGTGACTGCAGTGTACATTGCAGTAAAACCAGACGTGTATACCTTGATGTTGTCTTTGCCGTATTGCTCTTCAGCTTCTTGAGTCGTTAGACCAATAGTACCGATAGGTGGGTGGCTGAATACAACAGTAGGTACTAGCTTGTAGTCCATCTTTGCGTTGGTTTGACCGTTGAATAGACGCTCAGAAAGCTGACGACCTGCTTTAACAGCAACAGGTGTTAGCTCGATACCGCCTTCCATGATGTCGCCAACACAGTATATGCCAGGAACGTTGGTTGCTTGGAACTCGTCTACTTTGATGTAGCCACGGTCGTTAGTTGCAACGCCAGTTGATGCTAGGTTGATAGCGTCAGTAGCTGGGTGACGGCCGATAGCCCAGATTAGGTGGTCAACGTTTTGAGTGTTGCCGTTCTCTAGGTGCAGAGTCAGTGTGCCATCTGCTTCTTTCACTACTTCTTTAGGAACTGAGTGCGTGTGAAGTGTTGGACCTTCCGCTTCCATTACTTCAACCAGTGTTTCTACGATCATTGGATCGAAGCTACGTAGTGGTGACTCTTTACGACAGAACAGGTGTGTTTCTGTGCCAAGTGCACTTAGTACGCCTGCGATCTCAACTGCGATGTAGCCCGCGCCGATAACAGCAACACGTTTAGGTTGCTCCATCAGGTCGAAGAAACCGTTTGAGTCGATACCGTGCTCTGCGCCAGGGATGTTTGGAATGGTTGGACGACCACCTACCGCGATCAGAATGTGATCCGCTGTGTAGTGTTCACCGTTAACTTCAACGGTTTTTTCGTCAACAAACTTAGCAAAGCCTTTGATTACGTTTATTTTGTTGTTACCAAGAACGCGATCGTAAGATTGGTGGATACGACCAATGTACGCTTGGCGGTTTTCAACCAGTTTGCCCCAGTTGAAGCCTTTTACGTCAACGTCGAAGCCGTAGTCTTTTGAATATAGGTTGATTGCCTCAGCAACCTGAGCACCGTGCCACATAACCTTTTTAGGAACACAACCAACGTTTACACAAGTACCACCAAGGTCTTGAGCTTCGATAAGTGCAACTTTTGCACCGTGCATTGCTGCGCGGTTAGCTGATGCGATGCCGCCTGAACCGCCGCCGATACAGATGTAATCAAAATGAGTCGCCATTACTTTCTCCATTTATTGAAGGCTGTGGGTACAGTGAGCGCACTGAACACCTACGTCCTATAGATTCTTAAATTGTCTAATTATTATATTGAGGGCAGATCGGTTGAACTCAATCTCCCTGTTTAAAATTTATTCGTGTACGTCACAGTCTGTTGAAGATTCTGCAAACTATGACGTTAAGTTCGAGATTACTCGGGTACGATCCACTCTACTTTGAAGTGACCGGTTGCCGGCGCAATTGCTTCCTTCAAGAATGGAAGAATTTCGTTCATTTGGCTTTCTAGCTTCCAAGGCGGGTTGATAACAATCATGCCTGATGCTGTCATGCCACGCTCGTTGGTGTCTGGTGATACGCCAAGTTCGATTTGTAGAATCTTGTTGATACCTAAGCCTTCTAGCCCTTCGATCATGTCTTCGATATCACAACGGTTTACCACTGGGTACCAAATTGCGTAGATACCGGTTGCCCAGCGCTTATGGCTTTGAGCAATCGCAGTCACCACATCGCGGTACTCTTTTGCCAGCTCATAAGGTGGGTCGATAAGCACTAAACCACGACGTTCTTTTGGTGGCAGGCTGCCCTTTAAGCGTTGGAAGCCATCTTCTTTGTAGATAGACACCTGACGATCGCGGTGGAACTCTTGCTCAAGCAGAGGGTGGTCTGCAGGGTGAAGTTCGGTTAATACCATGCGGTCTTGATCACGCAGGTGTGCACGTGCAACACGTGGTGAACCTGGATAGAAACGCAGTTTTTCGCCATTGTTGAGTACAGAGATAGACTCAAGGTAGCTTTGAATGTCTTCAGGAAGTTCTGTTTGTGCCCAGACGCGTGCAATACCTTGTTTGTATTCGCCAGTTTTTTCAGACCATTCATGCGTTAAGTCGTAACGACCTACACCAGAGTGAGTGTCATGGTAAACAAAAGGCTTATCCTTTTGTTTCAAAGAATTAAGAATAAGGCTCTGTACGATATGCTTTACTACGTCGGCATGGTTGCCCGCGTGGAAGCTGTGGCGATAACTTAACAAATTAAACTCTCGTAACACTCTCGAATTAGAGTGTGGTTAGTGTAGGTGGGGTTAATTTGACTATTATAACCCCCAATGGACCATAAATTCTCGAACAATTCAGGAACAGTCGTTCGCAATATGCAGTTAGTTATTGGTTCTACTATTGAAATTTGCCTTCATGGGCACTATTTAATAACTATTCGCAGGTGATTTTTTAGGGCGATCCTTAGCCTGATGACTGTAAGACGACCTCATTACAAAAAAGACGAAAGTCTCTAAAGCCAAAGGAATGTTTATATGTCTAATCCGCTATTAACCTTCACGGACTTACCTCCGTTTTCACAGATCAAACCTGAGCACGTTAAGCCAGCGGTTGAGCAAGTGATTGAAGAGTGTCGCAACAAGATAGAACAAGTACTTGAAGGTAATACTTCACCAAGCTGGGACAACCTCGTTGCTCCGATTGAAGAAGTGGATGATCGTTTAGGTCGCATTTGGTCACCTGTAAGCCATATGAATTCTGTGATGAACAGCGATGAGCTGCGTGACGCTTATGAGAGCTGCTTACCTGTACTTTCTGAGTACGGCACGTGGGTTGGTCAACATAAAGGTTTGTTCGAAGCGTATAAAGCGATCAAGGCGAGTGAAGCATTCTCGGCATTAGACCAAGCTCAACAAAAAACGATTACCGACGCACTGCGTGACTTTGAATTGTCAGGCATTGGCTTACCCGCAGACGAGCAGCACCGCTACGGCGAGATCAGCAAGCGCCAGTCTGAGCTGGGTTCTCAATTCTCAAACAATGTGCTTGATGCAACCATGGGTTGGATCAAGCAGGTAACAGACGTGGCTGAACTGGCCGGTATGCCTGAGTCGGCATTGGCAGCAGCACAAGCCGCGGCAGAAGCTAAAGAGCAGGAAGGTTACCTACTGACTCTAGATATCCCATCATACCTGCCGGTGATGACGTACTGTGATAACCAAGAACTGCGTAAAGAGCTGTACGAAGCTTACGTAACCCGTGCTTCAGATCGTGGTCCAAATGCGGGCAAGTGGGACAACACTGAGATCATCACTGAACAACTTAAGCTGCGTCACGAGATCGCACGCATGCTTGGCTTTAGCACTTACAGCGAAAAATCTCTGTCGACTAAGATGGCAGAAACGCCAGACCAAGTACTTGGTTTCCTTAACGACCTAGCAGTAAAAGCCAAACCACAAGGTGAGCGCGAAGTAGAAGAGCTACGTCAGTTTGCTGAGAAAGAGTTTGGTGTCTCTGAGCTAAACCTATGGGACATCGCTTACTACAGCGAGAAACAAAAACAGAACTTGTTCGAGATCTCTGATGAAGAGCTTCGTCCATACTTCCCTGAGTCGAACGCAGTGTCTGGTTTGTTCGAAGTACTAAACCGTGTGTTTGGTATGTCTGTGACTGAGCGTGAAGGTGTGGATACATGGCATGATTCAGTGCGCTTCTTTGACATCTTTGATGCGACAGGCACATTGCGCGGTAGCTTCTACCTAGATCTATACGCACGTGAACACAAACGTGGTGGCGCTTGGATGGATGACTGTCGCGGTCGTCGCATTACTCAATCTGGTGATCTACAAACGCCTGTTGCTTACCTAACGTGCAACTTCAACAAGCCAGTTGGTGATAAACCAGCACTGTTTACTCACGATGAAGTGGTCACTTTGTTCCACGAATTTGGCCATGGCATTCACCACATGCTAACGCAAGTTGAAGCGGGCGCAGTTGCGGGTATCAACGGTGTGCCTTGGGATGCCGTTGAGCTACCAAGTCAGTTCCTAGAAAACTGGTGTTGGGAAGAGGAAGCGCTGTCGTTCATTTCTGGTCACTTCGAAACAGGTGAAGCGCTACCAAAAGAGATGCTAGAGAAGATGCTAGCGGCGAAAAACTTCCAATCTGCGATGTTTATCCTGCGTCAGCTAGAGCTTGGCCTGTTCGATTTCACACTGCACACAGAATACGATCCAGAAGTCGGCGCTCGTGTACTCGAAACGTTAGCGGATGTTAAGTCTAAGGTATCGGTACTGCCAAGCCTAGATTGGAACCGCTTCTCACACAGCTTTGGTCACATCTTTGCTGGTGGCTACAGCGCGGGTTACTACAGCTACCTGTGGGCAGAAGTGCTATCGGCAGATGCGTTCTCAGCATTTGAAGAAGAGGGTATCTTCAACACTGAAACCGGTAATCGCTTCCTGAACAACATCCTTGAAATGGGTGGTAGTGAAGAGCCAATGGAGCTGTTCAAACGCTTCCGCGGTCGTGAGCCTCAAATCGATGCGATGCTGCGTCATGCGGGTATCAGCGCGTAATTGCTATCATTTCCGTAACTGCGGTAGTTGCTTAGCTCTATTGCGAGTTAATAGCGAAAAGAGCCTCATTGTGAGGCTCTTTTTGTATCGATTTATCAAACGATTATGGATTTACATTGCGGTTGATAGGGTTCTGCAATGAAATTAGTGTCTCAGTCGATTGAACCTCGTCAATCGCCTGCAATTTATCAATCAGTACGAACTGCAACTCTTCGATCGATTTACACATCAGTTTAACGAAAATGTTGTAGGCGCCAGTGGTGTAGTAAGCCTCAACCACTTCGTCTAACGCATTAAGCTTGGCAATGGCTGAGTGGTAGTCGCGAGCTGCGTTAAGGTTGATACCAATAAAACAACACACGTCGTAACCAAGCTTCTTAGTGTTTACCACAACCTCGGTTCGCTCAATAATGTCGGCCGATCTCATCTTTTCGATACGAACGTGAATCGTCGCGGGGCTGACATCAAATTTCTTTGCCATTTCAGCATAAGGCGTGCGCGCATCTTCCATCAAAGTTTTGAGAATGGCACGGTCTAGGTCATCCAGACGAGCAGTAGTTGTGGACATGCGTAAACCCTTATATCGAATGAAAATAGTTCGGCTAGAGTACATATCATAGCCAAGGGTGATAATATTAGCAGCAACGATGATGTTAAGGTGAATTCAGTGCGATTTTGGTTGTTATTTCTTGTGGTGTGTTGGAGTACGTTTGCTTCAGCGCAGACAAAAGATGTGTTGGTGATTCACTCTTACCATCAAGGTTTTTTCTGGACAGATGATTTCCACAAAGGGCTAGCGGCAGAGCTTGACCGAGATGGCCTGTCTTATCGTGTCGTTTATCTTGATAGCAAGCGCTCTCAAAATCCTGAATACCTTGAGCGTGTTTACCAGCTTTATCACACCAAACTGCTGCATGAAGAGTTTGCTGCCGTTGTGGTCAGTGACAATAACGCGCTCAACTTAATGAAGCGCCTCGCGCCCGATCTCAAAGATACTCCGGTTATCTTTGGAGGCATCAACAACTTCTCTCCTGAAATGATTGAAGGTTTGAACGCGACGGGTATTAGTGAGGATATTGATTTAGTCGGTAATATCGAACTCATCAAGCGTCTTCAATCGACAGTCAAAAAAATCTATATTGTCACCGATCACTCAGTGACGGGCCAAGCCATTCGCGCCCAAATCGATCTGTTTGTTAGAAAACACCCAGATTTTTCCGATCTTGTTGAACACTATGTTCCTGATTCTTATCAAGAGCTCGTGGCATTTTCTCAGCGTGCCGATCTCGGAAAAAGCTTGCTGTTTTGGGCGTATTACCGCGATGCCGATGGTCGAGTCAGTAGCGATGAAGACTGGCGCGTTCTCAATACACAGACTCAAATGCCATTGTATATGGTGCATGACTTGGGGCTTGGATTTGGTGCTATCGGAGGCGTGATTCAGAGTGGTGAGACGCAAGGTCGAGATACTGGGCGTGTTCTATTGAATGTGTTGGCTAACCCAACAAAGCCACTCCCTCCTGTGGTGGCTGGCGCTCCGGAAATAAAGCTCGATTATCAACAGATCTCTCGTTGGGATCTTGGCGCAGAGAATGAAGCCTCGGTGACTTTCCTAAATAAGCCAAAGTCATTCCTCGCGCGCTATCGCGATGAGATTCGTACGATTGGCTTGCTGTTTTTAGCCATGGCGTGCGTGATTGCCACCTTGGTGTATTACCTCAACCGACTGAAGAAAAGTGAACGGGCAAGCCGAAAAAGCCAAATGTTGCTCGAGTCGATCTTCGATCAAAGCCTGCAATTCATGGGCATTATCGATAAAAATGGGGTGCTGTTGTCGAGTAACAGCAAGCTGCATGAGCTTCTTTACAACCAAGGCTACAAGCTTGGTACTCCCCTTCAAAATCATCAACATTGGGAAGAGTCTGCACGCGACATACTGGAAGAGTATTTTACGAGCAAAGAAACGCCTCCGGCTTTGCGCTTTGAAGCGGAAGTGTGGTGTCGTGACCGTGGTGTGATGGTATTGGAAATTTCTCTGAAGTCGATGCCGGGTAATGAAGAGGATGACACCCAATTCTTATTTGAAGCGCGTGATGTGACTTCCCGTAAACTTGCTGAAAACAAACTGTTCCAACGCGAAGCCAACCTTAAACTGTATTACGACAAGCAACCCGTAATGATGATTACGCTGGATGGCAACAACCGTATTCAGCAAGTGAACCAGTTTGCTGAAGAGGTGTTAGGTTATCCTATGGAGCAATTGCTAGGTCATCGTCCAAGAGAGTTCTATGTCGATGAAAATGCAATGATCCCGCGTCATATCTTGTTGCAACCACAGCATAAGGTTCGTGGCGTGTGGCGCCGTGATATCGAATATCGACATGCGGATGGCAGCACAATCTGGATTCGTGAAAACATTCGTCCATTGGTTGAATCCGATCAGCTGTTGATTGTTGGCGAAGACATCACCGAGACTCATGAGCTTTCTGAAAAGTTAGAGTACCAGGCTCGCTATGACTTGCTCACTGGTACCTTTAACCGCAATCACTTTGCACAAGAATTGCAGAAGGCATTAAAAGAAGTTGAAAGCCACATGCGTACTCACGCCATGTTGTTCTTGGACTTAGACCAACTTAAGGTCTTAAACGATACCGCAGGCCACGAAGCGGGTGATGCCGCAATCATGTTTAGCGCCAAGCTGCTGGAAGACGTCCTGCCATACAACGCCGTGTTAGCACGTATGGGCGGCGATGAGTTTGCTGTATTAATCAAAGACTGCACCGAGCGAGATGCGGTTAATGTGTGTCGCAGTATCATCTCGATGATGAGTGAGAATCCATTCTTGTGGGGTGATATTCGCCTTAACCTGACCAGCTCTATCGGTATTCGATTGATTGACCATACCGCGGCTTCACCACAAATGGTGCATGCTCAGGCCGATGCCGCTTGTCATGCAGCGAAAGAAGAAGGGCGCAATCGCTATAACCTTTATCATCAGGATGATGAAGATATTCGTCGTCGTCACTTAGAAATGGAGTGCGTCAATCTCGTCCATGAGGCTTTGGCGAATGATCGTTTAGAGTTGTTTGCACAGCGTATTCTTGGTTTAGACAAAGACAGCGAGAAAATGCATTTCGAGATCTTGGTGAGAATCAAGAACATCAAGGGTGAGTACATCTCTCCGGGGATCTTCATGCCCGCTTCAGAGCGCTATAATATTGCGCACTTGATTGACCGCCGAGTCGTGAGCCAAACGCTCGCTTGGTTGGAACATCGACCAAAGGTGATAGATGAACTTGGAATGTGCTCTATCAATTTGTCTGGTCACTCGATGGGTAACCGAGAGTTTGTTGAGTTCTTGATTGAAAGTTTGGCGAACTCGTCAGTGCCTTGCCATAAGATTTGTCTAGAAATCACTGAAACGGCCGCGATGAGCAACATGAAACAAGCGATCAAATTCTTTACTCGCATTAAAGAGCTTGGCTGCATGATTGCGCTTGATGACTTTGGCTCAGGCTTATCATCGTTTGGCTATCTGAAGAAATTGCCGGTTGATATCGTGAAGATTGATGGTCTGTTTGTGCGCGATATTGATGTCAACGAAATGGATCATGTGATGGTTCGCTCTATCAATGACTTAGCTAAGCAGATGGGTAAACACACGGTAGCTGAGTTTGTTGAAAACACTCAGATCATCGACAAGCTGATCGAACTCGGTGTTAACTACGCACAAGGCTACATTATTGGTCGACCTAAGCCGCTTGCGGAGCTCGTTGAAGAGTTACAACAAGAGCGAACGTCAGAACTCTCAGATTAAGTGAACCAAGCGACACTATGACCATTCTTTAGCTCTAGTCTTAGTAATTAGCACTTACAGCGCTAATAGTTTGCTGCTTTAATGGTTTTCAGAGCTAATGGCTTTCAGAACTAATAGTTTGCACCGCTAATATGTATTGTTGAGGCAATCAGGTAAACTGGTTGCCTCTTTTGTTTTGAATATTACTGTCTGTTGGAGACGACCTTGCAACTACAACTGATTTGCGAAGATGCCACCCAAATCGATCATCTAAATGACTTAGCGACCCGTTGGAGTTTATCTCATGATGAATACAGCGATTTCGCTTTGGTACTGACTAGCGAGCGACTTGAGTTACGTAAAGTCGATGAACCGAAGCTTGGTGCTATCTTTGTTGATTTAGTCGGAGGCGCAGTCGGTCACAGACGTAAGTTTGGTGGTGGTAAAGGTCAGGCAATTGCTAAGGCCGCAGGTCTAAACAAAGGCGCAACGCCAACTATTCTTGATGGTACTGCAGGCTTAGGGCGTGATGCGTTTGTGCTGGCTTCGTTGGGCTGTAAAGTTCAGATGGTAGAGCGACATCCCGTTGTGGCTGCATTATTGGATGACGGCCTGCAGAGAGCACAAAAAGACCCAGACATTGGCGGTTGGGTGAGCGAACGTATGAAGTTGATTCATGCTTCTAGCCATGATGCCCTAGATAAGCTGAGTAACGATCCTGACTTCGAACAGCCTGATGTGGTGTATCTCGACCCGATGTACCCGCACCCAGAGAATAAAAAGAAATCGGCTTTGGTTAAGAAAGAGATGCGTGTATTCCAATCTTTGGTTGGCGCCGATCTGGATGCCGATGGCTTATTTGAGCCTGCGATGAAGCTCGCATCAAAGCGTGTTGTGGTCAAAAGACCGGATTACGCAGCATGGTTAGACGAGCAAAAACCAAGCATGGCGATCGAAACCAAAAAGAATCGTTTTGATGTCTATGTGAAAGCATCAATGACTTAGCAGCACGCTAAGAAAGTTTCCCGTCATAAATACGATAAATTGCCATTTAACACTTGCGATAGTCGCGTTACGGATGTATATCTAACTAAGAATCATTATTATTCTTAGCTGGAGTTGTAGCATGGCTAAACGCTTTTGTAAGTTAAACCGTCGAGATATCACTGAACACCTAGGCGAGATCCACAGCTTGGTTACCCAACCTAAGTTTGTGTGTCGTTCTTGTGCGCGTTCATCGTCGGATCAAGCGAACCTATGCAAACCAACAGCAATCCCACCGATTGATTGTCAGAATAAACCCGTTGAAGAAAAAGTCGCGTGTGGTCTACTTGCCGAAACATTGCCAACTCCAGAAGTTTCTCTTATCGAGATCATGGACAGTGCTGAGTCAACGGTACAAATCTTTGATCCTGCTATCGTAGAAACGGCTGATAAAGTCGCGTTGAAGAAAGCCAAGCTGAAAAAATTGATGGCGAAGGCGAGCGGTGATGAGAAAGCTGAACTTAAACAAGCGAAGAAAGCGGCGAAGAAACAAGAGAAGTACAACAAAAAGCTCGCGAAGATGATTAAGAAGCAGCAAAAGCTGTTTAAGAAAAGCCAAAAGCTGGAAAGTGACCTTGAACGCATCAACCTACAACTTGATGACGTCGCCTTCACTGAAACCAAGACTCAGGTAGTGAGCCATAGTCACATTCACTGAAGTTGATTCGAAGAATTTATTGCTACACAGATGATTTAAAAAGAGCGACCTACGGTCGCTCTTTTGCTTTCTGGATATGACTAAAGCCAATTAGTTTAACGCGTTAGACATTGCTAACATCTCTCGCAACACGCTTCTTAACCCAAGTCTCATTAACCCACAAAGACAGCAAGATAACCCCACCACCAATGGAAAGTCGTACTAGGTCGACATCTCTATTCCAGATAAGGATATTCACCACAAGGCCTGCTGGGACTAACACATTGTTCATCACGGCAAGTGCGCCAGCATTGACCATGCACGCGCCTTTGTTCCACATAAAGTAACCCAGTCCTGAAGCAATTAAGCCGAGGTAAAGCAGGATTCCCCATTGAAGTGTGGTCGTAGGCAGCTTCTCTGGGTTGCCCAGCAACATGAAAGCAACTGAAGCCACACACAGTGCGCCTAAATAGAAATAACCAAACACCGTGTGTTGAGGTAATTCAGTCGCTTCTTTTTCCATTACCACTTTGTAGCCGACCTGACCGATAGCAAAGCACAGGTTCGCCCCTTGCACGACAAGGAAACCGACCAAAAAGTTCTCATTGATGCCCGCGAATTTAATAAACACCGCGCCTAACACCGCAATAGCAGCGGTGACTAAGTACCAAGGTGAGAATTGCCCTTTGAGAAAGTCATAAATAAGCGTGACATAAATTGGGGTAAAGACGGTAAACAAAAGGACTTCAGGAACTGACAGCAGCAAGAACGACTGATAATAGAAGCAATACATCAGCCCAAGCTGAATACCACCAATAGCCATCAATTTAGCGATCAGCTTACGTGAGACGCCACGAAACTTAAGGAAGGGAAGAAATACGAGACCCGCAAGGGCAACACGCATCAAAACAGAGAACCAAGCATCAACCTGACCAGCAAGGTAGACGCCGATCAGGCTAAAGGAGAAGGCCCATAGGAGGGTAACACCAGCTAAATAGCTCATAGTAAAACTTCGTTAATAAGATATGAGCTGTATGTTACCTAACCTTAAATCATTAGTCTTCTGAATCTCTTAGAGGCACGACCAGCATATCAACTGGAGAGGCGTTGATCAGTTGTCGTGTTGAAGAAAGCAGTTTGCTCCAGAAGTCTTGATGGTGACCACAAACCACTAAATCAACATTGAACTCGTTGATGGTGTCACACAGCTCATGACTCAGGTCGCCACTGCCCACTAAGGTGTGGGTGATCGGGTATTGAGCATGCTCAGCAAAGTTTTGCAGCTGAACTCGAGATGCTTCCATCGCGTTATGCTGAGTTTCCGCCATGTTGATATCGATTAGGCCGGTATACAGCTCGGCATAGTTAATATCGATATGGATAAAAGAGACTTTGGCTTCCAATGGCTTTGCCAATGCTACCGCTTTATCCACAATTAATTTGCTGTCTTCTGATAAATCGACCGCGACCAAAATATGTTTGTAACTCATATCGCTACCTCCTTTATTCATTGTCTGTTTAAAGATTAGCACTATGCGATGGCTTTTTTTGCTGAAGTGATCTCATATCCATCGTCTTGCGTACTGGTTCTGTGAATTGTTGGTTAAGTAATGGTCAGCGAGATATTCATTAAATAGTGATATAGTAGAGAAAACTAAGGTGTAATCAGGAGACTTTAATGCTGTCTAAAACAATGGTTGATCAACTCAACGATCAAATTAATCTAGAATTTTTCTCATCCAACCTATACTTACAAATGAGTGCTTGGTGTGAAGACAAAGGATTTGAAGGTGCAGCAGAGTTTCTGCGTGTTCATGCAGTAGAAGAAATGGAACACATGCAGCGTCTTTTCACTTACGTTAGTGAAACAGGTGCAATGCCAATTCTAGGTGCTATTGAAGCGCCAAAACATGAATTCGACAGCCTTGGTGCCGTGTTCCGTGAAACATACGAACATGAGCAAATGATCACTGAAAAAATCAACAAACTGGCTCACGTTGCTTTCACATCACAAGATTACTCAACCTTTAACTTCCTGCAATGGTACGTTGCAGAGCAACACGAAGAAGAGAAGTTGTTTAAAGGTGTATTGGATAAGCTAGAGCTCGTTGGTGAAGACGGTAAAGCACTGTTCTTTATTGATAAAGACCTAGCGCAATTGGCAAAAGATGGTTCATCTTCAATTATGGAAGCTCCTGCAGTTTAGGCTGTAAGAAAAAGACACTGATTATCTTTTTCTTTTGAGTCTTCCCTTGAAGATGTAGGGAGGAAAGGATGATCAGCGGCGACACTATTCTATTTGCACTAATGGTTGTGACATGTGTGAACTGGGCGCGTTATTTTACTGCGCTAAGAACACTGATTTATATTATGCGAGAAGCACATCCTCTACTTTATCAACAAGTAGACGGAGGTGGGTTCTTCACAACTCATGGCAATATGACCAAGCAGGTTCGCCTGTTTAGTTACATCAAAAGCAAAGAGTATCACCATCATCACGACGAAGTTTTTACGTCGAAGTGTGATCGTGTAAGACAGTTATTTATACTCTCTTCCGCTCTGTTGGGTGTAACGTTGCTGTCTTCATTCATCGTTTAAATTCCAGACGAATTGAGTGATTAACTCGATCTCAATTCGTTGAATCAGCCGTCCACTTTATGTCGTGGGGGCTGACAGGTATTTGCACGAATGAACATCAATTGCAAAGTTGAAAATTGCCGTTAGAATAGCGAGCAATTAGTAAGGATGTGCTGTTATGCACATCCTTTTTTATTGGTGGCGTTATGGGCACAAGGCGTGCTTCGTGATGCAAAAGTGAAGAAAGCAGAACCGCAATGAGTGAAAAATTTGACGTAATCGTAATTGGCGCAGGTGCAGCTGGCTTGATGTGTGCAGCAGAAGCAGGCAAGCGCGGCCGACGAGTGCTCGTCGTAGATCATGCCAAAAAACCGGGAAGAAAAATCCTTATTGCTGGTGGCGGTCGCTGTAACTTTACTAACTATGATGTCACAGCAAAAAACTTTTTAAGTCAAAACCCCCACTTTGTTAAATCTGCACTGGCTCAATATACCAATTGGGATTTCATTTCGATGATCTACAAGCATGGTATTGAGTTTGAAGAGCGTGATCACGGGCAATTGTTCTGTGTGAATGACCATAACTCAAAAGATATCGTCACCATGTTGCTAGCAGAGTGTAAGCAAGCAAAGGTTGAAGAGCGTTACCGTTGTGATGTTCATTCTATTGAGAAAACAGACGCTGGCTTCAAGATGCATCTCAACACCGATGAAGTTGAGTGTGATTCATTGGTGATTGCAACCGGTGGCCTTTCAATGCCAAAACTAGGCGCGACGCCATTTGGTTATAAAGTGGCAGAGCAGTTTGGTTTATCTGTGGTGCCAACAACCGCTGGCTTGGTGCCATTTACTTTGCATAAAGAAGACAAAGAAGCCTTTGCTGAGCTTTCTGGCATCGCGATTCCTGCCGAGATCACTGCGCAAGACGGCACTTTATTCAAAGAAGCATTGTTGTTTACTCACCGCGGCCTATCTGGCCCTTCGGTACTGCAAATCTCTTCATTCTGGAAAGCGGGTCAGTCGGTTTCGATTAATCTAGTACCAGAAGTGGATGTGGCGGAGTTACTGGCTAACTCTCGCGAGAAGCATCCAAACCAGAGCTTGAAGAACACCTTGGCGAAAGCATTACCAAAGCGTTTCATTGAGGTGCTGATTGACCGTAAAGAGCTTGAAGACAAGCCGCTCAAACAGTTCAACGAAAAGCAGCTAAATGAAATTGTAGAGCATCTAGAGAATTGGAAAATTGCACCTAACGGCACCGAAGGCTACCGAACGGCTGAAGTGACTTTAGGCGGTGTAGACACCAATCACCTCTCTTCAAAAACGATGGAATGTAAGACGGTTTCTGGCCTCTACTTCATCGGTGAAGTAATGGACGTAACAGGTTGGTTAGGTGGTTATAACTTCCAATGGTGTTGGAGCTCAGGCTTCGCCGCAGGCCAGTGGGTTTAGGTGTTTTGGAACAATAAAGTTTGTACACTGTTGAAAAAGTTTGTACATACATGTTATTTGGAATAATAAAGTTTGTACACTAGGCTATAATATATTTTATCGAATTAGATAGAGTATGCGTTGTGGCTGGACGAAGAAAACTTGAAAAGCTCGCTGATTTCAAGCGGGCTTTAAAACAAAAATATGGCTTAGGTGAAGGAGCTAATTACACTCCTTGGATAAGAGTTCAGGATGTTAAGTCTCATGGTCACAGCGGTAAGATTGACGGAATAAAATCGGGACGAACTCACCATACCTTATCTGAGCAAGAGACATGTTTTTTCTATTTAGCTGAGTTTTCCGATTCAGTTACCGATATTCGAGAGCAGTTTCCTCTGCTTCCTCTCACTCTCTCATTAAAAATATCTAAGCTGCTTGATGTTGAGCATCCTAAGCACCCAATAACCAAAGCCCCAATCATCATGACCACTGATTTCCTTTTAACCTGTAGTGATGGAAAGCGGATTTGGTATGAAGCTGTTTCTGTGAAGCCTAGTGAAAAGCTTTCAGATAAAAGGACGGCAGAAAAGCTCGATATTGAAAGAGTTTGGTGGGAGTTATTAGGTATTCCATTTCACATATTTTGCCTGTCAGAACTGAATCAGATTAAGTCAAAGAATATTCAATGGATTACCGATCCTAAACGTAAGAGTTACTCATCACCTTCGAATAAAGTTAGAGAAGAAGCCAAGCGTATATTGACGGTGGGAACAATGCAATTAAGCGATGTTTGTGACATGTTTTCTAATCAAGTCGGCATGTCGAATGATGATGCATTGATTTTGTTAAAGTATTTAATAGCTGATAAAGAAGTTATTGTAGATTTGGCGCGGCCCATAGTTCTATCTGGGATGATAGAAATTGTTCAAGTTAAGATGGATGGGAAATCACAGCAATATGCAAGTTGAATTAAATAGTGTTTGGCGAGTTCATAACTTAGATGGTCTTGAGGATGGTCTTTACAGGGTTTTGCAACTATATACAAAGGAACATATCGTCATTCTTTTTCCTTTGCTCGAATCAAAGGCTTTGCAACGACCACTTAAGCTTGATTTTGACTTTTTTAATGAGGCCATTAAAACGGGTAATTCCGAATTGAGTTCATATGAGCTTCCGTATTATCAATTGCAGTCAGAAGACGATATTTCAGAGAGTTATCTTGTAAAAAGAGATGAAAAATATCGACTTATTAGTGAATTAGCATCTGATCCATATTTTTTGCTAAATTTGGTTGAGCAACCTCGTAGTAAAGCTGTTTCGACACACGCGAAAGCCCGCAACACATATATCCAGAATATCTATCGAGCACTAAATCTTTATTGGAAATATGGTCAAGAGCGAAATGCACTTTTACCGAGCTATAAGAACTCTGGGGGTAGAGGTAAATCAAGAGTAGCTGGTGTAACAAAGCGTGGTTCTCCGATACAACTCTCCAGTCCAAGTATTGAAGTTCCTGAAGGTGTTAATACTACTGAGCACGATAAAACTTTGTTTCTTAAGGCGATGAAGAAGTTTGGACTCAAAGGTGAAAAAGTTAAGTTCAGTCGTGTATATGACAAAATGCTCAAAGAATATTATGCAGAGGAGCTAATTGCTGCTGAATTTGAGTCACGAGAAGCGTTAGTACCTAATTACCGAGCGTTTGTTTATTGGGCCAAAAAACTAGTTCCAGCACAAATTCTAATACGTAAACAAACAAATCAGGGTGACTTTGACCGCAATAAGCGAGGTTTAAAAGGTTCTGCTACCGATCATACAGAAGTTCCTGGCAGTTGCTTTGAATTGGATGCAACAGTTTTGGATGTACATATCGTATCTGACTTTCAGAGACATCATGTATTGGGGAGACCAACCGTTTATTGTGTAGTTGATAAAGAAAGTCGAATGATTGTCGGGCTGCATGTCTCCATGGAATATGCTTCTTGGAGGGCTGGTCGGCAGGCTTTAATTAACAGCTTTACCTCTAAGAAAGAGTATTGCGCAGAATTTGGTATTGAAATAGAAGAAGCTGATTGGCCTTGTAACCACATACCTCAACGATTGCTTTGTGATCGAGGAGAGTTTATTTGTCAGGATGCCGAAAGTCTCGCTGTGCCATTGATTGGCCACTTGAGTATTGCTCCCCCATACAGGGCGGAATTGAAAGGCATAGTCGAACATCGTTTCAATATATTGAACGAGAAATTAGTCCATGAGCTGCTAGGGACTACGAAAGGACGGCATTACATCAGAAGTGATAGAGACCCAAGGTTAGATGCTACTTTTACGCTCAGAGAAATAACCAAGCTCCTTATTGATGAAGTTTTAGAGCACAACAGTTCAATTTTTAAAGATTTAGCTAAGCAAAGTACATTACTTATTGAGTCAGGGTTTTCTCCAACCCCTCTAAACTATTGGAATCTACATGTTAAAGCACAGCGTCATGCTTTAAGTCGAGCAGACGAGGCTCATATTCGTTCTCGCCTATTACCAACAGTAAAAGTGACCATGACAGGCAAAGGAATTCGGCTGAACGATCAAATGTATTATGAGTCAGATCATGCTGATTTTGATACTTGGAAAGTAATCGCGAGAAATAATGGTTCATGGCAACTAGATGCTTTAGTTGATCATGATAATTCAAGCTTCATATTTGTCAGGCTTGAGGAAGTTAGTGGTTTTACCCGATGTTACTTGATGAAGGAGTCGGCTAATTTTGCTCATAGGCATCAAGCAGACATCCTGTATTTTGAAGATTGGATTAAGTTGGAAAAAAACAAAGCTAAGCCAACATCGAAATCGATAGAGCGTCACCAGAGAAGAAATCAGGTTATCGAAACTGCAAAAGAAGAAGCGGCATTGGCTCCATCGTTGAGTTCAAAATCTGAGAGAACAAAGGGCATGAAAGCAAGGAGAAGGGAAGCTATTCTTGCACAGAGGATTGAGGACGGAGAATCTCAACCTCATCAAGCTAAGCCTGATATGGAATCAGATATACCCAGTAAACACCTAGATGACAAGAAGAAAAAAGTAATTTCAATGCTCAAGCGAAAAAGGGCCAACGATAATGAGATGTGAAGAAGCCACTTATCATGAAGCGATATTACCCGAGCATCGTGGTAATCCTTTGATTGAAGCTTTGCCACCTAAGGTTGAGGATGATGAGTTAGTTATTAAGCTGAGTAATTATCCTGAGAGGTTCGTTGAGGAAACAAAGTTAGAGGCAATTGAAAGGTTGGACTATCTCACCCGATTAAAAGCGTTGAGGCAGCCACTACCTCTCTATTTTGATGTATTTAGGGCCATCGAAATAGCGATCAAAGAGGGATATTCAGCAAAAAATCCTTTATCTCCCACAACAATGAACTATCTACATTATTCTTTAGATAATCGACCTGATGTTGAACCCCGAACAGGCTTTTTTGAACCTAAAGGCAGTGGAATAACAATAATTGGTGAAAGCGGAGTAGGTAAAACCTGCATGCTTGAACAGGTACTCAACTGCTTTCCAGATGTCATCGAACACCGATATTACCAAAATAAAGTATTAGCAATTCCGCAAGTTGTTTGGATTAAAGTAGATTGTCCCGATGACTCAAGTGTGAAGGGACTCTGCCATCGCATCTTAGAGCAAATAGATCAAAAACTAGGACACCCTCCAACAAAACCTGCGGGAACGATAGCTCTTTTACTTCAACAAATTGAATCGAAAATGAAATCAAATTTCCTCGGGATTTTGGTTATTGATGAAATGCAAAACCTAAACCTTGCTAAAGCAGGCGGTGCTGATCGACTTTTAGGCTTTTTGCATAACTTAGTTAACAATTTAGGTATTCCGATACTTTTCTGTGCAAATCCTCCATTCGATGAACTTCTCAGCAAGAGTTTTAAATCAGCGCGACGTGCGGAAAGTAGTGGCTATTTCGATGTAGAACTAATGACGAATGATGAAGAGTGGGAATTGTTCGTGGATGAACTTTGGTGTTTACAGTGGACGAATGTTGAAACGCCGTTGACCCCAAGTTTGAACAATAAACTATACTCACTGTCTGCTGGTAATATGGATTTGGCTGTTCGAGTTTATTATTCAGCTCAAAAGGCAATTATTGGTTCTTCAGACGAGAGGATTACTGAAGAGGTTCTTGATCTTGGAGCCAGTATTGCTATACGGGCAACGAAAAATCTCACAGAAGAAATGAGAAAGAAACACGCGATTTCTATCCTAAAAAGAAATCGAAAAGATGGTCATACTGAACCGAACAGCCATCGACGTGAAGATGTTTCAACGAAAGAAGTCATCAATACCAAATCTAAAGTGGTAACGATACCAGGAGACTTGACTCGTCCACATCATCCTGAGTTCATTGGCGAACTAACGGAACTTATTTTTTCAGAGAGTTTGAGTGATCGGATATTGGATACTAATCTGATCCATAGGGCTTCTCAGGATAGTGATCCACTTGAAAGCCTAAGGGCTTCGGGTGTTTTGTGTGACGACCCATTGGAGACGTTTAGTTAGAATTTAGCTGTATGGCGAACCTATCGGAGGTGATATGCGTTTACCTGATGCATTACCCGATGAGCTACTGTTTAGTCGAATGATTAGATATTGCAATGTAGGTGCGGTTCCCATATCTGAATTTCTCAAAAGCGTATACGGAGACCATAGAGCAAGTATTAACCCAATACTTACTGCTGGTTTAAGTTCGCTTTCAAGTCTGTACAATGAGAACAATAATGACCTGCTAATGGGGCAAACTCTTGCTCCATTGTTTATGCATTATTACCCGCAATACAAAGCCAAATTATCAGAAGCTATATTCTCAACGGATAATTATTCGGCGATTCGTTTAAGCCAGCTCTCGTGCGTGAGAGAACATAGCGAATTAACTCTCAAACTGTGCCCAGTCTGCATTCAAGAAGATATCAGACAATTTGGAGTGGCTTATTGGCATCGAGTTCATCAAATACCTGCTATCGAATCTTGTTGTGATCATCAGCAGCAACTAGTGCATGTTCGCCTTCCTAAACGATTAAAGTTATCAGTTGGGTATCCTTCTTCTTTTGAAGCCGAGTATCACGAAAGTAGCGATGAAAGCTTTCGTTTGGCGCAGTTTTCTCGGCAAGTACTTCGAGAACAATCAAACAATATTTCTACATTTAGGTCGGCTAGTTACTCAGACAAATTATCGAATCTTGGCTATGTGACCAAGGGTGGTTGAATTCGCAGGGTAAAGTTACTCTCTGACTTTTATTCTTTTACAAGCCGATTGCATTTTCTATCTTCAGACGTTCTACCATCATCCGAATCGGATTATAAGTACATTACCAATTTGCTGTATAACCAATATTCACAGCATATTTTTAAGTATTTGATATTTGAATACTGGTTATCAAAGCAGAAGGTAAGGGCTAAAACAACACCAGAAGTACGCAGTGAAGGTTGTGTCGTTAGTATCTCTAGCGTAGAGCAAGAATGTTTGTCGTTGTTAAAAGAAGGATTACCAATTTCTTCAATAAGTAAGCAAACTGGCAAGAGTAGAACTTATGTGAAGTCAGTCGCTTACTCGTCGGATATGGAAGATTTGTTTGAGCCTATTAAGTTAAAAGCATCCGTCAGAGAGCAAGTTATTGCACTTGCATGGAAAGGTTTCCATCGTTCTGTGATCGCCAAATGTGTATCTGTATCAACAGGAAGTGTCGAAATGTTGATTTCTAGCGTAAATGGGTTGGTTAAGTGGAGACGGCAGTGTAAGCATGAATCGAAACGGCGACGCTACAAATCTCAGATACTTCGATACCGACACAATGACCCGTTAAAGATTAGAAAAGAGATAAAGCGAGATTGCAATGCAGCGTTTTACTGGCTATATCATCATGAACCTGAATGGCTTGAATCCGTATTACCTAAGCCATCCCACCCACATCGCTATCCTCGGGTTAAGCAGAAATAACTCAATGCGGAATCTGACTTGATAGATTCCGCAAGCTTTAGGCAGAAGTTTTGTTTTCTGATAAAAAATACAGTAGAAGAAAAGTGTACAAATCATTGACGTAGGTATGACTCCATATTAATATGGAGTCATTACGTTATCTGTAGACGCTCTACTGCATTTATTTGGCGTGATTGGCAAGGTTCAGGCGGCCACCTGAACCTTATCTAAACCTCAATACGACGATTAGACATATAGGAGATTTATTTATGCATCAAGATTACCAAATAACTGCGCGTGTGCAAGAAATTACAACCACTTTCATTCAGAAAAAACTTCTGAATGAAGATAGTTACCCTCAAAACATTCAAGAAACCGTTGTTCCTATTAGTGGAAAAGCTCAAAAGCGTGCGAAATATCAGTTCCCAATATCGGCAGAAGAAAACGACTCGATTATTTGTGAATATGATCGTGTGATGAATATTTATAACAAGCATCACTATGGCACACGAAAGAAGCTCACAGTAACAATGGAGCAGTGGTTTTTGGACGAAGCAAAGCGGTATGGATGGGCAGATGCAAAGTTTTACAAATGTGATGGTTCGACTAAAAAAGCCTGTTTTCTAGTGAAGGAAGCCGATTCGGAGAGTTCTTATGATTCAAAACACTAATCTTCGATTACTCAGTGAAGTAGCCGATATTCGAACTGGGTACACATTTAGAGAAAAGGTGGAAGAAGTTGAGGCAGAAACTGGCAGTGCTCGTATTGCTCAGATTAAAGATGTGCGTGAGATAGCCGAAACTTCAAATTCCTTCTTGCTTGATCCAAGCAAACTGCCAGCTATTGACTGGCAGGGTAAAGATAAAGCGTTAGTCGAGTCTGGAACTGTAATACTGCCTTCAAGAGGTTCGAGGGGCGGTTACTTCCAAGCATCCTGTGTTGTTGATAATGCGGAAGATTCATTACCTTTGGTGGTAACGAGTCAGTTCTTAGTGATTACACCAACGGTTGAGGTACTACCCGAATTCTTGTGTTGGTCATTAAACCAACCTTCAATTCAATTTTTATTATCTGAAGGTGCGGGCAGTCAGGGATCATCTATGGCTGTCATGCTTAAAACATCTATTGGCAATGAGATAAAGCTCAATATCCCACCTATCGAGACACAGAAGAAGATACTTCACCTCAATCAATTATGGGAAAAAGAGCAGGCATTAACCCAAGCACTGCTAATGAATCGAAAAACAATGCTTCAAGGCATGTTTCAACAATTACTTAATGAGAATAAATAACGATGAATACCCCAATCAACCAAGATCAAATCAACAAAGCCGTCTGGGCAGCCTGCGACACCTTCCGCGGCACCGTAGATCCATCAATCTATAAAGACTTCATCTTAACCATGCTGTTCCTTAAATACATTTCTGATGTGCATCAAGATAAAGTGGATGAGCTGGCTAAAGAGTACGGTGACGAGCCTGAATTGATTGCAGCAATGATGGAAACTCAGTCTTTTAAGATCCCAACAGGTTCAACGTTCTGGGATTTATACGAAGCTCGCCATGAAGCAGGTAACGGTTCACGTATCGACCAAGCCCTGCATGCGATTGAAGAAGCCAATGGCACTAAGCTTAAAAACGTGTTCCAAGACATCAGCTTTAACACAGACAAGCTCGGTGATGAAAAGCAGAAGAACGACATCCTGCGTCATCTACTGGAAGACTTTGGTAAAGAGACCCTAAACCTTCGCCCAAGCCGCGTGGGTACATTAGATGTTATAGGCAACGCTTACGAATACTTGATTAAACATTTCGCAGCGGGTAGCGGTAAATCAGCGGGGGAGTTCTATACCCCACCAGAAGTTTCTGACCTTTTATCTATCATTCTAGAGCCACAACAAGGCGACACAATTTGCGACCCTGCATGTGGTTCAGGCTCACTATTGATGAAATGCGGCAAGCAAGTTCAAAACAACTTTTCTGGTTCTAAGCAGTACGCGCTGTTCGGCCAAGAAGCAATTGGCTCTACTTGGTCATTAGCGAAGATGAACATGTTCCTACATGGTGAAGATAACCACCGCATTGAATGGGGCGATACTATTCGCAACCCTAAGCTGCAAGACAAAGAAGGCGGCCTGCTGCACTTTGATGTGGTAACAGCAAACCCTCCATTCTCGTTAGATAAATGGGGCTTTGAGGATGCTGGTAATGATCATTTTGGTCGCTTCCGCCGTGGTATTCCGCCAAAGACCAAAGGTGACTATGCGTTTATCTCACACATGATTGAAACGCTTAAACCGCAATCTGGACGTATGGGCGTGGTAGTGCCTCACGGTGTGCTATTCCGCGCTTCATCTGAAGGTAAAATCCGTAAACAACTGATTGATGAAAACCTGTTAGACACAGTAATTGGCCTACCGGAAAAGCTGTTCTTTGGTACAGGGATTCCAGCGGCAATCCTTCTGTTCAAAAAGCAGAAATATGATAACAAGGTACTGTTTATTGATGCCTCTCGTGAGTTCAAGTCAGGTAAAAACCAAAACCAGATCACACCATACAATATTCAAAAGATTGTTGATACCTACAAGGCACGTGAAACCACAGACAAATACTCATACCTAGCGACCCTAGAAGAGATTGCCGAGAACGACTACAACCTGAATATTCCTCGTTATGTAGATACCTTTGAGGAAGAAGAAGAGATCGACCTAGTTGCTGTTCGCACAGAACGTTTGGCACTGCAAAATGAACTAGCTGACCTTGAAGCTGAAATGGCGGGTTACCTAAAGGAGATAGGTTATGGTGCCTAATGGTTGGGAGGTTAAACCACTATCAAGCATTACTAAGTGGTCATCAGGCGGAACTCCATCAAAAAGCAACCCTGATTATTGGAGTGGTGAAATTCCTTGGATTAGCGCAGCTTCAATGCGAGGGCATTATTTTAATAAGTCTGAGCTAAAAATAACTGATTTAGCTGTCAGTAACGGTGCGAAAATGGCACCTAAAGATAGCCTACTGCTGCTTGTTCGAGGCAGCATGCTTTGGAATAAAATTCCTGTGGGTATCGCAGCAAGAAGAGTGTCGTTTAATCAAGATGTAAAGTGTCTTATTCCTCATGCAGACGAACTAACTACAGAGTTTTTACTGTATTGGTTTTTAACCTATGAACATCGTTTGATGAACATGGTGACAGGTACAGGAATTGGTGCTGGTAAGTTAGATACTACAGACCTGCAAGGTTTAGACGTATTTCTTCCACCACTCCCAGAACAACGCAAAATCTCCAAAATCCTATCAGCATGGGACAAAGCGATTGCTACCACAGAAAAGCTGATTGATGTCAGCAAGCAGCAAAAAAAAGCCTTAATGCAGCAGTTGTTGACGGGGCAAAAGCGTTTGCTTGACCCTGAAACGGGTAAAGCGTTTGTGGGGGAGTGGCGTAAATCTAAAACACCTTATGAAAGTTTACCTAACGACTGGTCTGAATTAGCTCTAGAGAAACTATCATCGTTTATAACAAAAGGAGCAACTCCAACGACTTATGGTTTTGAATGGCAAGAATATGGCATTCCGTTTCTAAGAAGTGAATGTGTAGGTAAAAATGGGTTTAAAGAGTCAGGGCTCAACTATATTTGCGATGCTGCACATGAAGCAATGGCGAGATCTAAAGTGTATCCAGGAGATATTTTAATTACGATTACTGGTAACGTTGGAAGAGTTTGTCGATTGCCAAATAAGTATCCTCAAGCAAATATTAATCAGCACATAGCAAAAGTAACATTAAAAGATGAAAACGTTTGTAGCGACTTCATTTTCTACTGCTTGCAAGATAATAAATATCAATCCAACTTTGAGAGAATTACGACAGGTCAAGCATATCCACAAATAAGTTTGGTACAAGTTAGAAACACTATCGTTCCTTTACCACCTATTTCTGAACAACAAAAAATCGCCTCAGTCCTCACCGCTGCCGACAAAGAAATCGAGTTGTTAGAAGCCAAGCTTGCGCACTTCAAGCAAGAGAAAAAGGCGTTGATGCAGCAACTTTTAACAGGTAAGCGTCACGTATCCCTGTCATCTTAGAGCCTGTCGCCTAGTGGTAAATGCTAAGAATACATTAACGTAGCTTTGGTTACTGCATAAAAATAACACTATTTTGGGCTGCTAATGTGGCCCATTTTGTCATTCAGTTGGTGCCAGCATTGTCTGGTTAGGTTAGGTAACATTGACAACTTTACACCTCGGCAAAGTGAAATGGTTTGGTGGTCATAACAGTAAAACAGACCGCGAAAACGATTTTGGCTTCATTTCTATGGATAATGGAGAGAGCGCTTTTGTTCACAAATCATCACTAGAAAACTGCTCATCTCTAGAAGAGGGCGATTCGGTTCTATTTACTCAAGTTGCTGGAAAAAAGGGAATTAAAGCAGAAAGCGTAACGAGACTGTTTCCATTTAACGAAGATATTCTTAATATTTTTGTTTTTGGTATCACTGATGAAGAGCTAAAAAAAGGCCGAGAGGGATCGATAGCCCCGCTATTGGCATACCTGTTACAAGAGCCATCGCTGCTCAATCTTAAAAATAATTCAGAGCTAAAGGATTGCTTAAAAAGTTTATGTGAAAGTGAGTACGGACATAAATTTATCTGTACTCTCTCTTTGGAGAGTTCACATAAACAATCGATTGCGGAATTGATCTGTGATTGCAAAAATTGGAGTGTGCTTTTTGATAACGCAGGGTTTAGCAAGCTCGGTTTCTCCGACAGCATTGCCACTCTTGGTTACGCGCTTTTGTCACCCAACTATATAACGTCAAACCTTGCTACTCTTAGTGAGCATTTATTGGCGATATCAGAAGCCGAACGTATCAATGCTTTAACACAGTTGAATAACGCCCTTTCATTAAGTGCGGTGTTGTACTTAATTTTTAGTTGTGCAGCACCACATCCTAAACATTGGGAGAAAGAGAAAGGGCAATTTGGTAACCAAGTACCTTTTTCTACTTTGTTGAACCTGTTTGTTGAAGGAACTGTGAGTCGCGAAAATCAGGTTGAGGTAGATGATTTTGTTCGTGATATTTACAGAGAACGATTTGACTCATTTTCTGATTATTGCCAGCACCCTGTAATAGCGCCAATCATTAAGCCCTGTTTGATTAAACGGAAAATGTTTTTTAAAGACATGAGCTTTATCGGTGACGTTCAAAATGATAAAGCGTTGTGGCACGACCCTGAAATGTGGTTCTTGAGTGAGAGTTTACCTTTGATTTTTGCAGGCAACGGCCATGATGATATTGAAAAAGTGATTCTTCATAAACTTTGGCAAGCTATATTAACGAAACACATTGATATCGAGCACTCAGCGTTGTTTAAGCTTTTTCCTCAATGTAATACTTTAAAGTACCGTTACCCCCACATGCACCTTTCCTGTGAAGCATTCCACTGGACTCCAAAAGAGGGGGCGGCGCGTTTTTTGTGTCGCTCACAAGAGTGTCATGATCCCCAAGTGATGCCTGATCTCACAAAACCCTATTTTGATTTTTCGGTATTTGATTGGCTGGCGCATTATGGCATCAACTATGCGGTAGAGAGTGCCCCTTCAAAGCGTGACTTCTCAATCAAACTTGCGGGTTATGTAAACAGAATTCGTGAGTTACATTCGAGATTGAACTGCCGTTGTTGCGGCAATTTGATGATACCTGATATGAAGTACGCGAGGGTGGAAGTTAAGACTATCGACCCTAACACCAAACAATTAATAACAACTCCTGTGAACGCGGCCTATCGATTAACGGTATTTAGTTGTAACACAGAAGGATGCGGTGCATTTGGTCAAAAATATTATATAAATCATTGTTTATATTACAAATGCCATGAACTTATTGATAGCCGAGAAATTACAGATAAGTGTAGCGAGGGACGTTATATATGCACGTGTGGTGCATGTTGCAACAAGCATGCTGACAGAGAACAGAACGTGGGCATGTTAGCAAACTCGCCTCTTAAACACCGTGAGTTATATAAAGACTCGCCTTCAATTCGAAATGTTCGGAACTGGGATTGAGAAAAAGAAAATGAATCAGTTGGCAAATTTTAAAGAAGAATTCAGTTCAAAAATTCCTGCACTAACCTTGCTTACCAATCTTGGCTACCAATTTATTCCGCCGGGTGAATGCATGGCTATGCGTGGCAATCTCTCCACGGTGATTTTGCCTGACGTTTTACGTGATGTGTTGAAACACAAAACCTACTCATTCATGGGCAAAGATCACCCGTTATCAGAAGCAGCTATCGATAAAATTGTCCACGAGTTAGCTAACCCAGCTATGAATGAAGGGCTGAAAGCAGCGAATGAAAAACTCTATAACGCACTGACCTACGGCATTGGTGTGACCGAATTTGTTGATGGTAAGAAAGCCAGCCCAACCATCAATGTCATTGACTGGCAAACGCCTAACAATAACCAGTTTCACTTCACCGAAGAACTTGTCGTTGAAAATGCTCATGGTACTGCCAACCGAATTCCAGACATTGTTTGCTTTGTAAATGGCCTGCCTTGGGTCGTGATTGAAGCCAAACGTCCTGATTCGTCCCACGGAGGTAAGCCGACCGTCGCTGAGGGTATTTCTCAAAATATTCGCAATCAGAAGGTCGATGAGATCCCTCATTTGTTTGCTTATAGCCAACTATTACTGTCGGTTAATGGTCACGAAGGTTTATACGGAACGTGTGGTACGCCAAGTAAGTTCTGGGCAAAGTGGAAAGAAGAAGAGATCACCGAAGCCACTTTTGAGCGCTTAAAGAACAAGCCTCTTGAGCAAAACAGCCTAGATAGAATCTTTGGTCATCGCCCAGCTAAAGTACGTGATGAATATTTATCGCTGATTGTTGGCGGTGAGTTAGTGGTGACAGACCAAGACCGCTTATTGGTTTCACTACTGCGTCATGACCGACTACTGGAAATGACTCAGCTATTCACCCTGTTTGATAAAAAAGCGGGCAAGATTGTTGCCCGTTATCAGCAAGTATTCGGCATCAAAGCCTTGATTGAACGTGTGACCTCTTTTGATGAGAAAGGCGCACGTAATGGCGGTGTGATATGGCATACCACAGGTTCTGGTAAGTCGTTCACCATGGTGTTCTTATCGAAGGCACTCATATGGATTAAAGAACTGGCTAAATGTCGAGTAGTGGTCGTAACCGACCGTGTTGATTTAGAAGACCAACTAGCGAGTACCTTTGCCTCTGGTGGTGCGCTATCAGAAAAAGATCGTAAAGCCTCGATGGCAACAACAGGGCGACGTCTTGCCGAGCAAATCGGTAAAGGTAATGAGCGTATTATTTTCTCCATCATCAATAAGTTTGGTACAGCGATTGAGTTGGAAGAATGTTACAACGATAGTCCAGATATGATCGTTCTAGTCGATGAAGGCCACCGCAGCCAAAACGGTGAGAATAATATTCGTATGCAGCAAGCTCTACCGAAAGCCGCTTATATCGGCTTTACAGGTACACCGTTGTTACAAGACGACAAGACTGAAAACAAGTTTGGCAAAATCATCCACTCCTACACTATGCAGCAAGCTGTGGAAGACAAAACCGTCACGCCACTCTTGTATGAAGAGCGTGTGCCAGATCTGAGCACCAACGATAAAGCATTAGATGCATGGTTTGATCGAATCACCGATAAGCTGACCGAAAAACAGCGCACCGACTTGAAGAGGAAGTTCGCTCAGAAAGGTCAGATCTATCAAACCGAGGGGCGAATCGAGCTTATTGCTCATGATATTTCGGATCATTTCCAAAACTTTAAGCGTCAGGGCTTAAAAGGCCAGCTTGCTTGTGACTCTAAAGCCTCTGCAATCCAATATAAGAAGCTTCTCGATAAAATAGGCAAGGTAACCTCGGTTGTTGCTATGTCTTCGCCTGATACGCGAGAGGGGCACGATACAGTTGATGGTGAAAGCACGGATATCGTTCAGAATTGGTGGAAAGAGAATGTACTCAGCTCTGATTTTGGTCAAGATGAAAAAGCTTACACTAAACATATTATCGAAGAGTTCGGTAAGGATGATGGCCCTGACATTATGATCGTGGTTGATAAGCTACTAACAGGCTTTGATGAGCCAAAGAACACCGTGCTTTACATCGATAAGCCGTTGAAGCAACACAATCTGATCCAAGCCATTGCTCGGGTAAACCGTCTGCATCAGAAGAAAGAGTTCGGTTACCTCATCGACTACCGTGGCATTTTGAAAGAATTGGATGCCACCATTGCCGACTATCAAGATCTTGCCGATCGTACTCAAGGTGGTTTTGATATTGAAGACTTAAAAGGTCTTTATAATCGTATGGATACGGAATACAAAAAACTACCCGGTTTATACAGTGAGCTGTGGGTAATTTTTGCCGAAGTATCCAACAAACAAGATGGCCCAGCACTACGGCAAGTGCTCGCTCCGAAAATTGATACCATTGATGGGCAACTTACCGATACCAACCAGAAAAAACGTGATGACTTCGACTCTACGCTCACTGCTTTTTCAAATTGTTTAAAAGTGGCACTGCAATCCGCAACTTACTTTGAAGATAAAAGCTTTGACGATAAGCGCGACCTCTATAAGAAAACGCTCAAGTCCATGGCTGAATTACGTAAGCAAGTTCGTGAAGATGCCGAAGAAACTATTGATTACGATGAGTATGCTGAAAATATCCGCACCATGTTCGATAAGCATATTGCAGGTGTTGAAATTGAAGAATCGAAAGGCGTTTACCTAGTTGGGAATATGGGGAGGGATATTAAGCCTGAGCAATTCACCGACGATGAAGCCCGCAACCAAAAAGATAAGATCACTGGTCGTGTTACTAAAATGATCGAACAAGACCTTGCCGATGACCCGTATGCCCAAGAATACTTCTCGAAACTGCTTAGGCAAGCAATTCAACAAGCAAAAGAGATGTTCGATGCACCTGTAAAGCAATATCTGCTATTTGCTGATTTTGAAGAGCAGGTAAAAGAACGTGATGTAGAAGGTATGCCAGCGGATCGCTTCTCAGAACTCGACCCTAAAATAAAACGACACGTACAGGCATTCTATGGTCTGTTCCCTCATCATTTAGGGGATCATGTTTTGTCAGAAGATAAGTGCTTTAACTATGCGTTGCAAATCGATGAAATCGTTACCGCCGCTGTTGCTGAGTTTTCCATTAATCCTCAAGAAATAGAGAATCAGATCCGACGTAAGTTAATCCCTGTGTTGTTCAAAGCGGTAGGCATGGATAAAACCCAAGCCATCATTACCGATGTCATCAAAATTACCCGCCTTGGCGTGTCAGGACATCATTAATGACGTCGGTAAGTTCCAGTGAAGGCAATAAAGAAGAATACAGCTTCGTCTATGGCGACGAAGCTTTGTGTTACGAAGTCGTCCGCAAACCTCATTTGGACGGTAAGAAACGTAAAATCACCATAAAGGTTCATCCTAATTGTGAGGTGGTGATTACTGCTCCAGAAGATGCAGAGCGTAACGACATTCATCAAGCTGTGATGAAGCGTGCTTCGTGGATTTACGATGCATTGAAAGACTTCCGCAGCCACTTAGAATACGTCCAACCTAAACACTACGTCAGCGGTGAAATGCAGTTCTACCTTGGTCGTCGTTATGTATTGAAGATCGTGGAAGATGCCAAAGCACTACCAACAGTAAAAATGACTCGCGGTAAATTACTGGTCACCTTAACTCGGTTTAACGATGACAAAACAGCCATGGTTCGAGCATTAGTGCGTAACTGGTACAAGGTACGTGCGGAGCGTATTTTCCATGAACGTTTATCTGAATTGCTTCCGCAAGCCACTTGGGTTGATGGCATACCGAGCTTTCGTGTTCTTCCCATGAGTAAACAATGGGGAAGCTGCTCGGCCAAAGGCAACTTGATGCTCAACCCACATCTAATTAAAGCCTCCAAAGAATGCATTGACTACGTGATCCTCCATGAGCTTTGCCACATCGCAGAGCATAACCACAGCGAGAAATTTTGGCGCTTACTGACGAGTGTTATGCCGCATTGGAAAGAAGTGAAAAGCAAGCTCGATGGCATGGCGGAGTTGTATTTGAATGAGTAGCAGCCCAGAATTTATTCAGTTGTTGAGAGACCAATCTCCTCATGATGAATCTCTTCATAGTACGTTATTAAGAGCATTATGGGCTTATGACCCAAATGTTAAACCAATAGGAATTATTGGTAATTCAGGAGGTTGGATAAATAGCCCTTTTGTTCAGAAGGATTATGAACATATTTTTTATAGGTATCCTGATCATGTATTGTTAGAAATTATTGACGTGGAATTATCTGTAAACGGTAAGGGCAATTTACTCTTTGATAACCCCACCAATTATACGTCGCAAATAAAGCCAACTTTCTTTAGTGGTCGGAGATCAAGAATGAGGGCTACCTCGAATCTTGATATAAGATATTGCCAATTCTGTATTGAAGAGGGAATTAAGAAGGTTGGTTATGGTTACTTTCGTCATTTCTGGAGCGCTTCTGATAAGTGCCTAATACATAATAAACCTTTAGAAAGGCTCCCCGAATTGGGATTCAATAAGTCATTAAAGATAGTAAAGAAACTACTGAAAGGAAAGGGATTCAATCACCCTCTGAAAGCTAAAGGAGTTCAGTCAACGTCTACAAGATCTAGGAGCTTTAAAATTCATGATACTTGGGATACAAGAGACCAGTATTTCTTTCCAATAAAATTTGCTCCAGGTTGCCTTATGAAAGACTTTGCCGAGTGGATTTGGGAAAGCTACCATGAGTTTAAAGACCCAGAGTTGAAAAGTTTTGCTGAGAAAGTTTCTGGCCAATACCTTCATAAGTTTCGGGAAATGTATGAATTTGATTATCGGAAAGATTTTTCTGGTGTGTATTTGCTATGCTCTTCATTTGAAGCTGAAAAGCTAAATGAATTTTTTGCTGAGAATATAACTTTAATTTGGCTAGATCTTGGGCCAAGAAAGCAGGGGCGGTTGAAAGAAGTTTTTGCTAAAAAGAAAGGGGAAAACTGTGAAACATGTAAAAAGAAGTCTTGCCACCTTAAAGGCACTAAAGAACTTCGTGAGGTTGATCCTCAAAAAATTTCACTTCAATACCTTTGTGAGAATAGTTATACGCTATCAAGAATAGTGATGCAGCAGCGCCCGATAGCGGTTCTTGGTGGCTCTGTATGGGGTGCATTGGATGTGATGGTTAACCCCTCAGAAAAGCTGAAAATATCAGCACATCAAGTTAGGTTGGGAGATGATAGAGAATGAATCTGATATTCTTAACAATATAGTGTACAAACTTTATTATTCCAATCTTGATTTAGTGTACAAACTTTATTGTGCCTAAACATTAGGCTTTTTGCTTACCGATTAGTTTCAGTTTACATAAAAATGGCGAGTCATAGGACTCGCCATTTTTGTATTTAAAGCTTGTTATCGTTGATCATTCTGGAAGTTGCGTATTGCGATAATCCTAATCTTTCTAGGCATCAAATTTCAGAGCTGAGGTTGTTTTTCTTCTTTCCCCATTTGATCTGCTGGATAACAAGGCCAGCAATAATCAGCATCAAACCAAACAGTGTCGCGGGGTGAATTTCTTCGCCGATAATCGTGGAAAGTAGCATCAACGAGATAAATGGTGAGGCAAAAATTAGATTGCTGATACGTGCCGTATTGTTGGTTAGCTTGAGTGCTGATAGCCACAAGACAAAGGTAATTCCCATCTCGAACAGGCCAACATAAGTCACGGCCATCCAACCTTTCGCTGTGATTTGGCTAAAGCTCTCGCCTTCGTAAACGGTTAAACCAATTGCGAATGGCAATGCCACTAAGAACCCAAGTAATACACCCACCACCGGGTCAGCTTTATTTTTGGTATTGAGAATCCAGTAGCCCGCCCAAAGCAATGTTGAAAGCAGAGCCAAGGCCACACCGAGTGGGCTATCGAACTGCATGCCTAGCACATCGCCTTTGGTGGCAATCACTACAACGCCCGCATAGCTGAAGGTACACGCCACCCAATCTTGTTTGCGAATCTTTTGCCCTAGAAAAACCGCTGCCATTAGAGTTAGCGTGATCGCCCAACTGTAGTTGATGGCTTGAGCTTGAGATGCAGGCAACAAGTCATAGGCTTTGAATAGAATCAGGTAGTAGGCTAGAGGATTCACCAAACCGAGCAGTAAGTAATACCAAGGGTTTGAAAGAAACGTGGTACTCAGTTGAGAGAGTTTGCCTTGAAACGCGCAAACCGCGATCAGCGCAATCGACGACACAATGCTGGCGATGGTCAGCATTTGAATCGGTGAAAACTCAGCAAGGGTCAGCTTAAAAGCAGTAGCGACTGTTGACCACAGCAATACCGCAGCAAGGCCAAAGCCCAAGGCACGACGTTCGTTCATAGCAACTCATTCTAATTTGATGGGACAGAATACGGAGCGCCTAGTCTATCTGTCGAATTTTAATACGGCAAACTGGACATTTATCCAGTATCAAAATACCATTTAATGAGTTATCTCCAATTAGGCTAAATCATTATCATGCAATGGATTATCGAACATCAGGCAACACTTATTGCTGCTATTTCCGGCGCGCTCGTCAGCGGCGGAGTGGTGGGCTGGTGGATCAAACAGAAGTTCTCTTTTCAGCAGCGACTTCTTGAACAGCAACTCGAGTCCGACCGTTTGCTGCATGAGTCACAACAATCTCAGCTCAAATCCTCACTCGCAGAGGCACAACAAGAGCTCAATGAGCTGGATGATGACCGAGACAAAGCGGCATTTGAACTTAAGCAGGCACATGGCAAGGTGATGGCTGCGATGGAGAAGCTGCGCTATTTTGAAGCCGTGAAGCAAGAGCGTCAGCAATATGCCGACGATATTAATGTTCTTAAGGAACATAAGTCTGAATTAGAAGCCGAGCTTCGCGAGCAAGAAGCTAGGCACGATCAAGAAAATCTCGCCAACAGTGAAAAATTGCAATTGTTAGAGCAGGCAGAATCACGACTTAAGCAGCAGTTTGAACTGTTAGCGAATCAACTGTTTGAGAGCAAAACCGCCAAGGTCGATCAACAAAACAAGCAGAGCCTCGAAGGTTTGTTGTCTCCACTGAGGGAACAGTTGGAAGGCTTCAAGAAACAAGTGAACGACAGCTTCAGTCAAGAAGCCAAAGAACGTCACACCTTAGTTCACGAGCTTAAAAACCTGCAGCGTCTCAATGAGAGCATGACGCGTGAAGCGGTGAACCTGACTCAGGCGCTAAAAGGTGACAATAAGCAACAAGGCAACTGGGGCGAAGTGGTACTGGCTCGCGTGTTGGCGGATTCAGGCTTACGAGAAGGCCATGAATATCAAACTCAGGTGAACCTGCAAAACGATGCTGGCAAGCGTTATCAACCGGATGTGATCGTGCATTTACCACAAGATAAGCAGGTGGTGGTGGATTCGAAAATGGCGTTGGTGGCATTTGAGCGCTACTTCAATGCTGAGACCGATCAACAACGCGATGCAGCACTGCGTGATCATTTGGCTTCACTGCGAGCGCATATTAAAGGCTTGAGCCAAAAGGATTACCATCAGCTCAAAGGCATACAGAGCCTTGATTATGTATTGATGTTTATTCCGGTAGAACCCGCGTTTCAAGTCGCGATTCAAGCTGACCCTAGCTTGGTCAAAGACGCGATGGAACAAAACATTATCTTAGTCAGCCCTACGACCTTGCTGGTGGCACTGCGTACCATTGATAACCTGTGGCGCAACGAAAGACAGAACCAGAATGCACAAATCATTGCAGAGCGGGCGAGCAAACTTTACGACAAGCTGCGCTTGTTTGTGGATGATATGGAAGGTCTTGGCAGTTCACTTGATAGAGCCAACCAAAGCTACCAAGGTGCCATGAATAAGCTGGTGACTGGTCGTGGTAACGTGATTCGTCAGGCCGAAAGCTTTAAGCAATTGGGTGTTGAGGTGAAGAAACCTATTTCGGTTGGCTTAGCGGAAATCGCTCAAAATGAGGCTTTTTCAGAAAATGCCTCCTTAGTAGAAAGACAACCCGCTGAGGATAAAGTAAACTAATCGGCCGCAGCGCCTCTAAAGAGAGAGTGTACTGTCGATGAGAACTTACCATGGTAGATAACAGCATTATGGACACAAGCGTGCAGACAAATTCAGCAGTAGAGTCAGAAACCACACACTTTGGTTTCGAAACAGTCGCGAAAGACCAAAAAGTCGCGAAAGTAGCAGAGGTATTTCACTCTGTAGCCGCTAAATACGACATCATGAATGACTTAATGTCGGGTGGTGTTCACCGCTTGTGGAAGCGATTCACGATTGATTGCAGTGGCGTTCGCCCAGGTCAACGTATCCTAGACCTTGGTGGTGGTACTGGTGACCTTACTGCGAAATTTTCGCGCATCGTTGGCGAAAAAGGCCATGTGGTTCTTGCTGATATCAACAACTCAATGCTGAATGTTGGCCGCGATAAACTGCGTGATAGCGGCATTGTTGGTAATGTACATTACGTTCAAGCTAATGCTGAAGAGCTGCCATTCCCAGACAACTACTTCGATTGCATTACCATCAGCTTCTGTCTGCGTAACGTAACCGATAAAGACCAAGCGCTGCGTTCAATGTACCGCGTACTGAAGCCGGGCGGTCGTCTGTTGGTTCTTGAGTTTTCTAAGCCAGTGCTTGAGCCATTATCAAAGGTTTACGATGCATACTCTTTCCACCTATTGCCAAAAATGGGTGAGCTGATTGCTAACGATGCAGACAGCTATCGTTACCTTGCAGAATCAATCCGTATGCACCCTAACCAAGAAGCCTTGGAAGGTATGATGCAAGAAGCGGGTTTTGAAAATACGAAATACTTCAACCTAACGGGCGGCATTGTTGCGCTGCACCGTGGTTACAAGTTCTAGTCGAACTTGGTAGCAGGCTCGTTGAGTGTGCTAAAAAATAAGAATAAAGATAGAACGGATAGGTTAACGCTTATCCGTTTTCAAAGGTAAGGACAGTCATGCCATTTGATCCATTGGTTACCGCGGTTATTGAAACCTCTTTAAACACTTTCGTGAACGATGATCCAGCTTTGGTTCGTCGTTTGTCTCGTTTAAAGGGGCAGATCATTCAAGTTAATTTGAAAGAGCTGAATAAAACTCTCACTTTCGTTTTTAGCCAACAAATCGATGTGTTGTCTGACTACGAAGGACAACCTGATTGCTACCTATCTTTGAACCTATCGGTACTGCCAGAACTGCGTGAGCAATCGAACATCACCAAACTGATCAAGCAAGATAAGCTGATCTTAGAAGGTGATATTCAACTGGCTCAGAAATTTGCTCAGCTAATGACAGACTGCAAGCCTGACTTGGAAGAGTGGCTATCGCGCGTGACTGGCGATGTGGTTGCTCATACTTTGGTACAAGGCGTTAAGAATGTTGGCGGTCTTGTAGCTAAGCAAGCGACTAAGCATCAAAACCACCTCGCTCAGGTATTAACTGAAGAGTGGAAGATTGCTCCAGCGCCATTAGAAGTGGCACATTTTTGCGATCAGGTTGATGACGTGAAAAGCTCAGCTGCACGTCTTGAAGCTAAATTGAACGCTCTGTTGGAGAAAGCATGACCCCAACAGAACTGAAACGTCTTTATCATATTATCAAGGTACAGTTGGAATACGGCCTTGATGAATTGATGCCTGAGCACCAGTTGACTAAAGCCCCTTTACTGGCGAGAAAGTCACTGTTTTGGCTCAAGAATAAGCATCAAGATAAAGAATTAGGCCACCGCTTGCGTTTAGCGTTGCAAGAATTAGGGCCTGTTTGGATTAAGTTTGGTCAGATGATGTCAACGCGTCGCGACCTATTTCCTCCTCATATCGCTGATCAGCTAGCGCTATTGCAAGACCAAGTGGCGCCATTTGATGGTCAATTGGCTAAGCGAGATATGGAAAAAGCCCTCGGTGGCAGCCTAGATAACTGGTTTACCGACTTTGATATCGAGCCACTGGCTTCAGCTTCTATCGCTCAGGTGCATACTGCAAAGCTTAAAGAGAGCGGTCGTGAGATTGTTCTGAAGGTAATTCGCCCTGATATTCGCCCGGTGATTGATGCAGATCTAAAACTGATGCACCGAATGGCGCGTATAGTCGCTAAGTCGCTCCCTGAAGCACGTCGTTTGAAACCTGTTGAGGTGGTTCACGAGTACGAAAAAACGTTACTGGATGAACTAGACCTGCGCCGCGAGGCGGCCAATGCGATTCAACTGCGACGTAACTTTGAAGGCAGCGAAGAGCTGTATGTTCCAGAGGTTATCCCTGATTTAAGCAGTGAAACCTTGATGGTGTCAGAGCGAATCTATGGTATTCAAGTTTCAGATATTGAAACCCTGAACGCCAACGGCACGAACATGAAATTGCTGGCTGAACGTGGTGTGACGGTATTCTTCACCCAAGTGTTCCGCGATAGCTTTTTCCATGCAGACATGCACCCAGGTAACGTATTCGTTAATCCTGAAAATCCAGACAACCCTCAGTGGATTGGTTTGGATTGTGGCATTGTCGGCACGCTCAACAGTGAAGATAAGCGCTATTTAGCAGAGAACCTGCTGGCTTTCTTCAATCGCGATTACCGTAAAGTCGCCGAGCTGCACGTGGATTCGGGGTGGGTACCACACGACACCAACGTCAACGATTTCGAATTCGCGATTCGTATGGTGTGTGAGCCGATTTTTGCAAAACCACTTGGCGAGATCTCATTTGGCCATGTGTTGCTAAACTTATTTAATACAGCAAGACGTTTCAACATGGAGGTTCAACCTCAGTTGGTGCTTCTTCAGAAGACCTTGTTGTATGTGGAAGGCCTAGGCCGCCAGTTGTATCCGCAACTTGATTTGTGGGCAACGGCTAAGCCTTTCCTTGAAACCTGGATGATGAATCAGGTGGGGCCACAAGCTGTGATTAACGCAGTAAAAGAGCGTGCGCCATTCTGGGCAGAAAAATTGCCAGAGCTGCCAGAGCTACTTTATGACAGCTTGCGCCAAGGTAAAGCCATGAACCACAGAATGGATCAGCTTTATCAAGGCTATAGAGATAGTAAGCGTCAGCAAGCAACTGGAAAGTTTTTGTTTGGCGTTGGAGCAACTTTAGTCGTATGCTCCGCAATATTAGTTTCAAGCCCTTATGAGCAGCTATCTATGGGCTGTGGCATCGCAGGTGTCACATTTTGGCTGCTAAGTTGGCGAGCTTACCGTCGTTAGACAGTAGACTTCCTTAATATTTTTTATGTGTAGACAGACCCGAGGACAATGACAATGGGTGGTATCAGTATTTGGCAACTTCTAATCATTGCTGTAATTGTAATTTTGCTATTCGGAACGAAGAAGCTGCGCGGCATGGGCGGTGACTTAGGTTCAGCGGTTAAAGGCTTCAAAAAAGCAATGAGCGATGAAGATAAGCCTGCAGATAAGAAAGATGCAGACTTTGAACCAAAGAATATTGAACAGCAGAAGAAAGAAGCTAGCGCTGAAACAACTGCTGAAACAAAGAAAGACAAAGAGCAGGCGTAAATCGTGTTTGATATCGGTTTTTGGGAACTGGTATTAATATCTGTCGTTGGGTTAGTGGTTTTAGGGCCTGAGCGTTTGCCCGTTGCAATTCGTAGTATCTCCAAGTTTGTTGGGCAAGCGAAAAGCATGGCAAATAGTGTGAAAGATGAACTTTCTCATGAGCTTAAGGTTCAAGAACTGCAAGAAAACCTACGCAAGGCGGAAAAAATGGGTATGGAAGATTTATCTCCAGACCTAAAAGCGTCAGTCGATGAACTCAAGCAGGCCGCTGCTGAAGTTCAACGTCCGTATGCTAAGCCTGAGTCTGATAAGCCAAGTGAGATTAAACCTAGTGTCACGGAAACTGTTGAATCTGAAACCATTCAGGTCAACAGCGAAGCTTCAGCACCGTCAGATAAGAAAGCCGAATAGTCTCGCAAGGAGGAGTCGCCGGATACTTGAGTCGCTAGATGTTTAAGTCGATAGCTATTCAAGTAGATATCTATTCAAGTGGATAGATAGGTGTGCGGCTCCTTTTCGATCTTCCTGTTTAAGAGGTTTGACATGTCTTCGACTGAGCAGACACAGCCTTTAATTAGCCATCTTCTAGAACTTCGTAATCGCTTATTACGTGCGATTGTTGCGGTTCTGGTGGTGTTTGTTGGGCTAATTTATTTCGCTAATGATATTTATGAGTTCGTCTCTGCACCTTTGGTAGATCGCTTACCTGAAGGCGCGACGATGATTGCAACCGATGTTGCGTCGCCATTTTTCACACCTTTAAAACTGACCTTGATCGCGTCTATATTTCTCGCGGTTCCGTTCATTTTGTATCAGGTGTGGGCTTTTGTCGCTCCGGGTTTATACAAGCATGAGAAGCGCTTGATCATGCCATTATTGGCTTCAAGCTCATTGCTGTTTTACTGTGGTGTGGCGTTCGCTTACTTCATTGTATTCCCGTTGGTATTTGGCTTTTTTACCGCCATCTCATTGGGGGGAGTAGAGTTCGCAACCGACATATCGAGTTACCTTGATTTTGTACTCGCGCTGTTCTTTGCCTTTGGTATTGCTTTTGAAGTGCCAGTCGCGATTATCTTGCTATGTTGGACGGGTGCAACGACACCTAAAGAACTGGCAGAGAAGCGTCCTTACATTGTTGTGGGTGCGTTTATTGTCGGCATGATGCTAACGCCGCCCGATATGATCTCGCAGACACTGTTGGCGATTCCGATGTGTATTCTGTTTGAGATTGGCCTGTTCTTCGCGCGTTTCTATGTGCGTAAACCAGATGCCGATGAAGAAACTGAATCTTAACTCGCAAAGTGCTGTAAGAGCATAAGCAGTAGAGTCCTTCAGCAAAAATCACATAATAAAAAAGCGGCCTTGGGCCGCTTTTTTATTATGTCTGTTTATCGAATCTTTAACTGATAGCCACAGTTCTGACATATATAGAGCTCTTTAATCCCTAATATTTTATGCCATAGAGTTCGATGTTGACGCTGTAAGTGCTGTGAATGGTCACACATAATCAACTACCTCCATATGCAGGTGGTTGATAGTATACACATCACTTTGTTTTAACAAATAAATAGGCTATAAATTCATAAAATCAAGTTATTAATAGTTTTATCATAAATTAAACAATGACTTAGCATTGATGGTGGTTATATTTTCGACTTCTTCAAGGGTGATTCCGCGCAGTTCAGCGATACGTTTTGCGACCAATTCTGTGTAGGCTGGCTCATTGCGTTTACCGCGATTTGGCGCAGGTGCTAAATATGGGCAGTCTGTTTCTAGGATGACGTAATTCATATCCAGATGTGGGATCACCTTGTCCATCCCCGAGTTCTTAAAGGTCGAAACGCCTCCTAAACCTAAATGAAAGCCTAGCTCATTGATCGCTTGAGCTTCCTCTAAGCTGCTGCCAAAACAATGGAACACACCACGTAAGCTACCATCTTGTTCTTGGCGAAGCAGGGCAAGTGTCTCTTCAATAGAATCACGCGTGTGGATCACGACAGGTAGGTCTAGATCTTTTGCCCACTGCAGTTGAGTCACGAATGCCATCTCTTGTTCGGCCTTAAAGGTTTTGTCCCAGTACAGGTCGATACCGATTTCACCGACGGCGATAAAGTCATGCTTATCAAACCAAGCTCGAATGGTTTTCAGGGTCTGCTCGATATTTGCATCCACATAACAAGGGTGTAAGCCCATCATTGAACGGCACACGTCAGGAAACTGAGCTTCCGTCGCTAACATGGGTTCGATAGATTCTAAATCGATGTTCGGCAATAGAATGGTATCAATACCTTGAGCCAGTGCACGCTGCACCACTTGTTCACGGTCTTCGTCGAATTCACTCGCGTAAATATGGGCATGGGTGTCGATCATTATTTTGTCCTGAAAGCGGTTTGTACTGAGTTGTCATGAGTATACGGCAGTGTGAGGAGAAGGTCATTTTTTGCCATTTATCCCTTTTTTTGAATGGGTTTTTCGCTTTACTGCTAGCGTCCTGAGCCATCAGTGATATGCTTTTGCCAGTATTTAGCACTTTTCATATCTAAGCATTTTGGTGTTTAGACTAGGCAAGGAGAATCTAGTGTCTGTTTCAATTCAAGGTCAATTCCCAGGTCGCCGTATGCGTCGTATGCGTAAACATGACTTTAGCCGTCGCTTAATGGCAGAAAATCAGTTGTCTGTAGATGACCTAATCTATCCAATGTTTATCTTGATGGGTAAAGAGCGCCGTGAGCCTGTAGAGTCAATGCCAGGTGTTGAGCGTCTGTCTATCGACCTTATGCTTGAGGAAGCGGATTACCTATCAAAATTGGGTGTTCCTGCGATTGCTCTGTTTCCGGTAGTGAACCAAGATGCGAAAAGTTTATGTGCCGCTGAAGCTCATAACTCTGAAGGTTTGGTGCAGCGTGCAGTGCGCTTACTCAAAGAACACGTGCCAAATATGGGTGTGATTACTGACGTAGCACTCGACCCGTTCACCACTCATGGCCAAGACGGCATCATCGATGAAGATGGCTATGTGATGAATGACGAGACGACAGAAGTCTTGATCAAGCAGGCTCTGTCTCATGCTGAAGCGGGCGCAGATGTCGTTGCACCATCAGATATGATGGACGGTCGTATTGGTAAGATCCGTGAAGCCCTAGAAGAAGCGGGTCATATTCATACCCAAATCATGGCTTACTCTGCGAAATATGCATCGTGCTACTACGGTCCGTTCCGTGATGCGGTCGGCAGTGCTTCGAACCTGAAAGGTGGTAACAAGAAGAACTACCAGATGGATCCTGCGAACAGCGATGAAGCAATTCACGAAGTGGCAATGGATCTTAATGAAGGTGCGGATATGGTGATGGTTAAGCCAGGCATGCCTTACCTAGACATCGTGCGCCGTGTTAAGCATGAGCTGCAAGCGCCTACTTTTGCTTACCAAGTGTCTGGCGAATATGCGATGCATAAAGCTGCGATCCAGAATGGCTGGCTGAAAGAGCGCGAAACCGTAATGGAATCACTGTTGTGCTTTAAGCGTGCTGGTGCTGATGGCATCCTGACGTACTTCGCTAAAGATGTCGCAGAGTGGCTTGCTGAAGATAACGCACAAGCTGCTGAGCACTTGCAAGGCAAGTAAGTACGGTCAAGCAAATCATATGATCACCAAAGGGTTGGCCGTTGTGCCAGCCCTTTTTTTTATGAGGATGAAACAAGATGTCTGTCATTGTGCGTGAAGGCTCATTAGAAGAGGTGGTTTCTGTTGTTGAACAGATTACCGAGTTTGCCAAAAAAGAGAGTGTAGCGTCTTTATCGGAGCGATTAGCGGGTAAAACAAGCCTGATCCTCGTTGCTGAAGAAGCGGGTGTGTTACTGGGCTTTAAGATCGGATATGAATTGGATGAAAACACATTTTATAGCTGGTTTGGTGGTGTTTCATCATTGGCGAGAAACAAGGGTGTGGCGCAAGCGCAACTTGATGTTCAAGAACAGTGGGTGAAGCAGCAGGGCTATCAACAACTGAAAGTGAAATCTCGTAACCAGTTTCCAGCCATGCTGCGCTTGTTATTGAGAAACGGTTACCTAATCGAAAAATTAGAAGAAAAAGAAGACATTAATTCCCATAGAATCCATTTTTTGAAGCAAATTTGAGCACTGTAATTAAAGGATTAGAAATTAAATGAGATTTATTATCATTTAAGTGTTGACTATTAAATGAGAATCATTATTATTAACTTCGTCTTAGGGAATGAGGAAATGTTCACAAGGATGTTAAGTACTCAAGTATCTACTTGGCTACCCAACAGAATTCTCGCGAACTTGTACTAAGTTCTTTTTGACACGACATTGCTCACATTGCTTCCAGTGTAATTTATAGCTTTTAGGTAAAGCTGTGATATTCAATTTGAATAGCTTTACCGGTTTTTGCTAGGCGACATCTTCGGGTGTCGCTTTTTTTATATCTCAATTTCAACAAGATGCATATTTAGTGGCACGTATTTTTATGAATAAAACGCCATCAGCATTCTTTTCCACAATCCAAGATCTAAAAAAGATCGTTGATCATATGTTCGATCTGTAAAATAACTCTTTATTTTCATGTGTTTATATCTGTTTTTTGCTTGTCTTAGTCGAGTTCTCAACAGGGTGGATAAATAATATAAACAGAGTTATCCACAGATGGGCCTTGTCGCAGAACAAAAAATAACAATAAATTGATTACAACGAACACAATCGAGTCAACGGATAAGGATCGACAACGTAGAATCCAATTAGCAGACGTGGCATCCTTAACAGATTATTTCTGTACTTACTGGATACACAAACATTATGGCTCGTATTCCTGATAATCCATTGATTTTGATCGATGGCTCTTCTTACCTATATCGCGCGTTCCATGCTTACCCTGGCACCATGAGTAATGGTGATATCCCAACCAATGCTGTTTATGGCGTGGTTAACATGCTGCGCAGCATGATGCGTCAATTTGCTTCTGATCGTATTGCGGTTATTTTTGATGCGAAAGGGAAAACGTTCCGTGATGATATGTACCCAGAGTACAAAGCAAACCGTCCACCGATGCCTGATGATCTTCGTTGTCAGATCGAGCCGCTGCACAACGTAATTCGTGCAATGGGTCTACCGCTTATCTCTATCCCTGGGGTAGAAGCTGATGACGTGATTGGTACGTTGGCTTCTCAAGCTTCCGCGATGGGCATGCCTGTTCTTATCAGTACTGGCGATAAAGATATGGCCCAACTGGTTGATGAGAACGTTACTTTGATCAATACCATGACTAATGTGGTGATGGATCGTGAAGGCGTTATCGAGAAGTTTGGTATCCCACCAGAGTTGATCATCGATTACCTTGCTCTAATGGGCGATAAAGTCGATAACATCCCAGGTGTTCCAGGTGTGGGTGATAAGACAGCAACGGCATTACTACAAGGTATTGGTAGCATCGAAAAGCTGTATCAAAACCTTGATGATATTGCGGCGCTTGGTTTTCGTGGTTCGAAGACGATGGCTAAGAAGCTGGCTGATAATAAAGCCAATGCTGACATGTCTTATGAGCTTGCGACGATTAAACTCGATGTTGAATTAGAAGACACGCCAGAGTCCCTCGTTAAAGCACAACCAAATACTGATGAGTTGATTAAGCTATACGGCCAATTGGTCTTCAAATCTTGGCTGAACGAGCTACTTGAAGGTGGTAGCGGTGTGGTTGAAGCGGATGAGAAATCTGGATCAGTACGCAGCAGCGCTTCTTCAACAACGTCTACGGTAGAAATGAATACGTCTGCCGTGACGATTGATCGCAGCAACTACGAAACGATTTTAGATGAAGCGTCATTCAATGTTTGGTTAGAGAAACTCAAAGCCGCAGACGTGTTTGCCTTTGATACCGAGACTGACAGCCTTGATTACATGGTGGCGAACCTTGTGGGTCTATCATTCGCAACCGAAGAAGGCGTTGCCGCTTATGTGCCTGTTGCCCATGATTACTTAGACGCACCACAACAACTGGATCGCGATTGGGTGCTTGAGCAGCTGAAACCGATTCTAGAAGATGACGCACAAGCAAAAGTGGGTCAAAACCTAAAATACGATATGAGTGTGTTAGCGCGCTACGGTATCGAGATGAAAGGTATTAAGTTCGATACCATGTTGGCGTCATACGTTTTCAATAGCGTGGGTGGCAAACATGACATGGACAGCCTAGCGCTGCGTTTCCTACAACATAGCTGTATCTCATTTGAGCAAATTGCAGGTAAAGGTAAGAAGCAACTGACTTTCAACCAGATTGAGCTGGGTGAGGCTTCTCCATATGCCGCGGAAGATGCTGACGTGACTTTACGTCTTCATAACCGCCTGATGGAAAACATCGAGAAAGATGAAAAGTTAAAATCGATCTATGAAGAGATCGAAGTACCGCTAATTCCTGTGATGTCTCGTATTGAGCGCACCGGTGTATTCATCGACGACATGTTGTTGGGCGCTCAATCGCAAGAGATTGCGGTTCGTCTTGATGAGCTAGAACAGAAAGCTTACGAGATTGCAGAGCAAGAGTTCAACATGAACTCGCCAAAACAGCTGCAAGCGATCTTGTTCGAAAAGATGGGTCTGCCTGTTATTAAGAAAACGCCTTCTGGTGCCGCTTCGACTAACGAAGAAGTGTTGCAAGAGTTAGCGTTGGACTACCCATTGCCTAAGCTGATCATTGAGTATCGTGGCTTGGCGAAACTGAAGTCGACTTACACCGATAAACTGCCGAAGATGATCAATGCGGAAACGGGTCGTGTTCATACGTCTTACCATCAAGCCGTGACAGCGACAGGCCGTTTGTCTTCGACCGATCCAAACCTACAGAACATCCCAATTCGTAATGAAGAAGGTCGTCGTATCCGCCAAGCATTCGTAGCACAACATGGTTGGAAGATCCTAGCGGTCGATTACTCTCAAATTGAATTGCGTATCATGGCGCATCTATCGGGTGATAAAGCGTTACTGGAAGCATTCCAACAAGGCAAAGATATCCACGCGGCAACCGCTGCTGAGATCATTGGCGTTGATATTGAGAGTGTGACCACTGAACAACGTCGTCGTGCTAAGGCTGTTAACTTTGGTCTTATCTACGGCATGAGTGCCTTTGGTTTGGCTAAGCAACTGGGTATTCCTCGTGGTGAAGCACAGCACTACATGGACACTTACTTCGAACGCTACCCAGGCGTAATGCAATACATGGAAGACACTCGCAGCGCTGCTTCAGAGCAAGGCTTCGTTGAAACCATTTACGGTCGTCGTTTGCACCTTCCTGAAATCCAATCTCGTAATGGCATGCGTCGTAAAGCGGCTGAGCGTGCGGCGATCAATGCGCCAATGCAAGGTACAGCGGCAGACATCATCAAGAAAGCGATGTTGTTAGTGGATGAGTGGATTCAAGCCGAAGGCGATGGTCGTGTGAAGCTATTGATGCAAGTACACGATGAATTGGTATTTGAAGTTCAAGAGTCAGCTTTAGCCGAAATTGAAAGTAAAGTACAAGAATTGATGGAGTCAGCAGCAGATCTCGAAGTACCGTTAGTCGCGGAAGCAGGCCACGGTGACAACTGGGATCAAGCCCACTAATCAGTTTTCGACCTTATTGAGTGAATTAGTATGAGCCAGTGCACAAACACTGGCTTTTTTTTGTCTCAAATAAAGTCGAGTCGTAGAAAGAGCTTAGGTGTTTTAATAAAACATTCATGAAAAAAAACTACAAAAATTGTTTTCATTTCTGAGCAATTGTTGTACATTAAATCTCGTAGGGTACAGAGGTAAGATGTTCTATCTTTCAGACCTTTTGTTTCACGTTATTGGATTAGGCTGATTCAGCCGCCCCAGCCAGCATTTGGCTGGGGCGTTTTTTCTTGTGCGAAAGAAAAATATTTCCAACCTATAATTTCCTCGTTAATTGGCTTCTTTTTAGTATCTTTCCTATTCTTCTCGAAACCTTCTCTTTATCACTTGATTTGTCTTCAATCTGGAGTTTGATCAGCAATTGGTAATTTAAATCCGTCTCTAAGTGAATTGTTTTATTCTTGAAAATAACTTTTATTTTACAAGTGACTCATAATGCATTGACCACTTACGTCTTATTTGTCAGTGTATTGAGTGGGTGAATGCTCAATGTAATCCATGATTTCTTGTTGTTTTTCGGTACTGAATTTAAGTGCTTCGGCCGTGATCTGTATTGAGTGCGCCATGGAAGAGATGTTATGGGTCGCTTTCACCAAGGTTTGCTGCATGGGTTTGAGGATAAGTAGGTAGATAGCCGTTAATGCGATAATAATGACCGCGATCACCGCCGCCAACGCAATAATGATTTTAGTTTGGATATCATCTAGCAGTAGTTGACTGGTTTTCTTAAAGGCGAGTCGAGAATTGTCTAAGGCTTGCGGCAGTTGGTTGAGGGATGTTTTGGTTGAACTGGCGAGCTTATTAATGCTCTCAACGGTTTGATTCAAGGCTTGCTGCTGGTCATCGCTGAGGTTGGGGTTGTTGACGATGGCTTGCAACGATTGTGATATCACCTCGAGAGATTCACTTGCCTCTTGAGCGTATTTCTCCATGCCATCGAGATCTAAGGTCATATCAACATTGACTAGAGCTGCCTCGGTCTTGGGCTGTTCCGCTTCAGATGCTACACCGGAAAATGAGATCAATATAAGTGCGATGGTCGCCAAGGTTTTTTTCCACATGAGTATTCCTTTCTCACTGTTCTGTTTGTCAAAGGTTGTTTTTTAGTATGGTTCACTTCTCTCTCTTCTAACGGATTAATATTGTCTTTAACTCTCAAGATCTAGGTTTAACTTACTCATTTGTGGGTAAAAAAATACCCCACCTATAAAAGGTAGGGTATTGATAAGGCTAAATCACGGGTTGTCAGTGCTTTAGCCTCTAATTATAGATAAAGCTCTATATAGAGGAACTACTCTGAGTCGTTTTGCTCTTCGTCAGTTAACTCATCAATGATTTGATCGGCAAATACCGGAGCAAACCACTCATCCATCTTGGCACGCAGTTGGTCAACGCCGATGCCCTTCATTGAAGAGAAGACATCAACCGCAACATCACCACCGAAAGATTTCGCATCGTTACGGATTTTCAGTAGCTGTGCTTTACGCGCGCCACTTTTCAGTTTGTCTGCTTTTGTTAACAAAACCTGCACTGGGATGCGGCTATCGATAGCCCAGTAGATCATTTGTTGGTCAAGGTCCTTCATTGGGTGACGGATATCCATCAATACCACTAAACCTTTTAGGCTTTCGCGTCGTTGTAGGTATTCACCTAGCGACTTTTGCCATTTTTTCTTCATCTCAAGCGGTACTTGAGCGAAGCCATATCCAGGCAAATCGACAATATGACAGCCGTCGGTAACCTTAAATAGGTTAATTAGCTGAGTTCGACCTGGGGTTTTACTGGTTTTCGCCAAGCTTTTTTGGTTTGTAACGCGGTTTAGTGCGCTAGATTTACCAGCATTGGAGCGTCCTGCAAACGCAATTTCGATCCCTTCGTCTTCTGGTAAGTGACGAATATCAGGTGCACTGGTAATGAAATGCGTGTTTTGATAATGAATTTTTACGCTCACTGTTAACTCCATCTCGACTTTGTGTAGTCGATTGATTACTTTTTTGTGAATTTGTGTAAAATAACCGTGCTCGGCATAAGGTCGCCTATTGTACCATGAGTGGCAACATAGAGTGGTACTGGAAGCTTGATAATTATAATGGAATGTCATGAAGAAATTAGCGCTAATTTTGAGTCTTTTAGCCAGCTGCTCAGTATGGGCTCAAGGTAGTATTGAAGCTGGTAAAGCCAAATCACAAACATGTGTTGCCTGCCACGGTGCTGACGGCAACAGTCTGATCACGCAGTACCCTAAACTGGCTGGTCAACATGAGAAGTATCTAGAGAAGCAACTTAAAGAGCTTAAGCTAGGTATGACGAGTGGTGGTAAGCAAGGTCGTTATGAACCTGTAATGGGTGCAATGGCGATGCCTTTATCTGAAGAAGATATGGCTGACCTAGCGGCATACTACGCATCTCTACCTATCTCGAACAACTCTACACCTGAAAATGTTGTAGATGAAGGTAAGGTTCTTTACACCGCTGGTAACGCAGAACGTGGCGTAACGGCGTGTATTGCTTGTCACGGTCCACGTGGTAACGGTACCGAGCTTTCTGGTTTCCCTAAGATTTCAGGCCAACACGCAGATTACATCAAGGCTCAACTTGAGAAATTCCGCGATGGTAGCCGTAATAACGACATGAATGCGATGATGCGTGATGTAGCTAAAAAGTTAACAGACGCAGATATTGATACCTTATCGAAGTACGTTGGTGGTTTACACTAATATGTCGGTTTCTTGTTCTTAGCCAGAACAAAGAAATGTACGTTCGAGCAAAATTGAAGAGACGCCCTAATCAGCAATGGTTGGGGCGTTTTCTTTTGTATTGATTTTATTTATGCTTTTTTATCTCATGTCTAATTTATCAATGTGTGATCGATTTGTGTACGAAAGTGTGAAGTCGCACTCTTGTAGTCTTTTTGTAACACGGTAAAGTAACCGCCATCAGCTAGGAGCTGACTTAGATATGGATGGTCATCTAGTCTAACGGTATAGACAGAAACGGATCAGGCTAGGACAGCCCAGCAACAAGGTGTTAGAAAAGGATAGCCAAAACTCATCAGGACGATGAACAACAAATAAATTTGGCATGGAAAGCACCAATAACAAATGGAGATTTGTGTACCAAGTTGAGTATACAAATTTTGGCCGATATAGGCAGATTTAGAGAGCGATAGGTTTTCCTATCGCTTTTTTTATTGATTTGATGAAAAAACACCCAATACCCCTCCACTATAAACTCAGTTTCTGGTATGTTTCGCATCCCTGTTTAAGGATGTGCTATGTATACTTGTCCCTTATGCCATCACCAAGGCGTGAATCACTATTTTGAAGACAAACGTAGAGTGTATCTACAATGTCAGCAATGTGAACTGGTATTTGTTAAACCTGAACAAAGGTTAGAAGCAAAAGAAGAAAAAGCACACTATGATCTCCATGAGAACGATCCTAGTGATGCGGGCTACCGCCGCTTTTTATCTCGCATCGCGGATCCCTTAACAGACAAAATTTCATCTAACTCACAAGGGTTGGATTTTGGTTGTGGCCCAGGCCCTACGCTATCTATTATGTTAGAAGAAGCCGGACACACCATGGAGTTGTACGATATTTATTACCATCCAGAGACTTCTGTGTTGGAGAAAACGTATGACTTTATGACTGCTACCGAGGTGATAGAGCACCTTTATCACCCAGACAAAGTGTGGCAGCAATGGTTGAATTTAGTTAAACCCAAGGGCTGGATTGGTCTCATGACTAAGCTAGTAATAGACGTAGATGCGTTTGCTGGTTGGCACTATAAGAATGACCCGACACATGTCGTCTTCTTTAGTCGTCAAACATTCCAGTTTTTGGCCGAGCGGGATAAGCTCGAACTAGAATTTTTTGGAAGTGATGTAATTTTACTGAGGAAAGTGCAGTAATGGGTCGTAGTAAGAAATCAAGAAAGCCGGGAGCACTTGGCGCTCCTGAACCTATGGTAACAAGAAACCGTAGTGAATCTGATGTTGAAGGTCGTGAACGCAAGCGTGTTAAAAAGCGCAAAGGTCTTAAATCTGGCAGCCGTCACTCAGATGGTAGCGAAGCGAGACAGCGTAAAGCTGCACAAGATCGTGACCCTCGCTTAGGCAGCAAGAAAAAAATTCCGCTGATTGTTGAGCCTGCTAAGAAGCCGACGAAACAAGAGCGTAAGCTATCTAACGAACAAGAGTTAGAGATGCTTGAGAATGATGCTCAATTGAACACATTGTTAGATCGTATCGAAAATGGTGAAAACCTAGGTGCTGGTCTACAGAAGTTCGTTGATGAGAAACTTGATCGTATTGAACACCTAATGGGCCGTCTAGGTCTGCTAGAGCCAGAAGACGATGAAGAAGAGATCTTCGAAGAAGCACCTGTTGTCGCTAAGAAGAAGAAAGCAAGCTCTGACGAAGACTTGTTGTCTCAATTCGAAGATATCGATTTAGACAGCTTTAAAGGTTAAGACGAAATGAATGTAACCTTATTAGCAATTGCTGGTGGAATTATCATTCTCGGCTTGGGCTCTTATGCAGGTTACCTTCTACTTCAAGTGAAGAAGCAGACGGAGTTGCAAAAGCAGCATCAAGCACTTGCCATTGAAAAACGTAACGCAACGATTTACGACAACGTAAATACCTTGTGTTTAGCGGGTATTCAAGGCCAGTGTGATTTGCCTGAGATCAGTATCCGAGTGTGTATCATTATGGATAATGTTCAAGGTGATGAGCGTGTCGATTTTGATTCTGAATATCCTGCTCTTTCTGAGCTGTACCATATCGTTAAAGATATGGCGCGCGGAGACGGAAGGCAGGAACTGACCAAGAAAGAACGTATGCAGCAGAATCTCACACGCCACAAGGCAGAGACTCGCTTGAATGATGCGGTTATCGAAGATTTGAAAAGGTTGCAGGAGAAGGTTAAGCCTCTCAACAATCAAATCAATATTCAGATGATCTAGTCACTGAGACTTTTAATATAGAGGCTTGTTTAATACAGGGTGTTCTTAAGACGCGCTGTTCTTAATGCACCTTATCTTTATAGATAGTGTTAAATGAGCCTTCTTACCTTTTGCACCTTTTTATTTCGGTGCATTGTTAGTGATCAAGCTAGCAGTTCTGAGTTTTTATCTGAAAAAAAGATTTTGTCTTGAAACGTCCTTACAAGTCGTGTGGCAAAATAACCCGTCTATATTTTAATGTATGTAAAATGATTTGAGAGACCTTAGGTTCTCGCGGATCTAAATTGGAATTACCGCTATGTCGAGCAAGCCAGTAACAACGAATCAGCAAATCGTTTGGGATCAAGAAATCTTAAACAAGTATAACTATTCGGGACCTCGTTACACTTCATACCCAACTGCGTTGGAGTTTCATGAAGCGTTTACCGTCGCTGATTACGACATGGCGTGTACTCAGTACCCAGAGCGTCCTCTCTCTCTTTACGTACATATCCCATTCTGTCACAAGCTTTGTTACTACTGTGGTTGTAACAAGGTCATTACTCGTCACTCGCATAAAGCCGATGAGTACTTGGATGTGATCGAACATGAGATTCGTCAGCGTGCTTCTTTACTGAATGGCCGCGAAGTGACTCAACTTCACTTCGGTGGTGGTACGCCAACATTCTTAACTAAAGCTCAAATTACCCGTTTGATGCTGATCCTACGTGATGAGTTTAACTTTACGGCTGATGCTGAAATCAGTATCGAAGTTGACCCACGTGAAATCGAATTAGATGTGCTTGATCACCTGCGTAGCGAAGGCTTTAACCGCCTGAGCATTGGTGTTCAAGACTTCAACAAAGAAGTACAAAAGCTGGTTAACCGTGAGCAAGATGAAGAGTTCATCATCGCGATGGTTCAGCGTGCCAAAGAACTAGGCTTCCGTTCAACCAACCTAGACTTGATCTACGGCCTACCAAAGCAGACTCAAGCGTTATTTGCTGAAACATTGAAGCAAGTGCTAGAGATGAAACCGGGTCGTTTATCGGTATTTAACTACGCACACATGCCGCAACTGTTTGCTGCGCAGCGTAAGATTAAAGATGAAGACCTGCCTGAGCCGAAAGAGAAGATGGCTATCCTACAAGATACCATTGAGACTTTAACGGGCGCAGGCTACCAGTTCATTGGTATGGATCACTTTGCTTTACCAGAAGACGAGCTAGCAGTTGCACAGCGTGAAGGTATTCTGCATCGTAACTTCCAAGGCTACACGACCCAAGGTGAAGCTGACTTAGTGGGCTTTGGTGTTTCAGCTATCTCAATGGTCGGTGATGCTTACGCACAAAACCAGAAAGAGTTGAAGAAGTACTACGCACAAGTTAACGACCTGCGTCATGCACTTTGGAAAGGCGTTGCTCTAGACAGTGACGACCTTCTACGTCGTGAAGTGATCAAACAGCTGATTTGTAACTTCAAGCTTGATAAAACGATGATTGAATCTGAGTTCTCGGTTAACTTTAATCGTTACTTCAAAGAAGATTTAGGGCTGCTGCAAACCTTCATCAACGATGAGTTGGTTGAAGTCGACGACAAAGAAATCCGTGTGACTCTACGTGGTCGTCTATTGATTCGTAATATCTGTATGTGTTTCGATAAATACCTACGTGCGAAAGCTCGCCAACAGCAGTTCTCTCGCGTTATATAATCGCTCGATTGAGAATAGAAACATAAAAAATGCCAGCATCATGCTGGCATTTTTGTATCTGTGTATTGCTGCCCTAAGACTGTCTACAACCTGGCTAGGTAGCGCTCTCTTTGATGCTTTGTTTACTTTTGGTATTTTGTTGAGCGTTGGCATTCTTTTGAACATTGATGAGATCGGTTGGCCACTGATCAAACGGAACAGGACGACTGTATAAGAAGCCTTGTGCCAGTGGGCATTGCAGTTGTTTGAGCAAATCAGCCTGCTGTTGAGTTTCCACACCTTCCGCAACTAAGTTCACCTTAAAACCTTTGGTTATGTTGACGATAGCCGCAACGATTGAGCTGTCTAAGCTTTCTTGTTCGAGCTTACAGACGAAGCTTCGATCAATTTTAAGACAATCAAATGGCAGCTTCTGCAAGTAGGCAAGCGATGAATAACCAGTGCCAAAGTCGTCAATCGCAATCGAAATCCCCAGCGCTTTGAGTGTCAGCATGTTATCTATGATGGTTGGGTCATTGTCGACGATTCGTGACTCCGTGATCTCTAATGTCAGGTTTTGGGCGGGTAACTTGGTATCACGCAGCGTGTTTTTAACCAAGTCAATGAACCCGCTTTCACTCAGTTGGTCGACAGACAAGTTAACGTGAATAGAGAAGTCTTCACTCCATTTCCCTGATTCGATCGCGATTGCAGTATCTCGACAAGACTTATGCAGAATTTGCTGACCAATTTCGTAGATGAGCCCTGTTTCTTCCGCGAGTGGAATGAATTCCAACGGTGAGATAATGCCCTCATCAGTGATCCAGCGGGCTAGGGCTTCAGCGCCGATTGTTGAGCCTGACTCTAGGTCGATAATAGGTTGGTAAAAGGGTTCGAATTGTTGCAGTTCGATCGCTTTGTTGAGGCGGGCTAGCATCTTGGTTCGGTGTCTAGAGGCTTTACCCATTTCTGGACTGTAGATGCTGACACGCGCTTTATCTTGCTTGGCATTGCTCAGTGCAATGCTGCTGTTGCGAAGCCATAAGGTAACGTCTTGGTCATTTGATACGTGAACGACACCAATCGATACCTTGATCACCACGTTTTCTGATTCCATGGAAAATGGCGAAGCAAAGGTTTGGAGTAGTCGGTTAGCAAGCAGCTGAACGTCGTCGTCTTGAGTTACATTGGGTGCGTGGATCGCGAACTCATCGCCACCAGTACGGGCCAACAAGTACTCCGTTGGCAGAATGCCGCGCAGTCGAGCGGCTGCGATGATCAGCAGTTGGTCACCATTGTAATGGCCAAGGCTATCATTGATATCCCGGAAGCGATCGATACCAACCAAATAAAGCGTTCCTTCCTCTGTTTCGGTGCTTTTCTTTGCAGCATCAATAAAGCCTTCTCGGCTATACAATTTGGTTAGTGAGTCATAGGTAAGCTGAGATTGTAATTGCTCGAAAGAGGCCTTTAAGTTGTTGGCCATCTCATTGAAGGCTGCTACTAGCATGCTGGTTTCGTAGATATTACCCGGTTTCGGCATGCTGTTATTCCAATCGCCATTGGCTAGGCGTTTTGCAGCGTCGGCGGTTGAGGTTATCGGTCGAATTACGCGATTAAAGGCAATCAGCCCAGCGATGATGCCAATACAGCTGAGCGCGAGCCCAAGTAGCCAACTGTTTCTTTGATTTTCTGGTAGTTCACCGAGCAGGTTAGACTCAGGGATCGACATGCCAATAAACCAAGTGATGCCATGCCCATCTTCAAAAGGTGTGAGCTGGTTGAAGTATCGTTGGTCATCGAGATTAAAACTGAAACGTTGAACGGCCATGTTTTTAACCAAGTGAAACTGGTCAACGTAACTGGCACTCTTTTGTATGACTGGATTAGAACTTTCTGTTGCGAGGAGACGTTGGCCCTTGTGGGTTTTACCTGTTCCCCAAGACACGACGCTGCCGCCTTCTGAGTGAGCAACTAAACGTTGTTGCTGATCGATGATGTAGACAGAGGCATCGGTATTATTTTTTAAATCTCTCAAGAATGCGTTGAAGGTATTGATCTTAATATCGCTGACAATGACCGCTTTAAATTCGTCGTTATCATAAATAGGCGCAATTGCTGACAGGGTGATCTCTTGGCGTTCATCGGCATTGGCGTAAATGGGCGACCACACGGCTTTTTTCTGATTAACAACTGGCGTATACCAAGGGCGCACTCGCGGGTCATACCCTGAGATGACGGAGCGAATGTCTTCACTTATCTTGCTGCCACGGTAGATAACCAGCTGATCTTGGGTGCGGTCATCCTGCACCATCAGGGTATAGCCATCGTTTGCTTCTTTACGAAAACCCACATAATTCCCGTCTTCAGAACCAAAACCAATCACATCAAGTTGTGGTACTACGGTGAAGTGATCGGAAAACTTATAAAGAATGTAATCTTGAACTTTGCTGAGATTTCCAGCTTGGTAGAGGTGGTGGTAGCCAATGTTGTGGCTGAGTGAGAGGTTGGCGTGAAACGGTTTTTCTAAAAAATCGGACAGGCTTTTATGAACATTGTCAGTGAGTGATGTTAGTTGACGTGCACTAATATCACTCACCATCTCTTTGTAGCTTTGTTTTTGAGTGAAAACCATTACGCCCATAGTGAACAGAAAAATCATCACGAATGGGAGAACCACCGCGGTTCTCAATGTAATTTGTGTTTTCAAAGACATCTTTAGCTACAACTTTAGTGAATGGCATACCTTAATTGTACCGACACTATTCAAACCAAGCGACCCTTTTTTGGTTAAAAAGTAGCTGCATCGAAAGTCATATCAGGTCAGTACAGTTCTTTGAGCTTACGGGTTAGGGTGTTTCTTCCCCAGCCTAAAACCTTGGCTGCATCCTGTTTATGACCATTGGTATGGTTGAGCGCAGCCTCTAGCAGTATACGTTCAAACTCTGGCAGAGCATAAGTCAGCAGCTCCTTTTCTCCTGAATCAAGCGCACACTTTGCCCAATTAGCCAGCAGCTGCTGCCAGTTATCTCCGGTGCCTGAAGTGGTCACCACTTTCTCTTCCAATAACTCAGGAGGCAGATCTGAAGGTAATATTTCACTACCGCTGGCCATTACAGTGAGCCAACGACAAATATTTTCCAACTGACGCACGTTACCTGGCCAATTCAGCTGATTGAGCTTTAGGATCGTCTCTGGGTGGAGTGTTTTTACTTCGACACCGAGTTCTTCGGCGGCAGAGGCTAAGAAGTGATGAGTCAGTTTCTCAATATCTTGCTTACGTTCACGCAGCGCAGGAATATGGATTCTAATCACATTCAGTCGATGGAAAAGGTCTTCACGGAAACCCCCTTCATGCACTAGTCGTTCTAAATCTTGGTGGGTTGCCGCGACGATACGTACATCAACCTTCACCGCGGAGTGACCGCCCACTCTATAAAATTGGCCATCCGACAAGACGCGTAGCAAACGGGTTTGAATATCGAGTGGCATATCACCGATCTCATCCAAAAACAGCGTGCCACCGTTGGCTTGTTCAAAGCGTCCTTGGCGAACACTGTTGGCTCCGGTAAAGGCGCCTTTCTCGTGGCCAAACAGTTCGGATTCGATCAAGTCTTTAGGGATTGCAGCCATGTTCAAAGCGATAAATGGTTTCTTTGCTCTAGGGCTATGGCGGTGCAAAGCGTGCGCGACTAACTCTTTACCCGTACCTGATTCACCGTTAATCAGAACAGAAATGGACGAACGAGATAAACGACCAATAGCGCGGAAAACTTCCTGCATCGCGGGTGCTTCACCGATAATTTCGGGTGCGTTGGTCTCTTCGGCAACTTCGCTGGCTTGTTCACGCTTCTGTTCTTGGCTGTGTGCGATGGCTCGCTCTACTAAAGTAAGTGTCTCATCAATATCAAACGGCTTAGGCAGATACTCAAAAGCGCCTTTTTGATAAGCATTCACCGCCGCATCAAGGTCTGAGTGCGCGGTCATAATGATCACGGGTAGGTCGGGAGAGCGTTGATGAACCTGATGTAACAGCTCAATTCCGTCAATGCCAGGCATGCGAATGTCAGACACCAATACGTCCGGTGTTTCGCGTTCAAGCGCCAGCAGCACGCTCTCTGCGTCAGCAAATGTTTCGCACTTTATATCCGCAGATGACAGCGTCTTTTCTACGACCCAGCGTATAGAACTGTCGTCATCGACGACCCAAACGTATCCCTTACTCATAATTCAATTCCTTTGCAGCCAAATCTATTGTGATAATCATTGTTGTTTTTATTGTTCGGTATTCGTTGTTGCCGATGAAACGTTGTTTCCTATGGGAATCAAGGCTTCGCTTATATCGGCAAATAAATCGTGAATGTGGTGTTACCTGGCCAGCTTTCAACGTCTATTTTTCCGTTGTGCTGATCGATCAGGTTTTGAGATATCGATAGCCCTAAGCCAGTGCCACCCTCGCGCCCACTCACCATTGGGTAAAAGAGGGTATCTTTTAACTCATCCGGGATGCCCGGACCGTTATCGCTGATCTCAATGCGAGCTGCGAGCTTGTGTCGCTTGCCATGAATATTGGCTTGATGCACCGTTCTGGTGCGGATGGTGATTTTACCGGACTCTTGCGCCTTCAAAATCTGTGCAGCGTTACTCACGATATTGAGCATGGCTTGTTCAACTTGAGCGGAATCCATCATTATCGCCGGCAGGCTAGGGTCGTAATCTCTTTCTATGGCGAGTGTTGAGCCCGCTTCAAGCTCTACTAACTGTCGAACTTTTTCTAAAATTTGATGAAGGTTCTCTTCGGTTTTTTTGCCTGGTTTTTGTGGACCAAGAAGGCGGTCGACCAAGGCTCTCAAGCGATCGGCTTGTTCAATAATGATCTGTGTGTATTCATTGAGGGACTGATCGGGCAACATTTTTCCAAGTAGTTGCGCCGCTCCTCTTAAACCGCCCAATGGGTTTTTGATTTCATGAGCCAACCCGCGTACCAGTAGCTTCGCCGCTTGTTGCTGTGCGTGTTGGTTTAGCTCTTGGCTGAGGCGTCTTTGCTGGTCTATCTTACGCATCTCCACTAGTAGCAAGGTTTCACGCTGCCATGAGATAGGGCTTACGGTGACTTCTAACATCAGTGGGCGGTTGTCGACAACAAAGGTAACGTCGCTGTCTGTGATGCTTTGGCCACTTTGTAGAGGCTGAGTTAGAAGTGCTAAGTCGAGGGAAGCATGTTGAATTAACTGGCTTAGTGGGTGATCGACGATGCGTCTCGCGCTTTGAGAGAAGAGTTGTTCAGCCGCAGGGTTGGCGTATCGTACGAACAATTGCTCATCGAGCATCAAGGTCGCGGTCACCATATTGTCGAGAATGGCGTTGGAAAGATGATGTGTATCTATGCTGTCGCTTTGGGCTGATCGATTCACTATTTCGTCCTTGAACTGGTGTTTTTCTCACTGCACCAAATTGGTGCGTAGCTAAGTTCAAGTATGGCGCATATCAACCAGAAGCTAAAGATAATTCATTAGAGTCGCTGAAAGCTGCTTCGATTGGGTGAAAAGTAGAGGTAATTCAGTCTCTTTTAACACATTGGCCTACTTGAGCGTCGCTCGATGTAAATACACGGTGACTGGACTAGTAGATGCAATAAGCTTGCCGCTTCTATGTGCTTGAATTGCAATGGTGTGAGTGCCTCGATCGATGCCTTTCAATTCCCAAGTTGGCTGGGTTTGTGGAGCACCATAACGGCGGCCATCGAGCATTAATTGCAACTGCTCACCAATGCCTAGCTTGCGGTTGAGTTCGATTTGAATGGGGATTAAGCCACGGTTGTTACGGATGGTTTGATCATGAATGGGAGTCAGCATGGTAAGTGTTAGCTGAGCTGGTGCCTCGCGTTCCGTGGTTTTTGCTTTAACTTGAGCTGGCGTTTTAGTTGTAGTTGATGCTGCAGCGTCAACAGGCGTTGAGGCCTCAAATTTAGGGGCTGGCGCTGACGCTTGTACATCAGGCAGGCGAAGAGATTTAGCACCTTGATCGGTTGGGGTATCACTAAAGTGGAGTACGCCATCTTCATCTACCCAGGTATATACCGTTTGAGCAGAGCACGAGAATGCGACTGTTAACCCGATTAGGAACAGTATGTTTTTCATATCGTTAGCCTCTTTCCACCGTTAGGTGTTTTCACGTTTGGCGTTGGTTTTGTTATTGATTTTATTGTATTTATAGCAACAGCCTCTGAGGGCTTTTGTTTAAGATATGGTACGAGGAAGGAGAGGTAGGGAGAATAGAAAAAAGGCCCACCTGCGAGGCGAGCCTAATATTTTTCTAGAGTTTCTTACTTATTGCAGTAAGAAGACCGACTAAAAATTAAACTGAGTAGTACAGTTCAAACTCAAGTGGGTGTGTCGCCATGTTCACGCGTTGTACATCGTCAGATTTCAGTGTGATGTAAGAATCAATGAAGTCGTCAGAGAATACGCCGCCAGCTGTTAGGAACTCACGATCGGCGTCTAGAGCTTTAAGCGCTACTTCTAGAGATTCTGCAACTGTTGGGATTTCAGCCGCTTCTTCTGCAGGAAGGTCGTACAGATCTTTATCCATAGCTTCGCCTGGGTGGATCTTGTTCTTGATACCGTCAAGGCCAGCCATCAGCATTGCTGAGTAGCATAGGTATGGGTTAGCTGCTGGGTCACCAAAACGTAGCTCGATACGACGTGCTTTCGGGCTTGGTACTACTGGGATACGGATAGAAGCAGAACGGTTACGTGCTGAGTAAGCAAGCATTACCGGAGCTTCAAAACCAGGTACAAGACGCTTGTACGAGTTTGTTGATGGGTTAGCAAATGCGTTGATTGCACGAGCGTGTTTGATTACGCCACCGATGTAGTAAAGCGCCATTTCAGATAGGCCGCCGTACTTATCACCAGCAAACAGGTTAACGCCGTCTTTTGCTAGAGATTGGTGAACGTGCATACCAGAACCGTTATCACCAACTAGTGGCTTAGGCATGAATGTCGCTGTTTTACCAAATGCGTGAGCAACGTTGTGTACAACGTACTTGTAGATTTGAGTCTCATCAGCTTTTGTTGTTAGCGTGTTGAAGCGAGTTGCGATTTCGTTTTGACCTGCAGTTGCTACTTCATGGTGGTGAGCTTCAACAACTAGACCCATCTCTTCCATTACTAGACACATTGCAGAACGGATGTCTTGAGAAGAATCTACAGGAGCTACTGGGAAGTAACCGCCTTTAACGCCAGGACGGTGACCTTTGTTACCGCCTTCGATGTCAGAACCTGTGTTCCAAGCTGCTTCTACGTCATCAATCTTGAAGAAAGAACCAGACATGTCATTTGAGAATTTAACATCATCAAATAGGAAGAATTCTGGCTCAGGACCTACTAGAACTGTATCTGCGATACCAGTAGAGCGTAGGTATTCTTCAGAACGTTTAGCGATTGAGCGAGGGTCACGGTCGTAGCCTTGCATTGTTGCAGGCTCAAGAATGTCACAACGGATGTTTAGCGTTGCGTCTTCTGTGAATGGGTCAAGAACGGCAGATGATGCGTCAGGCATCATTACCATGTCAGATTCGTTAATGCCTTTCCAACCTGCTACTGAAGAGCCGTCGAACATTTTACCTTCTTCAAAGAAGTCAGCGTCAACTTGGTGAGAAGGAATAGAGATATGCTGCTCTTTACCTTTTGTATCAGTAAAACGTAAGTCGATAAATTTAACTTCGTTCTCTTGGATCAGGGATAGTACATTTTCTACTGACATCTTGGATAACCTCCAGTGTTATTAATTCGGTATTAGCTCGATTCGGTTGAAACCAGCATTGATTAATGTCTGTATGTGCATTAATCGATGCTGATTTATCTATTGCCAAAAGCGTGCCAAAAAAATTATTCCATTAATTTCAATTGCTTAGTGGTTTTTGTTTGCGTTTGTCTTTGAGTTTTGCACCAAAATGATCTCCGCCTGCACTGTGTTGGTGCAATGCGCTTGATGTGCACCAATATGATGAATCACAAACGAATACCATTCAGCAACGAATTGAGTACGTTGTCAATCCACTTTTCTTTTTCGGGGTAGATTTGGCTCGAAGTTAGCGCGCAATGATTTTAAAAATCGTACGAATTTAGCTGTTCTATACTGTATTGAATCGATGTTAAGCGAATATGAATCGCTAATAGAGAAAAAAGCCTTGGTTCAGATCACATATTTCTGGGTTTTTTTCTAAAATCTGGTATATTATTGACCGTTTTTTAAATCAAGCTAGCGGTTATTATCCAAACAATTGAGATAATTGACGGCTACCTTTTATGAGTGAATCGAGAATCCATGTCTACTCCACAGATTGATAAGTTAAGAAATATCGCGATCATCGCGCACGTTGACCACGGTAAAACGACTTTGGTTGATAAACTGCTACAACAGTCAGGCACTCTTGAGTCTCGTGGTGAAGCTGAAGAGCGTGTCATGGATTCGAATGACATCGAAAAAGAGCGTGGCATTACAATCCTTGCTAAGAACACAGCAATCAACTGGAATGATTACCGCATCAACATCGTAGATACTCCGGGACACGCGGACTTCGGCGGTGAAGTTGAGCGTATCATGTCTATGGTTGATTCAGTTCTTCTGATCGTAGATGCAGTTGACGGCCCAATGCCTCAAACTCGTTTCGTAACGCAAAAAGCATTCGCACACGGCCTTAAGCCAATCGTTGTTATCAACAAGATTGACCGTCCTGGTGCTCGTCCTGATTGGGTTATGGATCAAGTATTCGACCTTTTCGACAACCTAGGTGCTACTGATGAGCAACTAGACTTTACTGTTGTTTACGCTTCAGCTCTAAACGGTTGGGCAACAATGGAAGAAGGCGCAGTTGGCACAGACATGGAACCACTATTCCAAGCTGTTGTTGATACAGTAGAAGCGCCTGCAGTTGACCTTGACGGTCCACTACAAATGCAAATTTCGCAACTTGATTACAGCTCTTACGTAGGTGTTATCGGTGTTGCTCGTGTTACTCGTGGTTCGGTTAAGCCAAACCAACAAGTAACTATCGTGAATGCTGAAGGCAAGAAACGTAACGGTAAAGTAGGTACTGTACTTGGTTACCTAGGTCTTGAGCGTCACGAAGTAGAACAAGCTAACGCTGGCGACATCATTGCAATCACTGGTCTTGGTGAGCTGAAAATTTCAGACACTATCTGTGACGTAAACAATGTTGAAGCAATGGAACCACTGTCTGTTGATGAACCAACAGTAACAATGACTTTCCAAGTAAACACTTCTCCGTTCGCGGGTAAAGAAGGTAAGTTTGTAACTTCACGTAACATCCTTGAGCGTCTTGAAAAAGAATTGGTTCATAACGTTGCACTACGTGTTGAAGAAACTGAAAGTCCAGACCGTTTCCGCGTATCAGGCCGTGGTGAGCTTCACCTTTCTATCCTGATCGAAAACATGCGTCGTGAAGGTTTCGAGCTAGCAGTATCTCGTCCAGAAGTAATCATCAAAGAAGAAGATGGTCAGAAAATGGAACCGTTCGAAACGGTTACTATCGATGTAGTTGAAGAGCACCAAGGTGCGATCATGGAAAGCATCGGTCTACGTAAGGGTGAGCTAACAGATATGGCACCAGATGGTAAAGGCCGTGTTCGCATGGACTTCATGATGCCTTCTCGTGGTCTTATCGGTTTCCAAACTGAATTCCTTACAATGACATCTGGTTCTGGTCTTATTTACCACTCGTTCGATCACTACGGTCCTTACAAAGGCGGTATCATTGGTCAGCGTAACAACGGTGTTCTAATCTCGAACGCAACGGGTAAAGCTCTTACTTACGCTCTATTCTTCCTTCAGGCTCGTGGTCGTCTATTCACAGAGCACGCTGATGAAGTTTATGAAGGTCAAGTAATCGGTATTCACAACCGTTCAAACGACCTGACAGTAAACTGTCTAAAAGGTAAGCAACTAACGAACGTTCGTGCATCTGGTACTGATGAAGCACAAGTTCTTTCTCCACCGATCAAGCACACTCTAGAGCAAGCTCTTGAGTTTATCGATGAAGATGAACTAGTAGAAGTAACGCCACTTAACGTACGTATCCGTAAGAAACTTCTTACTGAAAACGAACGTAAGCGTGCAGCACGTCCAGCTAAGGCTTAATTGCCAGCTGACTAGCTTCTAGCTAAGTAGATAAGAAAGCCCCGAGTAGCCTAGCTGCTCGGGGCTTTTGTTTTATGTGGTGTTGGAGTAGATACGGGTAAACGAGATGCGTGATTCGAAGAGCATTCAAGTATTCGTCATCCTTAAGGGGGAGGAACGACCGAGTTGGGTAGTTAGCTTTTGATTCATAGGTGACTTTCAATGAATTGAACTCGCTCTTCGACTGGCATAAATGGCACTTCAACCACCTCATAGCTAAGCTCTTGGTAGACTCTGACTAACGCGTGGTGAATCTCTAGTGCTTCTTCAAACGGATAAGGGCGCACTTCATCTTGAACATAGATAGAAGCTTCAGGGCGGCAGAATAGGACTTGGGAGTGATAGCCTTGACTCGCTTCTCGGTAGTTATCATCAACCTCAAGGTTCGCCTGAGCTAAGTAACCACAGATATCTGGAATCGCACGGTCAAGAAACGCTACCTGTTGCTGCCTCGCTTGCTCTTTTTGCTCACTCATCACTGTTAAGCACAAGTGAGCAAACCCCGGAAGATCTAACCAAGGTAAGATTCCATTTTCAATCTGACTTTGGTCTTCTATCAGCTGGCGAGAGGACTCTGCGAAGGTTGGGTAACCCATATCACCCAAGGCGTTAATCAGAGTTGTTTTTCCGGCTCCGGGACCGCCAGTAATAATGATAGGCTGCATGGTGTTGTATCTCTGTAGCGCTACTTCTGGTTCAGTTGAGCTAAGAACTTATCCGATTCTGCTATCGCCGCATTCATTTGTTCTATCGCGTAGGCGATGTCTTTTTCTAAGCTCATAAACTCGCCCTGCAATGAACCAACGGCACTCGCATTGAGGTTGTGTTTAAGATAAAGCGTGTTGTCGCGAAGAGTGTTGAGTACCGGATCCATTTTCTTCTCAGCTCTTTTCATCGCTGACAGCATGGTTTGGTAAGACGATTTGGTTTCACGCAGCTTTTTCTCACTTGATCGACGCAACGAATCACTGGTGTAGAGATCTAACTCTCCCTGCCACTCTTCAAATAGCGCATCGGACACATCTTCAATCGCAGCAATGCGGTCACTGACATTTTGTGCGGCTTTCTCACTGTCTTGGTATTTATCATTGATCTTGTTGTACATGTCTTCAAGGTCGCCACCACTGAAGTTAGTCAGGCTACTCAAGGCTTCAAGTGCGCTGGTAAACTCTTCCTGAGCATCCTGCTGCGACTCTTTTGCATCTTCCACTCTGTCGACCATAATGTCGCGTTTGTGGTAGCCCACTTGCTCCATAGCGGAGTAATAAGCTGACTGGCATCCAGTAAGAGTAAAAATAGAGAGGACTATAACTATTAAATAAGGCATCCTAGTTTCCTATAGTTAAATAATATCAATCGTAGTAAATAACTGCTCAACCTAGCTTGTTAAAATGCTCGATAACGGCGTTAGAATTTTTGATTGTAGAATGACTACTTATCGAAAAACTCTTCCTTGTTCTCAAGCCTTTTTCCTACGCTATTTTTGAACATTTACTTACTGTGATTAATACAACGGAATATTAATTAGGACTATGAACGAGTTACAAGGGAGTTACAAGTTGAAGATAAAAAAGGTCGCCACACTCAGTATTCAGTTTTCTCGCTATCTTTTGGCGCGAATGACGCACGATAGAGTCAACGTGAATGCGGGCTATTTGGCGTACATTACCTTGCTCTCGATCGTACCGATGTTGACGGTTCTGCTCTCTATCTTGTCGTCATTCTCCATCTTTGCTGATGTCGGTATCGTGATTCAAAACTTCGTCATTACCAACTTTGTTCCAGCGTCAGGGGATGCAGTACACGGTGCTTTGTTAGAGTTCGTTGCCAATACCGGTAAGATGACGGCGGTCGGTAGTGTGTTCTTATTCATTGCAGCTCTGATGTTGATCTCCAATATCGATAAGAACCTAAACTACATCTGGCGTGTTAATGAGAAGCGACGTGCGGTGCTGTCTTTCTCTATGTACTGGATGGTGTTAACGCTTGGGCCTATATTGGTGGGTGCGAGTATTGCTGCTACCTCTTATGTGACATCCTTAAGCTTGCTACAAAATGAAGTTGTCTCTGGCGCCTTTAATACCGTGATTCGCAAACTTCCTTTGATTCTCTCATTCTTTGCGTTCTTCGGTTTGTACCTGCTGGTTCCCAACAAAAAGATACACTTTTCTCATGCAGCTGCGGGCTCTCTGGTTGCGGCTCTGCTGTTCGAACTCAGTAAGAAAGGCTTTGCAGCCTACATTACGCAATTCCCTTCTTACCAGTTGATTTATGGCGCATTAGCAGCGATTCCGATTCTTTTTGTCTGGGTGTATTTGTGTTGGTTGATCGTGCTGGTGGGTGCCGAGGTGACCGCTGCTCTTGGTGAGCACGAACAGTGGAGTGACCCGCAAGAAATGGTACACTCAACGGATAACGACAAAATTACAGAGCAAGGAAACAACAGTGATAGCACTGATCCAGAGAGTAAGTGAAGCTGCCGTCCGTGTTGATGGCGAAGTAGTGGGTGAGATTGAGCAAGGCTTATTGGTTCTGTTAGGCGTAGAAAAAGGTGATGACGAAGCCAAAGCCAAACGTTTGATGGAACGAGTGACCACTTATCGTGTCTTTGGAGATGAGGACGATAAAATGAACCTCAATGTGAAGCAGGTCGAAGGTAAGGTATTAGTGGTGTCTCAATTCACTCTGCCAGCCGATACCAAGAAAGGCACGCGAGCGGGCTTTTCTCGTGGTGCTCACCCTGAAGATGCTGAGCGTCTTTACAACTATTTCTCAGACCAATGTGAATCAGTGTTGCCAACGGAACGTGGTCGATTCGCAGCCGACATGGAAGTGTCTTTGGTTAATGATGGCCCAGTGACATTCTGGCTGCAGGTTTAGGCTTAAAGGAATAAGCATGTTTAAACTCATAACCCCAACCACCGAAAATCAGTTAAATAAGTATTACCATTTTCGTTGGCAGATGCTCCGTGAACCTTGGCGAATGCCGGTAGGTTCAGAGCGCGATGAATATGACCCAATGAGTCACCATCGCATGATTGTTGATGGTCGAGGTCGTCCGATGGCGATTGGTCGTCTGTATATCACCCCTGATCTAGAAGGTCAGATCCGTTACATGGCGGTGAAAAACTCTCGCCGTAGTAAAGGTATGGGTTCGTTGATTCTAGTCGCGCTTGAGTCACTGGCTCGTCAAGAAGGTGCTAAGCGCTTGGTGTGTAATGCGCGTGAAGATGCGATCTCATTCTACGAGAAGAATGACTTTGAGCGTCGTGGTGAGATTAACGACCAACGCGGCCCTGTGCGTCACCAACAGATGGTTAAGCAACTTGACCCAATGGCTGATGTATTGCGTAAGCCTGAATGGTGTAACGAACTTCAGCAACGCTGGGAACACCAGATCCCGATCAGTGACAAGATGGGCATCAAGATAAACCAATACACAGGTTACCAATTTGAGTGTAGCGCTCAGCTGAATCCTAATCTGAACCCTCACAACACCATGTTTGCAGGCTCTGCCTTTACTTTAGCGACCTTAACCGGTTGGGGTATGACTTGGTTATTGATGAAAGAGCGTGGCCTGACGGGTGATATCGTGTTGGCTGATAGCAATATTCGTTACCGTCATCCGGTTGAACAAAATCCAGTCGCATCCACGTCATTGGATGGGATCAGTGGAGATTTAGATCGCCTCGCGTCTGGCAGAAAGGCTCGTATCATCATTCATGTGACCATTAACAGTGGCGATGTGGAAGCGGTTGAGTTTACGGGAACCTATATGCTGATCCCTGACTATAAAAAGATACTCTCGACAGATTCTAATGTGAGCGAGTAGCCCACACCTAGCACTCTGTTGATTTGCTAAGATATTGATTAAAAGCGCTACTCCTGTGGAGTGGCGCTTTTTTGTTGGCAGTTATTAATCTCAGAATATTCAACTTGGTCAAGTTTTCCTGAGATTTGGTGGCATGGGTCGGAAAGGGTAATGGAGAGTGAGTGTTGCTCTTGCTCTAGCAAATCAAGTTCGCCTGATACCTCGCCATTCAGTGTTTGAACCCTTTGCGAACCTTCTTCTGTAGCCGATGCACCAATAATGTGCATTGGTTCGAGTGTGAAACGTCCACGGTCAAAGCTGGCATTAAGCTCTGGGATTTCAAACACGTTATCAATCGATGTTTCAGAAAGCGTGTCGTTGAAGGTCATCACACCTTGGCGAACGCTGCCAGTGAGTTGGCCAGTCGTTGAGTAGCCGAGCATCAACGAGTCGCCGTATAAACCTGCGGCTTGAAGGTCGAATTCACCATAACCGGTTGCATCAAGCGGTAATTTCAGTTGTTGCAACATTGGCGATATCGGTAATCCATCGGCAGAGATGTCTATACTCCACGGCTTGCTGATTTGGTTAAAGTCGAGAGTAGCATTCGCTTCAATATAGCCATTCTTTAATGGTGCAAATAGGCGTGTCAGCGTCCATTTTCCTTGCTCACTGTTCATTTCAACTACAGGCTGAGCGCTGAGAATATTTTGGTAGCTGGCATCATTGGCGCTGGCCATTAACTTGCCTTGCCACAAGCCTAGCTTTCTATCTTGCAGCAGTTGAACCTGATGCCCCTCGATATGAAGCCCTGAGACCTGCCAGTAAGGTTTTTTTGCGAGTTGGATGAGTTGGCTACGCTCTATGTTTAGTCGATGAATAGAGGCTTGCTGTAGCTGTGTAAGCCAAGGGATTAAACGAGTGGCCGGTAGATTTTCATCTTGGCTTTCAGTAATCCATTTTATGCCCTGAACATCAAGTTGTGCGAGTTCAACTGAGCTTGGTGTTACCGTCCCGTTCATTTGGATACTGCCTTGTCGCCATTGCGTATAGAAATCCTCAATCAGGATCTGTTCTGGTTGAAGGTTTAACTGAATACTCGGGTCGACAAACAAGTCATCATCGATGGTGACGCCTTCTGCTTGTAGGGAAAAGGTGGCTTGTTGCTGCTGCCACAGCTGAAACGGTAACTGAACATTTTCTAATGAAGCATCGAAGCCAGCTAAGTGGCCACTTTTCCATTCCACATCGCTGCGCAAGATATCTAAACTGTTGATGTGGTTTATCTGAATACCTGCTCCATCCCAATTTTTGCTCAAGAGGTTTTGGGTCTGTTTCTCGTTGAGTCGCAGGCCGTCGATAGTGATATTCACTAATGACCAATCATGTTTATATTGCTCTGCTTGTCCGGAAATTTTGGCGCCACGCCAATCAAATGAAGCGCCATAAAGGGTGCTGTCACTCGGTTTAAGGTCTAGGTCAATCAACAGGTTATCGAACGCTTCGCCTTGCCAATACAGCTGCGAGGCTGAGAGTTGGGTTTTGCCATAGGGTAGTAGTGAGTTGCTGTCGTCCCATGTTGGATCTGAGATCTGGAGGTCGATGCCTCGAGCATTAAAGTCCGCGGTCGAAAAATCTAGATTATTGATCGCCAGCTGACGTAGCTTGAGGTTTGGTTGGGTAAGCACTGATGTAAGAGTATCCAGATCGTCGGCTTCTAACTGCAGGCCACTTATCAATACAGAGTCCAACACTAGCTTAGCTTTAAGAACAGAGTCTGGGCTGAACCAGATATCGATCTTGTCGATATACAGAGGTGCTTGTCTTTCTGGTTGGCTTTGGGTAATGCCCATTAAGGTGATGTGATAAGGCGCCTGATACTCAACATCTTCAATGAGCACAGGTTGTTCAATCGCATGTTTGATAAAAAAGTTAGCAACATCCGCACGGTATTGCGTCTGCAGGCTTAATAGCAACGCTGCGATAGTTGCAACGGCGATAGCCAACACAATGCCGAACACCATGAATACCTTTTTCATTCCCTGAAAGCCTTAAATTTCAATCGTCTCAAAACAGAGTGGAACAAAAAGGGTCAAGCATCAACAAAAAAGCCCCTCAAAAGAGGGGCTTGCTACAAAAATATCATTTTAAATTGGGCGTTCGCTTTTGGCTAAGCCCGAGCAGATGGTTGGATTAGTCCAGTTGAGGACCAGCCGCAACCAGTGACTTACCTTCAGCGTTGTCAGTGTACTTATCAAAGTTGTTGATGAAGCGTTCTGCTAGATCTTTCGCTTTGCTTTCCCATTGTAGTGGGTCAGTGTACGTGTCGCGTGGGTCAAGAATCGCTGGGTCAACATCGTGCAACGCTAGTGGTACTTCTAGGTTAAACATAGGGATAACCTTGGTCTCAGCTTGGTCGATTGAGCCATCTAGGATAGCGTCGATGATGCCACGAGTATCTTGGATTGAGATACGTTTGCCTGTGCCATTCCAACCTGTGTTCACTAGGTAAGCTTCAGCGCCAGCTGCTTCCATACGCTTCACAAGTACTTCAGCGTACTGAGTTGGGTGAAGAGTTAAGAATGCCGCACCAAATGCTGCAGAGAACGTTGGTGTTGGTTCAGTAATACCACGCTCAGTGCCCGCTAGTTTCGCAGTGAAGCCAGATAGGAAGTGGTACTTCGTTTGCTCTGGAGTCAGTTTAGAAACGGGTGGTAGTACACCGAATGCATCCGCAGTTAGGAAGATAACCTTTTGAGCATGACCTGCTTTTGATACTGGCTTAACGATGTTGTCGATGTGGTGAATCGGGTAAGAAACACGAGTGTTCTCTGTTTTTGAACCGTCATCAAAATCGATAGAACCATCGCCACGAACCGTTACGTTTTCTAGCAGTGCATCACGACGGATTGCATTGTAGATTTCTGGTTCTGCTTCTTTAGATAGACGAATGGTCTTCGCGTAACAACCGCCTTCAAAGTTGAAGATGCCATCGTCATCCCAACCGTGCTCATCATCACCGATTAGCTCACGCTTAGGATCCGTTGATAGGGTTGTTTTACCTGTGCCCGATAGACCGAAGAAAATCGCTACATCGCCTTCTTCACCGACGTTAGCACTACAGTGCATTGAAGCAATGCCTTGAAGAGGAAGTAGGTAGTTCATCATTGCGAACATGCCTTTCTTCATCTCACCGCCGTACCAAGTACCACCGATGATTTGAACGCGTTCTGTTAGGTTGAAAGCAACGAAGTTTTCAGAGTTTAGACCCTGCTTTTCCCAGTTAGGGTTAGTTGTTTTAGCACCGTTCATTACCACGAAATCAGGTTCGAACGTTGCTAGCTCTTCGTCAGTTGGACGAATGAACATGTTCTTAACGAAGTGCGCTTGCCACGCTACTTCAGTAATAATACGTACACTTAAGCGCGTATCAGGGTTAGCACCACAGTAACCGTCAATGACAAACAGGCGCTTGCCAGATAGCTGAGTTGTCACAAGCTCTTTAAGCTCATCCCATACTTCAGTTGTAATCGGTTTGTTGTCATTTTTGCCTTGATCTGACCACCACATGGTATCGCGCGTGGTGTCATCTTTAACAATGTACTTATCTTTTGGTGAGCGGCCAGTAAAGATACCAGTGTCTACCGCAACAGAGCCTAGTTCCGTTACTACGCCTTTTTCGTAGCCTTCCAAACCTGGCAGTGTTTCTTCAACGAATAACTGCTCGTAGCTAGGATTACGAAGAACTTCAGTAACGCCAGTCAGTCCGTGCTTAGTTAGATCAATTTGTGCAGCCTTTGTATGTTCCATAACGGTCATAGGTGCTCCTTGTAGGATATTTTGTAGGGATTTTGTATTAATTTTTTATTGTTATCTGCTCACCATGCTAGCAACGAGACTCTGGGGAAACAGGGATACAGCTCAAAAAGTATCCATATTAATCTTGGGGTTTTAAGCGTCTCGTCACATATTGGCCTAACTAGTCTATCCTGTACGCAAACCTTTGCGCTAGGGGCGAGAACATTATTAATTGATTAAAATTAAGCGGTGATTTTATTACGAAATGTTACGGGCTTTGCGCTATTTTGATCACAAAAAAGGCCAGCTGAGTGCTGACCTTTGTAGGGTAAATTACGTGTTTTTGGTACGCTGTAAATTAATGAACCGTATTGTCGCCTTTATCTGCTGCTTCTGCGTACAGTGCGTCAACGTCGTTCTTGTCAAACGAGTAGTTTGTGCCACAGTAATCGCAGTGAAGAGCCACACTTCCTTCAGTGCTGATGATGTCGTAGATCTCTTCTTGAGCAACAGTAATGATAGCCGCACCACTACGTTGACGAGAACAACCACAGAAGAACTCAACCGGTTGTGGGGTAAATACCTGAACCTTCTCTTGGTTGTATAGACGGTACAACAGGTCGTTCGCTTCTAGAGAGAACAACTCTTCATTTTTTACGGTGTCAGTTAACTGCTCTAGGTGTTCGAAGTCATCTGGCGTACCAGTACCGTCAGGCATAACCTGCAGAAGCATACCAGCAGCGTGTGCTTTGCCTTCATGTTCACCCGTGCGCAGCCATAGACGAGTCTTTAGCTGTTCAGAGTTTGCGAAGTAACCTTCAAGTACTTCAGCAAGCGTGTCACCTTCAAGACCAACGATGCCTTGGTAACGCTCACCTTTTTTAGGATCGATAGTGATCACTAGGTGGCCTTTACCCATCAGGTCGTGTAGGCCTGCGTCGTCAGCAATGTCACCGTCAAAGCGAGCAACACCACGGATCTTCTGATCGTTATCGCCATTAATAACAGCGAGAGATACTGGGCCATCACCTTGCAGTTGCATCGTGATAGAGCCTTCAAACTTTAGAGTCGCGGTTAGTAGCGTCGTTGAAACCAGTAGCTCACCCAACAGCTTTTGTACTGGCGCTGGGTATTCCTTGCTAGAAATAATCTGTTGGTACGCTTCGTCCATCTGTACCAATTCACCACGTACTGATAGGTCTTCAAATAGGTAGCGATTTAAAACATTACTTGTAGACATTGGGTCTGCCATTTGGCTATTCCTTCTAGCTTATTGAGTCTTGAACTTGATGATGTCACGACGTTGCTTTTTGTCTGGGCGACGTTCTGGTGCTGGGCTATGAGCATTAAGCTTGCGCTGTTGGGCAAACTCTTCTCTTTTTGCCAAGCTTTCGGTGGTTTCTTCATAGAGTGTCTGAGCGACTGGCGCCCCGCCACGGTGTGCGGATATTTTCTCTATGGTGACCGTCTTTTCTTCATTACCTTGGCGCAGAGTAATCACTGCACCAAGTTCTACGATTTTGCTGGGTTTGCTGCGCTGACCATTATAGTGGACTTTGCCACCATCGACCATGTTGCGAGCAATTGAACGAGTCTTATAAAAGCGTGCTGCCCACAACCATTTATCGAGTCTGACAGCTTCATTAGTCGTTTTCATATAGGACAGTGCCTTTTCAGTTAGAAATGAATGCGGTTTAACTGTTATTCACAGTATGCAACTTATTTTATTTAATGACGCTTATCACATTTAGTAGAAGCTTATGTGGAGGCGATAGGCTTTTTTTTCAAGGAAGATTACAAAATAGCTCAGGTAATGCCGATTTATAGATTTGCTATGATATAGTTCAGGATCTTATGCTTTTAATAAGCTGGAACAGAATTTATGAACAAAAAAGCTGATAGTTTAGTAGGTTACAGCTTTATTCGTTATAGAAAGGGTTAGGGAACGTGAACTTTTTAGAGCTCAAACTTCGCATGGATAACTCTCCGGTGCTGAGCCGATTTTTAGAGAATGGATTTTTACTCCAGCAGAAACTGAGCCTTGTTCTTTGTTGTGTGTTAATCGCAGCTTCCGCATGGATTTTAGGACAGCTTGCATGGTTTATCGAACCTGCCGAGCAAACCGTTGTGCCTTGGAAAGCAACGGCTTCATCGTCTTCTGCTCCTCAATCGACTCTTGATATCTCTTCTTTGCAGCAGAGCAACTTTTTTGGTGCCTATAACCCAACCAAGCCTGCTGTGGTTGAGCAGCAAGTTATTCAAGATGCCCCAAAAACGCGACTGAATCTGGTTTTAGTGGGTGCGGTTGCCAGCTCTAACCCCAAATTAAGCTTAGCTGTGATTGCGAATCGTGGCACACAAGCAACCTACGGAATTAACGAAGAGATCGAAGGCACGCGCGCTAAGTTAAAAGCGGTATTAGTCGATCGCGTGATTATCGATAACTCAGGCCGAGATGAAACCTTGATGCTTGAAGGTATTGAGTACAAGCGTCTGGCCGTTTCAGAACCGGCACCACCTCGCGCCTCTTCTTCTGTCCGTGGCAACAACCCCGCTTCTGCAGAAGAGAAGCTTGATGAAATTAAAGCGAAGATAATGAAAGATCCGCAACAAATCTTCCAATATGTTCGACTGTCTCAGGTGAAGCGTGACGATAAAGTGATCGGTTATCGTGTGAGCCCTGGCAAAGATTCAGAACTTTTTAACTCTGTTGGGCTCCAAAACGGAGATATTGCCACTCAGTTAAATGGACAAGACCTGACAGACCCTGCTGCTATGGGCAACATATTCCGTTCCATCTCAGAACTAACAGAGCTAAATCTGGTGGTCGAGAGAGATGGTCAACAACATGAAGTGTTTATTGAATTTTAAAACTTTGCGTCTAACGAAGGACGAAAGTGTAGGAGAAGTACGTGAAGCATTGGTTTAAGAAAAGTGCATGGTTATTGGCAGGAAGCTTAATCTGCACACCCGCAGCCATAGCGAGTGATTTTAGTGCCAGCTTTAAGGGCACTGACATTCAAGAGTTTATTAATATTGTTGGCCGCAACTTAGAGAAGACGATCATCGTTGACCCTTCGGTGCGCGGGAAAATTGATGTTCGTAGTTACGATGTGCTCAATGAAGAGCAATATTACAGCTTCTTCTTAAATGTTTTAGAAGTGTATGGCTACGCGGTGGTTGAAATGGACTCGGGTGTTCTTAAGATCATCAAAGCCAAAGATTCTAAAACGTCGGCAATTCCAGTCGTTGGAGACGGTGACACGATCAATGGCGACAATGTTGTTACACGTGTCGTGACCGTTCGCAATGTTTCAGTACGTGAACTTTCTCCTTTGCTTCGCCAGCTGAATGACAATGCAGGTGCGGGTAACGTTGTGCATTACGATCCTGCGAATATCATTCTAATTACTGGCCGTGCAGCTGTTGTTAATCGTTTAGCCGAGATCATCAAGCGTGTTGACCAAGCGGGTGATAAAGAGATCGAAGTCGTTGAGCTAAAGAATGCTTCTGCGGCAGAAATGGTGCGTATTGTCGATGCATTAAGCAAAACCACGGATGCGAAAAACACACCTGCATTTCTACAACCTAAATTAGTTGCCGATGAGCGTACCAATGCGATTCTTATCTCAGGCGACCCTAAGGTACGTAGCCGTTTAAGAAGGCTGATTGAACAGCTTGATGTTGAAATGGCAACCAAGGGCAACAACCAAGTAATTTACCTTAAATACGCAAAAGCCGAAGATTTAGTCGATGTGCTGAAAGGCGTGTCGGACAACCTGCAATCAGAAAAGCAGACTTCAACCAAAGGCAGTTCATCTCAACGTAACCAAGTGATGATCTCAGCTCATAGTGATACCAACTCTTTAGTGATTACAGCTCAGCCAGACATCATGAACGCGCTACAAGATGTGATCGCACAGCTGGATATTCGTCGTGCTCAAGTATTGATTGAAGCTTTAATTGTCGAAATGGCAGAAGGTGACGGCATTAACCTTGGTGTGCAATGGGGTAACCTTGATACTGGTGCTGTAATTCAGTACGGCAACACAGGCGCATCGATTGGTGGTGTGATGGTTGGTTTAGAAGAAGCCAAAGATACTGAAACGACTACCGCAGTATATGATGATAATGGTGCCTTCGTACGTAATGAAACGACAACCGAATCAGGTGATTATTCAACGTTAGCTTCTGCACTTTCTGGCGTTAATGGTGCTGCGATGAGTGTCGTTATGGGCGATTGGACAGCGTTGATTAGTGCGGTAGCAACCGATTCAAACTCTAACATCCTATCTTCTCCGAGTATTACTGTGATGGATAACGGCGAGGCTTCATTCATTGTGGGTGAAGAGGTGCCTGTTCTAACCGGTTCTACAGCAGGCTCAAGCAACGACAACCCATTCCAAACGGTTGAACGTAAAGAAGTGGGTATCAAGCTGAAAGTCGTGCCACAAATCAATGAAGGCGACTCGGTTCAGCTACAAATAGAACAAGAAGTATCGAACGTATTAGGTGCAAACGGGGCAGTAGATGTTCGTTTTGCTAAGCGTCAGCTGAATACGTCAGTGATTGTTCAAGATGGTCAAATGCTCGTACTTGGTGGTTTGATTGACGAGCGAGCACTGGAAAGTGAATCTAAGGTCCCATTCCTAGGCGATATCCCAGTACTTGGGCACCTGTTCAAATCAACCAGTACTCAGGTTGAGAAAAAGAACTTAATGGTCTTCATCAAGCCAACCATCATTCGTGATGGTATGACAGCCGATGGTATCACTCAGCGTAAATACAACTTTATCCGTGCTGAGCAGCTGTATAAGTCAGAGCAGGGCCTGAAACTGATGGATGACGATAACATTCCGGTATTGCCTAAATTTGGTGCAGAGATGAATCACCCGGCTGAAATTCAAGCCTTCATCGATCAAATGGAAACAGAATAATGGCTGAATTGGTAGGGGCGGCAAGTACTTATCAGCGCTTGCCGTTTAGCTTTGCAAATCGCTACAAGATGGTGTTGGAGTATCAGCATCCAGAGCGCGCACCGATACTTTATTATGTTGAGCCACTGAAATCGGCGGCGATCATTGAAGTAAGTCGTGTTGTGAAAAATGGTTTCACGCCACAAGCGATCGGCGCAGACGAATTTGATAAAAAACTGACGGACGCGTACCAGCGTGATTCGTCGGAAGCTCGTCAGCTAATGGAAGACATTGGTGCCGACAACGACGACTTTTTCTCTCTAGCAGAAGAACTGCCTCAAGACGAAGACTTGCTCGAATCGGAAGACGATGCGCCAATCATCAAGTTAATCAATGCGATGCTGGGTGAGGCGATCAAAGAGGGTGCTTCGGATATTCATATCGAAACCTTCGAGAAGTCACTGTCTATCCGCTTCCGTATTGATGGTGTATTACGTGATGTTCTTGCACCAAGCCGCAAATTGGCCCCGCTGTTGGTTTCGCGTGTCAAGGTTATGGCTAAGCTGGATATTGCGGAAAAACGCGTGCCACAAGATGGTCGTATTTCTCTGCGTATCGGTGGCCGAGCGGTCGACGTGCGTGTTTCAACCATGCCGTCTTCGCACGGTGAACGTGTGGTAATGCGTCTGTTGGACAAAAACGCCACTCGCCTAGATTTGCATAGTTTGGGTATGACGGCAGAGAACCACGAGAACTTCCGTAAGCTGATTCAGCGCCCACATGGCATCATCTTGGTGACCGGCCCAACGGGTTCTGGTAAATCAACAACCTTGTATGCTGGTCTGCAAGAGCTCAACAGCAATGAGCGAAATATCCTAACCGTTGAAGACCCAATCGAATTTGATATTGATGGTATTGGCCAAACACAAGTGAACCCTAAGGTTGATATGACCTTTGCCCGTGGTTTACGTGCGATTCTTCGTCAAGATCCCGATGTGGTTATGATTGGTGAGATCCGTGATTTGGAAACCGCCGAGATTGCAGTGCAAGCTTCTTTGACGGGTCACTTGGTTATGTCGACTCTCCATACCAATACCGCGATAGGTGCGATTACGCGTCTCCGTGATATGGGGATTGAACCTTTCTTGATCTCTTCTTCATTGCTTGGTGTTCTGGCGCAGCGCTTGGTTCGAACCTTGTGTAGCGAGTGTAAAGAACCGTACGAAGCCGACAAAGAACAGAAAAAGTTGTTTGGCCTGAAGAAGAAAGACAGCCTAACGCTTTATCATGCCAAAGGCTGTGACCACTGTAGCCACAAAGGTTACCGAGGTCGTACCGGTATTCATGAGCTATTGATGATTGATGATTCGGTACAAGAGTTGATTCACAGTGAGTCTGGAGAACAGGCAATTGAGAAGGCAATTCGTGGCACAACCCCAAGTATTCGCGATGATGGCTTGAGCAAAGTTCTGAAAGGGGTAACGTCCCTAGAAGAAGTGATGCGCGTGACCAAGGAAGTCTAGTATGGCGGCATTTGAATACAAAGCATTGGATGCCAAAGGTAAGAGTAAAAAAGGCTCGATTGAAGCAGATAATGCTCGTCAGGCTCGCCAAAGAATAAAAGAACTTGGCTTGATGCCGGTTGAGATGACCGAGGCTAAAGCAAAGACAGCAAAAGGTGCTCAGCCATCGACCAGCTTTAAACGCGGCATTAGTACACCTGATTTGGCTTTGATTACTCGTCAGATATCAACGCTCGTTCAGTCTGGTATGCCGCTAGAAGAGTGTTTGAAAGCGGTAGCCGAGCAATCTGAAAAGCCACGTATTCGAACGATGTTGTTGGCGGTTCGCTCTAAGGTGACGGAAGGTTATTCGTTAGCGGACAGTCTGTCTGATTTCCCTCACATCTTCGATGAGCTATTTAGAGCCATGGTCGCAGCTGGTGAGAAATCTGGCCACTTAGATGCGGTATTGGAACGACTGGCTGACTACGCTGAGAATCGTCAGAAAATGCGCTCTAAGCTGCTGCAAGCGATGATCTACCCAATCGTGCTGGTGGTGTTTGCGGTGACGATTGTTTCGTTCCTACTGGCTACGGTAGTGCCTAAGATCGTTGAGCCTATTATCCAAATGGGACAAGAGCTTCCTCAGTCGACACAATTTTTATTAGCATCGAGTGAATTTATTCAGAATTGGGGTATCCAATTACTGTTGCTGACCCTTGGTGTGATTGTTCTTGTGAAGACCGCGCTGAAAAAGCCGGGCGTTCGTATGAGTTGGGATCGCAAACTATTAAATATTCCGCTGATCGGCAAGATAGCGAAAGGGATCAATACCTCTCGTTTTGCACGAACACTCTCTATCTGTACATCGAGTGCAATACCTATCCTTGAAGGGATGAAGGTCGCGGTAGATGTTATGTCGAATCACCATGTGAAACAGCAAGTATTACAGGCATCAGACAGCGTTCGAGAAGGCGCGAGCCTGCGTAAAGCGTTGGATCAAACCAAGCTCTTCCCACCGATGATGCTACATATGATCGCCAGTGGTGAGCAGAGTGGTCAGTTGGAACAGATGCTGACAAGAGCGGCAGACAACCAAGACCAAAGCTTTGAGTCGACGGTTAATATCGCCCTAGGTATCTTTACCCCAGCCCTTATCGCGTTGATGGCAGGCTTAGTGCTGTTTATCGTGATGGCGACACTGATGCCAATGCTTGAAATGAACAATTTAATGAGTGGTTAACGTACTGCTCATCAGACGTTAGTTTTTGGATTATCGAGAAGAAGGACACCATTCCCCTTAACTCGCTATCTGCAATTTGGAGAAAATAATGAAAAATAAAATGAAAAAACAGTCAGGCTTTACCCTTTTAGAAGTCATGGTTGTTGTCGTTATCCTTGGTGTTTTAGCAAGCTTTGTTGTACCTAACCTTTTGGGCAACAAAGAGAAAGCGGATCAACAAAAAGCCATCACTGATATTGTGGCGCTAGAGAACGCGTTAGATATGTATAAGTTGGATAACAGCGTTTACCCAACAACGGATCAAGGCCTTGACGGGTTGGTGACAAAGCCAAGCAGCCCAGAACCTCGTAACTACCGTGACGGTGGCTACATCAAGCGTCTACCAAACGACCCTTGGGGCAATGAGTACCAATACCTAAGCCCTGGTGACAACGGTACGATTGATATCTTCACTCTTGGCGCTGATGGTCAAGAAGGCGGTGAAGGTATCGCTGCGGATATCGGTAACTGGAACATGCAGGATTTCCAATAAGCTTCGGCTTGTTGCTTGATTCGTTCCTGTTGCTTGATAAGTTATTAGGCTTGATAAGTTATTGAACTTGATGCCGTTATTTGATGTTAGGACATAAACAGATGGAGTCCACAAGGTGAAAACTAAGCAAACACAGCCAGGTTTCACCTTGATTGAAATTCTCTTGGTGTTGGTACTACTGTCAGTAACGGCGGTCGCGGTGATCTCGACCATTCCTACCAATAGCAAAGATGTTGCTAAAAAATACGCTCAAAGCTTTTATCAGCGAATTCAGCTACTGAATGAAGAGGCTATTTTGAGTGGCTTAGATTTTGGTGTTCGTGTTGATGAAAAGAAATCGACTTACGTTTTGATGACTTTGAAGTCTGATGGTTGGCAAGAAACTGAGTTCGAAAAGATCCCCTCTTCAACTGAATTACCAGAAGACCTCGCACTGACACTGACACTCGGTGGCGGCGCGTGGGAAGACGACGATCGCCTTTTTAATCCGGGAAGCTTATTTGATGAAGATATGTTTGCGGATCTGGAAGAGGAAAAGAAGCCAAAGCCACCACAGATCTACATCTTGTCGAGTGCCGAAACGACACTGTTTACGCTTTCCTTCTACCCAAATACTGGTGACACAATACAAGATGGTTGGCGTATTCGAGTGTTAGATAATGGTGTGATTAGACTGCTAGAGCCGGGAGAAGAAGATGAAGAGGAATAACCGTTCTCCTTATCGTTCTCGTGGCATGCCTCTTGGTTCTCGAGGAATGACTCTGCTTGAAGTATTAGTTGCGTTGGCTATCTTCGCTACGGCGGCGATCAGTGTGATTCGTGCCGTCACCCAGCACATTAATACACTCAGCTATCTAGAAGAAAAAACCTTCGCAGCGATGGTCGTTGATAATCAAATAGCCTTAGTCATGCTGCATCCTGAGAAGCTTAAAAAAGCGCAGGGCACGCAAGAGTTAGCGGGAAGAGAGTGGTTCTGGAAGGTGACTCCCATCGATACCAGCGATAATTTATTAAAGGCGTTTGATGTGAGTGCGGCAACCAGCAAGAAAGCGTCTCCAGTCGTTACGGTGCGAAGTTATGTGGTTAACTAAGAGCATGTGGTCAACTAAGAGCGTGTCGCTAAGTAAGAGCATGTCGGCAAATAAGCGTACGCCACGCAAACAAGGTCTATCTTCAAAAGGCAGAGGCTTTACCTTAATTGAAGTCTTGGTCTCGATTGCTATCTTTGCCACGTTAAGCATGGCGGCTTATCAGGTGGTAAACCAGGTGCAGCGAAGCAACGAGCTCTCAATCGAGCGCAGTGCTCGTTTAAATCAACTGCAACGTAGCTTAGTCATTTTAGATAATGATTTTCGCCAGATGGCGGTGCGACAATTTCGTACCAATGGTGAAGAAGCATCATCTAAGCTGATCTTAATGAAAGAGTATTTACTGGATTCCGACAGCGTTGGCATCATGTTTACTCGCCTAGGTTGGCACAACCCGCAGCAGCAGTTTCCTCGCGGTGAGGTGACGAAGGTTGGCTACCGCATCAAAGAAGAGACACTCGAGCGTGTATGGTGGCGTTACCCCGATACGCCTGCAGGCCAAGAAGGTGTGATTACTCCTCTGCTTGATGATGTCGAAAGCTTTGAAATCGAGTTTTATGACGGGAGTCGCTGGGGTAAAGAGTGGCAAACCGATAAGTCCCTGCCGAAAGCGGTGAGGCTCAAGCTGACACTGAAAGACTATGGTGAGATAGAACGTGTTTATCTCACTCCAGGTGGCACCCTAGATCAGGCCGATGATTCTTCAAGTAATGACTCTTCAGGCAGTAGTGAGGGGAACAATGACTCATCGAACTAATAAGCGTATAGCGACAAGGTTAGCCTTGGGACGCAAACAACGTGGTGTCGCGCTGATCATTATTTTAATGCTATTGGCGATCATGGCCACCATTGCTGGCAGTATGTCTGAACGTCTGTTTACTCAATTTAAACGCGTTGGTAACCAGCTGAACTACCAACAGGCCTATTGGTACAGCATTGGCGTAGAAGCGCTTGTGCAAGACGGTATTAGGCAAAGCTACAAAGACAGTGATACCGTAAACTTAAGCCAGCCGTGGGCGTTAGAAGAGCAAGTGTACCCACTCGATTATGGCCAAGTTAAGGGGCGAATAGTTGACGCTCAGGCGTGTTTTAATCTTAATGCCTTGGCTGGTGTTACGACGACTTCAAGTAACCAGACACCTTATTTAATCACGGTTTGGCAAACCTTGTTGGAAAACCAAGACGTTGAGCCTTATCAGGCGGAGGTCATCGCAAATTCCAGCTGGGAGTTTGTAGATAGTGATACCCGAACCACCTCTTCGTCTGGCGTAGAAGACAGCACGTATGAAGCAATGAAGCCCTCTTATTTGGCGGCGAATGGTTTAATGGCGGATGAATCCGAGCTACGAGCGGTTTATCAGGTCACTGGTGAAGTGATGAATAAGGTTCGCCCATTTGTTTGCGCTTTACCCACCGATGATTTCCGTTTGAATGTGAATACTCTTACGGAAAAGCAGGCGCCTTTATTGGAAGCGATGTTTGCCCCCGGTTTAAGTGAGTCGGATGCCAAACAGCTGATAGACAAACGCCCGTTTGATGGTTGGGATACGGTCGACGTATTTATGGCCGAACCTGCCATTGTTGGCGTGAGTGCCGAAGTCAGCAAGAAAGCGAAAGCATATTTAACTGTAGATAGCGCCTATTTTGAGCTAGATGCAGAGGTATTAGTTGAGCAGTCACGTGTACGTATACGGACGCTTTTCTATAGTAGTAATCGAGAAACAGTGACGGTAGTACGCCGTCGTTTTGGAGGAATCAGTGAGCGAGTTTCTGACCGTTCGACTGAGTAGCGAACCACAAAGCCCTGTGCAGTGGTTAGTTTGGTCGACAAGCCAACAAGAAGTGATAGCAAGCGGTGAACTGTCTAGCTGGGAACAGCTTGACGAGTTAACGCCTTACGCTGAAAAGCGTAGCTGTATCGCTTTATTGCCGGGAAATGAATGCTTGATTAAGCGTGTTGAGATCCCGAAAGGTGCTGCTCGCCAGTTCGATTCTATGTTGCCGTTTTTGTTAGAAGACGAAGTGGCACAAGATATCGAAGACTTACATTTGACTATTTTAGATAAAGACACGAGTCACGCTACCGTGTGTGGTGTGGATCGTGAATGGCTAAAACACGCTTTAGAGTTGTTTCGCGAAGCCAATATTATCTTCCGTAAGGTGCTGCCAGATACACTAGCCGTGCCTTTTGAAGAGCAAGGCATCAGTGCGTTGCAGATAGGTCAGCATTGGTTATTGCGCCAAGGTCACTCTCAACGTCAAGGTCACTATCAAGCCGTATCGATCAGCGAAGCATGGTTACCTATGTTTCTGCAAAGTGACTGGGTTGTCGCTGGTGAGGAAGAGCAAGCGACAACAATTTTCAGCTACACCGCGATGCCGAGTGACGACGTTCAGCAGCAAAGTGGTGTGGAGTGGCAAGCTAAGCCTGCTGAATTGGTGATGTCTTTATTGAGTCAGCAAGCGATCACAAGCAGCGTGAATTTACTGACTGGCACCTTTAAAACCAAATCTTCATTCAGTAAATATTGGCGTGTTTGGCAGAAAGTGGCGATTGCTGCTTGTTTGCTGGTGGCCGTGATTGTGACTCAACAAGTGTTAAAGGTTCAGCAGTATGAAGCGCAAGCCGAAGCTTACAGAGCTGAGAGTGAACGTATTTTTAGAGCTGTGCTACCAGGTAAACAACGAATTCCGACAATAAGCTACCTTAAGCGTCAGATGAATGATGAAGCTAAGAAATACGGTGGCTCCGGTGAGGGTGACTCCTTACTAGGTTGGCTAGCATTGTTGCCTGAAACCTTAGGGCAAGTGAAGTCGATCGAAGTTGAAAGCATTCGTTATGATGGTAACCGTTCTGAGGTTCGACTTCAGGCGAAAAGCTCTGACTTCCAACACTTTGAGACCGCAAGGGTGAAACTCGAAGAGAAGTTTGTCGTTGAGCAAGGGCCATTGAATCGCAATGGCGATGCCGTATTTGGCAGCTTTACTCTTAAACCCCATCAATAACCTACGTAAGGAGATCAGTGATGAGAAATATGATTGAACCACTCCAAGCGTGGTGGACTTCAATAAGTCAAAGAGAGCAACGATTAGTTGTTGGTTGCTCAGTTTTATTGGTGTTGGGTGTCGTTTATTGGGGGTTATTACAGCCACTCAGTCAGCGAGCTGAACTTGCACAAAGTCGTATTCAAAGTGAGAAGCAGCTTCTTGCTTGGGTAACGGACAAAGCCAATCAAGTGGTTGAACTACGAGGCAGTGGTGGCATCAGTGCCAGTCAGCCTTTAAACCAATCTGTGCCTGCTTCTATGCGCCGTTTTAACATCGAGCTGATACGCGTACAACCACGTGGTGAGATGCTGCAAGTGTGGATTAAGCCTGTGCCATTTAATAAGTTCGTTGACTGGCTGACATACCTGAAAGAAAAGCAGGGTGTTGAGGTTGAGTTTATGGATATTGATCGCTCTGATAGCCCTGGGGTTATTGAGATCAACCGACTACAGTTTAAACGAGGTTAATGTGAAACGCGGTTTATCTTTCAAATATGGCTTGTTATTCAGCGTCATTTTTATCGTTTTTTTCTCAGTAAGCTTGTTGCTGCATTTGCCTGCCGCTTTTGCTCTCAAGCATGCGCCCGCTGTGCGTGGTTTAAGCATTGAAGGCGTTGAGGGCACCGTTTGGCAAGGTCGCGCTAACAATATTGCGTGGCAGCGTGTCAATTACGGCTCAGTGCAGTGGGACTTCCAGTTCTCTAAACTATTCCAAGCCAAAGCCGAGCTTGCGGTTCGCTTTGGTCGTAACAGCGATATGAACTTATCCGGTAAAGGTCGTGTTGGATATAGCATGAGCGGTGCTTACGCGGAAAATTTAGTCGCATCCATGCCAGCAAGAAACGTGATGAAATATGCGCCGGCTATCCCAGTCCCCGTTTCTATTGCGGGACAAGTTGAACTGACCATCAAACACGCAGTTCATGCTCAGCCTTGGTGTCAATCGGGCGAAGGTACGCTTGCTTGGTCTGGTGCAGCTGTCGACTCGCCAGTGGGTTCATTAGACCTCGGCCCTGTGATTGCGGATATTACCTGTGAAGACAATACCATTGCAGCTAAAGGCATACAGAAGAGTGAGCAAGTGGACAGTGAGTTCTCTGCGAGCGTAACGCCTAATCAAAGCTACACCTCGGCGGCATGGTTTAAGCCAGGTGCTGAATTCCCATCAGCGATGCAGAGCCAGCTTAAGTGGTTGGGCAACCCTGACAGCCAGGGTAAATATCAGTTTACTTACCAAGGTCGTTTTTAGCCCGGTATCGACTTTTGAGCTAGCATACGCTGGTTATCACATAACGAGATATAAAAAATGGGCACCTCAATGAGGTGCCCATTTTGTTTGAATGCTTAACTGCTTAACCGCGACCAGAGCCCTCGAGTTTAGTCTTTACCTTGTAAGATTTCTGCCCAAGGTAAGTCCGCATCGCCAAGCACAATGAAGTTTGGATTCTCTAGAGTATCCCTTTCATTGTAAGAGAGCGGCTCTAATTGAGTGCTTAGGATTCGGCCTCCGGCTTCTTCAACAATGCACTGGGTTGCAGCTGTATCCCACTCTCCGGTTGGTCCAATACGTAGATAACAATCCACAGCGCCTTCTGCGACTAAACATGCCTTAAGCGCTGCTGAGCCAAGAGGAACCAAGTCGTAGTTCCAAGCAGAGCTCATACGACTAGTGATGCGGTTGATGTCTTGACGACGACTGATCGCCATCGCGATGGATTGGTTTGGCAGTTCATGGCGGTGTGTCTTAATCTTCACACTGTCATTAAGGTCTGGGATCTTCCAAGCGCCTTTGCCACTGTAAGCGTAATAGCTCACACCTGAAACGGGTGCGTACACGACGCCCATTACCGGCTTGTTATGCTCAATTAAGGCAATAATTGTCGCGAAATCACCACTTCTTGCAATGAACTCCTGCGTACCATCTAGCGGATCAACCAACCAGTAACGATCCCATTGAGAGCGTTGCTCTAGGCTGATGTCGGCGTCTTCTTCGGATAATACGGGAATATCAGGCGTCAATTCACTGAGTTTTTTTAATATCAGCTTATGTGCTGCAAGGTCGGCGCTGGTGACCGGAGTGTCATCACTCTTGGTGAACTCTTCGTAATCCTTTTTCTCATAGATCTCTAAGATGAGTTGTCCAGCCGATCGTGCGATCTCAATGACTGGAGGGAGGAGGTGAGACAAATCTTTTGTTATTGGCATAAATATTCTCTTACTCTTCGAGCGAGCCTGAATGTTCTAGTTATTGTTTAATACACGAAGGGCTAATAGTAGAGCTGTAATACTGCGAGCCTCACAGAAGTCGAGATGCGTTAACAGTTCTTCGGCTTGAGCAAGTGGCCAGCGGACAATGTCTAGTGGCTCTGGCTCATCACCTTCTAGCTTCTCTGGATAGAGTTCTTCTGCGATAAACAGCGTCATTTTGCTAGAGAAATAAGAGGGGGCGAGAATCACTTCTTTTAAAGGCGTGAGTTTATTAGCGCCAAAGCCAATCTCTTCTTTTAGTTCACGAACCGCGGCTTCATTTGGTCGTTCGCCGGGATCAATCAGTCCTTTTGGGAAGCCGAGTTCATAGCGTTCAGTACCCGCAGCGTATTCACGCACCAACAGAATATCGCCTTGCTCAGTAATCGGAACCATCATTACTGCGTTGCGACCGCTGGGTTTCATGCGTTCGTAGGTACGCTCTACACCGTTGGAAAAACGTAAATCGAGAGACTCGATAGAGAATAGTTTTGATTGAGCGACAGTTTGTTGAGCCAAAATTTCTGGCTTGGTCCTTTTTGTCATTGCGCTCGCTCCTTAGCTCATTGGAATTCTTTCTTATAAAGTCATTCTAATATAGGGGAAATAGAGTTGAGTTCCTAGATCCTAGTTTTCATATCCTGAAATTATTGAATCAGGAACCGATTGCGATCACTTGAATACCTTACTCCAAATGGTAACCCGCTCGTCATTATTTGCATTGAACGAGAAAAAGACGGTTCGGAAGTACTCTGCTGTTTTAAACACAAAAAAAGGTTGATGCTTGCGCATCAACCTTTTTATTGAATCTTTAACTTTCTACTGGCTAAGACTGTATGAGTGCTTAGTCGTAAAAGAGCTTAGTAGTAAGAGTGCTCACCGCGATCGTGCTCAGTTGCATCACGAACGGCAGTCAATTCGCCTTCGAATTGTTGAAGAAGTTCTTTCTCGATGCCTTCTTTAAGCGTTACATCAACCATAGAACAACCGTTACAACCGCCGCCGAATGCAACGATAGCTGCACCTTCTTCAGTGATCTCTACTAGGCTAACGTGACCGCCGTGGCCAGCAAGCTGTGGGTTCACTTGTGTTTGGATTGCATACTCAACACGTTCGATCAACGTTGCATCGTCTGATACTTTACGCATCTTCGCGTTTGGTGCTTTAAGTGTAAGTTGAGAGCCCATTTTGTCTGTAACGAAGTCAATTTCAGCTTCATCTAGGAATGGTAGGCTTAGCTCATCTACGTACGCAGAGAAAGCTTCAAAAGAAAGCTTTGTGTCAGACGCTTCGATAGCATCTGTTGGGCAGTAAGAAACACCACACTCAGCATTTTGCGTACCTGGGTTTACCACGAACACACGAATGTTTGTACCTTCAGGCTGCTGTGACAGCAGATTGGCAAAATGAGTTTGAGCGGTTTCTGTAATAGTAATATTTGACACGACGAATACCTGAGTAGATTTGTAGGTTATTAGCGCCATTCTACTCCTGTCAGATTTGTAATTCAGCCCTTTTTTGTTGGATTGCTGTACAAGTAGTGATTCACACTATTTATCCAGAGGGCTCAGGAGTGCGGCAGATACAGTAAATATCAATCCTTTTCACGCCCACTTCAAGTAGTAATTGGCATAATTGATACACTGTACTGCCTGTGGTTACAACATCATCAATTATTGCAATGTGAGGATAATCAGTCGCTTCAAAGTCGCGATGAAGAAGCGTGAAAGCTCCGTTCAGGTTACTCAGCCTTATAGACTTAGTTAACCCTTGTTGAGAAAGCGTGGCGCGATTTCGCCGAAACAATACATCACTTTTCACCCCTAATTCTTGAGCGGTATAGTTTGCCAGTAACTGGCTTTGGTTAAAGCTGCGTTGAATGTATCGCGTCCAATGTAAAGGAACACTGGTAATCAGCGGGGCTGGATGGTCAATGCGTGAGGCTAACAACTTCGACAGATCGCGAGCAAACCAAAACTTATCGGAATACTTCATCTGCTGAATATAGTGCGCGGTTGGGAAGGTGTAATCGCCCACACAATAGAGACGATGCCAGGGTGGCGGTTTAGATAAACACTGACCACATTGCTCGACAGTGGTCAGTGTTTTTAAGCCACACCGCTGGCAGCGCGGCATTGGCTCGAAGAGATTAAGACAATCATTACACCATCGCGGATGAGCATCATTGGGGGATTTATCCAATTTACACAGGTGACATTGAGGTGTGACCAGCCGTGGTGTGTGTTTTTGTAGCCAATCAGATAACATAGCTCGCAGTGCTTTTGGGTTATGGTGTTCTTTTTACTCACCATACTGAAACGTACCCTTGATGGTGGATGAAATAAGTAGGGAATATTGAGAATGAGTGACGCGTTGTATTGGCATGTTTCAGGGCAAGGACCCGATTTGGTACTGGTCCACGGTTGGGGAATGAACGGTGCGGTATGGCAACAAACTGTGAATGCGCTAGAAGCTGATTTTCGAGTACATGTGGTGGATTTACCGGGGTATGGACACAGCGCGCATTGCCACGCTCAAGATCTTGAAGATATTGCTCAGCAACTATTGGTCGACGCTCCCAAGCAAGCGATTTGGGTGGGGTGGTCATTGGGTGGTTTGGTCGCAACGCATATGGCTCTCCATCATTCTGATTACGTGAGCAAGTTGGTGACTGTCGCCAGCTCCCCTAAATTCGCGGCCGAAAAAGAACCCGTATTATGGCGAGGTATTCAGCCAAACGTATTAACCGCATTCACCGAGCAACTGGTTGAAGATTTTCAGACCACCATCGAACGCTTTATGGCACTGCAGGCCATGGGCAGTCCTTCTGCAAGGCAAGATGTTAAACAACTCAAGCAAGCGGTGCTGTCTCGTCCGTTGCCGAACCCTGACTCTTTATTGGCGGGCTTAAAGATGCTGTCTGATGTCGACCTACGTGAACAATTACCTCAGATTTCAGTACCGATGCTGCGCTTGTATGGCCGACTGGATGGTTTGGTGCCAATAAAAGTCGCCAAAGATTTGGGTGCCGCACTGCCTCATACCGAGCAATACATCTTTACTCAGTCCTCGCATGCACCATTTATGACCGAAGCAAATGCCTTCTGCAGTGAACTGATCAGCTTCGCGCAAAAATAATCGCTAAATTTATCGCTGACTTGGTCGATATATAACCTAATACCAATCACAGTAAGTAAGTGTTCAAAGATAGCGTAGGAAAAAGGTTTGAGAACAAGGCAGAGCTTTTTGATAAGTAGTTATTCTACAATCAAAAATTCTAACGCCGTTATCGAGCATTTTAACAAGCTAGGATGAGCAGTTATTTACTACGATTGGTATAACCAAAGCGTTGCATGATACTCAGACCTCACTCTCTCCTGAGCTGATTGCGGTAAGTTTTGGGCTATGCCTGTTGTGTAACTCAACACAGCAGTGTTATGGCAATAGTGATGGGCGATTCTTGAGGAGAGTTCGCGATGATTGTGTCACCTGCAACTGCAGTAAGTGTGCCACTGATCGCCCCATCCGTTAATGTGCAAACAGAGCAAGTTGCGCGTGATAATAGAGTTCGAGAGCCTGTCGCTCCCGCAGTAGCATTGGCCAAAACCAATGCAGAACGAAAGGTAAAACCGGACGATAAACGAAGGCAGCAGTCGGCTTGGGATCCTTCAGACCATCCTGGTTATGAAATGGATAATGAGTCAGAAGCCAATTCGATTAGCCATGAAGAACCTCAAGATCCTTTTGATAGGTTATTCAGCTTGTTGGCACTGAAGACATACAGTGCCGACCAAGGAAAAGGCTATACCATGCGTTTTCGCCTGCCAAAGCATGTTTTAGATGCGGCGATCCAGGAGGGACAGATGGAGAAACGACGTAAGGTCATAAAATACCATTATGGTCATGCTGTTGCGCCTCATGCTCCATCAGAAATGCTGATTGTGTTGTAAATCGAAAACTTATGACCCAACCAAACTTCGATGTCTTTTTTGAACACATAATAAAAACCTGCATACCCTAAGGGATGCAGGTTTTTTGTTTTAGGCGAATCAGTTTGCCAGATGCGCTAACGGATTATTTCTTCGCTTTAGCAAAGGCAGCTGCGAAAGCACCGCCCATCGCAGCGTTTTGTTGCGGCTCCTCACGACGGCGTTGTCCACCTTGTGAGTTTTGATTTGGTCGGTTTTGCGTACGAGGTGCACTTGAACGTTGAGCTCGATTATCTTGTCCAGGTTCATCTTTCATGCGCATGCTTAGTGCAATACGTTTACGCTGAACATCCACTTCCATCACCTTCACTTTCACGATATCACCGGCTTTCACCACTTCACGTGGGTCAGCGACAAAGCGATCGGTCAGCGCTGAAATGTGTACCAAGCCGTCTTGGTGAACCCCAATATCTACGAACGCACCAAAGTTTGCCACGTTTGAAACCACACCTTCTAAGATCATGCCAGGTTCCAAGTCAGACATGCTATTTACGCCATCGGCGAACGTTGCCGTCTTGAATTCAGGACGAGGATCTCGACCCGGCTTATCCAGTTCTTTGATGATGTCGGTTATTGTCGGTACACCAAAATTCTCATTAGTGTAATCAACCGCATGTAAGCCACGTAAGAAGTCTGTGTTACCTACCAGAGATTTGATGTCTTTGTGGTTTTTCTCGGCGATGGTTTTTACCAATGGGTAAGCTTCTGGGTGAACCGATGATGCATCTAACGGGTTCTTACCATCCATGATACGCAGGAAGCCGGCACACTGTTCAAAGGCTTTTGGCCCCAAACGAGCGACCTTTTTCAAGGTAGTACGTGCTTCAAAGCGACCGTTTTCATCACGGAAATCCACGATGTTTTGAGCGATGGTGCTAGAAAGACCAGCTACGCGGGTTAGAAGCGCGGCAGAAGCGGTATTCACATCAACACCAACCGCGTTTACACAGTCTTCGACAATCGCATCTAGGCGCTTAGCGAGCATAGTTTGGCTAACGTCGTGTTGGTATTGGCCCACACCGATCGATTTAGGGTCAATCTTCACTAGCTCTGCCAGTGGATCTTGCAGACGACGCGCAATAGACACCGCACCACGAATCGATACATCCATGTTCGGGAATTCTTTCGCCGCTAATTCAGAAGCAGAATAAACTGATGCACCCGCTTCGCTAACAATGATTTTCTGTGCTGTTAGGTTGCCACGCTTAATCACATCAGCAACAAAGCTGTCTGTTTCGCGTGAAGCCGTACCATTACCAATCGCAATCAAATCAACATTGTATTGGCGAACCATCTGCTCAACCACGTGTGCAGATTTGTCGTATTGCTTTTGAGGTGGGTGAGGGTAAATGGTCTCTGTTGCCAAAACCTTGCCGGTTGAATCCACCACGGCGATTTTCGAACCAGTACGTAAACCCGGATCTAAGCCTAAGGTTGCACGAGGGCCAGCAGGCGCCGCCATCAACAAGTCTTTAAGGTTGGTTGCGAACACCTCAATCGCTTCGATTTCACCGCGTTCTTTCATCGCGCCCATCAATTCGGTTTCCATGTGCATAGAAACCTTGATGCGCCATGCCCAGCTAATCACTTGCTTACGCCATGCATCTGCAGGAGCGCTGCTTAGAGTAATACCATAGTGATCAGAGATGATGTTTTCGCAGTATGAACCGCGTACACCTTCTTCTTGTTCTGGATCAGCATTCATTGCCAACGTTAGGAAGCCTTCATTACGGCCACGCAACATGGCAAGCGCACGGTGAGAAGGCACTTTGTTAAGTGTTTCGTTGTGTTCGAAATAGTCTTTGAATTTCTCGCCAGCTTGCTCTTTGCCTGCCACGACACGTGAAATGAGCTCAGAGTTACGAGTTAGATGTTGGCGAATCTTTTCAAGTAGGTTTGCGTCTTCTGCAATACGCTCCATCACGATTGCACGTGCGCCATCCAGTGCGGCTTTAGTATCAGCAATGCCTTTATCGCTACTGATGAAGTTAGCGGCTTCGGTTTCAGGGTCGTGTTGTGGTTCATTCCAAAGTGTATCGGCAAGTGGCTCTAAGCCTGCTTCGATTGCGATTTGACCTTTGGTACGACGCTTTGGTTTGTATGGCAGGTATAGATCTTCTAGGCGAGTCTTACTGTCGGCTTGAGTGATATCACGTTCCAGTTCTGGCGTGAGCTTGCCTTGGTCTTGAATCGACTTAAGAATCGTTTGGCGACGATCGTCGAGCTCGCGAAGGTATGAAAGGCGACTATCAAGGTTACGTAGTTGGGTATCGTCTAAGCCACCCGTGACTTCTTTACGGTAGCGGGCAATAAAGGGAACGGTGTTACCGTCGTCAATTAGGTTTACTGCGGCGGTGACTTGCTCTGAACGAACATTCAGTTCTTCAGCAATCAGTCGACAGATAGCTTGGCTCATCCGATGAATCTCTTATTTAATATCATGACAAATACATGGGGGTGAGCGTACGCTTTTTCTAGCTTTGGCTGTGTAATTATCCTGTCAGAAGTCTAATTTCCGTTTGTGATACCCACTTTGTGCGAGATCTCTCACACGTGGTGTGCGACTAAGTCACTTTAAATCGATGAAATCGTCTTAAAACAAACCTAACTTACTGATTTTATTTGATTGTGTGTTTGTGGGCGAATTTCTCACCTGAAATATTTTTTGGGACTGTCTAGGAAAGTCGCCCAAATACCGTAATATTTAACTTGTCGACAGGGAGTTGGCAGGAACAGGAAAAAGCCTAATGGACTAGGTATCTTCAGGATGAAGATTTGATTACTTAGGATGAGTGGTCAGCAAGGAAGTTATAATCTCTGGATGAGATTCGCCAGTCAGGATGACAGGCTAGAATGGACACCGCTAGGATGGCGATGAACAAAAAGGAAATTGGTTAAAGGATTTAGCCACTATCAAGGAAAGATGCAGGGAGCACCTTATCTCGAAGAGATAAACAGTAGCCGGATTGCTGCGATAGAGACTTAACCCCGTCAGGCGAAAGCCTAGCGGGGTTTTCTTTTATCTGGAGTTTGTGATTTTAGAGCGTGTGCTTTAGCTTCTGTCGTTGGCTGCTGTCGGCAAGTCAGAGGGTGGGACGGTTAACTTTCTACGTAGTAAATCGCGTTAATGAACCACTCTTTATCACCTTCCGGTGTGGTTACCGTAAATTCATCATCCACTTCTTTCTTTAGCAGAGCTCTAGCCATTGGTGAGTCGATAGAGATATAACCTTTAGCATCGCCGTAGATCTCTTCAGGTCCTACAATGCGAAACTTCTTAATTTCCCCATCATCATTTTCAATTTCGACCCAAGCACCGAAAAATACCTTGCCTTCTTGTTGTGGCGAGTAATCCACGATAGTGACATCAGGTAGGAATTTGCGTAGGAAACGCACTCGGCGATCAATCTGACGAAGTAAACGCTTATTGAACGTGTAATCGGCATTTTCTGAACGATCTCCAAGGCTTGCAGCCCAAGTGACTATCTTAGTAATTTCTGGACGCTTCTCGTGCCATAAGTGGTCATGCTCTGCTTTGAGCTTGTTATAACCTTCTCGGGTGATAAGTTTGGTTTTCATAAATCTGACTTAATGAAATGATGATCTAAGATAGAATATATAGAAAGGCAACATACGTTAACAATTATTTAGGCGACTTTTTCTCCAATAATGTTACATTTTTAATGTCTTATACCAATATACAATGTACCAAGAATGCTTAACCTTAGGTTTAAGCTTTAATAGGTGGAACCATTACATGCAAGAGAACTACAAAATTTTAGTGGTCGATGACGATGCTCGTTTACGTGCACTGTTAGAACGCTATCTGTCAGAGCAAGGCTTTCAAGTGCGTAGCGTGGCAAACAGTGAGCAGATGGACCGCCTGTTAACCCGTGAAAATTTTCACTTGATGGTATTAGATTTAATGTTACCAGGCGAAGACGGTCTATCGATCTGTCGCCGTCTAAGAAACGCAAACAACTCGCTACCAATCTTGATGCTGACCGCAAAGGGTGACGAAGTGGATCGCATTGTGGGTTTGGAAGTAGGTGCAGATGATTACCTGCCAAAACCATTTAACCCACGTGAACTGCTTGCTCGTATCAAAGCGGTAATGCGTCGCCAAGTAATTGAAGCACCGGGCGCGCCAAGCACAGAAGAGTCTGTGGTTGAGTTTGGTGAATTCCGCCTAAATCTAGGTACGCGTGAAATGTTCCGCGGTGAAGAGCCGATGCCTCTTACCTCAGGTGAATTTGCGGTTCTGAAGTCACTGGTCACTAACGCTCGTGAGCCAATGTCTCGCGATAAGCTGATGAACATGGCGCGTGGCCGTGAGTATTCAGCAATGGAACGTTCTATCGATGTTCAGATTTCTCGTCTGCGTCGTCTTGTTGAAGAAGATCCAAGCAAACCCCGTTATATCCAAACGGTGTGGGGCTTGGGTTATGTATTCGTTCCAGATGGCAAAGCTGTGTAATCTAGCTTTGCTTGTTCTGTGATTCAGAATTCTTTATTTACGGGTCATCTCATTAATATGCGATGGCCCGTTTTGTATTCAGCACAATGGTTTACAGCTATAGTTCCCACTATATCCCTTTATCCTCCCTCACTTTAGGTCCCCTATGCGCATACGTAGCTCCTTTACTCAGTCGATAGTGCTCTTCTTAACCCTGTTGGTTGCTAGCCAAGTTTTCTCTTATTACGCCGTATTCAACTATGCCTTGATGCCGAGTTTGCAGCAGTTCAATAAGATTCTGGCTCACGAGTTAAACCTAGTATTGGATCAAGGCAGTGATATCGAAATCGATGCGCCACTGCGCCAGCGTGTGCTTGAGCAACTTGGGGTGACCGTTCATGCCAAAGACAGTGAAGCATCGGGCGAGTATTACCATGCGATGGCGATTGACCTAATGAGTGAGGAAATGACCAAAGAGCTAGGTTCTGAAACGGAAGTTCGGCTGATTCTAGGTAAAGAGAGTTACGTGCTGTGGATGGACATCGCTCAGTTGCCTAACTCATTGATTCGCATTCCTCTGTCTGAATTACAAGAAGAGGACTTCGCACCTCTGTTTCGCAATAGCTTGATCATGGCGATGTTGATTGTTGCTGGTGGTTGGCTGTTTATCCGATTGCAAAATCGTCCTTTGATAGCGTTAGAGACAGCAGCGCAAGGGGTAGGGCGTGGCGACATTCCACCGCCACTACCAGTGCAGGGGGCGCAAGAGATTCGCTCGGTGACTCGAGCCTTTAATCAGATGTCGAAAGGCATTCAAGAACTGGAAGAAGATAGAGCCCTGCTGATGGCGGGTATCAGTCATGACTTGCGTACGCCACTGACCCGCATTCGCTTGGCCACTGAAATGATGTCGCCCGAAGACAGCTATTTAGCGGAAGGGATCATCAGTGATACTGAAGAGTGTAACGAGATCATTAGTCAGTTTATGGACTACCTAAAGCCCGTTGATCGAGAGTCATTCCAAGCGGTCTTTGTCGATGATATTGCCCGTGAAGTGTCCAGTTCAGAAGGCGGATACGAGATACAGATTGAAACCGATATTCCGGAAGCAATGAAACCTGCATTAGGTAACCCGATTGCGATGAAGCGTGCCGTGAGTAACTTGGTGGTGAATGCACTGCGTTACGGCAATGGCTGGGTGAAGGTTTCGACGGGGATGACGGCCGATAATAAATTGGCTTGGGTAACCGTTGAAGATAACGGCCCTGGGATCCCGCAAGACCAAGTGGGTAAGTTGTTTGAACCGTTTACGCGTGGTGATACCGCTCGTGGCAGTGAAGGTACTGGCTTAGGTTTAGCGATCGTCAAACGTATTGTCAGTCAGCACCAAGGTGCTGTTGTGGTCAATAACCGCAGTGAGGGTGGCTTGAAGGCGCAGATCAGTTTCCCTGTTAAGCCGTAAGCTAAGTTTAATGGTTTGGCGAGTCGGTTGGGTTTCGACTTGGAGATCCCCGACTCGGTCATTCTTCCCTCTCGAGGATGACGAATTGCTAACCATGGACTTTGATGATGACAATTTACTTTGATCGTCATTCCCTATCGTGAGGAACGAACGAGTAGGGAATCTCGCTCTTGCTTGATGAAAGTAACGCACATTAAAAAGGCTTCCTTGAGGGAAGCCTTTTTACGTTTTGGATGACGTTAGTTTTGCTCATTAAGCCTTAGAGTAAACATCGCGTTCACCTAACCAACGGTTAATGATCGCCTTGGCGTTGTCTGGGTAGCTATCGTGAATATGACGCGCAATACGCTGCACTTCAGGTATCAAACGTTGGTCTCGTACCAAGTCAGCAATCTTGAAGTCAGCCAAGCCTGTTTGTTTGGTACCAAGCAATTCTCCGGGGCCACGAATCTCTAAATCACGCTGAGCAATCACAAAGCCATCGTTACTTTCACGAAGTACCCCTAAGCGCTTCTGAGCCGTTTTAGACAGCGGAGAATGATACAGCAGTACACAATGGCTCGCGACTGAACCACGGCCAACACGGCCACGCAGTTGGTGCAGTTGTGCTAGACCAAGACGCTCTGGGTTCTCGATGATCATTAAGCTCGAATTCGGTACATCCACACCGACTTCAATCACGGTTGTAGCAACCAACAGGTGCAGTTTGTTCTCTTTGAATTCCTGCATCACCGCTTGTTTCTCAGCGGGTTTCATTCGGCCATGAACCAAACCAATCTTTACGTCGGGCAGTTTGCGTTGCAGGTCTTCTGCCGTATCCGCTGCAGCTTGAGCTTCCAATACTTCCGATTCATCAATCAACGTACACACCCAGTAGGCTTGTTTGCCTTCATTGAGACACGCATTTTTCACACGTTCAACAATGTCATCGCGCTTGGTATCAGGAATCGCGACGGTTTGAATTGGGGTTCGCCCCGGTGGTAACTCATCAATAATAGAAGTTTCAAGGTCGGCATAGGCTGTCATTGCCAGTGTTCGTGGAATTGGCGTAGCGGTCATCACTAGTTGGTGAGGGTAATAACCTTGCTTCGCGCCTTTTTCACGCAGCTCTAGTCGCTGGTGGACACCAAACCGGTGTTGCTCATCAATGATCACTAAACCAAGATTTTTGAACTCGACATGCTCTTGAAATAGCGCATGAGTTCCCACCACCATTTTTGCTTCGCCGCTGGCAATTCGTGCCAGTTCGGTTTCACGAGCCTTACCTTTGAGCTTACCTGCTAGCCATCCAACTTGAATACCCATTGCCTCAAACCAGTTGGCAAAGTTAATCGCGTGTTGTTCGGCCAATAGTTCGGTTGGTGCCATCAGTGCCACTTGCTGACCGTGTTCCAGTGCGCGAACTGCAGCCAGTGCAGCGACTAAGGTTTTACCTGAACCCACATCACCTTGCACTAAACGCATCATAGGGTGCGGCTTTTCAAGGTCAGCTTCGATCTCTTTGGTTACTCGTGCTTGTGCATTGGTTGGCGAGAATGGCAGCTGAGCTAACAGTTTATCTTTGAGGGTGTTCACCGGAGGAAAAGGCATTGCCTTGTCTTGCTGCCCTTTGCTACGAACAGACAACATCGACAGGTTTTGAGCCAGTAACTCTTCCATAATCAGGCGCAGTTGCGCAGGGTGTTTTCCTTCATCAAACAGCTCTAGGTCAATGCCCGGAGGTGGTCTGTGAATGGTATGCAGTGCTTGTGCGAGGGTAATTTGGTGGTCGTATAAACCTGATGGAAGAAGCTCGTTAACTGCGGCCTTGTCGATTAGCTCTAAGGCTTGATCGGTAAGGTTACGCAGCGTGACTTGTCTTAGTCCTTCAGTGGTTGGATACACCGGAGTTAGGTTGGCTTCCACATCTGGTTGCTGCCTTGGTGCAAAGAATTTGTAATCCGGATGGACGATCTCAAGCCCCATATTACCGCGCTTGATCTCGCCATAGGCGTGGACTTGTTTACCTTCGGCAAAGTTATTCTTCATACCGGCGGTGAAGTTGAAAAAGCGTAGGGTAATGGTGCCGTTACCATCACTGATTTTTACCGCCAACATCTTACGTTTACCAAAAATGGTATCGACGTGCATTACCTTGCCTTGCACCGCAGCCCAAAGACCAGCGTGCAGTTTTACTATTGGATAGATACGCGTTCGATCTTCATAACGTAGTGGTAGGTGAAACAGTAGGTCTTGTACATTGTTAAGCCCAACCTTTTCCAGTTTCTCTGCGACTTTTGCGCCGACTCCAGATAAAGAGTTGAGAGGGATAGCAGATAAAAGCTGTGACATAACAAGGCTCATAAACGTAAGAGATATAATCTATTCAAGCATTTTACTGGATTTTTGTACAGGGTAAAGCTTAGAAGCAGATACGGGATGCGAGTAAACGAGATGCGAAGAGATAAGAGCCGGTTCGGGATGCGGGTAAACGAGATACGAAAAGAACAGGGCTGCACAAAAAATTAAAGCAGACTCGAAATACGAATAATTGAGTGGTGAAAAGCTTTGCTCTTCGCATCTCGAGACTCGTATCTCTCATCTGCTTTATTTATCTGCTTTTGGATCAGTTCTTGCGACGTCTTACTTTGAGTGCGTGTGGCATCACACGTAGCTTTTTCATAATACTTGCAAGGTGAACACGATCTTTGGTGGTTAGCAAGATAGTCACTGTGTATAGGCGTCCATCACGTTCTTCAGTTGAAATACCGTGAATATTTGAGCCCGTTTTAGAGATAACGTTCGTTAACTCAGCCAGTGCACCCTGATGGTTCTGCAGTTCGACCTGAAGTTCAGCTGTGAACTCTTGGTCGTAATCGTCAGACCATTCAACCGCCATGTATTTGTCTGGTTCTTTCTGGTAACCACGAACGTTTGGACACGTTTCACGGTGAACCACAAGACCACGACCTGGAGATACATGGGCAATGATGTGATCGTCTGGAATCGGGTGACAACAGTTCGCGAATGTCAGCAATAGACCTTCAGCACCACGGATAGGCAATTTCTTCCTCGGTGTGTCGCTGTTGTGTTCTACTTCCGTCAGTTCGTCTGCATCACCTAATAGGCGACGTGCAATCACGATACTCATCAATTCACCAAGGCCAATCGATGCGAGTAAGTCTTCAACGCTGCTTAAGCGTAGGTCTGACAGTACATGCTCGAGATTCTCTTGGCCGATATCGGCAATAGAGTGTTCACCAAGTGCGTGATTAAGTAGACGACGACCCAGCGTAATCGACTCTTCACGGCGCATTGTCTTCAGAACCTGACGGATCTTAGTACGTGCACGTGAGGTCACTACGTAGTTGAGCCATGCAGCATTCGGACGCGCGCCCGGAGCACTGATGATCTCAATCGTTTGACCGTTCTTAAGCGACTTGCTGAGTGGGTAAGGGTTCATGTCGACACGAGCACCTACACACATGTTGCCAACATCGGTATGTACCGCGTAAGCAAAATCGACCGCAGTTGCACCCGCAGGAAGTTCGACGATGCGACCTTTCGGCGTGAACACGAAGATCTCATCTGGGAACAGATCAGATTTAACGTTTTCAATGAATTCGAATGAGTTACCCGCGCTTTGTTGAAGCTCAAGTAAGCTCTGCATCCAACGTTGTGCTTTAACCTGTGCGGTTGTCCCATTGCTACTGCGTGAGCCACTGCCTTTATATGACCAGTGTGCCGCGACACCTTTGTCGGCCATTTGCTCCATATCTTCGGTACGGATCTGAACCTCTACAGGTACCCCGTGAGGGCCGATCATTGACGTATGAAGAGATTGGTAGCCGTTGGCTTTTGGTACCGCAATGTAATCTTTCATGCGGCCCGGGCGTGGCTTGTACAAGCTGTGAGCCTGACCAAGTGCGCGATAACAAGTGTCTGGGGTATCAACCACTACGCGGAAAGCGTAGATGTCCATAATGGTGTGAAAGCGCTGTTCTTTGGTTTTCATCTTGTTATAGATTGAGAACAAGTTCTTTTCACGACCCACGACGCGAGCAGACAAACCGACTTCTTCGAGACGGCCTTCAATTTCGCTATGGATACGTTGGATCATTTCCTTACGGTTACCACGAGCAGCTTTCACTACATTTCTGAGGACGCGATAACGGTTAGGATAAAGGGCTTCAAAGCCCAACTCTTCTAGCTCAGTCTTGATGTTATGAATACCAAGGCGATGAGCGAGCGGAGAATAGATCTCTAGGGTTTCACGAGCGATACGACGCTTTTTATCAGGACGAAGTGCCCCAAGCGTACGCATGTTGTGAGTACGGTCAGCTAATTTGATCAAGATAACGCGGATGTCTTGCACCATGGCGAGAACCATCTTACGGAAGTTCTCTGCTTGCGCTTCTTTGCGATCACGAAATTTAAGCTTATCCAGCTTAGATACACCATCAACCAATTCAGCAACGGTATTGCCGAACTTTTCCTCTAGATCTTCTTTAGTGACATCACAATCTTCGATGACATCATGAAGCAAGGCTGCTTGTAGGGTTTCGATATCCAGACGCATTTCTGCCAGGATTCTTGAAACAGCTACAGGGTGGATAATGTATGGTTCACCGCTTGAACGGGTTTGCCCTTCATGGGCGTCTCTCGCTACCACATAAGATTGACGCAGAGCCTCAATTTGAGGCTCTGTTAGGTATTCTTGGGCAACGTCTTTGAGGCTATCGAATAGATACAAATTAAAGGCCCGGAAGGTTAATTAGTTCGAATGACGTTATTAACGAGTGTGAGCGATGCTGCTTACTGCTGCAAGTTCAGCCGCTTCTTGCTCTTGTTGCTCTTGACGCTCACGAGCATCTAGTACGTCTTTAGTGATAAGACCTTCTTCGATTTCGCGAAGAGCGATAACCGTTGGCTTATCGTTTTCTTCAGGCACTAGTGAATCTTTGCCGCCAGTTTGCATTTGACGTGCGCGGCGAGCCGCAATAAGAACTAGGTCGAAACGGTTGCCAACTTTTTCAACAGCGTCTTGAACAGTTACGCGTGCCATGAGGACTCCAAATAGTAATTAACTAATAAATTTTAGATGACGAGAAAGTATACAAGTTTAACTAGAGACTTTCTAGCTCACCGTATACTTATCTCAATGGAAAATCTAGGGGATCTAGATTATTCCGCTAATAAAGCAGTAAGCATGCCGCTGTATTTAGCTGCTTGCTTATCTTCTTTTAAGCGCTCCGCACGAATGATTGCTCTGAAGTCCATTAAGGCTGCATCAAAGTCATCATTCACGATCACATAATCGTATTCTGCATAGTGAGAAATCTCAGATTTTGCTTCGCTCATGCGTTTCGCAATAACTTCGTCGCTATCTTGACCGCGAACATTCAAACGACGCTCTAGCTCACCATTTGATGGTGGAAGAATGAAGACACTCTTCGCTTGAGGCATTTGTTCACGGATCTGACGAGCACCTTGCCAGTCGATATCTAGGAATACATCGATACCGCGGTTTAGGTTTTCTTCAATCCAAACACGTGAAGTACCGTAGTAGTTGCCGAATACTTCAGCGTACTCTAGGAACTCACTCTTCTTGATGAGATCTTCAAAGTGATGTTTCTCTACAAAGTGGTAGTGAACACCATTTTCTTCACCAGGGCGCATACCGCGAGTGGTGTGTGAAACAGATACCTTCATTGCGTAGGTTGGATTGGTTTCCAGCATTGCTGAGATCAAGCTCGATTTACCTGCGCCACTAGGTGCAGATACGATGTAAAGAGTACCTATGCCCATCTGTATATTTCCACTGTTGGTTGGATTGAGTGAGGGCGATAAACCGACACTATAAAAGATAGCACTGACTCTAATTTTTGTTCCGATGGTTGCATCTATAAAGGGATAACAAGTAAAACTAATAGAGACAACTGGTGAAAATTAGGTCAGAAAAATGGAGGCGAAGAGTAGCATATTTAGATGATTGAGAACAACTGGCTTGATCGTTATTTATTCTCAAATGATCCTTTGTCTGATCTTCATATAAATGTAATGACCTATCATGTTCAGTTTTTTATGTGATCTGAACAAAATTTGTTGAAGTTTTAATCTCAATCCTTACAATCCGCGCAAACGATTAAATGCTGTATATATCTAGGGTCTGTTGACCTTTCGCGATGGAGTTTTGTTCGAGAAAAAATCGTTTTAGGCGCGGCAAGGAGTTTGTAGCCTAGTATTCTAAGTAAAGACTCCTTAACAAAGCATAAAACGATTTTAGCCGAACCCTTCGGGCAGCGTTTGTTGGTGATTTCTACTGCGTTATCGACTTCTTATGTAGGCTAGCTACACTTCAAAGTCTCTGCCTTGTAGAAATCCCCAACAACTCGCTGCAAAAATCATCTCGAAGGGCCAACAGACCCGACTAGACTAGATGTTTCTACTACCGAGCCTACCTTGGTGACTACAGTTTTTAGTGTAGAGACCCCTCTATTCTCACAGCATTTGAATCTCAAATTTCTTAATTTATTACATAGGTTTTGTTGTGAATACCGACTCCACCCTGAAAGCCCAGAAAACGTCTGGCTCGCTTGACACCCTGTTCAAACTCTCCGAGAGAAAGACCACGATCAGCACTGAGCTATACGCAGGTTTTATCACCTTCTTAGCGATGAGTTATATCTTGGCGGTTAACCCAGCAATTTTGGGTGGCATCCCGGGAATGGACAAAGGAGCTGTATTTACGGCAACCGCTCTTTCTGCGGCTATCGCAACGCTTATCATGGGTATTTGGGGTAATTATCCAGTGATGCTGGCGCCGGGCATGAGCATGAATGGCTTCTTTAAAGGCCTACTGTTAAGTGGTTCTGTGGCGGTACTTTGGAATGAAGCGTTATTCGGCATCTTCCTATCGGGTATCCTTTATCTTGCTTTCTCATTGACCAATATTCGTAAGTCGATGATTGAATCGATTCCTGAAGATTTAAAGCTGGCGATTACCGTGTCTCTCGGTTTGTTCATTGCTTTCTTAGGCCTAAAGAATGCCGGCATCATCGTGTCTAACCCATTCGTATTGGTTGGCTTGGGTGACATCTCCGATCCACAAGTGGTTATCGCTTACGTGAGTATCTTCATCGCACTGGGCTGTATGGTTCGTGACATTAAGCTGGCAACGTTTATCTCGTTTGTTTCAGCGATTGCACTGACGATTCTGGCTGATGTGTTCTTGGGTACATCAAACGCACCAATCCCAGACCAATTCGTTTCTATGCCACCAAGCATGGCCGGTAGCTTCGGTGCGATCTTTGATTTCTCAGCTTTCACCCCTGAGAAAATGTTCGACCTATTGTTCATTGTACTTATCTTCCTGATTGTCGATTTCTTCGATGGCTTAAGCACGATTGTTGGTGTAGGTCGTGATGCGGGTATCATCGACAAAGATGGCAAGGTACCAAACGCGAAATCGGCTTTGGTTGCTGATGCGGGCGGAACAGTGATTGGTTCTATTTTAGGTACTACATCGATTACCGCTTTCTCTGAATCTGGTATTGCTTCTTCTCAAGGGGCGAAAACGGGTTTAGCAGCGGTGATGGTGGCAGGCTTATTCCTTGTTTCTCTATTCCTATACCCAATCTTCTCTATCTTCTCAGCGGCAATGGTCGCGCCTGCGATGGTCGTGGTAGGTATCTACATGGTTGGCCGTCTTGGTCAGATTAACTGGGAAAAGAAAGAGTCACGCATTGCGGCTTTCTTCACCATCATGTTCACTGTTTTAAGCTTCTCACCAGCAAACGGCATGGCGATGGGCTTCATCAGCTACGCATTTACTATGGTTGTGGCAGGTAAGCGTAAAGAAGTACACCCGCTTATCTACGGCCTGTGTGTGGTGTTCTTAACTTACCTAATACTGCTATAAGCTTAATAGCGAAGTAACGTTTGTTATGTAGCAGTCGTTAAGTAAAAGACAAATAGATGGCTCTGCAGTGACTGTGGGGCCATTTTTGTATCTGTTACTTTTAGCCCACGTTTAATTGATGACGTTATCTTAAGCTTGAGAGTGCGCGACTTATATTGATGCATGCTATTGTAGAGATTGGATTAATTATTTTTGAAGAGTGACTATGCCTTCTCACTTACCTAAGTCTTTTAGTAAGCCTTTCCTTAAGGTTTTCCACATTCTTGAAGCCGTTCTATTGGTGGCGATCACATTGGCGACACTGTTTGCCATGATGGAAGAGTTCATGCACGTCTTTGCGGAACGTCGAGTGCAACTGACCGACATTCTTTTGATGTTCATTTACTTGGAAGTACTGGCGATGGTTCAACAATTTGTGATGAACGGTAAGATCCCGGTGCGATACCCGATCTACATTGCGATGATGGCGATTGCTCGTTACATCACCTTAGGTATGAAAGAGTTAGATGCAGTTCTCATCGTTTGGTTGTCTGTTGCTGCCTTTATCTTAGCTGCAGCAACACTGCTAATTCGAGTAGGACATCATTACTGGCCATATGTCGATCTTCGAACTAAGCAGCCGGATGAGTAACTCAACCAGGTAATAAGCTATTAATAGCCCAGCCATGTTGCTGGGTTTTTTATTCCTTAATTTAAGTCAATAAGACATTTAAGTGTCATTAATGATGTAAAAGTATAACTGTCAATATGACTCTTATTGTTGTTTTCTCCTTTCTGTATAAGGGTTTGAGTCTTGGCATGAATGTTGATTGGTAAGTATTAGACTCATATAAGGAACACGCTATGCATTTTGAAAGCACTCATTATAAACCTGAAATTTTCTCCGAAAAGGTTGCACTTCTTGTTACTCGACTTCTCAAAAAGACACTTAACTTGTTTTATGGAAAACACTTAGCCAAACGAGCGATGTTGTTGGAAACCATAGCAGCTGTGCCGGGCATGGTGGCGGGAGTGTTCAATCACCTCAAAGCTCTGCGCCGCATGAAAGATGATGGTGGCTGGATCAAAGAGCTACTGGACGAAGCGGATAATGAACGGATGCACTTGATGATTTTCCTTACTGTTACCAAGCCGTCCATTATAGAACGCATTTTAGTGATGCTATTACAGTTCATCTTTCTACTTATCTATGGCGTGATTTACTTAGTCTCATCTAAAACGGCACATAGGATCGTTGGGTATTTTGAAGAGGAAGCTTGTAATAGTTATTCAGAATATATCTCGAAAATTCAAGATGGCACGTTGCCCAATCATCCCGCGCCTGAGATTGCGATTAAATATTATCGTTTACCCGAGAATGCGATGTTTTTGGATGTGCTTTTCTGCATAAGAGAAGATGAAGCTAAACATAGAGACAAGAACCATGGCATTGCCAATCTCTATAAAACCCAGGACTTACCCGATCACCAGTGCTAATCATCAAAAGACCGATTTATGATAAATAAAGCTCAGCAACCAGAAAATAAAGTCGTCTTCATTGCCTTCAAACTCTGGGGTAGGGTTGAGCTTTTCTATGGACCCGAGAAATACGGTCTTACCTGATGGTGAGCGCTTTTGGGTATGTATGATGAGTAAGTTTTTTGAGATCAAAGTCTTATAAATTAAGCTCTGTGGCAGAGCAGGGCTCTAATAAAAGCTAACCGAACAAAAAAACATCAATTTTTTCAAATAAAGCTTTACAACCCGGCCCAGATCACCAAGAATGGCGTCGCTCTGTTTTCAGAGTTATTAAATGAAACATCAGTTGTAAAGTAAAACCCTTAGTATTGCTTCATTGTTATTCTCAGTGTTTCCCTTGGCTTCATAGATACATTAAATAATTCAAGCTTTCAGCGCATCGCACTTTTGGCGATTAATTTTTTATTTTTATATAAGGGACACATCATGTCTAACAAAACAAACGGCGTAGTAAAATGGTTTAACGAAGAGAAAGGTTTCGGTTTCCTAACTCAAGACAACGGCGGCGCTGACGTATTCGTACACTTCCGTGCAATCGCTTCTGAAGGTTTCAAGACTCTTAAAGAAGGCCAACAAGTGTCTTTCGAAGTAGAGCAAGGCCAAAAAGGTCTTCAAGCTGCAAACGTTGTAGCTCTATAAGATTTTAAGTCGGCGCAAGTTGCATTAGCAACTTGCGTCACTTTCTTCCTTAAATCTTTCCCCTCTAGTTCCACCTGTCATATCCCCCTCAAAATATTCTAAAATCCTTTGCTACATCCGCTTCTCTGTTCTATCTATAGCTGTATCTATCTCTTGCTCCAAACAAATCTCCTGCGTAATAACCTGCTCACTTACTCATCCTGATTGGCATTATTGTATTCATAAAAAAAGCCCCTAAAACTAGGAGCTTATCTTGATCTAATCAACACTGTTAGTTAATCAACACTGATTCAGCTAATGGCTAGTCAGCGTGTTACTGACAAACTGTTATTCAATGTTCTGAATTTGCTCACGCATCTGTTCGATAAGAACTTTAAGCTCTACGCCCGATGCTGTGATGTCTGTACTGATAGACTTAGATGCTAGCGTGTTTGATTCACGGTTGAACTCTTGCATCATGAAGTCAAGCTTACGGCCACAAGCGCCACCTTTCTTCAATACTACATTCGCTTCTTTCACGTGAGAGTCTAGGCGGTCTAGTTCTTCTGCTACGTCTGACTTCTGAGCCAGTAGGATAAGCTCTTGCTCAACACGAGAACCTTCAAGTTCAATTTTCGCATCTTCAAATTTGGTAAGAAGACGCTCACGTTGCCATTCTAGGATCTCAGGCATGCGTGCACGAACTTTAACTACTTCTTCAGTGATCGCATCTAAACGTTGAACGATGAGTGCTTTCATGTTTTCGCCTTCACGAGCACGAGCGTCAATGAACTCTGCGATTGCATCGTTGAATGCTTCAAGTAAATCTTTGTTGATGGCATCCATATCTTGCTCTGGAGTTTCCATCACACCAGGCCAGTTCATAACTTGGAATGGGTTCAGACGGCTGTCTTCACCGGTCATGGTCATTACTTGGTTAGCAGCATTGATCACTTGCTGAGCCAAGCCTTCGTTAATGCTTAGCTCGCCTTTCGCTGCTGGGTTTGCTTCGAAGCGCAGGTTACATTCAACCTTGCCGCGAGCTAGACGCTTACGGAAACGCTCACGTAGGATTGGCTCTAAACCACGGAACTGCTCAGGCATACGGAAGTAAGTTTCTAGGTAGCGTTGGTTTACACTACGGATTTCCCATACTGCTGTACCCCAATCGCCTTTTACTTCTTTGCGTGCGTACGCGGTCATACTATAAATCATCGAATTTTCCTGTCTTTTATCATTCTGAAAATAACGCGCACGCATAGTATCACGATATGGTGTGCTCTCGAAGCTTGTCGCTTTTCACTATAAATAGCCTTTCATGATAAATAGCTTTGAACGGTAAATAGATTTGAAAGATAAACTGCTATATAATCTTGCCCCAATCAAAACTGTCTCACCCCTTTCTTAGGTGATGCACTCTTTCGATAGTAAATCACTTCAGACTGTTAATAAGGTAGATACCAATGCGTCCAAATGACCGCGCTGTAGATCAAATTCGTCCAATTAAAATTACTCGTAACTACACAGCTTATGCTGAAGGTTCTGTATTAGTTGAGTTCGGCAACACTAAAGTTCTATGTAATGCGACGGTAGAAGAAAACGTACCGCGTTGGTTAAAAGGCCAAGGGAAGGGTTGGGTAACGGCTGAATACGGCATGCTTCCACGTGCAACGCACACTCGTAACCGTCGTGAAGCGGCGAGCGGTAAGCAAGGCGGTCGTACGATGGAAATCCAACGTCTGATCGCACGTAGCCTACGTGCTGTTGTTGACCTGAAAGTAATGGGTGAAATCATGATCACTGTCGATTGTGATGTTATCCAAGCAGACGGCGGTACACGTACTGCTTCTATCTCAGGTGCAAGCGTAGCAATGGCTGATGCTATCAACAGCTTACTTGCAAGCGGCAAACTGAAAAAGAACCCAATGAAAGGCCACGTAGCGGCAGTTTCAGTGGGCATCGTTGGTGCACAAGCACTGTGTGATCTCGAGTACGTTGAAGACTCAGCAGCCGATACCGATATGAACGTTGTAATGACGGAAGACGGTAAGATGATTGAGATTCAAGGCACCGCAGAAGGCGAACCGTTCAGCCACGAAGAGCTGATGCAGCTTTTAGCCCTGGCGAATAAGGGCATTACCGATATCGTCGAAGCGCAGAAAGCTGTGTTGGCCGATTAGTTTCTAGATAGCTCCCAATTTGGGGGCTATTTTTTTGTCTGTAAAACTCGAAAGGGTAGTGCAGAGCGTAAGTTAAGTTTTATTGAATAAACGTAGAGGAAAAACATGAAAGCATATCAACGTGAATTTATTGAATTTGCACTAGAGAAAGAAGTACTTAAGTTTGGTGAGTTTACTTTAAAGTCTGGCCGTAAGAGCCCTTACTTCTTCAATGCTGGATTGTTTAATACAGGTCGTGACTTAGCGCGTTTAGGTCGCTTCTACGCAGCAGCATTGGCTGATTCGGGTATTGAGTTCGATGTACTATTTGGCCCTGCGTACAAAGGTATCCCAATCGCGACAACAACAGCGGTTGCACTAGCGGATCACCATGATGTGGACACGCCATACTGTTTCAACCGTAAAGAAGCGAAAAACCACGGTGAAGGTGGCAACCTAGTGGGTAGCGAACTTGAAGGTCGTATCATGTTAGTGGATGACGTGATCACTGCAGGTACTGCGATTCGTGAGTCGATGGAAATCATCCAAGCAAACGGCGCTGACTTAGCGGGTGTGCTGGTTGCGATTGACCGTCAAGAGAAGGGCAAAGGCGAGTTGTCTGCGATTCAAGAAGTTGAGCGTGACTTTGGTTGTGCAATCATCTCAATCGTTAGCCTGACTGATTTGGTGACTTTCCTTGAAGAGAAAGGTACAGACGCAGCACACCTAGAATCTGTAAAAGCGTACCGCGCTCAATATGGTATCTAATGCCTGAAGTTCTGAACCTGATGGTTTAGATCCCTAGGTTTAGAATTTCAAAAACAGAAAGGCCCGAAAGATAAAACTCTTTCGGGCCTTTTTTACTTAAATCTTATGGGACTGAGCTGCTTTCTTATCAGAAGATAGGCGCTCTATTTGTAACGGCTAATCTATTTATAACGAATGCCGCGTTCAACTTCTGGATCTTCCATGGTTTTGAAGCGTTTGTGCAGCCACATCCATTGCTCTGGCGCTCGTAAGATGATCTTCTCAAGGTAGCTGTTCATGTAGGCCGCGGCCGCTTTCTCATCTTTCTGCGGATAGTTTTCTTCAATTGACTCATCAGCCATGATCTCATACTTACCATCGGCATTTCTAAAGCCTGAACCCGGAACAAGTGCACATCGGCTAGTGTAAGCCAGAATACTGGTGCCTGTTGTGGTACATGCATCTTCTACTGCGAAGAAAGGCACAAACACAGACTTGTTACGACCGTAATCATGATCCGGTAGGTAGAAAAGGATCTCACCCTGACGCAGGATTCGAATCATACGCTTCACGTCTTTACGGTGAATCAGGCGATTGCCATTTTGAGTACGGCCACGGTATTGAATGAATTCATAAGCTGGGTTGTTGTGCGGGCGATAAACACCTAAACCTGAAATACCAAGTACCGCCATTGCTCGTGCGGTGATCTCTAGGTTCAAGGCATGCACACAACATAGAAGAACGCCTTTACCGTTGGCTTTGTGTGTACGCAACGTTTGGGTGTCTTTATCCACTAGGATTCTTTTGAAGCGCCACGTCGGCCAAAACCAGGTAATACCGGTTTCGATCAGTGCCATACCAGTATTTTTAAAGTTTTCACTGACCATAGCCGCGACTTCGTCTGCAGGCTTATCTGGGAAGGCAAGTTCCAAGTTACGTGTTGCCACAGCGACACGCTTTTTGCCATAACGAGCGCCAAGAGAGCCTAATGAACGGCCTAACAGCAGTAATACACGGTAAGGCAGAACGTTAACGAGAAACGCAAGCAACCCAAAACCGAACCAAACTCCCCAATGTTTAGGGTGGAGCAAAGCCAAGGTGAAAGGTGGCTTAGTAAGAACGTGTTGTGCGGTGCTGTTTTCCGGAGAAGTTTTCGTCGTCATAACCATCACTTAAGGTTGGGTTTACTTAATTTGAGCGCTCAGCAGTGCCCAGTAAGCATCAAAATTTTCGGTTGGTTGATATTTGAAATCAGAGCGAACAAATCGATTTAGACTGCCTTCAACCTGGCCGAGCAGTTGAGCCGCTAAGATCTTCTCATCAACCGGGAACGATTTCCCTTCACGAAGTTTTCTTTCACGCAGGATTTGGCGAAGCTGAGTTTCAATACGTTCAAAAAGCTGATTGATTCGTTCACGCAGGCGCTCATTTTCAAACATTAGAGCATGACCCGATAAAATACGAGTCAATCCAGGGTTACGCTCAGAAAAGACCAAGATAAGCTGCATGACTAAGCGGATACGCTCAAGTGTGTCTTTCTCTTCATCTAGAATGCGGTTGATTCGAGACATCAGCGCTTCTTCAATGAACTCGATTAGGCCTTCGAACATGCGTGCTTTACTTGGGAAGTGGCGGTAGAGCGCCGCTTCAGATACGCCGACTTGCTTGGCCAACTTTACCGTTGTGATACGAGAAGCACCTTCGGTCGATTCCAACATTTGTGCCAGCGCTTGCAGGATTTCTTCACGACGGTTTGATTTTCGAGTACCAGCCATCTATTTACTTCCTTTCCTAAAGATGAGGATTGAGTGAAGCAGGATTATAAACACCATTCAATTCTGTTCCTAGTTTTGTAAGACCTAGGTCAACAGAATCGAGAGGTGTCAGCACATTGTCAGAGCGAAATCGTGTATTTATTCGACAATAAGTTGTTGGATCTGATCGAGGATCTGAAAACCAAGGGTATCTTTGCTATCCAGTGGCAAAGATTTATCACCGCCTTTCCAATAAAGGTGCAATTCATTGCTACTGCTATTGAAGCCTTGGCCTTCGACAGAAACGTCATTGGCGCAAATCATGTCGAGGTTCTTTCTTTCCAGTTTGCCGCGAGCATATTTCTCAACATCTTGAGTTTCCGCTGCGAAGCCTACAGTAAATGGACGACCTTCGGTCATTGAGGCTACAGAAGCGACAATGTCTGGGTTCTTAACCATTTGAATGGTCATGTCGTCTTTACCATCCACTTTTTTAAGCTTTTGGTCTGCAATGGTCTCAGGGCGATAATCGGCAACTGCGGCGCAGCTGATGAAAATATCGTGTTGAGAAGCGCTTGCTGTAACCGCATCAAACATCTGTTGAGCGCTGTCGACATCAATACGAGTCACTTGGTTTGGTGTCGCGAGTGATACAGGGCCGCTGACTAGAGTGACTGTTGCGCCTTGTTTAGCGGCTGCTTCAGCCAGTGCATAGCCCATCTTGCCCGAGCTGTGGTTGGTAATGTAACGCACAGGGTCAATCGCTTCACGAGTCGGGCCAGCAGTGATTAACACAGAGCGGCCAGCAAGCGGCTTAGGTTGGAAGAAGTCTTCACAACGATGCACAAGCTGCATTGGCTCTAGCATTCGACCCATACCGACATCACCACAGGCCTGTTCGCCAGCCGCAGGTCCCCAGATCTCACAGCCACGACGTTTTAGTGTGGCGATGTTCTCTTGAGTAGCCGGGTGGCTGTACATTTGTTGGTTCATTGCTGGGGATACCGCAACTGGCGCATCGGTTGCTAAAACCAAAGTGGTCAGTAGGTCGTTACCCATGCCAGCGGTCATGCGCGCAATAAGATCAGCGGTTGCGGGTGCTAATAAGACTAGGTCAGCCCATTTCGCCAGTTCGATGTGCCCCATGGAAGCTTCAGCAGCAGGATCAAGCAAACTATCAGACACTGGCCTTCCAGAGACGGCTTGCATGGTGAGAGGAGTGATGAACTCCTTGGCTGCATTCGTCATCACGACTTGTACCTGCGCCCCACGTTCAATTAAGCGTCGAGTCAGTTCGGCGCATTTATACGCAGCAATACCACCACTAATGCCAAGGAGGATTTTTTTTCCAGCTAGGCCTTGTTGGTCAGCGTTATCCAGTTGATTAACCAATGTTTGCATGATTCTGTTCCTTAATTTCTCTGGGACTTACGATATCAGAACAAAGGATTAGTGCCTAGAAGCAGAATTCGAACAGACTTGATGCTCATCAAATTGGTGTTATCAAACCTATCAATTACACGTTTTTGCTAGCGACTCGTTTCCTTTTCTCTTTATCAAAGGATCTCTGGTGGCAAGCTCATTAAGCTGACGGGTCGTATTCATGACCTTAAATAGCCTTTATATGCCTATAAGTAAGATGCCTGTTGAGTCGATGCCAAGAGAAAAACTACTGAGTCGAGGGCCTGATTCTTTAAGTGATGCGGAGTTGTTAGCGATATTTCTTCGAACGGGCACACAAGGAATGAATGTTTTAGAGTTATCTGACAAGTTGATCAAAGATTTTGGCTCGCTTCGTCATCTTTTTTCAGCAACCGAGACTGAGTTTTGTGCTCATAAAGGGATGGGACAGGCCAAATATGTCCAATTACAGGCAGTTTTAGAGATGACGCAGCGTTATTTGGCCGAAACTTTATCTCGAGGTGATGCACTCACTAGCCCTAGCCATACCAAACTTTATCTATCGAGTATGTTGCGCGACCGCCAACGAGAAGCTTTCTATATATTGTTCCTAGATAATCAAAATAGGGTAATAAAGGATGAAGTTATGTTTGAAGGAACCATCGATGCAGCATCGGTATACCCGAGAGAAGTGGTTAAACGGGCACTCCATCATAATGCAGCCGCATTAATCCTAGCGCACAACCATCCTTCTGGTGTCGCAGAGCCAAGCCAAGCAGATAGGCGAATTACACGTAGATTAACCGATGCATTGGCGCTAGTAGACATCCGAATTCTCGACCATTTTGTCGTTGGAGATGGCGAAGTTATCTCTTTTGCAGAGCGTGGATGGATTTGAATCACATTTTAGGTTGTTAGTTGCGTTAAATCTGCTATCATTCCGCCCACATTTTAGAACCTTAAATCAGCTCTGATTACTCAAATAGCTGCCCTGTTCAAAAAAAGATCACGAAATCCTTAAAAAGGATCTGTTCGGGTCTTGAGCAATGCATGTCAAGTTAGTATAATACGCGACCTTTGATAGCCTTGAATGGATTTTCCATTATGGTTTTTACCTCTATTTTCAGAATTGATAGAGAGGTTCGGCCACCAAGGTTGATATCGAGCTGAAACGATTTGGAGAGACATTCATGTCCCGAGTATGTCAAGTAACTGGTAAGCGTCCAGTAACGGGTAATAACCGTTCACACGCACGCAATGCTACCAAGCGTCGTTTTCTGCCGAACCTACAAACTCACCGTTTCTGGGTAGAGAGCGAAAAACGTTTTGTTAAACTACGTCTAACTGCTAAAGGCATGCGTATTATTGATAAGAAAGGCATCGATGCTGTTCTTGTTGATATCCGTGCACGTGGCGAAAACGTTTAAGAGGAATTAAGCAATGGCTAAAGGCATTCGTGAGAAAATCCGTCTAGTATCTTCTGCTGGAACTGGTCACTTCTACACAACTGACAAGAACAAGCGTAACATGCCAGGCAAATTTGAGATCAAAAAGTTTGATCCAGTAGTTCGCCAGCACGTTATGTACAAAGAAGCTAAAATCAAGTAATTGATAGCCCCTTTGTCTCTTCTTTTATAGAAGAATAAATTAAAAACCCAGCTTATAGCTGGGTTTTTTTATGCCCAAAATTTGGGAAGCCCCAGTATTTTGATAAGCCTACGGTTTTTGAGAAGCTTTAGCTTTTTCGAGAAGACTCAGTGTTTTTGATGAGGGTAAGCATTATTGGCTCAATTTTGCACCTACCGTGCAGACGTTACACTTGCCGATGAGCTTATGTGATAGAAAATTGCTCAGCATAGAATGTGTCGCCATTTTCACGATATACTGAACACTCAATAGGTTAGATGAGCAGAATCAGATGAGATATCGTGGACGTCGATGGAACAACATACTCATGTTAAGTGTGATCGCTTTTATTGGGGTGCTAAACCTGCCAACATTGATCAAAACGTACCTTATCGAACCTGAGCCTGAACTTCAGGCGAGCAGCCCTTATCCTTACCTTTTAAACCCAACAGCAGAGCTTCAAGCTTTACACTTTGCTAAGTGGTCGGTAGTGCAAGAAGACGGTCATTGGGTTTATCAAATGAAAGAGTCTGTCTCAGAGCAAAGTGTGAGTGCCCAAGAGTTATCGCAACGCTGGCAACAGCTAGTAGGCACGGAAGTCGACTCACAAACCTATACCGACCTTACTCCCCAGCTTAATACGCCACACACCATTGAAGTTTGGTATCAAGACCAAGAAGAGCCACAGCGTATTACTTATTATCAACTGCCTGAGTTTTGGTTGCTAAAAAACTGGAATGATCAGTGGTTGGCGGTGTCTATTGAAGAGAGCTACTTGTTTCCAAGCTTTGGCTCAGAAGATTCATTTAAATCAGACCATCTCTTTAAAGCAGACAAGCTATCTATATCAGACAAACTACCTAAATCGGACGACTAACTATGCCTGAATTACCCGAAGTTGAAGTAAGCCGCATGGGGATCTCGCCTCATTTAGTCGGTGAGAAGATTAAATCCCTGACTTTTCGAACACCTAAGCTGCGCTGGGATATTCCTCAAGAACTTAAGCGATTAGAAGGACGGGTGATTCGCTCTATCTCACGCCGAGCTAAGTATCTATTGATTGAAACCGATACAGGCACAGCGATTGTTCACCTTGGTATGTCTGGCTCACTGCGCGTTTTAGATGCCGACTTCCCGCCAGCAAAGCACGATCACGTGGATCTTAAGCTAACCAATGGCAAGATATTGCGTTACAACGATCCGCGTCGCTTTGGCGCTTGGCTGTGGTCTGCACCTAATGAAGTCCATTCTGTGTTACTTGGTTCTGGCCCTGAACCACTAACTGACGACTTCAACGCAGATTACATTGCAGAGAAAGCAGAAAAACGTAAAGTTGCCGTCAAACAGTTCATCATGGACAACAAAGTAGTGGTCGGTGTGGGAAATATCTACGCCAATGAAGCGCTATTTTCTTCACGAATTCATCCTTTACGCCTTGCGAGCAAAGTGACAAAAGAAGAGTGGGTCTTATTAACCAAAGAGATCAAACAAGTACTCGCTACCGCTATCAAACAAGGCGGCACCACACTCAAAGACTTCGCCCAAGCTGATGGCAAGCCCGGATACTTCGCTCAAGAACTGCAAGTTTATGGGAAAGCCGGTGAAGAGTGCCCGAGTTGTGGTGAGAAACTTGAAGAGCAAAAAATCGGACAAAGGAATACGTTTTTTTGCTCTCAATGTCAGGTATAGAAAAACTGAACCTATGTTCACTTTTTTAAGCTAGTAGATATGCGGTCTAGTAGCTACAATTGCAATAATTATATGAATTGAGAATAGTAGAATGAAATATTTAGTAACTGGCGTTGCTGGCTTTATTGGCTCTGCGGTTTCAGAGCGACTATGTGCGGCAGGACATGAAGTTATCGGGATTGATAACTTAAATGACTACTACGAAGTCTCTTTAAAGCATGACCGTCTGAAACGTATCGAGCATGAAAACCTGACTTTTATCGAGCTGGATCTTGCTGATAGAGAAGGCATGGCGAATCTGTTTGCTGAACAAAAGTTTGACCGTGTGATTCATTTAGCAGCGCAAGCTGGCGTTCGTTACTCAATTGATAATCCAATGGCGTATGCTGACAGCAACCTGGTTGGCCACTTAGCTATTCTAGAAGGTTGTCGTCATAACAAGGTTGAACACCTCGTTTATGCTTCATCAAGCTCAGTTTATGGCTTGAATCAAAAAATGCCATTCCATACAGCAGACAGTGTTGATCACCCGATCTCACTATACGCCGCGACCAAGAAGTCGAATGAGTTGATGGCGCATACCTATTCTCATTTATATGACGTACCGACGACCGGTCTACGTTTCTTTACGGTTTACGGTCCTTGGAGTCGCCCTGATATGGCGATGTTCAAGTTTGCGAATCTAATCGTAGCGGGCAAAGAAATCGACATTTATAACAACGGCGACATGATGCGTGATTTCACTTATATCGATGATATTGTTGAAGGTATTATTCGTGTTCAAGATCGTATTCCAGCCAAGCAACCAGATTGGACGGTTGAGCAAGGCTCGCCAGCAACCAGTTCTGCTCCGTATCGCGTGTTTAACATCGGTCATGGCAGCCCGGTTAAATTAATGGACTATATCGAAGCATTAGAAGGTGCTTTAGGTGTTGAAGCGAAAAAGAACTTCATGCCAATGCAACCAGGTGATGTGTACGCGACTTATGCTGATACTGACGATCTGTTTGAAGCGGTTGGCTACAAGCCTCAAGTTAAGATCCAAGAAGGCGCGAAAGCTTTCGCAGATTGGTATAAAGCCTACTACTCGCTGTAATAATTGATGGTTTCGAATTAAAAATAGCGCTCACTGAGCGCTATTTTTTTCGGTGTAGGTAAAGATAATTACTTGGCAGTCTTCAGCTTTATCTCGTCTGCTACTTTTTGTGGCACAAACTGACTAATATCCCCGCCATGAATAGCGACTTCACGGACAATGGTTGAGGATAGAAATGCATACTCCTCTGAAGGGGTTAGAAACACACTCTCAAGCCCCGGCAATAACTTCCGATACATGCTAGTTAGTCCAAACTCGTACTCGAAATCCATTGTTGTTCTCAAACCGCGCACCAATACGTTTGCTTGCTGCTGCTTTGCGAAGTCGACCAGTAGCCCCGAAAATCCTTCAACAGACACGTTAGGTAAATGAGACACCGCATCACGTAACAACTCTACTCGTTCATCTAATTCAAACATGGTTTTTTTACTTGGGCTCGCTGCTACCCCAACGGTGATATGGTCAAACATACTCGCGGCACGAACAATAATATCAAGGTGGCCATTGGTTACAGGATCAAAAGTACCAGGGTAGATAACGTGTGTGGTCATATTAGCTGTCCTTGCTTGGTGTTTTGATGGAAGTTAAGGCTTTATCGAGTGTCTGCTTTACCATGTCGAGCGTGATGTCTTTCATTAAATCATCGCCTTTAGCACGGGTTCCCCATGGAAGGTCTGCGACTGGTTTACCTTGTTGTGCTTCTACGTGCAGTTGATAAACACTCACTACGATATCGAGATCGTTGTAAGGTCCTGTTCTACGAGGATCGCTGTGTGCGTACAAGCCGATTACAGGCGTTGACTGCGTGGTTGCCAAGTGGGCTGGGCCAGTATCAGGTGCCAATACTACCGTTGCATGTTTCAGTACGGCAGTCAGTTGCTTCAAGTTCGTTTTGCCAATCAAGTTGGTTACTGGCGACTGGCATAATTTTTCGATGTCGCTACCTAGGTTAACTTCTCTTGGTGCCGGAGAACCACATAACACCACTTGCATGCCTTTTTCGACAGCATAATCAGCAATAGCTGCATATCGCTCAGTTAACCAATTGCGTGAATCTTTGCTTGCTGCCGGGGAGATAACCAAAGTCGGCTTGTCTGCCATGGTGCTAATTGCTAGTTGTTCATCTTCAGGTGTTAAAGGGATATCCCATTGAGGCTTATCGAAGGGGACACCAATGTAGCGAGCAAATTCGGCAAAGTTATCCAATACATGAAACTTATCTGAAATAGGTAGATGGTGATTGGTAAAGAGTGACTGCATTTCACGAGTACGGTTTTTGCCAAATCCCACTTTGCACTTCGCCTTTATCCCCCAAGATAGCACGCTGGCTCTGAGTGCGGCTTGCATATGCAGAAGTGCATCAAATTTACGATCAGATAGCTGACGCCATAATTCACGCATTCCTTTGAAGCCTTGTTTCTTATCGAAAACTATCACCTCAATACCGGGTAGATCGCCGATCAGCATGGCTTCTATTTTGCCCGTTATCCAAGTGATTTTCGTTTCAGGCCACTGCTTCTGGATGGCTTGAACCACAGAAATAGCATGACAAACATCGCCAATCGCGGAGAGTCGAAGTATGCAAAGAGATTGAGGTGCAGTTGAGAACAGTGACATAAAGTGCCCGAAAAAAGTGAATAACATCAGAATTATGCAGATACTCGCATTAGTTGTAAAATAGCAATGACGAAAAGCGACCCAAAGGCCTCATAGATGGAAACGATTAGCACTAAGAACCAAACAATTTGGTACGACCCAGAACTTCTGGCTCAGGTACCAGAGGGCGATATCGCTCAGATCTTTGAGGCTGAATATTGGCAGCAACAAGACGCCATTTCAGGCAGTGCTCAAGGACGCGGTACCACATGGTTCATTCAGCTTGATGGAATACAGGCTGCACTGCGTCATTATCGCCGTGGCGGGTTGTTTGGGAAGCTAGTCGAAGACCAATATCGTTTCTCTGATTGGGAAAACACGCGCTGTGCGATGGAGCTTAATGTTCTCAAGGCATTGGCAAACGCAGATGTGAATGTACCGAAGCCCATTGCTGCTAGAGCCATTAAAAGCGGACTACTTTATCGAGCGGACTTAATGTCTGAACGAATTCCCAATGCCAAAGATCTGGTTGATGTCTTGGTCAATGGCCCGATAGATGCGGATGTTTATCGTCGAATTGGCCAAGAGGTACGCAAGATGCATGATGCTGGGGTTAATCATACCGATCTCAACATTCATAATATCTTGCTTGATACTTCACAAAACGTGTGGATTATTGACTTTGATAAGTGTGGTCAGCAAGCGGGTGATGACTGGAAAGAAGGCAACTTGAATCGCTTAAAGCGCTCGTTCTTAAAAGAAGTGAACAAGCGCCAGATTCAATGGCAAGAGTCGGATTGGGAGCTGATGTTAAAGGGCTATCAAGGCTAATTAGGTCAAATAGTTGTTAGCTAAGAATGTATTCCAAGGTTTTATCCAACGCTCCTCGGTTCTGCTCAACAACTTGATAAGCCGCTAAGCCTTTATCTTTACGTAATTTAGGTTGGGTGAACAGCTCTCTGAGTTGGCTTGCAATGTCACAGCTATCTTGACAAATAACCACGGCATTGGCTTCCAGCAGTTTGTCTGTGATCTCGCTGAAGTTAAAGTAGCTAGGACCATTGAGTAGAGGTAACTGCAGTGCCGCAGGCTCTAGAAGATTGTGGCCACCCACCTTATCGCCCACAAGGCTTCCTCCCATAAAGCACACATCAGATCCGCCGAGTAATACCAACATTTCTCCCATCGTATCCGCAATATACACTTCAACATCAGAGGTGATTGGTTGCTGACTCGTTCGAGTGATGGTGTTGAATTGGTGTTGTTTAGCCAGTTCCGTCACTTGGTTAAATCTCTCTGGGTGACGAGGCACAATCATCAGCAAGGTATTAGGATTGTCTTTAAGGAGCTGTTTATGAGCGTCTAAGATAATTTCATCTTCGCCTTGATGAGTGCTTGCAGCTATCCATACACAGCGTTCAAAGCCAATTTGTTCACGTAACGCTCTGCCTTTTGATACTTGTTCAGCTGAGACTTCAATATCAAACTTGATCGACCCAGTCACATGCACCGATGCTTTATCTAGTCCTAATCGTATAAAACGCTCAGCATCGCTTGGGTATTGGCAAAGTACTTGAGAGAGGCTTTTGGCTAAGAGGTTAAAAACGGCTTGGAATTTAGCATAACGCTGGCACGAGCGTTCGGATAGGCGAGCGTTGAGTACCGAAATGGGGATACCAGCTTTAGCGACGCAGTGCAGTGTGTTTGGCCATAATTCTGTTTCCATGATTAGCATCTGTTTAGGCTGAACTGTTTTCAAAAAACCTCGAATACACCAAGAAAAATCAATCGGCATGTATCGATGCTCAACTAAATCACCGAGTTTTTCTATCTGCTCAGCACCCGTGCTGGTTGTAGTGGTAACTATGATGGTTTGGTTTGGGTTGCGCTGCTTTAATTGCTTGATGATCGGTACGGCGGCAATAGATTCACCCACCGACACAGCATGAATCCAGATAGGATTCTTACCTTGAGTTTGCGGCGTGATGCCGAAATGTTCTTTCCAACGTTGACCAAAACTTGGCTTTCCGGGTTTGCTCTTATAAAGCCCATACAGCAGTAGCGGAGAAGCTAATGACAATATGAGAGTATAGATAAGTCGTATAAGCATAAGAACAGTGACACCAGAAGGTAAAATCAATATTCAGAAGAGTATTTTCTTCAATCTCGAAAGTAAAGAGCGTTATAATTAAATGCTTAGTTGCGCTTTCAAACGGACATGGTGAATTTTATCTCATCGCTTATGCAAACCGATCAAACCTATCGTTTCTTGCTCTACGTCGAGCAAAATTATTCATTTGCTATTCTTCGCCCATTCTATGATTACGCGAAGCAACTCGGTCATGAGGTTAAGTGGTTGCTTGTTGGTGAAGACGCTTCTGAACATCTATTACTGGATCAAGAGCAGAGCGTCTCTTTGACAGAAGCTGTTGCCTTTAATCCTTCAGCTGTTCTAGTGCCCGGCGATCGTGTTCCAGCGTTTATTCCAGGGTTGAAGGTGCAAGTATTTCATGGTTTGAACGAGAGCAAACGAGGGAACTTATACCCTGAGCGTGGTCTATTTGATTTGTATTGCACTGAAGGCCATGAAAGAACAAGTTCGCTTGAGCCGTTAGCCAAGCAGCGCGGCTATTTTCAAGTAAAAGAGACCGGGTGGCTGAAGCTAGATAGCTTGTTTAGTTATCAAGCTGATGAGAAGAGTCATGAGAGACCTCAAATTCTGTTTGCTTCCACTTTCTCGCCAAGTTTATCGTGTGCTGAACTGGTTTATGAAGAGCTTAAGCGCCTCAGTCAACTGAGCCAGTGGCAATGGTTAGTGACTCTTCATCCGAAAATGAATCAAGAGACACGAACGAAATATCAAGCACTGGAAGGGGATAACCTTCTCTTTTTCGATAATGACCGAGTGATTGAAATGCAACATCGTGCTGATGTTATGGTGTGTGACAACTCATCGATATTTCAGGAATTCTTGTTGCTCAATAAGCCTGTTGTCACGGTAAATAATCGCGACCCTCAAGCGAGTTTTATCAATATTGCTCAGGCTGAACAGTTAGAATCAGCTATTAAGCAAGCAATGCTAGCTGATGAAGCTAGAGATAATGCTATCGCTCATTACGGCCCGTCAATAACGCCATATTTAGATGGGCAATCCTCAGCGAGAGTTCTGAGTGCTATTACTGATGTGCTAGAAAGTGGCTGGCAAGATAAAAAGCCAAAAAATTGGATTCGTAACTTTAAAATCCGTAAATCATTAAACTATTGGAAATTCTAGGGCTGAATAATGAGAAAACATACCCTTTCTGTCATTGTTATAACCAAGAATGAAGAAGACCGAATTGAAACTTGTCTTAAATCTGTTGTTGATATTGCTGATGAGCTGATTGTTTTAGACAGTGGCTCAACAGACGCAACCGTTGAAATATGCCAAAAGTATACAGATAACGTGACAATTACAGACTGGCCAGGCTTTGGTAAACAAAAGCAACGAGCGCTAGATAAAGCGACATGTGATTGGGTACTGTCCATCGATGCGGATGAAGCTCTAGATGAAGAGATGAGCAATGCTCTTGTTGAACTATTAAAACAAGAGCAAATCAAACACACTGCGTACAAACTGCCTTGGGGTGTGACTCTTTATGGCACAACTCTAAAACATGGCCGCAGTGCTCGCGCAGTATTAAGACTGTTTAAGAGAGAAGGCTCTCGATATACGTTAGACGAAGTTCACGAGACAGTCGTTCCGGAGCAAGGCTCCACAGGAGTATTGAAGGGGTTTCTTCTTCATTACACCCATCGTGATTATGGTCACGGCCTAGATAAAGCAGCGCAGTACGCCTGGCTTGGCTCACAAAAGTACCATCGTAAAGGCAAGAAATCATATGGATTATTCTTGGCGTTACTACGAGCCATGTGGACGTTTTTCCTTGTGTATATCATTCGCCGTGGCTTTATGGATGGTAGTGTTGGCTTCATCATGGCGATGACCTACGCTCAAGTGAATTTCAATAAATACGTTGGTTTGTGGATTCTTGAAAGCCGTTCAGATGACCGTTCAAACGACCAAGCCAAATAGGAACCGAGAGATGAAGATTTTAGTTTGTGCATCTTACTTACATGCATGGAATAGTTTACGCCCTGAATCCGCGATTTTTATAGAGCTTGCGCGTCAAGGTCACCAAGTCACTATCATGACCCAAGGCGAGTCTGAGCATGTCTCAAAGTTAGAAGAGTGCGGCATTCGAGTCGTTGATGGTTATCCAAAGCGTAAAATTTGTTTTGATACCATTAAAAAGATTCGCCACGAGCTGAAAACGCATGATTACGACATCTGCTATGCTTTTAACTCAAAGACGATACCTAATGCGGCGTTTGCCTGTATTGGTTTCAACGTTAAATTAGTCGTTTATCGAGGCACTACTGGCGGGTTATATCGACATGACCCTAGTGCTTATTTAACTCAACTTCACCCTCGTGTAGACGGCATCGTCTGTGTTTCAGACGCGGTCCGACAAGATGTGGTAAAACGAGTTTGGAAGAACAAAGATAACGTTGTTACCATCTATAAAGGGCATGAATTGGATTGGTATAAAGTACCACCAACTGAGCGCTCTGAGTTTGGCTTGAATGAAGATGATGTCGTCGCGATTACTGCAGCGCACGTAAGGCCAAGTAAGGGTATCTCTGTTTTACTTGAGGCGACCAAATACATTACTGCACCGAACTTCCATTTGATCTTAGCGGGCAGCGGCTACGAGCCTCATTTTGATGAGATGAAAGCGAGCCCTATGAGTGAGCGAATTCACTACATTGGCCATCGTACTGACATCCCTTCGATCATGTGTATGGCAGACTTTCAAGTTCAACCATCGATCAGCGGAGAAGGACTACCGCGTACAATTGTTGAAGCAATGGCGAATGGCACAACCTCAGTAGTGACAACTACCGGTGGCGCTCCTGAACTCGTTGTAGATGGCGAGACTGGTTATATTGTCCCGACTGGTGACGCCAAGGCGTTAGGGGAGGCTATGGATAAGCTAGCGCAAGACAAGGCAAAGTGCACAACAATGAGTGAAGCAGCTAAGAAACGCCTAGATGAAAGCTTTAGTTCACGAGTGACGGTTAAGAAGCACCTGGAATTTTTTGATAAACTATTAGCTAAATAGTTAGAAATTAATTTGAATTTAAAATTTTGAGTCTAAAGACTTAGAATGCAAAAGACATAATAGAGTAGTTGAATATGCTAAATAACAAAACAGTATTAATCACAGGTGGCACAGGGTCATTTGGTAAACAGTTCATCAAAACGATTTTAGAGCGTTATCAAGACGTAAAGAAGATCATCATCTTTTCTCGTGATGAACTGAAGCAGTTTGAAATTAAGCAAAATTATCCTCAAAAAGATTACCCACAATTACGTTTTTTCATCGGTGATGTGCGTGACCGTAACCGTATGATTCAAGCCTGTGAAGGTGTTGATGTCATTATCCATGCCGCTGCGATCAAGCAAGTAGACACTGCTGAGTACAACCCGACTGAATGTATTCGTACAAATATTGATGGCGCAGAGAATGTTATTAGTGCAGCTCTTGCGTGTGGTGTGAAAGATGTGGTTGCACTATCTACGGATAAAGCTTGTGCTCCGATTAACTTATATGGTGCTACGAAACTTGCATCGGATAAGCTATTTGCCGCTGCGAATAATATTAAAGGCTCTAAAGACATTCGTTTCAGTGTCGTACGTTACGGCAATGTGATGGGTTCTCGTGGTTCAGTTATTCCATTCTTTATGCAGAAAAAAGAAGAAGGTGTACTGCCAATTACACATGAAGAGATGACGCGTTTTAATATTTCTCTTCAAGATGGCGTGAATATGGTCATGTATGCACTTGAAAACCATTTGGGTGGTGAGATCTTTATTCCTAAGATTCCTTCATACAAAATTCTAGACATCGCTGAAGCTATTGCGCCGGGCATGGCAACTAAGGTTGTAGGTATTCGCCCTGGTGAAAAGCTCCATGAAGAAATGATCACTGATACCGATTCTCTTAATACAATTGATTTAGGTCGTTATTACGCGATCCTTCCTTCTGTCTCTTTTACATACACAGAAGATGAGTACATGAATCACCATAAGGCTGAGAAAGTGCCTTTTGGTTTTAAATACAACTCAGGCACCAATACTGAGTGGGAAACGATTGAAGGTCTACGTGACCTAATAAAAGAACATGTTGATCCTAAATTTACAGTGTGAGTAGAACAGTGATTCCATACGGCAAGCAAGATATCAGTCAGCAAGACATTGATAGTGTAGTTGATGTCCTTAAATCTGATTTTCTAACTCAGGGACCACAAGTGCCTGCGTTTGAAAAAGCGTTAACAGAACATACTGGTGCTCAGTATGCGTTAGCAGTGAATAGTGCAACCTCCGCTCTGCATATCGCTTGCTTGGCTTTAGGTTTGGCTGAAGGTGACTGGTTGTGGACAACGCCTGTTACTTTTGTCGCATCTGCAAACTGTGGTCTTTATTGCGGAGCTAAAGTGGACTTTGTTGATATTGATTCAGCAACTTATAACATGTGCCCTAAAAAGCTAGAGCAAAAGCTAATTACTGCTAAAGCTAACGGAACTCTACCTAAAGTCGTCGTTCCTGTTCACTTATGTGGTCAGCCTTGTGATATGGAATCCATTGCTAAGTTAGCCAAAGAATATGGTTTTAAAGTCATTGAAGATGCTTCTCATGCTATTGGTGGTCAATACCAGGGACAACCAATTGGTAATTGCGAGTATTCTGATATCACCGTTTTCAGTTTTCACCCGGTGAAGATTGTGACAACAGCGGAAGGTGGGGCGGCGTTAACTAATCAGAAAGAGCTAGCGGATAAAATGGCTCTCTTGCGCAGTCATGGTATTACTCGAGATCCTGAAATGATGACGGAAGCTTCTCATGGTGGATGGTATTACCAACAGGTTGATTTAGGTTTCAACTACCGCATGACAGAACTTCAAGCGGCATTGGGTGTCACGCAAATGCAACGTCTTGATGAATTTGTTGCGGCGCGCCATGTGTTATCTAAACGTTATAACCAATTGTTGTCAGGTCTACCTCTGGTATTACCTTACCAGTTAAAGAATACGTATTCTGGCTTGCATCTTTTTGTTATTAGATTGAAATTGAATGAGATATCGCTGACTCACAAGCAAGTGTTTGATGCGCTACGAGAAAATGGTATAGGTGTGAATTTACACTACATTCCCGTTCATACGCAGCCATATTATCAGGCGATAGGGTACTCTGAAGGTGATTTTCCTGAATCAGAGAGTTATTACCAAGAAGCGATCTCTCTCCCTATGTTCCACGGTATGACTGAAGATCAGCAAGATACAGTGGTTCGTGTTATTGCCTATGTTTTGAATAAAGAGTAAACAGGTTAAAAAATGAAAAAAATCAAATATTGTACTAGCTGTATGTATCCAGAGACGAAGCCTGATTTATGGTTCAATGAGGAAGGCAAGTGCAGCGCTTGTATTAACTTTGAAGAGCGTACAGAAATTGATTGGGAAGAGCGTAAAAGTGAGTTTGAAGCTATTACGAACAAGTATAAGTCGATTGACGGTTCAAACTATGATTGCATTATTCCAGTTAGTGGCGGTAAAGACAGTACTTATCAAGTCATTCGAGTTTTACAGGCTGGTTTGAACCCATTATGTGTGACTGCGGAAACTGATTCTTTATCGGAAATTGGTCGTCGTAACCTTGAAAACCTGAAGCGACTGGGTGTAGATCACGTCAATGTGACAACGAACCCTAAAGTTCGCCGTAAGCTTTCTCGTTTAGCGTTACGCGAAGTAGGTGATATTCAATGGGCAGAGCACGTCACTATTTTTACTATTCCTATTCAGGTAGCTGTAGAGAAAAACATCCCTTTAATTATTTGGGGTGAGAACTCACAGCACGAATATGGTGGCCCAGCAGCGGCAGCTGAGAACAATGTATTAGATCGTCGTTGGCTTGAAGAGTTTGGTGGCATGCTTGGTATGCGCATTACAGATTTAATTGGCCAGGATGATATTACTCGACGCGATCTTATTCCTTACTTCTACCCTTCTGATGAAGATCTGAAGCGAGTAGGTGTGACGGGTATTTTCTTAGGGTATTACTTCCCTTGGGATGGTTACAATAATACGTTGGTAGCTCAAGCGTACGGTTTTGAAAGTTACCCGACACCAACGGAAGGTAGCTTTGTAAATTATGAGAATTTAGATAATTACTATCACCGAGTACACGATTATTTCAAGTATATTAAGTATGGCTTTGGCCGTGCAACTGACCAAGCGAATAACCATATTCGACGAGGTCGACTTGACCGTAGAGACATAGTTGATTTTCTAAAAGAAAATGATGGTAACTACCCAGACGTTTACTTAGGTCGTTCTCTTGAAAGTGTTTTAGATGAAATTGATATGTCGAAAGAAGAATTCGATGAAATTTGTGATCGATTTACGAACAAAAAACTATTCAAAACAGATCGTAAAGGTAACTTAGTGAGAGATACTAAAGGCAACCTTACTAAATTGAACTACGATAATTAATTTACGGTTCTCACTATGACTATTTCAATCGTTGATTATGGCATGGGGAATATTGGCTCGGTAACCCGAGCCATATCTGCTTGTGGCTATAAGGCTACCATTGCTTCAACCGCTGAAGATATATTACAAGCGGATAAAATTATTTTACCGGGTGTAGGTTCTTATACTAAAGCGATGCAAGAACTGAGGGCACGGGGTCTTGAAGAGGCGATTTTAGAATCTGCTATTGAGGATGAAATTCCAGTTCTTGGTATTTGTTTAGGCATGCAAATTTTGTCCACATTAGGTCATGAGCATGGAGAAACTAAGGGATTAGGGTTGATCCCAGGTGAAGTGGTCAGATTAAGACCACAAGATGTAACGGCTCGTGTACCTCATGTAGGCTGGAATTCAGTTGAAATTTTAACGGACTCTCCCTTGTTTGAGGGGATCCCATCGGGCAGTGATTTTTACTTTGTTCATAGCTATCACTACCAAGCTGACAGTTTGTCAAACATATTGGCGAGAACTGAGCATGGGGGGGAATTTACCTGCGCCGTGCAGAAAGACAATGTCTTTGGAATGCAGTTTCATCCAGAGAAAAGTCAAAAGCTTGGCCTTAAATTAATACAAAACTTTTTGGAATTGTAAGTATGTTAAAACGACGGATTATTCCAACAATGTTGTATGCGGATTTCGGTTTAGTAAAAGGCGAAGGTTTTAATGCTTGGCGACGGACTGGCTCAGTTATACAGACAGTTAAAATCTACAACATGCGTAATGTCGATGAACTAGTACTACTGGATATTAATGCGACAACTGAAAACCGTGAGCCAGACTACAAGCTTATACATGATGTTGCCGATGAATGTTTTATGCCTTTTTCTGTTGGCGGTGGAATTAAAACCGTTGAACAAATCCGTAAGGTATTACTTGCTGGAGCAGACAAGGTGGTACTGAATACCGCGGCTTTGGAAACTCCTGAGCTGATTAAAGAAGCTTCTGAAACGTTTGGTAATCAATGTATTGTTGTTTCTCTCGACGTTAAGAGGGTAGGGGGTGAATACAAAGTATTTACCCACTCAGGCAAGTCAGAGTCAAAATATACATTTGTTGATGCCGCTCAAATGGTTGAATCTTATGGTGCGGGTGAGTTATTGGTAACCCGCATTGAAATTGATGGCTCGATGACAGGTTATGATAGTGAACTTTTAAAGTTAGCTGTCGATAGTGTGAGTATCCCTGTGATTGGCGGCGGCGGCGCTAAAGACTATCAAGATATGCATCATGCTTTTGATTATTCAGGCGCAGACGCTTTAGCTGCTGCTGCTATGTTTCATTTTACAGAGCAAACCCCTAATGAAGCGAAGAGCTACCTTGCTCAGCAAGGGGTTAGCGTTAGGATCTAATGATGAGAGTTGCAATTATCCCTGCGCGTGGCGGCAGTAAGCGTATTCCTCGCAAAAATATTAAATATTTTCATGGCAAGCCAATGATTGCTTACTCTATTGAAGCTGCCGTTGCTTCAAGGTGTTTTGATAAGGTGATCGTCTCTACGGATGATGCAGAAATCGCCGAGGTAGCGAAGCAATATGGTGCTGAAGTGCCATTTTTGCGCCCTTCTGATCTTTCTGATGATTATGCGACGACGATGGATGTCATGCAGCACGCTATTATTTGGTGTACGGATAATAGGTGGGATATTGACGCCGTTTGTTGTTTGTATGCGACAGCTCCTTTTGTCACCCCAGGGTATCTTCAACAAGGTTTGGATAAGCTCAATCAGGGGGGATTTGAGTTTGTTTTTAGTGCAGCTACGTTCCCATTCCCTATTCAGCGAGCGATAAAAATCTCATCAGAGGGGGAAGTGTCAATGTTTTCCCCTGAAAATGAACAAGTGCGCTCTCAGGACTTAGAAGAAGCATATCATGACGCTGGTCAGTTTTATTGGGGGAAAACGAAAGCATTTTTAGAAAAAAAGGCGATATTTACTAATCATTCTAGTGTGGTTTTATTACCTAGAAATCGGGTTCAAGATATTGATACTCCTGAGGACTGGGATTTGGCTGAAGCGTTATATACAGCGTTAAATTAACTAGGTTCTATGAGAGTTATCTTTAGAGTTGATGCCTCTGGCTGGATCGGTAGTGGACATGTGATGCGTTGTTTAGTGCTTGCTGACGCATTAAAGCTACGGGGATATAATATTTATTTTGCGTGTTTACCGCAGTCAGGGGATATGATTTCCTATATTGAGGAACGTGGCTTCGAGGTCATTAAATTAACCCCCACTAAAGAACCCTGTACACCGAAATATGAGGCTGATTACGACGCTTGGCTCCAGCGAAGTTTCTCTGAGGACGCATTAGACTTTGTTCAAGTGGTCGGTAAAGCAGATTTGGTCATAACTGACCATTATGCAATTAGTCAACCTTGGCAAAAGCTTGTTAAACAAGCTCTAAGCTGTTTTCTTGTCGCTATCGATGATCTTGTTCGAGAGCACAATGCAGACTTAATAATCGATCAAACTCTTGGGCGCAAGTTCACTGAATATCCCGGCTCGGCCCGTGCTTTAACGGGCAGTGAGTATGCAATTTTGGCCCCCAATTTTGCTGCATTGAGAGAGCATGCTTGCCATCGTAATGGACCAGGTTCAAGGCCGAAAGTGTTAATCTCTATGGGAGGCATTGATAACCCCAACGCTACTCTGAAATCTTTGCAAAGTCTTGTTGGTAAAATTAATGCTGACTTCACAGTTCTGCTAAGTCCTAGAGCTCCACATTATGAGCAAGTCAAACTATGGTGTGATTTACATAGTCATGTGCGTCATCAAGATTTTGAGGCCGATATGGCCTCTTTAATGCTCAAACATGATCTCGCAATTGGCGCGCCAGGTACGACAAGTTGGGAGCGTGCTTGCCTCGGCTTACCTAGTATTCTGGTCCCACTGGCTGATAATCAAGCAACGATCTGTATTCAATTACTGTTGCATAAAGCGATACTCAAAGTCACTTTAGAAGACATTGAGTCTGAACTATTACTGACCTATCAGCGAGCGATAAGCCAATGGGATGAGCTCTATGCTGCGAATTTAAAGCTATGTGATGGTTTAGGGATAAGAAGATTGGTACTGGAAATAACTCAGCTTATTGAGCCTAATCGTGATTCTAATCTGCAACTAGTTATTGCAAGTCATGAAGATATTAGAACCGTTTATGACTGGCAATGTCACCCTAAGACACGTGAATTCGCATTAAACAGCAACGTACCCACATGGGAAGAGCACCATGACTGGATGCAGCGAAAATTAGCATTAACCTCTGACTTTTTTTATCTCGTGCAAGATAAAACCACAGAGGAAAAGCTTGGTGTGCTGCGTTTAGATAAGTTAAAGCCCAAACATTATTTAGTCTCGATTTTCGTTGCTCCCACAGCATATGGTCGCGGCATCGCGACGGCAGTATTAAAAATGGCAGATGTGATACACCCAGAACTGACATTACATGCAACCGTATTAGAATGTAATAAAGCTTCTCAGAAGTTGTTCAAAAAAGCGAACTATACGCAGCAAAATTCTGAAACATTTATTCGTAACCCAATTTAATGAGATTCTGATGAAACCATATATTTCAATTGACGGTCGAAAAATAGGCCCTGACTACGCCCCTTATATTATTGCTGAGTTATCTGCTAATCATAATGGTGATATTAATCGAGCATTCCAAATTATGGAAGAGGCAAAAAAGTCGGGTGCAGATGCAATAAAATTACAAACTTACACTCATGAAACCATCACTATGGACTGTGATAGTGATGACTTCCAGATCCATGGTGGCTTATGGGATGGGCAAACGCTATATGAGCTTTATAAAGGAGCACATATGCCGTGGGAGTGGCATAAGCCATTATTTGAAAAGGCGAAACAGCTTGGAATCACTATTTTTAGCTCTCCTTTTGACTTTACAGCAGTGGAATTATTGGAATCCTTAGATACCCCTGCTTACAAGATCGCCTCTTTTGAGGTTGTCGATTTACCGTTGATAAAGCGTGTTGCTCAAACGGGTAAGCCGATGATTATTTCAACCGGAATGGCCAACGAGGAAGAGATTGCAGAAGCAGTAAAAACAGCGAGAGATAATGGATGTAAGGAATTGGTTGTATTGCATTGTGTAAGCGGCTATCCAGCCCCGGCAGAACAATATAACTTAAAGACGATTGCCGATATCGCAGAGCGGTTTGACGTTTTATCTGGCCTTTCTGATCACACGATTGATAATGCTACTGCCGTTGCGTCTGTGACGTTAGGTGCGTGCTTGATCGAGAAGCACGTGACTATGGATCGAAACGGAGGCGGAGCTGATGATAGTTTTTCTCTCGAACCTAATGAATTAACGGCTTTATGTAAAGATACGAAGACAGCGTGGCAAGCCATGGGACACGTTAACTACGAGCGAACAGAGGCTGAAAAGGGGAATGTAAAGTTCCGTCGCTCTCTATATGTAGTAAAAGACATTAAAGTTGGTGAAATACTGACTGCTGATAATGTCAGAAGCATTCGACCAGGCTTTGGTGTAGCGCCTAAGTTCTATGATGAAGTTATTGGAAAGAAAGCAACAATCGAGATCGTTGCAGGTACACCATTGTCTTTTGAACTTATTGAGTAGATAGCGGTATTATTTTGGATAGCTGGGTAGAGATTGCTTCTTGGAGGTTATCTCTATCAATCTCATACTCCGAAAGCACTTCTATATAATCTGATACCTTAGTATCTGGTATCAGACTATATACGTTACAATACTCCTCCATTCCAATACCTACAGATGAATTTATCGTAATGATATTAGTTTTTTCAGAAGTTGATAATAAGTATAACTCTAAAGGAAGCTTACTTGGTAGAAACTCAACATCCTTATTATCTAAACTTTCGTAATCGCGCCTTTCTTCTAGAGGGTGGAGTTTTAATACTGGTGTTATTCCTCTTTCTTTGCTGAGTGAAATGATTGTTTTATAGATAGTTAGAAAGAATTCATCACTTATTAACTTATCTTTTATTTCATTAAACACAGGTTGTGTAGCAATAATTAAACCATTTTCGGAGAATCCTGGTATACATTTGAACCTAAAGCAGGTTTTTATGGTATCGACGACTACTTTATCTTTTGATAATATTAACTTTTCACCTTTATGTATTATGCTCTTAGGTAGGTTGTCGGGGTGAATAGCAAAGACTTCTTTGCATTGATCTTTTTCTCCGAAAACATAATATTTAGGTTGTTTTCCTTGTATATATCTCAGTGCTTGCTTAGGTATTGATTCAATTTTATGCTCAATATAATTGCCCATGCCATCTTCAATCATAGAGTAAGATTGATTTAACAGTCTAAATAATCGAGACATTTTATTGTTATCATTGAAAAGAAATAAGTTATCAATAGTAAAGTTGAAATTACTATCATAGCTATGTAATAAGTTAACCAGTTTAGACATAGTTGAAGTTGAAGTTGAAATACCACGTAGTGAACAAAATAGAATCAATCTCCCAATGAGACCACTTTTCTTTATATGTCTAACTAACGATTTCCTGTTAACTAAGATTAAACTTATATTATCCGGTAGTTGTGTTGCGTCTAATTGCTGTGGTTCAATATTTTGGAAGTCATAGAAGAATACAATAACAGCCTGATTATTACTATCTTGAGCTTTATATAGACTAAATAATAAATGCCTTACTGTAGAGCAGATATAAGTGTCTTTATTTAGTGCTTTCATTATTATGTCCTTTTTTAGAGTTAGCAAGTGAAGCACTGAGCAAGATTGTGGTCCACACTAAATAAAAAATTGTTCCAGAATTATGATTAAAAAAAGCTTGTGTTAGACAATAACCAATTATAAGTATGATGTTGATAATCCCAAGCAAACTAAAGTTCTTTACCTCATCAGAGTAAGAACATTTTATGTTCTGATAAAAAAGGAAAAGTGGGACTATTAAAATAGCTAAGAGAGCGCTTAACCACGCAAAACCTCCGACTGAAGCAGCTTCTAGAAACTGATTATGCTCGTGGTAAGTTTTACGTGAAACTTTTTTATCGATGACCCCATTATCTCCCAATGCTCTCCGTTGTTCTATACGCCCTTTGAGACCTGCTCCAAAAGTAGGGTTATCAGAAAAAGTAATAACTGCACTTTTCCATAAATTCAAGCGTATCCCTACCGATGTATTATCGTTAGTATTTGAACTAAATTTTTGGTAGTCACTAACCGCCAGATTGACCCTGGATACTATTCTTTCATTTAAGCTAACGGCCGATAGTGTTAAAGCTATCGCAATTAAAGTGCAAAAAAGTACTTTTAACCTGAAGAAATTGAAACATCGGTGAATAATAAGTAATGAGGCTAACGGGACCAATAGCCAGGAACCTCGACTGCCGGATTGTAAACTTGCCCAAGATGCAAAAAAGAACGCAATTAGAGACAACATTGAAAACAAAAAATGCTTATTTTTCAATTCGATTAAAGCAATAGCTAGGCTTGAAATGGCAAAAGTTGTTACGATCCCTCCCGTTTGTATTTGCATATAGCCGTCAAACCAAGCATTTGGAATACGTCCATCAAATGCTCTTAGCTCAGGGTATTGTTCAAAGTAGAATAGCGCGACGATAGCTGAGCAAATTGAGGCAATATTTATCCCAATAGTTATACTTTTCCACGATGGCGGGTTTAGCAATAAGGCAATAAAAATTGGTATTGTTAATAGAGCTCTACTCGGCTTATCAATAAAACTCCATCTCTCATCATGAAAAAATTTTAGTAGAAGAAAAGTTAGAAAATAATACAAAAGTGTGTATATAAAGAGCTTTTCATTGGTACTTAACTTTATTTCTTTATAGGTAAAAATGAGACTTACTATACATGAAGCAAGTAGCAAGATGCTTGAATAGTTGTAGCCAGAGCCATAAGCGACACATATAACAGGAAAGCAAGCAGCAAAAAACGGTACTGCTTTTGTGTGAGATAAGTGAGTTGGAGACATGGTATGGAAACTACTTCTTATAAGGGTTTATATTGCTATCAGGACGAGTCTTAAGCAGTCTTAAGATCCACATATATTGCTCAGGCTTTTTGCTTACGTAGTTTTCAATACATTGATTCATCATACGCGCGTCTTGCTCTTCGCTTCCTGTTGGGAATGGTAGGGCAGGGTAGAAGTCCAGGGTGTATTGGCCAGTGCTGCTATCGTATTGAGCAAACAAGGGCACAATTTTAGCTTTACTTAGTTTTGATAGGCGACCAAGACCTGAGATAGTTGCTTTTTGAGTCGCGAAGAAATTAACGAAGACACTGTGCTCACGGCCTAGATCTTCATCAGGGAGATAGTAACCCAGGTACCCATCACGTACGGACTTGATGAAAGGCTTGATGCCTCCGCTACGGTCGTAAACACGACCGCCGTATTGCACGCGCTGTCGGTGCATTAGCCAGTCACTGAGTTTGTTTTTTTGTGCTTTCGCCATAGCAGACACAGGTAAATTGCGTGATGCTAATAATACCGCTGGGATATCGATAGCCCATGTATGAGGTACCAACAAGATCACATTCTCGCCACTGTCCGTAACGTCGGTTAGGTTACTCAGGCCGTTTATCGAGGTGTTGTTCTCTAGCCAAGTTTTGCTTTTTAGTGTTAAAGAAGCAAACCCCATCAAAAATGATATAGATGTAACGTATGACTGATAGAGAGTTTTTTCGCGCTGTTCTACAGATTGCTCCGGAAAGCACATCTCAAGGTTTACGCGAGCTCGGCGGTTAGCTTTATTCTTGATTTTTACAGCTTGCTTAGCCATAAACTTAGCGAGTGCTAAACGAATGCTATTAGGTAAGAAGCAGACTAAAGACGATAATAGAACAGCAATCCAAGTGCCCCAGTATTTAGGTGTTAGAAATCCCCATTCAAACTCAGGATTGTAAGCTTTTGGATCAAAATCATTACGTTGTGTGGTCATTCGTTCACTACATTTTTTAAATCAGAGAGTTAACTTTATATCGGTTACTCGGGGAATGATTATGTTTACTAGATTATCCAATGGTACATCCCAAAAAGCAGGATGCACCAACAGTCTTAATCTGAAATATGAAGCTATAGTTATGCGTTTACGATCTTCATGTATTCAGCGACGCCATCTACCACTGTTTTAAACTCGATGTCGCAACCGGTATTGCGAAGTTTCGTTAAGTCAGCTTGTGTGAACTCTTGGTAAGCGCCTTTCAAATGCTCAGGGAAAGGAATCGTTTCGATCTCGCCTTTACCATGGTGCTTGATTACGGCTTTTGCGATTTCTTCAAAAGATTCTGCGTTGCCTGTACCTAGGTTGAAAATACCTGAAACACCGTTTTCTAGGAACCATAGGTTTACTGCTGCTACATCACCGACATACACAAAATCACGCTTGAAGGTTTCGCTGCCTGCGAACAACTTAGGGTTTTCACCGGCATTCATTTGGTTGTTTAAGTGAAATGCTACTGAGGCCATGCTGCCTTTGTGTTGCTCGCGTGGACCATAAACATTGAAGTAACGGAAGCCAACGATTTGTGGAAGTGTCTCGTTATGCGCTGCAGCATCCGCGGTTAGGCGGCGAACATAGTTATCAAATTGTTGTTTTGAATAGCCGTATACATTCAAGGCACCTTCGTATTCTCTCTCCTCGATAAAAGTATCGGTTTCGCCATAAGTCGCAGCTGAAGAGGCATATAGGAAGGGGATTTCACGCTCAACACAGTAATGAAGTAGCTCTTTTGAGTATTCATAGTTGTTGAGCATCATGTATTTGCCATCCCACTCAGTGGTAGCAGAGCATGCACCTTCATGGAAAATAGCTTCAATATGACCGAAATCATCACCAGCCATAACCTGAGTTAGAAAATCATCACGATCCATGTAATCAGTGATGTCTAGGTCTACAAGGTTCTTAAATTTCTTACCATCTTTTAAGTTGTCGACGACCAGAATATCGTTGTGGCCCGCTTCATTTAGCGCCTTAACAATATTGCTGCCAATCATGCCAGCACCACCAGTTACGATAATCATAATTTCTAACTCTTTTGAATACAAAACTGTCACGAGTATAGCAAGGAATGGATAAAGCGGGCTAGTGGAATAATTCCCCAACCAGAGTATGATACGGCAAGCTAAGTTATAAATTATGTTGAGTTAATTACTCAAAACTATAGGTATTATCATGAAGATTGCAGTAGCCGGTACTGGGTATGTAGGTCTATCAAACGCCATGCTGTTAGCACAACATCATGAAGTAGTCGCGGTAGATATCATCGATGAAAAAGTGACAATGCTGAATAATAAGCAGTCACCGATTGTAGATAATGAGATTGAGCACTTTCTATCAAGTAAGGTTCTGAATTTCAGAGCGACAACCGATAAAGCGGCTTACAAAGATGCTGAGTTTGTCATCATTGCTACTCCAACCGATTATGATCCAAAAAATAATTATTTTGATACCAGCTCTGTAGAATCGGTCATTAAAGACGTCATGGATATCAATCCAAATGCTGTCATGGTGATCAAATCAACGGTCCCTGTTGGTTATACTGAGCGCGTTAAGCAAGAACTGAACTGTGAAAACGTTATGTTCTCACCTGAGTTTTTACGCGAAGGCAAAGCCCTGTACGATAACCTACACCCATCACGTATTATCGTTGGTGAGTGCTCTGAGCGCGCTAAAGTGTTTGCAAACCTGCTAGTTGAAGGCGCAGAAAAAGAGAACATCGATGTTTTGTTTACTAACTCAACAGAAGCAGAAGCAGTAAAACTGTTCTCAAATACCTACCTAGCGATGCGTGTTTCTTATTTCAATGAGCTTGATTCTTACGCGGAAGCGCATGGTTTGGATTCTCGTCAGATCATCGAAGGCGTTGGTTTAGACCCTCGTATTGGTAATCACTACAACAACCCTTCATTTGGTTACGGTGGTTACTGCTTACCAAAAGACACCAAGCAACTGTTGGCGAATTACGAAGATGTACCTAACAACATTGTGGGTGCCATTGTCGATGCTAACCGCACTCGTAAGGACTTCATTGCGGATTCAATTATTAAGCGCTCGCCTAAAATTGTAGGTATTTATCGTTTGATCATGAAGGCCGGTTCAGACAATTTCCGTGCATCGTCGATTCAAGGGATCATGAAGCGCTTGAAAGCTAAAGGCATAGAAGTGGTCGTATTCGAACCTGTGTTAGAGGAAGAGCATTTCTTTAACTCGAAGGTTTATTCTGACCTAGAAGAGTTCAAAGCCGTATCAGATGTGATTGTATCTAACAGAATGGTAGAAGAGATCGCAGACGTTGCAGATAAGGTTTACACGCGAGACCTCTTTGGCAGTGATTGATCTGGTTTTATTTTAGCTAATGCTAATTAGACCAGATGTTAACAGCTCGATCTATCCGTTTAGTGGCGATATACTGAACCTCTAAACGGATAGGGATACTAATAACTAATGAAAACACGTGACAAGATTGTTTACGCTGCTCTAGAGCTTTTTAATGAGCATGGCGAGCGCAGTATTACGACCAATCATATTGCTGAACATATCGAGATTAGCCCTGGTAACCTCTACTACCACTTCCGCAACAAACAAGAAATTGTCCGTGACATATTTACTCTCTATTCGACAGAGTTACTCGAAAGGTTTACGCCGATTCAAGGCCAACAAGAAAGCCTGACGCTACTAAAGACCTACTTAGATTCTATCTTCACACTGATGTGGAAGTATCGATTCTTCTATGCGAATCTGCCTGAAATATTGTCACGTGATGAAAAACTCCACCTTGATTACATGGCAGTGCAAGAAAGATTGCAAACCAACCTTGTTGATATCATGAGAGCCTTTGTTGAGTTGAACTTGCTAAAAGCAACGGATACGGAAATGAAGTCGATGGTTACTTCCCTTCACTTGATCGCATCGGGTTGGTTGGCGTATCAGTCTGCGATGTCTCCAAAAGCCCAAATTACAGAGCAAGTGGTACATCAAGGGATGCTACAGATGATAGCGACTGTGAAGCCTATTGCGACTGCTCAAGGTTTTGAACAGCTTACATTATTGGAAGATGGTGTAAGGGCGCTGAACTCTAAGTAGAAAGAGACGAGTAATGAAGATCGGGAAAGAGCAGATTCGAGTAGCGAGATACGAGTAAACGAAAAGCAGGGTAGAGCGGCGACTAGGCTAGCGTTTTTCATGTCATGTTTTACTCTGACCTTGTGTCGGTTTTAAGCTTTTCGTATTTAGATGACTCGAACCCGACGTCTCTTTAAGCTCTTCGAATCTCGTTTACTCGAATCCCGCATCTGCTCTTACCTAACCAACCAACTCTTCGGGTTCTGAGCTTGGCTGTTTCTTCGAATTTCAAAATACAGTGATGGGCGCGTTTGGCCGCCAGTGTCACCAGCAAGTGCAATCGCTTCGCCCGCTTTAACCTTGTCACCTTCTTTCTTTAAAAGCGCTTGGTTAAAGCCGTAGAGCGTCATATCGCCTTTTCCATGGTCGAGAAGAACTACTAAACCATAGCCTCGCAGATACTCGGCAAATACCACCGTTCCTGAGTAAACAGATTTTACCTGCTGACCGTACTTGGCGTTGATCACCATGCCTTTCCAGTTAATTTGACCAGTTTGACGTGAACCGTAGTTATGTAGAACTTTATCTTTGATCGGCCAAGGTAGTTTGCCTTTGCGTTTAGCTAAACCATCCATAGGAACAGCGTTACGTCTTTCGCGAGCCGCTTTCTCCGCTTTCGCTATTTCAGCTTTAAGGCGAGTTTCATTTCGCTGAAGCTCTGCTAAGTAATTCTTGTCACCCGAGATGTTCTTTTTAATACTGCCAACGGTTTTCTTACGTTGTGTTTGGGTTTTGGCTAGCGTATCGCGCTTGGTGGTTTGTTGTTTTAACAGTGTTGCGATTTGTTCTTGCTCAAGTTGACGCTGCTTATGGCTCTCTTCTAATTCAAGTTGCGTCTGTTCAATCGTTTTGATTGTTGCGGAGCGAGCTTTGGCAAGGTGTTGGTAGTAGTGACTGATGCGATCTTCTTCAACACCAGTATTGAGAATGTGAGAAGAAGCTTTAGCTCGACTTGTCATGTAGTAAGTCTGAATCAGTTGTTCTAACTTGTCGGTATGGATTTTTTTCTGAGCCGTAAGCGCTTTAATCTTGGTGTCTAAGTTGGCAATATTTGCATTGGCCGTATTGAGTTGCTTTTTACTGTCTAGAATCGCTTTTTCAAGCGAAGCGATGGATAGTTCTTGTTTCTTGAGGTTTGCTTGTAGGCTGTCGAGTTTTTTCTGTTGTGAGGAAAGATTTTTTTGTTGGCGAGATATTTCGCTTGATACGCCTTTCAGTTCCCCCTGAGAGGCGGCAAATGACGATGTAGATAACAGAGCAGCGCAAAGGCTGGTAGATATCAGAAGAGTCCGGCTAATGGCTCGAATTTGTTTCATCATTATCGTCATTTAGTTGTATTCATCTGCTTTTAATTTTTCGAATTTCGCTGAATCGAATCCACATCTGCTTTTAAGCTCTTCATATCTCGGTTACTCGAACTCCGAATCTGCTTTTAGTCTTTTCGCATCTCGGTTACTCGAATCCCGCATCTGCTCTTAAATCCCATCACCATGGATGAAGTTCTGAGAGCGACCATTGAACCCTTGGTCCATATCTAAAGAGGGTTTGTCTGTTTTCGGTTTTCCGACAATTTTTGCAGGAACGCCAGCGACTGTTGTATGAGGTGGAACTGCCTGAAGAACCACAGAGCAAGAACCAATCTTCGCGCCTTCACCCACTTCAATGTTGCCAAGGATTTTAGCGCCAGCACCTATCATTACACCTTCTCGGATTTTAGGGTGACGATCGCCGCCTTCTTTACCCGTACCACCTAAGGTAACGTCTTGAAGAATCGATACATCATTTTCAACGACAGCAGTTTCACCAATCACAATGCCTGTAGCGTGGTCGAGCATGATCGCTTTACCGATACGAGCGGCCGGGTGGATATCCACTTGGCAAGCAACCGAAATTTGGTTCTGTAGGTAAGTGGCAAGCGCAATACGACCTTGCTTCCATAGCCAGTTGGCCACTCGGTAACCTTGAAGGGCGTGGTAGCCTTTTAGATAAAGCAGAGGCATCGAGTACATCTCGACCGCAGGATCTCGATTTACCGTCGCGCAGATATCACAAGCAGCCGCATCGATAATCGATTGATCCTGCTTGAATGCTTGTTCAACCACTTCACGTACCGCCATTGCGGGCATTGAAGCTGTTTTTAGCTTATTTGCTAGGATGTAACTGAGTGCAGCGCCTAAGCTTTCATGGTTGATAATCGTGGCATGATAAAAACTCGCAAGCATAGGTTCTTGCTCCGACTGCTGTCGAGCTTCCTTCACAATGCATTGCCAAACTTTTTGTTGTTCACAGTGTTTCATTTTACCATCCATTCTTTTTAAGGAGCAGATACAAGTGAGCTTAGAAGAACAGATTAGAGTAGCGAGATACGAGTGACGAAAAGCATTTCCGTCGAACTTTGAGTGTGCTCTTCATCTTTTCGTGTCTCGTATCCGCTCTTATTCTCTTCGTATCTCGATTACTCGAATCCCGTATCTGCTCTTACTATCTTTCTGACTTCTTGTCTCGAGCAAGTAGATCTTGTGCTGCTAAGTGTGCATCTTTCCCTTGATACAACACTTGATAAATTTGTTCAACAATTGGCATCTCGACACCCATGCGTTCTGATAATAACCAAACTTCTTTGGTGTTGCGATAACCTTCAACGACTTGGCCAATTTCTTCTTGTGCGGTATCTACATCTTTGCCTGCGCCAAGCGCCAAACCAAAGCGACGGTTACGTGATTGGTTATCAGTACAGGTTAGTACTAGGTCGCCTAATCCAGCCATACCCATGAAGGTTTCTGGCTGGGCGCCAAGTGCTGCGCCCAAGCGACTCATCTCAGCCAAACCGCGAGTGATAAGCGCGGTACGTGCATTAGCACCAAAGCCAATACCATCCGACATGCCAGCGCCAATCGCGATAACGTTTTTAACCGCGCCGCCAAGCTGCATGCCGATGAAATCTGAGTTTGCGTATACGCGGAATGTTTTGCCACAGTGAATCTTTTCTTGCAGTTCTTCTAGGAAAACTTCATCAGGTGAAGCTACAGAGATAGCCGTTGGCATACCCATCGCTAACTCTTTGGCGAAGGTAGGTCCTGATAGAACCGCTAACGAGTAACCATCACCAATCACATCGTGCGCGACATCTTTTAGCAGGCGGCCGGTTTCTGGCTCTAGGCCTTTGGTCGCCCAACAGATGCGAGAGTCTGAGGCTAAGTAAGGTTTAACGCTGTTAAGTACAACACCGAATACGTGGCTCGGGACTACAAGCAAAAGGTCTCGGCTTGAAGTCACGGCTTTTTCTAAGTCAGATTCAATGATCAGACTTTCTGGGAATTCAATATTTGGTAGAAACTCATTGTTCGCACGCTCTGATTCGAGGCGATTCATATGAACAGGATCATGTCCCCAAAGAACAACATTGGCACCGTTACGCGCTAGAGATATCGCTAAAGATGTCCCATAAGAACCTGCGCCAATCACTGTCATCGCAATGTCTTTACCGTAAGCGCTTGTCGCGCGAGTTGTTTCTGTCATGCTTCCACCTAAAAATAATGAGGGAAATCGAAGAGTTCTTGAGATGTTTCTAAATTAAGAAGAAAAAGCTCTCTATCAAAATACAGTGTAAATAAAAAATGCACATCGCAGAAGTTGCGATGTGCATTTAAAAGCTAAGCTTCTTATAACATAAGCTATTTAAGCGTTCGCTAGAGTTAAGTTCTACTGTGAGACTTAAGCCTGCTCGCCTTCAGCTTGTTGTGCTTGGTTTTGTAGGTAGTTCATGAACAAAGCATCAAAGTTTACAGGTGCTAGGTTCAGTTGTGGGAACGTACCTTTAACTACTAGGCTAGAGATCGTTTCACGAGCGTATGGGAACAGGATGTTCGGGCAGAATGCGCCTAGGCAATGAGCCAGTTGGCCAGCTTCCATTTCGCTTGCAGAGAAGATGCCGCCTTGTTGAACTTCACAAAGGAATGCTGTGTCTTCGGCATTCTTAACGGTAACAGTTAGACGTAGGATGACTTCGTAAACGCCTTCGCCAAGTTCACGGCTTTGAGTGTCTAGGTCCAGTTTTACATCTGGGTTCCACTCTTTTTGAAACATGTCTGGAGAGTTTGGCGCTTCGAAAGAGACGTCTTTTAGGAAGATACGTTGGATTGCGAAGTTTTGTTGTGCGTCTTGTTGTGCTGCTTCAGCCATTTTCTTGTCCTTAAAAATTTAAATTAGGTTTTGTTCGTCATATCAGCCGAACAAAACCTTAAAGTTATATTCGTGTAATCAGGCCTGCTTACTTCTTACCTTTAACCAAAGGTAGGTTAGCTTCACTCCAAGCTACTAAGCCACTTTTCAGTACGCTTACGTTTTCGAAACCTGCTTTAACCAGCAGATTAGCGCTTTCTTGAGCAGTTTGACCTGTCTTGCATACTACGATGATTGGGTCTGCTTTGTGGCTTTCAAGGCTACCAAAGCTATTTGCTTTGATGTCTGACGGCAAAATGTGAACTGCGTCCGTAATATGGCCCTTTTTGAACTCATCCTTAGTACGAATATCAACCACAACACCATTTTCACGGTTGATCATGTGTGTGGTTTGCGCTGCCGTAATCTCTTTGTAGGCTGCGTTTGATGTCTTGATAACGTTCGCAATGATGGCAACAACCAAGCCGATCCATACGATGGCTAAAATCATATTCTCTTGAACAAATGGAACTAACTCTTGCATATCTTGAACTCTTATTCGTTATTGGGCGAAAAATTATAGGGTAGGAGTATAGCGAGGTTTTGGGTTTAGTGTACATAGAGTTAGCTTACTGACGCACATAACAGGATTTTTTTTTGATTATATTCACGCATACATAGATAATAGATTAATTTACATTTTTAACTTTGAATGCGTAGTGTGGTTTCGCTTTGTGACCAATGGGCGGTAGCATGCTTAATGGCAAGCCCTTACGTGCTAGGAGTTGATTTTCCAGGCTTATTTTAGGAGTTTTTGTGAAGATATTAGTCACCGGTGGTGCTGGTTTTATCGGTTCAGCAGTTATACGTCATATTATAAATAATACATCTGACAGCGTAATCAACGTTGATAAGCTCACTTATGCAGGAAATTTAGAATCACTTGTTGAAGTTGATTCGAACGAACGTTATGCGTTCGAGAAAGTTGATATTTGTAATCGTTCAGAACTTGGTCGTGTTTTTTCTCAGCACCAACCGGATGCGGTGATGCACCTCGCAGCCGAATCGCATGTTGACCGTTCAATCACTGGCCCAGCGGCATTTATCGAAACCAATATTGTCGGTACTTATACCCTGTTAGAAGCGACTCGAGAGCACTGGAATACGCTTGAAGAAAGTGCGAAGTCAGAATTTCGGTTTCACCATATTTCTACCGATGAAGTGTATGGCGACCTACCACACCCAGATGAAGTTCCAGAGGGGACAGAGCTCCCTATGTTTTTGGAGACGACATCTTATGAACCATCTAGCCCTTACTCGGCTTCAAAAGCATCAAGTGATCACTTAGTGCGAGCATGGCTGCGTACTTACGGCCTGCCAACCATCGTAACCAACTGTTCAAACAACTATGGTCCTCATCATTTCCCTGAAAAATTGATCCCATTGGTAATCTTAAATGCTTTAGAAGGCAAAGATTTACCTATTTATGGTAAAGGTGATCAAATCCGTGACTGGCTATTTGTCGAAGACCACGCTCGCGCACTCTATAAAGTAGTGACGGAAGGTAAAGTGGGCGAGACCTATAATATTGGTGGTCACAACGAGAAGAAAAACCTCGAAGTCGTTAATACTATTTGTGAAATCCTAGATACGTTAGTACCGAAAAATTCGGCGTATGCAGAGCAAATTACTTATGTTCAAGACCGTCCTGGCCATGATCGCCGTTATGCTATTGACTCATCTAAGATGCAACGAGAATTAGGTTGGACACCGGAGGAGACTTTCGAAACGGGTCTTCGTAAGACAGTACAATGGTATTTAGACAACTCTGAGTGGTGTCAAAACGTGCAAAATGGTAGTTACCAACGTGAGCGCTTGGGTGTAGAAGCAGCTAAATCAAAGGAAAATAAGTAATGAAAGGTATTGTATTAGCTGGTGGTTCAGGTACTCGTCTGTACCCAATGACCCGTGGTGTTTCTAAACAATTACTCCCAATTTACGATAAGCCAATGGTTTTTTATCCTATATCGACCTTAATGTTAGCTGGAATAAAGGATATTCTAATAATCACTACACCTGAAGATAGTGCAGGTTTTCAGCGTTTATTAGGTGATGGGGCCGACTTCGGGATTAATCTTAAATATGAGGTTCAACCAAGTCCTGATGGTCTAGCGCAAGCCTTTATTATCGGAGAGGACTTTATTGGTGACGATAGTGTATGTTTGGTTTTAGGCGACAATATATTTTATGGCAGTCATTTTTCAGAGAAATTAATTAAAGCAAAAAACGAAACTGAGGAAAAAGGAAATGCAAGCGTTTTTGGATATCAAGTCGCAGACCCTGAACGTTTTGGTGTCGTAGAGTTTGACGATAATCAAAAAGCCATATCTATTGAAGAAAAGCCTGTAAAACCTAAGTCAAACTTTGCGGTAACCGGTTTGTATTTCTATGATAACCGAGTTATCGAAATAGCCAAAAACGTCGAGCCTTCAGAGCGTGGGGAACTGGAGATTACCACCATAAACGAAGAGTACTTAAAAAAAGACGCGTTAAATGTGGAGTTGCTAGGCAGAGGTAATGCTTGGTTAGACACAGGAACGTACGATAGCTTACTTGAGGCATCGAACTTTGTCCAAACTATAGAACATCGACAGGGCTATAAAATTGCATGTTTAGAAGAGATCGCATTTCGTCAAGGATGGATATCATTGGAACATCTTAAGAGTCGAGCTAAAGAGCTAAGTAAAAACTCATATGGCGAATATTTAAATAAGTTGGCCAAAGGACTTTATTGATGAATTTAATAAAATTGGTGTTGCTGAGAATATGTAGGTTTTTTATTTTAGCAAAGATAAACAAAACCAATATAACGTGCTCGTCTAGGGTTCCATTAGTTAAAAAATTTTTTCTAACTAATGGCGTTAATGTGATCTATCTTACTAGCAGAAATAAAAATCATAATATCGATTTATCGACAATTACGACAAATCAGCATCTCTCACTGCATATGATAGTATCGATATTTAATAAAAGTATTTCATTACCTTTAATATCGCCTTTTATTAAATGTTCTAAGCAATCAAGTTTGAAAGGAAGCTCGACAACATTAGCAACAAAGAGGGATGGTCTTTCTTTTAATTTATCAGTCATCAAAAATGCAATTTTTGATGAAATGGAAACTAAAATCATCGATGGCAAGTCGTTTGAGTTTAGAGGACCTGAATTATTCTTAAACGGTGTCGAAAATATTTATCTGAAACGCCGTGATAGTGGAGATATTGTTGAATGCAAAAAGAATGGAAGCGCAATATCATTTTCTTTAGAAAAGTACTTTGAAAACGATTCTCGCTGGGATTTCTATACTCGTATTAATGGACAAGAGATCCCTCTAAAAATAAAAAAAGCTACTGATATAATAAATGATGAAGATCGTTACCAAGTTCGTGAAAAAATTTCTGATGAAGTAGAAGGTGGTTTGGAAGTCTGTATGTATATGACCGAAGGATCAAAAACACTATCTCTATGGATCGCAAATACAAAGAGAATTGATGAAGTTATCTGCTTCGCGGAAGGAAAGACAGTTTATTATAATGAGCTAAATAATCCTATAATTGAAAACCTAATTGTGTTTGAAAGCTTCTTCGGTAAAAACTACTCGGGTCAACCTAAATATATCTACGAATATATTAAAGAAAACTTTCCCGATTTTAAATGTGTTTGGAGTTATAATAAAGAAGAGCCTATTCTGGGGGCTGACGACTGCGTAAAGCGTGGAAGCAAAGAGTATTATCGTTACCTTGCAAGAGCAAAGTATTGGGTCGGTAATATTGTATTTCCTATTCATACAAAACGAAAAGAAACCATTTATCTACAGACATGGCATGGCACACCTCTAAAGAGATTAGGCTTTGATATAGAGGTTGAGGGGCCTGAAGTTTTAGCAAGAGAAAACTTTTTTATTGAATCTAGAAACTGGGACTACCTGATAAGTCAGAACCGTTACTCAACTGACATATTTAAACGAGCATTTAAATATAAAGGTAAAGTTTTGGAGGTTGGTTATCCTCACAATGATCCACTATCAAACAAGGTTGATAAACTTAAAGTAGAAGAGATAAAGGACAAGATAGGCCTTCCTAAAAATAAAAAAGTAGTTTTATACGCCCCTACTTGGCGAGATGATCAAGCAACAGGAGCATGGGAGTATGAGTTTGGTCTAGCTTTAGACTTTAAAGAGCTCGCAAGTAAATTGAGTGAAGATACTGTATTTCTTATTAGGGGCCACCATCTCGTTAACGAGCTTTTAGTTTCAGAGGAATATAAAGATTTTATTTATGATGTGTCAAAGTTTGATGACGTACAAGACTTAGCGTTAATATCTGATATTCTAATTACAGACTATTCATCTGTTTTCTTTGACTTCGCAGTGACTAGAAAACCGATACTTTTCTATGTGTATGATTATAAAGAGTATAAAGAAAAGCTGCGTGGGTTTTATGTGGATATGGATACAGAGATGCCAGGTCCTCTCATTTATAAGCATGAAGATTTAATCGACGCAATAGAAAATATCGAAGATATATGTGAAGAGTATAAGTTAAAATACGAAAACTTCACACGTAAATATAACTATCTGGATAACGGCAATTGTGCACAGCAAGTAGTAGAGGAAGTTTTTAGATGAAACGAGTGGCTATTTTCCCAGCGGGAACAGAAATAGGTCTAGAGATACATAATAGCTTGAGGTTTGCAAAAGACATTGAATTATTTGGGATATCTAGCGCTCATGACCATAGCAACGTTGTTTTTGAAAATATAGTATCCGATGCTCCTTATTTGGGCGATGATCAATTGCTAGGCTTTATTAAAGAGTATGTGGCGATAAATAAAATTGACTACATATTCCCAGCACATGATGATGCTGTTGTTTTCCTGAGTGAAAATGAGGAAGGATTAGGTTGCAAAGTAGTATCTTCAGGGGAGGAAGTTGCTAACATATGCAGATATAAATCAAAAACATATTCTGCATTGTCAGGCCAAGACTTTATACCTAGAACATACAGTTTGGAAAATCTTAAAAGTTCAGATTTTCCACTATTCATAAAGCCCGATAGAGGTCAAGGTTCTAACGGAGCGCAGAAAGTATTGAATGCTACTGAGCTAAAATCTGTCGCGAATATCCAAAAATACGTTATATGTGAGTATCTCGAAGGGGATGAGTATACTGTGGACTGTTTGAGCTGTGCTGAGTCTAATATACTTTATTCTAGTCCAAGGGTAAGAGCTAGAGTTCGAAATGGGATCAGTGTATCAACAACCAATGTTTCGGACGTGAATTCAGAATTTTCTGACATTGCTAGCCAGATATCAATAAGTTTGAAGATGAAGGGCGCATGGTTTTTTCAAGTTAAGAAAAACTCACAAGGCAAACTTATTTTACTTGAAGTAGCATGCCGAATTGCTGGTTCTATGGGGTTGCACAGAAACCTAGGTATGAACTTTGCTTTAAATAGTATTTATGTTCGCGATGGAGTAAACGTAAAGCCATGTGCTAATAACTTTACTCAAACAGTTGATAGAGCATTAATATCAAGGTATTCAAATAACCTTGAATACGATAATGTCTACATCGACTTTGACGACACAATTACCAGAGCTGACAAAGTTAATTCGATTGTAATGTCATTTATTTATCAATGTAGAAATAAGGGAATAAACTTATTTTTAATTACAAGGCATGATAAGGATATTTATAAAACATTGAATAGTCTTGAAATATCCAAAGGACTATTCTCTGATATAATACATATTAAAGATGGCAGTAAGAAATCTAGTCACATATCAGCAGAAAATAGTATCTTTATAGATGATTCATTTAGAGAAAGGTTTGATGTAAAAAGAACGTTAAAAATTCCTGTTTTCGATGTCGACTCAATTGAACTCTTGTTAGATTGGAAGTATTAATATGATCCCTCAAAATATACCATTTCTTCCTCCTTTTGAAGAATATAATAATTTGATTAAACGAATTTGGGAATCCAAGCACCTAACCAATAGTGGCCCAATCGAACAAGAGTTCGTAACTAAGCTTGAAGGTCTAGGATTTAAAAATGTTAGTACCGTAGTTAATGGACATATGGCATTAGAGGCGTGTATTGATGTATTTGATTTGACAGGTGAAATAATCACTACGCCATTTACTTTCGCCTCAACAATTACTGCTATTCATCGAAAGGGTATAACTCCTATATTTGCTGATATTGACGTGAGAACGTTCAATATTGACCCTAAAGAGATCGAAAAGAAGATTACATCAAAAACAACAGCGATATTCGCAGTTCACGTTTTTGGAAATCTATCGGATCATAATGCACTTCGTAAAATAGCTGATAAGCATGGTTTAAAGTTAATTTATGATGCAGCACACTGTTTTGGTTGTTATAAGGACGACGAAAATGTTTCCTTATTGGGTGATGCTTCAATGTTTAGCTTACATGCAACAAAAGTAATGCATTCTGTCGAGGGGGGGTTAGTTACATTTAAAGAAGAGAGCGACCTTGAAAAATTTAAATTGCTTAAAAACTTTGGGATTCAAGGCGATACAGTAGTCCTTCCTGGTGGCAACTTGAAGATGAACGAGTTCAGCGCAGCCATGGGGGTGGTCAATTTAAATTATATTGATAGCATAATTGAGAAACGAAAGTCTATTTCTCAAGTTTACTTAGATAGATTACAAATTGAAAATAAACTATCTTTTCAACATGATTCTGAAGTTAACTTTACAAAAAATTATGCATATTTTCCTATAGTTCTTTCCCAAGACATAGATAGAGACTATGTATTTAATAAATTAAACGATTACGGCGTAAATGTTAGGAAGTATTTTTATCCGTTAGCAACTGACTATGATTTTGTAAAATCTTGTGATGAATACAGTAATGCGAAAAGGATTTCTAATAGTATCTTAACATTGCCGCTCTACGCTGACTTGTCTGTAGAAGATGCGAATCTTGTTTGTGATAAGGTGCTTGAGGTTTTAAATGAAATATAATTTAAGCGTTGTCGTTTTAGTTTACAATACAGCTGAATATTTACATGAGTGTATTGACTCATTGTTATCTCAATCTTTAAAAAATGTAGAAATTATTTTAGTTGATGATGATAGTACAGATGATTCGTTACTTATATGTAGAGAATATGAAGACAATCATGATAATGTCAAAGTCATCCATCAGAGTAACCAAGGTGGAGCTGTAGCCGGTAATAATGGTGTTAAGCATGCTACTGGTGAATATGTCGCGATCATCGATAGTGATGATGTTGTACCTTCTAATGCATACAAATTACTATTTGAACAAGCTCAGAAAAATCAAGCAGATATATCCATAGGTAAGCCTATGAGGCTTGTGTCTGGAAAGGTTGTTGACATAGCTTTAGATCGAGAAAAGCACGTTTGGCAAACAGAGCGAGTAATAAATTCATATGTCGATTTTGAGGCTATTACTTCAGATGGCTACTATTGGAACAAAATATTTAAGAGAGATTTTGTTACTAAACATCAAATAGGAATGCCAGATGGTTTCTTGTATGCAGACAGAACCATGGTGCATTCCGCATATCTTCATGCAAAAAAGATCGCAATCACAAATCAGGTTGTTTATCTTTGGAGAAAAAGAGATGCAACAACCACTAACAAGTCCATTATCCAGAGTAGTGGTGACTTAAATAACCTAAAAGAACGTTTGAAATCGTTTGAGCATGAAAATACTATTTTTAGTAGTAATGAAGAATTTTGTTTGAATATTGCCCAAGATTCAATTAGTCGCTTGTTATTTAACATCAATAGTAATCTGTCAAACAACAAAACTAGAGACTTTTACTTAAATGAGGTTAGTCAATTTTTCCGAATGTTTGATCTAAGTAGCATGAATAGCCTTACTCCTAGAGAAAAGCTACTTTGCTTCTTTATTTCAGAGAAGATGGAGTTTGAACTTGGTTATTATTTGAACCAAATGTGGAAGCAATTCCCTTATGTCTACGAAAATGGAAAACTATATAGCCAATTACCTATTACTTTAACTGAAAACCTCCCTACTTTCATTTTTGAAAATAAAAAACTCGAATCATCAAATATAAGGAATTCACAGTTTATATCTTCGGGAAATGAAGTTGAAATTCAGTGTCTCATCCGAGAGTATTCGTCAAATATGAATATTAAGATTAAACTTATATCGGATGATGAACTACTTGAACTAGATACTGAGCGTTTTGGTGATTATTATCTAGCAAGGGTTGATAAGAGTATCTTTAAAGAAAATAGTAATTATTATATTACTGTTTCAGATGGTTTGCATGATTCTATCTATTTACGACGTGCGAATTTTGAACCTAGGATGAAAAATAGCTTATTTTCAAGTATTTTCATTCGATTTACTGCGTCAGCTAAATACGTGAGAGTCAAGAAAGTAAAACTCTCATTGGAACTATTAAAGAAAGGTTTAAGGCGTGGGCTTAAAAAAATTAAAAACTAGAGTTAAGCATAGTATATCGAGGAATTCAAAAATAGATTTTTTATTTAGGTTTCTGTGGATTAAATTGTATCAAGCTAATTACTTTGTACGCTACAGACGATTTAAATTAGAAGATACTATTATATTTGAGTGCTTCAAAGGTAAGTTTATAAATGATAGTCCTCTTGCTATTTATAATGAGTTAAGAGGGTTAAATACAGGTTTTAGTTATATATGGGTTGTAAATAGCACCACGGATATACCTAACGACTTAGCCAAAGATGAAAAGTTAACGTTTGTAAAGTATGGTAGTAGAGAATACTTTTTAGCATATTCAAAGTCCAAGTTTTGGATTGTTAATTGTCGAATACACTCTTCCATTCTTAAGAAAAATGGTCAAAAATTTATTCAATGTTGGCACGGTACGCCATTGAAGAAAATGGCTCATGATATTAAAGTTGGGAATAACGTTAATACTAGTCTTGACAGTTTAAAGTACTCTTATCAACGAGAGGTATCACGATTAGATTATTTTTTATCCCCGAGTCAGTATGCCTCAAAGTGCTTTATGTCTAGCTTTAACATGAAGAAAAATAAAATATTGGAGGTTGGCTATCCAAGAAATGATACTTTGGTTAGATTTAAAGATAATCAAGCCTATATATCGGAGGTGAAGCATAAGTTGGGTCTAGATTCTACGAAGAGAGTCGTCCTTTATGCACCAACTTGGCGTGATAATCAATTCAATGTTAAAACAGGAAAGCATGTATTAAAAAATATTCTTGATGATGAGTCGTTCACCAGAGATTTTGCAGGTACCATATTTTTATATAGAGGGCATTATTTCACTCGACCTGAATCGGATATGAATAATTTCATAGACGTATCTGACTATTCAAACTTGAATGATCTTTTCCTTGTCGCTGATGTCTTGATTACTGACTACTCTAGCTTGTTTTTCGATTTTTTAATTTTAGAGAAGCAAGTGATCTTTTATATGCCGGATCTAATAGAGTATGCGAATCAAACAAGGGGTTTCTATCTCGATGTTACTACTGAGTTACCATACTCAATAGCAGAAGATCTAGAAGGTCTAAAAAAACAATTGAATGAGAAAATAATCGACATAGATAAAACTGTAGATTTTAATAAACAATATAACCCTTATGAAGACGGTTCTTCATCTTTAAGGGTAATTAAAGAGGTTGGTATAATATAATGGCTACAAGAGTTATTACATTTGGTACATTTGATGTTTTTCATGTTGGACATATTAACATACTTGAACGGTGTGCAAGTCTGGGGGATACATTAATCGTAGGCGTTTCTAGCGATGAGCTAAACTATAGTAAAAAATCTAGATATCCAATATATGCTCAAGATGACAGGCTGAAAATCTTACAGTCTGTAAAGTTTGTTGATGAAGTGTTCTTTGAAGAGTCTTTAGAAAAGAAGCGTGAGTATATAAAATTCTTTAAAGCTGATATTTTAGCTATGGGTGATGACTGGGCAGGGAAGTTTGATGAATTTTCTGATATTTGTAAAGTTGTATACTTTCCTAGAACGCCATCTATATCAACAACAGAGATTATTGAGATAGCAAAGAAAATATGATGAAACTACTTAATACTGCTTGGCTTGACTTAAAAGAGAAAGTTCTTTTTTCATTTGAAATATTGCAGCTGTATAGAATAGAGGTAAATGCATCGATATTAGAAGTATCAACGTTTAGGTTTATGTCTAAGTTTGTCAATGTTCTTATTATGTATCTGCCAATTAAAGTTCTGTTAGCAATATCAGATACAAGCAGTGTTAAGGTTTTGTTTAATTATGAATTGGATGTGAAAACTTACAGTGCAATTTTATTTGCAGTAACAATTGGGCTTTATTTATTCCACACTACTGTTCAAATATATATAGCTAAAAAGTTTTCCCTCCAAAAAAACAATAATATCATTAATGGCGATGTGTATGAGAGTAAGGGTAAAAAATATACTTCCAGGTTCTTGAAGGCAAGTTTTGATATATATCTAAATAATGTAGCTTGCTATATAAATATTGTTGTCATGGTTATTTTATTTTACTTTCTTTCTGTAGAGTTTACTCTTGTATTTATGTTATCAATACTTTTGTTTTCTTGCTTTACTGAAATGTTTATATTTAACCCAGATTATTCTATTATTAAAAATAGTGTAATGAGTAAAAAACAAGCACTGACTATTTTAAGTAGCTTTTTCTATCTTTTTATCTTCTTTGGTCTATTTTTCGTATATATAAATTATGAGATTCCTATTCATTCTGCAATATTGATTCTTTTGTTTAGCCGAGTATCAAATTCATCCGTTAGAGAGCTTTTCGTTACCCTAGATCAATTGAGCTATAACTTAAAAAAATATAACAATGAATAAGAATAAATATCTCTTTACTCGTTTGGCATTGCACTTGATTGGTTTTATACCATCAATATTATTCATATTTTTTCCATTTAGAAATAAAAAATCTATAATATTTAACTCTCAATTCAATACTACTTTTGAACATAATTCTAAGACTCTATTCTTACATATGATAGGAGATCAGAGTAATGACTTAGAGATATACTATGTAATGAATGACGATGGTCTTCGCCGAAAATTAAATCAAAAATATGGCAACTATTTTATCTCTACTTCAAGTATATTAGGTGTGTTCAAAGTTCTTTTTGCTCACACTTGGATTACATCATCGCTAGAAACACCAGTTGGTGGGGTTGGACTATCAATAAAAAGAAAGGTCATTCACCTGGGTCATGGTTCACCAATCAAAAAGGTTGGGTTAGGAGTTAACTCAAACTCTATTTTAAGGCGCCTGTACTATCATTTATTGAAAAGTAATTTCTCTTATTTTCTCTCAACATCTAAAGAGTTCGATGATGCGTGGGCCGATTGTTTAGGTTTCAATCTCAATAGAGTGATTCGCGCGCCACAGGCAAGGAATGACAAAATAGTTAGATCTCAAGCAATTCCATTTAATAAAGATCATTACTCTATACTCTATGCACCAACATGGAGGCCAGGCTCAGATATCAGAATATTTCCATTTGATGACTTTGATATCGACTTGTTAACATCTTTTTTAAATAAAAACGATATACATATTTATCTAAGAGTTCACCCTAATTTTGTGCAATCACTCCCTTTTAGTTTAAGCCACCATAGTAATATATTTATCTTATCAAGTGATGAAGTCGAAGATATAAATGAAGTCCTAGGCTCTTTTGATTTGTTAGTTACTGATTATTCAAGTATTTATTTTGACTACCTACTTACGCTCAAGCCTATTATATTTTTACCGTATGACCAAGATTATTATGGAGAAGTAGTAGGTTTTACTATCCCTTACGAAAAACTAACTCCGGGTCCTAAGCCTATAACTCTTATAGACTTTATATATGAGATTGAACTTTTTTATAATAATAATGATGAGTATCTACCGCAGCGAAAAGTGGTTGATGATTTGGTAAACCCCATTAAATCAAATCATGCTCAGAGCTGTGCTAGCGTTGTAATAGAACTTACCAAAAACCATTAACTTGAGAGTTATATTTTCGTCTTCTTGTATCCAGTTGGTGCTTCTAACAGTATCCTTTTGATACACTCGACATTGAAGTCATGGCAGCATTCATCTAATTCGTTTAAGAGAATCTGCATTTCAGGCCAGTCAAGCTTGCTCTCTTGAGCGGTCATGATTTTTTCGTGGCTTGTACCTTCAACGTTTTCACCAATGAGAAGCTCTTCGTATAGTTTTTCTCCTGGTCTTAAGCCTGTAAACCTGATCTCCACATCCCCCTCATCAGAGCTTGAACCGATATTTTCTTTCATACCCATTAGGTGAACCATGCGTTTTGCTAGGTCTAGAATCTTAACGGGTTCTCCCATATCAAGTACGAACACCTGTCCATTATTACCCATCGCTCCGGCCTGAATAACGAGTTGTGCAGCTTCTGGGATTAACATGAAATAACGGATGATATCAGGGTGGGTCACAGTAACTGGGCCGCCAGCCTTGATTTGCTTTTTGAATAGCGGAACAACTGAGCCGGAAGAACCCAATACATTGCCAAATCTAACCATGGTAAAAATGGTATCTGTACCTTTGTCTGCAAGAGCTTGAAGTACGAGCTCCGCCATTCTCTTACTCGCCCCCATTACATTCGTTGGTCTTACAGCCTTGTCTGTTGAAATTAGGGTGAAATTTTTCACCCCACATTCTATTGAAGCTTGTGCACAAGATAATGTTCCAAATACATTATTGCGGATTCCTTCGACTACATTATCTTCCACCAAAGGTACATGCTTGTATGCAGCGGCGTGGTATAAAGTTTCAACTTCATAGCTTGTCATCAGTTTTTCAAGGCGGTTTTGTCTTTGTACGGAACCTAGAGCTGCGATAATTTTGGTTTTACTTTTTAGATTTTTCTTCGTCGCGTTTAACTCTTGCTCAATTTTGTAGAGGTTGTATTCATTTAGCTCAAACAGAATTAATGTTTTGGGCTTTTGTGCCATTATTTGGCGACATAACTCTGAACCAATAGAACCTCCCGCTCCTGTCACCATGACACTTTTTTCACGAATGTTCTTAGTCAGTAGCTCATTATTCGGAGCGATTGGAGCTCTTCCCAATAGGTCTGCGACATCGAGGTCTTTGATTTCGGTTGCTGACGCTTTTCCAGCGGCAATATCTTCGACTGACGGAACGGATTGAATGGCTATTGGCCAATTAGATAGCTTTTCTACTAGCCTTAATCTTTTTCCTTTGTTGATATTATTGATAGCCAGCAATAACTTAACCGGTTGGTAGAGAGATTGAAGCTGTTCAAACTCACTAGGATGGTGGACTTTTAATCCAAATAAGATGTTGCCTTTTTTACTTGGGTCGTCATCTAGTAGAATGACTGGGTTATATTCATCACCATGGATCAAAGCGTACGCAAGTTCACGCCCAGTAGCGCCAGCACCGTAGATAAACACATTTGGTTTTTTGCGTTTGATCATTTGGTCATAAGCAGAACGAATTATGATCCTTGGTCCACCTAGCGTAAGTATGGCCAGCCCCGCATAAATGAAAGGAACACTTCTAGGGATGAAAGTTTGAAAAAAGAATCCACTCATGATCAAGGTGAGTGATGATATAAATACGGCGAGAAATATGTTCCCGATAGCAGGAAACATCATGTAGCGTAATACTGCTCTATACATCCCGAGTTTAGTGAAACTATAGATGGTTACTGAAATCGTAAGCAACAAAGTTACCCATTCATCTAAGCCTAACTCAAACGTATATGTTCCTAGTCTTAGTGCAATCGCCAGGTAAATTGATAAAGCTATTGCGAAAATATCATATCCAATACTGATTAAGCGCTTGTTTTTCCGCTTGGTGTTGAGAATCGCTCGTATTGGCTTGATCATTGTTGTCCCTGATATATTGATATTTGTTTGGCAATCGCTGCGCAATGTTTCTATTCAAGATATTTTAATGCTGTTGAGTGCGGTAAGCTAGATGTTATTGATGGTTCTGTGGTGCTCAAGAGCATTGCTATTAGTTTCGCTCATTATTTGTTCGGTTGAGGCCGCTTTGTTATGAATATCCTAGTCACAGGTAGTACCGGCTTTGTAGGCTCTAGAGTTGTTAAGTTAGCTAAAGGGCGTGATTGGGCTGTAATTCCGGTTGTGCGTAAGCAAATAGAGCCACTAACAAATAGCTTGGTTATCCCTTCCATTGACGATTCTACCGATTGGTCTGGGGCATTCGGCGGTGTGGATTGTGTTGTTCATTGCGCTGCTCGAGTACATCAAATGAATGAAAGTGAGCAAGATGCTTTAACTGCTTACCGAGAGACAAATACGCTTGGGACTTTGAACCTTGCAAAGCAAGCCGCGGAAGCAGGGGTGAAAAGGTTTGTGTTCGTTAGCTCTATTAAAGTGAACGGTGAGTTTACTGAGCCTGGCTCCCCTTTCCTTCCTAACCTAGATAATATCCCGAAAGACCCTTACGGTTTGAGTAAGTATGAAGCCGAAGTTGAGTTGGCTAAGCTTTCAAAAGAGACTGGTTTAGAAGTCGTTATTATTAGGCCCCCACTGGTTTATGGGCCTGGTGTAAAAGCAAATTTCTTATCTATGATGCGTATGATTGATAAAGGAATCCCGCTGCCGTTTGGTGCTATAAAAAATCAAAGAAGTTTGGTTTATTTGGATAATTTATCTGATTTGATACTGACGTGTTGCGAGCACCCTTCAGCTACGGGACGTACCTTCTTGGTATCGGATGATCATGATGTTTCGACAACTCAATTAATGCGAACTATTGCGTTATCAATGGGCAAGGCGCCAAGGCTCTTGCCTATTCCGATGTCTTTGATACAACTAGCAGCCTCAGTTTTAAACAAGAAACATATAGCACAAAGAATATGTGGCAACCTCCAAGTGGAAGTCGGTTTGACGAAAGAGGTTTTAGGGTGGAAGCCCCCAGTTACTTTTGAGCAAGGGATTAAAAACACAGTGCAAGCGTATTTAGATTCCAAATAACTCGTTCCTCGTTTTTGGAATGACGGTATTGAGCTCCTCATTTTTTGAATGATGATATCGGGTTCTGCGTTGTTTGAGGCTATGTCGTTGATGATATACGTTGATTTTTGACTGGTGCTTTGGTTTTAGCGACGGTGTTATTTGGTTTAACTGCGTGAGCTATGTGCTTTGTAGTAGAGAGTCGTCATTCTGAACAGCGGGGCACGAGCGTGATTCAGAATCTGTATTTATTAGAAAGGGTTTTAAGTTGATTCGTATATTAGATTTTATTTTTGCTTTCTTTGGCTTGTTGTTCCTTTGGCCAGTATTTCTCGTCATTTGCATAATCGGCTATTTTGATACAGGTTCTCCCGTCTTTTTTCAAACACGAGTGGGACGTAACAAAAAGCCATTCACCTTAGTCAAATTCCGAACCATGCCAGTCGATACAAAGTCTGTTGCCACTCACTTAGTTGGAGCGAGTTCAGTGACTAAGCTCGGTGGATTCCTGCGAAAAACCAAGCTTGATGAACTGCCTCAGTTATACAACGTACTTAAAGGTGAAATGAGTTTAGTTGGTCCAAGACCATGCCTGTTTAACCAGCAAGAACTCATCGACGAAAGGGAATCAAGAGGGGTACTCTCTGTTAGGCCTGGTGTAACGGGTTTAGCTCAGATCAATGACATTGACATGTCGACGCCAAAAACACTGGCTGAGTGGGACCAACGTATGCTTAACACATTGAATGTGCGACTTTACTTCCAATATATTATTCAAACAGTGTTGGGCAAAGGGGCTGGCGATCGAGTGTAGATAGTGTGTTTTTAGTCTACTTATCTAGTTTTTAGGTCAATTAGCGATTAATCATGCCGCGAATTTATGTGTTGCTGTACGAAGATGTTACCTAATATGATGCTTTATAAGGTATTGCTTATGATTTATCCGTTTACTTGATTGTGGTTATTATCTATCATATTACTTAATCAATTGTTCAATCAGTTGTTTAAGCTGAGTAATTGGTTTTTAGTTATTTAATAAATTAAATGGTTCTAAGGCAAAGTGAGAAATAGAAGCTTTGTTCTTACTTCCCAAGCGACGTTGTACTCTGCTTTCGTCACTGCATTTGAAAGGTAATTGGCCAACTTTAAATGAGTGCACTGAGAAGAGCATCGTATGCATGCTACATGCGGCAGCAACATGGGTATGGGCTAATTATGAGGAACCTCTGATTCTTTGGCGTTCCTACGAAATGATTAGGCTATCGCTTAGATTTGCTAGGAAAATCAGCATCAGTTCAGTTTGAAATATGGAAGATATAATTATATGAAAATGCAGTGGTTAGCTAGGGTTTCACCTTTGTTGTTGCTATCAGCAACAGCTGTTGGAGCTGAAAATTTATACGTGGGCGCTAAAGTTGGTAATGTAACTGCCGATAACTTTGCACCATTAGTAGAGAGCCGCACGGCTATTGATGACTCAGACACATCTTACGGTTTGTTTGTTGGTTATCATATCGTAGATACACTAGCCATCGAAGGTGGTTATAACTACCTTGGTGAGTATGACCTTAAAGACATTGCAGGTGGCAGCTACGAAGCAAGCAGCTTTGATGTAGTTCTTAAAGCCTCTGGAAATGTAACAGACAGCTTAGCGCTATACGCAAAAGGTGGCATCGCTATTTATGACTGGAAAGCAAACGGTCCAGGTGTTGAGTCTGACGATTCTGGTGTGACTCCAACAATTGCTTTTGGTACTGAATACTCGATTACATCATCAATGAAAGTTGGCCTAGAATACCAGCTATATCAAGATATTGGTGGTGTAGATATCGACTCATTGAATGTTGCCTTGTCTCATAGCTTTTAATTATTTGTAGGGATAAATTGTGAAATATAAAATCTTAGCGTTATCAGTCGTTGGTGCGATTCTTGGGGGCTGTGGTAGCGATAATGACAACAGCGTGCCGCCTGAACAAGCGTATCGTAATATTACGGCCTTCGACCCTGCAGTTATGGGTATGAAAGGAACATTCAGCTGTGACAATGGCACTACAGGTTCTCTAGAAGAAACAAACTTCCATGGCGTTTCTGAAGTAACAGAGCTTACGGTTCTAAACTACCCTGAAACTTGTTCGTTTGCGTACAATGCAACGGCGGGTGCGGTTGATGTTTCTAACGGTAAAGACATGAGCAAGGTGAGCTACAAGTTCCCGAAAGGCTTAGCTAACTATGACGATCTTGTGACATCTTCTCCAATCTCAACTTTGATTGAAAAAGAGCTAGCTGGCCAACCTTACAATGAGTCTACAGGTAGTGATGTTCTCGTTGCTCTTGGTCTTGGTGATTTGTTAAACAGTGGTAGTGTGAGCAGTGTTGCTGACTTCCTACGTCGTACACAAGAAATCATTGAAGGCCTTCCTGCATCTGAAGCTAGCCTAGTGTCAGCAACAGCAGCAGTACTATCAGACGTACTTGTAGTAACCCCTAACGCATCAGTAACTGAGATATCTGACGCAGCGGTTGCAATTACAGAAGAAGTTATCAGTAGCTACCCAGATTACCCTAAAGCTCCGGGTGGTGGTGAGATTTACCTAGATCTAACAGAAGACCCAACATTAATTGAAGATGCAGTGAAAGACCCTAATAATGTAGGTGCTCTTCCACCGCCAAAAGATTCTGAACCTGTTCCAGACCCAGATGAAGGCACGCCTCCACCAACTGGTGGTACTGGCGGTACTGGTGGTACTGGCGGTGGCGGTAACGGCGGTGGTACCGGCGGCTAATTGTCATATTCGTAATAAAAGGCACCACCTCGGTGCCTTTTTTATAACTGTTTTGTAAACTCTTGCTATAACCGATTGCATCCCAATGAAAATATTCAGTCATTCCAAAAACACATCTATCATAGCATCTCTTAGCGCATTAGTTTTCGCTCAGAACGTGTATGCCGTCGACAACTTAATGTCGTCTCAAAGTTATACCGGCGCGATAATTGTTCCCAATGCTCAAGTCATGGACACGGGAGACATCTCTTACCTTTATGGCCAAGGCGTGCCATACAAGGGGAAAACCAGTGAGTTAGATAACATATTATTTAGCGTGGGTTTATTTGATGGCTTTGAGGCGGCGGGTCGAATTGTCACAAAAACATATGATTGTCACCTTTATAAAAATGTTCCAAAGTACGATCCAAATTGTGGTAACGGTCTTCGTGATTTGTCGGCATCGTTTAAGTACCAATTCCCTTTTGTTAAAGGTTGGACAGGGTTTGATTTGGCGATAGGTGTCCAAGATTTGGGTGGTGCCGGCAACAACTTTGAAACTTTTTATGCAGTTGCTGATTTCGAGCCTGACTTTGTCCCTGCAAGGTTTAGTGCTGGTTACGGTAAATCAGAAGTAAGCCATGGCGTTCTGAACGGGCCTTTTGCCAGCTTAGAATATCAGCCATTGGACTTTGTTCAGCTGATTGCAGAGCACGATTCTCACCAATTTAATGCTGGCTTGAAGGTGTTTACACCTGAAAGCTATTTACCACTCGACACACAGCTATCTTTCCAATACCAATTTTATACTAGTGGTAATGCCGATATAGATATTTGGTCTGTGGCCGCATCTACTCCTTTAATGGGCTTCTCTGAGTCTCGCCGAGTGAATGAGCTGACGCTGGAAGACAAGATCGCAGTAGAACAAGCACATCATAAATTTGCAGGTGTTGTTCAACTTAAAAAAGCACTGGTTGATGAAGGCTTTCTTAATGTGAGAATCTCAGCGGACGATATTGGCTTAAACGTGGCGCTGGAAAACAGACGCTATAATCGTAACCAAGTGGATGGCGTGGGTGTTGCTCTGGGTATCATATCTTCCTATGTGGGTGAGGGCATGCTGCAAGACCTTGGGGTGAAAAACTACCAACAGCAAAACATTCGCTTGTTTAACTTGGTGAATGACATTCCGATGATGGAAGTAATCACCAGTGCGCCATGTTACCGTGAATTTGTAAGAACGGGCGAACCTTGCAAGACGCTTCTTGTTCGTACTTCAGATGTGAAAAAGAGTTATGCAAAGGCGGAATTTGATAAAGAGGCCGCTCGATCAGGGTTTGGACGTACACAAATTATTGTATCTCCAGCTTTGTATCACAACACCGCAACAGAATACGGTGTATTTGACTACTCCTTAGCGCTTGCCACTAACTTATATACACCTCTTTGGAAGGGCGCTGCGCTGGACGTACGACACGTCATGCCACTGGCAGAGAGTGATGACTTTGAAGAGGGTGAAATTTGGGGTGACAATGCCTTTGAAAATGAAGTCGACAGGATTCTGTTTCACCAAGCATTCCAATTGCCTTATAACCTCACGACTCAATTTTCATTCGGTCAGGTTTACGGAAACTTTTTAGGTTTCTTGAATGAAACGCAGTATGCGAGCAATAGCGGCCGTCACATTCTAGGAGCGGAATACGCGAACTTCTCTGCTCAAGATAAGTATGACTCAAGAGGTAAGGCTATCTTAGATGCGACCCCAATGATTGGCCACTACACCTATTCAAGGCCAGAATGGAACTGGCAAGGTAAAGTGCAAGCCGGTCAATTTTGGAAAGGCGATGAAGGGGTACGAGTGACCACCAGTCATTGGCTAGGTGACGTAAGAGTTGATGCGTCATACCAGACCACAAAAGCAGTCGGCAGCAGTGAAGCAGAAGATTTTGTGACACTTTCTATAGCAATTCCTCTAACACCATGGCGTGATATGAGCCCTGACTACGTTCAATTGCGTGGTATCGACCAGTTTGTATACGCATTGCAAACTCGTGTTGGCGAGAGTCGTAACGAGCTAGGTGAAGGGTTAGGTGTCGATACTGGCTTACAGCATAATATTGAAAGGCAGTACTTCAACCGTAACCGTATCGGTGCAAGCTACTACCATGAAAACCGACAGCGCTTACGCAATGCTTATCTAAAATACTTAGAAGCAGTAAAATAATTCAGCGTAAGATCTAAAACTAAGAGCCAACACTTCATGTGTTGGCTCTCTTGCTCTTGCTCTTGCGCTCTTCGCATCTCGTTGACTCGCATCCCGCATCTGCTCTTATATACCTAAAACCATTCAACTAGGTTGATAATAACCACAATTTGTGGATAATGCTTACGGATTAAACTAACCGTATGCAAACGCACTTTTTTGCTACGTTTTAGATAAAATACGCCCATTCAAATTCCATATTGATAGGGGCAGAATAACTACGCAGTGTGATGTCGCGGTATCAAGGGGCGGTAGCGTTCCTGTCTTTGATATTAAGTGGGAGCAATATCACGGTAATAGCCCTCCTTAACTCTATTAAATACTGCGTAGCTGATAAAATTGTTTGTTCTAACTTCTTTGGGTGTCCTTTGGGATATCACGACACATTCCGTTTCTATGACTTGGTTAACATGAAGATTAATAAAAATCGTCTCCTTTTAGCGCTCCTTCCTGTATTGCTTGCAGGGTGTACTACTCCAGGAACTCACCTTTCTACTGGCAACAAGAATGTGATTCAGCCTTCAGAGGAACAACAAGAATCTGATATCTCTGATGTGGTTAACCTTTACCCACTGACAGCGCAATCAGTATCGAGTTACCGAAGCGAATCTTTATCGGTTTCCCAAGCTAACCCGACGTTAGATGTTGATATTGCAAAGTATGAATACCAAGTGGGCGTTGGTGACATCTTAAACATCACCATTTGGGATCACCCAGAACTGACGATTCCTGCCGGTTCTTACCGTAGTAGTACCGAAGCGGGTAACTGGGTTCATGCTGACGGCACCATTTTCTACCCATACATTGGTACAGTCGAAGTCGCGGGAAAAACCGTTCGTGAAGTGCGTGCTGATATTGCCAGTCGCTTAGCAAAGTACATCGAAAGCCCTCAGGTTGACGTTAACGTCGCCGCTTTTCGCTCTAAGAAAACCTACATTACTGGCGAGGTGTCTAAACCTGGCCAGCAAGCGATCACTAATATTCCTTTAACGTTACTGGATGCCGTGAACCGTTCGGGCGGCCTTTCAGAAGATGCCGACTGGCGTAATGTTTCATTAACGCGTAATGGCGTGGAAGAGAACCTTTCACTTTACGGTTTAATGCAACGTGGTGACTTAACGCAAAACCGCTTACTGCAAGCGGGTGACATTGTTCACGTGCCGCGTAATGATAAGCAGAAAGTGTTCGTGATGGGTGAAGTGAAAGAGCCTAAGTTATTAAAGATTGATCGTGTAGGAATGAGCCTGACAGAAGCGCTCAGTAATGTTGGTGGAATAAATGAACTGACAGCTGATGCAACCGGCGTGTTTGTGATTCGAACTTCGGATGATAAATCAGAACGCATGGCGGATATCTATCAACTGAATATAGAAGATGCATCAGCATTGGTGATTGGCACCGAGTTTGATTTAAAGCCTTATGACATTGTTTATGTTACCGCTGCGCCAATCAGCCGTTGGAACCGTGTTGTGGGGCAGTTGCTTCCAACCATCAACGGATTTAATAATTTAACCGAAGGTGCGTTACGTGTTCGTAATTGGCCTTAGGCTAAGATAGAACAGCAATCAGGTCGCACTTCACGTGTGGCCTGATTTTTTATGTTTAGAAGTACATTTGGTTTATGAAGTGCATTCGGTTTATAAGTATATTTAGTTTATAAGTACGTTCAGCTTATAAGCCCATTACAGTTAGAAGTCAGTTATGTTTAATAAAATTTTAGTGGTCTGCGTGGGTAACATTTGTCGTTCCCCTACGGGAGAGCGCGTTCTTCAAAAATTGCTACCGAATAAAGAAGTAGCCTCTGCTGGCATCGCTGCTGAAAAAAGCCGTTTAATTGGTAAGCCAGCAGACGACACGGCGATTTTAATTGCCGCTGAAAATGGTGTCGATGTTGAAAATCATCAGTCGCAGCAAGTTACATCACAGCTTTGTGCTCAGTATGATTTGATATTGGTGATGGAGAAAGGCCATATGGAGGCGCTCACTCAAATTTCACCGGAAGCGCGTGGTAAAACCATGCTGTTTGGTCAGTGGATTGACCAGAAAGACATTCCCGATCCACACCGTCAAAGCCGTGAAGCGTTTGAATATGCTTATAAGTTGATTGACGAAGCTGCGCAAGCTTGGGCAAAAAAACTGTAGATTTAAATGCAGTAGGTTTTAAATAGACAGCTTTTAAATGTCATGCTCTACACGTAGGCGTGGCTAAGCCATCAACAGAATCATATAAAAGAGAAGTACGCGGAGCGTATATATAGTCTCTTAAATAGCAATAATTTAGGAAGTAGCAATCTGATGACAACACAACCATCTCAGCAATCACACACAGATAACTCTGATGAGATAGATTTAGGAAAACTGCTTGGCATCTTATTAGATGCCAAATGGCTAATCATGCTCACCACATTTGCTTTTGCTGTGTTTGGTATTGCGTTTGCCCTGCTTTCAACACCGATATATAAAGCTGATGCTCTGATTCAAATTGAAGAGAAGAGCTCTGGTGGTATTTCATCGATGGTCGGTGATATGGGCGAATTGTTCTCTCAGGAATCTTCTGCGACGACAGAAGTTGAGATCATCAAATCGCGTATGATCTTGGGTGAAACGGTTGATAAATTCAATTTAACCACGGTAACCTCTCCAAATTATGCACCCATCGTCGGTAAAGGCTTTGCTCGCTTAACCGGCGACATCAACCACATCGCAGTGAGCCGTTTTACCTTGCCAAGCTATGCGAGCGAATACACACACACCATTCAGATCGTCGATACCGAACAAGGCACCTATCAACTGGTACGTGACGATGAGCGCGTTATCTTAAAAGGCAAAGTGGGTGAGCTAGCAACTTCTGATGACTTCAGCTTGTTTGTGGCCGGTTTTGAATCGCACAACGGTTTTGAATTCTCGATTGGTCAACGCAGCCGACTAGAAGCGATCGAATGGCTGAAAAAATCGTTGTCTTTGTCAGAGCAAGGTAAGCAGACCGGTATTCTGAAGCTGAGCTTTGAAGGCGAAAACAAACAGCAGATTTCTGAAATCCTTAACCACATCAGCCAAATCTACTTCTTACAGAACGTGAAGCGCAATTCTGCGGAAGCTGAGAAGAGCCTAGAGTTCTTAGAAAGCCACCTTCCGGGCATTAAATCTGAGCTAACTGGCTATGAAGACGTACTAAACAATTATCGTCAAAAGAACGAATCGATCGATTTGGGTTTAGAAGCACAATCCACCCTGAAGGTAATGGTAGAGCTTGAAGCGCAATTAAATGAACTGACGTTTAAAGAGAGTGAAATCAGCCAACGCTTCACTAAAGATCACCCAGCATACAAAGCCCTGCTTGATAAGCGTAAAACACTATTAGGTGAGAAAGAACGCCTAAACAAGCAAGTACAAAAGCTGCCAAAAACACAACGTGAAGTACTGCGTATGACACGTGATGTTGAAGTAAACCAACAGATCTACATCCAGCTTTTAAACAAGGTTCAAGAGCTGAGTATTATCAAGGCCGGTACGGTCGGTAACGTTCGTATCTTAGATGATGCACAAGCGTATGCTCGCGCTGTAAAACCTAAGAAGCCGTTGATTGTTGTATTAGCAACGCTACTGGGTGGCATGTTAAGTGTCGCATTTGTATTAGTGAAAGCGGCATTCCACCGTGGCGTTGAAAGCCCAGACCAAATTGAACAAATCGGCCTGCCTGTTTATGCAGCGGTACCAAAATCAGATTTACAAATTGAGCTAACTAACCGTTTTAAATCGAAGAAAATACAAACAAAAGGCGTTCAAGCACTGCTTGCTGAATCGAACCCTGCGGATCTTTCGGTTGAAGCACTGCGTGGTCTGCGCACCAGCTTGCACTTCGCAATGCTAGAAGCGAAAAACAACGTCTTGATGATCTCGGGCCCTGCACCGGGCATTGGTAAATCATTCATCTCGACCAACTTTGCCGCAGTAGCCGCAAAAACAGGCCAAAAAGTACTGTTGATTGATGCCGATATGCGTAAAGGTTACCTACAACAAAGCTTCGGTGTGAATTGGGATAACGGCCTTTCTGATGTATTGAGCAGCAAGCAAGAGTTCGCTCAATCAGTGAAGTCGACTCCAGTTGAAAACCTCGACATTATTACTCGCGGCCAAGTGCCACCAAACCCGTCAGAGTTGCTAATGCACCCCCGCTTTGCAGAGCTAATGGAGTGGTCATCAAAAGAGTATGACTTGGTGATTGTCGATACCCCACCAGTACTCGCGGTAACCGACCCAAGCATTGTCGGCGCCTTCGCTGGCACCACGTTAATGGTTGCGCGTTATGGTCAAAACACCATTAAAGAGATTGACGTTGCTCGCAACCGTTTCGAACAATCCGGTATCGAAGTGAAAGGCGTTATCTTCAACGCTATCGAGAAGAAAGCATCAAGCTCTTACGGGTACGGTTACTACAACTACGCATATTCGAGCGATAAGAAGTAGAAGCAGATACGGGATGCGAGTAATCGGGTAAACGAAGAGCAGAAAGGCAGATACGAGACGAGAGTGGCGAGATACGAAAAGCGCCACTCGAATCCGCTCTTCATCTCTTCGTTACTCGTTTACCCGCTACCCGCATCTATTCTTTTAAGCTCTTCTCATCCCGTTTACTTGTATCTTATCTCTTCACCTAATAGTAAAAAATAACGGCGTCATTCCCTACAGCGAGGCACGAGCGTGATAGGGAATCTCTTTTCGTCGTGAGTACCAAACATGTAAATTGGGCGTGACATTGAGGTTCCAGATATTTCGTCCCTCAATTCTGGAATGACGGAGTCTAATAGGTGGCGAGTTCAGAAGTTATCCAATATCCATCTCTGTTTGTCCGCTCTTCGAATCTCGCTACCCGTCACCCTCATTTGCTCCTCTAGCTCTCGCATCCCGTTTACCCGCATCTGTTCCTAAAACCGTAACCGGACACGCCTTATTCACGCCCCAATCTTTATGCCCCTTAACATTCTTATCTGAAATCAAAAACTGCTCTTGCAACGCCGCCATCAATCCAAGCAGCGCCTTACGCTGCGCAAGCGTGAAGTTATCTTCTGGTTGCAGCTCGGCATTACAGCCGCCGACCATACAAACCCCAATATTATCCTTGTTGTGCCCTTTCACATGCGCGCCGGTTTGTGACAGTGGCCTGCCAAGTTCGACATCCCCATTGCGACGAATAACAAAGTGATACCCGACATCGCGCCAGCCTCTCTTTTTATGCCATCGGCGAATCTCGGCCACATCAATATCTTGCTTTGGCGGTGTGGCGCTGCAATGCACTGTAATAAAGAAACATGGCGGGCAATGAGGTAGGCGGAGTAAAACCGAAACCAGACTGAAAGCATACGGAGTTAACAGAAAAGGGGATGCTGATGGTAAGCAAGGCTCTAACGAAGGGATGAGCGCCACCTTGCTAGCCTGCTCAGGCAAAACAGAAGCCTCTAAAGGCTGGTGTGGAACTCGATCAGTTGCTGGTGGAGTGTTTGACAAAATAAATCCTCGTGTTGTTGTAACCAATTGACTAAAGACGTTTGTAACGATTCTTTTAAATTAGGGGGCAGTGCGATGTGTTGTCGCAAACTGGTGGCGACGGTTTTGGCATAACCAGAGTGGTGGTTTACATAACGTAAATACATCACGCAATAACCCAGAGGCTGGCTGCGCCGCGCTCGGCTGATCATCCACCAAAAATTCTCATAGCTGGGGACGCCACCGCATTCATCCTCATCAAAATGACCACCTTCCATTTGGCCTTCTTTATAACCGCTAGTTTCAGACCCATCGCTAACACTAAAAAATAACGACTGGCGCGACGGATTGAGGGGATCAGCTCGGCACTCGATGCTGGCCATTCCGGGTTGGTACGCTGAAATAAAAAGAGAAACTATCGCCTTCATTAAGCACCTTATTGCTGCATGGGGAGGGCAATGTACTTCAAGAACCTTGATTGGGGGTGGCGGTAACAACACCAAAACGGAGAGTGATCATCTGGCACACATAACCTTTCATAAAGAACATAAAACAGAGTTGAGCTTGAAAAGCGACACCTTAGATGACACCGATGTGCTTGAGCTCCCTCGCGGTTCTGAAGAGCATGAGCTATCGACACTTAAAGCAAAAAATGAAGCCGTGATTCACCTGCTCACCAAAGAGGGCAGCGCGCCCATTTATCATGAGTTCACCACCATATTAGAGCGCACCTACCCAAAGTTAGATGTACTGCAAGAACTGCATGCAATGTAAGCGTGGTTGTACATCAACCCTGATAAACGCAAGTCCTTTGAGCATATTGGCCATTTGTGAATGACTGGCTAAGAAGAAGCGCACAAGCTAAGGCAAAGCAAGGCTCATCGCCATTATCTAAGCAAACCAGAGCGGCTCAACAGACAAGGGTGGGTAAACCTCAAAAGGCCGCTAAATCACGAAAAACAGCAAAGCTTTAAGGGCACTAAGCAACAACCCACGCTCGTCACTCAAGCCTTCACGGAATTCAAAGCCGATAGCAAAACCAACCCGTTTGAAGCGCGTATTAAAGCCCTCATCCAATCCAAATCGGCTGATGCGGATCCCAAGCAGTGAAAATCCAGATTTTTAGGGAAACTTTGGCTTAAGTAGATCAATCGCTAGACAGATCCATAGCTAAGCAAAACTAAGAGTAAAACCAGCAATAGCGTAAGCACAGCCAACAAATGTGACGAGATAAAAATAGAATTAGGGAGAGAGCACATGGATGATAACAGCCTAAAAAACTGACAACGGAAGAAAAAATAACCATTTTAGAAAAAGAGATAGCGCGAGTAGAAGGGCGCATTGGCGAGTTCTTGAAACTGCTGGTTAACCACTACCCATAAGGGTTAACACGCACCGAGATTAAAGCGTTATTGGCGGTAAACAACAACCCAAGCTTTGTGTCGCTGTACCGAAACGGCAATATTTTCATTGATATAGAAAAGCGCTACTGCGACGCAGCGCAAGAAAATCGCTACCACATAGGCACTCAGTATCTGCAAAACGTGCAATGCTTTCGCTGGATAAACGCGTGGTGAGAGGCTTGTCCAAATAGGGTAAATTTCAAACTGGTCAATATGCACTTACTTTGCTAGAATGCGCAGCAAATTAGAAACCGTATGAAAACCGCATAACAGCGGATAAATCGTCAAACCTTGCCTGTAGGAGCTAAACCTAAGGGCGGTAGCATACCTAAATGCGAATGAATGCCCGTCAAAAGGTTATAAAAACCGTTTTGGTGGCCTATTAGGGCGGTTTTTAGAAAGTAAGCAAAATCTAGGTTCTATAAGGGATGGGCGTAAATCGACGGTCTCAAAATGAATAAAAAGTGTCTCAGTGGCTTATAATTGACTGAGACATTTTTCGGACTCGGCATCTAGTGATTAGGTTACGTATATGTTTCAGATCTATCTTCTGAGCGCATCTTTTTTGACTTTTTGTCGCATTCTTCTAGGTGAGCGCTAAATTTTTGAATATCCAATATTAGTCGTTTTATCCAGTTTTTCATAATATTACCTCTGGTCGCATATATTAAAATACTTATCAAGAAGTATGCAGTTTGAACTCGATTTATTAAAGGCTTATTACACTTAAGACATAGACAGGGAAAGTTCATGTACATGCTCATGTTTAAAGAGTTCGTAGCATATTGAGTTCTCAATTTGCGAAGTTCGATAGTTAGCGTTATTACACAACAATCAATTACTCGAAGATCAATTTGTAGATTATTTTCAGTGTTTTCTGATACCTCCATAGAAACATTGGAGGCCAAACAATGAGTAACCAACACCCATTTATGCATTTTGATGTCATCCTAGATTACCGCCAACAAGGCAAAGTCGAGCACAAGTTAACTGATATCATTTTGTTAACAATTTGCGCTGTACTTTCCGGTCAAGATGATTGGAAAGCCATTCATGGCCAAGCACAGTTAGATTTTTTAAAGCGGTTTGGTGATTTTAGTCATGGTGTACCTTCTACATCGACAATAGCAAGAGCTATGGGAATGATTAATGCCACTCGCCTACAGAAGTGTTTTATCGAATAGGTGAAGGATTGTACTGAACTTGCTAAGGGTGAAGTGATTGCCATTGACGGTAAACCGTTAGGGGTTCTTATGATGACTCTCGCGGTCTTGGTGCTATTCACATGGTAAATGCTTTTGCGACTGAAAGTGGCGTTAGTCTTGGACAACATAAAGTCTACGAAAAATCCAACGAGATCACCGCTATCCCAGAGTTGCTCGAACTGCGTGATATATCAGGTTGTGTAGTGATAATTGATGCAATGGGATGCCAAAAGAAAATACTTGATAAGAATGCCGATTACTTACTGGCGGTTAAAGGTAATCAGGGGCGTTTAGAGCAACCGTTTAATAACTATTTCGATATGAGTATGTTGCAAAATCACGATGGTGATTCGTATAGCACGCAAGAAAAGTCTCGTGGTCGCCAGGAAACGAGACTGGCCAGAGCTAAAAAAATGGGTATCGTTGTTTCTTTACGACAAAAAGAAGAGGTCGCAAAAGAGTCAGAATTCACGGTTAGATACTACATTAGCTCGAAGGAATTAAGTGCTAAAGAATTGTTAAATGCCACGTGTTCACATTGGTTGGTTGAGTCGATGCACTGGTCGTTAGACACCGCTTTTGGTGAAGATGCGAGCCGAAAACAAGCAGAAGAAGGTGCGGAAAACTTCATAAGGATCAGGTAGATGTGCTTAAACATGCTGAAGAGTGAAACGATTCTCAAAGCGAGCATTAAACATAAAAGAGCAATGTGTGCGATGAATTGTAAGTACCTTTTAAAGGTACTGGCAAGCCTTTATTGACGGGGAAGTTCATGATTTCCCAGTGAAGCCTGACGACTGAAGAAGCCAATTTCAAAGTTGGGATAAAAAGAAAACAGAAAAATCGAACATTAGCAACAGCTATCTTTCGCAAATCTTTGCAGGGCAATGGGCTTCGTAACATTACCCTAGGTAGCATATGAGGAGTGGTTTTGAATAAAAAAGTATTGATAATATCTTCTAGCCTCCAGTCTGGTGGAGCGGAACGAGTCGCAGCAAATCTTGCAATGGGGTTTAATAAGAAAGGCTATAAGACTACCTTGTTAGTTGGGAAAAGCAAAGAAACTGATTTTTATGATTTAGAACCTGGAACAAGAACGATATATCAAAATTTTGACTATGAAAAAGTTTCAGGTTTGGGGAAATTGAAAAGGTTTGTGCATAGGTGTATTAATACTCGAAAAATAATAAAAAATGAAAAGCCAGATATTGTAATATGTATGAAGTGGGAAGTTTCATTCCGCGCTGCTTTTAGTACTCTATTTATGAAAACTAACTTAATATTTTCTGAGCATAACCATTATTATGCGTTAAAGAGTAAGTCGCTGAGAATCTCTCGAAACTTATTGTACTATATCATGCCTAAAAATATAACTGTTTTAACAAGTAGGGATATAAATTCGTATCCTTCACTACTTAAATCTAAAATAGTAGTAATGCCTAACCCGCTAGGTCTTGAGATAAGTGATTCTAATTATTTAAGCCTAAAAAATAAATCGAACTCTAATAAAAATGAAATAAACCTATTAGCAATTGGGAGAATGACAGAGCAAAAAGGTTTCGATAGGTTGATTAATATATTTTCGCGTTACACCGAACAGAGTCATACAGAAAGTGTAAAATTATTTATAGCAGGTGATGGGAAAGATCTAGATAAACTGAAATTACAATCTAAAAAGTTAGGTTTGATGAATAATGTTGTATTCCTAGGACAGGTTAAAAATATATCTGAAATTTATGCTAATAGTGATATATTTTTAATGACATCTCGTTGGGAAGGGTTACCTATGGTTTTAGGTGAGGCTATGAACTTCGGTATTCCAATAGTTGCTTTCGATTGTCCTACTGGTCCTAGAGAGTTTATTAGTGATCATCAAACAGGCTATCTAGTGAAAAATTCAGATGATAAAGACTTTGTTGGTAAGCTTGATCGTTTAATTGTAGATGAAGATATAAGAAAAAATATGAGTTATCAATCAAGAAAAAGTAGTAAAAACTGGTCCATTGAAAACGTTATCACAAAATGGTTACATTTAATTAATGATTAAAGATAGGTCATTACAACTAGTATCGTTTGTTTTTACAATATCAGTATTGTTTAAGGTAACATATTTCCTTTTTACTTATGAAGACTATAGTCAAAGTAATCTGTATATGTTTATTAATATTGATGAACTACGATATTCACAAAGAGCAATTGATATAGCAAATGATATTAGCGTATTAGGTTGGTCAAATGTAGTAAATAATTACTACACATATACTAACAGTCATCATGCAATATATTATTTCATTCTGTCAGTTTTTGTATTGGTTTTCGGGAAGGCTTATGCTTTTTGGTTTGTGTTATTTAAAATAGTAGTGATCTCTACTGCATCACTTTTCTTTTTCCACCGTTTATTTTCCCGTTATTTCATAAAAAAAGTAGTGATCAGAGCTGATTTGTTTCTAATTCTTTACCCTGTAATAGGGATATATAGTTTTAGTTTAATGAGAGATGATTATATTTTTCTGGCATTCATATCTTCCTGTTACTATCTATCATTGTTTATTGAAAGGAGAAACATTTTAACTACGTTTTTTTTATTATTATCTTTTATTTTTCTCATGCAACTTCGAATGTCTATGTTACTTCTGGTTATATTTTTCGTATTTTCTATGGAGTATAAGAAATATAACGTCAGTGTGCTTGATTTTCTCAAGTTTACCACGCTGTTTGCATTTGTAGTTTACGCTATAAATATATTTGTCGGTAATTATATCCTAAGTGTTATTGGAAATTTCCCTGGTTTAAAAGTAGTAATTATTGAGGTTCTTAAAATGTACTTCTCACCATTACCTTGGAAACTGTCTAATAGTTACCAATTACTCTCTTGGTGGTTTTGGTTCTCATTTTTTTCGGTTACATTTAGTTTTCTTTTTATTAAGAAAATTATCCAATCAATTCTAGCTAATAGATTGGCGATATTGTCTGTTTTATTTATTTATTGTTTTCCATATATTTTAAGGGATGGAGGGGTTGGTTTGAGACAATTCGGATTTATCGCCCCATTTCTTTTCATTTTAATTTACGAAAAAGTTCTTTCGTTAAAAAATATTCAAAGGTTATAACGTGTTTAAAAAAGAAATGTTCGGATTAAATGTTGGGATTAAATCTTTCTTTGATATTAGTAAGGTTCTTCCTGACTTCAACGATTTCAACGATTTCAACGATTGCAAATCAAAAACTGATATTATTTTTAATATAACAACAGATGTTAAAGAACTAAATAATTTACATGGCAAAGAAAAATTAAATGCGAAAACAGGAAATTTAAAAATATTTGAATCCATAGTGATTTTCAAGGTTTCAAATGATTTTGATATGGGAATAAAAATATCTGAAGATACAATTCATGTAACTTGTTTGTTTCGACCTAAATTAAAAAGAAGTATGGCCTTGAAATTTCCTGAATTATATAGATTTCGGAGTTCTGAATTTGAGTTGCCGGAATTTGCAGTTGCTAGAACATTTGTATATAGGTGTTTTTATCCAGTTTTGCAATTAGCTTTAATTAGAAATGGTGCATCATTCATACATGGTTCTACTATTGTAAAAGATTCAAGCTCTACGTTGTTAACAGGCTGGGGTGGTAGCGGGAAAACAAGTCTTAGTAGTTCTATACTATATAACGATGACTCTTACTTTTTTCAGAGTGATGATATCGCAATTATAAATACCAACAATGAAGCGATGTTTAACCCAATGGTAGCTCATATTTATCCTTATAACTTAGTTGGGTTTCCGGAGTTGAAAACTAAGATCCTTTCACAAGGAAGCTTTATATCTAAGAATCATTGGAGTATTAAAGAGCATCTTAAGGGGATGAAGGGAGTTAGACGTAGAGTAAAACCTTCGTCTATTTATTCTATCAAGAAAGAAAAATCTCAGTTAGGGAGAGTTGTTTTCTTCCAGAGGGCTGATATCGAAGAGCTAAAAATTGATAGGGTTGAATGTGATAAGGTTAGCAAGTTATCCGTCAATGTGATTTTGGAAGAAATTACATCATTGATGGGTATGATTACAGAAGTTGGCGCTACCTATATTAATAGTGATATTAATAATTTAGCTTATGATTTTGTTAACCTCGATATGGAAGAGTATTGTAGTCTTCAGCTGGAATTATATAACTCAGCTTTGAAACATTCAGACTGCTATGTTGTTACAGTACCTTTAAAGCATGGTCCAATTGAACTCATGAACGACACGAAAGAGCTATTTTCTTGATATGAGTAATAAATCTTTTTTAAATTTACTATTTGGTGTCGTTAGTATTAAAGTAATAGGTGCTATTTCTGGATTTTATCTGACATATTTAATAGCATCTAAATTTTCCATAGAAGAATCTGGAAGGTTCTTTACTGAGTTGTCAATAATAACCATATTCATTATGATTATTTCTCTTGGTTTACCAAGTTATTGCGTGAAGAAAGTTTCCGAGTTGAAATATCGACAAAAAATCAATTCAGCTAATAGCTTGATTACATACTCAGGAATATCTGTATGCATGGCCGGAATTATAATAATAATAAATAATTTTATTTTTAACATTGTTGATAATAAAATGGCTTTTTCTTTAATTCCGTTATCACTCATTGCCTTAATGTCCAGTTATATACAGGCATCTAAGAAGCCTCGTATATCAATGTTATTTACAGGGGTTGCAAGAAACCTAGTCTTCGTTATTTTGTTGTTGATGGTTTCTATTGAACGATATTCAGAACTTAGCCTACTTTTTTTTATAACTAGCTTGATTTGCTGTATATCTTCGTTTTGTTTTTGGAGTAAGCTTGGCGGGACTTTTGTTATTAAGGAAAGATCTCATTTTTTATTTACTAAAAGCATTTTAAAAAGCAGTTCATTTTTTTGGGGAATTTCATTTCTAACAGTACTTTCTAGTCAATTACCTCAGTTTTTAATAGGGACAATGGCTGGTTATTCTGAAGCATCTGGTTATGCTGTTGCAGTCAGAATTGCAGGGGTTAGTTCGATTGTATTAGTTGCCATTAATAGAATCATAGCCCCAAATATAGCTGAGTTTTATTATAAAAAAAACCAATTAGAATTAGAAAAAGAAATAAACAGAAGTACATTTATTACTTTCTTTTTATCCACCATTTATTTTTTTATAATAGCTATATTTTCTGACGTTATACTATCTTTTTTTGGTCATGAGTATCTTTTCGCTAAGAGCTCGCTTGTTCTTATGATGCTTGGTCAATGGTTGAACTCTTCATTTGGATCTGTAGGAACTATCCTTCAGATGACAGGCTATTCAAGAGTACAGCAACGTAACACGCTAATATCTATTGTAACGTCTGTATTTGTCGGGCTAATAGCTATACCTGTATTTGGTTTGTTAGGTGCCGCTTTGATGTTTTCATCATATTTAGCTTTAGTTAATTTGTTATCGTGGAATGATGTAAGGGTAAGATTAGGAATAAATACATTGAAAGTTTATAAATTTTATAAATAATCAATTATTAGTCTCTCGTTAAAGTGAACGATATGAAAGAAATATTACATGTAGTCCTAAATTCTGGCCCCACTAATATGGGGTATAATGAATTTTATTTAAATACTCAAGATAGTTCTAGGTATATAGAACTTAACCAGGGTGTTAATTTTATTGATAGTATGCTCCGATTTTTATTCCAATACTTCAAATGTTCGTCTCAATATAAAGTAATCCATGTGCACTCCAATCAACTGTTGCTAATATGTTGGTTAATTGATTTGGTTAAATTAAAAAAAAACAGATTGTTATATACCGTACATACATCTTTTGAAAATTTGAAGGGTAAAAATAGGGTTCTTTTTTTTATAAATCTATCCTTGTCGAAGAGGGTTGTGTTTTGTAGTCAGTCAAGTTTTGACAGCTTCCCTGTATCTGTTAAGTCTAATGGTAAGTGTGTAGTAATTAGAAATGGTGTGAACATACAGAGCTCTAGTTTTTCAAACGGATTTTTAGGTTTTATTTGTCTCGGCCGGCTGATTAAACTCAAGAGAGTGAAAAGTGTGCTGAACGCTTATGCTAGTTCAGGTGTTAATAGTGGCTTGAAGTTTATTGGTGATGGTGTATTACATAGCGAACTTAATGATAAAAGTCGATCCTTAATTAACGTAGCTTTGCTAGGTAAAGTTGATAGGAGTACAGTTCTCGAAGAGCTGCAAAAAGCAAAGAGTATCGTTTCTTTTTCCTCAATAGAAGGGATGCCGGTATCTGTTCTGGAGGGAATATCTAAAAAGTGTATACCAATATTATCCAAGATCCCACCACATGAAGAGTTAGCCTCTTTAGGTTTTAAAGTATACATTGCAGAAGATGAAGAGGAATTAGAAAAACATATTTTGGAAGTTGATAATCTAAGTTTTGAAGAGTGTAGTAGAATTGTAGAATATAATTACAAATTATTAATTAAAGAGTGCACTATAGAAAGTATGTTAACACAATATAATAACCAATATGAGGTTTTATTTTAATGCAAGTTGAAATTACAGGTCCTCCATGTTCTGGGAAATCTTTTTATTTGAAGGGTAAAGTTAACCTTTTAAGTAAGAATTGTGTGAATAAAGTGTTTTTTTTTGGGGCCGGATTTTTGGCGCTAAGTTATTCTGAGTTATTTTTACTGATCAGGTTATGCTCTCAAGAAAAAGTGTCTTTTTTTTTTAAAATTAACATATTCTACAATTCACTCATAAAGTTCGGGGTATACTCTAAAAACGTGAACAATGATGATGTAGTGATTGATGAAGGCATATCACATTTGGCATTTAATTTCTTAGAAGCAAAATATAATGATTTAGAATTACTTTTGAAATATAGATTACCAATTGTCCATGTTAAAATTCTTGTAGATGTTGATGAAGATGTTTTAAAGCATAGATTGCTAAGTAGGGGTCATACACGATTACGTTATTACTCTGTAGATGAATTATTGAAAAAAAACCTATTGGCTAAGAAGAAAGCGGAAGAGTATTCAAGAAAGTTTTCAGGTAATTATACGGAATTGAAATTATGATTGATTTATATAAGAGCTTATTTAGTGAGTTGGATAATAACAATATAGTAGTATCAGTTTGGAAGTCTTTGAATCGATTAGATCACTTTCTTTCTGGTAATGAAGACTTGGATTTGTGGGTGAAACTTAATAACAAGGAGTCATTTGAAAAAATACTGAGTTCCTTGGGTTTTTTAGAGTTTTCACCATTTGTAAATAAATTTGAACATGTAGCACATTTCTATGCTTTTTTTAAAGGCAAAATAGTCCATCTACATGTTTATTATAAAATCGTTACAGGTGAAAGTAATACAAAGAATTATATATTACCGTTAGAGCATTATCTAGAAAAAGAAAGGGTGAAAAATTCAGGAGTTACAACACCTAGTGCTGAGTTATCAAGAACTATTTTTTTAATACGCTCTTACTTGAAGAGTGGCAGCATATATGGCGCATTACTCTTACTAAGAGACTCTGAGAAGTATAGAGGAGAAAAGGATTACTTAAAATTAGGAGATAAGTCTGAGATTTTTTATATTCCAGATTTAATAGATAATAATTTACTTGAAGCGATGCTTGATAATACTATTGATGGAAATTTATTTAAGCGTTTCTGGTTATCTTTTAAGGTAAAGAACACCTTGAAAAAGCACGCTAGAATGAATGAGTTGAGCCACTTCTTTTATAAGATTCAAGATATTTCTTTAAGGTTATTTAATAAGCTAATTTTTAAAAGAAAAAAACGAGCAAGTATGGGTATAGTATTATCAATTTGTGGACTTGATGGTAGTGGGAAATCTACAGCTGTAGAGAATGTTGGCTGTTTGATGAAAAAAAACTTTGATTATAAGTTGATTCATTTAGGCAGACCAGCTCCGACTTTACTTACATTACCATTTTGGTTTGCTTTCAGGTTAGCAGAAAAGGTTAGGCATAAGGATAAGTCAGCCGAAAGATCTGTTGAGTCTTTCCTCCCTAATCCAAATGTTACATTATTAGCTGCCATTCGGTACTGTATTATTGCTATCGAAAGAAAAACGGCAGCAATTAAAGCGCATGCTTATTCAAAGAATGGCTATATTGTAATAACAGACAGGTATCCTTCTTTAGAGTATGGGAAAATGGATAGTCCTAGGATTACTAAAAATAAACAAAGAAACTTTTTTTATAGATTTCTTCATAATGTGGAGAGAAATTGTTACGATGCTATTCCTGCATGCGATATTTCTGTGAAGTTAAGTATACCCGTAGAGACAGCGGTCTATCGTAACTCAATTAGAGTTAAAGCAGGCAAGGAAACTGCCAACGAAATAAGAGCTAGATATCTTGTTAATTCGGACTTTAAAGCAAAAACATTAGAGCATATAGATATTGATGCATCACAATCTATTGATGCTGTTAGAGATGAGATTGTGAACCTTATCTTTAAAAAGCTAGATAGTTAATAAATATCTAGCTTTTAGATTCATGTGCTTATATTTAAATGTTTGACCTATTCTAGTGTCATTGTATTGACATGTCTGGTTGATTCAATCAAAGCGCTGACAACGAAATAAGGCGAGCGAATGAAAAGAATCGTTATCACATCTAATACCAGTTGGTATTTGTATAATTTTCGTAAAAACACCATAAAAGCTCTACTTAACTCCGGTTATAGAGTGCTCGCAATTGCTCCACAAGATGACTATTCAAAAAAACTCGAAGCACTTGGTGCTGAATATCATCATATAGCTATCGACCAAGGTGGCACGAACCCTGTTAAAGATATAGGCACATTTTTTAGCTTTGCGAAGCTGTATCGAAAAACTCGACCTGCTGCTGTTTTAAACTTCACACCAAAGAATAATATCTACAGTACATTAGCGGCCAACCTTTTTGGTGCTAAGTCTATCAATAATATTGCCGGGCTTGGTATGGTGTTCATCAACGAAAACCTGACGGCTAAGTTAGCGCGTATTCTGTATAAAATTAGCCAACCCAGAGCGCATACTATTTTTTTCCAAAACGAAGATGACAGAGCATTGTTTGCAAAGCATAACCTTGCTCCTTTAGATATTACTGACCGAGTGCCAGGCTCCGGTGCCGATTTGTCTCGTTTTTCAGTTTCACCAAGTAATGACGATGGTACTGTTCGCTTTTTACTCATAGCGCGAATGCTCTATGACAAAGGCATCGGTCATTATGTCGAAGCTGCTCGTGAACTAAAAGCAAAGTATGGTGATGCGGTTGAGTTTCGACTCTTGGGGTTTCTTGATGTGAATAATCCATCTGCGGTCTCTAAGCAGGATATGCAATCTTGGGTGGATGAAGGTGTTGTCAATTACTTGGGAACGTCTGATTCGGTTGAAAAAGAAATTGCTCAAGTTGATTGTATGGTGTTGCCTTCTTTTTATAGAGAAGGTGTACCTAAATCTCTGCTGGAAGCATGCGCGATGGGTAAGCCTATTGTGACCACTGATAATGTAGGTTGCAGAGAGACTGTCGATGATGGCATCAATGGTTACCTGTGTGAACCTCGCAGTACTGCAAGCCTTGTTGAAAAACTTGAGCTAATGGCCACTCACTCTCATGAGCAACGCCTTGATATGGGCTTACAAAGCCGCATCAAGGTCGAGAACGAATTTGATGAAAAGATTGTCATCAATAGATATCTAGAAGCGGTTAAATCTGCACTGAATTAATTTCTAAATATGATTATGTTTCGAGGTGTCAACCTTGGTGTAAAAAACAACAAGTTGGTTAAAATGAAAATTGCAATTGCCGGTACAGGCTATGTAGGCTTATCAAATGCGATGCTATTATCACAGCATCATGAGGTTATCGCGGTCGATATTATCGAAGAGAAAGTAAGGCTATTGAACGATAAACGTTCTCCGATTGTCGATGCTGAAATTGAAGATTTCTTGGCGAATAAGCCATTAAACTTCACCGCGACACTCGATAAAGAATTGGCGTATTCAAATGCCGATTATGTGGTTATTGCTACCCCTACTGATTATGACGTAGAGACGAACTATTTTAATACCTCTTCCGTTGAAGTGGTAATTAAAGACGTGATGGCGATTAATCCTAGTGCAATGATGGTGATTAAGTCGACTGTTCCTGTGGGTTATACCGCGCGCATTAAAGAGGAACTTGAATGTGAAAACCTGATGTTCTCGCCAGAGTTCCTACGTGAAGGTAAAGCGTTATACGATAACCTACACCCGTCTCGTATTGTAGTCGGTGAGCGCTCTGAACGCGCACAAATTTTTGCTAACTTGTTGTTAGAAGGGGCGGTTAAAAAAGACGTAGAAATCCTCTATACCGATTCAACAGAAGCCGAAGCCGTAAAGCTGTTCTCTAATACCTACTTGGCACTTCGCGTCGCTTACTTTAACGAGCTAGATACCTATGCAGAATCGCACGGGTTAGATACGCGTCAAATTATCGATGGTGTGAGTTTAGACCCTCGCATTGGTTCTCATTACAACAACCCTTCATTTGGTTACGGTGGTTACTGCTTACCAAAAGATACTAAGCAACTGCGTGCTAACTACTCTGATGTGCCAAATAATATTATTGGAGCGATTGTGGATTCTAATACCACACGTAAAGATTTTATTGCCGACTCTATTATTAAAAGAAACCCAAGACGCGTTGGTATCTACCGATTAGTGATGAAGTCAGGCTCTGACAATTTCCGCGCTTCGAGCATTCAAGGCATTATGAAACGCCTTAAAGCAAAAGGCATTGAAGTGGTGGTGTTTGAACCAGAGCTTAAAGAAAAAGAGTTCTTCCACTCATTAGTATTAACAGATTTCGAGCAGTTTAAGTCAGGTTGTGATGTGATTGTCTCAAACCGCATGGCTCAAGAGTTAGCGGATGTAAAAGACAAAGTGTACACGCGCGATCTATTCGGTTCAGATTAAGGAATAAGCAATGAAGTATTTGGTAACGGGTGCTGCGGGTTTTATCGGCAGCGCGGTAGTAGAACAGCTAACCGCGAAAGGCCATCAGGTTGTCGGTATCGATAACCTGAATGACTACTACGATGTCGCATTGAAAGAAGCGCGCCTAGCACGTATTCAACATGCTAATTTTAAATTGGTTCAGTTAGACATTGCCGATCGCGATGGCGTCGCGAGTTTGTTTGAAACCGAGCAGTTTGACCAAGTGATTCACTTAGCCGCGCAAGCGGGGGTTCGTTATTCCATTGAAAACCCACATGCCTACGCAGATTCAAACTTAGTCGGTCATTTGAACATTCTTGAAGGGTGTCGTCATAATAAGGTGAAGCACTTGGTTTATGCCTCTTCAAGTTCTGTATACGGGTTGAATGCTAAAACACCGTTTGCAACGTCAGATTCGGTGGATCACCCAGTATCATTGTACGCAGCGACCAAGAAGTCGAATGAGCTAATGGCGCACAGCTATTCTCACTTATACGACATTCCAACCACAGGCTTACGCTTCTTTACCGTGTATGGTTCGTGGGGCCGTCCAGATATGGCTCCGTTTATCTTCACTAAGAAGATTCTGGATGGCGATACCATTGATATCAACAATAACGGCGATATGTGGCGTGATTTTACTCACGTAAACGATATTGTTGAGGGGGTGGTGCGTATCGCTGATGTGGTACCAACACGTGATAATGATTGGACGGTAGAAGCAGGCTCCCCTGCGACCAGTTCTGCGCCTTATGCCGTTTATAATATTGGCCATGGCTCTCCGATCAGCTTGATGGATTTTGTGAAAGCCATTGAAGACGAGTTAGGCATTGAAGCGAAGAAAAACTTCCGTGAAATGCAACCTGGTGATGTATACCAAACTTATGCAGACACACGAGACTTGTTTGCAGCAACGGGTTACACGCCGAAAGTAACGGTTAAAGAAGGTGTGGCTGAGTTTATTCAGTGGTACCGCGAGTTTTACAACAAGTAGAGTTCCATAGAGTGTTTTAAAGCCCAATATACAAACGACCCGGTTTGTTAAGTAATCCCCCTGTTTATTAATAACACCCTCTGATGCCTAAATTGCCTCATTCCATACTGGTTTGAGGTATTTTTCTTTAGATGCACACCTCAATCTCATCCGCAATATTTTTATATATACGTCAGTTAATAACACATAAGAATTTAAATAATGATCAAACACTGTTTATTCCCAGCAGCGGGTTATGGCACGCGCTTTTTACCTGCAACTAAATCCATGCCAAAAGAAATGATGCCTATCGTTAATAAGCCGCTTATTGAATACGGCGTTGACGAGGCGATTCAAGCAGGCATGACCAGCATGGCCGTTGTTACTGGCCGTGGTAAAAGCTCATTAATGGACCACTTCGATAAGAACTACGAACTTGAGCATCAAATTCAAGGCACTAACAAAGAGCCTTTACTCGATGATATACGTTCTTTGATTGATTCGGCTCAGTATACGTTTATTCGCCAACGTGAAATGAAAGGGCTAGGGCATGCCATTTTAACAGGTAAAGAACTGGTGGGTGAAAACCCATTTGCTGTTGTTCTGGCTGATGACCTTTGCATCAATGATGATAAAGGCGTGTTAGCACAAATGGCCGCGCTGTATCGCCAGTTCCGCTGTTCTATTGTTGCGGTAGAAGAGGTACCAGAATCTGAAACGCACAAGTACGGTGTAATTGCCGGCGAGCACTTAAGTGATGACCTGATTCGTATTACCGATATGGTCGAGAAGCCAGAGCAAGGCACAGCGCCAAGTAACCTCGCGATCATTGGGCGCTACATTCTAACCCCTGACATCTTCGATATTTTGGAAGACACACAGCCGGGTAAAGGCGGCGAAATCCAAATTACGGATGCGCTGTTAGAGCAAGCTCAAAAGGGTTGTGTGATTGCGTATAAGTTTAAAGGTAAGCGTTTTGACTGTGGCAGTGTTGATGGTTACATCGAAGCGACAAACTACTGTTATAAAAATGTCTACCTGAAAGGCAGCAAAGCCGAAATGGATCAAACTGCTACTGAAAAGGTGTAGCGCATATAAATTCGATGAATCGCGATAGTTTTATCTTTATTGCTGTCACTTCATTGTTCCATGGAATCACCTTTTTCTAACAATCCCCAAGGCTTAAATTAATGTCATTGTTTGAATACTTTGTCGAACTTTCTCTGTTCTTCTTTCTTTCCTTTTCGGTGTTGTACTGCATGCGTAAAGTGGGCTATGCCATTGGCTTAGTCGACAAACCGAATGCCAGAAAACATCATGAAGGTGTGGTTCCTTTGGTGGGAGGCATCTCTCTTTGCATTACCGTGTTGTACTTCCTTTACGTGAATGCGGCGGAATTCAAGAGGGTTGAGATAGCGGCGGCGTGCTTAACGGTACTGGTATTGATTGGGGTGGTCGACGACCGCTTTGACATCAGTTTTAAGCTCCGAATGGGTGTGCAAGCCATCTTAGCTTTGATCATCATGAACTATACGGGGTTAACCCTCTCTCATGTTGGTGATGTATTCGGATTGGGTGTGCTGGAATTCCCTGTCGTGGTTGATAGCATCGTTACTGTGATTGCCGTGATCGCTGCCATTAACGCCTTTAACATGGTCGATGGTATTGATGGGCTACTGGGCGGTTTAAGCATGGTAGTGTTTGCATCGTTGGGTGTGGTGTTCTTCGCTTATGAACTCGAGTTTTACGCCTTTTTCATGGCTGTGATGGTGGTGATCTTATTACCCTTTGTGCTGTTTAATTTGGGTTATTTTGGCAAGCTGCGTAAAGTGTTTATGGGCGATGCCGGCAGCATGATGATTGGCTTCATTGTCATCTGGGTTTTAATTGGCGGAACGCAGTCCGAAGAGGGGCCTTATGTCATTCGACCTGTGACCGCCTTGTGGTTAATTGCGGTGCCTTTGATTGATATGATGGCCATTATGATCCGTCGGATTCGTAAAGGGCATTCTCCGTTCCATCCTGACCGTGAGCATTTTCATCACATCATGCAGCGCATCGGTTTTACACCTCGTGAGTCGTTAGTGGTGATTTGCTTGGTGCAATTGGCGTACTCAACGCTGGGCCTATTAGGCGAATACTTCCAAGTACCAGAGTTCATTATGTTCTACATCATTGTGGCGTGTTTCTTATTCCACACTTACGCGATGACGCACTCGTTTAAGATGGCGAAGATAGTAAGAAAATGGAAGAAGCTAGAATCGAAATAGTTTGATGTGTCGTTAACGGACAGGTCTATATCGCAGTGCTTAGCTGGTTAAATTAGAGAGTTAGAGAGTTAGAGAGTTAGAGAGTTAGAGAGTTAGAGAGTTAAAGAGCTAAAGCAGTCACAATAGTTCAAACTAAGACAAACATAGAAAAAGGGCCCAATCTCAATATGAGGTGGGCCCTTTTTACGTTTAACTTGAGAAGTTTTAGACTTGAGCGCTTTTGCTCTTAATCATTTTCATTTGAAACCTAAACCATTAATACACTTCTAATCACTAGTACACTTTTTCTGGAAGATTACGCCAACTTCTAATCCAGCTTGTAATACGCCAAACATAGCTCATGGCTACAGTGTATGACGTAAAACAGATCATAAACAGGATGAACATGGTCGATTCCGCAATCTCTAGGAACTCCCCGTAGATACCGAACCCTGCAAAGGCACTTGCGATTAAACAAATGATGGCCAGGGTTTGTCGTGAGGTAAAACCAAGGCGCTGGAAAATGTGGTGTAAATGCTCTCTGTCGGGTTTGAATGGAGAATCACCGCGGCGTATACGTCTGAACATGATAGCGGCCATATCCATCAGCGGCACAGCAATTAGCCACAATGCTGTAATTGGACGCATCATGGTTTCTAATGGATCTTGGCTGGCACCTAACAGTAACCAAATCACGGTAAAGCCAATCATCATGCTACCAGCATCGCCCATAAAGACTTTACGCTCTCGCCCAAGAATACCAAGGTTCATCATGATATAAGGAACGGTTGCGACAATGAACACCACGCACAAATACGCTAAGCCGTGTTGGCTGTCTACTTGAAGTAAAATGGCGATACCACCAAAGGTCACAATAGCAAGCCCACCTAATAAGCCATCAATACCATCGACCATATTGAACGCGTTAATCGCGCCAATCACAGCAAGTATCGTCACTACTGGGCTAAGAAACCCTAAATGCAGGTCGCCAGTACCAAATAGGTTGCCAATGTTCTCTAATCGAATATCGGCGAAATACATCATGCAGATGGAAAGAATCGCTTGCACCACCAGTCGTATTTTGAAGCTAATGTCGAACTTGTCATCAAGCGCCCCGATAATAATCAGCGTAATGACAGAAGCTAAAAAGAGTGGGCTATGCGGGATGACATCTGGGTGGGTAACGATGAACTGGCTAATGGTTAAGCTGATCGCTATACCCCCCACTAATGGGATCGCGCCACTGTGCAGTTTTCTCTCATTCGGTTTATCCACTAAGCCAATGGATTTCGCGAATTTTCTCATCAAAAAGAGTGAGGAAAAGGAAAAGAAACCAACAAATGATAGCTCTAATAACATGATTAACTCTAGCCAATGTTTTGTATGAATTTTAATTGCGTGCATCTTACGTTAAAATTATCAATATGTACACTCAGTTGAGTATGTTTTGTTCGTTATGTTTTGAGTGTGACATCGGTTTTCAGTATGTAAAATTGTGTTAATTAAGAATGATTGCTGCAATGCATTTTCTCGGATGATTTCTAACTCTTCATAGGTGCCTTAAACACAAAATGACATTTTTTTTCACATCCGATCCTCTTACCTGCGACGTTTCTTGATCTTCCGCTACAGTTTTGACTGTAAACTGTAGTAAAATTACGCTAATTTGTTTTTATACCGATTTATTTTGAATTGAACGAGGTCAGTCCTATGTCAGCTAAGAAGCCAATGGCTCTAGTGATCCTTGACGGTTACGGTTACCGTGAAGACAACCAAGACAACGCTATCGCGAACGCTAATACACCTGTATTAGACGGTCTTATTGCTAACCAACCTAACACGCTAATCTCGGCTTCTGGCTTAGATGTAGGCCTACCTGATGGCCAAATGGGTAACTCTGAAGTGGGTCACACCAACATCGGTGCGGGTCGCGTGGTATACCAAGATTTAACGCGTATTACTAAATCAATCGCAGACGGCGAATTCGGTCAAACTGAAGCGCTAGTGAATGCTGTTGATAAAGCGGTTAAAGCAGACAAAGCGGTTCACATCATGGGTCTTATGTCTCCAGGTGGCGTTCACTCTCATGAAGATCACATCTACGCAGCTGTTGAAATGGCAGCTGAGCGTGGCGCAGAGAAAATCTACCTACACGCTTTCCTAGACGGTCGTGATACGCCGCCACGTAGCGCAGAAAATACACTTGCACGTTTCCAAGCGCTATTCGCTAAGCTTGGTAAAGGTCGTGTTGCTTCGCTTATTGGTCGCTACTACGCAATGGACCGTGATAACAACTGGGATCGCGTTCAAGAATCTTACGACCTTCTGACTCAAGCAAAAGCAGAGTTCACATTCGACACTGCAGTAGCTGGCCTAGAAGCGGCTTACGCTCGTGACGAAAACGATGAGTTCGTTAAAGCGACTGAAATCAAAGCGGAAGGCGAAGAGTCTGCCGCTATCGTTGATGGCGATGCAGTTATCTTCATGAACTACCGTGCTGACCGTGCTCGTGAAATCACACGTGCATTCGTTCCTGATTTCGATGGTTTTGCTCGCAACGTATTCCCAGCGATCGATTTCGTGATGCTGACTCAATACGCAGCAGACATTCCACTGCTTTGTGCATTCCCACCTGCTTCTCTAGAGAACACTTACGGTGAATGGCTATCGAAAGAAGGCAAAACGCAGCTACGTATCTCTGAAACAGAGAAATACGCGCACGTGACGTTCTTCTTCAACGGCGGTAAAGAAGACGAGTTTGAAGGCGAAGAGCGTCAGCTTGTTGCTTCTCCAAAAGTAGCAACGTACGACCTACAGCCAGAAATGAGCGCACCAGAACTTACTGAAAAGCTTGTTGCAGCAATCAAAGGCGGCAAATACGACGCTATCGTTTGTAACTTCCCTAACTGTGACATGGTTGGCCACACTGGCGTTTACGATGCAGCAGTTAAAGCGGTAGAGTCGCTAGACGAATGTCTTGGCAAAGTGGTTGATGCAATCAAAGAAGCCGACGGCCAACTGCTTATCACAGCGGATCACGGTAATGCGGAAATGATGGTAAACCCAGAAACGGGTGGCATCCACACTGCGCACACTAACCTACCAGTTCCACTTATCTACGTGGGCAGCAAAGACGTTGAGTTCAAAGAAGGCGGTAAGCTGTCTGACCTAGCACCAACGATGCTTTCTCTATCTGGTATCGCAATCCCGGCAGAAATGTCAGGTGATGTGATCGTTAAGTAATTGTTTGGCTCAGCGGTTCACGTTGAGCTTTAATGATTTTGAAAGCCCGCACTTCAAAGTGCGGGCTTTTTTATAGATGCGAGATAAGAGTAAACGGGATTCGAAGAGCTTTAAGAGCAGATGCGAGATGCGGGTAAGCGAGTATCGAAGAGCTTTAAAGATCGAACCGGGTAAGCGAGTAGCGAAAAGCGATAAAGCAGAAAGAGAATTCCTTCTTTGCTTTTCGTATCTCGCTACTCGTTTACTCGTATCTATGTCATGTGCTTTTCGTATCTCGCAACTCGTTTACTCGTATCTAGTCATGTGCTTTTCGCATCTCGTCACTCGCTACTCTCATCTTGCTTTTAGAACAGAACGCTCAAAATCCAACAACCATTCTTTGCGGTTCATACCACCGGTGTAGCCGGTTAATGTTCCATTCGCACCGATGACTCTATGGCAGGGAACAACAATACTAAATGGGTTCTTGCCGTTCGCACCACCGACTGCTCTTACGGCTTTTGGGTTGTCCATTCTTTTAGCTTGTTCACCGTAACTGATGGTTTCGCCATAAGGAATGGTAGTTAAAGCCTGCCAAGCTGCTTTTTGAAAGTCAGTGCCTTTTATCGCCCTTAATGGCAAATCGAATTCTGTTCGTTGACATGCGAAGTACTCATCTAACTGTTTTGTCGCGAGTTGGCAAAGCTCATCTGGATTGCTAGTCATTAGCTCTTCGTGATTTACATGGTCAATTTCAATAATTGACACACCATTACTCACAATGATCATTTTGCCAATCGGTGTGTCATAAAGCATTTTGTAAATGGCGTCTTCCATGTCATCTTCCTTGTTCTAGTCTTTTTCTGCTCTCAAGTTCTTCGAATCTCGATACCCGAATCTCGCATCTGCTCTTACATTTTTTTGCATCTCGGTTAGTCGAATCTCTCATCTGCTCTTACATCTTTTCGCATCTCGATTACTCGCATCCCGCATCTGTTTTAGCTCTAACACGAAGCGCAAAGCAATACCCTGAAATACCGCCCATGATGTTCCCCAAGGCTAAGCCTATAAACAACCCTTCGACGCCATCGATTTGGCTGCCGATCCAAGCGAATGGAAGAGTAAATACAAATAGGCGCATGAAGCTCCACTGGAAGGCTTTGAGTGGTTGATGCATAGCATTCATGGCGCTAATCAGCATCATCACGATACCTTGGAACCCATAGCTAAATGGGACGACTAACAGGTAATGCCACAAGATGCTTCGTACGGATTCTTCTTGAGAAAAGAGGGCAGCCAAAGGGATGCTCAATGGCACCATCATTAAGAAAATCAAACCTTGGAACATCACGGCAAAGCGCATGCTTAAGAACAGAGCCTTGAAACTACGCTGTGGATTGTTAGCGCCAAAGTTCTGTGCCATGAAAGGCGTGAGGGCAGAAGTTAAAGACATCAACACGATGATCAAAATCGATTCGATACGCTGGGCAGCTCCGTAAGCCGCCACGGCTTCTGTTCCTTGTTTGGCTAACATCATCATGATTATGGCGCCAGCAATTGGGTTCAGAGCATTAGAAAGGGCGGCGGGTGTGCCGATGGTTAAGATCTGTTTCCAGTCATCGATAATGTTTTTTAGTTTGGGCGGAGCAAGTAGCTTTTCGCGTATGGTTAATACATACAGTGAGCCACATAACGCACCAAACCAACTGAATCCGCTAGCAATGGCGGCGCCTTGAATCCCTAATTCAGGGAAAGGGCCGTAACCAAAGATTAATAGAGGATCGAGAATGCCGTTGATAAGGCCGGCCAGCATCATTATCTTGGCGGGTGTTTTGGTATCGCCACTCGCTCGTATTGCGCTGTTGCCTGCCATAGGAATAACAAGCAGCGGTATCGCTAAATACCAGACTGTCATGTATTCAGATATGAGTGGCAGTAACTCAGGTTCAGCACCTAACAGAGTAAACATAGGCTCTAGCGTGAAAAGCCCTAGTGTTGATGTAAACCCAACAAGAAGCACCGCAAGTAATAAACCGTGACAAGTAAAGCGAGCTGCATTTTGCGCGCAACCTTGGCCAAGTAATCTTCCAATACATGTCGACAAGCCAATGCCTATGCCCATGGTAATGCAGTTTATGGCGAAGGTGACAGGGAAGGTAAAGCTCACCGCTGCGAGTGCTTGTGTGCCGAGCAATGAGATAAAGAACGTATCGACAAGGTTAAACATCAAGATCGCCACCATGCCGAAGATAGTCGGTATGGTCATGGTGCGTAGAGTCTGTGCTATCGGGGCCGTGAGAAGCCCATGCTTATCTTGCATGTAAAACGCCGTTGGAACTAAAACCGTAGGATAAACAGATGTGGGCGGGAAAGGAATAGCTTAAAGAGCAGATACGAGTAAACGGGATGCGAGATACGAATAGCAAAAACAAAGAAGGTGATTCTACTTTCTGCCTGCTCTTGCCTTTCGCTCTTCGCATCTCGTTTACTCGCATCCCGTATCTGCCCCTTAGATCACAATTTTTTCTTTTCCCCCTTGGGTTCTCCCACATCGCCCCAACATATTGGGTAACCCCATGCCAATCGTGGCAACTATCATATTAAATGGAAATTATCAGGAGATACGACCGATGAATATCCGTCCTCTACACGACCGAGTTATCGTTGAGCGCCAAGAAGTTGAATCTAAATCTGCTGGTGGCATCGTTCTAACTGGTTCTGCCGCTGAAAAATCAACGCGCGGTACTATTCTAGCTGTTGGTAAAGGCCGCATTCTAGAAAATGGTTCAGTACAACCATTGGACGTTAAAGTTGGCGATACCGTTATCTTCTCTGAAGGCTACGGCACTAAAACTGAAAAGATCGACGGCAAAGAAGTTCTGATCATGTCTGAAAACGACATCATGGCGATCGTTGAGTAATCCGACCCATAAAACTGAACTGAATAAAGAATTTTAAAGGAAATTAAGATGGCTGCTAAAGACGTTAAATTTGGTAACGACGCACGTATTAAAATGCTAGAAGGTGTAAACGTTCTGGCTGATGCAGTAAAAGTAACGCTAGGTCCTAAAGGCCGTAATGTTGTTCTAGACAAATCATTTGGCGCACCGACGATCACTAAAGATGGTGTTTCAGTTGCACGTGAAATCGAACTTGAAGACAAGTTCCAAAACATGGGCGCACAAATGGTTAAAGAAGTGGCTTCGCAAGCGAATGACGCGGCGGGCGACGGAACAACAACAGCAACGGTATTGGCTCAGTCTATTATCGCTGAAGGCCTAAAAGCGGTTGCTGCTGGCATGAACCCAATGGATCTTAAGCGCGGCATCGACAAAGCGGTTATCGCGGCTGTTGAAGAGCTTAAGAACCTTTCTGTTCCTTGTTCAGACACTAAAGCTATCGCGCAAGTAGGTACTATCTCTGCGAACTCTGATTCGACAGTAGGTAACATCATTGCTGAAGCGATGGAAAAAGTAGGTCGTGATGGCGTCATCACGGTTGAAGAAGGTCAGGCTCTGCAAGACGAGCTAGACGTAGTTGAAGGTATGCAGTTCGACCGCGGTTACCTGTCTCCTTACTTCATCAACAACCAAGAAGCGGGTTCTGTTGATCTAGAAAGCCCATTCATTCTTCTTATCGACAAGAAAGTTTCGAACATCCGTGAACTTCTTCCGACTCTAGAAGCAGTTGCTAAGGCATCTCGTCCACTTCTTATCATTGCTGAAGATGTAGAAGGCGAAGCGCTAGCAACTCTTGTTGTGAACAACATGCGTGGCATCGTTAAAGTGGCTGCTGTTAAAGCACCTGGTTTCGGCGACCGTCGTAAATCTATGCTTCAAGACATCGCTATCCTAACGGGCGGCACGGTTATCTCTGAAGAGATCGGCCTAGACCTTGAAAAAGTAACGCTAGAAGACCTAGGTCAAGCTAAGCGCATTACGATCACTAAAGAAAACTCAACCATCATCGATGGTGCGGGTAATGAAGAGATGATCAAAGGTCGTGTTTCTCAAATTCGTCAACAAATCGAAGATGCAACGTCTGACTACGACAAAGAGAAGCTTCAAGAGCGCGTAGCTAAGCTAGCTGGCGGTGTTGCGGTAATCAAAGTTGGCGCAGCTACTGAAGTCGAGATGAAAGAGAAGAAAGACCGCGTTGAAGATGCACTTCACGCAACTCGCGCTGCTGTTGAAGAAGGTGTGGTTGCTGGTGGTGGTGTTGCACTTATCCGCGCTGCATCTAAAGTTGCTGGCCTTGAAGGCGACAACGAAGAGCAAAACGTAGGTATCCGTGTTGCACTACGTGCAATGGAAGCGCCTATTCGTCAAATCACTAAGAACGCAGGTGATGAAGAGTCTGTTGTTGCTAACAACGTTCGTGCTGGCGAAGGTAACTACGGTTACAACGCGGCTACTGGCGAATACGGCGACATGATTGCAATGGGTATCCTAGATCCAACTAAGGTAACGCGTTCTGCACTTCAGTTCGCAGCATCAGTTGCTGGTCTTATGATCACAACAGAAGCTATGATCACTGACAAGCCACAAGATTCTGGCCCTGCAATGCCTGATATGGGTGGCATGGGCGGTATGGGTGGCATGGGCGGCATGATGTAATCATCCCCCTTTCTCGTAACAGAGAAAGTCATACATAAGCTTTAGAACGGAGACCTCGGTCTCCGTTTTTTTATGTTTTGAAATTGTCACTCCCTACTGATCTTTTCTATACGTACCAGAGGACTTTTGTGTTCTGAGATTCCAGATACTTCGTCCCTCAGTTCTGGAATGACAGTTGTTATAGCTGGAGTTATTTTGCGTTTCGTCATTCCCTACAGCGAGGCACGAGCGTGATAGGGAACCTTTAGTGTTGTGCATCGAAATGTATGCTGACGGCTACTCTTACCTCTCACCGTATCCCTTTCTTTATATTGCTCTTTATGACTTAGCGGCTTATATTCAACAGTACAGTTATGACATCAATCTAACATGGCTAACTGTTTAATTAAGGATAATAAATGCTTGATTGATAATATATAAATCAAGTTAATAATAGTCAGTGGAGACTTCCCCAATGAAAAAACTACTTTCAGTACTTGCTGTGTCTGCCGCGGTAATGGCACCAGCTGCATTCGCTTCTTCGCCTGTTATGTTCTCAACCATTAACGGCTTCAACGCACCGGACTCAGATGCGGTTGGCGGTGTGCGCTTGGCTTTACTTCACGGACAAGTGAACGACCTTAAAGGCCTTGATCTTGCTGTTGTTGGTATGTCAGAGACGCAAACCACGACGGGTGTAAACTTGGGCATTTTTGGTGCATCAAAAGTAAACCAAGAGATGACTGGTGCTTCACTTGGTTTCTTCAACTGGAATACAGGTAAAACGACGGGTCTAAACCTTGGTGCTGTAAACATCACTAACGATGTAAAAGGCGCGAACGTGAGCTTCGTAAACTACTCTGAAGGCGACACCATGGTTGATGTTGGTGCAGCTAACCTTTCTGAAGTGTCAACGGTTCAAGTGGGTATTTTCAACAAAACAACGAAGATCGAAGGCGTACAGATTGGTTTGATCAACTGTGCTGATAACGGTTTCTTCCCGTGCTTCCCTATTGTGAACTTTGCTAAGTAAATTGTAGTGAGCCTTTCAGCTCCCTATTGGCGAGTTGCTTTTTTTAGTAAGGCTTAAAGCTTTCAATGTTTAAACCTATTAACGCCTAAGCCCTTGAGTTTAGGCGTCATTGTTTTCCATTCCTAACGCACATAGCTCAAATGACTTAATAAGCATTCTGTTTTATATTTGCTATTGCAGTATTTTTACTTATAAGTACAATGTGCGATAAATTCCCAACGATGATTTATATGCTTTGATTAATACCCATACCGTCGATTTTAAAAAGGCTTTTTTAAGTCTGACCGCCAGTTTTTTAGTAGTTTTGGGCTTGTTGCTCGTTGATTCAGCGGAAGAATCAGATAAACAGTATGGAATCGAAAACCAAGGCGTGACACGCTCTTTAGCGGAGCTCACACAGATCATAAATGCGCTTGAGTACAACATCACGGCGCTCTATCCATTGCATGGGGATACCTATGTATTCTCGCATGAGAAAAAGGTCGAAGATGAAACGTGCTATTTCACTAGTGAAGAGCAGCATGCCCCTCGCTTTGACTTTATGTTCTCTGGCCCCAGCGAGATGTGCGACCCTAAGTCGGATCTTCATACTGAAGCCGGTAAGCGTCTGTTTATCGCGCCAACCATGGCTTATTTCGCCAATACCATTGATACCATCTCAGCGATCTACTTCATTTCGAAAGAGAAGTTTGTTATCTCTTCTCCCTCTGATATTGCCCAATATATGAAAGGTGATACGTTCGACTCTGTCGTAAATAGCCGACCATATTGGATTAATACGATTCGCTTTGGTTTAGCTCAAGGGCAAGACCAAGTGGTGTACACCGGCCAATACGATGATTACTTAACAGGTAAGAAAGTGGTGACCTTAACCAAGGGGATTTACGTTAATGGTGAATTCAAAGGGGTGTTGGGTGTCGATGGATATGTCTCTAATCTAGTCTCGAACCCTACCCATGGCTATAAAGTCACGAGTACTCGAGGCGCAAACAAGTACGGGTTTATGGACTTTACCTATTCCAAGCCTCTGTATGTTGATGACATTAACACCCAGCTATACCTGAGCATTGAAGAAGATAAGATCGAGCACTTTCTACATGTTTTGGAGATGGAAAGAGTCCAGCTTGTCATATTATTAGCGTTGTATTTCATCTTGTCTTTATGGCTGTGGCGTGTATATGTCAAACAAGAGCACAAGCGGTTGAATGATTTAGCGATGCTTGACCCCATGACGGGTCTAATGAATCGACGCGGCTTTGAAGCTAAATTGTTAGCACAAGAAGAAGCATCGATTATTGGCTTCGGTGTGTTCGATATTGACGACTTTAAAAAGGTAAATGATCAATATGGGCACAAAATCGGAGACGAAGTGATTTGTCATGTTGCTCAGTTGATGATGAACAGCATTAGACAACAAGATATTGTCGCCAGGTTTGGTGGTGAAGAGTTTGTCGTGGCTATTACTGGCGAATCATCGGAGTTGCTTACGTCGATTTTTGAGCGGATACAAAACGACATTAATTTACAAAGTTATCGTTGTGCGAATGGTGACAAGATTGATATATCAGTTTCAGGTGGAGCGACGCTTTACTCACTGTATAAGTTTGATAGTGTCGGGCACTTGTGGGAAAACCAGAGTATTCGCGGTTCCGACGAGCAGCTTTATAAGGCTAAAGCTTCGGGTAAGAATCAAGTGCTGATTCACGTGTACTAAGAGTTGTGCTTTGGTTTGGAATACGTTTCTAAACGAATAAATGAACAAGCGAATAGCCTAGTTGTTTTCCAACTAGGCTTTTTGATTTGATTTGATTTGATTTGATGAAGAGGGGGGGGGGAGTTGTTATTTTTTCATTCGCCCTTTATTCATCCATTTTTGGTGAACACCACGACGTAGGCTTTGGAAGCTGTTCTCGACCTTGTCGACCCCAAGCAAAATCACCAATGCCATTAGCGTGATGATAACCGACTGCGAAAGGTGCCCTAACGCAATCATCATCCCCAACGCCGCCAACACCCAAATAATGGCGGCTGAGGTGACACCATGAATCTTTCCATCCAATGTCATCATTACCCCAGCACCAAGGAATCCAACCCCCGTAATTATCTGACCAAGCACACGAGCTTGATCGAGAGTGTTGGGGGATAGGCTAATCGCCATGGTGAGGAAGAAATAGGTACCGCTGATGATCAGAATCGACGTTCGGATTCCGACGGGTTTACCACGAGTTTGTCTTTCGATTCCTATCAACGATCCACACAGCATACATGCTGCAAGGCCTGCCCAGCTAAAGGGGGCAAGGTTGAGAGTTTGTTCTATAAATTGTGACATATCACCCCTCCTAAGAATTTAGAATAGAGCCGAGTATGCTAATAATAGACCGGACGATCGAACAAAAAATTTTTGTCTTAACGGTTGGTGCTAATGATGAAGCGCTAGCAGCCTGTCGTGGTTAGTGCGAATACTGGTGTGGTCGTCTCGGTCGCTTCTTGGTACTCAAGATAGCAGTTTTCCCCTACCTTTTTACGACTTGCTGGAGCGTAGATAATTTTTCCATCTTTGTCATTACTGTTCGTAAAGTACCAATCTGCATTACCGACTCCCCACTCAGCATCAAGAAAGGTGGATTCGATGAGCATTGACCAAGCGTCGCTGTTGATTGCTGCTGGGTAGCCGTAGACGACTGAAATATTGTCACCCTCAACGTTAATCGATGCGCTAGCTGCTTTATCTAAGCCTAATGCTGATGTCTTACCATAAAGCATAGCACTAGCACCTTCCATTCCGCCCTTGAGGCCATTTAATGTTGAGATACGAGCATCGGTTTGAAGGTTGAGAAACTTAGAGGCTGCAGTCACCGAAACAATACCCAGAATCACGATGACCACGACCAGTTCAATGATGGTGAAGCCTTTTGATCTGAGTTTAGACGCTTGTCGGGATGTGATTGCTGGTGGAGTGACTGAGCTCGTGTGTTTCATTGATACTACTTCTTTATTCAATGTGTAGGTCGAGTGGCGTCTTGCTGCTGCGGCCGCCAATCTCGCGAGTTAGCTTTGGTACTAGGTAGCCAGAAACTTCAGAGATCAAGCCTTTGAAGTGGTGCTTGGCTTCTTCATCAGAAATATAGAAATGAGCAGCGCCCTGAACCTTATCAAGTACATGCATATAGTAAGGTAAAATACCGGCGTCGAATAGCTTCTTGCTTAATTCTTTCAACGAGTTAGCGCTGTCATTTACGCCTTTTAGCATCACACCTTGATTGAGTAGAGTCGCACCACTTTGCTTCAACTTATAGAAGGCTTGCTTGAGCTCTAAGTTAATCTCGTTGGCATGATTAATATGGCTGACTATCACCACATTGAGGCGAGTTTGAGCTAACAATTGGCACAGTTCATCCGTCACTCGGGCAGGGATCACGACAGGTAAACGGCTATGGATACGAACGGTTGTCACATGCGGAATCTGTTCGATGGCATGGATAAGCCAATCTAGCTCGCTGTCCTTTGCCATCAGAGGGTCGCCGCCAGACAAGATCACTTCGTTGATCTCAGGATGTTGAGCCACATAGTCTAAGCTGACTTGCCAAACTGACTTTGAGCCTTTGTTGTCTTGATAAGGGAAGTGACGGCGGAAGCAGTAGCGACAGTTGATGGCGCAACCACCTTTTACGATCATTAGCGCGCGGCTTTTATATTTGTGCAGCAGCCCTGGGATCGCGTTGTCTTGTTCTTCCAGTGGATCAGCCGAATAACCTTGGTGTACTTCGAACTCTTCGCTTAAAGGTAATACCTGACGCAGTAATGGATCGTGAGGGTTGCCTTTTTCCATTCGCTCGACAAAACTTAGGGGCACCCGAAGGGCAAATAACTCACGAGCAGCAAACCCTGCTTGCCACGGTGTTGGGTCTATTTCCAATGCTTCAAGCAGTTTTGTCGGGTCAGAGATCGCATTCGATAGTTGTTTGAGCCAGTTTTGCTCAACAGATTCGACTTTTCGGGTTATGATATGCGGCATTGAAATTAACTCAAAGATGTGGAAGAGAAAATCATGGCGTCAGTAAGCACCAATGAATTCAAAGGCGGTTTAAAATTCATGTTAGATAACGAGCCTTGCGCAATTATCGACAATGAATACGTTAAGCCAGGTAAAGGCCAAGCGTTTAACCGTGTAAAACTTCGTAAACTGCTGTCAGGCAAAGTGTTAGAGAAAACATTCAAGTCAGGCGAAAGCTTCGAGCTTGCAGATGTTGTTGACGTTGAACTAGGCTACCTATACAACGATGGCGAATTCTACCACTTCATGAACAACGAAACATTTGAGCAAATCGCAGCAGACGTAAAAGCAGTCGCTGACTCAGCAAAATGGTTAGTTGAAAATGACGTTTGTACTCTAACGTTGTGGAATGATAACCCTATCACTGTTACTCCGCCAAACTTTGTTGAGATCGAAGTAACTGAAACCGATCCTGGCCTGAAAGGCGATACACAGGGTACTGGTGGTAAACCTGCAACTCTAGCAACAGGCGCGGTAGTTCGCGTACCTCTATTCATCGCTATCGGTGAAGTTGTTAAAGTTGATACTCGTACTGGCGAATACGTTGGTCGTGTAAAATAATTTGATTGTGCCCATCTTGTTTAGGATGGCTCAATGAAATAAGAAAGGTCGCTTATGAGCGGCCTTTTTTGTATCTGACGATCAGGAAAAGCAGATTCGAGTAAACGAGATGCGAGATACGAAGAGCTTGAAGAGCAGATACAAGTAAGCGGGATGCGGGATGCGAAGAGCTTGAAGGGCAGATGCGAGTAAACGAGATGCGAGATACGAAGAGCTTGAAGGGCAGATACGCGTAAACGAGATCCGGGATACGAAGAGCTGAAAGAGCAGATTAGAGTAAGCGGGATGCGAGATACGAAAAGCAGGAAGATCAGAGCGAGTCAGAGAGATAAGATATTCGACAAACAATAAAAAAGCAGAGCTGGATAACCTAGCTCTGCTTTTAAGCTCTTCGATACTCGTTTACTCGAATCCCGTATCTGCTCTTAAATCATAAAGATGAAGATAACAGACAACGCGCTGATTAGGCCTGCAACGAAGTAGCAGCCAACTTTACCTGCAACGCCGACGTGGAACTTAAGGTCGTGCATGCCGTGGTGAAGACGGTGCATTGCGTGCCACATTGGCAGTGCTAGCGTACCGATGATGAATAGCGCACCGATAATGCTGGTGGCAAACTCAGAGACGCGTTCGTAGCTCATTGCATCCGCATCGATAATGCCCATTGGCACTAAGATACCCAGCACTAGGATCGTGATTGGTGTGATCATCGCGAACCAAGTACCACCAGCGCCGAATAGGCCCCACCAGATTGGTTCATCAGAGCGTTTCGGATTGTGGTTAACATTGTAATTTGTGTTCATAACGAAGCTCCTTACACCACCATCAGAACGATTAAAGAAATAAATGCCACCGCTGCCCACTGGGTCAGTACGATGATTCTTTTATCTACCAATTTACCTTTAAGACGGATTGGCATTACTTGAGGCATCATGCTGAAGAAGGTCTGAGCGTGCAGTAAGCTGCCTAGCAGTGCCACGATGTTGATACCAACAACGATAGGGTTAGCCATAAAGCTCAACCAACCAGCCCAAGCTTCAGGACCTTTCACTAGTGCACCCAAACCAAAGGTTAGGAACAGAGTGAATAGAATCAAAGGCAGTACAGTCGCTTCACGTAGCATGTAGAAGCGGTAGAACGGATGGTTGCTCCACCACGTTCTCTTCATCTCACGAACATAAGGCTTACGATTGCTCATATTATGCCTCCTCTGCTGTTTTTACTTGCGATCCATCAGGCTTGAACATCGAAATAACGAAGTCCATTGAAGACTCAACTTTGCCTTGGTTTACAGCTGCTGCTGGGTCTACTTTCTTCGGACATACGTCAGAACAGTAACCAACAAACGTACAGCCCCAAGCGCCGTTGTCGCCATTGATAAGCTTCATGCGCTCAGCTTTACCATTGTCACGGCTATCTAGGTTGTAACGATGAGCAAGAGCAAGTGCCGCAGGGCCGATGAACTCAGGGTTTAGACCAAACTGAGGACACGCTGCGTAACACAAACCACAGTTGATGCAGCCAGCGAACTGTTTGTACTTCGCCATTTGCTCTGGAGTTTGGATGTTAGTGCCGTCTTCTGGTTTACGGTCGTTACCAATGATGTAAGGCTTGATTGCTTCAAGGCGCTCGATAAACGGCGTCATGTCGACAATCAAATCTTTCTCGATTGGGAAGTTGGCCAAAGGCTCGATCTTGAAGCCATTCGGGTAATCACGTAAGAAGCTCTTACATGCCAGTTTTGGTACGCCATCAACCATGATGCCGCAAGAACCACAAATCGCCATACGACAAGACCAACGGTAAGACAGGTCTTTATCTAGGTTATCTTTGATGTAACCAATCGCATCAAGTACCGACATGGTTTCATCAAATGGAACTTCAAAGGTTTGAAAGTGAGGTTCTGCATCGTGCTCAGGGTCATAACGCAGGATTTCAATTTTTTGGATTCGATTCGCTGACATTATGCTTGCTCCTCTTCGCTCTTCTTAGCATTCTCTTCTGCTGCTTTTTCAGCGGCAGCGGCTTTCTCTGCTGCTTCACCGTATAGACGAGCTTTAGGTTGAGATTTAGTAATCTTAACGCCGCTGTAGTCGATGGTTGGAGCTGCATCTTCGTTGTAGAAAGAGAGAGAGTGCTTCAGGAAGTTCACGTCATCACGTTCTGTGCAGTTGTCGTCTAGACGTTGGTGTGCACCGCGAGATTCCTTACGAAGGATCGCTGAGTGAACCATCGCTTCTGCAACTTCAAGGCCGTAACCCACTTCGATAGCGTAAAGTAGGTCAGTGTTAAACACTTTGCCTTTGTCTTTAATGCTGATCTTCTTGTAGCGAGCTTTCAGTTCCGTGATCTTGTTGATGGTTTCTTGCATCAAGTCTTCTTGACGGTAGATACCACAACCTGCTTCCATGGTGTGACCCATTTCAGTACGGATGTCAGCCCAGTTCTCATCGCCTTCTTGAGCTAACATGCCTGCGATGCGATCTTCAACCGCTTTAATTTGCTTAGCGATAGCGTCTTCATTCCAGCCTTTGAATTCAGCAGCACGTTTCACTGCTTGTTCACCGGCTACGCGGCCAAATACCACGAACTCAGCCAAAGAGTTAGACCCTAGGCGGTTTGCACCGTGTAGGCCAACTGAAGCACACTCACCAACGGCGAATAGGCCTTTAATGCGAGTTTCACACGTGCCGTTAGTTTCGATACCACCCATGGTGTAGTGAACGGTTGGACGAATTGGGATTGGCTCTTTTGCTGGGTCAACGTTTACGTACGCTTTTGCAAGCTCACAGATAAACGGTAGACGTTCTTGCAGGTACTCTTCACCAAGGTGGCGAAGGTCAAGGTGTACTACATCACCAAGTGGGTGCTTGATGGTGTTGCCTTTCTGCTGCTCGTGCCAGAATGCTTGAGAAACTTTGTCACGAGGACCCAGTTCCATGTATTTGTTTTTCGGTTCGCCCACTGGAGTTTCAGGGCCCATACCGTAATCTTGCAGGTAACGGTAGCCGTTCTTGTTGACGATGATACCGCCTTCACCCCGACAACCTTCGGTCATCAAGATGCCAGTGCCCGGTAGGCCTGTTGGGTGGTATTGAACGAACTCCATATCACGCAGCGGAACACCGTGGCGATAAGCCATTGCCATACCGTCGCCAGTTACGATGCCGCCGTTGGTATTACAGTGGTAAACACGACCTGCGCCACCGGTTGCTAGAACAACAGATTTCGCTTTAATCGTAACAAGCTCACCTTCAGACATATGAATCGCGATAAGGCCTTGTACTTCGCCATCTTCAACGATCAAATCCACCACAAAGTACTCATCAAATCGTTTGATTGTGTCGTACTTCATCGAAGTCTGGAACAGTGTATGAAGCATGTGGAAGCCAGTTTTATCCGCTGCGAACCACGTTCTTTCTACCTTCATACCGCCGAATCGGCGTACGTTTACTTCACCGTTTTCTTTACGACTCCATGGGCAGCCCCATTGTTCCATTTGGATCATTTCGCGAGTCGAGTTTTCAACAAAGTATTCAACAACATCCTGTTCACATAGCCAGTCACCACCGCCAACAGTATCGTTGAAGTGGTTATCTAGGCTATCTTCGTCTTTAATTACTGCTGCTGAACCGCCTTCTGCCGCTACCGTGTGCGAACGCATTGGGTAAACTTTAGAAATCAGTGCTACTTCCAATTCAGGATTAGCTTCAGCCGCAGCGATAGCTGTACGAAGACCAGCGCCGCCTGCGCCGATGACTGCGATATCTGTGGTAATTGTCTTCACAGTTATTCTCCAGTGTGATGCGGAGTATTCCGCTTGTTATTATAAAAAAGCTTATTGGTGGCACTTACTAATTAATAGTACGTAAACGGCATCAACCGATCATCACCCCTAAGCCTTAAGTGGTAGGCTCAGTGTAAAAGAGGAGGGCGTTTCAAAAATTGATGTATTTAGGTTTTTGCTTCGGTAATGCATATGGAGGCATAGAATTTATAGGTTATGTGACTGCAATCACGGCAATCAATTGTTGATAACGATTAACCCACAGGACTGGTGTTAACGGCTTGTTGAGTATGATTTTCGTTATCAATGTTGATGTGGAAGCTGTATTGATAATTGTATTGTAGAACGTAATTTTCTGGCTTCATTAAAACAACATTTTGCTTTCATCAATAGACAGATAGATGCTTACAAAAGAGACGAAAGGTGGTAATTTTCGTCGCCTAGAATTCAGTGATATGGAACTTGATAATGCACTCCACATGGCAACCCGCCGCAACCATTAAGCAGTTAAAGCAACGTGCTGATATCCTTAATCAAATTCGCCAGTTTTTTGCAGAGCGAAGCGTGATGGAAGTGGATACACCGGCCATGAGCCACGCCACGGTGACGGATGTGCATTTGCATACGTTCAAAACTGAATTCGTAGGGCCGGGTTATGCGCACGGCCAGCCACTGTTCTTTATGACGAGCCCAGAGTTTCATATGAAACGGCTGTTAGCGGCGGGCAGTGGTTGTATCTACCAAATTTGTAAGTCTTTTCGTAATGAAGAAAACGGCCGTTACCATAACCCTGAGTTCACCATGTTGGAGTGGTATCGCGTTGGCTTTGATCATCATGACCTGATGGATGAGATGGATCGGCTGTTACAGCAGGTACTTAAATCAGGTTTCGCGGAGCGAATGACTTACCAACAAGCCTTTATTGATGTACTGGGTGTGTGTCCATTAGAAGATTCGATGGATACCTTAAAGCAGGCTGCCGCGAAACTAGGGCTCAGCGATATTGCAGATCCAGAACAAGACCGCGATACCTTATTGCAACTGCTGTTTAGTATTGGTGTTGAGGCGAAAATAGGCCAGCAGGTGCCTGCGTTTGTGTATGACTTCCCAGCATCACAAGCAGCGTTAGCTAAGATCAACCCAAACGATTCACGAGTCGCCGATCGCTTTGAGGTGTATTTCAAAGGTATCGAGTTGGCTAACGGCTTCCATGAGTTAGATAAACCACAAGAACAACTGCAGCGTTTTGAAGATGATAATGCCAAGCGTATTGAGATGGGATTATCACCTCAACCGATTGATCATCATTTGATTGAGGCGTTAAAAGCGGGCTTGCCAGACTGTGCGGGTGTGGCTTTAGGTATCGACCGTCTGATCATGCTGGCGCTGGGCTACGATCACATCGATGATGTGACGGCTTTTCCTTTCCCGCGTTCTTAGTTTTTTGCTTTTGTTTTTAGCGGATAATTAATCGTCATTAACTATCCGCTTCACTAGCTGACTAGAATACCGGTACCCACTACAGCAACAATGGCACCGATCCAAGCGTAGGCATTTGGTCTCTGTTTGGTGTACAGCCAGAGTATCGGTAACAACATGATGGGCGTGGTTGAAGATAACAGAGCGACCATACCGACATTGCCTTCCTGCAGCGCATACAAGATCAGCGTCATCCCCACCGCCATCGCTAGAAAGCCGTTAACAGCGGTAATCGCGAATATCTGCTTATTCATTGGGTTAAGTGCGCGTGAAAGCTTCGCTCCCGTTAAACGGAACAGAGAGTGAGCCACAAAGGCGGTGATCATTCGAATGGCAGAGGCGGCTATTGGGTCGATACTGGTTTGCATCACAGGCTTGGCAATAATACCGCCCAATGCTTGGCAAATCGCCGCTGTGATTCCTAACGCAACGCCAATCCACACTGTTCCCTTAATGGTTTCGAGTTGATTGTTCGCTTGTCCTCGACGACCAAAGAATATCGCGGTTAACACGCCGCTAAACACCAAAGCCGAGCCAATCAGCTCTACCGAAGTCATGCTTTCGCTAAATAGGAAGTAACCGAGAATCGCCGAAAACACGGCGTGACAAGAGAACAGCAAACCCGCTTGGCGCGGTCCCATTCGGTTCAAACAGGCAAATAGGGCAGTATCACCAATGAAGATACCAATCAGGCCTGACAGCATCATAGGTGTGATTAAGTCAGCTTCCACACTTGACCAACCACCGGTAAACCAAGCCATGCTCGATAAGATGATCGCGGTACAACCCATTCTCCAACGGCTATAGGCGAAAGAACCTAAGTGTTGAGCAGGCTTTACTGACATCAGGCTCGCAATCGCCCAAAGAAAAGCGGCAGCAAGAGCTAACCATTCGAATCCCATCTGAATAACATCCTTGTGTCTGGGATAAATTAGCTCATCAATATGCATCAAACCGAACCGAGAACAAAGTGATTCTTAATAAAAGCACCGCTTTGCTGCTCAGTTACCGCCTTGATCCTCAGTTACTGTTTTGTTCCGGTTATCCGTTTCGCTTGTCTGACTAGCGAGGCTTTATACTTTAAAGCGTTCCACATCTTGGCGCATCGATTCAGCAGCGCTGCTCATTTCATTTGAGCTATTGCGACTGCTTTCCGCCTGTTGTGCCAAATCGTCAGAGGCATCTTTGATTCCTTGCGTATTACGGCTGATGTCTTCGCTCACCGCGCGTTGCTCTTCTGCAGCGCTGGCTATTTGCAGCGCCATGTCGTTGATTTCAGTGATCGCTTGCGTGATTTTAGTCAGGCTGCCATGGGCTTGCTCAGCGAAGCCAACACTGTTCTCTGCCAGTTGAGTGCTGGTGGTCATGCTTTCAACAGCATGTTCGGTGTTTTTCTGCAGCGTATCAATCATCACGCGAATTTCTTCGGTCGAGCCATGCGTTCTCTGACTTAACACGCGCACTTCATCGGCCACAACCGCAAATCCACGACCTTGTTCACCTGCTCGAGCGGCTTCAATCGCAGCATTTAATGCCAACAGGTTGGTCTGTTCGGCAATGCCTTGAATGGTGGAGAGGATCTGGTTAATGCTTTGAGCATTGCTCTCTAATTCACGAATAACATTGGCTGCATCTTCAACTTGTGTTGCTAGGCCAGTAATCGCATCGCGGTTTTGTTGGATTACCTCTTGGCCTTCGTTACAAGCGGTAGCGGATGCCTGAGAAGCGGATGCCGTTAATTCGGCGTGGCTAGCCACTTCGGCTGCGGTGGCGGACATCTCATGAATCGCGGTCGCAATTTGGTTGATATCGTTTTGTTGATTCTCAACGCTAATCGAAGATTGGGTAGCCAGTTGATTGGCTTTCTCTGCATGATTGTTGAGATCGTGGCTGTGTTCTATCACGCCCTTCAACATGCTTTGCATCTGGCTTAAGAACTGGTTCACAAGCTCGGCAAGTTTACCAATCTCATCCATACGTGTGATATCAATGCGCTGAGTGAGATCGCCTCTGCCTTGAGCGAGCTGAGTTAGCGCTGTAGACAATGTTTGTAATGGAGAAAGCAGGCGGTTGATCACCATTGTGCTCGCAATTGAAATGATGATGTACAAAACCAAAGAGGTCAGCGTGATGAATTGAATGGCATCGGATACTGCAGAAAACGCCATCTCTTTATCGATAACAATGCCTAGCGACCAATCGGTATTCGGAACATTGGCCATGTAGACCAGCTTATCGCCTTGACCAGGCCAAGTGAGAGTAGTGATCACCTGGTCTTGGAGCAGTTGTGAAACCTTGTTGGTTGTTAGCTCTGGATTCAAACTGATCAATGGTTTTTGACTCAGCGCTTCATCGCTGTAGGCAACGATGTTGTTGTTGCCATCGACTAAAAACGCAAAGCCATCGTTATCCAGTTTTACATTGAGGACTGTATCGATAATGCTGGTTACAGTTAAATCTGCCGCGAGAACACCTTGTCTATTGCCACTGAATGCTTTGGCAAAACTGATGACAATGCTGCCGTCAAAGTCTTGATAAGGTTCGGTAATGATGAGGTCTGATGTTGCGTTGGCGTCTTTGTACCAAGGACGGGTGCGTGGGTCGTAGCCTGCTGGCCAATCTTCACCTTTGTCGCCATAAGCGATAGTGCCATCGCTGAATCCTGCATAAACAGATAGGAATTGCCCGGCTTGTTTGGTGATCAATAACTCGCGGTCAGAGTTACTGTTGCTTGAAATAGTCGATTCATTGGCAAGCATCATATCACTGCGGATAGAGAGCCAGTCGGCAATGTAATTGGTGGTGCCAACACTGACATTTTTCATTTCTTGGTTGATCGCGACTTCAGTCTCTTGAGTCAGCTGATTAACCGATATCCAGGCTTGAGCGCCACTTACGACGGCAATTATGACCGCAATCGCGATCTGAATTTTAAACTTAATAGTATGTCTCAAGGTCCATTCCTCTCTTATTAGACAAAAACCTAACTACGGTGACGTACTTGATATTGAAGTGGTGTGTTTCTTATGGGGGTATATTGCCGTTGTCTTAGGCAGAATGAATGTGTTTAAAATCATAAATTCTAAATATATTTACTCTGATTTTTGTAAAACAGTGAAGTAAAGTCACAGTTATTTATTGAGTTAAATTTCAATCACTTGTTGTGGTCATTGTGCGTGAGATAGCGTTAATAGGCGCTAAATTTACATTTAGCGCCTTAGTCGGAATAAAAGTGATCGTTGAACGTCTATTAGGTGATGATGAACAACGCGAGGTAGACCATTAACAAGCCGACAATACCTAAGATGATGCCCATCTTCGCCATGTCTTTGCTTTCGATGAGGCCAGTTGAGTAAGCCAGTGAGTTGGGTGGTGTCGATACTGGAAGAATCATACCGAGTGATGCGGAGAAGGCGACCACAACTAACAAGCCTTGTAAGCCGCCAATCGCGACCAAACTTTCCATGGACGCGCCAATTGCAGCCGCTATCGGCATCAACAAGTTGGCAGTCGCGGTGTTCGACATGAAGTTCGCCATTAACCAACACACGATAGATAGTGTCAGTACCACAGCAGCAGGCGAGAGCGATTCATAATCAATCGCGTGCGCTAATGCGGCAGCTAGTCCTGTTTTGTCTAAGCCAATACCAATCGCAATGCCCCCTGCCACTAACCACAACACATCCCAGTTAATCAGCTTGAGCTCTTCTTTGCCCATGATGCCGGTCAGAGTGAACACTGCCAGTGGAATGATCGATACCACATAAGTGTTCATGCCGTGCAGTTTGGTGGTCATCCACAATAAGATTGTCGCAGCGAAGGTGATGTAAACCACAATCGCTCGCCAACTTTTTCTAAATTGACCATCTAGCTTGAGGACCATGTTTCTTTCTTTAGAAGGGAAGAATTTTTGTAGAAGGAACCAAGCGATGGTCAGTTGGATGATCACAAAGGGTAAGCCCATCATCATCCAACTAAGGAAGTCGATACTGTTTTCGCCAGTTAGGTATTGCAGTGCGATCGCATTGGGTGGTGTACCTATTGGTGTTGCGATACCACCGGTATTGGCGGCGATTGGAATACACAACACGAGCGCTTTAATCCCCATGTCGCCTTTTGGCGCAGAGGCTACGATAGGACCTAGCAATGCGAGCATCATTACCGTTGTGGCGGTATTCGACATGAACATCGAGAACACGGCGGTGATCAGCATTAAGCCGAGCATAATGAAGCGCGGTTCCGTGCCAAACGGTTTGAGCAATACTCGTGCTAAGTTGTTATCGAGTTCGTATTTGGATGCGGATATCGCAAGAGCAAAGCCACCCATAAAAAGGATGATTATTGGTGACGAAAATGCACCGAAGATGTCGGTATATTTGATTAACTCACCGAGATCGTGTCCTGCTGGTGGATTTCTAAATAAGTGCAGGCCTTTGTCGGAGATCATCACCAGTTCAAGTGCAATGATAAGAATTGAGGTGGCGAATACCGGAACAGGCTCAAGCACCCACAGCAGGGCTGCTAATAAGAATATCGCCAACAGGCGGTGTTGAATCAGTGTGAGATCATCGATTGGTATTGAATCTATCGGCATGAATAACACGCCTAAGGGAATCGCAAAACAAATCAACAGCTTGACCAGAACGCCAATATTGAGTTTAGGCATGTACAAAGACCCTATGAAAAAAATATCTTCAAATAGAGTAAGTTATCTGGATTTTTGGTACTTGGAGACGGGTTGTAAAATCGAAAAGTTGTTTAAGGTTTCGGCAGTTGTTTTGCTTTTGGTCAATCTTTTTTCTGGACAATTCGACGTCCTGCTCGTTGGGAGTAAGGTTGTCGGTAGTTAGGCTTGTTGAACTCTTGGAGGGAAGTGTCTGGAACTAGATAAGAAAAAAGCGCGTTCTTCTCTAAATATAGAAAAATAACGCGCCTTTAAGACTAAATGAGCTAACTCAAACCGTTAAGCTTGGTCAGTGTTCTCTGCTGAATCAACAGCTTCAGTCTCAACTTCTTTACCCGCAATGTGCGCGAAAGGGGTGCCTAGAACGGTTTTCTCACCATTCTGCATAGTTTCGTCAAACTTGATTGCATCTTTAGCAAACAGGTTGATAACCGTTGAACCAAGCTTGAAGCGACCCATCTCTTCGCCTTTTTTCAAGATAATAGATTTATCACCTTGTGCCGGGTAATCCCACTTGTAAACTGAGTTACCGCGAGGTGGCGTGATGGTGCCAGCCCATACTTGCTCGATGCTACCTACGATAGTTGCACCAACCAGTACTTGTGCCATTGGGCCAAACTCAGTATCAAAGATACAAACTACACGCTCGTTACGTGCGAATAGGTTTGGAACGTTCTCTGCCGTTAGCGGGTTTACTGAGAAAAGGTCTCCTGGAACGTAGATCATCTGACGCAGTGTGCCATCGCATGGCATGTGCACGCGGTGATAATCACTTGGCGACAAGTAAAGCGTTGCGAATTCGCCGTCTTTAAATTCATCGGCTAGAGCAGCATCACCACCCAATAGTTCACGAGCTGAGTAGTTGTGGTTTTTAGCTTGAATCAGTTGACCGTCAGTAATTGGGCCAAACTGACTTACACGTGCATCAGCAGGGTGAACAATAACAGAGTCACCTTCTGCGATAGGGCGCATGCCTTCTTTCAATTCACGTACGAAGAATTCATTGAATGTTTTAAAGTGTTTTGGATCGCTATGCAGAGCTTCATCCATGTTTACTTTGTATTGCTTGATGAACCAGTTAATGATCGCTGTCGTTAAGCCACCCGCTTTAGCAGATGCCAGTTTACCGACTAGGCGAGTTAGCCCATGCTGTGGGATCCAGTACTGCAATCCAACTTTAATCTTATCCATTGTATTAATTTTCCAATGCTAATTGTTTTTCAATTAAATCTGTCGATGACGGTTTAGGGCGCGAGATGTTACTTAAATTCGCGCCAATTGTCAGTAAATGCACACATTTGTTCACAAAAACGCGATTAGAGATCGGCTTTCTTGCTTCGTGAGTACTGACGGTTATCTTTGTTGTCAGCCATTGTTTCAATAATGCGGTGGTAGCTAGCAAAGCGTAAGCGGCTAATTTTTCCGTCTTCAACGGCTTCACGCAGAAGACATCCTGGATCGTCATTGTGTTTACAATCGCGGAACTTACAGCCACCTAGGTATGGCTTGAATTCAATGAAAGCATCTGTGACTTCATCGGGTTCTAAATGCCATAGGCCGAATTCACGTACCCCAGGGGAATCGATAAGATCACCACCAGAAGGGAAGTGATACAAACGCGCTGCTGTGGTGGTGTGTTGACCCAGTCCTGAGTTTTCAGAAACTGCCCCTTCTTCAATGTCCAATGTTGGCATCAGTGCATTCACTACACTGGATTTACCTACGCCAGATTGACCAACGAAAATGTTGATACGATCTTTCAGTTCAGCTTCCAACTCTTTGATGCCGTAACCCGACTCTTTACTCACGAACATGACTTTATAGCCGATTTTCTCGTATATCTTCAGCGTTTCGCGGTATTCGCTAATTTGTTGCTCTGTCAGCAAGTCGACTTTATTGAGTACAACTAAAGGAGCAATATTCACCGTTTCAGAGGCGATCAAGTAGCGGTCGATGATATTAAGTGATAGCTCTGGTAGTACAGCTGAAACGATAACCATTTGGTCTACGTTTGCGGCAACCGGTTTTAAGCCGTCATAGTAGTCAGGACGAGTTAGCATTGATGTTCTAGGCTCAACGGCTTCGACAACACCAGAGATGCCAGCCATTGATTCAAGCCCTGCGCGCCAAGTTACTTTGTCTCCGGAAACTAACGTTTCGATACTACGACGTAAGTTACAACGGTGAACTTCGTTGGTTTCAAGATCTTCGATATCAGCATGTTGACCAAAGCGCGTAATCACGAGTCCGCTTTTTGTTCCGCCAAGCATGTTCTCATCCCACTGGATAGAATCTTCTTTCTTGAGTCGCTTGTTCTGGTTGCTACGTACGCGACGTACCTGACCTTTGGTTAACTTCTTTTTTTTAGCCACAATTTTTCACTTAACACATCTAACTTGATGATTGAGGACTCAAACAGGATGTTATTGGTGCCACTGATTTCGATGGCCCTAAAGCTAGTTTGAGTATAGTTATTTGGGTATAGTACCTCTTTTACACATAAACAAATAGGCGACGCCTTATGTCCTTTAGCGATCAGAACCTTATTTGGGTTGATCTAGAGATGACAGGACTTGATCCTGAAACTCATAAAATTATTGAAATTGCTTCTATCGTTACAGATAGTGAGCTCAACATTCTGGCTGAAGGGCCTGTTTTGGCCATTCACCAACCTCAGAGTGAACTGGATAAGATGGATGAGTGGTGTACGACAACTCATACTGGCAGCGGTTTAGTAAAGAGAATTCAAGAAAGCACCGTTTCAGAGCAAGACGCAATCAAACAAACGATTGAGTTTCTTGAAAAGTGGGTACCGAAAGGTAAATCGCCTATTTGTGGTAACAGCATCGGCCAAGATCGCCGTTTCCTATACAAGCACATGCCAGAGTTGGAAGAGTACTTCCACTACCGCTATGTCGACGTAAGCACTTTGAAAGAGCTTGCGCGTCGTTGGAAACCTGAAGTACTCGATGGTTTTTCTAAATCAGGAAGCCACCTTGCACTAGACGATATTCGAGAGTCGATTGCAGAGCTTCAGTACTACCGAAAAACAATCATTAGCATCTAATCTGATTGAATGATCACGTTTATCTAACTTTTCAGGTACATACAGGGCATTTTTTTTGCAATTTTGTGTGCTTTTTCAGCAGTTGAGTAAAAACTTGCTGATTTTTGCATTAAGGACTTGCATCACAAAAAAATGCTCTTATAATTCGCAGCCCTGAACGGCGAAAGACGTTTTCAGATTGCGATACTAGCTCAGTTGGTAGAGCGCAACCTTGCCAAGGTTGAGGTCATCGGTTCGAACCCGATGTATCGCTCCAAATTCTCTCTTTTTTAGAGAACAGTTTCATTGTCTTAAACAATGCATCCGGACGCGGGATGGAGCAGTTTGGTAGCTCGTCGGGCTCATAACCCGAAGGTCGTCGGTTCAAATCCGGCTCCCGCAACCACATTACAGTTGAACGTTGGTTTGAAGCTTCTTAGCAGAAAGATGAACGGTTAGCTTATGCGATACTAGCTCAGTTGGTAGAGCGCAACCTTGCCAAGGTTGAGGTCATCGGTTCGAACCCGATGTATCGCTCCAAATTCTATTCTTAGAAGCTGTCTCTTTGAGAAAGTGCTCAGAATGAAAATGGTTTAGTCTCATTGTCTTAAACGGTAATGATGCGAAAAGAGAAACATCCGGACGCGGGATGGAGCAGTTTGGTAGCTCGTCGGGCTCATAACCCGAAGGTCGTCGGTTCAAATCCGGCTCCCGCAACCACATTACAGTTGAACGTTGATTTGATGCTTCTAGCAGAGAATATGGACGGTTAGCTTATGCGATACTAGCTCAGTTGGTAGAGCGCAACCTTGCCAAGGTTGAGGTCATCGGTTCGAACCCGATGTATCGCTCCAATTTAAAGCCTCATTGTCTTAAACAATGCATCCGGACGCGGGATGGAGCAGTTTGGTAGCTCGTCGGGCTCATAACCCGAAGGTCGTCGGTTCAAATCCGGCTCCCGCAACCACATTACAGTTGAACGTTGATTTGATGCTTCTTAGCAGACAAGATGGACGGTTAGCTTATGCGATACTAGCTCAGTTGGTAGAGCGCAACCTTGCCAAGGTTGAGGTCATCGGTTCGAACCCGATGTATCGCTCCAAATACTCTCTTTTTTGAGAACAGTCTCATTGTCTTAAACAATGCATCCGGACGCGGGATGGAGCAGTTTGGTAGCTCGTCGGGCTCATAACCCGAAGGTCGTCGGTTCAAATCCGGCTCCCGCAACCACATTACAGTTGAACGTTGGTTTGATGCTTCTCAGCAGAAAGATGAACGGTTAGCTTATGCGATACTAGCTCAGTTGGTAGAGCGCAACCTTGCCAAGGTTGAGGTCATCGGTTCGAACCCGATGTATCGCTCCAATTTAAAGCCTCATTGTCTTAAACAATGCATCCGGACGCGGGATGGAGCAGTTTGGTAGCTCGTCGGGCTCATAACCCGAAGGTCGTCGGTTCAAATCCGGCTCCCGCAACCACATTACAGTTGAACGTTGGTTTGATGCTTCTCAGCAGAAAGATGAACGGTTAGCTTATGCGATACTAGCTCAGTTGGTAGAGCGCAACCTTGCCAAGGTTGAGGTCATCGGTTCGAACCCGATGTATCGCTCCACTTTCTTTTCGAAGAGAGAGGAAGCCTCATTGTCTTAAACAATGCATCCGGACGCGGGATGGAGCAGTTTGGTAGCTCGTCGGGCTCATAACCCGAAGGTCGTCGGTTCAAATCCGGCTCCCGCAACCACATTACAGTTGAACGTTGATTTGATGCTTCTAGCAGAGAATATGGACGGTTAGCTTATGCGATACTAGCTCAGTTGGTAGAGCGCAACCTTGCCAAGGTTGAGGTCATCGGTTCGAACCCGATGTATCGCTCCACTTTTATTCGAACAAGAAGTAGTATTCTTAGAGCCTTGCTCAGAATGAAAATGGTTTAGTCTCATTGTCTTAAACAATGCATCCGGACGCGGGATGGAGCAGTTTGGTAGCTCGTCGGGCTCATAACCCGAAGGTCGTCGGTTCAAATCCGGCTCCCGCAACCACATTACAGTTAAACGTTGGTTTGATGCTTCTTAGCAGGCAAGATGAACGGTTAGCTTATGCGATACTAGCTCAGTTGGTAGAGCGCAACCTTGCCAAGGTTGAGGTCATCGGTTCGAACCCGATGTATCGCTCCAGTTTACTCTTCATGGTAAACAAAACTCTTTAAACCACAGCGTTTAAAGACGACCTTACCGGTCACGCTCTTTCTTTAATGCTGCGAAGCATAATCCCCCAAAAAAGCAAATAATCCTCCATCATGGTGGATATTTTTTTGTCTTAAATTTTTCTTAGCAACTGGAATGCTAGTAAACATCAGGTCTCTGAAGCAGATACTTGAGGTTTTTCACATCTATAAACAGACTTATCCACAAAATGTTAGGTGTGGATAACTTGGTTGATAAAGTTATTTCAGACTTAATTCTTTACATATCTCAAAAAGATCTTTCTTTATTTCAATGCGTTAGTAAAACACAGCTCTCTGTAACCTGTTGTTTTATATTGGATTGTCACTTGGCTTGTGATTGAGCTAAAGATCGTTAACTTGTTGTTTTTTGATCTTAATCATTTATGGGCTTTGTGTTTAACTTTATGCGGGTGTTGAAAGTTTACGAAATATTTTAATTTTTTCCACATTGCCAAAATTGAGAACAAGGTCAAACATTGTTCTAATATTATGTGCAACGGGTTGTCTTAAATATTGGACTATTTAGGCAGGTTAACTAGCCAATCGTTGGTGCTTAAAGGGCTAGGCGTCTCTTGGCAGGCCTTTCTCAACAATGCGTATTAGTCGGTGCTTTTTGGTGGAGATTTTGCTGCTATTTTTTTGCACACAGTTATCTTCTTGCACGCCGCTAGCGTTGGGTAACTGTTGTAGTTGTTTATTCAAAGCCCACTCAATATGCACATCCAACATGTCGTTTTTGCCTTGATGAGATTCTAGTGTTTCAATAATGCGTTGTTGAAATGGCGCATTGCCCATAGCAACAAAGATATTGCGCAACCATTGGGTGTGTCCGATACGCCTTATTGCTGAGCCTTCCATTTTCTTTAGGAAGGTGGCTTCGTCCCAACTTGAAAGTGAAACGAGATCGGCCTCTTGGAAATCTTCTCTACGATGAAAGTCTGTTTGCTCTGTGAGTTCGGCATGACGATTCCACGGGCAAACTAACTGACAGTCATCACAACCATAAATACGGTTACCAATTGCGTCTCTAAATTCTTCCGGGATCACACCATCGTATTCAATGGTTAAGTACGAAATACACTTACGCGCATCGACAACACCGTCGGCGATAATGGCACCCGTTGGGCAGGATGTGATACATGCGGTACATTTCCCACACTCATCGACACTCGGTGTATCGACTGGCAGAGGAATGTTAACCAACAGTTCGCCTAGGAAGAACCAAGAGCCCGCGTCTTTATCGAGAATTAACGAGTGTTTACCTGTCCAACCCAGCCCCGCTTTTTGAGCGAGCGGTCTTTCCAAAATAGGCGCTGAATCCACGAAAGGACGTGAGTCAAATCCCTCAACTTCTTTCTCAATTCTTTGTCCCAGCTTTTTCAACTGGTTACGGAACAATTTGTGATAATCGCGGCCTAAAGAATAACGGCTGATATAGCCCTGAGTGGTCTCGTTTAGGTTGGATGCAAACTGAGCTTCTGGTGGTAGGTAATTCATTCTAGCGCTGATTACTCGAATGGTCCCTGGATGAAGTTCATCAGGACGTGCACGCATCATTCCATGTCGAGCCATCCAATCCATTTCGCCGTGGTTGCCAGCATCTAGCCATGCTTGAAGAGGGGCTTCGTGTTCACTTAAATCAACATCGCAGATGCCAACTTTTTGAAAGCCGAGCTCTTTTCCCCAGATTTTAATTTGTTCAGCAAGATGGTCTAGATTCATGGCTTAATTCTTATTTTCTCTGTTTTACAATTAGAGATAAGGCTAATTAAAATTAGGTTCGGCAAAAATGGGGGCGGATCTTAACGGATCTTTACGAGATTAACCAGAACAGACGTGTTTTGAGCAGTATTTTTCATAGAACTTACACTTGAGTGCTTGTCTCCCAAAAGCATCACGGTTTACTATTCTTGTTCTTTTGATTTTTATATAGTCAACGATCGATTTTTAGAGAACGTATTCATGAGCACGAAACAATTTACTTTGAAAGATGAACAAGCAACGATTCAACTAGGAACGGAGCTTTCTAATCTTTGCTCACAGCAGACGACTATTTATCTGCATGGTGATCTTGGCGCAGGAAAAACGACGTTCAGTCGTGGCTTTGTAAAAGCACTTGGCCATCAAGGAAATGTAAAGAGCCCAACGTATACTCTAGTTGAACCTTACCAACTTGCAGATTGGCAGGTGTACCACTTTGACCTTTATCGCTTGGCCGATCCTGAAGAGTTGGAGTTCATGGGTATCCGTGATTACTTTACTCCAGACGCTATTTGTTTGGTTGAATGGCCTGAGAAAGGTTATGGGATGCTACCTGAAGCAGATTTGGATATTGATATTCGTTACCAAGACGATCACCGTATTGTTTCTTTAACCGCTAATAGTGAATACGGACAGCGCTTACTTAGTCAGTTGGAGTTATGTTGATTTCTAAACGCCTTTTTTCATCAGTAGCCGTAATGGCTGCTGTTTTTTCTTTACTGTTTTCTTCACTTGTTTCTGCAAACTCATTGAAAGGGTTGAGGGTTTGGCCTTCACCTGAAGAAACTCGTGTGGTTATCGACCTTAAATCAGAAGCGGACTTTAGCTATTTTACTTTGAGTAGCCCGAGTCGCTTAGTGGTCGATTTAAAACATACCAATCTTGCGACCAAGTTACCTGTTGTGGTGAAGGATAGCCCCGTTCTGTCGAAAGTTCGTAAGAGTTCCCCGCCAGACAAAAATACCTATCGCTTGGTTTTCGAGTTGAAGAAATCCTCTAAAGCCGATTTGTTTAAACTGAGCCCGACTCCTGGTGGTCAGTATGGGCACCGTTTAGTGATTGATTTCCCTCATGGTGCGACAAGCAAGGGAACAACAGCTTCGAAGCCGAGTAAGCCAACAGTTAACAAAAATATTAATCAGGTTAAACGTCAGAAAGACATTCTGATCGTGATTGACCCTGGCCACGGCGGTGAAGATCCAGGTTCAATCGGCCCATCTCGTAAATATGAAAAGAATGCGACTCTGAGTATTTCTCACAAGCTTGCTGCACAGTTGAATGCCGTCCCGGGGATCAAAACTCGCATGACTCGCAATGCCGACTACTTTGTAAACCTTAACCGACGTGTTGCGATTGCTCGTGAAAATGAAGCTCACTTGTTTATCTCTATTCACGCGGATGCGTTTACGACCCCGCAACCACGAGGTGGTTCGGTGTTTGTGTTGAATACTCGACGCGCCAATACAGAGATCTCGCGCTGGATCGAGAACAAAGAGAAACAGTCTGAATTGCTCGGTGGTAGCGGTGCAGCTTTCACTGGCAACATTGATGATAAAAACGTAAACCAAACTCTGCTTGATTTGCAGTTCAGCCACTCTCAAAAAGAGGGCTATAAGCTTGCAACAACGATTCTGTCTGAGATGGGTAAGGTCGCTAAGCTTCATAACAGCAAGCCAATCAATACCAGTTTAGCGGTATTGCGTTCACCACAGATACCATCGGTATTGGTCGAGACGGGCTTTATTTCAAACCCGACGGAAGAGAAGCTTCTTTTCCAACGCTCGCATCAAGATAAATTAGCACGAGCAGTGACTAAAGCGGTCGTTAAATATTTGAAGGCTAACCCGCCTGAAGGGATTATCTTGTCTAATGCAACGTCATCAACGGGTGGTGTGAGCCAACATAAAGTGTCTCGTGGCGAGTCATTATCGGTAATTGCGAGCAAATATGGCACGTCGACGCAGACCTTGATGAAACTCAACAATCTGAAATCGAGCAGCCTAGCGATCGGTCAAGTACTTAAGATCCCAAGTAGTGCTTCAGGTTCGTCATCAAGCAGTGCAGTGAAAACTAAGACCATCACTCACACGGTTAAGTCTGGAGAGTATCTAGGCAAGATAGCCAGCCGTTATAAAGTTCGAGTTACAGATATCAAACGTGAGAACCGCTTGAAGTCTGAAACCGTGAGAGTAGGCCAGAAGCTACGTATTACGGTTGAAATGAAAGACGTACCTCTGCGTAAACATAAAGTCGCAAGAGGTGACTACCTAGGTAAGATTGCTTCTAAATACGGCGTGAGCGTCAACAGCATTCGCCAAGCGAATAAGCTACGATCTGACAGCCTAGCAGTGGGTCAGGTGTTGATTATTCCGCACAAATAAGCTTTTAACGCAGACATGTTTCCATCAGTGGCAGTAAGGTAACTATAAATATGACGATCAAAATACTGCCAGCTCGGTTAGCTAACCAAATCGCAGCGGGTGAAGTGGTAGAAAGACCAGCTTCTGTTGTGAAAGAGTTGGTTGAGAACAGTTTGGATTCAGGTGCCACACGTATCGATATTGATATCGAGAAAGGTGGCGCCAAGATGATCCGTGTTCGTGACAACGGCAAAGGCATCGTTAAAGATGAGCTTGCCTTGGCGCTGAGCCGTCATGCTACCTCCAAGATCCATACCCTTGATGACCTCGAGGCGATCGTCAGCCTTGGTTTTCGTGGTGAAGCACTGGCGAGTATCAGCTCTGTTGCGCGCTTAACCATGACTTCACGCCCTGCGACTCAAGATCAAGCTTGGGCTGCGCACAGTGAAGGTCGGGATATGCAGGTGAAACTGCAGCCTGCAGCGCATCCTATTGGTACCTCGGTTGAGGTGTTGGACCTTTTCTTCAATACACCAGCACGTCGCAAGTTCTTACGTACTGAGAAAACCGAATTCACGCATATTGATGAGCTGCTTAAACGTATCGCATTGAGTCGCTTTGACGTGACGATCAACCTTCGCCATAACGGTAAGATGATTCGTCAGTACCGCGCAGCAAAAACACAAGTTCAAGCAGAAAAGCGCATCGCTGCGGTATGTGGCAACCCTTTTGTTCGTCATATGCTTAAGATCAAGCTAGAACATCAAGGCCTAAAACTTCATGGCTGGATCACCACGCCTGAAGGAGCAAGGCAACAAAGCGATCTACAATACTGCTATGTGAACGGTCGTATGATGCGAGACAAGCTGATCAATCATGCGATTCGTCAAAGCTATGAGACCAGCCTACGCCCAGACCAATTTGCAACTTATGTGTTGTTCATTGAGCTAGACCCGCATCAAGTCGATGTGAATGTTCATCCTGCAAAGCATGAAGTACGCTTCCATCAAGCCCGCCTTGTGCACGACTTTATCTACCAAGCGTTGAGTGATGGCTTAGCACAAAGCAAACAAATTGATGCAGCACCGATCAATCAATCGGCTTTTCATCAGTCAGAAGCCTCAAATTATCAGCAAGATAGTTCGATGTCTGAAGCGGGGGATGTTGCGAGTTTTTCTGAGCCAGAAAGTATAACGCCGACTCATTCGGATCAAACACAGATCTCTGAGAGGCTGCGACACGCCATTGAGCAGACGCCAGCCTACCCAAGAAAAGCCGAATCTGAGCAGGTTTATGATAACCCTCAGCACAGCGTTAATGATGCTGGGCAGCACTATAGCTCACCAGAAAACAGAGGTTCATCGTCTAGCAGAAGCTCTTCAACCAACTTAGATTCGTCAACTAAGATGAGTTCAGCTAGCACAGGCTCGTCGGCTCGTGAAACCAGCTTTACAGGTTCTCCTCGTCAAGAGTGGATAGAGTCTCGACCTGCTCCGAGAAAAGAAAAAGAACCCAACCAACATCATGCTGACCCCGCGCCTTTAAAGCGTGAAGTTAAAGCCTACAAAGAGCTGTTGAAAACGCCAGATTTTGATGTTCAAGTTGTACAGCCTTCACTTTCTCAAGAGCATGTAGCACCAGTAGAAACCAGAGACAACATAGAAAATAAAGAAACTCAGTCTGCTCAACAGAATCCGGTTCATTCAAAGCCAAGAGCACCTGTGACGGACTTAGGCAAAGCAGTCTCAGTAGTGGAACGCCAATATTTGGTAATGGGAAACAAAAACGGCAGCGTATTGGTGTCTCTAGCCAAAGCAGAATTGTTACGTGTGATTGGCCAACTTGATACTCGAGAAGGGGCGTTAAAAAGCCAGCCGCTGTTGGTGCCTTTATCAATCAAATTAGGCGCTGATTTAGTCGGTGTCGCTAAGGCGCTAAGCCCAATGCTGTCCGTGCTTGGTATCGAGCTTAAAGCTAGGAATAACGAAGCGATAATGGTGATGGGAGTGCCTTCTCCTTTGAGGCAGCAAAACTTACAAATTTTGATCCCAGATCTGTTATCGTACGCGGCTTCAATAAACGCTCAGGCCTCGGAGACTCAAGGTCACAGCTTTTCTAACGATACGTTGCCATTACTGGTTAACTGGATCGGGATTCAGACAGCACAAGTAAAAAACGACTACACTTTATCTGAAGCGGTTCAACTAGTTGGGGAACTTGAGCAACTTTGGCATGGTCTACTTCCATTAGATGATCCCGAATTTGTTAATCCTATCGACTTTTCAGCGACCATCGCAGCTTTTATGGCTTAGTCGTTTATCGATTTAAAGACTCAAGTTTATTGACGGTTTAACTTTTTGCGATGACATTGATCTTCGCAACGATACGTATTTTTGCGACAAAAAAGCCCTTTGCTATAAAGCGCTATAACAGAGAAACCAATACAAAATATCATGACTGAAAAATTACCTTTAGCGTTGTTTTTAATGGGCCCAACGGCATCAGGAAAAACAGATTTAGCTATCCGCTTACGTCAGAAGTATCCGGTAGAGATCATCAGTGTCGATTCGGCATTGGTCTACAAAGACATGGATATCGGCACCGCTAAACCGGATGCGGAAGAGCTTGCGCTCGCGCCTCATCGCTTGATTGATATTCTTGATCCAAGCGAAGCGTATTCTGCGGCAGATTTTCGTCGTGATGCGATCAATGAAATGAATGCCATTGTAGCGGAAGGTAAAATCCCGCTACTTGTTGGTGGCACAATGCTTTACTACAAGGCATTGTTGGAAGGTTTATCGCCACTACCAGCCGCGGATCAAGAGATTCGTAAGCAGATTGAAGCGGAGTCTATTGAACAGGGTTGGCAGGCATTGCACGATCAATTAAGAGAGATAGATCCCGTATCCGCTGAAAGAATACACCCAAATGATCCACAAAGGCTTTCAAGGGCATTGGAAGTTTATCGAATTTCGGGTAAAACATTAACAGAGCTAACTCAAACGAAAGGCGATAGCCTGCCATTTCGTGTAAAACAATTTGCAATAGCTCCCAAGGAAAGGAAAGAACTCCATCGCCGCATTGAGCTGCGTTTCGAAAAGATGATAGAAGCGGGTTTTGAAGATGAAATGAAGGCGTTGTACGCCAGAGAAGATCTTCATCCTGAACTGCCATCGATCCGATGCGTTGGTTATAGGCAGATGTGGGATTATTTAGATGGGAATTGTGATTTAGACGAAGCGGTTTTCCGTGGTGTCTGTGCAACCCGTCAATTGGCCAAGCGACAAATCACCTGGTTACGCAGTTGGGATGATTTAACTTGGTTAGATAGCGAAAACATTGAACACGCGTTAGAAACTCTTTCAGATGCAATAGCATCTGATTAGTATTGCTGTGTATAATGTGATCGCTTTTGCGTGAATATACTCTGGAAAGGATCAGTTATTGAGGCTTTTAAAAATCACAGCCTTTCAATAACAACGGAGTTTTTTTATTCGTTTAGCTCAGATGCAAAGGCCGCACCTTTTTGTGCACCACTAGCTAAATAATTACAACAAAATATAAATAAGGAAAATAAAATGGCTAAGGGGCAATCGCTACAAGACCCATTCCTAAATGCACTCCGTCGTGAGCGCATTCCAGTCTCTATCTATCTTGTTAACGGCATTAAGCTGCAAGGTCAGATCGAGTCTTTCGATCAATTCGTGATCTTATTGAAGAACACAGTAAACCAAATGGTTTACAAGCATGCGATTTCTACTGTGGTTCCTGCTCGTGCAGTTAGTCACCACAGCGGCGAGCAACGTGCGCCATCTGATCGTCCAGAGAAGACTGAAGATTAATCGTTCAAATAATACAGCTTGCGCTGTAATAAGGAGTTGGTTGCTTGTTTGACCGTTATGAATCCGGCGAGCGAGCCGTACTTGTTCATATCAACTTCACGCAAGAGGGAGAATGGGAAGACCTAAGCGAGTGTGAAATGCTGGTCTCCTCAGCGGGGGTAGAAACGCTACAAGTGATTACTGGTAGCCGACAATCCCCACTCCCTAAATACTACGTTGGAGAAGGTAAAGCCCTAGAAATCGCACAAGCTGTTCAGCTGACCGGTGCTGAAATTGTGATTTTTAACCACTCCCTCTCTCCTGCCCAAGAGCGCAACCTCGAGCAATTGTGTAAATGTCGTGTGATTGATCGCACGGGTTTGATCTTAGATATCTTTGCACAACGTGCGCGAACTCATGAAGGTAAGCTACAAGTTGAGCTCGCTCAGCTTCGTCATATCTCTACCCGATTGATTCGTGGTTGGACTCACCTTGAAAGGCAGAAAGGTGGTATTGGTCTTCGTGGTCCAGGTGAAACTCAACTGGAAACCGATCGACGTTTGTTGCGTGACCGTATAAAAGCGATATTACGTCGTTTAGCGAAAGTGGCTAAGCAGCGTGAACAAGGACGACGTGCTCGTAATCGAGCTGAAATCCCAACAATTTCTTTGGTTGGTTATACCAACGCAGGGAAATCAACACTTTTCAATCGAATCACTAGTGCAGGTGTTTATGCAGCAGACCAACTGTTTGCAACCCTAGACCCAACACTACGTAAGATTGAATTGGCAGATGTCGGGCCTGCAATTCTCGCAGATACCGTAGGTTTTATCCGTCATCTACCGCACGATCTGGTCGCTGCGTTCAAGGCTACGTTACAAGAGACGCAGGAAGCTGACATTTTGTTACATGTTGTTGATGCCAGTGATGACCGCTTTCGTGAGAACATTCAGGCTGTTCATGAAGTATTAGAAGAAATCGATGCTCATGAAGTGCCAACCCTTGTAGTCATGAACAAAATTGACTGCATGGAAGACCAAAAACCTCGAATTGAAAGAGACGAAGAGGGCGCACCTCGCGCTGTTTGGGTTTCTGCAATGGAAGGAGAAGGTATTGAACTGCTGTTTGAAGCTTTAACTGAGCGTTTAGCAAGTCAGATGGTTCAATTCCGGTTGTGTATTCCACATCAACATCAGGGCCGTATTCGCAGCTTATTCTTTGAGATGAAATGTATTCAACAGGAAGAGTATGATGAAAATGGTAACTTGTTGATAGATATCCGAATGCAACAAATAGATTGGTCTAAACTTGAAAAAAGAGAAGGGGCGCTCTTAGGTGACTTTATCGTTACCAAAGAGACTGCTACAGTATAACGTCATATCAAATGATGGAGCTTTCTAATGGCGTGGAATGAGCCTGGAAATAACAACAACGGCGATAATAACGGCCGCGATAATGACCCTTGGGGTAAGAACAATAATCGCGGCGGCCGAGATCAAGGACCGCCAGACTTAGACGAAGTGTTTAGTAAACTAAGTCAAAAGTTAGGTGGCAAGTTTGGTAAAAAAGGTGGCAACGGTAACGGGCCATCTATCGGTGGTGGCGGTGCGATTGGCTTTGGTGTCATTGCTGTCATTGCGATTGCTATCTGGTTCTTCGCTGGTTTCTACACCGTTGGCGAAGCAGAAAGAGCAGTAGTACTTCGATTGGGTCAGTTCGACCGTATCGAAGAGCCTGGTCTTAACTGGCACCCACGCTTCATCGATGAAATCAAAGATGAGCAACTAGTAAACGTTCAAGCGATTCGTTCTCTACGTGCTGCTGGCACCATGCTAACGAAAGATGAAAACGTTGTGACCGTTGAAATGGGTGTTCAATACCGTGTTTCTGACCCATACAAGTACTTGTATCGTGTAACGAATGCAGACGACAGTTTACGCCAAGCAACCGATTCTGCGCTTCGTGCGGTAATTGGTGATTCACTAATGGATAGTATCCTAACAAGTGGTCGTCAGCAGATTCGTCAAAGCACTCAAGAAACGTTGAACCGTATTATTGATAGCTACGACATGGGTATTTTGATTGTTGACGTGAACTTCCAGTCAGCACGTCCACCTGAGCAAGTGAAAGATGCATTTGATGATGCTATCGCGGCTCGTGAGGATGAAGAGCGTTTCGAGCGTGAAGCTGAAGCTTACCGAAATGACATTCTTCCAAAAGCAACAGGTCGTGCTGAGCGTTTGAAGAAAGAAGCGGTGGGTTACTCAGAGCGCACAGTTAATGGTGCTCTAGGTCAGGTTGCTCAGTTCGAGAAACTGCTACCTGAATACCAAGCAGCTCCTGAAGTAACACGTAACCGTATGTACCTTGATACAATGGAAAAAGTGTACTCAAGCACATCGAAAGTCCTGATTGATTCTGAATCAAGCGGTAACTTGCTATACCTACCAATTGATAAGCTAGGCGCACAAGGTGGTTCTCAGTCGGGCACTCGCCCTGCAAAAGCATCATCAACTTACGATCAAATTGAGTTAGAAACTCAAGCGGATCCAAAGTCTAGCACTCAAACTCGTTCAGACAGTTCACGCCAAGGGAGATACTAATAATGCGTAAATTAATGATCCCTGTATTAGTTGTGACGATTGCCCTTCTATTGATGTCACTGTTTGTGATTCAAGAAGGCGAGCGTGGCATGGTAATTCGTTTTGGTCGAGTTCTCGATGACAACGGCGTATCACGAATCTATGAACCAGGCCTGCACTTTAAACTGCCTATGTTTGATCGCGTAAAAGTACTTGATGCTCGTATTCAAACGATGGATGGTCGTTCTGACCGCTTCGTAACATCAGAGAAAAAAGACGTTCTAATTGATACCTACGCAAAATGGCGTATTGCTGATTTTGGACGTTTTTATCTAAGTACTGGCGGCGGCAATATCATGACGGCAGAAGCACTTCTTGAGCGTAAAGTGACAGATGTTCTTCGTTCTGAAATTGGTTCCCGTGAAATTAAGCAGATCGTGTCAGGCCCTCGTAATAAGGACATCCTGCCAGACTCTGCTGATAGTGAAGTTGTCACAACGGTAGCGGCTGCAGAAGCACTAGAAGTTGATGGCGAACGCGATAAGATCATGGAAAACGTTTTGTCTGGAACGGCAGAAAGTGCGATGGCTGATTTAGGTGTTGAAGTTGTTGATTTCCGAATGAAGAAGATTAACCTTCCTGACGAAATCAGTGAATCTATCTACCGCCGTATGCGTGCAGAACGTGAGTCGGTTGCTCGTAGACACCGTTCACAAGGTCGTGAGAAAGCGGAAGTTATCCGTGCTCAAGCTGAGCTAGAAGTGGCAACAGTTCTTGCTGAAGCTGACCGTACAGCTCGAATCACTCGTGGTGATGCTGATGCAGAAGCAGCGAAGATCTACTCTGATGCGTTCAGCAAAGATCCTGAGTTCTACGGCTTCATGCGTTCATTGCAAGCTTATGAGACATCATTTAGCGATAAGAGCGACATTCTAGTGCTGGATCCGAAGACTGACTTCTTCCAATACATGAATCAAGCAAGCGGCGCTCCAGCGAAATAAGCTGATGCGTTAGCGAATGCTTAGCTCAATAAGCAAAATACGTTAAAACTTAAAAGGCTCCCATTGTGGGAGCCTTTTTGTTTTCTATGACTTATTTCAGAACGAGACACCTTTGAAGATTCACTATTGGGGCAAGGGGAGGCGCTTAACAGCGTTCTACTTATAGAAACTAACGGTAGGTCATGAAAGCGATAACGGCACCGGCAACCACAAGACAGCCTCCAATGCGGCGCAGTTGTGTGTCTGGCTGCTCGCTTAGTTGCGCGACCATGTTTCTCCAGCCATTGGGTGCAATCAAGGGGCCGAGCCCTTCAACAATAAGTACGAGCCCAATAGCGAGCCAAATTGATTGAGACATGGTTCTGCCTTTTGTCTGTAAAAAAGCAATGATATCAGTATCTTTACACATCTGCCCCCAGTTATGGCTGGTTTATTTTTGTACAGCGTTAACGTTTATGAACAAAAAGTGACTGCAAGAAGTGTGATTCAGTGCTAGAATCCATTTTTAATTAGCAACAGAAATTGGAAAGATGGGAAATAACGTAGTCGTTCTAGGCACCCAATGGGGTGATGAAGGTAAAGGTAAAATCGTTGACCTTTTAACTGAAGATGCAAAATACGTGGTTCGCTACCAAGGCGGTCACAATGCAGGTCACACACTTGTAATTGACGGTGAAAAAACCGTTCTTCACTTAATTCCATCAGGCATCCTACGTAATAACGTTAAATGTGTTATTGGTAACGGTGTAGTATTATCGCCTGACGCACTTCTAAAAGAAATGAAACCTCTTGAAGATCGCGGTATCCCAGTACGTGAGCGTCTTTTCATCTCTGAAGCTTGTCCTCTAATTCTTCCGTACCACATTGCAATCGACAACGCGCGTGAAATCGCTCGTGGCGCGAAAGCTATCGGTACAACGGGTCGCGGTATCGGTCCTGCTTACGAAGATAAAGTTGCTCGTCGCGGTCTACGCGTTGGCGACCTTTTCGATAAAGAAGCATTTGCTGAGAAGCTAAAAGAAGTTATGGAATTCCACAACTTCCAACTAGAGCACTTCTACAAAGCTGAAACAGTAAGCTACGAAGAAGTTCTTGAGCAAGCGATGAGCTACGCAGACATGTTAACTGCGATGGTTATCGACGTAACTGACGAACTAGACGCAGCACGTAAGCGCGGCGACAAGATCATGTTCGAAGGTGCTCAAGGTACGCTACTAGATATCGACCACGGTACTTACCCATACGTAACGTCTTCTAACACGACTGCTGGTGGTGTTGCTGCAGGTTCTGGTTTCGGTCCTCGTCACATCGGTTACATCCTTGGTATTACTAAGGCTTACTGTACTCGTGTTGGTTCAGGTCCATTCCCAACTGAGCTATACGATGGCCTTGAGAAGCAAGACCCAGTTGGTAAGCACCTAGGCGATGTTGGTCACGAGTTTGGCGCAACAACTGGTCGTCTACGTCGTACTGGTTGGTTCGATGCTGTCGCTATGCGTCGTGCAATCCAAATCAACTCTTTATCTGGTATCTGTCTAACTAAACTAGACGTTCTAGATGGCCTAGAAGAACTAAAAATCTGTACTGGTTACAAGATGAAAGATGGTTCTATCCTAGAAGTTTCTCCAATGGCTGCTGAGTCATTCGAAGAAGCGACGCCAATCTACGAAACAATGCCTGGTTGGTCTGAAAACACATTTGGTGCTAAATCTATCGACGCGCTTCCACAAGCTGCTCTAGATTACATCAAGCGTATCGAAGACCTAACTGGTGTTCCAATTGATATCGTATCAACTGGCCCAGATCGTAACGAAACTATCATCAAGGTTCACCCATACGGCGCATAATGCCTACTGAGTGATTACCACAGCACTAACAGTGCTTTGATAATTAAATCGTTTCTAAAAGCCGACTTTCTTAAGTCGGCTTTTTAATACCTGCAATTTAGCGTCTAAGCTTTGGGTGATGATCTTTTAAGCGTCATCAGGCAAAATATTGCCCATTAGCGGCAAGTTTTGTCTAAAGCCATCAAGGTTGTTGCCGATACAGATATCATAGAAAGTGAAGTTCACCCTATTTTGGGGCGTCTACCTCGGTAGCCAATAAAAAATAGATAACTTTAGCGACAGATAATTGAGTGCAGGTATGAAGCTACGAATTGTGGCAGCTTCATTAATAATGGCGCTGAGCTCACCCTTGAGTCATGCAAATTTGGCTGATGTGGGAGAGCCCGTTCCAATATATACAGAAGCTGAACTGATTAAATTAATCGAAAATAATCGACACCTAGAGCGTGTGAAAGCGGATAAGTGCCAGCTAGTAGAAGATATCGTTGCTCGTGCAACGCGTATTAGCTTGCCTTCTTATGAGTTTTTATACGGTGATATGCTGGCGTGGGGTGTGTGTGTTCCACAAGATGTAGAGCTTGGTCTTTACTATATGGAAAACGCAGCGCATCAAGGTTTACCCGCAGCACTAGAGCAACTGGGTCGTTATTATTCTCGTGGAACCTTGGTTCAACAAGACAAAGAGCGTGCAATTCCGTACCTACGTGAAGCGGCCTCTATGGGTAACCTAAGTGCAAGCATTCACTTAGCGGAACTCTTACTGCGTGATTACGGTAGCCCGTTAGATTATGAAGATGCTTACCGCTGGTTATACAACTCGGTGACAGCAGATGATAGGCAACACAAACGTATTACTGTGCTTCGAAGCGGTTTGGAGCGGAGAATGCCAGACAATATTATTGCTCGAGCAAAACGCCGAGATGTGTTCTGGTAATGACGAATGTAAATTAAGGTTGATGGCTAACGACTGCACTCGTTAATCATCTATCTTGAACTAGAAAGATATCGATATGAAAAGGCCTCGTAGGTAAATACCTATGAGGCCTTTTTTGATCTGAACGGAAAACCGTTTATCTCATTCGGTGACGTTATTGAACAACTTCACCAGATTCAATTACCGTTTTACGAACGACTTTGGTGAAATCGAGTGCTTCTTGACGAATCTTGTCTTCATCGACGGTTAGCATGTCGCGATCTTGCATGATGATCTTACCATCAACGATGGTGTGGCGAACGTTACCAGAATTAGCCGAGTACACTAAAGCTGAATATGGGTTGTATACCGGAATCATGTTTGGTGCTTTTGTGTCGATCACTATGATGTCAGCTAGTTTACCTGTTTCAAGAGAACCGATCTTATCTTCCATGTGTAGCGCTTTTGCTGCGCCCATTGTTGCCATGTCGATCACTTTGATCGGCGGCATTGCGGCACGATCTTTGTTTACCAGCTTGTGAACTTTAGCCACTTGGTTGAACTCATCAATGGTGCTCAGTGTGTTACCAGACATCGGTCCATCGGTCCCTAAACCAATACGAACGTTTTCGTCGTACATCTTAAGGGCAGGGGATACGCCTTTCGCGGATTTGATATTGGCACTCATGTTATGAGCCACGCCCATGTCTGATTTTTTCACCAGTTCGATATCATGGTCATCCACTAGGATCATGTGTGCACCCACCAAGTTTTTGTTTAATGCACCGATGCTGTCCATGTATTGAACCGGAGAAAGTCCTTCTGAACGCTCTGCGATTTTCTCTTCTTCACGGTGTGATTCTGCAAGGTGAATCATTACTGGTACATCTAACTTTAGAGAGAGCTTAGATATTTTCTGTAGGACTTCAGTGGTATTGGTGTAAGGCGCATGTGGTGCAAACGCAGGTGTGATTCGCGGGTGATCTTTGTATTCTTCAATGAAGTTCAATGCGTACTTAATGCCTTCTTCGGCGTTAGCTGCATCGGCTACAGGGAACTTAATCACAGTTTCACCTAGGATGGCACGCATACCGATCTTATCGACGGTTTTCGCTACTTCATCTTCGAAGTAGTACATGTCGGCGTAAGTGGTTACACCGCCTTTTACCATTTCGACGTTACCTAGGTTGGCACCAATACGTACCATGTCTCGTGACACTAACTTCTTCTCTAGAGGGAAGATATAACGGTGAAGTCGGTCTGGCACATCATCGGCTAATGAACGAAACACCGTCATCGATACGTGGGTGTGAGTATTGATGAGACCCGGCATCACGATATCACCATCAACATCTAAAACTTGCTTAGCTTGGTATTGCTTCTCTAGTGAAGCATCACCAACCGCAATGATTTTGTTGTCTTTGACGACAACAGTACCGCTTTCATAAATCGTTTTGTCTTGGTTCATGGTCAGAACCATCGCATCGGTAATCATCAGGTCAGCTTTTTCCATTGCCGAGCTAGCAAATGGAAATAGAGCTAGGCTTGCCATTGCTGAAGCCAATAAGGTGCGTTTTAGTTTCATATCATACTCAGAACAGGAGTTGGTAAAGTGCGTGGATAATAGTGTATTTCATTCATGGCGCAAACGTTTGTTTTATCGTTTGCTTAAAATTTTGATGATAGTCCACGTCTATGAAGTGATGTTTCACAAAGTGAAGATATGTATCAATCTGAGGTTATTTGAGGGTTTTCCAAAGCATATCTGTAGGTTACCCCTAGCATCAGATATACTAGGGGTATATACCTTCCTTGCTTAAGCAGGCCCGCCTATGTCAAAAAACACACCAACGTCAGAAAACACGACAGCGACAACCACTGTTGATCCTTTTGCCGACCGAGAGTCGAAAAATTACGAAAACCCAGTACCAAGCCGAGAGTTCATTATTTCGTTTCTAACTGAAGCGAATATTCCAATGAACCGTAACGATCTATTCGAAGCTTTGGGTCTGGCTGGAGAGGAACAATACGAAGGGCTGCGTCGTCGTTTACGTGCAATGGAGCGTGATGGACAGCTTATCTTTACTCGTCGTCAGTGCTACGCATTGCCTGAGAAGATGGAACTGATTAAAGGCTATGTGATTGGTCATAAAGACGGTCATGGTTGGGTTCGCCCAGATGGAAGCGTTGGTAAAGATAACGATATCTTGTTGCCACACCATCAGATGAAAACCATCATGCACGGTGATTACGTACTGGCTCAGCCTACTGACAATAGTAAGCGTGGTCGTCGTGAAGGTCGTTTGGTTCGTGTTCTTGAAGAGCGCACAACCCCACTTGTTGGTCGTTTCTTCTTAGAATATGGCCATTCTTACGTGGTTGCTGATGATTCGCGTATTAGTCACGACATCCAGATCCCTACTGAGCATAAAGGCGGTGCTCGAATGGGTAATGTGGTTGTGATTGAAATTACGGATCGTGGTGGTCGTTCTCGTAACATGATGGGTAAAGTGACCGAAGTTCTTGGTGAAAACATGGCTCCGGGTATGGAAACGCAGATCGCGATCCGTACTCACCAGATCCCACAAGAGTGGCCTGAAGCGGTAGATAAGCAAATCGAAAACCTTGGTGAGCATGTTCCTGAAGAAGCAAAAGAAGGACGTGTTGATCTACGCAAACTGCCATTGGTTACGATTGATGGCGAAGATGCGCGTGACTTCGATGACGCGGTTTACTGTGAAGCGAAGAAAGGCGGCGGCTGGCGTCTATGGGTAGCGATTGCTGACGTAAGTTACTACGTTCGCCCAGATACGGCGCTAGACAAAGAAGCGATTAACCGTGGTAACTCGGTATACTTCCCGTCACAAGTTGTCCCAATGCTGCCAGAAGTACTTTCAAATGGTTTGTGTTCATTGAACCCTCAAGTCGACCGTTTGTGTATGGTGTGTGAGATGACCATCTCAGACAAAGGTAAACTGTCGGGTTACAAGCACTACGAAGCGGTAATGAATTCTCATGCTCGTCTTACTTATAACAAAGTAGGCGCGATCTTAGATGGCAATGAAGAATTACGTGAACGTTACGAACCAGAAGTACCACATCTTGAAGAGCTTCATAAGATGTACAAGGTGCTTAAGAAAACGCGTGACGAACGTGGTGCGATTGAATTTGAAACGGTAGAAACTAAGTTTATCTTCAATGCGGATCGTAAGATTGACCGTATTGAGCCAGTAATTCGTAACGATGCACACAAGATCATCGAAGAATGTATGATTCTTGCGAATATCGCATCGGCATCTTACGTAGAAAAAGCGAAAGAGCCTGCGCTGTACCGTGTTCACGATACTCCGGGTGAAGAGCGCTTAATGGGCTTTAAGAGCTTCTTAAGTGAATTAGGTTTAACGCTAGAAGGTGGCTTGTCGCCATCTCCGGTAGATTACGCACAACTGATGCAACAGATTAACGAACGTGAAGATCGTGAATTAATCCAAACAATGCTGCTACGCTCAATGAAGCAAGCGGTATACAACGCGGATAACGCGGGTCACTTTGGTTTAGCTCTTAAACGCTATGCTCACTTTACCTCGCCAATTCGTCGTTACCCAGATTTGCTACTGCACCGTGCGATTAAGTACCTTATTGCAAAAGAAGAAGGTCGTAACAGCGAACGTTGGACGCCAACCGGTGGTTACCACTACACGTTCGATGATATGGACTTCTACGGCGAGCAGTGTTCAATGACTGAACGTCGTGCTGATGACGCTACACGTGAAGTGAACGACTGGCTGAAATGTGAATACATGCAGGACCATGTCGGCGAAGTGATGGATGGCGTGATTGCCAACGTAACTGGCTTCGGTTTCTTTGTGCGTCTAACTGAACTGCACATCGATGGTCTGGTACATATTTCTGCGCTAGCGAATGACTACTACCAATTTGATGCTGTTGGTCAGCGTCTGGTTGGTGAAAGCTCAGGTAATATCTACCGCTTGGGTGATTCGGTTAAAGTGAAGGTTTCGGCGGTTAACTTAGAAACTCGTCAAATCGACTTTGATTTAGAAGACACCGATCGTCAGCCGCGTGGTAAAGGTAAAACAGCCAAGAAGCGTGCAGCCGAAGCGATGAAAAAGGCGAAAAGCAAGAAGCGTTCAGCGGTGAAGAGCAATAAGCCGGGTGTACCAGCAACGCCTTTGGTTGAACCAACTAAACGACCAGATGGAAGTAGCGAAAGCTCAGCTAAGAAGAAAAAGCCAGCGAATAAAACCGGTGCTGCTAAAGCTCGTGCTAAGAAAAAGCGCGCAGCAAGCCGTAAGCCAAAGGCTGATAAGTCTTAAGCTATCGTCATCACAGTGACGAGTAGGGCTTAAACGTCTAACGAATTTAAATGCGAGAGTATCAGGCGGAAGATGCATGCTCTCGAAATAAACAACACAGAGGTGGGTGCATCGGGTTTGATGCCTTCATCTCTGAGCAATAAGAGTAACCAGAGACAATGAGTAACGAATTTATTTACGGTATTCACGCGGTGAAAGCCGTACTAGAAAAAGATCCAGCACGCTTTATTGAAGCGTACGTGCTTAAAGGTCGTCAAGACGATCGCCTTCTTCCATTACTGAATCAACTGCAGCAATTTGGCGTGTCGATTCAACAAATGGGTCGTAAGCCGCTTGATGAAAAAGCACAAGGTGCAAACCACCAAGGTCTTATTGCTAAGGTGAAGCCTGCTAAGCAGCTTAATGAAACTCACCTAGACGATATCCTTGCGCAGCACGAACAGCCTCTGCTGTTAGTTCTAGACGGCGTAACAGACCCTCACAACCTAGGTGCTTGCTTACGTAATGCAGATGCCGCAGGTGTGGCCGCTGTTATCGTTCCTAAAGACCGCTCTTCGCCGCTAACGGCAACAGTAAGTAAGGTTGCTTGTGGCGCTGCAGAAACGGTTCCGCTAGTACGAGTGACTAACCTAGCTCGCACAATGCGTGCACTGCAAGAGCAAGGTGTATGGTTCGTCGGTACCGCAGGTGAAGCAACGCATGATATCTATCAAGCGAAGTTGACTGGCCCGCTTGCTGTTGTGATGGGTGCTGAAGGTGACGGTATGCGTCGTTTAACGCGTGAAACGTGTGATGACCTGATTAAGATTCCAATGTCAGGCAGCGTGTCGAGCCTGAACGTTTCAGTAGCTTCTGGTATTTGTTTATTTGAAGCGGTACGTCAGCGTCTAGCTCAGTAACGTTCGATTTAACAAAGCCTAAACGACTTAAGTCTATGAATTTATTAACGCTCACTACTTGCTGGTGGGCGTTTCTTTTTAGGCAATTATGACGGAGCCTATTGGCTTGTCAGATGGCTAGATGGCGAAATAAAAACTGTTTCATTATTCGCCAAATACCACTTGCCAATACCGGGTTCTTTCTATAATATTTGCCGTCCTTAAAACTCGGTCATTTTTCTTTAGTTCCTTGCTTCCCTTGGACGACCGAGCCTTTCGTGGAAGCTAATAATCCGTAAGGAGCAACCAAATGCGTCATTATGAAATCGTATTCATGGTTCACCCTGATCAAAGCGAGCAAGTTGCTGGCATGATCGAGCGTTACACTGGTTCAATCACTGAAGCTGGTGGTACTATCCACCGTCTAGAAGACTGGGGCCGCCGTCAAATGGCTTACCCAATCAACAAACTTCACAAAGCTCACTACGTTCTTATGAACGTTGAAGCTGGCCAAGAAGTGATGGACGAGCTAGAAACTGCTTTCCGTTTTAACGATGCAGTTCTACGTAACATGATCATGCGCACTAAAGGCGCTGTGACTGAGCAATCTATCATGCTTAAGCAAAAAGAAGAGCGTGCAGAGCGTGCTCCTCGTCGTGATGACCGTGAAGAACGTGCACCACGTCGTGAAGAAGAAGCTAAGCCAGAAGCTGCTGCTGAGTAATTCTTTTTTGGCCTTTTAGGTCATTAAATTTTATTCAACTCGTTTAGGTATTTCCACTACAAGCATTTGCTTACGCTTATTTATAAGCCTGTGTGAATACCGCATTATTAAATTTAGATCAGGAGATAGCCCATGGCTCGTTTCTTCCGTCGTCGTAAATTCTGCCGTTTTACTGCAGAAGGCGTACAAGAGATTGACTACAAAGACGTAGCAACTCTAAAAAACTACATCACTGAAGCTGGTAAAATTGTACCTAGCCGTATCACTGGTACAAGTGCTAAATACCAACGTCAGCTAGCTCGCGCTATCAAGCGTTCTCGTTACCTAGCTCTACTACCGTACACTGACAAGCATCAGTAATCGGTAATAGTTAATAATAGTTTAAGAGGACTAAGATAATGCAAGTTATTCTACTTGATAAAATCGGTAACCTAGGTGGCCTTGGCGACCAAGTAAACGTTAAATCTGGTTACGCTCGTAACTTCCTTATCCCACAGGGTAAAGTAGTTATGGCAACTAAAGAAAACGTTGCTATGTTCGAAACTCGTCGTGCTGAACTAGAAGCTAAAGTTGCTGAGCAACTAGCTGCTTGTGAAGCTCGTGCAGAGACAGTTAACACTCTAGAAGGCGTTACAATCGCTTCTAAAGCTGGTGACGAAGGCAAACTATTCGGTTCTATCGGTACTCGTGACATCGCTGACGCTATTACAGCGGCAGGTGTTGCAGTAGCTAAGAGCGAAGTACGCCTACCTGAAGGCGCTCTACGTAACATCGGTGAATTCGAAGTAAGCATCCAACTTCACTCTGAAGTTTTTGCTACTGCGAAAATCACGATCGTTGCTGAGTAATTTCAGTACCAAGACGAATTCTTTCTTTTGAAAGTTTTAAACACCAGCTTCGGCTGGTGTTTTTTTTATGTCTGAAATATAGGAAAACATAAGGGAGGGTTGCAGTAGGTAAAAAGCTTACAGTGATCCATAAGCTCTTATTGCTGAACAGGTCGTTCTCAAGGTTAGAAGTGGCCTTAAGATTAGAACTGCTCCTGAGACTAGAATTGAAAGAGCAGGTTAATCGACAGCACAGAGTCTTCTTTGCTTAATCCATTAGGTACCTTATCGTGGTACTGACGAGAATGAGCAATCTTCAGTGCAATATTGTCAGTAATATCGTTGATCGCTTCTAATTCAGTATCAAATTTCAGGTTACTGTGACCAGATACTAACGTCACATCGGCTTTGAGCTGTAAATTCTTCAATACTTGCCATGATGTGTTCACATTGCCACGGAAAATGGCTTCCTCAACAATCTCAGGAAAGATGATGTCATCGTCGTCTAATTCATCGAGATTCGGTTCTTGGTAACGAAAACCAGGGCCCACTTCGACTTCCAACACAAACTCTTCTGTATTTGAAAATTGGTAACCCAAACCACTAGAAACAGTATAGTCTTTAAAATAAGCGCTATAACGTGAGTCGACACCTTTGAAGCTGCCGTAGAGGTAGGTTTTGGGGCTTAACTTATAGTCACTCTGAGCCGAGTAAGTCGATTGCCTTTTGTCTTCTTCACCATCTTTGTAGAGGTTGTAGTATTTCCATTCGCCACTGGTTCTATGACGGCCAGTCGTATACTCGCCATTTAGGCGGGCATTTAGCGATCGAGAATCAGAATTACCAGTATGCGACTGATATCCAAATTCGACTTCAGTCTTTAACGGGTTAGGCAGTTCTGTGTCACTCGTATCACTCGGTGCGATATCCATATCTTTTTCAGGTGTCGGTGCAACGACGATCGGCTCAGCAGCAGATTCTGGTACTACTATCGAGTCGAGGATTGCATCAACAGAGGCTTTAGCATCATCCGCTAAGGCCAACGGAGTGCTCAGGAGACCAATACTCAGAATACCAGTGCTCAGAGCCAATGATTTGGACACACATACCTCTAGTTATACAGTGAATGAATGGAAGGATCGTAATGCTACCCTTGGTTAATTCCGTCAGCAATAGGTAAATTCTTACTGAAGAATAAAACAATCCCCGAGGATTGCATTACAAATGCATGTTCTTGGGTATAATGAACGATCATTATTAGTTATTGAGTGTAGTCATAGTGGATACCAGAAGTCAGAAATCAGCCAACGATCAGGTGGACGCCATCAAAGTCCCACCACATTCATTAGAAGCTGAGCAATCTGTTATCGGCGGTTTGTTGCTGGACAACGAACGCTGGGATACGGTTTCAGAAAAAGTCGTGAGCAAGGACTTTTACAGTCGCCCTCACCGTCTGATCTTCGAAGCAGTAAAAGATATCCTTGAAGAAAGTTCTCCTCTGGATCTTATTACACTCTCTGAACATTTAGAGTTGCGTGAGCAGCTCGAAGAAGTTGGCGGTTTTGCATACCTTGCCGACCTTGCTAAAAATACCCCAAGTGCGGCGAACATTAACGCTTACGCGGATATCGTGGCGCAACGTGCATTGGTACGTAGCCTGATTGGTGTTGCGAATGAGATTGCCGATTCGGGTTATGACCCTCAAGGCCGTACATCAGAAGAGCTTGTTGATCTGGCTGAGAGTAAGGTCTTTGCGATTGCAGAAGGCCGAGCGAGTGAAAACGAAGGCCCACAAAACGTTGATAGCATTCTAGAGAAGACTCTGGAACGTATCGAAATCTTGTATAAAACGCCACAAGATGGTGTGACTGGTGTCGATACTGGCTTCAACGACCTCAACAAGAAAACAGCAGGCCTACAGGGTTCTGACTTAATTATTGTTGCTGCGCGTCCATCGATGGGTAAAACCACCTTTGCGATGAACTTATGTGAAAACGCGGCGATGAAACAAGACAAGCCGGTTCTGATCTTCTCTCTTGAGATGCCAGCCGAACAGCTGATGATGCGTATGCTTGCGTCACTTTCTCGCGTAGACCAAACCAAGATTCGTACTGGTCAATTGGATGATGAAGATTGGGCGCGTATTTCATCGAGTATGGGTATTCTTATGGATAAGAAGAATATGTATATCGATGATAGCTCGGGTTTAACACCAACAGAGGTGCGTTCGCGTGCTCGACGTATCGCTCGTGAGCATGATGGTATCTCTATGATCATGATAGATTACCTTCAATTAATGCGTGTACCTTCATTGTCTGAAAACCGTACCTTAGAGATTGCCGAAATTTCGCGTTCCCTAAAAGCCCTTGCGAAAGAGTTGAACGTGCCGGTTGTTGCACTTTCTCAGCTTAACCGTTCCCTAGAGCAACGTGCTGATAAGCGCCCAGTAAACTCGGATTTGCGTGAATCAGGTTCTATCGAGCAAGATGCCGATTTGATCATGTTTATCTATCGTGATGAGGTTTATAACCCAGACAGTTCACTGAAAGGTATCGCTGAGATCATCCTTGGTAAGCAACGTAACGGTCCTATCGGTTCGGTTCGTTTGACATTCCAAGGCCAACACTCCCGATTTGATAACTATGCAGGTCCTGCATTTGATGATGAGTAAGTTAATGACTTATATGAAAGCAGCGACAGCGAGCATTGATCTCGGTGCATTGGAACACAACCTTCAACTGATTAAGTCAAAAGCACCTAACTGTAAAGTTATGTCGGTTGTGAAGGCGAATGGCTACGGTCATGGTTTATTGCACATCGCTAAACACTCTAAGAACTCAGATGCCTTCGGTGTCGCCCGTATTGAAGAAGCCTTGCAACTTCGTGCTGGTGGCATTGTTCAACCTGTTTTATTGCTGGAAGGTTTTTACTCGTCAGGTGATTTACCAATATTGGTGACCAATAACATCCAGACCGTGGTGCATTGTGAAGAGCAACTTAGCGCTCTAGAAAATTCAGTTCTAGAATCGCCAGTTGTGGTGTGGCTAAAGGTAGACAGTGGTATGCATCGCTTAGGCGTTCGTTCTGAGCAGTATCAAAATTTCGTCAATCGCCTGCATCAATGTCCTAATGTAGCTAAGCCTTTGCGCTACATGAGCCACTTTGGTTGTGCTGACGAGTTAGATAAAGCAACCACAGAGCAGCAGACTGAATTATTCTTATCTTTGACGGAAGGTTGTGAAGGTGAACGCTCTCTTGCTAACTCTGCAGGTTTGCTTGCGTGGCCGGATAGTCACTTAGATTGGGTGCGACCTGGCATCATCTCTTACGGCGTGTCACCGTTTGTAGATAAGACTGCTCAAGAGTTGGGTTTTAAGCCGGTAATGACCCTGACGTCTCACCTAATTGCGGTTCGTGATTTGAAAGCCGGTGAAAGCGTGGGTTATGGCGGTAACTGGACCAGCGAACGTGATACCAAGGTTGGTGTTATCGCGATTGGTTATGGTGATGGTTACCCTCGCACAGCACCTAACGGCACGCCAGTGTTCGTCAACGGTCGAACAGTACCGATTGCAGGCCGTGTCTCCATGGACATGCTAACGGTCGACCTAGGCCCAGATGCTTTAGATAAAGTGGGTGATGAAGCGACTCTTTGGGGGAAAGGCTTACCTTCGGAAGAAGTGGCGGAACATATTGGTACTATTGCGTATGAGCTGGTCACTAAGCTGACTTCGCGCGTTGCGATGGAGTATGTGAAGTAGCTATGGACCTTGTAAAGTAAATGGCGCTCATGCGAACGACACGACACTGGCTAATGTCAGCTATGGCATTGCTCGGTGTCAGCTTTTCTTCTTCCGCGGTGAGTGAAGAAAAAGATACTGCATTTGTCCCTTTCTATTTCAGCACCGAAACCATGGGTAACACCTTTGGGGTTGCAGGTGTCGCAAAGGGTGTTTGGCAGCCTCAAGCAGCTTTGTTTGGGATGGCGCTCTATTCTGATAGAGACAGCTATGTTGGCTTTTTATCTGCTTTCAACTTTGCACTTTCTGAGAATGTTTTATTCAGTACTCAGATGTACCAAGCACGCTTCAATGACAATCCTTATTACATTGGCTCTCAAGGCGATAATGATTCATCTATTGATGATAAAACCATTGCCGATGGCTTAGAGCAAAATTATCAGTTTGAATTTAAGTATTTGCTACCTTGGGGCAATGTTGCAGAACATGGCTTGTTAGGGGCTTTTCAGCCAATCAAAGATGTTAGCTTTGCCTCACCTGTCGATTCGGGTGTCAGCTCGATTATCTTCACACCTTTTTATACCGCTCGAGAGCTAGAAGGTTTAAATAACACGGAAGAGGCGACAGGCTTTAGTCTGGCTTTGGATTGGGATAACCGTGATAGCACACGTAACCCAACTAAAGGTTCTCATACTAACCTTGAGTTCACTACCGGTGCCGATAGTTGGTCTGACGATGACTTGTGGTTGAAGTGGACGTTCCAAAACAGTCAGTACTTCGCATTAGGTCCTTTAGGCGACTTGTTCGACCAACAAGTCGTGGCTCTCGATTTCTATACCGCTGATACACCAACTTGGGATAACTGTTCTGGGCAGGATTGCGCGCGCCCACCAGAGACAGAACAAGCTCGACTTGGTGGATTATATCGATTGAGAGGCTATACCGGTGGACGTTATCACGGACGTTCTGCTGTTCACTATTCAGCAGAATACCGAGTCATCCCAGATTGGCAACCGCTAGGTGATATTCCTTTAATTAACTACTACGATTTGCCTTGGTGGCAATGGGTGGCGTTTGCTGAAGTAGGGCGTGTTGCGGACGAGTACGATATTAAAACACTGCACACGGACATGAAATGGAGCCTCGGTGGCGCGGTTCGCTTCCAAGTAGAAGGGATTGTTGTTCGTGCAGAATTAGCGCGAGGCGGCGACGAAGGAACCTTTCGGGTCATGATAAACCAGCCCTTCTAAAGCTTTCGGTCTATGGTGGGCCAAATGCTATTTTTATAAGAGTGGTTGTGGAAATACACCACTCTTTTTTATTAATAAGGCATTGTTTTTATTAAAAAGATCTCGCTTTTAAGCCGTCTACTCACCTTGAATCGTAGCGATCACAGTGCGGCTTCCACCACTATCTCGATGTTCACCTAAGTAAATACCCTGCCATGTTCCCAAGGCTAAACGACCGTTAGTGATGGGTATTGTCACACTGGAGCCAAGTGTTGATGCTTTAATGTGAGCTGGCATATCATCATCGCCTTCATAAGTGTGTCTGTAGTAAGGGGCACGTTCGGGTACAAACTTATTAAAGTGCGATTCCATATCGGAACGAACGGTAGGATCTGCGTTCTCATTTAACGTGAGACTGGCAGAGGTATGTTGAATAAAGAGATGTAATAAACCAACAGATAGAGAGTTGATATCGTGTATCTGTTGTTCAATTTCATCAGTAATGAGATGGAATCCACGCTTTCGTGCATTTAGGTGTATAGTCTTCTGAATCCACATACGCCATCCTTTATAATGTATTTGGAAAAAAAGTGGTTTAACGCTATCTTTTGAACTTGAATTTATCAGGTATCGCTCACATTTAATTATGTTAGAGCTAGAGTCTGTACCGATTCTGCTATCAGGAAATCTAATCCTGATTTATCTCAAGGTACAGCTCTTCATATGCGGCATAATACGTCGTGAAAAAAAATTACAAAGAATCTTTCAGTGGTGACGCGGTTTTGTCATCACAGAAAAATATAAACTTTCGCCTAATCGGGGGTTCTACTCATCACTTAAGTGACGTTTAGAATAAAACCTACAGTAACATCGGGATAGATACCATGTTGAAAAATATCAACCCAACGCAAACACAAGCGTGGAAAGCTCTAACTGCACATTTTGAGTCTGCTCAAGATATGGATATGAAAGAGCTGTTTGCTCAAGATGCAAAGCGTTTCGAGAGCTTTTCTACTCGTTTCGGTTCTGACATCTTAGTGGATTACTCTAAGAACCTAGTTGACGCTGAAACTATGCAGTACCTATTTGCTCTTGCAAACGAGACTGAAGTTAAGTCTGCAATTGAAGCGATGTTCGGTGGTGATGCAATCAACAAGACTGAAGGTCGTTCAGTTCTTCACACGGCTCTACGTAACCGTAGCGACAACCCAGTAATGGTTGATGGCAAAGACGTAATGCCTGCTGTTAACGCTGTACTAGCAAAAATGGAACTGTTCACGCACCGCATCGTTTCTGGTGAGTGGAAAGGTTACACAGGTAAAGAGATCACTGATGTAGTCAACATCGGTATCGGCGGTTCGGACCTTGGTCCATACATGGTGACTGAAGCACTAACGCCATACAAAACTCGCCTAAACATGCACTTTGTTTCTAACGTAGATGGCACTCACATTGTTGAGACACTTAAGCCGTTGAACCCAGAAACTACGCTGTTCCTAGTGGCATCTAAAACATTCACAACTCAAGAAACAATGACGAATGCACACTCTGCACGTGATTGGTTCTTGGCTGAAGCGGGTGATTCTGCACACGTTGCTAAACACTTCGCAGCACTATCAACAAACGCAGCTTCAGTAGCTGAGTTTGGTATTGATACTGACAACATGTTTGAATTCTGGGATTGGGTTGGTGGTCGTTACTCACTATGGTCTGCGATCGGCCTTTCTATCTCACTGTCTGTTGGCTTCGATAACTTCGTAGAGCTATTAGATGGCGCTCACGAGATGGATAACCACTTTGCTTCAACTGAGTTTGAAAGCAACATCCCAGTTATCCTTGCGCTTATCGGCATTTGGTACAATAACTTCCACGGCGCTGAGTCAGAAGCTATCCTACCTTACGATCAATACATGCACCGTTTTGCTGCTTACTTCCAGCAAGGTAACATGGAGTCGAACGGTAAGTTTGTAGACCGTGAAGGCAATCCGGTAGAGTACCAAACAGGTCCTATCATCTGGGGTGAACCTGGTACAAACGGCCAGCACGCTTTCTACCAACTGATTCACCAAGGCACTAAGCTGATCCCATCAGACTTCATCGCGCCTGCAATCAGCCACAACCCAGCATCTGATCACCACCAGAAGCTGATGTCTAACTTCTTTGCTCAAACTGAAGCATTAGCATTCGGTAAGACAAAAGAGACAGTAGAAGCTGAATTCTTAGCGGCTGGTAAAACAGCAGAAGAAGCAGCGGAGCTTGCTCCTTTCAAAGTATTTGAAGGCAACCGTCCAACGAACTCAATTCTTGTTAAGCAAATGACTCCTCGCTCTTTAGGTAACCTAATCGCGATGTACGAGCACAAGATTTTTGTTCAAGGCGTTATCTGGAATATCTTCAGCTTCGACCAATGGGGCGTAGAACTTGGTAAGCAACTAGCAAACCAAATTCTTCCTGAGCTTGCTGACGATGCTCAAGTAACATCTCACGACAGCTCAACGAACGGTCTAATCAACGCATTTAAAGCGCTGAAAGCTTAAGACTGTTTAAGTAACACCCAGTAATAACTGTAAACGCCAACCTTTCGGTTGGCGTTTTTTATGTCCGTTGATTTTACGGCAATAAAAAAGGCTGACGTATGTACGTCAGCCTTTCGTTTTTTTATTTACTCGATTGTCTCTATTCGAAACAGATCTCGATGAAGGCATTACCCCATTGAGATGAAAAAGGCATGATGATAATTGCTCCGTCACACTTGTGACGAATAGTGTGGCCTTTACCTGAAACAACGATCGGCGTTGCCATATCGAAATCAAATCCGCTTTCTGCAAGAATACGTTTTGCGCCGCCAGTCACCATGTTAGTGATTTCACCCACCATATCGGTCACTTCTTCGTTCAAGCCGTTCGGGCGCTCACCCAGCATGTTTTCCATGATTTCTAGGGCAAGACCTTCATCAAAGGTGATCGACATTGAACCACGAGATTGTGTACCCACCATACCAATCAGGCCGGATACATCACCACGAGCTATTTCGTCTTTCTTAACTCTCGGTTTTTGTGGCTTCAATTCTAGAGAAGCCATCGTTTTTAATACATTCATTAAAGAAGCTAAAAACGGGTTTACAAATTCAGCGCGCATAATGTTCTTCTATAATCTTATTCTTTCATATCAGAGGAGCAAGTTTGGCATACACCATGAGATTCAATAACGTGATTCGTTAATTGAAAACCGTGCTTCTCCGCGTTGTTAGCGAGTTGAGTGATAAGAGCATCGTCTTGTAGCTCTATTACTGTCCCACATTTATCGCAGATCAATAGCTGCGAAAAGTGTTGGTTTGCATTGCATGAACAGCAACATATGAAGCTGTTGGTTGACTCAACTCGATGAATGAAACCTTGTTCCAACAAAAAATCTAAAGCGCGATAAACTGTAGGAGGTTTGGCTTGCGGTTCACTCTGCTTTAATTGCTCTAACAATTCATAAGCACTGGAGGCTTTTTTATTAGAGAGGATGAGCTCAAACACACGCTTTCGTTGGGGAGTTAGTCTAACTCCTCGTGATGCGCATATCCCTTCAACTTGCTCTATCAATGTGTGGTCCAAATTTTTCACCATTCAATCGGACATCCCTAATCAAACACTATTTCTAGGTTACTTTATTTTGGGAGCCAATGATTTCTATTAAAGTCAGGTACAGAGCGTATTGTGACCCACGACTTTGAATAAGACAAGGTAACTCAAAATGACATTGTGACTCAAGGCATAACTGATTAATGAGGCTGAATTAGAGATCTGGTGAATAGGTTTATAAAAAAGTGTGAGGTAAAGTTCATATAGCACAATCAAGGCATAGCATTTACAATAGCCGACCTTGCTTTTGCTGGGTATTCCAGCATATTTTTTTGACTCGCTACTAGGTTACTTTGCCATGACACATTCATGTAGGTTGTCCGTCGCTCCAATGCTCGATTGGACTGACCGCCACTGTCGTTACTTTCACCGTTTGCTTTCTCAGCAGACTCTTCTGTACACGGAAATGGTAACCACAGGTGCGATCTTACATGGTAAGGGTGACTTTCTAGAATATAACGAGCAAGAACATCCTCTTGCACTTCAACTTGGTGGTTCAAACCCGGTTGATTTAGCGGCTTGTGCCAAGCTTGCTGGTGAGCGTGGTTACGATGAAGTAAACCTAAATGTAGGTTGTCCTTCAGACCGAGTTCAGAATGGTCGCTTTGGTGCATGCTTGATGGCTGAGCCTGAGCTGGTGGCAGATTGCGTATCGGCGATGAAAGAAGTGACTGATATTCCAATTACTGTAAAAACGCGAATTGGTATCGATGACCAAGACTCTTATGAGTTTCTGACTAAGTTTGTTTCGACAGTTTCTGAAAAAGGTGGCTGTGAGCAATTTACTATTCATGCTCGTAAAGCATGGTTGAGTGGCCTTAGCCCGAAAGAGAACCGCGAGATCCCACCGCTAGATTACGATCGTGCATACCAAATCAAGAAAGACTTCTCTGATCTTGTGATTGCTGTGAATGGTGGCATTACTACTCTTGAGCAAACTAAAGAGCACTTGCAACACCTTGATGGTGTGATGATCGGTCGTGAGGCTTACCATAGCCCGTTTATCTTGGCTGAAGTCGATCAGCAGATCTTTGGTTTAGATACGCCAATCAAGAAGCGCTCACAAGTGGTTGAAGAAATGTATCCGTACATCGAACGTGAACTTTCAAATGGTGCAAGCTTAGGGCACATCTCTCGTCATATGCTTGGTTTGTTCCAAAGCATGCCGGGTGCAAGACAATGGCGTCGCTACATCAGCGAAAATGCGCATAAGAAAGGCGCGGGTATCGAAGTGGTGCAGACAGCATTAGCTAAGATCCCTAAAGAGCTAAACGTATAACCTCCCTCTAGGTTAAAAGTTCGAGCTTAAAGCTCAAGATTTAAATCTAAGGTTAAATTCGCCATTAGAGGCTAAATTTACCATTGATGGTTTCTTTTAAAGCCACGCATTAAGATGTGTGGCTTTTTATTTGCCTGATAAATAAGGGTTTTGTTGTTTTTACTAACTTGGTATGGAAGCTGCAATGTTAGAAAGTAGGAAAGATAGGTCATTAACTCATTAGGGAGACCATTATGTTTGAATTAATCTTTGTTCTTATTTTCGTTGCCACTCTACTTGTCACTGGTATCACGTTTATGACGGTATTGGCTGCAACCGGAATCGCGTTAGCAGTCATGTTGGTTTTAGGTATGATGGGCGTCGTGTTTAAGTTGCTGCCTTGGTTAATCGTGATTGCATTGGGTATCTGGTTTTTCAAAAACTTTGTACACAGTTCTAACCAAAGACGTTACTAAGGTCATGGTGTCGTCAAATCTTTGAACGTCAGCGGTTTATCGTTTGAGAATTTAAGATGTGTGATAGAATTTTCCCCAATAATCTATGAATGTGCATACAATTAGCACAACGATATGGAATGGAGCTATCTCAAATGAATAAAATGCCATTAATTGCTTTAGTGGGAATGCTATCTTTAAGCTCGGCAGTATCTGCTGAAGAAGAGTTTTCTTACACGGCTAAAGTCGGTGCCGATATGTGGTGGGGAAGTACAAAGCTAAACGAAGTTAGACAAGATGATGATTCTAACTCTCCTTCGTTGTATTTCGCATTTGAGCATAATGCCCCGATGCTACCAAACGCTAGTTTTCGCTATACTTCTGTCGATGCGGATTCATTGGCCTTCGATAAGTACGACTACACCTTCTATTACACATTGTTAGATCACAAGCTGATGAACTTTGATGCAGGTGTGACGTTCACTCAGTACTCAAACTCTAACTACATTGAGCCTAAAACGAGTACTCAAGCAACCTTTGATGAATTTACGTGGAGCTTCTACGGTAACGCAGAGATCAACGTTCCTGACACCAACTTCGATATCATTGGTACGATGGAGTTTGGTGATAGCAGTGGTATTAAGAGCACTGACTTGATGGCGGGTGTTCAGTACCGAATTCCAGTATCAGAATCTGAAATTGCCCTGCGTGGTGGTTACCGTGTTATCGATTTAGACTCAGATGAGTTCTTTAGCTCTGATCTAGGTAAAAGCTTTGTCATGGTAGATGGTTGGTTTGCTGGCGCTGAAGTGCGCTTCTAGGCTATTCAAGCTCATTTAGAACAAATTTTAAGAACGCCACTTTATTAAGGGGCGTTTTTTTATATCTATTGATTATATCTTTCTGGAATTAGTTAGCACATTCATCACTTTCGACCATCCTTAATACAGAGAGCTAATTAGCGTCTATTCTTAAAAGGACTATGTTGTGAGGTCAAAGCAAGGGATGGAATATGACACTCAATGAATTACGAAATTTATATAGAGAAAACCTGTTAGTTGAAGCCATCATAGAGCCCTCAATTCAAGAAGGGTCTTGGGTTGTGGAGTTTCGCCATATGGGAGGTGGCTTTGTTCTGCTTACTGATGTTCATGGTGAAGAGTGCCATTACGCGGATTTAGACCTAGCATCTAAGTCGGCAATGGCGGTTGGCTTTCAGCAAGTACGTATTGAAAACCAGTAAGCCAATTTACGTTTCAATCGGTTTTTACTTCCAAAAAGTTATAAAACATACTTTTCTATTCTTTCTTGTTATTAAAAGGAGTGGTTAATCTATCGTCACGCAATGATTAGGGATGTCGTGACCATGTCTTTAAATAAGAAAGAGTCTTCACAAAATAATAATGCACAGTCTGGGGCTAATGAGCTACCTGGGCTAGCAGCACCACTTAATGACCAACAATTGGGTCATCTTCAACACACTGTTTCTGAGTTATCTTCACAGCAACTGGCATGGGTCAGTGGTTACCTTTGGGGCGTGAGCCAAGCACAGCCTGTCGGTGCAGCTGCGCCAATCGCTCAAGCGGCCGCGGCAGTAGCGGCTAAACCTGCGGGTAAGCTCAGCATTATCTTTGCTTCTCAAACAGGTAATGCTAAAGGCGTCGCTGAATCGCTTGAGGCAGAAGCTAAAGCCTTAGGAATCGCGGTCGAACTTTTCGATGCAAGTGATTATAAAGGTAAGAACTTAGCCAAAGAGACACACGTCATTTTTGTGGCTTCAACCAATGGTGAGGGCGAAGCCCCTGATAACGCTATTGAGTTGCATGAATTCCTACAATCGAAGAAAGCGCCAAAATTATCAAACCTACAATACGGTGTGATTGGTTTAGGTGACTCAAGCTATGAGTTCTTCTGCCAAACTGCTAAAGACTTCGATAACTTCCTCGCTAAGCTTGGTGCTAAATCGTTTGTTGATCGTCTTGATTGTGATGTTGATTACGAAGAGTCAGCAACGGAATGGCGAGCTAAAGCATTAGAGCAAGTAAAAGAGACGCTATCGACAGGTACTGAAGCCGATGTGGTTCAATTACCAGTAGGTCAAGCGGCTGCAGGTCATTCGCAATACACCAAACAAAACCCATACACCGCGACACTATTGACGAGCCAAAAGATCACCGGTCGTGATTCGGGTAAAGATGTTCGTCACATCGAGATTGATCTTGACGAGTCGGGTATTACTTATCAACCGGGTGATGCGCTAGGCGTGTGGTTTGAAAATAGTTCAGAACTCGCAAATCAGATCCTTTCTAAGGTTGGGTTGTCTGGTATCGAAAGTGTCGATGTCGATGGTGACAACTTATCTGTACACAGTGCACTCGTCAGTAAATTCGAGATTACATCTTCAAACCCTCAACTTGTGACTAAGTTTGCTGAGCTATCGGGCAGCAAGAAGTTAATCAAGCTGGTGGAAGATAAAGACAAGCTTCGTGAATACGCGGGTAATACTCAAGTTGTCGATGTTTTAGCTGAGAAGAAAACTAAGCTATCGGCTGATGAATTGATTGGTCTACTACGTAAGCTGACTCCGCGCCTTTACTCTATTGCATCAAGCCAAGCAGAAGTGGATGAAGAAGTTCACTTAACGGTTGGTCTGGTTGAATACCAAAAAGGCGATGAATCTCGTTTAGGCGGAGCTTCTAGCTTCTTAGCTCAACGACTTGAAGAAGGTGGTGAAGTGAAGGTGTTCGTTGAGAACAACAATAACTTCAAACTCCCACAAGACGACAATACTCCAATCATCATGGTCGGCCCAGGTACAGGTATCGCACCGTTCCGCAGTTTTGTTCAAGAACGTGAAAACAATGATGCGGAAGGCAAAAGCTGGTTGTTCTTCGGTGACCGTACCTTTACTCAAGACTTCTTATATCAAGTTGAATGGCAGAAGTACCTTAAGTCTGGCGCGCTAACCAAGCTAGATGTTGCCTTTAGCCGTGACCAAAAAGAAAAGGTTTATGTTCAAGATCGCTTAATCGAACAAGCAGAGCAGGTTTGGCAGTGGCTGCAAGAGGGCGCGTACATCTATGTATGTGGTGATGCAACTCGAATGGCAAAAGATGTTCATGAAGCGTTAGTTACGATAGCGGAAAAACATGGCAATCAGAGCCGCGAACAAGCTGAACAATATATTAATGATTTACGTAAAGCGAAACGTTACCAAAGGGATGTGTACTAATGAGCAAGCAAGTAATAGAGCAAGAAGTGCTAGGTCAAGTACTGGGACCTTTGGCTGACAATGAACGTCTGAAGCGTGAAAGTAAAAATCTTCGCGGTACGATTGAACAAGATCTTCAAGATAGAATTACCGGTGGTTTTACTGCTGATAACTTTCAGTTGATCCGTTTCCACGGTATGTACCAACAAGACGACCGTGATATTCGTAACGAACGCACCAAGCAAAAGTTAGAACCTTTGCATAATGTAATGCTACGTGCGCGTATGCCTGGCGGCATTATTACTCCTAAGCAATGGTTAGCAATTGATAAATTCGCAGATGAAAGCACCTCTTATGGTTCTATCCGTCTTACAACTCGTCAAACTTTCCAGTTCCACGGTGTGTTGAAGCCGAACATTAAGTTAATGCACCAAACACTAAACAGTATTGGTATAGATTCAATCGCTACTGCGGGTGACGTAAACCGAAATGTTTTGTGTACCACAAACCCGGTTGAGTCCGAGTTACACCAAGAAGCTTATGAGTGGGCGAAAAAGATCAGTGAACACCTATTACCTAAGACTCGTGCTTATGCTGAAATCTGGTTAGATGGTGAAAAGCTAGCAACAACGGATGAAGAACCTATCTTAGGTAGTAACTACTTACCACGAAAGTTCAAGACGACGGTTGTAATTCCTCCGCAAAATGACGTAGATGTTCATGCTAACGATCTTAACTTTATCGCGATTGCTAAAGACGGAAAGCTGGTGGGCTTTAACGTATTAGTGGGCGGTGGTCTTGCAATGACGCACGGCGATACTTCTACTTATGCACGTAAAGCTGACGACTTTGGTTTTGTGCCATTAGAGAAAACGTTAGATGTAGCGGCAGCTGTTGTGACGACACAACGTGACTGGGGTAACCGTTCGAACCGTAAGAATGCCAAAACCAAATACACACTCGATCGTGTTGGTATTGATGTATTCAAAGCAGAAGTAGAAAAACGTGCAGGCGTTGAGTTTTCTGAAAGCCGTCCTTATGAGTTTACTGGCCGTGGCGATCGTATCGGTTGGGCGGAAGGCATTGATGGTAAGCACCACTTAGCGTTATTCATCGAAAATGGTCGTTTACTTGATTTCCCGGGTAAAGCTCTGAAAACAGGTGTTGCTGAAATAGCGAAGATCCACAAAGGTGATTTCCGCATGACAGCGAACCAAAACCTCATTGTGGCGGGTGTACCTAAAAGCCAAAAGGCAAAAATTGAAAAGCTGGCACGTCAATATGGCTTGATGGATGATGCGGTTTCAGAGCAACGTAAAAACTCAATGGCTTGTGTGGCATTCCCAACATGTCCGTTAGCAATGGCAGAAGCTGAACGTTTTCTTCCTGAGTTTGTAACGGATGTTGAAGATATTCTGAAGAAACATGGATTACCTGAAGAGGATAACATCATCCTTCGTATCACGGGTTGTCCAAACGGCTGTGGTCGTGCAATGTTGGCTGAACTAGGTTTAGTCGGTAAGGCGCCGGGGCGCTACAACATGCACTTAGGTGGCAATAAAGCCGGAACTCGTATTCCTAAGATGTATAAAGAGAACATCACGTCAGCTCAGATTTTAGAAGAGATTGATTCGCTGGTGGGGCGTTGGGCTACGGAACGTACGGATAATGAAGGGTTCGGTGATTTTACAATCCGAGCTGGCATCATCGAAGAGGTGATCATTTCAAAGAGGGATCTGCATGCATAATTCTGTCGCTTCAAAATTGAAGTTAGCAGAGCTACTCGCATTGACTAAGACGGAGCAAATACTTCGTCTTGGACAAATCAATGCTGAGTTAGAGCAGCTAACCGCATTAGAAAGAGTTAAGTGGGCACTAGAACATTTAGAAGGGACACATGTTGTGTCTTCTAGTTTCGGAATCCAAGCGGCGTTGATGCTGCACTTAGTGACTCAAGCAAAACCCGATATTCCAGTTATTCTTACGGACACTGGGTATCTATTCTCGGAAACGTATCGATTTATCGATGAGTTAAGTCAGAAGTTGACTCTAAACCTTCAAGTCTTTCGCGCACAACAGAGCTCTAATTGGCAAGAAGCGCAATATGGTAAACTTTGGGAGCAAGGTATAGAAGGGATAGAGAAGTACAACAAGCTTAATAAAGTTGAACCGATGAGAAGAGCGCTGGATGAGCTCGAGGCTGGCACTTGGTTTTCTGGGTTGAGAAGAGAGCAATCTCAATCGCGTGCAAACTTGCCTATCTTATCTATCCAAAATGGTGTGTTTAAGTTCTTGCCAGTAATTGATTGGACAAATAAAGACGTTCATTATTACTTAGAAGAGCATGGTCTCAGTTACCACCCACTTCGCGAGCAGGGGTACCTTTCTGTTGGAGATACTCATACGACTAAGAAATGGGAACCGGGTATGACTGAAGAAGAAACCCGTTTCAATGGTCTAAAGCGAGAATGTGGTCTCCATGAAGACGATGGAGAGCAATATGGTTCTGGGATTTAGACTCATTGCCATTTAAAAAGCTGCCTCAAGGCAGCTTTTTTAGTTTCTAGGGGATAAAATTAAAGCAATTGTGGATAAGTCTGTGGTTATTATGTAGGTACTTTGTAGTTAAACTTGCATAAATAAGGCTTTGGGTGTTTATCCATCATCTAACCGTTATTTTTGCAATTTTCGGTAATAAACACTTGCCAATGTGAGGAACATCTCTATAATGCCGCCTCACTGACACGGTAGACGCCACAAGGCTTCAGCGAAGAATGTTAGTAAGGCAACTAGCTTTAAGCGATAATTCGCTTCTACTTTTAGAAAGTAGAAATTAATTTTCAAAAGTGTTTGACACTGAGAATTAAAACGCTAGAATGGCCGCCTCTTCCGAAGTGATGTAAGTCACAACGAAGAGAAGCTCTTTAACAATTTAAACCTATCAATCTGTGTGGGCACTCGTTGATGAATATCAAAACGTTTTATCGTTAGATAAAACAGATTCTTCGGAATCAAAATTGATTTCAATGAACTGAGTGACCAATACGTTTAACTACTTGTAGTTATTCGGCACAGTCAATTCATTACCATTCTGTTGGAATGGTAATAGCTTTAGAATTACATGTTCATTTTCGAATGAATATTAGTTTTGAAGTCAGTATTCGTTGAGTCACAAAATCTTAAATTGAAGAGTTTGATCATGGCTCAGATTGAACGCTGGCGGCAGGCCTAACACATGCAAGTCGAGCGGAAACGACATTATTGAATCTTCGGAGGATTTAATGGGCGTCGAGCGGCGGACGGGTGAGTAATGCCTAGGAAATTGCCTTGATGTGGGGGATAACCATTGGAAACGATGGCTAATACCGCATAATGCCTACGGGCCAAAGAGGGGGACCTTCGGGCCTCTCGCGTCAAGATATGCCTAGGTGGGATTAGCTAGTTGGTGAGGTAATGGCTCACCAAGGCGACGATCCCTAGCTGGTCTGAGAGGATGATCAGCCACACTGGAACTGAGACACGGTCCAGACTCCTACGGGAGGCAGCAGTGGGGAATATTGCACAATGGGCGAAAGCCTGATGCAGCCATGCCGCGTGTATGAAGAAGGCCTTCGGGTTGTAAAGTACTTTCAGTTGTGAGGAAGGGTGTGTAGTTAATAGCTGCGCATCTTGACGTTAGCAACAGAAGAAGCACCGGCTAACTCCGTGCCAGCAGCCGCGGTAATACGGAGGGTGCGAGCGTTAATCGGAATTACTGGGCGTAAAGCGCATGCAGGTGGTTCATTAAGTCAGATGTGAAAGCCCGGGGCTCAACCTCGGAACTGCATTTGAAACTGGTGAACTAGAGTGCTGTAGAGGGGGGTAGAATTTCAGGTGTAGCGGTGAAATGCGTAGAGATCTGAAGGAATACCAGTGGCGAAGGCGGCCCCCTGGACAGACACTGACACTCAGATGCGAAAGCGTGGGGAGCAAACAGGATTAGATACCCTGGTAGTCCACGCCGTAAACGATGTCTACTTGGAGGTTGTGGCCTTGAGCCGTGGCTTTCGGAGCTAACGCGTTAAGTAGACCGCCTGGGGAGTACGGTCGCAAGATTAAAACTCAAATGAATTGACGGGGGCCCGCACAAGCGGTGGAGCATGTGGTTTAATTCGATGCAACGCGAAGAACCTTACCTACTCTTGACATCCAGAGAAGCCAGCGGAGACGCAGGTGTGCCTTCGGGAGCTCTGAGACAGGTGCTGCATGGCTGTCGTCAGCTCGTGTTGTGAAATGTTGGGTTAAGTCCCGCAACGAGCGCAACCCTTATCCTTGTTTGCCAGCGAGTAATGTCGGGAACTCCAGGGAGACTGCCGGTGATAAACCGGAGGAAGGTGGGGACGACGTCAAGTCATCATGGCCCTTACGAGTAGGGCTACACACGTGCTACAATGGCGCATACAGAGGGCAGCAAGCTAGCGATAGTGAGCGAATCCCAAAAAGTGCGTCGTAGTCCGGATTGGAGTCTGCAACTCGACTCCATGAAGTCGGAATCGCTAGTAATCGTGAATCAGAATGTCACGGTGAATACGTTCCCGGGCCTTGTACACACCGCCCGTCACACCATGGGAGTGGGCTGCAAAAGAAGTGGGTAGTTTAACCTTTCGGGGAGGACGCTCACCACTTTGTGGTTCATGACTGGGGTGAAGTCGTAACAAGGTAGCCCTAGGGGAACCTGGGGCTGGATCACCTCCTTATACGAAGATACTTACGATGAGTGTCCACACAGATTGATGGTTTAGATTTAGTTAAAGCCAGAGCTTTAATTAATAACGTAAGTTATTGATTAAAGCTTTTTGCTTTATGCTCTTTAACAATTTGGAAAGCTGACTGATTGATTTACTTACGAGTAATTCAATCAAATTTAAAAGTTCTCAATGTTTATCTTTATTGATAAACACAACAAACACATTCAAGTGTCTTGTATTCGAATCAAACGTTAGTTTGATTCACAATTGAGTCCGGCAAACAGTTATCAAGAATTAACCCTTCTTGATGACAACCAAAAACCTTGGTTAGTTGCCATACGCTAAGACCCTTTCGGGTTGTATGGTTAAGTGACTAAGCGTACACGGTGGATGCCTTGGCAGTCAGAGGCGATGAAAGACGTAATAACTTGCGATAAGCCCAGATTAGGTAGTAATAACCTTTTGAGTCTGGGATTTCTGAATGGGGAAACCCACGTGCATAAGCACGTATCCTGTTGTGAATACATAGCAACAGGAGGCAAACCGGGGGAACTGAAACATCTAAGTACCCCGAGGAAGAGAAATCAACCGAGATTCCGAAAGTAGCGGCGAGCGAAATTGGATTAGCCCTTAAGCTTTTAATGATGCAGGTGAAGAGTCTGGAAAGTCTCGCAATAAAGGGTGATAGCCCCGTAACCGACACATCATAATCAGTGAAATCGAGTAGGGCGGGACACGTGATATCCTGTCTGAATATGGGGGGACCATCCTCCAAGGCTAAATACTACTGACTGACCGATAGTGAACCAGTACCGTGAGGGAAAGGCGAAAAGAACCCCTGTGAGGGGAGTGAAATAGAACCTGAAACCGTGTACGTACAAGCAGTAGGAGCACCTTCGTGGTGTGACTGCGTACCTTTTGTATAATGGGTCAGCGACTTAATTTTAGTAGCAAGGTTAACCGTTTAGGGGAGCCGTAGGGAAACCGAGTCTTAACTGGGCGTACAGTTGCTAGGATTAGACCCGAAACCAGGTGATCTAGCCATGGGCAGGTTGAAGGTTGAGTAACATCAACTGGAGGACCGAACCGACTAATGTTGAAAAATTAGCGGATGACTTGTGGCTAGGGGTGAAAGGCCAATCAAACCTGGAGATAGCTGGTTCTCCCCGAAAGCTATTTAGGTAGCGCCTCGGACGAATACTACTGGGGGTAGAGCACTGTTAAGGCTAGGGGGTCATCCCGACTTACCAACCCTTTGCAAACTCCGAATACCAGTAAGTACTATCCGGGAGACACACGGCGGGTGCTAACGTCCGTCGTGGAGAGGGAAACAACCCAGACCGCCAGCTAAGGTCCCAAAGTATAGCTAAGTGGGAAACGATGTGGGAAGGCTCAGACAGCCAGGATGTTGGCTTAGAAGCAGCCATCATTTAAAGAAAGCGTAATAGCTCACTGGTCGAGTCGGCCTGCGCGGAAGATGTAACGGGGCTAAGCTATACACCGAAGCTGCGGCTACGTACCTTAGGGTATGTGGGGTAGGGGAGCGTTCTGTAAGCCGTTGAAGGTGGTCTGTAAGGGCTGCTGGAGGTATCAGAAGTGCGAATGCTGACATGAGTAACGATAAAGGGAGTGAAAAACTCCCTCGCCGGAAGACCAAGGGTTCCTGTCCAACGTTAATCGGGGCAGGGTAAGTCGACTCCTAAGGCGAGGCCGAAAGGCGTAGTCGATGGGAAACGGGTTAATATTCCCGTACTTCTTACAATTGCGATGGGGGGACGGAGAAGGCTAGGTGGGCCTGGCGACGGTTGTCCAGGTTCAAGTACGTAGGCGGAAAGTTTAGGTAAATCCGGACTTTCATTAACGCTGAGATACGATGTCGAGCTACTACGGTAGTGAAGTCATTGATGCCATGCTTCCAGGAAAAGCCTCTAAGCTTCAGATTGTAAGGAATCGTACCCCAAACCGACACAGGTGGTCGGGTAGAGAATACCAAGGCGCTTGAGAGAACTCGGGTGAAGGAACTAGGCAAAATGGTACCGTAACTTCGGGAGAAGGTACGCTCTTATCAGTGAAGTCCCTTGCGGATGGAGCAGACGAGAGTCGCAGATACCAGGTGGCTGCAACTGTTTATTAAAAACACAGCACTGTGCAAAATCGTAAGATGACGTATACGGTGTGACGCCTGCCCGGTGCCGGAAGGTTAATTGATGGGGTTAGACTTCGGTCGAAGCTCTTGATCGAAGCCCCGGTAAACGGCGGCCGTAACTATAACGGTCCTAAGGTAGCGAAATTCCTTGTCGGGTAAGTTCCGACCTGCACGAATGGCGTAATGATGGCCACGCTGTCTCCACCCGAGACTCAGTGAAATTGAAATCGCTGTGAAGATGCAGTGTACCCGCGGCTAGACGGAAAGACCCCGTGAACCTTTACTACAGCTTGGCACTGAACATTGAACCTACATGTGTAGGATAGGTGGGAGACTATGAAACCGCGTCGCTAGATGTGGTGGAGTCGTCCTTGAAATACCACCCTTGTAGTTTTGATGTTCTAACGTCGGTCCCTGAATCGGGATTACGGACAGTGCCTGGTGGGTAGTTTGACTGGGGCGGTCTCCTCCCAAAGAGTAACGGAGGAGCACGAAGGTGGGCTAAACACGGTTGGACATCGTGTGGTTAGTGCAATGGCATAAGCCCGCTTGACTGCGAGAATAACAATTCGAGCAGGTGCGAAAGCAGGTCATAGTGATCCGGTGGTTCTGAATGGAAGGGCCATCGCTCAACGGATAAAAGGTACTCCGGGGATAACAGGCTGATACCGCCCAAGAGTTCATATCGACGGCGGTGTTTGGCACCTCGATGTCGGCTCATCACATCCTGGGGCTGAAGTCGGTCCCAAGGGTATGGCTGTTCGCCATTTAAAGTGGTACGCGAGCTGGGTTTAGAACGTCGTGAGACAGTTCGGTCCCTATCTGCCGTGGGCGTTGGAAAATTGAAAGGGGCTGCTCCTAGTACGAGAGGACCGGAGTGGACGAACCTCTGGTGTTCGGGTTGTCATGCCAATGGCATTGCCCGGTAGCTAAGTTCGGAATCGATAACCGCTGAAAGCATCTAAGCGGGAAGCGAGCCTTGAGATGAGTTTTCCCTGGCGCTATAAGCGTCCTAAAGGGTTGTCGTAGACTACGACGTTGATAGGCAGGGTGTGTAAGTGCTGCGAGGCATTGAGCTAACCTGTACTAATTGCCCGTGAGGCTTAACCATACAACACCCAAGGGGTTTTGTGGACTCAATAGAAATACCAAACGCTTGAATGAGTTTGAAGAGATATAACTTTTAAATCAGTTTTCCGAATTTTAAAATTTGCTTGGCGACCATAGCATTGTGGACCCACCTGATTCCATGCCGAACTCAGAAGTGAAACACAATAGCGCCGATGGTAGTGTGGGGTTTCCCCATGTGAGAGTAGGACATCGCCAGGCTTTAATTTCGACTTTGTCTATTTAATAGACAAGTCACCATAGAGTTCTAAGTTTTCTTAGTGTTTTATGTTGACTTTCAAAGTGGAAAGCGTATTATACGCGTCCTGCTTACGTGCTAAGGCACTGAAAGCAAAGCTCTTTAACAATTTAAACCTATCAATCTGTGTGGGCACTCGTTGATGAATATCAAAACGTTATTACTTAGGTAATGACAGTTACTTCGGTAACAAAATGATTTCAATGAACTGAGTGACCAATACGTTTAACTACTTGTAGTTATTCGGCACAGTCAATTCATTACCATTCTGTTGGAATGGTAATAGCTTTAAAATTACACTCTTTATTTATAAAGAATAGTTTTGAAGTCAGTATTCGTTGAGTCACAAAATCTTAAATTGAAGAGTTTGATCATGGCTCAGATTGAACGCTGGCGGCAGGCCTAACACATGCAAGTCGAGCGGAAACGACATTATTGATTCTTCGGAGGATTTAATGGGCGTCGAGCGGCGGACGGGTGAGTAATGCCTAGGAAATTGCCTTGATGTGGGGGATAACCATTGGAAACGATGGCTAATACCGCATAATGCCTACGGGCCAAAGAGGGGGACCTTCGGGCCTCTCGCGTCAAGATATGCCTAGGTGGGATTAGCTAGTTGGTGAGGTAATGGCTCACCAAGGCGACGATCCCTAGCTGGTCTGAGAGGATGATCAGCCACACTGGAACTGAGACACGGTCCAGACTCCTACGGGAGGCAGCAGTGGGGAATATTGCACAATGGGCGAAAGCCTGATGCAGCCATGCCGCGTGTATGAAGAAGGCCTTCGGGTTGTAAAGTACTTTCAGTTGTGAGGAAGGGTGTGTAGTTAATAGCTGCGCATCTTGACGTTAGCAACAGAAGAAGCACCGGCTAACTCCGTGCCAGCAGCCGCGGTAATACGGAGGGTGCGAGCGTTAATCGGAATTACTGGGCGTAAAGCGCATGCAGGTGGTTCATTAAGTCAGATGTGAAAGCCCGGGGCTCAACCTCGGAACTGCATTTGAAACTGGTGAACTAGAGTGCTGTAGAGGGGGGTAGAATTTCAGGTGTAGCGGTGAAATGCGTAGAGATCTGAAGGAATACCAGTGGCGAAGGCGGCCCCCTGGACAGACACTGACACTCAGATGCGAAAGCGTGGGGAGCAAACAGGATTAGATACCCTGGTAGTCCACGCCGTAAACGATGTCTACTTGGAGGTTGTGGCCTTGAGCCGTGGCTTTCGGAGCTAACGCGTTAAGTAGACCGCCTGGGGAGTACGGTCGCAAGATTAAAACTCAAATGAATTGACGGGGGCCCGCACAAGCGGTGGAGCATGTGGTTTAATTCGATGCAACGCGAAGAACCTTACCTACTCTTGACATCCAGAGAAGCCAGCGGAGACGCAGGTGTGCCTTCGGGAGCTCTGAGACAGGTGCTGCATGGCTGTCGTCAGCTCGTGTTGTGAAATGTTGGGTTAAGTCCCGCAACGAGCGCAACCCTTATCCTTGTTTGCCAGCGAGTAATGTCGGGAACTCCAGGGAGACTGCCGGTGATAAACCGGAGGAAGGTGGGGACGACGTCAAGTCATCATGGCCCTTACGAGTAGGGCTACACACGTGCTACAATGGCGCATACAGAGGGCAGCAAGCTAGCGATAGTGAGCGAATCCCAAAAAGTGCGTCGTAGTCCGGATTGGAGTCTGCAACTCGACTCCATGAAGTCGGAATCGCTAGTAATCGTGAATCAGAATGTCACGGTGAATACGTTCCCGGGCCTTGTACACACCGCCCGTCACACCATGGGAGTGGGCTGCAAAAGAAGTGGGTAGTTTAACCTTTCGGGGAGGACGCTCACCACTTTGTGGTTCATGACTGGGGTGAAGTCGTAACAAGGTAGCCCTAGGGGAACCTGGGGCTGGATCACCTCCTTATACGAAGATACCACGATGAGTGTCCACACAGATTGATTAGGTTTAGAAAGTAAAAGAGACGATATTGGGTCTGTAGCTCAGCTGGTTAGAGCGCTCGCCTGATAAGCGGGAGGTCGGTGGTTCGAGTCCACTCAGACCCACCAATATCGACTAGATACCTAGATGGGGCTATAGCTCAGCTGGGAGAGCGCCTGCCTTGCACGCAGGAGGTCTGCGGTTCGATCCCGCATAGCTCCACCATCTTTAAGGGTTTTTCCTTAAAAATCTTTAAAAATGGTTTCGAAAGAAATCAAGCTCTTTAACAATTTGGAAAGCTGACTGATTGATTTACTTACGAGTAATTCAATCAAATTTAAAAGTTCTCAATGTTTATCTTTCATTAGATAAACACAACAAACACATTCAAGTGTCTTGTGTTCGAATCAAACTTAGTTTGATTCACAATTGAGTCCGGCAAACAGTTATCAAGAATTAACCCTTCTTGATGACAACCAAAAACCTTGGTTAGTTGCCATACACTAAGACCCTTTCGGGTTGTATGGTTAAGTGACTAAGCGTACACGGTGGATGCCTTGGCAGTCAGAGGCGATGAAAGACGTAATAACTTGCGATAAGCCCAGATTAGGTAGTAATAACCTTTTGAGTCTGGGATTTCTGAATGGGGAAACCCACGTGCATAAGCACGTATCCTGTTGTGAATACATAGCAACAGGAGGCAAACCGGGGGAACTGAAACATCTAAGTACCCCGAGGAAGAGAAATCAACCGAGATTCCGAAAGTAGCGGCGAGCGAAATTGGATTAGCCCTTAAGCTTTTAATGATGCAGGTGAAGAGTCTGGAAAGTCTCGCAATAAAGGGTGATAGCCCCGTAACCGACACATCATAATCAGTGAAATCGAGTAGGGCGGGACACGTGATATCCTGTCTGAATATGGGGGGACCATCCTCCAAGGCTAAATACTACTGACTGACCGATAGTGAACCAGTACCGTGAGGGAAAGGCGAAAAGAACCCCTGTGAGGGGAGTGAAATAGAACCTGAAACCGTGTACGTACAAGCAGTAGGAGCACCTTCGTGGTGTGACTGCGTACCTTTTGTATAATGGGTCAGCGACTTAATTTTAGTAGCAAGGTTAACCGTTTAGGGGAGCCGTAGGGAAACCGAGTCTTAACTGGGCGTACAGTTGCTAGGATTAGACCCGAAACCAGGTGATCTAGCCATGGGCAGGTTGAAGGTTGAGTAACATCAACTGGAGGACCGAACCGACTAATGTTGAAAAATTAGCGGATGACTTGTGGCTAGGGGTGAAAGGCCAATCAAACCTGGAGATAGCTGGTTCTCCCCGAAAGCTATTTAGGTAGCGCCTCGGACGAATACTACTGGGGGTAGAGCACTGTTAAGGCTAGGGGGTCATCCCGACTTACCAACCCTTTGCAAACTCCGAATACCAGTAAGTACTATCCGGGAGACACACGGCGGGTGCTAACGTCCGTCGTGGAGAGGGAAACAACCCAGACCGCCAGCTAAGGTCCCAAAGTATAGCTAAGTGGGAAACGATGTGGGAAGGCTCAGACAGCCAGGATGTTGGCTTAGAAGCAGCCATCATTTAAAGAAAGCGTAATAGCTCACTGGTCGAGTCGGCCTGCGCGGAAGATGTAACGGGGCTAAGCTATACACCGAAGCTGCGGCTACGTACCTTAGGGTATGTGGGGTAGGGGAGCGTTCTGTAAGCCGTTGAAGGTGGTCTGTAAGGGCTGCTGGAGGTATCAGAAGTGCGAATGCTGACATGAGTAACGATAAAGGGAGTGAAAAACTCCCTCGCCGGAAGACCAAGGGTTCCTGTCCAACGTTAATCGGGGCAGGGTAAGTCGACTCCTAAGGCGAGGCCGAAAGGCGTAGTCGATGGGAAACGGGTTAATATTCCCGTACTTCTTACAATTGCGATGGGGGGACGGAGAAGGCTAGGTGGGCCTGGCGACGGTTGTCCAGGTTCAAGTATGTAGGCGGAAAGTTTAGGTAAATCCGGACTTTCTTAACGCTGAGATACGATGTCGAGCTACTACGGTAGTGAAGTCATTGATGCCATGCTTCCAGGAAAAGCCTCTAAGCTTCAGATTGTAAGGAATCGTACCCCAAACCGACACAGGTGGTCGGGTAGAGAATACCAAGGCGCTTGAGAGAACTCGGGTGAAGGAACTAGGCAAAATGGTACCGTAACTTCGGGAGAAGGTACGCTCTTATCAGTGAAGTCCCTTGCGGATGGAGCAGACGAGAGTCGCAGATACCAGGTGGCTGCAACTGTTTATTAAAAACACAGCACTGTGCAAAATCGTAAGATGACGTATACGGTGTGACGCCTGCCCGGTGCCGGAAGGTTAATTGATGGGGTTAGACTTCGGTCGAAGCTCTTGATCGAAGCCCCGGTAAACGGCGGCCGTAACTATAACGGTCCTAAGGTAGCGAAATTCCTTGTCGGGTAAGTTCCGACCTGCACGAATGGCGTAATGATGGCCACGCTGTCTCCACCCGAGACTCAGTGAAATTGAAATCGCTGTGAAGATGCAGTGTACCCGCGGCTAGACGGAAAGACCCCGTGAACCTTTACTACAGCTTGGCACTGAACATTGAACCTACATGTGTAGGATAGGTGGGAGACTATGAAACCGCGTCGCTAGATGTGGTGGAGTCGTCCTTGAAATACCACCCTTGTAGTTTTGATGTTCTAACGTCGGTCCCTGAATCGGGATTACGGACAGTGCCTGGTGGGTAGTTTGACTGGGGCGGTCTCCTCCCAAAGAGTAACGGAGGAGCACGAAGGTGGGCTAAACACGGTTGGACATCGTGTGGTTAGTGCAATGGCATAAGCCCGCTTGACTGCGAGAATGACAATTCGAGCAGGTGCGAAAGCAGGTCATAGTGATCCGGTGGTTCTGAATGGAAGGGCCATCGCTCAACGGATAAAAGGTACTCCGGGGATAACAGGCTGATACCGCCCAAGAGTTCATATCGACGGCGGTGTTTGGCACCTCGATGTCGGCTCATCACATCCTGGGGCTGAAGTCGGTCCCAAGGGTATGGCTGTTCGCCATTTAAAGTGGTACGCGAGCTGGGTTTAGAACGTCGTGAGACAGTTCGGTCCCTATCTGCCGTGGGCGTTGGAAAATTGAAAGGGGCTGCTCCTAGTACGAGAGGACCGGAGTGGACGAACCTCTGGTGTTCGGGTTGTCATGCCAATGGCATTGCCCGGTAGCTAAGTTCGGAATCGATAACCGCTGAAAGCATCTAAGCGGGAAGCGAGCCTTGAGATGAGTTTTCCCTGGCGCTATAAGCGTCCTAAAGGGTTGTCGTAGACTACGACGTTGATAGGCAGGGTGTGTAAGTGCTGCGAGGCATTGAGCTAACCTGTACTAATTGCCCGTGAGGCTTAACCATACAACACCCAAGGGGTTTTGTGGACTCAATAGAAAGACCAGACCTTGAATGAGTTTGAAGAGAGACTTTTAAATCAGTTTTCCGAATTTTAAAATTTGCTTGGCGACCATAGCATTGTGGACCCACCTGATTCCATGCCGAACTCAGAAGTGAAACACAATAGCGCCGATGGTAGTGTGGGGTTTCCCCATGTGAGAGTAGGACATCGCCAGGCTTTAAATTAAATCTTTAGGTTGACCGACCTGGAGATATGGACGCTCACTTAGTGAGTTGACCACTGCGGAGTGGTAGTTCAGTTGGTTAGAATACCGGCCTGTCACGCCGGGGGTCGCGGGTTCGAGTCCCGTCCACTCCGCCACTTATTCGATAACCTCGCCTAGTGCGAGGTTTTTTCGAATCTGAAATAAGATAAAGTTTTAGGGGTGTAGCTCCAATTGGCAGAGCAGCGGATTCCAAATCCGCGTGTTGGGAGTTCGAATCTCTCCACCCCTGCCATATTTAAGGCTCTAGCAGAAATGCTAGAGCCTTTTTACTTTCTGAATCTAATTACGCCATTAGCAAAGCAGCGGATTCTCCGGCTTACCAAAATAGCGCGTGTTGGGAGTCTAAACTTCTACTCCTGCCACATACAAAGCCTCAGCAGAAATGCTATGGCTTTTTTACGTCTGTTGCTTCTTCGAAGCAATGTTGGGAGAACTAGGCGTCCTCCTAACTTGCCAGTCTGGTTGAATCTCCGGAGTGCCGACTCAGTCCTCCTCTGGCATATTTAAGGATCTAGACTGCACGTCCCGGTAGAAATACTAGACCCTTCTTGCTACTGCATCAGATGTTTTATAGATAAGTTTCGGTTCTAGAACATTGGTGTGCGAAGCTTTAACTCTAATTACAATTCCTCTTCGATCGTGGTTCTCTTTCTACACTTTATTATGCTTTCAATGCTTCACTTGAAAAGAGGGCCATGTATCTTTACTCGAATGTACTCAAACTGGTGGTTGCTTGTTGGCTAGTTTGGGAGCATTAGGTACAACAAAGAGTCGTGATTGCATAAACAGTCATGACGCTTAAATATAAAGGGGGCAACTTGTAGGATAGAGAGACGTGCTTACCGATGGACACAGGTACAAAAAAGGCCGCTTATACTAAGCGACCTTCGATTATATTTTTCGGTGTTAATCCAATTCTTTCTCAGCTTGTTTCGCTTTCTCTATCATAGGAGTAATTGTCGAACCTTGAACTAATATTGAGAACACAACAACAGCGTATGTCATGACAAGGATAATCTCTTTAACATCAATTGACTTGTCTTCAATAACCCAAATGCCTGAAGGGATTGAAAGTGCCATTGCTAGAGCTAGACCACCACGCAAACCGCCCCAGGTCAGGATCTTGATTGACCAAGGGTTGTAAGTTCTAAAACGTTTAAATCCAATATAAGACAAGAAAACACTTAGGTAGCGTGCACTTAGTACTAGAGGGACTGCGAATGCCATTAAAATCCAGTCTTCTTGGTGGAATTTGAATAACAGCATCGACATACCGATCAATAAGAACAATACGCCGTTTAAGAACTCATCGATTAACTCCCAAAAGTGATCTAGGTGATCCTCACTCTCTTTCGAGAATCCAATAAAGCGAGTCCAGTTACCAATCATGATACCTGATACCACCATCGCTAATGGTCCTGATACATGTAGAACTTCAGCAAATGCATAACCAGCAGTTGGGATGCCTATAGTTAATAGCAACTCCATTGAGTGATCATCGGTATTGCTGATTAGGTAGTGGAATACCAGACCTAAAACAAAACCGTAAACGATGCCGCCAATCGCCTCTTGGACAAATAACATTGTCACACTACCAACTGTCGGAGCCTCTGTTCCGAATGCAATGGTAAAGAGTGTTACGAAGATGACTAGGCCAAAACCGTCGTTGAATAGAGATTCTCCCTCGATTTGAGTAGAGATTCGTCTGGGAGCATCGAGTTTCTTTACTATGGCTAATACGGCAATTGGATCGGTTGGAGATATAAGAGACCCAAACAGTAAGCAATAAATCAGGTCAAATTGAATACCGATAAATTGACAAAACCCATAGAGCACAAATCCAATAAAGAAGGTTGAAAACAGTGTTGCACCTAATGCTAATACAGTTATTTCCCACTTCTGATCTTTTAAGTTTGGTAGTTTAATCCCCAAGCCGCCCGCGAAGAGTAAGAAACCTAATATTCCTTTCAGGAGGAAGTCTTCAAAGTTGATGCTGGCAACTGTCTCTGAGGCGATGTCTGCCAATTGGAACCAATTGTTTTGTCCTGCAATGATAATCAATAGAGATAACATCATTGAGCCAGCTGTAATGGCGATGGTTGTCTGCATTTTACCAATTTTGGTATTCACGAAAGCAATAAGCATGGCTGCAGCGGACAAGAAGCATAAGGTGTAATAGACCGACATTGGGATTCCAATATGTAACAAAGTATGAAAATTAATTTTCGTTGTCTCATGCTTAAATAGCAAACACTTTTTGTCATAGCTTAGTAATCAATTTCCTTTTTTAGACGTCTAGACTCCTTTTTAATGTGTGATAGGATGGAGGGATAATTAAAGGAATGAGGCTGTACCGTGGGAAGTAATGTAAGGCAAAAGATTGAGGCTCTGTTAAAGCAACGAATTTTACTGATTGATGGTGGCATGGGTACCATGATTCAGGATTATAAATTGGAAGAGCAGGACTATCGTGGTGAGCGCTTTGCTGATTGGCATAGTGACTTAAAAGGTAACAATGACCTTTTGGTACTTACACAACCTAAGCTTATCAAAGGTATCCACACGGAGTATTTGGAAGCAGGTGCAGATATCCTCGAAACCAATACCTTTAATGCAACAACCATTGCTATGGCCGACTATGATATGGAAAGTCTTAGCGAAGAAATTAACTATGCTGCTGCTAAACTGGCTCGAGAAGCGGCAGATGAATGGACAGCGAAGACGCCAGAGAAACCTCGTTTCGTGGCGGGTGTTTTAGGTCCAACTAACCGAACTTGTTCTCTCTCCCCAGATGTTAATGACCCGGGCTATCGTAATGTGAGCTTTGATGAACTTGTAGTGGCTTATTCTGAGTCGACTCGTGCTCTTATCAAAGGTGGGTCAGACCTTATTCTTATCGAGACTATCTTCGATACACTTAACGCGAAGGCATGCTCTTTTGCCGTTGAATCAGTCTTTGAAGAAATGGGTATCACTTTACCAGTTATGATCTCCGGTACTATCACCGATGCATCTGGTCGAACGCTTTCCGGACAAACGACGGAAGCATTCTACAACGCCCTTCGTCATGTAAAACCAATCTCGTTCGGTTTGAATTGTGCATTAGGCCCAGATGAATTGCGCGAATATGTCGGTGAGATGTCTCGTATCTCCGAGTGTCATGTTTCTGCACACCCTAACGCGGGTTTACCTAACGCATTTGGTGAGTATGACCTGTCTCCAGAAGATATGGCTGAACACGTCAAGGAATGGGCTGAAAGTGGCTTCTTGAACTTGATTGGTGGTTGTTGTGGTACGACGCCAGAACATATACGCCAAATGGCAAAAGCTGTTGAAAGTGTAACGCCGCGCCAATTACCAGATTTACCCGTCTCTTGTCGTCTCTCTGGTTTAGAGCCATTGACGATATCCAAGGAATCTCTGTTTGTTAACGTGGGTGAGCGAACCAACGTTACGGGCTCTGCTCGCTTTAAGCGCCTTATTAAAGAAGAGCTATATGATGAAGCTTTGAGTGTGGCTCGAGAGCAAGTTGAGAACGGCGCTCAAATTATCGATATCAACATGGATGAAGGGATGCTAGACGCTGAAGCGTGTATGGTTAAATTCCTAAATCTATGTGCATCTGAGCCTGAGATCTCGAAAGTACCAGTCATGGTCGACTCTTCAAAATGGGAAGTTATTGAAGCGGGTCTGAAATGTATTCAGGGTAAAGGCATCGTCAACTCTATCTCATTGAAGGAAGGGAAAGATAAGTTTGTCGAACAAGCGAAACTGGTTCGCCGATATGGTGCAGCGGTTATCGTGATGGCGTTCGATGAAGTTGGCCAAGCTGATACTCGAGAGCGTAAGGTTGAGATTTGTACTAATGCCTACAATATTCTGGTTGATGAAGTGGGTTTCCCACCTGAAGATATTATTTTTGACCCGAATATTTTTGCTGTGGCAACGGGTATTGATGAGCATAATAACTATGCGGTCGATTTCATTGAAGCGGTAGGAGACATCAAACGAGACTTACCTCATGCAATGATCTCTGGTGGTGTATCTAATGTTTCATTCTCATTCCGAGGTAATAACTACGTTCGTGAGGCTATCCACGCAGTATTCCTATATCACTGTTTTAAAAACGGTATGGATATGGGTATCGTAAATGCTGGGCAATTAGAGATTTACGATAATGTGCCTGAGGATTTGCGTGAAGCCGTTGAAGATGTGGTTCTAAACCGCCGAGATGACTCCACTGAGCGCTTGCTAGACATCGCGACTGAATATCTAGAACGTGCAGTGGGGAAAGTTGAAGATAAATCTGCTTTAGAGTGGCGTACCTGGCCAGTAGAAAAGCGCTTAGAACACTCTTTAGTGAAAGGTATTACCGACTTTATTATTGAAGATACCGAAGAAGCTCGTGTTAATGCCTCCCGCCCTATCGAGGTGATTGAAGGCCCATTAATGGATGGCATGAACGTGGTTGGTGACCTCTTTGGTGAAGGTAAGATGTTCCTTCCTCAAGTGGTGAAATCTGCACGTGTTATGAAGCAAGCAGTAGCCCATCTAGAACCATTTATTAATGCAACCAAAGATGTTGGTGCGACTAACGGAAAAATCTTACTTGCGACCGTAAAAGGTGATGTTCACGATATCGGTAAAAACATTGTGGGCGTTGTCTTGCAGTGTAACAACTACGAAATTATCGATTTAGGCGTGATGGTTTCATGCGAAAAAATCCTTAAGGTCGCTAAAGAAGAGAACGTCGATATCATTGGCCTTTCGGGTTTAATCACTCCTTCATTGGATGAGATGGTTCATGTGGCTAAAGAGATGGAGAGACAAGGCTTCAAACTGCCTCTTCTGATCGGTGGAGCAACCACATCCAAAGCGCATACAGCCGTTAAGATTGAACAGAACTACTCTGAGCCTGTGGTCTACGTAAACAATGCTTCACGTGCGGTGGGTGTATGTACCTCATTGCTATCTAACGAATTGAAGCCTGCATTTGTCGAGAAGTTGGATATTGATTACGACCGTGTGCGAGATCAGCACAATCGTAAGAAACCACGTACCAAGCCTGTTACGCTTGAGCGCGCTCGAGCTAATAAAGTGGCGATTGATTGGAGAGCTTATACGCCGCCGGCCCCCGCTAAGCCTGGAGTGCACATCTTCAATGATTTTGATGTTGCGACTTTACGTCAGTACATCGACTGGACTCCATTCTTTATGACATGGTCGCTAGTCGGAAAGTACCCTGCAATTCTTGCTCATGAAGAAGTGGGCGAGGAAGCGAAACGCTTATTCAAAGATGCGAATGATTTATTGGATCGAGTACAGAAAGAGAAGTTACTTGAAGCTCGTGGGATGTGTGCGATGTTCCCTGCCAACAGCGTTGGCGATGATATCGAAGTGTATACCGATGAATCTCGTACTGAAGTGTTAAAGGTTTTGCACAACCTTCGTCAACAAACCGAGAAGCCAAAAGGTTTTAACTACTGTTTGTCTGATTATATTGCTCCGAAAGATAGTGGTAAAGCGGACTGGATTGGTGGCTTTGCGGTGACTGGTGGTATAGGTGAGCGAGAGCTTGCTGATGAGTACAAAGCCAACGGTGATGACTACAACGCAATTATGATCCAGGCGGTTGCTGACCGATTGGCTGAAGCGTTCGCTGAATACTTGCATAAAGAAGTGAGAAAGGACATTTGGGGCTACTCGCCGGATGAGGATTTGTCTAATGACGATTTGATTCGCGAGAAGTACCAAGGTATTCGTCCAGCTCCGGGTTACCCTGCTTGCCCAGAACATACCGAAAAAGGTACGTTGTGGGAGTTGATGGACGTTGAAAAAGCGATCGACATGTCACTAACCACGAGCTACGCAATGTGGCCTGGTGCTTCAGTGTCTGGTATGTATTTCTCACATCCTGATGCTAGATATTTTGCAATTGCACAGATTCAACAGGATCAAGTGGATAGCTATGCCGACCGTAAAGGTTGGGATATGTTGGAAGCTGAGAAGTGGTTAGGTCCAAACATTAACTAGTTTGAATCTATGACGAACTTTGATTCGTAACGTAAAAAAGAGAAAGGGTTGCTTAATAGCAACCCTTTTTGTATCTGTAATTTAGTTATTTATCTGTCGATGATAAACGGACTATCTATTCAAATAACTCTTGATGAAGTTTTTGAATCGCCAACTTAGACACAGATTCATCTAGCAAGAAGCATAGGTTGTGTGGGCTTGCTCCGTAACAAATCATACGTAGGTTGAAATCTTCTAGAGTGCCGAATACCTGCTTTGCATAGCCTTTGCTTTCGCTCATGTTGTTACCAATAAGAGCAACAAGGCATAGGTCGTGTTCAATATCCACGGAACACAGTTCTTCAAGCTCAAGGCGAGCGGCTTCTGGTAACTCAGGGGCACCACCAGATGTATCGGTTTGATCGAGTGTCAGTGAAACACTGATCTCTGAGGTAGTGATAAGATCGACCGAGATCTTATGTTTAGCAAGGATCTCGAACACCTTCGCCAAAAAGCCATAGGCATGGAACATGTTAGCGCTGCGTAGCGTAACCATGGTTTGATTGCAGCGTAGGGCAAGCGCTCTGAACAGAGGAGAGCTTTCAACTTGTTGACGAATCCATGTTCCACCGAGCTCTGGCGCTTTTGATGAGCCGACAAAAACCGGGATTTGATGGCGTAGTGCCGGGACTAGAGTCGAAGGGTGTAATATCTTCGCGCCAAAATTTGCCATCTCAGATGCTTCACTGAAGCTGATCTCTGGGATAGGAGATGCTTTCGATGCGATGCGTGGATCTGTGGTGTAGATACCTGGAACATCAGTCCAAATTTCTAAGCCAATCGCTTGTACCGACTCCGCAATCAGTGCAGCTGAATAATCACTGCCGCCACGACCTAACGTTGTGGTGTTACCTTCGCTGTCGGCACCGATAAAACCTTGGGTAACGACAACTTGTTCTTCGCAAAGTGGAATCAGTTTCTGCTGTGCAAGGGCTGCAATATCTTCCAGTTGTGGTTCTGCTTTACCGAAATCATCATTGGTGCGCATCACTTCTCTGATATCAAAACGAACCGCTGGTGTACCACGTTCGCGAATGATTTGAGTGAGGATATGTGTCGACATCAGTTCACCACAGGCGACAAGGTGATCAGTCAGCTTTGTGCTTACTTGGAATGATGCTGCTTCGGCTGCACTCACAATATCATCGAGAATGTTATGAACCTCTTTCTCGACACAGCTCGGATCGGCTAACTGAGCAAGAATCGTATTATGAATGTCGGTTAACTGTGTGACTGATTCTTGGCGACGAGTTTTATCTTGAACACCATTCGCGAGTTCAACAAGCAGGTTAGTGACGCCTGAGCACGCGCTGCTCACGACCAGTTTCGTATTCGAGTTATTTTCAATAATGGCAGCACAACGGCTCATTGCTTCAAAGTTGGCAACACTTGTTCCACCAAACTTAGCGACATTAAAAGAACCAGCTACATTAGATGCACTCACGATATATCTCCCACGACTTCCTAAAATAAAATTACGGTTGGGTAATCCAACGTCCGATGTTTTTCGAAGAGAGTATTTAGAGCAAAAAGAGAGGAATTATTAGAATAGTAACCTCAGAAGCTCCTCACCATATAGAAATGGCGACAGTTGCCGGGATTCAGCCCGCTCAACCGATAATAAAGGTCCTGCATCCTTTTATTATCTCGGCACTGCTCCCCCTTAATGTTTTGTATTGGAAATGCGGTTCCACAAAACATCTGCCTGGGCAGCGCTCCTCTTCTGCTAGATAGCCATTTCATTGAACGTGTTTGCGGTAACAATGTCAATCCGTAACTGGAGATATTTAAAAAATAATTTTAACAATTATGTGACACTGGTGTGACCTCAATACTTATGGCTAATTGCTGAGGTAATCAATTTGCTTTAGGGTGGATTGTTCACAACATTAACGTAAGGGATGTACATGTCTAATTTAACACTCACTACTGCTATTGATAGCTTTTATCCGCCGCACCGAACGTTAATGGGACCGGGGCCCTCAGACATTTCGCCTCAAGTTCTACAGGCCTTGAGCCGCCCAACCATTGGTCACCTCGATCCGTTGTTTATCGCGATGATGGATGAATTGAAACAACTTCTTAAGTATGCATTCCAAACAGAGAATGAGTTTACGATTGCCGTTTCTGCTCCAGGCAGTGCGGGTATGGAAACGTGTTTTGTTAACTTGATTGAGCCTGGCGAGAAGGTGATTGTTTGTCGCAACGGTGTTTTCGGTGAACGTATGCGAGAGAATGTTGTGCGTTGTGGTGGTGAAGCGATCCTTGTTGATGATGAGTGGGGCAAACCCGTCTCTGTGGAAAAGGTAGAAAAGGCATTGGCAGAAAACCCAGATGCTGTTGCTGTCGCATTTGTGCATGCAGAAACGTCTACTGGCGCGTTATCGGATGCTCAAGCGATTTCCGCAGTCGCTAGTCAATTTGATGCATTATCGATTGTGGATGCGGTGACATCATTAGGTGGTGTGCCATTGTTGGTTGATGAATGGCAACTCGATGCGGTTTATTCAGGCAGTCAAAAGTGTCTATCTTGCGTTCCTGGACTGTCTCCAGTGACTTTCTCTCAACGTGCGGTTGAGAAGATGAAGGCGCGCAAAACACCGGTACAAAGCTGGTTCCTAGATCAGAGCTTGGTATTGGGTTATTGGAGTGGAGAAGGTAAGCGTAGTTACCACCATACTGCACCCGTCAATAGCCTCTATGCTCTGCATGAGTCGTTGGTTCTATTGAAAAATGAAGGCCTAGACAATGCTTGGTCACGTCACTATGCGATGCACCAAGAACTTAAAGCTGGCGTAGAAGCTTTAGGATTAAAATTTGTGGTTGATGAAGAGAGTCGCCTACCTCAATTGAATGCGCTTTACTTCCCTGAAGGAATTGATGAAGCCAAAATCAGAACACAACTTCTAGAAGAATATAACCTTGAAATAGGTGCTGGCCTTGGCTCTTTAGCTGGAAAGGCTTGGCGTATTGGTTTAATGGGTTATGGCGCTCGAAAAGAGAATGTCGCTTTGTGCTTAAAAGCGTTACAAGACGTTCTAAAATAGTAGCTATAAACTGAAGTTCAAAAGAAAAGCGCACGAGAGATCGTGCGCTTTTTTGTGTCTAGGCTAAACGTCATTACAGCAAAATGATTCTAGATCCCTTGGCATCATTTAGCTGAAGAAATGTTGTTTTCTGCTTCTGATATCTTCTTATACTGAACCTTTGAAAAGTCTCGATTTGGGAACAAGAAGCTCGCTTCACTACGAATTTGTTCTGCTTTGCTGTGATCGCCCAACCCTTGATACGCGAGAATCAGGTTACTGTAGAAAGCAGGCCTTGGTTTACTCTTTATGATCTCTAGCGACCAATCTATATAAGGCTGGATCAGGCTAGGATCGGCTTTGTAGAGGCCAATATTTAGATAGGTACTGTACACGTCCCAATCATAGCGATCTTTCCATACTACGGGGTTCGTTACCTGCTTAAGAATGTCCGGGTTTTTCGGCTTAGACAGTTCAAATTTAGTGAGTACATAATTGGTATGTAAGGCACTAAGCATGTAAAAACTCACCAAGATAGGAACGACTAAGCTCGACACTCTGAATATGGTTTTACTGACGATACTAAACGGCTGCTGATAGTGGCGAGAAGTCCGTTGATCGACCCAGTAAATCAAAATGATAAAGGTTATCCAGTGAATCGCCGAGTGGTAAAAAGGATACTCAAGCTGAGAATGTAAGAGTATCGGTATGAACAGCGCAAGTAGTGCTAGACGTGTTCCTTTCGCTGAGTTAGCTATGCGTGACATCACCAATACCGCAGCAATCAAGATACCGATAATTGGTACAATTCCACCTTCTACTCCCCAAAACAGAAACTCATTATGTGGGTGATCCATTGAGGGAAGGCCGGGATGATAATTTGAGTTAAGTTGATGTTGGCGAGCCGTGTATAGCGTGTATTCGGATTCGAATTTTCCGTAGCCATAACCGGTAAATGGCTTTTCGATCATCATATCGAGCGCTTGTGGGAAGGTATAGGCTCGTGGACTTTCTAAGTTTGCTTTTTTACTGGCGAAACTATCAGTTGCGCTGAGGCTGATCACCGAAAAAGCGACGACGATACCGACTACCACTGATGCGCACCATCCGTAGAAGCGTTTCTTAGTAGAGAACTTGTATAGATAAGGCAGAATGCAGACAAACCCGATTACGGCAGCCAACCATCCGGTACGTGATGCGATGATGATCAGCAAAGGTACGGTTAAGGTTGGTGTTAGGTATAGTAAGAACGACTCGCTAATTTTGTGATTATATTTAGCTGGCTGTCTTGCTAAAAGATACGCTGAAAGCACAAAACCTGTAGCAAGAAAGCTTGCCATGACATTCGGTTGTTGGAATATCCCATAAGGTCTATTGGCCGCAGTGTTGTAACCAAATAGGTTGCCAGGTTCCAATAAGAAATATTGCACATAGCCAAAAAGTGCTTGTAGAACGACGGCAAGAACAATGAACCACAACATACGTTGTTTGTGTTTGTTACTGAATTTAAATTGCTGAAGCACCACGAATAAGGCGAAGCCCGCCCACAATCCTAGTAGTCGGCCTGATGCGGCTTGAGGAGAGGCGTTGCTGTAAAGAATGGGTAGCGTCAGTATTACGCAGCTTATCAGCAAGCCAACGGTTAACTTTGAATATTTGAGTGCTCGGTTAGTGGCAAGCTGGTAGAAGCCAATCGCCAACGTAAAACTAAGAGCTAACCAAGTGGTCGGATTAAAGGATAAAGCGAGGCCTGAGCCTCCAGGGTTGGGCATAAAAAAATGCATGGCTAATAAGAATACAACAGCTAAAGAGGCAAGGAATGCCTTGTTAAGCGGAAGCTGAGCTCTCTGATTTTCTAGCTGGGTACCGCTAGTATGTATTGTTGCCATAAATCCCTAACCTTATAAAAACAGAGCTTGTTCCTTCTGAAACAAGCTCTGTTACTTTAACATTTTTCTATCTGCTCGCAGGGAGCTATTTTACACCTACTTCAAATTTAACATAGGCTTAAGGAAGCGAGCAGTGTGCGAACCTTCGACTAATGCCACATCTTCAGGTGTACCTTCTGCAACAATTTCACCGCCTCCTTGACCACCTTCAGGGCCAAGATCTAGGATCCAGTCCGCTGTTTTGACGACGTCTAGGTTATGCTCAATCACGACAACCGTATTACCGTGATCACGTAATCTATGCAGTACCGTTAACAGTTGCTGGATATCATGGAAGTGTAGGCCTGTTGTTGGCTCATCGAGAATGTATAAGGTTTTCCCCGTGTCTCTTTTAGACAATTCACGCGCTAATTTAACGCGTTGCGCTTCACCACCAGATAAGGTTGTCGCTGCTTGTCCGAGGCGAATGTAGGAAAGACCAACATCCATCAATGTTTGCAGCTTACGAGCGATAACGGGTACCGGGTTGAAGTATTCACGAGCATCTTCGACAGTCATATCTAGAACTTCGTCAATGGTTTTACCCTTGTAGCGGACCTCTAGAGTCTCACGGTTATAACGCTTACCTTTACACACATCACACGGTACATACACATCTGGCAAGAAATGCATCTCTACTTTGATGACACCGTCTCCCTGACACGCTTCACAGCGACCACCACGAACGTTAAAACTGAATCGACCTGGCTTGTAGCCACGAGATCGTGATTCTTGGGTACCTGCAAATAACTCACGAATTGGCGTGAAAATACCAGTGTAGGTTGCAGGGTTTGATCTAGGGGTGCGACCGATAGGGCTTTGATCAATATCGATCACTTTGTCGAAATGCTCTAAGCCTTTTATCTTTTTGTGCTGCGCTGGAACTGCGGTTGTTGCACCGTTTAATTGAGTGTGGGCAACTTTAAAGAAGGTGTCATTGATTAGTGTAGACTTACCTGACCCCGATACCCCCGTAATACAGCTGAACAAGCCTACGGGGATCGTCGCAGTGACATTCTTTAGGTTGTTCCCCGTTGCGCCAACGATCTCGACAACCTTTTTCTTGTCGATAGGCGTTCTTTGTGTTGGTATCGCAATTTCTTTAGCGCCGCTCAGGTATTGTCCAGTTAAAGAATTCGGGTTTTCGATGATGTCTTGCATGGTGCCTTCTGCGACCACGTGTCCACCATGCACACCTGCACCTGGGCCGATATCGATAACATGGTCAGCGCAACGAATTGCATCTTCGTCATGCTCAACAACAAGCACGGTATTTCCTAAATCTCTTAGGTGAACCAGAGTTTGCAGTAGACGTTCATTATCACGCTGGTGGAGGCCAATCGATGGCTCATCCAGCACATACATAACGCCAACTAAACCGGCACCAATTTGACTTGCTAGACGAATTCTTTGCGCTTCACCACCAGACAGTGTTTCTGCACTGCGTGATAAGTTCAGATAATTCAAACCCACATTCACCAAGAAATGCAGACGATCATTGATCTCTTTCATCACTTTATCAGCAATTTGCCCACGCTGGCCGCTAAGCGATAAGTTTTGGAAAAACTCTAGTGCATCAGCAATACTGAGCTGAACGATTTCTGGCAGTGTGGTATCGCCAATAAAGACATTTCGAGCTTCTAATCTTAAGCGCGTACCATCACAGCTAGAACATGATTTCGTTGATATGTACTTGGCAAGATCTTCACGCACCGCGCTAGATTCAGTGTCGCGGTAACGGCGTTCCAGCGTATTTAAAATACCTTCAAATGGGTGACGCTTGACTCGGATATCACCACGATCATTGATGTACTTGAATTCAACTTCAGTTCTACCTGAACCCTTGAGGATGATTTCTTGGGTTTTCTTTGGTAGAGAATTAAATGGCGCATAAAGGTCAAAACCATAATGATCTGATAGCGATGTCAGCATCTGGAAATAGTAATAATTTTTCTGATCCCAGCCTTTAATCGCACCTTCAGCAATACTTAGGTTCTCATCTAAAATTACTCGACTTGGATCAAAATATTGTTGAACACCAAGGCCATCACACGTACCACACGCCCCTGCCGGGTTATTGAATGAGAACAGTCGAGGCTCGAGTTCTTGCATGCTGTAGCCACATTTTGGACAAGCGAAGTTTGCAGAGAATACGATCTCTTCTTGTTCTTTATCCTCCATCCAACCGACTACGGCGATGCCACCAGAGAGCTCTAATGTTGTCTCAAACGATTCAGCTAAACGCTGTTGAAGATCTGGGCGAACCTTAAAGCGATCAACGACAACTTCAATGGTGTGCTTCTTGTGCAGTTCCAATGTGGGTGGATCGGACAAATCACAGGTCTCGCCATCAATACGGGCACGGATAAAGCCTTGAGCCGCTAGGTTCTCAAGCGTTTTAACGTGCTCACCTTTACGTTCTTTGACTATCGGAGCCAACAGCATCATCTTTGAACCAGCAGGCAGTTCTAAGACTTTATCGACCATTTGACTGATGGTTTGTGCTGCAAGAGGGGTATTGTGATCAGGGCAGCGCGGTTCACCGACACGAGCATAAAGTAGTCTTAGGTAATCATAGACTTCAGTGATGGTGCCAACCGTTGAACGAGGATTGTGAGAAGTTGATTTCTGTTCGATGGAGATGGCTGGAGATAAACCTTCGATGTGGTCGACATCAGGCTTTTCCATGAGAGATAGAAATTGACGAGCGTAGGCCGACAAAGACTCAACATAACGACGTTGACCTTCTGCGTAGAGGGTATCAAACGCAAGTGACGACTTTCCTGAACCTGATAATCCAGTGATAACCGTTAGCTTATCACGAGGTATGGTTAGGTTAATGTCTTTGAGGTTATGCGTACGAGCGCCTCTAATTTCTATTTTATCCATCTCAACAGACCATGTAATTTTAAGTGGCTAAAGTATTACATAGAGTGAGATTTGTGCAAAGTTTTACTGGATAAAAAAACAGTAATAAAAAAGGGCGACTCTTTTGAGTCACCCTTGGAATCATTTAATGTGCTGCTAACCAACCGCTTATTGCGATCAGTTAAATAACTAAATAGTTAAACAACTCAATAGCTAAACAGCAAGTAAGCCAAAATTAGCGATTAAGCTTCTTTTGTTGTTGAGTACTTACCTAGCTCGATTTGTTGTTGGTCTTTTTTGTATAGGTTTTCAAAGCAGTAATTTGTTGCTTCGATGTAGCCTTCAACACTACCGCAGTCAAAACGTTGGCCTTTAAATTTGTAAGCCAATACGCAGCCTGCTTTTGCTTGTTTTAGCAATGCATCAGTGATCTGGATTTCGCCGCCTTTGCCTGGTTCAGTCTGCTCGATAAGCTCAAAGATATCTGGAGTCAGGATATAACGGCCAATGATCGCTAGGTTGCTTGGAGCAGTACCTGGTTCTGGCTTTTCTACCATGTCATCGACACGGAAAAGATCGTCTTTGATCATCTCGCCCGAAATAACACCGTATTTATGAGTTTCGTTTTCAGGCACTTCTTGCACTGCAACGATTGAGCAACGGAACTGTTTGTATAGCGCAACCATTTGAGCCAGAACGCCTTGCTGCTCGTTTACACAAAGGTCATCAGCAAGCACAACGGCAAAAGGTTCATCACCCACAAGCTCACGACCAGTCAAGATAGCATGACCTAGGCCTTTCATTTCGCGTTGACGAATGTAGGTGAAGTTTGCTGCTTCAATCGTCTCACGAATATTGATCAGTAAATCTTCTTTATTGGTGCCGCTGATCTGGTGCTCAAGCTCGTAGTTCTTATCAAAGTGGTCCATCAATGAATGCTTACCACGGCCAGTCACGATGCACATTCCATCCATACCGGCTTCAATTGCTTCTTCTACGCCGTATTCAATTAGAGGTTTGTTTACAACGGGCATCATTTCTTTCGGCATTGACTTGGTTGCAGGTAAGAAGCGAGTACCGTAGCCAGCTGCCGGGAAAAGGCACTTTTTGATCATGATAAGACCCTTTATCTATAATAATTATGGATTCAACCTAGGTGGTTGATATTTCTGAGGGCAACTCTAGCATAAGTAATGTCAAAAATTCAGCAACAATCCGTATGGTTCACTAGAGTTTTCCTTAAAATTATCGTCAGTTTAAGAGGCCGATCCATTATGCAAGCAGGTTCTGGTTTGCCCAGGCAATAGCTTGGACTCTATTTTTAACGGCTAACTTACGAAATATTTGATAAAGATGAGATTTGACCGTGAATTCGCTAATAAACAAATCATCGGCTATTTGAGTGTTTGATGAGCCAGATTGAAGGCAACGAATGACTTGCAGCTCTCTAATAGTTAAGTCGACATTGGTGGGGGTTGTATTGGTGATCACGATGTTTCGATAGTAGAACAACAATTGGCTTGCCACTTTTCTAGGTAGCCAATTGTCTCCATTGATCACCTCTTCAAGTCCCTTCGCTATTTTGGCTTTCTCTTCAGTGTTGTAAAACAAACCTTTTAATACGCCAAACGTAATTAACTCCGATGTAGGCAGTGCCTTGGGGACGTTGAATAGAATGATCTCATGATTTTTCCACATCACGGGTAGATTTGGATGAAGGTTCGTTAACTGAGGTACCTCTTTGTAATCAACGAGCAAAATTCGGTTGCTCTGCTTTCGGTCAAATAACATCAGATCATCTGGTATCATCTTGAAAAGGGTTAGAGACAAAAACTTTTCTATCTCTTTAACATGTAAATAGGTGTTACTCGGATCGATACAGATAAAATGCAAAGTGCGAGCATATCGAGATTTTCTCATTGAAACTCCTTGTTGATCTGGGTTTAGATTTCACGTTGTCATGCATGCTTTCGCTTCTCTAGAGCGTTTCTTGTGACTTGCGTTGAATATCAACTTGGAAAGTAAATGAGAGGTTTGTAAGTGGAGAAAAAAGCAACATCGATCTGAATATCATGATTTGTTACGTTTTTATTCTTTGTAGTGAGGCGAGAATAGGAATGCGATTTATCACTGCAGAAAAGCATGCTATTCTTGTGCGCTAAAATTTTCTGAGACTATGAATTTAGACGGAGCAAATCATGGCTAGCCGTGGAGTTAACAAAGTTATATTAGTGGGTAACCTAGGTAATGACCCTGAAATTCGTTACATGCCAAATGGCGGCGCAGTAGCGAACATTACCATTGCAACGTCAGAGTCATGGCGTGACAAAGCAACTGGCGAACAGCGTGAAAAAACAGAATGGCACCGTGTTGCTCTGTTTGGCAAGCTGGCGGAAGTTGCTGGTGAGTACCTACGTAAAGGTTCTCAAGTTTACATTGAAGGTCAACTTCAAACTCGTAAATGGCAAGATCAAAGCGGTCAAGACCGTTACACGACAGAAGTGGTTGTTCAAGGCTTCAACGGTGTAATGCAAATGCTTGGTGGCCGTGCTCAAGGTGGTGCTCCTGCTCAAGGCGGTATGGGTAACAACAACCAACAGCAAGGTGGTTGGGGTCAGCCACAGCAGCCACAACAACAGCAGCAACAATACAGTGCTCCAGCTCAACAGCAGCCAAAAGCACCTCAACAAGCTCCACAACAGGCTCAACCTCAATATAATGAGCCACCGATGGATTTTGATGATGACATCCCATTTTAAGCCCTGTTTTTAATATATTATAAAGACAGTATTAAATTGGAAAAAGCCGCGTTTATCGCGGCTTTTTGTTACCTAGAATTCTTAACGCTTTATTTACAACGTCAATTTATAGTATAAGTAGCAATACGGTATAATGTGAGTTGAAAAGGATTTCGTTATTCATGAGATATACCCCCACACTAAAATTGAGCACTCGCTTAGTCGCCTTTGTCACCGTGAGTGTCATCAGTGCGATGTTCATTCTTTTTATCGGCGGGACACTTTCTTTTAAGCGTATCGGGCAAGAATATTTAGACCACTATTTGGTGGGTATTGTCGACGTTGTAGATAAAGAGATGGAAGATCCTGACGCCGCGTATTCAATGCAGCGTTGGATGCCTAAGATGTTGCAGGCGAGCAACATTGTAGAGATGAAACTCTCAAACAAAACCGGCATTGTGTATCGCTTCAAAGATACCTCTCCTCAGATTGATCCTAATCGACTTTATGAAAAAAGCTTTGTCCTTGAGCGCAATGAAGGTTATCGAATTGAGTTTAAGGCTCTTCCTCCTTATATAGGCTATAGCTATTCGCTTGAAGCCATGTGGTCAATTACTTTAGCGGTTGCTCTCATTATTTTCTGTTTAGCCCGTGGTGTTCGATGGCTCAAAGAGCAGTTGATGGGTTCAGAAATGCTAGAGGAACGAGGAAGAATGCTTCTTGCTGGGCAAGTTGAAGCTCATGCTAAAGGGGATGAGCGGGAATGGCCCTATACGGCAAGTGAAGCGCTTGATGTGTTAATTGAAGAGCTACAAGATGCTCGTCAAGAAAGAAGCCGGTTTGATACCTTTATTCGCACCCATACCTTCTTAGATAAGCTGACAGGTACAGCCAATCGCGTTCTATTTGATAACAAGCTCGAATCGGCATTGCATGAAAGTGGTGCTCGGGGCGGCGTTTTACTGATACGTATTGATGAATGGGGTCAGGTTCGTGATGTGAACGACAAGCAAATCACCGATGGCTTTATTATTGAAGTCGGTGAAGTATTGTCGAATATTGTTCAGCGCTACCCCGATGTTATTTTCTCTCGTTATTATGAAGCGGACTTCGCTGTATTTATCCCACATCAGGGAGCAAAAGATATTGCGACGTTGGCGGCTCAATGCTTAAGGCAGTTAGATAAGTTAACCCCGCCGGAACCTCTGGAATCGGATAACTGGTGCCATATTGGTGTGACCATGTACACGGAAGGTGAGCGCCATAGCCAGATCATGGATGAAACGGAAACCGCGCTAAAAAGTGCTCAGTTAGAGCGCATCAATAACTGGAGCCGCTACCCTAAATCAAATAAAAATGAGCTTGATCGCGGCAGTGTTCGTTGGAGAACATTACTCGATAAAGCTTTGCTCCCAGAAAATTTAGTAATCTTTGCTCAGCGATGTTACCTTATGCCGGAATCTGGTCAAGCTAATGAATTACATAGAGAAATATTCATTAGAATTCAGGACCCTGAAAAGGGTTTATTGAAATCATCTCGCTTTATGCCAGCTGTCGAGCAAGTCGGTTATCAAGCTCAAATGGATCAATCGGTTCTGAAGGTGATGTTGAAGTTGGTGAAAGAATCCACTCAACCTATACATTATTCGATTAATTTGAATGTGACTCCATTTGCTAATAAGCAGCACTTTAAATGGTTTAGAAGTGAGTTGTTACAGCTCTCTGCCTTGCATCGCTCTCTGCTTGCATTCGAATTTCCTGAAGGGCATTTGATTGCTCATTTAGATTATATGAGACCGGTGGCAAAGATGTTGTCGGGGTTAGGGTGTACAGTGATTGTTGGTCAAGCAGGGCGAACCATTGTTAGCACTCACTATATAAAAGATTTAAAGGTCAATTATATTAAGCTTCATCGAAGTCTTATTAAGAAAATAGACCAAAGACATGAGAATCAACTGTTTGTTCGCAGCTTGATTGGGGCGTGTGGTGATTCACCAACTCAAGTGATTGCTGTTGGGGTCGAGACAAAACAAGAAAAGAACACTTTGATAGAGTTAGGCATCAATGGTTATCAAGGTCGATATTTTGAAGAAGAGCAACAAATCATTCCTTTGCCTCATCAAGGCGAAAAGGCAGTAAAAACCGAATCCGTAGTAAAAGTCGGTCGAAGAAATCGATGGCGTAAGAGTAGTAATTAAGCATGAATTTCAAAGCGATTTTAGACAAGGTAAGGCCAACGAGTAATAAAGGCAGTGCTCAAGTTGTTATGTTGGCCAATGATGCCATTTACATTTCACCGACAGAGCAATCCCCTCAAATTACTTGTATCTCATTGGTTAATGGGGATTGGGAAAGCGCGCTGAAACAGTCTCTCAATAGTGAGGCGTTTACTAGTGGCAGCCTTCAGCTGATCGTATGTGCCAATTATTACCAAACCTACCAAATAGATAAGCCTGATATTCCAGAGAACGAATGGTCGGTTGCGCTGCCATTCTTATTGAAAGATCTTGTTTCTGAGCGAGTGACGGATATTACCGCGAGCGCGGTGGCATTACCGACCTCGAACAAACTGCAAGTTTATGTTTTACCTAAGAAGCTATTAGATAAGCTCCTTATTGTGACCAATTCGGTACAGGTTGAGCTCAAAGGTATTGTCCCTGAAGATGAAATCTGGGGGTACAGTGCGGGTGAGCTCTCTAACTTTATTCTTCTTCAACGTAGTCAGAACGCACACTTTAAGTTAGGTGCTTTTGTTGAGCATACGGTTTGTTTTCAAAGAACGATTCGGAGTGTAGTTCCACCATTAACTGGAGTGGCTTCAAGTGCCTTACAGCTTGATGGTTTAGCATTAGAGTTACAGCGTTCAATTGATTACCTTTCCTCTCAAATTAAAGGCACTCAACTTCACCAGCTCAAAATCTGCTGTGATGAAGAGGATGAAGCCGAACTGCAAAGCGTCCTAAACGACACGTTAAGTTCGAGTGTTTCTTTGTTAGTAGACAAGGATCGTGAAAATTCAGAAAGCTTGCTGGTTCAACTTGCGGCAGAGAAAAATGATTTTAACGTTAACCTTTACCCTGAACATCTAAAGCCCCAAAAAGAGTATTTTACTCTCGCGAATGTTGTCGCGAGTTGGGCGATCATCAGTGTGCTGCTTCTCGGTAGTTATTTTGTGATGCAATATCAAGTCTCCAATCTGGACGCAGAATTAACCACTTTGCAACATGACTCCAAGCAGATTAACAAGCAAGTTAACCAGTTGAATAGTCAGCTAACTCAACATAAACCGTCACCAGAGAAAGTGGCTGCCGTTGCGCGTCTCAAATGTGAGACTCAAGCAAAAAAAGAAGCGTTGAAGGCGGTAGGGCAATACGACGAATCACAGCAAGTCGGGTATTCTGGCGTCATGAATGCCTTAGCTAAATTAGGGCGAAATGATATCTCACTTTCGAACATCTATATGACTCACGATACCTTAGATTTGAGAGGCTTTGCACGTAACGCAAATGTCGTTCCAAACTGGATTGGCCAATTTCAAAGCGAACTAAATTTAGTCGGACGAACGTTCGAAAAATTAAAAATCGGTCGCAATGATCAAGACGTGGTGACTTTTGAATTGAGTACTCGTAGGGAGAGCAAATAGTGCAACAGTGGAATCAGCTTAGCGATAAGTTTCTTGCATTAAGTCAAAGAGAAAAATGGCTGCTTTTCGTATGTGGTTTTGTTGGTCTAGCTATGTTGATTTTTACGCTGCTGGTTGAGCCTGCGTACCTCGATTTACAAGCTAAAAAAGCTAAGTCGATGAGTTTGACTCAGTCAAATCAAAGACAGCAGGGTGAGCTGCTGGTGATTCAAGCCAAGCTGAACAAAGACCCGGATAAAGAGGTTAATCTAGAGTACAAAAAACTGCTGGTGGAGAGCCAAGACCTTTCTGTTCAGTTATCAGAAATCATTGATGGATTGATCTCGCCTTCTCAAATGTCACAGTTGTTAGAAAGTGTGCTCAACGCTGGTAGTGGATTAAAGCTTGAATCTTTAGAGTCATTAAAACCAGAACCGATTTCGAATAATAAAGAAACCAGTGAGTACTCGGGCTACTTTCTTCATCCGGTAAGAATGGAGCTGACGGGGAGCTACTTTAGTATTTCAGCTTACCTTCAAGCGCTTGAGTCTCTGCCTGTGAGTTATTACTGGCGCACATTTAAATACTCGGTAGAAGAGTACCCAAATGCTCGACTTGTGTTTGAGGTTTATACGCTAGGTACCAGACAGGAGTTTATCGGTGGTTAGAATTATCCTGTTGTCCCTACTTTTTTGTGGACAAGTAGCATGGGCTGAACAAGATCCCACGGCGCCATTAGGCTGGTTAACGCCACAGAAAGCTGTGCCAGCTAAAAAAGCGCCGACTCAGTATCGTCTACCGTCATTAGAGAGCATTGTTTGTAAAGGTGATACACCTTGTTATGCGATTCTAAATGGTCAAATTCTCGCTCAAGGAGAAACGGTCAGAGGGTATCGAGTTAAGAATATCGATCCAGAATACGTCACTCTGCAGAGAAACTCTAAGCAATGGAAATTAGAGATGTTCTCTTTAGATATTAAGAATAATTAAGGTTTGAGTGAAGACATGCGTAAACTTGTAGTAGCAATTCTAGTGTCATCTTTAGTCGGTTGTTCAATGGGGCATCGTGACCCTGTTGAGATAAAAGAGTCTTTGAACGAATCCATTAATGAAGCTAATAGTAAAGCACTTCATGAGCTTCCTTCATCGGTTCAAGATGACCTCATGCCACAACTTGATTCAGACTCTATGTCTCCGAATATGGAAACGGTTAAGCGCTTTCGTATTCAGGCGAACGGTGTCGAAGCAAGAACCTTCTTTGCTAGCTTAGTTAAAGGTACTGAATACAGTGCTGCTATTCACCCAAGCGTGGCTGGAAACCTTACGTTAAATCTAACCGATGTGACGCTAGATGAAGTGTTGGCTGTTGCTCAAGATATGTATGGCTACGATATTGAGAAGCGTGGCAAAGTGATTCAGGTTTACCCTGCCGGCCTTCGAACGGTAACGATTCCTGTCGATTACTTACAAGTGAAGCGTTCTGGTCGCTCATTAACGACGATTACCACCGGCACGATCTCTAACTCAGACTCTAACTCTTCAAGCTCTTCAAATTCGAACTCAAACTCATCGAATTCATCTAACTCTTCTAATTCGTCCAATTCATCGAATTCGACGTCGAATGGCGGAACAGAGATTGAAACGACATCTGAAAGTGATTTTTGGCCACAGCTTGAAGCTGCAGTTGCTCACCTAATCGGATCTGGTGAAGGACAAAGTGTTGTGGTTACCCCACAAGCCAGTGTCATTACGGTACGCGCTTACCCTGATGAAATTCGTGAAGTTCGAGAGTTTTTAGGTATTTCTCAGAAACGCTTGCAGCGTCAAGTTATCTTAGAAGCCAAGATCATGGAAGTGACCTTGAGTGATGGCTATCAACAGGGGATTAGCTGGTCTAATTTGTCTAAGTCGATTGGTAGCGGCGGTGTTGTAATTGACCGACCTGGTGGAACATTGCCTCCCTTAGATGCAATCAGCTCTTTGTTAGGCGGACAAACCAACGTAACCATTTCAGATGGCAGTTTTGAAGCAGTTTTGAGCTTTATGGATACTCAAGGTGACTTGAATGTTCTGTCTAGCCCGCGAGTAACAGCGGCGAATAACCAAAAAGCGGTTATCAAAGTGGGTACTGATGAGTATTACGTAACAGATTTATCAAGCTCGGTAGGAAGTGGTGATAACGCCAATGTTGCTCCTGAAGTCGAGCTAACTCCGTTCTTCTCTGGTATCTCTTTGGATGTGACTCCGCAGATAGACGATAAAGGTAGCGTATTCTTACATGTTCACCCTGCCGTTATTGAGGTCGAGGAAGAAGTGAAAGAGCTCAACCTAGGTTCAACAACGGGCTTGGTACAACTTCCTTTGGCGAAAAGCTCTATTCGTGAGTCTGACTCAGTCATTCGCGCAAAAGATGGCGATGTGGTTGTGATTGGTGGTTTGATGAAATCTAACACCAGTGATGTGACGTCTAAAGTTCCATTCCTTGGTGATATCCCAGCACTCGGCCACTTGTTCCGTAACACCAGTCAATTAACTCAAAAAACTGAGCTTGTGATCTTATTGAAACCGACCATTGTGGGCGTCAATACTTGGCAGTCTGAGTTGGAGCGTTCTCGTGATCTTCTACAAGAATGGTTCCCCGATGAAGAGTAGCCATTCATCTTCTCCATGTAGATTGGCAGCGCTGAATTAAGGTAGGTCACCTTATGTATCAAGCTCATTTTGGCTTTGAACAACTGCCGTTTACTTTAACGCCGAATACCGACTTCTTTTATGGTTTGGCTCCTCACTTTGAGGCGATTCAAACGGTTATCTCGGCGTTAGAGATGGGTGAGGGCGTGATAAAGGTTACTGGTGAGGTCGGTACGGGAAAAACGATGGTATGCCGAATGTTGGTGAACCATCTACAAGACTGTACTGCGCTAATCTACCTTCCCAACCCAATGTTATCAGGTGCTGACTTACGTCAAGCCGTCGCTAAAGAGCTTGATGTTGTAGTCGAGAACGAAGCAACCTTAGTCGATAGCATTCAGCATAAATTGATTGAGTTGCACAGCTCAGGGCTAAGAGTTGTCGCGATACTCGATGAAGCTCAAGCTCTATCGGATGAGGCGCTCGAAACATTAAGGTTGTTCGGAAATTTAGAGACAGAAGATAAGAAATTATTACAAATAGTGTTACTCGGACAGCCTGAATTGGATACTCGCTTGGAGGCTTATCATCTTAGGCAGTTTCGTCAAAGAATCAGTTTTAGCTCAACACTGAGGCCGCTTAATCTTGACGAAGCGGTGGCTTATATCGATAACCGAATAACCAAATCGGGTGGCAATCAAAACCTATTTTGTTTGAATCATAAAAAAGCAATCTGGCGCTCTTCTTTAGGAATTCCAAGGTTGATTAATCAGTTGTGTCACAAAGCCTTATTGCTTTCGTTTAGCGAAGATAAAAAAACGCTTGAAAACCAACACCTATTTGCTGCAATGCACGAGACATATGATGTATGTAAGCCTAAATTTAAAACGCCAATACTGTGGGGTTGGAATTAATTATGAGCGTCATTAATAACGCCTTGTCTGAATTGGCAAAGAAAGAATCAACAACATCGATAGAAGCGGCTGTTGTGCCTAAAGTCAAAACTCGCTCGCCATTGGTTTGGGTTGTGGGTGGCTTTACCTTAAGTTTGGCAATGGGCGGCTGGGCGGTGTCACAAGCCCCTAAACTTGATAACCCCATTTCAGTAAGTGCTCCACAAGTAGAGGTGTCGCTTGTCGATAGTTCGGGGCAAGTTAATCGTGTTGTTACGCCAGCAATGCCTTTGTCACCAACCCAAAAACTGGTTGCTGTCGATTCTGAACTTACGTCAGTGACATCTCATTCTATGGTTGAAAAACCTCAAGCACCTGTAACAACTCAATTTATAGCCGCTAAGTCGCGAATAGACCAGTCAAAAAATCAAACAGCCCCTAAAGCGTTAAAAGTCGCTCCTCAAGAGCCGATTTATGTGGCAAGCGTATCGAAACAAAAGTCTTCGTCAATTAATGAGCTGACGAGTGTAGAAACGCCTGCAGCAGCATCAGAAAATTCAGCTGGCAATGGCATGTTGATCGAGCAGATTGAACTGACTTCTCAACAGCTATCCGATAATGCAGTAGGCCGAGCTCAGAAAGCCCTCGATGCGAACGATCTTGCAGGTGCTCTGAAAGGTTATACCGAAGCTCTGCGTTACGCCCCTAGGAATGAGGATGTTCGCCAGAAACTTGCGATTCTCTATTTTGGTAAGGGTGATACTCGTAAAGCTTATGAGCTTTATCAATCCGGTATCAAGCTTAATACCAATAGTGAAAAGCTACGTCTAGGTTTATCAAAATTGCTCGTCAAAGCGAATCAAGCGGAAGCCGCCTTGAGTCCATTAGTACATTTACCGCCCAATCCGACCAAAGATTATTTAGCAATGCGTGCGGCTTTGAGTCAAAAATCGCAGCAAGAAGAGATTGCCTTAGAGAGTTATAAAAAGTTGGTCGAAGTCGATTCAGCCAATGCTCGCTGGTGGCTAGGTCTTGCGATTCAACAAGAGCGACAGCTTGATTTTAGTACTGCTAAAGAGTCATACCAAGGCGCTTTAACCCGAGTTGGAATCTCATCTCAATCGCAAAACTTTGTCCGTGACAGATTAAAAATAATCGATGCCTTAGAGGAGAACGACGATGCAAATTAGATTAAGAAAGCGACTTGGTGATTTGCTCGTAGAAGAAGGCATCATTACCGAGGCTCAAGTTGCACAAGCACTGGCCGCTCAGAAAAGTACCGGACGTAAGCTTGGTGATGCCTTGATTGAACTTGGCTTCTTGTCTGAACAGCAGATGCTGAGTTTTTTGTCTCAGCAGCTAGCGATTCCTCTGATTGATTTAAGTAGAGCTGTGGTCGATGTAGAAGCGGTTCAGCTTTTACCCGAGGTACATGCTCGTCGCCTTCGTGCATTGGTGATTGGACGTCAAGGCGATACGTTACGTGTCGCCATGAGTGATCCTGCCGATCTGTTTGCTCAGGAATCATTACTTGGTCAACTAGGCGATTACGCACTTGAATTTGTTGTCGCTCAAGAGAGACAGTTAGTCGATGGTTTTGACCGTTATTACCGTCGAACCAAAGAGATCGCTTCTTTTGCCGAGCAGCTGCATGCCGAGCACCAAGTTAATGATGCCTTTGATTTTGATATCGCTGGTGAAGACAGCGATGAAGTGACGGTTGTTAAACTCATCAACTCTTTGTTTGAGGATGCAATCCAAGTTGGTGCTTCTGATATCCATATTGAGCCCGATTCAAACGTCTTGCGTCTTCGTCAACGTATTGATGGTGTGCTGCATGAAACGCTATTGAATGAAGTGAATATTGCCTCTGCTTTGGTACTGCGCTTGAAGTTGATGGCAAACTTGGATATTTCCGAGAAACGTTTGCCTCAAGATGGTCGTTTCAATATTCGAGCTAAAGGCCAGTCGGTTGATATTCGTATGTCGACCATGCCGGTACAACATGGCGAGTCTGTGGTGATGCGTTTGCTTAACCAATCAGCAGGCTTACGTAAGCTAGAAGCATCGGGTATCCCCAATGACCTTCTTGTTCGTCTTCGCCAACAATTACGCCGTCCTCATGGCATGATCTTGGTTACTGGCCCAACAGGTTCTGGTAAAACGACGACCTTATATGGTGCGTTAAGCGAGTTAAACGAACCGGGTAAAAAGATCATTACTGCGGAAGATCCGGTCGAATACCGTCTTCCTCGCGTAAACCAGGTTCAGGTAAACCCTAAGATCAACCTAGATTTCTCGACGGTATTGAGAACCTTTCTACGTCAGGATCCCGATATCATTCTTATTGGTGAGATGCGTGATCATGAAACCGTTGAGATTGGCCTAAGAGCAGCCTTAACCGGTCACTTAGTATTAAGTACGCTCCATACCAACGATGCAGTAGATAGCGCACTGCGTATGATGGACATGGGGGCTCCAGGTTATCTAGTGGCAAGTGCCGTGAGAGCGGTTGTCGCACAGCGATTAGTTCGTAAAGTGTGTACTGATTGTAAGGTCGATGACGAACTAGATGAGCCTCGTAAGCAATGGTTGAGTGTACGTTTCCCAAATCAAGTCGATGTGCCCTTCATGAAGGGACGTGGTTGTCAGAACTGTAATTTGACGGGTTACCGCGGGCGTATTGGTGTTTTTGAAATGCTAGAGCTAGAGCAAAACATGATGGATGCGCTCAGAGCTAATGACGCTGTTGGTTTCGCTCAAACGGCTAGACAGTCTGACAATTACAAACCGTTATTGGCTTCTGCGATGGAACTGGCTTTGCAAGGTGTCGTGAGCCTCGATGAGATCATGCACCTTGGTGAAGGCGATGCCTCCGGTGCAACCGATCCAATTTATCTGTAAGGGTAGACTAGTATGCCAACGTATCGTTATGTAGGACGCAGTTCTGATGGCAGTCAAGTGACTGGTCAGTTGGATGCGAATAACGAAGATCTTGCTGCTGAAAGCTTGATGAGCAAGGGGATCATTCCTACCTCTATCAAATTGGGGAAAAGTGGCGGATCAGTGTTAGATATGGATGTATCTAGCCTGTTTTCTCCTAATGTGCCTTTAGAAGTATTAGTTCTATTTTGCCGACAGTTATACAGCCTCACTAAAGCGGGTGTTCCATTATTGAGGTCGATGAAAGGCCTAACCCAAAACTGCGAAAACAAACAGTTGAAAGCGGCTTTAGAAGACGTGGTTGCAGAGTTAACCAATGGTCGTGGATTATCGGCATCGATGCAGATGCACCCAAAAGTATTTAGCCCGCTGTTTGTATCTATGATCGGTGTTGGTGAAAACACCGGTCGTTTAGATCAGGCTTTGCTGCAATTAGCTGGATACTACGAACAGGAAGTTGAGACTCGTAAGCGAATCAAGACCGCGATGCGTTATCCAACTTTTGTTATCAGCTTTATTTTGATTGCGATGTTCATTCTTAACATCAAGGTGATTCCACAGTTTTCTAGTATGTTCGCGCGCTTCGGTGTCGACTTGCCACTGCCAACTCGTATCCTGATTGGTATGTCCGAGTTCTTTGTAAATTATTGGGGCTTAATGCTCGCGGTTATTTTCGGTCTTATCTTTGCGTTTAAAGCATGGGTTAAAACAGACAAAGGGCTGGAAAAGTGGGATAGGTTGCGTTTAAAAATGCCGGTTATTGGTGGTGTTGTGAATCGAGCGCTACTGTCGCGCTTTTCACGTACTTTTGCACTAATGCTAAAAGCGGGTGTACCACTTAACCAATCATTAGCGTTATCGGCTGAGGCTTTGGACAATCGCTTTCTAGAACTGCGAGTTCAAGCCATGAAATCAGCAATCGAAGCGGGTAGTACAGTTTCATCTACCGCGATCAACAGCGAAATTTTCACACCGCTCGTGATACAAATGATTTCAGTGGGTGAAGAAACAGGTCGCATTGATGAGTTGCTTCTTGAAGTGGCTGATTTTTACGATCGAGAGGTCGATTACGATCTGAAGACTTTAACGGCCAGAATTGAACCGATTCTGTTGACGGTAGTTGCGGGCATGGTGCTGATTTTAGCGCTAGGTATTTTCTTACCTATGTGGGGAATGCTGGATGCAATCAAAGGTTAGGGAATGCTAAATAACCTACGGCGCTCACGTTTTGTTATTTGGAGTGTGGTTATTCTTTTTCTGATTGTAGGCCTACTTTCGGCATCGAAAACGGTAGAAGAGGAAGCGACTAACACGGCATTTATCGTGGCGAGTAAGCAAATGCTAGAGCGAGCCAATCGTTTCAAGCAGCAGTATTTATTAACGGGTGTTGAGCGAAATGGTATTTCAGAGCAACCAAGGTTATATAGCCGAACGGGTTGGATAATGCCGATCCAAGGCTCGGAACGGGACTGCAATTATTGGCTGGATCAATTGTATCCTCAGGAGAGCATTTTAGGGCTAAGCTCTCCAAGTGTTGAAGATAAAAGTGATAACATACAGTTTCATTGTAGTTATCATTATAGTGATAAGTATCAGATAGATATATTGCTCAAAAAAGAAAGATTTAGTGTTAAAGCCAATATTTTGGCTTTGTGAAAATATTGACAGTTTTTGTATGGTTTTATACGAGCGTGAATGTATAATGCGCGTTAATAATTAGATGAGTAGGTAGAAAATGCTTAAGAATCAAAAGGGTTTCTCCCTTGTCGAATTAGTCATAGTGATTGTGGTCGTTGGTTTATTGGCGGTGGCTGCTTTACCTCGTTTTCTCGATGTGACAGATGAAGCCAAGAAATCAAGCATTGAAGGTGTCGCTGGTGGTTTTGCAACGGCAGTTTTGTCAGCAAGAGCACAGTGGGAAGCAGAAGCGCGACCATCAGAGAAGATAGGTGTTGAAACATACAATACTGTAAATTATGATGGTGTTGATTTTTGGTTAACAAGATCAAAAAACAGTAACAACGAAGATACCGACTTTCGAGACGGCTATCCATGGACTCTGAATAATAATTCTAGCACCGCGCCACAAGACATTTCAGATAAAACATGTTCTGAATTGATGGAAAACTTGCTGCAAAATCCACCTAAAGTTGGTGCGATTTCAGATGTTGCAAGTGACTCAAATTACAAATATTCAGCGCAAGCGAATTCAGGTGATGCAACGTGTACTTACGTTCAATTAGAAGGTAGTACCGAGCACCAATTCGTTTACGAAATTAAAACTGGTCGTGTGACCGTAACTTTGCAGTAAGTCTGCGTAAAATTAAACATAGAGAGAGCTTAACTATGAAAAGACAAGGCGGTTTCACCCTAATCGAACTAGTGGTTGTTATTGTTATTCTAGGTATTCTTGCTGTAACTGCGGCACCACGCTTCCTAAACCTGCAAGATGATGCGAAGAACTCGACATTGCAAGGTTTACGTGGGGCTATTTCTGGTGCTATGGGCATTTCTTATGGTAAAGCTGCAATTGAAGGTATTGAAGGGCAACAATATGTAGCGGCGAGCGCAGCAGCAACATCTATTGACGGGATTGCTCATTCTTTTGGTTACCCTATTGCAACTTCAGCTGGTATTGGCGCTACCATTGATCAATCAGGTGAGTTTGTAGAATTAAGCTCGGGTGGTACTGTTGGTACTGACGCTACGCTTGTTTACGGTATTCAAAACTTCAATGGTAGCTGCGTAAGATACTCAGAAGCGACAGCGGCCAATGTTCCAGCTACAACTATTATTGTGGTTCCTGGTGAAGATAGCGAACCAAACACTGCGTGTGACTAATTAGTATGCATTTTTTAAGGCCAGCACCTGCTGGCCTTTTTTCTATCTACTACACAAAAATATCAAAACTATTCATATACATAAGATCGTAAGTTTCGTTATCTTGTATAATCAGTATTCGCTAGGCAGTTAGAGGCTCATTATGGATAACAGCCCCATACCCAAAGGCTTTACTCTGGTAGAGCTGATCATCGTTATCATTATCCTCGGTATTGTTTCCACTTTTGCCGCGAGTCGCTTCGCTGGCACTTCTAGCTTTTCTACCTTTGCTGCCCAAGAGCAGGCCATTTCCGTTATCCGTCAAATCCAAGTTAATCGAATGCAATCTAACGTGTCAGCAGCTAATGATAGCTTCCGTCTTGCTATCAATAGTGATTGCCTAGGCTCAGTTACGGCGTGTAGTTTAAATCTATCGAATAGTGCTCAAAAATCGCAAGCAGATGTACGTAGTGACTATGTGCGTGAGTCAGATATTTCATTTTCTCCTGCGAATACTATTATCGATTTTGATCTATTGGGTAACCCTTCGGTGAGCGCTGGGATTAATATTACTATTAATTCAAACACCTCCAGTAATAGCGCTCAGGTGTGTATCAATTCTCAAGGCTATGTACGTGAAGGGGCGTGCCTATGATTCGCTCACGTGGTTTTACTCTAATTGAAAGCATCGTTGTAATTATCATACTGGGCATTGCGATGGTTACGATTACCAGTTTTTTGGTTCCTCAAGTAGCCAGTTCTGCCGATCCACAATATCAAAATCGCTCAGTGGCTTTAGGGCAGAGTTTGATGAATCAAATATTGGCACGTGGCTTTGACGAGCATAGTGATTTTGAGGGCGGTTTGGTTCGTTGTGGTGATGCAGGAGAGGCGTCATGTTCTGCGCCAAGTGAACTAGGAACTGATGGTTCAGAGGCTACTCCCGCTGCTTTTAATGACGTAGACGACTATATAGGTTGTTGGTACACAGATACCACCGAGTCAGCCTGTACTTCATCCCCCAAGTACCCATTATCCAATATCTTAGATGAAAATATTGAAGGCAGTTATGCCAATTTTCGGGTCGAAGTATCTGTGTTTTACGATGGCAACATGGACGGAATTGATGACAACGCAATTGGAACGATGAAGCGTGTTGAGCTGCAGATTTTTGGTGGTAACAACCGCTACAGCGTTATCGCTTACAAGGGGAACTATTAATGAAGCAACGTGGTTTCACTTTAATAGAGATGATTGTAACGATTGTAGTCGTAGGTGTGATTGGGTTAGCGATAGCAGGCTTTGTTGAGTACGGTATGAAAAGTTATGTCGACACTATCGATAGACAAAAGGTACAAGTTAAAGGGCAATTTGTTGTAGAGAAAATGTCGCGAGAGATAAGCCATGCGGTTCCTAATAGCTTTGATTCAAGTATTACCCCTGCTTCGGCCTTTGCTCAAAAGTGCCTCACCTTTTACGCTATTAAGTACTCAGGCTTTTATCACCTTGATGAAGCGAGCGACGATCTGAATTTTATTATCGGTCAAGACTCCCCAATACTTGATGCAGACGATTTCTTAATTATTAACCCAACAAATTACTCTGACTTAGGAGCAGGTTCGACCAAACGGATTTCGGTCTCAGGGTTAGTTTCTGCGAATAATGTTTTTACCGTATCCTCAGTGACTTTAGAGAGTCGTTCGAAGGCTGAACGTCACTATATTTATGATTACAGAGCTTCAGTAAGTTACTGTTTAGTGAATGATACCGTTCAGAATCAAGGCCTAATTCAACGCAATGGAGTCACTGTAGCGGATAGTATCAATTATGCGGAAAGTAATTTTCGTTACGAAGAGCCAAGCTTACAAAGAGGTGGTGTGATACACATCGACCTTGTACTTGAACAAAATAACGAAGTAAGTGTTTACCAACAAGATGTGCAGGTACTCAATGCGCCATAGAAAATCATCTCAACAAGGTAGTGTTTTGGTCGTCGCAGTCTTTGTTATTGTGGTGATGGGCTTCTTAGCGACTTCTTTAGTGCAAGTTCAGTGGTCAAATCACGATACATTGACGCGCAAACAACTGGGAACTCAGGCTTGGCTTTTAGCGCATTCTGCAAATTAGTGGGCACTTACTCAAGTTTACCCTTTGACTGTATCTCCCGCGGTTTCAACAAGTGTTAGTACAGTGTGTAGCAACTTAAATCCAAATCAATTAAGTGGTGGTATGTCGACTATTTGTACCGTCGATGAATTAACTTGCAGTCAGATCGGTGTGCTAGATGGTGTTGGCTTTTTCAAAATTGAATCAACAGCCATTTGTGGCTCGGGTATCAATCAAGTACAGCGTATTCAAGAAGTTTGGGTGAAGGAGTGAGTATGAAGTCGTTATTATTCAGTATGATGTTGGTATTTTTAGTCCCTACCTCGTTTGCTGCTACGGTTTATGATATATCCGATCCAAATACGAATATTTGTAGCAACGGTCAACTTAATGGCATTACATTTTCGTGCCCCCAAGATATTATTTTGGGGAATAAAGATACGATTATTTTTAGTAGAACGGATCTTATCCCACCCAATAGCAGACCGTTACTGAAACTAACGTCAGGCAGTATTGAATTTGAAAATAACAACCAATCAGGAACGGCAGCGACACCAATAGATATTGAATCTCACTCTGATGCTATTTTTAAGGGAGCTACTGTATATGGAAATGTTGAAAGTTCAGGTGGGCAGGTCAAATCTGAGTCAGGTACTAACATATTCTATGGCAATGTTAAGGCACATAGTGATGTTGTATTAAAGAAGACCAAGGTGTTTGGCGATGTAATCAGCACTGGGGGACAGGTTAAATTTGAGACAAATCCCAATGAGGTTTTTGGTGATATTACTGCATTAAGTGATGTCGTTTTAAAAAACACACAGGTTTGTGGCGTAGTTACTACAACAGGCGGAGAGGTTAACGCTGAGAGTCAAAATAGTATCTATGCTCAAACGCGGGCTATAAATTCTCATGGTAAAGCAACAGTTAAAAGTTCTTCGGTATGTGGTGAGATAAAGGCATCATCAACGGATTTTAATAATGAAAATCTTTATTGTGGTGTTGATGACCCAAATTGTAACTATGCTTCGTCGAATTGCCCTGCAAACATATCTGAATTATGTTCATATACTCCTCCAGAACCGCCAATCAACCAAAACCCTCAATTTGAATTTGGTACTTTGACGGATAACAATTGTACGATCTCATCTCCAGGACCTGATAACAAACAAGTCGTGACTTGTACGTTGAATTTTAATAATACCTATGACATAGCGAAACCTAAACCGCTCGTGTTTGTTATGCCAACCATTGACGCAAGCTTATCCGTTAGAAGTAATGGGACTACAGAACTTCCTTCTACAGCATCTGTAATCAATACAACTTGGCAATCCGCGACAATAGTCCAAGAAATAGCTCCTAATACTAAGAAAAAGACAAACAACATTGCTTATCTAAATGCCCCTATGAGTGGACAGGGTGACCCTTTAAAAAGTAGTAATTATATTGATTATTTTGTTATCGAAGAAGGTGTCATCTCTTTAAATAATGGTGAAAGTCAAATTGTTGCCGGTCTTGTAAATACAAATACCGCCGCGTCTCAAATCTCCGGAGAAAGAAACAACGCAGATATTATTCGCTATGAGGATTATGGTTTAGACTCTTTTAATTCTAAGCCTGGCGTTTTAGTTCAACCTCAAACAAAAAACAACACATCGGCGTGGTTTACCGGTATGGCTCGCGGTGTAGGGGTTGATAGTTTTTCCTTGGCATTAGAGAAATCTGAAGTCATCAAAAATAACTCAATACCATCTAAAGAGAATGTAGCTTTTGTGGCTGGTGAAGGTTCAGGGTTTATTCAAGGTGCCCGTTTTTTCCTTGGCAATGGTGAAACAAGGGTGACTACTACGCTAAATGAAAAGGTTATTTCTCCCATAGAAATTGGTTGTGAAGAATTTACTTCAATAGCAGATGCTGGCTTTGATGCTCCTCCTATATTAGTTGCAAATAAAAACTCTCGCAGTGGTAATAATGGTGGTTGGATTCGCCGTTGTGATATCACAAAAGATAAAGTTTATTTTATCGTTGAAGAGGATATGGATAAGGACAATGAAAGATCTCACATTGCTGAGGATGTAGGCTTCTTTATGTTTGACCGACCGAATGAAATAGGCATCTGTGAAGGGTTTAATGATAAAAGCCCAGTCCAAACTTGGAAAGGCTCTAACGGGAGTTTAGAAATAAATGGTTCTCCCAAAATAGTAGGTGCGCTTAGAGATAACGGTCAACGTTATGTTGGCTTTTTAGATTCCAATACCAACGATGGAACCGGTGTCGCCTGTGAGGGGCAACAGTGTTATGGCTTGGGTGATCTACTCATTGATAAAGAAGCATTGGAAGACGTACCGGACAATCTTGGCAATTCACTGGACATACCCTACACACATAACGTTACTATCTTACCTATCACTGTTGGTGGGGTAAAAATCTACGAGTATGACAGTATTTCGATTGGTACTGGTGGTGTGGTCGAAATTGAAGCTGGTAAATACAAAATTGGTAAGTTAGATATTAACGGCAACGGTCAACTACGAGTAAAGAGCGGAGATACAGTCACAATCTTTACTAAAAATCTATCCGTTAATAATGGTAGTTATGCGGGTATACCAATTGTTAATTGGACTGGTGAAAAGCCTGTACTTGCAAGCGATACACATTTTAGAGTTAACGTATTAGAAAATGGTACTCAACAAGTAAGCTTAAATAGCAGCGGTTCCAGCAATCAGACGACTTTTACTGGTCTGTTGTACAGTGAACAAAAAGTGGATATGAGTGGTACCGCTAGGCTGTATGGTGCCGTATCTGCACAAGATATAAATATGTCATCAAATGCTCTTATTCATGCAGAAACAAGCTGTATTGTGCCTGTTGATGATTACGAGATAGAGATATCTCCTGCGACAGACTTAGCCTTAATGTGTGGCGACGACTCCCCTCAATTTACCATTAATACCTCTAATAACGGTGTGGCGGAAAGTCTAGGTGTTACCGTAGGTATTACTCCAGACGCTGATGAATTTGACGTTTCCGTACTACAAGGTTCAGGAACTTACCCTAATTATTTATCAAATGACAATGGTGAATTAACTTTAAAAGTTATTGCTCAAGATACTGCCAAGATAGATTTTGATACGGGTTATAAGCTAACTGCGACATTAGTGGATGATTCAGAAAAAGAAGTTGAAAGCCAATTCAAGTTCGTACCATTTAAGTTTTCTTTAGTGGATGGTGATAACCTGACAAATCGTTTGGATGCCATTGCGGGGCAGGCGACACCGACAGTCACTAAAGTTTTAGCATGTGACTCTGGTGACTCAATTGTTGTTGCTGAAAACTATACAGGTGAAGCTGGGGATGAAGTTACCATTGCTCATGAGCTTGATAGTTCTTGGAGTGGCTCCGATGGTTCTTTGATTTATTTACCTGAATTTGAAGAAGGCAGTGCCTCAACTGACTTAACTATCTCTGAGTCAGGGCTTTTCAACGTCACTTTAAAAGATAGTAGCTTTGATTGTACTGGTTTCTCTGGTTGTCCCGAAGATGGGAATTATGATGTAGAGGGAAGTTTCTCGGTCTACTCTCGCCCTTGGAAATTTGCGATTTGCACCGATAAGAGCTCAGATGGAAACAGCAACGAGAAAGACTCAGATAGTTTTGCTGCTGCCGGAGCGCCATTTGATGTTTATGCTCGCCCAATAAAGCATACCGACTCATCTTCTGTTTGCACTGATGATAACTTGTTGACGAATAATTACTTTGAGTCGGCAGCAAGCGTGAAAGTTACAACTACTTTAGATACCCCTTCAATTACGGATTATCCTGATGCTGAGCTAGGTGATTTGACCCCTGAGGATCGATTAACCAAGCAAATCTCCTCGAATGACCAGGCTAATAAAGGCTATAAATTTGAGGGTTTAAGATATTCAGAGGTGGGTAGTTTTAATTTTATCGCAACTGAAACTGGCAGCTTCTACGGGAGTATCCTTGGCGGCTTATCTGGTAGTAAATCTATTGGCCGCTTTTATCCTAAATATTTTGTTCAAGGTACTCCTGAATGGAATGTCGCCAATCAAAATGATATCGCATACCTAAGTCAACCTTATGATTCTACACTTCACCAAGTGTACCCAATGGCAGCTGGTGATAGTGATACGGATAATGCGCTCAATAACTATCGATTCTTCAAGTCAGACCTACAAGCTAGTTTTGGTGTTCTAGATGATACAGCTGTCGATAATGGGTTCTTGCTGGATACTGAGGCAGGCACTTGGTCTACAGATCGTAAACATTGGTTGCTGAATGACAATGCAGCTGAGCTTCAACGAGTTGTGGATTCAGATGATGTTAGCCGAAGAGATACACCGTTTAATACGTCAGATGCCAACTCGACTATTACAAACTTCGGTTTAACAATCGAGGGAACAGATCCTGTTTCATTTACCGATTCTAACCCTGTTACCGATTCGGCAGCTTTTCCAGTTCAACCGCCCGCCCGGTATGGTCGAATGGCCCTTGATGATATCGGTGGCAATTCCGGTACTACCTTAACTATCCCACTTCGAGCTGAGTTCTGGGATGGTAGTGAGTTTGTTGTTAACGAGGATGATGGCCGTAGCACATTCAATGGGGCTAATTCTTGTAAACAAGTAATCTGGCATAGCGACGGTGCGACAACCACGTTAGCTTCGCTTAACGGCAATGACAGCGTTGATGATGGAGAGGAAGACGTAGCTGCGAACCAAAACACGCCTTCTGGTACAGATGCACCTCGTGAACAAGTCCGCTTGTGGTTAAGAATGGATGACTCAGAACCAACCACTAAAACTGGTGAAAACCCTATTACCTGCTCAGGTAGCGATCAAGAGCAACCATGGTTGCGCTACAACTGGCGACAGTTAGGCGATGAAGATCCCTCTACCGTCGTCACATTTGGTATCTACCGCGGTAACGATCGTGTGATTTACCGAGGTGAAAGTGGTTTAACAGGTCAGTAAAAATATAATTTTTGCCCCTTAAGTTAGGAATCTGTAAGAAATTGCGGGTTTCAGTCCATGTTTGTACTTCAATGCCTTGCCGTAACAGCAAGGCATTGGTACATTTAGTGCAATTTTTGTCTTCTAATTCTTGCAGGATGAGCGAAGAATATGTTTAAAAAACTTCGTGGCATGTTTTCAAACGACCTATCGATTGATTTAGGTACAGCCAATACCCTTATATATGTAAAAGGCCAAGGCATCGTTCTTGATGAGCCTTCAGTTGTAGCTATTCGCCAAGATCGCGCGGGTTCTGCAAAGAGTGTGGCTGCTGTTGGTCACGCTGCTAAGCAAATGCTTGGTCGTACGCCTGGCAACATCTCAGCGATTCGCCCGATGAAAGACGGTGTAATTGCCGACTTTTACGTAACCGAAAAAATGCTTCAGCATTTCATCAAACAAGTACATGACAACAGTGTTCTTAAACCAAGTCCTCGTGTCTTGGTTTGTGTTCCTTGTGGTTCAACGCAAGTTGAGCGTCGTGCTATCCGTGAATCAGCGCTGGGTGCTGGTGCTCGTGAGGTTTACCTTATCGATGAGCCTATGGCTGCAGCAATTGGTGCTGGCCTACGCGTATCTGAGCCAACAGGTTCAATGGTGGTTGATATCGGTGGTGGTACTACTGAAGTTGCGGTTATCTCACTGAACGGTGTGGTTTACTCGTCTTCTGTTCGTATTGGTGGTGACCGTTTTGATGAAGCGATCATCAACTACGTTCGTCGTAACTACGGCAGCTTGATCGGTGAAGCGACAGCAGAGAAGATCAAACACGAAATCGGTTCAGCTTACCCTGGCGATGAAGTGGAAGAGATCGAAGTACGTGGTCGTAACCTTGCAGAAGGTGTTCCTCGTAGCTTTAGCCTAAACTCAAACGAAATCCTTGAAGCGCTTCAAGAGCCTCTATCTGGCATCGTATCTGCAGTCATGGTTGCACTTGAACAGTGTCCACCAGAGCTGGCTTCTGATATCTCAGAAAACGGTATGGTACTAACCGGTGGTGGTGCACTGCTTAAAGACCTTGATCGTCTGCTAACAGAAGAAACAGGTATCCCTGTTGTTGTTGCAGAAGAGCCATTAACGTGTGTTGCTCTAGGTGGCGGTAAAGCCCTAGAGATGATCGACATGCACGGCGGCGACCTGTTCAGCGAAGAATAATATCTAGTGTTAGGCTCTTTTCTTATCTAGTTTTATGTAAAGAGCCTAGGACCTTGTCTATAGGATCAAATGTAGCTCTAGGACCAAATATAGAATGAAGCCAATTTTTGGTAGAGGTCCCTCTCTACAATTGCGCCTGTTTTTTGGTGTAATTTTATCAGCCAGCCTTATGCTGGCTGATAGTCGTTTAGATGCTTTCTCAAATGTCCGCTATCTATTGAACAGCATGGTTGCGCCTATCCAGTATGCAGCCAACTTGCCTCGCACTATGTTCGATGGTGTATATGACCGTTTTAGCACTCGCAAAGGGCTAATCGAATCCAACCATAATATTAAACGAGAAGTCTTGCGCCTGAAGAGCGAGCTGATTCTGCTTGAGCAATATCAAGAGGAAAACAAGCGCCTTCGTAAGCTATTAGGCTCACCGTTTATCCGTGATGAGAAGAAAGTCGTCACAGAAGTTATGGCCGTTGATACTTCACCCTATCGTCACCAAGTCGTGATCGACAAAGGTCAGATTGATGGAGTATATGAAGGCCAACCGGTGATCAACGAGAAAGGCATTGTCGGTCAAGTGACCTTTGTTGCTGCTCATAATAGCCGTGTCCTTCTACTCACTGATGCAAACAATGCGATTCCAGTTCAGGTTATTCGTAACGACATTCGTGTGATCGCTTCGGGTAATGGCAACATCGATGAGATTCAGCTAGAACACATTCCAACCAGTACTGATATTCAAGAAGAAGATCTACTTGTTACCTCTGGTTTGGGTGGGGTATATCCAGAAGGTTATCCAGTGGCTTATGTTTCTGCGGTTGATTACGACCCGAAACGTGAGTTCGCCGTTATCAAAGCAGAACCAGTAGTTGAGTTTGATAAGCTCAGATACTTGCTGCTTGTATGGCCTGATGAAAACAAACAGATGCAAGCGGAACAATCCAGCATAGAACAAGCATTGTTAGAGGGCGAAGATGGCCAATAGCGTTTTAAGAAGCAAGGTAGTAATTGGTTGCTCATTTTTGATAGCGCTTATTCTGCAAACGATCCCTTGGCCCGGTAGTTTGGATCTGTTCAGACCATCTTGGTTACTATTGGTGACTTGTTATTGGGTGTTAGCTTTACCTCACCGTGTTAACGTGGGTAGCGCTTTGATTTTAGGCTTATTGTGGGATCTTTTGATCGGTTCGACGTTAGGCATTCGAGGGATGATGATGGCAATTGTGATGTACATTATTGCGATGAACTTCCTCGTAATTCGAAATATGGCGTTGTGGCAACAAGCGATGATCATCGCGGCTTTAACGGTATTGTTTGAGGTGTTGATCTTCTTTGGTGAATATTTGATCCAAGATGTCGTTTTTAATCCATTATCGCTATGGAGCGCATTGATTAACTGTATACTTTGGCCGTGGATGTTTTTATTAATGAGACGAGTCCGTCGCCATTGGCATGTGAGGTAATATGACAATGGAAAAGAAACATTTAGTTTTGGCATCCGGTTCACCACGCCGCAAAGAATTGCTATCCCAACTTGGTTATGAGTTTTCTGTTCTTGTGACTAATGTGGAAGAGTGTAAACACGCCCAAGAAACCGCCGAAGAGTACGTTAAGCGACTATCTTTAGATAAAGCCTTAGCGGCACTTTCTTTATTACAAGTTAATGCTTCTGAAGAGCAGCATGTCGTTCCTGGTTCTGATACTGTAGTTCCTAGCTTAGATGCAGTTGTACTCGGTTCTGATACCGTAGTCGTTAGCCAAGGACAAGTGCTCGAGAAGCCTGCAGACCTTGCTGATTCTAAGCGTATGCTTACTCAGTTAGCGAATGAACGTCATCAAGTAATGACGGCCGTTTCTGTCGTTTCTGCTGAAAAACAAAAAACAGAAATCATTATTACCGACGTATGGTTTAAACCCCTCAGTGAAAAAGAAATAGAACAATACTGGCAAACAGGGGAGCCATGCGACAAAGCCGGTAGCTATGGGATTCAAGGTTTGGGTGGACGCTTTGTCACCCGAATTGAAGGTAGTTATTACGCCGTTGTCGGCTTACCTTTATTTGAAACGGACCAGCTACTGCAAGAATTCTTATAATTACTAATCTGAGGTGCACCATGAGTGCTGAATTGTTGCTGAACGTGACCCCGAGTGAAACTCGTGTGGCCATGATTGAAGGGGGAGCTCTTCAAGAGATCCATGTCGAACGAGATGCTCGACGCGGTATCGTAGGAAATATCTATAAAGGACGTGTAAGCCGTGTTCTTCCTGGAATGCAGGCTGCATTTGTGGATATAGGCCTTGAGAAAGCAGCATTTTTACATGCCTCAGACATTGTTCCGCACACTGAATGTGTTGCTGAAAATGAAAAGAAGCAGTTTCAGGTCCGTGATATTTCTGAGCTCGTTCGTCAAGGTCAGGATATTGTGGTTCAGGTTGTTAAAGATCCTCTTGGAACAAAAGGCGCTCGTTTAACGACTGATATCACCTTGCCATCTCGTTACTTGGTGTTTATGCCGGGAGCAAGTCATGTCGGTGTTTCCCAGCGTATTGAAAGCGAGTCAGAACGTAATCGTCTTAAAAAAGCCGTATCTCGTTACTGTGATGAACACGGTGGTTTTATCATCCGTACTGCCGCTGAAGGCGCTGATTTTCATGAGCTTGAGCAAGACGCCGCTTTCTTGAAGCGTTTGTGGCTCAAAGTAGTAGAGCGCCGTGGTAAGCATAAGGCTCGTACGCGCTTATATGGTGAGCTGTGCTTAAGTCAGCGTATCTTACGTGATTTTGTGGGTACTGAGCTGAGTAAGATTCAGGTCGATTCTCGACTCGAGTTTGAAAATCTGAAAGAGTTTACTTCGGAGTACGTACCTGAGCTTACCGACAAGCTTGAGCTGTACGAAGGTGATAAACCCATCTTCGATATGTACGACACAGAGAATGAGATTCAACGTTCACTGGATCGTAAAGTAGAATTGAAGTCTGGTGGGTATCTGATTATCGACCAAACAGAAGCGATGACAACCGTCGACATCAATACTGGTGCCTTTGTTGGCCGTCGTAATCTAGAAGAGACGATTTTTAATACCAACGTAGAAGCGACACAAGCGATTGCTCGTCAACTTCGCCTGCGTAATTTAGGTGGCATCATCATTATCGACTTTATTGATATGTTGTCTGAAGAACACCGTAAGCGAGTACTAACTTCTTTAGAAGCGGCGCTCGATAAAGACCGTGTGAAAACCAACATTAATGGCTTCACACAGCTTGGTTTGGTTGAGATGACTCGTAAACGTACCCGTGAAAGTATTGAGCATATTCTGTGTTCTAGCTGCCCAGCCTGTGAAGGGCGTGGCAGTGTGAAGACAGTCGAAACCGTTTGTTATGAAATACTTCGAGAAATTACTCGTGTAAATCGTGCGTACGATGCGGATAAGTTCGTGGTTTATGCGGCAGCAGCGGTTGCCGAGGCATTAGAGGGTGAAGAGTCTCATGCGCTTGCTGAGCTTGAAGTCTTTATTGGTAAACAAGTGAAAATTCAGGCTGAGCCTCTGTACATACAAGAGCAGTTTGATGTCGTTATGATGTAATGGATATTTTGTGAGTTCTAGTGTTACTCTGATTTTACGTACGTGTCTGTGGTTAGTGGTTACTCTCTTAGTAACGCTAGCCATTGCTGTGACTACACTGCGTGTCGCCTTGCCCAATTTAAATAAGTATCAATCTGAAATTGAGCTTTGGGTAAACCAACATTCCGGTTTTGAATTTTCTATTCAAGATGTGGGTGGCTTTTGGCGTAACACTCATCCCTCTATTGCGCTGCAAGGCGTTCAAGCCCGTCTTCCTAATGCTGAAGATGTGACCTTCTCTGTCGAACGTGTCGAAGTTGAATTTGATTTGATTCAATCTCTGGTACAGATGCGCCCTGTTGTTGCCGACCTTGTTATGAATCGAATGTATCTGGATATACGTTCGGTCGATCTGTTTGCCGGTCAGAACGGCAAAGATAAACCTAAAAAATCAGGCTCTTCAAAGCGGGTGATGCAAGAGCTGGACAACTTACTCCTCAAAACGTTAGTGGATGTGACCGCCAAAGATTCCTCTCTCCTGTATCGAACCATCTCTGATGAAGAGCGTCAGCTCGATATCGAAACCTTAAAGTGGAAAAACTCAGGTAAGCACCACCTCGCGGAAGGTGTGGTTAGCATTAAAGACGCCAATCTTAACTCGTTGTCAGTAAGTGCTAACTTTGTCGATGGTGGCTCATTGACCGATGTAACTGGTGAGTTCTATGTGAGTGCAGACAACATCTCGGTTAAACCATGGTTAACCCGTTATATGCAGGCTGAATCCGGTATAGAAACGGGCACGGTTAGCTTGAATAGTTGGGTTACCCTGCAAAACAGCAAGCCGGTAAATGCCTACGTAGAAGTACTGCCTTCGGAGTTGAGCTGGAACGAAGATGGCCAACATGATTTGATTTTTGAATCAGGCGTTTTTAAGTTGTCTCCCATTGATGATGGTTGGCAAGTGAATGGTCACTCACTTAACCTTAGAACGGATGATAGGCCTTGGCCTGAACTCGATGTTGCCTTCAAATGGAATAAAGGCCCGTGGGAACTTAATGTTTCTGAACTTGATGTGGAAACTATTACCCCGTTAATCAAGTTGATGCCAGATTCTGCGCAATCAACCAAAATGATCAATTCGTTGAAGCCGGGTGGATCAGTTTCTGATATTCGGGTCTCAATGGATTCAGACATCGAAAGCTTACGTTATTCAGCTAGCTTTAGTGATCTTGCCATCGAGCAATGGGAACTCGTCCCGGGCTTTAGCCAAGTATCAGGCAGCGTGTTTGGCTCTGCGTCACAAGCGAAAGCCAGTTTGCACGTTATTGATGATGTGTTCCCTTATGGCGACGTGTTCCAAGCGCCTCTCAATATCAAGCAAGGTCAGGTTGATATTGTTTGGCAGCTAGATGAAAACGGTTGGAAGCTTTGGTCAGATAAGATCACCGCAGCAACGCCAGACTTACAAGTCTTAGGTGCATTTCGTTTGGACTTCCCGAATGATGCTAGCCCGTTCTTGTCTTTCTACGGTGAAGCGGACGCTTACAATGTGGGTGAAACATGGCGTTATTTACCGACGTTGGCACTTGGGCAAGATCTAACCGATTACCTTTCAACTGCGATTCAAGCGGGCAAAGCCGATACGGTGAAACTGTTATGGCATGGTGAACTGGGGCAATACCCATATACTAACCATGATGGGATCTTCCAAGTTTGGGTTGGCCTAGAAAACGCGAAGTTCAGTTTTGATACGGCGTGGCCACTGATTACCGATCTTCAGCTTGATCTCCTGTTTGAAAATGATGCGATGCATCTTGATTCGCGCTCTGCTCAATTGATGGACGTAACGGCTGACCGTATTACTGGACGTATTCCTTACTTAGGGGAAGGCGGTCATATCGAGATTGAAGCGAAAGCTACGGCTTCGGGTAATGCGGTTCGTGATTACATGACGGCCTCACCATTGGTCGACTCTGTGGGTGCTGCGTTAACGGCACTGCAAGTGAGTGGTGATGTATCGTCTGAATTCCAGCTCAATATTCCGTTTGATTCTGATAAAGAGCCAAGAGCGTGGGGCTATGCCGATCTTAAAGATAACCATGTTGAGATTGAAGCTCCGCCAATGGTGCTCGAAAACACCACCGGACGTATTGAGTTTGATAATGATGTGATTACGGCGAATGGCTTAGCCGCTGACTTACTAAAACAAGGCATCTCTGTTGATTTTAAAGGCCTTAATGACGGTCCTGGTTATGCGGTTGATATCGATGTTTTAGGTGATTGGGACGTGAAACCTCTAGAGCCTTATATTGGCGAACAGTGGTTGAGTCGCCTATCGGGTCATGCGCAATGGCAAAGTCAGATTGATATTCAGCTCAACGATATAGGTTTCAGTTACCAGTTAGACTTACAGTCAGATCTTAAGTATTTAGCCAGTGATTACCCTTATCCATTGGCGAAAAAATCCTTGGAGAGTGGTTCTGCTAGGCTACAAGCCTCGGGTAACCAAGAAGCTATTACTGCGCGTCTGCAACTGCCGAATACCAAGTATCAGGCTGAAATTGATATCACGGGTGAGGTTCCCAAGCTGACCGCAACCAATTTAGTGTTGGGGCGTGGTGGTTATAAAATTAGTCCTGTTGTTGGGCATCATGCCTTAATCCGTACTGATAAATTTAATGCCGATGATTGGTTGTCGGTTGTGATGGAGCCAGTGAAGCCATCAACCGCTGTACTTAGCCAAATGAACACGCCAACCATTCCTGCGCCTAGCCGTATTACTTTTGAGAGTAAAGAGCTGATCTTAGGCGGCATAGCTTGGAATGATGTCGATTTTAGTGCTCGCAAGAACAAACAAGCGTGGCAGATGGAAGTTTCTAGCCAAGAGATTGAAGGGGATATCAATTACTTGCCCCCTTATGACCTAACGGTGTCTCTAGATCGCCTGCATTTATTTGTTCCGGAGTGGAGTGATAAAGCAAACCAAGAACAACTGCTGCAACGAAAAGAGCAAGAAGCCCCCTTGATCTCTGAACTCGATAAAAAGATCTATGATGCAATGCCTAATCTTAAGCTGACACTGAACGATTTTTGGTTGCAGGGCTATAAAGTCGGTAAGGTCGATGTTGAGCTAGCAAGGCAAGACGATCGTCTTGAGTGGAACAAGATTCAAGTCCGAAGCGGAAACAATAAAGCTGATGTGAGCGGCTGGTGGGCACTGAATGGTGATAAGAGTCATTCATCGTTATCTATTGATGTCGAAGGTGAAAATAACAGTGAGTTAATGGAGCGCTTCGGTATTACTTCCGGGATTCAAAAGGCACCTTTTGCATTGGAAGGTCAGCTTGAGTGGGACGGTTCTCCGTGGGGTATTCAAATGGATACCATTGACGGCAACGTTAAAACCAAGCTGGGTAAAGGCTTCATCTCGGACGTAAGTGGCGCGGCTCGATTACTTGGCCTGTTTAGTCTAGATTCAATTATCCGTAAGATGCAGCTCGATTTCTCTGATGTGTTTGATAAAGGCATGGCATTCAACAGTATTACGGGTACTGGCGAAATCCAAAATGGTATCTTCTTAACCAATGATCTGAACATGGATGCGGTTGCTGGTGAGATGAAGATCAAAGGTATCGCGAATCTGAACACTCGTCAGGTCGATGCAGAGGTCAACTTCACTCCAGATATAACGTCAGGCATCCCAGTATTAACGGCGTTTGCGGTAACCCCACAAACGGCGCTGTATGTATTGGCGGTGACCACGGTTATTTCACCGGTTGTTGAGGTCTTTACTCAAGTAAATTATTCAGTAAAAGGGCCGCTAGATTCGCCAGTAGTCAGCGAGCTTTCGCGTAGCTCGGGTGAGTTTCAGTTACCAGAGAAACTGAGGGAATTAGCGGAATAGTCGTTAGATGCGAGTCAGTTTATATGCGGCTAAATTCGGATTTCTGAATCATAATGAATGGAGAAGCGGTGCACATGGATTGTGTTGGATTGATTCAAATGACTTCAGGCCCAGTCCCTGAGCATAACCTTGATTACCTTGAACAAGAGGTAGCAAAGTGCAAAGCGTTAGGGGCGAAGTGGGTTGTTTGTCCTGAGAATGCATTAATGTTCGGCAACAAAGCCGATTATCACCAATATGCAGAACCTCTGAATAATGGACCTTTGCAGCAGAAACTCTCTGAGCTAGCAAAACGACACCGTATTTGGATTGTTGTCGGTAGTATGCCAATTCGAACTGCAGCAGGCGTCACCACGACCACATTGGTTATCGATGATTTTGGTGCTTTGGTGACTCATTACGATAAGCTGCATATGTTCGATGTTGATGTCGCCGATGCTCATAAATGTTATCGCGAGTCCGATATTTTCACGCCGGGTGACCGAGTTGTGACAACGGAAACGCCTTTTGGTCGCTTAGGTTTGAGTATTTGTTATGATGTGCGCTTTCCTCACTTGTATTCAGAGTTACGCAAGCAAGGTGCGCAGATCATTGTGGTTCCCGCGGCTTTTACGGCCGTTACTGGTCAAGCACACTGGGAAGCCTTATTAAGATGCCGTGCCATCGAGACTCAGTCTTGGATTGTCGCGGTAGGGCAAGGAGGAAAGCATCCTTGCCAAAGAGAAACATGGGGACACTCAATGGTGGTTGATCCATGGGGGCGAGTGGTCGCACAGTTAGACCAAGACCCTAAAAGTATGGTGGTTGAGATAGACACATCCAGTTGCGAATCGATCAGGCAGAATATGCCAATAGCGCAGCACTCTCGATTTACCAATCAATTTTAATTTTAAACAAGAGCCATTTATGAGCATTAATCAAATTGAAGAAGCGCTACTGAACCCGACAGGGCTGACGGAGCAAAATATCGCAGATACACTGGCGAGCATTGCTACCCGCCAAATTGATTATGCTGATATCTATTTCCAATCTAGCTGGCACGAGTCGTTGGTATTAGAAGATAGCATTATTAAAGATGGCTCTTTTAATATCGACTGCGGTGTTGGTGTTCGTGCAGTATCTGGCGAAAAAACCGGTTTTGCTTACTCAGATCAAATCCAATTGGATGGTCTTAAGCAGAGCGCAATTGCAGCTCGTGGTATTGCGAAGCAAGGTCAAAACGGTAAAGTTCATGCATTCAAGCGTAACTCGAACCAAGCTTACTATGACGCAGTTAACCCGCTAGCAAGCTGGGAAAAACAGCAGAAAACAGAATTACTAAAAGCACTTGATGCTTACATTCGCACCAAAGAACCGATGATCACTGAGGTTTCAGTGAGCCTGAGTGGTGTACATGAACAAATGCTTGTTGCCGCGACTGACGGCACTTTCGCTGGTGATATTCGCCCGTTAGTTCGTCTATCAATCAGCGTACTTGCGCAGAAAGGCGATCGTCGTGAACGTGGCAGCGCTGGTGGCGGTGGTCGTTTTGGTTACGATTTCTTCTTAAGTGATGTTGATGGCTCTCAAGTTGCTTACCAATTTGCTGATGAAGCTATTCGCCAAGCGCTCGTTAACCTTGAAGCTGTTGCTGCACCTGCGGGCGCAATGCCAGTTGTTCTGGGTTCTGGTTGGCCGGGCGTTCTTCTACATGAAGCGGTAGGCCACGGTTTAGAAGGTGACTTTAACCGTAAAGAGTCTTCAGTATTTTCTGGCAAAGTGGGTGAGCAAGTTACATCAAGCCTATGTACGATTGTTGATGACGGTACATTGACTGATCTTCGTGGTTCATTGAACGTTGATGATGAAGGTGTGAATGGCCAGTACAACACGCTAATCGAAAACGGCATCCTAAAAGGCTACATGCAAGACAAGTTGAATGCTCGCCTAATGGGTGTGGCACCAACAGGTAACGGACGTCGTGAGTCTTACGCGCATCTTCCAATGCCGCGTATGACCAACACGTACATGCTACCGGGTGAACACACACCGGAAGAGATCATTGCTACGGTTGAGAAAGGTATCTACGCACCAAACTTCGGTGGTGGTCAGGTTGATATTACTTCTGGTAAGTTCGTGTTCTCGGCTTCTGAAGCGTACATGATTGAAAACGGTAAGATCACTCACCCAGTGAAAGGCGCAACGCTAATCGGTTCTGGTATCGAAGCGATGCAGCAAGTATCTATGGTTGGTAATGACCTAAGCATCGACCGTGGTGTTGGTGTGTGTGGTAAGGCTGGTCAAAGTGTGCCTGTGGGTGTTGGTCAACCAACATTGAAACTAGACTCACTAACGGTTGGTGGTACTGAGTAATTCAGGTCAGCAGCACGAGTTAGCTTCAAAATATCGCGTCATAAAATAGATTGAAAGCGCCTCCAATGTGAGGCGCTTTTTTGTTTTTAGGTTACTGATTTATTGAACAAATATAACTGTCTACATGTTCTCTTCAGCAAACTCCGCTAGTCGGCTACGCACCACGCCATTAAGGTGGATATTGGCACTGCCTTCGAAGTTTTTAAAACGCTCGACCATGTAGGTGAGACCTGATGTCACAGGGGTTAAGTAAGAAGAATCTATCTGAGCCAGGTTGCCTGAACAGACAATTTTGGTGCCTTCACCACAACGAGTGATGATGGTTTTTATTTGCGAAGCGGTGAGGTTTTGACACTCATCCAGCAGTACAAACGCATTCTGGATCGAGCGGCCACGCATGAAGTTGATCGATTTGAACTGGATGTTAGCTTTATCGCAGATGTATTTCATCGATCCTTCGGTGCAGTGATCATTCTTGTGCAGTGCTTCGAGTGTATCGGTCACCGCAGCTAACCAAGGCAACATCTTCTCTTCCTCAGTTCCGGGAAGGAAACCAATGGATTCGCCGATGTCAGGTGTGTTTCGGGTTACGATGATCTTATCGAAATGTTTGCGCTCAATGGTTTGCTCAAGGGCAGCAGCCATGGCAAGCAAGGTTTTCCCGCTCCCTGCAGCACCGGTTAAAATCACCAAATCAATATCGGGATCAAGTAACGCATCAATTGCCATGCCTTGATAGATGTTCTTTGGCGTAATGTCCCACGCCCTACGGTTCATTAATCGTTCTCGGCTTAGGTCGCGTAGGGTGATGGTTTCCGGTTCAATCTCTTCGACACGAGCAGCAAAGTCACTGTCTTGATCAATAATGTACTGGTTGATGAACGTGGGTTCAAATGGTGTTCTTGCGAGGGTATGCAGTGTTTTTCCTCCAAGACTCTTGCTCTCAACATTGTCTATACCGTCCCAAAATGACCCTTCAAGCTGTTGAAAACCCTTAGTGAGGTATTGAACATCATCAATTAATTGGTCGGTTTGGTAGTCCTCAACAAAGCGTACACCAGCACCTTTGGCTCGTAAGCGCATGTTGATGTCTTTGGTAATGAGTACCACTTCTCGTGGCGCGCGTTTATTTTGTAAGTACAACACACCATTGAGAATGCGATTGTCACCAGCCTTATCGTCGGCAAAGGCTTTAATGCTTTCTTGGAGTTCGTAGTCTGCGAGTATTGAAATGGTGCCTGAAGCGCTTACATCGGTTGAGAAAGGAATGCCTTCGGATATTTTGTCTGGGGTTGCGTCATGGAAAAGATCTTCTAATGCTCTGATTGCGACTCTGGCATCGCGAGCAACATCGCGTTTACTGTCCTTAATTCTGTCGAGTTCTTCGAGTACCGTCATTGGGATGACGACATCGTGTTCCTGAAACGAAAATATAGCAAAGGGTTCGTGAAGTAAGATATTGGTATCTAGAACAAATAATTTCCGATTGGTATCGCCCATAGCATCTCCTTGCCACCACGTGGCTCGAATGGGTTGATTGAACGCTAGCAAACTCTTGATGTGTTTGACGGCATTACTATCAAGCACTTATCAAAAGTACACCGAGTAGATCCTACCTCTAGTAGTAATAGCTCAAATATGAAGAGTCTGCTCGAAATAACTTATCTACTCCCTCTAGAGTAACCATGAATTTTTGACAGTTTGATTGCATTAGCGAAAACAGAAAAAAAGCATGAAATAGCAGCCTTTAGACGTGACCTAAATCACAGCATCGAGTAAGATTAGCGACCTTTTTCTGCACCATTTCCTTAAGATGATTTTTATCTTAAGCGCACTTTAAAAGTGGCTGCAAATTAGGCATTTTTAGCTATATTTTTATTTTGAGAGTCAGAAAATTCTGATAACAATGCAGTTAAAAAGACCAAATTCCAACTATAAGATTGAGGTAGTCGATTCATGACATTTGCTTTGGGGCAACGCTGGATAAGCGATACGGAGAGCGATTTAGGTTTAGGTACCGTTGTAGCAATGGATGCTCGAACAGTGACAGTAATGTTTGCAGCATCAGAAGAGAATCGTGTGTATGCACGAACGGATGCTCCCGTAACCCGAGTAACGTTTAATGTAGGCGACGTCATCGAGTGCCAAGAGGGTTGGTCTTTATCGGTTGAGCAAGTGATCGAAGATAAAGGCATTCTGACTTACATGGGTACTCGTGAAGATACTCAAGAAGCGGATGTGACTCTACGAGAAATCTTCTTAAGCAACCAAATCCGTTTTAATAAACCGCAAGATAAATTGTATGCAGGTCAAATTGATCGCATGGATAACTTTGTCTTGCGCTACCGAGCTTTAAGCAACCAATACCAACAACATAAAAGCCCAATGCGCGGCTTGTGTGGTATGCGTGCAGGTCTTATCCCTCATCAGCTTTACATTGCTCATGAAGTGGGTCGTCGTCATGCTCCGCGTGTTTTACTCGCCGATGAAGTTGGACTAGGTAAAACCATCGAAGCGGGCATGATCATCCACCAACAGGTGCTGTCTGGCCGTGCTGAACGTATCTTGATTGTGGTGCCTGAAACGCTACAACATCAATGGTTGGTAGAGATGATGCGTCGTTTCAATCTGCACTTTTCTATCTTTGATGAAGAGCGCTGCATTGAGTCTTTTGCTGAATCTGACAACCCATTTGATACTCAGCAATACGTTCTGTGTTCACTGGACTTCCTACGTAAGAGCCGCAAGCGTTACGAGCAAGCTCTTGAAGGTGAATGGGACCTATTGGTTGTCGATGAAGCACACCACCTTGAGTGGAGCCAAGATAAGCCAAGCCGTGAATACCAAGTGGTTGAAGGCTTAGCTGAAAACACATCTGGTGTACTACTACTGACAGCGACCCCTGAACAGCTTGGTCGTGAGAGCCACTTTGCGCGTCTGCGTCTGCTTGATCCTGATCGCTTCTACGATTACGAAGCATTCGTTGAAGAAGAAGACCAATACGCCCCTGTTGCTGATGCAGTAACGGCATTGTTCTCTGGCGTGAAGCTTGAAAACAGCGCGAAGAACCAAATTACAGAACTTCTGTCTGAGCAAGATGTTGAGCCTCTATTCCGCGTTATCGAAGGCGACAGCAGCGAAGAAGAGCAAGCGTTAGCTCGCCAAGAATTGATTGATAACCTTATGGATCGCCACGGTACAGGCCGTGTTCTATTCAGAAACACACGTGCTGCAATCAAAGGCTTCCCTAAGCGTAATGTAAACCTACTGCCGATGGACATTCCAACGCAGTACACCACCTCGATGCGTGTATCAGGCATGATCGGTGGCAAGATGGCGCCAGAAGCTCGTGCAATGAAGATGTTGTACCCAGAAGAGATCTTCCAAGAATTTGAAGGTGAAGACTCAAGCTGGTGGCAGTTCGATTCACGTGTGAACTGGTTGATTGAAAAGATCCAAGACAAGCGTAGTGAAAAGATCCTAGTGATCGCGTCGCGTGCGAGTACGGCTCTGCAACTGGAGCAAGCACTGCGTGAGCGTGAAGGTGTGCGTGCAACGGTATTCCACGAAGGCATGTCGATTCTAGAGCGTGATAAAGCTGCGGCTTACTTTGCTCAAGAAGAGGGCGGCGCTCAGGTGCTTATCTGTAGCGAAATCGGTTCTGAAGGTCGTAATTTCCAATTTGCTAACCAGTTAGTGATGTTCGATCTTCCGTTTAACCCAGATTTGCTTGAACAACGTATTGGTCGTTTGGACCGTATCGGTCAGCTTCGTGATATCGACATTCATGTTCCTTACCTAAAAGGCACATCACAAGCGATTCTAGCGCGTTGGTTCGATGAAGGTTTGAATGCATTCGCAGAGACTTGTCCTACTGGTCGCACAGTTTACGATAAGTATTCTGATGTACTTATTGAAATGCTGGCTTCTGGTAACACCGAGCAGCTTGATGAAGTCATTGAAGAATCAGCGAAGCTCAATCAAAGTCTGAAATCGGATCTAGAAAAAGGCCGAGATCGCCTACTAGAGATGCATTCAAATGGTGGCGATAAAGCCCATGAGATTGCAGAAAAGATCGCGTCTACTGATGGTGATACTAACCTAGTTTCTTTCGCTCTGAGCCTGTTTGATACCATTGGTCTGAACCAAGATGACAAGGGTGAAAATGCGTTAGTCGTGACACCTTCTGAACACATGATGGTGCCAAGCTACCCAGGTTTACCTTATGAAGGTGCAACGATTACGTTTGATCGTGAAACAGCGCTTTCTCGTGAAGACATGAACTTCATTAGCTGGGAACACCCAATGATTCAGGGCGGTATTGATCTGCTATTGAGTGAAGGTGTGGGTGCGTCTGCGGTATCTCTATTGAAGAACAAAGCGTTGCCAGTGGGTACGATTCTACTTGAGTTGGTTTACCTTGTTGATGCACAAGCGCCAAAGCGCAGCGGTATCAGCCAGTTCCTACCTAAGACGCCGATTCGCTTGATGATGGATGGTCGTGGTAACGATTTATCTGCTCAGGTTGAATTCGATAGCTTTAACCGTCAACTAAGCCCGGTAAACCGTCATTTAGCGAGCAAGCTAGTGAACTCGGTACAAGGTGAGATTCACAAGCTAATCGAAGCTGGTGAGACGCATGTACTGCCGAAGGTTGAAGAAGTTCGTCAGCAAGCTCAGAAAGATATGCAAACTAACTTGAATGGTGAGTTAGAGCGTCTACAAGCGCTTAAAGCGGTTAACCCTAACATTCGTGATGAAGAGCTAGAGGTTATCGAAGCTCAAATCAATGAACTGACAGGTTACATCAGCAAGGCTCAGGTTCAGCTTGATTCGCTACGTTTGATTGTGGTTTCTCACAACTAGTTTTGAATTAGCTAAATGCTTTAACGAAATAAGGCCTTCATCATGAAGGCCTTATTTGTATCTATAACTTAGTTAATAGTTTGGTTAAGAGCTTAGTTAACAGTTTGGTTCAGAATTTGGAGAGCAGATTACATCAACCATTTCCACCAAACGAACAGAGCTAAGAAGCCAAATAGGTAAACGAGACCCGCCACAGACAACCATTTTAGCTTAGTGCCAATCGCCAGCGCTTTAGGAAGCTTAGTTTTGCTTACTAAGATGAAGTTAAGCAATGCGAAGAATGGCGTAGTTGCAAAGGCAAGCACCATCGCAAAATCAAGCATTGGCATCAGTGCTGCGCTGAAGAACATCACAATTGCGAGTGCCGCGAGAGAGACAATGATGATCCAGCCTTGCAGCATTCTTGGGCTCGATTCTTTTTTCAATAACAGGCGCTGTGATTCGGCAAGTACGCGTGAGTAACCGTCGATAACGGTAATGGTACTGCCAAAAATACAGAAGAAGGCGATAAGAGCGATCAGTGGACGAGACCATTCACCAATCGTAGAAGCGTAGATGCCGACCAATTGATGGGTGAAACCAACACCAGAGCGAGACAGTTCAACGCCTGTTCCATGAAGTACCAGTGCACCTAAAGCAACGAATACCAAAGCAAGCAGTGCCGTACCAATGTAGCCTACGTTGAAATCGAACAGTGCAGACTGAGCGGTCACTTCTTGTTTCTCTTTTTGGCTTTTTAGCCACATAGAGGTGATGCTTGATATCTCGATAGGCGCAGGCATCCAACCCATAGTGACAACGATAAAGCCAATAGCTGCCAATGACCAAGGTGATGGTGGAACAAAAGCCGAATCAGGTTCAACTGGAGAGCCGATAGCAATGGCAACGGCAGCTAAGGTTGTGATGGTTAGGATCGCCATGATCGCTTTGGACAGCGTATCGAGCGCGCGATAATGGCCAGCGAATAGAATGATCAAGCACGTCGCTAAAACGATCATGCACAGCGTGCTGGTGGCTAAATCAAAAGGAATAAAGTAACTCAGTAAGCTTGCACTGAATAGCAGTAAGGCAGCGGTATTTACCACGGCAGAAATGGCACTTAGTATCGAAAAGATAACAAGGTAAGGTCGGCCAAGGTTAGAATATCCTTCCACCAAGCTTTGCCCAGTACCAAGGGTATATTGGATGCCAGCTCTAAAGAATGGGTACTTAAATACGTTAACTAAAAGAATCAGTGCGGCTAGTTGCCAACCATAAATAGCGCCAGCTTTCGTTGAAGCGACTAAGTGAGATCCACCGACCGCAGCAGCGGCCATCATGATTCCTGGGCCAAGAGACTTAATCAGTCTTGAAAGTGGTGCGGAGGTTGGTGTTGAGGTGGTTTTAGCCGTACTTTCCATCGTTTTTCCTTTGAGGCTTAGTTCTTATTTTCCATTACCTTATCAATACCATGTTTCGTAACTTCGTCAACTTTTATGTACGAAAATGTTGAAAATTGTATTTATTAATAAACGAATTGACCGTAAGTTATTTATTAACCAGTAATTAAGAGGCTCTAATGGCGTTAGAACAGTACACACCACCACGTGAACCGTGGACTGATATTGTCTATCAAGATGATGATATTCTTGTGGTGAACAAGCCAGCAGGCCTACTTTCGGTACCAGGGAGACTGCCAGAGCACTACGACAGTATGTGGAGTCGGTTGGTTGTGGATTTTCCGGAGATTCAGGTTGTGCATCGATTAGACATGTCGACATCGGGCTTGATGCTATTGGCTAAGCATAAGCAGGCTGAGCGCCATCTTAAGAAGCAATTCCAATATCGACTGACACACAAACTCTATTACGCGCGAGTATGGGGTTCAGTAGGTGAAGCTGAAGGTTTGATTGATCTGCCGCTTATCTGTGATTGGCCAAATCGTCCTAGGCAGAAAGTCTGTTTTGACGAGGGTAAACCATCACAGACTCGATATATTGTGGAGCAACAAGAGCCTCAAACGACATTATTGAAATTGCTGCCGATTACTGGTCGCTCTCATCAGTTGCGTGTTCACTGCATGGAACTAGGGAACCCAATCGTTGGCGACGAGTTTTATGCTACGCCAGAGGCGTTTGAGTATAGCGATAGGCTAGCTTTGCACGCATGTGAACTGAGTTTTTATCATCCAGCTAATAACCAGCTTTTCAAAGCTTTCGTGCCATGCGAGTTTTATCTTCAAGCTTCACCACAAATCGAACAGCACTTTGAAATTGCGCCTGAGCTTCCAGACTACAGTAAGCTAAAAGCTTAGAATGACTCAATTGACATAAATTCAAGGACGTACAATGCCGAAGTTGAAAGTGGTCTTTCTCGACCGAGCGACTATCCCATCTCAAATCCATTTAAAACCGCTTAGCTTTGAACATCAATGGGTGGAGTATGATTTCACTTCGCCGGAGCAAGTGTCTGAACGAATTGAAGGCGCCGATGTGGTTATTACCAATAAGGTTGTGCTCAACGAATCGAATTTGACTAAAGCACAACAACTTAAGCTAATAGCTGTTTCAGCAACGGGTGTGAACAATGTCGATGTTGGCTACTGCAAGAGTAACAACATAGCGGTGACAAACGTGCAAGGCTATGCGACTCAATCGGTACCGGAACATGTTATCGCGATGCTGTTTACGCTTAAGCGAAACCTCGTTGGTTATCATCAAGATATCGAAGCGGGCGAGTGGCAAAAGGACAAACAATTCTGCTTCTTTACTCATCCGATTCAAGATGTTGCAGGCAGTACATTAGGTTTGATCGGTAGTGGTGGCTTAGGGCAAGCGACAGCTATATTAGCAAAAGCGATTGGTATGAACGTCATCTTTGCTGAGCGTAAAGGAGCAAATTCTTGTCGAGAAGGATATCTACCTTTTGAGACTGTGTTGCAGCAAGCAGATGCGATCAGCTTACATTGCCCGTTGACCGAAGCGACCCGAAATCTGATTTCGGAGCGAGAGCTAACCATGATGAAACCAAGTGCGGTGTTATTAATGCTGGCCGCGGTGGATTAGTCGATGAGCAAGCCTTAGTTGAAGCATTGATAAATCATGATATTGCTGGTGCGGGCATCGATGTGTTCACACAAGAACCGGCTGATAACTCAAATCCATTACTGGCTAATAGTCACTTACCGAATCTATTATTAACACCACACGTAGCGTGGGGCAGTGATAGCTCAATTCAAAAGCTTTCAGATATTCTGATGGATAACATTGATAGGTTTGCTGAAGGGAAGCCGCAGAACATCGTCGGTTAATTCATAGTAAGCGGTTGTAAACTAAGTTTCAGAAAGAAAAAGGTTGGCTTTGAGCCAACCTTTTTTTATGTTTTTTCTTCAATTCGACTTAGCTATTAGCCCGAAGCCATTAGCCTTGCGGCTTAACTACCAATACATTGATTGGTGAATTCTGTACGACTTTACTCGCCACTGAACCCAATACCACTTTGTCGATTTTCGAGCGCTTATGACTAGGCATCACAATCAGGTCTGCCCCAAGCTTTTCTGCGTAATCTAAAATCGTTGTGTAGGTTTTACCTTCTGCAACGTGAACCTTATAAACCACTTCATCGTCGATGTATTTGTCAGCAAACTCTTTTAGCTGATTTTTTACATCAAGCTTCATTTGATTCGCGGCATCTTTCGGGAAGTAAGACGCAACCATCGACATGTGAATGCCTGGCAATACGTTCAAGATGTGGATTTCAGCATTACTGTGCTTTGCGTGCCATACCGCTAATTCAACAGCTTTGTCAGAAAAGCCTTTGTCGTTAAGATCAACAGGAACAAGGATTTGTTTATACATGTGTTTTTCTCTTTTTTATCAGCGCTTAATATTGACCAAGCGCTGTGATTATCCTTTCCATGTAATAAAGCCAAATAGAGTTGAGCACTACTTGGCTCTATCCATTACGCGCTAATCTCATCCTTACGAGCACGCCTTCTTTGGTTCATCGCTAAGCCAATTAGAATCAGTAGGGATGGTAAGAATACCCACTCTTTCATTGGTCTTTCTGCGTCTTGGATAACTGATTTAATTTCCCAATCAAAGTCAATGCCAGCCGCTTCTGCTGGGCTACCGAACTCAACCATGTCGACAATCATCTTGTCGTCAGCTTGTGTCAGCATTAGGCCCATTGAAGCAATGCGGTCTTCACTTGTTGTCGCAGAATCTTCAAATGGAAGGCGAACCGTCTTCTCAGAATAGTCACCTTCTAAGTTTTCGCCACCCACTCTTAACTCAAGAGATTGTCCCACAGATAGACCTTCTGTGATTTGAGCGATCTCAACTCCAGGTGAAAGAACTTTCTCTGGATAAATCATGTCCCACCAGAAGCCTGGGCGGAAGAAAGAGAAAGTTAGAACCAATAATAGGATCGTTTCCCACCATTTGTTCTTGGTAAACCACCAACCTTGCGTTGCAGCGGCAAAGATAAGTACCGCAGTTACAGAAGAGAAAATAGTGAGGAATAGATGCCACCAAGAATCAATGCCCATCAACAGTAATTGGGTATTGAAAATGAACATGAATGGCAATATTGCTGTTCGGATATCGTAGGTAAAGCCTTGAATACCGGTTCGAATCGGGTCTGATTTTGCAATCGCGGCGGCCGCAAAGGCTGCCAAACCAACTGGAGGCGTATCATCGGCTAAGATACCGAAGTAGAACACGAACAAGTGAACCGCAATCAGAGGGATGATTAGGCCATGCGCCGCGCCTAAGGTAACAATTACCGGAGCCATCAGCGTTGATACAACGATGTAGTTTGCCGTTGTTGGTAAGCCCATACCTAGGATTAAGCTGATTACCGCAGTGAATAGCAGCATAAGAATGATGCTACCGCCTGAGATAAACTCAACGAAGTCCGTCATTACCAAGCCAATACCCGTCAGAGTTACCACACCGACAACTGTACCTGCTGCAGCTGTTGCTACACCGATACCGATCATGTTACGTGCGCCTGAAACCAAGCTTTCTAATAGGTCAACGAAACCCGCTTTAGTTTGCTCTGCAAGATCGTCCGATTTGTTCATCAGAGTCATCAAAGGACGCTGCGTGATCAAAATGAAGATCATGAATACCGTTGCCCAGAAGGCAGAAAGACCTGGAGAGAATCGCTCTACAGTCAGACACCAAACAAGAACCACGATAGGCAATAGGAAATGTAAACCAGACTTAATGGTTGGGCCTGGATCTGGCACTTCTGTTAGCTCAGCATCAATGTCCATACCGCCTTCAGCCGCATATTTTGCTGAAACTCGAACCAAGGCTACATAAGCGATCAATAGAGCAACGGTAACAATTGGGGTTGCTGCATCGCCAAAGACATCTTTTGTCCAACCGACACCGTAGTAAACCGCAGCACTGATGACACATAGACCTAAAATTGTACCAGTGAAAGACAGTAGACTTTGTACGATAGTTGGTGTGTGACGACGAGGTAGGCCTGTCATGCCAGCTTTACATGCTTCTAAGTGAACAATGTAAATCAGGGCGATGTAAGAGATAAGAGCAGGCAATAGAGCCGCTTTAATCACTTCTACGTACGAGATGCCCACATATTCAACCATCAAGAATGCAGCAGCACCCATGATTGGTGGGGTTAACTGACCATTGGTTGAAGCGGCTACTTCTACAGCACCGGCTTTTTCACCTGAGAATCCGACTCTTTTCATTAGAGGGATTGTGAAAGTACCCGTGGTAACCACGTTAGCAATAGATGAACCAGACACTAGACCGGATAGGCCAGATGCAACAACGGCTGCTTTTGCTGGGCCGCCTTTCATGTGGCCAAGCAAGGAGAATGCTACTTTGATGAAGTAAGCACCTGCGCCTGCACGCTCTAGCATTGCACCAAACAGTACAAATAAGAATACGAATGACGTTGATACGCCAAGAGCAACACCGAATACACCTTCTGTGGTTAGCCATAGATGTGACATTGCCTTGTTAAGGCTCGCACCTTTATGGGCAATCACGTCTGGCATATGAGGACCGCCAAAGGTGTAAAGTAGGAATACTGCTGCCACAACCATAAGAGGTGGACCTAAAGCGCGTCGAGTTGCTTCAAGCAGTAGAATCATACCGAACACAGCCGCAACAATATCGAATGTTGTTGGCGCGCCTGAACGACCAGCTAGTTCCGTATAGAAAATATAGATATACGAAGCTGAAAAGCTACCTACAAGCGCTAATACCCAGTCGACCGCAGGAATTCTATCCCGAGGCGAATTTTTCATGGCTGGGTAAGCGGTAAAGGCTAGGAAGATGGCAAACGTAAGGTGAATTGCTCGAGCTTCAGTGTCGTTTAAAATTGCGAAGTTAAAAATGAACGGCAGCGGAGACGCATACCAAAGTTGGAACAATGACCAACATAGAGGCACAAACCATAAAATACGGCCTTGGATACCGCGAGGGCTACGCGCACCAGTGTCTGATTGTGCCACCATTTCTTGCACATCTGGAGACGGTGATGTTGTCTGCGTCATGTACTTTATCCTTATTATTGATGGTCTGCCTTTCTTACGAACAACGAGACGTTATTTATCTCCTATCTAGTGTAGTGAATCGATAGGGAAATGCGTTTTTTGTTCGTCTTTGTCTTAGGCTTGATACGAAGGTAAGTTCGCCAAATTGGAGAAACTTAAAGGTTTGTCTCTTTTCACTTGGGTTATTTTTATAAAACGTGAAAAGCCAATAAGGAGGACACGCCTCCTTATTGGTAGAGTAGGCTTAAAGTAGAGTTACTTTAGAAGGCCTACTTCTTTGTAGTATTTTACTGCGCCAGGGTGAAGAGGGATTGAGATACCCGCTTTAACCATGTCTTCTTTCTTCAGGTTCGCAAATGCTGGGTGCAGGCGTTTGAAAGTAGCAAAGTTTTCAAATACTGCTTTAGCAACGTTGTATGCTACTTCATCAGAAACGTCAGACGTTGTTACCATAGTTGCAGCAACACCGAAGCTGTTTACGTCAGCGTCTGTACCACGGTACATACCAGCTGGAACTGTGCTGTATGCGTAGTATGGGTTTTCAGCTACGATCTTGTCGATCTGTGGACCAGTTGCTGAAACCAGTTTTGCATCACAAGAAGTTGTTGCTTCTTTGATTGAACCGTTCGGGTGACCAACCATGTAGATGAATGCATCAATCTTGTTATCACAAAGTGCTTGTGAACGCTCAGAACCTTTTAGTTCAGAAGCAAGCTTGAAGCTATCGTTAGTCCAACCCATAGCGTCCATTACAACACCCATCGTTGCACGGTCACCAGAACCTGGATTCCCAATGTTTACACGCTTACCAGCTAGGTCAGACACATTGTTGATGCCAGCATCGGTACGAGCGATGATGTTGAATGGTTCTGTATGTAGAGAGAACATAGCGCGAAGTTTCTTGTATTCGCCCTGATCTTTGAACTTACTTGTACCGTTGTAGCCGTGGTATTGCCAATCCGATTGAACAACACCGAAATCTAGTTCACCAGCACGGATGGTATTAACGTTGTAGATTGAACCACCAGTAGACTCGACAGAACAACGAATGTTGTGGTCTTTGCGGCCTTTGTTCACTAGCTTACAAATAGCACCACCAGTTGGGTAGTAAACACCCGTTACTGAACCAGTACCAATTGTGATGAACTCTTGAGCGTTAACTGCACCAGCGCCCATTACAGCAGCTGCAATAGCCCCAACTTTAATAAGTTTGGTAAATGCCATGAATTTCCCTTCCTTTATTCATTATTAACCCTGAAACAATTGTAGTCGTTTCTGGAGTTTCCTATTTGGAAACGGCACCTTTTTCAATCCATGTGATGAAAAAGTGGCTGAATAATATCAAAAATTGGCAGAAAATTACTCAAATGTTAAAAGATATAGCTAAAAAATCTAACAAATGACGGTTAGATCTCGTGTTTAATTTGCTATTGAGTTTTTTAAAATCAATGGTTTAGTGGGTTTTAATAGAGGAGGGGATGGATATCTTAGGATGTGATTTGGATCACGAAGCGAATAGATGTTCGTGATCCATTAGTAGCTGTGATGGTTATGAAACTATGACAATTATCCAGCGTATTCAAACAGTTCGCACACTGAATCAAACAGTTGCTTAGTGGTCACGGACAAGGTTGGAGTAATAAAGATAGTGTCATCGCCTGCGACTACGCCCAGTATACCTTCTGACTTACCTAATGAATCCAATAAGCGGGCAATAAGCTGCGCAGCACCAGGACCAGTGTGTATCACAACCAATGCATTGTTGTGGTCAATGTCTAGCACCAACTCTCTTAAAGAGCTTGAAACTGTCGGGACGCCAAGTTCAGCTGGAAGACAGTAAACCATCTCCATTTTTGCATTGCGCGTTCGAACAGCGCCAAACTTAGTTAACATACGCGAAACTTTAGATTGGTTGATGCTTTCAAAACCTTCATGTTTGAGGGCATCGACAATCTCGCCTTGCGAACCAAAACGTTCTTCTTTTAATAATGATTTAAAAGCACGAACTAAGTTGTCTTGTTTTTCTGTATTGCGCATATGTCATTCTTATTCATTAATAAAGATATCTGCATATTCTCGCATACATATTCAATCTTAGCCAAAATATCACGGTAATTTGTTAGTCATATCACTGTAAAAATTTAATAGAATAATGTGTTATTAGTGGCGACTTATTTTGTTATTTCAGATGATTATCCCCATAATGCCAACTCGCTGTGTGGCACGGTTTTATTGACTTGCGCGAAGTCGCAAAGCTGGCGTTAATTGATTGTAATCACTTTGTGATTAATATAGTTTTTTAACTTAAATTTAGCTCAAGAATTACTCTACAAAGAATCTATAAGAGAAATCTCTCAAGGAGAATAACAATGAAAGTAGCTGTTATTGGTGCCGCTGGTGGCATCGGTCAAGCCCTAGCCCTACTACTAAAGAACCGCCTGCCTGCTGGTTCAGATCTTGCACTTTACGACATCGCTCCGGTAACCCCGGGTGTTGCTGCCGATCTTAGCCATATCCCAACGCCTGTTTCGATCAAAGGTTACGCGGGTGAAGATCCAACTCCAGCACTTGAAGGTGCGGATGTTGTGCTTATTTCTGCGGGTGTTGCTCGTAAACCTGGTATGGATCGTGCGGATCTTTTCAATGTGAACGCTGGCATTGTTAAGTCTCTAGCTGAAAAAATTGCCGTTACTTGTCCTACTGCTTGTGTTGGTATCATTACTAACCCAGTAAACACAACAGTGCCAATCGCTGCCGAAGTACTTAAGAAAGCGGGCGTTTACGACAAGCGTCGTTTATTTGGTATTACGACTCTTGATGTCATTCGTTCTGAAACGTTCGTTGCTGAGCTGAAAGATAAAGATCCAGGCGATGTTCGTGTTCCTGTTATCGGTGGTCACTCTGGTGTAACGATCCTTCCTCTTCTTTCTCAAGTTGAAGGTGTTGAGTTTACTGACGAAGAAATCGCAGCGCTAACAACTCGTATCCAAAACGCGGGTACTGAAGTAGTAGAAGCTAAAGCGGGTGGCGGTAGTGCGACTCTATCTATGGGTCAAGCAGCTTGTCGCTTCGGTCTTGCTCTAGTGAAAGCACTTCAAGGCGAAGAGAACGTGATTGAGTGTGCATACGTTGAAGGTGAAGGCGAGCACGCACCATTCTTCGCACAACCAGTTAAACTTGGCAAAGAGGGCGCAGAAGCGATTCTTAGCTACGGTGAACTGAGCGACTTCGAACGCAATGCGCTAGACAGCATGCTAGAAACGCTAAATGGCGATATTGAGATTGGTGTTGAATTCGCTAAATAAGCGATAGATAACTGAACTCTGCTAAAAAGACAGTTAACGAAAGCCGATCATGATGATCGGCTTTTTTGATCTTTGTATTCAGCCCACTCGTAATCTTTTTCTAACCACGAAGAATTAGGGTATCGGATTATGACTAGAGTACAAAAGGGAATGAATGTTAACTATCTAGGTCGCTTGGGCAAGATATTGGTTATCGATGAGCAAGAGCAGTTCGCTTTGTTTGAGTCTTACAACAGTCATAAGCAATATGCGGTTCCATTGGAAGAACTTGAAGAGATCGAAGCGCAATTACCTTTATCATTAGAATCGAGTCGTTATTGAAACTCGGAGTAATATCTAACAGGATCAAAAAAAGAGCCAACCGGCTCTTTTTTATTATATAGCTGTCTACTTAGCTTCTGTTTACTTGCTACGTTTTACTGCAAGGTGAGCTAGCGTAGTTAAAGCCTGTTTATATTCTGAATCAGGAAGAATAGAAAGCTCAGCAATGGCTTTATCTGCTTCTTCATAGGCTTTATTGGTCGTGTACTCTAACGAGCCTGTCTCTTTCATGACAGACATAATGTCGTCGAGACGTTCCATACCATTGGCTTTTTCAATCGCTTCACGAATCATGCTCGCTTGGTCTGGTGAGCCATGATGCATTGCGTAAAGCAACGGTAACGTCGGTTTGCCTTCTGCTAGGTCATCACCAACATTTTTACCCATCTCTTTACCATCAGCGGTGTAGTCCATCACATCATCAATAAGCTGGAATGCAGTGCCTAGGTACTTACCGTAGTTTTGCATTGCTGTTTCGATTTCAGGTGAAGACTCTGTAAGAATCGCGCCAATTTGGGTTGCGGCTTCAAACAAACGAGCGGTCTTTGAATAGATCACCTGCATATAGCTTTCTTCTGTGGTGTCTGGGTTATTACAGTTCATCAATTGTTGAACTTCACCCTCGGCAATCACATTTACTGATTCGCTCATTAGCTCAAGGATCCTTAAAGATCCTAGCGTCGTCATCATCTGGAATGAGCGGGTGTAGATAAAATCACCAACCAAAACGCTGGCTGCATTACCAAAAGCAGCATTCGCTGTAGCTTTGCCACGTCGCATGTCTGATTCGTCGACAACATCGTCATGAAGCAGTGTTGCTGTGTGGATAAACTCAATAAACGCGGCTGAGGTTATATGAGCCTCTCCTTGGTAACCAAGTGCGCGAGCTGATAAAAGAGCAAGCAAAGGGCGTAGGCGTTTGCCACCACCGCTAACGATATAAAAACCAAGCTGGTTGATTAAACTTACGTCAGAATTAAGTTGGGCTTGAATTGTTTCATTCACTTTTGCCATATCATTGGCAGTAAGCGTTTGGATAGCTTTAAAATCCATTGTTCATCCGGCTGAAGTTAGACCCTGTAAGGCTTATACGTTGTATTTAATTGTTGAATAATACACTAAAAAACGTTGATTAATACATCACTTAAAGGCATCATTGCCGCACTTTTCTTTGGCGAACATGTTTTCGCCAATATTTTAAAAATATGGCTTGTCATAGCGGCATGATTCCCGTAGAATCTGCGCCCTATTGATTAGTTTAGCGCACACCCGAGTTGTAGAATTAACAACCATAGGCTGTGCGGAAAAAGCGGAGTAAAATATGTACGCTGTTTTCCAATCTGGTGGCAAACAACACCGAGTAAGCGAAGGTCAAACACTTCGTTTAGAGAAATTAGACGTTGAAACTGGTGCAACTGTAGAATTTGATAAAGTTCTTCTTGTTGCTAACGGCGAAGAAATCGCTGTTGGTGCACCTCTTGTTGAAGGTGGCAAGGTTACTGCAGAAGTAGTACAACACGGTCGTGGCGATAAAGTAAAAATCGTTAAGTTCCGTCGTCGTAAGCACTCGCGTAAGCAAGCTGGTCACCGTCAGTGGTTCACAGAAGTGAAAATCACTGGCATTAACGCTTAAGTATTAGGAGAGTTTAACAATGGCACATAAAAAAGCTGGCGGTTCTACTAATAACGGCCGCGATTCAGAAAGCAAACGTCTTGGTGTTAAGCGTTTTGGTGGTGAATCTGTTCTTGCAGGTAACATCATCGTTCGTCAACGTGGTACTAAGTTCCACGCTGGCACAAACGTTGGCATCGGTAAAGACCATACTCTTTTCGCTCTTACTGAAGGTAAAGTGAAATTTGCAGTAAAAGGTCCTAAAAACCGTAAGTTTGTAAGCATCGAAGCTGAGTAATTTAATCTTTTATTAGATTATTTATACTAGCTTTCAAGCTGAATTCAAAAGCCCTGCCGATTCGGCAGGGTTTTTTATTTATAGCGAGAATAAAAAAGTAGACGCTCTGGCTTTAGTTTTGAGAAGCAGTTTGGTGTTTGAGAAACCGTTTAGTTTCAAGAATCCGTTTGTTTTTTAAGAAACAGAAAGCAAAGAACCTCTCCTTATTTGTTCCTTGGTTGCAGATCGATCTAGATCTTAGGTGATCGATCTAAACACGGATCTGCTAGAATTTATATCACTCCTTGATGAGTGGTAACGCAACGTAAGTGCGGAGTTAAAAAATGAAATTCGTTGATGAAGCATCAGTAAAGATAGAAGCCGGTGATGGCGGTAATGGTACAGTAAGCTTTTGGCGCGAAAAATTCGTCGCTAAAGGTGGTCCTGACGGCGGTGATGGCGGTGATGGTGGTGATGTTTACATTCAAGCGGATGAAAACTTAAACACACTGATCGATTACCGTTTCCAACGTTTTTACAATGCAGAGCGTGGCGAAAATGGCCGCGGTGGTAACTGTACTGGTAAACGTGGTAAAGATATGACCATGAAAGTACCTGTAGGTACTCGTGCTGTTGATATCCACACTAATGAAATCGTTGCTGAAGTTGCTGAACATGGCAAGAAAGTCATGGTTGGTAAGGGTGGTTGGCACGGTCTTGGTAATACGCGTTTTAAGTCGTCTGTTAACCGTGCTCCTCGTCAAAAGACAATGGGTACTAAAGGTGAAGTTCGCGAACTGCGTTTAGAGCTTCTTCTGTTAGCGGATGTTGGTATGCTTGGCTTGCCAAACGCTGGTAAATCTACTTTTATTCGCTCAGTATCTGCTGCGAAACCGAAAGTTGCTGATTACCCGTTTACTACGCTAATCCCTAGCTTAGGTGTTGTTAGTGTTGTCCCTGAAAAGAGCTTCGTTGTTGCTGATATCCCTGGTCTAATCGAAGGTGCTGCAGATGGCGCTGGTCTGGGTATTCGTTTCTTGAAGCACCTTGAGCGTTGTCGTGTTCTTCTGCACATGATCGATATTTTGCCGATTGATGGTTCTGATCCTATTCAGAATGCACTGACGATCATTGACGAGCTTGAGCAATACAGCGAAAAAGTGGCACAGAAACCTCGCTGGTTAGTATTCAACAAAGTTGATCTAATGCCTGAAGAAGAAGCGGACGAAAAGATTCAAGAAATCGTCGAAGCTTTAGGTTGGGAAGGCGAGTACTTCAAGATCTCTGCTGTAAACAAGATCGGCACGAAAGATCTTTGCTTTAAACTGGGCGAGTTCATGGAGAACCTACCTCGTGAAGTTGAAGCAATTGAAGAAGAAGAAAAAGTTAACTTTATGTGGGATGACTACCATAAAGATGCGATGGCCGGTAAGAATGTCGTTACTGAAGATGACGACGATTGGGATGACTGGGATGACGAAGAAGATGACGGTCATGTTATCTATGTTCGTGACTAATCCTCATAGTTCCTTATAATTACTTTGGTCGCTTCTTCTAAAGCACACTGATAGTTTTACTTAACCGCAATGAAAATTGCGGTTTTTTTGTATCTAAATCATTATGTCTTATCGAATTTTAATGCAGAATTTATTTCTAGATAATTATTACCAATCGTAGTAAATAACTGGTCACCCTAGCTTGTTAAAACGCTCGATAACTGCGTTAGAGATTTTGATTGTAGAATAACTACTTATCGAAAATCTCTGCCTTGTTCTCAAGCTTTTTTCCTGCGCTATTTCTGATCACTTACTTACTGTGATTGGTATAACGCCTATGGGAAGGAAATCATGGCATCAGAACAAAGAGCGATCTCAAGGTTAGTCGCTCAGTCAGGACAAATGTTATTGGCACACGGTGCCGAGAGTACACTGGTCGGTGATATTATGCGCCGCATCGGTATTGCTTGTGGGGTGAATGAGGTTGAAGTTGCACTGTCAGCCAATGCGTTGGTCGTGACAACTGTAATGGATGATCATTGCATAACGACTACTCGAAGCTGTGCTGATCGTGGTATTAACATGCAGGTTATCACCGACATTCAACGCATTTGCATCATGATGGAGAAGGGAATTCTCGATTATGATTTGGCGTATAAAAAGATTCAAAACATCAGCCCCGAGCGCTACAACCGTTGGTTAGTGGTTGTGATGATAGGGTTGTCGTGCGCCTCTTTTAGCCACCTTGCGGGCGGAGACTGGCAAGTCTTCATGATGACTTTTATTGCTTCAGCTTGCGGCATGATCGTCAGACAAGAAATTGGTCATCGCCATTTTAACCCCTTATTAAACTTTGCTATCACAGCGTTTGTTACGACAACTATTTCAGCGCAAGCGGTTCTTTATAACATCGGTGGCCAGCCCACTATCGTCATGGCTTCTTCTGTGCTGATGCTTGTTCCCGGTTTCCCTTTAATTAACTCTGTTGCGGATATGCTTAAAGGCCATATTAATATGGGGCTAGCACGCTTCACCATGGCCAGTTTATTAACGTTGGCAACAAGCTTAGGCATTGTCGCGGCTATGAGCCTTTCGGACGTGTGGGGGTGGGCAAGCTAATGACTATCTTTGAATTATTGCTCGGCCTTTTGAATGATATGTTTTTTGCGGCGATACCTGCCGTCGGTTTTGCACTGGTCTTTAACGTGCCACAACGAGCGTTGATCTATTGTGCTCTTGGAGGATCCATTGGCCATGGTAGCCGTTACTTAATGATGCATTTCGGGATACCCATTGAGTGGGCTACGTTCTTCGCAGCGACTATTGTCGGGATGATTGGGGTTCATTGGTCACATAAACTGTTGGCGCACCCAAAGGTATTTACCGTCGCCGCTTTGATTCCGATGGTACCAGGAGTATTTGCGTTCAAAGCAATGATCGCTATGGTAGAAATCAACAGAGCAGGGTACAACCCAGAGTTGCTCGCCATGTTGATGGAGAATTTCTTAAAATCGATGTTCATTATCGCGGGGCTAGCGGTTGGCTTGGCGGTGCCGGGGCTGTTATTCTACCGTCGTAGACCTATCGTCTAACTTCAATTTCATTTTCAGGTAAGGACAGGACTTTCTATTTATGATCATCAGTATGATAGCGGCAATGGCAAACAACCGTGTAATTGGTAAAGATAATCAGATGCCATGGCATTTACCTGCAGATTTCGCATGGTTTAAACGCTCAACGATGGGTAAGCCCGTAGTGATGGGGCGTAAGACCTATGATTCTATTGGACGTCCTCTACCAGGCCGATTGAATGTCGTAATTAGCCGCGATGAGAGCTTAGAGATTGAAGGAGTGACTACTGTTACTTCAATTGATCAAGCATTAGAAATTGTCAGTGACGTTGACGAAGTGATGATCATTGGTGGCGGTTCTATCTATGAAAGCTGCTTACCTAAAGCGAACAAGTTATACCTGACTTATATCGATTTTGATGTGGATGGTGATACGCAATTCCCAGATTGGGGAGAAGGTTGGAAGCAGAGCTTTCATGATACTTATCAAGCCGATGAGAAGAATAAACACAACATGGAGTTTGTGATTCTCGAGCGTTAAGCTCTGAAGTTAAAAACGTTTGCGTTACTGTAACAGTAACGCAAACTTCTCGTATCTCGTGTTTTTATAACGCATCTTGAGTGAAAAACTTATTATCTTCCCAGCGAAGTGCCGTCAATTCTCCTCCCCAAACACATCCTGTATCTAATCCAATCACATCTTTTCCAGAATAGCCTTCTAAGGCTGCCCAGTGTCCAAACAACACGGTTTTATCAAGCGTAATACGTTGTGAAAGGTCAAACCAGGGTATCAAAGGTTCATCTGTAATTTCATTAGGCGGCAATTTGCACGCCATGTCGAGTTGGCCATCGGGAGAGCAAAAGCGCATTCGAGTGAAACTGTTGATCGCATAGCGATAGCGCTCTATGTCTTGCAAGTCTTTGCTCCAGAGGTCTGGCGTGTTGCTGTACATATTCTCGATAAGCCACTGCCAACGGTCCGATTTGAGCAACGATGTTATTTCTTGGTTCTCTGTACGTGCTTGTTCCAAGTCCCATTGAGGTGAGATGCCTGCATGTGTCATGACAAACTCTGGGTGCTCTTGCATCAAGGGTTGTTGTCTTAACCATTCCAGCAATTGGTCACGGTCTTCAGCATCAAGAATGGGTTGAGTCTTGTCTTTTGGTTTGGCTGAAAAGAGGCCTAAGGATACCGCAAGTAGATGTAAATCATGGTTACCCAATACCACCTTCGCTGAACTGCCAAGGTTACGAACAAAACGTAACGTCTCTAAGGATTTAGGACCACGAGCAACTAAGTCTCCGGCGACCCATAACGTATCTTGTTGTTTATCAAAGTTGATGGTTTCAAGCAGTAACTGAAGTTCGTCGAAGCATCCTTGGATGTCTCCGACAATATAATTCGACACAGCATTTTCCTGTAAGTGGTAGATGTGTACTAGTTAAGAATATTGGGGATAGCCAGTCTAAATGGGTCGACTTCTGTTATGAAATCAATGCCTTTATGATCGGTCATTACATAGTGTCCCTGCATGACTCCCACTGGGGTTTCGATGACGGTGCCACTGGTGTATGTGTATTCGTCATTGGCTTCAATCACAGGTTGCTGTCCAACCACGCCATCACCTTCTATGGTGAGTTGTTTGCCGTTGGAATCGGTAATCAGCCAGCGGCGAGACATAAGTTGTACCGTTGTTTTACTTAGATTTTTGATGGTAATGATGTAAGCGAAAACGTAGCGATTCTTCGTTGGTTCAGATTGTTCTTCAATATATTTAGAATGAACTTGGCATTTGATACAAGGCGTAGATATATCCATATTCGCACCTTTTGTTGTTGGTATGCTTTAAGTATTACATAAAAAATAGGCTCCTCACCGAAGTGTAGGAGCCTTTTTCGATTATTTGTCAGCGTTGTGACTGTCGTGCAACCAGTTCGCCATATCGACAAACTGTTCGAGCGTCAGGTTCTCTGGGCGCATGCCAGGGTTTACACCTAGCTCTTCAAGCACTTCCTTGTCGATTAGGCTCTTGTAGCAGTTACGTACTGTTTTACGACGTTGGTTAAAGCCTTCGCGACATACGCGATCTAACCACTTAAGATCTTTTGCCGGGTAAGGCAGTACTTCATAAGGCTGAAGGCGAACGACTGCAGAGTCTACTTTCGGTGGCGGAACAAATGCTGTTGGTGGCACTTCTAGCACAGGAGTGACTTTACAGTAATATTGAGCCATAACCGTTAGGCGACCGTAAGCTTTGGTACCAGGGCCCGCTGCCAATCGGTTAACGACTTCTTTTTGAAGCATAAAGTGCATGTCTTGCACGTCTTTATGGAACTCAAAAAGGTGGAACATCAATGGTGTAGAGATGTTGTATGGTAAGTTACCGAAGATACGTAGCTTGTTGTTTGGCTTAACAAGTTGTTCGAAATCGAACTTCATTGCATCGCCTTCATAGATCGTTAACTTTTCAGCAAGATCAGGGTGATTACGCAGACGTTCAGCAAGATCTCTATCCAGTTCAATTACTGTGAACTTGTCGACAAGCTTGCCAACAGGCTCAGTAATCGCACCAAGACCAGGGCCGATTTCTACTAAGTTCTGGCCTGGTAGTGGGTTAATACTCGATACGATTCCATCAATAATGTATGGATCGTTAAGGAAGTTTTGACCAAAACGTTTACGCGCTTTGTGCCCTAAGTGGACATCATTTCTCATTGCTTTTTCTCTACTAATTCAATGGCGTGCGTGAGCGCTGTTCTAAAGCTCCCTGTATCGGCTTGGCCTTTCCCTGCCAAGTCTAAGGCGGTACCGTGATCGACTGATGTGCGAATAAACGGTAAGCCAAGCGTGATGTTCACTGAGCGACCAAACCCTTTGTATTTCAATACCGGGAGTACTTGGTCGTGATACATACCTAAAACAGCATCTGCATCTTGCAAATATTTTTCATTAAAGATGGTGTCTGCTGGCAATGGGCCAACTAAATTAATACCATCTTTCTGGCGAATTTTTTCTAGCGTAGGGGTGATAGTTTCTATCTCTTCACGACCCAAACAACCATCTTCACCCGCATGTGGGTTCAATCCACACACGTAAATAGTTGGTTTCTCTATAGCAAACTTTTCGACCAAATCTTTATGCAGAATAGCAATGATTTGCTCTAATCTGTCTTCGGTCACTGCTTGAGATACATAAGCTAGCGGGATGTGCGTTGTTACTAGAGCAACACGCAGCCCTTCTGTTGCCAACATCATCACGACAAGTGGAGTATTGGACTTCTCTGCAAAGAACTCGGTATGGCCACTAAAAGCAACGCCAGCTCGGTTAATTACACCCTTGTGAACAGGGCCGGTGACAATAGCATCAAATTCATCATTCATACAGCCAATTGCTGCGGTTTCTAATGTATTTAATACGTAGTGGCCGTTCGCTTCATTAAGTTGACCCGCAACGGCGACTTCAGCGAGTGGAACATGTTTCACAACCAGTGTTCCAGAGCGTTGAGGTTGCTTGGGCGCGGTTGAGTCGTAGTCCAACAGCTCAACCTCGATCCCTAATATTTCAGCTCGCTCTGCTAGTAAGGTTCTGTCCGCACAAACGACGAGCTGATGTGGCCAGCTTTCTTGAGATAGAGCTAGAGTTAGATCTGGCCCAATTCCCGCTGGTTCACCTGCCGTAATGACAAGGCGTTTAGTTGTCATCTTGGTCGTCCTCAACCATTTCAACAAAAGCACTCGCTCTTACTTCTTGCAGCCAAGCGCCAGCTTCTTCGTTGAACTTACGGTTAAATAGAATTTGGTATGCTTTATTCTTTAAAGCTGAATCGGTACGGTCTACTTCTCTGCGATCTAACACTTCAACAATGTGCCAGCCATGAACTGTTTTGAATGGTGCACTGATTTTACCTTCAGGTAGTGTTTCTACTTGGTGTTTGAACTCTGGTACGTACAAGTCAGGTGTTTGGTAGCCTAACTCGCCGTCTTGAACAGCTGAACCTGGATCTTGGCTGTATTGCTGCGCAAGTTCACCAAAGCTTGCTTCACCTGCGTTTACGCGACGAGTGATTTCTTCAAGCTGCTCTTTCGCACCGTCATCACTCAGGATAACCGTTGGTTTAATCAAAATATGACGTGCATTTACTTCGGTAACTGCAACGGTTTCCAAACCTTTTACGTCTTCAATTTTTAGAATATGGAAGCCAACACCACTTCGGAAAGGACCGATGATGCTGCCTTTGTTCTGCATTTTGATTTGGTCTGCAAAAATCGTAGGCATCTCTTCTTTACGCATCCAACCCCAATCACCACCTTGTAGTGCTTTAGGGCCTTTAGAGTAAGTATAAGCCATGGTGCTGAAGTCTTTGCCGTTGTTTAGTTCTTCCACTAAATCTGTCGCTTGTGCTTCTAACTCTTCTTTGGTTTGGTCATCATTGAATCGAAGTTGGATGTGGCCAATTTTGTATTGAACCGTCGCATTGGTTTCTTGCGCTAAGATGTCCGCTAGGTTGTCTACTTCTGCAGGAAGGATATTAATACGACGGCGAACCAAGGCATTACGAGCTTCACTTGCTGCAATCTCTTTTCTTACTTGCTCACGAAATGCGTTGTAGCTCAGGCCTTCTTCAGCAACCGATGCAGTAAGTTGTTGTACTGTTTGGTTGTTATCTTTTGCAATGCCTTCAATCGCTTGATCCAGTCGAGCATCATCAATTCGAACCCCAATACGTTCCGCTTCTTGAGTTTGAATCGTATCAATGATTAGCTTTTCTAGAACTTGCTCATTCAATACATCTTGTGACGGTAATGTTTGACCACTTTTTTTAGCATTTGCACGCAGTGTTTTCATTGAAGCGTCGATGTCACTTTGTAAGATAACGCCTTCGTTAACGATCACTTTTACGCTATCTAGCTCAACCGGTGCTGCGTAGCTCGTTGATACAGTGCAAGCTGCTGCGATAGCAATTAATGTGTGTTTCCACAATGTCATGTGTAATCCTTTATATTTATTGATTGTTTATCAATAAAGAAAATTAGTTGTTTAAGAAGAATGGGCGACCATAGCTCAATGAGTTGTCTGAACTACTATCCCCAACAGCACCTGAATCAGAGCCTAGGTTAGTACCAAAGCCAATAATACCGAAATTCACACCAAAGTTATTTTCATATTCAGGCGTAGTATTTGGGTCACTAATATTATTTGTCAGCTGGTTACTATACGTAAATCCGATATACCAACAATCCGATTTATAGTTCAAGCGAGCCAACCACTCTAGATTCTCTTGTGTGGTTAAATCATAGAAATATTGAGCACTGGCATTCCACTTCCGCGAAATCTGGTAAGCACCAAGCAAACCGGCTTGCGAGATACCATCTCTGGTTATTGAACCAACATTTATACTTTCGCCTACATTATCCTCAATATATTCCTCTGTAACATAGCGATAGTTGGTTTGGATGTAACCACCAGCAAAACGGTATTCTAACGTACTGTTTGCAAGCTGCATCGCAGTGGTATCAATATCGTATTGCACTCCGCCATGGTAAAAAAGGTAATCATCGTAGTTGAAGTCCATTTCAATTGCCCAAGATGAATAATTAGTTTTTTCACTGGAGTCTTCGTTGCTTAAAGTTTGTTTTGTGTCTTTATCAAAATAGAAAATTTGACCAAAAGATATATTAAGTCGTTCTTTATATTCATCATCAAAGAAGCGCGATGATGCACCGTAGCTCACTTGATTTGCAGCAGCTATGCGGTCTACACCACTGTATTTACGGCTTCTAAATAGACCATAGTAGTCGGTCTGCAGTAGCGTTGTGTCGTAAAGACCAATTTCGCTTTGATCTTCTTCTGGAACGTATAAGTACTGAACCTGGGGCTCTAGTGTTTGAGTATAGTTGCCGACAATTGTGGTATCTCGTTCTAGAACGATACCAGCGTGGCTTCTAAATTCAGGGATAACTCGGCTTACTGATTCTTCTAAATCTTTGTATTCGTCACTTGCTGTATCAACGCCATCTAGATCTTGTTGATAATAAGTACCAAGCAATCGAGCTTCCGTTGTCCAGGTACCCCAAGTATTTCCTACAGGGATCGTAATTCCTGGCTCTACGTGTACACGGGTCGCAGATGGCTTGTTTGATGCATCAGTATCAAATACTGAAACATGACTGATAAGGTCGAAATCGAGGTAATCCATGACCTCCGGAGCATAGTAGTTATACTCGAGTTGTGGCATTAGTCGGTATGGTTGGTTATTTTCTGTTAGGACTTGGAAATCACGGACAAGTACTGAGGCATCCCAGTTTTGTGAACGGTATGTCGCTTGTCCTTCCTGAAGCAGTTGTCCATCTTCACGGTTACCAATACCAGAACTTAAGTCAGTAAAGTAATCGATATCGCTGACTTTAGAGTAGTCGACTTCAAATAACCAAGATTGCTGAAAGATCCCTGAATGTTGGAGTTGAAAGCCCCAACGGTCACCTTTCTCTGAATATTTCTGGTCGTCAGGTAAGTATTCAGATTCAATGCTGCCAGAGCCAAAATCGCTCAAATACCTAAATTCGCTGTTGAGCTGAGTGCCACGTTCTTGCATGTATTTGAAGGTGGTTTCCAAGTCGTAGTTTGGCGCTAAGTTCCAGTAAACGGGAACTTCTGCTTCAAAACCATCGCTTGAACCGTAAGAGACGGTTGGATACAAGAAACCAGTTTTACGTGTGTCGCCGACTGGTACGGTTAAGTACGGTAAGTAAAATACTGGGACACTTTGAATTTCAAAACGTGGATTGTAAAAAGTGGCTTGCTCTTCGTCTTGGTCGACGCTGATGCTCGATGCTCTTAGACGCCAAGCGTTATCACCGATAGGGCAAGAGGTGATCGAACCATCTTCTATCTCATAAACCGCCTTGCCTGTTTTCGCAATATATACCGCATTACCTCGACCTGGTTCGCAAAGAAATTCATAGTCGGTATTTTCTAGCGTCATTTCATCGGTAGTGAGATTATTGGTCGCCTTGTCTGAGATAGACTTAATTTGACCGTCACTAAAGTTTACGTTGCCTTCAGCTACAACGATGTTTTCTTGTTGGTGAAGCGTTACATTATCAGCAAGGATTGTTTTGTTTCCTTGCGTAACTCTTACATCACCTGAATATATTGCCTTGTCACCATTGATAGCCTCTAAGCGATCTGATTCCACATGAGCGGGCAGTTGTGTCTCGTTTTCGGCTGCGGGTTCGATCAAGCATTGATCTATAGAGGGCATTTCCTGCACACTACTATCGGTGATTGTTTCAGCTTGAGTTGTCGACACGTATAATGCCGTACTTATAGACGCGGCTAACAAGGTGCGGGAAAAAGATTGCATGAAGTTGAACTATCCTGTGTCACTAGATGAAGGGTTGATCTAGTATCAATCCAATTAATAAAGCATTTTCCTTATGATAAAGGAAATATTAGCATTCAGCATCATCAGACAGCGTTACTCAGATAAAATTCATAGATAGAGAACACATAATGCAAATATTTGGCAAAATTTTGGGCGCTTTTTTTGGCTTTTTATTTGGAGGTCCGCTTGGTTTAGTTTTTGGCCTATTTTTGGGGCATCAATTTGATAAGGCTCGACGTTTAAACCAATCGGGGTTCAATAGTTCTGGTTTTGGTCGTGGACCAAGCCAAGCAGAAAGGCAAAACGAGTTCTTTAAAGCGGCTTTTTCGGTTATGGGACATGTTGCTAAGGCCAAAGGCCAGGTAACACCTGAAGAGATTCAGCTCGCTTCTACAATGATGGAGCGTATGAACCTGCATGGCGAGCAACGAAAAGCTGCCCAAGATGCCTTCCGTGACGGTAAAGAAAGTGACTTCCCGTTAAGCGATGTGCTTGAGCGTGTGAAGATCTCATCGGGCGGCCGTTTTGATCTTCTGCAGTTCTTTTTAGAGCTACAGGTATCTGCGGCATTTGCTGATGGCAGCTTGCACCCGAGTGAACGCCAAGTTCTGCATAAGATAGCGCAAGGCCTTGGATTTTCTGCAGAACAGCTAGAGCGTCGTTTACAGATGCAAGAAGCTGCATTCCGTTTTCAACAGCAAGGTGGAAGCTTTGGTGGGCATCAAGGGCATGGACAATCATCAGGTTGGCAACAAGCTTCACAACAGAATCAGCTTGGCGACGCATATAAGGTTCTTGGTGTGAGTGAAAGTGCTGATGGTAAAGAGGTGAAGAAAGCCTACCGTAAACTGATGAATGAACATCACCCAGATAAACTGATGGCTAAGGGGTTACCGCCAGAGATGATGAACGTCGCGAAAGAGAAGTCACAAGAAATTCAAAATGCTTATGACCTAATAAAGAAGGTCAAAGGTTTTAAGTAGTTGAACATAGACCGAGTCATACGATTAAATGATTCGGTTTTTATTAAAGGGAATTATATGACGGTAACGTATAAGGATGTTCTAGAGTTTTGGTTCGATGAATTGACGCCAAAAGACTGGTTTACTGGCGGCGAAGAAATTGATGTTTTGATAGAGTCTCGATTTTCTGAACTGCATAAAGCAGCCGTTCAAGGTGAGCTATTTGAATGGAGACAAAACGCACAAGGGCGGTTGGCAGAGATTATCGTGCTTGATCAGTTTTCTAGAAATATTGGCAGAAACAGTCCGACAGCTTTTTCGGCTGATCCTATGGCGTTAGTTCTAGCCCAAGAGGCTGTAGCGGGTGGCTTTGATCACCAGCTTAACGAGCAACAAAAAAGCTTCCTGTATATGCCTTATATGCACAGTGAGTCTTTGCTGATGCATGAACAGGCTGTGATGCTTTTTTCCCAGACAGGCTTAGAGAATAACTTGGATTTTGAGTTTAAGCACAAGGTCATCATCGAGCGTTTTGGTCGCTATCCTCACCGTAATGAGGTGTTAGGGAGAGCTTCGACTCCCGAAGAGGTTGAGTTCTTACAGCAACCGGGCTCAAGCTTTTAATTGTAGAAATCCGGTTCAATAGATAAAAAAGAGACTAGAGGTTAATAAAAACCTCTAGTCTCTTTTTTGTTTAGCTTCATTCATGAGTTTTAACGTTAAAACTAGTTTGCTTGGTTAAGCGACCAATCATAGTCATAGCTGATTTTATTAGTATTAGTGACAGGTTGAGTTCGATACTGATCTAAGTGATGAATGAGTTGTTTCTCTGTACCAAAATCCACAGCAAACCATTCGTAAATGGATGACAATTCAAGATCATTGCTGTTGACTAGCACACCTTTATCACTGTTTATAAACTCGGTCGTCGCTTGTTCTAGTAGCATTTCTGTATTGTCAGCAGTAAAGGCCTGAGGCTGTAAGTTAGGGCAACCTAAACTCGCGCAATTCACCGCGTAATGCGTGCGCGGATCTTGCCAAATCGGTCTTAGGATTCGATGTTCAATATCATTGAGTGTTAGTGATTTCCCGTTAACGATTACTACATCATCTCCCCACGGTCCAAAACTAAACAGTCCGCCGAGCTTGGTGATGGATTTTATTGGGTAGGCATCAAGAATTAAATCGACAGTCACGGCGTTGTATAGATTAACCCAATAGGCATACTGCTCCGCTTTTGAATAGCCGAGCGGATTAACCTGTTCTAATCTCTTGATGTACTGCTTGAGTTTGGTCTTATCGGCAGTGTTCACTGCTTGGTAGCGAACTCAGGGTATTTTGATCTTGTTGAACTAAGTAGTTGTCGAGGAATAGCTGCCAATCTTGATGAGATACCTGTTCTTGGTTGGTTTCATTGCTTTGGTTCCAGTATGGCCAAAGATCAGATTTAGGCGCAGACCAAGCTAAGGTTGAGAAAAGTAGGCTGACAATAAAAAGTAGTTGTTTCATGGCATTCTCCTGATGACTGACTACTAAGACCTTAAGGCTTACCATTTTCTTTCATTGCTCTTCATTTAAATAAACATATGAAGTTAAGTTAAAAGCTTAGCCAAATAAAAAAGGTTGGCACTTGGCCAACCTTTAGATTTATTCAGAAACGTCTCATTATTTTAGGAAGCTAGGAATCTTAGCTTCAAACTCTGAAATCTTATCTGCGTGTTGAAGCGTTAGGCCGATGTTATCTAGGCCATTCAGCAAACAGTGACGACGGAACTCATCAATCTCAAACGAGTATTTTTTTCCATTCGCACTGACTTTCATTGCTTCTAAATCAACGTCGATCTCAGCGCCTTCGTTTGCCTCAACGAACTGGAATAGTTCATCGACTTCCTGCTCTGTAAGACGAACTGGCACCATCTGGTTGTTGATCGAGTTACCGTAGAAAATATCAGCAAAGCTTGGCGCGATCATCACTTGAATACCGTAATCGGCAAGCGCCCAAGGTGCGTGCTCACGAGATGAACCACAACCGAAGTTTTCACGAGCCAGTAGAATTGAAGCGCCTTTATAGCGTGGTGCATTCATTACAAACTCAGGGTTTGGTTGTTGGCCTGCATCATCAAGGAAGCGCCAGTCGTGGAACAAGTGCTTACCAAAACCGATACGGTTCACTTTCTGTAGAAACTGCTTTGGAATGATCGCATCAGTATCGATGTTGGCCGTATCTAGAGGAACGACTAATCCGGTGTGTTGTTGAAAACCTGACATGTTAAATCCTCTAATTAAAGTTCACGAATATCGACAAAGTGACCAGCGATTGCTGCTGCGGCTGCCATTGCTGGGCTAACTAGGTGCGTACGACCATCACGGCCTTGGCGACCTTCAAAGTTACGGTTTGATGTAGAAGCACAGCGCTCTTGTGGACCTAAACGGTCGTTGTTCATGGCAAGACACATAGAGCAACCCGGTAGGCGCCATTCAAAGCCTGCTTCGATAAAGATCTTATCTAAGCCTTCAGCTTCAGCTTGTGCTTTAACTTGCTCAGAACCCGGAACGATAAGCGCTTGAACGTGTTTCGCTACTTGACGGCCTTTCGCTACCGCTGCTGCTGCACGCATGTCTTCGATACGCGAGTTAGTACAAGAACCTACGAAGACTTTATCGACGTTGTAATCCGATAGTGATTTACCCGCTTCAAGGCCCATGTAAGCCAGCGCTTTTTCTGCTGAAGCTTTTTCAACAGGATCTGCGAAGCTTTCTGGTGCAGGGATTGGTGTGTCTACCGAGATAACCTGGCCTGGGTTAGTGCCCCAAGTCACTTGTGGTTTGATGTCTGCTGCTTCTAGTGTAACAACCGCATCGAACTCTGCATCAGCATCGGTTTTTAACGTATCCCAGTATTGGATTGCTGCTTCTAAGTCTTCACCTTGTGGAGAGAACTTACGACCTTTAATGTATTCATATGTCGTTGCATCTGGAGCGATTAAGCCTGCTTTAGCGCCAAGCTCGATTGCCATGTTACATACCGTCATACGACCTTCCATTGTAAGGTCAGTAATTGCCTCACCACAGAATTCAACTACGTAGCCTGTACCGCCAGCGGCTGTTGTCTTGCCGATGATCGCGAGTACGATGTCTTTTGCTGTAATGCCTTCAGCGACTTTGCCTTTTACTTCGATCTTCATGGTTTTAGCGCGAGCTTGTTTTAGCGTTTGAGTTGCTAGAACGTGCTCAACTTCTGAAGTACCGATACCGAATGCTAATGAGCCAAATGCACCGTGTGTTGCCGTGTGTGAGTCACCACATACGATGGTCATGCCCGGTAGCGTAATACCTAGCTCAGGGCCCATTACGTGCACAATACCTTGGTATTTGTGGTTTAAGTCGTAAAGCGTGACACCAAACTCTTCACAGTTCTTCGATAGCGTTTCCATTTGGATACGAGCCATCTCGCCAGAAGCGTTGATGTCTTTAGTTTGTGTCGATACGTTGTGGTCCATGGTCGCAAAAGTTTTACCTACTTGGCGAACTTTACGGCCTTTTTCACGCAGGCCATCAAAGGCTTGTGGCGACGTTACTTCGTGGACTAAGTGGCGATCGATATAAAGAATTGGCGTTTCGCCCTTCGCTGCAACCGCAACGTGAGCGTCATAAACTTTTTCGTATAAGGTTTTTGCTTGCTGGTTTGTCGACATAGCTTTTCTTCCTTGGGAGCATCAGTCCCAGTGTTTGTTTCTAGCCAAGTCATGCGGTTTACGCTGACTTGGCTTGATATTATTCTTATGTACTTGCTTCTAATCTAAGTATCTAGCTTATGAAGCTAAGATGTACTCAGCGATCTTGTCACCCATTTCTGAGGTTGTCAGCGCTTGGTTCTTGCCTGCAAGGTCTGCAGTTAGCTCACCTGCAGAAAGTGCTTTAGATACCGCTGTTTCGATGTCTTGCGCTGCAGCTTCTTCACCTAGGCTGTAACGAAGCATTAGCGCAGCAGAAAGAATTTGCGCGACTGGGTTCGCGATGTTCTTACCTGCGATATCTGGAGCACTGCCACCTGCTGGTTCGTATAAGCCGAAGTTGCTTTCGTTCAAGCTTGCAGAAGGAAGCATGCCCATAGAGCCTGTGATCATTGCACACTCATCAGAGATGATGTCCCCGAAGATGTTAGAACAAAGCATCACGTCAAACTGAGATGGATCTTTGATTAGCTGCATGGTCGCGTTATCGATGTACATGTGGCTTAGTTTCACATCTGGGTAGTCTTTCGCTACTTCTTCAACCACTTCACGCCATAGGATAGAGCTTTGTAGAACGTTCGCTTTATCGATTGAGTAAACGTTTTTGTTACGTAGACGTGCAGATTCAAACGCAATCTTTGCAATACGTTCGATTTCGTAACGGTGGTAAACCTCAGTATCAAAGGCTTTCTCTGTTGCGCCTTCGCCTTCACGACCTTTAGGTTGACCGAAGTAGATACCGCCTGTTAGTTCACGAACAACAACGATGTCGAACCCGTTTCCTGAGATATCAGCACGTAGAGGAGAGAAAGACTCTAAACCCTTGTGGATTTGCGCAGGACGTAGATTACAGAACAGTTGGAAGTGTTTACGTAGCGGAAGTAGGGCGCCACGTTCAGGTTGGTCGTTTGGTGGAAGGTGTTCCCATTTAGGGCCGCCGACAGAGCCAAAAAGTACCGCGTCAGATTCTTCACAGCCTGCAACTGTTGCTTCTGGAAGTGGACAGCCGTGGTTATCAATTGCGATACCACCAACATCATACTCTTCGCGAGAAAAGCTAATTGCGTGTTTCTTTTCAATCGCGTCTAGCACTTTGTGTGCTTGTTGCATTACTTCTGGGCCAATGCCATCACCAGGTAGTACGGCAATTTTGTATGATTTATCTGTCATGTTAATCCTTTAATTCTTGTTACTGAGCTGCTTGGCTCGTTTTAAATTTTGTCCCTAAAGCCAACAACATCGGCTCTAGGGCTCTGTTATTGGGGTCTTAAACTGTCGCGAATTTTTGCTGCTTCATTTCAGCAATGGTGTCTGCGCGTTGAATGCTATTGATAACGTGTAGCAACGCTTGACCAGAAGCTTCAACGATATCGGTTGAAACGCCCGTACCGTGGTACTTACGGCCTTTATAGTTAGCAATGATGTCAGCTTGACCTAAGCCATCTTCGCCTTCACCTTTTGCAGTAAGGTCGAACTTATCTAACGCGATTTCGTAGCCTGTTAAGCGGTAGATACATTGGTATAAAGCATCAACAGGACCATTGCCGACAGCGGCTTCGCATTTCTCTTCATCACCACATTGCAGTTTGATGCTGGTGGTAGACATAACACTACCAGATTGTACGCTTAGGTAGTTAAGTTTATAGAAGTCATCTTCATCACGTAGATTCGCGAAGTGCATTAATGCTTCTAGGTCGTAATCGAACACTTGTCCTTTACGGTCTGCAAGCTTCAAGAAGTCTTCGTACAATGAATCTAGGTTGTACTCATTGTCTTTATAACCCATAGCGTCCATGTGGCTCTTAACAGCCGCTCGCCCACTACGGCTTGTTAGGTTTAAGGCTTTGTTTTTCAAGCCAATAGACTCAGGCGTCATGATCTCGTAAGTGTTCTTGTTCTTAAGCATGCCATCTTGGTGAATACCTGAAGAGTGGCTGAATGCGTTAGCACCTACGATTGCTTTGTTGTCTTGAATTGGCATGTGACAAAGCTGGCTTACCAACTTACTGGTACGGTGAATCTCTTTGTGATCCAAGCCTGTGTGAACACCCAAAAGCTCTTGACGAGTTTTGATGATCATTGCGATTTCTTCTAGAGAACAGTTACCTGCACGTTCGCCAATACCATTGATTGTGCCTTCAATTTGGCGAGCGCCCGCTTGCACAGCAGCAATTGAGTTTGCAACCGACATACCTAAGTCATCGTGACAGTGAACAGAGATGATCGCTTGGTCGATGTTGGGTACGCGATCGAATAGCGTTTTGATAATGCCACCAAACTCATTCGGTACTGTATAGCCCACCGTGTCTGGAATGTTGATGGTTTTAGCGCCTGCGTTAATCGCGGCTTCAACCATACGACATAGGTTGTCGATAGGGGTACGACCGGCATCTTCACATGAGAATTCAACATCATCGGTATAGTTACGAGCGTGTTTGACAGCTTTTACCGCCATCTCTACTACATCGTCGTAGCTGCGGCGTAATTTGTCTTGTACGTGAACCGTTGATGTTGAGATGAAGGTATGAATACGGAACTGGTCAGCCACTTTAAGCGCTTCTGCAGCGGCATCGATATCTTTCGCTACGGCACGAGAAAGTGCACAAATACGGCTGTCTTTGATGTGCTTAGCGATGGTTTGTACTGACTCAAAATCACCTGGAGAAGAAATAGGGAAGCCAGCTTCGATAACATCTACACCCAGTCTCTCAAGAGCATAAGCGATCTGTAACTTCTCTTTTACCGTAAGGCTTGCAGCCAATGCTTGCTCGCCGTCACGTAAGGTAGTATCAAAAATTATTACTTGATCGTTCATGGGTGCTTCCTTATATCGATAATGAATCGATTGCTATCCAAATTATTATTAAGAATGATGTTCTTTTAAAAGTGCCAGTTACAAAAAAACCCGCTCAGTGCGGGTTTTAATATTTGTGTAGTTCTTGACCCACAACTTACCCGCGCGATTGGTTCACGATAAGGAGAAGTTTCAGCAGTAGAGAAGAAGAAAAAATCATTACACAAATATCCGTAAATAAACTGTTAACACCATATTTACCGTAATTTATTCTGAGCGTCAAACAAGAAAATCCAATATCAGCGTACATTGGCAGTGTTTTGGTTTGGTTTATGCTGTTTTTTGTTTAAGTGTTAGCTAGATCGACTAAATGGTGGTTTTGTATTGGCGGGTTAGTTTATCGTTTGGTTGATGTGTAGGTTAAAACTTTGTAGTAAATCTTTTTAATGGAACGATTCACCAACAGAATTAAAAGTATGGTTCGATTTAATTAATCATTTGATTAAATAGTGAGTAATTAATCTTCTACTGTTATGCCTGTTTATCTCTATAATTAATCGAATGATTAATTATAGAGATAGGTTGATGCCATGACGGCACGAAAAGCGGGGCGACCTCAACAGAACTTAGATGTTCGACAACTATTGATTGAGCATGCTCGCGATCTGTTTGTCGTTCAGTCATACGACAAGGTATCGACACGCTTGATTGCTGATCGTGCGGGTGTCAACATTGCGATGATCCGTTATTACTTTGGCAGTAAGGCTGGATTATTTGAGGCGATGCTGCGTGAAACGCTACGACCGATGCAATTGCAAATGCAGAGATTGGTTGAAGAAAGCAGCCATGAGAACTTTCTTGATTTAATGCGGACTTACTACAAAGAGATGGTCAAGGTCCCCAAGTTTCCTCGCTTGATTGCTCAAGTGATGAATATGCCTCCCTCTGAAGTGCAAAGAGAGTTGCTCGAAAAGGTTTTTCTCGATGTCGCCAAGCCAGCCCAAGATGTCATTTTTGAAAAGCTGGTTGAACAAGGCATCTTAAAACAGAACATGGATCCAAAATTGTGTCGAGTTTCGTATATAAGCTTGATGGTGTTTCCCTTCATTGCTCCGCCCCCTCTATTAGCAATCCATGGTATTGAGATTAATGAAGAATTTCTTAACCGTTTAATCGAACACAACATTCAATTGATGACCGAAGGCTTTATCAACGCACCGAGCCCTTCTGCAGTGCAGGACAAAAGATAATGAAAATAAATAAAAAACTACTCTTCTTTCCAGCACTTGCGGTTGGTGTCATCGGCCTTGTGACTGCGATTAGCTTAAAGCCGGATCTGCCGACTAAGCCCGCGGGAGATAGGGCGCGTCTAGTCGAAACCGTCAGTTTAGAACAACAAATGATCGCGCCGTTGGCGGTGGGCTTTGGCAAAGTAGTACCTAAAGTTGAATGGAAAGCCATCGCCGAGGTGACAGGGCAGATTGTTTATCGACATCCAGACCTAGAAAAAGGGCAGATAATTCCAGCGGGTACTGAGGTACTTAAGATCGATCCCTTAGATTACGAGTTAAAGCTGGTACAAGCCGAAGCGGATCTTAAATCAAGCCAGACCTCATTAGCTAAGTTAAACCAAGAGGAAGATAACCTTAAGCAGACCCTAAAGATCGAAAAGAACCGCTTAGTGATCAGCAATAAAGAGCTGCAACGTAAACAAGATCTGCGTAAGAAAGGGCTCACCTCTCAGTCTGATGTCGATCTGCAGCAGCAAAGTGCGTTGTCTCAACAGAAACTTGTATTGGATATTGATAACCAAATTGCATTGATGCCAGATGAAAAGCGTGTTGCGGAAGCCGTGATTAAGGTGAATGTCTCTAAAGTGAAAGAGGCGCAACGCTCTTTGGATAAAACGACCATTACTTTGCCTAGAGCAATGCGAATAGCTCAGGTCGATATTGAACAAAACCAAGTGGTTAATCTTCAGCAAGAGATGTTTGTTGCTCACGGGATTAAAGTTATGGAAGTGGAGGCGCAACTTTCTATTCACGATATGCAAACTTTAGCCTCAAGCTTTACTCAATTCCCTCGTGATGCCGCAGGCATACCAAACCCTTATGAAGCGCCGATCAAAGCAAGTATTCAGTTAAACAGTGGCAGCCTTAACCTCAATTGGCCTGCAAAGGTGGCGAGGATCAGTGAAACTGTTGATGAGAACCAAGCCACAGCAGGGATCATTCTTGAAATTGGTCAAGATTATGCAGCTTTGCAGCCAAGCAGTGCCACGCCTTTGGTCAATGGCATGTTCGTCAAAGCGGAGATCGAAGGCTTGGCCAACCTTAGCTGGGTTGTCCCAGAGCGCGCTCTGCACGGTGATAAGGTTTATCTGATGGATGACAGCCAGCGCTTACAAGTGGTGAATGTTGAAGTGCTTTATCGCCGAGATAACCAAGTGGTGGTGGATGGTGAACTGCACGCGGGTGATAAGCTCATTCTTAATGACGTTTTACCTGCGATTGAAGGCATGCTGCTCAAAGAGTCAAACTCTCATGAACTAGCAGCGGATGTGCAGGAGAATGCGTCATGATTCGGTTCTTCTCCCGACACCCGACGGCTGCAAACTTATTGATGCTTGGTTTGTTGATCATGGGTTTGACCTCATTATCGACCATCAAGCGCGAAACCTTTCCCGCCTATGACCCACCTTACATTATGGCGGCGATCGTTTATCCCGGTGCATCACCACAAGAAGTGGAAGAGAGCTTGTGTGTACGAATGGAAGATGCCGTCGATGGTCTGGCCAACATTGAAGAAACTCAATGTGAGGCGATAGAAGGCAGTGCTCGTCTTATTCTGAAACTCAATGAGAAAGCGGATATTGGCCGAATGCTGGTGGACGTGCAAACTCAGATCAACTCGATCAATGATTTCCCGAGCGAGATTGAATCTCCGGTTGTTCAAGAGTTGGATTGGAATGAACCGGTAGTTGATATCGCGATTACAGCCGAAACCTCATGGCCTGAACTCAAAGCTTACGCCGAAGACCTCAAACGTACCATGAAGCTCGATTACGATGTCTCTTTAGTCGAAGTCAGTGGTTTTTCCGATCACCAATATCGTGTCGAACTGGATACCCAAGCCATTCGTCAGTTAGGTTTGAGTGTCGGCGATATCGCAGACCAAATTGGTCGACAGAATGTAAAGCTACCGAGTGGTAACGTTGAAACACCAGACAAAAACTTCTTGATTCGCTTTGATGAAAGACGAATTACGCCGGTTGAATTAGAGAGTATCGTGGTTGGATCTGCGCCGAATGGATCGGTGATCCGTTTGAGGGATATTGCCAAGATCACCGATCGCTTTGAACTGGATGAACAGAAGGTTCTGTTTGATGGTAAGCCATCTGCTCTGTTGAAGATCAGTAAGAATAAAGAAGATGATGCGTTACGAATCAAAGAGAACGTGACGCGATTCGTTGAAGATCAAAGCGCGATTGCCCCCGATGGTGTGACACTGCAAATGACCAATGATCTCTCGTCGGTACTTTGGGATCGTCTAACCATGATGGTGCGTAATGGCTGGCAAGGTATCGTGCTGGTGTTCGCCACCATGTGGTTGTTCTTCAGTTTACGTTATTCATTCTGGGTTGCGGCAGGTTTGCCGGTAGCCTTCCTTGGTGGCTTGTTCTTAATGGCTAACTTGGGCTTGTCGATCAACATTATGTCACTGGTCGGTTTATTAATGGCGATTGGTATCATGATGGATGACGCCATCGTGATAGCCGAATCGATAGCCTCCCACTTAGACCGAGGACAAAGCGTCGATGATGCGGTGTACAACGGCGTAAAGAAAGTGCTTCCCGGAGTCCTGTCTTCTTTCTTAACCACGGTGTGTATTTTCGGTAGCTTACTGTTCCTTGATGGGGAAATGGGCGCGGTGCTTAAAGCGGTGCCTCAGGTGCTTATCTTGGTGTTGTCGCTGAGCTTAATCGAAGCGTTTCTTATTCTACCAAATCACTTATCTCATTCATTACACAAAGAAAAAAATGACAAGCCAGCGCTGCGCTTTAAAGTCGTGTTGTTAGAGAAGTTTGAGAACTTTCGCAATACAACTTTGATGAACATGGTTGAGAAGGTCGTGACGTTCCGCTACGCCTTTATGGGCGGAGTGCTGACTCTGCTGTTGCTTTCAGTAGCCTTGATTGCTGGTGGCGTTGTTAAGTTCCAACCTTTCCCTGAACTGGATGGTGATATTGCCGAGGCTCGCATCATTCTTCCACCGGGCGCATCGCTGTCTCAAACCGAGAAAGTCGTCGATAAAATAGTCGCATCTGCTGAACGTTTGAATGAGCAGTGGAGTGAAGAGGTTGAGGACGGTAATAAATTGGTTGAGCATATCACCAGCCAATTCAATGCAAACGCAGATGCCAATGAATCAGGCCCACACTTAGCCACTGTGCGCTTAGACTTGCGTGGTGCAGAGAGTCGCAACACGGTGATCGATGATTTTATTGATGCATGGCGGGAAGACATCGGCGATTTGGCGGATCCTATCTCGCTGGTTTTCAAACAGCCCACGATGGGACCGGGTGGTCGTGCTATCGAGATCCGCGCCAAACATGATGATCTTGCTGCATTGAAATCGGCTTCTTTGGATATTCAGGAATACCTTAATCAGTTTGATGGTGTGCATGGTGTGCTTGATGACATGCGTATGGGTAAGGAAGAGATCTTAGTTAAACTTCGCCCAGGTGCGGAAACCTACAATGTGAATGGGCAGATGATTGCTTCCCAATTGCGTGCAGCCTTCTTTGGTCAGACTGCGGACGAAATCCAAATTGGGGTCGAGAACATTTCGATTGAGGTACGCCTTGATAAAGAACAGGCTGGCGATTTACAGCAACTGGCTAACTTCCCAATCATCACTGCAGATGGCAGCCAGATTCCGCTAGCGACATTGGCAACGCTAGATTTCCAACGTAACTACGTACGAATCCAACGTATTGATGGGTTGAGAACCATCAGTATCTTTGGTGATATTGATAACAAGAAAGCGAGCTCATCAGCGATTTTGGCTCAGTTCCAAAAAGATGAAGCAGCCAAGCTTATGCAAAAGTACCCAGGATTACGCTTTGATTTTGAAGGTGAAGCCAAAGATGCCGCGAAGACCGGAGCTTCGATGGGTAAAGGTTTCCTACTGGGTTTATTCGGTGTGTTTGCGATTCTGAGTTATCAGTTCCGAAGCTACTTGGAACCTGTGGTCGTAATGTTAGCCATTCCACTGGCCTTCATTGGGGTAGTTGTTGGTCACTGGCTGTTAGGGCACGCGTTAAGTATGCCGAGCATGATGGGCTTTGTGTCGCTTGCCGGGATCGTGGTCAATGATTCCATCTTGTTGGTGCAATATATTCGTCACCATGTCGATGAGGGAGATAGCGTGCATGACTCGGTGGTGAAAGCCAGTCGCGAGCGTTTCCGTGCGGTATTTTTGACATCAATGACGACCGCTGCTGGTTTGCTACCGCTGTTGACGGAAACCAGCTTGCAGGCTCAGGTTATCCAACCATTGGTTATTTCGATCGTGTTTGGCATATTTGCTTCAACCTTACTGGTGCTGTTTATGATCCCTGCCGCTTACGCGATATTGGCGGACTTTGGGTTGGTGAAAAAGCATGAGCCATTAGCGCTATAACCTTTAGCGCTATTATCATTAGCGAGCTCTATAACTATTAGCACGATAGAAGTAGCGTTTGTTTGCTTATATAAAGAAGCAAAGCATAGAAGAATAAAGCGGCCTTGGGTCGCTTTATTTTTATCGGCAACTTCTTGGCTCCCATCAGCTTACTTAGTGAAAGCGGTTAATTCGCTTCAAAATTCATTTTAGTTCATTCAAAACGTCACCTAACTGTCATTTCAGGGGCATACCTTGAGCCTTAACTGAATAAGGATTGTTAAGGAGATCGTATGCGTACTATCGAACCTATTGTTCGCTGGGATGTGGCATTTTCTGTTTTCTGTTTGAAGAACCGTTATAGCGGGCAACATGCAACACTGAGTAAAGCGGTGTCTCATACTGGGGATGGTCACTTATATGTGCTGATCGCTCTGATTGCGCTGTTAGCTGATGGCTATACAGGTCGTGAATTTTTAATGGTTGGTCTAGCCGCTTTTGCGATAGAGCTGCCGATTTATTGGTTAGCCAAAAACACCCTAAAGCGCCGCAGACCCGCTGAATTCTCTTCATTGCTCCACTCTCACATTGTGCCATCAGATAAATACAGCCTGCCTTCTGGGCATTCCGCTGCTGCATTTGTTATGGCGACTCTAATCGGACATTTTTATCCAAGTCTCTATCTCTTTAGCTTGACTTGGGCGACAGCGATTGCTGGCTCTCGAATCCTACTCGGTGTGCACTTTTTAACGGATGTCTTAATTGGTGCAGCGCTAGGTATAGCGTGCACAAGCCTAGCCATTTACTTCATTTTATAGCGCTTAGTCGTATGTCGGTTTGTTCTGTTGTTCATATTAAAAAGACACAGGCAAAGACAGCCGAGCTCGAATTGTTAATCTTCAAGGAACCTGAATGAAAATTTTATATGGCGTACAAGGCACTGGGAATGGTCACATCGCTCGTGCAAGAGCAATGGCTGTCGCGTTTCGCCAACATAATATTGATGTCGACTTCCTATTTTCTGGAAGGGATGAGAATAAGTACTTTTCTATGGAAGAGTTTGGCAACTATCAAACCCGCCATGGACTCACCTTTTACAGTGAGCAAGGTAAGGTTAAATACTCCAAGACCTTCATCAAAAATAGTATGTGGCGATTCCTTAAGGAAATGAAGCAGATCGATCTTACACCTTACGATTTGGTATTGAATGACTTCGAACCGGTAACCGCTTGGGCTGCCAAAAAACAAGGTGTCCCGTGTATTGGAATAAGCCACCAAAATGCATTCCGTTATGATGTGCCTAAAGAAGGGGGCAACTGGATTGAACATTCTGTTATTCAGCATTTTGCGCCAACAGAGCATGCTATTGGTTTGCACTGGTACCACTTTGAACAGCCGATATTGCCACCTATCGTTCATACGCTCACTGGTGATCAGAAAACCAAAGCACCGCAAGATTTCACTTTGGTCTACTTGCCGTTTGAAGATCTAGAAGCGATTTCGGAGCTTCTGATGAAGTTCATTTCTCACAACTTTGTCTGCTATCACCCGAATGTTATTGAGCAAAGCCGAGTTGAAAATATTGAGTTCAAACCACTCAGTCATGCCGGCTTTCAATTCGACCTCAATCAGTGCTCAGGAGTGGTGGCTAATGGTGGTTTTGAATTGCCATCTGAAGCCTTAACCTTGGGTAAAAAACTGCTTCTTAAACCGCTTGAAGGGCAGTTTGAACAGCAAAGTAATGTCGCTACGCTGGAGGCATTAGGGCTGGCGCAAACAATGAGCTTTTTGGATGCAGCGACGTTGCGTGAATGGCTCAATGAAAAACAGGCTGAGGTCGTCACTTATCCCGACGTCGCCAGTGCGATTGCAGAGTGGGTATTAGCGGGGAATTGGTCGAATCAGGAAGACCTAAGAAAGCAGCTTTGGGACAAGGTTGATTTCCCAAGTTATGCATCACTCACTTAACTCATAAGTGTTATTTCTGAATCGGCCAGTCAAACAATTCACGGGTTCAATAAATTGTAACAAATGTAACCAAACGATAGAACAGCTAAATAAGTCGAAATGAAACTCATAAGTGCAGCATTTTATGTTTTTTTATAACTCTATAAATAATTGATTTTTAGATGTTATTTAATCATTAAGGTAAAATAAAATTATTCTTTATCAATCTTGTTGGTAGCGTGCGAAGTATTGGTTAATAGTAGTGGTAATCCGAAAAACATCGGTCTGATAAATATAAGAATTAGTGGTTATCTATTCCCATACCATTACCAATTTAACGCTGTCGAACCGACAAGAGGCAACTTGAATGTTAGAGAAAAAAGACGCAATGAGTGCAATTGCAAGCTACAGAATGGAAAGCACACTTCGTGGAGTAGACTTAAACCTTTTGACTGTATTTGATGCAGTAATGCAAGAGCAAAACATTACGCGTGCAGCTCACAATCTGGGCATGTCTCAGCCAGCGGTAAGTAACGCAGTTGCTCGTCTAAAAGTGATGTTTAACGACGAACTATTCATGCGTCAAGGTCGTGGTATTCAGCCGACTCAACGTGCTCGTCAATTGTTTGGTCCAATCCGCCAAGCTCTACAATTAGTGCGCAACGAACTACCAAGTTCTGTGTTCTCTCCTGAGTCTTCTTCTCGCCTGTTTAAACTTGCGATTTGCAGCCCATGTGACATGCGTTTTGCTCCTAAGATCATGTCGACAATTAACGACCAAGCACCTAGCGTTAAACTACACATGGATGCTGAATTTGATCGTCAACTTTCTGAGCGTATGCGCTACCAAGAAATCGACTTCGTGATTGATTACGCTCGCTTTGATGAGCAAGGCTTCTCAAGCACTGAGATCTTCCAAGACGAATTAGTTGTTGTCGCTTCTGCTTCTCACCCACGTATCAACGGTGAAGTGTCAGCGGCAGAGCTGCTTAACGAAAAACACGCAAAACTGTCTCGTATTCATGGTCAACGTAGCTTCTCTGAGCAAGCGTACCGTGACCTAGATTGCACACCTTTCTACGAAGGTACGAGCTTAAGCAACGTACTTTACGTTGTTGGTCAATCTGAGCTTGTGACGATTGCTCCTCGTTGGATGGTTGAGCATGCAGCGAACAAAGATCAGCTTCAGATTCTAGATTTCCCATTCGATAATGCGGCAATTTCTGGCTTCCTAAGCTGGCACGAATCAAGTGAAAAGGATAAAGGACACATTTGGTTACGAGATCAATTAATGATGATCTGTGGCGAAGTTGTAGCGCTTAAATAAGCACTAATCCCTATGATTTGTAAGCCCTAAGCTGGGACTCTGGCTTGGGGCTTTTTTGTACCTGCTATTTTTGTTGATAGAAAACTTAGCGTGAGACGTACTATTACTTATAACTTTGAGCTTCATCAGTTGCCTTTTCCATGATCAGAGGTACACTTGTGCGCTCAAAAAAGCTTACAGGTGTAAGCCAAAGGTAAAGAGATGGCCAATTTAGATTTTCATATCGTAAAAAGACTTCGTGACCAGATTGCCCAAGGTGGCAACCGTACAGCTTTGAAGCACAAAGTAGACAATGTATGGCAAGGTATTAGCTGGGAACAATTTGGACAGCAAATCGATACGCTTTCATTAGCATTGTTAGCTCAAGGATTGAGAGTTCAAGATAAGATCGGTATCTATTCCAATAATATGCCTCAGTGGACTGTGGCAGATTTCGCATCCTTACAAGCTCGTCTTGTGACAGTACCGATTTACCCAACGAACACCGCTGCACAGTCTTCTTACATTATCCAGAATGCGGATGTGAAGATCTTATTTGTTGGTGAGCAAGCTCAGTTTGATGCTGCTGTTAACATCTTCGAAGAGTGTGAACAGCTTGAAATCATCGTCGCTATGTCTGATGACATCGATACTCAAGAGCACAGTTTTGCTGTGTCTTGGCAAGATTTTATGGCGCGTGGGGCTGAAGCTCAACAAGTTGAACTTGACGCTCGCCTCGCAGCTGCAAGCATGGATGATCTACTCACTCTCATCTATACCTCTGGTACTACAGGCCAGCCGAAAGGCGTAATGCTTGATTACACTAATATTGGCTATCAACTAGAAGGCCACGATGAGCGTCTTAGCCTGACTAAAGACGATGTCTCACTGTGCTTCTTACCTTTATCACATGTATTTGAGCGCGCTTGGACTTTCTATGTCCTTTATAAAGGCGCAACCAATTGCTATCTGCAAGACACTATGCAAGTTCGTGATGCGTTGAGCGACGTTAAACCAACGGTTATGTCTGCAGTTCCTCGCTTCTACGAGAAGATCTTCTCAGCGATTCACGAGAAGGTATCGAAAGCACCGTTTATCCGTAAAGTGCTCTTTACTTGGGCTGTGAACATGGGGGCTAAGCTCTCTGTTTGTCACCAAGAAGGTCGCACACCATCGTTAATGTTGAAGAAGAGCCATGCGCTAGCCGATAAGCTTGTGCTCTCTAAACTTCGAGCATTGCTAGGTGGCAACATTAACTTCATGCCATGTGGTGGTGCGAAGCTGGATGAAACCATTGGTCGCTTCTTCCATGCTATTGGTATCAACGTAAAACTTGGCTACGGTATGACAGAAACAACGGCGACAGTATCATGCTGGGATGATCGTTGTTTTAACCCTGATTCTATTGGTATGTCGATGCCAGGCGCAGAAGTGAAAATTGGTGCGAAGAACGAGATTCTTGTTCGTGGCCCAATGGTGATGCGCGGTTATTACAAGATGCCAGAAGAGACAGCGAAGACTTTTGATGAGCACGGCTTCCTGAAAACCGGCGATGCGGGTCATTTTGATGAAAATGGAAACCTGTTCATTACCGACCGTATCAAAGAGTTAATGAAAACCTCTGGCGGTAAGTACATTGCACCGCAAGTGGTGGAAGGTGCGATTGGTAAAGATCACTTTATCGAACAGATTGCTGTTATCGCTGATACACGCAAATTCGTTTCTGCATTGATTGTTCCTTGTTATGACTCGCTAGAAGAGTATGCCAAAGAACTGAATATCAAGTATCACGACCGTGTTGAGCTTGTTAAACATCACCAAATTGTCGAGATGCTAGAGAAGCGCGTGAATGACCTGCAGCAAGAGTTGGCTAAGTTTGAACAAGTGAAGAAATTCAAGTTGTTGCCAAAAGCATTTTCTATGGATGATGGCGAACTGACGCCTACTCAAAAATTGCGTCGTAAAGTTATCAACGATAAGTATCAAGACGAAATCGAAGAAATGTACAATGAAAAGCCTAAAGATAAGTAGTTTTCTGCTTAGATAAATTTTCAGTTGTTTAAAAATCCCCCTACGAATGCGATTGCATTTTTAGGGGGATTTTTTATGCCTACTGACACAGCACAATGTGCGAAAGCGCACATCAATAAGGGTGTAATTAATCGATAAACTGCGATTCATTTGAATATTTAGCTCTTTTTTTTAGGTGTTAACTAGTTTTTAAATCTAACTATTGGCTTTGTCTTGGGTTTTCTTTGATGCTTTCAGCTAATAGTTGGTTTTTTGACATAATTGTCGGATCTCTGGTGTTAGACCAGATGATAATAAAGCGTTAAAGTTGTTTCGTATTACTGTTTGTTGTTATCACGACAGACAGCCATAGCCGAAAAAGTGGAAGTATTTCGAATTAGGCTACGAATAAGCCCTAGACTATGTAAAACCAGCCCAACATGTTCACCAAATGTGATTGGAAACTGGTGAGGAGAGCAATATGACAACAAAACCTGAAACAGCAATGTTATCCGGCGCTGAGATGGTGGTGCAGTCTCTAATTGAAGAGGGTGTAGAACAAATCTTTGGTTACCCAGGTGGTTCTGTACTTGATATCTATGATGCCCTGCATGCTAAAACTGCTGAAATTAAACACGTATTAGTACGACACGAACAAGCCGCTACCCATATGGCAGATGGCTATACTCGTTCGACCGGTAAACCGGGTGTGGTACTTGTGTGTTCTGGTCCGGGCGCGACCAATACCGTAACGGGTATTGCTACGGCGTACATGGACTCAATTCCAATGATTGTTATTTCTGGTAACGTACCAAATAGCTTGATTGGTAACGACGCCTTCCAAGAGTGTGACATCGTGGGTGTATCCCGTCCGATCGTTAAACACAGCTTCCTCGTTAAGAAAGCGGAAGATATCCCAGACGTTGTTAAAAAAGCATTCTATATTTCAACGACAGGACGTCCCGGTCCTGTGGTTATCGATCTGCCTAAAGATATTCTAAACCCACAAATCAAACTTCCTTATGAATATCCAGAAACAATAAAAATGCGTTCGTATAATCCAACGCTTACTGGGCATAAAGGACAGATCAAGAAGGCATTAAAGGCACTTCTTGAAGCGAAAAAACCGGTGCTTTACGTCGGTGGTGGTGCGGTTATTTCTGAGGCAGATAAGCCGCTGTTAAAATTGGCAGAAGCACTGAATTTACCAGTCGTAAGCACCTTAATGGGGCTTGGGGCTTTCCCGGGTACTCATAAAAACTCTTTGGGTATGTTGGGTATGCATGGTCTGTATGAAGCCAATATGGCGATGCACAATGCGGACTTGATCTTTGGTATCGGTGTACGTTTCGATGACCGTACCACCAATAACTTAGACAAGTACTGCCCTGATGCGAAGATCATGCATATTGATATCGACCCATCTTCTATCTCTAAAAACGTAAAAGTGGATCTACCAATTGTAGGTTCAGCTGAGAAAGTACTAGAGAGCATGGTTAACCTGCTTGTTGAGCAAGGCGGAACCAATGACGCGCAAGCGATGGAAAGCTGGTGGAGCGAAATCAAGCAATGGCAAGAACGTGATTGCTTAGCATATGACAAATCTTCTGAGCGCATTAAGCCCCAGCAAGTTATTGAAACTCTTCATAAAGTAACCAATGGCGATGCCTATGTTGCTTCGGATGTTGGTCAGCACCAAATGTTTGCTGCACTGTACTATCCGTTCGATAAACCACGCCGTTGGATTAACTCTGGTGGTTTAGGCACGATGGGCTTTGGTCTACCTGCAGGTATGGGCGTTAAGTTTGCTAAACCAGATGAAGAAGTGGTTGTTGTAACGGGTGATGGCAGTATTCAGATGAATATCCAAGAGCTATCGACAGCGCTTCAATACAATATTCCGGTTAAGATCATTAACCTGAACAACCGTTTCTTAGGAATGGTAAAACAGTGGCAAGACATTGTTTATCAAGGTCGTCACTCTAACTCATATATGGACTCTGTTCCTGATTTCGCTGCGATTGCAGAGGCTTATGGCCACGTTGGCATGCGTATTTCATCTCCGGATGAATTGGAATCAGGCTTGGAAAAAGCATTAGCAATGAAAGACCGTCTGGTATTTGTCGACATCAGTGTTGATGACACCGAGCACGTATACCCAATGCAGATCAAAGGCGAGGGTATGGATAACATGTGGCTAAGCAAAACGGAGAGAACATAATATGAGACACATCATTTCACTATTAATGGAAAACCAACCAGGTGCACTTTCTCGAGTGGTTGGCTTGTTTTCTCAGCGTGGCTACAACATCGAGTCGTTGAATGTATCTCCTACGGATGATCCAACGCTTTCTCGTCTTAATGTCACCACTAACTCAAGCGAAATGCAGCTTGAGCAGATTCAGAAGCAGTTACACAAACTGATCGACGTACTTAAGGTACAAGAAGTGTCTGAGCTTGAGCATATCGAGCGTGAACTTCTGATGGTAAAAGTACGCGCTAGCGGCTTTGCTCGCGCCGAAGTGAAACGCACCGCGGATATTTTCCGTGGTCAGATCGTTGATGTAACGGCTTCGCAATACACGGTGCAAATGGCCGGTACTAGCGAGAAGCTTGATGCTTTTATTCAGGCATTGTCTGAGGTAACGGAAGTGCTTGAAGTGGCTCGAAGTGGTGTCGTTGGCATTGCTCGCGGTGAGCGCGCACTAAAAGCGTAAGCGATCGTTATTGGAAAAATAGTTTTAAAGCCGCTTTTTTAAGCGGCTTTTATTTTGTTCATTATTTAGAGTGCTATAATCCCGCGCTTCACTTCCATTCACCTGAGTTAGCAATGAGAAATAAAAAATCAATAATTACATTGCTGATTATCTCTATCACACTGTCTTCTGCTGTAGGTCTCTATTACCTGCAACGCTATCAAGAAGTGAAACAGCAGAGCTTCGACTACTCAGCGAAACAAGCCGTCCATCAGTTAGCGTATGCCAAACGAGATTATGATCTTCTTAAGACTCAATTAGTCTCCGTGATGGGGCTGTTAAGTCACAGTCAAAGCTTGGTTGATTTTGCTTCTTTTCCATCTAACCAAACCAAAAACCTACTTGAAGAGGTTTGGCAGTCAGTCCTAGTGAACCAGAAATGGTATACGCAGATCCACCTGTTAGATATCGCGGGTAAAGAGCTGGTACGCGTAAATTATTCCGCTGAAACAGGCTATATAACGATACCTCAAGAGCTTCAAGATAAGTCTGACTCTAGCTACTTCGAATATGCTCAAGAATCAGAAGCCGAGCAGATTGGCGGCTGGGGCATTGAACTTGAAACAGAGCATGGTGAGGTAATCTTGCCTTATATTCCGGTAATTCGTGTCTTTACTCCCGTAGAAACACCTGAAAAAAGAGTCGGTTACCTTGTTATAAATCTCGACGTATGGGGTTTATCGTCACGTCTTAGTTTTTCACCTGATAATGACCTTAAAGCAGAAGTGCTCAATGAAGCTGGTTATTACATCGCGAGTAACAACAGCGGTAAGCTATTCGGCGACTCTATTCCTGAACGAAAAGGCTTCAACCTAAAAAACATCGCACCGAAGACTTGGGATGCAATCTCCAATGAGCAAGCGGGACACGTTTTTGAGGATGGTAATTTGTTTGCGTTTAACACGGTTATGCTAGCGAACAATCAAAAGGTCCATTTGCTCATTCAACTTAATGAAAAACAGCTTCTTGCTCGTGCAGAGCGCGATCTCAATGATCTTGCTCATGAAGAGATCATCGTCCTCTTTACTGTTTTGATCTTTGCCTTTCCGTTCGCTTATCTGGTAACTCACTATCGACGACGCAGCTTAGAAAGTAAATTAGCGCGAGCGGCATTGAATGGTATGTCAGCGGTGATGATCTCTGATAAGCAACATCGTGCCATGATGATCAATAACGAGTTTGAAAACATAACGGGTTACAGTAAAAAGCAAGTCATTGGACAGAACGCCTTACAACTGCTTCTGGAAAATACCGAGCAGACACTCTCTAGTGATTCAATCTGGCAGCACCTAGAGCAAGAAGAAGTTTGGGAAGGGGAAGTGTTGTGTAAGAACAAACTTCGTATTCCTTTTACTGCGATCATGCGAGTTCACGCGGTCAAAAACAACTCGGGTAAAATCAGTTACTACATTACGTCACTGGTCGACATCTCGGTGAGAAAAGAGCTTGAAGTCCGTTTACGCGTTCTAAGCGAGCGAGACTCTTTGAGCAACCTCTGGAACCGTCGCAAGTTCGAAGAGCAGCTCGCTTACTATTCTCGCTTGGTTGAGCGTTATCCTAACGAAGCGACGACTTGCTTGGCTTTGGTCGATATTGATAACTTCAAGCGAATCAATGACGAGCTTGGACATGATGAAGGCGACCGTGTGATTGCTGGTGTTGCCAAGCTTTTGCAGGACAGCCTTCGTAGTACTGACTTTGTCGCTCGTGTTGGGGGAGAGGAGTTTGCGCTGCTGATGCCACACACCACTCTGCCTGAAGCAAAACGCGTTTTGGATCGTTTACGCATCGAGATAGAGCTAGCCGCGGGGACTAAAGTGACAGTAAGCGTCGGCTTTACGGATTTAACCAGTAACAGTACTCGGTCGTACAAATGTGCCGATGTTGGGCTCTACGAATCCAAATCGTCAGGTCGCAATACAGTGTCTTTGTGCCCAAGTCATGCTGATGTCGCTTAATTCTCTGTATTCAATCGTGTTTGAATACCTATGAAACCTTCATCCTTCCTCCGACTTATCCCTCTTCACTTATCTCTATTGAATGAGCAATTTATCTACTATCAACACTGAACAATCCTGCAAATCTCACTTTGGAAAGATCCGTGTCACAAACATTAGCTAGTTAGACTAAAGTCTAATATTGGCGATAATTTGAGCTAAACTGAACAATAAGCAAATGGCTGTACTTCAGATTTCATCGTATCAAACGGTGCAATAAATAGAGTGTTTACCGGAAGTAAAAGGATGACACCGTTAACTTAATTCAGTGGATTAGCTCGCTTTATTAATGAGTTGAAGCGTAACAGTCGAATTGGGTTAGCTGGAGCAAGCATTTGGGGATCATACTGTCGAGTGAAAAGAGGCGTAGTATGTTTGTCGATTTTTTAGTGAGGTTAACCATAGGCACATTAGTCATTCTTGGTTTTCAGCTGAGTGCGTTGTATTTTTTACCTATGGTTGTGCTGCTCAATACTCATCACAAAGAGTTTTTTGGGTGGTAGTTCAGTCGTAATACTGGAAATAAAAAACGGAGCCATTAGGCTCCGTTTTTATATGGTTAGAATCTATCTTGGCTTGATGTTTATGCAGCTTCGATAACTTCTTCAATTCGTTTCATTGAGCTTAGCAGGTGTTGATCCAGTAGCTCTGTCGCTTGATCGACATTTTTAGCCAGTACTAGCTTCATGATCATTTCGTGTTCATCGATATTGAACAGATCGTCTGTCACTGTTTCAGCCGATAGAACTAGGAAACGATAACGCTTAACTTGGTTGATCAAGTCATCAAAGAATTTAAACATGTTCTCTGAATCCGCGCCTTCAAGCAGTGATACATGGAACTGTTGGTGACGTTCTTCCCACTCAGCACAGTCAAACTCTTCTGCCACATATTGGATTTTAGACAGTTTATGGTAAGACGTCAGTACTTCTAATTCCCAGCTCTCATCGCCTGATGAAATGGCTTTTTTAAGCAGAACGGAAGAGACAACACGAAGGCTTTCGTACAAATCGTTAAGTTCTTTCTTTGATACCGGAGATACCCAGCAGCCTTTTTGTGGCTCTAGTTTTACGTACTTGCTCCAAGACAATTGTACCAAGGCTTCACGAATTGGCGATGCACCCACGTTGTATCTACTTTTTAGATCAGCAACAACAAGTTTTTGGCCAGGGAGCAATTCACCATTAAGGATATCTTGGCGAATCATTTTCGATACTTTATCAGTGAGAGTAGGACTAGACATTACAAACCTCATGTATATATTTGATTTCTAGTCTGCTAATCCGTCTCTTAGAAAGAGTCAATTGGAAGTTAACAGTACGTAGTTCTATTATGTATTGATAATACAGCGTACTGAAAAGTTAGGCAAGATATTGTTTCATAAAAAAAGAGGGCCGAAGCCCTCTTTTATATTTTATTGCGTTGCTGTTCTCGATTATAGAACGTGAACAGACGCTGTGTTTGTAGTACCAGAAGCAACTAGAGCACCAGAAACCATAACTACGATGTCGCCTTTGTTACCTAGGCCAGATTGTAGAGCGATTTCTTTACCGTTGATGTAGAAAGCGTCTGTGTTCTCGATAGAGTCAACAAGAACTGGCTTAACACCTTTAGTAAGAACTAGCTGTGCAGCTGTCTTTTCGTTAGTTGTTAGGGCAAGGATGTTTGCAGTTGGGAAGTACTTACGTACTGAACGTGCAGACTTACCGCCTTCAGTTGCAACAACGATTAGAGGAGCAGCTAGCTTCTCTGCAGTGTCTACCGCGCCTTTACATACTGCTTCAGTGATGCGTAGACGTGGGCTGTCTAGACGAGAACCTAGTTCAGCTTTAAGAGCTGAATCAGTACGGTTCGCGATTTGAGCCATGATAGTAACAGCTTCAACTGGGTACTTACCTTTAGCAGTTTCACCAGAAAGCATTACTGCATCAGTACCATCCATGATTGCGTTCGCAACGTCACCCGCTTCAGCGCGAGTTGGACGTGGGTTGCTGATCATAGAGTCAAGCATTTGAGTTGCAGTGATAACCATCTTACGTGCACGGTTACACTTCTCGATCATCATTTTCTGAGCGAAGATTACTTCTTCAGCTGGGATTTCAACACCTAGGTCACCACGAGCAACCATGATGCCGTCAGAAGCTTCAAGGATTGAATCGAAGTTATCTACACCTTCTTGGTTTTCAATCTTAGAAATGATGTGGATGTTTTCGCCACCGTTAGCGTTTAGAAGCTCACGGATTTCTTTAACATCGTCTTCTTTACGGATGAAAGAAGCAGCTACGAAATCAACGCCTTGCTCACAACCAAACTTAAGGTCAGCTTTGTCTTTCTCAGAAAGAGCTGGAAGTTGAACAGAAACGCCAGGAAGGTTAACACCTTTGTTTTCGCCTAGAGCACCGTTGTTAAGAACTTTACACTTAACTTCAGTTTCTGTTGTTGCGATAACTTCCATTTCGATTAGGCCGTCATCAACAAGGATTGTGTTACCTGCAGTTAGGTCTTTAGCGAAACCTAGGTAAGTTACTGCTACTACGTCTTTGTTACCAACAACTGTTGCGTCAGTTGTGAAAGTGAACTCTTGACCAGCTACTAGATCTACGTCGTTACCATCTTCAAGTTTGATAGTACGGATTTCAGGACCTTTAGTATCTAGAAGGATAGCAAGTTGCTCACCTTTGTTTTCCATTACTTTACGGAAGTTCGCGATACGAGTGCCGTGTTCTGCGAAATCACCGTGAGAGAAGTTAAGACGCATAACGTTCATGCCAGCATCTACTAGTTCAGTTAGCTTCTCTACAGATTCAGTTTTAGGGCCAATCGTACATACGATTTTGGTCTTTTTCATGGAAGGTACTCTCCGGTAAGTATTGTTACAATTTGAAATTTATTTAAGTTCTGAAGATTGGTCCGCTACATCAACATTTTGTGCCTGTTGTGTAAAAGCGCGGGACTTCCAATATGTCCTTCAGAGTTGTAAGTCTTTCATCAATTTTAGTCATTTTATGACTAAAAGATTTTGATTCAACGTCGGGTTTCTGTGACTTACACCAATATATCAGGTGAAAGTTGCAGAAAAATAACGGTCAGTTTTGTAATTTTTTTTCTTTTCGGGTGCGGATTCTACCACCTAATGAGTTCAATATCACTGCTTAACAATTGTCTTAGGACAAGGTTTTATCGCTATTTATTAATTTTTTGGATCAAAATAAATGGACTAAATAGTTTCGTTGTAACTATAATATGTTTCATATCGAAACTTAATGGCCTTTTCTAAATGTCGAAACGAAACACCCAGCTCAGAAGACATGCAATTTCCAATCTAGTGAATGAAAAGGGGGAGGTTAGTGTTGATGAATTATCCGCTAAGTTCGAAACCTCAGAGGTCACGATTAGAAAGGACTTGGCGTCTTTAGAGAAAAACGGTCAGCTTTTACGCCGTTATGGTGGTGCGATTTCATTACCGAAAGAGGTTGTGAACGAAGAACTGGGTCAACAAGTTTCGACTCGAAAGATTTCATTAGCAAAAGCCGCTGCAGATTTGATTCGCGACCATAATCGCATTGTCATCGACAGTGGTAGCACGACTGGCGCCTTGATTCAGCAGCTTAATACTAAGCGTGGTTTGGTTGTTATGACCAATTCATTGCACGTGGCTAATGCGCTTAATGAGCTTGAAAGTGAACCAACGTTATTAATGACGGGTGGTACTTGGGATACCCATTCGGATTCTTTTCAAGGAAAAGTCGCGGAGTCAGTACTTCGTGCTTACGATTTTGACCAATTGTTTATTGGAGCTGATGGTATCGACCTTGATAGAGGCACCACTACGTTTAATGAATTGATTGGCCTAAGTAAAGTAATGGCTGAAGTGTCACGAGAAGTGATCGTGATGGTTGAGTCGGAAAAAGTGGGACGAAAGATCCCGAACTTAGAGCTGGCGTGGGAACACATTGACATCTTGATTACCGATACAGACTTGGGCGAAGAATCCAAAGCAAGTATCGAATCACATGATGTTCGAGTGATCCTGACTGATCCAGCGTAAAAACAAATTTAAGTATTATGCATTTACCTTCCTATAATTGATCTTAATAAAGATCTGGCCTTTGCTTGCTGCCAATAGGAATAAAACGAAATTGATGGAGTGAAACTATGTGTGGAATTGTTGGTGCAGTAGCACAGCGTGATGTAGCCGAAATTTTAGTAGAAGGCCTTCGCCGCCTAGAATATCGTGGCTACGACTCAGCGGGTGTCGCTGTAGTTGATACCGAATCTAACCTAACTCGTGTGCGCCGCCTTGGTAAAGTACAAGAGCTAGCAGACGCAGTCGATCAGCAACATGTGATTGGCGGTACTGGTATCGCCCATACACGTTGGGCAACACACGGTGAGCCATCTGAAGCGAATGCACACCCACACATGTCTGGTGATATTGCAGTTGTACACAACGGCATTATCGAAAACCACGAAGCACTGCGTGCTCTTCTTCAAGAGCGTGGTTACGTGTTTACTTCACAAACGGATACTGAAGTTATCGCTCACTTAGTTGAATGGGAACTTCGTACTTCTGATTCATTGGTTGAAGCGCTTCAAAAGACAGCCAAACAATTAGATGGCGCATACGGCACGGTGGCGGTTGATCGTAAAGATCCTAGCCGTATCGTTGTTGCTCGTTCAGGTAGCCCGATCGTTATCGGTTTTGGTGTTGGTGAAAACTTCCTAGCATCTGACCAGCTTGCACTATTAAGCGTAACTCGTCGTTTCATGTACCTAGAAGAGGGTGATGTTGCTGAGGTGACTCGTCGTGATGTAACGGTATTTGATGTAGCGGGCGAGCGTGTTGAGCGTGACATCGTTGAATCAAACGCAGAGCACGATGCAGGTGACAAAGGTCAATACCGTCACTTCATGCAGAAAGAAATTTTTGAGCAGCCAACAGCGATGATCAACACAATGGAAGGTCGTATCTCTGACACTTCTGTAATCACTAATGCAATCGGTGTTAAAGCTGAAGAGATCCTAAGCAAGGTAGAACACGTGCAGATCATCGCATGTGGTACGTCTTACAACTCAGGCATGGCAGCTCGTTACTGGTTTGAGTCTCTAGCAGGCGTAAGCTGTGACGTAGAGATTGCCTCTGAATTCCGTTACCGTGATTTCGTTGTTCGCCCGAACAGCCTATTGGTGACTCTGTCTCAGTCTGGTGAAACGGCGGATACGCTTGCTGCACTTCGTCTCGCAAAAGAGAAAGGCTACATGTCGGCAATGACTATCTGTAACGTTGCGGGTTCTTCGCTAGTTCGTGAGTCTGACTTTGCCTTCATGACTCGCGCAGGAACTGAAATCGGTGTTGCTTCAACTAAAGCCTTCACAACACAGCTAGCGGCTATGCTGATGATGGTAACGTCAATTGGTCGTCTACAAGGTCGTATCAATGAAGAGAAAGAAGCGGAAATCGTTCAAGCACTTCACCAATTGCCTGCTGATATCGAGAAAGCATTAGCGTTTGATAAAGAGATTGAAGCGCTAGCACCTGATTTTGCTGACAAGCACCACACACTGTTCCTAGGCCGTGGTGAGTTCTACCCAATCGCAATGGAAGCGTCTCTTAAGTTGAAAGAGATCTCTTACATTCACGCAGAAGCCTACGCTGCTGGTGAGCTTAAGCACGGTCCTTTGGCTCTTATCGATGCAGACATGCCTGTAGTCGTTATTGCACCAAGCAACGACTTACTAGAGAAGCTGAAATCAAACGTTGAAGAAGTACGTGCTCGTGGCGGTCTACTTTACGTATTCGCAGATGAAGACGCTGGCTTTGAAAGCGATGAGAACATGAAGATCATCAAGATGCCTCACGTAAGTGAAGTAACAGCACCTATCTACTACACAGTACCGATGCAGCTGTTGTCTTACCATGTCGCGCTAATCAAAGGTACCGATGTTGACCAACCTCGTAACCTAGCGAAAGCGGTAACGGTTGAGTAATCGCCAGCCTATCTAAGAAAATTAGATAATAAGAAGCCCATCCTGTGATGGGCTTTTTTGTGTCTGTTAGTTAACGATCAGTGTTAGAGCTAGCTTTCCTGTTATTAAGCGCTAAGTATTAAGTGCTTGCTCTAGATCAGCTAAGATATCGTCAATGTGTTCAATACCTACTGAGAGGCGGATCATCTCTGGTGACACACCAGCCTGCTTTTGTTCCGCTTCGCTTAATTGACGGTGTGTTGTAGAGGCAGGGTGACAAGCAAGAGATTTCGCATCGCCGATATTCACCAAGCGCTTGAAGATTTGCAGCGCATCATAGAAACGAACTCCGGCTTCATAACCATCTTTCAAGCCAAAAGATAAAATGGCAGACGGCTTACCTTGCATGTATTTCTCAGCCAGAGGATAGAACTCAGACGTGGGTAAACCAGCGTAGCTCACCCAACTCACTTTCTCATGTTGCTGAAGGTACTCAGCTACTTTCAGTGCATTCTCTGTGTGTCGCTCCATGCGTAGCGATAAAGTTTCTAGACCTTGCATCAGCATGAAGGCATTCATTGGAGACAGTGCTGCACCCGTATTACGCAGTGGAACCGTTCGAGCTCGACCAATAAACGCGGCGTCACCAAAAGCCTCGGTATATACCACACCGTGGTAAGAAGGTTCTGGCTGATTAAATACTGGGAAGCGATCTTTGTGCTCTGCCCATGGGAATTTGCCTGAGTCGACAATCACGCCACCCAATGTTGTTCCGTGACCACCAACGTATTTTGTTAGCGAGTGCACCACGATATCGGCACCAAAATCGATAGGTTTACACAACACAGGTGTCGCCACCGTGTTATCGACAATCACAGGCACACCTTTTGCGTGAGCAAGTTCAGCCACACGTTCTAAGTCGATAATATTGCCTGCTGGGTTACCGATACTTTCGCAGTAAACCGCCTTGGTTTTTTCATCGATCAGTGCCGCTAAGCTTTCTGGTTTATCGTCTTTGGCAAAGCGAACTTCTATCCCTTGGTTTGGTAGCATATGAGCAAATAGGGTGTAAGTACCGCCGTAAAGCTGAGGTGTTGAAACGATGTTGTCACCGATTTGTGCCAACGTTTGAATCGCGTAGTTGATCGCCGCGCTGCCTGCACTCACCACTAAGCCTGCAATTCCACCTTCTAAGGCTGCCATGCGTTTTTCCAACACATCATTGGTTGGGTTCATTATACGAGTGTAGATATTACCTGGCACCGCAAGGTTAAACAGGTCGGCGCCGTGTTGTGCGTCATCGAATTCGTAAGCAACGGTTTGGTAAATAGGTGTCGCAACCGATTTTGTTGTTGGATCAGTGTCGTAGCCGAAGTGAATCGAGAGCGTTTCGTCTTTCATGAGTCTTCCCTGAACTATTGAATGATTTGTGTACTCTCATATTGCCGATTTTTTTATAAAAGAAAAGTATGTTTAGTCACATAGAAGAAACTGGACGAATGGGGCAGAGCGTTGAGCTAGAAGATAAAGGGCTAGAAAAGCAAAAAGCCAGAGCAGCGTGAACTGTTCTGGCTTTTCTAATTTGGTGGCCCCTCCCAGATTTGAACTGGGGACCGAACGATTATGAGTCGTGCGCTCTAACCACTGAGCTAAGGGGCCGTAGGGCATAGATTATAGGGGAACCATTCAGTGGTGTCTAGACACTATAAGGGGCAATTCCGCTTACATCTTAGCCACTTAAATCACGCAGGCACAAAAAAGGTGAGCCAACGCTCACCTTTTCTATTTTATGCTTAAAAGCTAACCACACTAAAGCGTGTAATTACTCGTCTAGGAAGCTACGCAGAGTTTCTGAGCGGCTTGGGTGACGAAGTTTACGCAGTGCTTTTGCTTCGATCTGACGGATACGCTCACGAGTAACGTCGAACTGTTTACCAACCTCTTCAAGAGTGTGGTCAGTGTTCATGTCGATACCGAAACGCATACGCAGTACTTTCGCTTCACGAGGTGTTAGGCCTGCAAGAACGTCTTTAGTTGCGCCGCGTAGGCTTGTTGCCGTTGCAGAGTCTAAAGGCAGTTCTAGCGTTGTATCCTCGATGAAATCACCTAGGTGCGAATCTTCGTCGTCACCGATTGGTGTCTCCATTGAGATTGGCTCTTTAGCGATTTTCAGTACTTTACGGATCTTGTCTTCAGGCATTTGCATGCGCTCAGCCAGTTCTTCCGGAAGTGGTTCACGACCCATCTCTTGTAGCATTTGACGAGAGATACGGTTTAGTTTGTTGATCGTTTCGATCATGTGAACCGGAATACGGATAGTACGAGCTTGGTCGGCAATCGAACGAGTGATTGCTTGACGGATCCACCAAGTAGCGTAAGTAGAGAACTTGTAACCACGACGGTATTCAAACTTATCTACGGCTTTCATCAGACCGATGTTACCTTCTTGGATTAGATCCAGGAATTGTAGGCCACGGTTTGTGTACTTTTTAGCAATCGAGATTACTAGACGTAAGTTCGCTTCAACCATCTCTTTCTTCGCACGACGAGCTTTCGCTTCACCGATAGACATACGACGGCTGATATCTTTAATGCTTTGAACAGTAAGAGACGTCTCTTTCTCGATCATATCCAGTTTTTGGATTGAGCGACGAATATCGTTCTCGTTACGTTTGATCTTTTCTGCGTATGGCTTGTCTGAAGCTAATACTTCGTCTAACCATGCTTCGCTAGATTCATTACCAGTAAATAGAGCAATGAAAGATTTCTTCGGCATTTTGCCGTACTCAACCGTTTGACGCATGATTAGGCGTTCTTGAGTACGTACGCGATCCATTGAAGTACGCAGTTCGTTTACTAGGTAATCAAACTGTTTTGGCGTTAGACGGAACTCTTTGAATACGTCTTGCATCATTGTCGTTGCAAGTGTTGCTTTCGGGCTTTCGTGGCCGTATTCATTGATCGCTAGTTGACGGTTTTGGTAGCTAGTGCGAAGTGCTGTGAACTTCTCAAGAGCAAGCTCAGGATCAATACCTGTATCTTCCTCTTCTTCTTCCTCGTCGTCTTCTGCTTCTTCTTTGTCTTCGTCTTCTAGATCTGTTTTAGCAAGTTCTGAACCGATGTGAGTCGCCGTTGGCGCAGCTGTGCCATCGTCGTCTGGGTCAACAAAGCCATTGATTAGGTCTGTTAAGCGAATCTCTTCAGCTAGTACGCGGTCAAACTGTTCCAAGATGTATGGAATTGTTCCTGGGTATTCAGCAACAGATAGTTGAACGGTATTGATACCATCTTCAATGCGCTTCGCAATGTCGATCTCGCCTTCACGAGTCAGTAGCTCAACCGTACCCATTTCACGCATGTACATGCGAACTGGGTCAGTCGTACGGCCAATCTCGCTTTCTACGCTTGAAAGCGCAGCAGCAGCAGCTTCAGCTGCATCTTCATCTATATTGGCATCGTCATCATTAAGAGCTAGATCATCAGCGTCAGGTGCAGTTTCTACTACCTTGATACCCATGTCGTTGATCATTTGAATGATGTCTTCTACCTGTTCAGAATCCACGATTTCTGCAGGTAGGTGGTCGTTTACTTCGGCGTAGGTCAGATAGCCTTGTTCCTTGCCTTTAATAACAAGTAATTTAAGCTGTGACTGCGGATTTTGATCCATAGATGATATCCAACTTCAGGTCTGGTGAAGGACGTTGCATTCTCAAATGCAAACCAATTATGTTAACAAATTTATTAAATGCTGACTAATCAAACAGGGTTACGCTTTTAGATCTAGCATTAAAGCTAGTAGCTCCCTTTTTTCTTCGGCTGATAAACCGACGCTTCTTGCTTTGGCCTGCAGGTTTTCAATTTGTTTTTCAACGCACTGGGCAAGTATGTTGTCCAGTGAGTCTAAAAATATGTCTTCTTGATTGTCTTCGTCGAGGGGGATTTCCCAGCTCGCGAGACGAGACAGAAGCGCCTCATGTTTATTGTGTCGCCAATGCTCTAATAATTGGCCTGTGTTGATATGGGGATGCGCGTGGCATTTATCAAGTACTTCGACGAATAAACTTAGTCCAGGCAACTGTAAGCCTTTGACACTTGATAAATCCGGTACCATATCAGCATAGCTCGGATTTTGGATAAGCAAAGCGATAACTTCTCGCATTGGCGTGCGTTTCAGTTCTTTATGCGGTTGAGGTGTCGGGTTCTTAGTATGAACACGAGCTCGTCTCAGTTGGTTATCAAAACCAGTACGCTCATCCAATAATTTTTCGAGCAGTTCTTGGAAGTAACTGTCAGGGATTTTGTTAATCAAGGCGCTTGCGTGTGCTCGCAGTGCCGACTTCCCTTCCGTTGTTCCCAAGTTCAACTTGTGTATCTCAATAAGATTATCGAACAAGTAAGTAGAAAGCGGTGTCGCATTCTGTACCAGTTGTTCGAAGGCCTCTTGGCCATTCTCTCTTATATAGCTATCTGGGTCTTCGCCGTCGGGTAAAAATAGAAACTTGAGCGTGTTACCTGTTTTCAGGTATTCAAGCGCATTTTCGAGTGCGCGCCACGCTGCTTCTTTACCTGCTCGGTCACCGTCGTAACAACAAACCACTGTGCTGGTTTGGCGGAACAACATTTGAACGTGGTCACCGGTTGTCGAGGTACCCAGTGATGCCACTGAGTAATCAACACCATATTGCGCGAGTGCCACAACATCCATGTAACCTTCAACCACAAGTATTTGAGGCGGTTCACGGTAGGCTTGCAGCACTTCATAAAGGCCGTAAAGCTCTTTGCCTTTATGGAAGATAGGCGTTTCTGGTGAGTTCAGGTATTTCGGTGTGCCGTCTTCTAAGACACGACCACCAAAACCAATCACTCGACCACGACGATCGCGAATCGGGAACATGACACGTCCACGGAATCGGTCGTATCGGTTGCCTTTATCGTTTTCTATCAACATGCCGCCAGTAACGAGCATGTCTTGGGCTTCTTTTTGTTGCCCAAAATTCTTACGAACCAAGTCCCATTCATCAGCGACGTAGCCAATGCCAAACTTCTGTACGATTTCACCAGACAGTCCACGATTCTTTAGATAATCAATCGCAGGCTTGTTAGCTGAGATTTTTAGTTGAGAGCGGTAAAAATTACTGATGCCGCCCATCAAATCGTAGAGGTTACGTTTTTGTTCGCTGTTGGCTCTTGGTGCTGTGGATATTTCACCACTGCGTTGTTCTCTAGGAACATCAAGGCCTAAAAATGAGGCAAGTTCTTCAATCGCTTCAACAAAGTCGAGACGTTCGAACTCCATAATGAAGTCGATGGCATTGCCATGTACGCCACAACCAAAGCAGTGATAAAACTGTTTTTCTTGGCTTACGCTAAAAGAAGGGGTCTTCTCGTTGTGAAATGGACAACAAGCACCATAGTTTTTGCCTTTTTTCTTAAGTTTCACGCGTGCGTCCACAATATCGACAATGTCGAGACGCGCTAGGAGATCATCGATGAAACTACGCGGGATGTGTCCTGCCATAAAACCTTAGAAAAATGCACTAACTGAGAGTGTGGATAATAATAGTTTGAATAGGTTACAGATACAAACAAGCCGTGCGTTCCGAAGGATTGCACGGCTTGTTGCAATTTGATTTGGGATTAAGCGAGTTTAGAACGAACTAAACCACTAACTTTTCCCATATCTGCACGCCCTTGAATTTGTGGTTTCAAGATAGCCATTACTTTACCCATGTCTTGCATGCCCGCTGGTTGAGCTTCCGCGATTGCGCTATCAAGTAGTACAACAACTTCTTCTTCAGTTAACGGTTGAGGCATAAAGCCTTCAAGTACAGTAATTTCTGCTTTTTCCACGTCAGCAAGATCTTGACGATTTGCTGATTCATATTGAGCAACAGAATCGCGACGTTGCTTAACCATTTTAACTAATATAGCAATTATGTCGTCGTCGTTCAGAGTGATCCGTTCGTCAACTTCACGTTGCTTAATTGCTGAAAGAGCTAAGCGGATAGTGCCAAGGCGCGGTTTGTCCTTGGCTTTCATCGCTAATTTTTGCTCTTCTTTGAGTTGTTCAATAAGAGCCATAACTCAGTCCTTATGGATTAAGTTATTAGTACAGGCGAACGCGACGTGCGTTTTCGCGAGCTAGCTTCTTAGCGTGACGCTTTTGAGCTGCTGCTTTAGCGCGTTTGCGAACTGTAGTTGGCTTTTCGTAATGCTCACGACGACGCACTTCAGAAAGGATACCTGCTTTTTCACAAGAGCGCTTGAAACGACGTAGTGCAACGTCGAACGGTTCGTTTTCACGTACTTTAACTATTGGCATATGCCTTTCACCTCAGGGGTTATTCATTATCGCTGGTCACTCAGTACCAAATCAGAGAAGTTACCCATCGAGCTAACTCTCTATTCGCGTTTGGCCATTAACCAGCTTGATCAAAAATGGTGCGGAATTTTAATCCGATCACAGTGGCTTTGTAAAGCACTTTGTCGATTATAGTCTGTACAATATTTGTTTGAAGAGCTTAGGCAGGGTAATATTGCGCTAATTTCCCATTTTAGATGAAAGCGTGCCGAGAAAATTATGCGCATTATTGGTATTGAAACCTCTTGTGATGAGACAGGAATTGCGATTTATGATGATGAGCAAGGCCTGCTTTCTCATCAATTATACAGCCAAGTGAAGCTGCACGCCGATTATGGTGGTGTGGTTCCTGAGTTGGCATCGCGTGACCATGTAAAAAAGACCATCCCACTTATTAAAGCGGCATTGGTTGAAGCGAATCTAACGTCAAAAGACATCGATGGTGTGGCTTACACTGCAGGACCCGGCTTAGTCGGCGCTCTGCTGGTTGGTGCAACCATTGGTCGCAGTATCGCTTATGCTTGGGGTGTACCAGCTGTACCTGTTCACCACATGGAAGGTCACCTTCTTGCTCCTATGCTAGAAGATAACCCGCCACCATTCCCATTTGTTGCTCTGCTGGTTTCTGGCGGACATACCATGATGGTCGAAGTGAAAGGCATCGGTGAGTATCGAATCCTTGGTGAGTCGATTGATGATGCTGCCGGCGAAGCGTTTGATAAAACCGCGAAGTTGATGGGTTTAGATTACCCAGGTGGTCCATTGCTGTCTCGTTTAGCAGAAAAAGGCACACCAGGTCGTTTTAAGTTCCCGCGTCCAATGACCGATCGTCCAGGACTCGATATGAGCTTTTCTGGTCTAAAAACATTTGCTGCGAACACCATTCGTGCGAATGACAACGACGATCAGACACGTGCTGATATCGCTTACGCTTTCCAAGAAGCTGTTTGTGCGACCTTGGTAATTAAATGTAAGCGTGCCTTGGCGGAAACAGGCATGAAACGTATAGTGATTGCTGGTGGCGTAAGTGCCAACAAACAGCTACGTATGGAGCTTGAAGCGCTAGCGAAGAAAATCGGTGGCGAGGTTTACTACCCACGAACTGAGTTCTGTACTGATAACGGTGCGATGATTGCTTACGCTGGTATGCAACGCCTTAAAAATGGTGAAACGGCTGATTTGTCAGTTCATGCTACGCCGCGTTGGCCAATTGACCAACTAGAACCAATTGCTTAATCATAACCAATCGCCAAATAAACCATAGTATTTCGATAAACGGTCGCTGAGTGCGGCCGTTTTTATATCCTAGCTTACCGACTATATGTCGATAAATAATTGCTGATAGAGATTAGGAAAGAAAATGAATAAGTTCACCGTAGACAATCAATCGATGACGTACCTAGATGAAGGTCAAGGCCCGGTTGTTGTACTTGGCCACAGTTACCTTTGGGATAGTGCAATGTGGCAACCACAGGTCGAGGCTCTAAAAGCTCAGTATCGCTGCATCGTTCCAGATCTTTGGTCTCATGGTGAGTCACAAGCTGCGCCGAACTCGATGCGTAACCTGAAAGATTACGCTCAACACATTTTGGATCTGCTTGATCATTTAGAAATCGAAGAGTTTTCCGTTGTCGGCCTATCGGTTGGCGGTATGTGGGGAACTGAGTTAGCGGAGTTAGCACCTGCTCGAATCAAGTCTTTGGTACTTATGGATACCTTTGTTGGTTTAGAGCCAGAAGTTGCTCATGCTAAATACTTCAGCATGTTAGACACCATTACTCAAACCAAAATGGTTCCTCAACCGATTGTTGAAGCCGTAGTTCCACTGTTCTTTGCCAATGATGCTCAAACAAACTCACCAGCTTTGGTTGAGAGCTTTACTCAGCATTTGTCTGAACTTCAAGGTGATAAAGCGGAAGAAGTCGCGCGAATCGGTCGAATGGTCTTTGGGCGTCGAGATATGATTGAAGCAGTAGAGAGCTTTGCACTGCCGGTTTTGATCGCTGTTGGACAAGAAGATAAGCCACGTCCGGCACTGGAGTCATACCTAATGCATGATTGCATTACGGGCAGTGAGTTAGTGGTGATTCCTGGTGCTGGTCACATTAGTTCGCTAGAGCAACCAGAGTTTGTGAACACAATGCTGAAGACGTTTTTAGATAAACATCTGCTGTAAGCTTTAAATATTGAATAGTATTGTTCGACAGAGATTTACGTTGGTTTAAACGTATCTCGGTTTAAAAATGATTCGGCTTAGACATGATAGTTTAAGCCGATTTTTTTTGTCCGAGCTTTGGCTCGCTGCCATCGAGAAGGCGGCGGATATTCTGATGGTGACGCAACACAATCAAGCAACACAGCATCGCTACTGGCAGCGTATATTGTGGTTTGACTAACCAAGCGTAGAAAGGTGCGAGCAACACAGTAACCAGTGCCGCTAAAGAAGAGTAACGAAACAAAAATGCCACAACCAACCAAGTCGCCATGATCATTCCCGTTAGATCGAATCCAATTGGGGCGATGGCTCCGAGTGCCGTTGCGACGCCTTTACCACCTTTAAAGTGGAAAAATATTGGGTACATATGACCAAGACACGCCGCTATCGCCACGACGCCTAAAATGATCGAGTCGATATTGAGGTAGTAGCCAAGCCATACTGGAATAGTACCTTTAAGCATGTCACACAAAAGGACGGCAGCAGCTGCGCCTTTACCGCCAACACGCAGAACATTGGTTGCTCCAGGGTTGTTAGAACCTACCGTTCGGGGATCAGGGAGTCTTAAAACTCGGCATATCAAGACCGCACTCGAGATTGAACCTAGCAAATAGGCAGCAATGATCATGATGAGAGCCAAAGGGGTCATGTCTGTCCTTAACGGTTATAAGCCTAACGATGGGAAAATAATGCTCAATCCCAGAGTAATTGATATCATATCCGGAATTACGCAAATAATACGTTTTTTTCCCCAATATGGGTATCCGACCTCTAAAAGGACAAGTCATGGCACTGGATAAAGTTTTCATTGAACAGCTAGAAGTAATTACAACGATCGGTGTTTACGATTGGGAACAAGAGATTAAACAAAAACTTGTGCTTGATATTGAAATGGCTCATGACAACCGCCCAGCAGGTAAGAGTGATGATGTAGTTGATGCTTTGGATTACTCGACTGTGAGTACTGCCGTGCTTGAGCACATTGCGAATGGCCGATTCCTATTGGTTGAGCGTGTGGCAGAAGAAGTTGCTGAACTAATCATGACTCAGTTCTCAGTGCCTTGGATTAAAATCCGTTTAGCGAAGCCTGGCGCAGTGCCACAAGCAAAAGCAGTCGGCGTGATCATCGAACGAGGTCAAGCATGACAATAGCCTATGTTGGTGTTGGCACGAACATAGACCGCGACAAGCATGCAAGGGTGGCATGGACAGAGCTTCAATCGTTAGGGACTGACCTTAAATGCTCTAAGATCTATCATTGTGAGCCTGTAGGGTTTGAAAGCCATTCGTTTTATAACTTTGTGATAGAGCTCGACACATCACTCTCATTGACTGAATTTTCACAGCAACTTCGTAAAATTGAGTTTAAATGGGGTCGCTCTCAAGATGCTCATAAACTTCAAGATCGAAAGCTCGATCTTGATATTGTGCTGTTTGGAGACGTGGTTTCTGAAAGCGAACCAGAATTGCCACGCAGTGATATCTATAAATATCCTTTTGTAACACAACCACTTTATGATCTCTGTCCTGCGAGAGTGATCCCGCAAGACGGAAGAACCGTCAGTGAAATATGGCAGAAGATGCAGCAATTAGACTCGCTCTCTGTCGTAGATATAAAACTATAATTTTTAAGGTAAGTAATGAGTTATTTTGAAGCGTTTATGTTGGCGTTGGTGCAAGGCTTTACTGAGTTTTTACCTATTTCCAGTTCTGCACATTTAATCCTTCCTTCTGCTGTATTAGGTTGGGAAGATCAAGGTTTGGCCTTTGATGTGGCTGTCCACGTTGGTACTTTGGCCGCAGTAGTTATCTATTTCCGTAAAGAAGTGGTCTCTCTTTTGAGCGCATTCTTTGGTTCCGTGTTTAAAGGCGATCGCAGTAAAGAAGCAAAGCTCGCGTGGATGATCATTCTCGCGACGATTCCAGCGTGTATCTTTGGTTTGTTGATGAAAGATATTGTTGAGCTTTATTTGCGCAGTGCGTGGGTAATTGCTACGACAACGATTATTTTTGGTCTGTTGCTATGGTGGGTGGATAAGAACTCAAGCCTGCGTGATGACGAATACCAAGCGGGTTGGAAAAAGGCGCTGTTTATTGGTCTTGCTCAAGCAATGGCGATCATCCCTGGCACGTCTCGTTCTGGCGCAACCATTACCGCAGCGCTTTACCTAGGTTTCACGCGTGAAGCGGCGGCTCGATTCTCTTTCTTGATGTCTATTCCTATCATCACTTTGGCTGGTGGATACTTAGGCCTGAAGTTAGTGACCAGTGGTGATCCTATTCATGTTGGCACTTTGCTAACGGGTATCGTGGTTTCTTTCATCAGTGCTTATATCTGTATTCACTTCTTCTTGAAGCTTATCTCACGTATGGGCATGACACCGTTTGTTATCTACCGCCTGATTCTAGGTTTTGGTCTATTTGCTTTCTTGATGATGCTGTAGCACTAGACTTACGTAGACAAATGTTTCGTCCTACAGATTGAAACGGAAAAACCCGCCTAGTAGCGGGTTTTTTAATACCGGAGAATCAGCGCTTTGGCGATTAATTATCTGCGAGTTCTAATAGGGCGCTCTCAATTGCGGCAGCTCTGCGCTTCTCTTGTTCTTCTCGAATATCTTTACCTTGAAAACCATCAGCAATAATCGATTTCACTTCGACTTGAAGAGCTGCTTGGTAAGCCACTTCAAAATGCGCTTTCTGAGGGTAAGGCTGATCTTCTAACCCTTTACGGCCAGCATGATCGGCTTGGCAGCAAAGCAGTATATCGTCGAGTCTATCTGGCTTACGCCATACATCGAACTTGTTGAGAACCTTGAGAAAGGTGGTTGGCTTTAGCTCGCCTGCACGATGGATATTAGAATGCTGCTCACACACTAACAACGCAAGGTCTCTGAATTCATTGGGCACTCTGACTCTTTCACACAGCTTCTTAATGATTTTTAAGCCTGTATGGCAATGCATCTTGTGGCTTGGCCACTCACTTTCTGGCGTGACGCCTTTACCTAAATCATGTACTTGAGCTGCAAAACGTACTGGTAATGATGAGCTTAATAGCGCAGCTTGCTGAGCAACCATCAGCGTGTGAATGCCCGTGTCGATTTCAGGGTGCCATTTTTCAGGTTGAGGCACACCAAACAGAGCGTCAATTTCAGGCAACACAACAGCCAATGCACCGCATTCTTTCAGTACAGAAAGGAACACTTCAGGGTGCGGAGTACTAAGAGATTTATGCCACTCCTGCCAAACTCGTTCGGCAGTGAGGTGTGCCAGTTCTCCAGATTGCACTATCTCACTCATCATATCCATGGTTTCAGGTGCAACCGTAAAGTTAAGGTGATGAAGCTTAGCGGCGAAGCGAGCAACACGCAGCACACGAAGAGGATCTTCAACAAAGGCATCCGAGACGTGCCTTAGAATACGATCAGAGAGATCTTTTTGGCCATGGTATGGATCGTAAAGCTCGCCTTTGTCATCTTGAGCGATGGCGTTGATCGTTAGATCGCGGCGCATGAGATCTTCTTCCAAACTCACATCTGGTGCAAAGTAACACTCGAAACCTGTATAACCCGAACCTGACTTTCTTTCGGTGCGAGCCAGTGCGTGCTCTTCTTTGGTTTTTGGGTGTAAGAATACAGGGAAATCTTTCCCGACAGCAGTAAAGCCAAGGCTTTCCATTTCTTGAGGGGTACTTCCTACCACGACCCAATCTCTATCATAACTGTCAATATTGAGCAGCTTATCGCGTACCGCTCCACCGACTAGATAGCGCTGTAGCCCATTGTCTTTTGGTAGGCTATCGTATATTTGCAACTTATCACCTCGAAATGTTTTATCACTGCTGGACTTTACTGCGAGCAATGGTACTTTCCATTAATCGTAATTATAGGGCAGCACATGTATAAGGAATATTTTGGCTTCGTTGAGATGCCATTTTCGATTGTACCAAATTCTCGCTATTTGTTTTTGAGTCAGCGTCATCAAGAAGCGATGCAAAACCTACAAGCAGGTTTAGGCGAGGGTGGGGGCTTTGCGATGCTTACTGGTGAAGTAGGTACAGGAAAAACAACGGTCGCCAAAGCGATGTTGTCATCACTCGATAATCAGACTCAAGCTGGCCTTATACTCAACCCTACGTTTTCCAATACGGATTTACTAGAAGCTATTTGTGATGAGTTCGAGGTGGAATACCCTGAACAAGCATCGCTCAAACAGCTCAGCCAAGCGATTCATTATTTTCTGTTGGATAGCCATGCAGAAGGGATTCAAACCTTATTGGTTATCGATGAGGCACAACACCTTGCTGCTGACGTATTGGAGCAGCTACGCCTTCTAACCAATTTGGAAACCGACAGCCGTAAACTGTTAAAAGTACTGTTGGTTGGCCAGCCTGAATTACAACAACACCTACAAACAACACAATTGCGCCAGTTAGCGCAGCGCATTACAGGTCGTTATCACTTACTGCCTCTTAATACTGAAGAGACTGGCAAGTACATCGCGTTTCGCTTGGAAACGGCGGGTGGCGAGCAGATGTTGTTTTCGAATCGTTCTATCAAGCTGATTGCCCAATATACTCATGGTATTCCGAGACTTATCAATTTGGTGTGTGATAAGGCTCTACAGCTAGCTTTTCATGATGGTGAGCAAGCGCCCTCCAATGAAACGGTCAACCGAGCGTGCCAGCAGATCATGGCCTTTCAGGCCGATGTATATCATGTTGAAAAACAGCACGCAGTTACCGTGGCACCAAAGCTACTCAAATATGCTGGTTTAGCGACGTTAAGCATTGGCTTAGCCTTTACTACTTTTAATTTCGCCCCGTCATACATAGATTCATGGATATCAGCTAACACTTCAAGCGAAGTTAAAACTGAAGTGCTGGCACATGCACAGCGCTCATTGGTGGCAGATACGGCTAAGTTAGCGGCAGAGGCTAACTTAGCAGCAGAGCCGAAGCCTTCAAAGTTTGCACTACCACAAGATATTCAACAGCATTTAATGCAAGGGACTAACCGTTCTCTTGCGATTAAAGATCTTTATACCTTATGGGGGTATCAGTCTTCTTTGCGTGATGGTTTGTGTTTAAGTGAACCTCAAAGCGTGTTCGTGTGTGAGCAACAACAGACCAACCTAGCTGATCTGTTGGAGCTTGGGGTACCTGTGGTTCTCAACCTTGAACTCGATCAAGAGCCTGTATTCGCTGTGCTTTATGGGGAGTCTGACGACTCGGTTGAATTACTCATTAACGATAAGTTGTTGGTGTTGCCTAAACGCTCGTTAGAACAAGTGTGGCAAGGCGATTATGTCGCTATTTGGAAACAACCACTGAGAGAAACCCTAAAAGAGGGTTATCAAGGCGAAGCCGTAACATTATTGGATTTACTGTTGTCTGAAGTGTTAGGTGAAGTCGTTTCAGGAAATGATGTGTTTGATAATGAATTGAAAATGAAAGTCGAAGCCTTTCAAACTTGGCAGGGGATGTCTGTGGACGGTATTGCGGGCAAACGTACATTGGCAAGATTGCAAAGGTTAGCTCAACTGGATTCACCTAAGCTGATGTCACTCGACGGAGGAGCCAGCTAATGTCGCGCATTATGCAAGAGCTCAAACAATCGGAGCTTAGAGGCTATCAAAGCCATCATGTCCCAAATTCTGCTGTGGCTATCAGTAAAAAGAAAGGTTCATCGCTCGCTATGGGGCTTCTTCTACTATTAGTCCCTTCTTTGCTGGTCGGTGGGGCGCTGGCTTATCAGTCTTATACTTCTTCTGCTCAAGCGCTCAGCCAGTCGACGGAGACAATGCCTCTTAAGTCTGAAGATAAAGCGACCGCTTCAAAGGCGTCAGTAACGAATGAAACAGTGGCAGTTACGCAAGATGAGTCGCCATTTTTGATTCGTACAGCACCCACACATAACGAATTAAAAGTATTGCCGCGCAAAGAGGTGTACGCCCAAGTGAATATCAGCAATGCCGCTGATATGAATGACTCGAACGTCATGTTTGCACGAACTGATGTTTCTGAGCCAAATCCAGAGTCAAATTCTGAGCCAAGTACAGAGAGCTTCGAACCTTCATTGCCACAGTCAAGCTCACCTGAGCGCAGTAATGAGTTGCAATCGAACAGTGATTTACTGCAAGGGCTAGACCTCAGTGAGTTACCACCTGATTTAGCATTGAAGCTTGAATCTATTATGGGTGACCAACAAAGCGCTCCTGAGCCAATGGATTCTAGACCCGCTGAAAGCATGGAATCTCCGGTCATCGAGTTAGAGTCTCATGGCAGTAGTTTGTCTGGAGTACTGCCAAAGCTAGATTTACAAACTCATATGTACTCGAGTAGTGAAACGAAACGTTGGGTCAAAGTGAACGGTCATGAGGTGGCGCAGGGAGATTGGATTGGACAAGACATTCAGTTGTTAGAGATTAAACCACAATCGGTGATCATTGAGTTTAATCATCAGAAGATAGAAATCCCGGCTCTATACGAGTGGAAAGGCTAATTAATAGGGATTAGCGCATTGACTTGAATATAAAACCAAGACAAATAAAAAGGAGCACCGAGGTGCTCCTTTTTGATATTCGATACTGAATTTATTCTGTTTAGCGCAAGGTAGGCTGAGCAGATAAAACGATCAGCTTACGACCAGCCGTTTGGTGACTTTCTGCGACGAGGCATAATGTGTGGCAGGATAAGTCCAAGAAGTAGACCAATACCAGCAACACCGCCACCGTACATGAAGTACTTCAGCAATAGATCATCTTTTTGTGTGTCTAGCTTAGCGCGTAGCTCACGGTTCTCTGTTTGAGAGCTCGTTAGCTGCTGGCTAATCTCGCTGTAGTTTTGCTCAAGTTCAGCAATTTGCTTGTTACGAGAGTCTAGAGAGCTCGCTAGGCCAGCTTTCTCGCTGTCTGCACTTTGGCGAGCATTTGCAAGCTTGCCTTTTACGTCAGTCAGTTCTTTTTCTAGCTTAGGCATGCGCAGAGCCATGCTTTCTTGAGTGCTTACAAACTTACTTTCTACCCAGCCTTTACGGCCGCGGTTATCTTGAACCTGGGTGTAACCCGTGCTCTTGTTAGTTTGTAGGTAAGTAATCTTTTCACCAGCATCAACACTACCGATGATACGGAATGTGTTGTTTGGGCCAGAATGCATATAAGTAAATAGTTTGTCAGCAATATAACGGTCTTGTGCAAAGGCAGCTGGAGCCGCAAGCATTGCGAGCAAAACTAAGCTAATCAGTTTTTTCACAGTAAATCCCTTAACGATTCAAATTGGGTAGGCGTATGAGTCAGCCTCAATGAGCAAATAATATTTAGTTTCTTTATGCGGTGCAACAAAGAAGGGAGGCAAAGCCTCCCTTTCTGTGCGTTTGAGTCAATAATGACATGGTATTTACATATCGTTACCGAAGCTCACCGTTTTCTGACGCTAATATTTACTAACGTCAAGGCTATTACATTGTAAACATAGCCTGAATTGCGTAGAAGAACACAACTGCAAGTAGTGCACCAGCAGGTAGCGTTACAATCCAAGAAGCAACGATGTTACGCACAACGCCTAGGTTCAGAGCTGCGATACCGCGAGCAAAGCCCACACCCAATACCGCACCAACCAATGTTTGTGTGGTTGAGATTGGAAGGCCAGTACCAGAAGCAAGAACAACGGTACACGCAGTTGCAAGCTGAGCTGCGAAACCACGGCTAGGTGTTAGTTCTGTAATACCAGTACCCACAGTCGCCATTACTTTATGACCCATGGTAGCAAGACCAACAACGATACCAATACCACCTAGTGGAAGAATCCACCATGCGATAGTGCTCTTACCTGAGATTTCACCCATGTGCTCAACCGTTGAAACAACAGCAGACAGTGGACCAATCGCGTTAGCTACGTCGTTTGAACCGTGTGCAAATGCCATTGCACAAGCTGTGATAACCATAAGTACGCTGAAGATACCTTCAACGCCTGCAAAGCCATGGTCTTCTTCGCGATTAGCAAATTTCTTTTGAATGTATAAGTAACCGCCAATCATGACTAGAGCAGAAACACCTGCTGCCCATAACCATGCTTCAGTGCCGCTTAGGTGAAGACCAACGTGCTTAAGACCTTTCTTGATCGTTACAAGTGCAATGACCATTGTCGTAATGAACATGTACACAGGTACAAAACGCTTAGCGTTAAACAACGGATTTTCTGTATCGAATATCAGTCGTTGGGCACTTACAAAAATGAGATAGGCGAAGATGCCGGAAATCAACGGTGTGACAATCCAACTACCCACAATACCTTGAACGCTGTTCCAGTCTACGGCTTCTGTACCTACAGACACACAAGCAAAACCGATGATTGCACCGATGATTGAGTGAGTCGTTGATACTGGCCAGCCCATGTATGATGCTAGAAGCAACCATGTACCAGCAGCTAGTAGTGCAGACATCATGCCGTACACAAGTACGTCAGGTTGATGAGCGAATAGAGACGTTTCGATAACACCTTTACGGATCGTGTCTGTTACTTCGCCGCCCGCAAGATAAGCACCTGCGAATTCAAAGATCATTGCGATAATGATCGCTTGTTTAACGGTTAGAGCTTTAGAGCCTACTGAAGTGCCCATTGCATTCGCAACGTCATTTGCACCAATACCAATAGCCATCAAGAAACCGAAAGCTGCTGCAACAATAATCAGGACAGTGCCGTAGTTAGCAAGGATATCCATCGTAATACCTAGTTGTTTGATAACAAGCGGAACAAATTTAGACGCAAAAAACCGCTCAGCGAGAGAAATACTCAGCGCATAAGTGGTTTGGTTAAAAAGTGCTCTTCGTTATATGGTTAACGTATGATTTAAGATCGAGAAAGCATTACTTCAAGACGAGCGCCAACACGCTGTGCTTGATCTGCAATACCACCAACCCATTCAAGAATCTTGTACAAGAACATGATGTCAACTGGATTCAGATCTTTCTCTATCGCCATAAGTTGTTGGCGTAGTTCGATCTGCATCGCGTCCGTGTCATCTTCAATTACATCTAATTGATGAATCATTTCAGCAACGAGTGTTACTTCACGGCCTTTAAAGCCCGTTTCAAGCAATTCGTCTAATTCATTGATTACGTTTTGTGCTTGGTTCGCTGCATCTAGACAACGTTTAACGTAAGCGATGAAGTTCTGTTGCATTGGAGCAGGAATGACAAGTTGACGACCATATACACGGCCAGCAATGTCTTTCGCTAGGTTTGCGAGTTTGTCTTGTTGAGTTAAAAGCTCCAACATGTCGGTGCGATCAACTGGCATAAACAAACCGCGAGGAAGTTTAAGGCGAATTTCACGTTTTAGTACGTCAGCTTCTTTCTCAAGGTGAGAAATCTGAGCTCGAATTTCAGAAGCTTTCTCCCAGTCACCCTTTGAAGAAACTTCAAAGAAATTAACTAGGTGAGAACAACATTCGTTCACGCATACTACGTGACGCTGCAAAGGTTTAATTGGGGACTTTGCAAATAACCCCATAATTGTATTTACTGGCATGGTCATCCAACCTAATAAATAATAACCTTAAAACAACATACACCATATTCATGGTGAAATGTTAAGCGATGGCTACAAAGTCGCGCATGTTAACCTAATCAATGTCTCATTAAAACTGTTTTAGATCATCATAAGGGCGATATTTCTGACTTGCTGAGTTTTCAAATTGGCAATATCCTGTCCCTATCTTCACAGAAAGGTATAACTATGGAAACCGAGATAGAACTGAAGTTTTTTGTTTCTCCTGATTTTTCAGAGACTTTACGCAATAAAATTGCTGAAACTAAAGTACTTCAGCACAGTTGTCGCGAGCTAGGTAACATCTACTTTGACACTCCTGACAACTGGCTACGCAAGCACGATACAGGCTTGCGCATTCGACGTTTTGATGACGTGTTTGTACAAACCGTTAAGACCGCAGGTCGTGTGGTTGCTGGCCTGCATCAAAGACCAGAATACAACGCAGAACACGACAGCAATGAGCCTAAGTTATCCTTACATCCTGAGGATATTTGGCCAGAAGGTAAGGACATTGAAACCTTACAAGCAGAGCTGACGCCTTTGTTCTCTACCAACTTTACTCGTGAGCAATGGCTGGTGGGTATGCCTGATGGCAGCCAAGTTGAAGTGGCATTTGACCAAGGTTTTGTCGAATCTGGTGGTCTACAAGAACCGATTTGCGAAGTCGAATTAGAACTCAAATCAGGTCAAACCGATGCTCTGTTTACATTGTCTCGTCAATTTTGCGAGCAAGGCGGCATGCGTTTAGGCAATCTTAGCAAAGCGGCTAAGGGTTATCGTCTTGCTCAAGGTTATCAAGGAGATGAAGTCACTCCTTTGACATTAGTTGATACTGACAAAAGTGATACTGTTGAATCGTGTTTCATTCAATCTTTAGAGCATGCTCTCGCTCATTGGCATTATCACGAGCAGATCTTCACCGAGCGCCAATCAATTGAAGCGCTGCATGAGATCAGTCACTCGCTGAGTTTTATCCGTCAAACCTTCACTATTTATGGTGGCATCGTGCCAAGGCGCGCGAGTGCTATTTTACGTCAAGAGTTGAAGTGGCTTGAGCAAGAGCTCGACTGGCTGAAAAGCTATGACCACTTCGAAGATTTGCTCGAAGATAAAGGCCACGTGCTGCGTAAGCTCGATGCACGTAAGTTCTTAGTCGCTGAACTCAAAGAGATGCAAGAGCAACTGCCAGATCGCGAAGAATTGCTGACTTTGCTTAGCTCTGCTCGTTATACCGGGTTACTACTAGACCTAAGCCGTTGGATCTTGTCTCGTGGCTGGCAACCTTTCTTAGATGAGAAAGCGCGTGAGCAAATGGGTCGTGGTATCGAATGGTTTTCGGTGCAGCAACTCGATCGTACATGGGCAGACTTAATGGAAGCCTTCCCGCCAGAGCGAGTGATGACCAGCCAAGCGTATATTGAGCAGCAATACCGTTTGATGCGTAATCTGTATTCTGGTGTTGGTTTCGCGAGCTTGTATGATGACGTTGAACGAAACAGCTTCCGCTTGCCATGGGCGGATATGGTGCAAGGCATTGATGACCTACTAGCACTGAAAACATTAGAGCCGTTAACTGAGAAGTTAGAAGGCGATGAGAAGGTTCAGCTAGAGCGTTGGTTGGCTCGTCAAGAGGTGTCTATCCTGCATGCGATGGAGCAGACGCGTCAAATCAGTGTCGAAGTTGAGCCATACTGGCAAGACTAAACTCAACATCTGTACCAAAATAAGTATGAATTTCTAAATAGGGCCTCGGCCCTATTTTTTTGTTTGTTGCTCAAGCTTCTCTAGTCGTTCGAGGATTTGTTGTTGCTGCTCTATGATCTTTTCAAGATGCTTCTCTTTGTTTTCAGCCCTTTGATTCTCATGATGAGTGGGAGAGGTGATCAAAGAAGTAATCAAGCCTGAAATCATACCGAACACCCCCACGCCGCAAATAATAACCAAAGACGCCACCAATTTCCCTGAGCTTGTCACTGGATAGTGGTCGCCATAGCCCACAGTACTGATGGTAACGAAAGCCCACCATAAAGCATCTTGGCCAGTGGTAATGTTGGCATTAGGGTCTTTGTGCTCTAACAGAAGTATTGTTCCTGCCCCTATGGTTAAGAGAATGACCAGAAGCAGAATGATCGAAGCGAGAGTGGTCTCTTTTCGATTGCGAAATAGCTCTCTGAAAACACGTTTACCCGAGCGCAAAACCAGAATTACACGCAAGATCTGAAAAATGCGAGCGAAACGGAGCGGCTCGACCATCGGGATGCTTGCTAAGAAATCGATCCAGTGTACTTTTAGGTATTCTTTCTTGTTTTGTGATCTGAATAGATCAATCGTGAGCTGAAAAAGAAAAACACTACAGATTATAAAATCGAGGCCGATAAGGACTTGTTTCGATTCTTTATCAATCGGTGCAAACAATAAGCCTGAGATCACAAATAGCGCTAAGAAAGAGAGAATCAGTGATAATAAGCTCATCGGCTTGGTTGTGTCTTTGATACTATTTAACATTCATACGAGGCTCAAAATAAATCGCGAACTTTGACTGACATAGCCATCTCGCGGATATAGAAGCCATCAATATATAAGAGTTAATGGAGAACTGACAATGACTAAACTGTCATTCAAGCCGTGGGAAAGGGTAATCTCTGACGTTCGTCTCGTTCCAAAAATGATCATGTTGATGATATTCAGCACGATTTTGATCATTTCGAAGCAGCTATGGGACGCGAGCACGTTTTACGATTCATTACTTGCAGTAACGAACAATGCTCAAGTTGCACAGCAGCATTACGAGACTTACCTAGTTCAAGTGGCTTGGCAAACAGCCTTAATGATCATTGTATTTGTGGTTCTTCTATTGGCTGCGGCGCGCGTTATGTTGCGCCAAACTCAATACCTAAATGATGCAATCAAAACCATGGCAGACAAGAATCTGTCAGTGCCAATTCATATGGATTGTAAAGATGAATACGGCGACGTGGCACGTGAGCTTGAGAAAACTCGGGTTCAGCTGCATGACATGGTTAAAGCTCAGGTTGCGTCTTCAGATGAGCTATTTGCTCTGACGGAAGTGATGACAATCAGCATGTCAGAAACCAAAGACTCGGCTCAAGAAGAGTTCAACGAAATCGACCAGCTAGCAACAGCAATGAGCGAAATGACTTCTACCGTACAAACTGTCGCTGAGCATGCACAAAGTGCGTCTTCATTGACAGAACAAGCATCAGGCCAAGCATTGACCGGTCAGAAGTTCGTTCAAGGATCCGTTTCTAAGATGAGCGAGTTGTCTTCCGACATCGCAGCCTCTGCAGCGGCGGTAAACCAAGTCGAAGAGCGCGTTGATTCAATCGGCAGCGTTGTTGGTACTATCCAAGGCATTTCAGAGCAAACAAACCTATTAGCACTAAACGCAGCGATTGAAGCGGCGCGTGCAGGTGAAGCGGGTCGTGGTTTTGCCGTGGTGGCTGATGAGGTTCGTAACCTTGCACAGCGCACACAACAAGCGACAGTCGAGATTCAAGATATGATCAGCCACCTACAAAGCAGTGCAAACTCTGCGGTAGAGCTGATGGAGAAGAGTGTTGTAGAGGCGGCTGAAGGTGTTGATCTAGTGACTAACGCCGGCTCTGAACTTGACGGTATCGTGAGCCAAGTAAACCAAATTAATGACATGAACTTCCAAATCGCAACAGCTGCGGGTCAACAGAGCAGTGTGGCTGAAGAGATGAGCGTCAACCTGACCAATGTTCGTGAGCTTGTCGAAGCGTCTGTCGTGGTGGTTGGTGAGCTTCTTGAGACTTCTCAGCTTATGGAAAGCAACGCGCAAGAACTCGACGGTAAGATTAAGCAGTTTAAGGTTTAATCCTTGGCCTTTGTCTTATTCCCAAAGACTTATTCATAGAGACATCGGCCTAACTCAATAAGTTCACAGATAAAACGCCCACATTGCTAATGTGGGCGTTTTTTATTGGCGTAACTTTGGTATAACTGATCTTTAGTTTTAAAACTCACTATTGAAGACTAGAACCGATAACCCGAACGTTCGTCGCATAGCTTACACAAGGAAGAAACATGCCATTGCCTCCTCAGCTCGTCACTCATTCGCAGTCTGCTTTTGAGCATTTACTAGAACATCAGAGTGAAGCCATTAATGCGTGGCCTAAGCCACTTGTTGACGATCTTAAGTATGTATTAGGCCTGAGCTGCTTCATTGGTGAATGCCTGCAGCGTGATTCGGTTTTATCGAGCGCTTTACCGGACATGCTTAAGTGCGATGAACGTGCTCAAGGGTATCGTGAGCGATTAGCAGAGCTTCTTTCTGGTTGTGCTGATGAAATGAGTGGCCAACGAGTGTTGCGCCAATTCCGCAACCGAGAAATGACCTACATTGCTTGGCGTGACTTTATGGGCTCTTGGCAACTTGAGCAGAGCTTAAGCCACTTATCGATGTTGGCTGAGGCGATGATCTTCGAGACCTACCAATGGCAATACGATATTTGCTGTAAAGAGTGGGGCACTCCTTGCAATGAACAAGGTGAAGCGCAGCCTATGTTGATCATTGGTATGGGGAAATTGGGTGGCGGAGAACTTAACTTCTCTTCGGATATCGACCTGATTTTCACTTACCCTGAAAATGGTGAAACACAAGGCGCGCGACGAAGTATCGCCAACGCCCAGTTTTTCACTCGCTTAGGGCAGCGTATTATCAAGGCGCTCGATCAACAAACGTTTGATGGGTTCTGTTATCGCGTCGACATGCGTTTGCGTCCATTCGGAGAGAGCGGCCCATTGGTGATGAGTTATGCTGCGCTGGAAGATTACTACCAAGAGCAAGGCCGTGACTGGGAACGCTACGCGATGGTTAAGGCGCGAGTCATGGGCTGTGAAATGTATCCGCAGTACCAAGAACTTCGCCAGATGCTACGTCCATTCGTGTTCCGTCGTTACATCGACTTCAGTGCTATTCAATCGTTAAGACGCATGAAGTCGATGATTGGCAGTGAGGTTCGTCGTCGTGGCTTATCGAATAACATCAAGCTTGGTTCTGGTGGTATCCGTGAAGTGGAGTTTATTGCTCAAGTCTTCCAATTGATTCGTGGGGGACGTGAACCGAGCCTTCGCGGGCGAGGTCTACTTGAAACGCTAAGTGCGATTGACGATCTGAATTTACTTGAGAGTGAAGAGGTAGGCCACTTGCGTGATGCCTATCTGTTTCTGCGCCGCCTTGAGAACCTGTTGCAAGCGATGGGTGACAAGCAGACTCAAACCTTACCTGACAACGAGCAAGAGCAGCTACAGCTCGCTATAGCAATGCAATTTGCCGATTGGGGTGGTTTGATTGATGCGACTCGTGCGCACATGGCGAACGTGCACACGGTATTTGAAGATTTGATTGGGGTTGATGAAGAAGACGCGAACCCAATTGCGAGTCACTTTAGTGAGTTGTGGGATATGGCTCATAAGTCGGATGTGATTGAGCAAGTGCTAGAACACGATATTGCAATCGCTAGCCCTGCAGAAGCAGCAAAAACGATTATCCAGTTTAAAGCTGACTTGGCTAAAAAGACGCTTGGCCCACGCGGACGTGAAGTGCTCAATCGTTTAATGCCTAAAGTCTTCCAAGCATTGTATACCGCGAAGGATGCCGAGTTTGGTTTATCTAGAGTATTGCACCTGCTGCAAAAAATAGTGACTCGAACCACGTATCTAGAGCTGCTTGATGAACACCCCGCGGCTCTGACTCAGTTAGTTCGTCTATGTACTGCCAGCCCGATGATTTCGGAGCAGCTTGGTCGTTATCCTATTCTTTTAGATGAACTTATCGACCCTCAACAACTCTATAATCCTGTGCCATTAGAGTCCTACAAAACAGAGTTGCGTGACTATCTTGCTCGCATTCCTGAAGATGATATGGAGCAGCAGATGGAAGGTCTGCGTCAGTTTAAGCAGACTTGTATCTTGAGAATTGCTGCTGCGGATATTGCGGGCGCTTTACCTGTAATGAAGGTCAGTGATCACCTGACCTATTTAGCGGAAGCGATTGTTGAGGCGGGTATTAATCAAGCATGGCTGCAAGTGTCGGCTAAGTTCGGTGAGCCCACTCATGTGAAAGATCGAGAAGGGCGCGGTTTTGCGGTGGTTGGTTATGGCAAAGTTGGTGGCTGGGAGCTGGGTTACAACTCCGATCTTGATATTGTGTTCATGCACGATTGCCCAGTACACATCTATACTGATGGTAAGAAAGAGATTGATGGACGCCAGTTTTATCTAAGGTTGGCACAGCGCATTATTCATATTTTCTCGACCAGAACCGCTTCCGGAATTTTATATGAGGTCGATACTCGCCTACGACCTTCAGGCGCATCTGGCTTGCTTGTGAGCCCAACCGATGCGTTTGATGAGTATCAGCACAATGACGCATGGACGTGGGAGCACCAAGCCTTGACTCGCGCTCGTATGATTTACGGCGATGACTTATTGGCTTCGGCATTTAACAAAACTCGCCATGAGGTTCTGTGCTTGGCTCGTGATGAGGCAACACTCAAAAAGTCCGTTGTCGATATGCGTGAAAAAATGCGCGGTCATTTAGGCGGTAAAAAATCCGATCGATTCATGCTGAAACAAGATGCGGGTGGTATTACTGATATTGAGTTCTTGGCTCAATATCTAGTGCTGAGATACAGCAACGAAAAACCTAAGCTCACCCGTTGGTGCGACAATGTCCGAATCTTTGAAAGCTTGTTGTCGCAAGGTATTATGGACGAGCAACAAGGTATGGCATTGACCAATGCCTATACGACATTAAGAGATGAAATTCACCACCGTAATCTACTCAACCTCGATGCGGATGTGGCGATTGATAAGTTTGAAATGGAAAGAGAACATGTTGTTCAAGCATGGAAGCAATGGATGGAAGCTTAACCTTAGCTAATGCTTACTGATTGCAGTACCTATCGTGATAGGTGTTTGCTGATTTTTCTATGGTTTAGCCACTGTAATCAGTGTGCTAGACTCTGGCCAGATTTGATTTTTGGAGATCAATAATGAAACCAATTCTACCTGACTACAGTCAATCAGGTGTTCTTATTGTCGGTGACGTAATGCTTGATCGTTACTGGTATGGCCCAACTGGCCGTATTTCACCAGAAGCACCGGTACCCGTTGTAAAAGTAGAAAATAACGAAGAGCGTCCAGGTGGTGCTGCCAATGTAGCAATGAATATTGCATCTCTTGGTGGTCACGCTCATGTCGTTGGTTTGACTGGTAAAGATGAACCTGCTGAGGTGTTAAAAAACACCTTGGGTGCATTAAAGGTTAAGTGTGATTTTGTTGAGTTGGACGATTACCCAACCATCACTAAATTGCGCGTGATGAGCCGTGGACAACAGTTGATTCGTCTTGATTTTGAAGACAAATTTGAGAACACGGATCCTGAACTTGTTTTGTCTCGCATGGAACAAGCGCTACCTAATGTACGTTCGGTGATCCTCTCTGATTATGCTAAAGGTGCACTTGAGCACGTCCAGAGCTTTATCCAAAAAGCACGTGCGGCGAATGTTCCGGTATTTATCGACCCGAAAGGGGCGGATTTAGAGCGTTACCGTGGTGCGACTTTACTTACGCCAAACATGGCTGAGTTCGAGTTGGTGGCTGGTAAGGTTAAGTCAGAAGAAGATCTTATCGAGAAAGGCATCGCCTTAATCGAAAAATATGACTTTGAAGCTTTGTTGGTAACGCGCAGCGAACATGGTATGACTCTACTTCGTAAAGATCAGGCACCATTCCACCTGCCGACTCAAGCGAAAGAAGTGTATGACGTTACTGGTGCTGGCGATACCGTTATCTCGGTACTGGCTGCGTCTGTTGCTGCTGGTAAGCCACTGGATGAAGCGTGTGCACTAGCGAACGCAGCGGCAGGTGTCGTTGTCGGTAAGTTGGGAACATCTACGCTGTCTACTATTGAGTTAGCGGAAGCTATTCATGGTAGCCAAGATACCGATTACGGTGTTATCTCTGAAGCAGCCTTAGTTGAAGCGGTAAAACGTGCTCGAGCGAAAGGCGAGAAAGTGGTTATGACCAATGGCTGCTTTGATATCTTGCATGCTGGTCATGTCTCTTACATGAACCATGCGGCTGAGTTAGGCGATCGTTTGATCGTTGCCGTTAATACGGATGACTCAGTGAAACGCTTGAAAGGCCCGGGTCGTCCTGTGAACCCAACCGATCGCCGTATGGCAGTATTGGCTGGTTTAGGCGCGGTTGATTGGGTTGTTCCGTTTTCTGAAGATACGCCTCAACGTTTGATCTCTGAGGTATTGCCAAGCATTTTGGTGAAAGGTGGTGATTACAAACCCGAAGAGATCGCTGGTGGCGAAGAAGTGATTGCGGCTGGTGGCGAAGTTAAAGTACTTAACTTTGAAGATGGTTGCTCTACGACTGAAATCATTAAAGCGATTAAAGGTGGCCGAGGCTAGCCCTTAGCCTTCTAGTCTCAAACTTTTTGACTCAAGCTTATAGTCAGATTGTAAATCTAGCTTTTGATAGTTAATAAAAATGCCGCTCAATGAGCGGCATTTTTGTAACTGCAATCTAGTCTAGTCACTTGATTAAAGACTCAGGTTAGAGTCTTTAATAAGGATTTAAGAATTACTTACTTGCTACTTTTAGACCTGCGTTTACATCAACAATGTCTTGTTCGCTCAGTGTACCAACCGCTTGACGAAGCTGAAGAACACTTAGGATATAGTTGTAACGAGCATCTGAAAGGTTTTTGTTTGCATCGTATAGACGACGAGTTGAATCTAGTACGTCAACGATAGTACGAGTACCCACATCAAAACCTGCTTCTGTTGCTTCTAGAGCAGACTGAGCAGAAACAACAGACTGTTCGTAAGCGCGTAGAGCACCGATCGAAGCTGTGATGTTGTTGTTGAATGCACGTACGTCTTTTACAACGCTACGATAAGTGGCTTCTAGATCTTCACTTGCTGCAACGTAGTTGTATTCAGCCTGTTTAGTCAAAGAAGTTGTGTTACCACCGGTGTATAGAGGTACAACTAAGTTCAAACCAATGTTTAGGTTGTCAGAGTCGTAATCATTTGCACTGGTAGAGCTGTCAGTCTGTTCTGCAAGACCGTAACTACCATCTAACGTTAAGCTTGGTAGGTGACCAGAGCTTGCTAGAGAGATGTTGTCTTTTGCTACGTCTTGAGAGATACGTGATGCTAGAAGGCTAAGGTTCTTTTGCTCAGCTTGTTCAACAAGTGCTGCTGCAGATTCAGAAGACTTACTTGCCGAGAAACGATCAGTATCTAGGATGCTTAGGTTAGAGTGTTCCTGACCTGTGATCTCACGTAGACCTTCGTAGCTATTAACTAAGTCGTTCTCTGCAAGAACTTCATCAGCCAAAACGCCATCGTACTGAGCTTGTGCATCATGTACATCGGTGATTGCTGAAAGACCTACTTCAAAGCGCTGCTTTGTTTGTTCTAGTTGACGAGCAACCGCGGCTTTTTCTGCACGAACAAACTCTAGGTTATCTTGAGCTCGAAGTACTTCGAAGTATGCTGTTGCAACTCGAAGGATCAAAGCTTGTTGCTCTGCCGCATACGCTGAATCAGATTGACGAGCAGTTTTCTCTGCTGTGTCTAGCGTGATCCAAGAAGAACGTTGGTAAAGCTCTTGACTGAAACCGATGCCAACACCCCATTGGTTGTTGTCATTGCTCATATCACTTCGATCGCCACGGTTAATATCGTAGTTAGCCGTTAGATTGATTTGCGGTAACAAAGAGCTACGGCTTGACGTTACTGCTTCAAAAGCGGCATCGCGCTGCGCTGCTGAACGAAGAAGTTGTGGATCGTTCTGTTTTGCTTGGTCGTAAACTTCAGCTAGCGTATCAGCAAAAGCTGACGAACTCAGGCTGCCAATTGCTGCACTGATAAATAGTGGAAGCAGTTTTTTCATTTTCCTATTCCTGCCTTTTATGGAATTTTCTTTAAAAGAGTTTAACCCAGTTTGGTGGTAATTTACTCGAAACTTTGCACTTTTTTACATTTAACTGTCCACTTGTGCAATATTTATTTTTTAAAACTTAACTTTAATTATAAATTTTATATAAAAAGTTGAACCTTATCCTTGGTAGTTAACTCGGACAATGAGTAAACTATAAAGATCACTTAGTGAGGTACCAAATGCAACAGTATGACAATCAACGACATGAGTTTACTCCGCAAGATGTGGAAATAGTCTCAAAAGAGACGCTGTTTCGTGGTTTTTTCAAAATGGTCAAATACACATTCAAGCATAGGTTGTTTGAGGGAGGCTGGAGCCAACCGGTAGAGCGTGAAATGTTTGAGCGTGGTCATGCCGCCGCTTTGTTACCTTACGATCCTGTCCGTGATGAAGTTGTGATCGTGGAGCAGATCCGTGTTGGCGCTTTAGAGCATCAGAACCCATGGCAATACGAAATTGTTGCTGGGATCATTGATACGGACGAATCCCCACAAAATGTTGCTCGTCGTGAGGCAATGGAAGAAGCGGGAGTCGAAGTCGGATCTGTATTACCGATTACTTCGTATTACCCTTCATCTGGAGGCTGTTCAGAAAGACTCGACGTCTTTGTTGGTTGCGTTGATGCCACGACAGCAAAAGGTGTACACGGATTGGATTACGAAGGTGAAGATATTCGCGTGCAAGTGATGAGTCGCGAGGCGGCTTATCAGTTAGTAAAAGAGGGTGTGTTTGAAAATGGGGCCACGATCATTGCGCTGCAGTGGCTACAATTGAACTACCAAGAATTACAGTCAGAGTGGATAGATTAACGTTATGCCAAATATAGCGGTCAAAAAACCGTATCATGTTGATCTTGCTGAATTGATGCGAGTTTACGAAACCAATTATGCCAAACTTAACGCTTTGTTACCGGTTGGGCATGAGGTCGGTGACGTTCGCTGTTACCAAGCCGTTAATATGGTGTATCAATTGACAGTGAATGAGGTCACAAAATACACCACATTAATAGATATATGTCAGAGTGACGCGATGCCAGTGTTTCCTTTGCCAAAAATGTCTGTCAGGCTATATCACGACGCTCGAGTTGCAGAAGTGTGCGCTAGCGGGGATTTTTCACGTGTCAAAGCGAAATATGACTATCCCAACACTAAGCTTCTGCAAAAGGATGAGAAATTTCAATTGAATAAATTTCTTGGGGAATGGTTAACGTTTTGTTTAAAAACTGGTATCAGCCGTACGCCAATTCCTTTTTAATTGAGCCTATTTTAAGAACACTTTTAAAGTCTAAACAGTAACGTATCTGGATTTGTTATTTTGGAATTATCACACACTTCAAAATTTGATGAGAGCAGTATTAAGCTTGTACAGCTAACGGACACGCATTTATTTGCACCGAGCAATGGCAGCTTATTAAGCATCAACACACAAGATAGCTTTCGTGCTGTAGTCGATGGCATTGTTAGCCACAACTTTGACTATCAAGCGATCTTAGCTACCGGCGATATTTCGCAGGACCACAGTGCTGAATCGTACCAAAAGTTTGAGTCGGGCATTCAGCCTTTGGCGAAACCATGCTATTGGTTGCCAGGGAATCACGATTTCAAGCCTAATATGGGCAGTGTATTACCATCGCCACAAATACAGTGTGTTGATCACGTTCTGCTAGGAGATAACTGGCAGATGGTCATGCTGGATTCTCAAGTGGTTGGTGTGCCGCATGGACGTTTGAGCGATCAACAACTTGATCTGCTGGAACAAAAACTCTCAGAGTTCCCCGAGAGAAATACCTTGGTTCTTTTGCATCACCACCCTTTACTGGTGGGTAGTGCATGGCTTGACCAACACAACTTGAAAGATGCTGAGCAGTTCTGGGATGTGGTTCAACAGCACACCAATGTGAAAGCGGTGCTTTGTGGTCACGTTCATCAAGACATGAATCGCAATCATCATGGTGTACAAGTCATGGCAACCCCATCGACTTGTGTTCAATTCAAACCAAACTCGAACGACTTTGCTGTTGATACATTATCTCCAGGCTGGCGAGAGATTGAATTGCACCAAGATGGTACGGTTACGACAGAAGTTCGCCGTTTACCTCATGGGCAATTCCTACCTGATTTTGCTGCAGGAGGATACTAATGTCTGATTCGAATGAGCAAGCCGGTAAGCCATCACTGCTACTTTATATTCACGGCTTTAACAGTTCGTCACGTTCTCACAAAGCGAATGTGATGGCGGATTACTGTGCTCAGCACCGTACGGATATTAAAGTGGTTACCCCTCAATTGCCGAGCTTCCCTCAACAAGCTGCTCTTCATTTGCAGCACTTGGTGGAGCAATATAAAGATCAATATCAGATCGCGTTAGTCGGTAGCTCCTTGGGTGGCTATCTTTCAACATGGCTGAATAGTCACTATGGTTTCAAAGCGGTGGTTGTAAACCCAGCCGTGAAGCCGTATGAGCTTCTTGCTGATTATTTAGGTGAGCAAGTAAACCCATATACAGATGAACGATATGTGTTGGAAACAAAACACATTGATGAACTGAAGGCATTAGAAGTTCCGGCTCTCGCTAAGCCAAGTGACTTCTGGTTACTTCAGCAAACGGAAGACGAAGTTCTGGATTACCGACAAGCGGTAGAGAAGTACCAAGGTGCAACACAAACAGTAGAAGAAGGCGGTGATCATAGCTTTGTTGATTTTGAGCGCTACCCACAACAAATTGTCACCTTTCTAAACCTTTAACCTGTTTCACCAACAGAGTGATTTTCTCTTGTTTGCCTGTTATTTCATCTATCAATGGTGAAATATCATAGTTTGATGTCTTAGTTTTTGAACTAGCTTGACATCATTACTCAGCTTCCAGACTATATTCCCCAATACTTCGCTCGTTCGCTCTACTATGAAGGTTCATAGTAATAATTTTGCTTTAGTGAAACTAGAGCCTGCGAACTGACGCAAACTTTTTGAGTAAACTCCGTATTATGACTGAACAATATAATGCAAAAGACCTCGAGGTACTTGAAGGTCTCGATCCTGTGCGACACCGCCCAGGTATGTATACAGAGACAGAAAGGCCGAACCACCTTGCCCAAGAAGTCATTGATAACTCGGTCGATGAAGCATTAGCGGGACACGCTAAGAAAATTAAAGTCGTGCTTCATGCTGACCAATCATTAGAAGTTACCGATGACGGCCGTGGTATGCCGGTTGATATCCACCCTGAAAAAGGGATCTCGGGTGTTGAGCTGATTTTAACTAAGCTCCACTCAGGCGGTAAATTCTCAAACAACAACTACAAGTTTTCAGGTGGTTTGCACGGGGTAGGTATCTCGGTAGTAAACGCACTGTCTAAACGTGTAGAAGTGACCGTTCGTCGTGAAGGGCAAGTGCACGAAATTGCCTTAGAAGGTGGACATGCAGTGACTGAACTCACTGTGACTGGCACTTGTGGTCACCGCAATAGCGGTACATCTGTTCACTTCTGGCCTGATCCTAAATACTTCGATAGCTCTAAGTTTTCGGTCTTACGTCTTATCAATAACCTGCGCGCGAAAGCAGTACTTTGCCCAGGTTTAGAAATCACTTTCATCGATAAAGTGGGCGGTGAAGAACATAAGTGGTACTACGAAGACGGCCTAAAAGACTACCTTGCTGAAGGTGTGAAAGGTTACACCTTACTGCCTGAAGAGCCTTACGTTGGCGAGTTTGTTGCTGAAACAGAAATGGCGAACTGGGCTATTATCTGGCAGCCAGAAGGCGGTGATATGATCACCGAGAGTTACGTGAACTTAGTACCAACTAAACAAGGTGGTACGCACGTAAACGGTCTTCGCCAAGGTCTGCTTGATGCGATGCGTGAGTTCTGTGAATTCCGTAACTTGTTGCCTCGTGGGGTTAAGCTAACGGGTGATGACATCTTTGACCGTTGTTCTTACGTTCTATCGGTGAAGATGCAAGATCCACAATTTGCGGGTCAAACCAAAGAGCGCTTATCTTCTCGTCAAACCGCTGCGTTTGTTTCTGGTGTGGTTAAAGATGCGTTTAGCTTGTGGTTGAATGAAAAGCCTCAGCTAGCAGAATTACTTGCAGAAGCGTGTATTGCTAACGCTCACCGTCGTATGCGAGCAAGCAAAAAGGTTGTACGTAAGAAAATCGCTTCGGGTCCAGCACTGCCGGGTAAATTAACCGACTGTTCAGTTCAAGACTTAAGCCGCACCGAAATCTTCTTCGTGGAAGGGGACTCGGCGGGCGGTTCTGCTAAACAAGCTCGTGATCGTGAGTTCCAAGCGGTAATGCCACTGCGCGGTAAAATTCTCAACACATGGGAAGTGTCTGCCGACCAAGTTCTGGCTTCACAAGAAGTACATGATATTTCGGTTGCTCTGGGTATTGACCCTGACAACGATGATTTATCAGGTTTACGTTACGGTAAGATCTGTATCCTTGCCGATGCGGACTCGGATGGTCTTCATATCGCGACATTGTTATGTGCACTATTTACTCGCCACTTCCATGCATTGGTTGAAGCGGGTCATATCTATGTGGCAATGCCTCCTCTGTATCGTATCGATTGCGGTAAAGAAGTGTTCTACGCACTCGATGATGCAGAGAAAGATGGTGTACTTGAGCGACTATCGCAGAAAAAAGCCAAGATCAACGTACAACGATTCAAAGGTCTGGGTGAAATGAACCCACTTCAGTTACGTGAGACCACGATGGATCCAAACACTCGTCGCCTTGTTCAGTTGACTATCGATGACAACGACGCAACCAACGAGATGATGGACATGCTGCTTGGTAAGAAACGTGCAGATGATCGCCGTTCATGGCTACAGACTAACGGTGATATGGCCGAGGTATAATGGATGTCTAACGAAATTACATATGATGGCGTTGAACAATTGCCGATGCGCAAGTTCACCGAAGATGCCTATTTAAATTACTCAATGTACGTGATCATGGATCGTGCATTGCCTTATATCGGTGATGGCTTGAAGCCCGTACAGCGTCGTATTATCTATGCGATGTCTGAGTTGGGGCTTTCTGCTGCATCGAAATATAAAAAATCAGCTCGTACGGTTGGTGACGTTCTAGGTAAGTACCACCCACACGGTGACTCTGCTTGTTACGAAGCCATGGTATTGATGGCGCAACCATTCTCTTACCGTTACCCATTGGTGGACGGTCAAGGTAACTGGGGTGCACCGGATGATCCTAAATCATTCGCGGCGATGCGTTATACCGAAGCTAAGTTATCTAAGTTCGCAGAAGTGTTACTGGGCGAATTAGGTCAGGGCACCGTTGATTGGCAACCAAACTTTGATGGCACGATGAAAGAGCCTCAGATGTTGCCAGCACGTCTTCCTCACATCTTGCTTAACGGCATCACAGGTATTGCGGTTGGTATGGCGACTGACATCCCGCCTCACAATGTCCGTGAAGTGGCGAACGCAGCGATTCATTTGATTGATACGCCGAAAGCTGAACTTCCAGATGTGATGGGTTTCATTCAAGGCCCTGATTACCCGACAGAGGCTGAGATTATTTCGCCGAAGTCGGACATCGAAAAGATCTACCGTACTGGCCGCGGGAGCATCAAAATGCGCGCGGTATGGCACAAGGAAGGCTCTGATATTGTTATCACCGCTCTTCCTCATCAAGTGTCTGGTGCGAAGTTACTTGAGCAAATCGCGAACCAAATGCGTGCTAAAAAGCTGCCAATGGTTGACGATCTGCGTGATGAATCTGATCACGAGAACCCAACGCGTATAGTTGTCGTTCCTCGTTCAAATCGTATCGACTGTGACCAATTGATGAGTCACCTATTCGCTTCGACGGATCTAGAGAAAAACTTCCGCGTTAACTTGAACATGATTGGTTTAGACAACCGTCCTCAAGTGAAAGGCTTAGTTCAGATTCTGAAAGAGTGGATTGAGTTCCGTCGCACAACGGTTCGCCGTCGTCTGCAATACCGTCTAGATAAAGTGTTGGCTCGTTTACACATCTTAGAAGGTTTACTAGCGGCTTACCTTAATATCGATGAAGTAATTGAAATCATTCGAACAGAAGACGAACCATGTCCTGTCCTAATGAACCGTTTCAACATTTCTGAAATTCAAGCCAATGCGATTCTTGATATTAAACTTCGTAACTTAGCTAAGTTAGAAGAGTTTAAGATTCGAGCTGAGCAAGAAGAGCTTGAAGCTGAACGTGAGAAGCTTGAAAAGCTACTAGGTTCAGAACGTCGCTTGAATACGCTGATCAAAAAAGAAGTCCAAGCCGATGCAGATAAATACGGCGATGATCGTCGTTCACCACTGATTGAGCGTGCTGAAGCGAAAGCGCTAACAGAACGTGACTTAGTACCAAGCGAACCAATTACGGTTGTGTTGTCTGAGAAAGGTTGGATTCGTCATGCTAAAGGGCATGAGGTTGACGCTGAAGGCTTGAACTACAAATCAGGTGATAAATTCTTAGCGAGCGCTAAGGGTAAGAGTAACCAACAAGCGGTGTTCCTCGGCAGTGATGGCCGAAGCTACTCCCTTGAGTCTCATTCATTACCGTCGGCTCGAAGCCAAGGTGAGCCAATTACAGGCCGCCTGAACGTCAGTCCGGGTACTTCGATTCGCCAAGTGGTGATGGGAGAGAATGAGCAGCTATGGTTAGTTGGTTCTGATGCTGGATACGGTTTTGTTTGTAAGGGTAGTGATCTACTGTCGAAGAACAAGAGCGGTAAAGCGTTGGTGAACTTACCACAATCTTCAGAAGTGATGCTGCCAAGCCCAATTGCTGACCTTGAAAGCAATCAGATTTTGGCGATTACTAACCAAGGTCGTATGTTGTTGTTCCCAATTAAAGACCTGCCGCAGCTTAGCAAAGGTAAGGGCAACAAGATCATCAACATCCCTTCTGCGAAAGCGAAAGAGCGTGAAGAGTTTGTGTCACACTTGATGGCTATCCCTGAGAATGCGACGCTGACTATCTATGCGGGTAAACGTAAACTTGGTTTGAAACCATCAGATCTTGAGAACTTCCGTGGTGAACGTGGTCGCCGTGGGGGTTTACTGCCAAGAGGTTTGCAACGCGTGACTCGCATCGATATCGAAGACCCAAGCGAATCATAGAGATGTTCGTTATCTTGATTAGATAAGATGATTAGATAAAAGAAAACCCAGCCTGAGAGCTGGGTTTTTTGTGTCTGTATTTTTATATGTGTACGTTGGCGGTTTGAATCGCGTCGGTAATGTTAAACCTACAAGCGTGTATCTTCGGCAATCGTCACTTTCAGAGTTTTGTTTTTACCTTGGCGTAAAATGCCCACATCGATCACCGTACCTGGGCGCAGGTCGGTAACAATGTCCATAACGCTTTGGCGGCCATTAACTTGGGTGTTGTTGATGCTGACAATAATATCTTGTGCTTCAAAGCCTGCATCGGCTGCTGGACCGTTCGGATCAATGCCTAATACTACAATACCACCGATGTTCTTATTGCCCAGTAAACGTGATGTCACTGAGTTAATATCTTGTCCATCAATGCCGATGTAACCACGAATTACACGACCATCAGCGATGATTTTTTGCATGATTTTATTGGCAAGTGGGTAGGGGATAGCAAACGAAATACCGTAGGTTTCCATATCGGTTGCTTGTTGGAAAGAAGCGGTATTAATGCCGACTAACTCGCCTTGTGAGTTAACAAGAGCGCCACCAGAATTACCTTCATTGATTGCCGCATCGGTTTGAATAAACGCTTGATGACCATCTGCACTGATTGAAGAGCGGCCGGTTGCCGAGATGATACCAAAGGTCGTCGTTTGACCTAGGTTGTATGGGTTGCCGATAGCCAGTACCACATCGCCCACATTGGCTGTGTAATCTTGGTTCAATGGAATCACTGGTAAGTTGTCACCACTGACTCGAAGTATCGCAATATCGGTGCGTTTATCTGAACCGACTAATTGTGCGGCGGCAACGCGACCGTCTTGTAAGGCAACTACAATTTGGTCAGCCTGAGCCACCACGTGGAAATTGGTAATGATGTAGCCTTTTTCGCTGACAATCACCCCTGAACCCAAACCTTGAGTCAGCAGCTTGTTGCGATCGCTTTCAGCGTATTTACGGCTATAAATGTTAACCACAGCGGGTGCCGCGCGGCGTACAGCTTGGTTAAATGAAATCTGAAGAGAGCCGATATTATCGACTTTAGGGCTAGTGACGTCAGCAACAATCGCTGGCCTTAAGCTCGGAAATACGAGAAGAATAAGCGCCGCTGAAACGAGTCCAAGGGAAATAGAACGAAATAGAAAGGACAGCATGTTTCCCTCTTCAACAAGTAAGGTGTGAAGCTTCCACCGATGGATGGACGACTTAATTACGAGTGAAGCATAGCATTTTGATTCGTCTAAAGAAAAGGGAAGCAGAGTAAGTTTCAATCAAACCTACTTCGCCTCCCTTTAAACATTGTGATGAATGGTTATCGAATCACAAGGTAGATGGTCCGGTCGCCTCGTTGGATGTTGAGCGCCAATACACCCGGCTGTTTCTCAAGTATCTCTCTAAATTCAGCAAGATTCTTAACGGTTTGGCGATTGACGCCAATAATGATGTCGTCTTTGAGAAGTTGATAAGCTTCTGCTGGTGAGCCTTGAGCCACACTTGACACCTTCACGCCTGTTGCTGAGTCGCTGTCTGTTGTGTTGGTGAGCTCTGCGCCAGCAAGTCCCTCATGGAGCTTTTCTGCTTGTGTCTTACTGTTGGTTGATTCGCCGAGGGTCACATCAAAGCTTTTGCTTTTTCCATCGCGGATAACACCGAGTTCAATCTGCTTGCCTGCGCCTAGTGTTGCCACTTTCGCTCTTAGTTCACTAAAGGTATCAATGCGCTTACCGTTGATAGAGACAATAATGTCACCCGCTTTTAAACCGGCTTTGTCTGCTGCGCTATCAGGGACAATTTGGCTAACAAACGCCCCTTTGCTTGATTCATAGCCGAGTGCTTCAGCGAGTTCAGAAGTGACTTCTCCACCTTGAACACCTAGCATGCCGCGTTTCACTTCACCGAAATCGAGGATCTGTTCCGTCAGGTTCTTCATCATATTGGATGGAATTGCAAAGCCGATGCCGACATTGCCTCCGTTAGGGCCTAGGATAGCCGTGTTGATACCAATCAGTTCACCGTTAAGATTCACTAATGCGCCTCCAGAGTTACCACTGTTAATCGCGGCATCGGTTTGAATGAAGTTCTCGAAGTTCTCTAGATTGAGACCGCTACGGCCTAACGCTGAAACGATACCGGATGTCACGGTTTGGCCAAGTCCAAATGGATTGCCGATAGCGACACTGAAATCGCCGACTCTGAGTTTGTCTGAATCTGCGACTTTTATCTGGGTAAGATTTTTGGCTTTCTCTAATTTGAGCAATGCGATATCAGACATCTGGTCGCCACCGATCAGCTCTGCATCATATTCTCGACCATCATGCAGTTTCACTTTGATATCGTCAGCGCCATTAATCACGTGATAGTTGGTGACAATATGGCCTTTTTTAGCATCAATGATGACACCAGAGCCTAATCCGCGGAATGGGCGCTCTCGTGTTTGCTCTGGGCCGAAAAAGAATTGGAATTGTTCAGGGATTTGCTGACGTTGTACCTGTTTGCCTTCAACGGCAATACTAACCACAGCGGGGGTCACTTGTTCAAGCATCGGAGCCAGGCTCGGTAATTGTTCATTACCCACACTTAATGGCAGTGCGGCGGTTGCTTGAATTGGGGTGATGATTGAACTTAAGCTTAAAGTCAGTACTGATAAAGCAAGCAAAGGTTTTTTCATCATAAACTCCTCTCTAGTTAAGGTCTTAACCCTCTTATACGTTTAATAAGTATGAGAAGTTTCAAATGACCTGAGTGAAAGTTATGACTCAAAAACCTTTGTAAAGTTCAAGAAGTGTTAAATGTTTACGATGCTTTTGCTGTGACTACATCAGGAGCATCAATGATTTCTTTCTTCTGTTCTTTAAATAAACCGGTTGCACCATTAGCGTAATCTTTTGGTTGTTCCTCAAGAGCAGCCTCTTTAGTTGAAGTCTTGTCTTGCGTCTTATCCGAATGGGCAGCGGCTGTTTTGACAAACGGGTTGTCTTGCTCTGGCAGATTAGGAATCAGCTCTGAGCTTGTTTTTTCCATGTGTTGATACAGTTTTGTGTAGTCCTTACCTAAGGTATCTAACATTTCTGCTGATTTAGCAAAGTGGTCAGCAAGTTCTTGTCGTTGCTGCTCAAGGGCAAACTTTGCACTATCTAATTCTTTTTGTACGTTCTTTTGTTTTTTGTATTCAGGCGTCATGAGACGAGAAATAGCGACCCCTAAGATAACTCCGACTAGTAAACCGGCAACGGCATACATCCAAGGCATAACAGCTCCTTATTATTGTTTTTTAACATGTTTGTTACTGCTTAGTTACACGTGATACGGCTCCATGGTACTATGAGAAAGCCGCAGTATAAAGAGAAATGCGTGTGCGCTGGATAGCAGTTTAGTGTTGCTTTATTCATCGCATCAAACCATCTCTCGTGCTGTTTGGGTACCTTTTTCTTCGCTGTCTGATATCGCTTTCATTGTGGAAATGTCGTCATGAATCCCGTTAAAAAATACGAACAAGATATAAAAGAACATGGATTTCAAAGAGATCCAGCACAAGAGCAAGCAGTTAAATCTTTAGATGAACTCTTTCATCAATTCCAAGATTACATGAATACCCCAGTTCCTCAACTTACGCGATTCCAGAAATTGCTAGGTAAAAAGCCCGAGTTGCCAACGCCTCCCAAAGGCCTCTATTTTTGGGGTGGTGTAGGGCGTGGCAAAACTTATCTAATGGATACGTTTTACGAAGCCTTACCGACCACTAAAAAAATGCGAGTTCACTTTCACCGCTTTATGTATCGAGTTCATGATGAGCTGAAAGCGCTCGGTAATGTGAGTGATCCATTACCACTGGTGGCTGACAAACTAAAGCAAGAAGCCGATATTATCTGTTTCGATGAGTTCTTTGTTTCAGACATTACAGACGCCATGATCTTAGGGACTTTGTTCCAAGAGCTCTTTGCGCGTAACGTTATCTTGGTGGCTACTTCTAATATCCCACCTGCAGATCTTTATCGTAATGGCTTACAGCGTGCACGCTTTTTACCTGCGATTAAGCTGATTCAAGAAAACTGTCACATCCTTAATGTAGACAGCGGTATTGATTACCGACTGAGAACTTTAGAGCAAGCTGAGATCTATCATTACCCATTAGATAACCAAGCCAATATTAATCTAGAGAAATATTACGCACAGTTGGTCGGTGAAGATAAAGAGAAGCTCAAGCAGATCGAAGTCAACCATCGCCAATTGGATGTCATTGAAGCGAGTGATGGGGTGTTGCATGGTACTTTTGCACAACTTTGTCAGTCAGCTCGTAGTCAGAATGATTACATCGAACTGTCTAAGGTTTATCACACGGTTTTATTAGCGGATGTTTTACAGATGGGGGCGACGTCAGACGATGCGGCGAGGCGCTTTATTGCGTTAGTCGATGAGTTTTATGAGCGCCACGTGAAATTAATCATTTCAGCGGAAGTTGAGTTAGAAAAATTGTACACAAATGGTCAGCTAGAGTTTGAGTTTAAACGTTGTCAGTCGCGTTTAATCGAAATGCAGAGCCATGAATACTTGGCGAAAGAACACTTAATTTAGCTCCTATTATCTCGAATACGAAAGAGAATTAAAAAAATCGTGATTTTGTTCAAAAAGAGGTGATTTTTTCTTCGCTCTTCTCTATAATCCTGCGACCTACCGTTACTGCGGGCCTCTAGCGATGAGTAAAATCACGTTATGCCAAGAGTTTTCCAACACTCGAAGGGGTGATGAATGGTAACTCTTAGACAGTGGGAATACGCGAGTATTCCTTAAGTGTAAATTTTTTAAATAGGTAATTATTAGCATGAAAACTTTCGTTGCTAAACCAGAAACTGTAAAACGCGACTGGTATGTTGTAGACGCTGAAGGCAAAACTCTTGGCCGTCTAGCAAGTGAAATCGCTTCTCGCCTACGCGGCAAGCACAAAGCAGAATACACTCCTCACGTAGACACTGGTGATTACATCATCGTTGTTAACGCTGAGAAAGTTGCTGTGACTGGTAACAAAGCTAAGGGTAAGGTTTACTACCGTCACTCTGAGTTCCCAGGTGGTCTTAAGACTATCACTTTTGAAAAGCTAATTGCTAAGAAACCAGAAATGGTTCTTGAACTAGCAGTTAAAGGTATGCTTCCACGTGGTCCTCTAGGCCGCGCGATGTACCGTAAGCTTAAAGTATACGCTGGTACTGAGCACAACCATGTTGCTCAACAACCACAAGTACTAGACATCTAATTGGGGATTAAGACAATGGCAGAGAATCAATACTACGGCACTGGTCGTCGCAAAAGCTCAGCAGCTCGTGTTTTCATCAAACCAGGCTCTGGTGAGATCGTAATCAACAAGCGTAGCCTTGATGTTTACTTCGGTCGTCCAACTTCTCGTATGGTTGTTAAGCAACCTCTTGAGCTAGTTGAACTAACTGAGAAACTTGACCTTTACATCACTGTTTCTGGTGGTGGTATTTCAGGTCAAGCTGGCGCAATCCGCCACGGTATCACTCGTGCTCTTATGGAATACGATGAAACTCTACGTCCTGCTCTACGTGCAGCTGGCTATGTTACGCGTGACGCTCGTTGCGTTGAACGTAAGAAAGTTGGTCTACGTAAAGCACGTCGTAAACCTCAATTCTCTAAGCGTTAATTTTTCCTTACCGAAAAATACACGCGACCAGTTTTATTACTGGAATTGTGGTTCAAAGCTCGGCTATATGCCGGGCTTTTTGTCTTTCTGGCCCCCGCTAAACGCTTTTCCCTCCTCGTTTTATTCCCAAATTCTTATATTTTGAAAGCTTTTGTAACCCAATGTGCGCTTTGCCTCATGATTGTTACAAAAAGGTAGCTTTATCTTGTCAAAAAGTAGGGTTTTATTTATCATTTGCCGTCAATAAATAGAACTAAATACATATTTTGTTAGCCATGCTCTTTATTCGGAATTATTTCAATCCATAAGGAGCAAATGGGAGAATGTTTGGATGAGCAACGCGCCTTTAAATAACGGTCGCAGGCGTTTCTTAACCGCAACAACAGCCGTTGTTGGTGGTTTAGGAGCAGCTGCTGTAGCCGTGCCTTTTATTAAATCATGGAATCCGAGTGCTAAGGCGAAAGCTGCAGGCGCGCCGGTGGAAGTGGAAGTCAGTAAGTTAGAACCGGGACAAATGGTTCGTGTCGAGTGGCAAGGTAAGCCTGTATGGGTTGTACGCCGAGCTGAATCGGTACTAGAGAACCTAAAAGCGATCGGTGGTCAACTTCGTGACCCTCAATCTGAGACTGAACAACAACCAGACTACGCACAGAACGAGTTCCGTTCGATTAAGCCGGAATTCTTCGTTGCTGTTGGTTTCTGCACACACTTAGGTTGTTCTCCAACTTACCTGCCAGATTCTTTCGCAGAACAGGTTCAGGGTGTTAAGTCTGGTTTCTTCTGTCCTTGTCATGGTTCAAAGTTTGATATGGCTGGTCGAGTATTCCAAGGCGTACCGGCTCCATTGAACCTTGTTGTACCAAAGCATATGTATTTGAGTGACACTAAGATCATGATCGGTGTGGACGAGGGAGACGCATAATGCAAGGATTGCTTGATTGGGTAGAAAAACGTCTACCCGCGATGAATGCTTACAAAAAGCACTTATCTGAATACCCAATGCCTAAGAACTTTAACTTTTGGTACCTTTTCGGTTCTTTGGCAATGTTGGTCCTGGTTAACCAAATCCTTACGGGTATCTGGTTAACAATGAACTACGTGCCGTCTGGTGAAGGTGCGTTTGCTTCTGTTGAATACATCATGCGTGATGTGGAATATGGTTGGTTACTGCGTTATATGCACTCGACTGGCGCTTCTGCGTTCTTCGTTGTTATCTACCTGCATATGTTCCGTGGTCTAATCTACGGTTCTTACCAAAAGCCTCGTGAGCTACTTTGGATCTTCGGTATGTTGATCTTCTTAGTACTTATGGCTGAAGCTTTCATGGGTTACTTACTACCATGGGGCCAAATGTCTTACTGGGGTGCTCAGGTAATCATATCTCTGTTTGGTGCGATCCCTGTAATTGGCGATGACCTAACGCTTTGGATCCGTGGTGACTACATCATCTCTGGTGCAACGCTGAACCGTTTCTTCGCACTGCACGTTATCGCGCTACCAATCGTACTGTTGCTGCTTATCGTACTTCACGTACTAGCGCTGCACGAAGTTGGTTCGAATAACCCTGACGGTATCGAGACTAAGCTTCCTAAAGGCACTATGGGCGACGACTACAAGACTCAGTTCCCATTCCACAAGGATTACACTAAGAAATACGACATCATCGACTCTATTCCTTTCCACCCATACGGGACGGTGAAAGATATGGTAGGTGTTGCTGGTTTCCTATTCTTGTTCTGTTACGTGCTGTTCTTTAACCCAGAGATGGGTGGGTACTTCCTTGAGCCGCCTAACTTTGAAGCTGCAAACCCACTGAAAACACCTGAGCACATCGCTCCAGTTTGGTACTTCACGCCGTTCTACGCGGTACTACGTGCTGTTCCAGATAAGCTACTGGGTGTGGTTGCAATGGGTGCTTCTATTGTTGTGCTATTCCTACTGCCATGGTTCGACCGTTGTAAAGTGCGTTCTTACCGTTACCGTAGCAAACTGCATTTGATTAACATCATCCAATTCACAATAAGCTTTATTGCGCTTGGTGTCCTTGGTGCGCTTCCAGCAACGCCAACATACACATTACTGGCTCAAATCTTTAGCTTAGGTTATTTCATGTTCTTCGTTCTGCTGTGGTTCTACAGTAAAAATGAAGCGACGAAACCATTACCAGAAAGGGTGACATTCAAATGAAAAAGTGGATTGTAATTTTATTTGCTATGTTGCCGTCTCTAGCGATGGCAGCGGGAGCAGGCGTACCATTAGACAAAGCAAACAATGATTTAACAGACAAAGCTTCATTGCAAAATGGCGCTAAGATGTTCATGAACTACTGTTTCGCTTGTCACTCAACGCAGTACCAACGCTATGAACGTGTTGCGAATGATTTAGAGATTCCTTTAGACCTAATGAAGGAAAACCTAATCTTCGATCCTGAAGTGAAAATTGGTAGCTTGATGGTTAACGCTATGCCTTCTGACCAAGCAGCTAGCTGGTTTGGTGCTCCACCACCAGATCTAACATTGGTTGCTCGTGTTCGTGGCGCAGATTGGCTATACACGTACCTTCGTACTTTCTATGAAGATCCGTCTCGTCCATTTGGTGTGAACAACATTGTTTTCCCAAGTGTTGGTATGCCGCATGTTCTGGAAGAGCTGCAAGGTATCCCAACGCCAATCTACGATACTCACATGGTAGATGGTGAGGAAGTTAAGGTTGTTGTTGGTACTGAAACTGACGGTTCTGGTGAATTGAGCACTGGTGAGTATGACAACGCGGTTCGCGATCTTGTTAACTTCCTAGTTTACTCGGGTGACCCAGTACAGCTTGAACGCCACGCTATGGGTTGGTGGGTAATGGCCTTCTTAGTAATCTTCACTATCATTGTGATTTTACTGAAGAAAGAGTATTGGCGTGATGTGCACTAATTGTGCTATAATACCGTGCTAATTCCCAAATTATGTTAATGTTCAATGGAGGCTTTAGGCCTCCATTGTTTTTATTTAAAGTGTACTGGAGGGCTCCATGGCTGTAGCTGCCAATAAACGTTCTGTAATGACTCTTTTCTCAAGTGCTTCTGATATGTATAGCCATCAGGTGCGCATTGTTCTTGCTGAAAAAGGCGTAAGTGTTGAAGTTGAGTTAGTAGATGAAAAAAATCTACCAGCAGAGCTTGTTGAACTGAACCCGTACAAATCAGTACCTACCCTTGTTGATCGTGAGCTTGCTCTATATGACTCAAAGATCATCATGGAATATCTAGATGAGCGTTTCCCTCATCCACCATTGATGCCTGTTTACCCGGTTGCACGTGGTAATAGCCGTCTAATGATGTACCGCATTGAGCGCAACTGGTATTCAGTTGCAGAGAAGATCGTTAAAGGCAACGCTGAAGAATCAGAAGCTGCTCGCGTTAAACTGCGCAATGATCTACTGACTCTTGCTCCTATCTTCGCTGAGTATGAATACTTCATGAGCGAAGAGTTTAGCCTAATTGATTGCTACCTTGCTCCGCTACTATGGCGTTTACCTGAGCTTGGTATCGAACTGATTGGTCCTGGTTCTAAAGAGCTTAAGATTTACATGAACCGCGTATTTGAACGTGATTCATTCCTAGCTTCTCTAACAGAAGCTGAACGTGAGATGCGACTCGTTCGCTAAGCGTATGGATATTTCTAATATGACACCACGCCGACCATACATGCTTCGTGCATTCTATGATTGGTTGGTTGATAACGAACTAACGCCACATCTTGTTGTTGAAGCAACACTACCGGGTGTGCGAGTTCCAGAAGAGTTTGTTCAAGATGGTCAGATCATTCTGAACATCGCGCCTCGTGCGGTTGGGCAACTTGAACTTAGTAACGAAGCTGTTACGTTCAGTGCTCGCTTTAGCGGACGTCCACACTCAGTGATCGTTCCTCTATATGCAGTACAAGCGATTTATGCTCGTGAGAATGGTGCTGGTACCATGTTTGAACCTGAAGAGGCATACATGGACGCGTTTGAAGAAGTGATTGAAGAAAGTCCTTTTGAAGAACCAGAAAAAGGCCCGTCTTTGAGCGTAGCAACGGCAGACGTTGATGCGGAAGAGCCTGATTCAGATCCTGAGCCACCTCGCCCTGCAAAAGGTCGACCAAGCCTTCGTGTTATCAAATAGCGTTATTTTTAAATAACTCCAAATAAAAAAAGCAGCGATTTATCGCTGCTTTTTCTTTTTGTGCTTTCTGGTTTTTATTCGCCTGATTCATTTCGTTAGGCTTTGTTAACTCAGTAGCTCAGTCAGTTAAGCCAGCTAAGTCATTTAAGTCTGTGTAAGTGAGCTCAAGGAACCTTAGTTTACCGAAGCGTCCTCTTCTCCATATTCGAATGCTCGAATCACCTGTTTTACGCCTGAAACATTACGGGCAACTTCTGTCGCGATATCAGCATGCTCTCGAGATACTAACCCCAGTAAAAATACCTCTGAATCTTCAGTGATGACTTTAACCTTAATGCCGTTGAGATCTGCGTTTGCAAGAAGGGCTGATTTCACTTTAGTGGTGATCCAGCTGTCGTTACTAATAGCACTGATGGTCAATGGTTCTTTTACTCGCACCTGATTATGGATGCTTTCTACGCCTGCCACGTCTTTGGCCTGGTTTTCAAACGCGCGACGTTCTGAGTCAGTGGTCGCTTGTCCCATCAATACAACCGAACCTCGGTAAGAGCTAGCAGTGATGCGAACGTTGCCACGGTATGGTTGTTTGTTGGTGATGGCTGCGACTTCAAATTCAATATTGTTGTCGTTCCAAATTTGTTTGGTGGTTCGTGTATCGGTGACTAAGTTCGCTGTGGTTGCTGCACCAGCAATGAAAATGCCAGCACAACCAGATAGGGAAAGTGTAAGTAGCGAAACACTAATCAGCTTAAACAGCGTCATAGAGGTGAATGATTTCATTGTGATGCTCCGTCTATCACTCTTCGTGAGCAGGGAAGAGTACTTGATCGATTAGGTCACATAGGCAGTGCAGTGTCACCATGTGAACTTCGTGAATGCGCGCTGTACGGTGTGAAGGGATACGAATTTCTACATCATGTTCGCCAAGCAAACCTGCCATTTCACCACCGTCTTTACCAGTGAAGGCGATGATAGTCATATCACGTGTTACCGCTGCTTCCATTGCTTTGATGATGTTCTTGCTGTTACCGCTAGTAGAGATAGCGAGCAGAATATCGCCAGTTTGACCAAACGCGCGTACTTGCTTAGAGAAGATCTCTTCATAGTGGTAGTCGTTTGCCACGGCAGTTAGTGTGGTGTTATCAGCCATAAGCGCCATTGCTGGTAGGCTAGGGCGCTCTGTTTCAAAGCGATTAAGTAGGCACGATACAAACTGCTGAGCATTAGACGCCGAACCACCATTACCACAACAAAGGATTTTGTTTCCGTTGAGCAGGGTCGCCACCATTGCTTGTGCGGCATGCGTGATTGCGTCAGGCAGTGCTTCTGCTGCTGCAATTTGGATTTGAATACTTTCTGTAAAACTTTCTTTAATGCTGTCTAGCATGTTTATCCTTGGGTAATGGCGTTTTTAATCCAGTCAATATCGTCATTCGGCCCTTCAATGGCAACAATATCAAACCTAAAATCTGTAGAGTGTACTGACAAACCTTGCTGCATAAGCCAAACATTGGCTGTCTTTAATAGCTTTTGTGACTTCTTTGCTGTCACCATTTCAGCGGCATGTCCGTAGCGTGTTTGCTTGCGGTATTTTACCTCAGCAAACACAACCGTATTGTTATGGCGCATTATAAGATCAATTTCGCCACACTTTGCTATGAAGTTTTGTTCAATTAACGATAAACCGTGGCGAACTAAATAATTCTTTGCCACGGTCTCGTATTTATCACCCACTTGTTTGTGGGTGATTGTTGGTTTGGAGAGAAACTGACGGCTAAAAAGCCCCATGCTCTGCCCAGCTGATTTCACGTTGTACGATGCAATTATTGTCGATAGTCAATACACCGGTTTCACCTGGAATGCTGTAACCTTGAACGGCTTTCATCTGTGGAAGCGCATCCATTAAGTAATAAGCATCCATTCCTAACGCTTGCAGACGTTTTTGGCCATTTGAATGTGCAGGCCATAGGTCGTTTAGCTCTTTGTTCAGCTCGTTCTTGTTCTCAACCAATAGTGGGATGTCGCTGTAGAACACTCCCGTTAGATCTTCGTACTGCTTATCACCGCTGTTGCTGCGTGAGTTTGAGAACAAGGCTGGTTGGTCAGCATCTGGGTTAATCGCGACTTCAATGAAAGGCTTGATCAACGTGAGCTCTGAGTTCTTAGCCACAATATAGACAGAGTCGATATCACGACGGCTACGTGGCTCCGTTTCTAGATCTAGGTTAAGGAGGCCATCCATTTGAGCGATACGCTGTTGGCTTTCTTGTAGTCCAAATACCTGATTCACATTGCGCTGAAGTTGGCGCTTGTCAGAGAACATGGTAATCGCAACTTCGTTACTGCTGTATTTTTTCCACTCTTCTTTAAAGGCTTGCTCTACTCGGTCACCTAAACGTCCTTTCGGCGCTAGGATAAGCGGGTACTTGTAGCCTTGAGCAAAAAGGTGTTTCGCTGCTTGAGCGACTTCTTGTTCTGGTGATAGAGCGAGGTAGCAGATATTAGTATCAGTTTCTAGTTGCGCTGGAATGTTCAGAGCTAACGCAGGAATCGAGTTCTCGTGATTTTTCTGAGCTTGTTGAAGCTTGGTGATGTTGCTCTTAATCAATGGACCAACAATGAAATCAACGTTGTTTTCTTCCAGTGTTGCTTTAATTTCAGCGGCACTTTGTACGTTGGTATCCATAACAGTCAGCGTTGCATCTTCTTCGCGCTCTTTATCATTCATCATTGCAAAGATAAAACCGTCACGAACGAGCTGTGCTTGCTTGCCGTACTTACCTGTTAAAGGTAGTAATAGCGCGGTGCTGGTCGGTTTGCTGATTTCTAACGCTAATATGTCGGTGATCGCTTGAGGCGTATAAAGCGCTGCTGGGTGACGAGAGTTCTCAGCTAACCAGTCAGACAGTGTCTTCTGTAGGTCTGGAAGATTTGAGTTGAGCGTCTTCATGTATATAGACAGCTGTAACCAGCCCGCTAAAACGTCTTCGGTAGGAGATGTTTTAAGCTCTAGAATCTCATATTGAGAATAGCTGTTCAGATTCTGCCAAATACGGTCAGCCGTTTGCTGCTGGATTTCTTCATCAGTATCTGCGTATTCTGAATAAAGCACTAACTCACGGCTCGCTTCGAAATACTCTTTCTTCATCTCAGAAATGTTAGCGCGTAGCTCGTGATAATCTTTCCATTGCTCGTTAGGCAGTTTCCACCACGGCTGGAAATTCAGTTGGCTATAGGCTTGATCTGGTTGTGAGTTATTTACTAATAACTGCGCGCGAGCCAGTTGCCATTCGGCTTGTTGCACTTCGCTAAGCTCTTGCTTTGCTAACCGTTTGATCAGCAAAGTCGCTTGATCGGTTTTGCCGGCCGGCACAGAGGCTTTCAGTGCCATGATTAGCCAATCGTTTTGCAGGCTTCCTTTACTGCTATCCGCTTGCATCATGTAACTTTCAGTTGATTGCGCTGGATCTAGTGTAATATCAACACGCGTTGGTGCTTGAGGGCCTGAAGAACAAGCCGCCAACGTAATTGCTAATGCAATTGGAGTGAGTAAGCGTGGTACACTGAGTCTCTTATGGTTCATCGTTGCCATGAGTTCTTTAAATTCCGTATCAATTTGTATCTATATTAATCGTTGAAGTGATGGTAAACAAATGACAGATAACAAAACCTTGCTCACAGAGAGCCCAACTCTCTATATTGTGCCAACCCCAATCGGAAATTTGGGAGATATCACTCAAAGAGCAATTGAAATTTTATCAAGTGTCGATGTTATTGCAGCCGAAGACACACGCCACACGGGTAAGCTGCTTGCTCACTTCAATATATCCACCAGAACGTTCGCTTTACATGATCATAATGAACAAACTAAAGCGCAAGTTCTAGTTGAAAGGTTATTAGAAGGTCAGTCTATCGCATTAGTCTCTGATGCGGGTACTCCTTTAATCAGTGACCCAGGTTACCATCTTGTATCACAATGTCGTCAAGCGGGTGTGAGAGTTGTGCCACTTCCTGGTGCTTGTGCTGTGATTACCGCACTTAGTGCGTCTGGTTTGCCGTCTGATCGTTTCAGCTTTGAAGGCTTCTTACCGCCAAAGAGCAAAGGTCGTAAAGACAAGTTCTTAGAGATCGCAAAAGCAGAACGCACGTGTATCTTCTACGAATCTCCGCACCGTATTACTGATTCTCTACAAGACATGCTAGAGATCTTAGGCCCTGACCGTGAAGTTGTGTTGGCGCGAGAGCTGACTAAGACATTCGAAACCATTCAAGGGTTGCCACTCGGTGAGCTTATTGAGTGGATTGAAGAAGATTCGAACCGTAAGCGCGGTGAGATGGTGCTGCTGATTCATGGTCATCGTGAAGAAGCGAGCACAGAGCTGCCAGACGAAGCAACTCGCACGCTGGGTATTCTAACCAAAGAGCTGCCCCTTAAAAAAGCAGCAGCGATGACAGCAGAAATCTACAACCTAAAAAAGAACGCTTTATACAAATGGGGCTTAGAGCATCTAGACAACTAGAGGTCGCTTTATAGAGTAGCTAACTTGTATTGAAAAGCTTGTGAGGAGTGAGGGTAATACCGTCGCTCCTTTTTTTGAGCCTGGATTGTGTGAAATTCGTGCACTTGCTTAATGGTTTGAAGCATATTTGTGATCTCGCTAGACACTGCACACTAATCTCTATACAATCCGCCCTCGGAGTTGAACGGGTAATCGCTGCTTTGCTGATGTCCTTCGGGAGACTGACGTTGAGGTCCTTCGGGAAACTGACGTTGAAGTCCTTCGGGAGACTGGTAGAGGGGAGGAACGTCCGGGCTCCATAGAGCAGGGTGCCAGATAACGTCTGGGGGGCGCGAGCCCACGACAAGTGCAGCAGAGAGAAGACCGCCGATGGCCTCATTTCTTCGGAAGAGGCACAGGTAAGGCTGAAAGGGTGCGGTAAGAGCGCACCGTGCGGCTGGCAACAGTTCGTAGCAAGGTAAACTCCACCCGGAGCAAGATCAAATAGGCCCTCGCATTGCGCTGCTCGCGTATGGGGGCGGGTAGATTGCTTGAGCCTGTGAGCGATTGCAGGCCTAGACGAATGGTTACCGCCGCGCAAGCGGAACAGAACCCGGCGTATGTGTCAACTCCACCTATATAAAGAACCCATCATTACTTAACAGTAGTGATGGGTTTTTTGCTTTATATTGACGTAAATTATTTAGATTTCCTTAGAATCCTTCACCCTGATATAAGCTTGGGTCAAAAATTCCCAAAGCCTATACACAATATGGTGGAGATACGGCGTGAAATCAGTACACTAAAACGTTAATAGAACAAATTATTGCCTAACTAACGGCTCAATCCACTCACTGAGAAGACTATGACAGAAGCATTCAAACATATTTCAGTATTGCTTAACGAATCTATTGACGGACTTGCGATCAAACCTGACGGTACCTACATCGATGGTACTTTTGGCCGTGGTGGTCACAGCCGTACAATCCTGTCTAAACTGGGCGAGAATGGACGCCTCTTTAGTATCGACCGCGATCCACAAGCGATTGCTGAAGCTCAGAAGATTGATGATCCCCGTTTTACAATTATCCATGGCCCATTCTCTGGTATGGCTGAATATGCAGAGCGTTATGACTTAGTCGGTCAAGTGGATGGCGTTTTACTGGATCTAGGTGTTTCTTCACCGCAGTTGGATGATGCTGAACGTGGTTTTAGCTTCATGAAAGATGGCCCGTTGGACATGCGTATGGACCCAACAACGGGTATTCCTGTTTCTCAGTGGTTAGTTGAAGCGGATCTTGATGATATCACTTGGGTTATTCGTGAGTTTGGTGAAGACAAACATGCTCGCCGTATTGCGAAAGGCATCATTGCTTATCAAGAAAACGAAGAGAACGAACCGTTAACGCGCACTGGCCAACTGGCTAAGCTTATCTCAGACGTAGCTCCAAAGAGCTTTAAAGAGAAAAAGCACCCAGCGACACGTGCATTCCAAGCGTTTCGTATCTATATCAACAGTGAACTTGAAGAGATCGATACCGCACTGAAAGGCGCAGCAAGCATTCTTGCTCCTCAAGGTCGTATCTCTGTTATCAGCTTCCACTCTCTTGAAGACCGCATGGTGAAGCGCTTTATTCGTAAAGAGAGCCAAGGACCACAAGTTCCTCACGGTTTACCGCTAACAGAAGACCAAATTAAAGCGTTAGGCAGTGCCGATCTAAAACCAATTGGTAAAGCGATCAAGCCTTCTAAAGATGAAGTGGATGAGAATACTCGTTCGCGCAGTTCAGTACTACGAATCGCAGAAAAGCTATAGTCAATGAAGACCTCCAAGCCAAACTTAGCCAAGATAATATTTTTTGATTTGATCTCCGTGGGTAAAGTCCCACTGGTGCTTCTTATCTGTATCTTCGCGAGTGCGATGGGGGTCGTTCTTACGACACATATGTCACGTCAGGCTATTACCCAAAAAGACACAGCATTAGTGGAACGAGAACAGCTTGATGATGAGTGGCGAAATTTAATGCTTGAAGAGACGGCTCTGGCTGAACATAGTCGCGTTCAAGCATCGGCAAAACGAGAGCTAGACATGAAACGTCCAGACTCTGACAAAGAAGTAGTGATCACACTGAAATGACCGGTAAAAAGGAAAAAGCACCCGCGAAAACCGTTAATAAATCAACGAAAGAGCGTGTGAAGAGCGAAAAGGATTCGGATCCAATTCTTATTAAGTGGCGTTTCAACGTCTTGATTGCTTTCGTGTTTCTTGCCTTTGCTGCACTCGTAGGCCGTGTCGCCTATATTCAAATTATTGAACCAGATAACTTAATTCGTCAGGGCGACCTTCGCTCGGTACGTGTTAAGGCAATTCCTTCCGCCCGCGGTATTATTTCAGATCGTAATGGCGAACCGCTTGCTGTGAGTGTTCCAGTTGAAGCGGTATGGGCCGATCCAAAAACGATTTTCGATAAAAATGGTATGGCCCAGATTGATCGTTGGTATGCGTTAGCCGACGTACTTGGCCTGAAACGCCAATCGATGATCGATAAAATCTCTAGCAACAAATCCCGTCGATTTGTTTACCTGCAAAGACAAGTTAGCCCTGCGATGGCTAAGTATATTCGTGAACTAAAGCTGGTGGGTGTTGGCCTTAAAGCGGAATCTCGACGTTACTACCCGGCAGGTGAAGTCAGCGCGCACCTTATCGGTGTGACCGGTATTGACGGGCATGGTTTGGAAGGCGTTGAACGTAGCTATGACAAATGGCTCACGGGCGAGGCGGGTAAACGGACTATTCGTAAAGATCGCTATGGACGTGTTGTTGAAAACATTGCTTTAGAAGAGCGTGAAGAAGGCAAACCACTCGAATTAACGATCGATCAACGATTACAAGCCATTGCCTATCGCGCTATCAAGCAAGCCGTGGCTGATCACAAGGCGACTTCAGGCTCTGCGGTACTACTCGATGTAAAAACGGGTGCTGTGTTAGCCATGGTTAATGCCCCTTCTTATAATCCGAACAACCGTGCTGATTTACAAAGCTTTAAGATGCGTAACCGCGTACTGACCGATGCCATGGAGCCGGGCTCTACCGTGAAACCTTTTGTGGTTTTGGCGGCGTTGGAGAACGGCACTGCAGACCCAGATATCATTATTGATACTGGCAATGGCATTATGCAGATCGGTGGTAGTCGCGTACGAGATTCTTCTAAAGTCGGTAAGGCTGACTTAGCGCTGATCCTCAAGAAGTCGAGTAATATCGGCGTTGCAAAACTGGCGCTTAACATGCCACTTGAAGCTTTGCTTGGTATGTACAGTTCAGTTGGCCTAGGCGAGATGTCTGGGCTCAATTTAGTTGGTGAGACGAGCGGTATTTTCCCGAATCGCCGTCGTTGGTCAAAGTTTGAAATAGCGACCTTAGCGTTCGGTTATGGCTTGTCTGTTACGCCTATGCAGTTGGCACATGCTTATGCAACGTTAGCCAACAAAGGCATGTATGAACCGATTCATATTATTAAGAGTAACGACCAAGATTTTTCTAAGCAAATCATCAAGCGCGAGAACGCGGAACTGGTTCTGAAAATGCTTGAAGGGGTCACTCAAAAAGGCGGCACAGCAACAAGAGCTGCTGTTCCGGGTTACCGAGTTGCAGCAAAAACGGGTACCTCTCGTAAGGCTGAAGCTGGCGGCTACAGTGATGAATACATCGCGGTGACCGCAGGCTTTGCTCCAGTCAGTGACCCAAGAGTCGCGTTGGTTGTTGTGGTTAATGAACCTCAAGGTGACCTTTACTATGGCGGTTCAGTCGCAGCCCCGGTTTTTTCTGAAATCATGAAGGGTGCACTGCAAATACTGAACGTCCCTGCTGATGAAAACAAGTTTCAAGAATAGAGCTAATCAGGATTCAATATGAGTAATAGCCTCACGCTGTCATCTTTACTTTCTCCTTGGGGAGACTTTCGTTCTCCTGAGTTGGAGTCGATTGCTGTTGAGCAATTGGAGTTGGATAGTCGTGCCATCAAGGACGGTGATATTTTTGTTGCCGTAGTTGGGCATGCTGTCGATGGTCGTCAGTTTATAGATAAAGCGGTCGCTCAAGGCGCGAAAGCCGTCATTGCACAAGCTGGCGATGACAAAGCTCACGGCTTGGTTGAGAAGCTAAACTCGGTTCCTGTGGTTTATGTTTCAGACTTAAACTTGATACTCTCTGAATTAGCTGGCCGTGTTTATTCTTCTCAAGCGACCACATTGGTCGGTGTCACTGGCACCAATGGCAAAACCACCATCACCCAGTTGATTGCTCAATGGCTTGATCTCGTCGGTCAACGTTCCGCGGTAATGGGTACAACAGGTAATGGTTTCTTAGATAATCTAAAAACCGCTGCTAACACCACGGGGAGTGCTATTGAAATACAGCGCACACTGAGTGAGTTAGCAGCAGATAAGGCGGTTTATACCGCAATGGAAATCTCTTCTCATGGTTTGGTGCAAGGTCGGGTAAAAGCGTTGGACTTTGAGGTTGGTGTATTTACTAACTTGAGTCGTGATCATCTTGATTATCATGGCACGATGGAAGAGTACGCATTGGCTAAGAAGAGCCTGTTTACTCAACATAAATGCAAGCACGCAGTCATTAATGTGGATGACGAAGTGGGTAAAGCTTGGGTGTCAGATTTATCCAATGCCATAGCCGTTTCACTGTCACCGCTAACGGGCTATCAACAATCGGTATGGGCATCTGATGTCGCTTATGCAGAAACTGGTATTCAGCTGTCTTTCGATGGTAGTTGGGGACAAGGGAAGCTTTCTGTTCCACTGATTGGTCAGTTCAACGCATCAAATGTACTGGTTGCTTTTGCGACTTTGCTTTCGTTGGGTATAGACAAACAAACCTTGGTCGACAGCGCGTCTCAGCTTCAGCCTGTTATTGGTCGTATGGAGCTTTTCCAAACTCCGAACAAAGCAAAAGTGGTTGTCGATTACGCTCATACGCCCGATGCGTTAGAGAAAGCATTGGCAGCACTGCGCGTGCATTGCTCTGGACAATTGTGGGCAATCTTCGGCTGTGGTGGTGATCGCGACACCGGTAAACGCCCAATGATGGCAGCAACCGCAGAGCAGTTCGCCGATAAAAGCATTATTTCAGATGACAACCCTCGCAGTGAAGACCCTGCGTTGATTGTTAAAGATATGCTGGCTGGCTTAAGTGAACCTGAAGCTGCATTTGTGGAACACGATCGCTATCAAGCCCTTAAGTTTGCTCTAGAGCAGGCTGGCAGCAATGACATTATTCTTCTGGCAGGTAAAGGTCATGAGGATTACCAAGTATTGAAAGACAAAACGGTACATTATTCAGACCGAGAGTCTGCGCTACAACTTTTAGGTATTTCATAATGATTGATGTATCACTCGAGCAGATTTGTTTTGCTGTTAATGGCGAGCTGATTGAGGCAGGAAACTCGAACAATACCGTAATCAATGCAGTTTCAACGGATACTCGTACCGTTGAAGAAGGCGCATTGTTTGTCGCTATCGTTGGAGAGCGCTTTGATGCGCATGACTTTTGCCATCAAGCCGTTGAGGCAAACGCGAGCGCGTTGTTAGTCGAACGAAAACTTGACCTAAATATTACTCAAGTTGTTGTTGAAGACACTAAACTTGCTTTAGGTCAGCTAAGTGCTTGGATCCATGAGCAATGTAATGTTCCAACCATGGCGATTACAGGCAGCTGTGGCAAAACGACCGTCAAAGAGATGGTGGCAAGTATTCTACAACAGCGTGGCAAGGTGCTGTTTACGGCAGGTAACTTCAATAATGATATTGGTGTGCCTTTGACTTTGTTACGCAGTGAACTAAGCGATGACTATGCGGTGATCGAATTAGGCGCTAATCATATTGGTGAAATCGCCTACACCACGCAGCTAGTCAAACCACAAGTTGCCTTGGTGAATAATGTGGCCGCGGCTCACTTAGAAGGCTTTGGTTCTATCGATGGCGTGAAACAAGCGAAAGGTGAAATCTTTCAGGGGCTTGCTGCCGGTGATACTGCTATTGTTAATTTAGAGAGCAACGGTGGGGGCTTTTGGAATGAAGTACTCGCGGATAAAACGGTACTGACTTTTTCTGAAAGTAACCATGAAGCCGATTATTTTGCTGAAAATATCGAAATCAACGACCAAGGCGAAGCTTGCTTTGATATGCAAACGCCATTAGGTGCTACGGCTGTTGAACTTGGTATTATTGGTCAGCAAAACGTGGCGAACGCGTTGGCGGCTGCAGCGTTGAGCATTCAATTTGGTGCAACGCTTGATGAAATAAAAAGTGGTTTAGCGAACCTTATCTCGGTCAAAGGACGAGTTGAGGTTCAACAATTAAGTCAGAATATCAAGCTGATAGATGACAGTTATAACGCTAGCGTGCCTGCAATGAAGGCGGCAGCTAAACTGCTGTCGAGCTTTAAAGGTCAACGTTGGTTGATTTTAGGCAATATGGCTGAATTAGGCGACGAAAGTCTTGCACTTCACCGTCAAGTCGGTGAATATGCTGCCCCATTCGCTTTTGAGCATGTACTCACTTACGGTGATGATACCAAGGTGATTAGTGAGGTCTGTAATGGCACCCACTTCGCAACGCATCAAGCGATGATCGCACACATAGAGCAGCACTTATGCTTGCCGAATAACGCGTCACACACCTTGTTGGTGAAAGGCGCAAACAGTGCAGGGATGAGTAAAATAGCCGCTGCTTTAAAGGAGAACTTTTCATGATAATTTGGCTTGCAGAGCTACTACAGCCATACTTTTCTTTTTTCCGTTTGTTCGAATACCTATCGTTTCGAGCAATCGCGAGTATTTTGACGGCTTTATGTCTGTCGCTGTGGATGGGACCTCGTTTAATTGAGCGTCTGCAAATGCTACAAATTGGCCAAGTTGTTCGTAATGACGGCCCTGAATCTCATTTCAGCAAACGTGGAACGCCAACCATGGGCGGTGTGATGATCCTGGCTGCGATCATTATTACGGTATTGATGTGGGCTGATCTCTCTAATCCTTATGTTTGGGCTGTATTAGTTGTACTTGCAGGTTATGGCGCGGTTGGCTTTGTTGATGACTACCGTAAAGTCGTTCGTAAGAACACTGATGGTTTGATTGCGCGTTGGAAGTATTTCTGGCAATCGGCTATTGCATTGGTTGTGGCGTTTGCTCTGTATGCTCACGGGCACGATACTGCAGCAACTCAATTGGTTGTTCCTTTCTTTAAAGATGTGATGCCACAACTTGGTTTACTGTATATCGTACTAACTTACTTTGTTATTGTGGGTACCAGTAACGCGGTGAACCTAACAGACGGCCTAGATGGTTTGGCCATTATGCCTACGGTTATGGTTGCGGCTGGTTTTGCTGTGATTGCTTGGGCGACAGGTAACGTTAACTTCGCGGCATATCTACACATTCCATACATTCCATACACCTCTGAGCTGGTTGTGGTTTGTACCGCTATCGTGGGTGCCGGACTTGGTTTCCTATGGTTCAACACCTACCCAGCACAAGTATTCATGGGTGATGTTGGTTCGCTAGCACTTGGCGGTGCATTGGGTGTGATTGCTGTGTTAGTTCGCCAAGAGTTGGTACTGGTTATTATGGGCGGTGTGTTTGTAATGGAGACTCTGTCAGTGATTCTGCAGGTGGGCTCTTACAAATTGCGTGGTCAGCGTATTTTCCGCATGGCACCGATTCACCACCACTATGAACTGAAAGGTTGGCCAGAACCGCGTGTAATCGTGCGTTTTTGGATCATCTCAATGGTATTAGTACTGGTTGGCCTAGCAACGCTGAAAGTTCGTTAATCCTATGTGAGCCTCTTAATGAGAGGCTCTTTAAAACTATTAAGAGCATCTTGTTTAAATGGAACGTTGGCAAAATATTCAAAATGTAGTGGTTGTGGGGCTCGGTATTACCGGGCTCTCTGTCGTTAAACATCTCGTAAAATATCAGCCTCACACTCATGTGAGAGTGATTGATACACGAGAACTACCACCAGGCCGAGAATCTTTGCCTGAATCGGTAGAACTGCATTCTGGAAGTTGGAATAGCCAATGGTTAGCGGAAGCTGATTTAGTGGTTGCTAACCCAGGTATCGCCTTAGCGACCCCTGAAATACAAGATGTTATTCAAGCGGGAACTTCGGTTGTTGGCGATATTGAACTGTTTGGTTGGGCGGTAGACAAACCCGTCGTGGCAATAACAGGTTCTAATGGCAAAAGTACGGTGACCGATCTAACGGGTGTGCTTGCTAAGGCTGCCGGTCTTAACGTAGGTGTTGGTGGCAACATCGGTATTCCTGCCTTAGACCTTCTTGAGCTTGATGCTGATTTGTATGTCCTTGAGCTTTCGAGCTTTCAGCTAGAGACAACATCCAGTCTAAATCTTGCAGCGGCGGCCTTTTTGAACCTGTCAGAAGATCATATGGATCGCTATCAAGGCATGGCCGACTACCGTGACGCTAAATTAAGAATTTTTAATAATGCTCAGTACGCGATTGTAAACCGCGAAGACAAAGAGACTTATCCTGACCATACGATGTCATTGGTGACATTTGGACTTGATGACCAAGAGTTTGGTGTATCAATGGTCGATGGCACCGAATGGCTAGTGGATAATGGTAAGTCAGTACTTGCTACTCAAGATTTAACATTGGTTGGACGTCATAACGTGGCGAATGCGTTAGTCTCGTTAGCATTATTGAAGCAAGTTGGTATTGATTACAGCAAAAGCCTTGAAGCTCTGAAAGCCTACAACGGTTTAACGCATCGCTGCCAAGTAGTGGCTGACAAACGCGAAATCAAATGGGTTAACGACTCGAAAGCGACCAACGTAGCCAGTACATTAGCGGCTTTGTCGGGATTAGAATACCAAGGTACTTTGTATCTCTTAGTCGGAGGTGTGGGCAAAGGTGCTGACTTTAGCGAGCTTAAACCCGTGTTGGCGCAACTAGACCGCGTACAACTGTGTTGCTTCGGTGAAGATGCTGCGCAATTTATGCCATTACATCCATCGGCTAAGACGTTTGATACCATGCGTGACATCATCGAGAGTATCTCTGCACAATTGGTGTCGGGTGACATGGTGATGTTGTCTCCTGCATGTGCAAGCTTCGATCAATTTAATAACTTCATGGCGAGAGGTGATGCGTTCACTGAACTTGCTCATGAGTATGCCTAACGTGTTGAAGGACTAACATTCAGTGCAAAGAGTGAAAGAGATTAATCAATCTATTTGGCAATGGCTTAACCGTGCCACACCAGAGGCGCTCTACGATCGTCAGTTGGTATGGATTGCTCTTGGACTGATGCTGACGGGCTTGGTAATGGTAACGTCGGCTTCGTTCCCAATCAGTGCTCGTTTAACCGATCAGCCGTTTCACTTTATGTTCCGTCACGCCATTTTCTTGGTGTTAGCGTTAATCGTATCCAGCGTCATATTGCAAATTCCAATGAAGCGTTGGTTTCAATACAGCATGTATCTACTGGGTTTATCCTTCTTTTTACTGGTCGTGGTATTGGCTGTCGGTAAGTCGGTGAACGGTGCATCGCGCTGGATTCCGCTTGGGTTGTTTAACTTACAACCGGCCGAAGTCGCTAAACTATCGCTGTTTATCTTTATGGCGGGTTATTTAGTTCGTAAACAAGACGAAGTGAGGAAAACCTTCTTCGGTGGTTTTGGTAAGCCAATTATGGTGTTTGGTGCCTTTGCAGTATTACTCCTTGGCCAACCCGATTTAGGTACCGTTGTTGTAATGCTGGTTACCTTATTTGGCATGCTATTTATCGCGGGCGCCAAGCTTTCACAGTTTATTGCCTTAATGGTGGCGGGTATTGCTGCGGTCGTCGGCTTGATTGTTATTGAACCCTACCGTGTTCGACGTGTGACCTCATTCTGGGAACCTTGGAATGACCCGTTTGGCAGTGGCTACCAGTTAACTCAGTCATTGATGGCATTTGGCCGTGGTGATTGGATGGGACAAGGTCTTGGTAACTCGGTTCAGAAGTTAGAATATTTACCAGAAGCACATACCGATTTTGTGTTTGCTGTATTGGCTGAAGAGTTGGGCTTTGTTGGCGTGACTCTAGTGCTTATCCTTATTTTTAGTCTGGTGCTTAAAGCTATTCTAATTGGTAAGAAAGCCTTCGAAAACGACCAGTTATTCAGTGGCTACCTTGCCTTTGGTATTGGTATTTGGTTTGCTTTTCAAACGCTTGTTAACGTGGGCGCGGCGTCAGGAATCGTTCCAACCAAAGGTCTGACATTGCCATTGATCAGTTACGGCGGGTCAAGTTTGATTGTGATGTCGGTGGCGGTTTCGATGCTGCTACGTATCGATCACGAGTGCCGAATACAACAAAAAAAACAAGCCGACAATCAAAACGAATTAGTAGAATAAGAATCTAACGCGATGAAAAAAAACAAAAAACTTTTAGTGATGGCTGGTGGTACTGGCGGTCACGTTTTCCCTGGCTTAGCCGTGGCTAAAAAGCTTCAGCAACAAGGTTGGGAAATTCGCTGGTTAGGAACTGCGGACCGAATGGAAGCGGATCTGGTGCCAAAGCATGGTATTGAGATCGACTTCATTAAGGTGAAAGGCCTGCGTGGTCAAGGCATTAGCAAGCTAATTAAAGCGCCTTTCCAGATTATTAATGCCATACTTCAAGCAAGACAGCACATCAAAGCATGGCAACCAGATGTTGTACTTGGAATGGGTGGTTACGTGAGTGGTCCCGGTGGCATCGCGGCATGGTTATCCGGTATTCCTGTGGTTCTACATGAACAAAATGCAGTGGCAGGTTTAACCAACCAATGGCTCTCTAAAATTGCTAAAAAAGTCTTCCAAGCTTTCCCAGGCGCGTTTCCTACTGCACAGGTGGTGGGTAACCCAGTACGTGAAGATGTTGTTGCCTTAGCTGAACCCGAGCAACGCATGGCAGAGCGTGACGGCGATATTCGTATCCTTGTGATGGGTGGCAGTCAGGGCGCTAAGATCCTGAACGATACCTTGCCCGTTACCATGGCTCAACTTGGTGAAGGTTTTACTGTGGTGCATCAAGCCGGTAAGAACAATCAACAGCAAGTGATTGAACAATACAAATCACATTCTGTAGATAATGTTCAAGTGACTGAATTTATTGATGATGTGGCGCAAGCTTATGAGTGGGCAGATCTATTAGTGTGTCGCTCAGGTGCATTAACCGTATCTGAAGTTTCTGCTGCTGGTGTAGGTTCTATTTTCGTTCCGTTTATGCACAAAGACAGACAGCAAGCGCTGAATGCCGATCACCTCGTTGAATGTGGCGCGGCGTTAATGATTGAACAGCCTCAACTGACGGCTGATAAGCTAGCGAATACTATCGCTCAGCTTGATAGAAATGAATTAAAAATGATGGCAACAAAAGCTCGTCAAGCAGCCAAGCTTGATGCGGATGTGACCGTCGCTGAAGCGATTAAAGCTTTAGCAAAATAATGAGATTGAATTGATGACGATTGAACATACCCAAGACTTAGCGCAAATCCGTGCAATGGTGCCAGAGATGCGCCGTGTTAAATCTATCCACTTCATTGGTATTGGTGGCGCAGGAATGAGCGGGATTGCTGAAGTCTTGCTTAATGAAGGCTACCAGATTACAGGTTCTGACATTGCTCAAAATCCAGTGACCGCTCGTTTAGTTAGCAAGGGTGCGACCGTTTATATCGGTCACCAAGCAAGTAACGTTGCCGACGCAAGTGTGGTAGTGGTTTCAACCGCTATCAACGAAGAAAACCCAGAAATTATTGCCGCTCGTGAAGCGCGCACACCTATCGTTCGTCGTGCTGAAATGCTGGCTGAGCTGATGCGTTTTCGTCATGGCATTGCTGTGGCAGGTACGCACGGTAAAACCACGACAACTGCGCTAGTGACACAGATTTACTCGGAAGCGGGTTTAGATCCAACCTTCGTAAATGGTGGTTTGGTGAAGAGTGTGGGCACGAATGCTCGTCTAGGCTCGAGTCGTATTCTTATCGCTGAAGCCGATGAAAGTGATGCGTCATTCTTACATCTGCAACCAATGGTTAGTATCGTTACTAACATTGAAGCGGATCATATGGATACCTACGGCGGCGATTTTGAAACGCTAAAGCAGACGTTCATTGATTTCTTACACAACCTGCCATTCTACGGTCAGGCGGTGATGTGTGTTGATGATCCGGTAGTGCGTGAGCTTATTCCTCAGGTTAGTCGTCAAGTGATTACCTACGGCTTCTCAGAAGATGCGGATATCCGTATTGAAAACTACGTACAAGAAGGCCAACAAGGCAAGTTCACTGTGGTACGTGAAGGCAAAGCGAACCTAGGTATTACGTTGAACATTCCAGGTCGCCATAACGCACTGAACGCTTCAGCGGCGATTGCGGTTGCGACTGAAGACGACATCAGCGACGAAGCGATTCTAAAAGCAATGGCGGGAACGGAAGGCACTGGCCGTCGTTTCGATCACCTTGGTGAGTACGAAACGGGTAAAGGTATTGCAATGTTGGTTGATGATTACGGTCATCACCCAACCGAAGTCGATGTAACGATTCAAGCTGCCCGTAGTGGCTGGACAGACAAACGTCTTGTGATGATTTTCCAACCACACCGCTACAGCCGAACTCGTGATCTGTATGATGACTTTGCTAACGTTCTTGAGCAGGTTGATGTTCTAATCTTATTAGATGTGTACTCAGCAGGTGAGAAACCGATTGCAGGGGCTGACGGACGCTCGTTAAGCCGAACTATTCGTGGGCGTGGTAAGATTGATCCGATCTTCGTTGCTGATATCAACACGCTACCATCGGTTCTAGCCAACGTCATTCAAGGCGGTGACCTTGTTTTAACGCAGGGTGCAGGTGATGTTGGTCGTGTTGCTAAGCAACTCGAATCGTTACAGTTAGACATTAATAATATGCAGAACGCGTAGCAGAATACTGTCTACAGACTGTGGTCAATCACTCACTTCTTGCGATTGACCTAAAATTGACCAAAAATCTTATTATCAACGTTTGATAGTTTGATTTTGCTCAGTATAATTCATAGGTTAAAGTAAGTGCTTTTACCTCTATTACGAAGATAGGGAATAGAATTGCGAACCAACGACAGGGAATGCGGGCTTTGGTAGAAAGTACTTTTAGCGAAAACCGCCACCTATTCAGTTTACCATCGCTCAAGAAACACGCCTTAGGCGGGTCTTTTTTAGTCGTGGTATTGCTATTCATTGGGTTTCTTTTCTATACCACACTGACTTGGATGTGGGACGATCAGCGATTGCCTCTTTCCAAAATAGTACTTCAAGGCGACTTAACTTATGTAACGGCTGGTGATGTTCAGCATGCTTTTGGCGAGTTAGAACATATTGGCACCTTCATGTCGCAAGATATTGGGGTGTTACAAGACAGTTTAGAGGCGTTACCTTGGGTATCTGTTGTCTCGATTCGTAAACAGTGGCCAGACACAATAAAAGTATTTTTGACTGAATACCAAGCGGCAGCAATCTGGAATGGCAACATGCTGCTGAACGAAAACGGTCAAGTGTTTAATGGCGATATCGGCCTGTTAAAGGGTGATAGAGTTAAGCTTTACGGCCCGGAAGGGACCAGCCAAGAAGTGATAGCAAAATGGCGACAGATTACTCCTTTGATTAACAGTCTAGGATTAACCGTTACCTCACTCGTTCTTAATGAACGTCGCGCTTGGCAAATAATCCTAGATAACGGTATCCGTTTAGAACTAGGTAAAGATTCTTTAGATGAGCGTGTTGAACGCTTTATTTCGCTTTATAACGAATTAGGAAGTAAAGCGAATCAAGTGAGCTACATCGACCTCAGGTATGATACGGGAGCCGCTGTAGGCTGGTTTCCAGAGCAAGAGTTAGAAGAGAGCAGAAATGACTAAGACCGCAGATGACAACATAATCGTTGGTCTTGATATAGGCACTGCGACCATATCAGCTCTAGTTGGTGAAATACTGCCTGATGGTCAAATCAATATCATTGGTTCAGGGCAAAGCCCATCCAGAGGTATGGATAAAGGTGGTGTAAACGACCTAGAGTCGGTAGTGAAGTCGGTTCAGCGAGCGATTGATCAAGCAGAGTTGATGGCTGAATGCCAAATCAGCAATGTATTTATTTCGCTGTCCGGTAAGCATATCGCAAGCCGAATTGAAAAAGGCATGGGCACTATTTCAGATGAAGAAGTGTCTCAAGACGATATGGATCGAGCGATCCATACCGCGAAATCGATTAAAATAGGTGATGAGCAGAGAATTCTGCACGTGATTCCACAAGAATTTACCATCGACTACCAAGAAAGCATTAAGAATCCACTTGGTTTATCTGGTGTTCGAATGGAAGTCAGTGTTCATCTAATTTCTTGCCATAGCGACATGGCGAGAAACATTATTAAAGCTGTTGAACGATGTGGTCTCACTGTAGAACAAATCGTGTTTTCAGGACTTGCCTCAAGTAATGCGGTAATTACTGACGACGAGAGAGAGCTCGGAGTATGTGTTGTTGATATTGGTGCCGGTACGATGGATATTTCCATTTGGACTGGCGGCGCACTGCGACACACAGAAGTCTTTTCCTACGCAGGAAATGCAGTAACCAGTGATATTGCCTTCGCTTTTGGCACGCCAGTGAGCGATGCTGAAGAGATAAAAGTAAACCATGGTTGCGCTCTGAGTGAGCTCGTAAGCAAGGATGATTCTGTTAACGTCCCTAGTGTAGGTGGCCGTCCATCGAGAAGTTTGCAAAGACAAACTTTGTCGGAAGTGATTGAACCACGTTACACTGAACTTATGGGTCTCGTTAACCAAACTATTGATACGGTTCAATTGCAGCTACGAGATGAGGGTATTAAGCACCACCTTGCAGCTGGCGTCGTTCTCACTGGTGGAGCGGCACAAATTGACGGATTGGTAGAGTGTGCGGAACGTGTTTTCCGCAATCAAGTTCGAGTTGGTAAGCCGTTAGAAGTTAGTGGCTTAACTGACTATGTTAAAGAGCCGTATCATTCTACGGCGGTTGGTTTACTTCATTACGCAAGAGATTGTCAGATAAGTGATGAGGGTGATTACAGCGAACCTAAGCGTTCAGCACCTTCTATGTCAGGTTTATTTGGTAAATTGCGTAATTGGATACAAAAAGAGTTTTAACCTGAGTTGCAGGAAAAAACGGAGATAACACATGTTTGAACCGATGATGGAAATGTCTGACGATGCAGTAATTAAAGTCGTTGGAGTTGGTGGCGGTGGCGGTAACGCTGTTGAGCACATGGTACGTGAGTCAATTGAAGGCGTGGAATTCATCAGTGTTAACACTGATGCTCAAGCTCTTCGTAAAACAAGCGTGAGCAGCGTGATCCAGATTGGTGGTGATATCACTAAAGGCTTGGGCGCTGGTGCAAACCCACAAGTAGGCCGTGATGCAGCTCTCGAAGATCGAGAAAGAATTAAAGAAGTTCTAACTGGCGCCGATATGGTATTTATCGCAGCTGGTATGGGCGGTGGTACAGGTACTGGTGCTGCTCCAGTGATTGCTGAAGTTGCGAAAGAGTTGGGTGTGCTAACGGTTGCTGTTGTAACTAAGCCATTTAGCTTTGAAGGCAAAAAGCGTTTAGCGTTTGCTGAGCAAGGTATCGAAGAGCTTTCTAAACATGTGGATTCTTTAATTACGATTCCAAATGAAAAGCTACTTAAAGTACTTGGCCGTGGCGTAACACTGCTAGAAGCTTTCGCAAGTGCAAATGATGTACTTAAAAACGCTGTACAAGGTATCGCTGAGCTAATTACTCGCCCTGGTATGATCAACGTCGATTTCGCGGATGTTCGCACTGTGATGTCGGAAATGGGTCATGCAATGATGGGTAGCGGTATCGCAAAAGGTGAAGACCGTGCTGAAGAAGCTGCTGAAACGGCAATTTCTAGCCCATTATTAGAAGACATCGACCTAGCTGGTGCTCGTGGCGTTCTTGTTAACATCACTGCTGGCCTAGATATGCGCTTAGATGAATTCGAAACTGTGGGTAATACAGTTAAGGCATTCGCTTCTGATAACGCAACGGTTGTTATTGGTACTTCTCTAGACCCTGATATGACGGATGAAATCCGCGTAACTGTTGTTGCAACAGGTATCGGCACAGAGAAAAAACCAGACATTACTTTAGTTGCTGGTGGTAAAGCAAAAGTAGCGCCAACGCCTCAACCTCAAGTTGCTGTTCAAACAGCAGCAAAAGTGGAAGAGAAAGTGGCACAACCATTGCAGGAAAAAACTGAGGTAAAACCTCAAGTTAAACCACAGCCAACAACGTCACCTGTTTCTTCAGGTACAGGCGCTAGCCAGAGTGCTGCACCTAAAGCTGAGAAAGAGAGCGGATATTTAGATATCCCAGCATTTTTACGACGTCAGGCTGATTAACAAATACCCAAAATTTGACTATCGTCGAATTAATGGTAAAATTCGCGGTCGGTAAATACTGACCGTGATTTGTAGCACTGATAACGAGGCAAGCAGATGATCAGACAACGTACTCTGAAAGAAATTGTGAAAACAACTGGTGTGGGTCTCCACTCTGGTCGTAAAGTCACACTTACTCTTCGCCCGGCAGCTGCAAATACAGGTATTGTTTATCGTCGTACAGATGTAAATCCACCTGTAGATTTCCCAGCTGATCCAGCATCAGTTCGTGACACTATGCTATGTACCGCTCTTGTTAATGACGAAGGCGTACGTATCTCTACAGTGGAGCACCTTAACGCAGCTCTAGCCGGAATGGGTATCGACAACATTATTGTTGAAGTAGATGCTCCAGAAATTCCAATTATGGATGGTAGCGCAAGCCCATTCGTATACTTGCTACAGCAAGCGGGTGTAGAAACACTGAATGCAGCGAAGCGTTTTATTCGAATCAAAAAGCCTATTCGTTTTGAAGATGGCGATAAGTGGGCAGAGTTTGTTCCATTTAACGGCTTCCGTATGGACTTTGAGATCGACTTTAACCACCCTGCAATTGAATCCGATGAGCAACGTTTGTTGTTTGATTTCTCATCACAAGGTTTTGTGAAGCAGATTTCTCGTGCTCGTACTTTCGGTTTTATGCGCGATATTGAGTACCTTCAGTCTCAAAACCTAGTACTTGGCGGTAGCTTTGATAATGCTATCGTACTGGACGAATACCGAATTCTTAATGAAGAAGGCCTTCGTTTCGACAATGAGTTTGTAACTCATAAAGTATTGGATGCGATTGGTGACCTTTACATGTGTGGACACGCTATTATTGGTGAGTTCCGTGCATACAAATCAGGTCACGGCCTAAACAACCAACTTTTACGTGCAGTTCTTGCTGACGCAGAAGCTTGGGAATGGGCAACATTCGAAGAAGAAGCTGGCTCTCCAGTTGCTTTCGCAGAACCGGGTATGGTTCTAGCGTAATTGTTGTTTACAACAATATAAGATTTCAAAAACCAGGTCATCGGCCTGGTTTTTTTGTATCTATTTTCCAGATACAGTGTCGTTAACCTCCGGAAATTGCTGGCCAATGGGCCGCAGTCTGCTTAATCCATCAGCAATTAGAAAGAAAAGTTCCAAGCACATCAAACAAATGGTGTTCTAAATGGTCGTTAGTGTGAAAATTACTTACACTAAAGGGCATTAATTTTAACTCAAGCCTTGAAAACTCTACTCTCAAGTACAATATCAAAGATACTAGATTTATCTCAGTATCCTTGGTTAGTAACTGAAGACTAGTTCATAGCTAGTAGAGACTGACGGCATTTAAAATAGATCGCGGACGATCTGAGAACGAAGAGATTCCAAGCACATGATTACTAAGCTGCTGACAAAGGTAATTGGCAGTCGCAATGACAGAACACTGCGCCGCCTTAGAAAAATTGTAAAAGAAATTAATAACTACGAACCAACGTTTGAAGCACTTTCTGATGAAGAGCTAAAAGCAAAAACGGTTGAGTTTCGTGAGCGCTTAGATAAAGGTGAATCGTTAGATCAACTTCTACCTGAAGCATTCGCTACGGTACGTGAAGCGTCGAAGCGTGTTTACGGCATGCGTCACTTTGACGTGCAAATGATTGGTGGCATGGTTCTAAATGCTGGCCAAATTGCAGAGATGCGTACTGGTGAAGGTAAGACACTTACCGCAACCCTACCAGCTTATCTAAACGCGCTACCAAGCAAAGGTGTTCACGTAATAACGGTGAACGATTACCTAGCGAAGCGTGATGCGGAAACAAACCGCCCATTATTTGAATTCCTTGGCATGACTGTTGGCGTGAATGTGGCAAACATGGCTCCGCCAGAGAAAAAAGAAGCGTACCAAGCTGACATCCTATACGGAACAAACAACGAGTTTGGTTTTGATTACCTTCGTGACAACATGGCTTTCCGTGCTGAAGACCGAGTTCAACGTGAGCGCTTCTTTGCTGTAGTCGATGAGGTTGACTCAATCTTAATTGATGAAGCTCGTACTCCGTTAATTATCTCTGGCCCCGCTGAAGATAGTTCTGACCTTTATACGCGCATTAACACTCTAATTCCTTCTCTAGAGCGTCAAGATAAAGAAGATTCAGAAGAGTACCGTGGTGAAGGTCACTACACCATGGACGAAAAGTCAAAACAGGTTCACCTGACTGAAAACGGTCAAGAATTTGTAGAAGAACTAATGGTCAAAAACGGCTTGATGGAAGAGGGTGACACACTTTACTCTCCAACCAATATCAGCCTATTGCACCACGTAAATGCGGCTCTGCGTGCACACGTATTGTTTGAGAAAAACGTCGACTACATCGTTACTGAAGAAGGCGAAGTGGTTATCGTTGATGAACATACTGGTCGTACTATGCCAGGTCGTCGTTGGTCTGAAGGTTTACACCAAGCTGTTGAAGCTAAAGAAGGTGTGAAGATTCAGAATGAAAACCAAACATTAGCATCGATCACATTCCAGAATTTCTTCCGTCTGTATGAAAAACTGTCAGGTATGACAGGTACTGCTGATACAGAAGCGTTCGAATTCCAGTCTATCTACGGCCTAGAAACGGTGGTTATCCCAACCAACAAGCCTATGGTTCGTAACGATATGCCAGATGTGGTTTATCGTACTGAAGAAGACAAGTTCAATGCGATCATTGAAGACATCAAAGACCGTGTAGCGGCTGGTCAGCCATCACTGGTTGGTACAGTTTCTATCGAGAAATCTGAACTGCTGTCTAACGCATTGAAAAAATCAAAAATTAAGCACAACGTTCTAAATGCTAAGTTTCATGAAATGGAAGCTGAGATCGTTGCACAAGCTGGTATGCCTGGTGCGGTAACTATCGCAACTAACATGGCCGGTCGTGGTACCGATATCGTGCTAGGTGGTAGCTGGCAGGCACAACTTGAGAAGATTGAGAACCCAACCAAAGAGCAGATCGAGAAGATCAAAGCTGATTGGAGAATCATTCACGATAAAGTACTTGAGTCAGGTGGTCTGCACATTATTGGTACTGAGCGTCATGAATCTCGCCGTATCGATAACCAGCTACGTGGTCGTTCTGGTCGTCAAGGTGATGCGGGTTCTTCTCGTTTCTACCTATCAATGGAAGATTCTCTGCTACGTATCTTTACGTCTGATCGTATGGCTGGTCTTATCCAAAGTGGTATGGACGAAGGCGAAGCGATTGAATCTAAGATGCTGTCTCGCTCAATTGAAAAAGCACAACGTAAAGTGGAAGGTCGTAACTTCGACATCCGTAAGCAGCTTCTTGAGTACGATGATGTAGCCAATGACCAACGTAAGGTTGTTTATGAGCTACGTGATGAACTGATGAGTTCAGATGACATCAGTGAAATGATCGAACACAACCGTGAAGATGTACTGGCGTCAGTTATTGATGAATACATCGCTCCTCAGTCTCTTGAAGACATGTGGGATATCGCAGGTCTGCAAGATCGTCTGAAGAACGACTTCGATCTAGACTTTGACATTCAAGGTTGGTTAGACGAAGACGACAAGCTTTATGAAGAAGCATTGCGTGAACGCATTCTTGGTATGGCAGTAGATTCGTACAAACAGAAAGAAGAAGTGGTTGGTGCTCAAGTACTGCGTAACTTCGAGAAGTCTGTGATGCTACAAACGCTAGACGGCCTTTGGAAAGAGCACTTGGCTGCGATGGATCACCTTCGTCAAGGTATCCACTTACGCGGTTATGCTCAGAAGAACCCGAAACAAGAGTACAAGCGCGAGTCGTTTGAACTGTTTGAAGGCCTACTAGATGTACTGAAAACAGACGTTGTTACCATCCTTTCTAAAGTTCGCGTTCAGCAACAAGAAGAAGTTGAAAAGATGGAAGCTCAACGTCAAGCTCAAGCTGAACAAGCGGCGCGTCGTGCACAAGCACAACATGCAACGGCTGAAAACCAGCTAGCTGACGATGAAGCTGATGCGGCATCTCCACAAACGGTAGTGCGCGATGAGCGTAAAGTGGGTCGTAACGAACCATGTCCATGTGGAAGTGGTAAGAAGTACAAACAGTGTCACGGTAAAATAGACTAAGTCTGGTGAATCGTTGCTGTAACGGATGATTGCAGTGTCGGAGGTACTCACTTACTAACGTAAGCTCCGTGCCTCCTCCTTGCACTCACCACGTCACAGCTTAGCTTCACACAAACTTATTGATAAAAAGAGTCGCTTAGGCGGCTCTTTTTGTATGTGAATTTCATGGCTTACCTTTAATTAGAAGGTAAGTCGTCATTCCCTACAGCGAGGAACGAGCGCAGTAGGGAATCTCGTTTGATAGTTAGGCTCACGCTGTTGTATTAGATCCCCAACTCAGTCGCTCCTCCTTCTAGAGGATGACTTGTTGAGGAGTTGCGTGAGCAAAGCGTTTTATTAAGGAACATCATCATATGAAAAGAATCCACATTGTAGCTGGCATCATCTTCAATCAAGATAAGTCGCAGGTATTTATCACTAAGCGCCCAGACGACAAGCATAAAGGCGGCTTCTGGGAGTTTCCTGGAGGTAAGGTTGAAGTGGGTGAAACCATTGAGCAGGCGATGGCTCGTGAACTTAATGAAGAGATTGGTATTAAGGTGACAGAACAGTTTCTGTTTGAACACCTTGAGTTTGATTACAGTGATAAGTCACTTAAGTTTGATTTCATCCTTGTGACCGATTTCGAGCAACAGCCTTATGGTAAAGAAGGGCAACAAGGTGAATGGGTCGATCTTGAATCATTGAGCCAATACGCCTTCCCCGAAGCAAACGTGCCAATTTTAGAGCGAGTAATAAAAGAGTTTTCGTAATTGCTAGCCTGAGTTTGAGATTGTTGTTAGTTTAAAGATATTAATCGAATGAACGTTGCTGCGACAGATGAGCAGTGACGGTAACCAAAACAATGGAGATATTCGCAGTGGTAAGAATTGCAATTGCAGGAGCAGCTGGCCGTATGGGTCGTAACTTGGTGAAAGCCGCTCACCATAATTCAGAAGCAAGCGTTGGTGCTGGTTCAGAGCGTCCAGAATCATCTTTGGTCGGTGTTGACGTTGGCGAGTTATGCGGTGAAGGTCGTTTTGATGTGGCTCTAGTTGATGACCTTTCGAAAGCGGTCGAAGAGTTTGACGTGATCGTCGACTTTACCGCACCTGTAAGCACATTAGCGAATATTGAACTTTGTAAACGTCACGGTAAGAAACTGATTATTGGTACTACAGGTTTCTCTGAAGAAGAGAAGCAGGTTATTGATGCGGCTTCAAAAGAGATGGCTATCGTAATGGCACCGAACTATAGCGTTGGTGTGAACTTGGTTTTTAAGCTGTTAGAGAAGGCCGCTAAAGTGATGGGCGATTACTGTGATGTTGAAATCGTAGAGGCTCACCACCGTCATAAAGTCGATGCACCTTCTGGTACTGCGATTGGTATGGGCGAAGCGATCGCTGGTGCGATGGGCAATGAGCTAAACGATGTCGCTGTATGGTCACGCGAAGGCATTACGGGCGAGCGTACCAAAGATGAGATTGGTTTTGCGACAATCCGTGCCGGTGACATCATTGGCGAGCATACCGCAATGTTTGCTGATATTGGTGAGCGCGTTGAAATTACCCATAAAGCAACGGATAGAATGACCTTTGCTAATGGTGCGATAAAGGCAGCTGTTTGGCTAAATGATAAGCCAGCAGGCTTTTATACCATGACAGACGTCCTTGGTTTAAACGATCTATAAATAGATATTTATGCGCTGGCAATTGCCGGCGCTTTCTTTATTTGCCCCTTTTTTCTACTTAAACTCCTCTTGGTCACTTTCTTCTTATTCTCTAATTTTCCTGATTAGAACTGCACTTAGCTGTTATTTATCACTGCTTGGTTGTTGTTTTTGATTTAAAGCTTCAAATCTATATGTTTACTCATTGTATTTATCGATTGCGTTTTGTTGGTGATATTTTTGCCACCTAATGGTGGGTGAAAATGACGGGTGAAAATTAGAAAATCGTAATATTCCTATTAATAGAGTATGAAAGTTGAACTTTTGAAGCTTTGATGGGAGAAATTGAATTAGTTCTTACAAATGTTTAATTTCTTTTGCGTTAAATGTTGACACGTATCACGCAGATCACTAAAATACCGCCAATTTGTCTAATTTCCATAAACACGCAGTTTTTGGTGTTGCAGGAAGGTAGATTTGCAAATTAAATCAATTTTAATGCATTTTTATTTCTGGAGGTTGTCTTGAAGAAGTCAGCACTACTCGTCCTAGAAGATGGGACAGTATTTCACGGTGAAGCCATTGGCGCTGTAGGTTCTGCAGTTGGTGAAGTCGTTTTTAATACCTCGATGACGGGGTACCAAGAAATCCTCACTGATCCTTCCTATTCTCAACAAATCGTTACCCTTACTTACCCTCACATTGGCAATACCGGAACCAATTCCGAAGACGAAGAATCTTCTTCAATCCACGCTCAAGGCCTTGTGATTCGCGATCTCCCTCTAATCGCTTCTAACTTCCGTAATGAACAATCCCTTTCTGATTACCTTAAGTCGCAAAACGTTGTTGGTATCGCTGATATCGATACTCGTAAGCTGACGCGTATTCTTCGTGAAAAAGGCGCACAGAACGGTTGTATCGTAGCGGGTAACAATTTAGACGAAGCTTTGGCTCTAGCTAAAGCAAAAGAATTTCCTGGCCTGAAAGGTATGGACCTTGCGAAAGAAGTTACAACAAAAGAAGCGTATCAATGGAAACAAGGTTCGTGGACGCTTACGGGTGGACTTCCTGAAGCGAAAGCAGACTCTGAATTGCCATACCACGTTGTTGCTTATGACTTCGGTGCAAAACGAAACATCCTACGAATGCTTGTTGACCGCGGCTGCCGCCTAACGGTTGTTCCTGCTGAAACTTCAGCAGAAGAAGTGCTCGCTCTAAACCCAGATGGTGTTTTCCTTTCAAATGGCCCTGGTGACCCAGAACCATGTACTTACGCAATTGAAGCAACAAAAGTGTTCCTAGAAAAAGGCTTACCAATCTTTGGTATCTGTCTAGGTCACCAGATTCTTGCTCTTGCGTCAGGCGCTAAGACAGTGAAGATGAAGTTTGGTCACCACGGTGCAAACCACCCGGTTAAAGATTTAGATCGTGATGTTGTGATGATTACTTCACAAAACCACGGCTTCGCTGCTGACGAAGATACGCTTCCAGAGACATTACGAGCGACTCATAAGTCTCTATTTGATGGTTCTCTACAAGGTATCCACCGTACAGATAAACCAGCATTTAGCTTCCAAGGTCACCCAGAAGCAAGCCCAGGTCCAGAAGATGCGGCGCCGCTATTCGACCACTTCATTGAATTAATTAAACAGCACACAGCGTAATCCGGAGTAGTAGATAATGCCAAAACGTACTGACATTAAAAGTGTTCTAATTCTAGGTGCTGGTCCGATTGTTATCGGTCAAGCATGTGAGTTTGATTACTCTGGTGCTCAAGCTTGTAAAGCACTTCGCGAAGAAGGTTACCGAGTTATTCTTGTAAACTCGAACCCAGCGACAATCATGACTGATCCAGACATGGCTGATGCGACTTACATCGAACCTATCCAATGGGAAGTGGTTCGTAACATCATCGCTAAAGAGAAGCCAGATGCAGTTCTACCGACAATGGGCGGCCAAACTGCACTTAACTGTGCGTTAGATTTAGAAAAATACGGCGTACTTGAAGAGTTCGGCGTAGAGATGATTGGCGCAACTGCTGACGCTATCGATAAAGCTGAAGACCGCTCTCGTTTTGATAAAGCAATGAAATCGATTGGTCTTGAGTGTCCAACGGCTGATACAGCGAAAACGATGGAAGAAGCTTATAAAGTTCAAGAAATGGTTGGCTTCCCTTGTATCATTCGTCCATCGTTTACGATGGGTGGTACAGGCGGTGGTATCGCTTATAACAAAGAAGAATTTGAAGAAATCTGTCGTCGTGGTTTGGACTTGTCTCCAACCAACGAACTTCTAATCGATGAGTCACTTATCGGTTGGAAAGAGTACGAGATGGAAGTGGTTCGCGACAAAAACGACAACTGCATCATCGTATGTGCGATTGAAAACTTCGACCCAATGGGTATTCACACGGGTGACTCAATCACCGTAGCTCCAGCACAAACGCTGACAGATAAAGAATACCAACTAATGCGTAATGCATCTCTAGCAGTACTGCGTGAGATTGGTGTTGAAACAGGTGGTTCAAACGTACAGTTTGGTATCAACCCGAAAGATGGCCGTATGGTTATCATCGAGATGAACCCACGTGTATCTCGCTCTTCGGCACTAGCATCTAAAGCAACAGGTTTCCCAATCGCTAAGATTGCAGCGAAACTGGCTGTTGGCTTTACGCTAGACGAGCTAATGAATGACATCACTGGCGGCGCAACGCCAGCATCATTCGAACCAACAATCGACTACGTAGTAACTAAGATTCCTCGTTTTAACTTCGAGAAGTTTGCAGGTGCTAACGACCGTCTAACGACGCAAATGAAGTCGGTTGGTGAAGTTATGGCTATCGGCCGTAACCAACAAGAATCTCTACAGAAAGCACTTCGCGGTCTAGAAGTTGGCGCAACTGGTTTTGACGAAATGGTCGACCTAGATGCACCTGACGCTCTAACGACGATTCGCCATGAGCTTAAAGAAGCTGGTTCTGACCGTATTTGGTACATCGCAGATGCTTTCCGTGCTGGTATGTCAGTTGATGGTGTATTCAACCTAACGCAAATTGACCGTTGGTTCCTAGTTCAAATCGAAGACATCGTAAAACTAGAGCAAGAACTTAAAGCGAAAGGCTTTGCTGGTCTGAATAAAGACGAGCTAATGAAGCTTAAGCGTAAAGGTTTTGCTGATGCGCGCCTATCTAAGATTCTAGGTGTAGCAGAAAGCGAAATCCGTCGTCTACGTGACCAATACGATATCCACCCGGTATACAAGCGTGTAGATACGTGTGCGGCTGAGTTCTCTTCTGATACGGCTTACATGTACTCATCTTACGATGACGAATGTGAATCGAACCCAACAGACAAAGAGAAAATCATGATCTTAGGCGGCGGTCCAAACCGTATCGGCCAAGGTATTGAATTCGATTACTGTTGTGTACATGCATCTCTAGCACTACGTGAAGATGGCTACGAAACAATCATGGTTAACTGCAACCCTGAGACAGTTTCGACAGACTACGATACGTCTGACCGTCTGTACTTTGAACCAGTAACTCTGGAAGACGTACTAGCAATCGTTCGTGTTGAGAAGCCAAAAGGCGTTATCGTTCAGTACGGTGGTCAAACACCACTGAAACTGGCTCGTGAGCTTGAAGCTGCTGGCGTACCAATCATTGGTACTAGCCCTGACGCAATCGACCGTGCAGAAGACCGTGAGCGTTTCCAAGTTGCTGTTGACCGTCTTGGTCTTCTACAACCAGAAAACGCGACAGTAACAACAATGGAGCAAGCGGTAGAGAAATCTCGCGAAATCGGCTTCCCATTGGTTGTTCGTCCTTCTTATGTTCTTGGTGGTCGTGCGATGGAAATCGTATACGACGAGCAAGACTTACGTCGCTACTTCAACGAAGCTGTAAGTGTTTCAAACGAATCTCCAGTACTACTTGATAGCTTCCTAGATGATGCAATTGAAGTAGACGTTGATGCGATTTGTGACGGTGAGCGCGTTGTTATTGCGGGTATCATGGAACATATCGAACAAGCGGGTGTTCACTCAGGTGACTCAGCATGTTCGCTTCCTGCTTACACGCTAAGCCAAGAAATCCAAGACGTAATGCGTGAGCAAGTTGAAAAGCTAGCGTTCGAGTTGGGTGTTCGTGGTCTAATGAATACGCAGTTTGCTGTTAAGAACAACGAAGTGTACCTAATCGAGGTTAACCCTCGTGCCGCACGTACAGTACCGTTCGTATCAAAAGCAACAGGCGCAGCAGTCGCTAAGATTGCAGCTCGTGTTATGGCGGGTCAATCGCTAGAGTCTCAAGGCTTTACGAAAGAAATCATCCCACCATACTACTCAGTGAAAGAAGTTGTTCTTCCGTTCAACAAATTCCCTGGTGTTGACCCACTATTAGGCCCAGAAATGCGCTCTACTGGTGAAGTTATGGGTGTTGGTGCAACGTTTGCTGAAGCATACTCTAAAGCTGAATTGGGTTGTGGCAACATCTACCCAGAAGGCGGCCGTGCACTTCTTTCTGTTCGCGAAGGCGACAAAGAGCGCGTTGTTGACCTAGCATCTAAGCTATCTAAGCTTGGTTACCAGCTAGACGCAACACACGGTACTGCAGTTATCCTTGGCGAAGCGGGTATCAACCCACGTCTAGTAAACAAGGTACACGAAGGTCGTCCTCACATTCTTGACCGTATCAAGAACAACGAGTACACGTACATTGTGAACACTGCAGCTGGCCGTCAAGCGATTGAAGATTCTAAAGTTCTTCGTCGTGGCGCACTGGCTGAGAAAGTGAACTACACGACTACGCTAAACGCTGCATTCGCGACTTGTATGGCGCACACTGCAGACGCGAAAACGTCAGTAACTTCAGTTCAAGAGCTACACGCACAAGTTAAAGCTTCTCAAGCTTAATTGACTCACGTGTATCGCTGTTAAGCGGATATAAATGCTCAAAGCCCACTCTTCGGAGTGGGCTTTTTTATGTCTGTCATCTGGTGAAAATCTGGTAATGGCTAAATGATGAAAATTTGGAATAGGTTACAATCTTGTGTTTCGTTGTTGATTGTTTGCTCGCGGTGGTAAGTTGTCGCTACACGAGAATTTAAGGCGTTGGGTATATGGAAATCACTCTAGAAATATTGGCTATCTTGTTTGTTGTTGCAACGGCGGCAGGCTTTATTGATGCAATGGCTGGCGGTGGTGGGTTGTTGACTCTACCTGCATTGCTAGCGGCCGGAGTGCCACCAACGCAAGCACTGGCAACCAACAAACTTCAAAGCTCATTTGGTAGTTTTTCTGCCAGTTGGTATTTCGTTCGCAACGGTATCGTTAGTATTAAAGAGATGCGCCTCGCGATCTTTTGTACTTTTATTGGCTCTGCAATTGGCGCCGAGTTAGTCCAGCACATTGATGCGAGTTTACTGACTAGCGTGATACCGCTGCTGCTTATCGCTATCTCTCTCTATTTCCTGTTAGCACCCCAAACTAGAGCGTCTGAAGGAAAGCAGAAGATCTCTGAGGCGATGTTTGCTTTGTGTATTGGTGGCGGAGTTGGCTTCTACGATGGCTTTTTTGGCCCAGGAACAGGTTCAATTTTCACGGTATGTTTTGTCGCTATCGGCCATTTCTCTTTAGTGGATGCAACGGCACGCACCAAGATACTTAACTTCACATCGAATATAGCCGCATTGATCTTCTTTATTTTGGCTGGCTTGCCAATTTGGGAATTAGGATTAGTGATGGCAGTTGGTGGTTTTATGGGCGCTCAACTTGGCGCTAAAGTCGTGGTGACAAAAGGGCAGAAATGGATTCGCCCTCTTGTGATCGTGATGTCGATGTTAATGGCGTCTAAACTGCTTTGGGAACAGCATCAACAATGGATTCTATCAGTATTTTAACTCGCGGAGATTGATAGCTGTTCGGCCTTACACAGATATGAATAGGTCGAATTAATCCCTCTAACTCTGGAAAGCTAAACAGGTATTGAGGCTCAATATTGAGTGTCTTTACGATAGAGAGCGGGATCAAAGCCGGCCCTGTCCCACCCAACGCTAGCTGAGCAGCTGCGGTGTAAGCATCCATCTCCATTAAGGGTTTGATGCCGAACTTTTCAAGCACAGATAACTGATACGAGTTTGCCGGATTGGTCATGTCGTTAGTGATGACCCTTGGAGGAAGCTCCGTTAACGGCGACTTACTTACTATGTAAAACGGCTCATCAAACAGGTGGAATGTCATCAATCCATGATGCGGCGGCAGTAAACCAGCACACAAACCCAAGGTCGCCTTACCAGACTGCACTCGCTCGATAATTCTTGGTGTATGGTTAGTGGTGATGGTGATGTATTTATCTTGCTGGATAAATTTCCCCATCATTTCACCTAGATAACCTGCGATCAGCGACTTAGAGCTATCTAAAGTAATGAGAGTGGTATCTTCCAACTCTTGCTGTTCATAAATAAGCCCTCTAAGTTCATTGAATGCGGGGCCAATACTCTCGATGAGCGCGATCGCATCCGGAGTCAGTTTTATCTGTCGGCCACTCGGTTCTATGAGTTTCTTACCTAACTTCTTCTCTAAATTTGCAATCCGTTTACTGACCGCCGATTGGCTGATATAAAGCAAACTGCCGGTGCGGCTCATGGTCTTTGCTTTGCTCAACACCAATAGAGTTTCGATTCCTTCGAGTAACATTGAGTGATATTCATGAAAGTTGGGAATGATTGAACCAAGTTACCTTAAACGCCATTCATTCTCTAGTCTGAGCTCATAGATATCAGACAAGCTAGGAGCTTTGAAGCTAGCTAGGTTCTTTTAACTAGGCTCGCGATGCGTTGCCCAAAATAGAAAGCGGTTTTAAGATCATTACTATGGATGTGATTATTGGTGCTCTCAGCCGTCTGATCATCACTGGCGACCAAACCAATACTAGAACCGGTGCGATTCAAACCTAAGTCATCGATATGCTTTGAGATATCAAGCCCTGCCCAAACCATGCCATGCTGACAAGCCAGAGTGAAAAAACTTAACAAGGTTTGTTGTTGCTCACCGTTCAGGCTACCACCAGTAGTGAAACCTGCAGCGAGCTTATTTCGCCATGCTTTCTTACAGTAGGTATCACTGCTCGCATCCATAAAGCTTTTAAACTGTGCGGCTGGTGAGCCCATATAAGTAGGAGCGCCAAAGATAATCGCATCACAATTGTTTAATGCGTTGAGCTTGCCGTCATTGTCATACCTTCCTTCGACTATTTCAGACGAGAGGACTTCAATGAGCAGTGCTGAGTCAGGTTGTTGAGTGTTAATACCTTCAGCGATTGTCTCAGCGACTTGCTTGGTCGCTCCATTCTTAGAGAAGAAAACAATGCCTACTTTATTGATACTCATCTTGAACTCCCTTTTACCAATGTTAGTAAATAAATTAGTTTATAAAGTTATTTGTTTATTAATATAGCCTGTGAATTGGATAAGTAAACAAAAAAGATTACTAAACTAGTAATGAATGAGCTAACTAGAGTGTTAGGAAAGGAGGGGATCTTTGAATAATGGAAATAGAGGAGATAAGTGATTTGAAAGCGAATTAAAAAAGGCTCCTTTGTGGAGCCCATTTCTATTTTGTAACGCTAGCCTATTTGATAGCGAAGGTTGGTAATGACAAGTGCCAGCGAATAGCGCCAAGCCTAATTAATAGTGTCGTAAACACACCGGCTAAAAAGGCAGTTTCTGAGTCGTGCCCCATGGTAATTGCCATGGTATGGAAAGCGCCGCCAATGATACAAGCAGTTGCGTAGACTTCACTTCTTAGGATCATTGGGACTTCACGAGCAAGTACGTCACGGATAATACCGCCACCACAGCCTGTGATCACACCCATGATAATAGCAACCAATGCAGAATCTTGATAAATCAGTGCCTTCTCAACACCAATGCCAACAAACACCGCTAATCCAATCGCATCACATACTGGCAGGATCCACCAAGCCAGACGCTTTGGACGCCTTACTATAATCATGGTCAGCAAGCAGGTGGTAATGATGACCCAAAGGTAGGTGGTATCGGTGATCCAAAACACGGGAGTTGCACCCAATGCCATGTCACGAATTGTACCGCCGCCAATCGCGGTTACGCTACCTAAAACGGCGACACCAAAGGGATCCATCTTAAGACGGCCAGCGACAAATACGCCTGAGACAGCAAAAATGGCAGTGCCAAATAAATCGATAATATAAAGCAGCATGGAGTCCATGATACTGGTGCTCTTATGGTTGAAATTGTAGGGACAGGTCGGTGGCGAATTGTACGAAAAAACGCAGCAAATAGTTAGTGATTTTGCCTAGCTCTATCGAAGAAATCGCATACTTGTTGGATCGCTTTCAAAGTTCTCGTCGTCGGGCGATTAATCCAATCAGAGTTGAGTGACCAAATCTGATTTTGAGCGACTGCTGGGATCTCATCTTCCCAAGTTTGCCACATGGTTCCATTCTCAATCGCGTGCTGAGAAGTGAAGATCACTTGCGGCTTCCTTAATACAACTTGCTCAATGCCAACTTGCGGGTATGGGGAAGCACTGTCTTCGAAAATATTGTGGCCGCCACAAAACTCAAACACCTCACTTGGCCAGTGTCCTTGAGCGACGGTGATGATCGGCTTTTCACTGAGCTGATAAAAGTAGTCTACGGGCTCCGCATCTTTGTATTTTAGTCTCAACGCGTTGAGCTGCTCTCTGTATTGCTGAGCGTTATTTTCACCAATACTTGGATCGTTAGCGTATTGGCTGAGTTGTTCAATATTGGTCGCAATGCTGTCTAGGCTTTTAGTTTTCGAGTAGTAAATATTAAATCCAAATTGCTCTAGTTTCGCGAGTTCTCTTGGTGGGTTCCCTGCAGGCCACGCGAGAATCAAATCAGGTTGCAGGGCGATGACCTTCTCAACCTTGATGCCTTGGTAATTCGCCACTTTCTCTAGCTTGTCAGCTTGTGGTGGGTAATCACTTCGCTCACTCACCGCAATCAAGTTATCACCTAAACCAGCACTGTACGCAAGCTCGGTTGCGTGAGGAGCAAGGCTGATAACACGTTCGGCTGTTGCTACTTCTGTCGCAAATGAAGTGGATGCCCACAAACTGAAGCCGAGAGTGAACGCGAGGGCGGTACATCGTGTAACAAGTTGAGAGGGTTTCACTTTAAATCCCTTGGTGAATAATGAGTAAGGCTAGGCTTTGTAAGAATATCCAAATCGCGATGCGACCAAAAAGCAGCTTTTGAACCTGAGATAAGTGCAGCGCTGAAGGTGCGATTCTGCCGCCTAATTTTGCTCGAATGGCTTTGGTATTGTCGTAAATAGCAGGACCGCCCAGTGACAGCTCAAGCTTGTTGCCGACAGCGGTAATCAACCATGCTGGGCCGGGTAATGGCCAAGAGCGACTCTGAACGAGCATCATCTTGAACGTGTGAGACGCTTTATCACCACATACAATCATCAAGGCAAATAATCGCATTGGTATAAATTCTAGGATAGCGACGATCTTGATAGCGGTTGAGCCAAATGGAGAGAACTGCTTACGGCTTGGTGACCACGCTCGCGCTAATTCGACAATTAGGCGATACATTAAAGCGGCGATTCCACCACCAATGGCGTACCAGAATAAAACACAAACCACATTACGAGCGTAACCCATGATGATAGTTTCAGCAGCGGCTTTGCCAAGCCCAAGTGATGACAGTGATTCAGTTTGACGATTAACAATAGGCGCCAATAACTGGCGAGCAGCGGCTTTATCTTCTCGGCCAAGAGCTTTGATCAACTGATTTGCCAACTTTTCATTGTTACGCCAATCAATGGCGAGTAACAACAGCGCTAATTCAAACAGTTGTGATTGCCAAACCAGTGGCTGCAGTGCCAATAGAATAAGCAGAGCCGGCAAGACCATTAACCCCCAAGCTAAAGTGCCTGAGATTAAGCTTTGGGAATAATTTTGATTGTTATTAACCTTGGTTGCTAAAAGTTCAGCAAACTTATGCCATAAGGTCGTGGGATGTGCGGCATGGGGGATAGGTAAAATTAAATGAAAAAGCAGTGCTCCCCACATTACAAGGAGCACGCCATTTGCAAATACCTGATCAAACAGTGTTTGCATGTCTAGTCGCTTATTTTAGTAGGGCAACCATCTTGATAACCATCTCAGAAGAGCTTTGCGCTGCTAGTGGCAGGAACTCTTCGAAGCTCATTGGTGATTCTTTGTCTGCAACATCAGAGATTGCACGAACAACCACGAATGGTACTTGGAATTGGTGACAAGCTTGAGCGATAGCCGATGCTTCCATCTCTACAGCAACCACTGATGGGAAGTGCTTGCGGATGAACGCTTGACGTTCAGCGGTGCAAACAAATGCGTCGCCAGTACAAATAAGACCGCGAACGGCGTGCTTATCTTCCATTTGTGCTAGAGCTTGTTCAGCAACAGCCATCAGTTTGTCGTCAGCTTTGAACGCTGCAGGTTGACCTGCCATTTGGCCGATTTCGTAACCGAAAGCTGTAACGTCAGCATCGTGGTGACGAACTTCAGTAGAGATAACCACATCGCCAAGGTTCAGTGTTGAATCAAAACCGCCAGCAGAGCCAGTATTTAATACTACATCTGGTTGGTATTCACTTAGCAGGATTGAAGTACCAACAGCGGCTGCTACTTTACCAATGCCTGATTGAAGCAAAACAACGTCAACACCATTTAGCTGACCAGAGAAAAAGGTACAACCGCCTTTATTAACTTCAGTAATGTCTGAAATTGCTGCTTTTAGGATCGCAACTTCTTGCTCCATTGCGCCAATGATGCCGATTTTCATGTGTAGTCTCTTAATAAAAATTATTTAAACAGTAGAGCAAAATTGTAGCATGGAAGAGAAGTGTCGAGCGACAGCCCAGAAGCACTTCTCATCCGAATACAGACGATTTATCTGTGTATTCTTTTATCTATTTGATTAAGCCTTCGCTTTTCAAGCTAGCACGAAGTTGTTCAGCACGTTTTCGGTTTACGCCAAAGTCAGAATGGCCAGTGCGAGACTCTGAACGCACGATCAGTTTGCCATCAGTGATCTTAAGCTCTAAGTCATCGACAAAGCGCATGATACGCGAGGTGCATTCAACACGTAGATAGTCTTCCGTTTTACTGGCTGTTTTTGCTCCCGGTAAGGTCAGCGCAACCTGCTCAATCGCATCTAAGTTTGCTGAATCTGATAACTCAAACGAGGCCAATGCATGCTGTTCACGGTCATCTTGAGTTGAAACGCAGTTTGGTTTGTCTCCACAAGGTGATGAAGTTCTGTCTTTCATGTCCGTGATTCCTTGGCTGCAAGCGGTTAGAGTTAAAAGAGATAGAGAAAGGAGAGCGGCTTTTTTCATAGTGTTTCCTATGGCTTGTTTTTAATTCTAATTGTAGTTATCGGTATTGGCTTATTTGTAATTGTTTTACGTATTTTCGTGATGCTTGTGATAAACGAATCTAATTCAAAAAAGGATCCATAATTGGATCCTTTTTTATAGTAACGAACTGAGTAATAAAGGAAACCCAATCACACTTCTAGGTAGTCCAAGATCCCTTCTGCGGCTTTACGGCCTTCATCGATAGCGGTCACCACTAAGTCAGATCCTCGAACCGCATCGCCACCAGCAAATATTTTGCTGTTGGTGGTTTGGTATTGAAACTCTTGTTTACCGGGAGCTTTGATGCGCCCCCATTGGTCGAGCTCTACACCAAATGGTTCTAGCCATTCCATTGCATGAGGTTGGAAACCAAATGCCATGATCACGGCATCAGCCTCAAGAACATGCTCACTGCCTTCAACGGGTTCAGGGCGACGACGACCGGCCTCATCCGGTTCACCCAAGGCTGTTTTCACCACTTTTACGCCAGTCACATGACCGGATGAATCGGTTTCCAGTGCTAACGGTTGAAGGTTGAACATGAACTTCACGCCTTCCTCTTTCGCATTCTTCACCTCACGGCGAGAGCCTGGCATGTTTGCTTCATCTCGGCGATAAGCACAAACAACATTAGCAGCGTGTTGACGAATCGACGTTCGGACACAGTCCATCGCAGTATCACCACCACCAAGCACGACCACCTTCTTGCCTTTCATGTCGATGAATGGCGTTGGGTTATCCAGACCCATGACCTTGTAGGTGTTGGAAACAAGAAATGGTAGGGCATCATAAACGCCCGGTGCTTCTTCGTTGTCTAATCCAGCACGCATATTTTTATAGGTGCCGACACCTAAGAAAACAGCATCATAGTCATCGACCAGTTGTTGCAGCTGAACGTCTTTACCGACTTCGGTATTCATTTTAAATTCGACACCCATACCACTAAAGATACGGCGACGGTTTTCCATGATGCCTTTTTCAAGCTTGAACGATGGGATACCAAACGTCAGCAGGCCACCGATCTCAGGGTAGCGGTCAAATACCACGGCCTTCACACCGTTTCGAACTAAGATATCAGCGGCAGCAAGACCAGCTGGGCCAGCCCCGATGATCGCGACCTTTTTGTCGGTCCATTCAACGTGAGACATGTCTGGCTTCCAGCCCATCTCAAACGCTTTGTCATTGATGTATTTTTCAATGTTGCCGATGGTGACTGCACCGAAATCATCATTGAGGGTACAAGATCCTTCGCACAGTCGATCCTGAGGGCAAACTCGCCCACATACCTCAGGTAAGCTGTTGGTTTGGTGAGACAGTTCAGCCGCTTCGATAATGCGTCCTTCATTGGCAAGCTTAAGCCACTGAGGGATGTAGTTATGGACTGGACATTTCCATTCACAGTAAGGATTACCACAGTCTAGACAGCGGTCAGCTTGCGCCTTGGCTTGTTGCTTAGTGAAAGGTTCGTAGATCTCTACAAACTCAATCTTACGTATCTTGATTGGCTTCTTCGCTGGGTCTACGCGATTCACATCAATAAATTGGTATACATTCTGGCTCATTATTGGCTCCTTCCAATTATTGCGCTTGAACACGAAGTTCAGCAGAGCTACGGCTTTGGTGACCGAGCAAGGTGTTAAGATCCGCCGTCTTTGGCTTCACTAGGTAGAACTTCGGAATCCATTCATCAAAGTTCGCCAGAATAGCTTCAGCGTGTACTGAGCCAGTCTCTTCTAAGTGCTCCGCAATCAGGCCGCGCAGATGTTCTTGGTGGATAAATAGATCAGACAGAGAAAGCGCTTCGACCGATTCGTTGTTCACTCGGCCTTGGAAGTCGTCATTCTTGTCCATCACATAAGCAAAACCACCCGTCATACCGGCACCGAAGTTCACTCCGGTTGCGCCAAGAATGGCAACAATACCGCCTGTCATGTATTCACAAGCGTTGTCACCTGCACCTTCAATCACCGCAACAGTACCTGAGTTACGTACGCCAAATCGCTCGCCTGCAGTACCCGCAGCGAACAGCTTGCCTCCGGTTGCGCCATACAAGCAGGTATTGCCGATGATGGTCGCTTCATTACAAGTAAACGCTGTGCCTTGGTGAGGTTTGATTACTACTTTGCCGCCCGCCATGCCTTTGCCGACATAGTCATTGGCATCACCAGTTAGATACAGCTCTACGCCGCCGGCGTTCCAAACCGCAAAGGATTGGCCTGCGGTGCCATCGAGATATAACTTAATGGGTGAACCCGCCATACCTTGGTTACCGTAGCGTTTGGCAATTTCGCCAGAGATACGAGCACCAATCGAGCGATCAGTATTGATCACGTTGTAGTAGAGGCTGGTGGGTTGACGTTTCTCAATCGCATCAATTGCGTCATCAAGGATCTGTTGGTTGAGCTGAGCCTTATCAAAAGGTGCGTTTGGCTCTGTCCAAAACAGTGGGTGACCTTCTGGAGATACCGGAGCTTCCAATATCGAAGAGAGATCGAGCTTGCTCTGCTTCGCCGTGAGGCCTTGAACGGTTTCAAGCAAATCAGTACGACCAATCAGATCAGTAAGTTTCTCTACGCCAAGTTCTGTAAGGTACTGGCGAACTTCATCGGCTAGGCCTGTAAAGTAGTTCACCACCATGTCTGGTAGGCCTTTGAAGTATTCGCGGCGTAGGGTTTCATCTTGAGTCGCCACACCTGTCGCACAGTTATTTAGGTGACAAATTCTTAAGAATTTACAACCCATTGCGACCATTGGTGCAGTACCAAAACCAAAGCTTTCAGCGCCTAAAATCGCGCCCTTGATAACATCGAGGCCGGTTTTTAAACCACCATCGACTTGCAGGCGGATCTTATGACGAAGTCCGTTGGCGACGAGTGCTTGTTGAGTTTCTGCTAAGCCAAGCTCCCAAGGACAACCTGCGTATTTCACTGAAGTCAGCGGGCTTGCCGCGGTACCACCGTCGTAACCGGAGATCGTAATCAGGTCGGCATAAGCTTTCGCCACACCTGTGGCAATGGTACCTACACCCGGTTCAGAGACTAACTTCACTGAAACCAAGGCTTTAGGGTTAACTTGCTTAAGGTCGAAAATCAGCTGCGCCAGATCTTCGATAGAATAAATATCGTGATGTGGAGGAGGGGAGATCAATGTTACGCCTTGAACTGAGTATCTCAGCTTGGCGATTTCTGCTGTGACCTTATGACCTGGCAGTTGACCGCCTTCTCCTGGCTTCGCACCTTGTGCAACTTTGATTTGTAGAACATCCGCATTGGTTAAGTAATGTGGCGTCACACCAAAACGACCAGAAGCTATCTGTTTGATTCGTGAGTTGCGATCAGTCCCAAAGCGTCGTGGATCTTCACCGCCTTCACCAGAGTTAGAATAACCACCCAAGCGGTTCATCGCCATGGCTAGCGCTTCATGAGCTTCTGGGCTCAACGCACCAATCGACATGGCCGCCGAGTCGAAGCGCTTAAAGAGATCGCTACTTGGCTCGACTTGTTCTAGAGGTAGAGGTTGATCGGCTTTTTTGAGGCTCATTAAGTCGCGCAGCATAGCAGCAGGACGAGCATTAACTTGCTTCGCAAAAGATTGATAATCCGATGTTTCACCTGTCTTTACTGCGGTTTGTAAGGTGCTGACTACGTCTGGGTTGTAGGCGTGGTATTCGCCGCCATGTACGTATTTGAGTAAGCCACCATGTTCCAGTGGTTTACGTTTAGTCCATGCTTTACGAGATAGGTTATAGATATCTTGTTGGAAGTCGCTAAAGCTAGCGCCTTGGATACGAGTCGTTACGCCACGGAAACACAGATTAACAACATCGGTATGTAAACCGACTGCCTCAAATAACTGCGAGCAGCGATAAGAGGCAATTGTCGAGATACCCATCTTCGACATGATCTTATACAGGCCTTTGTTAATACCGTTTTGGTAATTTTGTAATGCAGTGCGATAGTCTTTATCTAATGAACCATCGTCCAACATTTTGCCCAGAGCTTCATAAGCGAGATAAGGGTAAACTGCGGTTGCACCGAAGCCTAGCAGCACTGCAAATTGGTGTGGGTCGCGTGCAGTTGCTGTTTCAACCACGATGTTAGCATCACAACGTAGGTTGGTGTCTGCAAGTCGAGTTTGCACCGCACCGACCGCCATCGCTGCTGGAACGGGTAGCTTACCTTTCTCTAAACCTTTGTCTGAAAGCACAACCAAAACGGCGCCGTCACGTACATCTTGAACCGCACGATCACACAAGTCATTGATGGCTTGTTCGAGATCTTTTTCTGCTGGGTCATAGTGCATGCTAAGAATCGTATGGCCATAATGCTTTTGGTTTAATTGCAAAAGTTGCTGCATATCAGAATAAAGCAGAACGGGTGAATCAAACGTCACACGGTAAGCATGCCCATCGGTTTCACAGAACACATTCATCTCTTGGCCGATACTGGTTGCCAGAGACATAACGTGTTTTTCACGCAAAGGGTCAATTGGTGGGTTGGTGACTTGAGCAAACTTCTGACGGAAATAGTCGGTGATTAGGCGCTCTTTAGAAGACAGCACTGCCATTGGCGTATCGTCGCCCATAGAACCGACCGCTTCTTGTCCCATGTCACCGAGTACACGCAGTACTTGGTCTGACTCTTCGTTGCTCATTGCAAACTGTTTTTGATAGGTCTTTAGGGTGTCATCATCAAAATTACGCTTACCGACTTGGTCATCTGCTAGTGCTGAAAACGGTGTTAACTTGTGAACGTTCTTATCCATCCACTCTTTATATGGGTGACGGCCTTTAAGATCATTGTCGATCTCGTTCGACTGCCATAGCTTACCGCGACGCGTATCAATAACGAGTAATTCACCAGGGCCAACACGTCCTTTCTCTGCCACTTCGTCTGGCGCATAATTCCAGATACCGACTTCAGATGCCAAGGTGATTAGGTTGTCTTTTGTGATCACATAGCGAGCAGGGCGTAATCCGTTTCTGTCGAGGTTACATGCAGCATAACGGCCGTCAGACAGTACGATACCCGCAGGGCCATCCCACGGTTCCATGTGTTTTGAGTTGAAATCGTAAAAGGCACGAAGCTCTGGATCCATGTCTGGGTGGTTTTGCCAAGCGGGCGGCACAAGCATACGCATCGCTCGGAATACATCCATACCACCGGCAAGGAATAGATCGAGCATGTTGTCTAGGCTTGAGGAGTCTGATCCTGTCTCATTCACAAAAGGTGCGGCCGTTTGTAAATCGGGCAGCAGCGGCGAAGAGAATTTATAGGCACGAGCCTTGGCCCATTGACGGTTACCTTCAATGGTATTGATCTCACCATTGTGCGCCAAATAACGGAATGGTTGAGCAAGTGGCCAACGCGGTTGTGTGTTAGTTGAGAAACGCTGGTGGAACAGACATATTGCTGATTCCATACGTAAGTCAGCAAGATCGAGGTAAAATCGCGGAAGATCGGCGGGCATACACAAGCCTTTGTAGACCATGACTTGAGTCGACAGGCTACAAATATAAAAATCTTTGTCTTCGGTGATCTGCTTTTCAATTCGACGGCGAGCGATATAAAGGCGTCGTTCAATATCGCGTTCACGCCAACCCGCAGGGGCTGAGATAAATACTTGTTGAATATTGGGAACAGAATCTTTAGCGATTGGGCCTAATACGTCGGTGTTGGTTGGCACGACACGCCAGCCAGCTACGGTTAAAGTCTCTTGAGCGAGTTCTTTATTGACGATGTCTTGCGCCGATTGCGCTTTGATTGGGTCTTGGCTGAAAAAAATCATGCCGACAGCGTATTGCTTGCCGAGCTTGAAGTTATTCTCTTCAGCAATAATTCTGAGATAAGAGTCGGGCTTCTGTAGCAATAAGCCACAGCCATCTCCGGTTTTACCATCCGCAGCGATACCACCACGGTGTGTCATGCGATCGAGGGCTGAAATAGCAGTTCGTACCAACTTATGACTCGGTTGGCCTTCCATTTGCGCTATTAAACCAAATCCACAGTTGTCTTTTTCAAGACTAGGATCATATAGAGCCATTGCAATTCTCCCTTTTGCTTCGCTGTCATCCAGACAGTAAATGACTAACTATTCATATACTTGTTATTTTTTATAAGCTTATAGTTTGTCTTTAGCTAGTTAAAACGTTATTGGTTGTGTTAACAAAACCTATTGGTTTTATTTTCACCAGCTTTACAACGTATAGCTAATTGTGTTTAACGTCAAGTTCATGGTTAATTATCATGCGTAAACGCGATTAACCACGTAATAATCTAAAATAGTCGATGAAGATCAATGAGATATAAAAGCCAGATGTTAACGGAATTTAACATTCACAGCTGGAGTGATTGAGAAAGAGTTAAAGGCCAGATAGAAAAAAGGCTAGCATCGAGTGCTAGCCAAATATAAAAGTTAGGAAGGGTGTTGCTTTTTCCCTAGGCTAACATCAACGACATTAGCCCGAGAAATATTATGCGGAAAGCATGAGTGAATCAGCTTTCGCTTCTAAGTTTGAATTACCCATTAAGAAGTCATCAATGGCAATTGCACATTCACGACCTTCATTAATACAACGTACAACCAGAGACTGACCAGTACGCATATCACCAGCAGCGAAAACGCCTTTCTGGTTCGTCGCATAACCTTCAGAGGCCACGTTGCCGCGCTCGTCCAGTTTAATGTCTAGCTGGGCCAGTACACCTGTTGGTTCTGGGTGTAAGAAGCCCATTGCTAGAAATGCCATATCACAAGGGATAACACGTTCAGAGTTTGCTACTTCATCAAAACCTGGACGTTCACCTGGTTTCGCATCTTGCCAAACGATGTCAGCAATGCGAAGTCCGGTTACATTACCGTTATCGTCAGAGATGAACTCTTTAGTGAGGATGTTCCAATGACGTTCACAACCTTCTTCGTGAGAAGTGGTGGTCTTCATGATCATTGGGTATTGAGGCCAAGGCATATTAGCAGGGCGCTTCTCTGGTGGGATCGGCATGATCTCAACCTGAGTAATGCTTGCTGCTTTATGACGGTTTGATGTACCCACACAGTCAGAACCCGTATCACCACCACCGATAACCACAATGTGCTTATCTTTAGCGTGAAGCTCTTCTGTTTTTAGGTCTAAGTCGTTGGCTCGGCGGTTATTTTGACCAAGAAATTCCATGGCAAAGTGAACGCCTTTCAGCTCACGACCTGGGATTGGCAAGTCACGTGGAACCGTAGAACCACCCGTTAGCAATACCACATCAAACTCTTGGCGTAGCTGTTGAGCATTAACATCAACACCGATGTGTTGGTTCACTTTAAACTCAACACCAGCTTCAGCCATTAGGTTGATCTTACGATCAATCACATCCATACCCAGTTTGAAATCTGGGATACCGAAACGCAGTAGGCCACCCACTTTCTCATCACGTTCAAATACCGTCACAGAGTGACCGGCACTGTTTAGTTGCTCAGCAGCGGCTAGACCTGCAGGGCCTGAACCGATAACAGCAACGGTTTTACCCGTACGTGAACGAGGTATTTTAGGTTTTGCGTACCCTTCACGGTACGCAGTTTCTACAATTGTTTTCTCGATATTACAGATAGTGATTGGGTCTTGGTTGATACCAAGAACACAAGCGCTTTCACAAGGAGCAGGGCACACACGACCTGTAAATTCAGGGAAGTTATTGGTAGAGCTTAGAATGTTCCAAGCTTCTTCCCAGCTGTCACGGTAAACCGCATCATTGAATTCTGGGATGATGTTACCAATCGGACAACCGCTGTGACAAAAAGGTACGCCACAGTCCATACAACGAGAGGCTTGAGTATTGATCTTTTCACCAAACTCTTCGTTAAGTACGAACTCTTTGTTGTCTTCAATTCGAACTGACGGGTCGAGCTTCTTTGGAAGCTCACGACCGTGTTCTAAAAATCCAGTAGGCTTACCCATTATACTGCCTCCACTTCTTCCGTTTGTGCTTGTTGTGCTTCAGCTTTACGCTTTTGAAGAACCGCTTTGTAGTCACGTGGCATTACTTTAATCAGTGATGCAACACTTACTTCAAAGTTGTCTAGGAAAGACTGAGCAACTTCACTTCCTGTGAATTCAACATGCTTAGTTAGCATATCTAGTAGAAGATCTTTATCTTCTTGTTCAATTGGATCTAGGTCGACAAGCTCTGCGTTGAGCTTGGTTTCGAAGTCGCCTGCTTTATCCCAAACATAAGCGACACCGCCACTCATACCTGCAGCAAAGTTACGGCCTGTTGAACCAAGGATAATTGCCGCGCCACCTGTCATGTATTCACAACCGTGGTCACCAACACCCTCAACAACAACCTTCGCACCAGAGTTACGAACACAGAAACGTTCGCCAGCCATACCGCGAATGAAAGATTCACCTGAGGTTGCACCGTAGAAACATACGTTACCGACCACGATATTATCTTCCGCGACGATAGTAGATTTCGCATCTGGGTACAGTACCAAAGTACCGCCAGACAGACCTTTACCCCAGTAATCGTTCGCGTCGCCCTCTACTTCGAACTTAACGCCTTTCGCAAGGAACGCACCGAACGATTGGCCCGCACTACCGTGGAACTTAACGTTCATTGGCTGTGGTAAACCTTGGTCTTTGTAAACCTTCGAGATTTCGTTCGACAGCATCGTGCCTGCTGAACGGTCCGTGTTGATGATAGGGAACTGAGCGGTAACCGCTTCACCTTTCTCAAGCGCTGGGATTGCAGCCTGAATCAACTTACGGTCTAGAACGTCTTCAAGATTATGATTTTGTGTTGTCTGGTTGTAGATACCATCTTCTGCACGAGCCTGCTCAATGTGCAGTACCGGTGTTAGATCTAGGTTCTTGTACTTCCAGTGACCGATGTCATCACGAACTTTAAGTTTGTGCGATTGACCAACCATCTCATCAATAGAGCGGAAGCCAAGTTCAGCCATTACTTCACGTAGACCTTCAGCCATGTATTGGAAGAACGTTACTACGTCTTCTACGCGGCCGTCGAAACGCTCACGAAGAGTTTTGTTTTGTGTTGCGATACCAACAGGACATGTATTCTTGTGACACTTACGCATCATGATACAGCCTTCAACAACTAGAGCAGCTGTTGCTACACCCCATTCTTCAGCGCCAAGTAACGTTGCGACTGCAAGGTCACGTGGTGTTTTCATCTGACCATCAGACTGAACAACGATACGGTTACGTAGGCCGTTTTTCAGTAGTGTTTGGTGCGTTTCCGCTAGACCCAGTTCCCAAGGCAGACCTGTGTGACGGATAGAAGACATCGGAGATGCACCCGTACCACCATCAAAACCTGCGATAAGTACTACGTCAGCTTTCGCTTTTGCTACACCTGATGCAATCGTACCTACGCCAGCTTCTGATACTAGCTTCACGTTGACACGGCCGTTACGGTTCGCGTTTTTCAGATCGTAGATCAGCTGAGCCAAATCTTCGATTGAGTAGATATCGTGGTGTGGCGGTGGAGAGATAAGACCTACGCCCGGAGTCGAGTGACGTGTTGCACCGATCCAATCATCAACCTTATCACCAGGTAGTTGACCACCTTCGCCAGGTTTCGCACCTTGAGCCATCTTGATTTGCAGCTCATCAGCGTTAGATAGGTAGTAAGACGTTACACCAAAGCGACCAGAAGCCACCTGTTTGATTGCTGAACGTTCCCAGTCACCGTTTTCTTTGCGTTCGAAACGTGCTGGATCTTCACCACCTTCACCTGAGTTTGATTTCGCGCCAATGCGGTTCATTGCAACAGCCAGTGTTGAGTGAGCCTCATGTGAGATTGAACCAAAGCTCATTGCACCTGTTGCGAAACGCTTAAGGATTTTTTCAATAGGTTCTACTTCTGCTAGAGGAATAGAGCCTGCTGGGTTCTTGATGAAATCAAGTTGGCTACGTAATGTTGCTGCGTTGTCGCCTTGAGCATCAACGGCGTTCGCGTACTTTTTGAATTGACCGTAATCTTTGTTACGCGTCGATTCTTGAAGTAGAGAAATCGTTTCTGGGTTGAATAAGTGTTTCTCACCACGTTGTTTCCACTGGTAAACACCACCAACATCAAGGATTTGAGCTGGGATTTCACGAGCAGGGTAACCAACACGGTGACGTACTAGGACTTCGCGTGCGATATCATCGATCGTTAGACCTTGAATACGAGAAACCGTACCTGTGAAGTATTTTTCAACCACTGATTTGCTGATACCAAGAGCTTCAAAAATTTGAGCGCCGTGGTAAGACTGCAGGGTAGAGATACCCATCTTCGAGAAGATCTTCAGTAGACCGCCGTTAACACCTTTACGGTAGTTATCGAATAACTCACGTGGATGAACGTTTGGATCTAGCTTCTTAGTACGTTGCAGTTCAACAATCGTTTCGATAACTAGGTATGGGTTAACTGCGTTTGCACCGTAACCGATTAAGGTTGCGAAGTGGTGCGTTTCACGCGCGTCACCCGTTTCAACCACGATGTCACACTTAGCACGTAAACCTTTACGGATTAGGTGGTGGTGAACAGCGCCAACCGCCAGCATTGCTGGGATAGCTGCGTGGTTTGAGTTAACCGCACGGTCAGTCAGTAGAATGATAGAGTAACCATCAATAACCGCATCTTCCGCATATTGGCAGATACGTTTAAGTGCGCGCTCTAACTTACCTTGGTCGCCATTTGCTTGGAATACGATATCCAGCGTCTTCGATTGAAGGTGCTCGTTATCGATTGCACGCAGTTTCTCTAACTCTGAGTTAGAAAGAACAGGAGACTCAAGTTCTACTTTTTGACAGTGTTCAGGTGTTTCAGCAAGTAAGTTCTGATCTTTACCTAGGTAAGTGTTCAGAGACATAACCATACGCTCACGAATCGGGTCGATCGGCGGGTTAGTTACTTGTGCAAACAACTGCTTAAAGTAGTTTGAAAGGTGCTGCGATTGATGAGAAAGAATCGCTAGCGGCCAGTCAGCACCCATTGCAGAAAGTGGCTCGTAGCCTGTTTTTGCAAGAGGGAGAATGATTTCATTTACTTCTTCAGAGCTCACACCAAACGATTGTTGTTTGTGTAGCAGTTTCTCTGGAGAAGGTTGGTTAAATTCGTTGCTCGCATCCGGTAGCTTTTTCAAGCTCAGAAGATTCTCTTCAACCCATTTTTCGTAGGGTTGTGATTTAGCGATGCCGTCTTTCACTTCTTCATCAGAAATGATGCGGCCTTGCTCAAGGTCAGCAACGAAGATACGACCAGGTTGTAGACGACCACGGTATTCAACGTTTTCCGGTGCGATTTCAACTACGCCAGATTCAGACGCCATTACTAGGAAGTCGTCTTTTGTCACTGTGTAGCGAGAAGGGCGCAGACCGTTACGGTCAAGCGTTGCACCAACTTGAACACCATCGGTGAAACATACTGATGCCGGGCCATCCCATGGTTCCATTACGTTCGCGTGGTACTGGTAGAACGCACGACGAGTTGGATCCATGTTTTTGTTTTCTTGCCATGCTTCCGGGATCATCATCATCAATGCGTGTGGCAGAGTACGACCTGAAAGAACAAGTAGCTCAAGCGCCATATCGAAGTTTGATGAATCCGAGCTACCTTCCTGACAGATAGGCAGTAGCATGTCGATTTCAGCTTGTGTGAACAGATCCGATTCAAGGATCGCTTCACGTGCTTTCATCCAGTTTAGATTGCCGCGAACCGTGTTGATTTCGCCATTATGCGCAATGTAACGGAAAGGCTGAGCTAGACGCCAACGTGGGAATGTATTGGTAGAAAAGCGAGAGTGTACAAGTGCTAGAGCTGTCACCATGGTTGGGTTTTGCAGATCTAGGAAGTACTGAGGAACTTGTTCTGTTGTTAGCTGACCTTTGTACACCAATGTCTTGTAAGACATAGAGTTGATGTAGAAGTCATCACCAATATTTGACACGCTTTCTAGGCATACACGAACCGTGTAGTTACGCAGAACATACAGTTTGCGTTCAAGCTCTTCTGGTGTAGTACCAGGGCCGCCAGAGATAAAGACGTGTTCAAATTGAGGTTCAGTACTCAGTGGGTCAGCACCAATCATTGAATTATCAGTTGGAAGTTCACGGTAGCCGATAACTTCTAACTCAAGGCGTTGTGCATTGCGCTCTAAAATATCGCGGCACTGTGCACGTTTGTGTTCATCTTTAGGGAAAAGTACAACACCAACACCATATTTTTCAAAAGATGGCAGTTTAATTCCAAGCTTCACGGCTTCTTCTAATAAGAATTCGTGCGGCTTCTGTAGCAGGATACCTGCACCATCACCAGAACACGGATCGCAGCCTTGGCCGCCACGGTGTTCCATACGTGCAAGCATATCGAGTGCTTGAGTTACTACATCATGAGATTTGCGATTCTTTAGATGCGCAACAAAACCGATACCACAAGCGTCATGCTCCAGTTCAGGAGTATACAGACCCTGTGAGTTCTGCTCTTGATCTACCATAGATACATCCTTCCAGTTAAATCTAGGCGCAACTTATTTGTATAAAGTTAGCCTTGTCCTTTTATATTTATGGGTCTAAACCTGCCTATGCTGGCGGTTTGAATCCTTTCCGTATCTCGCAGGAAAAGTATTGCGAGAAAAACAATCCTTAGTGATATCCGTTTATTTTTAGCCACAAACTAGTGGTTTATATAGGTGGGATATGGATATCACCGACTTATTAACAAGTTTTCGTTGTAAGTAAATACACAAAAATAGCCAATATGTGTAAGTATCCTACAATTTTGTCTAGGCGAATTGCAATGAAAGTTGCCCCATGTAGACCATTTTTTTCGTTTTATTTTGAATTTAATGTCTAACAAATGTGCAACATTAGGCAAATAGAGCCGATTTTTTGCATGTTTATTGATATTTGATAGGTTGCTCGCAAAAGGCCTTGAGTAAACTAATTGGTTGAATTTTGCAGGGATGTAATTTTTTTTCAGAAATAGACTGATATTCATTCTTATTTACTTGAGCACTTTCAAAATATGCAATTACACGAGTTGGTTAATACTATCGGCCAAGACCTTCAGCGCCGTTATGGCGAAAAGGTTCATAAACTGACACTGCACGGCGGCTTTAGCTGCCCAAACCGCGACGGAACAATCGGCCGTGGTGGGTGTACTTTCTGTAATGTCGCTTCATTTGCCGACGAACAAACTCAAATTCAAAGTATTGCTGATCAGTTAAAAGATCGTGCGGGTGAAATTGCCCGAGCTAAGAAGTACCTTGCCTATTTTCAGGCTTACACCAGTACTTATGCTGAAGTGCAAGTGCTCAAGAATATGTATGAAGAAGCGCTTAGAGCACCGGGTGCTGACATTGTTGGTTTGTGTGTCGGAACAAGACCTGATTGTGTTCCTGATTCTGTGTTAGAACTGCTGGCGGGTTATGTGGAGCAAGGCTATGAAATATGGCTTGAGCTAGGCTTACAAACCGCAAACGACAAAACATTGAAGCGGATTAATCGTGGTCATGATTTTGCGGTGTATCAAACGATCACCCAGCGTGCACGTGCTTTAGGAATAAAGGTGTGTACCCACCTTATTGTTGGCCTGCCGAAGGAAACTAAAGCCGATAATCTTGAAACTTTAAACAAAGTACTCGCCGTTGGCACCGATGGTATCAAATTACATGGACTGCATATTGTAGAGGGCAGCACCATGGCCAAGGCGTGGAAAGCTGGCAAGCTCGAGGCACCAACCTTGGAGGAGTACATTGATATCGCTAGTGCAATTATCCAACGTACGCCTGCTCATGTGGTCTATCACCGAGTTTCTTCTGCCGCACGACGTCCTACACTGCTCTCTCCTTTGTGGTGTGAAAACCGATGGCTAGCGATGACAGAAATTGGCCGCTCGTTAGACAAGACGGGCGCTCAAGGCATTGAAACGGGCGCTGTGTTTGAATACACATTGCCTGTATTAAACAGCGGGAATTGATAGATTTGAGCAGAAAGTAGGTAACAGCAGATAATCCCCATAATTAGTGGTAACATTTCCCTCACAGAATTAATGGTAAAGATTGAGAGTAAATGGAACTGGTTATGACTTGGTTGTGGGACAGGGCGTATGGCTACGGTATTTATATCGTGATCATTCTGCTCATTGGTCTCATCTGCTGGCACCTTTATTCTCGTTATCAGTTACATATAGAAAAACTTCTGCTTGCTACGCCATCGCCACTCTACTTTGTCGACATCCGAAGTGGCGAAATTTTATATGCCAATCGTCAAGCGATGCAGTTGCTCGGCATTCGTCAAATTGGTATCAATTTTCGTTTCCCCACCATCGAGAGTGAGAATAGCTTTCGTCATTATCTGACCAATCATCGTAACTCCCGAGCGTTTGAACAGCTTTCACTTTGGGCGCTTTCAGAGTTCGAATTTTTCAAAGTGAATTTAGTTGGTCGTCGGATCGTTTTTAGAAGTAAAAGCGCGTGGATGATCCATGCATCCCCTTATAAAAATACCGACGAAGAATACTCCCAAGAAGTGCGAGAGTTAAATGTCTCGCGTACTGCCTTAGACTCTTTATCTGAGTTGATCTACGTGAAAGATCCAAAGGGTGAATTGGTCGCGAGTAACCGATCTTTTAAGAAGTTTTGGCATGGCCGCCCAGAAGAAGGCACCTTGAGTGTTTCTGGTGGCGCGTTGAAAGGGCGTGTGAGTGAACGATCTTGGACTACGGATCAAGATGGCAAAAGTTGCCTGCTCGAAACATATCAAAGTGTTTTACTGTCTCAAGATGGTGAAACCATAGGAACGCTCTCTATCAGTCATGACGTGACCGACTGGCATGACATGCAGCAAAAACTGCGTGGTGAGATGGAAAGGCGTAAAGATACCGAAGTGGCTCTTGCTCAGCGTGACACCATCTTACAAAACATCTTAGAAGCGAGCCCTGACTCCATTGGTATCTTCAATGAAAACATGGTGTATCAAGCGTGTAATAAGCCATTTGTGGCAGCGCTGGGTATCTCTGAAGTGTCGGATTTAGTGGGTAAGCGTTTACAAGATGTGGTGCCTAACAGTATGTACTTGCGTCTTTCAGATACGGATCAGCAAGTGCTTCATCAAGGTAAATCGCTGCGTTACATTGATAAGGTGGTTTCCAGTGATGGCGAGTTCACTTGGTATGACGTGGTTAAATCACCGTTTAGGGATCCGGCTTCGAGTACCAATGGTGTGTTGATCATGGCGCGTGACATCACCGAGCGTTATTTAGCGGAGCAGAAGCTTGAAGAAGCGAACCTTGAACTTGAACGTTTGAGCTTCATGGATAGTCTTACTCAAGTCTCTAACCGACGTCGTTTTGATGAACAGTTATCGACACTGTGGCATTACCATGTGCGAGAGAAGTTACCACTGACCATCATGTTGTGTGATATCGACTTCTTTAAAGGCTATAACGACTTTTATGGTCACCAACAAGGTGATGATGCACTCGTTCAGGTTTCTCAGGCATTTAAGCAAGTGCTGAATCGTTCATCTGATTGTGTGGCGCGCTACGGCGGTGAAGAGTTCGGCTTTATTCTGCCTAATACGACGACTGACGGCGCATTGCTGGTGGCAAAACGCATTCATGACGAAGTACAAAAGCTCGGTATTGAACATCAAGACTCGGCAGTATCTGAACTCGTGACGGTAAGTATCGGCATCATCTCTTATATACCGACACCGAATGATGAAATGGAGTCGGCGGTTGCATTGGCTGACAGCGCGCTCTATCAAGCGAAATCTGATGGCCGGAATCAATCAAGCGTACATCCATCTTCAATTGGTTAAGACTATAAATTACTTCATTTCATTGACCGTGCTGTTTTTGCTTGGTCGGCATATTATTAATTAACCATGATATTGCTTTGAATCTCTTGCTGCGTGTGATGCAGCTAGCTTACCTCCCATCTTCAAACAGGGTAGAATGTTGCTAGTCTTATCGCATGGAGCGCTAAATGAAACCCATGAAAAATCTTGCTCAGTATTACGTCGATCTGCTCGTAAAACTGGGGATTGTCCGCTTTTCTATCTTACTCGCCTTAGCGCTTGTTGCCCTCGCTGTTGTTGTGCAAGTGGGTATCACCCTGGCACTCAAAGGTAATGTCGATGATATCGACATTGTCCGTTCCGTTTTCTTTGGTCTGGTGATTACCCCTTGGGCGGTTTATTTCCTTTCTGTGGTTGTTGATCAACTTGAAGAATCCCGTCAAAGGTTGGCTAAGTTAGTCTCTAAACTTGGCGACATGCGTGAACGTGACCAAGAACTCAACAACAAGCTCCAGCTTAATATTGAAAAGCTGAATCAAGAAATTGAAGAACGTGAAAAAGCAGAAGAAGCACGTGCGGAAGCGATGCACGACCTTGAGAACGAGGTGTTTCAACGTGAACGTACTCAGCTCGAACTGGCTGAACGCACCGCACTGCTGCGCTCATTTATCGATGCTTCTCCCGACCTGATTTACTATCGTAATGAAGATGGTGTTTTCTCAGGTTGTAACCGCGCGGTTGAAGAGCTGACAGGGAAAACTGAGAAAGACTTAGTGGGTTTGACTCCTTGGGATGTCTATAGCAAAGAGATCGCTCAACAGGTTATTGAAACCGATAAGAAAGTGTTTGCCGACAATCAAGCTCTGACCTACGACCAATGGCTGGAATATCCTGATGGTCGTAAGAGCTATTTCGAGCTACGTAAAGTGCCTTTCTACAGTAAAGATGGTCGTCATCTGGGCTTAGTGGGTTTTGGTCGCGATATTACGGAACGTAAAGAGCATCAAGAATCACTAGAGAAAGCCAGTCGCGATAAGACTACCTTTATCTCAACCATCAGTCATGAACTGAGAACGCCACTCAATGGCATCATCGGCTTGAGCCGTATGTTGTTGGATAGTCAGTTGACCATTGAGCAGCGTAAACACATGCAAACCATTAAGGTGAGTGCGGTGACGCTGGGTAATATCTTTAACGATATTATCGATATGGATAAGTTTGATCGCCGTAAACTAGAGTTGCTTCCAACTCCGATTAACTTCGAAGATTTCGTTGCCGAGATGGAGAGTATTTCCGCTCTGATGGCAGAACAGAAAGGCTTACGCTTCGATCTTGAAAGGTTATCGGACTTGCCAACCTCAGTTAAAGTTGATGGCACACGCCTAAGACAAGTGCTGTGGAACTTGGTCAGCAATGCCATGAAGTTCACCAAAGATGGTGGCGTGGTGATGACGGTCAGTGCAGATATCGACGGTGACTTTGCCGACATTACCATGGAAGTCGAAGATACGGGAATCGGCATACCTGAAAGCGAAGTCGATAAAATTTTCGCGATGTACTATCAGGTGAAGTCTGGTTCTGACAATCTGCATGCGGTAGGCACAGGCATTGGCCTTGCGGTATCGAAGCAGTTGATCAACATGATGGACGGCGACATTGACGTTACCAGTGAAGAGGGCTTCGGCAGTACCTTTACGGTTTCTATTCGTGTGCCGGTGAATCACGATACTCAGGCTCTGATTAAGACACCAAGAAAGCAGTCGAACCTTAAGATCTTCATGGTCGAAGATATTGAACTTAACATTACGGTTGCTCGCTCTCTGCTGGAAAGCTTAGGCCATGAAGTTACGGTGGTGATGACAGGGCAAGAGGCACAGATTGTTTTCCATCCAGAAGACTATGATTTGGTGTTGTTGGATATCCAACTGCCAGATATGACAGGTTTCGATATTGCTCAATACTATCGAGAGAAATACAGCAAGTTGCCGCCTTTAGTCGCCTTAACAGCCAATGTTTTAAACAATAAACAAGAATATCTACAAAAAGGAATGGATGAAGCGATTAGTAAGCCACTGTCGGTGAAAGCCATCCAAGACGTGATATCTAAATTTATTGAGAACACTCCTGAAGTGATAGAAAAAGCAGAGGTTATTAAACAGGTTGTTTCTTCGATTGATACCACTTTGCTTGATACTGATATGTTAGAGTCTTATGTTGACATTGTTGGGCCGAAACCGGTTTTGGATAGCATCGTGATGTTTGAAGATATGATGCCGGAGTATATGGAAATATTGAACTCCAACATGGTCGCAAAAGATCAAGCGAGCATCGTTTCTGAAGCGCACAAGATCAAAGGTGCCGCAGGTTCAATTGGCTTGAAGCGTATTCAGCAAGTTGCTCAGAAAGCTCAATCACCAGATATGCCTGCTTGGTGGGAGAATATTTCAGATTGGGTCGATGAAATTAATAACGAATACCAGAATGACATTGAAGTCTTAAAGAGTTGGTTAAATCAAAGGTAGAAGAATAATGAAAAAATTAGCATTCGCCGCATGCGTTGTGGCATTAGCGGGTTGTTCTGCACCACAAGTTGAATGGCAGCAAGACAATCAAGTAGAAGTATCTGCAGCGACAGTCACAATGAAAAGCAACCTTTGGCTGAACAAGATGCCGACGATTGGAGAGACTCAAGATAAGACTCTGCATGGTGCTATTTACTTAGAATCAACCTCAGAACTGCCGGCAACGCTTGCGGTTGAGAGTGTTACGGTCAAGCAGGGTGCAGATACTCTGTTGGTGACAGCCGATGATCTTGATTTAAGAACGCACAGTGAAACTCAGTGGGAAGTCGCTTTTGTATGGCAGCTAGAGATCGACAGCGAACAGCCTGTTGATGTTGCAGTAGAGCTTAAAGATGGCGAAACCGTGAAGTGGTTGGTAGAGAAAGACGTGAAGGTTGATACTGTCTACTAATTGACTTGCCTAATGGTTCACGTTGAATGAATAACAAAAAAGGGAGAATGCGTTGGCATTCTCCCTTTTTAATAACGATTGATTCAGCTTCTGATGTTAGCAGTGCTAACTGGTTAGCAGCACTAAACGGGCATAAGCGTAATCGAATTAGTCTTCTAGGTCACCACAGAAGCGGTAGCCTTCACCGTGAATCGTAGCGATGATTTCTGGCGTACCAGAAACAGATTCAAAGTGCTTACGAATACGACGGATTGTTACGTCTACAGTACGATCGTGTGGCTTAAGCTCACGGCCAGTCATCTTCTTAAGAAGGTCAGCACGTGTTTGGATCTTACCTGGGTTCTCACAGAAGTGAAGTAGAGCACGGAACTCTGAACGAGGTAGCTTGTAGCCTTCGCCATCTGGGCTAACCAGAGAACGACTGTTGATGTCTAGTACCCAACCGTTGAACTCGTACTTCTCAACGCTACGTTTTTCTTCTTGAACAGAGCTTGTGCTCATTGAACGGTTAAGAAGGTTACGTGCACGAATAGTCAGTTCACGAGGGTTGAAAGGCTTAGTGATGTAGTCATCAGCGCCGATTTCTAGGCCAAGGATCTTATCAACTTCATTATCACGACCAGTTAAGAACATAAGCGCTACATTTGCTTGCTCACGTAGTTCACGCGCAAGTAGTAGGCCATTCTTACCTGGAAGGTTGATGTCCATAATTACAAGGTTAACTTGGTTGTCAGATAGCACTTGGTGCATCTCTTCACCGTCGCTAGCCTCAAAAACAGCATATCCCTCTGCTTCAAAAATACTCTTTAGAGTGTTACGAGTTACTTGCTCATCTTCAACGATAAGAATCTGCGGGGTTTGCATTTGGCGGTACCTAAATTTGTGACGAAACTGTGCTAATAGAATAAATTCTAGGCAAAAACATAACATACAGGTAATGTAATTTTGATGATAACTTAAAGTTTTCAAAAAAACACTTACTTCCAGCTATCTGCCTTCCTTGAAGTATTGCCCAATAACGTAGATCCAGTACGCCTTTCAATCATTCTGTTAGTGATTGCAATGGATTCTATAATGTTAACAGCATGCTAACAACGCGAGAATGTTAATTCCATTCACTTTGTTGATTTACATCAATTGCCGTATCGCAACAAACTTTAATAGTATGGCTACAACTTAACCAATGTTATGGTGATTATTTAGCAGCAAAACTAGAATGATTATTCGAGGTAGTTATCACATCTCGCCTGCTAAAGACCAGATTATGAACCAAGGAAGCTGAAAGCTGTCCTTAGAGTCTAGTAGATAAATATGCGCAATCAACTCTAATTCAATATTAAATTGCGCATAGAACAATGAAAACAAAGGATTAATTCTAACAACATATAAAAGCATAGAGGCACACCCGCATTAGCCGGCAACGCCTTTCTCACGGAGGATATATGCACGATATAACACCTGATTTGTGTGACGAGTTTGAAAGCAAAGTCACCTTACTGAACATGCCATTACAGAACTTCGGCCAACGTGGTGCGTTCTGGGGAAAAATTGTAACAGTTCGTTGTTATCACGATAATTCCAAGGTTCGTGAGGTTTTAGAGACCGATGGCTGCGGCAAAGTACTCGTTGTAGACGGTAATGGCTCGTGTCAAAAAGCGTTACTTGGCGACCAATTGGCGATTCTAGCCATAGAGAATGGTTGGGAAGGTGTCATTGTGAATGGTGCGGTTCGAGATGTGGCGATGATGGCGCAGATGGATCTTGGTATTCAAGCTCTAGGAGCATCTCCATTTAAAACCGAGAAGCACGGTGTTGGGCAAGTTAATGTCACGCTCACGGTACATAATCAACTGATTCAACCGGGCGATTATATTTATGCTGACTGGAACGGTGTCTTAATCTCAACGGAATTGTTGATTGAATCTTAACGGGCTTATCAATCAATAAGTGAGATAGATTAGAAACGAAAGCCCAGTCCCACTTCAACACCGCGTTGCCACTCTTCATAATCAAGGGTGGCATGCATATCTAAATTGTCTGTTAGCTGGACACGGCTCGATACTTCGGCGGCCACTGACTTGTCGTTATCTTCTGTCTCGTCTTTATAGGTATGCAGAGAGCTGTTGAAAGAGATGCGTTCAGAGAATTGATAGCTCACTCCACTCAAGAAACCACTTTCGTATTTGAGAGAGTCACTGTTAATACGGGCTCCCACATAAAGGTCAACATCAGCAAATAGACTGTAGGAATAGCCGCTGTCTACTTTCCACGTATCGAAGCTTTCGCTAGAAGCGTTTTGGGTTGAGATAAAGAACTTATGAGAGGAGCTGTCTATCTGGCTTGGTAGCAGAGGTAAACCGCTTAATATAGGTAAGTCATCCGCAGAACAAACAACAGGCACAGCAAAGACTAAAAGAATAAGTAATCTCTTCACTTCCCACTCCTGATGTCATTATTATTGTTCTTCGAACGTTATCGTTCAATTAAAGCACAGAATTTGTACGTTCGCTGCACAATCGATATAGCATTTTGTTATGACTATATATGCAACTGCTTACCTTTGTTTGTTTGATGAGTTAATCCAGTCTCTGAATGGCAGGTTGATGCAGGGTGTTTTATCCCTTAAATGACGGTTTGCTCTGAAAAACGGTGTGAATGTAAAAAAAACGCAACTTTTCATTGACGTCTAGTGGTAAAAATTGATACACGTAGAGTAAAGCACAAGCAGAGAATTTGATATGCAGCACGTAAGCCACCTAGTAATGACCACCACCATTATTATTACCGACATTCACATTGTTGGGGCAGGCTGCTAAGTAACGGATTTTAAAAAAAAGGCCTGTATCCAACAAGATACAGGCCTTTTTTTGTACCATTTTTATGACTTATGGAGAAAGGGATGCGCGTTTTAAAGTTTGGAGGTTCATCATTAGCTGATGCAGATCGTTTTTTACGAGCAGCAGATATCATCGCTAATAATGCCCAGCAAGAAGAGCTAGCCGTTGTACTATCGGCTCCAGGAAAAACGACTAATAAGCTGGTTGCTGTTATTGAAGCAGCACTAAAAAATGGTGAAGCGGATGTACAGATCACTGAGATCGAATCATCATTCGCTGCATTGTTTGCAGAGATTCAAGCGGTATTGCCGTCAGTTGATGGCGCTGCGTTTCAAGAGCAGGTCGATACCTCTCTTGCTCAACTTAAGCAGTTCGTGAATGGTATTAACTTACTGGGCATGTGCCCAAACCATGTTAATGCTCGCATCATCAGTAAAGGTGAGCGAATCTCGATTCAGTTAATGAAAGCGGTATTAGAAGCGAAAGGTCAGCCAGCAAGCCTGATTGACCCAGTTCAATACCTATACGCTAAAGGTGATCACCTTGAAGCGATGGTTGATGTGGACATTTCTACACAAAATTTCCGTCAATCGCCACTTCCACAAGGCCACGTTAACATCATGCCTGGCTTTACAGCAGGTAACGAAAAAGGTGAGCTAGTCACACTTGGCCGTAATGGCTCTGATTATTCAGCTGCAGTTCTAGCGGCGTGTCTACGTGCTGATTGCTGTGAGATCTGGACAGATGTAGACGGCGTTTACAACTGTGACCCACGCTTAGTGGATGATGCCCGTCTTCTTAAATCACTTAGCTACCAAGAAGCGATGGAGCTTTCTTACTTCGGTGCTTCAGTTCTACACCCGAAAACAATCGCACCTATCGCACAGTTCCATATTCCATGTCTGATCAAAAACAGCTTCAACCCACAGGGTGCAGGCACTTTGATTGGCCAAGACACTGGCGAAGATAACCTAGCGATTAAAGGTATCACTACGCTAAGTGACCTAACGATGGTTAACGTATCAGGCCCAGGTATGAAGGGCATGGTAGGCATGGCGAGTCGTGTATTCGGCGCGATGTCTTCTGCAGGCGTTTCTATTGTCCTTATTACTCAATCTTCTTCTGAGTACAGCATCAGCTTCTGTATTGAATCTGCTGACAAAGTGAAAGCGAAGCAAGTGTTGTCAGACGCGTTTGAACTTGAACTTAAAGATGGCCTATTAGAGCCCGTTGAGTTCATGGATGATGTTGCGATTGTGACACTGGTGGGTGACGGTATGCGTACTTCACGTGGTGTCGCTTCTCAGTTCTTCTCTTCTTTAGCGGAAGTGAACGTTAACATCGTCGCTATTGCTCAAGGCTCTTCAGAGCGCGCTATCTCTGCGGTTATCCCTGAAGATAAAATCTCAGAAGCAATCAAAGCGTGTCACGAAAACCTATTCAACTCTAAGCACTTCCTTGACGTCTTCGTCGTTGGTGTTGGCGGTGTCGGTGGTGAGCTTGTTGACCAGATCCAACGTCAACAAGGCAAACTGGCTGAAAAAGGCATCGTGATTCGCGTATGCGGCCTAGCAAACAGCAAAGGTTTGTTGCTAGACAGCGACGGTCTACCGCTAGAACAGTGGCGTGATCGTATGTCGAGTGCGACAGAAGAGTTTAGCCTAGCGCGCTTAGCGGCACTTGTTCAACGTAACCACATCATCAACCCAGTGTTGGTTGATTGTACGTCTAGTGAAGGTATTGCAGGACAATACGCAGATTTCCTAGCGGCTGGTTTCCATGTTGTAACACCAAACAAAAAAGCCAACACGGCAAGCATGGCTTACTACCATCAGCTTCGTGAAGTGGCACGTAACTCTCGTCGTAAGTTGATGTACGAGACAACAGTAGGCGCAGGTCTACCGGTAATCGAAAACCTACAGAACCTAATCTCTGCAGGTGATGAGCTTGAGAAATTCAACGGTATTCTTTCTGGTTCACTGTCTTACATCTTCGGTAAGCTTGATGAGGGTATGACACTCAGCCAAGCAACCAACATTGCTAAAGACAACGGTTTTACTGAGCCGGATCCTCGTGATGATCTGTCTGGTATGGACGTTGCACGTAAGCTGCTTATTCTTGCTCGTGAAGCCGGTATGGCACTTGAGCTTGAAGATGTTGAAGTTGACCAAGCTCTGCCACCGGGTTTTGATGATTCAGGTACGGTTGACGAGTTCATGGCTCGCTTGCCAGAAGCGGATGCATACTTCAAAGAGCAGTCAGCTATCGCAGCAGAAGAAGGCAAAGTACTTCGTTATGTGGGTGAGATCGCGGAAGGTAAATGTAAGGTTCGCATCGCAGCTGTTGATGGCGACGACCCAATGTTTAAGATTAAAGATGGCGAGAACGCTCTGGCATTCTACAGCCGTTACTACCAGCCAATCCCACTTGTTCTACGTGGCTACGGTGCAGGTACTGAAGTTACAGCAGCAGGCGTATTCTCTGATGTGATGCGTACTCTTGGTTGGAAATTAGGAGTTTAAGAATGAGTTCAAGTGATATGGATGTTGTCGTTTATGCTCCTGCATCAATCGGCAATGTCAGTGTAGGTTTTGATGTGCTGGGGGCCGCTGTGTCTCCAGTGGATGGCACATTGCTTGGTGACCGAGTAATGGTTAAAGCCGGTGATGAACCATTCTCGCTAAAAACAGCAGGCAGCTTTGTTTCTAAGCTGCCAACTGAAACCAAAGAAAATATTGTCTACGACTGCTGGGTTGTGTTCTCTCGCGAGTTAGACAAGAAAGGTATCTCAGTTAAGTCTCTAGAGATGACGCTAGAGAAGAACATGCCTATCGGATCCGGTTTAGGATCAAGTGCATGTTCAATTGTCGCAGCGCTTGATGCCTTGAACCGTTTTCATGGTCAACCGTTGAATGAAACTGAACTGCTTGCTCTGATGGGTGAAATGGAAGGTAAGATTTCAGGTGGCATACATTACGATAACGTTGCGCCATGTTACCTTGGTGGTGTGCAACTTATGCTTGAAGAATTAGGCATTATTAGCCAAGAGGTTCCATGTTTTGACGATTGGTATTGGGTAATGGCTTACCCGGGCATCAAGGTTTCGACGGCCGAAGCGCGAGAGATCTTGCCTTCTCAGTATCGCCGTCAAGATGTGATTGCCCATGGTCGTCATTTAGCGGGCTTTATTCATGCTTGCCACTCTGGTCAGCCGGAGCTAGCCGCTAAGATGATCAAAGACGTGATTGCTGAACCATATCGTGAGAAACTGCTTCCAGGGTTTGCTGATGCACGCAAATATGCAATGTCAGCAGGAGCATTAGCTACTGGAATTTCTGGTAGTGGCCCTACGCTATTTAGCATTTGCAAAGAACAAGATGTCGCCGAGCGTGTTGCACGCTGGTTAGAACAAAATTACGTACAAAATGAAGAAGGATTCGTCCACGTTTGTCGCTTAGATAAACAAGGTTCGATCGTTACAGGAAGTGAGTTATGAAGCTGTACAACATCAAAGAAAACGATGAGCAAGTCTCTTTTGGCCAAGCCGTTCGTCAAGGTCTAGGCCTCAACCAAGGTCTATTTTTCCCATCAGAGCTGCCTAAGTTCGATGACATCGATGCACTACTTGCAGAGGACTTTGTCCCTCGTAGTTCAAAGATTCTTTCTGCTCTAATTGGTGATGAGTTACCAAAGGAACAGATTGATCAATTAGTGGATGCGGCATTCCAATTCCCAGCACCGATCAACCAAGTGAAAGATGGTGTTTACGCACTTGAACTGTTTCACGGTCCAACGTTAGCATTTAAAGATTTCGGTGGCCGTTTTATGGCTCAATCTTTGGCTGCGGTTTCTGATGGCGGTCAAATCACAATCTTAACGGCAACATCGGGTGATACTGGCGCGGCGGTTGCACACGCATTCTACGGTATGGAAAACATCAATGTTGTTATCCTATACCCGAAAGGCAAGATCAGCCCACTGCAAGAAAAGCTATTCTGTACGTTAGGTAAGAACATTCACACTGTAGCGATTGATGGTGATTTTGATGCGTGTCAGGCATTAGTAAAAGACGCGTTTGACGACGCTGAATTGCGTAAAGAGATTGGCTTAAACTCAGCAAACTCAATCAACATCAGCCGTTTGATGGCTCAGATTTGTTACTACTTTGAGGCGGCTTCTCAGCTAACTAAAGAGCAACGTGAAAATCTGGTTATCTCTGTACCAAGTGGTAACTTTGGTAACCTAACTGCGGGTCTATTAGCGAAAGCGCTAGGCTTACCGGTTAAACGCTTCATTGCAGCAACCAACGAAAACGACACGGTTCCTCGTTACCTAGAAACAGGTCAATGGGATCCAAAACCAACGGTTGCGACAACATCGAACGCGATGGATGTGAGCCAACCAAACAACTGGCCACGTATCGAAGAGCTTTGCCAACTGAAAGGTTGGGGACTGGATACTTTGGGTAAAGGTAAAGTATCTGATGAGCAGAGTGCTGAATCAGTACGTGATCTAAAAGCTCAAGGCTACCTGTGTGAACCTCATGGTGCGATTGCTTACCGTCTATTGGAAGAGCAACTGCAAGAGAATGAGACAGGCCTGTTCTTATGTACGGCACACCCGGCTAAATTCAAAGAAGTGGTTGATGACATCTTAGGTACTGACATTGAACTTCCTGGCCCGTTGGCTAAGCACGCGGTGATGGAGTTGTTGTCTGAAGATCTAGACAACGATTTTGAAGCTTTGAAAGTGGTACTTCGCCGAGTTCAACCAGCTTAATCTGGTAGAGCCTAGAAGTGCAGACCTGTATAATTTAGGTCGTTGAGAGAAAGGTGAATGAGCAATCATTCACCTTTTTTATTGCCTGAGTAATTTTTAGAAGTAAGCTCTAGTGAAGTATTTTCTTCAGCTTGATGGGGTTGATTCAAGCTCGGTAACTGAACAGAACTAAACCAAAGTTTAATAGAAAGGGGTAGTATGAATTTTTTGATTTTTCTTGGATCTGTACGTGAGAGCACACCGCCAAGACCTGCTCGATTAGGGATGAGAGTCAGTAAAGCGTGTGAAAAGTTACTGGTGGAGAAACATTCTGAGTATACGGTCGAAATCATCGATCCTTTGAATTACGATTTTGGCGATGTATTTAAGCCTGAGTTTTCATATCATCGTTCTAAAGTGCCAGCACACCTTGCAGAATTAGCCGACAAGATCGCCAAGGCTGACGGCTACGTGATGGTTGGCCCGGAATACAATCATTCGATGAGCCCAGCGCTAGCTAATATTCTCAACCATTTTGGTAGCTCGCTATTTTCATATAAACCGAGTGCGATTGTGACTTACTCTGCGGGTCAGTGGGGTGGGGCAAGAGCATCCGTTTCGATGCGAACCTTCTTATCAGAGTTAGGTTGTTTACCGGTTTCTGCGATGATTCATCTGCCTAAAGCACAAGAAGTGTTTGATGAAGAGGGCTGTGTTGTTCAAGAGTCAGAACAAGCACAATGGGATGAGTACATGAACCGAACCTTCCATCAACTGATGTGGTGGGCACAAGGGGCGGCGTTGCAAAGAGAAAAGATTAATCCAACTGCTTTAGCGAAAGCCTTTACCAAAGATCCTTCTCAACGAAATGCGCCATAACCCGATTTGATTGGTGGCAGTATTTGGTTAATTCTGAGTTAGCGTTGAGATACTTGGTTGATTTTGCGTTGAGATAGTTAGCGATAAGAAGCTCGTGGTACAAAACTAAAAAAGCTTGGCCATTTCTGACCAAGCTTTTTAAATCTTTAACGCTCTACTTTACTGAGATTATAGAGACTCAGTGAACGTACGTGCGATAACGTCACGTTGCTGTTCAGTAGTTAGAGAGTTGAAACGTACAGCGTAACCCGATACACGGATAGTTAGCTGTGGGTAGTTCTCTGGGTGAGCAACAGCATCTTCTAGCGTTTCACGCTTAAGAACGTTAACGTTTAGGTGTTGACCACCTTCGATGCGTGGTGCTGCTTCGATAGCAACTTCACGGCTTTCGTACTCGCCTAGGTCTGCAGCTGAGATAACTTGGTCAGCTTCGAAACCTGAAGTAGCAACAACACAACGAGCTTCATTCTTCTCGCTATCTAGTAGCCAGATTGAGTTTAGTAGGTCATCGTTTGCTGCTTTAGTAATTTGAATACCTTGGATCATAACTATCTCCTAGTCCACTGAATGTGGTTTGATTATGGTGTTAACTTTCGATTTTTATTGAGCTGGGTAATATATACCTAATATTAGTAAGGTTAACATTGATTTAAGTCAAAAAACAACCAAAAACCATATTTTTACAAAGGTGATTATATTGAGGTAAATCAATAAATCCTTTGAAAACAAACTAATTACAAAATATTTTAAAGTATAAAAAATATTTAACAGTCTTATTTGTTGTAAGTTTACTATATTTGTTGTGTTTTTATTGAACTACAAACGATACGACCCTTTATTTATTAAGCATTCTGAAAGTGTAAAGTGATTTAATGACAAACAATAATTCATCTTCAAAACCTCAAACCAATATTAAGTTTATTGGTGCTCATGTGTCTGCTGCGGGCGGTGTCGATCAGGCGCCAATGCGTGCTCGTGAGATTGGTGCCAATGCTTTTGCACTGTTCACCAAAAACCAAAGACAGTGGGCAGCAAAGCCGCTAGAAGCTAAAACCATCAGCGCCTTTAAAGCCAACTGCAAAATGTTAGGTTTTAGCGCTGAACACATCCTTCCTCATGATTCCTACCTTATTAACTTAGGAGCACCAGAAGAAGAGAAGCTAGAGAAATCACGTGCGGCTTTTATTGATGAAATGGAGCGTTGTAATCAACTTGGACTAACGCTTTTGAATTTTCATCCTGGGAGTCATTTAAAGAAAATCTCAGAAAGCGAATGTTTGGCTAAGATCGCTGAGTCGATTAACTTGGCTCACCAAGCGGTGCCTGATGTGATTGCGGTGATTGAGAATACCTCGGGGCAGGGCACGAACCTTGGCTGGAAGTTTGAGCATCTAGCAGAGATCATCGACCAAGTAGAAGATAAGTCACGCGTCGGCGTGTGTTTAGACACCTGTCATACCTTTACTGCTGGCTATGACCTACGAACAAAAGAAGCGTGTGAGCATACTTTTGCTGAGTTCGACCGCATCGTGGGTATGCACTATCTAAGAGCAATGCACATTAATGATTCAAAAGCTGAATTCGCGAGTCGAGTCGATCGACATCATTCTTTAGGAAAAGGCGAAATTGGCTGGGATTGTTTTGAGTATATTGCCTCTGATTCTCGCTTTAATGGTATCCCTCTTATCTTGGAAACCATTGATTCGACGATCTGGAAAGAGGAAATTCAACAACTTAGAATGTTTCATCGCTCAGCAACGCTAGCGAGCGAAGAAGCGTAATAATAGAGAGGAAAATTTATTTCCGTCTATTTCTAATAATTGGCACCTTTCTTTCATAGTATTAAAGTGAATATGTAGTTCACGATGTCTTAGAGGAGGTGCCTTTATGTATTCAATCACCCAAACTTCAACGGTTGCTGTCGCACGCCGTTTACCAACACCAAACCGTCACGTGCATAACCACGGGCACCATCGTACACAGCAGAAAAGTGGTTAATCGAGATAAACACAACTTGAACTGATTATTATGATTCTTCAACAAGTGAACCCTACACATCATGTTTATTGATAGCTGTATGAGGTATAACTAGAGCCTTATTTAGGACAGTTAGCCGATACAGCTATTTTTTTGTCTGGCGAAAGGCCATAGAAACCTTGATGATTGGGAAGTAAAACGATGAGCGCACCAAAGACTTGGGAATCCATTATTAATGATGAACGTGAGAAAGCGTACTTTCAGAGTGTGCTCGCGTTTGTTGAACAGCAACGCAATAGTGGGAAAACCGTCTACCCTCCTCAAGAGCAGGTGTTCAGTGCTTTTGATATGACGCCTTTTGAGTCTGTACGCGTGGTTATCCTTGGGCAAGACCCTTATCACGGTGCCAACCAAGCTCACGGCTTAGCCTTCTCTGTGCTGCCTGGCGTTAAAATCCCACCGTCTCTGCGTAATATGTACAAAGAACTCGCACAAGATATAGAGGGCTTTGAGATCCCTAGCCATGGCTACCTCGACACTTGGGCATCTCAAGGGGTGTTAATGTTGAATACGGTACTAACCGTAGAAGAGGCAAAAGCACACTCACATGCTAAGTGTGGTTGGGAAACCTTTACCGATACCATCATTGCTGAGCTGAACCAGCGTTCTGAGCCGATCATCTTCTTACTGTGGGGCGCGCATGCCCAGAAGAAAGGCCAAGCCATTGATGCAGACAAACATCATGTGTTGGTTGCACCTCATCCATCACCATTATCAGCACGCCGTGGTTTCTTCGGTTGTCAGCATTTCTCGATGACCAATGAGCTACTCTCTTCTATTAATCAACAGCCTATCGATTGGACATTACCACTGGCACTGTAGATTGATGATTTTCTGAGCAGGGTCAAACCACAAATTGCTATCTTCATATACACTTATAAATAGTAGGTGTAATGGAGTGCAATACTATGATGATTGAAAGGATAAGAAGAGAGCACGGTTATATGGCTCGTTTGCTCGCGATTCTCAAGAGTAAATTAGAGTGCCTAAAGCAAGAGCGTGACATTAACTATAGCTTGATCGCTGAGGTGGTTCATTACTTGATGAACCATTCAGATAAGGTACATCACCCTAAAGAAGACATTATTTATCGTTACTATCTCAAGCAGTACGGCAGTGACCAAGTAATTGAAGACTTGGAATTAGAGCATCAACTGCTTTCTGAGAAAACGGCTGACTTTTTAGGTTTGGTTGACATGATCTTGCAAGATGCGGTTGTTCCTCAGCAGTTTTTTATTGAACAACTAGAAGGTTTTGTCGCTGTTCAGAAAAAGCATATGGAACTGGAAGAAAGGTTCATTATCCCCAAGATTGTGGATGCGTTTACGGTACAAGATTGGCAAGAGGTCGAATCGCAATGGCAACTGCCTGAAGATGACCCTGTATTCGGGCAAACCATCGCAGACCAGTATAAGCAGTTAGCAGATCGAGTTCGCCAAAGTGAAGGCGAATGTGTGTAGTGGATGGATTGGCTCTCACAAAAAATAAAGGCACCGTTAAGGTGCCTTTATCATTCAATTTATTTGTTGTTCTGATTAAAGCTTAATATCGTCTAAGCTAAAATCGAGACCGAGATTCATCTCTCTGAGCTCTTTCTCAAGCTGTCTACGATCGTTGATCGCCTCAATTTCTCGCCATTTTCGTTTAAGTGGTTTTGAGCGAGTCTTGGTAGCAACGCGTGGTAATTCTAGTTCTGATATTTCATCAAATTGAAAGTGGTCCATAAGCTATATCTCCATCCGTGGGCTAGTCTTTACAGACTATTAGATACCATATTTGGTTCTACAATAACCTTGATTTGTTTCTCATTTGTTTCAAATTCATGAAGGTTTTGTTTGTGTTTCCTATGCATGCTCACACATTACTGTTTATTTTCTGTATAAAAAACAAGCAAACAGACTGACGTAAACGATTAAATTACGCGTGTTTTAATGTTAATTCATTGTGCGAAAGGAATAGTACTTTAACGACAATGCATACAGCTGCGTATTGTGTGATGAGGGGGAGGGGTTTAATCGCTATAGAAAAAATCACAGATCTTCACTAAACCTTGTAAAACCTAGGCTGGTGCTATTTTTATCGAATGTCATTCTTGTTAAACCAAGGCACTGGCCATTGTTGATATTATGTCCCGATAATGTGACTTTTATTGGGCTTGATTGTTGAAAGTTGTGTTAATAAAACGTGTGTTATTAGTGAAATGTCATTTAAATATTAATCTATTTGCATATTGATTTTTAGGCCGTCTCGCTGCATTATCCGCCCGTCAAAAAATACACTGATACGTAAAATGGATGCATGAAGCGACATTTACAATCTAGATCGCAACAAATAAATATAAAACGAATGCCGATACAACATTGACATTGACATTGACACTGGCATTGGCGATTTAGAGGAAGGCTCGGAAGCAAGATCGGTGCTTAAACTCAATTACGAGGTTCACGTGACAGACTTAATCAATTTGATGAACGATCTCCTTTGGGGATCTATCTTAGTTTACTTACTCGTTGGTGTGGGTATCTACTTCACTGTACGACTAGGCTTCATTCAATTCCGCCATTTCGGCCACATGTTCTCTGTTCTTAGAAACAGCCGTAAAGCAGACAGTGCTGGTATCTCTTCTTTCCAAGCTCTTTGTACTAGTCTAGCTGCTCGTGTAGGTACAGGTAACATGGCAGGTGTTGCAGTTGCTCTTACCGCTGGTGGCCCTGGTGCTATCTTCTGGATGTGGCTAATTGCCATGCTAGGTATGGCAACATCGTTTGCAGAAAGCACACTGGCACAGCTATACAAAACGCGTGATAACGACGGTAACTACCGCGGCGGTCCTGCATACTACATGGAGAAAGGCCTAGGTATGCGTTGGATGGGGGTTCTATTCTCTATCTTCCTAATCATCGCATTCGGTCTAGTCTTCAACGCAGTTCAAGCGAACGCGATTGCAAGTGCAATGAACACGGCATTCGACTTCGAGCGTAGCTACGTTGGTGTTGGTATCGTTATTATCTCTGCATTCGTTATCTTCGGTGGTATCCGTAAGATTGCTCGCACTGCAGAAATCATTGTTCCAATCATGGCACTGGCTTACTTAGCTATCGCTATCTACGTAATGCTAATGAACATTGAGAAAGTGCCTGAAGTTCTGGCTCTTATCTTCAAGAGTGCATTCGGTCTGCAAGAAGCAGCAGCGGGTGGCCTAGGTTACGCGATCGCACAAGCGATGATTAACGGTATCAAACGTGGTTTGTTCTCGAACGAAGCGGGTATGGGTTCTGCGCCAAACGCAGCAGCTTCTGCTACGCCTTACCCACCACACCCAGCATCACAAGGTTATGTGCAAATGCTAGGCGTGTTCATGGACACGATTGTTATCTGTTCTGCAACAGTAGCAATCATCCTGATGTCTGGTGAGTATGTACCGCACGGTGAAGTAACGGGTATCGAACTAACGCAACGTGCACTAACGGCACAAGTAGGCGAATGGGGTGGCATCTTTGTAGCGGTAGCGATTTTCTTCTTCGCTTTCACTTCAATCATTGCAAACTACTCGTACGCTGAAACGAACCTTATCTTCCTAGAGCACAACAACAAGAAGGGCCTAGTGCTGTTCCGTATCGTTGTACTGGGTATGGTTATGTTCGGTTCTCTCGCGACACTGCCAACGGTATGGGCATTGGCTGACGTATCGATGGGCCTAATGGCGATTGTGAACTTGGTAGCGATCATCTTGCTATCGGGCATCGTGATTAAGCTAGCGAAAGACTACAACCGTCAATTAGACGCGGGTAAAGTACCCACGTTCGATGCGGATGATTTCCCAGAGCTTAAAGCTCAATTGGAAGATGGTATTTGGGTTAACAACAAGAAGAAGTAATCTTGTTGGAGTGATTCATCACTCATCCTAAAATCATTAGAAAGGCTAAGGTTTCGACCTTAGCCTTTTTCTTTGCCTGCGATTCCTATCTGTTGTCATTTCTATCTGTCTGCGATTTTTCTTGGTGGCTAATTTTTGCTTTGTCTGCGGTCTTTTCTTCACTAACGATTTTTGCTTTGTAAGCGATTCTTCTTTGCAACTGACTTATAGCTAGATCTGTCTATCAAAGTAATAGGAAGAGTCATAAAGACAAGTTGATGTTTTTTCTATACTCTAGCTGCATCCAGTTAGATAACCGATTAGGGTAAAGTTATGTTAGTTGTCGTTTCTCCAGCCAAGACATTAGATTACGAATCACCATTAGCGACTGAGCGCTTCAGCCAGCCAGAGTTTGTTGAACACTCTGCAGAGCTTATTGAAGTGTGTCGTAAGCTGACACCTGCTGATGTATCAGCATTGATGAAGGTAAGCGATAAGATTGCTGGGCTGAACGTAGCGCGCTTTGAGCAATGGAGCGAGACCTTTACCCAAGAGAATGCTCGCCAAGCTATTTTGGCGTTCAAAGGTGATGTCTACACAGGCTTAGATGCTGAAACACTGTCGGACGATGATTTTGACTACGCACAGAATCACCTGCGCATGCTTTCTGGCCTATATGGGTTATTGAAGCCATTGGATTTGATGCAGCCTTACCGCCTAGAGATGGGCACACGCTTAGCCAATGAGCGTGGCACTAACTTGTACCAGTTCTGGGGCAATATCATCACAGACAAGCTGAATGAAGCGTTGAATGCTCAAGGCGATAATGTGTTGATCAACTTAGCATCGAACGAATACTTTAAAGCGGTGAAGCCGAAGAGCCTTGATGGTCAAATCATCACGCCAGTTTTTAAAGACTGCAAGAATGGCCAGTACAAGGTGATCAGCTTTTACGCGAAGAAAGCGCGTGGCATGATGGCTCGCTACATTATTGAGAACAAAATCGATTCAGTGGAAGCACTGACCAAGTTTGATACCGCGGGTTACTACTTCGTTGAAGAAGAGTCGAATGCGAAAGAGTTAGTCTTCAAGCGTGAAGAGCAAAACTAGTAGCCCTTGGCTAATTAGTTACTTTGGCTTTAGCCTGTAATTAAATTAGAGACCGAGTTATTTAGCCGGATAACAAGCCAGGCAATAATAAACCAGACAAAGAAAAGCCCCATGCAGATAACTGCATGGGGCTTTTTATTGAATCATTGAAAGGCGTCGAGATTACTTGTTCTTAACGGCTTTCTTTTTCTTAGCGATTTTCTTTTTCTTAGCAATTTTTTGCTTCGCTACCGCTTTCTTGTCTTCTTTCTTCGGTTTCTTTTTCTTCGTTACCGCGGCTTTCTTATGCGTTGGACGCATGCCTTCGATGAAGCGTTCTTTGATCGCATCTTCAGTGTAACGAGCAACACGCTCAATCATTAGCTGATCGTGTGCTTCAATGATAGAAACCGCGTTACCTTTTTTACCTGCACGAGCCGTACGGCCGATACGGTGTAGGTAGACATCTGCTGTACGCGGCATGTCGTAGTTAATAACGTGGCTCACATCTGGAAGGTCGATACCACGAGCTGCGACGTCAGTTGCCAGCAGTACGTTGATAGAGCCATCGCGGAAACGAGAAATCGCGTTGTTACGACGATCTTGAGGCATTTCACCTTGGATCCATACACACGGGATCTGTGCACTTTCTAGTTGAGCTCGTAGGTCACCTAGGCGGTCACGAGTCTTCAAGAAGATGATGCTGCGTTCAGCTTGCTCTGTGATGATATGTTTTAGGATATCAAGCTTGTGCTTAGCTGAATCGGCGCGGTGATACCATTGAGTGATCTTCTTACGTTCACGCAGTGATGATTTCGCATCGATCTCTGCTGGGTTTTTCAGAAGATCTTCAGTGAAACCTTCAATACCTTTACCTTCTAGCGTTGCTGAGAACAGTAAAGTTTGTTTACGCCAGCGACACTCTGCAGACAGACGGTCAACAACAGGACCAAAGCCCATGTCTAGCATACGGTCAGCTTCATCTAGAACTAACCATTCAATCGCACGGCAGTCAAAACGCTCGCCTTCAATGTATTCCATTAAACGACCAGGTGTTGCGACTACGATATCTTGAGTCGTGCTTAAGATATCTGCGTGCTCTTGGTACATCACACCGCCCGTGATCGTGAAGATATTTAGGCTGGTGTATTTAGCAAGCTCACGTGCTTGTTCGGTGATCTGCATTGCTAGCTCACGCGTTGGCGTCAGGATAAGCATACGTGCAGGGCCAGATTTCTTACGTGGGAAATCCAGTAGGTATTGCAGTGCTGGCAATACAAATGATGCTGTTTTACCAGTACCTGTTGGCGCAGAAGCCAAAACGTCTCTTCCATCTAACGCTTGTGGGATTGCTTCAGCTTGTATCTGTGTTGGGCGTTCGTAGCCCATTTCGTCAATTGCTTTAAGCAGCTCTTGGTTTAGATCGAGTTCTGCAAAGGTTCTGATCACTGTTGTTTCTCCACAAGCAATAAATGTTTCTGCCTCAAAAAGCAGACGATAAAAAAGAGTAGTCGGACATTATAGAAGCATTAGTGATTAGGATCACATGGTATTTACTACATCTTGAGATAAAAATCTTTAGTAAGGGCAATAAATGCCTCGCTATAACCGCCATCGTGATGAATCGTAAGCGATTCGCGCTGCAAATCTTGCTCGCAAGCAGGATCTTTAGACAATTCAAACAAGACTCGAAGTGCTGGTTTTCTATCTGTTGTTTTCACATCAAGGCGCTTTGCTAGGTACCAACCACATTGTTGGGCAAGCTTGATGAAGCCTTCTCCTTCGGGCGTCGGCAGTATAAAACTGGCAGTGGCGGCATCAGTTGTTATTTCGAAACAACGTTGGGCAAGTTGAAGGTGATCCAAGCTGTCGGTATGTCTGGCGGTAGCTCTTTGGCTTTGCTGCGCCTGCTCTCCAGAGTTGAAGTAGGGAGGGTTACAAATTATTGCATCAAATCGTTGCGAGAAATCCGTGGTTAGCACACTGCCATGATGAAGGGAGATGCGATCTTGCCATGGCGACTGCTTAATATTGACTGTTGCTGCGTCAATGGCGTGCTGATCAATATCGATCGCTGAGATAGAGCTGTCTTCAAAACGTTGTGCAGCCATTAAGGCTAATAGCCCAGTTCCAGTGCCAATGTCGATTATGGTTTCTTTATGAGCAAGGTTTGCCCACGCGCCAAGTAACACGCCATCGGTACTAACAGGCATGCCACTTTGTCCTCCGTAAATAGAGAATTTTTTGAAATTGAAGCTTTTGGTTTCTGTTTTTTTGTCTTTCATGAATGTTCTGGATATCGATATATTTTAAGTGATTAGCTCTAATGTTAATTAATTGTATGGCTCAATGTTCTATTTGAGAATCCATTGTTGTTAATTATGGTTAGTTTATAATTATGGCAATATTTCCATATCTAGTGGAATCCACTGCTTTTGGTTCTCAAATGCAAATTTATATGGTGTTTTTTTGTGGTGACTTGCAGCTAGCTAAGTGTTTCGTCATTATGCGCGACTATTTTATAGATTGATTGGCAGCTTCTAGCTGTAACATTCATGTAAGCACAACATAAATTCATAAATATAATTAAGGATTATCTGTGAAACAGAGTCTAAAACTAACAGATATAATGGCATTGGGCTTTATGCTTTTTGCGTTTTTCTTGGGTGCGGGTAACATCATCTTCCCACCTCTTGCTGGCCAATTGGCTGGTGACCACTTTCTTCCAGCGATGTCTGGTTTCCTGCTGACCGCCGTTGGTCTGCCGTTAATCACTATCGTCGCAGTTGCAGTGGCGGGTGGCTCTTGGGGTCACCTAACTAAAGATCTTCCAAAGCAAGCTGCTACCATCATGGCTGTGCTGATCTTTATCATCATCGGTCCTGCATTTGCTGCACCACGTACCGGTCTTGTTGCTTATGAGATGGCGGTGAAACCGTTCTTCATCGATGCCTCTCAAGCTCACCTAACTCTCTTTTCGATTGCATTTTTTGTGGTAGCGATGTTCTTCTCATGGTCGCAAGGTAAGCTTATCGACGTGATTGGTAAGGTACTAACACCTGCACTATTCGTTGGTTTGGTTGTACTTGCGATTGCTGTATTCGTTAATCCTCAAGGCGATATTCTTGCGGCTCATGGTGAGTACATCACTCAGCCAATGACTAAAGGTTTCCTTGAAGGCTACAACACCATGGATACTTTTGCTTCTTTGATGTTTGGTATGCTGATTGTTGACGCGATTCGTAGCAAGGGTATTACAGACCGTGCAGCGACGACTAAGTATCTGATCAGCGCAGGTTGCATTGCAGCAGCTGGTCTAGCGTTTGTTTACATCTCTCTGTTCTTCCTAGGCGCAACAAGTGCAACAGTTGCTGCGGGTGCGGACAATGGCGGCGCTATCTTAAGCCTTTACGTTCAATCGTTGTTTGGTCCTTCTGGTCAGCTAGTGCTTTCTGTGATCGTACTATTGGCATGTCTAACAACAGCGATTGGCCTTGTATCAGCATGTTCTGATTACTTCAGCTCGCTAACGCCTCTGTCTTACAAGACTTGGGTAATCATTAACGGTGTAGCTTGTGCAACCGTAGCGAACGTAGGTCTTTCCCAGCTGATTTCTCTGTCTGTGCCAGTATTGTTTGCGCTTTACCCGGTCGCTATCGCTCTAGTCGCACTAACGTTCTTGCGTAGCCGTTTCCCGAATCCAAAAGCGGCTTACCGCGTAGTGGTATTGGTATCGTTGATGTTTGCTCTAATTGATGGCGCTAAAGTAGCGGGTGTCGATGTGTCTGCACTTAAGATGCTGCCATTGTTCGAGATTGGTATGGGTTGGTTGCTTCCAACTGCTGCTGCAATCATCTGTATGTTCTTTGTTGGTAAATCAACAGAACAAGAGATGGCGGAAGAGACGGTTTAATCTTCCGTTGAGATTAAATCGTTAGTCCGTATTCAATACAAAGTTGAATAGAAAAGCCTCATTACTTCGCAGTAATGAGGCCTTTTTGTATTCTGTTGTTTCGGAGCGTGCGGTTCGGTTTAAACTTAGAACTTAGAACTTAGAACTTAGAACTTAGAACTTAGAACTTAGAACTTAAAGCTTTTCGCTGTACTCGACGAGTACTTGTTCAACCCAAGTTGCGATACGTTCGTCGCTGAGTTCGTACTGTGAATCTTCATCCAGAGCTAAACCAACAAACTGAGATTTGTCTTCTGTTAATGCTTTAGATGCTTCGAATTCGTAGCTGTCATCGTTTGGCCAGAAGCCGACAAACTCAGCGCCTGCGGTTTTCAGTTCATCATGCAATAGTCCCATCGCATCTAAGAACCACTCACCGTAGCCTTCTTGGTCGCCTAGACCAAATAGAGCCACAACCTTGCCTTTCATTGGCGTGGTTGCGATGTCTTCCCACAACTCATTCCAATCTTCTTGAATTTCACCGAAATCCCACGTTGAGATGCCAAGCAGTAAAAGGTCGTAGTCCGCCATAAAAGAAAGAGGGGTTTCTTTCACGTTATGGATATCAACTAGGTCTTCACCAATAATGCCGCGAATTTTCTCTGCTGCCATTTCGGTATAGCAGGTGGTTGAGCCGTAAAATAATCCAATTTTCATAGCAAACGTTCGATTTTAATTTCAGATGGCGAATTCTAACCATAAATCGACTTCGATTGCAGCGATTATCCGCTCAAGTCGTAATTTTTATGGCATTCATATTTGCTCTGACATACTCTCAAAACAGTTTCCAATATTGTGAGTAACACTATGCAGTCGCCTCAAGGGCAGAGCGCAGACCACGGTCTCGTTGAGCAGTTTTTAGATGCTATGTGGATGGAGAGAGGGTTATCAGAGAATACACTCGTCTCTTATCGTACGGATTTATCCAAACTACTGACGTGGATGGAAAAGTATAATTATCGCCTCGATTTTATTAGCCTGTCAGGGCTACAAGACTATCAAGGTTGGTTAGCTGACGCCGATTTCAAGCAGACCTCTCGTGCTCGTATGTTGTCTGCCATTCGTCGTTTGTTCCAATATTTACATCGCGAGAAAGTAAGAGCCGACGATCCTAGTGCGCTATTGATCAGCCCGAAACTGCCGAAGCGCTTACCGAAAGACTTAAGTGAAGAGCAAGTGGATTCGCTGCTTGAAGCGCCAGATCCAAACGACCCCATTGAGCTTCGCGATAAAGCGATGCTTGAGTTACTCTATGCAACTGGACTTCGTGTGACTGAGCTCGTTAGCCTGACCATGGAAAACATCAGCCTAAGGCAAGGTGTGGTGCGTGTGATCGGTAAAGGTGGCAAAGAGCGCTTGGTGCCAATGGGCGAAAATGCGGTCGATTGGATAGAGACATTTATCGAGCAAGGTCGCCCCCAATTGTTGGGTGATAATAGTTCGGATGTGGTTTTTCCGAGTAAACGAGCGAAGCAAATGACCCGTCAAACGTTCTGGTATCGTATCAAGCATTATTCGGTGATAGCGGGTATCGACACGGAATTATTGTCGCCACACGTATTAAGGCATGCTTTTGCAACGCATTTACTGAACTATGGCGCAGATCTCAGGGTCGTACAGATGTTGCTTGGGCATAGTGACTTATCGACAACCCAAATTTATACTCACGTGGCGACTGAAAGGCTGAAGCAAATTCACGCTCAGCATCATCCACGTGCTTAAATCCATTTATTTTTAAGGTGAACTTAATGAGCGTATTACGCCGTCTTCCTCTATTAGCGCTTCCTCTCATGATTACTGCATGTAATGCATCAGAAGCGAAAGTAGAACAAACGTCAACAGCCGTAGAAGTTGCTTCAGCACAAGCTGTTGATACAGCTGCGTTAACAAAGCGCTTTGAAAAAATCGGTATTAAGGTAGAGAAGATTGTTCCTTCAGATATCGATGGCCTGTTAGAAATTCAAACCAACAGCGGCATTATCTTTTCTTCTCCAAAGGGCGATCACTTTCTAGCGGGCACTCTTTACTCTTTGGATGACAACGGTAAGTTCAGCGACGTATTGGCCGAGCGTCAAGCTCCGCTTAATGCTGAAAAGGTCGCGGCATTGTCAGATACGGTTATCGAATATAAAGCCGATAACGAAAAGTACGTTGTGACGGTGTTTACTGACATTACGTGTGGCTACTGTGTTCGTCTACACAGCCAAATGCAAGGCTATAACGACCTGGGTATTACCGTTCGTTACATGGCTTACCCACGCCAAGGTGCGACCGGACAAGTTGCCGACCAAATGGCAGCAATTTGGGCTTCTGACGATCCAAAAGCAGCGATGCACAGTGCTAAAGCAGAACGTAAAATGCCAGCTGCGGGCGAAGACCTTAGCGAGCAGAAGCAAATCATAGCGAAGCAGTATCAACTAGGCCGTGAGCTTGGTATTAACGGTACTCCTGCTATCGTGCTAGCAAGTGGTGAGTTGGTGAGTGGTTACTTACCGCCAGCACAACTTCTTCAGCGTTTAGAGCAGTAAGCTTTATTCCGAGCAAATCAGTTTGGTTTAGAACGGCATGATTTGTTCAGAGCGATGAGAGTCGTTGAAAGTTATCTAACCTCGTCGCTCGTTGTTTTAATTCCCCCACGTTTTTGATTTAAGGAGTGGCCTGATTGATATCGGGCCCATTTTTATATGATAGAGATCCAACGCCGCCCTGAGGTCGATACTTCAGTTTTACCTGCTCACTTACCTGACTTATTAAAGCGCATTTATGTGAGTCGCGGAATCGACAGTGCAGAGCAACTGGAGACGGCTGCGAAAGGCTTACACTCCTATCAAAAACTGGGCGGTATCGATGCCGCGGTAGAACTGCTTTTCAATGCGATTAAGCTTCAAAAGCGCATTATCGTTGTCGGTGATTTTGATGCCGATGGCGCGACGAGTTCCGCTTTGTCGGTGTTGGCACTGCGCATGCTGGGCAGTTCTAATGTCGATTACTTAGTACCAAACCGCTTTGAAGATGGCTACGGCTTGAGCCCGGAGGTTGTTGAACAAGCGATTGAGATTGGTGCCGAAGTGATCATGACCGTAGACAACGGTGTCTCTTCGATTGACGGTGTTCGCTTCGCTAAAGAGCAAGGCCTTGATGTGCTGGTTACCGATCATCACTTGCCGGGTAATGAACTGCCAATCGCTGATGCGATGGTTAACCCCAACCTAGAAAGCTGTGCATTTCCTTCAAAAGCTCTCGCGGGTGTGGGGGTTGCGTTTTACCTGATGATGGCGCTGTGTGTTCATATGCGTAAATTGGGTTGGTTCGCACAACATGGCATGACAGAACCTAAGTTGATGGAACTGATCGATTTGGTTGCGTTAGGTACCGTTGCCGATGTGGTACCACTCGATGAAAATAACCGTATTTTGGTTCATCAAGGTTTGCAGCGTATCCGTGCAGGCAAAGCGCGCCCGGGTATTCAGGCTTTGATTGAAATTGCTAAGCGAGACGCTAAGCGTTTGGTCGCCTCTGATTTTGGTTTTGCACTTGGCCCACGTATCAATGCTGCAGGCCGATTGGATGATATGTCGTTTGGTGTTGAGTTGTTGATGAGCAATAACATTCATGCCGCGCGCCGAATGGCCAGCGAGTTAGATGGCTTGAACCAAACACGTAAAGAGATTGAAGAGGGCATGAAACAAGAGGCGATGGCTTTTTGTGAGCGCCTTGAGTTCGGTAAAGACGACTTGCCTTCCGGCTTAGCCCTGTTCCAACGTGATTGGCACCAAGGTGTGATTGGTATTTTGGCTTCGCGTATCAAAGACAAATACCATCGCCCAGTGATCGCATTCGCTGATGGTGGGGAAGGCAGTATCAAAGGTTCATGCCGCTCGATTCCGGGTTTGCACATGCGCGATGCACTTGACCGAATCGATACTCAAAACCCAGGCTTGATCTTGAAGTTTGGTGGCCATGCGATGGCGGCCGGTTTGACCATTATGGAAAAAGATTTCGAGCGATTCAGCAAGATGTTTGATGACGTTGTGCGCAAAGAGCTCGGTGAGACGGCGCTGAAGGGCATCATCTTGTCTGATGGTGAGCTTTTACCTGAAGAGTTCTCAATGCACACCGCTGAAACGTTGCGTTCTGGTGGTCCTTGGGGACAAGCGTTCCCTGAACCGATCTTCGACGGTGAGTTCAAAGTACTGCATCAAAAGTTGGTCGGTGAAAAACACCTTAAATTGATGCTAGAACCTTTATACAAAGGTCATCCAACCAACGTAATGATCGATGGTATTGCCTTCAACGTTGATTTACGTCGCTGGCCAGATGCTTCGGTGAAAACCGTTCATCTTGCATTTAAGCTGGATATCAACGAGTTTCGTGGCAATCAATCGTTGCAGTTGATGATTGATCATATCGAAGCGAAATAGTTGAAGAAAAATAGCGTTATCTTCACTGAATAATGTTCACCATTTAGCCCCAAATTCAACAAGCTCTGCTCAAAAACAGGGCTTGTTTTCTTTCTTTCCCTTATAAATCCTACGTCTTTTTTCAGCCTGTCAAATTTATATCCCACTAAGTTATTGAATCTTGGCTTTCCACTCTAAAAAATTCTGTATCTCCGTCACACTTTTGAGTACAATTCTTCGGTTAAATTCTACTCATAAATGATGAGCTAAAATGTTTGAAATCAATCCTATTAAAAACCGTCTGCAGGATGTGTCTGAACGCACAAATATCCTGAGGGGGTATCTTTGACTATGACGCTAAGAAAGAGCGTCTAGAAGAAGTAAACGCAGAATTAGAACAACCGGATGTATGGAACGAACCTGAGCGTGCACAAGCGCTGGGTAAAGAACGTTCTGCATTGGAAGCGGTAGTAGAAACAATCGACTTACTTGACCAAGGTGTTGAGGATGTTGAAGGTCTATTAGAGCTTGCGGTTGAAGAAGAAGACCAAGAAACGTTTGACGAAATTGAACCAGAACTGGCTGAGCTAGAAGCTAAGCTAGAAAAACTGGAATTCCGTCGTATGTTTGCTGGCGATCACGACGCATCAGATTGCTACATCGATTTACAGTCAGGCTCGGGCGGTACAGAAGCTCAAGACTGGACTTCAATGATGTTGCGCATGTACTTACGTTGGGCAGATTCGAAAGGCTTCAAGACTGAAGTTATCGAAGTGTCTGATGGTGATGTTGCTGGCCTTAAAGGCGCAACGGTACGTATTTCTGGCGAATACGCTTATGGTTGGTTACGTACAGAGACTGGTGTTCACCGTCTGGTTCGTAAGTCACCATTTGATTCAAGTGGCCGTCGTCATACTTCATTTGCATCTGCGTTTATCTACCCAGAGATTGATGACAACATTACGATCGACATTAATCCTTCTGACTTACGTATTGACGTATACCGTGCCTCTGGCGCTGGTGGTCAGCACGTAAACACCACTGAATCGGCGGTACGTATTACTCACGTTCCAACCAACACGGTGGTTCAATGTCAGAATGACCGTTCGCAGCATAAGAACAAAGATCAAGCGATGAAGCAGCTACGTGCTAAGCTTTTTGAACTTGAGATTCAAAAACAAAATGCTGAAAAACAAGCGAGCGAAGAAACGAAATCAGACATCGGTTGGGGCAGTCAAATCCGCTCTTACGTACTGGATGATTCTCGTATCAAAGATTTGCGCACCGGCATCGAAAACCGTAACACTCAAGCGGTTCTTGACGGTGACTTAGACAAGTTTATTGAAGCTAGCCTGAAATCAGGTCTGTAAGCTTTACCAACTATTAAGCTTTACCAATAATATTGGTAAAAATGCCTATATTTGAAAAAATATAGCTGTCCAAATTATAAAAGCAGGGTACATCTCTAATGACTGATGCTGTTCAAAACGAAAACGCACAAGAAGCTTCTTCACCTGAAGAGAACAAACTAATCGCTGAGCGCCGCAGCAAGCTGGATCACATCCGCCTGAACTGCAAAGCTAACGGTCACCCAAATGATTTCCGTCGTGAGCACCTAGCTGGCGATCTTCAAGCGGAATTCGGTGAGAAGACTAAGGAAGAGCTAGAAGAGCTTAACCACATCGTTGCGATCGCTGGTCGTATTATGGCGAAGCGTGGTCCATTCCTTGCGATTCAAGAAACTTCTGGTCGTATCCAAGCATACGCAGCGAAAGACGTTCAAAAAGTACTAAAAGAGAAGTACCAAGGCCTAGATATCGGTGACATCATCGGTGTTAAAGGTGCGCTTCACAAGTCTGGTAAAGGCGACCTTTACGTGAACATGGAAGAGTTTGAATTGCTAACGAAAGCACTTCGTCCTCTGCCAGAGAAGTTCCACGGTCTAACTGACCAAGAGATGCGTTACCGTCAGCGTTACGTTGACCTAATCGTGAACGAAGACTCTCGTAACACATTCATCGTGCGTTCTAAGCTTGTGTCTTCAATCCGTAACTTCATGAGCTCAAAAGGCTACCTAGAAGTTGAAACGCCAATGATGCACGTGATCCCAGGCGGTGCAACAGCACGTCCATTCATCACTCATCACAACGCACTAGACATCGACATGTACCTACGTGTTGCACCTGAGCTTTACCTTAAGCGTCTAGTAGTTGGTGGTTTTGACCGTGTATTCGAGATCAACCGTAACTTCCGTAACGAAGGTCTTTCTCCACGTCACAACCCAGAGTTCACAATGATGGAATTCTACCAAGCGTACTCTGACTACAAAGATCTAATGGATCTAACGGAAGAGATGCTAAGCACAGCAGCGATGGACGTTCTAGGTTCTACTTCTATGCCTTACGGTGACGAAACCGTTGAGTTTGGTGGCACTTACGCTCGCATGAGCATGTTCGATGCAATCAAACACTACACACCTGAAAATGCAAATATCCAAGCTCTAACTGAAGACGATCTTCAGAACAGAGAATTGATGGTTAAAATTGCAGAAGAAGTGGGTCTGTACGTTGAGAAGTTCTGGACATGTGGTCAGCTTCTTGAAGAGATCTTTGGTGAAACGGCTGAGCCTCAACTAATTCAACCAACGTTCATCACGGGTTACCCAGCGGACATCTCTCCACTGGCTCGTCGTAGCGACAGCAACCCATTTTTCACAGACCGCTTTGAGTTCTTCATCGGTGGCCGTGAAGTAGCGAACGGTTTCTCTGAGCTTAACGATGCACAAGACCAAGATGAGCGTTTCAAAGCACAAGTTAACGCAAAAGACGCGGGTGATGACGAAGCTATGTACTACGATGCAGACTACATTACTGCACTAGAGCACGGCCTACCGCCAACAGCGGGTCAAGGTATTGGTATCGATCGCCTAGCGATGCTATTTACTAACACGCACACAATCCGTGACGTGATCTTGTTCCCGGCGATGCGTCCTCAAGCGTAATTCTCGCTGACAGGCCATAACAGCCGATTCAATTTAAAAGCCACCTTCGGGTGGCTTTTTCTGTTTATAAGTATCCAAAACCTTGCCTGTACCGCACTCTTGATTCGAAAAATCATTATTTCTGACATAGTCTTACTATTGAGACAAAAAATCTAAGATAGTCTCACTACTATACGTCTCTGCGCTGAATACGATCTCGCGGCATTTTTGTCGAACGATGAAGCAGTGACTCGTATTAGCCTGATTTAAATAAAAATAAAATAAGGAAGAAGGATGGGAACTCAATTTAAGATGGATTCCTTACCAGGTTCTCTTATCGTCGTTGGTGGTGCGTACGAACCCTGGTTATCTGTATTAGAACAAGTGGGTTGGCAGTGTACCCAGTGTGCAGATTTACGAAAAGCCGATGCATTGATTGCCGACATAGGCCCATGCATTGGCATTGTGGACCTTAGCCATGATGAGTTCAGCCTAAATGGCATTGCAAACTTGGTGAGTAACAATAAACAGGTTAGATGGCTCGCCTTTATCCGTGAATCGCAATTAAGCTCCGATACTATTTGCCAGTTTATCGTTAACTTCTGTATCGACTTTTTCACGGCACCCATTCCAGATGCACAGCTACTGAGTACCATAGGTCACCAGCTTGGGATGCTTAAGCTTGAGCAGAAAGTGTGGCCAAACTACGGCATTAACAACAATATGGGGTTGTTGGGCGACTCGGTGGCAGTAAAGCGCCTAAGAGACCAAGTAAAGCGTATTGGGCCGACTGATGTCAGCATCTTAATTTATGGCGAGAGTGGGGCTGGCAAAGAGACGATTGCACGCTCTATTCATCAAAACTCTTCGCGCGCGCAAAAGCCATTTTTAACGGTCAACTGCCGAGCTCTGTCTGAGATGAGAATTGAGTCTGAAGTCTTCGGCATTTCAGCTCAGCTTGGTGCAGCCCCTTGTATGCTGGAAGAGGCGGACGGTGGCACGATATTGCTCAATGATGTGTTAGCGATGCCTCGCAATCAACAGTTGAATTTGTTGCGCTTCTTGCAAGAAGGCAAGGTAGAGACGGAGACTGGGTCAAAATCGGTGGATGTTCGTATTCTGGCGGCTAACTCTTCTGATATTGAAAAGGCATTGATTGAGGGTGACTTCAATGAAGAGCTTTACCACTACATCAATGTTCTACGAATTCAGGTTCCAAGCTTAAAAGAGCGGGTTAGTGATATCTCAGTGTTGGCCAATCATTTCTTACGTCAGTACTCGAAAGAGTTTAATGCTCAAGCCAAGAGTTTCTCTGACGAAGCGCTTCGATCGATGAATCGTTATCACTGGCCGGGCAATGTCCGTGAGCTGATGAACCAAATCAAACGCGTGGTGTTGATGTCGGACTCGGTGATCATTGAAGATCATCAGCTGGATTTACCTAAGCAAAATGATGAGCGCCGTAGCCTCAAAAGTATCCGTGAGCGTTCAGAGCGAGATGCGTTGCTGATTGTTCTGGAATCTTATGGTGGTCAAGTATCGTTGGCTGCTAAGGAACTTGGAGTTTCGCGCGCAACCATGTACCGATTGCTGAACAAACATAGCCTTATTTCTGAAGGTGTTGTTTAGAACTCTCAATGAATCGATTTTATCCGGTTAGTGTCAATCTAAGAGCCACGCATGATGCGTGGCTTTTTTGTTACCCACCGCTACAACTTCCAGTTGGCAGTTGCTGGCTGATAGATTGAGCTATTGGACGCTTGGTAGTTAAGAGAGATGTTCTGTGATTTTATATAATCATAGTGAATATGTCATATATAAATTGATATGCAACTGATATTTTGGGTGAATCATTTGTTTTGAAATTGTTAATCAACTATCGGTTGAATAATATACTCACTTGGTTAGACTTTAACCGTGAAAGCAATGGTTTAACAAAGACTTATTTGCTTTTATTATCTCATTTCTTTTTGGATTTTTTAGTTAGCTTGGAGGCGCAAATGAAACATTTCGATTTTATACAGCATATTTGCGCGTCGTTTGATCCGTGTACTGACATGGTGACTGTTATGTCACAAGCATCAGCCATGGCCGATCGAAACACCCAAGATAAACCTAACTAATAGATCCGTACCCTTATTTGGCTGCGGAAAAATAGCAGCTAAGTGAGAAGCCCTCATACTATCTAGAACGCTATTTTTCCTCAGTTTATTCCACAACTGGAGAGTTATTATGCGTCACTCAGTATATTTAAAACTAGCAACAGTCCTTATCCGTGCAGACCTTCGTCGTGAAGAGCGTGAATGGCAACGAAAAGTTCGTCGTAGTTCATATGATCTACCATGGAACAATACCCACTTATTGAGAGATATTGGCCTTGAAGCCGATGGTCGACCAATTGGTTTTTCTGAGCCTGAAGTTGTCACGATTGAGCGCCGAGTTCGTCATCTTCGTCGAGTCTTAAGCGCGCGAATACCGACGTAATCTTGTGGGGTGATAGCGCCTTTCACCCCTTAAGATAAACATCAGCGATAGTTATGGCGTCGAAAGCACAAGCTTTTGAACTAGACTTGGCCAAAAAGGAGAAGCGCTTGCTTCTCTTTTTTGCTTTTTTAAGCCGTTATGTATGATTTTTTAAGTCGTTATCTAGTAAAGGAAAAGAGTTCTACTAAGCTTTATGTAGCAATGGAGGCAGGCTATGCAAAAGCATCAATTAGACATGTGGTTACATGGAGAGCATAAAGACTCTTATCAAACACCTAAAGTGTACGTTATTGGCTGTTCCGATATCTCGGAATATCTGTTGGCGGTAGAATATAAACACAAGCTGGAACCCGTTAAGCAAGACGGAGAGCCGCTTCACTTTGGATCCTTGGATCAAGTGAAAGAGGAGTTGCTCCGGCTAGGCTTTGAAAAGGCATACCTGCGTTTGCACAATGCGTATGATGAGTTTGGTAATGAACCAAGCCAAAGCTACTGTGATATAGAGCTAGCTCTAAAGCCGCATTAGAACGCCTCTGTAACACTCGACAACCAATGTCATCCATTGCGTTAGTCATTGGCGAAACAAGTATTAATCGCTAGGCACAGTGGCTGTGAGCTATTTATGCGTAGTGTGTTGTGAGCAAGTTATGGGTGAACTGGGTTCGTAGGTAGAAACCACGAGGTTTGGTCTTGATAGGCTTTCCACTCGCACCATACGCTTCTGTTAATACTCGGCTGTTTGCTGCTTTAGGTCGCAAATGCAATGCTTCTCCGTGCCTTGCTGTGATCTGCTCAACATTGCCTAACACGATTAACTCCATCAGTTCTTCCCAATCCCTTTTTAAGATCTCGTCTTCCGCTGGGGTTGGCGTCCAGAGTAAAGGGGATCCGACATGTCTTTCTGTAAGCGGGATCTCTCGTTCACCTTCAACGGGGATCCACAACACTTTAGAGAGCTTGTTTCGGACGTGACTGGTTTCCCATGTTAATCCTTGTACTCCCATTAAGGGGGCGACACAGACAAAGGTTGTTTCTAAAGGCTTGCCAGAATAACCAATAGGAATACTTTTTAGTTCGATCCCTAACTTAGCAAAATCTTGCTCTGGCTTACTGCCTGCCGCTGCACCCAAATGCCATTCTAATAGTTGCCCAACCCAGCCTTTATCGCGTTTAAGATCGTTTGGCATGATCATCTCAGCTTCATCTGCGAGCTCTTTGAATGTCATTCCGGCGATAGCATACGCTCTGTCTAAGAGCTCTTGTTGTGTTTGTGGTTCTGGTTTCATAATAAAAGGCATGATCAAAAAAATGATTTTATCAGAAGTTATCACCAAATGCCGACTGGTTAAGAAATGATCTCATTGCTATAAAAGGGATCAAACTCATGGTTATCCACAGGTCATGAAGGTAATTAATTGAAATATTAATTTAGTGTATAAATAAACAGGGGTTTATGGTGGATAAAATGCTTGCTAAATGGGGTTCAAAATGAATCTTTGACCCACCAGTGTGGATAAGCAGCGGAGTGGTTGATCTTTAACCATGTTTGATTTTGAAAAGATCTTTTGGTTTTTGACGATTATTTATTTTATGATTTCGTTTTTAAGTTGATGATTTAATTTATTTTTTATTGTTAATTGCGAGAGGGCCACTTTCGGTGTTGATGAATGTATGGATTAAAAAAAACGATTGCGGCTAATTCTTCACATAGTTATTCACAGAAAAGGTGAATAAATGTGGTCTATGTCTCACTCTTATGTGGGTAACTAATATTTGAGCAAAACTTATCCATATTCTTAGTTAATAGTCATAAATATAGCGCTTGTCACGTCACTAAGTTTGCTCCAATTGGGGATATGTGGAAAAATCAGTGTAATTAAAAATTTAGATAGAGGTTGGCCAGTGATAGATGGCGATGGTTACCGATTAAATGTTGGTATTGTAATCTGTAACAACCATGGTCAGGTCTTCTGGGCTAAACGATACGGGCAACATTCATGGCAATTCCCTCAAGGGGGAATAGATGAAGGTGAAACTCCGGAACAGGCAATGTACCGCGAGTTGTATGAAGAGGTTGGCCTTACAAAAAAGGATGTAAAAATCGTCGCGACAAGTCGTCATTGGTTACGCTATAAGCTACCCAAACGACTGGTTCGGTGGGATTCGAAACCTGTCTGTATTGGACAAAAACAGAAGTGGTTTCTTTTACGCTTAGATTGCGATGAATCGCATATCAATATGCAGCGTGGAAGTACACCTGAGTTTGATGGTTGGCGTTGGGTGAGTTACTGGTACCCAGTTCGACAAGTTGTTTCTTTCAAGCGAGATGTTTACCGTCGAGCAATGAAAGAATTCGCATCTTTAGCAATGCCGTTTAAAGAGCGAAAAACAAAAGGAAAACGCAAATTGCGTAGAGGTTAAGCATGCTCAGCCAACTAAGGGAAATAGTTGAACACGTATCAAGAGTTGAAGATGTGTCGACGGCTCTTGATATTTTGGTGAAAGAGACATGCAGTGCGATGCAGACAGAGTGCTGCACCGTGTATCTAGCGAATAATGATATGCAGCGCCTTGAGTTGATGGCAACTCAAGGCCTGATCTTTGAAGGGAATAGTATTCAGATTGGTTTTGACGAAGGCTTAGTTGGTCTTGTCAAAAGAAGTGCTGAACCTATTAACCTTGCACAGGCATCTGCTCACCCAGCTTATAAGTTTTTTCCAGAACTAGGAGAAAGTGTTTATCACTCTTTTCTAGGCACTCCGATTATCCATCGCAAGCAAGTGCTTGGCGTATTGGTCATTCAACAGAAGTCCCCCCGTTTATTCAGTGAGATGGAAGAATCCTTCCTTGTTACACTCTCAGCACAACTTGCGGTTATTGTGGCGCATGCCCAAACTCAAGGCCATTGGCTTCTTGAGCAACAGAAGCTACCTGCGACCAAAGGTATTGCAGCTTCATCGGGTGTGGCTATTGGTGATTTATGGTGGGACAACACTCAGCCTGAACTCACCGATGTTTACCCTGCTTCGACGCTCAATGTTGAAAGAGAGCATGAGTTGTTGGCTGTTGCCGTCGAAAATGCCCTCAATGACTTTAAGCGCATGCGAAAGCGTTTAGACAGTGAAATCAATAAAGACGCGTTGGCGATCTTTGATCTGTTTACTCACTTACTCAACGATCCTATGTTGCGTAAGGATCTAAAGAGTCAAATCCAAAAAGGCGATAAAGCCGATTGGGCATTAAGACAGGTTGTTGAGAGCTACTCGAATCGCTTTGCCCGTATGTCTGATGTCTACCTTCGAGAGAGGGCGCAAGACATTCGTGAGCTGGGTCAAAGGCTGCTGTATTTCCTTCATAACTCAGAGCACGAGCTGCGGACTCTAGATAAACCGATTATCTTGGTGGTACGTGAGTTAACGGCTTCTGTTTTAGCGTCGATTCCTAAAGAGAAGTTATTAGCTGTCGTTTCCTTAGAAGGGGCGGCGAACTCGCACGCGGCTATTTTATCTCGCGCGTTAGGCATTCCCTCGGTTATGGGGGTAAATCTCAACCTAGCTCAAGCCAATGGCAAACAAGCGATTGTCGATGGTTACAGCGGTGAGATCTTTATTGAGCCGACTCAGAGCCTACTGAGCGAGTACCAAGGGCTAATTCTAGAAGAGAGTGAACTCTCCTCTATGGTTAACCGAGAATTATACTTACCTGCAAAAACCCAAGATGACCGACAGGTCGAGATTTTGCTTAATGCGGGCTTAAGTGCCGACACCAATATTGCGATCAACCAAGGGGTGGATGGCGTAGGCCTGTATCGGACAGAAATCTCTTTCTTGTTACAACAAAGGTTCCCGTCAGAAGACGAACAGTTCAAACAGTATCGCTCTGTGCTCGCGAGTTACCCTGAGAAGCAAGTTGTGATGCGAACTTTGGATATTGGTGGCGATAAGGCGTTACCTTATTTCCCAATAGAAGAAGACAATCCATTCCTTGGCTGGCGTGGCATTCGTTTTACGCTTGATCATCCTGACATCTTTATTATCCAATTGCGTGCGATGTTACGTGCGAGTTGTGATAGCCAGAACTTGAGTATCTTGTTGCCGATGATCTCTAGCACTCAAGAACTGGATGATACTGTTCAACTCATCGAGCAAGCCTACGATGAAGTGCATGAACTCGACAGCCGAGTTCGTATGCCACGCATTGGTATCATGATCGAAGTACCATCAATGCTTTACCTTCTTCCCCTTATTGCGGATAAAGTTGATTTCGTTTCGGTGGGCACCAATGACTTAACTCAATATTTATTGGCGGTTGACCGGAACAATTCCCGCGTCTCTGATGTCTATGAATCCATGCACCCTGCAGTGATCATGGCATTGAAACACATCCATGATACTTGTAAGCAATATCAATTGCCTGTGTGTATATGTGGAGAGCTCGCGGGTGATCCAATGGGCGCATTGCTCTTGATTGGGTTAGGGTATGAGACGTTAAGTATGAATACCTCAAATGTCGCAAGGACTAAGTATTTGATTCGTCAATCTAAGCTTAGTGAACTGCAAGATTTGGCAAATGAGGCGCTATCAAAACCGTATGGAAGTGACATCTATAGTATGATGCTCAACTATTTCGAAGAGCGTGAATTTACAGGCTTCATTCGAGCGGGTAAAAAATAGGATTTAACGTGTCATACGAACTCATTGGCTTGTTGGCAGGCCTTGGTGCTGTTGTTGGTGTTTTAGCGGGTTTGCTGGGCATTGGTGGTGGTTTGCTGGTGGTTCCAGCCTTACTGTTTTTGCTTCCTAAAGCGGGTATTCCTCAAGAGTTTGCAATGCAGATGGCGTTAGCGACTTCGTTATCAACCATTATTGTTACCTCCGGATCTTCTGCGATTAATCACCTAAAGCTAGGCAACGTCGAGATCTTTGTTGTTAAGTGGCTGATGCCTGGAGTGGTGGTTGGTGGCTTCCTAGGTTCTTTCATCGCAGACGTTATTCCCGCGCAATATCTGCCGAAGGTATTTGGTGTGATTGTCTTGGTATTGGCATTGCAGATGCTGCTATCCATTCGTTCAACAAGCCAAAAAGTAATGCCTAGTTCGGCAAAGACGATGATGTATGGCGGCGGAATTGGTGTGGTATCGAGCTTAGCGGGTATTGGCGGAGGGTCTTTATCTGTGCCTTTCCTGAATCATCACGGTGTGGAAATGCGCAAAGCCGTAGGTTCATCTTCAGTATGTGGTTGTGTCATTGCGATTTCAGGGATGCTTGGATTCATTTGGCATGGTTCATCGGTTAACGATTTGCCCGCTTTCAGTTTAGGTTACGTGTATCTACCCGCTCTGGTTGCGATATCTTGCACGTCAGTGTTGACCACTCGAATTGGCGCTAAGTTGGCGACTCAACTGCCAACGCCAGTGTTGAAAAAATTCTTTGCGGTATTTTTAATGTTTATAGCATCGATGATGCTGCTGTAGTGTATTTCTCCGTTGGTTGTTTTTCTGAGTTGCTTAATTTCAGTGAAGCAGTTAACCCATTGTTTATTATTTAGATAGAGAGCCAAGTATGTCTCAGGGTTTTATCGAATTCCCAAATATCGATCCTGTTCTTATTGAACTAGGACCAATCTCAGTTCGTTGGTATGGCCTAATGTACCTGGTCGGTTTTATGTTCGCGCTTTGGTTAGCAAACCGTCGAGCTGATCAACCTGGTAGTGGTTGGACTCGAGAGCAAGTGTCAGATTTACTGTTTGCTGGCTTTCTAGGTGTGGTGCTTGGTGGCCGTATTGGCTACGTAATTTTCTACAACTTTGACCTATTCCTCGCAGATCCTCTTTATCTCTTTAAGGTATGGACTGGCGGTATGTCTTTCCACGGTGGTTTGCTTGGTGTTATCACTGCGATGTTCTGGTATGCCAAAAAGAACGGTCGAACCTTCTTTGGTGTCGCTGACATGATTGCACCATTGGTGCCATTTGGTTTAGGTATGGGACGTATGGGTAACTTCATGAACAGCGAGCTTTGGGGCCGTGTGACTGATGTTCCATGGGCGATCGTGTTCCCTAATGGTGGTCCACTTCCTCGCCACCCATCTCAGCTTTATGAAATGGCGCTTGAAGGTATTGTGCTGTTCTTCATCTTGAACTGGTTCATCAAAAAGCCGCGTCCTCTAGGTTCTGTATCAGGGTTATTCCTAGCAGGATATGGTACATTCCGCTTCCTAGTTGAATACGTACGTGAACCTGATGCGCAACTTGGCTTGTTCGGTGGGTTTATCTCGATGGGACAAATCCTATCACTGCCAATGGTTATTGTCGGTGTGCTGATGATGGTTTGGGCATACAAGCGTGGTCACTACAAAGACGAATTACCACAACAAACGAAGTAAGGAATTGGTGTGAAACAGTATTTAGATCTCTGTCAGCGTATCGTTGATGACGGTACTTGGATTGAAAATGAACGCACGGGCAAGCGCTGCCTAACCGTGATCAATGCTGACCTTGAATATGATGTTGGTAATAACCAATTCCCACTGGTAACAACGCGTAAGAGCTTTTGGAAAGCGGCAGTCGCTGAACTGCTTGGCTATATCCGTGGTTACGATAATGCTGAAGATTTTCGCAAGCTAGGAACTAAAACTTGGGATGCGAATTCGAACCTGAATGAGGCATGGCTGAATAACCCTTACCGTAAGGGTGAAGACGACATGGGCCGTGTTTACGGCGTTCAAGGACGTGCATGGGCGAAACCTGATGGCGGTCATATCGACCAACTGAAGAAGATTGTTGATGATTTAGCTAACGGTATTGATGACCGTGGCGAGATCTTAAATTTCTACAACCCAGGCGAGTTTCACATGGGTTGTTTGCGTCCGTGTATGTACAGCCACCACTTCTCTCTGCTTGGTGACACTCTGTACCTAAACAGTACTCAGCGCTCTTGTGACGTACCTTTAGGTTTGAATTTCAATATGGTTCAAGTGTATGTGTTCCTCGCTATCATGGCGCAGATCACCGGCAAGAAAGCGGGTGTGGCTTATCACAAGCTTGTTAACGCTCATATCTATGAAGATCAACTTGCACCAATGCGTGATGTTCAGTTGAAGCGTGAGCCTTTAGCTGGCCCAATATTCCATATCAATCCTGAAATTAAGTCTCTAGAAGATTTAGAAACGTGGGTAACGATGGATGACTTCTGGGTTGAAGGTTACGAATGCCACGAAGCGATTAAGTACCCGTTCTCGGTGTAACCTAATCCACAATGTTTGATTGAAAGGCTGCCTCTGCGCAGCCTTTTTTATTTCTGATGCTTGGCTTGCTTACTATTTGTAAAACCAATAATCTTGAGTGGTCTTTTCTAACTACAGAACTACTATGACTCGCTCGCATTGCTTTGTATTGCAACACGACTTTCCTATTGCTTTCTACCCTGATAAAAATCAGCTAGTGGTTGATAGTGAAGCGATTCATTTAGAGCCATTACAGGCAAAGTTACTCAGTTATTTCATCGAAAATCGCGGGCAAGTAGTGAGCACTCAGCAGATAGCTGCTGATGTGTGGCAAAGAACTCAAGTGTCTGACAATTTGGTCAGACAGGTCATCAGTTTACTGCGCAGTCAGCTTCAGGATAAGTCACGTCCGTATCGCATTATTCAGACTATTCCTAAGCAAGGTTACCTGTTCGATGTTGAGGTGACTCAGCCGAGTGTCGAACCAATTCCCGTCGAGAGTGTCTCTCAACCTGAACCTAAAGCTCTTGTCGCTAAGTCCAAAAAGAAAACCATCGCACTGATTACAACCGCAGTATTCTCGATTGGCTTGATAGCAACTTGGGCATGGCAAAGCGATATCCCAACCAATGACACTACGGTTTTTTCTGCTCATCAAAGTGATGTGATTCCCGTTTATATCCATGACATAACACTTGATTCTGCGAACGATTATGAGATGTCAGAAAGTGTCTATAACTACCTTTTCTATGGATTGAATTCGGCTAAAAACTTATCGGGTTACCATTTCTCTCAGCTTGCTAAGCAGAGTAAGCAATCACTTGCTGACAAGGGTGTTGAGCTTAAAAGCTGGCTGAAACAGAAGGATGACAGTTATGTACTGAGCGTGCTTGTGCAAAACAATCGCCAACCCAATCAAAGCCAGAAAGTAGAAAAAACCTTTAGCCAAGATAGCTTTTTTGATGCAATTGGAGATGTCATTCTCGAGATCAAAGCCATTATTGCGCCAATGAATGCAGAGTATGGAGTGGCAAGCCATCGAGTGACTTCTATTGATAACTATGAAGATTGGAAGGTTATCTCTGAGGGAATATCTCTTTTTTACCAAGGTAAAGGTGGTCAGCCATTTTCGGATATCGCTACTCAATTGGAAACGATTCAACAGCAAGGGCGAGATAATTATCTGGTTAATGCTTTACTGTCGTATTCGGAATCTCTGGCTTACTTACAAGGCCATGAACAGGAAGATCGAGAACAAGCGTTACTATTGGCAAAGCAAGCTTTCGAGATGAACCCACGTTGTGATATCGCTAATCTTACCTTAGGCCTTGCACTGTTAATCAACCAACATGCTAATCAAGCTTTCCCTTATCTTTCTTACGCTGCTGAAAGTACACCGAGCCCTATCAGCTTTTATCTGCTCAGCGTGGCTGACAAGTTGTCGGACAACCCAAAAGGTTCGCAATACAACTATCAACGCTATACCGAAGTGAAAAAAGAGCATAACGGTCAACTGTTTGATCTTATTGAATCTTTGTAAAAAACAAACCTTTCCTAAATCATGAAATACGTTTTCAAACGAAGGTGTTTCGTGAGAGCTAATGGCTACGGTATTTCCGCAAGGTATCCTTGTGCTAACAGGCTTCTCAACATGTTTGATTATTGTTTGGACTTGGGTTCGATTGCCTTGCATCAAGCGTAAAAGCATCGACTTCCACATACTGGTCACCAAATCATTTATTGTTTGGGGTATACACATGTTGAAGAAGTTTGCTTTTCAGATCATTCCAATTCAGATCTTCTTATTCGTCTTTTGGTTCAAAAATGGCTTTATCGATAAAGTGATGGGCGTGCTACTTGGCTTCATTACACCCGGTACCGCTTATGCAGGTGACACTTGGGCTGGCTGGAAAGGCTATATTGTCGGCACTTGGGATAAGAGCCAAGTCGGTCATGTTTTACTGAGCCCTACGTTCGATTTTATGTTTCCTATTCTGATTGCTTTGCAATGTTTACCATTTTTATTGGTACTTCGCTCGGTGATCGCTGGTGAATTCATGGCTGGTAAAGAACGCCCGTGGTTACTCTATGCGGCTTTTTCTTCTCTATTCGTGACAAGTTGTATGGCTTTCACTCAAACCATCACTGGCGCAAGCGATGGGCAGTATCTATGGCAATTTATCGGCTTTAGCATGGTTGCCATTATGTACCTACGTAATGAGCAAGGTCAGTAAGCGCTTTTTAGATACGAGATAAGGGTAGATAGATGCGAGTAAACGGGATGCGAGATACGAAGATCAAAAGCCCCCGTCATTCCCTAGACTGACGAAGGAAGGAGTAGGGAATCTCTGGGTGTTGTGTTAGGTAGATTCCCTATCACGCTCGTTCCTCGCTGTAGGGAATGACGGTTTTTATCTGCTTTTGCTTTTCGTCACTCGCTACTCGAATCTCGCATCTTTGTCTTTCAAAAAAGAAAAAGCCCGCAACCTAGGTTGCGGGCTTTGCTATAAGCGATGTTTGTTTTGCTATTAAGCAGTCAGTGCTAACACGCTACCTGGCAGTACAAGGAATACCGCAACAAGATAACCAGCTACTACAGCTTTGTTTTTCACAGCCATGTCTGAAATGATATCAGCGGCTTTCACTGGCAGTTCACGTAGGAACGGAATACCAAAGATGAATACCGTTGCCATGATGTTGAACACCAAGTGTACTAGAGCAATCTGTAGTGCGAATACTGCGAACTCACCAGATACTGCTGTCGCTGCTAATAGCGCGGTAATACACGTACCGATGTTTGCACCCAAAGTGAATGGGTAAACGTCACGTACTTTAAGAACACCTGAACCAACTAGTGGAACCATCAAGCTTGTTGTCGTTGAAGAAGACTGAACAAGGATAGTAACGATAGAGCCAGAAGCGATACCGTGGATAGGACCACGACCGATTGCATTCTTTAGAATCTCACGAGCACGGCCAACCATTAGGCTCTTCATTAGCTTACCCATTACCGTGATAGCTACGAAGATAGTCGCGATACCTAGAACGATAAGCATAACCCCACCAACAGTATCGCCAAACGTTGATAGTGGTTCTTTAATCGCACTTACTACAGGCTTAGTGATTGGCTTGATGAAGTTAAGACCACCCATGCTCATATCACCTGTTGCTAGCATCGGTGATACTAACCAGTGAGAAATTTTCTCTAGAATACCAAACGCCATCTCTAGTGGTAGGAAGATAGCAACGGCTAATAGGTTAAAGAAGTCGTGAATCGTCGCACTTGCGAATGCACGTTTGAACTCATCTTTACAACGAACATGACCAAGGCTAACTAGCGTATTGGTTACCGTAGTACCAATGTTCGCACCCATGATCATAGGGATTGCTAGCTCAACAGGTAAACCACCGGCCACAAGGCCAACGATAATTGAAGTAACTGTACTTGATGATTGAATAAGTGCTGTAGCCACTAAACCAATCATTAAGCCTGCAACTGGGTGTGAAGCAAATTCGAAAAGAACCTTTGCTTGCTCGCCTGTTGCCCATTTGAAGCCTGTACCAACCATTGAAACTGAAAGTAATAGTAGGTAAAGCATGAATGCCAAGTTAGCCCAGCGTAGCCAACGAGTTGTGCTCGAGATAGGCGCTGCTGCAGTAGTAGCTTGGTTCATAATGTTTTCTCCATTGGACCGTTTAAGTCTGTGTTTGGTCTGTTTGTTTAATCTGAGCGTGATGTTAGAGAACAAATATTTCAGTAATATTACATTTTGGTTTAGGTGAGACTTTTTTGTGATGATTTGCTCTTTAAATATTCCACCAGCTAATGTGGTTGTTTTAAGTGGCTGTTTTTAAATGGGTTTTTATGATTTCTCTATAGGTGATATAGATCTTAAAAGTTAGAGAAAAATTGAAAATAATCGCTCAAATATTACATTATGAAATCACACACTTCGAAAAAATAAGTGGTAATGACGATTTAAGTTAGGTTTTTCCGAGTTTGTTGAGTGGGCGTGTCATATTTGATATAAAAGGTTATCTACTCTTTTAATACGGCACACTTATGTCGCACCTCAACTATAACCATCTTTATTACTTCTGGATGGTTTGCAAACAAGGCTCTGTTACTAAAGCCGCAGAAGCTCTGTTTTTAACGCCACAAACCGTAACAGGTCAGATCAAAGCGTTAGAAGAACGTATGGATGGCAAGCTAACAAAGCGTAATGGTCGCAGTGTTGAGCCGACAGAGCTTGGGCAGTTGGTATTTAAGTATGCCGATCGTATGTTTGGCCTGAGCTACGAAATGCTGGATATCGTGAATTATAGCCAGCACTCCAATATTCTGTTTGATGTGGGTGTTGCGGATGCACTGTCCAAAAGATTAGTCAGTAAGATATTGATGTCGACTATCCCACCCGATAACAGCATTCATTTACGCTGTTTTGAGTCGACCCATGAAATGCTACTCGAGCAACTGTCTCAGCATAAGCTCGATATGATTCTTTCAGACTGCCCTGTCGATTCAAGCCAAAGCCCAGGCCTTTTCAGTAAAAAACTGGGTGAGAGTGGAATGAGTTTTTTCTGTTCTGGCAAAGTTGAAGGGATTAGTTTTCCCGCCGTGTTAGAACAAAGGAAGCTTTTGATCCCTGGAAGTCGAACTTCTATGGGGCGAAAAGTACTGCAATGGTTTGATCGACAAGGTTTAAAACCCGATATTTTGGGCGAATTTGATGATGTTGCTTTGATGAAAGCTTTTGCGCGTTATCACCATGATGCCATTTTCCTTGCTCCCACTCTTTATATGTCTGAAGTGGAAGAAGACACCTCTTTGCAACTTTTGTGTGATATTGAAGAGTTAAAAGAAGAGTACTACGTCATATTTGCTGAACGGATGATCCAACATCCAGCAGTAAAAAACGTATGTGACGCAGATTTTAGTAAATTGTTCGAATGAGTTAGTTTGTTAATGAATTGATATCGATTATCATATCCAAGCAATATGCCGTAAATATTGATTGCCCGTAGTTGGCGTAATAAGTCGTTGGGAGCCAGACTATGAACTTAAAAGAGATGGAGAAGAACTCGGCGCAGGCCGTTATTCTACTCAAAGCCATGGCCAACGAGCGACGTTTACAGATCTTGTGCTTATTGCATGGCACAGAACTGTCGGTCGGGGAGTTATGTGGCAAGTTGGAATTGAGTCAATCAGCGTTATCTCAGCATCTTGCTTGGTTGAGAAGAGATGGCTTAGTCGAAACTCGTAAAGAAGCTCAGACGGTGTATTACACATTGAGCAGTGAAGAAGTAAAAGCGATGATTAACCTACTGCATGGTATGTACTGCAAGTAGCTTATTGCTGGTGGATTAGCTCATTTCCTATCAGAAATAAGATAGGCACAAGGAAGTGTCGCTATTTATTAGTGAGGCTTAAGAACCATTATTAGCTAGGCTTAGGCAGTTATTAGCAAGGCTTAAACAGCTATTAGTAAGACTTCGAGATATGTTCGCCAAATTTCAGATATAAAAAAACCGGCCGAGGCCGGTTTTTTTCGTTTTGCGTTGTAATCAAATTTCTATTAAAGAGCTTTGATTGCAGCAGCGAAACGAGACTTATGACGTGCAGCTTTATTCTTATGAATAAGGCCTTTAGTCGCCATGCGGTCTAGAAGAGGTGTAACTTCTACAAGAGCAGCAGTTGCAGCTTCTTTATTGCCAGCTTCAATAGCTGCAATAGTTTTTTTCATGTAAGTGCGCATCATAGAACGACGGCTAGCATTGTGCTGGCGACGTTTCTCAGCTTGGATAGCGCGCTTCTTAGCAGATTTACTGTTTGCCAAGGTCTAACTCCCAAAAACTTAGTTCGGTGACAATTTAAGGGCGAGGACTATCCCTCATAGGCGCTTAATTGTCAAATGATTTGTGCAAAAACCAATCTCAGCCAAACAAATTTTGGTATGGAAAGGTCATCGCGGTTAAGATGGCGGGGATTCTAACAGCATTTTTAGACCAATGCTAATAATTATGCTTCTTAGGATAGGATAGTATTTATCCTTGATTGAAAGTAATCAACCAGTGTCAGAGGTTTGTGTGAGTAAACGACTATTAAAGTCAGGGCTGATTGTCAGTGTAATGACTTTTGTTTCCCGTGTCTTGGGGCTAGTACGTGATGTCGTAGTAGCAAACTTAATGGGGGCAGGAGCAAGTGCAGACGTATTTTTCTTCGCCAATAAAATTCCTAATTTTTTACGTCGGCTGTTTGCCGAAGGTGCTTTTTCTCAAGCCTTTGTACCAGTATTAACGGAATATCACGCTGCAGGTGATAAAGATAAAACTCGAGACTTGATAGCAAAGGTGTCCGGTACTCTTGGGGTGTTGGTTTCTATTGTTACGGTACTTGGGGTATTAGGCTCTGGGGTTATCACCGCAATGTTCGGTGCGGGTTGGTTTATTGATTGGCTTAATGACGGCCCCTCGGCGCCTAAGTTTGAACTCGCCAGCCTAATGCTGAAAATTACTTTTCCTTATTTATGGTTCATTACGTTTGTCGCTTTATCAGGTGCAATCCTCAATACCATGGGTAAATTTGCGGTTTCGTCATTCACGCCTGTGTTCTTGAACGTAATGATCATTGCTTGTGCTTGGTTTCTTGCTCCTAATTTGGAACAACCTGAAATTGGTTTATCCATCGGTGTTTTTCTTGGAGGCTTAGTTCAATTCTTGTTCCAAATGCCTTTCTTGATTAAAGCGGGTGTCTTGGTTAAGCCTAAATGGGGTTGGAGAGATCCGGGCGTGGTTAAGATCCGCACGTTAATGATCCCTGCTTTGTTTGGTGTGTCAGTAAGTCAAATCAACTTGTTGTTCGATACCTTTATTGCCAGCTTTCTAGCGACGGGCTCTATCAGTTGGTTGTATTACTCGGATCGACTATTAGAATTCCCACTCGGTTTGTTTGGTATCGCCATTGCGACGGTTATTCTTCCTGCTTTATCTCGTAAGCACGTTGATGCTGAAGGAGAAGGGTTTGCTCATACCATGGATTGGGGTGTGCGCATGGTACTGCTGCTCGGTATTCCTGCGATGTTCGGTCTTATTGTGTTAGCAAAACCGATGCTGATGGTGCTGTTTATGCGTGGAGAGTTTTCTCCCCATGATGTTAATCAGGCTTCCATGTCTTTAGTGGCGTACGCTTCAGGCTTGCTGAATTTCATGCTCATTAAAGTATTGGCTCCCGGCTATTACTCTCGTCAAGACACTAAAACACCGGTGAAGTACGGCATCATTGCGATGGTGACTAACATGGTGTTCAACGCAATCTTCGCTTATTTCTATGGTTATGTTGGTTTGGCTATCGCAACGGCGTTGTCTGCGTTCGTGAACATGACTCTGCTTTATCGTGGTTTGCATCTAGCGGGTGTTTATCGTTTAACCAAGACTACATTGTTGTTTAGCCTTAAATTATTGATCTCAGGTACGGTAATGATTGGCGTGATTTTATGGCAGCTAGACAATATGCAATTGTGGCTTGATTGGGGCTTTAACCAAAGAGCGTTAACACTAACAGGGTTGATCGCACTTGGCGCCTTTGCTTATATTGTGTCGATACTGGTTTTAGGTATCCGAGTAAAACATTTAAAAGCAGCGACAGATTAATACTGATTAGTATATAATCCGTCGGTTTCACACAATAAATGATGTAAATAACAGGTTTTAGCTGATCACAATGGAACTGATCCGAGGTATACACAATATTAAAGCGCAGCATCATGGCTGTGTATTAACCATAGGTAACTTCGATGGTGTTCATTTAGGGCATCAAGAGGTTCTGAGTCAGGTTTCTAAACAAGCTGCAGCATTAGGGCTCCCTTCTGTTGTCATGACGTTTGAGCCGCAACCTATGGAGTTGTTTGCCAAAGGTAAAGCACCAGCCCGTTTAACTCGCTTACGAGATAAATACGTGCAACTGAGTAAGCTAGATATCAGTCGTTTATTGTGTGTGAATTTTAATCAGTATTTTGCAAGCTTGTCGGCGGAAGCGTTCATTAAAGACCTTTTGGTTGATAAGCTAGGCGTGAAATTCTTGGTTGTCGGTGACGATTTTTGCTTTGGTAAGGGTCGTACTGGTAATTTCGCTATGCTTCAAGAAGCGGGCGAGAAGTATGGTTTTGAGGTGGTGAGCACCCAGAGCTATTGCTTAAACCAATTACGAGTAAGCAGTACTGAGATACGAAATGCGTTAGCGGCCAATGATTTGGCTTCTAGTGCTACCATGCTAGGGCGTGACTACAGTATCAGTGGTCGTGTTTCTCATGGTCGTAAACTAGGGAGAACTATTGGTTTCCCTACCGCTAATATTCCATTAAAGCGTTGTGTGTCTCCTGTTTCGGGAGTGTATGTTGTTGAAGCATTAGATATCGACGGTGTTCCTGTCGGTGGTGTTGCTAATATTGGACAACGACCAACGGTTAATGGTGTAAGGCAGCAATTAGAAGTGCATTTTTTTGACTTTAAAGCCAATTTATATGGTAAACAGTTAGAAGTACGACTTTTGCACAAACTGCGCGACGAGATAAAATTTGAATCGTTCGACGCATTAAAGAATCAAATAGAATTGGATGCTGAAGCCGCAAGGGTGTGGCTGCTTCAGCTAAAGAATTAGTCGGATGATTCCACCGATTAACATAATGTCTAACTTCGCCCAATATAACGGAATTAAGAATCGATGAGTGATTATAAAGATACCCTGAACTTACCAGAAACAGGGTTCCCAATGCGTGGCAATCTGGCAAATCGTGAACCAGAAATGCTTAAGCGTTGGTACAAAGAAGACCTTTACGGTGAAATCCGTAAGGCAAAGAAAGGTAAAAAATCTTTCGTGCTGCATGACGGCCCTCCATACGCGAACGGCGATATTCACATTGGCCACGCGCTGAACAAGATTCTTAAAGACATTATTATCAAATCTAAGACCCTTTCTGGTTTTGATGCACCGTACATCCCAGGTTGGGACTGTCACGGTCTTCCAATCGAGTTGATGGTTGAGAAGAAGAAAGGCAAGCCTGGTCAGAAGATTTCGGCTGCTGAATTCCGCGAAGAATGTCGTAAGTACGCTGCGGGTCAAGTTGAAGGTCAGAAAGAGAGCTTCAAACGTCTTGGTATCATGGGCGAGTGGGACAAACCTTACCGCACTATGGATTTCGGCACAGAAGCGAACATCATTCGTTCTCTAGGTAAAATCGCAGACAAAGGTCACCTACTAAAAGGTTTCAAACCTGTTCACTGGTGTACTGACTGTGGTTCTGCTCTGGCTGAAGCTGAAGTTGAATACAAAGATAAAGTTTCTCCATCTATCGATGTGAAATTTTCTGCAGCTGACGAAGCGGCTCTACTAGAGAAATTTACTCTAGCGGAAGGCCACGCTGGTCAAGGCGAAATCTCTATCGTTATCTGGACGACAACACCATGGACTCTGCCTGCTAACCGCGCAGTATGTCTACGTGATGATCTTGAATACGTATTGATCCAAGTTGAAGCGAATGGCGAACAGCCTGCTCAACGTATTATTGTTGCTTCTGAACTAGCAAAAGACGTAATGGATCGTGCGGGTATCGAGCGTTTCCATAACCTTGGTTTTGCGACTGGTGCTGATCTTGAGCTTTCTCAGTTCAACCACCCGTTCTACAACTTCACGGTTCCTGCTGTTCTTGGCGATCACGTAACAACTGACTCTGGTACTGGTGTGGTTCATACCGCTCCTGGTCACGGTCAAGAGGATTTCGTGGTTGGTAAGAAATACAACCTAGAAATCGCTAACCCAGTAGGCTCTAACGGCGTTTACCTGCCAGACACTGAGCTTTTTGCTGGTCAGCATGTATTCAAAGCGAACGATTCTGTTTTAGAAGTTCTAAAAGAGAAAGGTGCACTACTGCATCACCACGCTTACGAGCACAGCTACCCACATTGTTGGAGACACAAAACTCCAATCATCTTCCGTGCAACACCACAATGGTTCATCTCTATGGATCAAGCTGGCCTACGTGCAAAAGCACTAGAGTCAACGAAGAGTGTTGAATGGATGCCAGAATGGGGTCAAAGCCGTATCGAAGGTATGATCGAAGGTCGCCCTGAGTGGTGTATCTCTCGTCAACGTACTTGGGGTGTGCCAATTGCTCTGTTCGTTCATAAAGAAACATCAGAACTTCACCCAGATAGCCCAGCTCTGATTGAAAAAGTAGCGAAGCTTGTGGAAGAAAAAGGCATTCAAGCTTGGTGGGATGTAGATGCTGCTGAACTGATGGGTGCTGAAGACGCTGACAAGTACGAGAAAGTACTTGATACGCTAGACGTATGGTTCGATTCAGGTGTAACGCACTTCTCTGTTGTGGATTCTCGTGAAGAGTACAACTTCCCGAATGAAGAAAGAACGCACAGCGCTGATCTTTACCTTGAAGGTTCTGACCAACACCGTGGCTGGTTCCAGTCATCTTTGATTTCATCTATTGCGATGAAAGACGAAGCACCATACAAGCAAGTGCTAACGCACGGTTTCGTGGTTGATGGTAACGGCCGTAAGATGTCTAAATCTATCGGTAATGTTGTTGCTCCTAAAGATGTAACGAACAAGCTAGGCGCAGATATTCTACGTCTATGGGTTGCTTCTACGGATTACACTAACGAAGTTGCGGTTTCTGACGAGATCCTTAAGCGTTCTGCTGATGCTTACCGTCGTATTCGTAACACGGCTCGTTTCTTCCTAGCGAACTTGAACGGTTTCAACCCTGAAACGGATCTAGTTCCTGCTGAAGAAATGGTAGCACTTGATCGCTGGGCTGTTGGCCGTGCTCAAGCTGCACAAGAAGAGATCGTTAAAGCATACGGTGAGTACAATACTCACGGTGTAACTCAGCGTCTAATGCAGTTCTGTTCTATCGAAATGGGTTCTTTCTACCTAGACGTAATTAAAGACCGTCAGTACACAGCGAAGCAGGGCAGCCATGCTCAACGTAGCTGTCAAACGGCGCTTTACTACATAGTAGAAGCTCTAGTTCGTTGGATGGCGCCTATCATGTCGTTCACTGCAGATGAAATCTGGAACGAGATGCCTGGCGAGCGCGACACGTTTGTATTCACAGGCGAGTGGTTCGAAGGCCTATTTGGTCTTGCTGACGACGAAGAGCTAAGCAACGAATTCTGGACTGAAATCCAGTCAGTTCGTGGCGCAGTGAACAAGCTTCTTGAAGATGCTCGAAAAGAGAAAACAATCGGTGGTGCACTGCAGGCTGAAGTTACTCTATACGCTGACGATGCACTAGCGGCTAAAATCAACAAGCTAGAAGATGAGCTACGTTTCGTACTTATTACTTCTGCTGCTGTTGTTAAGCCACTGGGCGAGAAGTCTGATACAGCTCAAGCGACAGACGTTGAAGGTCTATACGTTGAAGTTGCAGCAACTGAAGCTGAGAAGTGTGATCGTTGCTGGCACCACACTCCAGATGTAGGCACAATTGAAGGTCACGAGAAAATTTGTGGTCGTTGTGTGTCGAACATCGACGGTGAAGGCGAAGTGCGTAAGTTCGCATAACGACTCAGAGAAAGACTGAACTTTTTGTAAAAATCATAGCCCCAGTATCAACTGGGGTTATTTTTAATTATAGGAAATGTGTTTAACCAAGCTGACTTCTCGTATTCATTCTTGAGAGTGGATAATGAGATGATTTGACTGAGTAGATACTAGGAATAGAAATGAGTGAAGTTTCGTTAAAACAATCTGGTGTGCGTTGGTTATGGCTGGCCTTGCTGGTATTCCTTGCTGATATCGGCATCAAACTCTTTGTCATGGACAATATGGGTTATGGCTGGGCAAACCGTATTGAGGTGTTGCCATTCTTTAACTTTTTGTATGTTCATAACTATGGTGCAGCATTTAGCTTTCTGAGCGATCAGAGCGGCTGGCAGCGTTGGTTATTTACGGGTATCGCATTTGCGGTAACGGGTATGCTGACATACTGGATGAGTAAACTACCTGCTGAAGAAAAGTGGAATAACATTGCTTATGCGATCATCATTGGTGGCGCGGTAGGTAACGTGTTCGACCGTGTTGTACATGGTTTTGTGGTTGATTACCTAGACTTCTACTGGGGTACTTACCATTGGCCTGCATTCAACTTGGCTGATATGGGGATCTGTATCGGTGCTGCGATGATCATCTTGGATGGCTTCCGCAAGAAAGATGAAAGCAAATAGGCTACTCAGGCATTAATGAGTATTAAGTAAATCGCTTTGAAATAGATTGCTCTAAAGTCAGTCTATGACTCACAGAATAGAATAGCCCTAAGCGCTGTCGGTTGATTCCGACGGCGCTTTTTTTTATGCTTCAGTCAACAAGGAAGCAAAGCACAATGCGTCCTCAAATAATAAAGAAATCTAAGGAAAGTAACGTGGCAGCAATTAAAAATGATTCAGCAGTAACTCTACATTTTACGATTAAAATGAAGGATGGTTCAGTTGCCGATAGCACCGAAAATATGGGCAAACCCGCGAAATTCGTTATGGGTGATGGTAGCCTAAGCGAAAATTTCGAAGCGTGTTTGCTTGGGCTCGAAGCTGGGACGGAAAAGTCTATCGAACTGAAAGCACAAGATGCGTTTGGTATGCCTAACCCAGACCATATCCACCACATGGATAAAGCGAAGTTTGCTGGTGGTACTGATGTTGAAGTCGGTACTATCATGGCGTTCTCTGGCCCTGACGGTATGGAGATCCCGGGTATTATCACTGATATTGCAGGTGATTCAGTGACCGTTGATTTTAATCACCCATTAGCAGGCCAAGACGTTACGTTTGACGTCAACATCTTAGCGGTGGAATAACGATAGAATAGCTGTCTTCACGCTAGAACAAGATAGCCTTACAGCTGTGATGTCACCCAGAGCTTCACTGTCTAGGCGCTTCACTGTAGAATGCGAACCTCGCTGACAGCGAACTCTATAGAAACAACCTTAGTACCGCGGTAAATGATGAGCAATGAAATGAAAATAATGTTAGCTAACCCTCGTGGCTTTTGTGCTGGTGTCGATCGTGCGATCAGCATCGTAGAACGCGCACTCGAAATGTATCAGCCACCGATTTATGTTCGCCATGAAGTGGTGCACAACCGCTTTGTTGTTGAGGGGCTCAAGCAGCGTGGTGCTATTTTTGTCGAAGAACTGAGTGAAGTGCCAGACGACAACATCGTGATCTTCTCTGCTCACGGTGTCTCTCAAGCGGTTCGTAAAGAAGCGAAAGAGCGTGAACTCACGGTATTTGATGCAACATGCCCATTGGTAACCAAAGTACATATGGAAGTTGCTCGTGCGAGCCGCAAGCATATGGAAGTGGTACTGATTGGTCACGCGGGTCACCCTGAAGTGGAAGGCACTATGGGTCAGTACGCTAGCCAAACTGGCGGTATGTACTTGGTTGAGAAGCCAGAGGACGTACAGAATCTCGTGGTGAATGATCCAAGTAACTTGCATTACGTTAGCCAAACCACGTTGTCAGTTGATGAAACAGCGGATGTGATTGAAGAGTTACGTCGCGTGTTCCCTGAGATCCAAGGCCCACGTAAAGACGATATCTGCTACGCAACACAAAACCGTCAAGACGCAATTCGCGAGATGGCCGGTGATGTTGATGTCGTGATTGTTGTTGGTTCTAAGAACTCATCGAACTCTACTCGTTTGAAAGAATTGGCTGAAAAGCTAGGCACGCCAGGTTACCTAACTGATTGCCCTGAAGACATTCAAACAGAATGGGTTGAAGGCAAAAAGAAAATTGGTGTGACAGCGGGGGCTTCAGCGCCTGAAGAGCTAGTAAACCAAATCTTAGATCGTATTCGTCAGCTAGGTGCAACCGAAGTTGAAGAGATTCAAGGTCGTGAAGAGAACATGTTCTTCGAAGTACCAAAAGAGCTGCAGATTAAGCAAGTCGACTAATCTCTATTGATTTGATTGGTGACACCACCGATTCGTAAACAGTAAAAAGCCAACGTTGATGCGTTGGCTTTTTTGATCGCGCTATATCTTGGCCTTAAATGTGTTTACTGAAGACCGAGTTGCTCTTTCAATGTCTTGAGATAACGACGACTGACAGGCACTTCAAAGCCAGTCAGCGTAATGATCTCGGCTAATCCATTCTCTAATAATTTGATCTCTTGGATCGATTTTATGTTGATCAAATATTGGCGATGACAGCGGATCAAATCGGTCTTTTCTTCTAGGATCTTCAGGGTTAACTGTGAAGTGGCGGTTTGTGATGAGCTACGAACATGCACACCGCTGATATCTGAATAGGCGCACTCGACCGTTTGGCTTGCCATGATCACAATGCGGTTGTGACCGATACACGGGATTTGCTCTAAATGGCAGGGAGCAATCGCTGAGATGTTTTGTTCTGGCGCTTTTTGGTTCTGCTTGATGACTTTATTCAGGCGACAAACACTCTTGTTTAATCGACAAGGTTCAACCGGTTTGAGTAGGTAATCAAAGGCATTGTCTTCAAAAGCTTGAATCGCATATTGGTCGTAGGCGGTGACGAACACTACGTAAGGCATGGTGTCTGGGTCAAGCATGCTTAACAGTTCAATCCCGGTAACCTGCGGCATTTGGATATCCAAATACACGACATCAGGCTTGAGAAGGTTGATCTGTTTCAGTCCTTCGATCGCGTTACTCGCTTGGCCAATGATTTCTACTTCACCGGTTTCAGTCAGTAGCTCAATCAGCTCTTCGCGAGCAAAAAGCTCATCATCGACAACTAATGCCTTTAACATCCTACAATCTTCATCTTGGTTCTATCCCTGCTTGATTCACGCTTATCTTTTAAATATCTGCTTCTAAATGTTTCAACTCGGAGCGATTCGTCTCCGAAAATACCTTTATTTTAGTATAGGTATGATAAAGCTCATTCGAGTAAATTGCTGTGGTTGAGATTCTATTTTTAGTGCTGAATCTTGTCCAAAGAAATTAGTGAGTCGTTTATCAACAATTTCCATACCTAAACCAACGTGATCTTGAGATGGCTTCTGATAATTACCAGCATTGTCTTCCACGACCAGCTTGAATCCACCCTCGAAAGCCTCGCTATAGATCTTCACTTTGCCGCCTTCTAGCATGTTTGAAATACCATGCTTGATGGCGTTTTCAACCAGTGGCTGCAGGGTAAAGCTCGGAAGTTGCGACTCATACAGTTGTGGGTCGATATCCCATTCCACTTCCAATCGGTCAGTAAAACGTGCCTTTTCAATGGTTAGATAAGCGTTAACGTGTGCCAGTTCGTCTTTGAGTTTCACAGTATTGATGTTCTGTTTCAGGTTACTTCTAAAGAAGTGAGACAGATGTTGAATAAGCTCTCGTGCTTTATCAGGGTCACGACGTGTAACGGCACTGATGGTGTTGAGTGCATTAAACAAGAAGTGAGGGTTAACTTGAGCGTGCAGCAGTTTGATTTCAGCTTGGGTGAGCAGTGTTTGTTGCTGCTGATAGTTACTGAATAGGATCTGACTCGATAGTAGTTGAGCGATACCTTCACCCATCGACATGTTGATGGTCGAGAACAGCTTTAGCTTTGGCTCATACAGCTTGATGGTACCGACCACTTCATTACCCGCACGCAGTGGAATAATAAGCGCAGAGCCCAATTTACAATCTTGCGATAGAGAACATTGGTACGGGTTCTCTTTGCCATCGAGGTAGATGATGTCGTTCTGTTCCATCGAGGTAAGCGTGCTCTGCGATGAAATCGGAGTGTTAGGTATGTGGTGTTCATCGCCAATGCCGACGAAAGCGAGGATTTTTTCTCGGTCGGTAATCGCTACCGCACCAACATTGGTTTCTTCGTAAACGATACGTACGATTTTTTGTGCGTTATCGGAATTAAACCCACCATGCAGAATACCTACCGAACGTTCGGCGATGGTTAATGCGCGACGTGAGAAGGTCGCTGAGTATTTTTCGAAGATGGTTTTACGGTCTTGGATGATGCTCATGAACAGCGCTGCACCCACAGAGTTTGCGATGATCATTGGCGCGGCAATATCGGACACTAAGGCATAGGATTGCTCGAACGGTTTCGCTACGGCAAGCAAGATGATCATCTGAATGATTTCGGCAAACAGGGTTACAGAGAACACCACCAGAGGATTAAACAGTTGGCTGGCTTTGTTTTTTCTCACGAGATAAACGTGTAACAGGCCGCCAATCAAGCCTTCTGCTGTTGTCGAAATCGCGCAAGCTAGATCGGTGAATCCACCCAAAGAGTAACGATGGATTCCGCCAGTAAAACCGACCGCAAAGCCGACAACCGGACCTCCGAACAGACCGCCCATTACCGCTCCCATCGCGCGCGTGTTGGCGATGGCATCATTGATCTGTAAGCCAAAGTAAGTGCCCATAATACAGAACAGGGAAAACAGAACGTAGCAGCTGATTTTATGACTTAAGCGCGAAGAGATGCTCAACAAAGGGAGAATCAGTGGAGTCTTACTGAGCATGTAAGCAATCACTAAGTAGACACAGGTTTGTTGCAGCAGAGAGAGAATGAGTTCCATATTTTCACCTATTGAGACGCTTGTTAAGTGTAAAGCTCATTGCTTGGTAACGGTAGCTTTGCTTGTCTTTTCATGGCTTATATCGAATGACTTTGGTTTCCTAAGGTTGAGAAACTAATATTTAGAAATAACAAAGCCCATCACAGTGGACGGGCTTTAGTCTTAATTTCCACGAATCACTGGGTGATTACGGGAGCAAGCGAAGTTGTGCTTGGTAGTTCTTTTGTCTCTTTCTATGAAGATTGGTCTCTTTTTACAAAGAGCCTAAAAGAACTAGGCTGTTTTAGTCACTGGTTTTGGCTCTTGATCTTGCTCGTCATCAGCCAGGTCGATATCACCTTTGCCTTTAGAAATCTTGATAACGTAAGCCGTAATTAATAGAGATGAAACCACACCTACGATTGTTGAGATTTGCATAGGCAGACCAAAACCTAGTTGGCTGTTGTTCAGAATGAATGTGATACACACAGACGTCATGAAGATAGCTGGAACCGTTGTTACCCAGTGCAGTTTGTTGTGACGAAGTAGGTACGCTGAAGCTGTCCACAGCATCATTACTGCCGTTGATTGGTTCGCAAAGCCAAAGTAGCGCCAGATGATACCGAAATCAACTTGAGTCAGGATGCCACCAAGAACGAATAGCGGTAGAGCCATCAGTAGGCGGTTGCGCAGTGTTTTCTGTTCCATGTTGAAGTATTCAGCAAGGATAAGACGGCTTGAACGGAACGCTGTGTCACCAGAAGTGATAGGTAGGATAACCACGCCAAGGAAAGCAAGGATACCGCCAAACACACCCAGTAGGCCAAATGAAGCGCTGTATACCACGTTACCTGGGCCGCCGTTTGCAATCGCGTCAGACAAAGACTCAACTGAACCGAAGAATGATAGAGCAAGTGCACACCAGATTAGAGCGATGATGCCTTCGCCAATCATTGCACCGTAGAATACGAAGCGACCGTTTTTCTCGTTTTCCATACAACGCGCCATCAAAGGAGACTGAGTTGCGTGGAAGCCAGAAATAGCACCACATGCGATCGTGATGAATAGAGCAGGCCAAAGTGGTAGGTCATTCGGGTTCATGTTGGTGAACATGTCTTTCATCTCGAAGCCACCCATGATTTGGTGCTCGTCAGATAGACCAATCGCAGTGATTAGGCCAACAGACATAAAGATAAGTAGTGCACCGAACAATGGGTAGAAGCGACCAATGATTTTATCGACAGGGACAATCGTTGCGATGATGTAGTAAGCAAAGATGATAACAACCATCGTTGTTGCAGACATCGCGAAATCAGTTTGGTCGTTCACTAGGTTAGTGATCATGCCTGCAGGAGCAGAAACGAAAACCACACCAACAAGAAGCAGTAGAACAATGGCAAAGATGTTCATAAAGTGTTTTGCGCCATTGCCTAGGTAACGCCCAGTGATGGTTGGAACCGAAGCACCGCCATTACGGATAGATAACATACCTGAGAAGTAGTCGTGTACTGCACCTGCGAAGATACAACCTAGTACAATCCAAAGCATTGCTGCTGGGCCGTAAAGGGCACCCATGATAGGGCCGAAGATTGGACCAACACCTGCAATGTTAAGCAGCTGAACTAGGTAAACCTTTGGCGTCGACATTGGAACGTAGTCCACGCCGTCTTGCTTGGTATGAGCAGGTGTTTGACGCTTTTCATTGATACCGAAGATCTTCTCGATAAAGGCACCGTAAATAAAGTAGCCACCAATGAGTGCTGCGACGCAGGTAAGAAACCACATCATAATTTGTTATCCCTGAATGTATTAATTAAGTCAGGGTGTATATTAAAGGAGTCGATGAGAAGAAACTTCCGCTACTGGAGTGAGTGGTCGAATAGCCAATTAAGTGGTGTTATAACTGATTGAGTGGTTTGTTACGTTTACAGAGCGGTTGGTTATTCGTATTGAGAAGAGTCTTATTTCTGGCAAGTGGTGACTTATCAGCTTTAAGCGGTAACCAATAGATATCAGTGGCAGATAACAGACATAAGTGGACATCAGCCAGTGTTCAGCGGAGAATCACCACAAAGGCAGCGCTTCGTCAGGAAGTGGTGAAGTAACAATATAAAGGATTGAAATGAAAAAAATAATAACACTATTCGCCGTGGCATTTAGCCTTGCAGGATGCAGCGCTAATGTTCAAGATTTAGCAGCTGAAGGTAACTGGCAAGAGATCGGTTACCGTGATGGTATCAAGGGCAATACTCAGCGTTCTTATTCAGAAATGACTGAGCTTGGTGCTGTTGATCAAGCCAGTTATACAGAAGGTTATCACTTAGGTGTGACAGAGTTCTGTAATCCGAACCATGCTTATCAGATTGGTTTGTCTGGTCAGGTGTATGAAGGTGTGTGTTCTGGTACGGAAGACGCTCAACGTTTCCGTATGGAATGGCAACGTGGCTGGGATGAGTTCTCGAACGACTATTAATCCGGCTTGCGGTTAATTCTTGATTTCGTTAAATAAAAAACTCGCTAAATAAAAAACCAGTACCTCATGTGTACTGGTTTTTTTGTATAACGCCTAATCATGAACGCTTAATCAATATGGGAGCCTACCTGTCGGTTTATTGATTATTCTCTACCGCTTTTCTTAGGAAGCCGTGTTGTTGATCAAGCTGAGCTTTGGCCGATTCAAAATCGAGCCCTGTCAGAATCATCAAAATAGATAACTTCACATCGTAATCAGTCGTTTTAAGTGTCGACACTGCCAGTGCTTTGTCACACTCCGTCGCTTGGATAACGATACGCGCAGCGCGGGCAACCAACTTCTCATTGGTCGCTTTTACATCGACCATCAAGTTCTGATAGCTCTTACCAATACGAATCATGCTTGCAGTGGTGAGCATGTTAAGTACCAGTTTTTGTGCTGTCCCTGATTTTAAACGAGTTGACCCCGTTAAGGCTTCAGGGCCAACCACTGGGCTTATCGTGATTTGAGCAATTTCGGCAATTGGAGAGCCAGGGTTACAAGACAGCGCAACCGTCACTGCACCAATCTGATTCGCATAGTTGAGCGCACCAATCACGTAAGGTGTACGGCCACTAGCTGCAATGCCTACCACGACATCATTCTCTGTAAATTGAATGGCTTTCAGGTCTTCAATACCGAGAGTCAGCGAATCTTCCGCTCCCTCTTTGGCTTTTAAAATCGCTTCTGGTCCGCCAGCGATTAAGCCGATAACCATTTTGTCTGAAACACCGAAAGTCGGAGGGCACTCTGAGGCATCTAAAACACCTAATCGACCACTGGTGCCTGCGCCCATATAGATCAGTCGGCCACCGTTTTGAAAGGCGTGAGCGATCTTATCAACCGCTTTCGCGATCTGTGGTAATTCGGCTTCGATCGCCAGTGGTACCTGTTTGTCTTGTTGGTTAATCTTTTCAACCACTTCGAGAGAGGTGAGTAGATCAATATCCATAGTGTCAGGGTTTCTCCCCTCCGAAACGAGGTGCGAGAGCGCTGATATGAGAGCGTCGTTACTCATAATGATCCTTAAATGGTGATTCTAAAATGATGGTTCTAAAGTTGTTTAGTCAGCACGATAGAGAACGCCTAAAGAGGCCGCTCTGCTTGCGCCAGTCACTTCTGGTAAATTGCTTGGCAGTTGATGAACATGACGTTGAGCAAGCCACGCAAAGGCCATGGCTTCCATGTAGTCGGCATCAACGCCTTTACTGGTAGTCGACTCAACCTCCCAGCTAGGAAGCAGTTCAGACAGTCTCTTCATCAACAATGGATTTCTCGTACCACCGCCACACACATACAGTGCAGGTTGGTTACCCAAGCGATAAGTTTCCACTTCATTGGCTATCGTCAATGCGGTGTATTCACAAAGAGTGTACTGAACATCTTCTGCTGCAAGGTCTTTAAATTCTGTTAATTGTTGCTCTAGCCACTGTAGATTAAACAGCTCTCTGCCAGTGCTTTTCGGTGGCATTTGAGATAGATAAGATTCGTTCAACAGCTGTTCGAGTAAGGCCTGATTTAGTTGGCCTTTGAGAGCGAACAGCGCATCACGGTCAAACTTCTCACCCGTGTGTTTATCGACCCAAGCGTCCATCAACATATTGCCCGGGCCTGTATCATAACCAAGCGTTGGCTGGTTCGGGCGCAGCACTGAAATATTCGAGATACCACCAATATTCAACACCACAACTGAGCTGTCTTGCGGGTGAAAGATCGTATGGTGAAACGCTGGTACTAATGGCGCACCTTGCCCGCCAAGCGCCATGTCTTTGCGTCTGAAATCAGCGACTGTTTGAATCTGTGTTTTAGCGGCAATGATATTGGCGTCACCCAATTGCATGGTAAATGGTGAATCGCCGGTTGGCTGGTGGAATACCGTTTGACCATGATTACCAATCGCAGTCACTGAAGATGCAGGCGTGCCTGACTTTTCGAGAAGTTGCAGAACCGCATCAGCAAATAGATGACCAAGCTGGTGGTCGAGTTCGCCAATGGCAATCAAATCCGTTTTCTGACCAATACAAACCTCAAGCAAACACGCTTTGATATCATCAGGCATAGGAAACTCATCATGAGCGAGTAATGTGATACCAGTGTCTTCAATCGAAACTAAGGCCGTATCAACGCCGTCCATACTCGTTCCCGACATCACACCGATATACAGTTCTTTATGATCCATTCCTAAGCTCTTGCGCTGCATTCCTAAAGTCTTCCATAGATTGGTTTAAAAACATTGTAAAGCAAATTTAAAGAGAATAATCTCGGGAAGTTTATGAAATTAGGTTTAATAAGGGATAAATATGGGACCGTTGTGGGTAGATGTTGCGGGCTATGAGCTAACAGCTGAAGACAGAGAAATTTTAGAGCACCCAACCGTTGGTGGTCTCATCTTATTTGCTAGAAACTACCACGATAGCAAACAGTTATCGGCGCTAAATAAAGAGATTCGTAAAGTAGCAAAACGTCCTATTTTAATCGGTGTTGACCAAGAAGGTGGCCGAGTTCAACGCTTCCGTGACGGTTTTTCAATTATCCCAGCAGCTCAAGAATTTGCGACCAAGAATAATGGCGAACAATTAGCAGAACAAGCGGGTTGGTTGATGGCAGCGGAGTTGATTGCCCATGATATCGATCTGAGCTTTGCGCCTGTTTTAGACAAAGGCCACGACTGTAAAGCGATTGGTAGCCGAGCGTTTGGTGAAGATATTGATACCATCGTTCGCCACAGCAGTGCTTTTATTAAGGGCATGAAATCGGTTGGAATGGCGACAACAGGAAAGCACTTCCCTGGACATGGCGGCGTGATTGCTGATTCGCACCTTGAAACGCCTTACGATCCTAGAGACGATATCTTTGAAACTGACATGGCGATCTTCAAGGCTCAAATTGAATCTGGAATATTAGATGCGATGATGCCTGCGCACGTGGTTTTTTCTCACTATGATGATCAGCCAGCGAGTGGCTCTGAGTATTGGCTACAGAAAGTATTGAAGCAGCAGCTTGGATTCAAAGGCTTGGTATTTTCTGATGACTTAACGATGGAAGGCGCTGCAATTATGGGTGGGCCAGCCGACAGAGCGAAGGCTGCTCTGAATGCAGGTTGCGACATGGTGTTGATGTGTAATAAACGAGATGCACAAATTGAGGCTCTTGATCACTTAGCGATTCAAGAGGTGCCTTTAGCCAACTCATTGCTTAAAAAGCACAGCTTTGATTTACCGACGCTTCACTCGGATAGCCGATGGAAAGAGGCCTCAGAGCAAATTAAGCGAATGTTAAACGCTGGGTGATAAATAAACACTCTATAAGTTTTAAGAAGGCGATATTAAAGATATCGCCTTTTTTGTATGTGCTTGGCGTGGTTTAGGCCTATTTGTGCCTCAGAACGAACCAAAGATGAAGTGTAAATTAAAATTTACATCAAATGTTTTTTATTGTTTACACTTGCAATCGTTTTTGTAGCTGTTATTGTGTTTTTAAAGATTGTTAGCCCAAATGGAAATGTTGGGTGTAAAAATAAATATACAGGTTGAGTTATGCAAAAAAGTGAATTAAGCAATGTCAATATCATCGACGAACAGGTACTGATTACTCCAGAGGAGTTAAAAGCGAAATTACCTTTGAGCGATAATGCTCGTCGTTTTATTCAAGAGTCTCGTGAAACGATTGCGAATATCATTCATAAGAAAGATCACCGTATGCTAATCGTGTGTGGTCCATGTTCTATTCACGATCTAGAAGCGGCGAAAGAGTACGCAAAACGCCTCAAAGCACTTTCTGAAGAACTGAGCGACCAACTGTATATTGTTATGCGTGTTTACTTTGAAAAGCCTCGTACCACGGTTGGCTGGAAAGGTTTAATCAATGACCCACATCTAGATGGTACGTTTGATATTGAGCATGGTCTGCATGTAGGTCGTGAGCTTTTAGTTGAGTTAGCTGAGATGGAAATCCCACTAGCGACAGAAGCACTAGACCCAATCAGCCCACAATACCTAGCAGATACATTCAGCTGGGCTGCGATTGGCGCACGTACGACTGAATCTCAAACTCACCGTGAAATGGCAAGTGGCCTTTCAATGCCAATCGGCTTTAAGAATGGTACAGACGGTAACTTAGGTACTGCAATTAATGCGATGCAGGCTGCTTCTTCTAGTCACCGTTTCATGGGTATCAGCCGCGAAGGTGAGGTTGCACTGCTAACGACTCAGGGTAACCCAAACGGTCACGTTATTTTACGTGGTGGTAAGCAGACGAACTACGATTCAGTATCTGTACACGAATGTGAGCAAGAGCTGGGTAAATCTGGTTTAGAAGCTGCGTTGATGGTTGATTGCAGCCACGCAAACTCTCGTAAAGATTTCCGTCGTCAACCATTGGTTGCTGAAGACGTTATCCACCAAGTGCGTGAAGGCAATAAATCGATTATTGGCTTGATGATTGAGAGCCACATTAACGAAGGTAATCAGCCGTCAGATATTCCTCTAAATGAGATGAAATACGGCGTTTCTATTACCGACGCGTGTATCAATTGGGAGTCAACTGAGGCACTATTGAAGCATGCACATACGGAATTAGTCCCGTTTTTAGAGAACCGCCTGAAAGGTTAGTCAGAGTTTAAATTTAAGTGCCTCATCTAATGGGGCATTTTAAGATCTGTCGCTAACGAACCTGCGTCAATGCGGGCTTTTAGATTAGTACGGGCTTATAGATTAGTAAGGAATAAAATGGCCGTTGAACTGAACGAATTACGCGACCAAATCGATGCTGTCGATAAACAAATGTTGGATTTACTGGCTCAACGACTGGCTCTAGTAGAGAAAGTCGGCGAAGTAAAAAGTGAACATGGTTTACCTATTTATGTACCGGAACGTGAAGCCGCGATGTTGGCATCTCGTCGTCAAGAAGCCGAGAAAATAGGGGTTCCGCCACAGTTAATCGAAGATATTTTGCGTCGTACTATGCGTGAGTCTTATGCCAGTGAAAAAGATTCTGGTTTTAAGTGTCTTAACCCAGAGTTGCGTTCAGTGGTTATCGTTGGTGGTAATGGTCAACTTGGCGGTCTGTTTGGCCGTATGTTCAAGCTTTCTGGCTACGAAGTGAAAATCCTTGGCAGCCAAGATTGGGATAGAGCCGATGAGATCTTAGATAATGCCGGTCTTGTGGTTGTCACAGTTCCAATCCACCTGACGGAAGGTGTTATTGCGAAGCTGGGGAACCTACCAAGCGATTGTATTCTTTGTGATTTGACGTCGATTAAATCAAAGCCTCTAGAAGCCATGATGAACATGCACCAAGGCCCTGTGGTTGGATTACACCCAATGTTTGGTCCTGATGTTCCAAGCCTTGCGAAACAAGTGATTGTTTACAGTGATGGACGTGGTTCTGAAAGCTACCAATGGTTGCTGAATCAATTTGGTATTTGGGGTGCGAGCCTTTGCCAGATGGATGCTGCTGAACACGATCACGGCATGACTTTGATTCAAGCACTTCGTCACTTTACCTCTTTTGCTTACGGCTTGCACCTGAGTAAAGAGAATCCAAACATTGATCAACTTCTGAAGCTAAGTTCGCCAATCTACCGACTGGAGATTGCGATGGTTGGTCGTCTGTTTGCTCAAGACCCGAACTTATACGGTGATATCATTCTTTCTTCGGATGAGAATATTGAGATGATTCGACGTTTCCACAGTCGTTTCGGCGAAGCATTAGAAATCTTGGATGGGAAAGATAAGGCCAAGTTTGTTGATAGCTTTAATCAAGTCAGTGATTGGTTTGGTGACTACTCACAGCAGTTCTTGCAAGAGAGCCAAAACCTTTTAAAACAAGCACATGACTCGATTCATCGTGGCTAATCACTATTTGAAATTATAAAAAAAGAGCGACCTGATGGTCGCTCTTTTTGTTTGTGCTGAACGCTATGAAAGCATTTGGCCTACAGTAGGCTAAAAGCAATTAGATCATCATAGGCCAAACCAACATCTCCTAATAACCAACAATCAATAACTAGTTAGTCGTGATAGGCTTTTTGTTCTCTTCACTCGATACGGTGTCGATAGTCGAGCTAATGTAAGGCACGTTAGTCAGGTTGATCTGCAAGCGAACTACATTATCAATCAGTTGAACCAGTGGACCCCACTTAACCTTTTTCTCTTTCTCGAACACGTAGTTGAAGTTTTCCGGTGTCCAATCCATCAAGTATTGAGGGTTCAATGAACGACCAAGGAAGCGTACTTCATAATGCAGGTGTGGCCCGGTTGAGTTACCTGAGTTACCACAACTCGCAATCACATCACCTTTACTAACAAACTGACCGCTGCGAACTTTGAATTTTTGTAGGTGAGCGTAAGAACTCATGAAGCCGAACGAGTGACGCATAGTAATAAAGTTACCGAAGCCTTTTTTACTTGGGCGTACCGTTTCAATAACTCCATCTGCGGGCGCGACAATATCTTCACCACGCTTACACGTCAGGTCGATACCAGTGTGTACATGGCGTTTACCTGAAATAGGGTTAGTGCGGCTACCATAAGAAGAAGATATACGTTGATAAGCCATAGGACTGTCGTTTGGAATCAAGCGAAACATCGTGGCTCTTACTGCTGAATCTACCGCAGCCGCATCAATGCGATCTTCTAAAGAGACATCATCGGTAAGCAGCTCTTCATCGGCAAGGCCAAGTACTGATTCCACATCGAATACACGCTTACCAAGCAGTTGAATGGTGCCTTCTTTCTCGGTGAGTGTTTGCGATAACGAGTGATTGGTTTCTACCTGCTCGGCGTAAAGAAACTCGGTTTGCTCTTTTTCAACAATCAGTGTTTCAATCAACTGTTGTGCATCTCCTGCTTGCATCGCGAGCTCTTGTTTACCTTCGAAGTGCATGTAGGCAGCTCCGCCAATTAACAGCGGCACTGAAAAAATTGCAGTGGTGCACATGAGTACGGCTTTTCGGCCGAAGTAAAACGTCTGTTCCCCATTGTTAGAGGGAATAGTAATGGAAATTTTTTTAGACATGGTTCTGTATTAACTAAATGCTTCTAATAGAAAAAGGTAATGGAGATATTATTCCTGACCTAAATCGGTAAGGTGTTCAATCTCTCTATAAAGCAGTTCATCGTCGCCGACATTAAGCTCAACAAGGCGCTTAAGATGGCTAATACTATCAATATCTAAATGCTCTATGCGTAAACGCATTGAGGTATTGATGGTAGAGACTATCGTTGCTTCTAACTGAATATTGATATCACTGTTGGTGAGCTTAAAGCTGACTTGAACAGGAGCATCGTGGCTGAGTTGCTGCCATTTATCACATTGAATGAGTAAACCATGGAGAGATAAGTCTTGCACTGAGCCTGATACATTTACTTGTCCTTGTGAGATCTCAGTCGGGACTTGATAAATAACTCGTGAAAATTGACGTCTTTCAAGCATAGGTAATTTCTCTATATCAATAGGTAAATAGTAAGCCAGATATATCAAAGGCCGCTATTATCGCGGCCTTTGTTCAAAATACAAGCTAATTTACTTAGTAATACGCTTGTACTTGATACGGTGCGGTTCAGCCGCTTGTGCGCCCAGAGTCTTCTTCAGCCACTCTGTGTACTCAGTATAGTTACCTTCGTAGAAGTTAACTTGACCTTCATCACGGTAGTCTAAGATATGGGTCGCAATACGGTCAAGGAACCAACGGTCATGCGAGATAACCATTGCACAGCCAGGGAATTCAAGCAGCGCTTCTTCAAGTGCACGCAGAGTTTCGACATCAAGGTCATTGGTTGGCTCATCGAGTAGCAGTACGTTACCACCCGCTTTTAGCAGTTTCGCTAGGTGAACACGGTTACGTTCACCACCAGAAAGCTGACCGATAATTTTCTGTTGGTCGTTGCCTTTGAAGTTGAAGCGAGAGCAGTATGCACGAGCAGGGATTTCGAAGTTGTTGATCTTAATGATATCAGCGCCTTCAGAGATCTCTTGGAATACTGTTTTTGTGTCATCCATGCTGTCACGGAACTGATCAACAGAAGCAAGCTTAACCGTTTCACCTAATTCAACTGTGCCTGAATCTGGCTGTTCTGCGCCGCTTAGCATCTTGAATAGTGTTGATTTACCCGCACCGTTGGCACCAACGATACCGACGATAGCGCCTTTAGGCATGCTGAACGATAAGTCGTCGATAAGAACACGGTCACCAAATGACTTAGTTAGGTTCTTAACTTCAAGTACCTTGTCACCTAAACGCTCACCTGGCGGGATGAACAGTTCGTTGGTTTCGTTACGCTTCTGGTATTGGCCAGTCGTGAGTTCTTCAAAACGAGCCATACGAGCTTTAGATTTAGCCTGACGGCCTTTAGGATTCTGACGAACCCATTCAAGTTCTTTCTCGATAGTCTTTTGACGTGCGCTTTCGCCTGATTTCTCTTGCTTCAGACGCTCATCTTTCTGTTCTAGCCAAGATGTGTAGTTACCTTCCCATGGAATACCTTCACCACGGTCAAGTTCTAGAATCCAGCCAGCAGCGTTGTCTAGGAAGTAACGGTCGTGGGTAATTGCCACAACAGTACCGCTGTAATCAACAAGGAAGTGCTCAAGCCAAGCCACTGATTCTGCATCCAAGTGGTTGGTTGGTTCATCAAGAAGCAGCATGTCTGGCTTCTCTAGAAGTAGACGACAGATCGCAACACGACGACGTTCACCACCTGATAGGAATTCGATTTTCGCATCCCACTCAGGAAGACGAAGTGCATCAGCAGCACGCTCTAGAGCTGTCTCTAGGTTGTGGCCGTCTTTCGCTTGGATAAGTGCTTCAAGCTCGCCTTGCTCTTTAGCAAGAGCATCGAAATCTGCATCGGGTTCAGCGTAAGCTGCGTAAACCGCATCGATACGCTTAAGTGCATCTGCAACATCAGAAACCGCTTCTTCTACGATTTCACGCACTGTTTTTGATTCGTCTAGTACAGGCTCTTGCGGTAGGTAACCGACTTTAAGGCCTTGCTGTGCACGAGCTTCACCATCAATATCAGTATCAATACCAGCCATGATACGTAGTAGGGTAGATTTACCTGAACCATTTAGACCCAAAACACCGATTTTAGCGCCAGGAAAAAAGCTAAGAGAAATGTCTTTAAGAATTTGACGCTTAGGTGGAACAGTTTTGCTCACCCGAGACATGGTATATACGTATTCAGCCATTGCCGATCGATCCTAATTATTGTTCAAAATTGTCTGCCATTTTATACCAATATCCCCAAAGATGTTACTCCTAGGACAGAAAAGCCATTCTTGAACTAATCCTTACTTATTATTGTCACATTGGTCATTAAAACTATATTTAATAGGCTTCTGAGGCGAAGTGTTAAATATTAATAATATTTACACTCAAACTCTTTACATTTGATGTGATGTCGGGCGTAAATAGACTTCACGTATTCATACACGCACTAAGGAAAGAGCGAATGTTTTTCCGCATTGGTAATACGAAAATTGCTGTCGCTGCATCGGCAATTTTGTCTTCATTTTCACTGGCTCCGATGGCTTTGGCGAGCAATGCATCCGAGCTTGAAATGCAGCGTGATGTTTATGACAGAGCGCAAGAGGTTTTGGACAATCGAGATCTAAAAGCTTACTCAGCGCTGCGCAACAAAATTCAAACATACCCTCTAACGCCTTACACTGATTATCGCGCCTTTCTCATTGGTCTAGGTGATCGCACACCTGCTGAAGTGGATGCTTTTATTGAAGAGAATAAAGCTCTGCCATTTTCGAATCGTATGCGTGCACCTTACTTAGATTCATTGGCCTCTCAAAAGCAGTGGCAAACGATACTGGAATTTCAAACTCAAGAGCCAGTTGGTGAAAAATACCAATGTATCTACTACCGAGCGCATTATGAGCAAGGTAATCAAGAGCTCGCGTTCAAAGGTGCGAAACAGCTTTGGTTAAGTGGTAGTGGTGTTGATGACGCCTGTGACCCACTTTTTGAAGGATGGGATAAAGCCGGTTTAAGAACGGATGATCTGATACTCGAAAGGATGCTATTAGCGTTTGAAGGCCGTAACGGTAAGCTGATGACCTATCTGATTAAGCAATTAGATCATGATGAGTCAATTGCTCAAGCTAAGCAGATGAAGGCGTTGTACAACAAGCCTGAAAATGTGCTCGCGTTTGCTAAGAAGCACCCTGCGAATGAATTTTATCAAGCTCAAACCGAGTTTGGTTTTGAGAAACTGGCAAGGAAGTCAGCAAGCAGTGCTCAAGAGATTTTTGATGATGTTGTGAAAGCTCAAAAGCTATCTAAAGAAAAATCTCAAGAGTTAGCGGATTACCTCACGTTCCGTTTGATCAATACCGATTCTGAAGAGCTGATGGCGTGGCGAGACAAAATGCTCGCGAGCTCATCAAAACAAGTTTTGTTGGAACGACGTGCTCGCTTAGCGATTCAACATGCCGATTGGACTGGCTTGAAAGAGTGGATTTCGCGCTTAGATGATAAACATCAAGCTTCGCTTCGCTGGCAATATTGGCAGGGTAGAGCTGAGATAGTGCTAGGCGAGACTGCTGAAGGTAATAAACGACTGTCAGATATCTTGGGTCAGCGTAATTTCTACAGTGTGGCTGCCGCTAAGCAGTTAGGTAAGCCAGTTCAGTACCCAACATCGACACTCAAATACAACGCTGAAACAGTAAAGCCATTTGAGACTTCTTTGGTTCGAATCGGCGAGCTGATTGACCGAGATAAAATAGCGGCAGCGAAGAGTGAATGGCGTTGGTTGTTAACCAATGCTGACAAAGATCAGAAATCAATGCTTGCCGCTCATGCAGCGACACAGCGTTGGAATCACTTTACGGTAACGGCGAGTATCTCAGCGAAGATGTGGGACAACATTGCGTTACGTTTTCCTGTCGCTCACAAGTGGTGGTTTAACTTCTATGCTGAAAAGCACGATATCGACCCGATCACTTTGATGTCTTTAGCGAGACAAGAGAGTGCAATGGATTCAGAGGCTCGCTCTCCGGTTGGGGCTCGCGGTATCATGCAAATCATGCCGAAGACGGCTCAATATACAGCGAAGAAGCATCAGATTAAGTACCAGGGTAGTGATGATCTTTACGATGTGAGCAAGAACATTGAGATTGGCAGTCATTACCTCGATGGGTTGCTGTCTCAATATGATAACAATCGTATTTTTGCTTTCGCTGCATACAACGCAGGTCCGAGTCGAGTGAAACAGTGGCGTTCACGCAGTGATGAAAAGTTAGATGCGTACGCCTTTATCGAAATGATCCCATTTAAGGAGACTCGTGGCTATGTTCAGAACATCTTGATGTTTGAGACTTACTATCGAGATATCTTGGGCGAGAAGGGAACGTTTTTAGCGCCTCATGAGGCAAAAACGAAATACTAAGCTCTCGGCGCTTTGTCCGAAACTGAGTAAATATTAAAGGCAGTGAGTGCGAACCATTTGCACTTACTGCCTTTTTACATTGGATTACATCGAGTGTTTCGGTATAAAGTGTTGAACGCTTTCAATCGTTAAGCGACTCTTTAAAGTCAGAATTTAAAAGTAAGTGTAGAAATATGGCATCACAACCTGAATATGATAATTGGCAACAACTAATGGATTTGGTAAAAACAGCCGCTGAGAAAGATCAGCATGAGCTGTTGTTGACCATGATGATGACATCTGATGAACGCGATGCTTTGGTTGCTCGAGTTAATATTCTTTGTGAATTGATGAAAGGCGAGATGTCTCAGCGACAAGTGAGTCAAATGCTGGGAGTAGGCGTTGCGACGATCACCAGAGGCTCTAATGAGCTCAAGGCTAAATCTGAACAAGAGAAAGCGGCCATCGCCGAGTTACTGCTTAAGTAGATCTACTTATTAGCACTGAAGTTTGATAGAAACGCTAACAATCCGTTAGCGTTTTTTTGTTTCAGCTGCACTGGTTCGGCTTTCAACGAAATAACTTAAATCTATGAAAAACCGTGTCTTTGAAAGCTAAGCGGGAAAGTGCTCAGGATTAACGAAAGGGATAAGCGCCAAGATCAAAGCTTGATGATATACCGAACTGCGCGAGAGTTGGTTGTGTGTCAGTAAGCCAATCGCCCCACCTTTTTGCTTGATGTTGTCTGTACCGAAGACTTCATCCATCACATCCCCTAACTCATTTGCATACTGGAGCTTATCAAGTACAACAGGTGGCAGCATCAAGCTTGCAGAGCGAGATTCGCCACGTTGGCCATTTGCTTCAATTATCATCCAAGCAAAGGTTACGTTACCTTCAATTCCAGATTCTAATCCAACATGAAAGTCTGCATTTGGCTGTTCTTGGATCGCATTGCTCACGCGGTTTACTGCACCTTGATAGGTTTCCTCATTGCTCATGGGTTGATCAGCAACCCCGCTGGGTACGCTAACACCGATGAATTCGAATTCAGTATTAGGGAAAGCTGACAAGAACGCACTTTTAACGGCGTTGATTTTAGCTGGGTTGAGCGATGCGATGACTACGGATTTCATGAATGAGTTCTTATTGTTGTTGGTTAAATTGCAATTGATGTTCTCTGTACCAATCACTTAGGTCTTCAAGTGGCATCGGTTTGCCAAAATAGTAGCCTTGCAGCATATCGCACTGCGCCTCTTGTAACCATTGATGCATGCGTTTAGTTTCGATGCCCTCAGCGGTAACCTTCTTTCCTTGTGCATGGCACAAACTTATCACTGGTTTTACTATGTTCTGATTGTCTGTTTCGATCAAGGTTTCTAAAAAGCCCTTATCCAATTTGATTTTTTGAGTGGGATATTGAACCAACTGGGTTATCGATGTGTAACCAGAGCCAAAGTCATCAATCGCTAAGCGGTAACCCATTCGAGAGAGCTCGTTCAATAATGGAAACCCTTGTGAGTTTGAGTAGAAGGTCTCGGTGATTTCGAAATCGATCAAGTTCGGCGGAATGCCATTGATCTTGGCGTGTTCACCGATGAAAACCGCAAGATGAGTTGTTTCTATTCCTGCTGAAGACAGATTAATTGAGAGTTGAATCGAATGATCAAACTGAGCTTGAAGCTTATGGAACGAAGCAAAAGCATGCTGTATCACCCAGCGATCGACAAGGTCGAACAACCCTGTTTGTTCGGCAATTGGAATAAACTCATCAGGCGGTACAGAGCCTAGTTGTGGCGATTCCCAACGTAACAGCACCTCAACACCGATGACCTGACTTCCTGTTGAATCCATGTATGGCATATAAACGAGTTTGAACTCTTCATCAAAATTCTTATGTCTCAAAGCTTGTTCGATACTTGCTTGTCGTTGAATGGTTTTGTCTAAGTCTGAAGAGTAATCCGCGTACCGATTCTTACCTGCTCGTTTGGCTTGGTACATCGCAGTGTCTGCATTTGAGAGCAGTTTTTCTATTGAGTGACCGTCATTAGGGTAGGTTGCAATACCAATACTGACCGTAATCGGGTAGTTGCCTGATTCAGTGATAAACCCTTTTTGCAGAGGCGCTAATAATGTATCTGAAAACTTATGAGCGATATTCCCATGGCGAGCCGATGCATTGATGTAAATAACGAACTCGTCACCAGAGAGTCGAGCTGGCATACAATGGGCATCGTAATCCGTTTTGTATAGAACGCCGATCTCGGAAATACGTTGAGCGAAAGAAACTAAGATCGAGTCGCCAACTTGATGGCCATATTTGTCGTTCACAAACTTAAAATTATCTAAATCTAAGTAGAGTACCCACGTGTATGTTTTCGAGTTTGTTTTGGGGAGTGATTGCTCAACAAAGGTTTGGAATTGACGTCGGTTAGCGATCTTGGTCAGCTGGTCATTTTCAGCTAAAACCTTAGTTTGTTGATAGGTGTTATCTAACTCTTGGTACATGTCATAAAAACGATGCGATAAGCGACCTAACTCGTCATTCGTTTTTAAACGTTCAATGTTCTTTCTTTGCTTTTTTTCTACTTGTTGTAATTGTCGGTCTAACCGTGAAATAGGGGTAATGACACAGCGAGACAGCAGCATAAGTAGTAAGGCGACCGTTACTAAGGCTGACAGTGCAAACGACAGACTCAGTTTATTCCAGATAGAGTCGAGCTTATTGTTTAAAAGAAACTGAGCAGGGTCGACTGTTGCGTAAAGCTCAGGAGCCAGCTTCACTGAATGAGTTAAATCACTTTCCAAAGAGACTGCCGTTGGCGTGAAAAACAGGCTGGTTTGGTAGTCGAACTCGATCTGCTTTCTCAATGTATTAAATTTATCGAGAGAAACAGAAACAACCACAAAAAAAACATCACTAGGTTGGTAGCTTATAGAGGGCGAAACCGTTCTTTTATCGAGTACCTCATAGTGAACTAACATCCCTTCACCTTGAGAGTTTTGGACGTAATTGGTACTCGATTCTTCCAATGTTTTTTGATACTGATGATCAATAAACTCTAAAATCTTAGGGTCCATTTGGGTGAGTGCATCACGACTATTGTCTGCGTAATAACTGAGTTTTCGTTCACCATCAAGCAGTGCTAATCCAGTAAAGCTGTCATCACCATCTTGCAAGAATTGTATGGTTTCTCGAAGGTTATCGAGCAGTTCAAGTTCACGATATGGATTGTCATCAACTAAAAAATAACGTCGAACTAAGTCGCTTTTAGAGAGCGTGTAAGAGTAACTATTTAGGAAGGAGCGAGATTGGCGAAAATACCCAGCCAACTTTTCCATATTCAGTTGCAGTACGTTGTCTTCGCGTTTGATGAAGCTGTTTTTCTGCGTTGAGTAAATGATATAGCTAGAAGCTGCGGTACTAATCAGTATAACAGGGGCTATTAGAAGTAATATTTTAGTACTGAGCTTCATTGTTACATACAACACTATTTATAATTTTGTGCGTAAGTTTATGTTACTTGTTGATTGCTCGCTATTAATTACACGTTGTTAGATGATTTCCTGTGAAGGCAATAAGGTTTTGTCTTTATTGATAAAAGTGTGATTAGCGAGGGGTGTTATGTTGGTAATGATTTTAGGAAGCGAGTGTGAGAGACAGTGAACGGAATAACAATTTAATACCCACAATACTTATTTCTGCATATTGTTTCGTTCGATTGTTATTCCGTTTGCGTTAACTTTTACTGTTTGGCCTATGGTAGGCGAATTGCTTTTGGCAACCTAAACTTACGACAACTTAACTTGAGTCGCTTTAATGTTCTCACTTGGGTAGCAGCCTAGCACTTTTAAGTGACGAGTAATGGCCGTCAGTTCCGTGATCGCTTGCTGCATGTTATCCGCATTCAAGTGTGCTTCTAAATCAACATAGAACATCTCTTCCCATGGGTTACCCATAATTGGACGAGATTCTAGTTTCGTCATGTTGATGCCCAAGCGTTGCAGAATCAGTAGGGTTTCAACCAAAGAGCCTGCTTCTTGAGAGGTCGACATGATGAGTGTCGTTTTCGCTGGGATCTGAGTCGAGACTTCTACCGGTTTACGCGCCACAACGATGAAGCGAGTATGGTTCTCAGTTTGATTGGCAATGTTGCCTTGAATTGCTTGAAGCCCATACAGTTTGCCACTTGAAGCGTTACCAATGGCTGCTACATCATCACTATCCAGCTCTTTCACTTTCTTCATTGCGTCAGCGGTGCTTGCACAAGATTCAAGGCTGACACCTTTAAGGCGACTCAAGAACTCACTGCATTGCTGATGAGGTTGTGGATGCGAATAAAGCGTCTTAATGTTTTCTAATCGAATATCACTTTTAGCAACTAAGCAGTGTTCAATAGGCTGAGACAGTTCACCCACGATGTAGAGTGTTGTGTGTTGTAGAAGATCGTAAACTTCGTTGATTGAACCTGAACTGGTGTTCTCAATCGGCAGCACACCGTAATCGGCGTGACCAGATTCCACTGTTGATGCGACTTCTTTGAAGTGATTGCAGTTAAGCTCTATCAATTCCATATTCTTGCGGCTGAAGTATTCACGGCTAGCAAGATGCGAATATGAACCTTTAGAACCCAAGAACGCAACGCGAGCCAATGGCTTACGGCTTTGTGGGTTCGCCAGGTTTTGCAGGTATGACTGTTGCAGCAGAACCGAATCTTCAATGATGGTATGAAACAGCTTAGTAATGTACTGCGCATCAAGTTCGTATTTATCTTTACCGTTGTTAATTAGCTTAACCAGAAGCTGCTGTTCACGAACGGCATCGCGTACAGGCTTTGATGTCTCTACTTTACTTTTCGCAACTTCGATACTGAGTTTGCGACGTTCTGAAAGTAAACTCAGCAGTTCGTCATCTAAATCATTGAGACGAAGGCGGATATCATCCAGTGAAATTGAGCGGTCAGTCATAAATGTGTCCTTATAAAAAAGCCTCCCTTGTGTGGGAGGCTTCTTGTTCGTTTTTGACTTGTTTTTCTAAAACGACTCAGCCTCCGATTTACGGAAGAAAAAAGAAGTCAAAAATAAACAAAGATTGAGAGTGCATAAAAAGTGATTGTTTTATGAATGTTTAAACACAATAAGCAAGCGAGCTACGAGCGTCAAGCAAAAAAATAGCGCCCTGAGGCGCTATTTTTTAATCTGTTCTCTTTCCCTATTCTACTTCAGCTTCTAGCTCTTCAATTTCAGGCTTTTCAGCGCGACGAGCTTCTGGTTTATGGCGTAGCTTGTTGAGTTGACGCTCTAGTTTTTGTTCTACTTCGTTGATAGCCACGTAGAGGTCGTCATGAATTGATGAAGCAACAAGTTGGCCTTTTGGTACCGTTAGAACGGCTTCAAATTTTTTCTTCTTGTTTGGTTCTTCGCTAAAGCTCGCTTGGCAGCCAATGATGTCTACTTGCCATTTATCCAGCTTTTTAAATTTGCTTTCTATGTGATCACGGATTGCAGAGGTAATGTCGATGTTTTTACCAGTGATGTTCATTTTCATAGAAGTTTTCCTCTGTTGTATCCCTCATGGGTTAACTTCAGATTACGACTTTTAGGAATAAAGAATGTGATTTAGATCTCATTTTGATTGGGTGGGATAAGCATTAAAATCAAATGTGATCTCACGCAAGTCTTGGTATCTTTTTGTCGAAAAATGCTTGTTATCCCTACGAAAAACGATAAGTTGGAGGCAAGGCTTCGCTAAAAATTAAACCAGTTTTTAGGGACGTCCTACAGCTTTTTGAAAGTGCTAGATGAAAATTCACGCAATATACTTTCGTGATTTAAGTCACACCAAAGAACGATCCGAATTTGATAAACAAAAGCCGCATAAGTTTCCTTATGCGGCTTTTGTGCTTTTAGTCCTGTCTTGGGCGTTCACTGCTTAAGCTCATAATGACAAACAGCGGCTAATCGTTGGTTTGCAGTAGCCTTGCTGTTCCGTTCTCTCGAGTGGCATTAATCGCCGCCAATTGTTTATAAATAACAAAGTAGCGATTGATGTTGGCGACATACGTGACGGGTTCTTTACTGACATACTTTCGCGTAACGATTTCGACGTTTTTAAACCAAACGTTAGGGTTGTAGCCTTTCTTCTTCGCGAGGTATCTCATTTTTCTGATTTTAGCTGGGCCTGCGTTGTAAGACGCCAACGTAAAATAGATCTGGTTGTCAGCCGTTATGGCAGGGTCATTAAAATATCGGTCTTTGATAAAACGCATATATTTCACGCCGGCATGGATGTTGTTATCCACTTTATGAATATTTTTGATATTAACGTTTTTGTCTTTGGCCGTACTTGGTAAAACCTGCATGACGCCAATCGCCCCACGATGAGAGACTTGACTCTGATCGAGCCCAGACTCCTGGAACCCTTGAGCAGACATCATTAAAGGATCAAATTCGTACTTGCTGGAGTACTTCTCAAATACGTCAGCGAGCTTGGCAACTCTGTCGACTTTGTTTGGATTGAGAGCTCGACCTAACCAACGCGTATTATCGATATATTTTTGGTAGATCACGTTACCCAGTAAAGTACCTGTGCGGGCTTTCTTAACGTACTTGTTGATTTCCTTTTTGAGAAGAGGGCTATCCTTTCTCAGTGCCCAAGCAATTTGACCATCCTCTCGCAAAGGTAAGTCGCTATGGATCTGAATGTTTTCCATTACATCAGTCCATAGTTTTGCTTTATGGCTATCTAGAATCGTACCTTGTATATACCCCTGATTAACCAGTTCTATCAGTTCGTAATCTTGGAGAGATTCTTCGATAAAGTGGACATGTAATGGTGGCAACCCGAGTTCATTGAGCTCCATATTCACTTTTTGCACACTCTCGAAGTAGCTAGAGCTCGCGCGGATCCATACTTCTTTACCGCTCAATTGCTTGATTTCGGTGAGAGGTTCTGAATTTTTTCCAGTGATAATGAGTTCTTTACCATCTTTAATCATGGGATCTGAAAAGTCGATCACTCGTAACCGCTTATCAGTAATGGTTAGGTTTGCTACCGCGACATCACCGTATCCGGATTCTAATGAAGGAAGAAGATCATCTCGCTGAACCGGAATGATCTGCACATTGAGATAAGGGTGTTTCTTACGAAGGCTTTTCTCAAAGTGATAGAGCATTTCTGCCACAATGCCTTTTGGCTTGCCATCTTCTATGTAATAAAAGCCCAGATCAGCCGATACCAATACTCTAACTGTTCCTTTTGTTTTGAGTACATCTAAGTCTCCCATGTAAGGCTGATTGCTCAATGGGGACAGTTCTAATGCGTTGGAAAGTTGGCTAAATAACCCGATCCAGATAAATAATAACATCCTGCTCACATCCACACTCCATGTTGATGTTTTGTTAAAAGTTACCTATTGAAGATACTGCTTATGCTGCCATTCATCAAGTTTACCAGACGAAGTTCAAAAAAAATCGCGCTAATAAATTAGCGCGATTTTGAAGTGATTGTTTTAGTTAACGACGAGTGTGATTCGCTGACTAAGGCAGTGGGTTGAGCTCAATCAAGGCTTCTGTTCTTTTCACAGCGTCTTCTAGCCCAAGTTGCTCGTAGGCTTCTAACTGTATTTTCAGAGATTTACGCGCAGCAATGGTGTCTGGGTAAGTCTTTTGCAACTCTTGTGTTCTGTTTATAGCTGCAATCCACGCTTCGCGACGCAGGTAGAAATCAGCGGTTGCTAAGTCATACTCAGCTAGGCGGTTTTTCAATGCGAACATGCGTTTTTGTGCATCTTCAGCGTATGGACTTGCAGGGAAACGTTCTAACAGTCGTTTGAAATCAGCAAACGCAAGTTTCACTGGTTCTGGATCTCGGTCACTACGATCGATATTAAAAATATCGTGCATGAAGTTTCGATCTTGAGCCATGTGTGTCAGGCCACGCATGTAAAGAACCCAATCCTGTTTTTCATGAGTAGGGTTTAAGCGTAGGAATCGTGAAATGGTGGCAAGGCCTAATGCCAAGTCATCATTTTTGTAGTACGCGTAAATCAGATCCAGTTGTACTTGTTCAGAATAGGCGCCGAATGGGTAACGAGAGTCTAAGGCTTCTAGCTTTTCGATTGCAGAAAGCCAGCTACCACTCTGCAGTGATTCTTGGGCGTCAGAGTAAAGAACCGATGGCGGTACATCCGGTACTATTTCTTCACTACTTGAACAACCAACTAAGAGTGATACGGCTAATAGACCCGATAAAGTAAGGTGTTTCATGTCAGGCGTCGATTCCTTGAATTAAATATTTCGTAAGCTTCCGTTACTTTCTAACCAGTAACAGATACAATGATGCAATTATTCTATTTTATCCATACTAATGGGTATTAGTCTCACGGTTTTTAAAAAAGTTCGATATGGCTCAGCAGATAACATTAACAGACACAGTAAAAAGCAGCCAGTTAGGTCAACGTTTAGACCAAGCTGTCGCTGAACTATTTACCGATTTTTCTCGCTCTCGTATTAAAGAGTGGCTTCTTGACGGCAAAATCCAAGTGGATGGCGAAGTTATCACTAAACCGCGCACCATAGTTTTGGGCGGTGAAGCGATCATCTTACAAGCAGAGCTTGCGGATGAAGAGCGCTGGGAAGCACAAGATATTCCGTTAGACATTGTCTATGAAGATGATGATTTATTGGTTATCAATAAACCTCGCGATCTGGTTGTACACCCAGGTGCAGGTACGCCGGATGGAACCATACTAAACGCATTGCTTTTCCATTACCCTCAAATTGCTGAAGTACCTCGTGCGGGTATTGTGCACCGTCTGGATAAAGACACAACTGGTCTTATGGTTGTGGCTAAAACGGTTCCAGCTCAAACTCGCCTTGTGCGAGCTCTTGCTAAACGTCGTATTACTCGTGAATATGAAGCAATTGCTATCGGTAAAATGACAGCAGGTGGTGTGGTTGAGAAAGGCATTAGCCGTCATGCAACTAAGCGTACGTTAATGGACGTAAATGAACTGGGTAAGCCTGCGGTAACTCACTACCGTGTTGCGGAGCACTTCCGCGAACATACTCGTATTCGTCTGCGCCTAGAAACGGGTCGTACTCACCAAATCCGTGTTCACATGTCATATCTTCAGCATCCGCTGTTAGGTGATATCGCGTACGGTGGTCGTGCTCGTATTCCAAAAGGTGCATCTGAAGAGCTAACGACAATGATTCGTTCTTTTGATCGTCAAGCGCTACACGCGGTTATGCTGAAGTTTGTTCACCCGATTACTGGTGAAGAAGTAGAGTTCCACGCACCTGTGCCAAATGACATGGTTGTGATGGCTGAAGCGTTGCGTGTTGATGCTCGTGAAAACATAGAAGACGACATTTAATCGTGTCAATGATCATCCCTGACTGGAATGCACCAAAAAACGTGAAAGCATTTGCTGCAACTCGTTTTGATGGTTGTTCTACAGGTGCCTATCAAGGGTTAAACCTTGGTATGCACGTTGGGGATGATGCTTTACTTGTTGAAAGCAATCGAACATGGCTAAAGCAACAATCTAATATGCCCACGGCTCCGGTATGGCTAAATCAAACTCACTCAACGGATGTCGTTACAGTTTTAGAACCTGTGGCGAATGTGCTTGATGCGGATGGTGCATTTACCACTGCAAAGGGTGTTGTGTGTTCTGCGATGACAGCCGATTGCTTACCAGTTATCCTTACTGATACCAAAGGCACTCAAGTTGCTGCCGTTCATGCGGGTTGGCGTGGTCTTGCTGGTGGCATTCTTGAAAATGCCGTCGCAAAGTTTTCAAACCTAGATTCAGATAATCAGATCATTGCTTGGCTTGGTCCTGCTATTGGTAAAGATGCGTTTGAGGTTGGCAACGATGTGTTGGACGCTTTTGTTCGTTTTGACCCTCAAGCTAAATTGGCATTTAAAGCCAAATCTGAACCTGGCAAGTGGTTAGCAAACATGTCTCAACTTGCGACTCAACGACTAATGAAAGTTGGCGTGACTTCGGTGACAGATTCGAATCTATGTACATACGCAGATTCAGATGCTTTCTATTCTTATCGTCGTGATGGTATTACTGGGCGTCAGGCGACATTTATTTGGTTAGAGTAATCTCTGACTAGCATAACCACTCATCCAGTTCATTTATATTTTCATATCATCTCTATTCTTCATCCTTATCCCTTGAAAATCTGCGTTACCGTATCCATCTTCTAACCATAAGATAAACATATCTAAGAGTAGGAAGGTTGGCATGCGTCTCGATCGATTCACTAGTAAATTCCAAATTGCGATATCTGATGCTCAGTCGCTCGCATTAGGTCGTGATCACCAATATATAGAACCTGTACACCTAATGGTGTCTTTGCTTAATCAAGATGGCAGTGCGATTCGTCCATTGCTCACCATGCTGAATATTGATGTTGTTCAATTGCGTTCTAAATTAAGCGAAATATTAGACCGAGTGCCGAAAGTAAGCGGTATCGGTGGGGATGTTCAGCTCTCTAACGCAATGGGAACGCTATTCAACCTATGTGACAAGGTCGCTCAAAAGCGTCAAGACAGTTATATATCTTCAGAAGTATTCCTACTCGCTGCAATAGAAGACAAAGGACCTCTAGGTAACTTACTTAAAGAGTTAGGCCTTACTGAGCAAAAACTATCTCAAGCTATCGAGCAAGTTCGTGGTGGTCAAAAGGTTGATGACCCGAATGCGGAAGATAGACGCCAAGCTTTAGAGAAGTTCACCATTGATCTGACCGAGCGAGCAGAGCAAGGCAAGCTAGATCCTGTGATTGGTCGTGATGATGAAATTCGTCGCACGATCCAAGTCCTTCAACGCCGAACTAAGAATAACCCTGTCATTATTGGTCAACCCGGTGTGGGTAAAACCGCTATTGTCGAAGGTTTGGCTCAACGTATTATCAACAATGAAGTTCCTGAAGGCTTAAGAGGCCGACGAGTGCTTTCATTAGACATGGGCTCATTGGTAGCCGGTGCTAAGTATCGTGGTGAATTCGAAGAGCGTCTAAAATCTGTGCTTAATGAATTATCGAAAGAAGAAGGCAATGTCATTCTCTTTATCGATGAAATTCATACGATGGTCGGCGCAGGTAAAGGCGAAGGCTCTATGGATGCGGGTAATATGCTGAAACCAGCATTAGCTCGTGGTGAACTGCATTGTGTCGGCGCAACAACGCTCGATGAGTACCGCCAATATATAGAGAAAGATCCAGCTTTAGAGCGTCGATTCCAAAAAGTGATCGTGGATGAACCCACCGTTGAAGACACGGTAGCGATTCTTCGTGGTTTGAAAGAGCGCTATGAACTTCACCATCATGTAGAAATTACCGATCCTGCTATCGTAGCGGCGGCAACGCTATCTCACCGATACGTTTCAGATCGTCAGTTACCAGATAAGGCGATTGATCTCATTGATGAAGCGGCTTCGAGTATTCGAATGCAGATAGATTCAAAGCCCGAGTCATTAGATAAGTTAGAGCGAAAAATCATTCAGTTGAAGATCGAACAGCAAGCTCTGACGAATGAAAATGATGAGGCCAGTGAAAAACGCCTGCGCACGCTACAAAGCGAACTTTCTGAGAAAGAGCGAGATTTTTCAGAACTTGAAGAAGTTTGGAACGCAGAGAAGGCAGCGCTGTCTGGCACGCAACATATCAAGTCAGAGCTAGAACAAGCTCGAATGGATATGGATTTTGCACGACGTGCTGGTGACCTTAACCGTATGTCTGAATTGCAATATGGTCGAATCCCAGAATTGGAGAAGCAGTTAGATCTCGCGACTCAAGCTGAAATGCAAGAAATGACCTTATTACGTAATAAGGTGACCGACGCTGAGATCGCCGATGTCCTTTCAAAGCAAACCGGCATCCCGGTTTCTAAAATGCTAGAAGCAGAAAAAGAGAAGCTTCTGAAAATGGAAGGTGTTCTGCATAAGCGGGTTATCGGTCAAGCGGAAGCGGTCGAAGTAGTATCGAATGCGATTCGTCGTAGCCGTGCTGGTTTGTCTGATCCGAACAAGCCGATTGGTTCGTTCTTGTTTTTAGGGCCAACAGGTGTCGGTAAAACGGAATTGTGTAAAACATTAGCGAACTTTATGTTCGATAGTGAAGATGCGATGGTGCGTATCGATATGTCTGAGTTTATGGAAAAACACTCGGTTGCTCGTTTAGTTGGTGCTCCCCCTGGTTATGTGGGTTATGAGGAAGGTGGGTACTTAACCGAAGCCGTTCGTCGAAAACCTTATTCTGTCATTCTGCTTGATGAGGTAGAGAAAGCTCACCCAGATGTTTTCAATATTCTATTGCAGGTTTTAGATGATGGACGATTAACTGACGGACAAGGTCGCACCGTCGATTTTAGAAATACCGTGGTAATCATGACATCGAACCTAGGTTCTACTCGTATTCAAGAGAACTTTAATACATTGGATTACCAAGGCATTAAAAATGAGGTTATGGAAGTTGTGGGTAAACATTTCCGACCTGAGTTTTTGAATCGAGTTGATGAAAGTGTCGTGTTCCATCCATTAGGCCAAGAGCATATCGAGTCAATTGCCGCTATTCAGCTTGATCATTTGAAAAAGCGAATGGAAGACAATGGTTATGAACTCGAAGTTTCAGAAAAAGCGCTCAAGCTAATCTCTCAAGTTGGTTTTGATCCTGTATATGGTGCAAGGCCTCTTAAAAGAGCAATTCAACAAACTGTTGAGAACCCGTTAGCGAAAGCGATACTGGCTGGAAAAATAAATCCAGAGAAGAAAGTGCAGCTATTAGTGAATAACGACCGAATTATTGCTCACCAATAATCAAACTATGAATAATAGGTACGATTAGCCGAAATTAAGGCTTAATCGTACCTATTTTGAACGCTTTGTGTGAATAGTGTCCGAACGATCGCCTGCGGCGGTTTTTTTTCGTTTTTGGTCTTGTGCAAAGGGGGATTGTCTCTATAATGCGCCTCCGTTGCTAGGGATAACCAAGCGGTTTGAACTAAGTAACGAGACGACATTAAGCATTTAAGATGCTTTGAAAAATTAGCTGGAAAAAGTGTTTGACACTGGAACCCAATTCGCTAGAATGGCCGTCCACTTAGAGAGGCTCCTTACTAAAAGGAACGCTCAATAAGTAAAGCTCTTTAACAATTTAAACCTATCAATCTGTGTGGGCACTCGTTGATGAATATCAAAACGTTATTTGTTCTTTTTTGAAAGAGCGTAATAACAGTTACTTCGGTAACAAATTGATTTCAATGAACTGAGTGACCAATACGTTTAACTACTTGTAGTTATTCGGCACAGTCAATTCATTACCATTCTGTTGGAATGGTAATAGCTTTAGAATTACATGTTTCTGTTCTTTTTCGAAAGAGCGGTAAATATTAGTTTTGAAGTCAGTATTCGTTGAGTCACAAAATCTTAAATTGAAGAGTTTGATCATGGCTCAGATTGAACGCTGGCGGCAGGCCTAACACATGCAAGTCGAGCGGAAACGACATTATTGAATCTTCGGAGGATTTAATGGGCGTCGAGCGGCGGACGGGTGAGTAATGCCTAGGAAATTGCCTTGATGTGGGGGATAACCATTGGAAACGATGGCTAATACCGCATAATGCCTACGGGCCAAAGAGGGGGACCTTCGGGCCTCTCGCGTCAAGATATGCCTAGGTGGGATTAGCTAGTTGGTGAGGTAATGGCTCACCAAGGCGACGATCCCTAGCTGGTCTGAGAGGATGATCAGCCACACTGGAACTGAGACACGGTCCAGACTCCTACGGGAGGCAGCAGTGGGGAATATTGCACAATGGGCGAAAGCCTGATGCAGCCATGCCGCGTGTATGAAGAAGGCCTTCGGGTTGTAAAGTACTTTCAGTTGTGAGGAAGGGTGTGTAGTTAATAGCTGCGCATCTTGACGTTAGCAACAGAAGAAGCACCGGCTAACTCCGTGCCAGCAGCCGCGGTAATACGGAGGGTGCGAGCGTTAATCGGAATTACTGGGCGTAAAGCGCATGCAGGTGGTTCATTAAGTCAGATGTGAAAGCCCGGGGCTCAACCTCGGAACTGCATTTGAAACTGGTGAACTAGAGTGCTGTAGAGGGGGGTAGAATTTCAGGTGTAGCGGTGAAATGCGTAGAGATCTGAAGGAATACCAGTGGCGAAGGCGGCCCCCTGGACAGACACTGACACTCAGATGCGAAAGCGTGGGGAGCAAACAGGATTAGATACCCTGGTAGTCCACGCCGTAAACGATGTCTACTTGGAGGTTGTGGCCTTGAGCCGTGGCTTTCGGAGCTAACGCGTTAAGTAGACCGCCTGGGGAGTACGGTCGCAAGATTAAAACTCAAATGAATTGACGGGGGCCCGCACAAGCGGTGGAGCATGTGGTTTAATTCGATGCAACGCGAAGAACCTTACCTACTCTTGACATCCAGAGAAGCCAGCGGAGACGCAGGTGTGCCTTCGGGAGCTCTGAGACAGGTGCTGCATGGCTGTCGTCAGCTCGTGTTGTGAAATGTTGGGTTAAGTCCCGCAACGAGCGCAACCCTTATCCTTGTTTGCCAGCGAGTAATGTCGGGAACTCCAGGGAGACTGCCGGTGATAAACCGGAGGAAGGTGGGGACGACGTCAAGTCATCATGGCCCTTACGAGTAGGGCTACACACGTGCTACAATGGCGCATACAGAGGGCAGCAAGCTAGCGATAGTGAGCGAATCCCAAAAAGTGCGTCGTAGTCCGGATTGGAGTCTGCAACTCGACTCCATGAAGTCGGAATCGCTAGTAATCGTGAATCAGAATGTCACGGTGAATACGTTCCCGGGCCTTGTACACACCGCCCGTCACACCATGGGAGTGGGCTGCAAAAGAAGTGGGTAGTTTAACCTTTCGGGGAGGACGCTCACCACTTTGTGGTTCATGACTGGGGTGAAGTCGTAACAAGGTAGCCCTAGGGGAACCTGGGGCTGGATCACCTCCTTATACGAAGATACCACGATGAGTGTCCACACAGATTGATTAGGTTTAGAAAAGTTAAGAGTAGAAATACTTTTCCAGATGGGGCTATAGCTCAGCTGGGAGAGCGCCTCGCTGGCAGCGAGGAGGTCTGCGGTTCGATCCCGCATAGCTCCACCATCTTTAAGTGTTTTTCTTTGAAAATATTTAAAAATGGTTCCCTTCTTTTAATAGAAGATGAATCAAGCTCTTTAACAATTTGGAAAGCTGACTGATTGATTACTTACGAGTAATTCAATCAAATTTAAAAGTTCTCAATGTTTATCTTTCATTAGATAAACACAACAAACACATTCAAGTGTCTTGTATTCGAATCAAATTTATTTGATTCACAATTGAGTCCGGCAAACAGTTATCAAGAATTAACCCTTCTTGATGACAACCAAAAACCTTGGTTAGTTGCCATACACTAAGACCCTTTCGGGTTGTATGGTTAAGTGACTAAGCGTACACGGTGGATGCCTTGGCAGTCAGAGGCGATGAAAGACGTAATAACTTGCGATAAGCCCAGATTAGGTAGTAATAACCTTTTGAGTCTGGGATTTCTGAATGGGGAAACCCACGTGCACAAGCACGTATCCTGTTGTGAATACATAGCAACAGGAGGCAAACCGGGGGAACTGAAACATCTAAGTACCCCGAGGAAGAGAAATCAACCGAGATTCCGAAAGTAGCGGCGAGCGAAATTGGATTAGCCCTTAAGCTTTTAATGATGCAGGTGAAGAGTCTGGAAAGTCTCGCAATAAAGGGTGATAGCCCCGTAACCGACACATCATAATCAGTGAAATCGAGTAGGGCGGGACACGTGATATCCTGTCTGAATATGGGGGGACCATCCTCCAAGGCTAAATACTACTGACTGACCGATAGTGAACCAGTACCGTGAGGGAAAGGCGAAAAGAACCCCTGTGAGGGGAGTGAAATAGAACCTGAAACCGTGTACGTACAAGCAGTAGGAGCACCTTCGTGGTGTGACTGCGTACCTTTTGTATAATGGGTCAGCGACTTAATTTTAGTAGCAAGGTTAACCGTTTAGGGGAGCCGTAGGGAAACCGAGTCTTAACTGGGCGTACAGTTGCTAGGATTAGACCCGAAACCAGGTGATCTAGCCATGGGCAGGTTGAAGGTTGAGTAACATCAACTGGAGGACCGAACCGACTAATGTTGAAAAATTAGCGGATGACTTGTGGCTAGGGGTGAAAGGCCAATCAAACCTGGAGATAGCTGGTTCTCCCCGAAAGCTATTTAGGTAGCGCCTCGGACGAATACTACTGGGGGTAGAGCACTGTTAAGGCTAGGGGGTCATCCCGACTTACCAACCCTTTGCAAACTCCGAATACCAGTAAGTACTATCCGGGAGACACACGGCGGGTGCTAACGTCCGTCGTGGAGAGGGAAACAACCCAGACCGCCAGCTAAGGTCCCAAAGTATAGCTAAGTGGGAAACGATGTGGGAAGGCTCAGACAGCCAGGATGTTGGCTTAGAAGCAGCCATCATTTAAAGAAAGCGTAATAGCTCACTGGTCGAGTCGGCCTGCGCGGAAGATGTAACGGGGCTAAGCTATACACCGAAGCTGCGGCTACGTACCTTAGGGTATGTGGGGTAGGGGAGCGTTCTGTAAGCCGTTGAAGGTGGTCTGTAAGGGCTGCTGGAGGTATCAGAAGTGCGAATGCTGACATGAGTAACGATAAAGGGAGTGAAAAACTCCCTCGCCGGAAGACCAAGGGTTCCTGTCCAACGTTAATCGGGGCAGGGTAAGTCGACTCCTAAGGCGAGGCCGAAAGGCGTAGTCGATGGGAAACGGGTTAATATTCCCGTACTTCTTACAATTGCGATGGGGGGACGGAGAAGGCTAGGTGGGCCTGGCGACGGTTGTCCAGGTTCAAGTATGTAGGCGGAAAGTTTAGGTAAATCCGGACTTTCTTAACGCTGAGATACGATGTCGAGCTACTACGGTAGTGAAGTCATTGATGCCATGCTTCCAGGAAAAGCCTCTAAGCTTCAGATTGTAAGGAATCGTACCCCAAACCGACACAGGTGGTCGGGTAGAGAATACCAAGGCGCTTGAGAGAACTCGGGTGAAGGAACTAGGCAAAATGGTACCGTAACTTCGGGAGAAGGTACGCTCTTATCAGTGAAGTCCCTTGCGGATGGAGCAGACGAGAGTCGCAGATACCAGGTGGCTGCAACTGTTTATTAAAAACACAGCACTGTGCAAAATCGTAAGATGACGTATACGGTGTGACGCCTGCCCGGTGCCGGAAGGTTAATTGATGGGGTTAGACTTCGGTCGAAGCTCTTGATCGAAGCCCCGGTAAACGGCGGCCGTAACTATAACGGTCCTAAGGTAGCGAAATTCCTTGTCGGGTAAGTTCCGACCTGCACGAATGGCGTAATGATGGCCACGCTGTCTCCACCCGAGACTCAGTGAAATTGAAATCGCTGTGAAGATGCAGTGTACCCGCGGCTAGACGGAAAGACCCCGTGAACCTTTACTACAGCTTGGCACTGAACATTGAACCTACATGTGTAGGATAGGTGGGAGACTATGAAACCGCGTCGCTAGATGTGGTGGAGTCGTCCTTGAAATACCACCCTTGTAGTTTTGATGTTCTAACGTCGGTCCCTGAATCGGGATTACGGACAGTGCCTGGTGGGTAGTTTGACTGGGGCGGTCTCCTCCCAAAGAGTAACGGAGGAGCACGAAGGTGGGCTAAACACGGTTGGACATCGTGTGGTTAGTGCAATGGCATAAGCCCGCTTGACTGCGAGAATGACAATTCGAGCAGGTGCGAAAGCAGGTCATAGTGATCCGGTGGTTCTGAATGGAAGGGCCATCGCTCAACGGATAAAAGGTACTCCGGGGATAACAGGCTGATACCGCCCAAGAGTTCATATCGACGGCGGTGTTTGGCACCTCGATGTCGGCTCATCACATCCTGGGGCTGAAGTCGGTCCCAAGGGTATGGCTGTTCGCCATTTAAAGTGGTACGCGAGCTGGGTTTAGAACGTCGTGAGACAGTTCGGTCCCTATCTGCCGTGGGCGTTGGAAAATTGAAAGGGGCTGCTCCTAGTACGAGAGGACCGGAGTGGACGAACCTCTGGTGTTCGGGTTGTCATGCCAATGGCATTGCCCGGTAGCTAAGTTCGGAATCGATAACCGCTGAAAGCATCTAAGCGGGAAGCGAGCCTTGAGATGAGTTTTCCCTGGCGCTATAAGCGTCCTAAAGGGTTGTCGTAGACTACGACGTTGATAGGCAGGGTGTGTAAGTGCTGCGAGGCATTGAGCTAACCTGTACTAATTGCCCGTGAGGCTTAACCATACAACACCCAAGGGGTTTTGTGGACTCAATAGAAATACCAAACGCTTGAATGAGTTTGAAGAGATATAACTTTTAAATCAGTTTTCCGAATTTTAAAATTTGCTTGGCGACCATAGCATTGTGGACCCACCTGATTCCATGCCGAACTCAGAAGTGAAACACAATAGCGCCGATGGTAGTGTGGGGTTTCCCCATGTGAGAGTAGGACATCGCCAGGCTTTAAATTAAATCTTTAGGTTGACCGACCTGGAGATATGGACGCTCACTTAGTGAGTTGACCACTGCGGAGTGGTAGTTCAGTTGGTTAGAATACCGGCCTGTCACGCCGGGGGTCGCGGGTTCGAGTCCCGTCCACTCCGCCACTTATTCAGAGTTTCAGCTCTTTAAAACTGAAAATAGGGGTGTAGCTCCAATTGGCAGAGCAGCGGATTCCAAATCCGCGTGTTGGGAGTTCGAATCTCTCCACCCCTGCCATATTTAAGGCTCTAGCAGAAATGCTAGAGCCTTTTTGCTTTTTCCGATATAGATAAATGAACAACGAAGCTCTACTGCTACAAATTATCTCAACATCGCTAATCGTTAGTTCAGTTTAAAACAACCTATGTTGTTGCATGAATATATTAAGGCTTCAGTCGAAAGACTGGAGCCTTTTTATTTTTTGCTCTCTTCTTCAACTTTATCTATAAGACGATGAATTAACGCTGTTAATCGTCAAGTGCAGTGGCTGACCGTTATACGAAATTCAAAAATCAGTGACGAGTTTGAGATCTTTACGTCTCTTCAGTTAGCCAATAGCAGTGATGAAAGTTGGTTGATAAGACGTGTTGTTTGTTATTTTCATTTAATGCCCCGAAAAACTTATTACTTATATGCCCCTATTCCTCAATGACAGCTAGTATAAATACTAAAGACAAATCATTTAGGATCGTTATGAGGTTACTTTGCGCTGCGGCTACTGTGTTATGTTCATTCGTAGCCATAGCAACGCCTTGGGAAAAGGCGAAGAGCCCGACAATCAACTCAACATCATCTATTGGCAGTTATGCTAATGGCTGTCTAGACGGCGCACAAGCTTTGCCTATCAACGGGGAGGGCTATCAAGTTATTCGCCCTCAGCGAGAACGCTACTATGGCCATACCGAGGCCATTCAGTTTATTGAAAGGTTGGGTGTCATTACAAGCGAACAACTCAACACTAACTTATTAGTTGGCGATATTTCCTTACCTAGAGGTGGACGCTTCTCATCTGGTCACTCAAGTCACCAGACTGGGTTGGATATTGATATATGGTTAAGGCTCACTGATGAGAGACTTTCCGAAAATGAACTTGCTGTTCCTAAGCCAGTAAGCGTTGTCGACCTTACTAATTACAAACTGCGTAAATCAAATTGGAACGATGACCATTTTCAAGTTATTCGCTATGCAGCCAAAGATCAAAAAGTGGTACGTATTTTCGTCCATCCTGTTATTAAACAAACTCTTTGTGACCAAGAAAGCTCTGATGCCAATGAGAGAGCTTGGTTAGGAAAAATCAGACCTTGGTGGGGACATCATTCTCATTTTCATGTTCGTTTAAAATGTCCTAAAGGTAGTTCTAACTGCATCGCTCAAGCAAACCCGCCAAAAGGTGATGGTTGTGGAGATGAACTTGCCAGTTGGGCTCCGCAGACCATTCCAGTGCCTCCACCTAAAAAAGTCGCTAAAAGTAAGAAAAAAAAGAAAGTTAAAGTAATGCCGAGTCAGTGTTTAGCCTTGATATCCAATAAGTAATCGCATCTATCGAGGTTAATTACAGTGGTAATGCCACTGACTTTCTCGTCTCTGAAACTGGAGAAATGTCACACTTTTGTCTAGAGTTTATAAACACGTAATTAAGAACATCGTTTGATATCAAAACAAACGAATAACGGCAATAGCAAAAACAACGATGAATTTGATAATGCTTAGTCAGGGATGGCGTGTTTTAGGGTGAAAGATGCGGCTTATGTGCAGTATATGAAAATCAGAGTCTGATACCCGTCTATAAAAATTCAAGGATAAGACAATGACTATGATTTGCGCGAGGGAATTCTCTAAATGGTTAAGACATAGATTCAATAGTGAGAAGACTGGTATTTCAATTTCTAGAGAAGATATAAACCAACTAACCGGTCGACAACGGTTAGATCCTAGTTTTGTTAATGATGTTCATTATGAACTGATGCAGTATGGAATGGCGTTTGTCACTGATACCAGTCGGGAGAGTTTTTATTTGGTACCTGTATCTCAAACCAAAAATTGGCGAGAACAACTTGAATACCAATTTGAGAAAGAGATGTTCTGCAATATATATCCCATTGAAAAATCGGGTTAAAAAAAAGGTTCAACTTGATGATTAAGTTGAACCTTTTATCTTTTAGGTCAAGCCTTGAATAATGACAAACTTTTCTAATAATTCGTCGTCAGTTTCAATATGGTTTGGGTCAGTGATTATGCATTTTGTAATGGGACACACTGACTGACATGTTGGCTTCTCATAGTGACCTTTACACTCAGTACATAAATCAGGATCGATTTCGAAGATACTGTCACCCATAGTGATTGCACCATTTGGGCATTCTGGGTCACACATATCGCAGTTTATGCACTTGTCAGTAATTAACAGAGCCATTATTTTCTTCTCAAGTAAGTCGCTTAAGTAAAAATTATTTGCCTGATGCGTTACGTGTATCTTGGCCTTCGCTCAAGTTACGCATCAGCAAGCCGTACTCTAGATCTAGATCTGCTGGTACAGGAATAAATACAAAGTGACCGTTACCTTTCGCGTCGTCGACCGCTTCAGATTTACGGTTTTCCATAACTTCTAGTTTGAAAACAACGTTACCTTTCGGTGTCATCATTTCTAAGCTGTCGCCTACTAGGAACTTGTTCTTCACTTCTACTTCCGCTAGGTCGCCACGGCGCTTACCTGTGAACTCACCAACAAACTGTTGAGTGTCAGAGATAGAGTAACCGTACTCGTAGTTTTGGTATGTATCATGTGTATGGCGACGTAAGAAGCCTTCAGTGTAACCACGGTGAGCTAGGCTCTCTAGTGTACCCATTAGGCTTTCATCGAATGGTTTGCCTGCCACTGCATCGTCAATAGCTTTACGGTAAACTTGAGCAGTACGTGCACAGTAGTAGAAAGACTTAGTACGACCTTCAATCTTCAGAGAGTGAACACCCATCTTCGTTAGGCGCTCAACGTGTTGGATTGCACGAAGGTCTTTTGAGTTCATGATGTAAGTACCATGCTCATCTTCAAATGCTGCCATTTTCTCTTCTGGCTTGTGTGATTCAGAAAGCAGAACCACTTCGTCTGTTGGTTTACCAAGACCTAGTGTGTTGTCTGGACGTTCATCTTGAACTTCAACTTCTTGAATAGCGACACCAGTTGGATTAGCTTCAACGATCTGACCGTTTTCGTCTTCTTTCGCTGCTTCAGTTTTGTATTCCCAACGGCACGCGTTGGTGCAAGTACCTTGGTTTGGATCGCGCTTGTTCATGTAACCAGAAAGCAGACAACGGCCTGAGTAAGCCATGCAAAGTGCACCGTGAACAAAGATCTCTAGCTCTGTTTCTGGGCAGTGTTCGCGAATCTCTTCGATCTCTTCAAGCGATAGCTCACGAGATAGGATTACACGCTCAACACCTTGGGTTGACCAGAACTTAACGGTCGCCCAGTTTACTGCGTTTGCTTGAACCGAAAGGTGGATTGGCATTTCAGGGAATGCTTCACGAACCATCATGATAAGACCAGGATCTGACATGATAAGCGCGTCAGGGCCCATATCTACAACTGGTTTAAGGTCGCGAATGAATGTTTTTAACTTAGAGTTGTGCGGCTGAATGTTACATACAACATATAACTTTTTGCCTTGAGCATGAGCTTCATCGATACCGATTTGTAGGTTTTCGTGATTGAACTCGTTGTTACGAACACGAAGGCTGTAACGTGGCTGGCCTGCGTAAACTGCATCCGCGCCGTAGGCGAATGCGTAACGCATGTTTTTAAGGCTTCCTGCCGGTGATAATAGTTCAGGTACAAATGGTTTTTGTGTAGTCATTGCTTCGTTCTCTAATCTGATCTCAAGTCAGGTTGATACCACCAAGTGATATCAAAGGGGCGCAAATTTTACGCTAAAATGAGTTTGGTTGATAGCCCTAAAGATAGCAATGACATTAACAAGAGGGCAGAGAGGCAGATATAAGCGAGAACTTAGTGAGAAATAAGCTCAGATACCGTTAGTACCTGAGCTTATAGTTTGACTGATTAAGCGTTAGGTTGAGTTAACCCGCCTAATGATTCAAATAGGTTTGGAAGGAAAACACTGAACTCACCACAAAGTAGAGAGAAGTCTGCATCAAAACGCGCAGCTTGATCTTCACGAGGAATATCGTCGTTTTCGTCTTTGAGCTCATCACTGAATTTTAGGCGTTTGATGCTGCCATCTTCTGCAAGAATGAACTCAATACGGTCTTGCCAGTTGATAAGAAGTTTCGTCACCATCTTATTGGCTTCAATGTGGTTCTTAATCTCATCAGCTTCTAGTTCTTGTTTCTTAACTCGAACAATACCGCCGTCTTCTTGGATTGATTTAAGCTCAGCTTCATCAAGCATCGTGATACCTTTAGGCGTATCACCTGACTTAACCCATTCAGTTAACGTTGTTTCAATCGCTTGCTCTGGAATAGCTGGCACTACTGGCAAGCTACCCATTGTTTTACGTAGTAATGCTAGTACGTCTTCTGCTTTTTTGTAGCTGCTAGCATCAACAACAATAAAGCCTTCTTTCGGCATGATCAGTGCGTAAGTGAAGTTACTGCGGCTGAAAGCACGAGGAAGAAGATCGATGATGATGTCTTCTTTTAGGCTGTCTTTCTCTTTCTTTTTCAGAGGAGTACCAGACTCGGCTTCAAGCGTTTCTACTTTTGCATTCAATGAATCTTTGATCACAGAAGCTGGAAGCATTTTCTCTTCTTTCTTTGCACAGATTAGAATGCGGTTTTCTGATACGTGCGTCATCATATCGCCGTGTCTACCCATCGCATTCACCCAACCAAACTTCTGTTTGTCTTGGCTACCACAAGGGGTAAAACGGAACTCTTCAAGTTGTTTCTCTAGCTGATCTGCGTTGAAGTCTATATCACGATTAAAGCGATAGACGAGGCAATTCTTAAACCACATAAATATTTCTCATACCTTTATCTGAAGACGCTCATCATAGGAGATTTCGATCCATTTGTCTTATACCTGCAATAAAAATTAAAAGTGAAATGTTTGAGACAGTTATATGAAAATTTGTTTTCAAAGGTCACAAAAGTGTCATAATTAAACCAGATAATGCAATGCGTTGATTAAATACTAAGGCTATTCAATTATGTCGAGAAGGATTCTGGTCGTTGAAGATGAAGCACCTATTCGTGAGATGTTGTGTTTTGTACTTGAGCAAAAAGGCTACCAAGCAGTAGAGGCTGAAGATTACGATACAGCGGTAAACAAGCTATGTGAACCTTTCCCAGATCTAGTATTACTAGATTGGATGCTACCTGGTGGTAGCGGGATAAACTTTATCAAGCACATGAAGCGTGAAGAGTTAACTCGCAACATCCCAGTTGTGATGCTGACGGCTCGTGGTGAAGAAGAAGATAAGGTTCGCGGTTTAGAAGTTGGCGCTGACGACTACATTACCAAACCATTTTCGCCAAAAGAGCTAGTGGCTCGCCTGAAAGCGGTTATTCGCCGAGTAACACCAACCGCATTGGAAGATGTGATTGATGTTCAAGGTCTTAAACTAGACCCTGTATCTCACCGCGTTACCGCAAGTGAAGGTCCAGTTGATATGGGCCCAACCGAATTCAAAATGCTGCATTTTTTTATGACTCACCAAGAGCGAGTATACAGCCGAGAGCAACTGCTAAATAACGTTTGGGGTACTAACGTTTACGTTGAAGATCGTACGGTTGATGTTCATATTCGACGTCTACGCAAAGCACTTGAATCTGCTGGTCATGACAAATTAATTCAAACGGTTCGCGGCGCAGGCTACCGTTTTTCTACAAAGGCTTAATGTGGCTTCACTGCCCAGTTTATGGAGTCCTGAATGGTTGAGAAGTTAACCTGGAAGAAGCTAGCTTGGGAGCTGGCTTTTTTTTACGCACCTTGGATTATAGTCGGATGGATATTCGGTTATTTACCTTGGTTATTGCTGGCTGCAACAGTATTACAGTTAGCATGGCATCTACACTATCAAATGCGTTTGTCTGCTTGGTTGTGGGATGAAAAGCGGTTAACACCCCCTTCAGGTTCTGGAAACTGGGAGTCTCTGTTCAACGGTATCTATCGTATGCAGCAGAGACAGCGTCGTAAGCGCAAAGAATTGACCAACCTCATCCGCCGTTTCAGAAACGGTGCTGAATCCCTACCCGATGCCGTTGTGGTGTTTCGCGGTGAAGGCAATATTGTTTGGTGTAACAAGCTTGCTCAGTATTTACTGGGTTTTCGCTGGCCAGACGATTCAGGTCAACCGATCTCTAACTTGATTCGCACGCCGGACTTCATCAAGTATCTTAATAAACAAGACTTTTCAGAACCGTTAGAGATGCCTTCGCCACTTAACGTGGAGCGTATGCTTGAGCTGCGTATCGTGCCTTACACTGAAGGTGAGCATTTGATGGTAGTACGTGATGTTACCCAGCTAAAACAGCTAGAAGGCATGCGTCGGAACTTTTTCGCTAACGTTTCTCACGAGCTACGCACTCCAATGACCGTACTTCAGGGTTACCTTGAAATGACGGAAGATCCAGACATGGTCGTTGGGCCTATGTGGCCTAAGGCTCATGGTGTGATGACTGAGCAATTGAATCGCATGAACAGTTTGGTCAATCAGCTCTTAACACTTTCTAAGATCGAAGCAGCACCAATGCACGAACTGGATGAAGTGGTGAACGTTCCGGCGATGTTGGAAGTTCTTGAAAAAGAAGCCGCTAGTCTCAGTGGAGAGCGAGAACACAAGCTGGAATTTGATATTGATAAGAGCCTACGCGTTCTCGCTGATGAAGATCAGTTGAGAAGTGCGATATCGAATTTGGTTTACAACGCAGTGAAATACACACCACCGGGCGCGACGGTGAAAGTGCGTTGGTATCAGACCAGTCAAGGTGCGTGTTTGGATGTGTCAGACACCGGAGACGGTATCGAACCACAACACTTACATCGACTCACAGAGCGTTTCTATCGTGTAGATAAAGCACGCTCACGTGATACTGGGGGCAGTGGCTTAGGGTTAGCGATTGTTAAACATGCGCTTAGTCACCATGATTCACATTTAGAAATTCAAAGTGAAGTAGGTGTTGGTAGCCGATTCCATTTCACGCTGCCTAGCCGATTGACAGTGTCATGAGTTCTTTAATACGCAGGATGCGTTTCCCCATCAGTTCATTATTAGCATTAGCTTTGGTTACCCCTGTTCATGCCGAGCAAGGTGTCGATTCTCTTCCAGATTATTCTAAGGTTCCGGGTATTTCTGGCAGCTTGTTGTCTGTCGGTTCGGATACCTTAGCGGGAATGACTACGTTATGGGTTGAGGAGTTTAAGTCTTTCTACCCGAACGTGAATGCTCAAGTTCAAGCATCCGGTTCTTCTACGGCTCCTCCAGCCTTAACTGAAGGTACAGCTCATTTAGGGCCGATGAGTCGTCCAATGCGCCTACGAGAAGTGGAAGCGTTCGAAAGGGAGCATGGCTATAAGCCGACGGCGCTTCGAGTTGCTATCGATGCGATTGGTCTTTTTGTGCATCGTGATAATCCTATCGAGGGGCTTAATTTTCGCGAAATTGACAGCATATTTTCAGAGACATTGCGCTGTGGCGCGACTAAGCCGCTAAACAATTGGCAAGATTTAGGTATCAGCCAGCCGTGGGCAAAACATAGATTCCAACTGTTCGGTCGTAATTCCGTTTCGGGAACCTACGGCTACTTCAAACAAAACGCATTATGTAGTGGCGACTTCAAGAACCGAGTCAATGAGCAGCCAGGATCTGCGTCGGTTGTACAGTCGGTCGCTTCATCAATCAGCGGGATAGGGTACTCAGGTATTGGTTATCGAGTGGCTGGTGTAAAGTTAATTCCTATTGCCGAGCATGGTTCTGATTACGTAGAGCCTACTCGAGCGAATATTTTAAGCGGAGATTACCCTCTATCGCGCTTTCTCTATGTGTATGTGAATAAACACCCAGATAAACCGCTTTCTCCTGTAGAGAGAGAGTTCCTCACTTTTGTATTCTCGAAGCAAGGACAAGAACTGGTAGAGAAAGATGGCTATTTAGCGATACCGCCTGAGTTCGCAGAGCAAGAACTGGCAAAAGTCGGGCTATGATCCAGATACAAAATATGTAGAAACAGCTTGCTAAGTCGCAGGCTGTTTTTGTTTTGACTGTTATTCTACCTTTAGCGACCATCCAGCATTTTGCCAACGTTGTTGTTCTTCTTTGAGTTCATATTCAAGCAGTTGGTTTTGGGCCAACCAATCGCTGTTAGATCCTTTCAATTCCCAGTTATCCTGTTGTTCAATCGTTAGAGTCACGTCTGGGGCCTGTGCCTGATTTCGTTGACGATTGAGTAAGATAGCGAGTCTTAATATGCGAATTAGTAGCGTTATTTGTTGTGGAGAAAATAGAGACAGTTCCGGCAAGTCTTGTCGCTTAATCGCTTTTCTTTGGTGGTGAACCAATGTCGAGATAAGACGTTGTTGCTCAGTATTGAAACCGGGCATTGTCGTGTGCTTAAGCAGATAAGCCGAATGGCGGTGATAGCCTTGGAATGCGATGCTTTGTCCTACCTCATGAAGTAGTGCAGCCCAACCAACCTGGTCATACAGCTCATTAGTTACCGTAATAGTTACTTGAGGCTGCACTTGTTTCAGTAATGCAAGGGCGAGTTCTTTGACTTTCTGGCTATGAGCTACGTCAACATGGTATCGAGAGACGAGCGTTTCGGCGGTTCTTGTTCGAACATCAATATCTTTAAATCTACCCTCCATGTCATAAAGAACGCCTTCTCTCAGGGCGCCATCAGAAAAATGTAACTCCTTTATGTCTAGCGTATCCATAGCTGCTGAAAGAATGGTGACGCCAGCAGCAAATACTGGCTTTCTCTCATCACTTAAACCTGAAAGGTCTAAGGTTTTGGATGATGAAAACTCACATAAGTGATTTTTCAAATAGGACAGACGTTGCGGCGTAATGAGACCATCGGTAAACCCTAAGCCAATGAGTACCTCTTTTATTGATTTAGCCGTCCCTGATGAGCCAAAGGCGATTTCCCAAGGGGCCTTTGTGTATTCTTCAATCAATGGCATCAATAGACGAGTAGCTGCGGTACAAGCATCTGAGAAGTGTTGTGAGCTTAGCTCTCCGTCAGCAAAGAAGCGTTGAGAGAAGCTGACGCATCCCATCGGTAAACTGCGCATAATTAGGGGCGTAAAGCCTTGCCCTGCGACGAGTTCCGTACTCCCTCCACCGATATCAATAACCAATTTAGATTCAGAAGCGGTTTGAGTGTGTTCTACACCGTTATAGATTATTCGAGCTTCTTCTTGACCTGAAATGATCTCTATTGGAAAAGGAAACAGTGGTTTGGCTTGCTCTAAGAAGTCTTGAGCGTTTTTGGCTTTTCTTAGGGTATGAGTCGCAACAACTCTGACATCATCAAGTTCAAAATCAGCTAGTCGCTCTGCGAACACTTTAAGACATTCTAAGCCTCGCTCGATAGCGCTTTCGGATAGGAAGTTACGTTCGTCCAACCCATCGCCTAATCTCACTTTCTGTTTGTGTCTGCTGACTAATTGCAGGTGTTGTTCGAATACTCGAGCAACCACCATATGGAAGCTGTTCGAACCCAAGTCGATAGCAGCAATACATCGAGAATGTTTATTATCAATTAGCGGCATGATTTCTTCTCTTGTTTGTACTTCTTGCGAGCAAGTTTCTCCATACGTTTAATATAGTGGTAAGTGGAGAGTTGCGACGTCGGGTAATCGAGTGGTTTTGCTGGTGGTTGTATGTAAGGGTTGCTCATCGATTGCTCTAGCACTCGGGCTTTGTTGCTGTCATCGAAATGAAACTCAGTTATATCGATAATGGTTTGCTTGATCTTTGGATCTAAAATTGGAGTGGCGACTTCGATCCTATGATCGAAGTTTCGTGTCATCCAGTCGGCAGAGGAGATATAGACTTTTGGATTTCCAGTGTTACCAAAGATCATCACTCTTGGGTGTTCGAGAAAACGATCGACCACACTAACAATCTCAATCTGCTCACTGATTTTGGAGACTCCCGGTACGAGAGAGCACATACCACGAATGACCATTCTCACCGTTACATTGGCTTGGCTGGCCTGATAGAGCTTCTCAATGATCTCTCGGTCGACCAAATTGTTGAGTTTTAGAGTGATGCTTGCAGGCTTGTTCTCTATCGCGTTTTGTATTTCATTATCTATCAACTGATACAGGCGTTTTCTTGTATTCTTTGGTGACACAATCAGTTGTTTGAACTGTGATTTTTGATAAGGGTTTTCAATGTACTTAAAGACTTGTCTCACCTCTTGGGTCAAATCTTCATTCGCAGTGAGCAGAGAAAAATCGGTATACACGCGCGCTGTTACTTCATGAAAGTTACCGGTGCCAATATGAGCGTAATGCGCCGTATGCTTGCCTTCTTTCCGTTTAATGAGCAGCAGCTTGGAGTGGATTTTCAAACTTGGGATGCCATGGATGACTTTGATACCGGCTTCTTGAAGTTTCTTGGTCCATTGAATATTGGCTTGCTCATCAAAGCGAGCTTGCAGCTCAACGACGACAGTTATTTTCTTACCATTGTGTGCTGCATCGATGATCGAACTAAGGAGTTTTGAGCCTTCTGCAACACGGTAAACGTTTATTTTTATGGAGGTTACCTTCGGGTCAAAGGAAGCCTGCCTCACGAGTTCAGTGATGTGATTAAAGGTGTGATAAGGGTAATGCAACAAGATGTCACGAGCTTTGATCGCTTCGAAATAGTTTGGGTAGTGGCTGAAATGCGCGCACTTAATCGCGGGTAGTGGACGATTAACTAAATCACGTCGATTAAGGCTTGGGAACTCAGAGAAATGTTTGAAGTTATGATAGCGTCCACCCGCAATGACACTGTCATAGTCAGACAGCTTAAGTCTGACTTGTAAGAAGTTGAGCATTTCAGCAGGCATTTCTGACTCATAAATAAGGCGTATCGGTAGTGCCGTTAAGCGCTGTTCTAAACCCAACGACATAGATTCTAATAGGTTACTTTCATTGTCCTCTTGAAGATCATAATCAGCGTCGCGAGTCATTTTTATCGCAAAACAACGTAATGAGTCATACTCAAAGAATCCTTTAAGCAAGTCATCTAAACAAAATCGAACTATATTATCTAATAAGATCAAAGCCGTACGTTGTGAACCCGAAGTGTCTGGTAACTTAACAAATCGAGGGAGAGCTTCAGATGGGATTTCGAGTAAGACATATTGAGAAGATGTTTCTTGCTCAATGTCGATCGCCAAGTAGCTTTGTTCATCTTTGATAATATTGAGTAACTGGCTATCTTCGTTCAAGAGAAACGGAGTTAAATGTGGCAGCACTTTTTTCTTAAAGTACTTTTTGATCCACTCACTTTGTTCTTCGCTGATTTGTTGTTCGTTGACCAGAAAAATACGATTGCGTGCCAGTTCCAATAGTAAGTCGCTATACAGTTCATGGAATCGAGCATCGAGCTTGCTCGCTTTGCTCTGCATTTGAGTTAGTAGGGTTTTCTGTGAGTTGGCAGGTAATTGAGGATCTTGAAGTAAGATCTTTCGTTTCACATCAGCAAATCGGACTTTGTAAAACTCATCGAGGTTTTTCGAGTAAATACCTAAAAAACGAACTCTTTCGATTAAGGGAACTGACTTGTCGGCCGCTTCTTGGAGTACTCTTTCGTTGAAAGATAACCAGCTAAGTTCTTTTGTGACATAGTCTTTTTCCATCGAGATGATAATCCTTGAGTACTGGCTATAGAGCTGATTACTTTAATTTAGAATGACAAAATTCACAAAATCTATGATCTTACTTTAAGAAATATGGTCAACAAACTTGTTATTAGTTTCAGTTGTTTAACGTAACTTGTAATATAATTGTCATCTAACGTACATATTATGTCAGTAGCTAAAAAAAGGTAGATAAACAGATGGCTTCAGCCCAATTTTCATTGAAAGAGCGCGACAAAAAAAGATGGTTGAAAGATCGTCTCGTCCGTTTTTCGGTGACATGTGGTGCAGTCAGTGTCCTAGCTGCTCTGGTGCTGATCTTTGTTTACTTGGCGATGGTCATTTTACCGGTATTTTCTGATACTGGTTTAGAGACTGACCAAGCCGTGAAGACCGTTGCCGTAGAAAAGCCTATCGTCTTATCCGTAGATGAATACGGTCAGCATGCGTTTACTATCGAAAAATCCGGTTTGGTTCAGTTTTGGGATTTAGAGTCTCAAAATACACATTCTTACTTTGAGCGTAATGTTTTAGCTAACCCCATCGCTTTTTCTCGAAATACCCCATCTGAAAACTGGTTTGCCTTTGCCGATAGCGTAAGCAACCTTACCTTTTTCTACCCTGAGTATAGTGCGCCCGTGCTGCAAAAGGGCAGTGAAGCCGAACCTAAAATTGAGCAAATCGACCTCCCTGAACCATTTTTAAATGATGAATCATCAAACGGAGCAACAATCGAAAAATTCGCGTTCTCTAAGAATGGACGTGGTATCACGGTTGCCGCTCAGTTAAGCGATCAACGAGTTTTGGTCAAGTGGTACCAGAGTGATCTTACTGGTCAGTATGTTTTTCAGAAGAGTCAATGGCTGTCGGATAAGTTGGGTTTACAGCAACAGTTGTTAGTCACACCTGATGGCCAAACCTTATATCTCCGAGCACAATCGGATTTAGTGGTATTGAAGCTATCCGATAGCGGCTTCAATGTTCGTGAAGTGATTGATCTTAGCTTGAACGATGCGAAGCACTCGGTGAAAAGTATCGATTTACTGTCTGGCGCCTATTCGCTGTTGGTTACGCATGAGGACGGACAGGTTTCTCAGTGGTTCGATGTACTCAAAGATGAAAAGCGTAGCCTGACCCATATTCGCGACTTCCAACTTGCTGAACAAGTGCAATTTATTTTGCCCGATACTTATAGAAAGGGTTTTTATAGCTTCTATAAGAACGGCACATTACAAAGCCATTATACGACCAGTGAAAAGCTGTCGCTGTTCGAGCGCGCATTTGATAAATCACCACAATTAGCGGCTATGTCTGCCAATGAACTGCATTTGGCGACGCTAATTGATGGCACCATCAGTGTGGCTAAAGTCGATAATGAATATCCGCAAATATCATTCTCATCGCTTTGGCAAAAAGTCTGGTACGAAAGCTACCCTGAACCGCAATACGTTTGGCAATCAACGTCGGCGAACGATGACTTTGAAGAAAAATTCAGTTTAGTACCTATCACATTCGGTACTATCAAAGCTGCTCTATTTGCGATGATGTTTGCCGTGCCGGTTGCTGTGCTCGGAGCCATTTATACCGCGTACTTCATGTCTCCACGAATGCGAAGAGTGGTTAAGCCTTCGATAGAGCTAATGGAAGCTCTTCCGACCGTTATCATCGGATTCTTGGCTGGGCTTTGGTTTGCTCCAATTGTCGAAACGCATCTAACGGCCGTCTTCTCATTAATGGTGTTATTACCACTGAGCACATTGTTGACTGGACTTATTTGGTACTGTTTACCGAAGATGGTCACGAGCCGCTTCGCTAATGGTTGGCACGCCTTGATATTGATTCCGGTATTGATGATTACCGTGGTCGCTGTATTTGCTGGTGGAAACAGCATTGAAGCCTTGTTGTTTGATGGTGATATTCGCACTTTCTTAGCTAGCTATGGCATCGACTTTGACCAACGTAATGCGCTGGTGGTTGGCTTCGCTATGGGCTTCGCTGTCATCCCTACCATTTTCACGATTGCAGAAGACGCTATTTTCTCTGTGCCAAAACATTTATCCGATGGCTCACTGGCTTTGGGAGCGACGGCGTGGCAGACACTTATCTATGTGGTGCTATTAACGGCTAGCCCAGGTATTTTTTCAGCAGTTATGATGGGACTAGGGAGAGCGGTTGGCGAAACCATGATCGTTTTGATGGCGACAGGTAACACCCCAATTCTTGACTGGAATATTTTGGAAGGGATGAGGACGTTATCGGCAACGATTGCTGTTGAATTACCAGAATCTGAGGTGGGCGGATCTCATTTCCGCTTGCTGTTCTTGGCTGCACTCTTGCTGTTTATCTTTACATTCGCGGTGAACTCAGTGGCTGAGTGGGTTAGACAAAGACTGAGAGATAAATATCGTGCGCTGTAGTTTTAAAGGTTCACCTCAATCTCTATCAATGGCTGTTAGCTGTTTGATTAGCGTATCTTACGAACTTGGCTCTTTCTTGGGTTCAGCACGTCAGAGCAAGGTCGTTCATGATGAATAAACTGAAGTCATTATTGTCTTGGATTAAATCAGGCTCTCCGTGGATTTGGCTTACGGGCGGTGCGGTGAGCATCAGTATGCTCTCTGTTCTTGGCTTAATGCTGTTGATTGGCTGGAAGGGTTTAACGTATTTTTGGCCAGCTCCTTTGTATCAATGGCAAGTCGACTCCAAAGACCTGTCGTTAGTGGTCGATCTTGACGAAACGGTATCAAAGCAAGACGTATTGATTGGTCAATTATATGAACGTAAATACATCCCGATAGAGCAAGTGCCACAAGCTCATGACTTACTGTCGCCTCAAAATTTGTCTACTGGGCTAATCCAACGTTTAAGTATCAAAGTAGCGAACAGAGAGCTTTACCCAGCCGATTTTGTTTCAATTTTGGATGTTAACTTACGTGAGCCAACAACGCCGTCTGAATGGGCGGTGATCGAGCGAAGTCGTGGGGGGTATTTCTTTGGCAAACCGGTAGGGTTTAAAACGGCTTCGGGTTCTTATCAAACCAATATCGACCAGAAACTTGAGGATGGTTTGGCGTTTGCAGACACGCTAAGAGAAGAAACGTCACGTGTTGTGAACCAAGAAATACGCAATATCAGTTGGCAGTTGGAAAACTTGCGTTTAGAAAAGCGTAAGCTTGAACTCAATGAGTCAGTGAGTGATGAGTACCTTAAAACTTATACTCAAACTAAGCTGAAATTAAACAGCCAACTTGATGAAGCGGAAGTAAAACTAGAGCACCTCAGAACGCAGTTGAACGTGGAAAGCTTGCTGGTGGAAGATATGACTGGTGAACGAGTTGAAATACCGCTCAGTCATATTCTTGATTATTGGTACCCCAACAAGATGTCCTATCCAGAAAAAGTTGGGCACTGGGGCAAGCAAGTTTGGAAGTTTTTATCTGAAAACCCACGAGATTCAAACTCTGAAGGTGGTGTGTTCCCTGCGATCTTCGGTACTGTGTTGCTGGTTATTCTCATGTCGATCGTAGTGATGCCACTTGGGGTTGTTGCTGCTATTTATCTCCATGAATATGCAAAAAACAACGCACTGACACGTTTGATCCGTATTGCTGTAATTAACTTAGCGGGTGTACCGTCGATTGTGTATGGCGTATTCGGCTTAGGTTTCTTTGTGTATACCATCGGTGGTTCTATCGATTCTTTGTTTTATGCAGAGCGATTGCCAGCTCCGACATTTGGTACTCCAGGCCTGTTATGGTCCGCATTGACTTTAGCGGTATTAACATTGCCCGTTGTTATTGTAACAACGGAAGAGGGCTTAACGCGTATCCCTAGCTCGGTGAGACATGGTTCATTGGCGCTTGGCGCTACTCAATTTGAGACGCTTTGGCGCATTGTTTTACCAATGGCAAGCCCTGCGATTATCACGGGGTTGATATTGGCAATCGCGAGAGCTGCGGGGGAAGTGGCTCCATTAATGCTGGTGGGTGTTGTGAAGCTAGCATCAAGCTTGCCTGTAGATGGTCAGTTCCCATATCTACACTTAGAGAGAAAGTTCATGCACTTAGGCTTCCATATCTACGATGTTGGTTTTCAAACATCTAATATCGAAGCGGCGCGCCCTTTAGTGTATGCGACTTCATTTTTATTGGTTACGGTTATCGTTGGACTGAATTTAACAGCCATCAATATCCGTAATAACTTGCGTGAAAAATACCGAACCTTAGGACAAGATTAAATGTTCTCGATTAATGAAACCTTGGGTTACCAAGCACCACTTGATGTTCACAACCTGAAGGATGAGCAAATTGCTATCTCGATTGAAGGGCTGAATCTTTATTATAAAGAGAGCCAAGCACTCGATGATATCTCGATGCAGATCCCCAAAGGTCAGGTGACCGCTTTTATTGGTCCATCAGGGTGCGGTAAGTCGACTCTTTTGCGCTGTATTAATCGCATGAACGATCTTGTTGAAGGCTGTAAGGTTTCCGGCAAAGTGAAGCTTCATGGTAAGAACGTCTATCACCCTAAGGTGGATGTCGCGACCTTACGACGTCGTGTCGGCATGGTGTTTCAACGCCCGAATCCTTTCCCTAAATCCATCTATGAGAATGTGGTTTATGGATTGAGGCTGCAAGGTGTGAGTAACAGCCGAGACCTTGATGATGCGGTTGAACGCTCTCTGCGCGCCGCGGCGTTATGGGATGAAGTGAAAGACCGTTTGCATGAGAACGCCTTTGGTTTATCGGGTGGTCAACAGCAGCGTTTGGTTATCGCTCGAGCGGTTGCCATCGAACCTGAAGTGTTGTTATTGGATGAGCCAACATCGGCACTCGATCCGATTTCGACATTGACGATTGAAGAGTTGATCAACGAACTTAAGACTCAATACACAGTTGTGATTGTTACTCATAACATGCAACAAGCGGCACGAGTGAGTGACCATACTGCCTTCATCCATATGGGTAAGTTGATCGAGTACTCAGATACTGATTCTATATTTACTTCGCCATTGAAAAATCAAACGGAAGACTACATTACAGGTAGGTACGGCTAACGTTTAAGTTCGCGCCACCTAGAGCTAAGTCACTCTGAAATAAATGACTTTATTCATTTCTTTTAAGGAGCTGACATGCATTTTGGTCGCCACATCTCAGGACAGTTTAATGTCGAATTAGAATCTATCCGTACACACGTATTAACCATGGGTGGATTGGTAGAGCAGCAGTTGTCATTTGCGATGCAAGCGCTTCATAAAGATGACGTGGAACTGGCCAAAAAAGTAATTCGTGACGACCATAAAGTGAATGCGATGGAAGTTTCAATCGATGAAGCATGTACTCGTATTATCGCGAAGCGTCAGCCGACGGCCAAAGATCTGCGTTTGATTATGGCGATCATCAAAACCATTACTGATCTAGAACGTATTGGCGATGTGGCTTCTAAAATCGCACAGGGTGCGATTGATATCCCTTCAACGAAAGAGCAAAAGTTTCACGTCTCGTTAGAGCCATTGTGTCGTCAGGCAATTACTATGCTGCATCAAGTATTAGATGCGTTTGCTCGTATGGATGTCGATGCGGCGGCAGAAGTTCATAAACTTGATGATAAGTTGGATGCGGAATATGAAGCTGTAATTCGTCAGTTGATGACGTACATGATGGAAGATCCTAAGAACATCCCCAACATCCTGCAAGTGATGTGGTCAGCCCGCGCGATTGAGCGAGTGGGAGATCGTTGCCAAAATATCTGTGAATACATTATTTACTTTGTGAAAGGCAAAGATGTACGCCACCTTGGTGATCAAAGCCTAGATGACGCGCTGAAGTAGGTATGAACTTTAGAAGCGAATTATTGCACCAAGGTTAAGGTTGATTGTTGTGTCGTAAGGCACGAAGGTCTTATTGTGATCAAAAATATTCATGTCAACACCAGCTCGTAACCCAAGCACTGGTGTTGCTTGGTAAACATAGGCTCCACCAATACTTAATCCATGTGCTGTCTTCTCTTCAACTTCGCCATTGCGCGTTTTTGTTCCGTCATAACTCGCTACACCAATCTCCGCCTGAAAGCCGTGGCTCTGGTTTCTTCCAAACATATTTTGAATACCAACGCGGTACGCATCGACAGCCTCATCGTATCGATCGCTTTCATACCAGAGGTGAGAATAGCTTAGGTAAACTGCGCCTAGATTCGCCACATCAGTAATACCTGCTTGCATTCCAAAGCCATGATAAGAACCAATCTTTAGTTCAGGAGATAAGTGAAGACCACTTGCTGAAACGGAAGTAGAAAGGACGGCAATTAAAAGCAGGGGGGACTTTATCTTCATAAAAATACCTAGAGAAATTAGCCGTCCTTGGCTGCAATGAATTTTGATTTGAATAGATTGGCTTTAGAACTTTCGCTCGAAGGCGGTCAAAGCCTGGATAAGGTGTTAAACCAAGGAAGTGATTGATCATAAAAAGCCAGCGTAGACACTGGCTTTTTCGATTTATTAGAAGCGGTAACCGACAGTCCATGAGAATGTGTCGTAATCTACGTCATCGTAGCTCGCGAATTCAAAGCGCATGTCAGTGTATAGGTGTTGTCCGAATTCTGCTCGACCACCTAAACCAACAACGAAGCTGGTATCGTTGTATGATTCAGTCCACATAGTATCTGAGTAGCCAATAGAGTTATCTTCGCTTTGACGTGCTAGGCCAAGGACACCATAAGGTTTCAAAGAGAAGCCATCTAATTCAAATTTATAACCGATGTCAGCGTCAACTTGGAACTTGTAGCCATCGATCTCGGCTTTTATCCCCCCAACGTTTTCGTCGTCACTATTCGTTGCATAAGAAACGTTGATGCCTACGATACGGTTAAACTCGTAACCATATTCAAGCTTGATGCCGTTACCCCAATCAACAGTGTCGTCACTAATCCAGTCGGTAACTTGGGTTTTACTGTAACCGATACCAACACGGTGTTGGCTGTCAAAGTTGTTTGCAAGAGCAGGAACAGAAAGAAGTGAAGCTGAAATTAGGGTAGTAAGTGCAATTTTCATATTAGTCTCTATTTAGGTTAACTTAACTGCACGATCCTTCGTAGTTCAGTATCCGTTTTGATAGAGCTAATATTAAACAGTGTTTTATTTTTAGGCTAAGTAGCTATTTTTATATCACTGATAAGTATTACTTATTATTTTGAGCCAATAGAGCTCGCTGTATGATGTCAAATAGCCAGTTGGTTAAAGGTGAGTTTCGATTTTTAATGTGTATATAACTATAGACCGGAGTCTTCAGCGTTTTTCCGTCGACTGAGACATCTATCCCGCGTAATGTCGGATAGTTTTCTACTGGGAAAAGGTTGGAATGGGGCATGTACATATCAGTATGTTGAATGACATCGATTAGAGCCATGACCAATTCGCTGCGAAAACCGATACGATGCTCGATGGAAAGGTCGGTTAGAATCTGAGACGCTAAGCTAAAATTGTCATTCCAACCTGGCGTTACTAAAGATGCGATTTCGTACCCTGCCATGTCATATGGAGTTATGGTGTCTTGCTTTAAAGGGTGATCTTTCCTAACAAATATACGTCCTGTTAATTCAATGAGCTGCCTTGTATAGACTTCTTTACTTGTCTTTTCTCCCAGGTAGCTTACTCCCATCAAAACCTCATCTTTTTGTATATCTGAGACAGACGAGTTGGACCATGGAACAAGCTTTAATTTAGCGTTTGGTGCTTGTGCTCTTATATCTTTAAAAAGTGAGCCAGACAGACAAGAAAGTACCACTGGAGATAGGGCTATTTTCAACGTGTAATCAATCTCTTTCGGGTCAAAAGCGTTCGATGTATTAATCGCGATAGATAGACCGTCCATGAACGGTTTGATTTGATTAGTGAGCTGCTCTGAAAATGCCGTAGGTTGTAAGCCTCCATGAACCTTTACGAAAAGGTCATCGTTGAAGTGGTGTCTTAGCTTTTGTAGGGCTTGGCTAACCGCTGGCTGAGAAACGAATAAACGTTCCGCAGCCTTTCTGGTGTTTTTTTCTTGATAAACAATAAGAAATGTTCGTAACAGGTTTAAATCAAGAGAGCTGAATAAGTCTTTAGCCATATCTGTCCATGAAAGGTTTACTGCGTTATTAAATCTAATATACGTCAGTCAGTTAGATTAGTCAGCGTGGTTCTCTTCGATTTTTGTTAGCGACTATTGTCCTAAAGTGGTGAGGGCAGCTCTTACATCGGATATCTTATTCGCATCAGTTACGGGGATCTGATAATCATCAATATCATCACTGCCCATTTGAGCACTTGAGTTGCTTTCCATTAGGCTCGGTCTTGTCGATTTACCTGAAAGGTGAAGTGCAGGTATTTGGGTGGTGCTTTGAATCATTTTCGCATTCGTTGCGTTGACGCCAGCCCCAGCCATGATATCGATTCTATTATCGGCCTGTTTAACCATATCTGCCAAGACATTGATGCCTTGCTCAGCATTAACAGCAAGCCCCGACGTTAGGATCCTTTCACATCCAAGTGCGATGACCTGTTCTAAGGCTGTTTGATAATCAGAGCTTTGATCAATGGCTCTGTGAAACGTAATCCCAAGCTTTAATGAGTGCGCTTTGTCAGCCAGTTGCTGCATTTTTGGCATATCAATACTTCCATTAGGTGCTAACACGCCAAGTACGACCCCATTCAATCCTGCACTTGCACAAGCTTCAATATCTTCAAGCATACAGAGCATATCGTCATTATCGAAAATGAAGTCGCCCTGTCTTGGTCGTATCATAGCGTAGACAGGAACGGACGAAATTTTTGCCGCTTGCTTCATCATACCGAAGCTCGGAGTTAATCCGCCAAGTGCCAGTGAGGAGCAAAGCTCAATTCGATTTGCGCCGCCAGACAGCGCGTTGTGTAGAGATTCTAGGTTATCGATACAGACTTCAATTTCGATGTTCATCATGTTTATCCGTTTAAAAAGATACTGATGAAATCATAGCAACCTAGATACGGATATGAATAGGTGGTAGCAGAGGAAAATAGGGGTAAAGTTTGTTCTTGTAACTACCTCTATTAAATGTTGCAGAGGGAGCTTAGGGGAAGTGAAAGGCCGTCGAATAGATATGAAAAAAGCCCGAAGCGTTAACTTCGGGCTTTTAATAGGACTTTACTTCTTAACTGATTGGCGGTGCGCTTTGCGCTATTAGCTTATGCTTTATTTCTCTTTATAGAGAGTCTTCCAACCATTAACCCGCGTTGAGTTCGGGCTTAAGAGGTAATTACTTGCTTAGGTCGTCAGCGTGCTCAGATAGGAATGCTGCAACACCTTGTGGAGATGCGTCCATACCTGATTTACCTTCTTCCCATTGTGCAGGACAAACTTCACCATTCTTCTCGTGGAAGTTTAGTGCGTCTACCATGCGTAGCATTTCGTCGATGTTACGACCTAGTGGAAGATCGTTAACTACTTGGTGACGTACAAGGCCGTCAGCATCGATTAGGAAAGAACCACGGAAAGCAACACCTGCTTCTGGGTGCTCTACATCGTATGCTTTGCAGATCTCGTGCTTAACGTCAGCAATTAGAGGGTACTTAACTTGACCGATACCGCCATCAGCGATAGCAGTGTTACGCCATGCGTTGTGAGAGAATTGAGAATCGATTGAAACACCGATTACTTCAACGCCTTTAGCTTGGAAATCTTCTAGACGGTTGTCGAAAGCAATTAGCTCTGAAGGACAAACGAAAGTGAAGTCTAGTGGGTAGAAGAAAACTACAGCTTTCTTACCTTTAGTGAATTCTGCGAAGTTGAAGTTATCAACGATCTCACCGTTACCTAGAACAGCTGCTGCAGTAAAGTCAGGGGCTTGACGACCTACTAGTACCATTTGGAATCTCCTAAAAAATTAGTTGGCCCAACACATCTTTGTTTGGGCTCCGTTTCTACGGGACAAACTATAGTACAATCGGTACTATAGAAAAAAGCGAATTAAATAGATTAAGTTAATCGAAAAAAGCGATGAGCTTAATCTTTGCCCAGTCCTTAGGTCTGCTGACCTTTACGTAACTTATCCTACTCATATTACAAAGTAATTTCATGAATAAATGGCCAAGTCTTAAGCAGCTTCACTATCTTGTTACCCTTCACGAAACTCGTCACTTTAGTGATGCAGCCGATCGCTGTTTTGTGAGTCAATCTACGCTAAGTAAAGGCATTCAAAACCTTGAAGAGCTGATTGGTTGTCCTCTTTATGAGAAGAAAGATAAAAAGAGCCCACTCGTTTTCACTCAAGCGGGAGAGCTGGTGGTCAAGCATGGTCGAGAGTTGTTGGCGAAGGGGCAAGACTTGGTTGAACTCGGAAACCTATGTAATGGTGATGCGATGCAAGGGCAATTGCGAGTAGGGTGTATTCCTACCATTGCGCCATTCCTTCTGTGTGATTTGGTTCAAGAAGCCAACCATCGTTTTCCACAGTTGAACTTACTGTTACGTGAAGATACTACAACTAACTTATTGGCTGCATTACGTCATGGTGAGTTAGATGTATTGATTCTGGCTCTGCCTGTCGATATCGATAACATGGAGAGTAAAGTTGTTGGGCAAGATCCTTTTAGAATGGTGATCAGTCGTAATCAAGCAGATGGCATTCGTGTCCCTATTAAATATGATGACTTGCCAGACGAGTCTGTATTTTTGCTGGAGAACGAACACTGCTTAACCGAGCACGCGGTATCAGCTTGTAAGTTAACCGACAAAGAGAAGATAAACCCATTTACCGCGACAAGTCTACACACATTGGTGCAAATGGTGGCCAATGGTTTAGGTACCACCTTTATTCCGCAGATGGCCATCGACCATGGTTTACTGGAAAATCAAAACCTAGTGGTTATTGATCCTCCTGGCCAGCAAGCGTACCGAGATATCGGCCTAGTGTGGCGACCAAGTTCATCACGTCGTGAAACATTCCATCAACTGGCGGATGTGGTTTCTGAATTACTTTAAAGTTTGTCACCTTAACAACAGTACTTGATTGCCATGTTTGAATAAACCCATACTATTATGTTTAATCGTATGGGTTTCTAGGTCTTGTTAAATGAGACTTTAAAGCTCCATAAAGTAAATAAAAAAGCACTGTAATGCACATATAATCAGGAAATGTTCCCAAAAAGTATGAATAAACATCAAGTAGGCTACTATTTTATTTCCTAGTATTATTTTTTCATCGTTTATATATAGTAGCGCTTCTCTATCAATTCAAAATTTAACTTATGTACAGAGCGCTGTCCCTCTATATCTAATCGATAGTAATAGGTTTTCAACCCTCTCATATGGACGTTAATATGAGAGCGTTGTATTACTTTTTCTTGTTTTTCTATGCCAGATTCCCAGAATTTGTATGTATCTCCAACAACTTCGTAAAGTGCAAAAGATACAACAGCATAGCCTATTAGAAAAAAGAAAGTTTTAAATATGGGAATGATTTATTCATAAACCGCTACCACATTTTTCTTTTGAAAGCGCAAACTTTTCTAAAAGTCCCACAGAATTTATCAGTTTCATTTTTATTATTGAGCCACAATATACGTAGCCAGCGCTATTTTCCTTGTAATCTTCAATTTTTAAATAATAAATAATAAATAATAAATAATAGATAGTGATATGTCGATTATAAAATAAGTATCGATGCGATGATTTTCAAATTGGTATTTATCATCTCTATTTTTATTATTAATACTAGTTGTGCGATGGTGTATATTAATAAAAAATGAAATAAATAAACTTATTACAGAAAAAGTAGACTCTATCGGAGTAATCATCCCCTGAAGGGAAGTATATTAACGGGTAACTGCATACAGTGATGATTACTAAGCATATTATCGAGTGCTTATATTTTGATGTTTTTATCTATATAACCATTTTAAATTTTTATTTCCCACACTGTTTGTTGAATGAAAAACTTTCGAGTTACGGTATTGAGAGCCCTATTTGAAGTTCTGCACCACAATAGTATTCACTATGTTGATTTTTCAAAGTGTTAATATCTGGCTGACACACAAAACCAGGATAAACAGGGGCGATAATCGCTAGCACTAGGGTGAAAATGGATACTTTACGTGAGAGGTCTTTGTTTACATTCCTCGTCATAAATTGTAATTTAAATAGACAAAGTAGGGTGAAAGGAATGCAAAAAAAGATTGGATTGAGAATGAAGTTGTTGGAAAAACACACTTATCCTTTACCTGTCATGACTTTAGGGAAAAATTGAATAACAAAGAAATAGAGTAAAAACCAAAAAACAAGCACTCGTTTTAATTGTATATTCTTTATTTATTATATCCCTCAATTATATTTATACTAAAAGTAGCATAGCCCTGTTCAGCAGGGCTATGTTTTAATTTTAAGTGCGTCTATTTTACCATTTTAGTCTAGCTTAGTATTTGATGACTGTTCAGTTCCACTATTTTCCCACTAGTACTTTCTGCATCGTTATCTGGACTATCACTACCTCGATGATTGGTCCTACCATCATTTCCGTTTTTCTGACCGTCAGTAGATTTATTTGATTTTAATTAATATTAATCGATTTTTATTTTGTGATTATTTGGTTTGTTTATAGAGTCCTTTTTATCTTCTAAGGATAACTGATTAAATCACGTTATTGTTAACTTAACTTAACTTAACTTAACTTAACTTAACTTAACTTTGATTTTTCAATATATTTTTCGATTGTTTTTTTTGATTTTAATATAACATAACCAAAAGTAGGGAATGTATATACGAAAAAAAACCTTATATCTTCGATATGTTTTTCTGACGTATCATTTGTAACTTTTTCTGAGTGTAAGAGTAATTCTATATATGGTATAAATTTGTGTGAAAATATAAATATGTAAAGCATGGCAAGGAAAATACTGACAGGGTAAATAGCCTTATTTAAAAATATATAAAAATTTAAAATCGTTGGCGAGTGATGGATGTTTTTTTTTATTTTTCTTGAACTTGTAAACATAAAAATTGATAGAAAGCTCACGCACGCGTCAAAAATCACCAATAAAGATAGTATTGAGATGAAAAAAGTCCACCACTCTAGAGTTAAAAAAAACATTGCTAAATCATTACTTGCTAATGTGCTGGAAGTTATTACGGATTTGAAATCATCGAGCCATAGTCTTAATGATTCCCAAAGGTACCTAAAGTAAGCACCAAAGGTTATTATTAATGCTATTTTTATTAGCTTAGTTAAAATAATCATCATGAAGATACCGTTTAGAAAGGAGCGGCTCGCGCTCCTTTTTATAGTTTAGTTAAGAATCTGAATCTGAGGCCTTTGTCGGCCCAACTTCTGATTGTGAGTCATTGAGTGCCCCCTGACTACTATCACCTGGGCTATTATTTACCTCATTTATCTCATTTGCCTTCGAATCATCTTTAGGCGTTCTTGTATTCATTAATGAATTAGCCAACGTAGCTACTGAGGTGGCTACGGAAATATCTTTTAGAGTATTAAAAGGAACTTCGTTATCAGGAAGACCTTGACTAACATGTTTTTTCAGGTTGTCAGGTAGGTTTTTGTTCACTGGATGTCGACCATAGGGGTTCAACACTTGTTTTTCTGCGACCATTAAATTTTTACTAGCGAAGTTGCCGGCAACTGAATTTATGCAGGCCTGTGCATATTTGGCATCATAGTTATCTTTCACTTTTGTTGATACAAACTCCTGTACCATAGCTCCTCCACAACTAATCATATTGTTAGCTATAGGGTTTTTGGCTAACCCAACCCCGCCAGTCAATGTTCCCAATGCTCCCCAAGCCGCGCCTTCCAACGCTTTTTCCTGCAGTGTGTCTAGTGACCAGTCACGACTAGTTAACATATGACCTGCAGTATTAGTAATGGCTCCGACGGCTCCCCCAATCATTACAGCTCCTACTATTTGAGGAAACTCCCCTGTAGGATCGCTATACCTCAGCGGGTTGCCTCGCCCATAGGCGTAAGGTGACCAGCGTTGAGGGTCCGTGAATCGGGCCTCTCTTGCAAACATAGGGTCGGGGGTGATGAATTGCCCGTAGCTATGGTTCATATAGCGTTGCGAGAAATAACCAAGTCCAGATTCTTTGTCTTGTTCTTTATCGGTAAAACGATAAACCGTTTTATCGGATTGACCAAACTGAGCTTCCACATCACCAAATGGTTCGTAATTGAACGCATTAATGACTTGAGCTGAATTGTCCACAGTCAGTTCTGTTGAACCAAGGTGCTGTTTAATATAGTAAACTTCTGGAGTGAAGGTGTCATCACCTTTGCTTGTCTTGGCCACACGGTGGCTGCCTAAACGAGCAAACTTGATCAGCTTACCTTCACGAATCTCAGCATCATCACTGATATACCAAGTTGTTGTGACCTTTCCTTTACTGTCTTTAACCACCTTGAGGCGTCGCTTGTTGTTATGGTCATAGGCGTATTTTGCTTGGTTTTTCGGGTTTTCGACTTGTTTCAAGCGGTTCGCATGATCCCACTGAAATTGTTGATCCCCTGAACGCAGCTGATTACCTACCGCATCATAACTAATACCTACGTCAGCATGGGTGAGCGCTTGTGGACCTGCTGTATCGGTTGTGCGCAACCCTTGTCGGTTATAGCGTTTATCTTCTCCTTTGCCTGTGTTTCCACCGTAGCGTAAGGTTAAGTTGTTGTCACCTAGGATTGGATCGTTGGTGTTCTTGGCAATAAGGTTACCAATAGGATCAAAACGGTATTGAGTGAGTTTTAATTTATTTTGCTCGAGTGCAATTCGATACCAATCGTCGTAGTCATAAAAACGCGTTTGGTCGAGCTCAGAATATTGATTCTCGATCCCTAGCTCTTTGGCAATGGTCTTTTTATCTTGCTCTGTTCGTTGGTCGGTGATGCCGAGTAAGTTCGATACCTCATCATACTGATAATTGAGTGACTGAAGGCGTGTTCTGTCCGAATGACGAGTGGTTTCTCGGCTCTTAAGCCGGTTCAACGCATCGTATTCATAATCACTTTGCATGCCATTACCATATTGAACATGGCTCAATTGCGCAGAGGCACTATAGGAAATGTTGTTGACAATGTTACCCATCGCCAATAATTCACCGCCTTGACCGTATTGGTAGTCAAGATGAGAACTGTCTGGGTAAGTCAGTTGTGTTAGTTTACCGGCGCTATTAAACGCTCGCTTAGTTGTATAAATATCCGATTGTTGACCAAAGGCTTTGATTTGGCGTTTTTCAACAGTACGACGACCGTTTTGATCGTAACCAAACCAACTGCTCCCTGCTTCATCGATAACTTGTGCAAGTCGGCCTTTCAAATGATGGAGCTGTTTATCTTGGTTATTATCATATTGGTACTGCTTAGAGATACGGCCCTTGGTTGGATCGAGAATAAGCGAGTGAAAACCTGTTGCTGGGATAGCGGTTTGGTCTTGATAGAAGCGCTCTTCAAGTTGTCGGCTAAGGCCATCATAAAGGTAAGTGTGTGCCATGCCTCGTGATTCTATGGTACCAACTAAATTACTCGCAGCATCATAGTTAAACCACGCTTGTCCACGGTTTGGGTCGTCTCGATACGTTTGGCGACTTAAACCGTCATAAAGCATAGTACGGGTATTGCCAAACGCATCGGTTAAACGGGTAAAGTTATCGAGCGCATCATATTCATACTGGGTGGTCCAATCTTGCAGAGTGCTTTGCTCACCATTGACATCAACACCAACGTACTCTTTTACCTCTCGTAGTTGACCAAGACCATCAAATATTAACCATTTACCGGCTCCGCTGTGTTGGCCTCCGATAACCGTTTGTGCGGTATCTTGTACCCATGACTTAAGAGGCAAGTACTCGTTATAAGTAAATGTTTCACCTTGCGAGTCAGTGGCTGGTAGGTATTTACTGATTGTACGGTTGGTCGCGTCGTATTTGTTTCGAATGACTTGTGACCCCGTCCCTGAATGAAAAGCCATACTCGCCGAAAAATAGGGCATACTTTCACTGGCCAGTAATCCACGGCTATCGAAATTATTCTTCAAACTGACTCGTGGGCCTTGTTCCGTTTGGCTTACGTTCATTAGATTACGCCCACCACCATCATAATACTGGCGGCGTTCAATATGGCGGCCATCTTTTTCAAGGCGCTGTAAACTGCGGATCCAGTTAACCATGACGCCATCAAAATTTTGCTGGTAATGATATTCAAACGATTGAGTTGGCGCACTAGTGCTGTCACCCGGAGCAATGATATCAGTGACTCGACCAAGGCCGTCATACTGTATGTGAGTTTGCTGTTGGTTAAAATCCTCAAATTGAGTCATCACGCCCAATGAAGAGTCGTAACTCGCACTGGCAACCAGGCTCTGGCCCCCCAAATGTAGCCTCTCTTTTATTGGGTATATTCCCTCTTGATAAGTTACGCTAACCTTATGTCCAGGTTGCTCGCCATAAAGAGGGCCAAAGAATTCTGTCGCGTTACCGTAAGAGTCGTAGTGTGAACGCTGACTAAAAATAGTTTGGTTATTCTTACTTGGTGAAATCCATTTTTTCGTCGCGGTTAGGTTACCCGTTGACACGGCGCCTAGGTTGCCACCACTAAAGCTTTCATCGTCATAAAACCATTGAGTTTTCGCAACCAGTTTACCCTGTGCATTGGTGATGGTTTTTTCAATGGGAAGATGTAATTGCCAGTTGGCCAATGACGTTGCATTTTCGGCACTGTAGCGCCAATGGGTTTCACGCTGATCTTGAAAGCGACCGTCTAGGCGGCCATGTTCGCGTTTAAGAATTAAGTTACCAAAATCATCATATGCGTAATCCCAAGCAAGAGTGATAGGGTTTCCACGCCCTTGTTCAATCAGCGTTTTCTCTTGGCGTGTTTTACTTGCAAATGAGACGAATTTGTCATCGTCGAAACTGTCAAATAAACGCTTTGATGACCACTGATATGTCTCTTGCCAAAAAAGACGTCCTTCCGCATCCATTTTTTCTATTTTCGATATCTTTCCGCGCAATGATTCGTCATTAAGACCTAATAAAAAAGTGTAGTGAGTTTTACTTTCCGGTGCTGATTTGGAGGCGAAATCGCGTTGTGTTGCTTCGCTAAATCCAACAAATTTACGCTCTTTTGCAAAGTAAAAACCGTCACGGTATTGATAACTTTTTATCGATGCTTGGCCGGGGCGACTGGCGTCTTCCGTGGTGACTGATTTCACGACTTGCATAGCCATAGGCAGGGTATGTTGCCATGGGGTATTTTGTTTTTCATCACGCAACATCTCAGAAGCCACGGTCGCGTATTGAATGCTTGACGTTTGCCCTATGCCGTTATCGACAGAGAGCAATTGGTTGGGTAAATCTCCCGGAATGATGGATAAATAGGTAAACGACTTTTCATATTTGCCAGAACGAAACCACACGATGTCGACAACACCATTGCCATCAATATCGGCCAATTTGGTTTTAGAAGGGGCGAATTTATCGGGGTGCGTGAACGTGATCGGGCGGCCGAAAGCTAATGTTCCTTTAGGCCCTGATTGGCCTTTACTTGGCCACACAGTAACTTTGAACCCATTAAAGTAAACAAGATCAGCGAGACCATCATGGTTTAAATCGGCAAACTGAACTTTATCTGTGTTGTGAATACTTTTCGCAGTTTCGCGAATATTATCGACATGAATGGCTTCTGAATAGCCGCCTGTGCCTTTGCCAGCGAAAAAATACATCGACTTTTGATCCATGTGAACTAAGTCGTTGAGTCCATCACCGTTCATATCGGCCATATGAGAGGTCGATTTTGCCAGTGGAACCCCAACACTGAGTTCGGGCATTGGCATGCTGATAGGCGTATCCCAACCGTTCCCGTTATTTATCGCAACTGTATGTTCAAAAACGCCATTTCTTGAATTACTGTTGGTCACAAAGACATCGGCTAATCTGTCATGGTTAATGTCAATTAATCGAGCGTTAGGGCTATTAATCGATAATGTTTGATTGCCTAAATTGCCCTGTTGTTGCCAATTGTAGTTTTCATCTAATCCATAAACATAACTGTTGCGTCGGATCGCATTCAGCATATTGATTTTGCCGTCACCGTTTAAGTCCCCCCATTTAACATATTGGCTGGAGAGTTTATTTCTAGAGTGGCTGCTCATTTTCACCATTTTAGAGAATTGAACTTCCCCCTGTGGGTTTTTGCCTTGGTTAAGTGCATAGCGATGAGGTGAAAAGCCCGTGTTAATAACATCGGGTAAACCATCAGCATTGATATCAATAAAATCAACATCTGGGCTCTTTAAAGGAAACAACTTAGCGGAAGGAACGTAATGCGACGCCGCGAGCGTTGGGTCAAAGTTGGTATACTGGAAGCGGGTTGGAGGGGCGCTATCTTGTCCGTTAGCCGCGACTTTTGATACTTGTGATAAGCGAGATAGAGTCTGCCAATCTGAAGCTGCCTCGTAGTCAAATTGATAAGACATGACCGGATTTTGCTTGTTAAAAGTGGCTATCTTTTTTAAGCGGAGCGCTTTGGTCAATTCATACGTTGGTAAGTAAGAAACGATGGGGTCGGGTCTTGGTTCATAAGACAGCTCAACCACACTCGCGCCGTCATTGTAGTCAATTTGCGTTAAGTATACCGCTTGGCTGCTATCAAGTGAGTCATAGTGGTAATTAATTCGGTTACCATGAGTATCGGTCATGCTCTCGATAAACCACTGAAAAACCTTGTTTCCACTTTTGTCATGGTGTTGTGCGTTACTGTTTTGTCCTAATAACCAGACACTGCCATTGGCTAAAGTCATTCGCCAGCCATCAGGTAATTTTTGGTATTTTACAAATTGCCCTTCAATTTTGGCGCGGTATTCATTGTTTCCAATATGAACGAGCTCTTGCCCTTCATGATTCACAAAAACATCGGGGTTGCTAGCGTCGTAACTTGGCAGGCCATCCACGGTTTGACGTTGTATATAAGGCATGCTCAAGCGTCGCCCAATGCCGACCAAACCATTGCCATAACCACTGTCGTAAGTAATCGACAATTCAGGCGTCATCTGGTTACGGCCCGTTGGTAAGCTAAAATTCAGTTTGTCTTGGCTAGTACCCGTGTTTAATTGGGTATTAAATCCCTCTCCAAGCCCTTGTATCGTTCCGGGGCCGGTTGGCAAAGAAATAACAGTAGGTGATACCGCACTTGGTTCATTGGCGAGAGCGCAAGTCGTTAAACCAGCCAACACCATTCCTATCGAATAGGCTAAAATTTTCATTTATATCTCTGAGTTTATAAAAGTCAGGGAAATATAAATTCCATCAACTTTATATACAAGTAGTTGCATATAAAGTGTGAGTTGTATACTGAATAAGTATTGTTTTCTGGCGTTTTTTAAGAATTTTAGGAACCGTCAGTAAGTTACTATGCTTGAGTGGTTCCGTTCTTTAGCGTGCATTGAGATTGATTCATCTGTTGCTAAGCCAAGCTAGAAAAATATGCGATCAAGTCAGCTGTTTTTGATGCTGATCCTTAGGGTGGTTTTATTTTTAGTGAATTTATAAAACATAATGATTGTATATTCGTTGTGGTGTAATATCCATAATTAATATGAAACTTGTTTTTGTTATTGTGTTTCTTGTTATTTAAAAGGGGCTTTTTGTATTGAGTTTTTTGTTATTTGACAGGTTTTTTAGTGATGTTTTTGTAGGGGGATGGACAGGGGAGGATATACATAAGATAAGTTTAAGATATGTCAGAGTCGTGGTTTTGTCTTTATTGTTCCAATAATCAATAATCAATAATCAATAATCAATAAATAAAAGAATAATTATGAATTATATTAAACGCAGTTTGGTAGGGCTTTTTACGCTCTTAATAATACCATCAGGGGGGGCTCAGGCCGCCAATAATAATGCACCTTATCCATTTGGTGAGGAGTTTGTTTACCATACTTGTCCGTCTGGGTTTGATAAACAAGGCATGAGTTGTTTAAAAGCCGCATCTTTAAGGTGTTATGATGCGGATTATAGCATGAACTCTAATAAGCAAAGTTGTACTAAAATATTGTCTACACGAGCGGGATCTGAGTGCCCTGGAGGAATGTGGGGAGGTGGTAGATTTCCTAATACTAGGTGTACGAACAGGGTTCCAGCTTGCCCTTCTGGATACCGTTTTAAGAGTAAGAAAAGAGCTATTTGTGAAAAAAGAATGACACAACCCGTCGAACAATTTTGTTCTAGAGGTAGCCTTAACAACGGTCGTTGTGTGGTTTCACCGCTACGCCACTCACCTATTGAAGAAACAATGGCAACCTTGTATCCGCGTTATTCTAATGACACTGAACAACAACAGTCAGCTGCATTTCGATACCTGGATAGCATGTTTGCCTTAGATCCAGAATTAGGCGAGATTGTGTCTGCGATGAGCTTTGAGGGGCTGAGCCAAGATTTTTCGAAGCTATGGGCCAGTGAAGACAAATCGACAGCCGACAATACCCTTGAGGTGGTGGAAGGCTTTGCAGCACTGCAGCCTGATTTAACTTACCTTAAAGAGATACTACTTGATATCTACTACGACCGCGCGGCTGCCGAATTTATTTTAGCTAATCGTTCGATTGACCAAGCCAGAATTTATTGGATAAGTGATGATACGTTTTCAGCGGTTATTCTTGAACAGCATCGCCAGAACGCCGTTGATATTTTAGAGCGTAGCCTGAATGAATATTGGTCGCTTATCGACAATCACCCACAAGCGTATGCGGCACAGTTACCGCAGCGTGATTTACACAGTGCGCGATATCTCAATGCTCAAGGGTTATACATCCCTATTTATGAAGACGAAGCCTTGGTGGTGGGGTACAAGGATGCTCTGCTGGTGTATCAAATGATGAGCACCCTACTAGAGCAGCAAGTACACCTGAGTAAGCTCAAAGCGGTGTACGCGAATACCGATACAATGCAAGCGTTAGCGGTAGAGGCGCAAACTCTGCTCAACAGTGTGACATTGAAAGCCACGCAGCTTGAGCTGTTATTAGGCAGCGATGCGCAAGTGAGCGCAATGCTGGTAGCAGAGCAGGCGAAGCTGAATAGCCTTGCGATGAAACTGGGCTCGGTGATTCAGTGGTTAAAAGGCGAGGGTAACTACCTAGGGCTTCCGGATGATTTTGTCCTGTTCCTGCAAGGGTATAAAGACAAAGACCACACCGTTTATGACTCGTTTGATGCGATTAAAATGTTACTCAAAGGCAGCGCGTATGACGTCGTACCATCGGCAGAAAAAGCGCTGCAAGAGGCGAAAAACGCGACAGCGAACTACCGTTACCAACGTGACCAGTTCAGACAGACCTTCACCAACGAGCAGCAAGCGCTGAATAACCAGCTGTTTAAAGTGCTGGGTTGTACTGTGGGACAAGGCGACAACCTGTGTGCGAGCCAGACAGAAGCGCAGAGGAAAGGTAGCTTAATTGCCCAACAGCAACAAAGCATTAAAGCGGCGAAGCTGGGCGTTGAGCGAGCACAGAAAGCACGGCAGACCATCACAGGCAATATCACCATTGAGATGGAGCGCCTTGAGCAAGAGAAGCAAATTCATGATGCGATTGATAAAATCATGGTGCAGTTTGGTCAGAATGAGTTGTCGTTGAGTCAGTTGCTTGAAGCGAAACGAGATGCGGAGCGCGATGGTTCATCGTCAAGCAAAGTCACTGTTGATATTAATGAGTTATTGAAACAGGAAGATTTAGATACTCTGGATAACTTTGTTAACGAAACGGGCAACGTAGATTTGTCATTGGTGCAAGCAGCGCTGGCCAGCTTAAAAGAGGACCTGAAAGACGTGCCGCGTGATGACGCTATCAAGTACACACAAATCTTGGCGGTGTTAGAGCGTGCAACTATCCGAGGCCTTGAGCGCGGGTTACTTGACGTGAATTCTAAGGCGCGCATCAAAGCGCTCATGTTAGAGCTAAAAGCGGCAGAAGTGGACATTGCGAAGTCGATGAGCTACCTGGCTTATGAAGTTGAAAGGTTAGCAGGGTTCAGTGCGGAAGCCGAGCGACTGATTGCGCAGCTGGGCGAAAATCAGCAACAACAGGCAGACCGTTACTATGCTAACCCAGTGCATTATAGCGTACTGACAAAAGAAGCATTGAACGCCGAGTTGGCCTTTGCAGAGCTGCAAGAGTGGATGTTTTATGCCGTTCAAGCGCTAGAGTACAAGTGGCAAGAAGCCTTTATCGCCCCAGAGCAAGGGTTTAATCGCGCGTCGGTGTTTAAAATTCAAAATATCCCACAGCTGATTGAATACTTTAAGGAATTACAGCGTTTTGATGACATTCGTAATCTAAGAAGCAGCCAAGAGGCGACGGATACTCTGTCTGTTAAAAAGCACATCTTCGGTTATGTGGATAAGCTTCGAGGCAAAACGATGTGGTACCCGGCTTTGGATGGCAGCGGTGATATGTTGACAGCGGATGAAGCGTTTAAAGCCAAATTAGCCCAACTGACTCAACGTATCGGCCAAGACCAATGGTTAACGGTAGAGTTCAGTACCGTGAAAGAGCTACCACGCTCGAACTTCTTCCAAGGACCAGTCGTTGCAGACAATGGTGACCTAACTTGTTTAGCGGATGCCGGCACTTATTTGGATAAGTTGGATGGCATTGGTATTAACTTGCAGGTGAGTATGGACATCTCTGGTGAAGAGATTACCCCTGCTTACTTGACATACGGGGGCAACAACTACATGCGCAGTCGTATCCCGGGGTCGTTAACCGATGATGAAACGGGCATCAAAGATGAACTGGTGTCGTACTCAACGCGTTTCTGGGATGTGTCGAATGGTAACTTCTTCGCAAAAGATAGCTATCGTCAGCAAATGAAGGCCAACATCATGACAGACGAAGAGAGTCAATCAGCGTTGTTGAATCCAACCTATGCCTTTAAAGAGAGAAGTGTCGCGGCTTCAGGTTGGAGGTTGTCAGTGAAGTTGGGTGACCGATACGGTGAGATAGTAGACCTTGAAGGTTTGGATGATATCGAGCTTATTATTAAGCACCGATACTACTCACGAAATGCAGAGACATGCGGCGGAGGAGGCACTGGACCGCTTATCCTTTTAAGATAATCTAACGTGAGCCTCATAGTTTTATGAGGCTTTTTATGCTTTATCTTATATGTGAAATAAAAAACGCCACAAACTGTGGCGTTGGAAAGTTATCTATAGCATTAGATTTTGAAAAAACTCAGTAAGTCTTTTTGCTTAACGGCTAATGAAGAGAGTTCTTCACTTGCCTGTTTGCTCTGCTCAATGCCTGATACATTCTGGTGAACGATATCAAAGGTCAAAGATACATTTTGTGAAATATCCTGTGTGACTCCTGATTGCTCTTCAGATGCTGTCGCTACTTGTGTATTCATATCTGAAATCAGGCCAACGGATTCAGTGATTGATGCAAATGCAGTTCTTAGCTGTTCGCTGTAATGACGCGACTCTACGGCTAGCGATAGGTTAGATTGCATGAATTGATTGGCATCTTTCGCTTGCGCTTGAAGTCGAGAGATTATCTCTTGAATATCGACAGTTGATTGTTGTGTTTTAGCCGCCAGAGAGCGAACTTCATCAGCAACGACAGCAAACCCACGCCCTTGCTCACCAGCTCGTGCTGCTTCAATTGCCGCATTTAACGCAAGCAAATTCGTCTGTTCGGAAATCGAGTTGATCACTTCAATAACAGTCCCGATCTCTACCGAGTACTCTTGCAGTTGATTGACGATGTTTGATGTTTCTTCGATTGAGTCTTCAACCTTGCGAGAGATATCATCAGATGCATCGAGTGAAACTCCTCCCTCTTTGACGTTGGAAGTTGCACCAGTTGCTGCGTTCTCAGCACTAGCAGCGTTGTGGCTGACTTCATTCGCAGTGCTAGAAAGCTCATTGATGGCTGTTGCTATTTGTTCCATTTGACTCAGTTCTTGTTGAGCGTTCCCCTCGGTTTGGCTCATTACGGCTGTTAACTCAACTGAAGCTGCTGAAACATTGTCTGAAATTTGGTGGAATCCATCGATGATGCGACGTAGTTCTTGGCGCATTTCTAAAATGTTGGCGTATATACCCGTTTCTTTCCCTGTTACTGGAATCTGTTTTGAAAGATCGCCTGAAGCAACTTCTTCGACAATTGATTGAATTTCGCTAGGCTCACCCCCTACCACTTTCCATACACTTCGGTAAATTGAGATTGCAATACCAAGGGCGATAGCAATAACAATGATTGAAAGTGCGCCTAAGATAAATTGAGCATTTGAAAATCGTTCAACCATGTTTGGTCCGACAGAGTCTTGCTTTGACTTGGTCGATAGCTTTATTTCTTCAATTGTTTTCGCCGCATTGCTACCAGCAACATCAAGAGTGTCAGAAACTATGCGGTTTCGTTCCTTTATCGTGTTAACAACTTCTGAAAAAGTGACTCGGTAGGTTTTAAAGGCATTATTAAAATCAGCTAAGTATCGAATTTGCTCGTTCGACATTAGTTGAGATTCTATTGTTTCTACAAGCAACGCTGCGGATGCAAATTCTTTTTCTGCTCGCTGAGCATCTTCTGTTTTGTTACTGGTGAGAAATTTAGAAGCATACAACCTTGATAGCAACACGTGTTGTTGAAGTTGTCCTGAACTAACAGCAACTTCTAAATCCTCTTCAGCAGAAGCTTGTGTCATCAAGTTAGTCACTGCTTGTCGCATCTTTAAACCTGATGGATCTAAGCTCTCTTTCACTAAGTTGTTTCTAGTATTGACCAGTTGAACAACCTGACTAAACCCTTGGTTGTACTGCTTAAGTTGCTTTTCTATCGCTAAAAACTCATTTTTATGGAGGTCGTCAAGATGAGCGTCTAACACTTCGTCGATCAATTGAATTGATGTAGTGATGCGCTTGTCCAGTTCTGAAGCATGCGATGCAACAGGGTTCTTTATATATTTTAATGCAGATAAACGAGCTTCCAATATGTTGGCTTGGATTCGCCCTGTGGATACGCTTGTTAATGCTAGGGAACGATAGGTATTAAACCCATCACTCGATTGATAAAAGCGCAATGAAGCAACGATTGAAATAACCAAAATTAGCGCAAGAATTACGCCAAAACCCAAGGACAGCAATTTCTTTAAACTCATAAGTATCATTCCCAGAAAGGCAGTTTGTTTTTATTGTTAACAAATTTTCACACTATCCAAACGATAGATATATCAATAAATCTAATTAGAGCCTTACATTCTCATATATAAGAACAATAAGTGAGGTCGGTTTATTGAGAGGCTTGAACTTTGGAACTGGTCTCTAAGAAGAAATGAGGGCTGTAGTGAGTTTCACAGTGAATATGTGAGAGTTGGGGCATGTAAAGAGCCTTGGATTGAAAGGCTCTAGGGGGGAGCGGGTAAAACAACCTTGATTAACCTTCTACTTCTTCCGGTTCTACTTCCTCTTGTAGCTCTAATAAGTTAATCGCTATCGTGACGAAATCACTGTCAGTAATTATCCCTACTAATTCGTAGTTTTCTACGACAGGTAAACAGCCCACTTTGTGTTTCTGCATATAGATAGCCGACTCTTTTAACCCTGCACGTGGTTCAACCGACATAACACTTTTATGCATGATGTCGTTGAGGGGAGTAGCAAGAGTAAAAGATTGAGCTTGTGGGATATTTTGTAGACTGGATTCTTGAGCGGCTAGAACGTCTCGCTGTGTGACGACACCGAGTAGTTTTCTGTCGGCATCAACGACCGGAATATGGCGGATATCAAGCGCTTCCATCATGTGCTTTGCATCGGCCAGTGAATGTGAGCGCAATAGAGTATGAGGGTTGCGAGTCATCATATCTTCAACCTTGATCATACGAACCTCCTTATTTTTTAATTTGTTGCTATTACTATAGTTTTTTATCCGAAAAATAACTGAGAGCTGACGCATTTTTGGGGGAGTTTTATGCAACTAATTCTCGAAATTTAAGAGGTTAATCGGTAGCATTCTTTTACGCCTCTTTACAATAATCCATTGCTGTAAACCTTGCTATTGCGGCTCGTGTGCCTATACTAGCCCACTGCGAAATTTTTAGTCGCGCCTGCGATCTGTTTACGGTAGCTATTTCCTTACGGTAACGGTGTATTAGCGGCAGCGATTTATGATTCGTCAACGATACAAACCTCATCAACTAAGACAAGATTAGACACATGCAAGTTTCAGATTTTCACTTTGACCTACCAGATGAACTTATTGCTCGCTACCCTCAAGAAGAGCGTACAGCAAGCCGACTACTTAAATTAGACGGTAATAATGGCAACCTAGCTGATGGTTCGTTTAAAGACGTTTTAGACTTGGTTGAACCAGGTGATCTTGTCGTTTTCAATAACACTCGTGTTATTCCTGCTCGCGTATTCGGTCGCAAGGCATCAGGCGGTAAGCTTGAAGTGCTTGTTGAGCGTATGTTAGATGAGAAAAGCATTCTGGCGCATGTTCGTTGTTCTAAATCACCAAAGCCGGGCACTAAGTTGTTCCTTGGTGAGAACGATGAATATGAAGCTGAAATGGTGGCGCGTCATGATGCGTTATTTGAAATCCATTTCACATCCGATCAAAGCGTTTTAGATATTTTAAACAACGTCGGTCACATGCCATTACCGCCTTATATCGATCGTCCAGATGAAGACGCCGATAAAGAGCGCTACCAGACTGTCTATAATGAAAAGCCGGGTGCAGTTGCTGCGCCAACAGCTGGCCTTCATTTTGATGACAAGTTAATGGCTGGCATGAAAGAAAAAGGTGTTGAGTTTGCTTACGTGACACTTCACGTTGGTGCTGGCACATTCCAGCCCGTTAAAGTAGACAACATCAATGATCACCACATGCATGCAGAGTACGTTGAAGTACCGCAAGAAGTGGTTGACGCCGTAGCTGCTGCAAAAGCACGTGGCGGACGTATCATTGCCGTTGGTACAACATCAGTACGCTCACTAGAAAGTGCAGCGCAAGATGCACTGAAAAAAGGCACTGAGCTTGTTCCTTTCTTTGGTGATACAGAAATCTTCATCTTCCCTGGCTATGAATATCAGTTAGTGGATTGCTTGATTACCAATTTCCACTTACCAGAATCAACATTGATTATGTTGGTGAGTGCATTTGCTGGTTATGACAATGTGATGGGCGCATACGATCACGCAGTGAAGAGCGAATATCGTTTCTTCAGCTACGGCGATGCCATGTTCATCAATAAGAAAACAGCATAATTTAAAGCTTTGATCTTAGAGCTTAAAGCTTGGTGAGCTAATAGACTCACCAATGGATACAAAATATTTACGGGTGCTAGCAGTAGGCTAGGAGTCGGGCAGGTCACTGTCTAATCTCTCGCAAGGAATATGCGACCGCTCCTCATAGAACTCGCTAGATTGAACTTATGTTTAGCTTCAGGTTCTGAATTATCAGTCAGATTGTTTCTCTGGCATATTGGAGGCTTCGTGAAATTAAAATACGAACTTAAAAAAACAAACAGCGGCGCACGTCGTGGTCAACTTCAGTTTGAACGTGGTAGCGTTGAAACACCAGCATTCATGCCAGTAGGTACTTACGGTACGGTTAAAGGTATGACTCCTGAAGAAGTGAAAGACACCGGTGCTGAAATCCTACTAGGTAATACGTTCCACCTATGGTTACGCCCTGGTCAAGAAATCATGAAACTGCACGGTGACTTGCACGATTTCATGAACTGGAAAGGCCCGATTCTGACTGATTCAGGCGGTTTCCAAGTATTCAGCCTAGGTGCTACGCGTAAAATTACTGAAGAGGGTGTTCACTTCCGCAACCCTGTAAACGGTGACAAGATCTTCATGGACGCTGAAAAGTCGATGGAAATCCAAAAGGATCTAGGTTCAGACATCGTAATGATCTTTGACGAATGTACGCCTTATCCTGCGACGCATAAAGAAGCTAAAGACTCAATGGAGATGTCTCTTCGTTGGGCTCAGCGTTCACGCAATCACTTTGATAAGCAAGAAAACCCGAACTCACTGTTCGGTATCGTTCAAGGTGGCGTATACGAAGACCTTCGTGATGTATCAGTTAAAGGCCTAACAGAAATTGGTTTTGATGGTTACGCTGTTGGCGGCCTAGCAGTAGGCGAACCAAAAGAAGACATGCACCGTATTCTTGAGCACACATGTCCTCAACTGCCTGAAGATAAGCCACGTTACCTGATGGGCGTAGGCAAACCTGAAGACTTAGTTGAAGGTGTTCGTCGTGGTATCGACATGTTTGACTGTGTTATGCCAACACGAAATGCACGTAACGGCCACTTGTTTGTGACTGAAGGTGTGATCAAGATCCGTAATGCGAAGCATAAAACCGATACAACACCACTAGATTCAGATTGTGACTGTTACACTTGTAAGAACTACAGTAAGTCTTACTTACATCATTTGGATCGCTGTAATGAAATCCTAGGTGCAAGACTAAACACTATCCATAACCTGCGTTTCTACCAACGAATCATGTCAGACATTCGTCAATCTATTGATGAAGACCGTTTTGAAGAGTTCGTTGCTGAGTTCTACGCAAGAATGGGGCGTGAAGTGCCACCACTAGGTAAAGAATCTTAGTATTTCTTTTTTGCGAGCCCTATCTCTCTTCCGAGTGATGGGGCTTGAAAATAAAGGGATGCAACCCAATTAGACAAACAATTACTAAAATATAATAGAGGATGTTTTTAATGTTTATTTCTCAAGCTCACGCAGCCGCAGAAGGTGCACCAGCAGGCGGCGGTTTCGAAATGCTTATCATGCTAGGTATGTTCGCTGTGATCTTCTACTTCATGATCTACCGTCCACAAGCTAAGCGCGTAAAAGAGCATAAGAACCTTATGTCTTCTATGGGCAAAGGCGATGAAGTTCTAACGAGCGGCGGTCTGATTGGTAAGATTACTAAGATTGCAGAAGACAGCGACTACGTTGCTATCGAACTGAACGCAAACAACGAAGTTGTTATCAAGAAAGACTTCGTTACAGCAGTGCTACCAAAAGGTACTCTGAAATCTCTATAAACAGCTAGAGGATCCTCGCTGTGCTAAACCGTTATCCGTTATGGAAGTATTTGATGGTGATGTTTGCCATCGCTATCGCTGCGTTGTACGCACTTCCAAATATATACGGTGAAGATCCGGCAGTTCAAGTTACAGGGGCGCGCGGCGCCTCTGTAGATCTGTCTACGCTGGATGCTGTCACCGACGCTCTTGAAGCAAAGAGCCTTTCTACTAAATCCGTTGCTCTAGAGAACGGTTCCATTCTTGTTCGCTTTAACGATACAGATACGCAAATCAGTGCCCGTGATATCATCACAGAAGCACTAGGCGATGACGTTATCGTTGCTTTAAACCTAGCTGCTTCAACTCCTGATTGGCTCGAGTCCATTGGTGCTGCACCAATGAAACTGGGTCTTGACCTGCGTGGTGGTGTTCACTTCTTAATGGAAGTGGATATGGACGCTGCAATGGAAAAGCTCGTTGGCCAACAAGAAGAAGCGTTCCGTAGCGAACTTCGTGAAGAAAAAATCCGTTACCGTGCTATTCGCCCATCGGGTAAAGATGCCGTGGAAGTGATTCTGCGTAACGAAGAACAGCTTGCTGAAGCGAAATCGCTACTGCAATCTAAGCACCAAGATATGACGTTCGTAGATTCAGAATCTAACGGTCGTTTCTCTTTGATTGCTAACTTCACTGAAACTCGCCTTCAAGAAATCCGCAACTACGCGGTAGAGCAAAACATTACCATTCTACGTAACCGTGTTAACGAACTTGGTGTTGCTGAGCCTTTGGTTCAACGCCAAGGTGCTAGCCGTATCGTAGTGGAATTGCCAGGTGTTCAAGACACGGCTCGTGCTAAAGAAATTTTAGGCGCAACCGCGACTCTTGAATTCCGTGAAGTAGACAGCAGTGCCGATTTGGCCGCTGCAGCTGCTGGTCGTGCTCCTGCTGGTAGTGAAATCAAGCAAGACCGTGATGGTCGCCCTGTAGTACTTAAGAAGCGCGTTATCTTAGGCGGTTCTAGCATTACAGATGCAAGCTCAAGTGTTGATGAATATGGTCGCCCACAAGTTAACATCTCGCTAGATAGCGAAGGTGGTAGCAAGATGTCTACGTTCTCTCGTCAAAATATCGGTAAGCTAATGGCAACCGTATTTGCAGAGTACAAAGACAGCGGTCGTAAAACACCTGAAGGCCGAGTGATCCTAAGTAAGCACGAAGAAGTGATTAACCAAGCGACGATTCAATCTGCACTTGGCCGTAACTTCCGTATTACAGGTATCGACTCAACGGCTGAAGCTCATAACTTGGCACTTCTACTACGTGCTGGTGCATTGATTGCTCCTATCTCGATTGTAGAAGAACGTACGATTGGTCCATCTATGGGTCAACAAAACATCGATATGGGTATCATGGCGATGGTTTGGGGTATGGCTGCAGTAATGCTATTTACACTGCTTTACTACCGTACTTTCGGTTTGATTGCGAATGTCGCTCTGATGGCTAACTTGGTGTTGATTATTGGTGTGATGTCGATGATTCCTGGCGCGACAATGACGCTACCAGGTATTGCCGGTATCGTATTGACGGTCGGAATGGCAGTCGATGCCAACGTTCTTATCTTTGAGCGTATACGTGAAGAACTTCGAGATGGACGCAGTCCACAACAAGCGATTCACCAAGGTTATGCAAACGCATTTAGCACAATCGCCGATGCCAACATCACCACACTATTAACAGCAATCATTCTATTTGCTGTCGGTACAGGTGCGATTAAAGGCTTCGCGGTAACGTTATCAATCGGTATCTTGACTTCAATGTTTACAGCTATTATCGGAACACGTTGTATCGTGAACCTGATGTATGGCGGTAAACGTGTTAAGAAACTGTCGATCTAAGGCTAGGAATTAATATGTTTCAGATTCTAAAAGCAGAAAAAATGATCGACTTTATGCGTTGGTCAAAGGTTGCCTTTGTATTCTCTATCTTGATGATTGGTACGGCTATCTTCACCCTAACAACGAAATCGTTGAACTGGGGTCTAGATTTTACCGGCGGTACTCTGATTGAAGTGGGTTTTGAGGAACCAGCAAACCTACCCGATATCCGAAGTGCACTAGAAGCTGAAGGCTTTGGTGATGCTACGGTTCAGAACTTTGGTTCTGCGCGTGAGGTAATGGTTCGTCTACGTCCACGTGACGGTGTTGCGGGCGAAACGCTTGGTAACCAAATCCTGTCTGCGATTAAAGATGGTACTGGTGAACAAGTTGAGATGCGTCGTATCGAGTTCGTTGGTCCAAACGTGGGTGATGAACTAACAGAAGCTGGTGGTCTTGCGATCTTAGTTTCTCTGATCTGTATCTTGATCTACGTATCAGTACGATTTGAATGGCGATTAGCTGCAGGTGCTGTATTAGCCCTAGCGCACGACGTTATCATCACACTAGGTGTGTTCTCTCTAATGCAAATTGAAGTAGACCTTACTATCGTGGCAGCCTTGCTGACGGTGGTCGGTTACTCCCTCAACGATACCATAGTGGTATTTGACCGTATTCGTGAGAACTTCCGTAAGATGCGTAAAGGCGAAGCGCCTGAAGTATTGAACAGCTCAATCACACAAACATTGAGCCGTACTTTGATTACTTCTGGTACGACGTTGTTCGTGGTTATCGCTCTGTTTGTACAGGGTGGTGCTATGATTCACGGTTTCGCGACTGCACTTCTATTGGGTATTACAGTGGGTACTTACTCTTCTATCTACGTTGCATCAGCACTAGCTATGAAGTTGGGTATCACGCGTGAACACCTAATGCCACCACAAGTGGAAAAAGAAGGTGAAGAGTTTAACGAGATGCCTTAAGCCTTGGCTTAAACTGTTTCGATAAACCAAAAAAACCGCTAGGCAACTAGCGGTTTTTTTACATCTGTATTTTGTGGTTGAGCTCAATGCAATTTAACGTTGAAGTGAGTTGCACTCAATGTAACTAAGCGCCATCCTGCTCGTAGCTCGTAGCTCGTAGCTCGAAGAGCAGATACAAAAAAGCCCCGCAATCGCGAGGCTTTGAAAATATTTTGCTCTTAATTAAGAGCATTAACGCAAGGTCTGAATTACTTCAGCATACCTTCGTTAGAGTTCTCACGAACGTGCTTAAGAATAGACTTAACACCACGTGCGCTTGAAGCAACAACATTACCAGAAGTCATGTAATCAGTACCGCCAGCAAAGTCAGTCATGATAGCACCAGCTTCACGAGCGATTAGATCGCCAGCTGCTAGATCCCATGGCTTAAGGCCTAGTTCTAGGTAACCGTCAACACGGCCAGCCGCTAGGTAACATAGGTCAAGAGCTGGAGAACCAGTACGACGGAAGTCAGCACAGTCAACGAATAGACCAGTGATGATTTTCATGAAAGATTCAGAGTGTTGTTTTTGCTTGAACGGGAAACCAGTAGCAAGAACAGTACCTTGAAGGTCTTTAAGTTGAGTAACACGCATACGAGCGTTGTTAAGTTGTGCGCCAGCGCCACGTTGAGCTGTGAATAGCTCGTTTAGCATTGGATCATAAACACAAGCAACTTCTGTACGACCGTTCATGCGAACAGCGATAGATACTGAGAAGTGAGGGAAACCTTTTACAAAGTTGTTGGTGCCATCTAGTGGGTCAACGATCCATTGTACGTCAGAGTCTTTACCTTCAGTTAGGCCTGACTCTTCAGAAATAATGCTGTGCTCTGGGTAAGATGATTTGATTGTCTCAATAATCATGTACTCAGCTTCTTGAGCAATGTTAGTAACGTAATCGTTGTTACCTTTTAGAGACGTTTCGATCTTATCAGTTGTTTCTAGAGATTTAGCAATATGGTTGCCAGCTTTACGCGCAGCGCGTATCGCAATGTTTAGCATTGGATGCATAGGTTTTTCCCACAAGATGTTAAAGAACAGTTTAAAGCGGCGGCGAGTATACCAAATTTTTTGCAAAAGGGAAGTGGTTGTTTTTTGAACTCTTGAATTCACATTACGAGAAGGGTCTGACCATTTTACTTAGCTATGTGTTAATATCTCGCGATTATTTTTAAAGTGGTGTCATATAGCATGTTAGACAATGTAAAAGTCGTTCTGGTTGGTACGTCTCATTCGGGAAATATCGGATCAGCAGCTCGCGCAATGAAAGTGATGGGTTTGAGTCAATTGGTTCTTGTTGACCCTCAATGTGAAGTTGACGAGCAGACCTTAGCACTGGCAGCGGGTGCAGGTGACATCGCAGAAAATGCGACGATTGTTTCTACACTGGATGAAGCAGTAAAAGACTGTGGTTTGGTGGTAGGTTCGAGTGCGCGTTCACGTACGCTTGAATGGCCAATGCTTGAGCCGCGTGAATGTGGTGAAAAGTTTGCAGTTGAAGGTCAAAAACACCCTGTAGCATTAGTCTTCGGCCGTGAACGTACTGGTCTAACAAATGATGAACTGCAAAAGTGTCATTACCATGTGTGTATCCCTGCGAACCCTGAATACAGTTCACTGAACCTAGCAATGGCGGTACAAACGCTAAGCTATGAAGTTCGTGTGGCACACCTTGATATGGTTGCTAGCCAATATCAGCCGCAGCAACAAGATGACTATCCTCGTCACGAAGAACTAGAAATGTTCTACGAACACCTTGAAAAAGTGATCATCGATACCCAATTTATCTCTAAGGACAAGCCTGGTCAGGTGATGAACAAGCTACGTCGCCTATTCAGCCGAGCTCGTCCAGAACTGCAAGAGATCAATACTCTACGCGGTATTTTGACCTCTATTGAGAAGAGTAATAAAGACAAATAAAGCCCATGCAATAGGTAGGGGTGAATACCTGACTAAAATAGTCAACTAAATACTTGACCAATTTAGTCGGGTATGGGAAAATTCCAACCACATAAACAATGTGGATACGGTGTGATATGAAACTTACATCTAAAGGAAGATATGCGGTAACAGCTATGCTAGATGTAGCACTGCATTCGCAAAAAAGCCCAGTTCCTCTGGCTGACATTTCAGAGCGACAGGGTATTTCGTTATCTTACTTAGAACAGCTATTTTCTAAGTTACGTAAAGCTGGCTTAGTTGCTAGTGTTCGTGGTCCTGGTGGTGGTTACCGCCTAGGTGCTGAAGCGGGCGACATCGCTGTCGGAACTGTGATTGCTGCAGTTGACGAATCAGTCGATGCAACTAAGTGTCACGGTAGAGCAGATTGCCAAGGTGGTAGTCGTTGTTTAACTCACACTTTATGGCGTGATTTAAGCTCCCGTATTAGCAGCTTCTTAAATGACATTACGCTCGGTGAGCTAATGAAAGATAACGAAGTTTTACAGATTTCTGATCGTCAAGATATTGATCTTGCGGTTAATAATGGTTTTGCACAAAAAAATACGAGCACTACAACGATTAGTGCAGCACCTCACGGTGTTAATGCCCGCTCTTAGCGGTCAGTTTTTACATTGGAGTAGAAAATGAAACTGCCTATTTACTTTGACTATTCAGCTACATGTCCAGTCGATCCACGTGTTGCTGAAAAGATGGTTCAGTGTATGACGATGGATGGTAACTTCGGTAACCCTGCGTCTCGTTCACACCGTTATGGCTGGCAGGCAGAAGAATCAGTAGATAATGCTCGTGAGCAAATTGCCGATCTACTAAATGCAGACCCACGTGAGATTGTTTTCACGTCAGGAGCTACAGAGTCAGATAACCTTGCTATCAAAGGTGCAGCGCACTTTTACGAGAAGAAAGGTAAGCACGTAATCACGTGCAAAACAGAACACAAAGCGGTTCTTGATCCATGTCGCCAACTAGAGCGTGAAGGTTTTGAGGTTACATACCTTGAGCCAGAAGCAAACGGCATCATCGATCTAGACAAGCTACAAGCTGCAATGCGTGAAGATACTGTTCTAGTTTCTATCATGCACGTAAACAACGAGATTGGTGTAATCCAAGATATCGGTGCAATCGGCGAATTATGTCGTGCACGCAAGATCATCTTCCACGTTGATGCGGCGCAGTCTGCGGGTAAAATCCCACTAGACGTAAAAGAGATGAAAGTTGATCTTATCTCTATGTCTGCACACAAAGCATACGGCCCTAAAGGCATCGGCGCTTTGTACGTTCGTCGTAAGCCACGTATTCGCCTTGAAGCGCAAATGCACGGTGGCGGTCATGAACGTGGTTTCCGTTCTGGTACTCTTGCTACTCACCAAATCGTGGGTATGGGCGAAGCGTTTGCTATTGCTAAACAAGATATGCAGAAAGATTACGATCACGCACTAGCACTTCGTGAGCGCCTATTGAAAGGTGTTCAAGATCTAGAAGCCGTAACCGTAAACGGCGACTTAGACCAACGTGTACCACACAACCTAAACGTGAGCTTCGCTTTCGTTGAAGGTGAGTCTCTGCTTATGTCTCTAAAAGACCTAGCAGTATCATCGGGTTCTGCATGTACATCAGCAAGCCTAGAGCCTTCATACGTTCTACGTGCTCTTGGTCTAAACGATGAACTGGCACACAGCTCAGTACGTTTCTCATTCGGCCGTTTCACAACGGAAGAAGAAATCGACTACGCGATTGCACAAATCCGTGTAGCGGTAAACAAATTACGCGACATGTCTCCTCTATGGGATATGTATAAAGAAGGGATTGATTTGAACACTGTTGAGTGGGCTCATCACTAATCTCACGGAAATAGAGGATTCGAGGTAACTATCATGGCATATAGCGAAAAAGTAATTGATCACTACGAAAACCCACGTAACGTAGGTTCGTTTGATAAAGAAGACCCAAGTGTAGGTAGCGGCATGGTTGGCGCACCGGCTTGTGGTGACGTAATGAAACTGCAAATCAAAGTATCTGCAGAAGGTATTATTGAAGACGCAAAATTCAAGACTTACGGTTGCGGTAGCGCAATCGCTTCTAGCTCACTAGTTACAGAGTGGGTTAAAGGTAAAAGTATTGATGAAGCAGCTGCTATTAAAAACTCTGAAATCGCAGAAGAGCTTGAGTTGCCACCAGTGAAAGTTCACTGTTCAATTCTTGCTGAAGATGCAATCAAAGCAGCTGTTGCGGATTACAAAAAGAAGCACTAATCGCTTCAATCCCGTAATCACGTCGACAAAATAAGTAATATTTGGGAGCACCCTTTGTGCTCCCACCTGAGTTCTCAATTTATATAAAACACAAGGTTGTAGTATGGCCATCACCATGACAGATACGGCAGCAAGCCGAGTTCAAGCTTTCCTAGATAACCGTGGTAAAGGTCTCGGGTTACGCTTAGCAGTAAAAACTACTGGCTGTTCGGGTATGGCGTATGTACTGGAATTCGTTGACGAGCTCAACGAAGAAGACGAAGTGTTTGAGCACTCAGGTGTTAAGGTCATCATTGATCCAAAGAGCCTAGTATACCTAGACGGTACTGAGCTTGATTATGTAAAAGAAGGCCTAAACGAAGGTTTTGAATTCAACAACCCGAACGCGAAAGGCGAATGTGGTTGTGGTGAGAGCTTCAATGTTTAAACGCTTGAATCGTTAAGCGTTGTAAGCGAAGAATAAAATTAGGCTCTGAACAAAGAGCCTAAACTTAGGACCACCTTTACATGAATCATTTCGAATTATTTGGGCTACCACTTCAGTTTCAACTGGATGGTAGCCTTCTTTCTTCTCAGTTTAGAGATCTGCAACGCCAATTCCATCCTGATAAATTTGCGATAGCTTCTGAGCGTGACCGCTTATTAGCCGTGCAAAAAGCGGCACAAATCAACGATGCGTACCAGGTATTGAAGAATCCAATCAGCCGAGCGGAATACCTGTTGGTTCAACACGGAGAAGACATTCGTGGCGAACAACAAACCATGCAAGATCCGATGTTCCTGATGGAGCAAATGGAACTGCGTGAAGAGCTGGAAGATATCGCAGACAGTTCTGATCCTGAAGATGCGCTATTTGCATTTGAAGGCAAGGTTAGCAAAATGTATAAACAACAATTAAGTGCTATCCAACAAGAACTCGAAAGCGAAGCTTGGCTAGAAGCTGCAGACCGAGTAAGAAAGCTTAAGTTTATTGCAAAATTAAAGAATGAAATCGAATTAGTTGAAGATCGTTTGATCGGCTAGTTTGTATAACAAGGACACATCCATGGCACTACTTCAGATTGCAGAACCAGGGCAAAGCGCCGCTCCTCACCAGCACAAGCTTGCAGTGGGTATTGATTTAGGTACAACAAACTCGTTGGTTGCTGCAGTACGCAGTGGCGAGGCGAGCACACTCGTTGATCAACAAGGTCGAAGCATTTTACCTTCCGTTGTTCACTACCAGTCAGAATCTTATACGACTGGCGATGAAGCTCGTGCTAACGCTCAGACTGACCCTAAAAATACCATTATCTCAGTTAAGCGATTAATCGGTCGCTCACTGTCGGATATTCAACAGCGATACCCGTCTCTGCCATATCAGTTTGAAGAAAGTGATAATGGTCTACCTGTGATCCGTACAGAACAAGGCAACAAGAACCCAATCCAGGTTTCTGCTGATATTCTACGAGCGCTTGGCCAACGTGCTGAGTCTACGCTAGGCGGTGAATTATCTGGCGCCGTGATTACGGTTCCTGCGTATTTTGATGATGCACAGCGTGCTGGTACAAAAGACGCGGCTCAACTTGCTGGTCTTCACGTGTTACGTCTTCTTAATGAACCTACTGCGGCAGCGATTGCTTATGGTTTGGATTCAGGTAAAGAAGGGGTGATTGCGGTTTATGACCTTGGCGGTGGCACGTTTGATATCTCTATCTTACGCCTGTCTAAAGGTGTCTTTGAAGTATTAGCAACTGGTGGTGACTCTGCATTAGGTGGAGACGACTTTGACCACTTGATCGCAGAACATTTCCAAGAGCAAATGGGCTTATCAGAGCTAACTGCAGAACAGAATCGTATTCTTCTAGATGCAGCAACAGAAGCGAAGATTGGCTTATCTGAAGCTGAAAGCGTTAATGTTGAAGTGTTGGGTTGGGCTGGTTCATTAACTCGTGAAGAGTTTGAAGACATCATTAAGCCGCTTGTTAAGAAAACACTGCTTTCATGTCGTCGTGCATTGAAAGATGCCGAAGTTGACGCGGATGATGTTCTAGAAGTCGTGATGGTCGGCGGTTCAACTCGTACATTGCTTGTACGTGAAATGGTAGGTGACTTTTTTGGTCGTACGCCATTAACCAGCATTAACCCAGATGAAGTGGTTGCGATTGGCGCTTCTATCCAAGCGGATATCTTAGTCGGCAACAAGCCTGACTCTGAAATGCTGCTGCTTGATGTTATCCCGCTTTCTTTAGGTATCGAGACTATGGGTGGCTTGGTCGAAAAGATCATTCCACGCAATACCACGATCCCTGTTGCTCGCGCACAAGAATTTACCACGTTCAAAGACGGTCAAACTGCAATGACAGTGCACACCGTGCAAGGTGAACGTGAGATGGTTGATGACTGTCGTTCATTGGCTCGTTTTGCTCTAAAAGGCATTCCGCCAATGGCAGCTGGTGCGGCGCATATTCGTGTGACTTACCAAGTAGATGCTGATGGCCTGCTATCGGTGACTGCTATGGAGAAGAGCACTGGTGTTCAAGCTGAAATTCAGGTTAAACCGTCTTACGGCTTAAGCGATAATGAAGTGGCGAATATGCTGAAAGATTCGATGACGTTTGCTAAAGAAGACATGCAAGCGCGTGCTTTAGCTGAACAACGTGTAGAAGCAGATCGTGTTATCGAAGGCCTTATTGCAGCAATGCAAGCTGATGGCGATGAGCTGCTTGATGAGCAAGAAAAACAGCACCTTCTGCAAGCTATTGAAGCACTGATTGAAGTGCGTAATGGCGAAAGTGCTGATGCCATCGAACTAGAAATTAAGAATACCGACAAAGCGAGCCAAGACTTTGCTTCTCGTCGTATGGATAAATCAATTCGAGCTGCACTGTCAGGTCAGTCAGTCGATAATATTTAATAGTTAGAGAATAGATAAACATGCCAAAGATTATTGTTTTACCTCACGAAGATCTATGTCCAGAAGGCGCTGTTTTAGAAGCAAAAACTGGTGAGACGGTTCTTGATGTTGCATTGAAGGCCGGTATTGGTATTGAACACGCATGTGAGAAGTCGTGTGCATGCACTACATGTCACGTCGTGATTCGTGAAGGTTTCGACTCATTAGAAGAAAGTGATGACCTAGAAGACGACATGCTTGATAAAGCATGGGGTCTGGAAATGGAATCTCGTCTTGGTTGCCAAGCTAAAGTAGCTGATACTGACCTTGTAGTTGAAATTCCAAAGTACACACTGAACTTAGCTTCTGAAGAGCACTAAGAACTCAGCTCGACTAAACGTGTTAGTAAAACTGGCATAAAATATAAATCATTAAGATGACAAATCGTCGCTGATAAAGATAAGGAAGTGTTATGAGCTTGAAATGGATTGATTCGCGAGATATTGCGATTGAGCTATGTGATTTATACCCTGAGACTGATCCTAAAACCGTACGTTTTACGGACTTGCATCAATGGGTGTTAGATCTTGAAGATTTTGATGATGAGCCGAATCACTCGAATGAGAAAATTCTAGAGGCCATTATTTTATGCTGGATGGATGAGATGGACTAACCCTCTTGTTCTATAATTTGGTCGTTGGTTGGAATTTATCTAATATAAACACAGCCAAGTTAACAATTCTTACTAAAAAAAGCGGACCTTATGGTCCGTTTTTTTATCAAAATGACATTTTACTTCTACATAATGCTAACATCAGAGCGCTAATAAAAAATAATCAGAATCACTCACTCAACGTGGTTCAAAGACAAGGAGAAATCATGTCTACACAGATGTCAGTATTTTTAAGTCAAGAAGCTGCCCAGCCTCAGTGGGGAGCAAGAGCTATCTTATCGTTTTCGGAAGCGGGAGCGACAATTCACATTGGTGAAGGCCACGATTTAGGTGCGGTTCAACGTGCTGGTCGTACGCTTGACGGACAAGGTATCGCATTGGTTGCACTTAGCGGTGAAGGTTGGGATCTAGAAAGTGTTTGGGCTTTTTACCAAGGCTACCGTGGACCAAAGAAAAAGAATGCATTGGAGTGGGATGCTCTAGCTGAAGCTGATCAAGTTGAATTAGAAGCACGTATCCGCGCGACAGATTGGACGCGTGACATCATCAACAAAACGGCTGAAGAAGTTGCCCCTCGTCAATTAGCGACAATGGCAGCTGAATACATCAAGTCAGTGGCACCAGCAGGCACTGTTAAAGCGAAAATCGTTAAAGACAAAGATCTCCTAACTGAAGGTTGGGAAGGCATCTACGCGGTAGGTCGCGGCTCTGAACGTACTTCAGCAATGCTTCAACTGGACTTCAACCCAACTGGCGATGAAAACGCACCTGTGTTTGCTTGTCTTGTGGGTAAAGGTATCACTTTCGACTCCGGCGGTTACAGCATAAAGCCAGGTCAATTCATGACAGCAATGAAGGCTGACATGGGTGGCGCAGCGACTATTACCGGTGGTTTAGGTCTAGCGATTGAACGCGGCCTAAACAAGCGTATTAAGCTTATACTATGTTGTGCAGAGAACATGATCTCTGGTCGTGCATTGAAGCTTGGCGACATCATTACTTACAAAAATGGTAAGACTGTCGAGATCATGAATACCGATGCGGAAGGTCGTTTAGTTTTAGCTGATGGCCTGATGTTCGCAAGTGCTCAGAACCCAGAGTTGATCATCGATTGTGCAACGCTAACAGGCGCGGCTAAAAATGCATTAGGTAACGACTACCACGCATTATTGAGCTTTGATGATGAGTTGTCTCATCAAGCACTAACGGCTGCGAACCAAGAGAAAGAAGGTCTATGGCCATTGCCTCTTGCTGATTTCCACCGTGGTATGTTGCCTTCAAACTTTGCTGATCTTTCAAACATCAGCTCTGGTGATTACACACCGGGTGCAAGTACCGCTGCTGCGTTCCTTTCTTACTTTGTAGATGACTACAAAAAAGGTTGGATTCACATGGATTGCGCGGGTACTTACCGCAAGTCATCAAGTGATAAGTGGGCTGCAGGCGCGACTGGTATGGGTGTTCGTACACTGGCTCGTCTTCTTATCGACCAAGCAAAATAATAATAAGAGTGAGCGGTATTTCGATACCGCTTATTCATAAACTCAGATCGAATGATCTTAGTAATTTCAGTATTTAATAACAAAAAAATGAAGTGAAGGAATCCCTATGGCTCTAGAAAGAACGTTCTCAATTGTTAAGCCGGATGCAGTTAAGCGTAACCTTGTCGGTGAAATCTACCACCGCATTGAAAAAGCAGGTCTACAGATTATTGCCGCTAAAATGGTTTCTCTTACAGAAGCGCAAGCAAGTGGCTTCTACGCAGAACATGAAGGTAAAGAGTTCTTTGGACCACTAAAAGAGTTCATGACTTCTGGTCCTATCATGGTTCAAGTACTTGAAGGCGAAAATGCGATCGCTCGTTACCGTGAACTAATGGGTAAAACTAACCCAGAAGAAGCGGCATGCGGCACTATCCGTGCTGACTACGCAATCAGCATGCGTTACAACTCAGTACACGGCAGTGATAGCCCTGAGTCTGCGGCTCGCGAAATCGAATTCTTCTTCCCAGAATCTGAAATTTGCCCGCGTCCAGCTGAATAAGCAGACAACAGCAAATATCAATAAAGGCTTCACTTCGGTGAAGCCTTTTTCGTTTCTGATGAGGTCTAGTGTCATTTCGGTAGTGACGAGGAAAGTGGTTGGGAGTCGCCGTGTGCTGTCGGAGATTCCAGATACCTCGGTTCTGGAATGACGCTCAAGTAGTGTTACTGGAAGGCTGGTAATGCAACGATAAACATTAGTTGTAGGTCGTAGAAAGGCACGAGTATTAGGTGGTTAAAGCCCGTCATTCCCGAAAGCGACGGAGGAGTGTAGTCGGGAATCTCGCTGTGAATTGGCCAAACTTAAGCAGGTAAGTTTGATTGTGTGAATTTTAATCACTTAAGTTTGAATGTCTTAGTAAACACAAGGTTTTACAGTGCTTGTTGAAGTTGCGTAAAGGCTGTACAATTCGCGCCCTTAATTATTGTTCCGTCATTGAGAGGCATCATGACCACAGCTAAAGTCAATCTACTCGATTTTGATCGTAAAGGTCTTCGTAAATTTTTCACAGAAGAACTGAATGAGAAAGCGTTTCGAGCAGAGCAAGTGATGAAGTGGATTTATCACTTCGGTGTCGATGACTTCGAACAAATGAACAACATCAACAAAAAATTACGCGAGAAACTGCTGCATCGCTGTGAGATTGTTGCACCTATCGTTTCAGAAGCTCAGCATTCTGCAGATGGCACCATTAAATGGGCTATGAGCGTTGGTGACCAAGACGTTGAAACGGTATACATCCCAGATGGTGACCGTGCGACGCTATGTGTATCTTCGCAAGTCGGTTGTGCGCTTGAATGTAAATTCTGCTCAACGGCTCAACAAGGCTTCAACCGTAACCTGAAAGTTTCAGAGATCGTTGGTCAAATCTGGCGTGCTGCACGTGAAATCGGTTTAGAGAAAGAAACGGGTCGTCGTCCAATTACTAACGTCGTAATGATGGGTATGGGTGAGCCTCTGCTTAACATGAAGAACCTAATTCCATCATTAGAGCTGATGCTTGATGATCTGGGTTTCTCACTGTCTAAGCGTCGTGTGACAGTATCAACATCCGGTGTTGTTTCTGGTCTTGATCAGATGACAGATAACATCGATGTCGCTCTGGCGATTTCTCTACACGCACCAAACGATGCACTACGTAGCCAAATCATGCCAATCAACGACCGTTGGGATATCCAAGATTTCCTAGCATCGGTTCGTCGCTACATTGCTTCTTCAAATGCTAACCGCGGTAAAGTAACGGTTGAGTACGTTCTTTTGGATCATGTGAATGATGATATGGACCACGCTCGTGAACTTGCTGAGCTAATGAAAGATACGCCTTGTAAGATCAACTTGATTCCATTTAACCCTTATCCGGGTTCGCCTTACAAGAAGCCAAGCAACTCTCGCATTGACCGCTTCCAAAAAACGCTGATGGAATACAACTACACAGTAACGGTTCGTAAAACTCGTGGTGATGATATTGATGCCGCATGTGGTCAGCTGGTTGGTGATGTTATTGATAGAACCAAGCGTACTAAAATGCTGAAAGCTGCCTCTGAAGCTAACTTAATCGCAGGTGATGTGATTCAAGTAAAAGCGGTTTAAATACCATTTAGAACGAAACAAGCCAGAAGGATTCCTTCTGGCTTGTTGCTTTTCTGGAAGGTGAATTTCCAATAATTGGATTTTTTCCCCACGCTTTCTTACATTTTTCGTTAAATTTTGGACAAAACCATGAGCTGACGGTAAATTTTGTCGAAAGTGTTTTTGCCTTGTAATGGCATTAGCTTATGATTAAATAATCTTAAATTAATTTAAGTGCTCGCTTGTTACCCGATAATCGTCAATGTGTCTATTTAGGTTGGCTACTTGATAAACTAGCTTCCTGAGAAAATCGCTCACCAACAGCGTGTGGTTTTCTACTTTAAGGGTTGATGAACTGGGTTGCAGGAAAAATTCCACATAGTAGGTTGTAAGATTGAGCTTAAACGAAAATAAAAAATGCTCTCATCAACCTGCGATAATACTTTAGAAGTTCACTCTCTATGAACACAGAACACGAAACACAAACACAACCGAAAGAAACTGTCGCTCCAGCAATTGAAGCGGGAACGCTGCTTAAAAATAAACGAGAATCTCTTGGTTTAACACAGAAGCAGATCTCTGATCGCTTGAAGTTGCGCGTTACGCTTATTCAGCAAATTGAAGAAAACCAGTTTGAATCAGATCAAGTGGCTACGTTTATGCGCGGCTACATTCGCTCATACGCGAAATACGTCAATCTTGACGAAAAGGTGGTATTGAGTGCGCTTCATCATGCCGGTGATGCTCAACATCAAGAACAAGAAATGCTGAGCTTTTCTCGTAAGACAAAAACAGAGAAGCACAACAGCCGTATTATGATCCTCACATGGAGCATCTTTGCTGTGATAGCGGGTATCTCATCACTTTGGTGGTGGCAGAACCAACAGCAAGACACCCTATCTCAATCTCTAGTGAATACTGAAAGCTCGGAAGAGCTGGTGGTAGAAGAGTCGCTTGATCCTGAGTTGACTTCGTTAGAAGTGATTGAAGCTGAGCAAAACACAGCGACATCTCCTGTTACTGAAAATTCTGATGACCTTCTGAATGTAGTGAGTGCTGCTGAAGCCTCAGAGAATGTCGAGCAAGTAGAACAGACACAAGACGTTGCAGAGGTTACCCCTGTAGCGGCTGAATCAGAGACAGTGACGCCTGAACCTGCAGCCAACGAACTAGTGATGCAGTTTTCTGCAGACTGTTGGATCCAAGTTAAAGATGCGGCAGGCAAGACTTTGTCTACTGGTATCAAAAAAGCAGGTCAGACACTCAATCTTTCAGGAACTGCGCCATACAAAGTGATTCTAGGTGCGCCAGAGGGCGTATCAATGACATTTGCAAGTGAACCCGTTGACCTTTCTGGGTATACTTCAGGCAAAGTAGCTAGAATAACCTTACCTTAGAGTTTATATGCAACACGAATCTCCTATTATTCGTCGCAAATCAACCCGTATTTATGTGGGTGATGTGCCGATCGGTGATGGTGCACCAATTGCTGTGCAATCCATGACCAACACAAGAACAACTGATGTCGCTGCGACCGTTGCTCAAATTAGAGCTTTGGAAAAAGTTGGCGCTGATATCGTTCGCGTATCTGTACCGACTATGGATGCCGCTGAAGCATTTAAGCTAATCAAGCAGCAGGTTTCTGTTCCTTTGGTGGCTGACATTCACTTCGACTACCGTATTGCCCTTAAAGTGGCAGAGTACGGTGTTGACTGTCTGCGTATCAACCCAGGTAACATCGGTAACGAAAGCCGCATTCGCTCTGTTGTGGATTGTGCTCGTGATATGAATATCCCGATTCGTATTGGTGTTAACGGCGGTTCTCTTGAAAAAGAGATCCAAGAGAAATACACAGAGCCTACAGCAGAAGCGCTTGTTGAATCTGCAATGCGTCATGTCGATATCCTAGACCGTTTGAACTTTGATCAATTTAAAGTCAGCGTTAAGGCTTCTGATGTATTCCTAGCCGTCGGTTCTTACCGTTTGCTGGCTAAGCAGATTGATCAACCTTTACATCTTGGTATTACCGAAGCGGGTGGTGCTCGTGCTGGTTCTGTGAAATCAGCGGTAGGTTTGGGCATGCTTCTTTCTGAAGGTATCGGCGATACGCTGCGTATTTCGCTCGCGGCTGATCCTGTTGAAGAGATCAAAGTCGGCTTTGATATTCTTAAATCTTTGCGCATTCGTTCTCGTGGCATCAACTTCATTGCGTGCCCGAGCTGTTCTCGTCAAGAGTTCGATGTTATTAACACCGTTAATGCTCTTGAAGAGCGCTTAGAAGACGTTATTACTCCAATGGATGTATCAATCATCGGTTGTGTGGTTAACGGCCCTGGTGAAGCTGAAGTGTCTCACTTAGGTTTAGCCGGTAGTGCACGTAAGAGTGCCTTCTATGAAGACGGTAAGCGTCAGAAAGAGCGCTTCGACAACGATGACCTTGTCGACAAACTTGAAGCTAAGATTCGTGCAAAAGCGTCAGTGCTTGATAAAGCAAATCGCATTGATGTAGAAAACTTAGAAGATTAATACAACGCGATGGGGTGTGATTGTCTATTCGCACTAACACCTGGTCGTGAGAAATTACGGAATAAATACTGTGGCTAAAAATATCCAAGCAATTCGAGGCATGAACGACTGCCTTCCAACTCAATCACCACTGTGGCAGAAAGTAGAAAGCGCAGTTAAAAACGTGGTGAGCGCATACGGTTACAACGAAGTACGTATGCCTATCGTTGAAGAAACAAATCTATTTAGCCGTGCCGTTGGTGAAGAGACAGACGTTGTTTCTAAAGAGATGTACACCTTTGATGACCGCAATGGCGATAGCCTAACGCTGCGTCCAGAAGGCACAGCAGGTTGTGTACGTTCATGTATTCAAAATAGCCTTATCAACCGTGATGAACAGCGCCTATGGTACATGGGTCCAATGTTCCGTCACGAGCGTCCTCAAAAAGGTCGCTACCGTCAATTCCACCAATGTGGCGTTGAAGTGTTTGGCCTAGACGGTCCAGACGTTGACGCTGAACTGATTATGATGACTGCACGTCTATGGCGTGAGCTAGGCATCGACAAACACGTTCGCCTAGAACTGAACTCAATCGGTTCTCAAGAAGATCGCGTAAGCTACCGCACTGCGTTAGTGGCGTTCCTTGAGCAACATATCGATGTGCTTGATGAAGATTGTAAACGTCGCATGCACACCAACCCGCTTCGTGTACTAGATACTAAGAACCCAGACGTTCAAGCTATCTTAGGTGACGCACCTCGACTATCTGAATATCTAGGTGAAGAATCAAAGCAACATTTTGCTGGTTTGTGTGAACTTCTTGACGCTGTTGGTATCGAATACCAAGTTAACGAGCGTCTAGTACGTGGCCTAGATTACTACAACCGCACAGTATTTGAGTGGATCACTGACAGTTTAGGCGCGCAAGGTACAGTATGTGGCGGTGGCCGTTACGATGGTCTTGTTGAGCAATTAGGCGGCAAAGCAACTAATGCGGTTGGTTTTGCAATGGGTCTAGAGCGTTTAGTTCTGATGATGGAAACGCTAGAACTTACAGAAGTTCGTCGTAGCGTTGACGTATATATGGTTGCTGCTGGCGAAGGTACTATGATCGCGGGCATGCAGTTAGCGAATCAATTGCGTGACACCGTTAAAGGCGTACGCGTGATGAACCACTTCGGTGGTGGTAGCTTCAAGAAGCAATTTAAACGTGCTGACAAAGTAGGTGCTGTTGTAGCACTTGTACTTGGTGAGAACGAAGTTGCTGACAATACAGTTGTGCTAAAAGATTTGGTTGGCGGTGTGCAAGAAACCGTGTCTCAAACGGAAGTTGCAGAGAAAGTTGCTGCGCTAATCTAGTTAGCCATTGAGCAAACGCTCATCATGAATATTAACGTCAGCACTATGCTGGCGTTTAAAGAATTAAAGAGGACAGGAAGTGGAACTTTACGATAGCGAAGAGCAACAAGTTGAAGCCATTAAAGATTGGTGGAAAGAGAACGGTAAAGCCGTAATCTTTGGTGCGGTTATTGGTTTAGGTGGTCTATTCGGTTGGCGCTATTACCAAGATTCAGTCGTTGAAGCGCGTGAAGCAGCTTCAGAAAGCTACACCTCTGTAATTTCAGCTCTTGATACTAAGGGCGTTGATGCTCAATCTGATATTCAAGCTTTCATCGACGCAAACAAAGACGCTGAATACTCTGTTCTTGCTGCTATGCAATTAGCTAAAGCACAAGTTCAAGCGGGTGACCTTGCAGCAGCACTTGAACAGCTTGAGTGGGCAAAATCGGCAACTAAGGACGCGGCATTAGCGCCACTACTTACTTACCGTGTTGCTCGTATCAAAGCTGAGCAAGGTGAATTTGACGCAGCATTGACTGATCTTGAAGCGATGACTGACGAATCTTGGAAAGGCCGTGTTGCTGAACTACGTGGTGATATCTCACTTCGTAAAGGCGACACAGATGCGGCTTACAGTGCTTACTCTGAAGCACAACAAGCTGCTGATGCGAGCCAAACGCTTCAAATCAAACTTGACGACCTAGCTAAATAAGGCGCTTTGAATGAAGAAGATGTTTCCAAAAGCGGCGTTGTGTGCGATTGCTCTTGGCCTGTTAGCGGGTTGTGCGGGTGAAGAAGACACCGTCATCATGGCTCCAGTACCAACAGTAAACAGTGAGTTCACTCCTAAGCAGGAATGGTCTACGTCGGTTGGTGATGGTGTTGGTCATTACTTTTCAAAATTAACGCCAGAGCTTGCTTACGACAAAGTGTTTGTTGCAAGTCGCGAAGGTATTGTTAAAGCGCTTGATCCTGAAACGGGTAAAAAGTTGTGGGAAACCGATCTTGAAAAAGATGTGCTCGCACGCTTATCAGGTGGCCTAACAGCGGCTTACGGCAAAGTGTTCTTAGGCTCTGAAAATGGCGAAGTGATCGCGTTAGACGAATCGACCGGTGAAGAACTGTGGCGTGTACCAGTAAACGGTGAGGTCCTTGCATCTCCTGCGACTGAAAGCAACATGGTATTGGTTCATACAAGCCGTGGCATGATGATCGCTTTAGATCAAGAAAGCGGCGAACAGAAGTGGACGATTAGCACTGAAGTTCCAAGTTTAACACTGCGTGGCGATAGCTCTCCTGTTGCTGTTTCTGGTGGTGTTTTCTGGGGAACGGCAAATGGTCGTTTGGCTGCTGCTATCGTTGATCGTGGTCAGCTGATTTGGCAACAACCGGTTGGTACGCCAAAAGGCGCAACGGAAATTGACCGCTTGGTTGATGTTGATGCGTCACCGATTGTTCTTGGCGGCACCTTGTATACCGTTGGTATCAATGGTCAGTTGATTGCTATCGATCTTCGTTCTGGTAAGCCAGTTTGGAAGCGTAACTACTCGTCTGCGATTGATTTAGCGAGCGATGGCAGTCGTTTGTTTGTAGTAACAGACAAAGACCACGTGGTTGCGGTAGATGCGCGTAGCGGTACTGAGTTATGGAGCACGCCACTGCTAGAAAACCGCTTACTGACAGCACCTGCTATTATTAACGGTTATGTAGTCGTGGGTGATACAGAAGGTTATCTACACTGGTTAGATCGTTCATCGGGTGAGTTCGTTGCCCAACAGTTAGTTGATGATAGCGGCTTTGCGGTTGCGCCAATTGAGCTACCTGAAGGCTACTTAGTGACGACTCGCAATGGCGATGTAAAGAAACTAACGATTAGCCAATAAAAGCGTGATACAATTCACAGTCGGCTCCTGGTTGGTAACAGCTAGGAGCCGTTTTGTTGTTATAAATTAATAAACCATGTGGTTATAGGTAAGAGTTTAAACTTGCGAACAAGTGCTTACCTATAACTACATTTAGAGAAGAAATTGTAGAGGTTGTTATGGTACCTGTTGTTGCTCTAGTAGGGCGTCCGAACGTAGGTAAATCTACGTTATTTAACCGATTGACTCGAACTCGTGATGCATTGGTTGCGGATTTCCCTGGCTTAACGCGTGACCGTAAATACGGCCATGCTCATTTTAGTGAGCATGACTTTATTGTTATCGACACTGGTGGTATCGACGGTACCGAAGAAGGTGTTGAAACTAAAATGGCTGAACAGTCGCTAGCGGCGATTGATGAAGCTGATGTCGTTCTGTTTATGGTAGATGGCCGTGCTGGTCTAACACCTTCAGACGTAGCTATTGCTAAGCACCTTCGCCAACTAGAAAAGCCTTCAATGCTCGTAGTAAACAAGGTTGATGGTATCGACCCTGATGCTGCAAGTGCTGACTTCTGGCAGTTAGGCGTTGAAGATATGTATCAAATCGCAGCGGCACACGGTCGTGGTGTAACCGCACTGATTGACCTTGCACTTAACCCATTCGCTGAGGCTTTAAAAGCTGAGAATGGTGAAGTAAGCGATTTGACTGAGTTTGAAGACGAAGAAGAAGAGCAAGTTGATTTCACTGAAGAAGAAGCGGAAGAAGAATTCCAGCGTCTTCAAGATCAACCGATCAAGCTAGCGATCATTGGTCGTCCGAACGTAGGTAAATCAACACTAACTAACCGTATTCTTGGTGAAGAACGTGTTGTTGTTTACGATATGCCTGGTACGACTCGTGACTCTATCTACATTCCAATGCAGCGTGATGAGCGTGAATACGTTCTGATTGACACTGCGGGTGTTCGTCGTCGTAAGAACATCAATGAAACAGTAGAGAAGTTCTCTGTAGTTAAAACATTGAAAGCGATTGAAGACGCTAACGTTGTTTTATTGCTGATTGATGCTCGCGAGAATATCTCGGATCAAGATTTAAGCTTGTTAGGTTTTGCGTTGAATGCTGGTCGTTCAATCGTGATTGCAGTAAACAAGTGGGATGGTCTAGACAGCGATGTAAAAGAACACGTTAAGAAAGAACTAGACCGCCGTTTAGGTTTCGTTGATTTCGCACGTATTCACTTTATTTCTGCACTTCATGGCACAGGTGTTGGTCACTTGTTTGAATCTGTTCAAGAAGCTTACAAGTCAGCGACAACACGTGTTGGTACTTCTGTTCTGACTCGTATCATGAAAATGGCAACGGATGATCACCAACCGCCTATGGTTCGTGGCCGTCGTGTGAAACTTAAATACGCGCACGCTGGTGGCTATAACCCACCTATTATCGTTATCCACGGTAACCAAGTTCGTAACTTGCCAGATTCGTACAAACGATTCCTAATGAACTACTACCGTCGTTCGCTAGAGATCATGGGTACACCGATTCGCATTCAATTCCAGAACAGCGAAAACCCGTTTGAAGCGAAAACAAACAAGCTAACGATTTCTCAGGAACGCAAACGTAAGCGTATGATGAGCATGATGAAAGGTCGTAAATAACCCTTTCTAATCGATTTGATACCCGAGCCTGTCTCGGGTATTTTTTTAAGCAAAATTTACGTTAAGCCATAGCCTCACATTCTCACATCATTATGGATTAGCGAATTAGACTCGATTTCAAAAGAAGAACAATATGACCACTAGCGATTTGATTACATCTGCACAAGCAATCACACCAACCATCACTCAATTCTGTCATCAGGCTTGGCAGCTCAATGGCAAAGCGCTATATGTTGAAAGCGATAACAGTAAAACCTACTTGATCACTGATGTGACGCCTTTTCATCCTGTTAGTCATATTTGGCCCGATCACCCAGCAGACCGAGGTTTTGTCAGCGTAAATGGTGAACAGTATATTGTTGAAGATTGCCTTGTTGGTGCAATAGAACAATCTACTGGCAAGCTTCATATCGCAGCAGATATCCCTGTTAAGCGTGATACGGAAGGGTGGGCGTTTGTGGTTGTTCACCAACTACCGGCATCAGCTTCTATGATTAATATTGGCGATGACGTTGAGTTGTCGGTTGATAAAGAATACCAAGCAAGCTTGAGCCGTGGGCATAGTGCTGGTCATATCGCTTTCTTAGCGTTGAATAAAGTACTGGCTGAGAGTTACTGGCGCAAAGATGCGGACAGAAAAGATCCGCTTGGTAGTTACGACTTCAATAGCTACGCGCAAGTCACCAGCTTTGTGACCCCAGAGCTGTGTACCGACAAGTATCGTTTGGGCAAAACCTTGAAGAAACGCGGCTTGAACGTCGCAGACATGCTAGCAAACCTCGATGGTATTGAAGCCGACATCAATCAAATGATTGCAGGCTGGCTAGCAGAGTCTACTTCAGTAGCAATGAGACTGGAAGGCGAGGCATTAACAGACTCTCGTTACTGGGAATGGCAGCTCAATGCAGACACTCTCGTGTCTATTCCGTGTGGTGGTACTCACATTGAGAATACGTTAGAGCTTAAAGCATTGTCGGTTAAGTTAACCCAGTTAGATGACCAGAATATTGAAATGCTGACGCATGTAATTCGATGATTTAGACTACAGATCGAAATGGCTTGTGCTGTTTGTTTTGTTTTTATATGTCACTTTTAATATAAATGACTATTTAAAATTGAAATGCAGCACATGTAACTTATGCTTTCGGTGTGTGGTGATATAAATATTCTTTTTGGGGTAGATCGCTGATCAAAATAGATAAAGCGAAAGATCAACCTATGATCTTCGATTGTGTGTTGTGGTTATTTAGTGTGTTATTATTAACCAATAGTAAGCTTGCATAAGAACAAGCCGTACCTAATTACACAATTGAAAGCTTTAGTGAATGGAACAAAAATTTTTATTAGAAGGCCACCGAGCAGTCAACAGTTTGCTTCGAAAGCTTGCTCTTGGGATGGATCGTAAAGATTTAAATCATAAGATCATTCAGCTTACCGAGCAGCTTTTCGGGCAGCGCATGGCTTCAATTTTACTGCTCAACTCAGAGTCAAAGACTTTGCACCTTGAATATGCTCCGAACCTACCTGATTTTTATAATCAGCAAATAGAAGGGGTCGGGATCGGTGTGGGAATTGGTTCTTGTGGAGAGGCGGCGGCACTCAAGAAAGCCGTTATGGTTTCAGACATCAATAGACACCCCAATTGGGTTCCTTTCCTACCTCTGACCAATCAAGCTAATCTTCATGCGTGTTGGTCAGTACCAATCATCTCTTCACATGGACATGTGCTAGGTACCTTCGCGATTTACAGCCAGTACATCTCTGAACCCCATGAATTCGAACTCGAAATCCTAGAGTTATTGGCTTCACTGTATTCGGTCGCATTGGAGAAATATGAGTTAGAGAATCAACTTAACTTTTTTGCCCATCATGATTCCCTTACTCATTGTTTGAATCGCCGCGCACTGTTGAGTGAAGCTGAAAACGTACTGGCAAAGCGATGTTTTGGTGACAAGGTTATGGCGTGTCTGTTTGTCGATGTCGATAAATTCAAATCAATTAATGACACCTATGGTCACAGCTTTGGTGATGGCGTATTGCTCGCTGTTGCAAAGGTTTTAGATGAAGCCACCTCGACATGTGCCAAAATTGGTCGCTATGGCGGTGATGAATTTGTGGTGTTCTCTTGTTTTGACTCTGAAGAAAGCGTTGTTAGCTTTTATCACAGCTTAGAAAAAACCTTGGAACAAGCGCTCTATATCAACGATATTCAGTTCGCAGTCAGTGTTGGGCTCTCTTATGAAAAAGATCCTGAATCATTAGAAACCTTGATCGTACAAGCTGATAAGAACATGTACCAAATCAAGCAAGCGAAGTCTCAGCGGTAGTAGATTGTAAAAATAGTAGTGAATTAGGAAATACTAATGAGTGAAAATATCTGCCCTAAGTGCCAGTCTGAGCTAGCTTGGGATGGCAAGTATCACTGTGAAAGTTGTCAGGCTCACTTTACTAAAGTTGGATTTTGCCCTGAGTGCAGCAGCCAACTTGAGAAGCTTCAAGCCTGTGGTGCTGCGAGCTATTTTTGTAATGGCGATTGCAACGAGTTGAAGTCTAAGTCGAGAGTGAAATTCGAATTCCAACCAACTGAATAGCCTTAAATTATTTGGTTTGAACGACAATCGGTGATGTTATACCAGAGACTCAATACTAAAGTGTTGGGTCTTTTTTGTATCTGAAGAATAGCAATGTGTCATCTTGGTTCATTCTTATCGCCACTGCACCAGTATGAAACATAGTGACATGATTGCTATGCACTCTATTGGTGTGATTTGATTTTAAATTCCATAAATACAATAACTTATAAATTTAATGGTTACTTTTTAAGTTTGGCACTCTTCTTGTAACTCTGTAATTGAATAACAAAAATACAATTATGGAGTAATATCATGAACAAGGTGTTCAATTTATCGCTAGCTGCACTGTGTACAACACTTTCATTTTCTTCTGCAACAGTGCTTGCCGCTGATGAGACCATCAAGGTCGGTGTTCTACACTCACTCTCTGGCACTATGGCTATCAGTGAAACAACGCTAAAAGATACCGTGCTAATGCTCATCGAAGAGCAGAACAAAAAGGGCGGTTTGCTTGGCAAGAAGCTAGAGCCTGTTGTGGTTGACCCTGCGTCAAACTGGCCGCTATTTGCAGAAAAAGCGCGTGAGCTTATCGAAAAAGAGAAAGTGGATGTGGTGTTCGGTGGTTGGACATCGGTATCACGTAAATCGATGCTGCCTGTTTTTGAAGAACTCAACAGCATCCTTTTCTACCCAGTTCAGTATGAAGGCGAAGAGTCTTCTAAAAACGTTTTCTACACTGGCGCAGCGCCAAACCAACAAGCGATCCCAGCAGTGGATTACTTGATGGAAGAGCTTGAAGTTGAGCGCTGGGTACTAGCGGGTACCGATTACGTTTACCCACGTACTACCAATAAGATCCTTGAAGCCTACCTAAAAGATAAAGGTGTCGCAGAAGAAGACATCATGATCAACTACACGCCATTTGGTCATTCTGATTGGCAATCCATTGTTTCAGACATCAAAAAGTTCGGTGAAGCGGGCAAGAAAACCGCTGTAGTTTCTACCGTGAACGGCGATGCGAACGTGCCTTTCTATAAAGAACTTGGCGCTCAAGGCATTTCATCTGAAGACATCCCAGTTATTGCATTCTCGGTTGGTGAAGAAGAACTATCGGGCATGGACGCAGAACCTTTGGTTGGTCACCTTGCGGCGTGGAACTACTTCATGAGTGTTGATACCGAAGCCAATGAAGAGTTCGTTGAGACATGGCAGTCATTCATTCAGAGTGAAAAACGCGTCACCAACGATCCAATGGAAGCGCACTACGTTGGCTTTAACATGTGGGCGCAAGCGGTAACTAACGCAGGCACAACCGATCCTGAATCTGTGCAAGATGCCTTGATTGGCGTGTCGGTTCCTAACCTTTCTGGCGGCTACTCTACCATGCTGCCAAACCACCACATTACTAAACCAGTCCTGATCGGTGAAATCCAAGATGATGGTCAATTCGATATCGTTTGGGAAACCACAGGCCTAGTGGCGGGTGATGCTTGGTCTAGCTACTTACCTGAATCGGCAAAACTGTTCTCTAGCTGGTCGAAGCCATTTTCATGTGGTGCGTTTAACGTCGAAACGAAGAAGTGTTCTGGCGGTAACTAGATCGTCAATTCAGGAATATTGAGCCTTCCGGTTTGGGAAGAACACGTCTGTTTAACGGGCGAAGCGAACGGAAGGCTCATAGTTTCAGGTAACAACCACTATCCACACATCCTCCAAGTAAAAATAACAATATCTAACTTGGTTGGTTAAGGAAGCAGGGATGAAAAACGTATTAAACGTATTTAAGGCACTATTGCTCATGGCAGTCAGTGCTCAGTTGGCTTTTGCTGGAATAACGGATGAAGCTAGCTTTACCAAGGCGCTAGTTGGTAAGAAAACATCGGATAAAGAATTAGCTATCGATTGGGTGATTGAGACGCAAACGGAAGATGTGTCGAAACCTATTTTGGATGGTTGGTTAAACGGAGATCTTTACTACTTTAATGAGAAACAGAGTGAGAAGTACAAACAGCTCTACCTCATTCAAAGCATCAAAACAGCGACGTCAGCTCAGTCTGTATGGGATGATTCAACGCTTAATATCGAGAATGTGAGACAGTTTAAAAAGGTTCGTGTGAATAACAAACTTCGCGGGATCTTGCGTGAGGAAATCGCCTCGATTGGACTGAACAGCAGTAATTCTGATGTGCGTTATAAAGCTGTTTTGGATCTACTCGGTACCAAAGATTCTGACATTATTGATCGTTTAGCTGTACTCAGAACCAGTGAATCAGAGGGCAAAGTCGCTGAATTGATGGACTTGTCGTTAGCCATATTTACCTCTCTTAATAACAGTGCCACCACTGAAGATCGCGTGGTTTCAATTGAACGAGTTGGCGACTTCAAACACTCCGTGGTTCTGAAAACATTGAATCAACTACTGAGCAGTGAGAAAGATCCAAAAGTCTTAGCTGCAGCAGAGCGTGCGATGGACGATTATCAACAAAGCCAAGCGCTCTATTCTGGTGTCGAAACCGTATTCTTCGGTTTGAGTTTAGGTTCGGTATTGGTGCTAGCGGGTATTGGCCTAGCGATTACCTTTGGTGTAATGGGTGTTATCAACATGGCTCATGGAGAGCTGATCATGATTGGCGCTTACACTACGTATGTATTGCAGTTGTTGATGCCGAACCATATTGGCTTAGCATTGATACTCTCAATTCCAGCGGCGTTTATTGTGTCTGGCTTGGTGGGTATTGTGATTGAGCGAAGCGTGATTCGTCACCTTTACGGACGACCATTGGAAACCTTACTCGCGACCTTTGGTATTAGCTTGATCTTGCAGCAAGCCGTTCGCTCGATTTTCTCTCCTTTGAACCGCTCAGTGAGCACACCTGAATGGATGTCTGGCGCACTTCAATTGAACCCAATGTTGTCCCTGACTTACAACCGACTTTATATCATCCTGTTCTGTGGTTTGGTGTTTATGGGCTTATTGATGGTTCTGAAAAAGACACCACTAGGCTTACAGGTTCGTGCGGTTTCTCAAAACCGTGGTATGGCGCGTGCGATGGGTATTCGATCTGAACGAGTTGATGCAATGACCTTTGGTTTAGGTTCTGGTGTTGCAGGTGTCGCGGGTGTGGCACTTTCTCAACTGACCAACGTTGGCCCAAATATGGGACAGGCATACATCATCGATTCATTCATGGTGGTGGTATTTGGCGGTGTTGGCAATCTATGGGGCACGCTAGTCGCAGGCTTAAGCCTTGGCTTGTTCAATAAGATTTTAGAACCATGGGCTGGTGCGGTTCTCGCCAAGATTCTGGTGCTGGTTTTCATCATTCTATTTATTCAAAAGCGCCCACGCGGACTGTTCCCGCAACGTGGTCGTGCGGCTGAAGGTTAAGGACAACATCATGCAGTCAAAATCATTTGTACTTTCGGCGATGCGTGGTGACAAAGGTGGCCAACTGACCATCCTTGCCATTCTTGCGGCCGTCATTCTTATCCCACTGGCTAACACCATGTTACCAAGTGGGCATCCGCTCCATGTCGAGACTTTCACTATCTCACTAATGGGGAAATACCTGAGCTACGCAATGTTGGCGTTGGCGCTCGATCTTGTGTGGGGCTATCTCGGAATATTGAGCCTCGGCCACGGTGCTTTCTTTGCGCTTGGTGGTTATGCGATGGGCATGTACTTGATGCGTCAGATTGGTGACCGTGGGGTTTATGGTGACCCAATCCTGCCTGACTTTATGGTGTTCCTTGATTGGTCGGTGTTGCCGTGGTTCTGGCAGGGCTTCGATCAGTTCTGGTTCGCTTGCTTGATGGTGGTGTTGGTACCGGGCGCGTTGGCTTACTTGTTTGGTTATCTTGCTTTCCGTTCTCGCGTGTCAGGGGTATATCTTTCTATCATGACTCAGGCGTTAACTTACGCATTGATGCTGGCATTTTTCCGCAACGAGATGGGCTTTGGTGGTAACAACGGACTGACGGATTTCAAAGACATTATTGGTCTGAGCTTGCAGAGTGATGCGGTCAAGATTGGTCTGTTTGTCGCGACTGGCGTTGCACTCATTCTCAGCTACATCGCGTGTCGTATGGTGGTGACCAGTCGATTAGGCCGTGTGGCATTAGCGATTCGTGATACGGAATCTCGCACTCGCTTTATGGGCTACGACGTCGATGGCATCAAGCTGTGCGTCTTCGTTCTTTCAGCGGTTATCGCGGGTATTGCTGGGGCTTTATATGTGCCTCAAGTTGGCATCATTAACCCAGGAGAATTTGCTCCTCTTAACTCGATTGAGATCGTGGTTTGGGTTGCCTTAGGCGGTCGCGCCACTTTGTTTGGCGCCATTGTTGGGGCATTGATCATCAACTACGCCAAGAGCTGGTTTACTGTTGAGTTCCCAGAGGTGTGGTTATTCGCGTTAGGCGGGTTATTCGTACTTTCGACCATGTACTTCCCACAAGGTGTGATTGGCTTTGTCAGTGAAAAATGGCAGCAGCTGCGTAAGGCATCAAATGGGAAAAACCAAGATAAAGATAAAGATAAGGATGATCAGCACAAAGCCAAGGAGGTGATCGCATGACCACATTTAATAGCGTAAAGGAATCAGTTCAGGCGTTCACTCGTCGAGACGAAGTCTTCGATTACCTCAAACCTGATATTCATCCTGCCATCGATACTCGCCATAACGTGCTGTTGTATGTGGAAGGCGTCAATAAAAGCTTCGATGGTTTCCAAGCGATAAATGATCTGAACCTCTACATCAATGAAGGAGAGCTTCGTTGCATCATCGGTCCTAATGGCGCAGGTAAAACCACCATGATGGACATCATTACCGGGAAAACTAAGCCAGATACTGGCGAAGTGTGGCTGGGTTCGAACATCAACTTGCTGAAGATGAACGAAGCCGAAATTGCTAACGCAGGCGTTGGGCGTAAATTCCAAAAACCGACCGTGATTGAGTGTTTAACCGTGTGGCAGAACCTTGAGTTAGCCATGGCGGGTGACCGCTCAGTGTGGACGACTTTCACTGCGGTAATGTCTGGTGAACAGAAAGATAAATTGACCTCGGTACTTGAGTTGATTCACCTAAAAGACGAAGTCGCGAATTTGTCAGGCAATCTGTCACATGGGCAAAAACAGTGGTTAGAGATCGGCATGCTATTGATGCAAAACCCTAAGCTGTTGCTGGTGGATGAGCCTGTTGCTGGTATGACTCACCAAGAGATGGATCGTACCTCGGAGTTACTTAACTCACTGGCAGGCAAACACTCTGTCGTCGTGGTTGAACACGATATGGATTTCGTTCGTTCAATCGCTAGCCATGTCACCGTGCTTCATCAGGGTCACGTGCTGGCAGAAGGCACTATGGATCAAGTGCAGGCTCACCCTGAAGTTAAACAAGTTTATCTCGGAGAATAGGATGTTAGAGGTTAAATCAGTTAATCAATATTACGGTGAGAGCCACACCTTATGGGATTTGGATATGCAGATCCCCGAAGGTAAATGCACCGTTCTAATGGGACGAAACGGCGTCGGTAAAACGACTCTGCTGCAATGCATCATGGGTTTGGTTAAGGTCGAAAGCGGTGATATCTCATTATCGGGTGAGTCGCTTCTGAAAACCGATGCTGAAGATCGTTCTCGTCAAGGAATCGGTTATGTGCCGCAAGGTCGTCAGATCTTCCCGATGCTCACGGTTCAAGAAAACTTAGAAGTTGGCTTGCCGATTCGAGAAAAGGGCGACCGTAAGATCCCTGAGTTCATCTTCGATATATTCCCAGTATTAAAAGAGATGCTGCATCGTCGCGGTGGGGACTTATCCGGTGGCCAGCAGCAGCAACTCGCGATTGGGCGTGCGCTGGTGGTTAATCCAAAGCTATTGATATTGGATGAGCCGACAGAAGGTATTCAGCCCAATATCGTGCAAGAGATTGGTGACATCATTCGAATGCTCAACGAGAGGATGGGGCTCACGGTTCTGCTTGTGGAACAGAAGCTGCCATTTGCGAGAAAGGTTGGTGACCGATTTTGCATTCTTGACCGTGGGCGTCAGGTGGCTGAGGGTGAAATGACAGGGCTCGATGAGTCCTTGATTAAGGAGTACCTAACCGTATGAATTCTCTCTTTTCTCCGAATGAAGTAAGCAATGCTTCTTTAGTCGAAACTTTGTCTCTGAATGAGACCATCGAACAAGATATTCGAGACGGTTGGCAAGCAAGCTTAAACCTCACTTTTGTCGACCGCGGTGATAAAACCGTATTAAAGAATCGTCAGCAGTCTGGTCCGCTTGCGGTGCAACGCCCCTTGTATCCTGATGGGGAAACGTGTCACACCTACTTACTCCATCCCCCCGGCGGAGTGGTAGGTGGTGACACTCTCAACATTGAGGCAACTGTAGAAAGCGGTGCGAATACGTTGATCACCACACCCGGTGCGACCAAGTTTTACCGCTCAAACAACAAGTACGCTAAGCAGAAGCAAACGCTTCGAGTAAAGAAAGATGCGCGCTTGGAATGGATGCCGCAAGAGAACATCTTTTTCCCTAATGCACACGTTCGTTTAGACACTGAAATTCGCCTCGAAAAGGGTGCACAATTTTGGGGTTGGGAGATGCACTGTTTTGGGCGCCCTGCACAGAATGAGGGATTTGAGCATGGTCACCTCGTTGGGAAAACAGAAATCTATCTTGATAATCAAAGGCTTCTGACTGAAGGCTTTAATTTTCACGGTGGCGATAAGTTAATGATAAATATGGGGTTACTAGATTATTCAATGATGGGGACTTTTTATATAACCTCAAATGAGAAGCAAGATTTAGAGTTGGTACAGAGCTTGCTCTTATCTATTACACAGCAAGCTTCACAGCAATCAGTTACATCAAAAATGTCGAGTGAACCTACATTAATAATGGGTGCAACGCAGATAGAAGGATTGATTGTAGTGCGAGCTTTGGGTAATTGGAGTGAAGATATTCTCCAGGCCTTTGGTCAGATATGGCAAGCAACTCGCTCTCATTTGTGTGGTACGACTCCGGATTTACCTAGGATTTGGGCGACTTAGCGATTAGCCCTTTTGTACCTAGGGTGACTTCCGGCTCTAGGTACATTTTTTCAAGCTTGCTGTGTTTGAATCCCACTTACTGCTCATGCGTTTTTGGGCTCTAAGAAAATAACACTAACAGCGGGCGGCTAAATGGAATTAACACCAAGAGAAAAAGATAAGCTACTTATCTTCTGCGCAGGAATGCTGGCACAGCAGCGCAAACAAAAAGGCTTAAAACTCAACTACCCAGAATCTATTGCGCTGATCAGCAGTGCCATTCTTGAAGGTGCCCGCGAGGGTAAAACCGTTTCAGAATTAATGGATTTTGGACGCACACTTCTTACTGTCGATGACGTTATGGAGGGGATCCCTTCCATGATCCCTGATGTACAAGTCGAAGCTACTTTTCCTGATGGCACCAAGCTGGTGACCGTTCATGAACCTATCGTGTAGGGAGAAGTAATATGGCTGGTTCCACAAAACAATACTCAGGATTCGTTCCCGGAAAAGTCGAAACTGCTCCCGGTGACATCACTCTCAATGAAGGCCGAGACACAACGTCCGTTAAGGTACAAAACATTGGCGATCGTCCTGTTCAAATTGGCTCTCATTACCACTTCTATGAAGTAAACCCTTCGTTGATCTTCGACCGAGAAGCCACTAAAGGCTTTCGACTCAATATTCCTGCGGGCACCGCAACCCGCTTTGAGCCGGGTCAGTCGCGTAGTGTCGAGTTAGTGCGTTACGCAGGTAAGTTAGAGATCTATGGCTTCCAAGGAAAGGTGATGGGCAAGCTCTAAGCGCTCCCACGGAATAATGAAAATAACAAAGGATTGAACATGGCGACGATATCCAGACAGGCTTATGCCGAAATGTTTGGGCCAACAGTCGGTGACCGAGTGCGTCTTGCTGACACTGATTTATGGCTAGAAGTTGAAAAAGATTACACCGTATACGGCGACGAAGTGAAATTCGGCGGCGGCAAAGTTATCCGTGATGGACAAGGGCAAAGCCAACGTCCAAGTGCCGAAACGCCGGATTTGGTGATCACCAACGCGATTGTGTTGGACTACTGGGGCATCGTCAAAGCCGATGTCGCCATCAAAGATGGTCGAGTTCAGGCATTGGGCAAAGCGGGCAACCCAGATGTTCAACCGGGCGTTGATATTGTAATTGGCCCAGGCACGGAGATTTTAGCCGGTGAAGGCTCAATCCTGACGGCTGGTGGCATTGATTCGCACATCCACTTCATCTGCCCACAACAGATTGAAGAAGCACTGGCGTCAGGTGTGACAACCATGATTGGCGGTGGCACGGGGCCAAACACCGGTACTAACGCAACCACATGTACGCCGGGGCCTTGGAACATGCACCGCATGCTAGAGTCACTCGATCAATTTCCTATGAACTTTGGTTTGTTAGGCAAAGGCAATGCAAGTCAGCCAGAAGCTCTACGCGAACAAGTAGCGGCAGGTGCTGTGGGTTTGAAGTTGCACGAAGACTGGGGAACCACTCCCGCTTCAATCGATACTTGCTTGAGCGTTGCTGACGAGATGGACGTACAAGTCGCGATTCACACCGATACTCTGAACGAATCTGGTTTTGTTGAATCGACACTTGGCGCAATTGGCGATCGCGTGATTCATACATACCACACTGAAGGTGCGGGCGGCGGTCATGCTCCCGATATTATTCGTGCGGCAGGTGAACCAAACGTTCTGCCTTCTTCGACTAACCCAACACGACCTTACACTATCAATACGGTCGATGAGCATTTGGATATGTTGATGGTGTGTCATCACCTTTCACCATCAATTGCAGAAGATGTCGCGTTTGCTGAATCGCGTATCCGCCGTGAAACTATTGCCGCAGAAGACATTCTTCATGATTTAGGTGCGTTCTCGATGATCGCCTCGGATTCTCAAGCGATGGGACGAGTGGGAGAGGTAGTAACCCGCACGTGGCAAACCGCACACAAGATGAAAGTTCAGCGCGGTAGCCTAAAAGAAGATTCAGACTACAGCGATAACTTCCGATTAAGACGCTATATAGCTAAGTACACCATCAACCCAGCGATTACTCATGGCATGTCTCATGAAATCGGTTCGATCGAAGCCGGAAAATTAGCTGACTTAGTGTTGTGGAAGCCCGCTTTTTTTGGCGTGAAACCAAGCGTGATTTTGAAAGGCGGCATGATCGCCATGGCACCAATGGGTGATCCGAACGCTTCTATTCCAACACCTCAGCCAGTTCACTATCGCTCTATGTTTGGTAGCTACGGCAAGGCGTGTCAGAACACATCGATGCTCTTTGTTTCCAAGGAAGCCAAAGCACAGAACATCGATAAGCAATTGGGTTTGCAGAGCTTGATTGGTGTTGTCAGCAACTGCCGAAATATCAGCAAAGCCGACATGAAGCTTAACGATTGGATGCCGAAGATTGAGGTCGATTCTCAGACATATCAAGTACGCGCTGATGGTGAACTGTTGACCTGTGAGCCTGCTGAAGAACTGCCAATGGCTCAAAGATATTTTCTATTTTAATAGCTCGGCTGAAGGCTCTTATTTTAAGTCTTTTGCCTGAGGGCTTTTGACTGAAGACTCTATTTTGAACGTTATAAATCTCACAAGGAGATTGAGGTAATAGCATGATTGAACTGACTCAACTGAATACTCAAATACGAAATGCACCGGACGGCTATTTAAGCCTGCCGATCGATAGCCGCATTAAAAGTCGCCTTAAGGTGATGCTCGATGACGGGCGCAATGCCGGATTGTTTCTACCACGCGGCCATATCTTGCGTGGCGGTGAACAATTAACTAGTGAGTGTGGCTTAACTGTCGAAGTGAAAGCGGCACCGGAAACCGTGTCGACAGTTTACTGTAAAGACTCGCATTTATTAACTCGTGTTGCTTACCACCTTGGTAACCGACATGTTCCGCTGCAAGTGGAAGCGGGTTGGGTTCGTTACCAACACGACCATGTTTTGGATGAAATGGTTGAAGGTTTAGGCGCGACAGTGACCACCGAGAAACAACCGTTTGAACCTGAAGGTGGCGCTTATGGCGGTCGCTCTGGTGGACATCATCACCATCATTAATCGAGTCATTTGAGACTCACCCATTTATAGATACAACCACGATATTAATAACTATAAACGCAAGGAACTCGCGATGAACTTTAAAACAGCTGCAGGCTTATGCACTTTCACACTGGCTTCTCTAACAACATCGACATTGGCATTGGCTCACCCGGGACACGGTTCGCATTCAGTTCATGAGTCTCACTCATTTATGTCGGGCTTAACTCACCCAGTAACAGGTATGGATCACTTGATCATGCTGATTGCTTTCGGTTTGTTAATTGGCGCACTGTCGTTTTCAACCAAGATAAAAGCCGCTTTGATTGGCGGTGGATTGGTGTCTTTAGTGGTAGGGCTTATCGCAGGCCAAGCCTTAGGTTTCTCTGTGATTGTTGAGCCTGCCATTATCGCTTCTCTGTTTGTCGTCAGCTTATGTTTATGGCATGTATTCTCACCATCAACCAAGCGTGTAAACAGCGTATTAGTTGCTTCGATTGCTATGTTGTTCTTCCATGGTTACGCACACGGCGTTGAAGCCGCGAGCAACCTGACTCAGTTCGCAACAGGCATGAGTATCAGTGCTTTGGCTCTGATGGTTATAGGTACTTTTGTTGGTCGCGCGGTTTATTCTAAATGGTTGTCAGTCGGCGTGGCTTCAGCAAGCGCACTATTGCTGTTAGGCGCGTAGGCTCTCGAACTTATTTGATTCTGGAAGACTGAGGGCACGATTATGACCACAACAGAAAATGTAGCCGTCTATCGTCTGTTTCAATTGATCAGTCCATCGTTGCCGATTGGTGGGTTCACTTATTCGCAAGGCTTAGAGTTAGCGGTTGAAGCGGGGTGGGTGACCGATCGCAACAGCATGGAACAGTGGCTTAATACCATCGTCAGTTCCAGTGTCGCAACTTTGGAATTACCTATCTTAGAGCGTCTTTATCACGCGCTAGAAAAGGGTGAAATCGATGAGATTGAGCATTGGTGTAACTACTTATACTCAAGCCGTGAAACCAGTGAGTTGCGAGCGGAAGAAAAGCAGCGTGGGCATGCATTGAACACCTTATTGAAGCGCTTGGATATCGATATTTCGCTGGTGGATTCTGTTGATAGTCATCCAAACCAATTGTTGGGCATGTGTATGGCGGCTCAGCATTGGGGTATTGATTTAGAGAGTCTCAAGCAGGGTTATTTATGGAGTTGGCTTGAAAACATCGTTACCGCAGGGGTCAAGTTAGTGCCTTTAGGTCAAACCGATGGTCAGTTGGCACTGATTAATATCACCAATACGTTTCCCGAGATCATTGAGAAAGCACGCGCGATAGAAGATTGGATGATAGGCAGCTTTTCGCCATCAATGGCATTAGCAAGTTCACTGCACGAAACACAATACACGAGACTATTTCGTTCGTAGCGGTAAGCACAAACGATGTAGTAAAAAGAATATAAGGACGTAGACAATGGAAAGTTATAAGCAACCACTTCGAATTGGTATTGGCGGCCCGGTAGGGTCAGGTAAAACAGCCTTGTTAGAGGTGCTATGTAAGGCGATTCGCGACAAGCTCAACATTGCCGTAGTAACCAACGACATCTACACCCAAGAAGATGCAAAGATACTCACGCGAGCGGAAGCGCTAGAACCGGATCGCATCATTGGTGTTGAAACGGGTGGCTGTCCACACACGGCGATCCGTGAAGATGCGTCGATGAACTTAGCTGCGGTAGAAGAGCTTGCCAAGCTGCATAAGAACCTCGATGTGGTATTCGTCGAAAGCGGTGGTGATAACTTGAGTGCTACGTTCAGCCCTGAATTAGCCGATCTTACCATCTACGTGATTGATGTAGCGGAAGGGGAGAAGATCCCACGTAAAGGCGGGCCGGGTATTACGCGTTCCGATCTGCTGGTTATCAATAAGATCGACTTAGCACCATATGTAGGTGCGTCACTTGAGGTGATGGAGCAAGACACTCAACGCATGCGACCAACCAAGCCATACGTGTTCACCAACCTAAAAGAGAGCCAAGGTTTAGATTTCATCATCAACTTTATCGTGACCGAAGGGATGCTAACCATGAAGGAGCCTTCTACGACTGAGTAGAGTTTGAATACGTTCGCTTTCTTTTGAAGCCAATAGATACAAAAAAGCCCTGTCGATTATTCGATAGGGCTTTCTGGTTTTAAATGATTTTTAACGTCCTAGTTGAATCTAAAGCTCGCTCTTAGCGACTCTTTTTGTCACTTGCGATTCAATTACACCGTCTTCAACTTGGGTGGTGATCACCTCGCCTACTTCGACGTCGTTGATTGATGACACAGTCTTGCTCGATGCTGAATGGGTAATGCTGTAACCACGTTTTAGGGTTGCTAATGGACTTACTGTTTCTAACTTCTCGGCAGCCATGGCTAGCTGGTGGCGAGTGGTTAGTAGTGTTTTATCCATTGCATCCAATAGTTTTTGCTCTGAACGTTGCAGATGCAGCTTCTGTTCACCAAGGCGTTTCACTGGCGAGTTCAGCTGAAGTTGGTGCTGCTTACGCTCAACACGCTGTGCATGCTGCTTTAAGTATTGAGTCATACCACGACGCAAGCGCATGTCTAGGTCATCAAGCTGCTGACTCTGCTTTTGCAGTTGGTAGCTCGGGTGTTGTTTCTCTAAGCGGTATTTCAACGTTTGAGTTGATTGCGCTTGTTTGATTAACACATGACGAATCGCACTCACTAAACGAGCACGTTTGGAGGCATAAGCTTGCTCTTTATGGCTGTTATCACGGCTAACTAATTCAGCGGCTGCTGATGGCGTTGGAGCACGCATGTCTGCGACGAAATCGGCGATAGTGACATCAACTTCGTGTCCAACGGCGCTGATAATCGGGATCTGACTTGCTGCAATTGTGCGAGCAACGATTTCGTTATTGAAACACCATAAGTCTTCTAATGAACCGCCGCCACGACCCACGATCAATACATCACATTCGTTGCGCTCATTGGCACGTCCAATCGCTTGAGCGATCTGAATCGAAGCTCCTTCACCTTGTACCATGGTCGGATACACGATGACTGGCAATGATGGGTCGCGTCTTTTCAGTACATCGAGAATATCGAAGAGGGCTGCGCCTGTTTTAGAGGTGATAACACCAACGCACTTAGGATGTTCTGGCAGAGTTTGCTTACTTGATTGAGCAAACAGCCCTTCTGCGGCAAGGTTCATCTTCAGCTTTTCAAACTCTTGCTGAAGTTTACCGTCACCCTCTGGCTGCATGCTTTCGATGATCAGTTGGTAGTCACCGCGTGGCTCATAAAGAGATAGACGTGCTTTGACTAAAACTTGATTACCGTTCTGAGGCTTAAAAGTCACACGGCGGTTATTGCCACGAAACATGGCGCACTTAACTTGAGCGCGAGAGTCTTTAAGTGTGAGGTACCAGTGACCAGATACAGGTGCAGAGAAGTTTGAGATTTCACCAACGAGCCAGACTATTCCCATTTCGTTTTCTAATAGGAGACGAACCTCTGAGTTGAGGCGAGAAACAGTAAAGATGTTTGGATTAGTCATAGAAGCACTATCTTTCCTTGAAGGAAGGTCTTTCTTGGAATCTCACAGGGCGTGAGTATGGAAGATAGCGGCAATATAATACATAGCAAGGGGGTAAATGCAAATTAAAAATACAAAAATGTGTAGCCAAGCGATTTCGTTGGCCGTATAATCCGTCCGCAATATCTAATCCAAATGCAGTTTGATTTTCCTTAATTGGCTGCCCTCATTAGGCGAAACGATGAGATTGGATTGTTTCTTTTTACTCCTATTATTGTGAGATATTGCAAATGCTAAGAATTGCCAAAGAAGCGCTGACATTCGACGACGTACTGCTAGTGCCAGCACACTCCACCGTTCTCCCTAATACAGCTGATCTTCGCACTCAGCTGACGAAGAATATTTCCCTAAACATCCCAATGATCTCTGCATCGATGGATACTGTGACAGAAGCTCGCCTAGCGATTGCACTGGCACAAGAAGGCGGAATAGGCTTCATTCATAAGAACATGTCTATTGAACAGCAAGCTGAAATGGTTCGCCAGGTTAAAATTTACGAAGCAGGTGTGGTTTCTCACCCTGTTACTGTAAACCCTGACGCGACAATCGCTGATGTTGTAGCTCTTACTCAAAAACACGGCTTCGCCGGTTTCCCTGTTGTTACTGAAACAAACGAACTTGTTGGTATTATTACTGGCCGTGACGTTCGCTTTGTGACTGACCTTTCTAAGAAAGTTGACGTAGTAATGACGCCTAAAGCTCGCCTTGCTTCTGTTAAAGAAGGTGCAACTCGTGAAGAAGTTCAAGAGAAAATGCACGAAGCGCGTGTTGAAAAAGTTCTTGTTGTAAATGATGACTTCCAACTAACAGGAATGATCACTGCAAAAGATTTCCACAAAGCAGAACGTAAACCAAACGCTTGTAAAGATGAGCGCGGCAGCCTACGTGTAGGTGCAGCTGTTGGTGCTGGTGCTGGTAACGAAGAGCGCGTTGCTGCTCTAGTTGAAGCTGGCGTAGACGTTCTACTTATCGACTCTTCACACGGTCACTCTGAAGGCGTACTTAACCGTATCCGTGATACGCGTGCTGCATACCCTGATCTACAAATCATCGGTGGTAACGTAGCAACTGGCGCTGGCGCTCGTGCTCTTATCGAAGCGGGTGTTAGTGCGGTTAAAGTAGGTATCGGCCCGGGTTCAATCTGTACTACTCGTATCGTTACTGGTGTTGGTGTTCCTCAAGTAACAGCAATTGCAGACGCAGCTGAAGTAGCAAACGAATACGGTATTCCAGTAATCGCAGATGGCGGCATCCGCTTCTCTGGCGATATCTGTAAAGCTATCGTTGCTGGCGCATCTTGTGTGATGGTTGGTTCAATGTTCGCGGGTACTGAAGAAGCACCGGGTGAAGTTATCCTTTACAACGGTCGTTCTTACAAGTCTTACCGTGGTATGGGTTCTCTTGGCGCTATGTCTCAAGGTTCTTCTGACCGTTACTTCCAATCTGACAACGCTGCAGACAAGCTTGTTCCAGAAGGTATTGAAGGTCGTATCGCATACAAAGGTCGTCTAAAAGAGATCGTTCACCAACAGATGGGCGGTCTACGCTCAAGCATGGGCCTAACGGGTTCTGCAACTGTTGAAGATATGCGTACTAAAGCTGAGTTTGTTCGTATCTCTGGTGCGGGCATGAAAGAATCTCACGTACACGATGTTCAAATCACGAAAGAAGCACCTAACTACCGTTTAGGTTAATAATACGTCCAAACGTTTGAATAATGTGCTGATTTAGTCGGCACATTAATATACCAATCGTAGTAAATAACTGGTCATCCTAGCTTGTTAAAAACCTCGATAACTTCGTTAGAATTTTTGATTGTAGAATAACTACTTATCAGAAAATTCTGCCTCGTTCTCAAGCTTTTTTCCTACGCTATTCCTGAACACTTACTTACTGTGATTGGTATTATATCTACCGCCTGTTTTGTTTAGAGAGTGATTCTCACAAAACATTGCCTTATAGATAACTTACGAAAACGTTTGCTTTATTTCTTGAAGAGTTAATCAGAGGTGAGTAAACTCGCCTCCGTTTTATCACATAGCCAATAAGACTGCTTACAATGACTAAAAATATTCATGACCAACGTATTCTAATTCTGGACTTCGGTTCTCAATACACACAGCTAGTAGCTCGTCGTATTCGTGAGATCGGTGTTTACTGTGAACTTTGGAGCTGGGACGTAGAAGAAGCGGATATTCGTGAATTCAATCCAGACGGTATCATCCTATCTGGTGGCCCTGAAAGTGTAACGGAAGAGAATTCTCCACGTGCACCTCAGTACGTATTTGATTCAGGTGTTCCTGTCTTCGGTATCTGCTACGGCATGCAAACGATGGCTGAGCAACTTGGCGGTAAAGTAGCAACGTCTACTGAGCGCGAGTTCGGCTACGCTGCTGTACAAGTGACGGGTGAATCTGCACTTTTCGCTGACCTTGAGACAACTCAAGACGTTTGGATGAGCCACGGTGACAAAGTGGTTGAAATCCCAGCTGATTTCACAAAAATCGCAGAGACAGACACTTGCCCATACGCAGCAATGGCAAACGAAGATAAGAAATACTACGGTGTTCAATTCCACCCAGAAGTAACGCACACTAAAAACGGCCTAAAAATGCTTGAGAACTTCGTTCTTAACGCGTGTGGTTGTGAAGGTCTGTGGACTTCAGCGTCTATCATTGAAGATGCAGTTGCACGTATTAAAGAACAAGTAGGTGACGACGAAGTTATCCTTGGTCTTTCTGGTGGTGTTGATTCATCAGTAGTAGCAATGCTTGCTCACCGCGCTATCGGCGACAAACTAACATGTGTATTTGTTGATAACGGCCTTCTTCGTTTAAACGAAGGCGAGCAGGTTATGGACATGTTTGGTGATCAATTCGGTCTTAACATCATTAAAGTTGATGCTGAAGAACGTTTCCTTAACGCTCTTGAAGGCGAAGCTGAACCAGAAGCTAAGCGTAAGATCATCGGTCACGTATTCGTAGATATCTTCGATGAAGAGTCTAAGAAACTGAAGAATGCTAAATGGCTTGCTCAGGGTACTATCTACCCAGACGTAATCGAGTCTGCAGCATCTAAGACTGGCAAAGCACACGTAATCAAATCTCACCACAACGTTGGTGGTCTTCCTGATGATATGGAAATGGGTCTTGTTGAGCCTCTACGTGAGCTGTTTAAAGATGAAGTACGTAAGATCGGCCTAGAGCTTGGTCTTCCATACAACATGCTTTACCGCCACCCATTCCCGGGTCCAGGTCTAGGTGTTCGTGTCCTTGGTGAAGTGAAGAAAGAGTACTGTGACTTACTGCGTCGTGCTGATGCTATCTTCATTGAAGAGCTTCACGCTGCTGACCTTTACCACAAAGTATCTCAAGCTTTCACGGTATTCCTACCAGTACGTTCAGTTGGCGTAATGGGTGATGGTCGTAAGTACGATTGGGTTGTATCTCTACGTGCTGTAGAAACTATCGACTTCATGACTGCTCATTGGGCACACCTACCATACGACTTCCTAGGTAAGGTTTCTAACCGCATTATCAACGAAGTTAACGGCATTTCACGTGTTGTTTACGATATTTCTGGTAAGCCACCAGCAACTATCGAGTGGGAATAATCTCTTAGAGATTTAACCAGTTTTGATTAAGATCTTAAGCCTCGAACTCAGTTCGGGGCTTTTTCTTTCTGATTCAGGGTATTAAAGAGCCACATATAACCGCTAGAAACCAAATCAGTTGGAAACTAGATATCACCTCAATAACCCATGAGACACACTGTTGTGTTTAACTATACATAAAACTATCACTCGCAATTTTTATAAATTCATACCGCAACAGCTAGGCTATTTCCTATGTGCCACATACTCTTTGATGGACTTATTAAGGACAGATAAGAGAATCCATCATGTTAAAAATCAAATATTTGGCGACAATAGTTGGCTGCACTTTAGCAGCACACAGTTACGCGTCTTTGAACATTCAACCTGATCCGCAAAACCCGAATGGTTACCTTGTTGAAAAGTCGGCCCTACAAGCTGCTGAACAAGCGAAAACATCCGACCCTATGTATGCGATCTGGTCACAAGCATTACAAACTCGTCCCAATAGTATTGTTGAAGCTATTGAGCCGGGTTTAGCCTCGAATCCTGAAAACGTAAAACGAGTCGAGCGTGTATTCCCTCAATCTGAATGGGACTTCCTCACTCAAATGGCTGCGCCAGAATACACCTACACTCGTTTCTTACGTGCGATTGGTAAATTCCCAGCCTTCTGTGGAGAGTACACCGATGGTCGCGACTCTGATGCTATCTGTAAGAAATCCATCATCACCGCTTTTGCTCACTTCTCACAAGAGACGGGCGGTCACATCGCGATAGATAACACCTCTGATAACCCATTAGCTCTAGAAGAGTGGCAGCAAGCGCTGGTGCATGTTCGTGAAATGGGTTGGTCTGAAGGTCAAGAGGGTTACACCACCGGTTGTGGTCAGAACGATTGGCAGAATGCACGTTGGCCTTGTGCGGCAGGGCAGGGTTACTTTGGACGTGGTGCTAAACAGCTTTCTTATCACTTTAACTACGGCGCGTTCTCGGAAGTGATGTTCGATGGCGATGCAACGGTTCTATTAAATAATCCAGGCTTGGTTGCTGATTCATGGTTGAACTTGGCTTCTGCCATTTGGTTCTTCCTTACACCTCAAGCACCTAAACCTGCAATGCTCCATGTGATTGACCGCACTTGGACACCCTCACAACGCGAATTGGATGCAGGTATTGGTTATGGATTTGGTACCACGATCAACGTGATTAATGGTGGTATCGAGTGTGGTGAGCAGAACAAAGACAAAGGCCAACCAGTTAACCGTATTCGTTACTGGGAAGGGCTAGCGGCGCACTATGAAATTCCGGTAGAAGCGGATGAAGCCAATACATGTTGGCAACAAACGCCTTACGGAAGCTTAAACCTCAACGGTGCAACTGATGTGTTATACACCAACTGGGATGGCAACTGGAAATACTACGCAGACCGCCCTGAAGGTTACTCATTTGAATGTGAACTTGTTGGTTTCCAAACCGCATACTCAGCTTTGGTTGCTGGAGATTACGAGAAGTGTGTGACCAACTTTTATGGGTCACATGCGAGCTGGCCTGAAGTGAAAGTGGTCGATAAGCTTGATCCAGTAGACCCAGGTACTGATCCCGGTGGTAACGGTTGGAGTGCGACCAAGGTTTACAATGCTGGTGACCAAGTTACTCACAACGGTGCAACCTATGAAGCGAAATGGTGGACACAAGGGGATGACCCGGCCAATGGCGGCCCTTGGAAATTGGTTGCTGGAGAGCCAACACCACCCGTGACAGATCCATCGCCTGTTGACCCTGCACCTGTCGATCCTGCTCCGGTAGACCCAACACCAGTTGAACCACCTGTTACCGAGCCGCCTGTCGTTGTTGACCCATCAGTATTCATTACTTGGCAAGCAGGTGTTAGCCAAGTGAGCAATGGCGACAAGGTGACACATAATGGCAAGTGCTTCGTAGCGAAAAACGGTCCGGGCGTCTGGGAAAGTCCTGTTCAATCGAATTGGTTCTGGGATGAAATTAGTTGTAATTGATAGTCTGAATACTGAAGAGGTGACCTAAGTTACGAGTTCAGTAGTACGACTATAATGATATAAATAATCAAAAGCCGAAAGTTTCTACTTTCGGCTTTTTTTCGTTTCGAACTTGGCTGTCTAAGAAGTTCGATTGGCCTATTTAGCTATGTTGAAGCGCGTTTAAAGACTAATTATCCAGTTAGAGGATAAAGTTCTGTACAAATGGGTTTTGTGAATTTATATTCAAATTTAATTTATATTTATTCTTTATTTTTAGGGTTAAGGTGTACCTATGGAACAGACAGATATCACGTCACTCATCCCCATTGTGATTACTTTGGTGTTGTCGTTGGCGACAAGGAATGTGGTGATAGGCCTTTTTGCTGGCGTACTAAGTGGCGTTGCGATGCTTACTGGCATGTTTAGCGAACTTAACCCACTTGATACGTTTGGTACCATGGTTAAAGGTTACCTAGTCCCTCAACTTACCGACAGCTATAACGCAGGTGTGATCATGCTGTTGGTGTTCATCGGTGGCTTTGTTGCTCTAATGGAGAAGTCGGGTGGTGGTGTTGCGTTTGCCAAGCGTGTTACTCAATGGGTAAGCAACAAATGCCAAGCTCAATTGTCAGCATGGTTGGGTGGAATCGTTATATTTTTCTCAGACTTAGGCACTCCGTTAATTGTTGGCCCTGTTTTTCGTCCCCTTTTCGATAAACTGAAACTTTCAAGACAGAAGCTAGCATTCATCATTGATTCAACCTCGTCGCCCGTCGCTATTCTTATCCCTTTCATTGGATGGGGCGTTTACATCATGAGCCTGATCCAGAAAGAATTTACGGCGTTGAGCGTTAACATGTCTGACTGGGATGCCTTCATCGGTGCGATTCCTTTTCAGTTCTACGCATTCCTAGCGATTTTCATCGTCCCGTTAGTGTCCGTAAAAGGTTTAGACTTTGGGCCAATGGCGAAAGCTGAACGTGATTGCCAAGCGGGAATCGATACTGGCGTGAATAGCGACTCACTGAATCCGTTCTCGCATAAAAATGCAAAGGCCTCTTTTGTTTGGGCGCCGTTGTTAGTGATGCTGGTGGTGTTGTGTGCCATGTTGGTTCCTCAAGGCTTCCCATTCCAAAAGGTCGCGGGTTCATCGTTCAGAGCGGCTTTATCATCGGCTTATTTCTTTGCCGCGATTACCTTAATCTCACTCATGGCTTACTACGGCGTAAGAAAGCTTTCAGATGGTGTCTCTGTGTACTTAAAAGGTATGGGGAACATGATGCCCGTAGCGATCATCTTGGTATTGGCTTGGGCGTTAAGTACAGTCGGTAAAGAGTTGGGGGCAGCGGCTTATATCGCAGAGCAAGCGCAGAGCGGGTTCCCATACTGGTTAGTGCCTGCGGTCGCTTTTTTGTTGTCTGCCATTATTTCATTCGCAACGGGCTCATCATGGGGAACCTTCGCGATAATGATGCCATTGGTTATTCCAACCGCGATTGCGATTGACGCACCGCTACTCGTCGCAATCGGTGCAGTGTTGTCTGGTGGTTTGTTTGGTGACCATTGCTCACCGATCTCTGAAACAACGATTCTTTCTTCAACAGGGGCTGGGTGTGATCAGTTTGAACACTTTAAGACACAGCTTCCTTATGCGTTGATGAACGGCTCTATCGCTTTAGTTAGTTTTGTCGTGGCAGGCTTTACTGGAAGTGCATTGGTGGTTCTAGGTGCGCTTGTTGCTCAGCTTATCCTTGTAACTCTATTAGCTAAGCGTGATGCGAGTAAAAACGCTTCTTCAGAAGTTCAATCTCAAGTGTCTGAATCTAAAACACAACAAGCGTAATTTAAGATTGCGAATGGGGAACAGATACGGGATGCGAGTAATCGAGTAACGAAAAGCTCGCTCTCTATTGTCTAAGTTTGATGCTAAGGGTTCTCGCTTACTCAAATCTGAAGACTCTTTTCTCATCCCGCATCTCGTTACTCGTATCTTTTTCATATGCATATCACTAACTTTAATCTCAACACGCTCTTCGTATCCCGCTTACTTGAATCTAAAGGCTCTTTTCGCATCTCGTTACTCGCATCTTTTTTATAGCGTGATAGGGAACCTGCTTATCTATAGTTCTTATGAATCAATCTGCGCTGTTATGAAACTAATTTTCCATAAGATCATTTCTACAACCTTAGTTTGCGTTAACTTGATTATCCTTTATGGCGGTTTATAGATTAAAATTTTCTTACAAATTTTATCGATTTTTTTTAATCAACCACTTTAATAAGGTAAATTCGCAATGTCGACCAAACTAGCTAACCCAGCGCCACTAGGCTTAATGGGTTTCGGTATGACCACTATTCTTCTTAATATCCACAACGCAGGTTTCTTCCCAATGGATTCAATGATCCTTGCGATGGGTATTTTTTACGGTGGTTTGAGCCAAGTTATCGTGGGCACAATGTGTTTCAAACGTGGTGACACGTTCGGTACAACTGCATTTACTTCTTACGGCCTGTTCTGGTTGTCTTTGGTTGGTTTGATTGTAATGCCTTACATGGGTCTACCAGCAAGCCCTGCAGCATTCATGGGTTGGTACCTACTATTATGGGGCATCTTCACAGGCTTCATGTTCATCGGTTCTCTATGCTACCCAGTAGCGAAGCAGGTAGTATTCGGTTCACTAACTATCTTGTTCTTCCTACTTGCAGCTCATAACTTCACGGGCAGCTCATTGATCGGCACTATCGCTGGTTTCGAAGGTATCTTCTGTGGCGCTTCAGCTATCTACTTTGCAATGGCACAAGTAATCAACAACGAATACGGCCGCACAGTACTGCCTGTTGGTGAGAAGAAAGCACCTCAAATGGCAACACAAGAAATCGCAGCTTAATACTCTAACTTGGGAACAGTTAGTTTGTTATAAGCAGTGAACTCGTTATGAGTAATGAGCTCGTTGTAAACAGCGATTTGTTATGAACAAAACAAAAGGGGTTAGCCGAAATGGCTAACCCCTTTTTTATGCGTTTTTAAGAGCGCGAGTTAAAGCGAACTATTTGTAAAAGCAATCTTACGATGAAGGCTGCTCTACAGGTTTACCGTCTGCAGCTTCTGCTTCAGGAGACTTACCTGTTTTACGTTTGTACTTCTCTTCCCAGTAAGTAGCACCTTTGATGCCTAATTTTACAGGGTTAAATGTGTACTCAGTTACGCCTTGTTTCTGTTGCTCTTCATAATCAGCAAGTGCTTTAAGCGCTGGCTTAGACATGAAGAAGATGATCAGAATACCTACGATGTTTAACCATGCCATCAAGCCAACACCAACATCACCCATTGCCCATGCAAGGTTCGCTGTTTTAACTGTGCCATAGAAAACTGCAGTGATAAGAACAAGCTTAAGTACGAACATCATGCCAGGGATCTTGATGGTACGACGTAGGTAAGCAATATTCGTTTCTGCGATGTAGTAGTAAGCAAGAATCGTTGTAAATGCGAAGAAGAACAGAGCAAATGCGATGAACGGCTTACCAATGCCAGGTAGCGCACTTTCAATAGCAAGCTGTGTAAACACAGGGCCATTCGCACCGATGTTTGCTGCTAGGTTCTGAACAAGGAATACACCTTCAGCGCCGCCGTGAACGTTGTAAGCACCAGTGATGATTATCATGAACGCTGTAGCAGAACATACTAGAAGTGTATCGATGTAGATAGAGAACGCTTGTACCAAACCTTGCTGAGCTGGGTGATCAACACTTGCAGCCGCTGCCGCGTGAGGACCCGTACCTTGACCCGCTTCGTTTGAGTAAACACCACGCTTAACACCCCAACCAATTGCAGCACCGAAGCCTGCCATAGGTGTGAATGCATCGCCGATGATCATTGCAAAAACAGCTGGCACTTGGCCGATGTTTAGCAGAATGATAACGAACGCGATGATGATGTAAGCCAATGCCATGAATGGAACAACGATTTGTGTGAAGTTCGCAATACGTTTAACACCACCAAAGATGATGAAAGCAAGGATGATAGCAACAACAGTACCAGTGAAAATTTTAGCGAAACTGAATGTACCGATAGCTGTTTCAATCATGTCACCTGAGCCAAATGCAGCTTCTACAGCATTACCAATACTGTTTGACTGAACACCTGGAAGCAAAATACCACATGCAAAAATAGTCGCGATAGCGAAGATCCATGCGTACCACTTCTGACCCATTGCTTTTTCAATGTAGTAAGCCGGACCACCACGGAACTGGCCTTCGTCTTCTTCTTTGTAGATTTGCGCTAGCGTAGATTCTGCGTAAGCAGTCGCGGCGCCAAAGAAAGCCACAACCCACATCCAAAATACTGCACCTGGGCCACCGAAACCGATAGCGGCAGCAACACCAGCAATGTTACCTGTACCGACACGGCCAGATAGCGAAACGGCTAGAGCTTGGAAAGACGAGATGCCTTTTGATGAGCTTTTACCCGATAGTAGCAAGCGCCACATTTCAAAGAAGTGACGGATTTGAACAAATCGAGTCATGATGGAGTAGAACAAACCTGCACCTAAACATAGGTAGATAAGTACTGGACTCCAGATTATTCCATTCAAAAAATCAACGAATGACTGCATGAGTATTTTCCCTGTTAGTTTTACTTATGATTGTTTTTCGAACAACACAATACTTCACTTGTAACCCAAGTGTTAAATTATTTAACTGCGCATTAGGATTACTGTGACATAAAGCAAGTTACAGAGGGGATTTGTTAACGCTTAGTTCTAATTCGATAATCGTTCCATTTAACTTTATATGCAACTTGTTTTGTTTGTTGGTGTTTTGCTGAGTGAATAAATAGTGATTAATACAAAAAGGTAGCTGGAGGGGGACAGAAGAAAAGAAATTGAGAAAAACAGTGTTCAAATCCGCTTAGCATGAACGGCTGTTATGTAAGTGGTAGGGCGGAGTAAGCTAGAACATATGACCGACATCGAGTCCGTGGGCAGGCCTAAGTGGCTGCATTCTTGAGGGCATGATTACGGCAGTTTTAATCTTTATCAAAGAGTATGTCGCGAATTTGGTCGCAACTTCAAACAACCTTGAATCCTTGTTTAAGTAATTCTTGAGCGAACTCAGACTGAGTATTTGGTTCGCCATGTATCAAATGCACCTCTTTTGGTGGAACGGAAATCCCTGCTATAAATCGGTTGAGATCCTCTTTATCGGCATGAGCTGAGTAGCCAGACATGCCATGAATTTGAGCATTAACCTCAACGTCTTTGTTATCAATAAAAACCTGTGTTTTACCTTGTTGCAACTCACGCCCGAGCGTTCCGTGTGCTTGATAGCCCGCTAAAATGACATCGGTACGTTTATCGGGCAGCAAAGCGGATAAGTAGTTCATTATCCTGCCGCCCTGACACATTCCAGAAGCTGCGACCACAATCGCAGGTTCACCTGTCGACTTGAGGCGATTAACGATTTTCTTGTGCATTCTATGCCCATCAACAGTAATGCATTGCTCAAAAGCGAGTGGGTGACGTTTCACTTCAAGGCGCTGCTTGGCTTCTTGACCCCATAACTCTTTAAAGCGTCGGTAGGATCGCGTTACTTTCTCTGCCATAGGCGAATCGAGGATGATAGGAATATCGGCGCTGAGTTGATGCTCAAAGATCAGGTTTTCAATATCAAACAACAGTTCTTGTGTTCTGCCGATACTAAATGCCGGGATCAGGATGACACCACCATCGAGTAACGAACGGTCAATAATTGCTTTGAGGCGTTCAGATCGTGAAGCAATATCGTCGTGCGTGCTAGTGCCGTAAGTCGATTCGATAAACAGATAGTCGGCTTGTTGTGGTGGTTTCGGATCCGGCAGCAGTGGCGTGTTACTTGGGCCCAAGTCGCCTGAAAAGACCACCACCTCTTGGTTAGGTAACTTAATCTCAATATAGGCCGAACCTAAGATATGTCCTGCAGGTTGAAAACGGGCATACAGAGTATTTGGCCTATGATGATCCTTTCCGTCGTTTTGCTGTTTAGAGACAATTGGAAACCACTCCCCATAAGGCTTAGGAGCAATCAACGAATGAATTTTTTTAAGGATGAGTTTGGATTGTTTATGACTGAGCCCTTGCAGTTTTAGGCCGTCTTCAATCATTAAAGGGGCGAGCTCTGCGGTGGCTTGCGTGCAATAAATCGGTTGGTTAAAGCCGCTGGCGAGTAACCAAGGTAATCGACCAATATGATCAATGTGAGTATGAGTCAGCAGCAGAGCGTTAAGGTGGGAAGTTTCAAATTCAATATCAAGAGGGCGTGTATCTTCACCTTGAAGCTTTTTACCTTGAAGATCTAAACCTTGAAAAAGGCCACAATCGATGAGCACCGCTTGGCCTGAATCTCTTAGCTCGTGACAAGATCCTGTGACGGTATGTTTGCCGCCATGGTGAATCACTTCCATCGTTTACTCCCATTGCTCTATAAAGCCATTAACGCCTGTTTTTATTTTGCGGATAAGCGCCGGCATGTAAAACAAGAACAATGAGAGTTGCGATCGTTGAGTGTCTTTTTAAGTAACTGAGCGATGACTCAGTGGGTTCGCTGCGAGTTAGTTCGTAGAAGAACCGTCTGAATCCAGTTCTGGGTTTTGTTGCGCCTCTAAACGAGCCACTTCGGCATCAAGCTCTGCTATTTTTTCTGCCATTAAGGCATGACAGCGATTCGCTAACTCTCTTGCGTCGCTGAGCTTGTATCCGGATACATCTATAGGTTCAAGCATCTCGGTGATCACAATGCCATTATTAACTCGGTTGAGGTCAATCTTATTGTGTGTGGTGCTGGTACACATCGGGGTGATAGGCACACCGGCTTCAATCGCCATTCGGAAAGCGCCCGTCTTGAATGGCAGTAGTCCACGCCCTTTACTGCGCGTTCCTTCAGGGTAAACCCAAACAGACAGATCTCGCTGATGAATGGCTTCCGCCACTTGCTTGATGGTATCGCGTGCTTTGGACTTATCTTCGCGGTTAATCATGATGTTACCGGTGATCCAATACAGCAGCCCAAAGAAAGGCACATACAACAAATCACGCTTGCCTAAAGAAACGGTACGAGGCCTTAGCATCCCAGGGTCAGTCACAAAGTCTAATATGCTTTGGTGGTTAGAGATGTAGACGCTTTTTTCTGATGTCGGTGCATTGTCTAGGCCGCGCTGCACCAGTTTTACACCGACGATCTTTTGTAGTTGATTGAACCAACGGCAGAAAACGTACACATGCTTAGGGTTCTTAGGGCTAAACAAGCAGTAAACAAAAGCACATAGAGTGGTGAAAATAATAAACACCGTAGCCAAAATAATACGAAGAACAGCAAGCACAATTCACTCCTTACTCACCGCAAGATTGCAATGATTAAATAGTTTTAGATGCTTGAAGTTTTCACTCTATTTAACCGAATTGCAACAATTAACTGTTATAGGGGGCTTTTTTTAGATCTTTATATAAAACAATGACTAACAATGGGTGTTTAACACGATCATCGAGCTTACACGTGTTCACCAGTAGGTAGGTATGTTCACCAATACTGTTTATTTGGATCCGACTTTTCTACCCATTCCGGATCTTGACGCGATTCTAAATAGAGCTGTAGGCCGTTATAAGACATGAAAGCTGCAGGGCCACCGAGGTGTTCGAAATAGTCAAAATAATCATCTTCGAGTGAACAAAGGTGAGCTGAATCTTTAACGTTATTCATCATTGCCCATTGAATTGCAAATACAGGCGCTATTGAGCCAGAGATACTCACTTCTTCGACATTCGGGTTGAATAGTGAGTTGGCTTGTTCAAGCAGTATCTCTTCTTGTTCAGACTCTTGCTGTAACACCTCTTCGACGATCTCTGAGCGTTTGGTATTAGAGACATTCTTGTTCAGCTTGGCGATTCGAAGCGCGTAGCTAAAACGGTCTGTTGAAACGATGTCGACAAGTTGCGATAGCAGCTCTTTGTCTACGCCCGCAGCCTTGGTGAAATAATCGATACACGAATTGATTGAAGCATAACGAGTACCGTCAAATTCAAAGCCACTGGTTTCGTCGTAGACCTCTATTACAATGTCATCAACCGATAAAGGCCAACCTTTATAGTCGATTCGCTGCTTGGCGATTTGATACATCTTCCAAGCACTGCGCCCAAACCCGCCAAGTGTCGAACCTGAAAAATCAGAATCAATAAGCTCTTGTTCCGTCCAGTTTTCACCGATGCCTAGGTGTTTTGCGTACTTATCGATGAGTGCGTGTTTTATCTGATCGCGCACAGCCCAAATCGAAGTTAGATCTTTTGCATACCTAACACTCGCGCACTCCTTACAAGCTGGCAGTGCAATCGGTGAATAGTCTATCTTGGCAATAGCTTGTGCAGTCTTAGGGAATTCAACAACATCATTGGAAGGTTCACCACAAAACCAACAGGTGTGGCGCAGGTTGAATGGGATGTCTATGTACGAGTATGTGGTCATTAGTCTTTTATCGGCTGGGTGCTTGAGGTTGGTTTAATTATCAAAGCAATTATCCCTGTTCGGGCTTGTCCTTGCACGCTGTTATTGGATGTTCTGACTATATTTAACCAACGACAATAATAAAATCAACACGATTCGGAGGCCATGTATGTTGTTTATTCTCGCTTTGCTCTGCATCTTTCTGGTGGGATACCTCGCCCAAACTACCGGCCTTTGCATGGTTCGGGGCGTTAAAGAGGCGACAAGCGGATCACCAATGTTGATTGTCGCGATTGTGTTTAGTGGCTCATTGGCTTGGGTGTTTATGGCATTAGGATCGGCAGTGGAAGGGCGAGCGTTATCTTCAGCGTTTTGGCCGAGTCTGTTTTCCCTGTTCGGCGGTTTTTTATTTGGTATCGGAGCGGCAATTAATAGTGGTTGTGGGGTATCGACGGTGAGTCGTTTAGCTCGTGGCGAGGTGGTTATGTTGGCGACCATATTAGGGTGGTTCGTTGCTTGGTTGTTGTTTGCTCCCGTTTTGCCTAGTGAGTTAAAAGGATCTCGGTTGGTATTATCTGATTTTTCCCGATATGCATTCCTTGGGATCATTTCGTTCAATATTGTGGTGAGTTGCTACTTCATGAATGCAGTAAATCGCAAGTTATGGTTCTCAATGTTGGGGATTGGGTTAATGGCAGGCTTTGTTTTCACGTATGAACCGCACTGGACACCAAGTGGTTTATTGAAATCTATGGGTACTTCACTCTGGCATGGAAGAGCGGAAGATTGGCCAAGCAGCGAGCGCTTTATATTGATGATCTCGCTGTTAGTTGGAATGGTTAGCGCCGCGTTATTTACTGGATCCTTTTCTTTGAGGCTGAGCTCTATACGTCGATTGGGCAAACACTTAGTTGCGGGTGTGCTTATGGGATTTGGAGCCGTAATGGCCGGTGGCGGGAACGATACTCAGCTTTTAGTGGCGATGCCAGTGCTGTCGTTGGCGGGTGTTTTTTCTGTGTTGAGTATCATTGTGGGTATATATACCGGAGTTAAGTTGATTCAAAGCCGATAGTTAGCGACAGTACGTAAATAACATGGGCACGTAATTTGAGAACACAATGAAATACATCGGAATTGATGGCTGCAAGGCGGGTTGGTTCGCTTGGATTGTCTCAGACAATGAGATACCTGCGTTCAAAGTAGTAAATACGCTCGATGAGTTGCTTGACGATCTTACGGGAGCAACTACGTTAATCGACATGCCTATTGGTTTTAGCGACTCGCTTACTCCAGATAGATTATGCGATAAAGCGGCAAGGCGCTTTCTCACCAGTAAGCGTGGCTCTTCCGTTTTTCCCGTTCCGTGCCGAGAGGCGGTTTACCAAACCGATTACATTACAGCGTGTAGTGTCAATGTGGAGCAGCTTGATAAGAAGTTTTCTAAACAGACTTGGGGAATTGTGCCCAAGATCCGCGAGCTTGATGAGCTCATTGAATCTCATCCCCACCTTTCTATCAGGGAATCACATCCTGAGGTGGTGTTTGCAGCATTGAAAGACGAACCGCTGACGTTTTCCAAACGAACGCAAGAAGGCAAAGAGGAACGGCTTTCTATTATTCAGCAACTTGCCCCTCAATGGTGTGACGGCTTGTCGTTGGCCATTTCAACCACCAAGCGTGCAGACGTAGCGATAGATGATCTTTACGATGCTTTTGTACTTATGTTGGTTGCCTATTACGCTCCGCAATTATCGACCTTACCTGAACTTTCTGGTGTTGGTGGAGAAGCTGATGTCGATCAGAACGGACGAGTTCGAGAGATTGTTTATTGGAACAAAACACGCTAACAAAGCGTGCGCTCAACTTGGCTTAATATGCTATTTTCCAACTTCTGCTACTTTTCACTCCTATTATTTTTGAGTCTTTGATATGAAACGTTTTATTGTCGGCTGTGCGGCCACTGTGCTCAGTGCAGTGAGTTATGCTCAAGTTGCGCCTATATCTCAATGGCAATGCGACATGATGAAAAAGAACAATGTATTGAGCAGTGGTGCGCCCGTTGGTTGTGAGCGACTATCCAAGGTGGATTTCGATTTCATTAACTTCAAAGGGGAAACACAACAGGGCAATATGATCGTGCTTGATGAGGTTGCGCCTGCTGTTGAACAAATTTTTTCAGAGCTTAAACAGCGCAATTTCCCTCTTCATTCCGCTCGCCTAATACGTGAATTCAGAGGTGATGATAGTGCCTCTATGGACGCGAACAACAGCAGCGCCTTTAACGCTCGTCCTATTACAGGCGGAGGAGGTTGGTCGAAACATGCCTATGGTGTGGCAATCGACATCAACCCAGTTCAAAACCCTTTCTTAGAGTTTGATAGCAACGGACGAATCACGGTAAAGCCTTCACAATCTGCGACTCGCTATGTGAATCGTACTCGCTTTCGCGCGCGTGATGAAATTGAACGTAGTGGCATGGCAGAAGATGTAGTTGAGCTTTTTGCCCATCACGGCTTTATGATCTGGGGAGGGGATTGGAATAGCCCAATCGATACTCAGCATTTTGAGGTCGGCTCAAGAAAGTTCGTCAATCAACTGCTCTCTAAACCCAAACCTGAAGCCAAAGTGTTATTTGAGCGCTACGTCGAATCTTATCGACAGTGCTATCTCAAAAATAAAGGTGAGAACGCAGAAAAAGCTCGAGCTATCTGTGCAAAGAAAACAGTCGGCACCTTTTAGTGCTATGTTTATCTAGAACCGTTTGTGTTTTAGCAAGTTAAACTCGCTTCAGGTGTGTTTTGAATAGCTAAGGTCAGCGCTTGTCGTTGGCCTTTTTTGTATTCATTTCTCCAATGTAACACTGAGTATTGAACAGGTTATTGGGTATCCATTAGTCAATAATCGATAAGCGAATGCAGCGCAAAGTCATCGGTTTGTCATTGAAAAACTCATAGCGTTAACGTTTTGTGAGAACCATTGCTGGTGGGGGAACTCTTTGCCGAATCGCCAGTATTATTAGTGAACTGATCACAACGGACCAACTAATGAAAAAGATACCTTTGGCTCTAACTCTTTTAAGCACTCTACTTTTTTCACAATATTCTTTGGCTACAGACACTTCACACACCACTCAAAATCCGACTTACGAACTCGATGGTAAGGCGGTATTAGGCCGTACAGAGAATGTGTACCTCTCAAGTGTTCAAGGGCTTAAAGACGTTCCTTTCATTGGTAAAATTGATACCGGGGCAGAAACCACTTCTATGCATGCGGAAGACATTCATGTGAAGAGCACGAATGCCGATTACAAGAACCTTAAAGACAAAGAGTTGATGGCGGCGTTAACCGAAGATGTGTTGAACAATAGCGATGTTGATTACGATGATTGGGAAGGCAGCACCTTTGCGAAATATGAGGCAGTAGTGTCTTTCAAGGTTCAAAACCCACGCACAGGCGACATGGTATTAATTGAAGCGCCTTTAGAGCGTGTCAGCATGATACGCAGCCGTACTAGCAGCACGCCTTTGCTTCGTCCTACGGTTAAGATGTCGCTGACTATTGCGGACCATGAATTAAAAACAGACGTTAACCTGACGGACAGAAGTCACTTCTCTGCGCCAGTGCTGATCGGCAAAACCTTTCTTGCTGACAACGCCCTAGTATTTGCTGGCTACGACTATTTGCAAGAGCAGGAAAACGCGACGGTTGTTGGCCGTAAAGAGGTGGTTTCTATCTCCGGAATGACGATGAACGCGACCTTCTCCTTAAAGAATCGATACAGCATTCTTCATGCAAAAGACATCGACGTAGATAAAAAGAATAGTGAAGTGACGTTTGATATGTTCGACAACGATGGCAAACAGAAAGAGATGACACTGCCATTGGTTCGGATGTTAAGTGTGAGTGGTAAAAAGAGACCTCTGGTATATGTGCCAGTCCAACTCGATGAAAACACAACCAAAGACGTTTTGGTGTACCTACGTGACCGCTCAAGTAGCGAGTCACAGTTGAGATTTGGTACAAGCACCGCTAGCGAACTTTTCATGATTGATACCAACGCTGAGAATATTCTCTCTGAAGGATCTGAGAATTTCAGCGAGGTCGCGAAGAAGACTGAGCCACTGATTATCTCACCGGAAGAAGATATCACATTAGATGGTTTCCCTATGAAGGCAGTTGCTTCATTTACTGTCAATACGCCTTTGTTGAAGGTCGACAGTTTTGAAATGACAGGCAAAGGCAAAGATGCTTCTGTTGAATTTTATCTTACAGATGTAAATGGTGAGAAGCAGAAGATAACAAAGCCAATTATTAAGAAACTTAAGGTCGGTGATGATACTCGTCCGGTTGTAAGCGGTGAGTTTTTGGGCGCTGGTAAAGTTCGCCAACAAGAGTTTGCTATCGATGTGCTTAACAGTAATGAGAAAGAGGCTTACTTCATTTTAGGTAAGAAGATGGCGAAAGATGGGGTTTATGTGAATACTCGATCTGATTATCTTTTGAAATCGGAGCCTTTGTTTAAAGTAGGGCACATTGAAGTTGTTGAAGTCAGCGGCATGACATTCCCTGCTAAGTTGGATACTGGCGCAGATGTAAGCTCAATGAACGCAGTCAACATCAAACGATTTAAGAAAGACGGCCAAGATATGGTGAGCTTTACCTATCAAAACAACCAAGGCGATAAGCAAGACTTCACTAAGCCAGTGATTGATGTGATGCGTATTAAAGCCAAGAAAGGCGAGAAGGTGAACATTCGCCCAGTGGTAGAAATGAAGGTTAAGCTTGGAGACCTAGAGAAAGAGGTGAGGGTAAACCTTCAAGATCGCTCTCGCTTTGAATACAGCATGATCCTAGGTAAGAACTTCTTGAAGCACGGCGCGGTAGTGAGTAGCGATGAAGATTACTTACTAGGCGAGATGGAGTAACGCCTCAACTTACTAAGAGCGAAATAGAACAGTTCTAAACGGCCACACGTTTCAGCAATGGGATGTGTGGCTTTTTATTGAGTGTCTGGTTTTATTGTTGGTGTGCTAATGGTAACTCATTGTTAGCAATGTGATTTGTCATGTTGTGGCAAGTAAAATAAAGATAAAAAAAGGGCCAACTCTTTCGAGTTGGCCCTTTCCAAACGTTTGGTGGAGCTGGCGGGAGTTGAACCCGCGTCCAAAAATCATTCATCATTGGTACTACATGCTTAGTCGATCTTTAATTTCACCAGCAACCTGCGAACCGACACGCTAGTTAAAGGCTAACCTGAATTGTTATTCGCGCTTTTCCTCTCAGGTGGGAGAATCCGCGCTAGCTAGTTTGGGTTTGATCTCTTATTGGTCCCCGTCTTACGAGCGGAAGCTAGGGTAAGAGAGCTCTGAGCAGGTTATTAAGCTGCTAGTGCGTAGTTTTCGTCGTTTGCGACTATTTTTTTGCGGCTTTTAACGTGGCCAACCGCCCCACGGCATGCACCTCAGACTTCAAAATTCCTGTCGAATCCTAAATCAGCCCCAAGTGTTATTTGCATAGTACCAGAAAAGCTTTGCCTGTCTAGCACTGTGCGTTTAAGTGCTTAAAATTAACGCAAATTACTCTTCATAATTCGTGCTTTATCTCTCGCCCAATCTTTTTCTTTCATATCAGTACGTTTATCGTGCAGCTTTTTACCTTTCGCTACGCCAACTTTAATCTTCGCCCAAGAGCGAGACCAGTAAAGTGCGGTAGCGACAAGTGTCATGCCTTCACGGTTAATACGACCGATAAGGTTATCGAGTTCTTTTCTCGACATTAGTAGTTTACGGATGCGTGTTGGGTTCGCCACGATATGAGTACTCGCTTGAGTTAGCGGAGTGATCGTCATACCACTGATGAATGCTTCGCCGTCTCTGATGTAGACGTAGCTTTCTGCGATATTGGTTTTGCCTTCACGTAGGGATTTTACTTCCCAGCCTTGTAGCTCAAGCCCCGCTTCTATCTCATCATCGATGAAATATTCGTGGCGAGCTTTCTTATTAAGCGCAATGGTATTGCTACCGGCTTTTGATTTTGATTTATTCTTTGCCATAATGGCCTCATTATACGGATTGCACCCTAGTTGGGGAATCCTTTTTATTTGCGCTCTGGCCCAATACAATTAAAATTGCAGTTTGTGTTAATGTAACGCTGTCTTTAACAGGAGTCTATATGCCAAAGGTTACTCGTTCAGCATTAGTGTCGTTTAGTGCCGACCAGATGTTCAGCTTGGTCAATGATGTTGCTCGTTATCACGAGTTTTTGCCAGGGTGTTCTGGTTCACGTGTGATCGAATCTTCAGATTCAACTATGGTGGCTTCGGTTGATGTCTCTAAAGCGGGTATCAGCAAAACATTTACTACCTCTAACCGCTTAGCGGATGGTGCTGAGATTTTGATGGAACTGGTGGACGGCCCGTTCAAAAAGCTGCAGGGTGGTTGGTATTTTACTCCGCTCGATGAGCAAGCGTGTAAGGTTGAGCTTAAGTTGGAGTTTGAATTCTCTAGTCGAATGATTGAAATGGCTTTTGGTAAGATTTTCAATGAGCTGACGAGCAATATGGTCAGTGCTTTTACTCAACGCGCGAAACAGGTTTACTAAGCCATGACTATTGAATCAGATATGATCCACGTAGAGGTTGTGTTTGCACTTCCACACGAACAGCGTGTGTTTACCTTGGTAGTGAACAAGAACGCGACCGTTGAAGAGATCATCGCACAGTCTGGTGTTTTGGAACTGTATCCAGAGATCGACTTAGCGAAAAACAAGGTTGGTGTATTCAGCCGTAACGTTAAGCTCGATGCGACAGTTCGCGATAAAGATCGTATCGAAATCTACCGTGCACTGTTAGCTGATCCGAAAGAGATTCGCCGTAAGCGTGCAGAACAAGCGAAAGCCGCTGCTGCCAAGTAGTATTGTAAAACCGATTTGATTAAGAAAAGCTCGCTATATTGGTGAGCTTTTTTGTGCCCGTTGGTTGGACACGGTAGGTTAATTTGTTAGCGGATATTAAAAAGCCTGCTCATGAGCAGGCTTTTGCGATTCTTGCTTTGTCGACTGGAAAGCTAGCGAAGGCTTTCGAAGAACTCATCACTGGCTTCAAAGTCACCATTGATCGTTACTAGGGTGCCAGTGGCATCAAAGTTCACGACAAGGTTTTTCTGAATAGGGTCGTTATGGCCTTTTTGGTGGTGGTAAATGTAGTACCACGTATCTGGGTAGCCATTTTCGATAAGCATAGGTGAGCCCATAACGTAACGAACTTGTGTTTTTGTCATGCCAAACTTGAGCTGGTCAACAGCTTCTTGTTCAACATAGTTACCCTGATTGATGTCAATTCGATAAACCAACTTCTCTAGTAGAGAGCAACCGGTCAACATTGTTAGTGCAAGTGGAACTGCAACTAACCACTTTTTAATTCGCATAGTTTGAGATCTTTCTTCGCTAAAATACTGCCTGATAATAAACAAGCTCCAGCAAGAAGTAAAAAGCTCCTTGCGCTTTGAGCTTGTTATGACTGGCAATTTTGAATTAAGTTGCAAAATTGCCAAGAATTTTCGGTAAATTATCAGAAAGTTGCCGAATATGTAACCTATGCTGCGATTAATAATTCTTTTGCGTTGGCCAGTGTCGATTCGGTAATTTGGCTGCCACCAAGCAGTCGAGCAAGCTCTGAAACGCGTTGTTGCTCATCAAGCGTGTGCATTTGAGTCTCGGTTTTACCTGATTTCGTGTTCTTCGCTACAAACAGCTGTTGGTGACCGCAACCGGCAACTTGAGGTAAGTGCGTCACACACATTACCTGCGTAGATTCGCCCAGCTTACGTAGCATTTTTCCGACAACCGCAGCGGTTGGTCCACTGATACCCACATCCACTTCATCGAAAATCAGGCTTGGTGTATCCACTTTTTGCGCTGTGATCACCTGAATCGCCAGTGAGATTCGTGATAACTCACCACCAGAGGCCACTTTAGCAATTGGCTGCATTGGTTGGCCTGGGTTGGTCGAAACAATGAAGGTCACGTTATCCATACCCAATGGAGAAGGATGTGTGTTGGTGTTGTTCACTTCAATGGCAAACTGCGCTTTTTCCATGCTCAGTTCGTGCATGCTTTGCGTGATCAGCTTGTTGAGTTCTTTTGCGTAACGAGTTCGAGATTTATGAAGCTTCTCTGATTTAGCCACGAACGATTGGTATTGGTTTTCTACCTCGTTTGCTAATTCTTCCAACTTTTCATCAGAGCAATCCAGCGCTTCAACTTGTTGTAATAAGTCTTGATGGTGCTTATACAGCTCTTCAGGTAACACGTGGTGTTTACGAGACATCGACATCACTTTTGAAAAGCGCTCTTCAACATAAGCCATACGACCGGGATCAACATCAATGCTGTCTAGGTATGTTCTTAACTCGTTGTTGGTCTCTTCGATCTGAATAATGGCTTCAGAAAGTAAATTAGGTAATTCAGCCAATCTTTCATCTAGCTCAGCTAACTGAATTAAGGAGTTATTGGCCGATTGCAGAATACCAAGCGCATTAACTTCTTCGCCTTCATAAATAAGCTCGATAGCTTGTTGGCAGGTTGTGGCCAATTCTCCGCTATTGGAGAGGCGCTTATGCTCTTGTTCGAGGTCTTCATATTCTTCCTCCCCAATAGACAGCTCATTTAACTCTTTGATTTGGTATTCAAGAAGTTGTTTTTGAGCTTGATTTTGCTGGCTATTTTCACGTAACTCTTTTAAGTGGTTATCGGCTTGTCGCCATGATTGGTAAGCATTACGTGTCGATTTCAATAGGTTCAAGTGACCTGCGTATTGATCAAGCATCGCCATTTGATAATCACTTTTCATCAATTGATGGTGCGCGTGTTGACCATGAATGTTGATCAGCAGTTGGCCTAGAGACTTTAATTGTGAAAGAGGGACTGGGCTGCCGTTGATGAATGCACGAGAACGACCTTCTTTTGAGATGGTTCTGCGCAGGATACACTCACTGCCATCAAGCAGTTCGTTGTCTTCTAACCAGCGGGTAGCATGCAGATTGTTCTCAAGTAAAAAAGCGGCACTGACTTCGGTTTTCTCTTCACCTTGTCGAACCATTCCTGCATCGGATCTTCCCCCAAGACATAAGCCTAAAGCATCGATAGCGATAGATTTACCCGCACCCGTTTCACCGGTGATTGTTGTCATGCCTTTAGAGAGTTCTAGCTGTAAAGACTTAACAATAGCGAAATTATTAACACTTAGATGAGCCAGCATTTTTATTTACCTGTATAACTGAACAATACTGTATATAAGCTCAGTATATACTGTTTCTTTATACAGTAAAGTCGGTGGGTGAAATTTTTTTGTGACCAATCTCAGAATTGAGTGCGTCCGTAGATCACTGAAACCGCTATAGATTCCCAACTCAGTCGTTCCTCCCTGTCGGGAGTGGAGGTATAAGGAATTGAAGAGAAGCGAGAGCCGAAGGGCTTTTTACTGGCAATAAAAAAGGCTGACGAATGTCGTCAGCCTTTCAAATTTTCGGTTACCACTGGAGCGTTTATTCTCTTAGAACAGCTTACTCGACCAGCCTAGTTTGTTACGTAGAACATGGTAGTAATTGTAGTCTTTAGGGTGGATCAGCTTGAGCACATTAGGGCTTTGGTAAATGTGGATCTCATCACCAGGAGAAACTGGTAACGAGATTTGACCATCGCAGCTGACTTCTTGAGTGCCGCGGTTATCAGGCGATACGATCAGCTTGATACGACGCTTTCCATCCACTACCAGTGGGCGGCTTGAAAGGGTGTGCGGGAACATCGGTACTAATGAAATTGCATTTAAGCTTGATGACAGAATAGGACCACCGCCTGAAAGCGAGTAGGCCGTTGAACCCGTTGGGGTCGATACGATCAAGCCATCAGAACGCTGTGAGAAGGCGAAGCTGTCATCGATATACACTTCAAACTCGATCATGTGCGCAACTTGGCCAGGGTGAAGCACGGCTTCATTAAGTGCAGCATTGTGACTTTTTATTTGGCCATGACGATGTATCTCTGTTTCGAGTAGGAATCGCTCTTCTTCCATAAACTCACCTTTAAGTACATCGGTGAGTGAGGTTTGGAAGTTTTCAGGGTTTAGGTCTGTCAGAAAACCTAAATTGCCTCGGTTAACACCGATGACTGAAATATCGAAACGCGACAAAATACGAGCGGCGCCCAGCATATTGCCGTCGCCACCGACAACAATCGCGAGATCGGCACGTTTTCCTAGTTCAATTAGGCTAGAAAAATGTTCTTTGGGGATATCGTCTAAAATAGTAGCGAGTCTGTCATCAACAAACACTTGATAACCCTCAGCACTTAACCACTGATAGAGCTCTCTATGAGTCTGAATTGCTTGCTGATCTCGAGGTTTACCAATAATGGCGATGACTTCAAATGGCTTTTTCATAACGTTTCCAAACGAATTAGGCTTGAATCAAAATTCTTCATCCCCATAATAAAGGCAAGTTGAACGTCTATGCGAGTGTTTTATATCAATTTGGGGTGCAAACACACCTGTCACTTGCATTGAAAACGAATTCTGGAGAGATCATGAGCAACGAAGAAAACAAAGTAACGGAAGAAGAGCTAGATCAAATCATTGCTGAAGCTGAGAAAGTTGAAGAAGCTGAGCTGAATGAAGAGTCTGTTGATGAGCAAGAAGCAAAAATCGCTCAACTAGAAGCTGCACTGCTATCTAGCGAATCTAAAGTGAAAGAGCAGCAAGATTCTGTACTACGCGCTAAAGCTGAAGTTGAGAATATGCGTCGTCGTACTGAGCAAGAAGTGGATAAAGCACGTAAATACGCGCTAAACAAATTCGCAGAAGGCCTACTACCTGTTATCGATAACCTAGAGCGTGCAGTACAAGCTGCAGATGCTGAGAACGAAGCGGTTAAGCCGATTCTTGAAGGTGTTGAACTAACTCACAAAACGTTCGTAGACACAGTGGCTAAATTTGGTCTTACAGAGATCAACCCTGAAGGTGAAGCATTCAACCCTGAATATCACCAAGCAATGTCTATTCAAGAAAGCCCAGACCACGAATCAAACACTGTAATGTTTGTTATGCAGAAAGGCTACGAGCTTAACGGCCGTGTTATTCGCCCTGCAATGGTAATGGTTGCTAAGTAATTGAGTAGCCGTTTGCCAAGCAATTGATTATGGCAATTGTGAAGTAACAAAATAGCGGCGACAAAATAATTCACTGGTTAACGTGAAATGAAAAGAGAGGCATAGGCCTCTCTTTTTTTATGCCTGTAACTTGAGAGTCCACGTAAATAGTCACCAATATGGCATTAAGAATGTCGTTCTTTTTATTTTATCCAGAACAATGATTTAGAGTTTTATGTTATGAAACTGGTTGTAATTAAAGAAATGTTTCGATGTCACACTTGTAGTGTTTTTGTAAATAAATACTTTTAATTGTTATCTTTGTATGTAAAATCCACTGCAATGTAGCGATTCTGGTCGCATATATAACTATAAAAGTACAAATTTTAAACACAACAAACTGGAGAAGAACGATGGATAAATCGCTCTCAAGTAAGATTTTTGTAGGCTTGTTTGCTGGCCTAATTATTGGTACTGCTATTCAGTACCTATTCAGCGGCATTGCTATTTTTGATACGTACCTACTCGGCGCTGCTGAAGGTGCTGGTGGTATGTTTGTATCACTTATCAAGTTGCTTGTAGTACCTCTTGTATACGTATCTATTGTTTGCGGTATCGTTGAGCTAAAAGATATTCGTTCATTTGGTCGCCTTGGTGGTAAAACCTTTGGTCTTTACATTATTAACACCATCATCGCGATTTCAGCTGCTCTAACGATTGGTCTTATTTTCCAACCGGGTGCTGGTGCGAATCTAGCGGGTACAGTTTCTGAGACAATTGCGCTTACAACAACTGAAACGCCAGATATCTTCTCTCTTGTTGTTAATATCGTTCCTAGCAACCCTGTAGAAGCCTTTGCAAGTGGCGACATGCTGCAAATCATCTTCATGGCGATTTTGACTGGCCTTGCTATCCAAGCTCTTGATTCTCGTGGTGGTCCAGCTATCAAGACATTCAAGATGGCTAACGAAATCATGATGAAGCTTATCGGCCTAGTAATGAGCCTTGCGCCATACGGTGTATTTGCTCTGATGATTCAACTAGGTGCAACACTTGATGCAAACACGCTAATGTCAGTTGCTGGCTATGTAGCGCTTGTTGTGGCAATGCTTGTGTTCTGGATTTTCTTCTTCTACCCAATGATGGTTGGTTCATTCACTGGTATTTCTCCAAAGCAGTTCCTACGTGCAACTCGTGAGCAAGTTCTATTCTCACTATCGACGGCAAGTTCGAACGCGACGATTCCAGTAACAATGCGCACTCTAACGGACAAACTGAACGTATCTAAGTCAGTGGCTGGTTTCGGTGTACCACTGGGTGCAACAATGAACATGTCTGGTGTATCTATTTACATCGCACTAGCAACTATGTTCGTAGCAAACGCATTTGGTCAGCCAATCAACACTGCTGACATCTTCACTCTAGGTCTAACTATCTTGCTACTGTCTATCGGTGCTGGTGGTGTTCCGGGCGGTGGTGTTGTAATGGTCGGTGTTCTATTGCACCAACTAGGTTTGCCACCAGAAGGTCTAGCGATTGTTGCTGCTGTTGACCGTATCTGTGACATGTTCTGTACTTCTTCTAACGTTGTTGGTGACACTGCGGTTAACACTATCGTAGCGAAATCTGAAAACGAAATCGGCGTTGAAGCTAACGAAGAAGCTGAACTAAAGAAAGCAGAAGCATAATCAGAGACTTTTCCTCTATAGATAAAATCTAAGTGGAAAGCCTGAATAGATAAACGGAGCCTAAGTGGCTCCGTTTTTATTGGGTGATCAACCCAGTTATGGGGCTCACATTAAGGTAATGAGATGTATTCGTGTCTAATCATTCCTTTTATTAAAATAAATGTGAAAAAATCCAGTATCCCCCTTGAAAAGGCTTCGTGAGCCCTTATCTATGGTGCATACGAAAGCAAAATACATTTGCATTTAAATTTTGTGTATTAGGGTTGAATCCCTGATTACTACCCCCCACATAGTGGGTATAGCAAAAAACTAAATAGAATTTATTCGGAGAAAGCCTGATGGGTCGAATCATTGGTATTGATTTAGGTACTACTAACTCTTGTGTTGCTGTTCTTGACGGTGACAAACCACGCGTATTAGAAAATGCTGAAGGCGAACGCACAACAGCATCGGTAATCGCATACACTGAAGGCGAGACGCTAGTTGGTCAACCTGCGAAACGTCAAGCTGTTACTAACCCTCAAAACACGCTATACGCGATTAAGCGTCTAATCGGTCGTCGTTTTGAAGATGAAGAAGTTCAACGCGATATCGAAATCATGCCTTTTAACATTGTTAAAGCTGATAACGGTGATGCATGGGTTGAAGCGCAAGGCCAAAAAATGGCTGCTCCTCAAGTATCTGCTGAAGTTCTTAAGAAAATGAAGAAAACAGCTGAAGACTTCCTAGGCGAAGAAGTAACTGGCGCAGTTGTAACTGTTCCTGCTTACTTCAACGATGCTCAACGTCAAGCAACTAAAGATGCTGGCCGTATCGCAGGTCTAGATGTTAAACGTATCATCAACGAACCTACTGCTGCTGCTCTGGCTTACGGCCTAGACAAGCAAGGTGGTGATCGCACTATCGCTGTATACGACCTTGGTGGTGGTACATTCGATATCTCTATCATCGAAATCGATGAAGTAGAAGGCGAGAAGACTTTCGAAGTTCTTTCAACTAACGGTGATACTCACCTTGGTGGTGAAGATTTCGATAACCGCATGATCAACTACCTAGTAGATGAGTTCAAGAAAGAGCAAGGTATCGACCTTAAAGCTGATCCACTAGCAATGCAGCGTGTTAAAGAAGCAGCAGAAAAAGCGAAAATCGAGCTTTCTTCTACTACTCAAACTGACGTAAACCTACCTTACGTTACTGCTGATGCGACTGGTCCTAAGCACATGAACATCAAAGTGACTCGTGCGAAACTTGAGTCTCTAGTTGAAGACCTAGTTCAACGTTCTCTTGAGCCACTAAAAGTTGCTCTAGCAGATGCTGATCTATCTGTAGGCGAAATCACTGACGTTATCCTAGTTGGTGGTCAGACTCGTATGCCTATGGTTCAAGCTAAAGTAACTGAATTCTTCGGTAAAGAGCCACGTAAAGACGTGAACCCTGACGAAGCTGTTGCAATGGGTGCTGCTGTTCAAGGTGGTGTACTAGCTGGTGAAGTTAAAGACGTTCTTCTTCTAGACGTTACTCCTCTATCTTTCGGTATCGAAACGATGGGCGGCGTAATGACTAAGCTTATCGAGAAAAACACAACTATCCCTACTAAAGCGGATCAAGTGTTCTCTACAGCTGAAGACAACCAAAGCGCAGTAACTATCCACGTTCTTCAAGGTGAGCGTAAGCAAGCGACTTACAACAAGTCTCTTGGTCAGTTCAACCTAGAAGGTATCCAACCAGCACCACGTGGCATGCCACAAGTTGAAGTAACATTCGACCTAGATGCTGATGGTATCCTGAACGTATCTGCTAAAGATAAAGCGACAGGTAAAGAGCAGAAGATCACTATCCAAGCATCAGGCGGTTTGTCTGAGGAAGAGATCGAAGCAATGGTTCAAGAAGCAGAAGCTAACAAAGAAGCTGACAAGAAGTTCGAAGAGCTAGTAACTGCACGTAACCAAGCTGACCAAATGATTCACGGCACTAAGAAGCAAGTAGAAGAAGCTGGTGAAGCTCTACCTGCAGACGAGAAAGCTAAAATCGAAGCAGCTATCGAAGCTCTAGAATCAGTTAAGTCTGGTGACGACAAAGAAGCTATCGACGCTAAAGTTCAAGAACTTATGCAAGCAGCTCAAAAGCTAATGGAAATTGCTCAACAGAAAGCTCAAGCTGAACAAGCTGGTGCTGACGCTGGTGAACAACCTAAGCAAGACGACGATGTGGTAGACGCAGAGTTTGAAGAAGTAAAAGAAGACAAAAAATAATTTTTCGTCGCTATAACACGTAATTTCTGCGTCGAAGGTACTCACTTACATCCGTAAGCTCCGTGCCTTCTCCTTGAACTAACGTGTTTAAGCATAGAACAATCGTTTTTCGATTTCTAAATATACGGGCGTCAGAGGTAACTCTCACGCCCGTAAATTTGTATTTAGACTTGTCGATCTAGATAATAGCTTTATTCGGTGCTTCAGCCGGCAGAACTTTTATCTAGATTGATACACAGACTACTGAAGTGATCATTCGGTAGTAGCAATTATTTGGTGACCTAGAACATGTCAAAACGTGATTTTTACGAAGTATTAGGCGTAAGCCGCGATGCATCAGAGCGCGATATTAAAAAAGCGTACAAACGCTTAGCGATGAAATTCCACCCGGACCGTAATCAGGGTGATGACAGCGCAGCAGACAAATTTAAAGAAGTAAAAGTAGCGTACGAGATCCTAACCGATGCTCAAAAGAAAGCAGCTTACGACCAATACGGCCACGCAGCTTTTGAACAAGGTGGCATGGGTGGCGGCGGCGGTTACGGCGGCGGTGGTCAAGGTGACTTCGGCGATATCTTCGGTGATGTGTTTGGCGATATCTTTGGCGGCGGTCGTCGTGGCGGCGGTCAAGCGCGTGCACAACGTGGTTCTGATTTACGTTACAACATGGAGCTTTCTCTAGAAGAAGCCGTTCGTGGTGTATCTAAAGAAATTGAAGTACCAACACTTGTTGAATGTGACATTTGTGATGGTAGCGGCGCGAAAGCGGGTTCTTCTGCACAAACGTGTGGCACTTGTCATGGTCACGGCCAAGTACAAATGCGCCAAGGTTTCTTTGCGGTTCAACAGACTTGTCCTACTTGTAACGGTAAAGGCAAGATCATCAAAGATCCATGTAACTCATGTCATGGTCAAGGTCGTAAACAGAAGACGAAAACGCTTAACGTTAAGATCCCAGCAGGTGTTGATACTGGTGATCGCATTCGTCTATCTGGCGAAGGCGAAGCAGGAGAGCACGGTGCTCCAGCTGGCGACTTGTATGTACAAGTACACGTAAAAGAGCACAACATCTTTGAGCGTGACGGCAACAACCTTTACTGTGAAGTGCCAGTTAGCTTCACAATGGCAGCGCTAGGCGGTGAAGTTGAAGTTCCTACACTGGATGGCCGCGTAAACCTTAAAGTGCCTGAAGAGACACAAACGGGTCGTATGTTCCGTATGCGTGGCAAAGGCGTGAAAGGTGTTCGTGGTGGCGGTGTGGGTGACCTAATCGTTAAGCTAGTGGTTGAAACACCAGTTAAGCTAAGCTCTCGTCAAAAGCAACTTCTTCGTGATTTCGAAGAGACATGTTGTGGCGAAGCGGCGAGCAAGCATAAGCCAAAGTCTGAAGGTTTCTTCAGCGGCGTTAAAAACTTCTTCGATGATCTAACTAAGTAATTAGGTAGTAATTTGAAAATCTTAAAGCCTGCCAATGTGCAGGCTTTTTTGTGTCTATAGATCAGAGAAAAAAGAAGATCTAAGGAGGAAGAAGAGCAAAGACGAAAGAGCTGAGATTTCGGGAGATAAGGTTTAGTGTCCTTTGGTATTTTGTCTTGTCACTTCCAACACGCTTCGGGCTCCGAAACACCCGAGTGGTGCAATTCTAACTTATCGGTATTCGAGTCTAAACATTCATCATTTACCTGCTGTGAAAGTGGTTCAGCCTGAATCGAATAGGTCGCGCTGCTAGCCGAAACTGCTAACGTGTAGCGACTGGTATCCGTATCGCAAAACAAACATGTTCCTCCAGAAATAATACTCTCCGCTGCCGACACGTAGCTTCCCGTGTATAGCGTTTCCATCTCCAATTGTATCTTTGCCATGTCAGCCATTGCAGTGACTCGATGCGCTTTAATTACATGGCTCGTATAACTTGGGTACGCAATGGCGCCGAGTATCCCCACGATGGCGACAGCGATCAATAATTCGATCAATGTCATTCCTTTAGTGCTTAAGTTGTTGTTGTTGCATATATTTCTTCGAATCATCACGAGTAGTTTCCTTTCATATCTCTGCCTATTTTTCTCCGGTGGTAGCATCGGCGCAAGATTAAATGCGGTTACGCATCAGATTACATAGGAATTTGGGAAATGACTCGCGGGTTTACTTTATTAGAGCTGTTAATAACGGTATCGGTTTTGTCGATACTGATAGCCACGGCTGCCCCGAGTTTTAGTTCAGTCCTAGCTTCAACGAAAATCAAAAGGCTTGCTCCTGAAGTGCATGGATTTTTAATTGCCGCTAGGTCAGAAGCTATAGCTCAGAATCAAGACCTTTATCTGTTCTTTTTGGTATCTGGTAGTTCTGGGGCTATTAATAACTCCGATGGCGATTGGGATATGGTTTTAAGTAGCTCTGCATCTTTTGCCCCTGGAAATGTTCTTATGCAGTTAGACGGTTCTTCCTATCGAGACATAAACATTGCCTTTAATTTCTCAGGTCATAATTCAATATCAGTTGATGGTACTAGGGGGCGATTTGGTAATGGAAATATAACAATGGCGCCGGTAAACGCGTTATCTGAACAGTTATCTGTAATAGCGTCTATTACAACCGGGAGAATTCGAATCTGTAGCAGTGATCCAAATCAAAATGGACGCAATAACATAGGCCACCATGGTTATGAGATTTGTTAGTACGCATATCAAGGGAAGTACATTAGTTGAGATGATGGTGGCTTCGGTCATTGGAGTAGTTGCCATTGGAATCATAGGTTCAGTCTTCATTACTAACCAGCGTGTTGCTTCAAAAAATAGTTTAGAGCTTCTGCTATCACAAAACTTATTTTCCACTACTCAAATGATGAAAGAAGAAATTTGGCGAGCTGGTTATGACTCAGATTCGGGAATATCGGTAAAGTTATCGGGTGCCATAAATACAATTTATACCAACCAGGTAAGCGCTGATGAGGCGTATATTGGTTTTGCTTATTTGCAGGATAGTGTCTCGTCGGCATATAGGAACATTGTCTATCAATTCAAAGAAAACAAGCTCAATTACTGCGTGGGAGAGTCCGGTGACCTTTTGGCTATTAATGAAAAACCTATAGGGATGCTCAGTGGTGAGGTAACAATGACATGTCAAAGCTTGTTTTTTGAGCGTCAAATTCAAGTTGATGCTTTATTTGTTGAAGCTGAAGAGCTTTCAACAGGATCTTCGGCTTCTCAAAAAGTAGACATTGAGTTAAAGGCGTCTTTAGTAAATGCCGATGTTAGTCATGAAGTGAGAACTTCCGTTGTTCAGAGGAATTGGCAATGAAGCGATGTAAGCAGGGAGGATTTATCACTCTGTTGTTGGTTAGCGTTCTTCTTGTTGGAACATTAATCGCTTCTTTCGGGAATTTTAAAGTTCTCTTTTATCAAATCAAGCGAGCACAAAATGAAGTTCAGGCACGTAAAGCTCATTGGTTAGCAGAAGGTGGTTTAGAGTGTACTTATTCCTATCTACGTGAGCTCGATAAAACCGTTTTAGATATCAAAGATGCCAGTGCACGTCCTGCCGACTTTTCTAATTGGTGTTCTCCTTATGATAATGAACCGCAAATAGAGGTTTCGGATAGTGCGAGTTCTATCGCTTATGTTATTGCATCTACAACCGATACACAGCTGTTGTCTAAAACTATTCGTGAGAGCTCTCAGTTAGGAAGTGGGGCGATTCAATCAACGGGGCCGATTGAGATCATTGGTACATTGAGCCTGAAGCCTACAGTTAAAGAAGAACCGATCAGTGGTAATGAATATGAATGCGTGAGTGTTACTTTTGCCGATCTTTTTACTTACCAATACGATTCAATACATGGTGATTCAGGACAAACGTTAGGCTTAGAAGTGCTCGACCCAAGTGCGGATGGTCCGTTTTCTGGTTTTGATGGTGTGTGTGATAGCGAATATAAAACGGAGATCCCCAAAGGCAATTCAGGAAGTCGCTACTCAATCTATGCGCCTGATTCCTCTCAAGGAGCGAATCCACCTCCCTTCAAAAAAGACTTTAATCCCGATCCAAATATGAACCCGTTTTATACTTTCTTTGGTATCGCGAAAACGGATCAAAACATTGTCGACTTATCACAAGACACTGATCTTTTTAAGCGCGTGCAGATACTGGATGCGACAGAGTGCGGCACCGAAATCATGGACCATTTTACTCTAGGGCAGACCAAAGGATTGTGGGTTGAGGGAAATTGCCATATTAATTCAGCGGTTGCTGCCGCCAACAATCAATCTCAACTGCTGGTGATTCAAGATGGTGTGCTCGCGTTAAATGGTGCCATGACTTACAACGGTGTGATCTATCATTTGGTCGATTATCAAAAGAGCTATGTTAAAACTCGTATAGATGACTTCTGGAAAGCGCTTGTTACTCCCAATGTATTTGCACCTTTTATCAAAGACATCGATGACGCTGCCGTCCTGAAAAAAAGTGTCGGGATTCAGTTTGCCTCTGGTTTACCTTCAGGCGGCCTTATCTTTGATTCGCCACTTGGTGTGACAACGATTGTTGGTGATATGGATTTGGATTTTCGTTCAGAATCTAATCCGAGTGATCCGCCTTCGATTTACCAATGGAAGCGAGGCTCATGGAATGACTTCTAAACACCAAGGTTTCAGTTTGATAGAGGTGCTTATCTCTTTTTTGCTCATCGGGGTTGCTTCGTTAGGGTTGGTTAAGCTGCAGATTTACGCGGAACAAAAATCGGACTTTGCTCTCCACAGTGTTGAGGCGCTGCATTTTGCTGAAAGGCAGATGGAATACTATCGAACTCGTGTCTCGGATGTGAGTGGGGCGGTCGGGCTAATTCCTTTTTCGGAACTTAACCAAGCGAACCATTGTCTCAACACAGCAAGCTCAAACCCCTTATCCGGTTTATCAAGTTCTGCCTATGCGATGACTTGTGAGGTGTCCAATGCCAGTGGTGCTTTGTCTGGCGCTTTGAAAAATATTACGGTGACTGTTGCATGGCAAGACCGTATGAACAAATCACAAAGCATTTATCTAGAAACTATGCTCTCCAAATACAGTGAGTTTGACTGATCCCTAAGCAAACGTTTACTGCATGCCAAGGCACACGACACTCCTTTTACCGACACTTTTCATTTCTCGGACATTGTTTACGTACTAGTTAAATAGCTGTATATGGAATGGTGTTTTTTGTGTTTTTATATTGTTGCCGTTGCATGGCATTTTTGCAAAATATGTCTCCATTTATGGAAAATAAAGTGGAATCTTGTGCTTTTTTATAGCGACTTTAATAGAATATGTGCTGCACCAATAGGCCGTGGTCAAAACTTATATTAGGCCTAAACAAACAACATCACATATGGAGTTACCATGAGTAACCAAGCCGTAAAAAAAGCACCATCGACTGAGAAGATCAGTGGGATGGACCGCTTTCTAAACTTCATTGAACGCGCCGGCAACAAAATTCCAGACCCAGCAATTCTGTTCTTCTGGGCTCTAGTTATCGTATGGGTAGCATCTGCACTTTTGTCGAATCTTTCATTCGACCTAATCAACCCTCAAACGGGTGCTGCTCTAGAAGTTAACAACCTACTAACTGGTGAAGCGCTTGCTAGCTTCCTAGCGAATATGGTTACCACATTCACAGGTTTTGCACCGCTAGGCATCGTACTTGTTGCTATGTTAGGTGTTGGCGTTGCTGACTCTTCAGGCTTCATTACTACTGGCCTTAAGAAAATGCTGAACTTCACGCCAGCTAAGCTATTAACGCCAATGCTAATCTTGGTTGCTATCGTGTCTCACACAGCAGCTGATGCAGGTTACGTTCTAGTAATTCCTCTTGGCGGTATCATCTTCCACGCAGCGGGTCGTCACCCTCTAGCGGGTATTGCAGCAGCGTTTGCTGGTGTATCAGGTGGTTTCTCTGCGAACTTCATTCCTTCAGGTATTGATCCGCTACTAGCCGGTTTCACTCAAACAGCGGCAAACGTTCTTGACCCTGCATATGTGGTTAACCCTCTAGCGAACATCTTCTTTACGGGCCTATCTTCAGTTCTAATCGTTGCTATCGGTTGGTACGTTACAGAGAAGGTTATCGAGCCTCGTCTTGCTAATACTCCTGTTGATGAAGATGCAGAACAAGCACCTGATCTAGGTACCTTCACAGCGATTGAATCTAAAGCATTCAAATTTGCTGGTTGGGCAATGGTTGCAGGTATTGGTCTACTTATCGCAGCTTTGGTTCCTGAAAACTCTGCCCTTCGTTCGCCTGAAGGTGAGCTAACAGCGTTCTCAGCACCAGTTATGAAGTCTATCGTTCCTCTGATCTTCATCCTGTTTATTATTCCGGGTATCGTCTACGGCCGTGTAGCGGGTACTTTCAAGAATAGTAACGATGTTATCAAAGCAATGTCTGAGACGATGGCAACGATGGGCGCATACATTGTAATGTCGTTCTTCTGTGCTCAGTTCCTATCTGCATTCGCTCAATCAAACATCGGTACTATGCTGGCACTTTACGGTGCTGAAGGCTTGAAAGCGATGGACCTTCCAGGTGAAGCAACGGTTGTTGGTATGATTCTACTAACGGCTGCAGTTAACCTGCTTGTAGGTTCTGCTTCTGCTAAATGGGCACTGATTGGTCCTATCCTAGTACCTATGCTAATGGTTGTGGGTATCTCTCCTGAGCTATCTCAAGCGGCTTACCGTGTAGGTGATTCAGTGTCTAACATCATCTCTCCACTAATGGTGTTCTTCCCACTGGTTGTTGTTTACTGTCAACGTTACGTTAAGTCGACAGGTATCGGTACTCTAGCTTCTCTAATGATGCCATTCTCGATTGCTATGCTAATCGGTTGGTCAATCTTCTTGCTAGCTTACTGGGCTCTTGGTATCCCACTAGGTATCCAAGCTCCTTACACTTACACCATGTAAGATAAGTAAAGCTAAGTACTAAAAGCAAAATTCAGTAAGATAAAATCATCGAAGCCCGCACCGAAATGTGCGGGCTTTTTTTTGCTATCGTTTGCCACTTTTTTTGTATCCAAGATTTTTTATATCCAAAACTTTTTATATTCAAAATAAAGGCACTCAGCTTATACTCCGGATTACGGCTAATTGTTGGCCGGTAAAATTAGGAAATCCAATCCACATGAAGATTCTGCTTTTAGTAGGGTTAATTGTTTTAAATGGTCTGTTTGCCATGTCAGAGATTGCACTGGTAGCAGCAAAGAATAGTCGGCTGAAACGCTTAGCCGAAAAACACCGCTCCGCTCAGATTGCTCTTGAGCTCAAAGAAAACCCAACCCGCTTCCTCTCTACAATCCAAATCGGTATTACGGTAATCGGCCTACTTAGCGGTATTGTGGGCGAGGCGACGCTATCTGCGCCATTGGCCGTTCAACTTGAGCTGTGGGGATTCGACCCAACCCAAGCGAATATATTGTCTACTGCGGTAGTTGTTGTCGGTATTACTTACTTCGCGATTGTTGTGGGTGAGTTGGTGCCAAAGCGTTTTGCTCAATCCCAAGCTGAAAACATCGCCGTGTTAGTGGCGCTGCCTATCTTCTGGTTATCTAAAATCGCGACGCCGTTTGTGTTTGCGTTGTCTGCATCAACCGAAGGTATTCTTAAGTTAATGGGACGTGGTGGCGAAGAAGATAGTGTGACTGAAGACGATATTCATGCACTCGTGAAAGAGGGCTCTGAATCCGGTGTGATAGAGCGTGGCGAGCAAGAGATGATTCGCAATATCTTACAGCTTGATGATCGCCTTGTGAGCTCGTTGATGACGCCACGCCGAGACGTCGACTTTCTGGATATTGACCAACCCGTTGAGCACATATTCAAAAAATTACGTTCGTCAAAGCACAGTGTGTTTCCATTATGCCAAGATCACCTCAATAAAGTGGTCGGTACGGTGTCGGCCAAAGCTTTGTTGAATCAGGCGGGTAATTTAAGTATTCAAGTGATCATGGGGCTGTCTAAGTCTCCGATATATGTTCCGGAGTCTATGAAGGCGTTGCGTTTACTTAGCTACTTTAAAGAGTCGGGTACAGAGATGGCGTTCATCGTTGATGAATATGGCGATGTGCAAGGCCTTGTGACTCATTACGATATTCTTGAAGCGATTGCCGGTGAGCTATCCAATAACCCCAATGACCTATGGACTGAGCAAGTTGAAGACGGGTTGCTGGTGGATGGGTTAATCCCTCTCAGTGAGCTCAAGAACCGCTTAGAGCTGTCAGAGTTAGAAGGGGAAAGCGAAGGCTTCCAAACATTGAATGGCCTTATCACTTGGCTGATTGGGCGTTTACCCGATACGGGAGAAGTCGTTCAATGTCAGCAATGGCAGTTTGAAATTATCTCGGTCGAGAACAACCGTATCGTGAGTGTTAAAGCGACAAAAGTAGCCAATGAGTTGGGCGATGCTGTGAGTTAGATAAGCTGCTAGATATTTAACGAAAAGCCCGCGCTTGTTGTTCGTTATCTTTATTGTTCATAATCATTAAGATTAGGTATGCTTCTCCGCATACCTTTTTTTGTTCTTATCCTTTGTTTTCTGGAGTTCCCTTTGTCAGACCATCAATTCACCCCTCAAGATGAAATCTTCATGCGACGTGCCATTGAGGTGGCCAAGCAAGCTGAGAATGAGGGAGAGGTTCCCGTGGGTGCTGTGTTGGTAAAAGAGGGTGAGATTATTTCTGAAGGTTGGAACCGTTCGATTGGCAGCCACGATGCTACGGCACATGCAGAAATCGAAACCTTGCGTAAAGCTGGGCAAGCTTTGGAAAACTATCGCTTACTCGATACCACCTTATACGTCACGCTTGAACCGTGTCCTATGTGCGCTGGAGCCTTGTTACACAGCCGAGTAAAGCGCATTGTGTTTGGTGCACCTGACTTGAAAGCGGGTGCTGCGGGTACGGTATTGAACCTCTTTGAAAGCCAAGCCTCATACCACTATGCCGATGTTGAGCATGGTCTGTTAGAGGAAGAGTGCCGTGAACAGCTACAGGCGTTTTTTAAACGTCGTAGAAAAGAGATAAAAGAGAAGCGAAAGCTTGAGCGTTTGCAGGAAGAGCAGCGTTTAGAAGCTGAGAAGGCAAGTAACAAGAAGAAGCCAACTAACAAGAGATAGAAGCCAGCTTTCGGCACCCTCTATCGCAAGAGTGCCGCAGAAAACTTACTCGGTATATTTACTCAGAAAGTATCTGCATGAAAGCACGGTTGCGCCAAATGATCTTTTTCTTATTATTTGAAAGCATACGCTTACGACGGTTTGCAGCAACGGTCTTATCAAGGCGCTTCGATTTCAGTTTGTTCTTCATCATTTCAACGATTTCCTATTTGTCGTCTGGCTTTGTAATTATGACTTCAGTTTTAATTATAGTGGTTGTTTGTTTATGAGCTCTGTCGCGAACTTAGCGATACTTTTTGAGTAGCTATCGCGATGGCCAGTGTCTGAATACAACAGAACATCATGGCGCTTATGGTGTGTCGTTATAAAGTTCGATTGTTACTGCAATATGACACCTCAAGTTTAACGGTCACTTTGTTTGTTTATTTTCTCAATGCGAACCAGCCAATACGAACCAGTGGTTCATGTATAAAAAAAAAGAGCAACGCTATATAGCATTGCTCTTTTTTATTTATTTGGAAGACTCAGCTTCGTCGACAGCGGATTCAGCCGCACTGATTGTCGATTCAGCGCCCGAGATCTCTAAAGGTGGGATAACCACCAACCCTTCAAGGCTCGCTTCTTCTTCTTTATTTCGCTTGTTCACATGGCCAATAATGCTTTGGTAATAACGGCGAATGTTCTCAACGTAATTCCTTGCTTCATCACCACGAGCATAACCGTAACGAGTTTTACTGTAGTACTTCTTCTGCTTTAGAAGAGGCAGCCTGTCTTTCACATCACCCCAAGCGTCAGGATCACCGCCTTGTGCTTTGGTTAAGCGACGTGCATCCATCATGTGACCGTAACCTACGTTATACGATGCGAGGGCAAACCAGATCTTTTCATGTTGAGTAATAGAGTCGGGAACTCGATTCACGATACGACGTAAGTATTCCACGCCACCTTGTACCGACTGTTTCGGGTCAAGACGATTAGTTACACCTACGCTTTTCGCGGTTGGTAGCGTCAACATCATCATACCTCGAACACCAGTAGGAGAACGTGCGACTGGGTTCCAGTGTGACTCTTGGTATGCCAAAGCAGCAATCAAGCGCCAATCAAATTCTTGTGAGTATTTCTGAAACAGTGGCGACCATTTTGGTAGCTTGCTATCCAAGGCGCGGATAAAAGCACGAGTATCAACGTAGTCAAAGGTACCAATGTGACCGATGTACTTCTCTTCCAGTGAAGCCAGTTCACCAGATTGTTTTAGGTTACCGAAGAACTCAATCAGCAATGCATACAGGCTTTCATCTTCTGAACGCTCTAAGTACCAAGAGATAGGTTGGTCTTCAGTGAGTTCAAATGCCAAAGCGACGTCTGGGTACAAACGCTGTGCGAGTGACAGCTCAATCGAGTCCGCTACCGTAAACAAGCGTTCTCCAGTCGACACTTCTTTTAGCAGGTCATTGATGTCTGCATTACCGACCGCATCGTAGATAAAGTCATCGTGTGTGTTCTGTAGCTGTTTTAGTGTTGGTTCAAAGTGTGAGTCTTTCACCACAACCAAAGACGGCGTTAGTGTTTCATTTGATGCCGTTTCTTCTGATTCAGATTGTGCTTTTACAAATTCGGCCTGACGCTCGTTTTCAAACTTGATCAGTTGACCGAGGTTTCTTGGTCGCCACTGGCCTTTTTTGTACACGACTTGTTGGCTTACATAGTAATAAGCGGGCGCGGCGCGATACGCACGTGTCAGGTTATTGTTTTGTGTTAACCCAGTCGCGATAAGATCGATCTCGCCTTTCTTAAGGGCTGGAAATAGGCCGGATAAACGGTATGCAGGTTTAACCTCAAGCTTTACACCAAGCTCCTGCGCAAACTCACGAGCTAACTCGTAATCTAAGCCAGCAGGGCCATCGGGGCCGATGTAATAAGAGAGTTGGTTATTCAGGGTGCCGACACGAAGAACGCCGCGATCTCGTATCTGCTCAAGGACACTTTTAGGTTCAGATTCAATCTGGCATCCCGTTACCCCTAACAGAGCGATAACGAGCAGAAGGAATTTAGACGAAAAGATGAGCGTAAATTTAGGCATCAAAATGAAATCTCGAAAAGTGGAAGCCCCTTTATACCAAACCCCGCAAGGCTGGCAAAGCAGGTTTATTTAAACAGTTGTAAAAGTGCTGATAAATGCAGCAAAACTGTCATTTATATCGTTAGATTAAAAAAATAACGCAAACGGTTGCTTTTGGTGTTACGTCACAAAAAGAAATGCTTTATAATGCGCTCGCATTGAAGAGGTGGAATCGGCATAGGTTTGTTAACCTTCGGGAATAGCTTCGAAGAAAACAGTTAGGTTGTTCCTATAACCCACTGAATTTATTCCAATATCACCTTAATCAACTGCATAAGAGACCTAAGCACATGAGAATTTTGCGTGGCTCCCCAGCTCTATCTGAGTTTCGTGTTAACAAGCTTTTAGAGCTTTGTCGTGAATTAAGCTTACCTGTAACAGGTATTTACGCTGAGTTTGCCCACTTTGCTGATTTAACGGCAGACCTAGATGCGTCTGAAGTTGAGAAGCTAGAAAAGCTACTGACTTACGGTCCAACGATTGAAGAGCATGAACCTGAAGGTTTACTGCTGCTTGCAACGCCACGTCCAGGCACTATCTCGCCTTGGTCTTCAAAATCAACTGATATCGCACACAACTGTGGACTGGCTAAAGTGTCACGTCTAGAGCGCGGTACCGCTTTCTACATTGAAACTTCTTCTGAACTTTCAGAGCTTCAACTTGTTGAGCTGAAAGCAATTCTGCACGACCGTATGATGGAAGTGGTTTTCACTGACTTCGAATCGGCAGCAGCACTATTCACAGTTGCTGAGCCTGCTCCTTATGCGGAAGTTGACCTATTAACTGGCGGACGTAAAGCGCTTGAAAAAGCAAACGTTACCCTAGGTCTTGCGCTAGCAGAAGATGAAATTGATTACCTTCTTGAAAGCTTCACTGAAAAGCTAGGTCGTAACCCGACTGACATCGAGCTAATGATGTTTGCACAAGCGAACTCAGAGCACTGTCGTCACAAGATTTTTAACGCTGATTGGACTATCGATGGCGTTAAGCAAGAAAAATCATTATTCAAGATGATTAAGAACACCTTTGAAACGACACCAGAACACGTTCTGTCTGCTTATAAAGATAACGCAGCGGTAATGACAGGTTCTGAAGTCGGTCGTTTCTTCCCAGATCCAGAAACTCGTCAGTACAACTATCACCAAGAGAAAACACACATCTTGATGAAAGTTGAAACGCACAACCACCCAACGGCAATTTCTCCATGGCCGGGCGCATCAACAGGTTCAGGCGGTGAAATCCGTGATGAAGGCGCGACAGGTATTGGTGGTAAGCCAAAAGCGGGTCTGGTTGCTTTCTCTGTATCTAACCTTAAGATCCCGAACTTCGTTCAACCTTGGGAAACTGACTTTGGTAAGCCGAGCCGTATTGTTACTGCTTTGGATATCATGCTTGAAGGCCCTCTTGGTGGCGCAGCATTCAACAACGAATTTGGTCGTCCAAACCTATTAGGTTACTTCCGTACTTACGAAGAGAAAGTAAACTCTCACGCGGGTGAAGAAGTACGTGGTTACCACAAGCCAATCATGCTGGCTGGTGGTCTAGGTAACATTCGTGATGATCATGTTCAGAAGAAAGAGATCCCAGTAGGTGCAAGCCTAATCGTTCTTGGCGGTCCAGCAATGAACATCGGCCTTGGTGGCGGTGCTGCATCTTCAATGGATTCTGGTTCTTCTTCTGAAGACTTAGATTTTGCTTCTGTACAACGTGAAAACCCAGAGATGGAACGTCGTTGTCAGGAAGTTATCGACCGTTGTTGGCAACTTGGTGATGCGAACCCAATCGCATTTATCCACGATGTGGGCGCAGGCGGTATCTCGAATGCTCTTCCTGAACTAGTAGACGATGGCGAGCGTGGCGGTATCTTTAATCTACGTGACGTGCCAAACGATGAGCCGGGCATGAGCCCACTTGAGATCTGGTGTAACGAATCTCAAGAGCGTTACGTAATGGCGGTTGCTGATAAAGACATGGCAACATTCGACGCGATTTGTAAGCGTGAACGCGCACCTTACGCAGTGGTTGGTAAAGCAACAGAAGAACGTGACCTGAAACTAGAAGATTCACATTTCGACAACACGCCAATCGACATGCCAATGGACATCCTATTAGGTAAAACACCTAAGATGCACCGTGACGCGAAGACGCTAAAAGCAAACAATCCTGCGATTGACCGTTCTGGTATCGAACTAAACGAAGCGGTTGACCGTATTCTTCGCCTACCTACAGTGGCAGAGAAAACATTCCTTATCACTATCGGTGACCGCTCGGTTACAGGCCTTGTAGCTCGTGACCAAATGGTTGGCCCATGGCAGGTTCCAGTTGCTAACTGCGCAGTAACTGCAGCAAGTTACGACTCTTACCACGGTGAGGCAATGTCTCTTGGTGAGCGTACGCCAGTTGCACTTCTAGACTTTGGCGCGTCAGCTCGTCTAGCGGTTGGTGAAGCAATCACTAACATCGCAGCGACGAACATCGGCGATATCAAACACATTAAATTGTCAGCTAACTGGATGTCTCCAGCAGGTCACCCTGGTGAAGATGCAGGCCTTTACGAAGCGGTTAAAGCCGTAGGTGAAGAACTATGTCCAGCACTGGGTCTAACTATCCCTGTGGGTAAAGACTCAATGTCGATGAAGACTAAATGGGAAGAGAATGGCGAGCAGAAAGAAGTAACGTCTCCGCTATCTCTTGTTATCACTGCGTTCGCACGTGTTGAAGATGTTCGTAAGACGATTACGCCTCAGCTTCGCACTGACAAGGGTAATACAAGCCTAGTTCTTATCGACTTAGGTAACGGCAAAAACCGTATGGGTGCAACGGCACTAGCGCAAGTTTACAAGCAGCTTGGTGATAAGCCAGCAGACGTAGACAACGCAGCACAGCTAAAAGGTTTCTACGAAGGTGTTCAGGCACTTGTTGCTAACGACCAAGTTGTGGCTTACCACGATAAAGGCGATGGCGGTCTATTCGTAACGCTAGCTGAAATGGCGTTCGCAGGTCACTGTGGTGTTAACGCGAACATTGAAGCGCTAGGCGAAGATACGCTAGCAGCACTCTTCAATGAAGAGCTAGGTGCAGTAATCCAAGTTCGTAACGACGACCTAGACGCAGTTCTTTCTACTCTTGCAGCAAATGGCCTAGAAGCGTGTTCACACGTAATTGGCTCTGTTGAAGCATCAGACGACGTAGTGATTAAGTCAGGCGCAGACGTTGTAATCCAACGTAACCGTACTGAATTACGTACTATCTGGGCTGAGACGACGCACAAGATGCAAGGTCTACGTGATAACCCAATCTGTGCAGACCAAGAGCACGAAGCGAAGAAAGACAACTCAGACCCAGGTCTGAACGTAAAACTAAGCTTTGACGTAAACGAAGACATTGCAGCTCCTTACATCAACACGGGCGCTAAGCCTAAGATGGCAATTCTACGTGAGCAGGGTGTTAACTCTCACGTTGAAATGGCAGCAGCATTCGACCGTGCAGGTTTCGAAGCGACTGATATTCACATGAGCGACATCCTAACGGGTCAAGCGGTACTAGAAGAATACAACGGCCTTGTGGCTTGTGGTGGCTTCTCTTACGGTGATGTACTGGGCGCTGGTGAAGGTTGGGCTAAATCGGTTCTGTTTAACGACTCTACGCGTGACCAATTTGAAAACTTCTTCAAGCGTGAAGATACTTTCTCTCTAGGTGTGTGTAACGGTTGTCAGATGTTGTCGAACCTACGTGAACTTATCCCAGGTGCAGAATACTGGCCACGTTTCGTTCGTAACGAATCTGAGCGTTTTGAAGCTCGTTTCAGCCTCGTTGAAGTTCAGAAGTCTGATTCTGTATTCTTCAACGGCATGGAAGGTTCTCGTATGCCAATCGCTGTTTCTCACGGTGAAGGCCGCGTAGAAGTGCGTGACAACGACCACCTAAACGCGATTGAAAACTCAGGTACGGTTGCTCTACGTTACGTTGATAACAACGGTAACCAAACGCAGCAATACCCGAATAACCCGAACGGTTCGCCAAATGCTATCACTGGTTTAACAACGACGGATGGCCGTGTGACTATCATGATGCCTCACCCAGAGCGTGTATTCCGTACGGTTGCTAACTCTTGGTCTCCAGAAGGTTGGGGCGAGAATGGTGCTTGGATGCGTATGTTCCAAAACGCACGTAAGAATGTGGGTTAATCACTTACCTACATGCTGCGTTAATCTAGATTGGATTAACTAAAAGCTAAAAAGTTAAAAGCGCAGATCGAAAGGTCTGCGCTTTTTTATTACACAAATTTTAGGAACCAACGCGAAACAAATTAGGTTTGCAGTTTGCTGTTCTAAAAATCTCCACTACGCTAAATGTTATGGAATCAATTTGTTAGGCCGTCATTTCTTGTATTCATGCAAAAACAATTCAATTTGGCCGTTCAAAAACTGAATCAATCATCGTGGCATAAGAGGGATCTATGAAAACAACAATCACAAAAGCAGTTGCAGTGGCAGCGATTGTCATGTCATTAGCTGGGTGTGTCGGTAGTAACGCAGTTACTGGGAAATTAATGAAGTTCAACGTCGAGGTTGTAGATAACCGTTACGCTCGTGCCGGGGTCAACTTCTTGCTTGCGCCAGTTTACGCGCTAACAACAGCAGCCGATTACATTGTATTTAACTCAATCGAATTCTGGGCGGGTAAAAACCCACTCACAGGCGCACCTCACATCTTTGATAGTAAAGTCGACACCATGATCGATGTGAACGACAGCCTAGACGATTCACTAAAAGAAGCGCCACTTGGTTTCAACAATCGTCAGATTGAATGGGGTGAAATGCAACAGATCGATGAGAACACCATTCAAATGGACATCACCTATAACGATGGCCAGAAAGCCGTTCTGACGGGGGTTCGTGATGGCGATAAAGTCAGCTATTACATGGATGGTACGTTAGTTTCAGAAACCTCTATTCAGGCTCTCGAACAGCTAGCCGCAGAAAAAGCATAACCTTCTCTGCTTTACCGCTATAAAAAGAAAAGCCGCTGGATTTAACCCCAGCGGCTTCGTATTTTTTAATATCTAGTAATTTAGCATCTAGCGCGTAGATTAGTTGTTGCTGTGTAGCTCGCTGTTCAGTTCAACAGCAGACTTGTTCGCTAGGCACTCAATTTGACCTGTGATCGAGTTGCGGCGGAACAGAAGGTCAGAAACGCCAGCAAGGTCACGAGCTTTAATGATTTCTACTTCGTTGCCTTCTTTATCTAGCATACGAACCTTAGTACCCGCAGTCACGTAAAGACCAGACTCAACCGTACAACGGTCGCCCATTGGGAAACCAAGACCAGCGTTTGCGCCTAGTAGGCAGTTTTCGCCGATGGAGATAACCATAGTACCGCCACCAGATAGAGTACCCATGATAGAAGCGCCGCCGCCGATGTCAGAACCGTTACCCACCACAACACCCGCAGAGATACGACCTTCAACCATGCTCACGCCGGTAGTACCTGCATTGAAGTTGATGAAACCTTCGTGCATTACTGTTGTGCCTTCGCCCACATGTGCGCCAAGACGAACACGAGAAGTATCAGCAATACGAATACCTGTTGGTACCACGTAATCCACCATTTTAGGGAACTTGTCTACGCAATCTACAGATAGAGCGCGACCTGCAAGGCGAGCTTCGATTTGACGCTCAGCTAGTTCAGGAAGATCGATTGGGCCTTCGTTAGTCCATGCGATGTTGTGCAGTAGACCGAAGATGCCGTCTAGTACCGTACCGTGTGGTTGAACTAGGCGGTTAGAGATAAGTTGTAGCTTAAGGAAGCCTTCTGCAACTGATGCTGGCTTCTCGTCAGTCGCAAGAACAACAAGAACAAGTGACTGCTCAGATGCTGCTGCTTTTTCTGCGAAAGATGCGTTTGCTGCATCATCGTTTGCTGCGAATGCTTTCGCTAGTTCTGCGCTTTGTGCAGCAGAGATTTCGATAGCTTGGTTGCCTTCAGTGTAACCTGCAACTTCAGCCACAGCAGCTACAAGAGCATCGCTTGGGTTTAGAAGTGGGTTAGGGAAGAACGCTTCAATGATTTTATTGTCGCGGTTTTTGGTTGCCGTACCGAAGGCTAGTGAAAAGTAAGCCATGTTGAATCTCCATGTGTTGAGTCTTGATTTTGCTATTCAATAACAGCGGCTCGAATAACAAGCGCTGCCGTTAGCAAAGTTAATTTAATTGCGTTCATCATAAAGAGAGCGCCCTCGTTATGAAAGGGCGTATCGGGATAAAGTCTGTAAAATGATATTGCTTGTCTTTTTAGCGATAGTTTTCTGCAATGAGAAAATGATGCAGTTCAACACAATTATGATCGTACTCTAAACAAACAGCGCCTTGTACGCCTGTTCAATCCCTTCAATCAGCATCTGCATACCGATAACTGCGAGTATCAAACCCATCATTCGAGTAATCACATTCAGTGCGCTTGGTCCGACCGCTTTAACGAAGCGTTCGCCGAACACAAACAATACGTAGGTTAGGGTGCAGAGGAGGCCAAATGCCACGATGGTTATGATGGTCTCGTAAATCCCTTCAGTACTGGCAAAGTTCATCGCAGTGGCAATAGTACCCGGGCCAGCCAGTATTGGCATGGCTAAAGGTGATACTGCGATACTTAGCGCTGCGTCTCGCTGGGCGTCTGAGTTTACTTTCTCTTTTGCTTTTGAATGTGTTGAATCACCTTGCAGCATGTGGAAGCCGATCAAAAAGACCAGAATGCCGCCTGTGATGCGCAGTGCGTACAGCGTGATACCAAAGAGGTCAAAGATCAGTTTTCCAGAAATCGCAAAAGTACTGACGATAACGAAGGCGATAAGTACCGATCGGAATGCGATAGATTTAACCGTTTCCCTGTCATTATCACCGGTTAATCCAAGAAAGATTGGCGTATTAGCGATAGGGTTCATAATGGCAAAAAAGCCCATGAACACGGTAATGGTATGAATGATGAGCTCTTTCATATTATTCCTTTGAAAAGATGCAGTTAAATACTAGGGCGTGTTGAGCTTTCGAGCTGATTTTTGCAGCGAGTTGCTGGGCATTTATACAAGGCAGAGGCTTTGACGTGTAGCTGGCCTACATGAGAAGCCGATAACGTAGTAGAAATGACCAGCAAACGCTGCCCGAAGGGTTCGGCTAAAAGCGTTTTACTCTTTGTTGAGGGAGATTTGCTTAGAATGACTAGGCTACTTCTCCCTCGCCGCGATTAAAACGCTTTTATCTCGAACAAAATTTAACCACGAAAGGTCAACACGCCCTAATAGTTTGTGTATTTAATCTTAGATACAAATAATTATTAGAAATAGATAGTAGAGCAAGTGTGAATAAAAAACAGCCAGCATAAGGCTGGCTGTTTGGTTTTAGTGATAGGTGTAGAGTTTTGGTCGTCTGTTATTGCTTGTTTCTCAGTTAACGGACTCATTCTATGGATAGATCGTGGCGCTCAACGTTGTTGTTATGCGTTTTGAGATTCGCTTACTGCTACAGCCAATGCAACCGTCGCACCGACCATTGGGTTGTTACCCATACCGATGAAGCCCATCATTGCCACGTGAGCCGGAACAGAAGAGCTACCTGCGAACTGAGCATCAGCGTGCATTCTGCCCATGGTATCTGTCATGCCGTAAGACGCTGGGCCTGCTGCCACGTTATCTGGGTGCAATGTTCGACCTGTACCGCCGCCTGAAGCAACTGAGAAGTAAGGTAAACCTTGGCGAGTACGTTCTGCTTTGTAGATACCTGCAACAGGGTGTTGGAAGCGCGTTGGGTTAGTTGAGTTACCCGTAATACTTACATCCACTTCTTCTCTGTGCATGATTGCCACGCCTTCACGTACATCATCAGCGCCGTAACATAAGATCTCTCCGCGAGGGCCTTGTGAGAAGCGGCGACGTTCTGTTTCAACAAGCTCGCCTGTTTGGTAATCGTATTGAGTGCGAACATAGGTAAAACCATTGATGCGAGAAATTAAGTAAGCTGCATCTTTACCTAGACCATTGAGTATTACCTTTAATGGGTTGTGACGTGATTTGTTGACGTTGAGTGCGATTTTAATCGCACCTTCTGCAGCAGCAAAAGATTCATGGCCCGCAAGGAAAGCAAAGCAGTGGCTTTCTTCATTTAGAAGACGTGCAGCTAGCGCACCGTGGCCGATACCCACTTGGCGTTGCTCAGCAACACTGCCAGGTTTGGTGAATGCTTGAAGGCCTTCACCAATGATATTTGCTGCTTGTTCTGCGCTGGTGGCTTTGCGAAATAGCGCCAGTGCTGAGCCAAGGATATAAGCATCGGCAGCGCTTTCAAAAGCAATAGGTTGGGTATCCATCACTAACGCTTTTGGGTCGACATTGTGTGATAGACAGTATTGGTTCGCTTGCTCTAAAGAGTCGAAGTTCATTTCTGCCAATACGCGAGTTACTGATTCATTAAATTGAGTGTTCATCATATCTTTCCTCTAAATTGGCAAAAATTATTGTTGGCGTGGGTTAATGGTGGTTACGGCTTCATCGAAGCGACCGTAAGTTCCCATAGCAAGGTCTGCTGCTTCATTAGCTGACATACCTTGATTAATCGCCTTCATCATTTTGCCGAGGTTGAGATATTCGTAGCCAATTACTTCGCTATGGTCATCAAGTGCAAGCTTGGTCACGTAACCCTCTGCAAGCTCTAGGTAACGAACGCCTTTCGCTGAGGTTGAATAGCTAGTACCTACTTGGCTACGTTGTGTTTGACCTAGGTCTTCTAATGCAGCGCCAATTTCTAGGCCGCCTTCAGAGAATGCGGATTGAGTTCGACCGTAAACAAATTGCAGAAAGATTTCGCGCATGGCTACGTTAATAGCGTCACACACCAAGTCAGTATTCAGGGCTTCAAGAATGGTTCTTCCTGTGAGAATTTCGGCTGCCATCGCGGCTGATTGAGTCATGCCTGAACAACCAATCGTTTCGATTAGTGCTTCTTCGATGATGCCGTTTTTTACGTTTAGCGTTAGTTTTGCCGCACCTTGTTGTGGTGCACAAGTGCCTACGCCATGGCTTAAGCCAGAAATAGCGATGACATCTTTTGGGCTAACCATAGCGCCTTCAACTGGAATTGGAGCTGAAGTGTGAAGTTCACCCCTTTGAATAGGGCACATTGATTGAATTTCTGAAGAGTAGTGCATAATGTTTTCTCACTGTTAGAGCCATTTAGGGCCTAGGGCGTTGAGAAAACAGGACGTGTTGGAAGAGGTGCGGCTAATTCACTACAGATCTTGAGTATCGGTAATCCAAAGGTGTCATGAAGCTCGGTCTTAATAGACTAAGTCCATTTCAAAATGGAGGAATAGCGATACATCCAACAGTATTACCTGTTTTCGATTCTGTAGGAGTCATTAGCACTGTTCGAAAAGAACGGGCGGTTGAAGCAAAAGCTTAGGTGGAACCCCATCACCTGATGACTATAGATTAGATCTTTATCACACTTTTGTGCAAGCGAATGTTTAGAGCGATTTCGACTATAAACAAGCTTCATTATATTTCAATAAGTATAAAAAAACGCCAATAACGGACTCTTATTAGAGGCATTATTGACGTTTTTTAGAAAGGTATCAGCTAGTTATGCTGCATCTTCTTCTGCGTCTTCAACAGCTTCAAGTTTCTTTTCTTTTTTCGGAGCTGGTTTGCGCTTAGCACCTAGTGCGTAAAGAACTTCTTCTTTATTCTTCGCTAGGTACATTGCAAGTTCTTCTTGCTTGCCTTCATCTTCAACTAAATCGCTTTTGCTTAACAGTTCAAAAAGCTCATCAGCCATATCCAGCATTTTGTCGTATGCGTCAGCTTCGGCTTTAGAGGTAAAAGTCATTTTCTCTTCTCCGTTGCGTTCGACCACGTACTTGACGATAACAGCCATGGTTAATCCTCTAAGTTTGATAAATTTTACTGGCTTTTTATACAGTTTCTGATGCAAAAAGTCCAGTTGATGACCTAACTATGCGGCCTCAATCTTGATGTGTAGCCCAGTCTTCACAATAACCCATGAAAGATTTCAGCAGCGGGCTTTGATATTTGTCTTTGTGCACCAGCATCCAGAATCGGCGTTTCATGTCGAGCGGGACATCGAGTGCTTTTACTCGGCCGGAATCAATCGCTCGTTGTGCGGCTAACCGTGATAAACAAGCGAGCCCAAGCCCTGCAGAAACCGAATTGATGATGGCCTCGGTGGTGTTGAGTTCAAAGGATTCATACCAATGTTCGATACGAGGTGCGACAGCACGCAGGAAAAACTCGCGAGTTCCTGAACCTGACTCTCTCAGTATCCAGTGGCTGCCTTCTAAATCTTGCAATGCAACTTTGTCTTGAGAAAGGAGAGGGTGTTGATTACTAACGATAATACACATTTCATCGCTACTGAACTGGCTAGAGATCAATTCAGGATGGAGTGTTTTTCCTTCAATTAACGCGATATCCAGTTCATAATCCACCAACTTTTGGCAGATCAGCGCACTGTTTGAAATGAACAAGCTCTGATCTTGATGCTGAGTTAGTTCGCGAAAGCCAGACAGAATAAACGGTGCGACCTGATTACCAATCGTGTCACTCGCGCCAACCTTTAAATTGCCACTTAATGGTTGGTCATCTCGGAACAAAACATCGATACCTGCGGCTCTATGAAGAATCTCGTCAGCCAAAGGAAGTAGTTTTTGTCCTTCTTGATTGAGAATTAATCGGTTGTTGACCCGGTCAAATAGAGAGTGGCCCAATTGTTTCTCCATTTCGCCCAGCGCCATGCTGACAGCAGCCTTAGACAAAAACAGTGCTTCCGATGCGGCGGTAAGCGTCGAATGTTGGGTAATGGTGACAAACACTTTGAGTTGTTTGATTGAAATATTAGCCATCAGGTTCCTAGTTTTACGCTGCTGGTGGAAAGATGTCGTTCAGTATTAATGAACACTTGTTATATATAATTGGATATTGTTTAACGAAGCGCAAGCGTATTATGGCTTCAACAAGCTGATGAGTTCACAAGTTTAGTGAATTAAGTTTAAGAGAGGCTGACATGATTCAACGTATTAAATATAGATTAACAGGAGCTCCAACACCCATGGCAGGGTTAGCACTCGCAATTGCAAGCTTAGGCTGGTGTTGGGATGGTGTTTTAGTTGCACAAGGTACTTTACACACACCGGGTTTGGTGCAGTGGATCAGTGCTGGCATTGCGGCGGTATTACTTCTTGTTTTAGCTGTAAAATTTTTGATTCACGGCCACTTATTACGTGAAGACCTTGCTCACCCTGTTGTCGGCAGTGTTGTACCCACATTTGCGATGGGTTGTATGGTGGTGTCTGCTTCGTTGGCTCCGATCTCTCAATTCTTACAAGAAGCTGTGTGGCTCGCTTCGGTAGCGTTACATGTCGTGTTCTTGGTGAGCTTCTTATACCACAGAGCTAAAAACTTTGAGATTCACCACATGGTGCCAAGTTGGTTTGTGCCACCAATTGGTATTATCGTGGCAGACGTTTCTTTTTCAGGTAACCCAATCTTAGAACCTGTTGCTCACGCAACTTTAGTCTTTGGCTTATTGGTTTATGCCGTAATGCTACCGCTCATGATCTACCGTTTGATCTTCTCTCATGAAGTGCCTGACGCAGCAAAACCAACCATCGCGATTATGGCGGCACCAGCAAGTCTATCTTTAGCGGGCTACCTAACGGTGACGGCAAATCCTTCGCCAGTGATCATTGGGTTACTTTTTGGCATTGCAGTGTTGATGACGTTTATTATCTACATCGCGTTTTTCAAACTACTTCGTCTGCCATTCAGCCCAGGTTATGCGGCGTTTACATTCCCAATCGTGATTGGTGCAACGGCGTTATTCAAATTGGCGGCTTGGATGCAAACTGTTGGTGTGGAAACTCACTATGTGGATCAAGTCTTCAACCTAGCGTATCTAGAATTGATTGTGGCAACGTTTGTAGTGGGTTATGTGGCGGTTCGTTATTACATGAATTACAAACCTCACCGTGTTCTAAGTGCGGTAGGCAGTAGATTGTAATAAGCAATAGTTCAAAAGATAAACGGACCTTAAGTTTTCAGTATTTCATAAGCTTATATTCCTAATCCAAACTCGGCACTTATGCTAATCTGGCTTTATATTGTGGCAAGATTAGCGTGAGTGCACTTTGTTTACTGTTTACCATTCCAATAAAGTCGATACTTTAAAAATCCTTCTCGTTCACTTAATCAAAAGTGATCCTTTAGCCAACCCTTTCGAAAAAGAGCAGATCTTGGTTCAGAGCCCAGGTATGTCTCAATGGCTTAAGATGGAACTCGCCAAAGAGTTTGGTGTAGCAGCAAATATAGACTTTCCTCTTCCAGCAACCTTCATTTGGGATATGTTTACCCAAGTGCTTCCTGATGTCCCTAAACGCAGTGCTTTTAACAAAGAAGCAATGACGTGGAAGCTGATGAGTTTGCTACCCGCTAAGCTTGACCACCCTGATTTCTTGCCTCTGCAACGTTATCTTGAAAATGACGAAGATGACTCTAAGTTGTATCAATTGGCAGAGAAAATTGCCGATATCTTCGATGGTTACTTGGTGTATAGACCTGAGTGGATGGCGATGTGGGAAGCGGGAGAGCCCGTTGCTGAATTGGTCGATGATGAAGGGCAGCAAGAGCACCCTTGGCAACCGATTTTGTGGCAAGCACTCTATGAGCAAACTCTGTCTCAAGGCCAATCAAAATACCACCGTGGCAATTTGTACCACGACTTCATTGAAGCGCTAGCCAATCAACAAGGTCAATTGCAACATCTGCCGAAACGCTTATTTGTGTTTGGTATTTCTTCGTTGCCTCCTCGTTACATGGATGCGTTGAAAGCTTTGGGTGAGCAGATTGATGTGCACTTGATGTTCACCAACCCTTGCCAACATTACTGGGGCGATATTCGAGACCGTAAATATTTGGCAAGAGTTGAAGCCCAGCGTCGTAAGCAGTTTGCGTTGGTTGATGGTTTACCTCAACTAGAAGGTGAAGTATCACCATTGAAAGATGGCATTGAAGCCAACGTTGAAGATGAACTACACACCAGCCAAGCCGTGGGTAATAGTTTACTTGCGTCTATGGGTAAGCTGGGCAGAGATAACCTGTTTTTACTATCCCAATCAGACAGCGAAGAGCATGAGTTCTTTATTGATGTTGAGAGGGATAACCTACTGCATCAACTGCAAGCCGATATTCTCCAGCTAGAAGAGCATCAAGACGACCACATCTTAGATTCCAGCAACCATAAACAGGTGGTTGAGCTTGGTGATCGCTCTCTGACCGTACATGCGTGTCACAGCCCAATGCGTGAGGTGGAAGTTCTTCATGACCAGCTATTGGCGATGTTTGATGCCGACCCGACCCTGAAACCACGCGATATCATCGTAATGGTGTCTGATATTAATGCTTATAGCCCAGCGATTCAGGCGGTATTTGGTAATGCTCCGGGTGAGCGTTATATCCCTTACTCGATCTCTGATAGAACCGCAGACCAAGAAAGCCCAATTCTGACCGCTTTCATGCAATTGGTCGCGCTACCGAACACGCGCTGTTTAGCCTCTGAGTTGCTAGAGCTGTTAGAAATTCCAGCGATGATGGCACGCTTTGGTATTGACGAGTTTCAATTCGAGCAAGCCAAGCAATGGGTTGAAGAGGCGGGCATTCGTTGGGGGGTTGATGCTTCAACTGCAACAGAATTTGATCTACCTGCGACCGAGCAAAATACTTGGCTATTCGGTATTCATCGCATGCTCTTAGGCTATGCGATGTCGGATTCTGCGGGTTTATTTGAAACTGAACACTCTCCAATTGCCGCTTACAATGAAGTTCAGGGTATTAACGCCGAACTTGCTGGTAAATTAGCGCACTTTATCGATCGTATCGCCCATTACCGTCAACGCTTAACTGAAACCCAATCTATCGATATGTGGCGTGAAACCTTGCTGCAAATGATTGATGATTTCTTTGCGGTTGAACTGGAAGGCGAGGTGGTGCTCAAATCGATTCGTGATGCACTTTCGCAACTGAACGAACAGCTTGATGATGCCTTGTACGAACAAGAACTGTCGCCAAGCATTATCTACCAGTACCTCAATAATAAGTTATCTGGCGCGCGCATTAGCCAGCGTTTCTTAGCGGGCCAAGTTAACTTTTGTACCTTGATGCCGATGCGTTCTATTCCGTTCAAAACCGTCTGTTTGTTAGGCATGAATGATGGTGTTTACCCTCGCTCAATGCCGCCAGAAGGTTTTGATTTGATGAACGGGCGCACTCGTCCGGGTGACCGTTCTCGTCGTGATGATGACCGCTACCTATTCTTAGAAGCGATGCTGTCAGCGCAAGAATGTTTATACATCAGTTATGTCGGTCGCTCGATTCAAGATAATACTGAGCGAGTGCCGTCGGTATTGGTTTCAGAGTTGATTGAATACTGCCAACAGAACTACTGTTTGAGTGACGACCAAGCCTTACCAAGTGATGATTCAGGCATCAACCTGACTCAAGCGATCAGCTTTGAACACACCATGACACCGTTCAGCCCTGCTGCGTTTATTCAAGGTGAAGCGAGCCATGTGCTGAGTTACGCCAAAGAGTGGCTTCCAGCGGCTAACCGTTCCGGTGAACGCAGTGGTGAATTTAATCGTGCATTGGATGACTATTTGTTGGGTGCGACGTACCCGTTAGAACTCGATTTGGTTGAGTTACAGCGTTTTTGGCGTTTGCCTGTGCAGTACTTCTTTAATCGTCGTCTAAAAGTGGTATTTGAGCCGCCACTTCCTGTGATGGAAGACGATGAGCCATTTGTACTTAATGGTTTAGAGAGCTTCCAACTTAAGGATGCTTTGCTGCAAGTGTTACTGGATCACCCTGAAGGCGCTGACGAAGCGGTTCGATTGTTTGTCTCTGAGCAAAAAGCACAGGGCCGATTACCGGTCGGAGCTTTTGGTGATATCGAATTTGAAACCAACCGTGTTCAAGCGGAAGACTTGGCCAAAGAGATTCGATTTGTGAGCGGCTCGCCGCAACAAGATCTCGAAGTGAATATCGAATTTGATGTGTTAGGCGAAGGTAAACCTGTTCGCTTGATGGGGTGGTTAACTCAAAACTATCAATCAGGTCTAGTGCGTTTCCGTAGTGGCAAAATACGCTCTCAAGATTACTTGGCCGCGTGGATCGATCATCTATGTTGTGCAGTGATGGGACACGGAAAAACGACCCATATTATTGGCTATGACAGAAAAGAGGGCGTGGTTCACCAAACGCTACAACCTATCGGTGATGCGCAGCAGGCGAAGAGTTTGCTGGCTGAATTAGTTCGACTATTTTACCAAGGCATGACAGCCCCATTGCCGTATTTCCCGAAAACCGCCTTGGCTGGCGTTGAAGCGGGCTTTAGTCGTGGTAAATGGGTCGATGACGAAGAAAAGTCGCTTAAGAAAATGGCCGATACCTTTAATGACAGCTTCGCCTTTACGGGCGAGGGCAGAGATACCTACATCTCACGAATTTGGCCTAAGTGGGATGATGAACTGGCTGCTGAGTCGCGTATGTATTCAACGCTTGTGTTACAGGCGGCAAGACTTGCCGCTGCCGATCTTGAAGATCAGGAATAATCAACAGTGATCAGCAAGATCGCCAATGATACTAACGTCAAAGAGATGTGCTTGAATAAAGGCATGGAAAATAAAGAGTTAGATGTAAATTTGGAGTGCTTGGCTTATCAAAAGGTTAGAGATAATCGAGGTATAAGCTTAGTAAAAGCGATAGATAGTGACTTGCGGAAAGTCAAGGTACAGGAAATAAAGTGGCCGCCAGTAAATCATTATTAGTGTAGGGCGTTCGCTGTACGGCCACAGGTCAGAGGGACCATTATTCTGTGGTTCAAAGTAACGCCGGAAAGTACAAAACTCGTACGCGCTCCTGAACTCGTGGGCGCATAGTAGCGAGGCGATCTGAATTGTTCCGTGAGAGAGATCGCACTAACTATTAACAAATTAGCGTAGGACGTAAATTGAATGACGTTTTCCACGCTAGGTCACATTTGTAACAACACATTTATCAGAAGGCAGTAAGGCATGACGACCACAAGCAGTGTTCAGGTAATCGCTCCACAGACACTCGATACCATGACGTTTCCACTTCATGGCGCGCGTTTAATTGAAGCATCAGCGGGTACTGGTAAAACATTTACCATCGCTGGCTTGTACTTGCGCCTACTGCTCGGGCACGGCACGGCCGCTCCACAAGGTGATCTGACTGAAGCCACTCGACACCATGAGCCTCTAACCGTAGACCAAATCTTGGTGGTGACCTTTACTGAAGCGGCAACGGCAGAGCTGCGAGATCGTATCCGTGCGCGAATCCATGATGCACGGATTGCGTTTGCACGTGGGCAAAGTGACGACCCAGTGATTGCTCCTTTGTTGCAAGCGATCGATGATCATGCTGGTGCGGCGAAAACTCTGCTCAATGCTGAAAGACAAATGGATGAGGCCGCTGTATATACCATTCATGGTTTCTGTCAGCGAATGTTGACCCAAAATGCCTTTGAGTCTGGGAGCCGTTTTGATAATGAATTTGTGACCGATGAAAGCCATCTGAAAGCACAAGTGGTTGCCGATTATTGGCGTAAACAGTTCTACCCATTGCCAATTCAATTAGCAGGTGAGGTTCGTAATATCTGGGGTTCTCCCGCTTCTCTATTGGCTGACGTAAATCGCTATTTAACGGGTTCTCCACTAAAGCTAACCGTGGAAGCAATGTCGGGTGACTTACAAACACTGCACAATCAAAACCTAGATAAAGTGAAGCAACTTAAGGCATTGTGGTGCGAATCCGAAGCGGACTTTCTTGCCTTGATCTCAGGTTCAGATGTGAACAAGCGCAGCTATACCAAGAAGTCTTTGCCGACTTGGTTAGAAGCGGTAACAGCATGGGCGCAGAGCGACACCCATGATTACCAGTTTCCAGATAAACTAGAGAAGTTCTCACAAGCAACATTAATCGAGAAAACACCAAAAGGCACTGCACCTCAGCACGCCGTTTTCGAAGCTATTGAGGACTTCTTAAACTCTCCTGCAGACCTGAAAGCCCCCTTGTTGGCACATGCTATTACTCATTGTCGAACCATGTTAGCCAAAGCTAAACAACAAAAGCAGTGGTTATCGTTTGATGATTTGCTGACTCAATTATCCGCGTCAATCGATGTGGATGAGCAATCCTTGCTGGTGGAGAGAATTCGAACCTTATACCCAGTGGCGATGATCGATGAATTCCAAGATACCGATCCGCTGCAATACAGTATTTTTAGTCGAATCTATTTAGACAATCCGCAATGTGGCCTGTTTATGATCGGTGACCCTAAGCAGGCTATCTATGGTTTCCGCGGTGCAGATATCTTTACTTATATCAAGGCAAGAAACCAAGTTAGTGCTCACTACACGTTAGGCACCAACTGGCGTTCGAGTGCTGATATGGTCAGCGCAGTAAACCAAGTGTTTATGAATTCGGATAGCCCGTTTATCTACGACCAAGACATTCCATTTTTGCCCGTAGCAGCCAGCCCATCGGCCGACAAACGCCAATGGGTAATGAATGGTGAAACTCAGCACGCGCTCACCTTTTGGCTGCAAGAGGCGGAAGAAAAGCCCTTACCGAAAGGCGAATATCACAAGGCCATGGCTGAGGCGACTGCGAGTCAAATTCAAACCATTCTGACCGCTTCTCAAAACCAGCAAGCCTATTTTGATAACGGTAAAAAACAACATGCCGTGAATGCAGGTGATATTGCTGTCTTGGTTAGAACCGGTAGTGAAGGTCGTCTGATCAAGAACGCGCTGTCGGAACAAGGCATTGCGAGCGTGTACTTATCTAACCGAGACAGTGTATTCACCAGTTTGGTCGCGCAAGATATTCAACGCCTGTTACAAGCGGTGTTGACGCCTGAAAACGACCGTGCATTGCGCGCTAGTTTGGCGTCGGAATTATTTGCTCTGGATGCGGCATCATTGGATGAACTCAATAACGATGAAGTGGTGTGGGAAAACGTCGTTAACGAATTCCGAGAATATCGTAAGTTGTGGCTACAGCGCGGCGTATTACCAATGCTTCGCAGCGTGATCAGTAAAAGACACCTCGCGGAACGCTTACTAGAAGAAGAAAATGGTGAGCGCTCACTCACTGATTTGATGCATATTGGCGAATTGCTGCAACAAGCTAGGCAGGAGCTCGACAGCGACTATGGCTTGTTACGTTGGCTAGCAGAAGCGATATCTGATGCGCAAAATGGTTTAGGTGGCAGTGAAGACGACATTCAACGCCTTGAATCAGAGAGAAACTTAGTTCAAATCGTCACTATTCATAAATCGAAAGGTTTGGAATATGACCTAGTATTCCTGCCGTTCGTGGCGAGTTATCGTGAAGCGAGTGAAGGTAAGTTCTACGACCATGAATCAGATACCACAGTGCTTGATATTACGGGTAGCGACAGTGCTTTAGCGCAAGCCGATAAAGAGCGATTGGCAGAAGACTTACGCTTGATTTATGTAGCGCTGACTCGTGCGGTTTATGGCTGTTTTATTGGTATGGCTCCTTTACGTAAAGGGCGCTCAACCAAAGAGCCGACCGGCGTTCACTTAAGTGCTATGGGCTACTTGATTCAAAACGGACAAGAGCAAGGCATTGCTGAGTTGAATCAAGCTTTGTCAGCGATTGAGGGTAAGAATTCAAGCGTATTGCTGTCTGAAACACCAACCGCTCACGAACACGTTTTTGTGCAAACAGAGCAAGTGAGTGAAGACTTACATGCTAGTGAACTGAAGGCTTCAATTGACCGAGCTTGGCGAATCACCAGTTACTCGGGGTTAGTAAAACAAGGCAGTCACGGCGCGAGCCATGATGCCACGATTGAGGTGTCTGGCTTCGATATTGATTCGGCTGATGAACACGATGAGTCGGAATTGATTGAACCTGAACGTTCTATATTCACGTTCCCTCGCGGTGCCCGCCCTGGTACTTTCTTGCACACCTTGTTTGAGGATGTTGAGTTTACTGAGCCAGCAACCAGTGAACATAACACGCAAGTAATCACTCACTTATTAGAGTCGGAGCAATACGAAGTAGAGTGGTTACCAGTGCTTCAACAACTGGTCGATACGGTGCTGAACACCGCGTTGGATGGCAAAAATCTAAAGCTAAGTGAGAAAGACTCGACTCAACGATTAGTCGAAATGGAGTTCTTGTTGCCTATCGAAGTGTTGGCCGCATCTGAGCTCAATCAAACCATTCAATATCACGATCCGTTATCGGCCAAAGCGGGTGACTTAGGCTTCCAAACCGTGCAAGGCATGCTGAAAGGCTTCATCGATTTGGTGTTCGAACATCAAGGTAAATACTATGTGCTCGACTGGAAATCGAACCATTTAGGTGATGATGTTGCCGTTTACCATGGTGAAGCATTAAAATCGGCGATGGCAGACCACCGCTACGATCTGCAATATCAAATCTATGCGTTGGCATTGCACCGCTTCTTACGCAGCCGCGTTGCGGATTACAGTTATGAACAACATTTTGGTGGGGTTTATTACTTGTTTTTAAGAGGAATGGACGGCCAATCTCAACAAGGTATTTTCTCGGCTAAACCCACATTGGCTCTGCTCGATGAAATGGATCAATTGATTGACGGTAAAGTGATAGACAGACGTTCAGCACAATTGAATGACAATGAAACTGGACAGATGGGGCTTCTATAATGACAACGACCACTAATACCATCATAGAAACAGCGAATTCTGTTAAGCCTGCTTCACTTATCCCTGAGCAGCTTCTGGATGTATTAAAGTTCCTAGCGGACAAAGGTTCAATTCGTCAGCTGGATTATCAGTTTGCTCGTTTTATTGCTCAGCAAGCGACGAGTCATTCTCAAGAGATCGGCTTTCTCGCTGGGGTGGTGAGCCATGAATTAGGCAAGGGGCACATTTGTACTCAGCTTATACAAGCTCAAACGGTAGGCCCTGAACTAACGACAGATCTAGGCCAGTTGCTTGGTTTGTACGGTGAAACGGCACTGCAATTGAACCAAAAACTGTTGGGTATTGATTGGGTGACTGTTCTGCAATCATCTAACCTAGTTGGAACAACGAATGACTGCGTTAAGCCGCTGATGTTTGATGGACAGCGTGTCTACTTACAGCGTTATTGGAACTACGAAGTTGTGTTGGCTGAAACTCTAAACCGTTTAAGTAAGCCAGTAGAGTTCAATATTGAGCAGAAAAAAGCACTGACTGAAACGCTCAATCAGCTTTTTGCCCGTAGTTATCACTTCCTGTTTAACGCCTTAGCCAAGGCTGAAGCAAACCAACAAACGTCTCAGGTATTACGCCAACAGCTGGTGTGTGATCATCTTGATATCGTCGATGAACAGGCTTTGGATTGGGGTTCTATCGATCAAGCGATTGTTCAAGCCAAACAAGTGACCGATTTAGATGTGCTGGATAGTCTAGTGCCGTTATCTGTCTGTTTGAACTGGCAAAAAGTAGCGGCAGCGGTGGCGTTAAGTCGTCGCTTTGCGGTTATTTCTGGTGGGCCGGGTACCGGTAAAACAACCACGGTAACTAAGTTACTGTCGGCGATGGTCGAGCAATCACTCAGCCAAGATAAAACACCGACGATCAAGCTGGTGGCACCGACAGGTAAAGCGGCAGCACGTTTAACCGAGTCGATTGGTAAAGCGATTGAACAACTGCCTTTATCACCTGAAGTGAAGGCCAACATACCGACGGAATCGAGTACCTTGCACAGACTGCTCGGCGCGATTCCTAATCGATCTGAGTTTAGACACAGCCGACGCAATCCACTTCACCTTGATATCTTGGTGGTGGATGAAGCATCAATGGTCGACTTATCCATGATGTATAAGCTGGTGGATGCACTCCCTGAGCACGCAAGGCTTATCTTATTGGGTGATAAAGACCAACTCGCTTCAGTAGAGGCCGGTGCGGTGTTGGGGGATATCTGCTCGTTTAATTCAACAGGCTACAGCACAGCTCAAGGTAACTTGATTGCGGAAATGACAGGCTTTGACGCGATAGCTAAACCAAGACAAGTCAAAGCTGGATCGGTTAACCCTCCTGCGATTGCAGATAGCTTGTGTATGCTGCAGAAGAGTTACCGTTTTGATGCGCGTTCAGGTATCGGACAGTTGGCAAAAGCGATCAATAACGGCTCTGCTAATCAGGTCGATCAAGTGTTTGCGAAAGGGTTTGAGGATATCGAAAATCATCCCTTGTCGAGTGACAGCTATAACTTGATGCTGCGAACTTTGGTTAATGAGTATGGTGCGTATCTCAATCGAATGAATGTGCCGCTAGAAGAATTAGAAACTCAAGAAGCGAGAGCGAAATCGGTTCTCGATTTGTTCAGCCAGTGTCGATTGCTGTGTTCCATTCGTGAAGGTGACTTTGGTGTTAAAGGCCTCAACCACAGAATCGAAAGGGCACTTGCCGCAAGACGTTTGGTGAATCCGCACAATGATGAACTCTGGTATCACGGGCGACCAGTGATGGTAACGCGCAATGATCATGGCTTGGGCTTATACAATGGTGATATTGGTATCTGTATGCTTGAGGCTGATGCAAGTAGCTCTTCTTCAACTGACGATAACTCAGCCCCTCGATTAAAGGTATATTTTGAATTACCCGATGGCAGTGTAAAAGCCGTACTACCAAGTCGAGTACCTGATCATGAAACGGCTTATGCGATGACGATACACAAATCTCAAGGTAGTGAATTTGATCTGACTTTGATGATCTTACCGCCTGATTTCAGCCCAATTCTAACGCGAGAACTTATCTATACGGGTATTACACGTGCTAAGAAACGACTGATGATGTTCAGTGATACGAATGTATTGAAGCGTGGTATTAAGGTGAAAACAGAGCGAGTGAGTGGTTTAGGAAGTCGCTTAACCAGCTAACAGTCAGTAGTTTTAGCGAAGGTGTTGTTGGAAGTAAAGCTAGGAAATGGCAGGGTAAATCGTATACACAAAGCAACCATCCCTGGTTGCTCTGAACGTGATTAGGAATCCGTGCCTAAAAACGCTCGAGTAAACGATATATGGTTTATCTTGTATTTTGCTTGGCAATTCAAAATAAACTCTTTTAGGTTCTCGCTCACAGGGAACACGCAGTGTACGTCTAGCCCTTCTAAGAATTGGTTATCAGCCATATCCCAAAAACTTTGCAGCGAGTTACAAACAATGGTTCTCATATCAATGTTGCTCTTTTTGCTGTTTATACTAACGAGCAGAGCTACTGCTAGCGTGCTGACCGTTAACGGGTATAGCAATCCGTGCAGTTACCATCTCAATGAGTTCGATATGACTATCGAGATGGCAATTCCTATAAAAACATTTGTTAATATTATTAAAGCGCTTAAATTCTATACAATAATCCGTGTGAGTGAAAGTGCATATTTGATAAAACCCACATGGTAAACGATTACATTTGCAATTAATTTACGATCAAAGTGAGATTTTAGTCCAAAACTTTATTTACACGTTCAACGCTAAGATCTTCGAGTTTCTTTGGTAGTTGTATAGCCCCTGTTTTTCCATTGGCAATTCATCAACACCTATCTCGTAAAACCCCTGTTCGCGGAACCAATGAAGGCTGTGTGTGGTAAGAACAAATATTTGGTCGATGTCACGCGACTTGGATTGATGACGCATGTAATCCAGCAATAATTGCCCACGGTTTCCATCGCGGTAGTCAGGGTGGATAGCAACACAGGCCATTTCTGCCATGTGATCTTCCGGGTAAGCGTATAGTGCAGCGCAACCAATAATCAGACCGTCTTTTTCGATAATGGTAAAACGATGCACTTCTTGTTCTAGCTGCTCTCTTGAGCGACGAACGAGAATACCTTGTTCTTCAAGAGGGCGAATTAGGTCAAAGATACCACCGATGTCATCGATCTGAGCTTGTCTGACTTGCTCAGCACTCGCCATGACCACTTGGGTTCCAATACCGTCGAAAGAGAACAGCTCTTGGATTAATGCGCCATCCACTTTGTAGCTGATTAAGTGACAGCGAGCTACACCAGCACGACACGCTGAGATCGCGCCTTTCAAGAATCGAAGTGTCCCTGTACTCATGTCTTCAGCTGGATTTTGAGATTGAGTTAAGCGTTCTAGAATTTGCTTGGCGTCTTTAGGGAAAAGTTCGGCAAGTACATTACCGTTTTGATCCGTTACCCCTTGCTCCGAGCAAAAGCCAATCAACTTATCGGCCTTTAAACGAATGGCCACTTGAGTTGCGACCTCTTCAGAAAGCAGGTTAAAGCTTTCACCTGTTACCGAGCTGGCAATAGGGCCAAGTAGGACGATGGAGCCTTGGGCGAGTGTACGATTGATCCCTTCAATATCGATTCGACGAATACGCCCGCTGTGACAGTAATCTGTACCATCATCGACACCTAGCGGTTGAGCGGTAATAAAATTGCCACTCATAACATTCAGTTGAGTGCCCGCCATTGGGGTGTTGTTCAGGCTCATTGAGAGTCGAGCTGTGATGGCTAGCTGTAATTGGCCAGCAGCCTGCATCGCAACACCCAGAGAATATTCATCGGTGACCCTAATATTCTTGTGATAAGGCGTATGGCAATCTTGCTTTGCTAACAGTTGGTTGATCTGCGGTCTTGCCCCATGAACAAGAACAATCTTGACCCCAAGGCTGTGGAGTAAGGCAATATCACTAATAATGTTACCAAAATTTCTATCGGCAACGGCTTCGCCTCCCAGCATAATTACCATGGTTTTGCCACGGTGAGCATTCACGTAAGGGGTTGATTGTCTGAAACCTTTTACTAGCGCTGTACTTCTTAATTTCACAGAACAAGTCCAATTGTGTTTATTTATTCGTTAATTTAGCATTTAAATTCAAAATTGAGCAACACATTTTTTGGAATAAAGCGCAAACTATTCTCATCTAGGGTTCATTATATAAACTGTCTCAGTGTAGAATGCGCATAGCATCTTTATGAGTAGTCACCGAATGCAACAAGCTCCAGCAAGAAAGAACAAGATCGATGAGATAACCAAAGGCCTCTACAGTGAAGCTGAGCAACGCAACCAATCTAAATTGAAGCGTAAGATCATTGAACGCAGCCTAATGGCATTAGCTATGGTCGGTACGTTTGCGGTGGTGTCTCTTTTTGGTGATGTTATTAATCGAGTGCAAGATGCAGCAACCCCCGATCACTTGCTGTATGGCACTTGGGTCGAACAAGATGTTGCTCATTATGCGACAGATGAATTTGTACTAAATGCCAACGGTGTCTCAATCGGTGGTTCAGTCATTTCGACTAACTTTGAGTTCGATGGTAACTACTTTGAATATAAGGCGGGGGATAAAACGTATCGCTTCCGCATGACCAAAGCTGATCATACAGAAATGGTGCTCGATTCAGATGGGCACTACAACCCAGTCTTTCGCCTCAAAGGCTATATCGATAATTCCGTTCGATAGGTTATCTTACTGTAAACTCTTACAATCTAAGATTGTGTTATCTGACCGTTTTTGTCATCCTCGATGCATAGAATTTTTAGGATGACTCTTGTGATTAAAAAATGGCTTCCCCTTGTTGCCGCCTCTTTACTATTTGGCTGTGCTCAACCAACCGATCGTGCTCAACAACACCTTGATGATGAATTTCCCCGTACCTTAAATAAGGTCGATCAAGTTGAATCGAACAAACCAAGAGACTACACCGCATTTTCAGAACAAGCTGAGATGGTGGTTTCTAAATCCCCTTCGATGGCAAAAATCTATGAACCGCTTTATCAGCAACTTAATGAGTGGGCGATGCAAAGTGGTGATCCGAGCGAGCTAGCTAACTTCGGTGTTCAAACCGCTCAATTGGGTGGTGGCGATAAGCAAGGCAATGTTTTGTTCACGGGCTACTTTTCTCCTGTGATGGAGCTGCGCCATGAAGCGAATGAAGAATACAGATTCCCTGTTTATGGACTTCCTGATTGTGATAAAGATTGTCCGACTCGCGAAGAGATCTACAACGGTGCATTAGAAGGCCAAGGCTTGGAGTTAGGTTACGCTGCAAACCGTATCGACCCGTTTATGATGGAAGTTCAGGGCAGCGGCTTTGTGCATTTTGGTGACGACGACACGCTTAAATATTTCGCGTATGCGGGTAAGAATAACAAAGCTTATGTGAGCATTGGCCGTGTATTGATTGATCGAGGCTTAGTTCCACGCGAAAAAATGTCATTAAAAGCCATTAAAGAGTGGGTGTTGGCGAATGAGCCTTCAGTGGTAAAAGAGCTGCTTGAGCAAAACCCTTCTTTTGTTTTCTTTAGCTCTAGAGAAGATTTATCGGTAATGGGCAGCGCAGGCATTCCATTGTTACCAATGGCGGCGGTTGCAGGTGATCGTTCTATTCTCCCGATGGGTACACCTATCCTTGCTGAGGTTCCCTTACTGAATGCTGATGGTACTTGGAGCGGCGCGCACCAACTAAGACTGCTATTGGTTTTGGATACCGGTGGTGCAGTTAAGCAGAACCACTTAGACCTCTACCACGGTATGGGACCAAGAGCGGGTACTGAAGCGGGTCATTACAAACATTTTGGTCGAGTGTGGAAGCTTGGTTTAGACGGTAGCGCAACCGAAGCGCCTTGGGCTTTACCTCCTGAGAAGGTCGAGTAAACGACAATAAAATTGGGCATTGAAAGCGAATCGCTAATCCCCTAGACTTTTTATTCAAGAGTGCGTATAAAACGCACTCTTTTCTTTTTCTCAGAAATAAATTGGCGGCAACAATGCGTGAATTGACCACTCCAGCTTCAGAAAACTATGACCAACGATTTGGTGGCACTCGTCGCCTGTATGGCAATAGTGAAGTCGATATACTTAGAGCCGCACACGTGTGTGTTATCGGTATTGGTGGCGTGGGTTCATGGGCTGTTGAAGCGCTTGCTCGTACTGGTTTAGGTGAGCTGACGTTGATCGATATGGATGACGTGTGCGTGACTAACATCAACCGTCAAATCCACGCTATGTCGGGTACGGTTGGCAAGAGCAAAATTGAAGTGATGGCTGAGCGCGTTAAGCTGATTAACCCTGAGTGTAAAGTGAACCTGATTGATGACTTTATTGGTCCTGACAATCAGGCTGAATACCTGTCTAAAGAGTTCGATTTTGTTCTCGATGCGATTGATAGCATGAAAGCTAAGGCTTCGTTGTTGGCGTATTGTCGTAGCAATAAAATCAAAGTGATCACCACGGGTGGCGCGGGTGGGCAAGTCGACCCGACTCAAATCAAAGTGGCTGATCTGACTAAGACGATTCAAGATCCACTCGCGAAGAAATTGAAAGACACATTACGTCGTCATCATAATTTCCCTAAGAACCCAGCACGTAAGTTTGGTATCGATTGTGTGTTCTCTACTGAGCAACTTAAATACCCTCAAGCTGACGGAAGTGTATGTGCTGCGAAAGCAACCGCAGAAGGTCCAAAGCGTATGGATTGTGCGACGGGTTTTGGTGCGGCAACGGTTGTCACGGCTACGTTTGGTTTTGTGGCGGTTTCACGTATCGTAGAAAAGATCGTTCAAAAGCATACTAAGTAACGTCTTCTATTCAATTAATAATCGACTGGATATTAAAATGACCACATTCCCAAGCTCTCCATTCGGCACTGAAATTACCAGTGATGATATTGTCTCGAAGATGCAGACATTCAGCGGCTGGGAAGACCGTTATCGCCAAGTGATTCAATGGGGTAAGAAACTGCCAACTATGCCTGATGAACTGAAAAGTGAGCAGGTGGTTGTCTCTGGCTGCGAAAGCCAAGTGTGGTTGGTTTCTCAGAACATCGGTGGAGCTTGGCACTTTTGTGCTGATTCTGATGCTCGCATCGTTCGCGGTCTTATTGCTTTAGTGATGGCCGCGTATGACGGTAAAACATCAGAGCAGATTCAAGCGTTCGATATCGATGGATACTTTGAACAAATCGGTTTAATTACTCATCTAAGCCCATCTCGCGGCAATGGATTAAAGGCGATTGTTGCTCAAATTCAAGAGCTAAGTGCTTAACATTTCTTATATACACAGAAACAAAAAGGGTTGACGCTAAACGCCAACCCTACATAATCTAGCTACTAGCTACTAGCTACTAGCTACTAGCTACTAGCTACAGCATATCAACGGCTTTTTCTATCGCCGCTACGAGCTTTTCAACATCATCTAGATTGTTATAAATACCAAAAGAGATTCGCACGGTTCCTTTTACGTTGAGCGCATCCATTAATGGGTGTGCACAATGATGACCAGCACGAACGGCAATACCTTGTTGATCCAATAACGTCGCAATGTCTTGATGGTGAACGCCATCCATTACAAACGTAATCACACTAGAATTTGGCTTGTAACCAAGGATCTGGATGTCATCCAACTGGTTGAGTGCTTGATAGGTTTTCTGTTGTAGCTGGTGGATATGCTCTTCGACATCTTGTTGGTCAAACTGATGTAACCACTCTATTGCTGTGCTTAATGCAATAGCACCAGCGACATTGGGTGTACCCGCTTCAAATTTGCCTGGAAGTTCAGAAAAGGTAGTACCAGAAAAAGAGACACGCTCAACCATTTTGCCACCACCATGCCAAGGTGGCATCGCCTCGAGCAATTCAAGCTTGCCGTAAAGCACGCCAATACCTGCAGGAGCATAGAGTTTGTGCCCAGAGAATACGTAGAAATCCGCACCCAAAGTGGCAACATCTACTGGCTCATGAACAATACCTTGCGCGCCATCGACCACAACAATGGCATCCATCTTATGGGCTTTCTCGATCACTTGCTCAATCGGTTGGAGAGTGCCAGTGACATTGGTTATCTGAGCCAGAGCAACAATTTTAGTTCGTTCAGTTAATAGAGCATCGAAGGCATCAAGGTCGAATTCGCAGTCTGGTGTCATTGGCACCTTGATGACTTTAGCACCGGTTTGTTCAGCCACAATTTGCCAAGGCACGATGTTGGCGTGGTGTTCCATTTCACTGACTAAGATCTCATCGCCAGGTTGAAGGGTACTTCTTGCGTAAGTTTGTGCGATCAGGTTAAGTGCTTCGGTTGCACCGCGAGTCCAAATAATCTCTTTTGACGATGTCGCGCCAATAAACTGAGCGACCTTGTCTCTGGCTGCTTCAAATTGACTGGTCGCGTTCGCTGTTAAGCTATGACTGCCACGGTGAACGTTGGCATTTTGCTTGGAGTAATATTGGCTAATGGCATCAATAACCACCTGAGGTTTTTGTGTCGTTGCCGCGCTGTCTAAGTAAATCAACGGTTGTTGGTTGATGGTTTGTGATAGCGCAGGAAACTGCTCTCGGATGTGATTGATATCAAGCATCTATTCTTACCTAAATCTTGGAAATTGGTGCCAGCGTCATGCTGATCAGTATCGTTATTTTATCGCGACTTGTTAACCGTTGCTGACTAATCTTGATGATTCCAGCTATTTTCTCGTTCTTTAACCTGATCGAAGAGCTTTTGGTTAACCGGAACTTCTATCTGATGCTTACGCGCGGTTTTTATTAGGTGTCCGGTAATGAAGTCGATCTCTGTCTTTCGTTGGTAAAACACATCTTGCTTCATTGAGGAATTGTTCTTTGCTGTCGCTTGAATAACCTTGTTGACGCTTGTCTCTAATTCGTCAAATGAACAAGTAATACCTTCAGCCTGCATCACTTGCGTGAGTTCTTTAATTATAGAACTCAGAGCTTCGCTAAATCTTTTGTCAGCAAGCTCTCCGTTTTTGATTTGTTCCAACCCAGTCAGTGGGTTTATGGCACAATTGATGGCGAGCTTAGTCCAGAGTGCGGTTTTTATTTCTGGATTCCAACTTACAGCAGGTAAGGCATGCTCCAACACATCAACTAAAAAAGTGCACTGTTGGCCCTTGAGGTTAAAAGCACCCAATTGAGTTTGGCCGATTCCTGTGTGGGATACATTGTTGCGATTGGGTTTGAATGCCGCTTGGGTGGTGGTCGCCAATACTACTGGGTGAGCATCAATTTGAGTCTCTATATGGTCGACCGCGCCCATTCCATTGTGCATGAACATAAGAATGGTGTCAGGGTCTAGGTGTTGAAGCAGTGGAGTGGTGGCTTCTTCTACTTGCCAAGCTTTGACCGTGAAGATCACTAGGTCACTTTCTGATAGCTTCTCGATATTGTTGTTACTGAAGGAAAGTGAAGCTTGTCCATCAAGCGATACGTCAATTGAGTTATCAGTGGAGCGACTCCACAAAGACACATTATGACCCGCTTGAGAGAGTTTGATAGCCCACAAAGAGCCGATAGCTCCAGGCCCAATAATTGAGATGTTCACAGCAATACCGAGATAAGAAAGTGATGCTGCAAGGATAACGAGGCATTAAATGAAAGCAATAAAAAATGGCACCCGAGGGTGCCATTTTGGAAACTTTCTTAGAAGTTCTATTAGAACTTGTAAGTTACTGCAACGTAGTGACCGAAACCAGTAGTTTTGCCTGCTAGGCCGTCGTCTTTAAGACCGTATACGTCTTTGTAACCTTTTAGACCGTAACCAACCGCGAAGCGGTCTGAGTGCCAGTAGATACCGTTGAACATAGCACCACCGTTAGTAGTGTTAAGTGCACCGAAGTCGTTATCCATACCAAATTGGTAATCGATGTAACCTTGATAAGAAATAAACGAACCGTTCTCGAAGAAGTAGAAAGGTTTAAACCAGTTCATAGAAACTTGGTAACCGTTCCAGTCTTTCTTGTTTGAATCGTATGTACCGTAAAGGTTTAGTCCCATTTTACCGAACCAAGGAACCATTACATCAGAACCAAGACCCACTTTTTGAGTGTTTACACCACCGTTTGAACCATCCCACTCCATAAGAGTAGCAACGTATAGCTCTTGAACTGGACCGAAAGAAAGATCTTTACCAGTCAGGCCATCTAGAGACATACGTGGAGCAAACTTCATAAAGATTTTTGAGTCAGCGTCAGCTTTGTCGCTGCCAGGATCAGAAGTTAGGTTGAACACATCAACGTAACCGTAAAGATCGAAGATACCAGAGCGGCCGCCGAATTCCATTTCTAGGTAATCATGAGTTGATTCACCTGGAAGCTCGTCAATTGCACCCATAAGGTTAAATTGAAGCCATTTGTAATCGTTCTTGTGAATGTCGCCGTCAGAATAATCCGCTGCCATTACTGGAGCAGATGTTGCTGCAAGTAGGCCAAGAGTTAAAAGTGATTTACGCATAATGGAACTCTCTATGTTAAAAATGAATAACCCGCTAATCCGTGCGTGTTTATGATGTCCGAATGCCGAGCATAATAGCGATTTTGTTCTCAAATAAAAGTGAGACGCGATGAAAATTGCAATTATTAAGGTGAACTTGATCACACTAATGATCTAAATGATGGAACTTTAAGATGGCAATGCATCTTGATGCACCACTAATTCTATTGATTTTGTGAAATTCGATTATTTTATGGATAAATTGGTGAATTACTGTCCTAAGCAAACGATTCTACTGAATAGAGTGACATGCATATCAAAATCAACAGTATTCCTTTCCAAGGCTTTCGCGCTGAAAAGTGACTAATTCAAATCACCCTCCATTCTGTGTTTGATCTATTTTTGACCAACTTCGTAATGGTGTTGGAATCAATTGATGAACAACTCATGTGATGAGTAATCTGGAATTCGAGCCTCATTACTTTTCAAACTACAGATATATTTGAGACAGTTCACTGCACTAAATACCGAGAGAGTGTTTAAAGATTTTTACTGAGCTTATCTTTTTGTGTGACGAACTGGTCTTATTTTTTTTGGAGAGAAGACCGATGAAATATTCACCATTATTAGCGGTAGCAATTACAGCGCTGTTCATTGTTGGGTGTGATGACGACGATGAACCAACGACACAACTGCAAGCCGTGCACGCATCACCCGATGCGCCCTTAGCTAATGTTATTGTAAATAGTCAGGCTCGTTGGACTGGCGTTGATTATGCTCAGGCGTCTGGATACGCTTCTGTTAACCAGGGGCAGACATCAGTACAAGTCGACGTGCAACTTCCTGGTGACGCTGTTGCTACGGTGATCCCTCAAAGCCAATTCGATTTGAGCGGTGATCTAGATTACACCGTCATGGTGGTTGGTGATGCCGATGGTTCTAATAACCCTGTAGAGGCTTTAGTGGTTACACGCCCTGCTGAGGGAACGGCAACAAGTTCAAGCCTAGATGTGCAAGTAGTCCATGCGGCAACAGGTGTCGGCGATGTAAACTTGTATGTCACAGGTCCAAGTGATCCATTGGGTGCACCGTTGGGAACGTTGGCTTATAAAGATTTTACCGATGTGCTCAATATTCCAGCTGGTCAATATCGTGTGAGACTTGAAACAGTAAGCGGTAGTGCTATTGCGTTTGATTCAGGAGAGATCACTCTCCCTGCTGGTAGCGAGCTGACCATTGCAGCCGTACCAAGAGCAGATTCTAATGGTGCTTCACCTGTTAAATTGATGGTAATGGATGGTTCGGGTTCATCTTTAATCTACGATATGGCAGAAACTGCTGAAGTAAGAGTAGGGCATTTAGTTGATGGTGCTCCTGATGTAGACCCATTTGTAAATGGTTCGGCTTTTGCGCCTTTAGCTGATTTGATGTTCAAGGAGATCCGAGGGTTTATCGATTTGGCTGTCGGAAGCTATGACATTGATATATTTGCAGATGGTACAACAACTAATGCATTGATTGATGCCGACGGGGTGGCTGTATTTGCCGGAATGGATTACAGCATTTATGCAGTGGGGACTGTCTCTCCATTGAACTTGGAAGCACTTGTCATTCCTGAAAACCGTCGTTCGGTTGCGACCAGCGCAGTGTTGAACATCACCCATGCGGCGGCAAACCCAGTTGCAGCTTCGGTTGATATTTACTTAACTGAGAACGTAGGAATCTCTGGAAGCACTCCTGCGCTGAGTGATGTGAAATTTAAAGATTACGCGAATGGCATTTATGTAGCTGCGGGCTCTTATTTTGTGACGATCACAGTCGCAGGTGACCCATCTACTGTTGCGATTGATTCTGCGCCTGCAACTTTGGCTAACGGTGTTGTGTATCAAGTGGTGGCGATTGATGATTCGATGGGAACTGGCTTTAACTTAATAGTGAGTGATACGACAGACTAGCTCCTGAACATCTGAATACAGAAAATAAAAGAGGGTAGCTCATTGCTACCCTCTTTCTTTCGTTTGCTTTTTCTCTTATTCGTGGTTCTGTTTAGCTTTTTCTAACAAATCAGTGAAAAAGTGGCGTAACGAATAGAGCATGATCAAACTCGGTATCACCATTAATGATGTCAGTATAAAGAAGGTTGACCAGTCATTGAGGAAGTCGACCAATTCACCGCTGAAAGATGCCAACGTCGTTCGACCAAAATTACCTAAGGATGCTAATAGAGCATATTGCGTTGCAGAGAAAGCTTGCCCTGTTAGTAGCGTTAAGAAAGAGACAAATGCCACTGTCGAAAAGGCGGTTGTGAAGTTATCGACAATAATGGTTGCCAAAAATAAGTGCTCATTTGGTCCTACTTGCGCAATCCATGCAAACATGAGGTTGCTGGCCGCCATTGCCACACCGCCGATCATCAGCCCGCGTACAATACCAAATTTCACATTGAAGACACTGCCTAACAAGGTGAAGAATATTGTTGCACCCCAACCAATTAACTTGGAGTAGTGGCCGATTTGTTCATTGCTAAAGCCGATCTCTTTATAGAAGGGAATCGACATTCTGCCTAAGAAGGCTTCACCTATCTTAAACAGAAAGACGAACAACAGCAGGGTAATTGCAACTTGAACACCGTTTCTCTTAAAGAAATCGTAGAAAGGCTCTAGCACTGTAACGCTTAGCCAGGCCACAACTTTAGAACCCACAACCTTATTATGGCGCTGCTGTGCTTCTTTTTGTAGCGCTTCTCGTTGTGTTGTTGGTTCCCCAACAAATAAAGTGAATAGCATTAGAATAATGACAACACCAGCCATGCCGTAATACACGCCATTCCAACCTATCGTATCAGCGTTGATAAAGGCGAGGTAACCCGGAAGAGAATAGCCTGTCCACCATCCCATCACGGCCATTGCGGATGCTTGTGGTAACTTTGATGATTCTGATTTTGGAAATGAATCAATACGGAAGGCATCGATAGCGACATCTTGGGTTGAAGAGGCGATCGCAATCCCGAGAGCAAGCATAGAGGTGAACATCAAGTCATTGGCTGGGTTTACACCAGCGATGAAGAGTGTGCAGACCAATACAAAGCTTTGGCACAGGAATATCCAACTGCGTCGTTGACCTAATATTGCATGTAGGATTGGCAGTTTGACTCGGTCTACCAATGGTGCCCAAAGAAAATTAATGGCATAGACAGCGAATACACTACCGAAATAACCAATCGCAGCACGAGTTAAACCAGCATCTTTTAGCCAGCCCGACATGTTAGAGCCGATAAGAACCCAAGGAAAGCCACTCGAACAACCCAGCATAAACACCCAAAGTAGACGTTTATCTAGGTAGCTACGGAAGGTCTGCATCCAAGAAAGAGAGGGAGTGCCAGATGACATGGGGCGTCCTTGTATAGAAAAACGCCCTTAAGAGGTTAAGGGCGCTGTATGAGATTACTTAAGAAGTGTTACTTTGTTGATGATGATTGGGTCAGCTGGGATATCTGACATACGACCCATTCGCTTAGTCGGAATGGTTGCCATCTTTTGTACGACATCGAAACCTTCAGTCACCGTGCCGAAAACAGCGTAGCCAGGGTTGCCACCTTTTGCATTCAAGAAATCGTTATCAGAAAAGTTGATAAAGAACTGACGAGTTGCTGAGTCTGGCGCGTTAGTGCGAGCCATTGCAATCGTTGCTGCATCATTCTTTAGACCGTTACTGCCTTCATTTTTGATAGGGGCATAAGTCGCTTGTTGATTCATGTCTTGATCGAAGCCGCCGCCTTGCGCCATAAAGCCAGGAATAACACGGTGGAAGATAGTGCCTTCATAGCTACCGTCGGCAACATATTTAAGGAAGTTATCAACACTAATCGGTGCTTGCTCTTGGTTTAGCTCGATAGTGAAGTCGCCTAATGTCGTCTCTACGTTCACTTTAGGGCCAGCCCAAACGCTCACGCTAACCAGCATTAATGCAATAGAAGTCAAAATACGGCTCATTAGAAACGTTCCTTCATGTAGTTTTGCAGTTCAGCGTCGTTAGCAATCTCAGTAAGAACCAAATTGATCACATCGTTAAGAACCATTGAGATATCGTCGTTTGAAGCGCTTAATGCACCAGTACGAGTTGCCGTACCGTTGAATGTTTTAACGAGCTTACCTTCAGGTGTTTCAGCCGTTACTTCAAGTGTTACTTTACCGTCCATTTTGTTTTCCATAATGGTGTGTTCTACGGTAACAAGCGCTTCTTGAATCTCTAAAACAATTGAGTTTTCACTGTTTACGCTTGCACGGAAACCTTGAGAGTCCAGTTGTTTTGCTAATGCGTCCTCTAGAGAAATACGCATGTTTTGTTTAGCGTGAATCGGCTGGATATTTGAACGGCCACTATCAACCAAAGCAACATACTGAGCGGCACGAACATCTTTGCTCGTTAGTGTGTATGTTTTGTTTTGAACGATATTGCTTGAGCTTAGTGAAGCTTCTGGCATTACGTTGATCTGTTCTTGCTGAGGGGCTGAACAGGCAGTCAGAGCCATGATAGAAGCAGCCAAAATCAGTTTTTTCATTCCTTTATCCTTTCTAAATTCACACCAGAAGCTCGGTATTTTAAATTCTTATGAAGCAGTCTACTGCCTATTTATTAAAATTTGCAGGCTCTCTTGTTGCCTGTAATATCTCAAATTTTTGGTTCAATTCAAGCGTTTCGACATTTGCTTCACCAAATAATCTTGCTAGTTTGACATCGTATCCGAGGTGTCGGTTACCAATAACAATTAATTTGCCCCCGTTACTAAGAACATGCTTTGCATCACAGAACATTTGCCACGCAATGTGATCCGTGATCGCTTGCTGTTGGTGGAACGGAGGATTACACATAACTAAGTAGGTGCTGTTTTTCTTAAAGCCATCTAAACAGTTGTTTGCGATGAACTGGAAGTTCCCTTCTTCGCCAAGGTTGTCTTTTACATTCTGGCGTGCAGACTCCACTGCCATGAAGCTTTCGTCTACACAGGTAATACGAGCTTGTGGGTTTAACTGACCAGCTTTCACACTCAGTACACCATTACCACAACCCAAATCAATTATGTGACGCAATTCTGGATCTTGTGGAATGTGTTCCAACATATAACGAGCGCCTTGATCGAGTGACTCGCCTGAGTAAACATTTGGTAAATTTTTCAAGCGAATATCTTCACCGTCCACATCCCATTCAACATAAGGTTCTACTGTTTGAATCGGCTGGCAGTTTGGAGAAGAGAACACAAGGCGATGCTTTTTCTTAGCTAGAGAGGTTTTGGTTTCGCCCAGATACTTTTCAAACAGGTTCAGTGTTGAAGTGTGGATCTCTTTTACTTTATTCACACCAATTACTTGGCAGCCTTCAGGCAATGCTTGGCGTAATTGACTCAATTGCCATATTAGGTGGCGGTTGGTTTTTGGCAATTGCATGATCACAAGGTCGATACCGTGTGGGATATCATCCATCGTGTTTAAAAAGTTCACACGGTTGCTCTGATTGCGCTGTAAGTTTTTTAGCGTTCCGCGATGAGAAATGAAAGAGTCACTCATCATGGTCACATCATGGTCTTTCGAGAACCAAGCGGATAGGGCGCCAAAACTGTCGTTCATTATCAGGATGTGTTTACCAGGTTCAAGATTCATCTCTTCAACATGGCTAATCAGGTATTCGTCGCCGGCATCCCAAGCTTGAAGGGTTTCATTTGAACGGTTGGGGAAACGATTTAGGGTTAAAGTTCTATCGTGAAGGGTAAGTTCAGTTTTCATTGCTTGAGATACTTATGTAAGAAATAACAAAGATATTGTCTCAAATGCAGACTGAACAAGATATAAAAAACTCGACTAAACCCCTTGAGTCAGCGATGAAATACTCAGACAGTCGCTTAGTTAGGGTTTATACTGGAGCGACAGATAATGCCAATACGCTATTAAGGAATCACAATGATCCAAGAAGTTATCGAAACAAAATTGCACAATGAGTTTTCACCAAGTCATTTAAACGTGGTGAATGAGAGCTATATGCACAATGTTCCGGCTGGTTCTGAGAGTCATTTTAAAGTGATTGTTGTCAGCGATGTGTTTGAAGGTTTGCGTCTTATTGCTCGTCACCGAGCGGTAAATAAAGCACTTTCAGAAGAACTGGCGAATAATATTCACGCGCTATCCATTCATACCTATACAAAAGATGAATGGATGAAGCAGTTAGATAACGTGCCAGACAGCCCTATGTGTATGGGCGGTGGAAAGTAATAGATTCAATACATATAAAGAGAGGTGGTTATGCCGCCTCTTTTGTCATCAAAACTATGTGTTTTTAGGTTTTATATCACTCAGATTGATGTCAAATTGAGCTATCAAAAATACCTACAATGAGTAATGTTTTTATTAACAGTGTTTCAACATAACTCGTAAAATAATAGTTTGTGACAGAGTATTAATCTCTTGTTTAAAACACGATTCAAAAGCCATTTTATCTGTGCGGCTCGTCAAATTTATACATATTTGAGAGTCCATATGCTTCAAATCTCACCAAATAAAGGCCGTATTCAAGTTATTGGTCATGGCATCAAGTTGTCAAAAAATGCTAGAATACGGCACCTGATAAATCTCACATAATTAGTGTGATGAATTTATTAAGATAATGTTGCGATTTTGGTATCTCAAATCTACCGAAACCGGACACTGTAATGTCGTGTCTAAGGGCGGAATAAAACGTCCTGAATTTACGCAATTAAAAGAATCTTTTTCCCGATAAAGTAGTGCAAGTGCGTATGATTACAATAAAGAAGGGTTTGGATCTTCCTATCGCAGGAACTCCATCCCAGGTGATTAATGATGGTAAGTCCATCACTAAAGTCGCCTTGCTTGGCGAAGAGTACGTTGGTATGCGTCCTACGATGCATGCTCGCGTTGGTGATGAAGTGAAGAAAGGCCAAGTTCTTTTTGCAGATAAAAAGAACCCAGGTGTTGTATTTACTTCTCCAGCAAGCGGTAAAGTTATTGAAGTGAACCGTGGTGCTAAGCGTGTTCTTCAATCAGTAGTGATTGAAGTAGCAGGCAATGAGCAAATCACGTTCAATAGCTATGAAGCTAACCAACTAGTAGGCCTTGACCGTGAAACGGTTAAAGCTCAGTTAGTTGAGTCTGGCGCATGGACCGCTTTGCGAACTCGTCCGTTCAGCAAGGTTCCAGCCATTGATTCTGAAACTCAGGCTATTTTCGTAACTGCTATGGATACTAATCCGCTAGCAGCTGAGCCAGAATTAATCATTAACGAGCAGTCTGATGCTTTCGTTGCTGGTTTAGATCTTCTTTCAATTCTGACTAACGGTAAAGTGTACGTTTGTAAAAAAGGTACTAGCTTACCTCGTTCAGCTCAGTCTAACGTTGAAGAACATGTTTTTGATGGCCCACACCCTGCAGGTCTTGCAGGCACGCATATGCATTACCTATACCCGGTAAATGCACAAAATGTAGCGTGGAGCATTAACTACCAAGACGTGATCGCATTCGGTAAGCTTTTCCTTACTGGTGAGATTTACTCTGAGCGTGTTGTTTCTCTGGCTGGTCCAGTGGTGAACAACCCTCGTCTAGTTCGTACTCAAATTGGTGCTAGCCTTGAAGAGTTGACGGACAGCGAGTTGATGCCAGGTGAAGTTCGCCTGATCTCAGGTTCAGTGCTATCTGGTGTTCACGCTTCAGGTCCACATGCTTACCTTGGCCGTTACCATCAACAAGTTTCGGTTCTTCGTGAAGGTCGTGATAAAGAGCTATTCGGCTGGGCTATGCCTGGTAAGAACAAGTTCTCTGTTACTCGTTCATTCCTTGGTCACGTGTTTAAAGGTCAGTTGTTCAACATGACAACGACGACAAACGGTAGTGATCGCTCTATGGTTCCAATTGGTAACTACGAGAAAGTAATGCCATTAGATATGGAGCCTACTTTGCTGCTTCGCGATCTATGCGCTGGCGACGTTGATAGTGCACAAGCACTTGGTGCGCTAGAGCTAGATGAAGAAGATTTAGCACTGTGTACCTTTGTATGTCCTGGTAAGTACGAGTACGGTCAGTTACTTCGTGAATGCCTAGATACAATTGTGAAGGAAGGGTAATTTTCATGGGCCTTAAAAAGTTTATTGAAGACATCGAGCATCATTTTGAACCAGGTGGTAAACACGAAACGTGGTTTGCGCTTTACGAAGCAGCAGCAACACTTTTCTACACACCAGGTACTGTTACAAAGAAAAGCTCGCATGTCCGTGATAGCGTTGATTTAAAACGCATCATGATCATGGTTTGGCTTGCGGTATTCCCAGCAATGTTCTGGGGTATGTACAACGCAGGTGGTCAGGCTATCGCAGCACTAAACCACATGTATTCAGGTGCAGAACTAGTTTCTATCATTGATGGTAACTGGCACTACTGGCTAACCGAAATGCTTGGAGCCTCCTTAGGGGCCGATGCAGGTTGGGGTAGTAAGATGCTCTTGGGTGCGACTTACTTCTTACCTATCTACGCAACGGTATTTATCGTTGGTGGTTTCTGGGAAGTACTGTTCTGTATGGTGCGTAAGCACGAAGTAAACGAAGGTTTCTTTGTTACTTCTATCTTATTTGCGCTTATCGTTCCGCCAACGCTTCCTCTATGGCAAGCAGCACTAGGTATTACCTTTGGTGTTGTTGTAGCTAAAGAGATCTTCGGTGGTACGGGTCGTAACTTCTTGAACCCTGCGCTTGCTGGTCGTGCGTTCCTATTCTTTGCATACCCTGCACAGATTTCAGGTGACGTAGTTTGGACCGCTGCAGATGGCTTCTCTGGTGCAACTGCTCTTAGCCAATGGGCTCAAGGCGGCGGTAGTGCACTAATGAACGTAACATCGGGTGAAGCAATCACTTGGATGGACGCATTCATTGGTAACATTCCAGGTTCTATCGGTGAAGTTTCAACGCTTGCACTTATGATTGGTGCAGCAATGATTGTTTACATGGGCATTGCTTCATGGCGCATCATTGCGGGTGTAATGATCGGTATGATTGCTGTGTCTACGCTGTTCAACGTGATCGGTTCTGATACTAACGCAATGTTCAGTATGCCTTGGCACTGGCACCTAGTTCTAGGTGGCTTCGCATTCGGTATGTTCTTCATGGCGACAGACCCAGTATCAGCTTCATTTACCAATAAAGGTAAGTGGTGGTACGGCATCCTAATCGGCGCAATGTGTGTAATGATTCGTGTAGTTAACCCTGCATACCCAGAAGGCATGATGCTTGCGATTCTATTCGCAAACCTATTTGCTCCTCTGTTTGACCACGTTGTAATCGAGAAGAACATTAAGCGGAGACTAGCGCGCTATGGCAAGTAATAACGATAGCATTAAAAAGACGCTGTTTGTTGTTATCGCATTGAGCCTAGTGTGCTCAATCATCGTTTCAACAGCTGCAGTTGTTCTTAAACCTAAGCAACAAGCTAACGCAGTTCTGGATCAGCAAACTAAGATCCTTGAAGTTGCGGGCATTGAACTTGCGGGTAATATTCCAGCACTGTACGCAGAGAACATTGAACCTCGTCTAGTTGATTTCGCTACTGGCGATTTCGTTGACGGCGATGCTGCTGCATACGACCAACGTAAAGCGGCAAAAGATCCAGCTCAGTCAATCAAGCTTTCAGCTGAAGATGACATCGCTAAGATCATTCGTCGTGCTAACACGGGTACTGTATACCTAGTGAAAGATGGCGCTGAGACTTCTAAAGTTATCATCCCTGTTCACGGTAACGGCCTTTGGTCAATGATGTACGCATTCGTTGCGGTAGAAACTGATGGCAACACAGTTTCTGGTATCACTTACTACGAGCAAGGTGAAACTCCTGGACTTGGTGGTGAAGTTGAGAACCCAACTTGGCGCGCTCAATTCGTTGGTAAGAAATTATTCGACGAAAACCACAAACCTGCTATCCAGGTTGTTAAAGGTGGCGCTCCTCAAGGTTCTGAGCACGGTGTAGATGGCCTTTCTGGTGCAACACTGACTAGCGTTGGTGTTCAACATACATTTGACTTCTGGTTAGGTGATATGGGCTTTGGTCCGTTCCTAGCAAAAGTTCGTGACGGAGGTCTGAACTAATGTCTAGTGCAAAAGAAATTAAAAAGAGCATCTTAGCGCCTGTGTTGGATAACAACCCAATCGCGCTACAGGTTCTTGGTGTGTGTTCTGCTCTTGCGGTAACCACTAAGCTAGAAACAGCATTTGTTATGACTATCGCAGTAATGTTCGTTACTGCTCTGTCTAACTTCTTCGTTTCTTTGATCCGTAACCACATTCCTAACAGTGTGCGTATCATCGTTCAGATGGCAATTATCGCATCATTAGTAATCGTGGTAGACCAAGTGCTTAAAGCATACCTATACGATATCTCTAAGCAGCTATCTGTATTCGTTGGCCTAATCATTACTAACTGTATTGTAATGGGTCGTGCTGAAGCATTCGCAATGAAGTCTGCGCCAATCCCATCTCTAATCGATGGTCTTGGTAACGGTCTTGGTTACGGTTTCGTTCTTATCACTGTTGGTTTCTTCCGTGAGCTTTTAGGCTCTGGCAAACTATTTGGTATGGAAGTACTACCTCTAGTGAGCAACGGTGGTTGGTATCAGCCAAACGGCTTGATGCTTCTAGCACCTTCTGCATTCTTCCTAATTGGTTTCTTGATTTGGGCAATTCGTGTGTTCAAACCAGAACAAGTAGAAGCGAAGGGGTAAGGTAGTCATGGAACATTATATTAGTCTGCTAGTTAAATCGATTTTCATCGAAAACATGGCGCTTTCTTTCTTCCTAGGTATGTGTACATTCCTAGCGGTTTCTAAGAAAGTTAAAACTTCTTTTGGTCTTGGTGTTGCGGTAGTTGTAGTACTTACAATCGCTGTTCCTGTAAACAACCTTGTTTACACACACATCCTAAAAGAAAATGCACTTGTTGCCGGTGTCGATTTAAGTTTCCTTAACTTCATCGCATTCATCGGTGTTATCGCTGCACTTGTACAAATCCTAGAGATGGTTCTAGACCGTTTCTTCCCACCTTTGTACAACGCACTAGGTATCTTCCTTCCACTGATCACAGTTAACTGTGCAATCTTTGGTGGTGTATCTTTCATGGTAACGCGTGACTACAACTTTGCTGAATCTGTTGTTTACGGCTTCGGTTCTGGTGTGGGTTGGATGTTAGCTATCGTTGCTCTTGCGGGTATCCGTGAGAAGATGAAGTACTCTGACGTACCTCCAGGTCTTCGTGGCCTTGGTATCACGTTCATTACTGTTGGTCTGATGGCGTTAGGCTTTATGTCTTTCTCTGGTGTTCAACTGTAGGGTAAGCACCCAGTAATAAGGAATAACAAATGCAAAGCATTATTCTTGGCGTAGCGATGTTTACCATTATTGTATTGGCTCTAGTACTAGTGATTCTTTTCGCTAAATCTAAGCTAGTACCATCAGGTGACATCACTATTGCTGTAAACGGCGACCCTGAAAAGGCGATCGTTACTCAACCTGGTAGCAAGCTACTTGGTGCCCTAGCTGGCGCTGGTATCTTCGTATCTTCTGCTTGTGGCGGCGGTGGCTCTTGTGGTCAGTGTCGTGTAAAAGTTAAGTCTGGTGGTGGCGACATCCTTCCGACTGAACTTGATCACATCACAAAAGGTGAAGCTCGCGAAGGCGAACGTCTTGCATGTCAAGTTGCTATGAAAACTGACATGGAGATTGAACTAGACGAAGATATCTTTGGTGTTAAAAAGTGGGAATGTACTGTTATCTCTAACGATAACGAAGCTACTTTCATCAAAGAACTTGCTCTAGCTATCCCTGAAGGTGAAGAAGTTCCGTTCCGCGCGGGTGGTTACATTCAGATTGAAGCTGAACCACATCACGTGAAATACGCAGATTACGATATTCCTGAGGAATACCGTGGTGACTGGGATAAGTTCAACTTGTTCCGTTACGAGTCTATCGTTAAAGAGCATTCGATCCGTGCTTACTCTATGGCTTCATACCCAGAAGAGAAAGGCATAATCAAGCTTAACGTGCGTATCGCAACTCCGCCGCCAAACAATCCTGACGTAGCTCCTGGTGTGATGTCTTCATACATCTGGTCTCTTAAAGAAGGCGACAAATGTACTATTTCTGGTCCATTTGGTGAGTTCTTTGCTAAAGACACAGACAATGAAATGGTATTCATCGGTGGTGGTGCAGGTATGGCGCCAATGCGTTCACATATCTTCGACCAACTTAAGCGTCTTAACTCTACTCGTAAGATGTCTTACTGGTACGGTGCACGTTCTAAGCGTGAAATGTTCTACATTGAAGATTTCGACGGCCTAGCGGCTGCAAACGAAAACTTCGTGTGGCATTGTGCTCTGTCTGATCCTCAACCTGAGGACAACTGGGACGGTTACACTGGTTTCATCCACAACGTATTGTACGAAAACTACCTGAAGGATCACGAAGCTCCTGAAGACTGTGAGTACTACATGTGTGGTCCACCAATGATGAACGCGGCTGTTATCGGCATGCTGAAAGATCTTGGTGTAGAAGATGAAAACATCCTACTAGATGACTTCGGTGGTTAATCCATTTAAGTGATTGATATTATGGCTGACTCCTACGAGTCAGCCATTTGTTTTTCTAAAGCTCGTTTTGACAACATACTGGCTTATATAAGAAAGAGTAAGGTATTTTTAAGACCTATATTTACTCTTATTTTTCCTTATATAAATCCTCAACATTAGACAGGAGTAAGCAAGTGAGAATTTGGCTTGTTGCATTAACTTCTTTGATTTTTCTTGCTGGCTGTGAAAAGCCGATTGAGCAAGTGCATTTAAGTGGCCCAACGATGGGTACTAGCTACAATATTAAATACATCAATGGTGATGAGTTCCCTGAGTCTAAAGAGATTCACACCGAGATTGATCGCTTACTTGAAGAAGTAAACGATCAGATGTCGACTTACCGTGAAGACTCAGAATTAAGCCGTTTTAATCAACACAAAGGTGCAGACGCATTTGAAGTTTCTGAGCAAACTGCGATTGTAGTGAAAGAAGCGATTCGTTTGAACGGTCTTACTGAAGGTGCGTTGGATGTTACCGTTGGTCCTTTAGTTAACTTATGGGGTTTTGGCCCAGAAGCACGCCCAGAAGTTGTTCCAACAGACGAAGAGCTGGCTGCTCGTAAAGCGAAGGTGGGTATCCATCACCTAAGCATTGAAGGCAACAAACTGACTAAGGATCTGCCGAACCTGTATGTCGATCTTTCGACAATTGCAAAAGGTTGGGGTGTTGACGTTGTAGCTGACTACCTTGATTCAATTGGCATTCACAACTACATGGTTGAAATTGGTGGTGAAATTCGCTTGAAAGGTCTAAACCGTGACAATGTGGGTTGGCGCATAGCGATTGAGAAACCAAGTGTAGAAGAGCGTACTATTCAAGAGATCATCGAACCAGGTGATATGGCGATTGCAACCTCTGGTGACTATCGCAACTATTTCGAGCGTGATGGTGTTCGTTACTCACACATCATCAACCCAGAAACAGGTAAACCTCTTCATCACAAAGTGGTTTCAGTGACTGTTTTAAACCCGTCTTCAATGACTGCAGACGGCTTATCTACTGGCCTTATGGTCTTAGGTGAAGTAAGAGGAATGGAAATCGCTAACCAGCATAACATCCCAGCGTTTATGGTGGTTAAAACAGCAGATGGCTTTAAAGAAATTGCTTCAGAAGCATTTAAGCCATACTTAGGTAAATAAGGTAAGCGAGAGAATTATGAATACATTTCTGATTACATTTGGTGTTTTTCTTGCCGTGATCACAGCAATGTCGATTGGCTATATTGTCCAAAAGAAAGTTGTGAAAGGTAGCTGTGGTGGTTTAGGTGCTGTTGGTATCGACAAAGTCTGTAATTGCCCAGAACCTTGTGATGCGCGTAAAAAGCGCGAAGCACGTGAAGCTTACCGCGTTGAGAAACTGGCTGAGCGTCAAGAAAAAGAAGCGGCTTGGAGCAAGGATCGTATCGCTTAATCGGTGATAACGGTTGATGCTAGTTTTCCTAAATTAGTCTTTAACTAATCGGTCATCTAGCTCTCTAAACGCAAAGAGCTCAAGGCATTGTCTTGAGCTCTTTTTGTTTCTATAGACTTAAACGCTTAAAGTGAATAGCCTATAAGCCTGCTTATAAAGGGTTTGGCTGTTATATCTATATAGTTAACTACCTATGAACTCTTATTGCGAGTGCATACTAGCTGGTTTCTACCTTGTTCCTTGGCCGTGTAAAGCAGTTCGTCGGCTGCTTTGATTTGTTCATCTAACTTGCCGTCTAAATCAGTGACACCAATGCTGATGCTGACTTTAATACTTTGTGATTCATGAATCACTTCATGCTCTTCTATTGCCACTCTCATCGATTCTAGGTTATCAACGAAGCTTTCAAACGACCCACACGACTGAATACAAAACTCTTCACCACCGAAACGAACGGCTACATCATCGTTGAAGTGATCCTTAATGATGCCGCCCACCGCAACCAGTACAGCATCGCCACCATCATGGCCGAAGGTATCATTCACTTTCTTAAAGAAGTCGATATCCATCATCGCGATATTTCGTTCTTCACAGCCTTTACATGGTTGATTGAACAAATAGCGACGGTTCCATAACCCCGTGAGAGCATCTTCATTGGCATGACGAAACAGTTCATTGGTCGCTTCCTTCATATCGAGAAGCTGGTGAATACGGCAGAAAAATTCTTCTTGGTTAAATGGCTTATAGAGGAAGTCGTTAGCGCCCGCTTTAAGGAAGCGCGCGGTCATAGTACGATCGTCGCTACCTGATAGACCAAGAATAGCGAGTTGGTTACGGTCGTGGTTTACTCGAATGTCACGGGTCATCGAAATACCATCTTTTTTCGGCATGTCATGATCGGTAACGACAAACGTGATATCAGGATCCTTGCTGAGAAGCTCTAGTGCTTGTTCGCCATCTTTCGCTTGAATCGTTTGAATATATTGATGTTCGAGGAGTTGGACGACATATCGACGAACTACAGCTGAATCATCAACAACCAAGGCTTTATGGTGTCGGTTATTCGAGATTCGATTAACCAGAGGAAGTAAGTAACTGACCGATGACATACTGTCTTTAAGGATGTAATCAAGCACACCTTTGGCGAGAACCTGTTCTCGAAGTGTGTTGTTGAACATACCGGTTAGTACAATGATTTTTTGTTGGTAGCCGAGTACCAAATCAATGATTTCACCATCTTGACCATCGGGTAGGCAGTAATCTAATACAGCACACAAGAAATCCGTCTCTTGCTCTAAGATCGCTTTCGCTTCCTCAATTGATTCTGCGAGTGCGACTTCATAGCCACTGTTTTTTAATTGCTGGTATAGATAGTTTCGGAATGCTCGACTGTCCTCCACCACTAGTATTTTTTCACTCAAAAGCTATCCCTACTTATCGACTAAATACTCCTTACAATACTATCAGAAGAGTGGACTGCTGTTGAAGTGAAACCTCTTGAGCTGGACACGAGATCATTTTAAATCGAGGAATAATTGATTATACTGTTCATAGATACAGTTGTAAGGTTGAGTTATTCCTAAATGTGCAGTGCAGGCCAAGATAAAATCAGAAAAATAATCCATGTCGATATGGATTGTTTTTACGCAGCTGTAGAAATGCGCGATAACCCGGCTTACCGAAATCGACCACTTGCGGTTGGTGGGCATGAAAAACAACGGGGTGTCTTGAGTACCTGTAATTATGAAGCTCGCAAGTTTGGTATCCGTTCTGCGATGCCAACGGGGAAAGCGCTACAGCTTTGTCCTAACTTATTAGTAGTTCCAGGAAGAATGCAGGTTTATGTTGAGATATCCAAAAAGATCCGCGAAATTTTTTCTCGATACACAACATTGATTGAACCTCTTTCTCTGGATGAAGCGTTTCTCGACGTGACTGAATCAACATTGTGTCACGGTTCTGCGACATTGATTGCCGAGTCAATTCGCCGTGATATTTGGAACGAGTTAAACCTTACGGCTTCAGCGGGTGTCGCTCCGATAAAATTCTTGGCTAAAGTGGCTTCGGATATGAATAAGCCCAATGGGCAATTTGTTATCCCTCCACAAGATGTACAAGCTGTTATTGATGATTTACCACTGGAGAAAATCCCAGGCGTTGGCAAGGTCAGCATTGAAAAGCTCCATCTAGCGGGATTCTTTACATGCAAGGACATCAAAGGGGCAGACTATCGAGACTTGCTTCTGAAGTTTGGTCGACAAGGTGCATCGTTGTGGAAGCGAAGCCATGGTATCGATGAAAGAGAAGTCATCATAGAACGCGAGCGTAAATCCGTAGGCGTTGAGCGCACGTTTACTCAAAATATTTCGACTTATGCTGAGTGCTGGCAGGTGATTGAAGATAAGCTCTTTCCTGAGCTTGAAACTCGCTTAGAAAAAGCCAGCCCAAGTAAAGCGATCATCAAGCAGGGCATTAAGCTCAAGTTTGCCGATTTCCAGCAAACGACCATAGAACACATACATGCTTCATTGGATCGAGAACACTTCAAAGAACTATTGAGTGAGATCTTAAAAAGACAACAAGGGCGAGAGATACGTCTGCTCGGTTTGAGTGTGATGTTACAACCCAAAGAACAAGTGAAGCAGCTGAGTTTCTTTTAATTTTCATCAGCTAGGTTTATTCAAACCTAGCTGACTTATTAGCACGAGCAGCGTCTTTTAATCTTCTTATCTTGGTAATCGTTTTACCAATGCTAGGGTTTCACTGAACGGTTGTTGCTCTAACTTTCCGTACCCCGACATTTTACTGGCTTTTAATTTGGTAGAAAGCGGTGTCGCGATTCCGCATAAAAAGCGAGTAATGGCTTCATCGGTAATCAGTTGTTGGCTGTTGGCGATGAATTCTTGAATCCAAGCGAGGACGATCTCTTCATCTATAGTTTCAGCTTTCACGCTTGGTAGTTTGGCAATTTCACCTCGGCATACTGAGCAGTGACCACAGTTTTTGGGTGCTTTATCATCGGCGAAGTAACTCGCAAGGCGTGAACTTAAGCAGGTATCAGCTTCAAAGAAACTCAGCATTTGGTTAAGACGGTTTATCTCACTGTTCTCTTTTGCTTTAAACAACTCAGTTAAACGTTCTGACAATTGCATCATATCTTCAGATGTATTGTTGATCGCGTAAACATCGGTGATCTGCTTACTTTCCAACTCAATCCAGCCTTGTTCATTGAAGTAATCGATAGCCGCAATCACACGCTGACGATCGGCTTGGAAGTGAGTCCAAAGCGCATCAAAATCGACTTGGCACCAAACTCTGGCTTGAGGAGAACATTGGAAAATCGCTTCTACAAAATGGCGACGTTCACTTTGAAATTGCTCGGTGATCTGCTGCTTAGGGCGAATGAATTTAAATTTGTAGTCAGCGAAGTAGCTGTACTTAGGCTCAATCACACCTTCAATTTCTAGATAAACCAACAGTGTTTTTAGCGGAAGTTGACGAATGTTAGATTCACGCGATAGTTGGTTGAGCATGATCTCCCATTGGTTTGTACCAGAAGCCCCAATGTTTTGGTTTTCGTAGATCTCTTTCAAGACAGCTTGGATCGAGATGTTGTCTGGCGTATCACCAAATACGAAGTTCTCTAGCGTACTGAGTCCATATTTGTTGGCGAGAAGAATACATGCTGAAGGCTGACCATCTCGGCCTGCTCTGCCGATTTCTTGCGAGTAGTTTTCTATCGATTTGGGTAAGTCGAAGTGAATCACACGGCGAATGTTTGATTTGTCGACGCCCATCCCGAAAGCAATAGTCGCTACAATACAATGCACGTCATCATTCATGAATTGATGTTGAATGGCATCTCTATTTTCTGGTTTAAGCCCCGCATGGTAAGCGACTGCGTTGATTCCAGCATTGCGTAGTTGTTGAGCCACCATCTCTGCTGTTTGCTGAAGGGTCACATAAACGATGGTTGGAGCTTGAGGCGCTTGATTGGCGACAGAGCACAGCGTCTCTAGCTTACTAGCTTGTTCACAAGGCTGAATCGACAGATCGAGATTTTGACGATAGAAACCCGTAACAACAACGCGTTCCTCATTGATATCAAACTTAGACTTCATGTCTTGGATAACTGAGGTGGTTGCAGTTGCTGTGAGTAGTAATACCTGCGGGATATTCAGTTGCTTCTGGTATTGAGGCAACTTGAGATAATCGGGTCTAAAGTTGTGTCCCCACTCAGAAATACAGTGCGCTTCATCGACCACAAGTAACGAGATAGGCACTTGGGAGATAAACTGACGAAAGCGTTCGTTCTTCAAACGTTCGACGGAGATCATCAGGATCTTGGTATCTCCGTTACGCACAGACTGCATCACCTGCTGAGTGGTCTGTCTGTCTTGACTAGATTCTATTGCAGCGGCGCTGATCCCTTTACTGTGTAAGAAGCTCAACTGGTCTTTCATTAAGGCTAACAGTGGAGAAATAACCAAGGTTAAATGAGGAAGTTCTAACGCGGGTAACTGGTAGCACAGCGATTTACCTGAGCCCGTCGGGAAGATAGCCGCGGTAGAGTGACCGGATAGAACATTATCAATGACTTGCTTTTGCCCATTACGCAGTGAATCGAATCCGAATACTTGTTTTAGCTTCTGCTCAATCATTTGTGTTCTACCTGAGTTGTTAAGTGTCGTATTGATGCTAAAGCGTTCGCCTGTCTATGATCGCGTCGCTTGATGAATCAAATGTCTTGCACCTGATTGTACCTAATTCTATTCTGTAGCTCCTATAGAAAAGCACTCCAAAAGTATGAATAAGTCTGAGCTTCGACAAATAATTTTAGAGCAACTCGAATCACGGTTAAGCATCGCACAATCTGCGACTCAGCGAGCTATTGATGCTGCCACCGATGAAGAGACCGTGCCAGAGCACAAGTACGATACCTTGGCGTTAGAAGCCTCGTACCTTGCCCATGGACAAGCGATGCGGGTTCAAGAGTGTGAAGATGACATCCAGTGTTACCGAAACCTCGTATTACGAGACAGTGAAAGAATTACCGTCAGCAGCTATGTTGTGGTCATTGACGAACATGATGAACATAAGCACTTTTTCCTAGGGCCAAGAGTCGGGGGGCTTTCTGTTACATGGAACGACAATGAGATTGCCATTGTGACGGCGAATGCACCATTTGGTCAGGCTCTAATGGGCAAAGAAGTCGGTGATGAAATTGAGTTTAGGGTCGCTGATAAACAGTTTTGCTATGAAGTAGTATCGATTGACTGAATGACAGGCTTATAAATATAAACGTTTTTCTGACAAAGAAGCATAAACTAGCGGTATAGTCGTTGGGCAGATTGATGAGAGGGTGTTATGAAAAAAAGCGTATTAATTGCATCATTAACAGTGGCTACCGCTGTTGTGAGCCTGCCAACTTTTGCAGCTCAGTGTCGAGTTGATTTGAAAAATGAACTACGAATTGACGAGCAGAAAGTCGAAATCCATCAAGTAAATGGTGATACAGCTATTCTTGATGGCAACAACGATCTTTATATTCATGGTGAAAAGGTCGCACTTGATGCCGACCAACAAGCGGCAATTGAAAAATACCGCGACAGCATGAATGAGTATTTACCACGCGCAAAACAAATGGCGAATGACAGCTTAGCCTTGGCGAATGATGTTATTGATGACATCGCTGCCAGCCTAGATTCTCCAGAGTCGTTTGATAATGTAAAAGAATCAATGAAAACGTACTTTGCTGAATTAGAGGCTCGTTATTATAAAGATGGCGAGTTAGTCCTACCGGCTAATAGTTTCGATTCGATGGCGAATGGTTGGTCTGAAGATTTCGAAAAGGCTAAGGAGATCTTTAACCAAGAGTTTATCTCAAGTGCCTTTAATGCGATGTCAGAAAAAATGAAGCAAGACGGCGGACTAAATCTGACCGAAATGGCTGATAGCATGGCTGAATTAAAGCTTAAAGTTGAAGAGCGAATGAAAGAACACTCTCAACAAGTACAAGAGGAAGCGAATGAGTTCTGTGATTCTCTAGATGAGATGGCAGAGCAAGAGCAAGAGCTGCATAAAATTATTCCGAACCTAAAAGACTACCAAGTATTTACTATCTAGCCTGAGTTTCAGATTCGTTAGAAGAGCACCTATTGGTGCTCTTTTTTATGGGTTAAATAAGCTAACAATTAACTTAGGAATACCTCTCAGTAGTCGGATCAATCGTTGTCTTGATTTTATGTGGTCAGTTAGTCTGGGTAATTGTTAATAACTTGGTCTTAAATACTAAATAGATTGTAAAAATAAGCTAATTGTTCATTTATTAGTTGTGCCTATCATTGCTTTTGATTACTGTACTTCTCAACTAGTTCACTGATTTTTGATGCGGGCAATATGGACCAACAATCTTCCTCTTCAAGAGAGCACTTTAGCTCTCGTTTGGGTTTTATTTTAGCAGCGGCGGGTGCAGCTGTTGGCTTAGGTAATATTTGGGGTTTCCCAACTCAAGTTGCCAGTAACGGCGGTGGCGCTTTTCTGCTTGTTTACCTAATCATGATTTTCGTGGTTGCTTTCCCGATGATGGTGGTTGAGATGGCGATTGGCCGTCATGGTCAAGCGAACCCTGTCGATAGTATGCGCTCGTTGACGACAAATCCGTTAGGTAAGAAAGTCGGTGAATTTGTCGGTTGGATTGGCTTAAGTGTCCCAAGTGCCGTGTTAGCATTTTATAGTATTGTCGGCGGTTGGTTGATTTGCTTCCTAATTGGTGCAGTCGCTGATCTTGTCGGTCTAGAAGCTGTTGCTGATTGGTTTAAAGGCTTCAGTGTTGAGCGCAATGTATTTGGTACGGTCGCATTCTATGTGCTGACTATCTTGATTGTTCAGGGTGGTGTTAAGCAAGGTATCGAGAAGTGGTCGACTCGCTTAATGCCGGCATTGTTCATTTTGTTTGGCTTACTGTTTGTTTACATCATGACGCAAGCTGGTGCGATGGAAGGGCTGAAACATTACTTGGTGCCAGACTTTGAGAAAGTGTTGGATAGAAAACTGATTCTAGCGGCAATGGGACAAGGCTTCTTCTCGCTAACCATTGGTGGCTGCTCTATGTTGGTTTATGGTTCTTACTTAAGCAAGAAAGAGAACCTACCAAAAATGGCGATGAACGTAACCTTGGTTGATACCGCTGTCGCTTTTATTGCTGGCTTAGTGGTTATGCCTGCAATGTTTGTCGCGATGCAAAAGGGCGTACAAATCTATGCTGAAGACGGCTCACTATTGAGCTCTGACACGCTGGTATTTACGGTTCTGCCTTTGATGTTTGATAGCTTAGGCGTACTTGGTCAGATCTTCGCAATTGTCTTCTTCTTGTTGCTAACGATTGCTGCTCTTACTTCTTCAATTTCGATGCTGGAAGGACCTGTAGCACTAGTGAGTGAGCGTTTCAATACAAGACGAACGCCAACAAGCTGGGTGATTGGTGGTGCCATCGCATTGTTCAGTGTGGTGATTGTTTACAACTTTTCCGCGATGTTTGGTATGGTTGCGATGATAGCGACTCAGTATCTTCAACCGGTCGCAGCTCTGATGTTCTGTGTGTTTGGTGGTTGGGTATGGAGTCGAGCTTCAAAAGTGAAAGAGCTTGAACATGGCTGCCCTGACTTTCAGCTTGGTTGGTTTGGTAAAGTGTGGCCAATGTATGTGAAGTTCGTGTGTCCAGTCTTGGTGGCAACAGTTATCTGGGCTTCATTTGGTTAGTAGACCATTTAGCATCTAGATGATTAGACCTGCAGTTCAAGGCCACTCTTAATGAGTGGCTTTGTTGTTTTCGTATCGAACAAGCTTGTTTTGCTCGATAGAAAAAAGGCGCTGAACATACAGTTCAGCGCCTTTTTAATTTTGGCTTAAGCAATGTGGTTACTTAATTTCCATACCTTGAGCTTGCAAGTCGGCATGGTAAGAAGAACGTACAAATGGGCCACAAGCTGCGTGAGTGAAGCCTAGTTCAAGAGCAATCTCTTTCAGTTCATCAAACTCAGAAGGCGGTACGTAGCGTTCTACTGGTAAGTGGTGACGGCTTGGTGCCAGGTATTGGCCTAGTGTCAGCATCGTTACGCCATGTTCGCGAAGATCTTTCAATACTTGAACGATCTCTTCTTTCGTTTCACCAAGACCCATCATTACACCAGATTTCGTTGGGATGTCTGGGTGTTGCTCTTTGAATTTTCTCAACAGATCAAGAGACCACTTGTAGTTCGCGCCTGGACGAGCTTTACGGTATAGACGTGGCGCTGTCTCTAGGTTGTGGTTGAAAACATCTGGCGGGTTGTCTTTTATCAGATCAAGCGCAACGTCCATACGACCACGGAAGTCTGGAACCAGTGTTTCAATGCGAATGTTTGGATTCTGTTCGCGAATTTCACGGTTACAGTCAGCAAAGTGCTGAGCACCACCATCACGCAGGTCATCACGGTCAACTGAAGTGATTACAACGTACTTCAGTTTCATGTCTTTAATCGTCTTAGCCAGTTTCTTCGGCTCTTCTGCTTCAGGAGCAACAGGACGACCATGGGCAACATCACAGAACGGGCAGCGACGAGTACAGATAGCGCCAAGAATCATAAACGTTGCCGTGCCGTGGTTAAAACACTCGGCTAGGTTAGGGCAAGACGCTTCTTCACAAACTGAGTGCAGGTTGTTCTTGCGCATTGCTGATTTGATTTCTTGAATACGATGGCTGTCTGAAGGAAGTTTAATCTTCATCCATGCAGGCTTACGTAGAACTTCTTTCTGTTCAGCAGGCATATTCTTTACGGGAATTAATGCCATTTTGTCAGCGTCACGATATTTAACGCCTTTTTCCATTTGGATTGGTTTGCTCATGATTTTATGCTTCTGCTGTAATGTTACTGGTGGCTTGAATGTCTACTTGGTCATAGCCGAGTAGTTCTACTAGCTCTTGTATTAACTGTTGCTCAACGCTTTCTAATTCACTTGGTCCGCCTAACTGGCTTACCTGAGCCATTTCCATACCTTGGTAACCACATGGGTTAATGCGTAGGAATGGGGATAAGTCCATATCGACGTTGAGTGCGAGCCCATGAAATGAGCAACCGCGTCGAATACGTAATCCGAGTGAACAGATTTTCTTGCCATCGACATAGACACCTGGAGCATCAGGTCGGGCAGTTGAATTTATATTGTAAGCTTTCAGAGTGTTGATTACGAGGTTCTCAATATGAGTCACCAAATCACGTACACCGAATTTTTTGCGGCGGATGTTAATCAAAAAGTAAGCGACTAACTGACCTGGGCCGTGATAAGTCACTTGGCCACCGCGATCGCTTTGAATGACAGGGATGTCACCAGCATTTAATACATGCTCGGCTTTGCCTGCTTGTCCTTGAGTGAAGACAGGGTTGTGTTCAACCAACCAAACTTGGTCTACGTCTTCTTCTGTGCGTTCGTCTGTGAACTTATGCATGGCTTTCCACACAGGTTCGTAATCCTGACGGCCTAATTTTTTTACGATTAGCTTATTTTGCAAAGCTGCACTCCCTCAAGGATTAATAAAGTGAACGCATTATAAACGCGAAACATGATTCTAACTACAGACGGACTGCAAGGTTTTTCAACTTTCTTTGTATTTATTGAAAATTAAGTTGAATGATTTTGAGTCCAATAGTGTGCTTCAAACAAAAACAGCGGCAATAAGCCGCTGTTTTCCATGCGTAATCGTCGATTACAGAACCATACGAACGATTTCGATATCGCCCAGCTCTTTGTATAGCGTTTCTACTTGTTCAATAGAAGTCGCAGTAATATTGATTGAAACAGAGTGGTAGTTACCTTTCGCACTCGGTTTTAGTGTTGGGCTGTAGTCACCAGGAGCATGACGCTGGATCACTTCTAGCACTAGCTCTGTAAGCTCTGGCTTAGCGTAGCCCATTACTTTGTAAGTGAATGAACAAGGGAACTCTAAGAGGTCTTTTAGTTTTGCATCAGAATTGATGTTCATGATTAGCTCCAAAAGGCTAGACTCTCGCAAATTGGCGAAAGGTCGATAAAAAGCGTGTTCGGTCAACAGACACGAGTAATAAGGCGGAATACTACGTGTAAATATCACCGAACTCAAGATCAACAAAAGCCGCACATGGCGGCTTTTGGTTCGTTAATGCGTAAATAAGTAATTTACTCATTAGGTTAGCTATACAAGAACTTTATGTATTGCTAGAACAAACGTTTGACTCGTTTAGAATAAACCTTTGAATAGCAGTACTAGGTAGTCCCATAGACGGCTAAATAGGCTGCCTTGGTCTACATCTTCAAGTGCAAGTAGCGGGTATTCAGCAACGTCTTCACCATCAACTTGGTAGAATAGTTTACCTACAACATCGCCTTTGCTAATCGGTGCTTCCAGTTCTTTTTCAAGAACGAAGCTAGCTTTTAGGTTCTTAGCTTGACCACGAGGTAGCGTAACGAAAGTATCTTCGTCGACACCTAGTGCAACTGTGTCCTTGCTACCCATCCAGATTTTTTCTTCAACGAATGTTTCGCCAGCAGTATGTGGTGCCACTGTTTCGAAGAAACGGAAACCGTAGCTCAGTAGCTTTTTGCTTTCTGTTTTACGAGCGTTCGCATTCTTCGTGCCCATCACAACCGCAACAAGACGCATTTTGCCTTCTGTTGCTGAGCTTACTAGGCTGTAACCTGCGTTGCTCGTGTGGCCAGTTTTAATGCCATCAACGTTCATGCTCTTATCCCATAACAGACCGTTACGGTTGTACTGGGTGATGCCGTTGTAAGTAAATTTTTTCTGTGAGTAGATACGGTACTCATCAGGAACGTCACGAATCAGTGCCTGACCAAGTAAAGCCATATCATAAGGCGTTGAGTATAGATTTGGATTGTCTAGACCGTGCACGTTAGCGAAGTGCGTGTCTTTCATGCCAATAGAGCTTGCCCAAGCGTTCATTAGGTCAACGAATGCGTCTTCAGAGCCAGCAATATGCTCAGCCATTGCAACACAAGCATCGTTACCTGATTGAATGATGATGCCACGGTTCAGTTCTTCAACTTTAACCGTTGTACCCACTTCAACGAACATCTTAGATGAGTCTGGGAAGTTTTTAGCCCAAGCGTTTTCGCTAATGACAACGTCGTCGTTTAAGTTGATGTTACCACGGTCAAGCTCTTGGCCAATCACGTAGCTCGTCATCATCTTGGTTAAACTTGCTGGAGAAAGCTGAGTGTTCATTTCTTTCTCTGCTAGTACTTTGCCTGAATGGTAATCCATCAGAACAAAACCTTTAGCGGCGATTTGAGGTGCATCAGGTACAACAATAGGAGCGGCGAATGACGATGTAGCTATCGTTGCAGAAAGAGCAACAGAAGTAGCAAAAATCGATTTAACAAGTTTATTAGATTTAATCATTTTGAATGCAATTATTTGGTGAACTATTCATATATTAACAGAATCACTCTGTCACACCAGAGCGCTGATTACCAGAAGTAACTGTTAGATTAATTAGCGAGTTAGCGTGTGCTTTTTTATATAAGCTGACGGGTAACCCATAAGCTTAACTTGTTCTAATTTCTCTTGAGTCAGAGCATAGTCATGAAATGGGCCAAGCATCAGACGGTAGTTGTCGTCATTTGGCTGCAAGAACGTTGCTACAGCTAGCTTTTCGCCTAGATCTTTGGCTAACTTCTCGGTTCTATCTTCATGCGGAGATGTGGCAACCTGAATAATAAATTGCGGCAAAGCGGCCTTTTTATTTGCGTCAGTTGGCATAGCTACAGTAATGACTTCTATCTCAACATTTGCTGTGCCTGTTCTCAAGACATCGAGCTTGTAAGCTGCCGCATAACTAAGGTCAATGATTCGGCCTTCATGGAATGGGCCTCGGTCATTGATACGAACAATCGTCGTTTTGTTGTTATCGGTATTTGTCACTTTTACATAGCTTGGAATGGGCAATGTTTTGTGCGCTGCTGACATCGAATACATGTCGTAGATCTCGCCATTTGAGGTTAAATGGCCATGAAATTTCTTACCGTACCAAGAGGCTTTTCCTTTCTCGGTAAACCCTTCGGTCTTCTTTACGATTTTGTAGTCTTCACCACGCAGAGTGTAGTTAGTGTTACCACCTAAGCTGTAAGGTTCATATTGAGGGTGAGCGTCCTCTAGGTGCTCAACTGAGATTGGCACATCTGGCGCAATATCAGAATCAATGTCGTAACGGCCTTTTTGCTCTTGGGAAGAGCAACCATTAATCAAAACCGCCAAGCCGACGATAGACAGCATTTTTTTGATTGGCAGTTCATTGACCAAAGATGTTGTTAGGGGGAATGCTTTAATAGACATCAATTAGGTCGCCTTTGAGAATGCTTTTCTGTGTGTATGGATCGACATTAAAATACCAAATCCAGCCATGAGAGTAACCATTGAGGTGCCGCCGTAGCTGACTAGCGGAAGAGGGACCCCAACTACAGGTAGAATGCCACTTACCATGCCAATGTTTACAAAAATATAAACGAAGAAGCTCAGTACAATACTGCCAGCCATCATTCGGCCAAATGCCGTTTGCGCTTGGCTCGCCAGAAATAAACCACGTCCAATAATGAATAGGTAGATAGCGAGCAAAAACAAAATACCGATCATGCCCCATTCTTCGGCTATTACCGCAAAAATGAAGTCGGTGTGTCGCTCTGGAATAAACTCCAGTTGAGATTGCGTGCCTTGTAGCCAACCTTTTCCAGATACCCCACCAGAACCTATCGCAATTTTACTCTGAATGATGTGGTAGCCCGCACCTAATGGATCTGATTCAGGATCAAAAAGGGTTCTTACACGTACTTTCTGATATTCACGCATCAAGAAGAACCACAGGATCGGGATGAACCCACCCAGTGCAATCGCTGCACTCATAATTATTTTCCAGCTGATCCCAGCAAGGAAGATAACGAAGATACCAGAGGCAGCAATCAGGATTGACGTTCCTAGATCGGGCTGTTTAGCGATGAGAATCGTGGGTACAAACACCATCACCAACGAGATCGCAAGGGTTTGGAAAGTCGGTGGTAGTGAACGCTTACCAATAAACCTTGCCAACATTAAAGGAACCGCAAGCTTTAGTAGCTCTGAGGGTTGGAATCGAACAAATCCGAAGTTCAGCCAACGTTGTGCACCTTTAGAGGCTTCACCAAAGAACAGTACTCCAAGTAGCAAAATAACACCGCCTGCAAATAGCAAGGGAGCTAAGCTCTCATAAGTGCGTGGTGAGAGTTGAGCCAAGAAGATCATCACACCCAAAGACAGAGCCATACGCATCGCTTGGCGATCCATCATCGCAAGGCTTTGGCCGCTTGCGCTGTACATGATCAATAAGGCAAAGCCCATTAAAACCAGAATGCCGAGCAATAGCGGCAGGTCGATATGTAGCCGTTCGAATAAGGCTCTATTTCGTCCAGTTGAAGGATCAAGTTTCATTATTTTATTGCCTTACTTTCATAATCTTCTGCAAGGATAATATGGTCTAAAATCCTTCTTACTACTGGGCCACCATTGGATGAACCACCACCTGCATTTTCTAAAACAATGGTGACCACTGCTTCAGGGTTTTCAAAAGGAGCGTAACCAGTAAAGAGGGCGTGATCGCGTAAATGCTCGGCAATCTCGTCCGCGTTGTACTCTTCATCTTCCTTCAGGCCGAATACCTGTGCGGTACCGGATTTACCGGCAGAGACGTAAGACATCTTCTGGAATGAGCGTCTTGCCGTGCCTTTTTTGCCGTGGTTTACCAGTTTCATGCCTTCTTGGGCAATATCCCAATACTTCTGTTTTACCCCCGTTACTGGTGGATAGGTCTCGATTTCCGAAAGAACTTGTTCATCGAATGGGCGACCGTTTTCTATGGTTGAGCGCAATAGATGAGGTGCAGTTACTTCACCCTCATTAACCAATACCGAGGTCGCTTTCGCTATCTGCATGGGTGTCGCTGTCCAGTAACCTTGTCCAATACCAACGGGGATGGTGTCACCCTGATACCAAGGCACACGATGTCGCGCCATTTTCCATTCACGGGTTGGCATGTTGGCTTTACTTTCTTCGTAGATATCAATACCGGTGTAATCACCGAAACCGAACATCATCATCCATTTAGATAAGCGGTCGATGCCTAGATCGAAGGATATTTGATAGAAGAAGGTATCAACAGACTCTTCAATTGCTTTGACGATATCAACTTTACCGTGTCCCCAGCGAAGCCAGTCACGAAACGGTTTGGTTTTTGAATTAGGTATCTTCCAATAACCTGGGTCATTTCGTGTCGTGTTCGGTGTAATGACACCTTCTTGCAATGCTGCAACAGCAATGAAAGGTTTGATGGTCGAAGCGGGTGGGTATATACCTAAAGTCGCTCGGTTAACCAAAGGTCGGTTTTTATCCTGCAATAGAGCATTGTAACCCTTAGATGAAATACCGTGAACGAAGGCGTTCGGGTCATAGCTTGGGCTTGATACCATCGCTAATACACCATTGTCTTTTGGATCGAGAACGACAGCTGAGCCTCTGCGCCCATCGAGCAATTTGTGCACGTACGTCTGCAGTTTGATATCGAGATTGAGCACGATATCTTTACCCGGTACTGAAGGGACAAATTTGAGTGTGCGAATTACGCGTCCGCGGCTGTTGACTTCAACTTCTTGATAGCCAGCAGTTCCGTGCAACATGTCTTCGTAATAGCGCTCAATACCGAGTTTTCCAATATCACGAGTTGCTTGATAATTGGCGTCTTTTTCTTCTCGAACTAGACGTTGCATGTCGCGATCGTTGATTCGCGAGACATAGCCAATTACATGGGTGAGAACATCACCATAAGGATAGAAACGTTTTAAAGTTCCGGTGACTTCAACGCCTGGAAATTTATGCTGGTTGACTGAAAAAACGGCCACTTGCTCTTCAGTGAGCTGATTAAGAATCGGTACCGACTTAAAGCGTCGTGAATTACGACGATCACGATTAAAACGCTCGATACGTTCAGGAGGAATCTCAATTAAGGTTTGTAAACGGATGAGCGTGTCATCCATATCTTTAATTTTTTCTGGGATGATCTCTAGGTTGAAAACCGGGCGGTTTTCCGCAAGGAGTACTCCGTTTCGATCGTAAATCAGACCGCGATTGGGCGCGATAGGCACAACCTTTATTCGGTTGTCATTCGATCGAGTTTTATAGTCCTGATATTGGTTGACCTGAATGTTATACAGGTTAACAACCAACATAGTCATCATGACTATGATCCCTATAAACGCAACAAAAGCACGGCTAGTGAATAGTCGTGCTTCTGCTTTGTAGTCACGGATTTGGCTACGTTTACGTAACATTAACGCTTATTCTCGGTGGTACGGGTGGTTAGCAGTGATGCTCCAAGCTCGATACAAGCTTTCAGCCATGATAACGCGTACTAATGGGTGAGGTAAGGTCAGTGCTGATAAAGACCAGCTTTGATCCGCTGCTGCTTTGCATGCAGGGGCTAATCCTTCAGGCCCTCCAATCAGGATGGACACATCGCGTCCATCCAATTTCCAACTTTCTAATTGCTCAGCAAGCTGTGGCGTATCCCATTTTTTACCTGGGATATCGAGTGTGACAATGCGGTTGCCTTTTGGAACCGCGGCCAACATCGCTTCACCTTCTTTTTGAAGGATACGTGCAATATCGGCATTTTTGCCACGTTTACCAGCAGTGATCTCAATGAGCTCTAATGGCATGTCGTGAGGGAAGCGACGGCGATACTCTTGAAAGCCTTCTTCTACCCACTTCGGCATTTTAGTGCCAACAGCAATCAGTTGGATTTTCAACGCTTAGCTCCAAAGTTTTTCTAGTTGGTACAGCTCACGATGCTCTTCTTGCATAACGTGAAGCATGCTAGTACCCATATCTAGGACAACCCATTCACCTTCTTTCTGACCGTCCATACCGAGCGGTTGTAGACCTACCTTTCTTACTTCATCTGCGACATGTTGTGCAATAGAGGCAACGTGGCGCTTAGAAGTGCCAGTACAAACAATCATGAAATCAGTCACACTTGATTTGCCTTCTACATCGATAGTTACAATCGATTCTGCTTTCATGTCGTCGGCTTTGTCTGCAAGAAAGTCTTTTAGTTCTTCACGTAACACTGGGTGTTCCTTTAATCTGAATTTAGCTTTGTTTAGGGTATTTTGACCCTAGAATATAACACGCTTTTATGCGTGAAACGGTATAGAAGCGGAAGGGATACAAAACTCTACGCTTAACTGATGAATTAGTGGCCAAGGCGACTGCTCATATTGGGTTTTTGTCATCAATTCAGCTTGAGTGAGCAACGCAAACAGGGAGTGTAATCGAGAAATCGAAACTCTTGTTAGCGCTGCGTTATAAAGAGGTTTCTTAGATTGCCATATACGGTGCTTGTCAAAAACCTGCCCGATTGGCATCTGTTTCATTTGTTGCTGCATTTGTAATAGCAGAGCAAGCTCACGTTGTATGCTACGCAGTAAGATGACTGGTTCGACACCTTCGGCTTCTAACTGACGCAGAATTCTTTGCGCACGGTTACCTTTGCCTGCCAATAACGCATCACTCCAATGGAATGGTGTAAAGTGGTTATGTCGGCTGAGAGACTCTTCTAGTCGGACTAACGTGAGTTTTCCATCAGGATACTGAAGAGCGAGCTTTTCAAGGCTTTGAGTTAGGGCGAAGAGGTTGCCTTCGTGCCATTGAGCCAGCATTTGAATCGCTTCTGGATCAGGTAATAGGCCAACCTGACGACAACGCGCTTGGACAAACTGAGGCAAGCGGCTGACATCAGGAGTTAAACAGCTTACCCAATGCCCTTGATTCGAGAGTGCTTTGAACCATTTTGCATTCTCTTGGGCTTTGGTCAGCTTAGTTCCAACTAATATCAATAAGATGTCGTTGTGAATATGCTCAGAAATTGCGAGTAACTCTTTCGCAATCGCAGCGTTAACCCCAGACTCAGGCAGCTCAAGTTCGATGATCTGGCGACTTGAAAATAGGCTTAATGCTTGAGTGCAGTCATAGACTTGATTCCAGTCGAGGCTATTATCAATCGCAAAACGGTGACGCTCTTCGAAGCCTTGCTCTTTGGCTGTCTTTTGAATCGCTTCTCGGCTTTCTTGCAGCAGCAAAGGCTCATTACCAAAAATTAGGTAAACGTTGCTTAATTGCTTAGTAAGTTGCTCAGATAAACGATCGGCAAAAATACGCATCGAATAAACCTATTGCTCAACCGTTACGCTAGGCTCAGCATCAGGTACTGCACTGGCGTCGACCTCAACATCGTCAATTTCGATGTTCTTAATGTTGTACTGTTTTTCTAGCTCTTTTACTTGAACGTTCTCTAGATCTTGTAGATCCATGCTACCGGCTGCAATGTTTGCTTTCAATCGAGCCATCTGACGAAGGATTTGGCTTGTCGCAAGCTTACGCATTTCATCTTCAATCATGTCTCGCTCAACCGATTTTGCGAGTGCCGTTAGCGGGTTATCTAGGTAGCTGCGAGTTACGCTGGTTGAGAATGTTTTTGAGCCTAGTTCGGGGATAGTAACTCTATATCTTGCTCTGAACGTCAGCTCTTTTTCTGCGGCTCGAGTGTTTTGGTAAAGAGATAGAGTACGTTCGCCAACACTCTCACTAATAATGTGCAAGTTAGGTGTATTTTCTGCCGGTGGCACAATTTCTACATCATTCATACGCAGCTGGCCTTTCATCATACGCGTGAACGTACTGTATTGGTCGTAACTGGTTACCGAGATCTTGTTGAGTTCTTCTGGTACGGAGTAATCACCACGTAGGTGGAAACCACAGGCACTTAGCAGGCTAACGGTTAAAACAACAATAGTAACTTTCAATGAAGATAGTGAAATCAGGCGCATTATTTGATGGCTCTCATGAAGGTAGAATACTTATTTAAAGGCTTTAGAGCTTTCGAATCGTAGGGCTCTGGATCTAAAGCACTTAAATAAGTAGACAGGGCAATATTGCACCCTGTCTAAAGACTGCTGAAAACAAAATAAGTTCGCTTCAGCAGTTGTATGTGCAGACAAAAGATAGTTCGCTTTAATCTGCAACTAGTTAGTTAGCCAATGTTAGTTAACTAATATTAGTTAGCTACGATGTTCAGAAGCTTGCCAGGTACGAAGATAACTTTACGGATCGTTAAGCCATCTAGGAATTTTTTAGCGTTCTCATCGTTTAGACCAAGCTCACGAACTTGCTCTTCTGTTGCGTCAGCTGCAACCGTTAGCTTCGCACGTAGCTTACCGTTGATCATTACAACGATAGTCTTCTCGTCTTCAACAAGTGCTTTCTCATCGAAAGTTGGCCATGTTGCTGAGTCTACATTTGATTCACCAAGAGCAATCCACATTTCGTAAGAGATGTGTGGAGTCATTGGGTAAAGCATGCGAACCACTGCTTTTAGCGCTTCATCAAGGATTGCACGATCTTGTACAGATTCTTGAGGTGCTTTCGCTAGCTTGTTCATCAGTTCCATGATGGCTGCGATGGCTGTGTTGAACGTTTGGCGACGGCCGATATCGTCCGTTACTTTCGCGATAGTCTTGTGGATATCACGGCGAAGTGCTTTCTGGTCACCAGATAGCGCAGAAGCGTCAACAGCTTCAGCTGCACCCTTAGCAGAGTGAGCGTGAACCAGTTTCCAAACACGCTTAAGGAAGCGGTTTGCGCCTTCAACGCCAGATTCTTGCCACTCAAGCGTCATATCTGCAGGCGATGCAAACATCATGAATAGACGTACTGTATCAGCGCCGTACTTGTCTACCATCTCTTGTGGGTCGATACCGTTGTTCTTAGACTTAGACATTTTGATCATGCCTGAGTGTTCAACGTCGCGGCCTTGGTTGTCGATTGCTTTTTCAATGCGACCTTTCGCGTCACGGTCGATAGTCACGTCAGTTGGAGCAATCCATTCCTTCGTGCCTTTCTCGTTCGTGTGGTAGAACGCGTCAGCGAGAACCATGCCTTGACATAGAAGCTGTTTGAACGGTTCATCAGATGTCACGTAACCCGCATCACGAAGAAGCTTGTGGAAGAAACGAGAGTAAAGCAGGTGCATACATGCGTGCTCAATACCACCAACGTATTGGTCAACTGGCAACCAGTAGTTTGCTTTCTCTGGATCTAGAATATCGTCAGCTTGTGGTGAGCAGTAACGTGCGTAGTACCATGAAGATTCCATGAACGTATCGAACGTATCAGTTTCACGTAGCGCAGGCTCGCCATTGAATGTCGTTTCAGCCCAAGATTTGTCAGCTTTGATTGGGCTAGTAACGCCATCCATTACCACGTCTTCTGGAAGAATAACGGGCAGTTGGTCTGCTGGTACTGGGTGAACTTCACCATCTTCAGTGGTTACCATTGGGATTGGAGCACCCCAGTAACGCTGACGAGAAACGCCCCAGTCACGCAGACGGAAGTTTACTGTTTTCTTACCTTTGCCTTCAGCTTCAAGCTTCGCAGCAATTGCATCGAATGCCTCTTGGAATGCAAGACCATCGAATTCACCAGAATCGAACAGTACACCTTTCTCAGTGTAAGCCGCTTCAGACACATCTAGCTCAGAACCATCTTCTGGCTTGATTACTGGGATGATATCGATGCCGTACTTAGTAGCGAATTCGTAGTCACGTTGATCGTGAGCAGGAACCGCCATTACAGCACCTGTACCGTAATCCATAAGAACGAAGTTAGCTACGTAAACAGGAACAACACGACCATTAAGAGGGTGGATAGCCGTTAGGCCAGTATCCATACCTTTCTTTTCCATCGTTGCTAGTTCAGCTTCAGCCACTTTGGTGTTACGACATTCTTCAACGAATGCTGCAAGTTCTGGGTTGTTCTTTGATGCTTTCTCTGCAAGTGGGTGACCTGCAGCGATACCAACATAAGAAACACCCATTAGTGTGTCTGGACGTGTTGTGTATACTTCTAGTGGCGCTTCTTCACCGTTAACAGCGAAAGATAGCTCAACACCTTCAGAGCGACCGATCCAGTTGCGCTGCATGGTCTTAACCATTTCAGGCCAACCTTCAAGGTTGTCTAGATCGTCTAGTAGCTCTTGAGCGTACTCAGTGATCTTAATGAACCACTGTGGGATTTTCTTTTGTTCTACCGGAGTATCACAACGCCAGCAGCAACCGTCTTCTACTTGCTCGTTCGCTAGTACAGTTTGGTCGTTTGGACACCAGTTAACAGAAGAAGTCTTCTTGTAAACTAGGCCTTGTTCGTAAAGTTTAGTGAAGAACTCTTGTTCCCAACGGTAGTACTCAGGTGTACACGTTGCGAATTCACGTTTCCAGTCGTAACCAAAGCCTAAAAGTTTAAGCTGGTTTTTCATGTATTCGATGTTTTCGTAAGTCCACGGAGCAGGCGCTGTGTTGTTTTTTACAGCTGCGTTTTCTGCAGGTAGGCCGAATGCATCCCAACCGATTGGCTGCATTACGTTTTTGCCTTGTAGACGTTGGAAACGAGATACCACATCACCGATGGTGTAGTTACGCACGTGACCCATATGCAGTCGGCCACTTGGGTACGGGAACATAGAAAGACAGTAGAATTTTTCTTTATTTGGGTCTTCACTTACAACGAAAGTCTCGCTGTCATCCCAGTGTTGTTGAACCTTTTGTTCAATCTCTTGCGGGTTATATTGTTCTTGCATCGATGGTATCCGGTTATCTTGGAATTTGTGAGTTCGGTTAGAACAGAATCTTACAGATCGTCATAGAATACCTAAAGGAGCTTAGTACAACAATAGTTATACCCTTCATACTTGCAGTTGCAGCATGGTTGATTGCGTAAATTCAACCGAATTACTTAGGACAGCTATACTTAAGGGTATGAATTGCATTTGTTTGTTAGGAACTGGTCGCTTAACGGCAGACCCGTTCACTAAGATAAAGCTTGGTCATCTTAAGGAGGTCGTTATGCCGAAGAAAAAAGCACTCTATGAAGAAGTCGTCGAAGAGGTGATAGAAACACTGAAGCATAGTCCTGAAGAGCTTAACAACAAAATAGAAACGTCAGGTAAGTATGCGAAAGCAGCCAATGACATGACCAAAGACGAGCTGTCGTTGATTTCCGCTTACGTGAAATCGGATTTAAAAGAATTTTCCGAAAGCTATGAAGAGAGTAAAGGTGGTCCATTTTATTTGATGATCACAGATTCTATCTGGCAAGGGCTGTTGGATATCACTGATCGCACTAAGGTGGAATGGGTTGAACTGTTTCAAGACTTAGAACATCAAGGCTTGTATCAAGCGGATGAGGTTATCGGACTCGGGACACTCGTTTGTGATGAGTGTGGGCATCAAACCGAATATAACCACCCAACGACGATTATTCCGTGTATTAAATGTGGCTCGACAGGGTTTAGCCGTAAAGCGCTTAAGCCATAAACTCCTGAACCATATTAAACCGCAGCAATAAAAAAGGGTTGACTGAATTAGCCAACCCTCAACAACTTTCCGTCGAATCTCGAATCTCGAATCTCGAATCTAGTCTTTTCTTCTCATAAACCAGCCCGCCACCAAACTCAGCAATGCCCAGATATACAGCGGCCAAGTACCGACCACGTGATAAGGGGTTTGACCATCCGTTGAAATGAGTTCAGCTTTCAACACTGCCGTTTCAAACTGCGGTATTTGTTTGATGATCTTGCCTTTGTGATCCGTTACTGCCGTTACACCATTGTTGGTAGAGCGAATTAGCGGCTTCCCAAGCTCCAGAGCACGCATCTGTGCGATTTCCATATGTTGCAATGGTCCAATCGAACGGCCGAACCACGCATCGTTAGAGAGCGTTAGAATAAAGTCAGTTTCATCTGTTACGTTTTGTCTAACTTGATCATTAAATATGATCTCATAACACAATGCAGGCGCTAGATGACGACCATTTGCCACGATGTTTGGTTGAACAAAGTCGCCACGGCTGAATGATGACATTGGCAAGTTAAAGAAAGGTGCTAATGGGCGCAAGATATCTTCAAACGGAACAAACTCACCAAACGGTAACAGGTGATGCTTATGGTAGCGTTCGTCTGGATCGTAGCTGTACTCACCATATGGATTCACACCAAGTGAAAGAACACTGTTGTAGTACTTCTTATCTTCAGATTGATTCAGCACGCCAGTAATGATTGAGCTGTTGTTCATCTTCGCTGCGCTATCTAAGTTGCGTAGGAAAGATGGAATCTCAACTTCGAATGCTGGAATAGCCGCTTCAGGCCAGATGATGATATCGGCGTCCCAGTTTTCTCGGCTTAGGTCTGTGTACTTCATCATGGTTGGCCAGCGATGGCTAGGTAGCCATTTGCTGTCTTGATCGACGTTGCCTTGAATCAATACCACTGACGTTGTTTTCTCAGGGTTCGGTGTTACCCAGTCGATGTTTCGAATACCGAAACCAGCACTGAAGACAATCGCAGGAATAATGCCGACACTCCACGCCTTATTTATGACCGTATAAGCGAGTGCAGAGGCTGACACAATAATCGCTAGCGTAACAAGCTCGACACCACCAATCGGTGCGAATGAACCTAGTGGCGAGTCGATTTGGCTGTAACCTAGCCATAACCACGGGAAGCCAGTCATTACCCAACCGCGTAGCCAATCACAGATTAACCATAGTGCAGGTGCAGCAAGAAAAAATCGGCTTAGGTTATTGCTTGGAAAGAATTTGTTTAAACTCCAAGTAAACAGACCGGAGTAGACCGCAAGGTAACCAACAAGCAATGCCATTAAGAATAAGTTGGCAGCCAGAGGCATTCCGCCAAAGCCATCAATACTGACGTATACCCAACTAATACCAGTTGTGAATTGGCCTAAGCCCCATGCGTAACCAATCCAAAGCGCACTTTTTGGAGAGCGATTGTTGATCAGTAGCAACAATAAAGCTGGGCTGAGAATAGCAAGAGGCCATATTGAATATGGAGCGAATGAAAGGGTAGTTATAGCGCCAACAAAAACGGCCGCAAGCGGCCGTAATAGGCGATGATTAAATAGTTTAGTCATCTAATTTCTGTCATCTCTTTAGAGAGAAGTTGTTATTCTTCGATAGTTGGAAGAGGTTGTTCGTCAGGTATCGTTACCTGCAACTGAATCACACGACGGTTATCAGCTGATGTCACTTTGAAATGGTAGTTTTCGATTTCTACAATTTCGCCACGAACCGGTAAGTGACCTAATGCTGTCATTACCATGCCGCCGACTGTATCCACTTCGTCATCACTGAAAGAGGTTTCAAACGTATCGTTGAAATCTTCAATAGTGGTTAAAGCTTTAACAGCGAAGGTATGCTTACTCAGCTTACGAATATCTACTTCTTCTTCATCGTCGAATTCGTCTTCAATTTCACCAACGATTTCTTCGAGGATATCTTCAATGGTTACCAGGCCAGAAACACCGCCAAACTCATCAACAACGATAGACATGTGGTAACGCTCTTCTTGGAACTCTTTGAGCAGGCGATCAACTCGCTTACTTTCTGGAACAACCACGACAGGGCGAATCACTTGTTCGATATCAAATGGGGCACTTTCTGAACCCAAATACTTAAGTAGGTCCTTCGCTAATAGAATGCCTTCAACATGGTCTTTATCTTCACTGATCACTGGGTAGCGAGAGTGTTGAGCATCAGTAATAAGCGCAATCAACGTATCTAAATCGTCGGTGCGTTCAACTGTAACCATTTGAGAGCGAGGCAGCATGATATCGCGTACTCGCATCTCTGAAATTTCCATAACACCTTCGAGCATGTCGCGAGTGTCGTGGTCAATTAGGTCATTGATTTCAGAACCGCGGATAACATCCACAAGCTCTTGGCGATCTTTAACTTCGCCTTGAAATATTTGGCCTAGACGTTCAAAGAAGGACTTTCTACTCGGACCTTCAGATTTTTTACTTCCCTCAGAAGTGGGGGGGTTACCTTCGTTCATGATTTCTCAAAAAATAACGCTATCAGAAGTGTGATAGCACACATTAAAACTCAGATTCCTGTGAAAATAACAGGTTCGATGAGTTCTTGTTTCTCTGCAACCTACGTTACTAGAATCAATTTACTTTTCTAGAATGTAAGGGTCTTCAAAGCCCATAGTTTGCATGATTTCTGTCTCAAGTGACTCCATCTCTTCAGCTTCATCATCTTCGATATGATCATAACCTAGCAGATGCAGACTGCCATGTACAACCATATGAGCCCAGTGTGCTAGCAGAGGCTTATTTTGCTCTTCTGCTTCTTTTTCGACAACTTGGCGGCAGATAATAAGGTCACCCAGTAGATCTAATTCCATTCCTGGTGGTGCTTCAAATGGGAAAGACAGCACGTTAGTTGGCTTATCTTTTCCACGATAGTCATGGTTGAGCTGGTGGCTCTCTTCTGTATCAACAATACGAACGGTGAGCTCTGCATTCTCTTGAAACTGAGGAATTGTCTTATCCAACCAAAGCTGAATATCTTGTTCGGTTGGAAGACCTTGCTCATTTTCGACCGCTATTTGCAGGTCTAGTTCAATAGACATCTATTTATCACCTTGTTCTGTAATTACAGAGCTATTTTGTGTTGCTAATTGTGTCGTAACGGCTTGTTGAGCCTCAAGAAGCTTCGCTTCGCGTTCTTCACGCTTGCGTTGTTCAAACTCTTTGCGCTCTTTCTGGTCTTTTGCTTCCCATTTCTCGTACGCATTGACGATACGAGCAACCACAGGGTGACGAACGACGTCTTCAGACATGAAGAAGTTAAAGCTAATGTCATCAACGTCACTGAGCACTTCAGTCGCGTGGCGTAGGCCTGATTTCGCACCACGAGGTAAATCGATTTGAGTGATATCACCTGTGATAACAGCGCGAGAGTTAAAACCGATACGGGTTAAGAACATTTTCATCTGCTCTACCGTGGTGTTTTGGCTCTCATCTAGAATGATAAATGCGTCATTCAGTGTACGACCACGCATGTAAGCCAGTGGTGCAACTTCAATCACGTTACGCTCAATCAGCTTCTCAACACGCTCAAAGCCAAGCATCTCAAAGAGTGCATCGTAAAGTGGACGCAAATATGGATCGACTTTCTGGCTTAAATCGCCAGGAAGGAAACCAAGCTTCTCACCCGCTTCAACGGCAGGGCGAGTCAGTAGGATTCGGCGAACCTCTTGGCGTTCGAGAGCATCTACCGCTGCTGCGACTGCCAAGTATGTTTTACCTGTACCAGCAGGACCAATACCAAAGGTGATGTCATGAGTGACCATGTTCATCAAGTATTGAGCTTGGTTGGGTGTGCGTGGCTTGATGACGCCTTTTTTAGTCTTAATGGTCACTTCTTTGCCGTAGTCGATCTCAGACTCGACATGCTGCTCCAAAATACCTGACTCGGTGACTGCGAGGTGAACCTGTTCAGGTTCAATATCGGACACGTTGCCTTTGACAGGAGCCGTTTCTACATAGAGGTGCTTGATGATATCTAGAGCGGCCGCTGTGGTGTGAGGCTTGCCTACTATGGTGAAGAAGTTACTACGGTAATTAATTTCAACGCCAAGACGGCGTTCAAGGTGTTTGATATTGTCGTCGAATGGACCACATAAGCTTGCCAAACGTAGGTTGTCGGCAGGTTCTAGGTTGATCTCTAAAGTAACGATTTTATTGCTCAAATTAGCCTCTCATTTTGTGCCACTCACTCTTAAATAAAAAAAAGAGCAAGAAGCCCGATTTAGACCGGGCTTCTGATGGTGATTCCCTATTTCTAAGATGGTCACTTAGTTAGGTAATTTCAAGCTTTTCGTTTGAGCTTTGTTCTCAAACGTTATCTGACTAAGGCGTAAATGTCGCTACACCTAGCTCATCTTCGCGTTTTGTTTTTTCCATCATTTCAGCTGGAGTCATTGCCACGCGTAGACCCATGTCTTTTTCTGTACGAACCAGTTCACCACGTAGTGAGTTGGTGTAAACCTCAGTGATCTTCACATCTACGAACTGGCCGATTAGGTCAGCAGAACCTTCGAAGTTCACAACACGGCTGTTTTCAGTGCGGCCACGAAGCTCCATTAAGTTCTTTCTTGAAGGACCTTCTACAAGAATACGCTGCTCTGTACCTAACATTAGGCGAGAGAATCGCATAGCTTGAGTGTTCACCGTTTGTTGCAGCTCGTATAGACGATCTTTCTTCTCTTGTGCTGGCACATCACATGGGTAATCTGCAGCCGGTGTACCTGGACGAGGAGAGAAAACAAAGCTGAAGCTCATATCGAAATCAACTTCTTTGATCAGTTTCATCGTATCCTGGAAGTCTTGCTTAGACTCACCTGGGAAACCAACGATAAAGTCAGAACTGATTTGAATATCAGGGCGAGCTTTACGCAGTTTACGGATGATAGATTTGTATTCGATTGCCGTATGTGGACGCTTCATCATTGTTAGAATGCGGTCACTACCACTTTGTACTGGTAAGTGAAGGAAGCTCACTAGTTCCGGTGTGTCTTTGTAAACTTCAATGATGTCGTCGCCGAACTCAAGCGGGTGGCTTGTTGTGAAACGAATACGGTCGATACCATCAATAGACGCAACTAGGCGAAGTAGTTCTGCAAATGTGCAGATGTCACCTTCGTGAGTTGGACCACGGAATGCGTTTACGTTTTGGCCAAGTAGGTTTACTTCACGTACACCTTGTTCTGCAAGTTGTGCAACTTCGTAAAGTACATCATCCATTGGACGGCTAACTTCTTCGCCACGAGTATATGGCACAACACAGTAAGTGCAGTACTTAGAACAACCTTCCATGATAGAAACGTACGCCGTTGCGCCGTCTGCTTTTGGTTCTGGAAGGTTATCGAATTTTTCGATCTCAGGGAATGAGATGTCCATTACAGGTTTCTCGTTAGACAGAGATGACTTAATCATTTCTGGCAGGCGGTGTAATGTTTGAGGGCCAAAGATAACGTCAACATAAGGTGCGCGTTGACGGATATGATCGCCTTCTTGAGTTGCTACACAGCCACCCACACCGATCACCACACCTTCTTTTTTATCTTTGAGCGTTTTCCAACGACCAAGCTGGTGGAATACCTTTTCTTGCGCTTTTTCACGAATAGAACAAGTATTCAGGAGTAGTACATCTGCTTCCTCAGGTACTTCAGTTAGCTCATAGCCATTTGCAGCGTTAAGCAGGTCAGCCATTTTTGATGAATCGTATTCATTCATCTGACAGCCCCAAGTTTTAATTAGCAGTTTCTTACTCATTTTTTGTTCGCTCGATCGTTAGTTTAATTTAAGGGAGCAAATCGCCCAGTATTCATCTGCAAGTGCCGTTTGTCATATTAACTCATTCAGCTTTTACGACTGGCTCTGGCAGCAAGCCGCGTATTGTACTGGTTTCAAAACCGACTGACTAGTAGTCTGATAAAATCTCTTCGGTAGTGGTTTTTATTATCGTTAACGCTAGGTACAGCAAGGGGTAACCATTTTTTCGAATAAGGTTTTTGGTTACAAGTTAGTTGTGAAAACGTACAATTGAAAACAGTCAAAGAATCAAAATGATAAGTACAAAATATGAACAGTTACGACATTGTAGTAGTGGGTGGTGGCATGGTTGGTGCTGCGACTGCAATCGGCTTTGCTAAACAAGGACTGAATGTTGCTGTGATCGAAGGCTTTGCTCCAAAAGCTTATGATGACTCACAACCAATGGATATCCGTGTATCAGCAATTTCTCAGGCTTCAGTTGATTTGCTTGAAGAGCTGGGTGCATGGCAAAGCATCGCTGCAATGCGTGTCTGTTCTTACAAACGTTTGGAAACTTGGGAGCACCCAGAGTGTCGTACACGTTTTGATGCCACATCTCTTGATTTACCTCGTTTAGGTTACATCGTTGAGAATCGATTAATCCAATTGGGTTTATGGGCTCAGTTTGAAGCATACGATAATTTAGCGATCTTATGCCCAGAGAAATTGGACACTATAGAATTTGGTGAAACCAATATCGTGAAACTTCAGTCGGGTACTCAGTTATCAGCGAAGTGGGTGATTGGCGCTGATGGCGCAAATTCAGTCGTTCGTCAGCAAGCTGGGATCGGTATTACGGCTTGGGATTACCGACAGCACTGCATGCTTATCAATGTAGAAACAGAACTTCCTCAGCAAGATATTACTTGGCAACAGTTTTTACCGAGTGGGCCTCGTTCATTCCTTCCATTGTGCTCGCTAATGTCTGAAGGCAAAGAGGTGGGGCAGGGTTCTTTAGTATGGTATGACTCGCCATCTCGTATTAAGCAACTTTCTGCGATGAGCCCAGAAAAATTACGTAATGAAGTTATCTCTAACTTCCCTGCAGAATTGGGTGATGTGAAAGTGTTGAACTCGGGATCATTCCCTCTGACTCGACGTCATGCTCAATCATACTCGAAGAATAATTGTATTCTTGTTGGAGACTCTGCACATACGATTAACCCTCTAGCAGGGCAGGGTGTTAACTTGGGCTTTAAAGATGTGGCAGCACTATTGGATATCACCAAAGAGAAAGGTGAATTGAATCAATCTGTGGCGAGACGCTATGAAGTGATCAGAAGGGGTGACAATCTAATGATGCAAAGTGGCATGGACTTTTTCTACAAAACGTTCAGTAATGATATTGGCCCGCTCAAGTTTGTGCGTAATGCTGCACTAAAGCTAGCAGAAAACTCAGGGCCGATTAAATCACAGGTACTTAAATACGCTTTAGGGTTGTGATTGGTTAGTCCAAATTATCTAGTTATAAAAAAAGGAGAGCTGAGACTCTCCTTTTTTGATCTCGTGAAAGTGCTTAGTGCTATTGCGTCAAACAAACAGGCGCATCAATGGCTAAAGAGCATCCAGTATAGATGAGGGAGCCATCCTCAAGATTTCGTTTGAATGACGTGAGGTTGTTGGAGTGCTGGTTTGCGACGATGAGCCATTGTCCGTCATTAGTGATATGAAAGTCGCGAGGGAACTTACCTTCAACATTGTAACTATCGATAAAAATGAGCTTTTGAGTGGCTGAGTCTATTCTAAAACAACTGATTCTGGATTGGTGTCGGCAAGACACATAAAGGAATTGCTCATCTGGCGATAGCTTAATTGCAGCCGCTGCTTCTCCTTTTTCCATATTAGGAAGTACATCAACTTCTTCCACAATATTCCACACCCCTAAAGACTTTTCCAAAATCAATATCGTTTCAGATAGCTCACACACCACATAGGCTCTATCTTCTGCTTGGTTAATTATTAGGTGACGAGGCCCATTCCCTGCACGCACTTTGATAGATTGCATTGGCTCATCAAGGAACTCTTCTTGCTCTTCGTCAAAGCAATAGAAGTTGATTCGATCGGCTCCGAGATCGACGGTGACAAACTGCGGAGAGTTCTTTAGGAAAAGGCTTTGATGAGCATGTGGGCCAGTTTGTCTTTCTGCATTAGGTCCAGAACCAACCATTTTGAGTGTTTTGAGCCGTTTATCGATATTGCCATTGATACTTAAACTAAAGATATCGAATGTCCCTGATGAATATTGCGACGTAATAGCAAACTTATTGTGGGGATCTATCGTGATATGACAGGGGTGATCTCCAGAAATTGGCCCAGTATTTGACGCTATTGTTGAATCAGCATTCGGTATATGAATCAGCTGTGGTTGTATCTTTTGGTCAACTTCAGAAGCAGTGTAGATCCCTAGCTTTGTCGTGGTGACAAACGAGGGGTTAGTGCAGGCCGCTATAAGCTCTAAAGGCAACAGCGTTCCCGTTTCTAGATCTAACTGAGTTTGATACACACCTTGGCTATTACTTGGAGAATCTGTGTAGCAACCGATCGTTAAAGGGAGGGTTTTCATAGGCAGTCATACTCAGTTAGGAAATGGAGCAGACATTGTCTAATAAAATCGCAGTAAAAGTGAGGTTATAGAAGAGAATACTTGGTGACTTGGCTTGCAGATTTACATATTCTAGATAAAACAAAACCCAGCTAAAAAGCTGGGTTCTATTCAATGATGGTGCGGTCGGAGAGACTTGAACTCTCACACCTCTCGGCGCCAGAACCTAAATCTGGTGCGTCTACCAATTCCGCCACGACCGCAGCAAATCTTTATAGTTATATCGACATTGGTGATTCAATATAACGTTGTTTGTACTTGTTCTTTCGTAGAGAAAGAATGGTGGCTACTGCGGGATTCGAACCTGCGACCCCATCATTATGAGTGATGTGCTCTAACCAACTGAGCTAAGTAGCCAATAATGAATTTTATGTATTCACTATTTTATCTCTAATTAAAGAGAAATAATGGTGCGGTCGGAGAGACTTGAACTCTCACACCTCTCGGCGCCAGAACCTAAATCTGGTGCGTCTACCAATTCCGCCACGACCGCAGCAAAGCTTTATAGTTACATCGACATTGGTGGTTCAATATAACGTTGTGCTCTTGGTTTACTATTTAGCTTAAAAACAAGCTAAGTAAAAACAAAGAGTTTTAATAGTGGCTGGGCTACCTGGATTCGAACCAGGGAATGCTGGCATCAAAAGCCAGTGCCTTACCGCTTGGCGATAGCCCAACAATGATATCATTTAAGATATCTAAATAATGGTGCGGTCGGAGAGACTTGAACTCTCACACCTCTCGGCGCCAGAACCTAAATCTGGTGCGTCTACCAATTCCGCCACGACCGCAGCAAATCTTTATAGTTATATCGACATTGGTGATTCAATATAACGTTGTTTGTACTTGTTCTTTCGTAGAGAAAGAATGGTGGCTACTGCGGGATTCGAACCTGCGACCCCATCATTATGAGTGATGTGCTCTAACCAACTGAGCTAAGTAGCCAATAATGAATTTTATGTATTCACTATTTTATCTCTAATTAAAGAGAAATAATGGTGCGGTCGGAGAGACTTGAACTCTCACACCTCTCGGCGCCAGAACCTAAATCTGGTGCGTCTACCAATTCCGCCACGACCGCAGCAAAGCTTTTACTCTAGCGAAGAGTATAGTTAAGAAGACTTATGGTTTGTCTAAGTAACGTTGTAATGGCTGGGCTACCTGGATTCGAACCAGGGAATGCTGGCATCAAAAGCCAGTGCCTTACCGCTTGGCGATAGCCCAACAGGATATCAATTAAGATATCTAAATAATGGTGCGGTCGGAGAGACTTGAACTCTCACACCTCTCGGCGCCAGAACCTAAATCTGGTGCGTCTACCAATTCCGCCACGACCGCAGCAAATCTTTATAGTTATATCGACATTGGTGGTTCAATATAACGTTGTGCTCTTGGTTTACTATTTAGCTTAAAAACAAGCTAAGTAAGAACAAAGAGTTTTAATAGTGGCTGGGCTACCTGGATTCGAACCAGGGAATGCTGGCATCAAAAGCCAGTGCCTTACCGCTTGGCGATAGCCCAACAATGATATCATTTAAGATATCTAAATAATGGTGCGGTCGGAGAGACTTGAACTCTCACACCTCTCGGCGCCAGAACCTAAATCTGGTGCGTCTACCAATTCCGCCACGACCGCAGCAAAGCTTTTACTCTAGCGAAGAGTATAGTTAAGAAGACTTATGGTTTGTCTAAGTAACGTTGTAATGGCTGGGCTACCTGGATTCGAACCAGGGAATGCTGGCATCAAAAGCCAGTGCCTTACCGCTTGGCGATAGCCCAACAGGATATCAATTAAGATATCTAAATAATGGTGCGGTCGGAGAGACTTGAACTCTCACACCTCTCGGCGCCAGAACCTAAATCTGGTGCGTCTACCAATTCCGCCACGACCGCAGCAAAGCTTTTACTCTAGCGAAGAGTATAGTTAAGAAGACTTATGGTTTGTCTAAGTAACGTTGTAGTGGCTGGGCTACCTGGATTCGAACCAGGGAATGCTGGCATCAAAAGCCAGTGCCTTACCGCTTGGCGATAGCCCAACAGGATATCAATTAAGATATCTAAATAATGGTGCGGTCGGAGAGACTTGAACTCTCACACCTCTCGGCGCCAGAACCTAAATCTGGTGCGTCTACCAATTCCGCCACGACCGCAGCAAATCTTTATAGTTATATCGACATTGGTGATTCAATATAACGTTGTTTGTTCTTTTTCTTTCATAAGAAAGAATGGTGGCTACTGCGGGATTCGAACCTGCGACCCCATCATTATGAGTGATGTGCTCTAACCAACTGAGCTAAGTAGCCATCTGAGAGCGAAGTAATATAATATAATCTCGCTTCCAATGCCATTATCTTTTTAAAGATAATTACACTTTAAATTGTGGCTGGGCTACCTGGATTCGAACCAGGGAATGCTGGCATCAAAAGCCAGTGCCTTACCGCTTGGCGATAGCCCAACAATGATGTCAATTAAGACATCTCAATATGGTGCGGTCGGAGAGACTTGAACTCTCACACCTCTCGGCGCCAGAACCTAAATCTGGTGCGTCTACCAATTCCGCCACGACCGCTTTATTTCCTAAAAACTCTTTGTTGTCAAAAGACATACGTTTAATAACAAACAGAGTGCTTAGGAAATGGTGGCTACTGCGGGATTCGAACCTGCGACCCCATCATTATGAGTGATGTGCTCTAACCAACTGAGCTAAGTAGCCATTTCCAAATTGTTGCTCATTTCGAGACGTTGCCGCTTCGTTGTGAACGGGGCGCATTATGCGGAGTTGAGTGAAACCCGTCAACTTTTTTTTTGAATAAATCACGAATAAACATCTGTTCGGTTTCTTTTTAGTCAAAGAGGCGTATTTGTCAGCAAAAAATAGGTTCAAATGCCGATATATATAGGAAGTTAAGTTTTGGATAAGAAGCTATTTATAAAGAGCGAAAACGAAAAAGGCCAGTGAATTCACTGGCCTTTTATTAGATGTTTATTGGTAATTAAACGTTGAAACGGAAGTGAACAACATCGCCATCTTTAACGATGTATTCTTTGCCTTCAAGACGCCATTTACCTGCATCTTTTGCTCCGCTTTCACCGCCAAATTCGATGAAATGTTCGTAACCAACGACTTCTGCACGGATGAATCCTTTTTCGAAGTCGGTGTGGATCTTGCCTGCAGCTTGTGGTGCAGTCGCACCTACAGGGATCGTCCAAGCGCGAACTTCTTTAACACCCGCAGTGAAGTAAGTCTGAAGAGTAAGTAGTTCGTAACCAGAGCGGATCACTCGGTTAAGGCCTGGTTCTTCGATACCCATGTCCGCTAGGAACTCTTCGCGATCTTCATCGTCAAGCTCAGAAAGCTCAGATTCGATTGCAGCACATACAGCAACAACAACGTTGTTCTCTTTTTCTGCATACTCACGAACGGCGTCTAGGTAAGGGTTGTTTTCGAAACCATCTTCAGCAACGTTTGCGATGTACATTGTTGGCTTAAGCGTTAGGAAGTTAAGGTAGTCGATTGCTGCGACTTCTTCTTTGGCCAGTTCAACAGTACGAGCCATACCACCTTCAGTCAGGATCGGTAGTAGCTTTTCAAGAACTGTAGTTTCAAACTTAGCGTCTTTATCTCCGCCTTTTGCTTTTTTAGCATTACGGAAGATCGCACGTTCACAGCTATCTAGATCGGCAAGAGCAAGCTCAAGGTTGATCACTTCGATATCTTCGATAGGAGATACTTTGCCAGAAACGTGAACGATGTTTTCGTTTTCAAAGCAGCGTACAACGTGACCGATAGCGTCAGTTTCGCGGATGTTAGCTAGGAATTTGTTACCTAGACCTTCACCTTTAGATGCGCCAGCAACTAGGCCTGCGATGTCTACGAATTCCATTGTCGTTGGAAGGATCTTCTGTGGATTAACAATTTTTGCTAATGCATCTAAGCGTAGATCTGGAACCGGAACGATACCTGTGTTTGGTTCGATCGTACAAAATGGAAAGTTTGCTGCTTCGATGCCTGCTTTAGTCAGTGCGTTAAACAGAGTTGACTTACCAACGTTTGGTAGACCAACGATGCCACATTTAAAACCCATGATATAAACCTTATTCTGCTTTGAACGTATGTAAGCGATTTTGTGCTTTTGGTAGGCCATCTTTTAATAAGATGTCTAGGCTGCGAACCGATTCGTCAACGACAGCCTCGATACACTCTTGCTCTTTCGCAGGAGCTTTGCCTAATACATAACCTGCAACTTTATCTTTGTGTCCCGGATGGCCAATGCCTAACCTAAGACGATAGAATTCTTTATTGTTACCCTGCTTGCTGATGATGTCTTTTAGGCCATTGTGCCCGCCATGACCACCACCTTTTTTAAACTTACCAATACCTGGAGGGAGGTCTAACTCATCGTGAGCGACCATGATCTCTTCTGGTTTAATTTGGTAGAACTTTGCCAGTGCTGCAACGGCTTTCCCGGATAAGTTCATAAAAGTCGTTGGGATCAGCAAACGAAGATCTTCACCATGAACCATGATACGACCCGTTAGGCCAAAGAACTTTGGTTCGTTCTTCAGTGTCACGTTGTGTACACGTGCTAATTCTTCAACTACCCAAGCACCCGCATTGTGGCGAGTTTTGGCGTATTCTGGACCTGGATTAGCCAGTCCAACGAGAAGTTTTATTTGTTGGCTCAAGGTATGGATCTCTCTTGGGATTTCAAAAAGCGCCGTATGATATCACAGTTTATGAAAAAGGTGCGAGCTAGCTGATAGCAACCCAATGATTCAAACTGTGGTCAAATTAACTTTGTGGTCGTTATACCAATCGTAGTAAATAACTGGTCACCCTAACTGGTTAAAATGCTCGATAACTGCGTTATAATTTTTGATTGTAGAATAACTACTTATCAAAAAATCACGCCTTGGTCTCAAGCTTTTTTCCTGCGCTATTTCTGAACACTTACTTACTGTGATTGGTATTAGATATAAAAAAAGCACTTCATCGAATGAAGTGCTCAAAATCTTTTTCAGATTGTTCTGCTAAAGCAAAGCTATAGAGCTTTGATTAGTTGAACATCGCAGAGATAGACTCTTCGTTGCTGATACGACGAATCGCTTCAGCAAGCATGCGAGAAAGGCTCAGCTCAGTAACTTTACCTGTCGCGGCCATTTCTGGAGAAAGCTTGATTGAATCAGTAACAATGACTTGGTCTAGAACTGAATTGCGGATGTTGTCTGCAGCAGTACCAGAGAATACAGCGTGAGTTGCGTAAGCGAATACACGCTTAGCACCGCGCTCTTTAAGCGCTTCAGCCGCTTTACATAGTGTGCCACCAGTATCGATCATGTCATCAACGATAACACAGTCACGACCTTCAACATCACCGATTAGGTTCATTACTTCAGAAACGTTAGCACGTGGACGACGCTTATCAACGATAGCGATATCAACATCACCTAGCGCTTTAGCTGTAGCACGAGCACGTACAACACCACCAAGGTCTGGAGAAACCACAACTGGGTTTTCTAGGCCACGGTTAGCCATGTCTTCTAGAAGAACTGGAGTACCGAAAATGTTATCAACAGGTACATCGAAGAAGCCTTGGATTTGCTCTGCGTGTAGGTCGATAGTCAAAACGCGGTCAACACCAACGTTAGAAAGGAAATCTGCAACAACTTTTGCAGTAATAGGCACACGAGCAGAACGTACACGACGATCTTGACGGGCATAACCGAAGTAAGGGATTACAGCAGTAATACGGCCAGCAGAAGCACGGCGCATTGCGTCAATCATTACCACCAATTCCATAAGGTTGTCATTGGTTGGTGCACAAGTTGATTGAATCAGGAATACATCGCTACCACGAACGTTTTCATTGATTTGTACAGCGACTTCGCCATCAGAAAAACGGTCTACAGTAGCATCTCCAAGAGAGATGTATAGACGATCAGCAATACGTTGGGCTAGTTCAGGTGTTGCGTTACCAGCAAATAGCTTCATATCAGGCACGGTGGAAACCTCGGGTTGCGTCCAGTTTTAAATAGATTGTGGGTGGGCTGATTGGTATTCAGCCAAAGTTTCTTTTAAAGGCGAAATGTTTCGTCCTCTCGCGACAAACGCGGAAACTGTGTCAGGCAGTTGCTCTAGCACCGATTCGGCTTCTTTTTTGCTGCTAAATTCAGCAAAAACGCATGAACCCGTACCAGTCAATCTCGACGGCGCGTATTGTAGCAGCCATGAAAGTTGCTTATCAACCTCTGGGTACAGCATTCGCACAATTTTTTCGCAATCGTTTACGTATTCTTGCTCTAGAAGCGTTGATAGTGCTCGCTTCGGCGTATTTCGAGTTAATTCTGAATGTGTGAATATGTCTACAGTTGCTATGCTCACTTGAGGTTTAACAACGAGATACCATTTCTCATCCGGATTAGCGGGTTGTAATTGTTCACCAACACCTTCAGCAAAGGCGGCGTGGCCTCGAACGAAGACCGGAACGTCTGCACCAAGCTTTAAGCCAATCTCAGCTAACTGGTCATCAGACAGGTTGAGTTGCCATAAATGGTTGAGAGCGATCAATACGGTTGCGGCATTTGAAGAACCTCCGCCAATGCCACCTCCCATAGGAAGCACTTTCTTTAGCTCAATATCCGCACCGAAAGTCGTCGATGTATATTGTTGAAGGGCAGTTGCGGCTTTCCAAATCAGGTTATCTTCTGTCGCAACGCCTGGAATTTCAGGTGTGATTGTTATCGAGCTTGTATCTCGGTTTGCGGTAACCGTAAGTTCATCGCCAAAGTCGACAAACTGAAATAGGGTCTGAAGTTCGTGATAGCCATTATCGCGTCGGCCAGTGATATAGAGAAATAAATTCAGCTTAGCTGGCGAAGGCCAGTGCGTTGGCGTTGTTATCATTTTTTCAGTGTCCACTTCGAAACTACAATGTTGATTTTGTTCTCGTCTTGCTTGAATGACAATCGAGTAGGGAGGGGAATTGTCTCTACCTTTGCGTTGTCTTCATCTGATAGTTGCTTACTCGGCATCTCTGTATTGCGATAGTTAGCAAAATTCAGTGTCCATAATTGACTGCTGACTTGTTTAGACAGAGATTCAAGCGTGTTGGTGCTGTTGAGTTGGTAGCTATCTGCTTGGTCGGGAATGCCAAGGAACCATTGCGGCAGGTGATCAATGGGGATCTGCAATCCAGTAAGTTGTTCTACCAATACAGATGCACTTGCATGGGTGAATACTTGATCATCATAAGTGACTACCTTGGCACCCGAGTTGTCAATCGTGAGGTTCAAGGCGGTTTGACCAAGGAAAGTGGTCAGTCTCAATTGGCTTTGATTTGGGGAGTGCTTCCAAATGAAATTAAGGCTTTGGCGTTGCTCTGGAGAAATGTAAGCGAGCTTGCCTGAGGCTTGGTAGTTTTCTATCTGTAGAAGACGGTTTTGGTGACTTTGCCACTCAACGCTGGTCGGTTGTTCTGGTATAGACGAGCAACCCACCATAATTATGGTCATAAAAATAAGAGACGTGATTTTACGAAGCTTGCTCATATTTGCTCACAACTTGTTCAAATTTATCTAAAAAACGCTTCAACTATAGCATTGAATTCACGAACTCAGGAAAACAAATCCCGCTTGCTCTTTAAATAGAGCCATGCATCAAGTAAAATTCGCCCCTTGTTTCCATTCCCTGATCGAGAACTTCTGATACATGTCTTTGCTTGCCGTAGGTATCAATCACAATACAGCGTCGGTTGAATTGCGAGAAAAAGTCGCTTTTGGTCCAGATAAATTATCTGAGGCACTTAAGCAACTTAACGCAAATGCACACGTAAATGGAAGTGTCATACTTTCTACCTGTAATCGAACTGAAGTGTATTGTGACGTCAAAGGCGTGGCAAAAAACAAGTTGATCGATTGGCTGTCTGTATTTCATCAAGTTAGCCCTGAAGAATTAAAACCGAGTATCTACATCCATGAAGAACAAGCCGCGATTAAGCACTTAATGCGCGTTGCCTGTGGTTTGGACTCTCTGGTTCTGGGTGAGCCGCAAATTCTTGGTCAGGTAAAACAGGCTTACACCGATTCGCGAGAGAACAAATCTGTTGATGCTTCAATGGAAAAACTGTTCCAGAAATCATTTTCTGTTGCGAAGCGAGTTCGAACTGAAACCGAAATTGGTGGCAGTGCTGTTTCTGTTGCTTACGCAGCCTGTACATTAGCTAAACACATCTTTGAATCAATTGCTGAATCAACAGTGTTATTGGTGGGTGCGGGAGAAACCATTGAACTGGTGGCTAAACACTTGTCAGCCAATGGTTGTACCAAGATGATTGTGGCTAACCGAACTCGTGAGCGTGCTTTAGGGCTAGCTGAAGAGTTTGGTGCTGAAGTTATCAGCTTAAACGAGATACCTGATCATCTGCATCGAGCGGATATTGTGATCAGTTCAACCGCAAGTCCGTTACCTATTATTGGTAAGGGCATGGTAGAGACCGCGCTCAAGACAAGAAAGCATCAGCCGATGTTGTTGGTTGATATCGCTGTGCCTCGTGATGTTGAGTCTCAGGTCGGCGAACTGAGTGATGCTTACCTGTATTCCGTTGATGATCTGCAGTCGATCGTTGATGGCAATATCGAGCAACGTAAAGTTGAAGCAATTCAGGCTGAAGCAATAGTCAGTGAAGAAAGCGCCGCGTTCATGAGCTGGATGCGTTCACTGCAAGCGGTAGACAGTATTCGCGACTATCGTAAATCGGCCAATGAAATCCGAGAAGAATTATTAAGTAAGAGTTTACAATCACTTGCTGCTGGCGGTGACCCTGAGAAAGTCTTACTTGAGCTAAGTAATAAGCTCACAAACAAATTGATCCATGCTCCAACGCGTGCACTTCAAAGTGCAGCAGAGCAAGGAGAACCTGCAAAATTAATGGTCATTAGACAGAGTTTGGGTCTAGAAAACCCTCAATAATATTCGACCTCCAACAGAATAAGACATTATGAAAGCCTCGATTCTAATAAAGCTTGAAACACTTGTTGAACGCTATGAAGAAGTTCAACATCTACTTGGTGATCCCGATGTACTTGGGAATCAAGATAAATTCCGTGCCTTGTCAAAAGAGTATTCTCAATTAGAAGAGGTGACGGGGTGCTTTAAATCATACCAGCAAGCTCAAGAAGATTTAGAAGCTGCTGAAGAGATGGCAAATGAAGACGACGCAGAAATGCGTGAAATGGCTCAAGAAGAAATCAAAGATGCGAAAGCGAACATTGAACGTCTGACTGATGAGCTGCAAATTCTTCTGATTCCAAAAGATCCAAACGATGAGCGTAACTGTTTCTTAGAGATTCGTGCCGGCGCAGGTGGTGACGAAGCGGGTATCTTTGCAGGTAACCTTTTCCGTATGTACTCTAAGTTTGCCGAGAAAAAAGGCTGGCGCGTCGAAGTGATGAGCAGCAATGTTTCAGAGCAGGGCGGCTTTAAAGAGATGATCGCTAAAATCAGTGGCGACGCTGTTTACGGCACCATGAAGTTCGAGTCTGGCGGTCACCGTGTACAACGTGTACCTGAGACTGAATCTCAAGGTCGTGTTCATACATCAGCGTGTACTGTTGCGGTTATGCCTGAGATCCCAGAAGCTGATCTACCAGAAATCAAAGCTGGCGATCTTAAAATTGATACTTTCCGTGCATCTGGCGCGGGTGGTCAGCACGTTAACACCACGGATTCAGCAATCCGTATTACTCACTTACCAACCGGTACAGTAGTAGAGTGTCAAGACGAGCGTTCTCAGCATAAAAACAAAGCGAAAGCGATGGCTGTTCTTGCGGCTCGTATCGTTCAAGCTGAAGAAGAGCGTCGTGCGGCTGCGATTTCAGATACACGTCGTAACTTATTAGGTTCTGGTGACCGTAGTGACCGTATTCGTACGTACAACTACCCTCAAGGCCGTGTTTCTGATCACCGCATCAACTTAACTATCTACCGCCTGAACGAAGTTCTGGAAGGTGATATGCAAAGCCTGCTTGATCCTGTTCTACAAGAGCACCAAGCCGATCAACTAGCAGCACTTGCTGAGCACAACTAATTACTATGCAGTCAGCATATACGGTTGAAAGTGCTTTAAAGTCAGCAATCGTACAGCTTCAAGAGGGCGATAACACATCGCCCTCGATTGATGCTGCGGTACTGCTTTGCCACGCCTTAGATAAACCAAGATCTTACCTACTGACTTGGCCTGAGAAGCATCTCACTTCAGAACAAGAATCCGAATTTCATACCCTTCTAAAACGTCGCTTAACCGGTGAGCCTGTGGCTTATATTGTTGGTGAGCGTGAGTTTTGGTCGCTGCCGTTAAAAGTCTCTCCTTCTACTTTAATCCCACGTCCAGATACGGAACGTTTGGTTGAAGTGGCGTTAGATAAAACGTATGGCAAGCAAGGTGCGATTCTCGATTTAGGAACTGGTACAGGTGCGATTGCTTTGGCACTGGCGTCTGAGATGCCGAACCGACCAGTGACGGGTATTGATCTTCGCCCGGAAGCGCAGCAACTTGCGACAGAAAACGCTCAGCGATTAAACATCACTAACGCCACTTTTTTACATGGCAGTTGGTTTGAGCCTTTGAACTCAGCAAGTTCTGGAGAAGAAGCTGTAAAGTTTTCGTTGATTGTCTCTAACCCACCTTACATTGAGAAGAATGACCCTCATTTATCGCAAGGTGATGTGCGTTTTGAACCGATCACAGCGCTAGTTGCTGAAGAGAAAGGTTTAGCTGATATTCGACACATCTCTGAAAACGCACGCGGTTTTTTAGAAAACGAAGGCTGGCTAGCATTTGAACACGGCTATGACCAAGGCTTGGCGGTACGTGAGATAATGCAACAACTGGGCTATTTGGATGTGGTTACAGAAAAAGATTACGGTGGTAATGACCGAGTGACATTAGGTCGTTACTGTTCATAGATAGTGGTTGCTCATAGGCTGCTGTTCATCATCTTGTGAGCAATAGATGATGAACTTGCTAAATTGATACCTTTAACTCGAAAATACACTTAACTCGATAATGCATTTAACGCAGAAATACAGAGAATTAACGCAGAAATACAGGGCATTAACGGGTATTGTGTGGTTCGTGTTAACGAAAGCACATATAAAAATATAAAGGAATACCATGTACGAAGGTTTAAAACATTTTCACCTACTCACGATTGCTATAAGCGCGCTACTTCTTTCGATTCGTTTCGCTCTGATGATGGCTAACTCACCGAAGCTTAAGCATCCTTTTTTGCAGCGTTTCCCTCATATCAATGACTCGTTGCTGCTGCTATCGGGTATTGGTTTGATTTTTATTACTGGCTTTATTCCGTTTACACCAGCAGCACCATGGTTAACTGAAAAACTAACCTGTGTAATGGCTTACATCGCATTAGGCTTCTTTGCACTTAAGCTAGGTAAGAACAAGCTATTGAGAGTTTTCTCATTCTTTGGCGCTCTAGGCTGGCTAGCAATGGCAGGCAAAATCGCAATGACAAAGACTCCAACATTTTTCGGTTAGTGACGTATGTACGAATTTTTTGATGAAGACTTTGATCAACTAGAGCTTGCTGAAGGCGCATTGATCCTAAACAAGGCCATTGACCCTGAAACTCAAGATAGCTGGGCAGAGCAAGAACTCGCAAGATTATTAAAAGACGCCGAGTTTGCGTTAGTTAATGAAACCGACGAGCAACAGAAGTTTGAATCTTTTATTCGACTATTCTTTTATGAGTGGGGCTTCGCAGGCGATAAAGACGCTTACTTCTCATCGGAAAACGCGTTTATCGATAAAGTACTTGAGAGAAAGAAAGGGATCCCTGTCAGTCTTGGTGCGATCTTCCTTTTTCTAGGGCGCAAGCTAGGCTTTCCTGTAGAGGGGGTCTCTTTTCCGACTCAGTTTTTGCTTAAAGTCAGTTGGTATGGCCAAACACCGGTCTATATTAACCCTTACAATGGTGAGTATGTTGGCCAGCAAACATTGCGAGCATGGTTAATTGGCCATGATGGCCCATTGGCTAAGCTGAAAAGTGAGCATTTGAAAGTCGCAGACCACCCAACCATTATTGGTAAGTGGTTGGCTTTATTGAAAAGTGCATTGCTGAGAGAAGAACGCTATACGCTTGCATTGAAGTGTACCGATCTGGCGTTAACATTCGTCCCAGATGATCCGTATGAAATCCGTGACCGTGGTTTCATCTACCAGCAATTGGATTGTCACCAGATTGCCGCAACCGATTATCAGTACTTTATTGATCAATGCCCAGATGACCCTGCATCTGAGTTACTTAAATCTCAAGTGAATGTCATGACGGAAAAAACCGTCGTCGTTCACTAATTAATTATTATTTAGAGAGAATATGATGGAACAGAAAATAGTTCATATTGGCGACATGCCAATTGCTAACGATAAGCCATTTACGCTATTTGCGGGCATGAACGTTCTTGAATCTCGCGATCTAGCTATGCAGATCTGTGAGCACTACGTGAAAGTAACAGAGAAGCTGGGCATCCCTTATGTATTTAAGGCGTCTTTTGATAAAGCGAACCGCAGCTCTGTTCACTCATACCGTGGTCCTGGTATGGAAGAAGGTCTTAAAATCTTCCAAGAGCTGAAAGATACCTTTGGCGTGAAGATCATCACTGATATTCACACTGAAGCGCAAGCTCAGCCTGTTGCAGATGTGGTTGATGTAATCCAGCTTCCAGCGTTCCTTGCTCGTCAAACTGATCTTGTTGAAGCAATGGCTAAGACTGGCGCGGTTATCAATGTGAAGAAGCCTCAGTTCATGAGCCCGGATCAAGTAGGTAACATCGTTGATAAGTTCGCTGAGTGCGGCAACGAGAACATCATTCTTTGTGAACGCGGTTCTTGCATGGGTTATGACAACCTAGTCGTTGACATGCTTGGTTTTGGTGTAATGAAAAAATCATCAAACGGCAGTCCAATCATCTTTGATGTGACTCACGCGCTTCAAATGCGTGACCCTTCAGGTGCTGCATCTGGCGGTCGTCGTGAGCAAACTGTTGAGCTTGCTAAAGCGGGTATTGCTACTGGCATTGCTGGTCTGTTCCTTGAGGCACACCCGAACCCAGATCAAGCGCGTTGTGATGGCCCATCAGCGCTACCTCTAGATAAACTAGAGCCGTTCTTGAAGCAGATGAAGGCACTTGATGACCTTATCAAAGGCTTTGAACATATTGATATTAAATAATTGAGATGGATGTGAAGTAACGGAAACGTTATTTAACAAAGTTGATCTAAGAAAGCCCAGTTCTCTGAATTGGGTTTTTTTTTAATCTCGTAAAAGCAGCCGAACATAAATCGTTCATTTAAAGAGTTGTTAACGAGGTGGGTTGTTACCTAAGAAACTCGTATGTGAGTGTGAGGTCAGTCCTGTTTGTAGTAAATTACTGATGTTCATCACACTTTGTAAGTAAACGATTGCTTGTGATGCAGGGGAAGTTTGAGTGTAATCTCATAATTTTGTTACACTTAACTGCTGAACTATGCGTGACCAATTCGACATAAATATGAAATCATCATGTTACATCTGAAATGTTAATTTAAGATAAGTGATGTGAAGTCTTATTGTTCGAACTCCAAATAAGGGGTCGCAATAGATCATAAAAAGCAGTGGATTCCCCTAAAAAGTTCAAAGGTATGACAATGAAGCAACGCCTTATTCTAAAGACAGCACTAAGTGCTGCAATCCTAGCTACTCTAGCTGGGTGTGCGTCTCAATCAACTCATGATTGGAACCAAGACGAAACTTACAAGCTAACGGTTCTACATACTAACGACAACCATGGTCGTTTTTGGCAGAACAAATACGGTGAATACGGCATGTCTGCGCGTAAAACGCTTGTTGATCAACTTCGTGCTGAAGTTGAAGCAGAAGGCGGTAGCGTGTTGCTTCTATCTGGTGGTGACATCAATACTGGTGTGCCAGAGTCAGATCTTCAAGATGCAGAACCTGATTTCAAAGGTATGAATAAAATTGGTTACGATGCAATGGCATTGGGTAACCACGAGTTTGACAACTCCTTAGACGTACTACAAAAGCAGATCGACTGGGCTAATTTCCCAATGCTATCTGCAAACATCTACGACAAAGCAACAGGCGAACGCAAGTTCCAAGCTTACGAGATGTTTGAAAAGCAAGGTATCAAGATTGCGGTTATCGGTCTAACAACTGAAGATACGGCAAAAATCGGTAACCCTGAGTTCATCGCGAGCATTGACTTCCGCGACCCTAAAGAAGAAGCGAAGAAGCTGATCGCTGAACTTAAAGAAACAGAGAAGCCAGACTTAATCTTCGCTGTGACTCATATGGGTCACTACGAAAATGGCCAACGTGGTGTTAACGCACCGGGTGATGTAGCACTTGCTCGTTACCTAAACGAAGGCGACCTAGACATGATCGTTGGTGGTCACTCTCAAGAGCCTGTATGTATGGAAGGCCCTAACGTTGCGAAGAAAAACTTCAAGCCGGGTGATGAGTGTAAACCAGACGTACAGAATGGTACTTACATCGTTCAAGCTCACGAGTGGGGCAAGTACGTAGGTCGTGCTGATTACGAATTCCGTAACGGTGAGCTAGAGATGGTGAGCTACGATCTGGTTCCAGTTAACCTTAAGAAGAAAGTTAAGATTGACGGTAAGAAGCAACGCGTTCTTATTCAAGATGAAATCGCACAAGATCCAGAGCTACTTGAATTCCTACGTCCTTTCCAAGAACAAGGTCAAGCACAGCTAGAAGTTCAAATTGCTGAGACAAATGGCAAGCTTGAAGGCGATCGTAACGTGGTTCGTTTCCAACAAACTAACCTAGGTCGTTTGATTGCGACTTCTCACATGGAGCGTGCACAAGCAGACTTCGCTGTGATGAACTCTGGTGGTGTTCGTGACTCAATTGAAGCGGGCAACGTCACTTACAAAGATGTACTGAAGGTACAACCTTTTGCAAACATCCTGACTTACACAGACATGACAGGTAAAGAAGTTCTAGATTACTTAAATGTTGTGGCGACGAAACCAATCGACTCTGGTGCTTACGCTCAGTTCGCTGGCATTTCAATGACAGTGACGAACGGTGAAGTATCGAACGTATTCATCGGTGGCAAACAGCTTCGTTTAGACGAAACATACCGTTTCACAGTGCCAAGCTTCAACGCGGCTGGTGGTGACGGTTATCCTAAATTATCTGACCACCCTGGTTACGTAAATACTGGTTTTGTTGATGCTGAAGTACTGAAAGAGTACCTAGAAGCGAATAGCCCAGTTGACGTGAACAAGTACGCACCGTCTGGTCAAATGGTTTACAAGTAACTGAACCCAGTTAATTGAATCACTAGGTGCTAATTTAGATTGACTCTAGCACCATGATAAATTTAACTAAAGCGACGCCTCGGCGTCGCTTTTTGTTTATCTATCGTTTGGATTTGTTATGACCCCTGCAATCAATCTTGCCAAGAAAAAGAAAATCGTTCATACCGTGCATCAGTATCATCACGATGCAAACAACACCAATTATGGGTTAGAAGCGGTTGAAGCTCTGGGTCAGGATCCCAAACGTGTATTCAAAACGTTGTTGTTCTGCTTGAACGGTGTTGCTAAAGATTTGGCTGTAGCTGTTATTCCTGTTGACCAGAAGTTAAACCTCAAGCTTGCGGCTAAAGCAGCGAAAGGTAAAAAAGCAGAGATGGCCAATCCTGAGATTGCACAGAAAACCACAGGCTATGTTGTGGGTGGAATCAGTCCGCTTGGTCAAAAGAAAGCACTGCCTACCTTTGTACATTCCACTGCGACGGATTTTGAAACGATATGTGTGAGTGCAGGAAAGAGGGGCTTGGAAATCGAGCTAGATCCAAAGGACTTAGCGATGCTGACTCGCGGTCAGTTTGCTGATCTATGTTTATAGATTGTCGTCGTCATGATGATAAAACTATCGAATGACAAACAAGAACGCCCGCTAGACTAATCTAGCGGGCGTTTTTATATCGAGTGTCTGGTCTTACTGATTCTGACTACTTCTTCAGGCCTAATGTACCACCAACGCGTTTTGCTGCTGGTTTATTTGGTCTGTTTGAATCTTGACTACGGTTTGCTGGCTTACCGCTTCTACGATCGTTATTGTCGCGGTCTGTGCGATTGCGATCCGAGCTGTTTCGATCTGAATTTGAACGTTCTGAACGAGAGTTCGATTTCCAGTTCTCAGTGTTGCCGCCGCTTTCACTATTCGACGAATTACGACCACGCTTCGAGTTTGGCGCATGGCGGAATTCATCCGCGTTATTACCACGGTAAGTGCGAGTACGGTTCTCGTTTTGATTACGGCGCGCTGTTGAGGTTTGATTTTCCTCACGGCTATCAAATAACTTCGCGTCAGTCGCTTTACGAATACGTTGACCTTTCGCGTTCATTTTTGACGCATCTTCAGTGCTCACTGAACCTTCGCACATCGCTAATATCTCTGCGATTTCTTCTTCACTCAGGTAGCGCCACTTTCCGTTTGGAATGCCATCAAGTGAGATATTCATAATACGAACACGACGTAGTTTGAATACTTCATAGCCTAACGCTTCACACATACGACGGATCTGGCGGTTAAGGCCTTGAGTTAGCGTAATTCGGAATGAGAATTTAGTCTCTTTCTCGACATTACATGGCAAGGTAACGGTATCTAAAATAGGGACACCAGAAGCCATTTTCTTCAAGAATTCCGTCGTAATCGGCTTATCTACACGAACCACGTATTCCTTTTCGTGATTGTTACCCGCACGCAAGATCTTATTGACGATGTCGCCATCGTTGGTCAAAAAGATAAGACCATCAGAAGGCTTATCTAGGCGACCAATAGGGAAGATACGCTTGTGGTGGCCGATAAAGTCGACGATGTTGCCAGGAATATCACGCTCAGTCGTACAGGTGATACCTGTTGGTTTATTAAGAGCAATGTAAATCGGCTTCTCTTTTGAACGTACTGGCTTGTTGTCGATCTCAACATCATCACCTGGCAATACTTTCGTTCCCATCTCAGGGATCTTGCCATTAATGGTAACTCGGCCTGCATCGATCAATTTGTCTGCTTCACGACGTGAACAAAAACCAGTTTCACTGATGTATTTATTAAGGCGTTTAGCTTGGGATTCTTGTGACATGATATTCTCTTAGCGTTTCACAACGGAAATATAGATAAACAAAAAGCAACTATGGACAGTTGCTTTTACGTTTTAATTCGTTAACTGAGGCAATTTTAACACCTAGAATGAGCTTCGGCACTAAATATCTATTTTCGGCACTAAATATCAATTGTTGTGTTCAATGTGCTTAGCTGAATGTTCGAAGACGATGGCCTTCTTTTCACTAAGCTTCTGATGATTTAGCGAGTACGTTTTTGGTGACGCTCTCTATTCTCTAGTTTTTTGTCATTACTCTTTCTGAGCATGACGTAAACGGCTCCAGTGCCACCATGAAATTGCTGTGCTGAGTGAACGCATTGAACATCATTAATTTGCGATAGCCAATTGGCTACATAGCTTTTCATCATCGCTGGTGGATTTGAGCGCTCGCCTTTACCGTGAACAATAATGACGGTGCGCACATCCATTCTTAAACATTGACGTAAAAATGAAAGTACTTCGTTACGAGCATCTTTCAATGTTTTCCTGTGGAGATCGAGCTTAGCTTGAATCGGATATTTACCTAAGCGCAGTTTTTTGTATACGCCTTCTTGAACGCCATCTTTTTTATACGCAATAACGTCATCAGGTTTCAGCATTGGAGAGTAGTCGAGAGAGAGGTAATCTTTTTCGTCCTCAGACAGCCACATAGCCGCCTCACGCTTTGCAAGTTGAGACTCGGTAACTCGATGCACTTTTTGGTGCTCAGCGGTGTCATGGTCGATACGTTTCACATCGCCCATCATTTCTTGGAATAGATCTAAGTCGTCATCATGAGACATGGTGTTCATCTCAAGTTGTAGAAGGATAGGGTAAGTATACCTAAGTTGTGGCTGGGTTTAAAAATGAAAAAACCGGAGGAGACAAGAGAAGTCAACTCCGGTGCAAAGCGTTTTAACATTTATTTATCAAGGAAATGATACTTAAAAGTAAATGATTTAGGCTGAGCGATACTAGTGAGGAGATTTTTCAGTCATAACTTTGTATATGAAGAAGCCTCCATAAAACATCATGAGACCCAGAGCCCCGAATATTACTATCATTGAAGATAGCCCCACTGCATTACCAAATAGGAGTTCTAGCCAAAAGTCCATGTGTATACCTCAAAGTTATATGACATGGCCTAGTGTATTAAGTAGCGTTATCAATTCACTGATCTGGATCAATCCTGTTTCATAAGTTAAATACTTGTTGGTGAGTGTGTGTTTTTCGTCACATTAGCCCTTAGGTTGTACGTCTTTTGTTCGAACGATTCGATATTGTAAAAAAGAGTGAAAAAAGCCCTTGCGGATAAATTCAGAATCCGTATTATACGCTCCATCGACAGGCAATCAGCCAGTTAGATATCTCGGTGAATAGCGCAGCTTGGTAGCGCATCTGGTTTGGGACCAGAGGGTCGGGGGTTCGAATCCCTCTTCACCGACCACATTAAAGAAAGCCGTAGCAGAAATGCTACGGCTTTTTTGTATTTGAACCCTTTGGTTTCTATTTGGTTTGGGACATGAGGGTGGGGGCTGGTGCGCCAGTCCGATGGAAGCCCAGCCGCGTCGAATCCCTGCTTAACCGACCAAGATTTGGAAAGCCTGCTCATTGAGCAGGCTTTCGTCGTTTAAGGGTATTGAAAATAGGATTTAAACCTAAGTGGGGTTCGCTTGATGTTCAAAATAAGCTCTTCACCGATTACATTAAAGAAAGCCGTAGCCTTGTTATGCGATAGACGGGGCTATGGTTGTTTTGCATTTAGGGATAGTTGTTAACTGGTGAGCGAGAAGGGCTTAAGGGGGCATGACATCAAAAATAGGCTCTCCGCTGAGCGCATTGAAGAAAGTCGTAGCGCGCCTTATGATAGAGAGGAGCAATGGCTTGCTCATTATGGTTTTCACCTGCTTCGATTAAACGAACTCACTCGTTGCAATATTATTCTTCACCCAAATCAGAGCTTGTAAGCGGTTCTTCACTTTGATTTTTTTGAATGTATTGTGAAGGTGTGCTTTGACCGTATTCTCACTAACGTAAAGCGTGTCAGCTATCTGGGTGTTAGACGCCCCATCTCCAAGCAATTTAATTATCTGCTGTTCGCGTTTTGTCAGTTTGAGGTAGTGGGGGCTGGTTTTTGCGCATTGTCTATCTCTATAAAACCGGATGTATTTATAGATCAACTTTCTGCTCACCCACATTTCACCCTGTAGAATGCAGTTAAAGCCAGCCACAAGCTTTTCAAGTGTGTCTGAAGTATAAAAAATACCGACGAGGTATTGCCATTTAAGCATTTGAGAATGTGAAAAGTCGTTTGGTGTATTGAGTAGCACTTCATGTACGTCACTTTCTGCTTCATTTCTTAGCTCTTGGTACTTCCCAATGTACTGTTTACTCATCGTTGGGAAATCAATAATAATCAGTACTAAGTCTTCGTTTTTAAAGGATTTAATGTTAATCCTTTCGGGTGAGATGAGTTTTATGTTTAAGTTAACTTTCTGCTCGATAGACTCTTTAAGTAGTATTGATTGTAAATTGTTTTCCGCAAGTAAAATGGCGTTGTGAGCCTCCTGCTTAGCCATGTGAAACTCCTTTTCTCAATTCATTACTTGAACTAGAGGTTATATAGTTTATAGCACGTATTGTTATTTTGCCAACTTTCAAGGTTAAATATTCACCAAGATTATGTAATTAATTTAATAGTATTGCAGAAGGTAAATTAATACTTTAAGTGAAGGGGAATGATTAGGGAGTTTTATTTTTTATCTGATTGATTTTACAATCTTTATGGATTTTCCATACCCCCTTATTTGGATGGAATTTTATAACTGCAGGGAATTGGTTTATGTTAAGAATCAATTTCGTTGTACCGCTGCTTGTATTTTGCTTGAAACTAGAGTCAGTTCTGGTACTTACCGTAAATGAAGATACCATACTGTTATTAACTGTGAGCATAAGGTTGTTATTTTTTATCTGGCACTGCACTGGATTTAAATCGGAAGAAAATCCATTTAAATGATAAGAAATAAATAAAACGGCGACCAGCGCCGTTTTAATAAAAGTATGAAGTCTCATATTAGTTTTGGTAAATAAGACCAACGTTCCCGTTAGCACCGTTACCTAAAACAACGGCATTATCATAAGAAGTTTGCTCAACCATAAGTTGGTTCATGTTACTGTTGGTTAAATCAACAGTTGCATTTGAATAAGAGCCCGTTTGTAACGTAAATATACGGTTATCGTTACTGTTCATTAGATCGATATCGACATCATTTCGGTCACCACCACCTACATCTGTATTAACGATAGTCTCGACATAGTTTCCGTCACCCCAAATGTCGATAGCAACGTCATTTCTATCTACACTGCCATTACTAAACTCAGTGTAAGTAGTGTTGGAGTTACCGTTGATATAAACGTCAGCTTCGTTTCGGTCGGCACCGCCCTTAGCTTTTACGACTGAAATGTTTTCATCGCCCATTTGAGTGACACGTAGATCATTTAGTCGACCTCCACGCTGTACTTTAACTCTAGCTTGGTTGTGTAAACCGTCTTGATCAATCAGAGCATTATTTCTTACACCACGTATTTTGGCATGTGCTTCATTGAGGTTACCACTTTGTTCAATTACTACATCAGACTTGTAACTCGCATGTGTGTTCACGAGTGCAACATGGCCATCTGTCACTCCTGATGTATTTTGATTGATAAGCACATTCGCTTGATCGCCATTACCCATTTGCCAAACAGCAGTATTATCCATAGCTAAGGGCTCAATGGCTGCTACTTTGCCTGCAATACCAAGATCTGTCGTACCTTCTTTAACACCAGGGCCTGGCTCTGGGGCTGAAGTTGGAAGCGGATCTGCGTTAGCTGCGTTAAAACCAATAATGGCACCGACTATAATTCCAATTTGCGTAAGTTTCATAAGTTGTATCCTTATACATTTCCATGTCGACGTTGTTGTTACTTAATACAAAGTAACTTGAATCAAGCTTCCATACTGCGCGCTAATTTGCTTGATTGATGTAGATTCTCATTGAGCTAGACGCTTTCACTAAAGCAAAGTCGTTGCCGTCTTGAGAAATTCCTAAATTACTTCTTCCAGAACCAACCAAATAAGCAGTATTGCCATTGCCTTTTTGGTCAATGCTCAGCTGACTACTCTGTCTTGAGAAGTTAGCTTGTCCGATAACTGCTAAATTGTTATTCCCGTCTTGGGAAATAAGCGCTTCAGAATTTACTCCGAGTTGCCCAATTGCGGCATCGTTATTTGAACCATTCTGGTCTATTAAGGCGGTATTATTGCGCCCTGTTTGACCAATGTATGCGGAGTTAGAACTTCCGCTTTGCGTTATCTTCGCTCTGTTGTTCGCGGTAATACCAGGACTGCGTTGCTTTATTATTGCTATTGAATCAGTAGCATTAGATATATTTAATTCTGAATAATTATCTAAATCTCCAGAAGAGAAGCTTTCTAAATAATTATAATCATTGACTATATCTTGATTAACATTATGTAAAAAATCCCCTTCTATATCTGACGCGATAGCATTATTAAAACCTCCTGATAAAAAATATAAACAAGTTAAGCTGATAAGTGATGCTTTCCCAATTACCATCATCTTTACCTTAAAGTGTTCGTGATTATGATCCCTACGAAAATAAACTGCGTAGGGAATGAGTGAACCTTTGTCTTATCGAAATCCTAGGCCTTGAATTTACGAACAGCTATAAACTTAAAGTTGAAAATATTTAGTTGTTCATATGAAATTTAATTAGTATTTGACCGAGTCCTACCAACCTTAGTTAATCAATTCCCTTCAGTAATTAATTCGAAAGTTTATATATGCCACTGTAAGCATGAATTACGCTTTATTCAGTTTCAACGAATCACATTCTCATTTTGTAAATGGACTTTGAATGGGAGCACATATGAAAATCAAGCTGCTTACAATAACTCTGCTTTCCTTTGCTCTTCATGCAGAAGAAAAGAGTCATGGTCTTGAAAATGCTGCTCCTTTAGAAAATGGACAAAAACTTGAGGACTCGACAAATAATCTTAAGGAAAAATTCAATGACTTCAGTGAAGTCGATGGAATCATTGTGGACAGAACCATTACGCGGTTGGGAGAGGATTTCTATTTTTTCTTCTCGCAATCGCTCAATGATAGTTATCCCGACCTTAAGGAAAATTTGACGGTAAAAGAAAGGCCAACGGCGTTATCAGGAAGCATCATAGAGGTTCAACACTCTAGAAAACCTATCTTCCGTACGGCGTTGTCCCCTGGTCGTAGACAAGCGAAAGAACGCGCTGCCGATGCAACACGAGTGGTTGGGAATTACATCATCCGATGGCAAGCTGAACGGATCTTTCAGGACACTTACGATCTAGACCATGATGAATTTTAAGGAGCCAAGGATGTCGATATTTTTCAGAAAGGCTGTGCTTATTGTGTTGCTCGCTTCGCCTTCGGTTTACTCGAGCGAGTTAGTTTACACGCCCGTAAACCCAAGTTTTGGCGGAAATGCTTTAAACAGCTCTCACCTTTTTAATCACGCTAATGCCATCAATGATTTTGAAGACCCTAATGCTAGGGATATCTTTGATGAACAAGAGTCTGCGTTAGATCGTCTAGCTTCGAGTTTAGAGTCCCGTTTAATTAGCCAATTGCTTGCTGACGTAGGTAATGGAAACACGGGGCAGTTGGAAACTGATGATTTTTTCCTGAATATTGTGGATGATTCCGGGACTTTGTTGGTTCAAATCGTCGATAAAGAGACTGGGGAATCGACAGAAATCAGTGTCTCTGGATTAAACCCCGACCTCTAATCACAAGGATTGTGTTATGAAATCGATCATTATCGTCTTCTTGACCTTTGTGTTGGGAGGGTGCACTTACTCTATGCAAATTCCAGAGACTTCTGAAACGCCAAAGCTGATGCCGAGAGGATCGACTTATACGGACCTGATCTCATTACCTCAACCTCGCGGTAAAATACTTGTTTCGGTTTATGATTTTAGAGATCAAACGGGACAGTATAAACCTCAGCCAAACAGTAACTTTTCGACAGCGGTACCACAGGGTGGAACGTCTTTACTGACCACGGCATTGATAGATTCCCAGTGGTTTGTTCCTCTAGAGCGTGAAGGGCTCCAGAACTTGTTGACGGAACGTAAGATCATTCGTGCTGCTCAGAAAAAAGATAAGGTAGTGAACAATCATGGAGCCGACTTAACATCGTTGAGCTCTGCGAATATCGTTATTGAAGGCGGTATTGTTGCTTATGACTCTAATATTGTTACTGGTGGAGCGGGTGCGAAGTATTTGGGGATTGGTGGTTCAGGGCAGTATAGAACCGACCAAGTCACCGTTAACTTGAGAGCTGTCGATGTAAGAACGGGGCAAGTTTTATTGAGTGTTACCACATCCAAAACCATTTCCTCACATGAAATCGGCTTCGGTGCTTTTCGATTCGTTGATTACAAAGAGTTACTCGAAGTTGAAATGGGTTATAGCCACAATGAACCAGTTAACATAGCGGTAATGTCGGCTATAGATGCGGCTGTGATCCACTTGATCGTTAAAGGGATGAAGCGTGGAATGTGGTCACCAGGTGACCCGAATGCAATCAGACATCCAATTATCGCCCGCTACTTAGCCGCGGACACTGACATCCTTTAGTCAACTGAGTAAGCAGCAAAATAGGGCTATGCGGAAAACGGATTTTTCCCTTAGCCCTGTTTTTTTTGATTATCAACAATGTTCTATTTCACATCACAAGTGATGTTCTTGATTGGCGTCTCTGAGGTAACAAAGCAAACATACGCTTCAACAGGGTTATTTGGACCAATTCGAATGTAACCTGCCTGTACTTCATCTTCGTTAAACGTCACCGAGTGAGAGTTACCCGTTTGGCCATCGTAGAAGCTTGCTTCAAAATTACTATTCATTTGGCTTGCGATACGGTTGCGTGTTGTAGACGTCGTGAATGTAATATTCGCGCATCGCATTGGTGGCTTCTCAGTAATCAAAAACTGTCCGCTTTTTTTATCTAACACGCCACCTTTTGTATCAGGCTGAATGTCTATTGGTTGGAATTGTTCTATCGTACAAGTTTCTTTGGCAGACGCTGCCGTGGGCATCAGGATCGCGAGGGCTAAAGGTAAAGCGAAGAGTACTGGTTTCATGAGAACAACACCGTATATAAAAAGAGCGAAAGATAATAGCACCGTTATGGTGCTATTAAATGTAATGATTCTGTTATTAAGGGCATGCTTTTATGAAGGAAAGGTCATGCTCTTACTAATTAGCTGTCTTCGTTAACCTCGAACTGACACTGAGCTTGTTGGCTTTGTGACTGTTTAGTGACATTGAAACCTTTATCTTCCAATAACTGCAAAAGATTGCCTTCGCCAATCAGGTGTAAAGTACCGACGACCAGCACGTAGTGTCCCTTTGAGTCGAGTTTCCAATCATTAGCGGAGAGCTTGTTTGCCCAATCGACGTTGCGATCCGTCAAGAATGCTTTCTCAAGCTCTGTTGGCATTTCAGACAGTTTCGCAAAGTCCTCAAGTTTGGTTACATCACCCGCTTTCCAGCTCTCAATTAGGCAATGAACCACACGATCAGTTTGGTCAAATTCTTCAAGGCTACTGACTAACCACTCTTTACCGGAATCTTTTTGTCCTGCAATGAGGTCTATCTGAAATTGTAGAGGCTCTAAACTGATGGCAGGAACGTCTTGCGTGGTTGCTTTATAAGCGAGTGTGGCATCGACACCGTTAGCTGAACCGTAACCAAGTTTCTTCAACTGCTGCATCTGTATCGATAAAGAGGTTGCCCAAGGCGGTGAGCTAAGTAGTTGCTGAGTTGGCATATCTAGAGACTTTGAGATGCTCGTTAATAATTGTTTTTGTTCTTTGTTTAATACATCACCCGTGGTCACTGTGGTCGTGGGATACACCACGCCTTCTGTCTTTCTTATATCCGTCTCGACAATTAATCCGTCGCTCTGTTTTAACGTGTCAGTGATCTGTGCGGGAAGCGGGTACATACTCTCATCCCCAACGTGCACAGAACCTAAGATAGTGAGGGTCAAATCCTCTTTCTTTGCTTGCCAATAAAGGGGTTCGGCGACCGCTTGCTTTGCTGAAAAGGCGAAAGTGAGTAACGTAAGGTACAAGGAAGTGCGCAAAGAGAGCTCCTTTAGAAAGAAATAAACTCGTTAAAAAGGGTTTTGACGGCGTTTTTTGACGGTTTTTTTTGAGAACGATGTCACGTTGTTTGTACGAAAAGTATAACAACACGAACAAACTCTTAAACCTTTCTCTCTATCAACAACACGATTTTATGAAATCCGTTAAAAAGATTGTGATTCATTTCTCAATTTTTACGTCAAAATAAAACTGACGGAAGTGCCGTCGATTCTAACTTAATGATTTTTATGTAATTAATTTTATCGCAAATTTTGAGATTTGAAGCTGATCACTTTATTAACTTGATTTAATTCACGGTAAAAAATAAGCCCATATAGTTTATCTAACTTTCGAAGCGCTCCACTTTGCTTCTGACTCAATTTGAAATTTATGGGTGAATACGATGTTGAAGAGAAACTTACTATCTGTAGCGGTACTGGCTGGTTTGACGGGTTGTGCTGTAACGCAAGCACCTGAGCAACAGGTTGTTAATGCACTGGCTGATAACCTTGATGTGCAATATGAAATTCTAACCAATCACGGTGCGAATGAAGGCATGGCTTGTCAGGAGCTAGGTGCTGAGTGGGCGTCATGTAATAAAGTGAACATGACCCTGACCAATGACGGTGAAGCGATTGATTCGAAAGATTGGACTATCTACTTCCACAGTATTCGCCTTATTTTAGATGTTGATAACGAGCAATTTAAAATCACTCGTGTAACGGGTGACCTACACAAGCTAGAACCTACAGATAAGTTCGATGGTTTTGCCGCTGGTGAAGAAGTGATTCTTCCGTTAACGAGTGAGTACTGGCAACTGTTTGATACTGACTTTATGCCGGGTGCATTCGTAACTGCGCCAAACGCAGAACCTAAGATGATTGCTTCATTGAATACTGAAGATGTCGCGTCGTTCGTAACAGGTTTGGAAGGAAACAACCTTAAGCGTACACCTGATGATAATAATGTCATGGCAACCGCGGTTACTCGCTTTGAAAAGAATGCTGATCTAGCAACGCAAGACGTTTCAACAACGCTTTTACCAACCCCAATGTTGGTAGAAGCGGGTGAAGGTTCAGTGAGCATTGCTGGTGGTATTGCATTACCGAAAGAGGCATTTGATGCTGAGCAGTTCGCTGCAATTGAAGAACGTGCAGATGTGGTAAACGTAGATGTGAGTGGCGACCTACCTGTTAGTGTTGCCGTTGTTCCTACTCAGTTTACGGGTGATTTAGCAAAATCTGGCGCTTATGAACTAAGCATCTCGGAAGAGGGGATTGCGATTAAAGCGTTTGATAAAACAGGTGCTTTCTACGCAGTTCAGTCTATTTTTGGCCTAATAGACAGTCAGAACGCTGAATCACTACCACAACTGTCGATCAAAGATGCACCACGTTTTGATTACCGTGGTGTGATGGTGGATGTTGCTCGAAACTTCCACTCAAAAGATGCCATCCTAGCGACGCTAGATCAAATGGCTGCATACAAGATGAATAAACTTCACCTTCACTTAACGGATGATGAAGGTTGGCGTTTAGAAATCCCAGGTTTACCAGAGCTAACGGATGTAGGGTCTAATCGTTGTTTTGATTTGGAAGAGCAAAGCTGTTTACTGCCTCAGCTAGGTTCAGGTCCAACAACAGACAACTTTGGCTCTGGTTTCTTTAGTAAAGCGGATTACGTCGAGATCTTAAGTTACGCAAAAGCGCGCAGCATCGAAGTAATTCCAGAAATTGATATGCCAGCACACGCTCGTTCTGCAGTGGTATCAATGGAAGCGCGTTACACTCGCCTAATGGCGGAAGGCAAAGAAGCTGAAGCAAGTGAGTATCGCTTGATGGATCCACAAGATACTTCAAACGTGACGACTATTCAGTTCTACGATAAGCACAGCTTCATCAACCCATGTATGGAATCATCGACTCGCTTTGTTGATAAAGTGATTACTGAAATTGCAGCAATGCACAATGAAGCGGGTATGCCGCTAACGACTTGGCATTTTGGTGGTGATGAAGCGAAAAACATCAAGCTAGGCGCAGGCTTTCAAGATGTTGATGCTCAAGACAAAGTGGCATGGAAAGGTAACATTGAGCTAGACAAGCAAGACAAACCATTCCAACAGTCTCCACAATGTCAGTCTTTGATTGCTGATGGTTCAGTGAGTGATTTTGGTCACCTGCCGGGCTACTTTGCAAAAGAAGTATCAAAAATTGTTGCAGACAAAGGCATTCCTCACTTCCAAGCTTGGCAAGATGGCTTGAAGTATGTGGAAGAGGGGGAGTCTGGCTTCGCTACTGAAACGACTCGCGTTAACTTCTGGGACGTTCTTTACTGGGGCGGTACTTCATCAGTGTACGACTGGTCAGCGAAAGGTTATGACGTGATTGTCTCTAACCCAGATTACGTATACATGGATATGCCATACGAAGTAGACGCAGCAGAGCGCGGTTACTACTGGGCAACGCGCGCAACGGATACTCGTAAGATGTTTGGCTTCGCACCAGAAAACATGCCACAAAACGCGGAAACCTCATTAGACCGTGACGGCAATGGCTTCACTGGTAAAGGCGAGATTGAAGCAAAACCTTTCTACGGTTTGTCTGCACAGCTTTGGTCTGAAACAGTACGTACCGACGAGCAGTATGAATACATGGTGTTCCCTCGCGTACTTGCAGCAGCAGAGCGCGCATGGCACCGAGCGGATTGGGAAAACGACTACAAAGTGGGCGTTGAATATTCTCAAGATACCGACCTAGTAAACAAGCAGTCTTTAAACAGTGACTTTAATCGCTTCGCGAATATTGTTGGTCAACGTGAACTGGCTAAGCTTGAGAAAGCGGGCATTGATTACCGACTACCAGTACCGGGCGCTCAGGTTGTTGATGGCAAGCTAGCGATGAACGTACAATTCCCAGGCGTAGAGCTGCAATACTCTGCTGATGGTGAAAACTGGTTAACGTACGATGAGCAACAACGTCCTTCGGTGTCAGGCGAAACTTACATCCGCTCTATCTCTGAAAGTGGCGAGAAAGTAAGCCGAGTAACGTCAATTAAATAATCGATAAGCAACATTAATAGAAGAGCTCCCTCGTTATTATCTTACTCAAGGTAAAAGTGGGAGCTCTTTTTGTTTAAGGCGAGTTAAGTCTTTCTCTTAAACAGAAACATATAGAAACCGTCTTTGTTTATATCGTTAACAATGCACATAAAGTGAGTTTCGTCGCAAAAGTGACGGGCTTCTCATTATTCTCTTCAAAAAATAAGTCCCCTATAAAAAACTCTAAATCAAATGTGATTGAACTAACCGAATCTAATTTTGCGTCGTAAAATAATGTGATCTTGATCTGTACGTTTTTGCGTCTTGAGTTTTTTATCAATTTTTATGTTTTTAAGTGGCTGATTTTAATGTGTTAAATAACTTGTTCTTTTTTGATAGTGAGAGAGATCACTCTGCTTGTTCTTTTATTTTGAAACGTAAATTAATTCGAGCAACATAGATTTCATGCCAGGGAGGCTACCAACTACTCAAGCGGTGAAGGTGAATGATGTACCGAAGATATGCCGCTGAAAAAATCAAACTAAGGCAGTTTACTATGAAAAAAATTATCGCTCTAAGTGCTCTTTCTCTTGCTTTCGCTTCTAGTGCTTTCGCTGGTTCTTCTTACGTAACAGGTAATATCCAAATTCACGATGACGGCCGTATCCACGGTTCTGACATGACTTCTACGCTAGAAGCGGGTCACACGTTTGACAACTCTCTAGGCGGCTTCACGGTTTACTCTGAGTTCGACGGCATCCAACTGGGTAAACTTGAGTCTGAAAATGGCGGTGCAGGTAATACTACTCCTGGCATCACTGTTGGTGGTGAGCAATCTTTCAACATTACTGACAACCTATGGGTTGCTGCGGGTTACCAACATCTATTCTCTGCGGGTGAGAGCATTCAGTTCCGTCCACTAGTTAAGATCGGTTACAACTTCGATAACGGTATCTCTATTAGCAACCGTACTCGTGCACACATCGATGATACTTCTGCTGATGCTGACACTGACTACCGCATGGATAACCGCATTGCTTACACAGTGAATGCTGACTTAGCGCTTAGCTACAACAACGTATACATGATCGAAGCTGAAGCAATGGACCACGAGTTACGTGCAACATGGACTCGTCAAGGCGTTCAACCTTACTTTGAGTTCCGTAGCCAAGCTAACGGTGTAGATTTCGCAAACGGCGACTCTAAGCAGAACAACGCATTCGTATTCGGTGCTTCTTACGGCTTCTAAGTTGATTCACTTGGCGTTTAGTCGATTAGATTATTAGCCGAGTGAGCTTTTTTGTTAAATAGCTTTTTTGTTGAATAACTTCTTAGCTAATTAGCGAGGGGAACATAGCGGTACTAACAGCCCGGTTGGTACCGCGACAAGATTTGCTTTACTGTCCAAAAGCAAAGAGCCTAGCAAGTAAACCACAGTCTTGGGTTTGCTTAATGCTAGGCTCTATTTTTATTGCTGTTCGCAGGTCTATTTACGCTCTATTTTCCGTTGTAATGACGGTATTCAAACACCTGACCTTTCTCGTTAAACGCATAAACAGAATACTCGTCTTTCTTATCGCCATACTCCATGCCCGGCGAGCCCATTGGCATGCCTGGAACCGCCAAGCCAATCGCATTGCGTGGTGGGTTTTCTAAAAAGGCTTTCACGTCCTCTGCTGGAATGTGTCCTTCAAATACGTAACCGTCGATCTCTGCCGTATGGCAAGAAGCCAGCTCTGGCGTTACTCCTAACTTCTGCTTGATAGGATTCATGTCATCATGGAGTTTCTCTGTGACATCGAAACCTGCGTCTTGCATGTGTTCTGTCCACTCTGTGCAGCAGCCACAGTATGGAGACTTATGGTTCAGAACATCAGTAGCGAGAGCTTGTCCTGAAATTGCAGCGAGTGCAGTAAGAGTCATAATTTTACGAATCATGGTTAACCTCATGAATATGGTTTTTGTTGATATTAGAATGAGTGGGTTTGAACAGTCTTAATCTGTTGGCATTGCTGACTACGGTGATTGATGACATCGCCATCGCAGCGCCTGCAACGACAGGGCTAAGTAAAAATCCAAAGAATGGGTAGAGCACACCAGCCGCAATTGGAATACCAAGTGAATTATAGATAAAGGCACCAAAGAGGTTTTGCTTCATGTTTCTCACGGTTGCTTGGGACAGCTCTATCGCGTTACTGACGGATAAGGGCGACGAGTTGAGTAGTGTCATTTGCGCACTTTCAATCGCCACATCGCTGCCGCTACCCATTGCTATGCCTATATCTGCTTGAGCAAGTGCAGGCGCGTCGTTAATACCGTCTCCGACCATGGCAACACTCTTATATTGCTGTTGCAGCTGAACAATGTGTTGAGCTTTCTGCTCTGGTAGTACTTCCGAGATAACCTCATCGATACCGACGCTTTTACCTATTGCTTGAGCAACAGAGTCGTTGTCGCCCGTTAATAGCACGGTGTGAATTCCGGCGGATTTTAGTTGAGCAATGGCTTGTTTACTATCTATTTTTAATGCGTCTGAAATGCCAAATATGCCTTCCAGTTTTTGATCGATTACAACGAAGATGGGGGTCCATGCTTGTGTACGACAAAGCTCGATAAAGTCGGCGCCAATGTCTGTATTGATGCTGAGTTGGGTGAGGTACTTAAGTGAGCCTACTTGAACGTTCTTGCCGTTAATTATTGCTTGTACTCCAAGCCCTCGTTGGTTTTCGAACTCGCTGTGGGGTAGCGCTGAAACTTGTAAGTTCTCTGCATATTGGCAAACGGCTTTCGCTAATGGGTGTTCTGACCCTACCTCTACCGAATAAGCGTAAGCTAGCAGCTCTTGCTCTGATAAATCGCCATAATAGGCCTGCTGAACGGTTGGCTTACCTTGAGTTAGGGTGCCGGTTTTATCAAACATGACAGCATCAATTTTGCTGGCTGATTGCAACACATCGGCATCTTTGATCAGAACGCCAAACTCAGCCGCTTTACCTACGCCGACAGTAATCGAGAGTGGTGTCGCTAAGCCCAATGCGCATGGGCAGGCGATGATCAGCACTGTTGTTGATACCACGAGCATATAACTGGCACTCGGTTGTGGGCCAACAAAGAACCAAACTAAGGCAGCAGTTGCTGCGATCGCGACCACAACAGGGACGAAAACGGCAGAGATAGAGTCAGCGAGCTTAGCAATCGCAGGCTTGCTGCTTTGTGCTTGGCGAACCATCTGAATGATTCGAGCCAACATGGTGCTTGAGCCAATTCCCGTGGCTTCAATGATCAGGCTGCCATCACCATTGATGGTACCTGCTGAAACGCCATCATTAATCGATTTAACGTTAGGAAGCGGTTCGCCAGTCAGCATCGACTCATCGATATAAGATTCGCCAGATACCACGACACCATCGACAGGGACTTTTTCTCCCGGTTTCACTCGTACTTGCATACCGACTTGAATAGCTTCGACGGCGATGGTTTGTTCTTTACCATCGACGATAACCACGGCTTTTTGAGGTTGTAAATTAATCAGTGCCTGCAAAGATTTGGTGGTGCGTGCCTTGGCTTTGGCTTCAATGTAGTGACCCAAAGAAATAAGGCCAACAATCATGGCGCTCGCTTCAAAATAGACATGGCGCGATGGTTCTGGGAACCATGATGGAATTAGCACAACCAACATTGAATAGAACCATGCGGCGCCAGTGCCTAAAGCAACTAACGTATCCATCGTTGCACGCTTGTGCATCAGTGATTGCCAAGCGTTAGTGAAGAAGCTGCGTCCTGAGGTCGCAAGCAGTATTAAACAGACGACTCCGACCAATCCCCAAGCCAATTGGTCGTTAAATGTAGCAATAGTCATGCTGCCACCAAACAGACCCCACGCCATCAGTGGAGCACCGATAAGCAGCGCGCTTACTGAATTCTTTAGGAAAGCTTTTTGGGTACGAAGTTGTTGCTCTTGCTGTTTTTGTTGTTGAGTCGCCGCATCGTCGACAAACTCGGCGCCATACCCTGCGGCTTTCACGGATTCTATGAGAGCGCTTTCGATGACGTCCCGTGTTTTAGAGGTGAAAACTAAGGCTGTCTGTTCTGCGAGATTGATCTGAGCTTGGTCGACGAACTCATTCTTTTTCAGTGCTTTCTCTACCGAAGAAACACAACTCGCACACGTCATTCCCTCAAGAACAAGGTGATAGGTATATTGGCTAGCAGCAGGTTTATCTTGTGTCGGCTCCACTGGCGCTGTTTTTTTATCGTCTTCTGAATCTAAATCTGAATTAGATAAAGGCTCATTAACTTCAGAGTAGGGAGCCGCGTGATAACCCACGCTTTCGATCAACTCAATAAGCTCGGATTCTGAAAGCAGAGTAACCAAGGACAATTCATGTTTGCTGATTTCTAGGTCTGAGGTTTGCTCGGTTTGTTCAAGTGCTTGAGTCAGCTTGTTCACGCACTTACCGCAGCTAAGACCGGATAACGAAAGGTGCAGTTTATTGCCCATGCTATAACCAAGCGTCGCCAACTGTTCGTTGAGTTGAACGTAATTAATTGGAGTCGAAATATCGATGTATGTCGGCGATATATCATTGATCGTCGTATTGTCGAGTTCGCCAAACAGTGTGCGAACTTTCTTCGCACAACCCATGCAATTTAGGCCGTTGAGCGCGGTTGTGTAATGGTTCATATCGATACTCCAATTCTCATCTACGCCTAACATAAACCTTCCCGTAAGGGTAAGGTCAAACATAAATTCAAGAATTTGATCTTAGTGGCATATGAAAGGGTGGGTTACTTTGGTGAAATAAGCGGGAGGTAAAGAAAAGCGTGGCTATAATTTATTGGCTCAGGCTATAGATTTGCTACATCGAAGCTGCATTTGGCCTTTCTACAGTGGCTTTCGCACAAGAACCGCGCATTAATCATTCACTACTGATTGTAGATTTAAGCGGTGGTGATAAAATAGCGCCCAAAATTTAGTGATATTTGGCTATTACAGACTTTGTATTAGACCCCACTAAAAGAATCACCTACATAATCAAGGTATTTAAATGACGGTTAAAACTCGTTTTGCTCCTAGCCCAACTGGCTATCTTCACGTTGGTGGTGCACGTACTGCACTTTACTCTTGGCTATTCGCTAAGAACCAAGGTGGTGAATTCGTTCTACGTATCGAAGACACGGACCTTGAGCGTAACTCTCAAGAAGCGGTTGATGCAATTCTAGAAGGCATGCAATGGATGGGTATGGAATGGGATGAAGGTCCTTACTACCAATCTAAGCGTTTTGACCGTTACAACGAAATGGTTGATAAGCTACTTGCTGAAGACAAAGCATTCAAATGCTACGCGTCTAAAGAGCTGCTTGACGAAATTCGTACAGAGCAAGAAGAAAACAAGGAAATGGCTCGTTACGATGCGAACCACCCGAAAATTGTTGCAGCAAACGAAGCAGCAAAAGAAGGTGATGCGTGCGTTATCCGTTTCCGTAACCCAAAAGAAGGCAGCGTAGTATTTGATGACCAAATTCGTGGTCGAATTGAAATTTCTAACAGCCAACTTGATGACCTAATCATTCGTCGTACAGATGGTGCTCCAACTTACAACTTCGTGGTTGTAGTGGATGACTGGGATATGGGTATTACACACGTTGTTCGTGGTGAAGACCACATCAACAACACACCTCGTCAAATCAACATCTACGAAGCACTAGGCGCGCCAGTTCCAACTTTCGCTCACTGTGCAATGATTCTTGGTGATGACGGTGCGAAACTTTCTAAGCGTCACGGTGCTGTTTCTGTAATGCAATACCGCGACGAAGGTTACCTACCAAATGCACTGAACAACTACCTAGTTCGTTTAGGTTGGTCTCACGGTGACCAAGAGATCTTCTCTCAAGAAGAGATGATTGAGTTCTTCAGCCTTAAAGCAATCAGCAAGTCTGCATCTGCATTCAACACTGAAAAGCTACTTTGGTTGAACAACCACTACATCAAGACTTCTGAACCTGAGTACGTTGCAAAATACCTGCAATGGCACCTAGACGCACAGAAGATCGATACAACAAAAGGCCCTGCTATCACTGAAGTGATCACGCTAGTTGGCGAGCGTTGCAACACGCTTATCGAACTTGCTGAGCAATCTCGTTACTTCTACGAAGATTTCTCTGAGTTTGAAGCTGGCGCGGCTAAGAAGCACCTACGTGGTGTTGCTAAAGGCCCACTAGAGCTTGCTCTTGCTAAGGTTGAAGCACTTGAATATTTCACTACTGTAAACATCAAAGATGGTGTGATTGCAGCGGTATGTGAAGAGCTAGAGATCGGCATGGGTAAAATCGGTATGCCACTTCGCGTAGCAGTAACAGGCGGTGGTCAGTCTCCTTCTGTTGATGCTGTGATGGAGCTTGTTGGTAAAGAGCGCGTAATCGCTCGCATCAAAATGGCTCTTGAGTTCATCGCAGAGCGTGAAGCTAACGCTTAATTGAGCGATTGCTAGATTCAAAAAAAGGGTCAGTAACTTGGTTACTGACCCTTTTTATTTGTCTCGAGTTTTAGCTAATAAATAGACTTAAATCTTTTTGAAGATGATGGAGGTGTTGATTCCGCCAAAGGCAAAGTTGTTGCTCATCAGATATTCAACATCCAATTCACGACCTGAGCCTGTGATGTAATCGAGCTTGCCGCACTGTTCGTCGATATTCTCAAGATTCAATGTTGGGCTGAACCAACCTGAATGCATCATCTCTAGGCTTAACCAAGCTTCAATCGCACCACACGCGCCAAGCGTATGACCAAAGTAGCTTTTTAATGAACTGATTGGCACTTCGCCAAAGATATTCGCGGTCGCGTTACTTTCCGCAATATCGCCTTTTTCAGTCGCGGTACCGTGCGCAGAAACATAGCCAATCTTTTCAGCCGGAAGTTGAGCATCTTTTAGCGCTTTTTCCATACAAATTTGCATGGTTTCCATCTGAGGTTGGGTCACATGAGCGGCATCGCAGTTGCTGGCAAAACCGATGATCTCAGCGTAGATTTTTGCGCCACGAGCAACAGCATGTTCATACTCTTCAAGAATAAGTGTACCTGCGCCTTCACCGATAACTAAGCCATCACGCTCGCTGTCGTATGGGCTAGGGGATTTCTTGGGTGTGTCGTTTTTTAAACTGGTAGCAAAAAGGGTATCGAAAACGGCAGACTCAGTTGGGCATAGCTCTTCACCGCCACCGGCAACCATCACGGTTTGGTAGCCGTGTTTAATTGCTTCATAGGCGTAACCAATGGCTTGGCTTCCTGAAGTACAGGCACTGCTGGTGGGAATCACGCGGCCGCGTAGGCCAAAGAACAGTCCTACGTTTACCGCAGCGGTGTGTGGCATCATTTGCACGTAAGTTGTTGCGGTGATCGCACGTGTCGACTTCTCGTTGAGCATCACACCAAATGCACCAACGGCATCAGTACTGCCGGTGGAAGAGCCGTAGGCAATGCCTGTTTCGCCGTTAGTCAAAACGTCGTGGCCAATCAGCCCTGCTTGCTCCAGTGCATTTTCTGTCGCAACAGTGGCTAGGCGAGACACACGTCCCATGCCACGTACTTGCTTACGCTTGTAGTGTTTTGGTAATTGGAAATCATCAATAGGCGCAGCAAGCTTAGTGTTGAGACCATCATATTGCTCAAAACTTGGCATATATTGAGTGGCATTTTCACAGGCTTTTAGTTTTGGTTCGATATGCTGCCAATCATTACCAAAGGCAGTAACACCAGACATGCCAGTTACAACAACGCGGCGGGTCATACTAAGCCTCCATTGACTGAAATCACTTGGCGAGTAACGTAGCCTGCAATATCAGACATTAGATAACTCACAAGGCCTGCTACTTCTTCAGGCTCACCCATACGTCGCAGTGGCACTTGAGGAAGCGCATGATCTTTCACGTGCTCATCAACCATGCCAGTATCGATTAACCCCGGAGCGACACAGTTTACTGTGATCTTGCGTTTTGCGAGTTCTAAAGCCAGAGACTTAGTCGCGCCAATCACGCCCGCTTTTGCCGCCGCATAGTTAGTTTGACCGCGGTTGCCCATGATGCCCGATACAGAAGCCAAAGTAACGATTCGACCGCCTTTGCGTTTTTGAACCATTGGCATCACGCACGGGTGAAGTACGTTGTAGAAGCTGTCGAGGTTGGTATGGATAACACCATCCCACTCTTCTTCAGTCATAGCTGGGAATGCCGTGTCACGAGTAATACCAGCATTATTTACAACACCATAGTAAGCGCCGTGCTCGGTAATATCTGACTCAAGCGTTTCGCGACACTCGCTGCGATTGCTGATATCAAATTGGATAAGACGTCCTGCGCCACCAAGCTCAGTGATCGACTTTAATGTGTCTTCAGCACCTTGCTTGTCACCCATGTAATGAACGGCGATTTCAAATCCGTCTTTCGCGAGTTGAATAGCGATCGCTTTACCAATGCCTTTGCTGGCACCTGTGACTAAAACCTGACGGCTCATGATGGGCTCCTAGTTTTCATTTCTTGTAATTTTTGTTCGGTCGGCACGTAGACGTTGAGTTGGCATTGAGCCACTAACTCACCTTGGTCTTCTACTCGGGCGGTAAACACGGCCATGCCACTGTCTTCCATCAGTTGCTCGGCGTAGATATCAAGGGTCTGACCTTGAGTGAACTCATCACACAGTGACTTGTAGCGACGAGAACCGAGTAAGAAGCCGATTGGAGGAGTCGTGCCGTTTTTCAGCGCATGGTATCCAGACCATGCCGCTACAGACTGAGCCATAAACTCAATACCGACATACGCTGGTACGGTTTGAGATTCGGCATTAAAGAACAGGTTATGAGCACCAATATCGACCTGACAGTGAATCGACAACGCCTCTACGTTGATAGCACGATCGATTAATATCATCGGATCATCATGTGGGAGAAGTTGGTCTACAGAAGGGATATCAGTCATTTACTACACCAAAAATCAGGCTAATGTTGTTGCCACCAAAAGCGAAAGAGTTGCTTAAGATGTTCTTTACTTTAAGTTTCTGGGAACAGTTTACCAAATCAATCTCAATATCTTCAGCTTTATCCTGACATTTTTGTAAGGGAAGCGGTAAGTCATATTTTAAAATATGCCATGCTATAGCAGCCTCTATTGCACTTGCGGCTCCCAGAGTATGCCCGGTAAGAGGCTTGGTGGAACTGACGGGAACCTTGTTTGCAAAAATACGATGAATGGCTTTGCTTTCCATTGAATCATTGAGTGGCGTTGCGGTGCCATGAGCATTGATATAACCGATGTCTTCAGCTTGTAACTGAGCAGAATCTAACGCTTTTATCATCGCTTGCTCCGCACCATTCCCTTCAGGGTGAGGCGCTGAAATATGGTGCGCATCAGAGCTGTCACCACAGCCTAACAAGGCAATGTTCGATGTGTCTTGCGTTGTATTAACACCGACTAGCTTTGCCTTGCTGAGCAACATAAATGCTGCTGCTTCTCCGATATTGATACCATCTCGGGTTGCACTAAATGGCTTACAATGTGTGGTTGAAAGTGCTTCAAGACCATGAAAACCATTGAGCGTCAGCTTACATAAGGTGTCGACACCTCCAACCAACACGACATCAGCCATTCCAGAATCTAACAAACGTTGTGCGGTCAGAAATACACGGCCACTGGACGAGCAAGCGGTTGATATCGCGTAGCTTGGTCCTGTTAATGCACAGTGTTGGCTAACAAATTCAGAGGTATTGCCTAATTCTTGTTTCGAGTAATGGTAATGCTCAGGAAACTCACCATGTGCCAGTTTATGTTTGAATGCCGCTTCGCCGTCTGAGATACCTGAGGTGCTTGTGCCGATAACTACAGCAATTCTATCTGCGCCAAATTGTGATTTTGCTTGCTCGATAGAGTCTTTGATTTGATTAAGAGCGGATAACGCCAGTTGATTGTTGCGAGTGGCGTAATGCGCTTGTTCTGATGGGGTTTCTGGCAATTCGCCAGCCACCTTACCGACGATAGTGTGCTTACCGTCATTCAACATATCGCTTACTTCAACCATGTTTGATTCATGCTCGCCTTTGAGGCAGCCATGAATGTCAGCAACGCTTGAGCCTAATGCGGAGTGGAAACCACAATCTTGGATATAAATAGGCATAATGTTCAGCTCTTACTTGGGTTATCGACAATCGTTGAGTTCAACGTTTGAATGGTGATGGTGTAGCCTTGAATCAAATGCTTGAAAACAATATTGCCCGTGGTTTTGTGTGCTCCGGGCTTCGCTTGGTAATCAATTTCAATGATTGCCTGTTGGTTTTCATCAAACACGGTGCGGCTGTTGTCTGTATCGACCAAATGCCAACCGATGCCTTGCAGAGGCTGAGCCCATGCTTCAATTGGCCATAGAGTCAGCATTAGATTAAATAACACCTGCTCAGGTTGCGGCAGGGTTGTGCCAAGACCGGACAGAACTTGAGTTTCAACGGCTTGGTTCTGGTATTGCAGCGATAAGATGCGCGTTCCCCAAGAGGAAAAACCCGCCAACACGACTTTATCTGATGTGACTTCGACTTGAACAGGCAGTTGCTGTGTATCATTTTCCCACGTAGCGCTAATTAACTGACTGGCCGTTAATGAGTATCCCAGTTCAGCAGGCTGCGGTAAGGCTAGCTCGGTATCTTTGTCGATTGCGACACTTGCGCCTGTAGGCTGTTGAGACACCATCGAACAAGCGCTGAGTAATAAGCTCAATCCAACGGCGAGCGCTACCTTGATTGTTTTGTTCATCTAAAAGCCTCTCGAGAGTTTGATTTTTCCGCTGCTAGTTGGTTGTTGATTGCAAGTGGAGAAAGCAACCACGCGACGAAAATACCAGTTAGGACGGTAACACCGAAGCTATGAATGGCATGAGTTTGACTCAGTGACAGAAGGCCAAATGAAAGCAATGTCGTGAGACCCGATAGGGTAATCGCCAATAACGTACTCAGTGACTTCTTCTGCTCAGCAAAGAACAAGGTATAGTCGATACCAATCCCTAAAATCAGAATCAAGCCCAGCAGATTAAACAGGTTTAACGTTGAGCCTAAAATGCCCGTGATCGCTAAACCAGCGACTCCGGCAATTAACGATGGCAACAGCATTAACAGGCTTTGCTTCACACCGTAGCGCCAACCTAACACCATCCCAATAGCGGCCAAAGCAATCAATAATAGCTCGGTGATCTTGACTCTGTATTCCGCAAAGAGAGCGGAGATTTCATCGGCTTTATTAAGGTATTTAACACCTTGTTGCTGAGCAAAGCTTGAATCGAGCCATTGAGAGAACTGTTCTGAATCTGTGACGTCTTTGATCAAAATGACCGACGCGGCTTGCCCGTCGATCGGCTTTAACCAAAGTGGTCGAACAGGTTCTGACACTGGTGATTCTAAAAATCCAGATACCGTGATTTCCTCGAACTTAGGTAACTCAGGAAAGCTAGGCCAACCAAGAGTGTTCTGTAAGATATGGCTTTGCTGGCTATAGAGTTGTTCAACCAATTGATAGTTATCATGCTGTTGTTGTTTGCTTAACAACTGTTGATTGATGCTGCGATATCCAGAGATACCCTGGCTATCGACCAAAGAATCTAAGCTCGTGGTGATTTCAGCCAGTTTTTTAAGTAGCTTTTGGTCGCTATTGGCAGTCACCAAAAGCATATTTTGACCACTGCCTAATCCTGATATCTCAGTAATGGCTTGTTCTTGCTGTTTGAGTTGATCAGGCATCGCTTGAAGTTGACGAATATCGTCGTCGTAGCGAATTTGGCTGAGTGACATCAAGCTAACGACAGTCACTATTAATGGTAAGCCAATTCTAAATTTTTGGTTGCTCCAGAGGCTTAACCAAGTATGCCAAAGCTTCGATAAGGGAAGAGGGCGTTCTTGGCTTGGTTTTGCCGCTAAAACCGGATACCAACACACCACACTGGCGTAAGCTGCGATCAGTCCAATCGACGAAAACAGAGCCAGTTGCTGCAATCCCGGGAAAGGTGCCACCAACAGACCTAGGTAGCCAATCAAGCTGGTGATCAGACCCAAGGTGATCGCAACGATAATATGTTTCAACCCTTTGTCGCTTTGCCATTGATTACCAGCCGCCAAACGATCGGTTAGGTAATGGAAAGAGTAGTCGATGGATACGCCAATTAAGCTGGCACCGAACACCAAACTAAACAGGTGAACCTTGCCGAAGATAGCGACGGTGCTTGCCAACGCGACCAATAATCCGGTACTGATTGAAAGCAAAGACAAGGCAAGTGGGAGGGCGCTACGAAATGTCAGCCACACCAATAAAATTACACCGGCCAATGAGCCCAAACCAATGGTACTGATTTCTGATTTCGCACTTTCGGTACCGTAATTGGCGTAGAACACCACACCGGTATGCTGCACTTTGACACCAAACTCCGTTTCGATCTGGCGCTCAATTGAATCAAGGTCTGGAAGCTGCTCTTGAATCGCTAAACTATAAGGCGAACCTGCCAGAGTCGCTGTCACCAAAATATGAGTTTGCTCATTAGACTGGGCTGTGAGGTAGCCTTCTTTCAGAACAAAGTTACTTGATTGAACGCCAACAGCGCTGATGTAGTCGCGAAATAGCAGAAATGGGTCGAGAGATAGCTCTGCTGCAGTGACGCCTGAGAACGGATTGTACAGAGACTGAATGACATATTGAGCTCGCGAATCCGGCGAGTGGGTCAGCGTCTCTTTTTGTTGTTGGGTTAGAAGTTGAGCTCGGTGACGAAAATAGAAATCGCTCCACTGGCTTTGAGTACTGGCGTTGATTTTGCCTTGAACTTGCTTAAATAGAGTTGGCTGATTTGAGAAAGCTCTTTGGTTAAGTTTTTTTTCAAAAGCGTCAGTCGCTGTCATGGCTTGTTCGACGTCGGAGGCACTTATGATAAACACCACTTGCTCACTCATCGAGCTGGATATTTGCTGAAAGGCTTGCTCTACCATAGGGTCTTGCTGGTTTTCTGGCAGCAATTTCATGATGTTGCTTTCAATGGGTACTGACGAAGAAAAAGCGAATTGTTTAATCAACAATCCGCTAAATAGCATTACGACAACAAGCCAAGCAAGGGCTAGGCTAGAATTGGAATTGTTGCGCTTCAGCATCTGATAATACTTCCGGTAGATGGCTTAATTGGCTAAATTCGATCACAGTGCTGTCCCCACGAACTTCTCTAAGTTCGATGCGTTCAATGTCACCTTGTCCTTGCAGTGTGATGGCTTCAAACACCGCGTTCATTGGTGCATTCTTTGGCTTTAGAGTGAGTGTCCATCGTGTGTCTTCTGAACTTGAGTTTGCACTTTCATCAGAATTTTTCGCAGTCGTTGGTTCAAATGACAGTGAGAATTGCTCTTGAAGTTTTTGCGTGTCGCCGTGAAACACTGACAAGAAGATATGGCTGAAATAAAACGCCATTGGGTTTTCTTTGTCGGTGATGATTTTAGCGGGTTGATCGGCAAACCTTTGGCTCAGTTTGTTATCCGTGAGCACCAAGCTCACAGGAAAGGGTGTCGCTTGTGTCCAAAGCAAACCATTCGACTTGTCTAACAGGAAAGTACCTTGTGATATTAGAGGCTGAGCGAACATTTCCATGTTACGTGTTTGAGTGAACTCACCACGAACGATACTATTTTCGCTTAACACGGTTTGTAGCTCTGAAATAGAACCGACAGCAATCGTGTTCTCGCTAGCGCCAGCGAAGTGACTCGCCATCATTGAGGCAAGCCCCAGCAGTGCGACGCTGATTTGCTTACGCCCACGCTTAAACAGACTCATGTTTCACCTGCTGCTGTGTGTTAGATACTTGAGGTTGGTCTGATTGTTGGTCGCTTGGTTGCTGCTCAGTTGATTGGGGTAAGCAGCCAAACTGGTGCCAGTGCTCGACTTTATCGGTAAACACCTTCGGTGAAGCAAAACACATCTCTTGCTCTTCAATGGTTACCGCAACCTGCATGGTGTGAGCGCGTGTCATGCGAGCACCTGTGTTGGCATCGTGAATTTCGTAGTCAACACGCAAGCGGTTTTCCCACTCAGTTAACTTAGCGGATACTTTGATCTGATGATTAAACGGTATCGCTTTGATGTACTTTACGCGCGTGTCGATGATCGGCCACATGTAGCCAGAATCCTTCATCTCATGGTAGTTGTACTCAATCTTATCCATCATGATGCGTCTTACTTCTTCAAAAAATCGGAAGTAGTTGCCGTGATAGATGACGCCCATTGGGTCGGCATCTTGGAATGAGGTGATAAGCGTCACCTCTGATTGTAATGGATGAAGGATTTCAGACATAAATCGTTCTCAACAATATTGCGTAAAGGGTTGGCTACTTTATGAGTTTAGCTACTTTATGAAGTTAGCTACTCTATGAGTAAAGTGACCAGTGCTGACTTTGAATACGAGCAATGAAGTGGCGTAGATCGCCTTCAAGTGGTCGATCTTCAACGATAAATTCAAACTCTTTGAGTACTTCGTCGCGAATGTGCTTTAGGTTTTCACTCATGTGGTGCTCATCAAGCTCATTGTGGCGTTTACGAAGCTCAAGCGCTTGTGTACCTGCCAGAAGTGACGCTGCCGCTACTTGTTCAGTCAGTTCAAGAACGCGTAAGCAGTCACGAGCTGCAATGGTGCCCATACTGACTTTGTCTTGGTTGTGACACTCGGTTGAACGAGAGAACACGCTTGCTGGCATGGTGTGTTTCAATGCTTCTGCTGTCCAAGCTGAAACGCCAATCTGTACCGCTTTGAAACCGTGGTTGATTGGTTTACGTTCGCCTTCAGCACCCGTTAGGTTAAATGGTAAGCCGTTGTTGAACTTGTAATCCATTAGCTGTGCCATTTGGCGATCAAGTAGGTCTGCAAGGTTGGCTACCGCTGTTTTTAGTGTATCCATTGCCATTGCGATATGGCCACCATAGAAGTGTCCACCGTGCAGTACGCGCTCATTGTCGCCATCGATAATTGGGTTATCGTTAGCGCTGTTGAGTTCGTTCTCAATCATTTGGCGTAGCCAAGGCAGAGAGTCTTGAACGACACCGATAACGTGCGGTGCACAACGCAGTGAGTAACGATCTTGTAGGCGATCACTATTACGTGGCGGACGATCCGCTTGTAAGTCATCACGTAGCCATGCAGCAACTTGCTGCTGGCCTGGGTGTGGTTTAACAGCAAATAGCGCTTCATCGAAGTGGAAGTCGTTGCCTTGCATACCCACAGATACCATAGCTGTGATCTTAGTTGATAGCTGCGCTAGATATTCCGCACGTTTGTAGGCGATACAAGCCAAAGCCGTCATCACAGAAGTACCATTCATCAATGCTAAGCCCTCTTTTGGCTTAAGCTTGATAGGGTTAATCCCTAGCTCTTTGTAGACGTCACTAGTAGGGCGAACTTCGCCTTTGTAGATAACATCGCGCTCACCAATCAGTGCAGCCGCCAGATAAGACAGCGGCGTTAAATCGCCACTGGCGCCAACCGATCCTTCTTGAGGAATACGCGGTGATATATCTTGGTTGATCAGAGTAACTATCTGGTTGAGCAAATCGTGAGTCACACCAGAGACACCTTGCGATAAAGAACAAAGGCGCGTTGCTAATACCGCACGAGATTGTTCGTGAGACAGTATTTCGCCTAAACCACAGCCGTGAAAGCGCGTTAGATGCAATGGTAATTCATCAACAAGGTTTGGCGGAATTGCAACGGTACATGAGTCACCGTAGCCCGTTGTCACACCATAGATCACGCCTTCTTCTTTCAATAGGCGTTCCAAAAAAGCGACACCACGGTCGATTTTTGATGTGAATGCTTCACTTGAGTTCATCGAGGCTTTTGCGCCTTGTGAGATAGCGACAACATCCTCAATCGTGAGGCGTTCGGCACCAAAGGTGATGCTATTTGGATTCTTTTTCGTCATGGTGCTTGCTCAATGTCCAAAAATTAAAAAAGTTGTACCACTGAAGCGGTGCTTTCAGTGTGTAGTGCTCAAGTCGATTTGCGTATTTTTGCACGACTTGCTGTAAAGATTGTTCGCGAGTCTTTCTTGGTAGTTCTATCTTGTCGCTAAAATGCTCGAAATAGACATTAAAATGCGGCTTAGATTGTGAGTCGTCACGTAGCCCAAATAATAGGAATACTGGCGCTTTGAGAACCGAGGCTAACATAAATGGCCCTTGAGGGAAGGGTGCTTCCTTACCTAAGAACTCAGCCCATACGGAACGGCTCTCTTTGCTGGTGGAGGTTCTATCGCCAACAATCACAATCCACTCGCCTTGCTCCAACTTCTGCTGTAACAAGATAGCCGTATCTGGCCCCATTGAAGTTACCTGAATCAGGTTTAAATCAGACTGCGGGTTGACTGCTTTCATCACTGAATTAAAACGTTCAGCGTGCTCTGTGAATACCAGCGCATTGATTTTGATGTTCGAGTGTCTGCGACCTAAAGCGCGGCACAGTTCGATATTGCCAAGGTGAGACCCTAGAATCAGCACACCTTGTTGGTTTTCCACCATGCTTTCAAATTGGTCTTGGCCATGAATCGTCAAGTTATCTACCGAGAAATCGCCTTTCCATGCCGCTAACTTGTCGAGCATAGTATGGCCAAACGAGAGTAGATGGTTATAGCTGGTTAACTCGGTGGGTAACTCTATGTTCTGTTGCTCTGCGTACGCCTTTAGTTGAAACAAGTATTGCTCAGAAGCGTTTCGCGCACGCTTACCCGTTAGATGGTAGTAACGCATCACACCGCGCAAAATAAGATTAAATACGCCTCGGCCTAACAAGGTATAAACAGCCAATAACAGTTTGATGCCCAGTACAGTGCCGCGTTCTTGAGTGCGAGACCAATGGGGTTGTTCTGACTCGTTCTTGTTTGATTCAGCCGATGAATCTTGGTTTTGCCCACTTTTAACAGAATCGGACTTGAAATGGCGAGCAATCAATTTTGGTGCTCTTGGCAGCATGCCGAAGAACAGTCTCGTGTGCATCCAGCTGATTTTTACGTTATCCCACAGCGCATCGAAATGAGATATGCCGTTTTCTGGGTATATAACGCGTGTTTCAACGAAATCAATATCGCAGCCTTCCCAATACAAGCGAACCAGAATCTCGATATCGAAGTCCATTCTCGAACCGACATCGTATTTATTCAATACGGTTTGCGTCTTATCGATTGGATACGCTCTGAAGCCACACATGCTGTCTTTAATCGACAGAGACAGTGTTTCTATCCATACCCAAATATGTGTCGCGTAGCGCCCGTAGAGCCTAGCTTTAGGAACACTGTCGTCATAGACAGGCTGGCCTGATATCAGACGTTGTGGCTTAGCTTGTGACGCTTGAATTAACGCGGGTAGGGCGTCTAAGTCATGCTGTCCGTCAGCATCAATTTGAATGGCATGACTAAAGCCGAGTTCTTGCGCTTTTTTGATACCTGCTTTTACCGCGCCGCCTTTGCCTTGGTTTTGCTCGAGCGTCACCAAAGTCACATTTGGGCTGTCGGCAAGCGGAGTCAGAAACTGTTTTGTGGTGAGTTCACTGCCATCGTCGACGATGATGATCGGCAACTCAAAGTGATGGAGTGACGACACCACAGCAGGCATGGTTGCACCGTGGTTAAAGCACGGGATTAGGAAGCAAGCTTTGTAGCTGCTTTCTTTTAGATTTTGTTGAGAAACAGCCTCGATGGGAGCGCTATTCACTTTTCTCTCCCAGCTTCATTTTGCCTGAAGAGTGAATCTGTTCGCCGTTGTTTGAGGTGTAACTAAAGCTCAGTTTGTCTTTGTCAGCGTCCCACTTTAATGACAACTGAATGGTCGAGTTTGGCAGGATCGGTTCTTGGAATTTGATGACTTCCATGCCTTTAAAGAAACCAGGGACACTCAGTTCTTGGACTGCGTAGTGAAGTGCCCAATCAATCTGTGTAACACCCGGAAGGATAGGAAAGCTCTTGAAGTGCCCCTTAAAATCGGTGATGTCACCAGCAATATGGAGTGTCAGGGTCGATTCTTTCTCTGCAGTGTCAACAGCAATGACGTTTGGTTTTCTCTTATCCATAGCGTGTGCTTAGAATCCTTGGGCTGAAAATGGGTGTTCTGACAAAAATATAAAAAGATAATCTCAGTGTAAAATACGATCAGCGGTTTCTATGATTTTATTAGCTGTTCGATATGAGAGGTTAGTCGCTTACCTTGGCTGTTGAGTGGAATCTCATCAACAATGCGATATTTTCTTGGGATAGCGATCGGTTCTAACCATTTTCTAAGTTCTGAACGCAGCATCAACCAGAATTTACCTTTACTCATGGTGGCGAGTTTCGCTTGGCCTTCCTCTGATAATACCAAAACCGACGCCAAGATTAAGCGCTCCGGTTCTTCAAATGGAATGACGACACATTCACTTATCCAAGGCAGTTGCTCAAGTCGCTTTTCGACTTCAACCAGTGATACTCGTTTTTCTTCTATCTTGATCACTCGGTCGGTTCGGCCTTTCAATATAAACTGATTATCCGAGACCATTTCGCACTCGTCTGCGGTTTGATACCAGTTATTGTTATCGATGTAGGGCGACAATAACTTAATGCAATTCTCACTGTTGAGACTTGCCTCAATACAGTCAAAAAGTTGCCAAGGTGTTTGAGCGCTTTCTTGCTGGCGAAATGCGATGCCACCAGTTTCTGTGCTGCCAAAAACCTCAATAGGTAAATGACCAAGCAGATTCTGTGATTGGTGAGCCGATTCAGTGGGTAACGGTCCACCTGAAGAGAACACACCAGTAAGCTGCGCGGTATTGGTCTCGTGCTTTAACCGTTTGAGTAGAGCTGGGCTGCTGATCAGCACACAGTTTTTATTGGCGTGAGAAAGGATCTGCTCAGGGTACTCAAGGTTGCTTCGAGCAAATGGAACACCAGAGCATAGTGGCCATAAGATTCTAAACAGCAAACCATAGATATGTTGATGCGAAACCGTGCTGTGAACTCGATTACCTTTGATCAACTCTCCCCAGTTCTTATCTAGCTGAGCTGTTTCAATATCTAGATGTTCTAGTGTTTTATTGATTGCCTTCGGCGTACCGCTTGAACCTGAAGTAAATAGGGTCAATGGGATTGCTGCTAAATCAATGGCGGGAAGATTATCGGTTAGAGGCTCTCGTGTTTCGGTGTCTAATAAGGTTTGGATATTGCGAACTTCACTTACTTCCACTGCACCAATCGCTTCATCAACCAACAGACAGTCAAAATGTTCACTCAGCTCGGCAAGCGCACAAGGTTGATAGTTACCTGGCAAAATGATGTGTTTGCGGCTGACTGCGCACGCTAAAAAGGCCACCGAAAATAGGTAGCTGTCTTGGGTACAAATCGCGACTCGTTGAAAAGGGGATGAAGATAAAAGGTGTACGAGTCGAGATAAGTCGTCGTTAAATGTTTGCCACGTAATCTCGCTATTATCGTCAAAGCAGACAATAGAATCAGGCGATCTGTTCTGACTGAGAAGTTCAGACAAGGAAGTGTAAGAGACGGTTTGGGTCATAACAATTTAACTCTGACGAATGCGCTGTCTTACTACCCACTCTCCTGCAAAAAGTAACCCGGCGAATACATAGCTGAGTAAGCCATTGTATAGGGTCCATATTTCAAGAGGTTGGAAGCAGGTGTAAAGAGCGATAGAGCCATTGATAACAAAGAACAGGCACCAAACTTTGGTGACTTTTCGTGTGTAATCAACGCCACTTTGCGGAAGTTCAGGCTCTTGGAGACGAGCAAGGCGCTCGATAATCGTTTGAGGTTGCCATAGGCTTGAAGCGAATACAGCCAACATACAAACATTAACGATGACGGGATAATAGGTTAACCACCCATGCTGCTTGAAGGTTAATCCTAGTGCCAGCAGAACAATTCCGGCACTACCACTGATCCAAGCTAAGTGTTTTAGCTCTTTGATTTTAGCCTGACCGCCAGTGAAAATGCGGACAGCAAAGATAGCGGCTAAGACGATACCAACGGTTTGTAGGCCAAACTTGTTGAGTCCAAAGTAAACCGCTATTGGATAAGTGAAAAGTATGATTGCCGACAGTAAAGTCAGCAGAGGACGCATTATGCGTCCTTCAATAGTTCAACCACAGACTCCACAACGTCATTAACGGTGCGTACTGCTTTGAACTCTTCAGGCTTGATCTTCTTACCTGTGACGTTCTGTAAGTGAACGACCAAATCAACGGCATCAATGCTGTCTAGGTCTAGATCGAGATAAAGGTGTGCTTCAGGAGTGATATCTTCAGCATCAAGCTCAAACAGCTCAATAAGCGCATCTTTAACCTGGTTGTATACTTCTTGTTGGTTAGCTTGTGTCATAAAGATCTGTCTAGTTGTTCGTTTGAGAAGAGATGTAATTCGCTAGATTTTCAACCGACGAGAAGTGCTGTCGAGTGTTTGAATCATCGGCATCGATAACAATGTTGTACTTTTTCTTGATAGCAAGGCCAAGCTCAAGTGCATCAATAGAATCTAGTCCAAGTCCATCACCAAATAGTGGAGCTTCCGTTTCAATTTCATCAATGCTCATGTCTTCAAGGTTCAATGCGTCGATGATCAGTTGTTTCAGTTCGTTGTGTAATGTTTCCACTTTGGCCTACTTAATGCTTTATCTAAATGCTGCTTTAAGGGGGCGATTCTACATTATGCGATGTATTTTCGAAATGCTGATATCGCCTGTTTCTTATTGATTTGCTAAATGTTTTCTTCGGAAGGGAAAATAGTATGTGCAAGATGATGATTAAGGCGTCTTGCTGCCGAAGTTAAGTTATTTGCATTCTCAATAAATGGTGCGACTTCTATTTTACCTTTCACCGCGATATGAAAAAAGGGTTTCGTAGCAGGAACTTGATACCATTTTTTCTCTTTCGTTAAGAATGTCGGAGAAACCGTAATATGAATCACGCGTAAATCGGTTTGTGTTCGAGTGGCAATTTGTGCCGCACCACGTTGTAAGGATGGTTCAATTCCCGGCGTTGTGCGAGTGCCTTCTGGAAAAACCAGCAGTACATTGCCACGTGAAAAGCGTTCTTCACAACGTTCTAAAAGATCGTCAGGTGCTTGATTGGGTATGTAACCCGCCGCTTTAACAATCCTCTTCATAAACGGGTTTTCCCATATTGCCGCTTTGACGAGGCAATCACATTGAGGTAGTTGAGAGGCGATCAGCACATAGTCAATCAAGCTTGGGTGATTAGCGACGATGATGCAGTTGCGATCTTCGCGCAGTAGTTCGGCACCATCAATTCGATAATCAATCGCACCAGTGAACTTCATGATCTGGCAAAATGCATTGAATGAGAAGCGAATTAGTCGTTGAGCTTTAAGCTCTCTTTGAATGGTGTTTGATGTGGTGAGCGCGATCGACGGCAAGATCAAAAAGCTGAGAACTAAGCCACCTAAACCGAATATGGTGAAGCAAAGCCCTGTCGCGAACACTCGCCAATATTGGTCGACCTTACTCATTCTTGAGTTCCAGGTTTCGCGTTGTTTACCCACGACCAAGCTTGGTGTTTGCCTGTAATCGCCCAGCGCTGCGCACCCAGTAGAATATGTTGTAGTGTTTGTAGACCTTGTGGCAAATCAGTCGTTGACCTGTCGCTAGCTATTGAGCTGCTGGTGGTTGTTCTCGAAATTGAGTATTCATTACCTGCTGTGATCACTAAACCTAGAGCATAATCGGCATAGTGCTGAGTTTCGTATTCTTGATAAAGCTCAGGCAGCGGTTGGTCAAAGTCGATGACTAAGACACGATGCGATGGGTATTGGTGAAGGTAAAGATAAGCTTCAATCAGCGCGTTATGGAAAGTATCGTGCCCTGCGGCGATTGAGGTCAGTGGAATCGGTGCTTTTGCGGCAATGGTGGTTAGGCCCGCTGCGGTATTATGTACCGACTGTGAGAACGCCATTGGAGAGGCATCGTCACCTTCGAGTATCGACTGGATCAATGTGGCGGTTCGGTGTAGCTCACCATGTCGGCTGGCAAAAACCAGATAATCAATCGAGGTGTCTTTTAATAGCGTTAATGCGGTTTGGACGGCAAGCTTACTTTGCAGGCTCATTCGGCGGCGCATCATCGGCGGGATAGCTTTAAATTCAGTTGAGCCATCTTGTGGCCAATCTAAATTCTTGCTCCATGTTTGCCATTCGGCATCAGAATTGAGCCCCGCAGAATTTGCAGACCATTTTTCAATATTAAACGACATTAATTGGGATTGATTTGACATAGAGTATTGATTTGCTTTGGGTCTAACTAAATACTACGCGTGCTTATAAATAAACACAGATAAGGAATTTAAATGAAATTACTAAAAATAGCCGTTTCAATGTTATTCATATTCGTTCTTGCAGGGTGTGGACGTGTCCAACCTGTAATGAATGTTGAGGATACTCCAGTTGCACTTAATCTTCAAAGCAAACAGGTGAAATCAGCTATTTATGAGTCGGCTGAGAATCGAGGCTGGTTGGTTTCAGAAATAAAGCCTGGTTTGATTCGTGCGGAACTGTATGTTCGTTCACACCATGCGGTGGTTGAAATTCCTTATAGTGACAAGTTTTACTCTATTCTTTACGTTGAATCAGAGAATTTGAAGTATGACGATGGTGAAATACACCGTAATTACAACCGTTGGGTTAATAACTTAAACGTTGATATTAAACGTAAGCTTGCACAAATGGCTGCTGAGTAACCCTCTATTATTTTAAAGTTAGGTTTTTCGTGTCGGAATATAAATTAGATCCATTCAATGCATTAGAAGCAAAAACAGAAGCGCAAAAGTTGTCTTTCGCTCCAATTGTTTTTCACACTGCTCGTACACTTCGTGATTTAGGTATTTTAAAAGCCTTAGATGGTGCGGGTAACGATGGTTTACCAGCTGAGTCTATCTCTGAAATAACCGGCGTATCTGAGTACGGCGTGAAAGTGTTACTCGATATGGCGTTGAGTGCTCATATTGTTACGTGGGAAAAGCCTAACTACAAAATGGCCAACCTTGGTTTCTATCTTTTGCATGATGGCATGACTAACGCAAACATGGATTTTACTGCCGATGTTTGTTACGCCGCGATGATGCATCTAACTGAAGCGATTGAAGAGGGTACACCAGCGGGTTTGAAAGAGCTGGGTGACTGGGAAACTATTTACCAAGGCTTATCTCAACTGCCAGAGAAAGCAAAAGAGAGCTGGTTCAAGTTTGATCACTTCTATTCAGATCGTTCTTTCCCTGTTTTACTTGAGAAGGTCTTCAGTAAGAAACCTAAATCGCTGGTGGATATCGGCGGTAACACGGGTAAGTGGGCGATGCAGTGTTGCAATCACGACTCAGATGTTGAGATAACGATTGTCGACTTGCCACAACAACTCGAAATGGCAATGGCCAACGCGACACAACATGGCCATCAAGATCGAGTGACGCCATTCCCAGCCAACATGCTCGATAAACAACAAGCGTTGCCGACAGGCGCGGATGTATGGTGGATGAGCCAGTTCCTTGATTGCTTCTCGCCAATGGAAATTCTGAGCATATTAAAGCGTGTTCGCTCTCATATGTCAGAAGAGGCGACGGTCTATATCCTTGAACTGTTTTGGGATGCACAGAAATACGATGCGGCTTCTTATAGCTTAAACGCGACCTCTCTTTACTTCACTTGCTTGGCCAATGGCAACAGCCGTTTTTATCGCAGTGAAGATTTTTTAGAGATCGTTGAAGAAGCTGGTTTTGAAGTGGTGACCCGTACCGACGATATCGGCCTTGGTCATACGCTTCTTGAATTGAAAGCTGGCGCGCAATAAAAAATAACAAACATGGCTTAAATTAATGAAAAAACTGTCAACTCAAGTAGTGATCATCGGAGCTGGGCCATCAGGGTCTATTGCCGCGTCTTTGCTTCATAAAAAAGGCATCGATGTTCGAGTGATTGAAAAGAGCCTTTTCCCGCGCTTTTCTATTGGTGAAAGTCTATTACCTGCTTGTATGGAAGTGATTGAACAAGCTGGGATGAGCGAAGCGGTGGCTGACGCTAATTTCCAATTTAAAGATGGAGCTGCTTTTCGTAAAAATGGCGTGTACACCGCGTTTAATTTTGAAGATAAGTTCTCTGCTGGGCCGGGAACCACGTTTCAGGTTCAACGAGGCGCCTTTGATAAGGTGTTAGCAGACACTGCCGAGGCGCAAGGTGTTGCCATTGATTATCAACATGAGTTGATAGGTATTGACTTTACTGAAGACAGCACCATTTTAGACGTACAAGTGCTTGATGGAGAACGCTATCAGCTAGAAGCGCAATACGTGCTGGATGGCAGTGGCTTTGGTCGCGTGTTACCGAAGATGCTTGATTTAGAAGAGCCATCATTGCTTCCTCCACGCAAAGCTATTTTTACGCACATTAACGATCATATTTCAGCGACGGAGACAGACCTTGAATATGACCGCAACAAAATTTTAATCTCGGTGCACCCAACCAACCCTGATGTTTGGTATTGGTTGATCCCGTTTAGTAACGGTGTGTCTTCGTTTGGTATTGTCGGGGAGCCTAAGTTCTTTGAATCATACCCAGAAGACAAGATTGCCGCGATTAAGCAACTGGCAACAGAAGAGCCGGGTTTGGCTGAGATACTGGCAAATGCTGAGTATCCGAACCCTGCGGGCGAGATCGGTGGTTATTCTGCCAACGTAAAACACCTTGCAACAGACAAATACGCGCTATTAGGCAATGCCGGTGAGTTCCTTGATCCTGTGTTTTCATCAGGCGTGACAATTGCGATGAAGTCGGCTCAGTTTGCGGTTGAGTGCGTGGAAAAGCAGCTCAATGGTGAGAAGGTTGATTGGGACCGTGATTATGCGGATCCGCTGATGGTTGGCGTGAATACCTTTAGAACGTATGTTGAAGGGTGGTACTCAGGTACCTTGCAGGATGTGATTTTCTATCAAGATCCCAACCCGAAGATTAAGCAAATGGTGTGCTCAATTTTGGCTGGCTACGCATGGGATCAAACCAATCCTTATGTGAAAGAGTCAAAGCGTCGATTGACGACACTGGCAGAGATATGCCGAAGCTAGGTGGTCGATTTAGGGTGTAGCCACATGAAGCACCACGATGACTAGTCTATAAATCAAAACAGCCGCGATGCGGCTGTTTTTGTATCTGATAAATATGGCAAGCTGATTCTCAGCTCATTCGCTCTACTGAGGTCGATACTACTTCAGGTCGATGCTATTCAGTCGTCCCATAAAGATAAGCAGCTCAATCACGTCTTTGTGGGCCTCAAGGAGCGCTCGTTTGGTCTGGCTGTAGGCGGCGAGTCGACCGTGCTTCCTTATAGAACATACTTTGGTTTTGTATTTGTACTCACCACTTTCAGAGAATACGCGCCACTTAGCAATGTAGCATTCATCTCTATGTTCAGGATCTGTCTGAGTAGGGTTTGGTTTGAATACTATTTTAGGTTCTAAACTGTGCGGCAAACGTGTCATCAGGTAGGGCTCTCTAAGGACTTTTGGCCAAAACTTTCCCCAGAGCTTTCTGCCAAGTTCATCTCTCAACTTGATGGTTTTCTTTAGTGCTTTGTCTTCACCCATACGAACAAAACCGACAGAACGATGTAACACCGTATCTTCAGGAGTATGGATGTGGATTTTAAAAGCGGTTTGGCCTTTCGATATAAATCGATAACCGGTCGCACCAATTAGATTATTCTGGCTCATAGTTTGCTAAATGATGATTATGTTATTAATAAGGTTACGACAAATACGTTAAAACCGAAACTAATCATCATGAAAAAAATAAAGCCTTAACAAAAGTGCTAAGGCTTTATTAGAAACTATGAAGCGAGAGTGACGCTAACTACATGATTTTCTGCATCACATCACCAATTTGAATGCTTCCAGCCAGGCTAGGTTGATCAATCGTGAGTTCGGCTTCATTTTCATAAACACGAGAAACCGTCAGCGTGATATCACTTTGAGATACCTTGTTACGCGGTAAACCTCGTTGGTCGATAAACGAACCTGTGTGCCACAGTTGCAGTTTGTCACCTTTCTGAACGCCATGCATTCGTCCTAAGTCAATGGTCACCGTATTGCCAAATACCGCGGCAACCTCAGGAAGGGTGATCTTACAAGACACTTCAGATTCTAAGTCCAACATAATATTACGACTGACGCGCAGCATCATACTGCCGTAGGTCGATGCCCAGAAGCGAGCGCTGCGAGTGTCGACTTCACTGGTCTTAGCAAATGGCCACTTAGCTACTTCACGATAGCTGCGGTTGTAAACCTGATGACCCGTCTTACCGTCAAAGACTTGCATCTCTAACGCAAATTGTCGGTTGATAACATCGTCCTTCAACAGCTTAGATTCAATCGTTGCGGTTAAGTCGGTAATGTCGCCACCAATGATGTATTGCGCCCCCGTATCTTGAGCAATCATTTTAATGACTTCTGGCTGGCGTTTATCAATGTCGAAGTCGGTCGTGCCCACAGAAACGAAACTGCGAGATTCTTGCGCTAATTGTCGGTCTACAACATGGCTGAAGTCATCACCAATGTTATAGATTCGGCCCATAACGGCTTGCTGCGGGGAGGTGACATCAATATTACCGACGAGAAATGTCTTTTTGTATTGGCTCTCATGGCAAGCATTTGCCGAAGGATAGATGTCGATCCTTGCGGTGAGCATTAAATTGCCACCGCGAGTTTTCTCTTTCTGAACCAAGATGTAGCGAACTTCATGGTTAGTAAATTGAAATTCTTTTTTATTCGAATCTAGATAGGGCGTGAGGTTGGAGATACTACCAATATCAGCACCTGAGAACTGCACCGCTTTATATACAGCGTCTTCCAGCGCGTGGATTCGTGCACTTTCTTCCGACGATACGATGGCTGCTGTACCGGTAACTTCATACCAAGAGGCATGAGCACTGAAGCTTATGGTTATCAGTGAACTTATTGAAAATAAGTAAGATATTATTTTTTTCATCTATTCGTTACCAGTTGGGTATAAATATTGCTTAACAAATAACTATAAGCTTGAAGCTGACTTAAGTGCGTTTTTCTTAATCTGAACCATTAATGAAAAGCAAAGACTGTTCCAACATTGTAATCCATTGAAAAGAATAATGGTGAGAACATATTGGAACAGGTAGCACTAAATATATCTGGAGATAAGAGAATGAAAAACTGGCTCGTAGTAATGAGTGTCATGTTGATGACATCATGTGCTTATTCGCCCATCTATAACGGCAAGTCTGAGTATTCAGGTAGTCAGTTTATGTTGATGGACAGCCCTCGTCATACCATGGATTTTTTCGTGGAAAGTATGACTGAAGATCTGATCATTTCGAATACGAGTATTTCAGCGAGAACGCCAATTGCTATCACTTCGTTCGTTGACCTGCAGCATATGGACACAACAAACTGGCTAGGTAATTCAGTTTCAGAAGGCTTCATTCACCAGTTTCAGCGTCGTGGCTTTAAGGTCGTCGATTTCAAAACAACAGGCTCTATCCAAGTGACTCACCAAGGTGACTTTGCGTTAAGCCGTGATTGGAAAGACCTCGCGCAGGAACAAGACGTGCAATACGTGCTAACAGGTACGATGCTACGCCAAGAGGGCGGTGTGCTTGTGAATGCTCGCGTGGTGGGTATGCAAACCCGCATTGTGGTTGCTTCTGCGCAAGGCTTCTTGCCTGCAGACCGTATTGGTCGTGACCTAGATACTCTGAACAGTATTCGAACTCAAGATGGCGTTATCATTCGTTCTGATCCAACGATGACTCAGCCATACACTGTTATTCTTCGCCCTTAGGAGTTCGTGATGAAGAAGTTAATATTTGTTGTTGCTGCCTTACTGCTTGTTGGCTGCCAGCCATTGCAAAGTATGCGACCAGACGACTTCTTGGTTGCTGTTGGTTACGCAAGTATCAGTGAGCAATCAGGCCGTAACGACGAAGAAAAACGTATCCGTGCTATGCGAGCATCTAAAATTGATGCTTACCGTGAACTTGCTGAGCAAGTGTATGGCATGCGAGTGAGTGGCCGAGCTGAATTATCAGATCAGCGCTTGGGTACCGAACGAACGACAGGTGCTGTCGACGGCGTTATTCGTGGTGCGGAAGTGGTGCGCAGTTACCCTGTGGGCGATAGTTACGTGACGGAGCTTCAGTTAGATATCCGTAAGATGGAACAACTGCGTAATTACGGTGAAGTTCAGGCTGTACCAGAGAAGAGACAACAAACGCTGTTCTAGTCTTTATAACCATTTAAGTTATATGACCGACGAGTTGTATAAGTGGCCCTCGCTTTCCAGATGGCAGGGCGGCAATAAATAACGACAGTGAATGTAAAAGCGGCAAGTATGAAAATACTTGCCGCTTTTTTGTATTTACAGGTTGGGTGCGGGATCTAGGCTTGGTACGAAAGATAAGTCGAGTCGGAGGTTAAGGATTGGTGTTGCGAAGGACGTAGGTTGAATTACGGTACTGGCTAGAGAATAGAGAATAGAGAATAGAGAAGTAGCTGGTGGCTTGGTTAGGCTTTAACGTTGGTGCCAAGTGTAGAAATCGTATGCGTTTGACCACCGGCATTGTAGGTCATGCCGATCTTTCCGTGGCTTTGCTGCATCATATTACTGAGTTTTTTAAAGCTGAGGTGTGCTCGATTCAAGGCTTCACCATTAACCAGGTTCGCTTGATGGCAATCGTACACAACAGATTTGATGGTTTTAACTAACTGAGCTAGATCAGGGTTCTCGGTCAGTTCGGAGATATTGCTATGCGCTTCGATTCGTTGATCGGTTGTTCTTAATTGTTCAACTAAGACAACTTTCTCTTTAGCGATGCGTTCAATGTCGGTCGATTTTCGGCTAGTAATAGCGGTTTTCTCTGAATCTAATAGATCAGATAGGGCTTTGGCATTTTGAAGTTGGAAATTAACTAAATCTGCTAGTGCCGCCATAACGTTATCCTACTAAAACCTTAGTGCTCTTTAAGTGGAGATAGCTTGAACTAAGAATCTATCGCTTAAAGACCTTTTAATTCATTCTCGAACTTGATCATGTTGTCAGCCAGTTTTTCTGGGTCGACCGTGTATGAACCGTTCGCAATCGCTTCTTTGATCGCTGCGACTTTTACCGTGTCAAAGCTTGGTTGTGCTGCCATATCTTGTTGGAGCTGGCCAATTGCTTTGCTTTGTTGACTCAGTGAAACCGCGTCTTTGCTTGTCGGTGATTTAGCTGCAACATCAGAACGTGATGCCTGAGAGCTAGAATCAGAGCGCGCTGCTGATCGGTTTGTGGTCGTTAGGGTCTGCCCTGAACGAATATTATCGATGCCTGCCATAGTTAAGCCTTTTTCTTCAAAAATGGGAACCTGTACAGTCAATATCGACCAAGGGTTCGATTACTTTAGCAATTTTTAACCCAATAGTCGAAAAGGGGCAAAACACTACAGCCGTAATATTCAGCGTTAGAATTGAGAGTAAAATCACTAACGATTACCACCCATTTAGAAGTAAAGCGTTAAAAGTAAACCGTGACTTCAGACATGTTGGTAACAATACCTTCGATTATACGCTGAGATTTGTCATTTTTCACTCTTACTTGATCGCCCATCGAGCCATCAGTTAACGCAGTACCTTTGGTGGTAATGGTCATGCCACCTTTTACTGCCTGTATGATAACCTTCTCGTTTCGGCACACGACACAGATATCACCTCGTTCAACAACATCACCGGGTCGCATGTTCTTCTTCACTTTTGCACCAATCACTTGTTGTGGAGCGGTGAAACCTTGACGACGAAACTTGTTAAGCGAAATCATGGCGGTGGTGACATCGTATTGACCGACGATCTCGCCTCTGGCTAAAGAACGGGTGGTGGTAACGAGTGGTACCGACATTGAAAGTCGAACAGGCACGTAAATCCGCCACTCATCCGGTATACATTGCACTAAAACCGTAATGCTACTGCGGGTATTAGTGGTAGTTGAAGCACTGGTTTCAAGAGGGATTGGGCAATCTGTTGCTTTTACTCTTGAGTCGATATTTGCTGCATTAACAAGGAGTTCGCCACCTTGAGGCTGCTCAATGTTCTCGAAGATGTGTTGTTCCGCCGCAGACTGAATCATTTCAATTTGTTCTGGAGTCGCAGCTTGTATAAAAAAACTAAACAATATTGACAAAATGCCGATAAACTTAGCGACAGTTTTAAAAGTAGCTCTACACATTGCTATAGAAAAAGGAGGCAGATTTGTTTTACGATGCGTCATTCTGTTTCTCTGGTAGTTCGTAGCCTGCAGTAGACTAACACTTTTTATCCAAAAAAGTTTGATATGGAGATGAGCTCATGACGGGTATTCTTGATTCAGTGAATCAGCGTACGCAACTCGTCGGTCAAAACCGATTAGAATTACTAACCTTTCGCCTAATGGGGCGTCAGCGTTACGGCATAAATGTCTTTAAAGTAAAAGAAGTGCTTCAATGCCCTAAGCTGACAAAGATGCCAAACTTGAACCCACTAGTTAAAGGTGTAGCACACATTCGTGGCCAAACGATCTCTGTGATCGATTTGAGCTTAGCGATTGGTGGCCGTCCTACAACGGATGTTGAAAAGTGTTTTGTGGTTATCTCTGAGTTTAACCGAACCATTCAAGGTTTCTTGGTCAGTTCAGTAGAGCGCATTATTAACATGCACTGGGAATCGATTCTTCCGCCGCCAGATGGCGCAGGTAGAGCGAACTACCTGACAGCGGTAACCAACATTGACAATGAATTGGTAGAGATTCTTGATGTTGAAAAGATCCTTGCTGAAATTTCGCCTGTTGATGAAACCATGGACAGCAAGATTGCTGAAGACATTGCGAAAGTTGAACAAGAGAAACCATTAGTTCGCCGTATATTGATTGCTGATGACTCTACGGTTGCTCGTAAGCAGGTTCAGCGTGCGATCGAGTCGATCGGTTTTGAAGTTATTTCAGTGAAAGATGGTAAAGAAGCCTATGAAAAGCTGGTGCAGATGTCATCAGAAGGCAGTATTTACGATCAAATTTCATTGGTGATCTCGGATATCGAAATGCCTGAAATGGACGGTTATACACTGACTGCCGAGATTCGCCGTCATGCAGAGCTAAAAGATTTATACGTAATTTTACACTCATCATTGAGTGGTGTATTTAACCAAGCCATGGTTGAGCGTGTAGGGGCTAACTCCTTCATCGCGAAATTCAACCCTGATGAGCTTGGTGCAGCGGTTAAAGCTGCGTTAACTAACTAAAAGAGACATTAATGACTGCTATAACAATAAGTGATCAAGAGTATCGCGATTTCAGCCGTTTCTTAGAATCTCAATGTGGCATTGTATTAGGTGATAGCAAGCAGTACTTAGTGCGCAGCCGCCTAAGCCCATTAGTAACGAAGTTTAATTTAGCGTCGTTATCTGATTTGTTGAGAGATGTAGTAACAGGTCGAAACCGTGAGTTGAGAGTGGCAGCAGTGGATGCTATGACGACGAACGAGACACTTTGGTTCCGAGATACTTACCCGTTTGCTGTACTTGCGGATAAGCTTCTACCGGAAATAGCGGCAAATAAACGTCCTATTAAGATTTGGTCTGCGGCAAGCTCTTCAGGCCAAGAAGCATACTCAATGGCAATGACGATTCTTGAAACTCAAGCACGCAAGCCGGGTATGTTGCCAAACGTGTCGATCACGGGAACAGATATCTCAGCGAGTATGTTGGATATGTGTCGTAAAGGCGCTTATGACAATCTAGCGCTGGGTCGAGGCCTTTCTCCTGAACGTCGCCGTACCTTCTTTGAAGATGCGGGTGATGGCCGCATGAAAGTTAAAGATAATGTGAAGCGTATGGTCAATTTCCGTCCGCAGAACTTGATGGACAGCTATGCCTTACTCGGTAAGTTCGACATCATTTTTTGTCGTAACGTATTGATTTACTTCTCGCCTGACATGAAGGCGAAGGTACTGAACCAAATGGCAAACAGCCTAAACCCTGGTGGCTATCTACTATTGGGTGCTTCAGAATCGTTAACAGGTTTAACTGACCGTTTTGAAATGGTTCGTTGTAACCCTGGCATTATCTACAAACTAAAGTAATTGCTGGCACCGCATAAGGTGTAACGTTACTGTCTAATTTCAAAACCCAGCCCAGTGCTGGGTTTTCTTTTTTCCGCTGAAGCTATATCTTTAAGTCAGAGTGACATTCCAATTTACTCTATTTTTTGGCTTGTATATTGCAAGTTTACCCACGAGTAACCTGTAAAAGTATTGATGTCCTGCTTTGTTTTAAAAGTTGGTATATATATTGCTTTGGTTATCTCATAACAGTCAGTTCTTGAGTTGAGGTTTACATGGCTATTTCTTTTGACAATGCTTTGGGCATTCACCAACACACGGTTGGTGTACGTGAGCGTAACGCTGAGGTGCTTTCCACCAATATCGCGCAAGCCAACACGCCTGGGTATAAAGCAAAAGGATTAGACTTTAAGAAATCACTGCAAGCGGCAAGTTCTGGGGCAAGCATTGGTCTTAGCCGTACAGATGGTCGGCACATTTCTGCCTCAACAACGGTGAACGGGGAAACGAAGTATCGAATTCCTACCCAGCCTGATACAGGAGATGGCAACACGGTTGATTTGGATTTGGAAAGAAACCTTTTCATGCAAAACCAAATTAGGCATCAAGCCTCTCTCGACTTCTTAGGAAGTAAGTTCAAGAATTTAACTAAAGCGATTAAAGGGGAATAATTAGATGAGTTTATTCAATGTATTCAATGTGACTGGTTCTGCGATGAGTGCTGAATCTGTTCGTCTAAATACGACCTCGAGCAACCTTGCAAACGCGGACAGTGTAAGTAGTTCTGCTGAAGAAACTTACAAGGCTCGTCACGCAGTGTTCGGCGCTGAGTTAAATAAAGCACGCAACAGTGGTCACACTGTGCCTGTGAAAGTATTAGGTATTGTGGAAAGCGATAAGCCGCTGAGCGCGGAGTACAACCCGGATCACCCATTAGCGAACAACGAAGGCTATATCTACAAGCCTAACGTGAACGTTATGGAAGAAATGGCAAACATGATTTCGGCATCACGTGCGTACCAAACAAACGTGCAGGTTGCTGACTCGAGTAAACAAATGCTGCTGCGTACGCTGCAGATGGGTCAATAAGGATAAGGAGGTAGCACATGGCTGGAATCAACAACAATGTTGGTCAAAGCGGCTTGTCCTATGTTGACCAGCTGAAGAGTCTTCAAGATGGCGCTAAAAAGCCCGACGAAACAACAGGTAAGCAGGATCTTAAACAAGAAGACTTCTTATCTTTGTTGACTAAGCAATTAGCCCAACAAGACCCTTTTAAGCCGGTTAGCAATGACCAGATGATTGCGCAAATGGCTTCATTTGCGACCGTAGATGGCATTGGCAAAATGAATACACAGTTTGAAAGCTTGAATTCATCAATGACTTCTAACCAAGCACTGCAGGCTTCCTCTTTGGTTGGCCGCGATGTATTGGTTCCTGGTGCGGCAGGTGTGAAACCCGGTGATGGCGGTATGGCGTCCATGGTTAAGCTTCCTCAAGCAATGGACAATGTAATTGTTCGTGTTGAGAACGAAGTTGGCCAATTGGTTCGCACTTTTGATATCGGCTCTAAACCATCAGGCGACACACGTGTTGAATGGGACGGAAAAGACGAAGACGGTAACCCATTGCCGGCTGGTAAATACAACGTGAAAGCGTCGGGTTTACTGGATGGCGAGAACACAGAGTTCCAAGTGTCGAGCTATGCGAACGTGAACAGTGTGCTTCTTGGTAAGGGTGATGGCAACGTACTACTCAATCTGGCTGGTTTCACATCGCCAGTACGACTTGCTGAAGTACTAGAAGTTGGTAAAGCGTAACGCTTTAAAAGAGTGATTATGCTAGCTAGAGAGATTAGGAGAATATTGGAATGTCATATGTAGCTTTAAGCGGTCTATCCGCTGCACAACTAGACCTGAATACAACCAGTAACAACATTGCGAACGCAAACACATTCGGCTTTAAAGAGTCTCGTGCGGAGTTTGGCGATGTTTACTCAAGTTCGTTATTCACTAACGCAAAAACGACGGCAGGTGGCGGTGCGCAAGCTAGCCAAGTGGCGCAACAGTTCCATGAAGGTTCAAGTATTTATACTAACAACCCAATGGACTTACGTGTAAGTGGTACAGGTTTCTTTGCAGTATCGAAAGACCGTATGGTACCGGAGATCAATGAACTAACGCGTAATGGTGCATTTCACCTAAACAAAGACAACTACATGGTTACTGCTAACGATGAGTTTCTTTTAGGTTACGATGTTGATCCAAACTCGGGTGAAGTTCTTTCTTACGCACCAAAGCCACTCGACATTCCTGCTGAGTTTGGTAAGCCAAAACAGACAGAAAACATTGAAGTAGGGGTTAACCTTCCTGCAAACGGTGATCTTAAAGACCCGGCTGCATTTAACTTCAAAGATGCTGATACCTATAACCGTGCAACGTCTTCGACGGTATACGATTCTATGGGTCAGTCTTACAAGTTAACGACTTACTACCTCAAAGATCAGACTCAACCAAACACTTGGCAGACGTACTACACCATGTCAGATGAGAACGGTGAAAAGCCGGTCAACATTACTGGTGGTGATGCGACAAATGCACAAGGTCATGTTGGTCACACCATGAAGTTCAACAATGACGGTACGTTGGCGAGCCTTAACAATGGCCAGCCAATTAACTCTGAAGCACTAGGTGCTGGAGCGAACCCAATTGATCTGAACGGTGCTGATCCAACGCAAGTGCTTAAGTTTGGTCTAGATTCGTCAACTCAGTTTGCTGCTCCATTTGAACTCACTAAGTTCGATGAAGATGGCGCGACAACAGGTTTCTTAACCAAAATCGATTTCGATGAGTACGGCAGTGTTTTAGGTACTTACTCAAATGGTGAAAACGTGATGCTTGGCCGTGTAGGCTTGGTTCGTGTACCAAATGAGCAAGGTCTAGATAAGAAAGGCGGCACTCAGTGGGATTCTACTAATGACTCAGGTTCTAAAATCTGGGGTGAATCGAACAAAGGTTCATTTGGTAGCATCAACAACGGCTCGCTAGAGCAGTCGAACATCGATATGACTCAAGAACTGGTTGATTTGATTTCTGCTCAACGTAACTTCCAAGCGAACTCGCGTTCTTTAGAAGTGCACAACCAACTGCAACAGAATATTCTTCAGATTCGTTAATCGTTTCGAGCGTTTGAATCATCTGCGAATACCCAATTCAATGTTATTGAATTGGGTATTGTTGGTGAATTTGATATGGCAGTTTGCTTTTCTATTTGCCGCCCCTATTGCCGCACGGTAATGCCACTGGCAACAATTCTTCCTCAATGATCCTTTTGCGATCCCTCTTCTTAGTCGTTTTTCTATTTAAATTATTGATAAATAACAGTTAAAAATATTGGCACAGTGTTTGCTTTATTAGCCCCAGAAGATGATTTTTGGAGCAAAATTATGGATCGCGCACTGTTTCTTGCCATGAGTGGCGCTAAGCAAAATATGCAAGCTTTGCAGCTACGTGCTAACAACCTTGCCAACGTAAGTACAACGGGTTTCCGTGCTGATTTAGCACAAGCACGTTCAATGCAAGCGTACGGTGAAGGCATGCCTACTCGTGTTTTCAGCATGACAGAACGTCCGGGTCATAATTTCGCACAAGGTAGTGTGGTCACCACTGGCCGCGATCTCGATGTCACGATACAAGGTGATGGCTGGATTTCGGTAATGGACAACACGGGCCGTGAAGGTTTAACACGTAACGGTAACCTAAAGGTTGATCAAAACGGTTTGTTAACCAACGCAAGCGGTCATTTGGTGTTAGGCGAGAACGACGCACCTATCACACTACCTATTCCTATCAGTAAAGTAGAAATCGGCACAGACGGTACCATTTCGGTGATTCCTCAAGGCGCTCCAGCTGAAGAATTAGCGATTGTCGACCGTATCAAACTTGTGCGTCCAGATAATCAAAGCTTATTTAAAGACACGAATGGTCTATTCCGTTCGAAAAACCCAGATCAGGCATACGAAGCAGATGCAGCGGTAACGTTGCTAAAAGGTGCCATCGAAGGCAGTAACGTAAATGCTGTCGGTGAAATGACCAGCCTAATTGACTTACAACGTCAATTCGAAATGCAGGTCAAGATGATGAGCACAGCAGAGGAAATGGACAAGTCGTCTGATTCACTGCTTCGTATGAGCTAATAGAATTTAAAGGAATTTGCTATGCATCCAGCATTATGGGTAAGTAAAACAGGTTTAGACGCCCAACAAACCAATATCTCAACAATTTCAAACAACCTTGCCAACGCCTCAACCATTGGCTTTAAAAAGAGTCGTGCGGTATTTGAAGATTTGTTCTATCAGAATATCAATCAGCCGGGTGGCCAATCTTCTCAGAATACTGAGCTGCCAAGTGGTTTGATGTTGGGTGCTGGTTCTAAAGTTGTAGCAACTCAAAAAGTTCACACTCACGGTAACGCACAAACGACATCGAACAGCTTGGATATGATGATCGAAGGTGATGGCTTCTTCCAAGTGGAAATGCCAGACGGTGAAACAGGCTACAGCCGAAATGGTCAATTCACATTGAACGGTGATGGCGCGATCGTAACTTCGGGTCAAGGTTATGCTTTGCAACCAGAAATCGTTATTCCTGAAGATGCGATTTCGGTGACGGTTGGTAACGATGGTGAAGTATCGGTTCGTCTACGTGGTGAGCAAAACAACGTCGTGGTTGGCCAAATCACCATTACTGACTTCGTAAACCCAGGTGGTTTAGAGCCAGTCGGTCAAAACCTTTACTTACCAACGGGCGCAAGTGGCGATCCGCAAGAGGGCGTTCCGGGCTTTGATGGCTTGGGTAACATCCGTCAGTCGATGCTAGAAACATCGAACGTAAACGTAACCGAAGAACTGGTTAACATGATTGAAGCTCAACGTGTTTACGAAATGAACTCAAAAGTTATCTCGTCAGTAGACAAGATGATGAGCTTTGTTAACCAACAGCTGTAATTGGTTTATTTGCCGTTTACTGACTTATTTACAATTAATAGATCTGTTTTTAATGAATAGACGAGTTTCTACTCATTGATCTATTTACCATTGCCTGCTGAGAGTATATCGCCATGAAACGTATTTTTTGTTTAGCTCTGTTTCTGTCTATGACAGGTTGTTCTGTACTGGATCCCATCGAAACTCCAGCACAAGAAAACGCGACTACAGTGGTTGATGCAGTGGAGGGTGATAAGTCGGCTGAAGAGAGCTCTGGTATTATTGACACCCTTCGTGGCAGAACCGATCCAATCGCGGGCGACCCTGCATGGGCGCCAATCAACCCAAAGAAGAAACCTGAACATTATGCCGCAGCGACAGGCTCGCTGTTCAATGTGAGCCATATTGGCAGCATGTACGACGATTCAAAGCCTCGCGGTATTGGTGACATCATTACAGTTGCACTCGATGAAAATACTCGAGCGACCAAAAAAGCCAATGCAGACATGTCTAAGTCGAACGATGCATCAATGGAACCATTGGCTGTTGGTGGCCAAGAGCTGACCATAGACAAGTACAACTTCTCTTACGACCTGAGTAACACCAACACCTTTGCTGGTGATACCTCAGCCAACCAAAGTAACAGCATCAGCGGCTACATCACCGTAGAAGTGATCGAAGTGTTAGCCAATGGCAACCTCGTGGTTCGTGGTGAAAAGTGGATGACACTGAACACGGGCGACGAGTATATCCGCCTAAGTGGCACTATCCGCCCTGACGATATTGATTTCGAAAATACCATTGCTTCGAACCGAGTTTCTAACGCGCGAATTCAGTACTCAGGTACTGGCGTTCAGAAAGATATGCAAGAGCCTGGATTCTTGGCACGATTCTTTAATGTATCTCTGTAGAGCTTGAGACAGTGTCGACATACTGACACGCCCAGAATTATCTAATTTCAAGCTAACTCATTATAAATTAAAGCAATACAGACAGGTTATTCAATGAAAAAACTGACACTCGTACTACTCGGCATGCTATTTCTTGCCACCAGTGCCCATGCTGCGCGTATTAAAGACGTGGCAAAAGTGGCGGGTGTTCGTAGTAACCAACTTGTCGGCTATGGTTTGGTCACAGGTTTGCCGGGTACTGGTGAGACAACTCCCTTTACCGATCAAACGTTTAACGCAATGCTGCAAAATTTTGGCATTCAATTGCCGCCTGGCACCAAGCCAAAAACCAAAAACGTAGCGGCCGTTATCGTTACCGCTGAACTTCCGGCATTCTCTAAGCAAGGTCAGGAAGTTGACGTAACAGTATCTTCTATCGGTTCAGCAAAAAGCCTTCGTGGTGGTACCTTGCTACAGACCTTCCTAAAAGGTTTAGATGGTCAAGTGTACGCGGTAGCACAAGGTAACTTGGTGGTAAGTGGCTTTAGTGCGCAAGGTAACGACGGCTCTAAAATCGTCGGTAACAACCCTAATGTCGGCATCATTTCTAGTGGCGCAACGGTTGAACAAGAGATCCCAACACCATTCGGTCGTGGCGATTACATCACTTTCAACTTAATCCAATCAGATTTCACAACCGCTCAACGTTTGGCTGATGCGGTGAATAATTTCCTAGGTCCACAAATGGCTTCAGCGGTCGACGCGACTTCAGTAAAAGTTCGCGCACCACGTGAAATCAGCCAACGTGTGGCTTTCCTTTCTGCCATCGAAAACATCGAATTCGATCCTGCAGAGGGCTCTGCAAAAATCATTGTTAACTCACGTACTGGTACGATTGTGGTTGGTAAGCATGTTCGCTTAAAAGCTGCTGCGGTAACGCACGGTGGTATGACGGTCGCAATCAAAGAAAACTTAAACGTGAGCCAACCCAATGCATTTTCTGGTGGCCAAACAGTGGTGGTTCCTGATTCAGATATCGAAGTCACTGAAGCTGATGGCAAGATGTTCAAGTTTGAACCGGGCTTAACGCTGGATGATTTGGTTCGCGCAGTCAACGAAGTGGGCGCAGCGCCTTCTGATTTAATGGCAATCCTTCAAGCACTGAAACAAGCAGGTGCAATTGAAGGCCAATTGATCATTATCTAAGGAATAAAGCATGATTAAGAATAACAATGACATCGGCTTTATTCACGACATCGGCAGCCTAGATCGTCTTCGTCAACAAGCAGTAAATGGTGAAGAAGGCAGCGAGAAAGAAGCATTAACTGCTGCGGCAAAACAGTTTGAATCCATTTTTACGTCGATGTTGTTTAAGTCGATGCGTGATGCGAACTCTAGCTTTAAGTCAGATATGCTGAACAGCCAGAACGAACAGTTTTATCGTCAGATGCAAGATGACCAAATGGCGAGTGAGTTGAGTGCTTCAGGTTCATTAGGCCTTGCGGATATGATCGTGGCTCAATTAAGCGCGGGTCAAGCAAGTGATGCGACAGAAGACAAGGTTCGCAGTGAAGGCTTTGATACCTCTCTGGAAAGACCTCAGTATTCAGGTCGTTCAGAAGGGAAAGTCTCTGAAGTTCAATCAGCTAAGTCAGCAACAGCCATGTCAGCAGCAAAACAACCCGCTTCATTTGATTCTCCAGAATCGTTTGTTACCTCAATGAAGCCTTACGCTGAAAAAGCGGCGAGCGCACTCGGTGTTGATTCGTCATTGCTATTAGCACAAGCGGCACTTGAAACAGGTTGGGGTTCTAAGATGATTAAGAACTCTTTGGGCAACAGCAACAACCTATTCAACATCAAAGCAGATAGAAGTTGGAAGGGCGATAAGGTCGCGACTCAAACGCTTGAGTTTCATGGTAAAACAGCCGTTAAAGAGTCCGCTTCTTTCCGTTCTTACTCTAATTTCGAAGATAGCTTTAATGATTACGTGAAGTTCTTGAACGAAAACCCAAGATACGAAACAGCGCTACAGCATCAAGGCAATTCAGAGAATTTCATTAAAGGCATTCATCAGGCTGGTTACGCAACCGACCCTAACTATGCAGACAAGGTTTTACGAGTTAAAGCCAAGATCGATGAGATGAACTAGCGTCATAAATCAATATAGAGAGCTTGCTACTGGCAGGCTCTTTTCTTATCCGCCCCTTCCGATCTTGCCACTCCTTTCATCGTTATCTCTTTACACTTCAATAAATTATTGTCTTTTAGTTCTCCGGACTTCCTATTGGCACATATATTGCTTTTTAAACCTGTAGTTAATCAGTTCATTCTGATTTTGTTAAGTTTTTTGGGGGCATTATGGCGTCGGATCTTCTGAATGTAGGGGCACAAAGTGTTCTTACGGCTCAGAGACAGCTAAACACCACAGGTCATAACATTTCTAACGCCAACACAGAGGGTTATAGCCGCCAGTCTGTGATTCAAGGTGTGAATGACCCGCGCCAGTACGGTGGGCAAACCTACGGTATGGGTGTGCATGTGGAAAATGTTCGCCGCTCTTGGGATCAGTTTGCCGTTAAAGAACTTAACTTATCGACAACCAATGCCGCCAACAAAGGTGATACCGAAGCCAACCTCGATATGCTGTCGAGCATGTTGTCATCGGTCGCTTCAAAGAAGATTCCAGAAAACCTCAACGAATGGTTTGATTCCGTTAAGACTCTCGCCGATACCCCGAATGATGTGGGTGCGCGTAAAGTCGTGTTAGAGAAAGCAGGGCTTGTAACTAAAACCTTGAATGAATTTCATGAGACGGTGCGTCAACAGTCTGATTCTACGAACAAAAAATTAGAAGTCGGCATAGAACGTGTAAACCAAATAGCGGTTGAGATTCGTGATGTTCAGCGTTTGATGATGCGAACACCAGGGCCTCACAATGATCTACGAGATCAGCACGAAAAGCTGATCAATGAGCTATCTGGTTACACCAAAGTGACGGTAACGCCGCGCTCTAATGCGGAAGGATTTAACGTCCATATTGGTAATGGTCATACCTTGGTTTCTGGTAGTGAAGCAAGTCAACTGAAGCTAGTTGACGGTTTACCTGATACGCATCAGCGTCGATTAGCGATAGTTGAAGGCAAGTCTTTGAAGCCGATTACCAGTAATGATATCGATGGGAAAATCGGTGCCATGCTCGATATGCGCGACGAACATATCCCAGGCATCATGGACGAACTTGGACGTTTGGCGACGGCTTTCTCTGAGAAAGTGAACTCTCTTCAATCACAAGGTTTGGACCTCAATGGCAACGTAGGCCAAAACATTTTCACCGATGTGAACTCTGAGCGCGTGGCGAAATCACGCGTGACGGCTGGCAGCCAATCAAAGGCTGATGTTGCCGTTTATATTGATGACACCTCGGCTTTGAAAGGCGGCGAGTACGGTCTTAAGTATGATGGTAGTGATTATGTCGTGACCAAGCCTGACGGTGAAACGGTAAAAGTCAGCACTAATTCAGCGGGCAATGCTTTTTATCTAGACGGTATGCGAGTCGAAGTTCGAAACCCGCCTGAATTGGGTGAGAAGCTGTTACTGCGTCCAACTCGTAACTTTGCTGCTCAGATTCAGATGGAAACCAAAGACCCAAGAGATATTGCCGCACAAAGTTATGAGGCATCGACTACGTTTGCGAAAGGCTCGGCGGGGTTCAAGATCCTAGCGGCTGGTCAATTGCGTGAGTTTGAAGTGATTGTTTCACCAAAAGGTGAGCAGTTTGCCGTAACTGACCCGAAAGGCAATATTTTAATGCAGCCGCAGCCGTACCCACCTGAAGGGCCGGTTACGATTAATGGCACGACTTTCGAGTTGACCGCTGGCGCTGTGGCAAACGATAAATTTACGGCAAACCTTGTCCCATCTGAGGGTGACAACGGTAACTTGCGTAAACTGCAAGATCTCCAAACTGGAAAGATCTTGAATGATGGTGAGTCTACGATTTTAGACCTTTACCACAACTTGAATACCAATACGGGCCTGAAAGCGTCGACGGCAAATCGCTTAAGCGACATTGCCACCTTAGAAAAGGAATCCGCTCAGGAACGTATTGCTTCAGTGTCGGGGGTTAACCTCGATGAAGAAGCGGCAAATATGATGAAATTTCAGCAAGCGTATATGGCTTCTTCTCGCATCATGCAAGCAGCCAATGATACGTTCAATACTATTTTGGCTCTGAGGTAGGAAGTATAAATGTTGAATCGTATTTCTAGCTTCCACAACTACCAATCTGTTCAGAACGACTTGCGTCGTCAAGAGAACAAGATACATCACAACCAAGCGCAACTTGCTTCTGGTAAGAAGTTGCAGTCGCCAAGTGATGATCCTCTTGCGACCCACTATTTACAAAATATTGGTCAGCAATCAGAGCAGCTTAAGCAATATAGTGACGCAATCGTCTTGGTTCGTAATCGATTGGAACATCATGAGGTATTGGTCTCCAACACCGAAGGCTTTGCTGATGAAGCAAAACGAACTGTGATGGAAATGATTAACGGTGCGCTCTCTCCAGAGGATCGTTTAGCGAAGAAACGCGAGATCCAAGAATTATCGAATAACTTTCTGCATCTAGCTAACTCTCAAGATGAGTCGGGTAACTACACGTTTGCGGGTACGAAGCCGAAGAATCAACCCTTCTTTAGAGATAATCAAGGTAACGTCAGCTATCAGGGCGATGACTATCAGCGAAAGATGCGTGTAGCGAGTAGCTTCGAGATGGCGATGAATGATCCGGGTAGCAAGTTATTTATGGAAATAGATAACCCGTTTGGTGATTACGAACCGCAGTACGAGCTTGAACCCGCTTCTGAATTACTTTTGGAACGTGCGACGAACTCAGCTGAAGATGGCTCAACGTATAAAGTGACGTTCGTTGATATGCAGACAGGAAATTATGCTTATCAACTTGAAAAAGATGGCGCAGTGGTGGCCGCAGAAGACTTTGATCCTTCGACTGGCATTGTCTATGAAGGGCTGAATATCCAAATCAAAGGCCAAATCACTAAAGGTGATTCGATCACCTTAGAACCGCGAGAAACCTTCTCTATCTTTGATACGTTCAAAGAAGCGGCTGAACAGGCTGAAAACCCGGTATCGGATGCATCAGCAACAGCGAAATTACACCAAGTAACAGAAGAGTTCCACGCTGCGTTTATCCATTTGACCAAGGCAAGAACCGATGTTGGTGCGCGTTTAAGTACGCTGGATATTCAAGAGCAGCAACATGAAGATTTTAAGTTGTCTTTAGCCAAAGCAAAAAGCAACTTTGAAGACTTGGATTACTCGAAGGCCATCATTGAGTTCAATGAAAACTCTCGGGCATTGCAAGCTTCTCAACAAGCGTTTGGTAAAACCAAAGACCTGACCTTGTTTAACTATATTTAATGATCAATTGGTATTTAGTGGTGAATTAACACTCACCATTGAAGTTAGATTCTTTGCCATATGTGCTATGCCGTATGAGCGAATCACTTCAACCTTTGCCGGTTTTTTATACAGGATATCATCTGTTTGAAAATAGCGGCAAAAAGCGGCAATGGGCGAATGAAGGTATTTTTTGTTCCCCAAGCCAGTTAAACCAAATCGAGTTAAGTTTTAATTTAAGTGATTGATTTTATGTATATTAAAAATTAATCAAAACAGTATTAAACTTGGCATATAACTTGTATCTGTGTTGGTCATAAAATGATTTATACAGATCTTAAACCCTGCATAGGGTTTAGCGAGTAATACACGGTCAGTGCTTATCCATATGAGAGTAAAGCTGGCCGCTTCGCAGAAAGTTTGCGAACTCATAAGGAGAGCAAAATGGCTATTAATGTAAGCACTAACGTTTCTGCTATGACAGCACAGCGTTACCTGAATAAAGCGTCTAATGATTTAGCGACCTCTATGGAGCGCTTGTCATCAGGGCATAAAATCAACAGCGCGAAAGATGATGCAGCCGGTCTGCAAATCTCTAACCGTTTAACGGCGCAATCACGTGGTTTAGACGTGGCAATGCGTAATGCCAATGATGGTATTTCAATTGCACAAACCGCTGAAGGCGCGATGAACGAATCAACCAACGTGCTACAACGTATGCGTGATCTGGCGATTCAATCATCAAACGGTACAAACTCGGCAGCGGAACGTACAGCGCTTAATGAAGAGTCTTCGGCACTTCAAGATGAGCTAAACCGTATCGCGGAAACAACCTCATTTGGTGGCCGTCGTCTGTTGAATGGTTCATTTGGTGAAGCATCTTTCCAAATAGGTTCTAGCTCTGGTGAAGCAATGATTATGGGACTCACTAGCGTTCGTGCTGATGATTTCCGTATGGGCGGTACTACGTTCGATTCTGAAAATGGTAAAGATAAAAGCTGGGAAGTGCCGCCAACGGCGAGCGATCTTAAGTTTGAATTTAGAACCAAAGCAGGTGAAGACATCGTTTTAGATATCAATACCAAAGCGGGTGATGATATCGAAGAGCTTGCTACTTACATTAATGGTCAATCTGATCTTGTGAACGCATCGGTAACCGATGATGGTCGCATACAACTATTCGTTGCTGAACCTGACCTTGACGGTGCAATGTCGATCTCTGGTGGTCTAGCATCTGAGCTAGGTATTAAGAGTGAAGGCCGTGCAACATCGGTTCAAGATATCAGCCTGACTAGCGTTGCAGGTTCACAAAACGCAATCAGCGTAATTGATTCTGCAATGAAGTATGTAGATTCACAGCGTGCTGATTTGGGTGCTAAACAGAACCGTCTAAGCCACAGTATTAATAACTTGGCGAACGTTCAAGAGAACGTAGACGCTTCTAACAGCCGAATCAAAGATACGGACTTTGCGAAAGAGACGACGCAAATGACCAAATCACAAATTCTGCAACAAGCAGGTACTTCGATACTTGCTCAAGCAAAACAGTTGCCTAACTCTGCAATGACACTATTGCAATAGTTATTGGTTGAACTTGCTGTTCGTGTTCAGACGTGAGCCATACAGCAAGGGATACTGGCAAGCATACTTACTATGAGTGTTTAGCTCTCTCATCTCTCACCTGCTATTCATTTTTACGGTAAGAATGCAACGGCGAGTCAGAAATGTGTTCATTTCTCGATGATCTCCACATAGGCTCTGACCTGCCAACTAGCCCCGGTTCTCTCAAAGGAAAAGGGGCTTTTTCCTTTCTGTTTTTAATTTCTCTGTTTCCTATCTTTTTGCTTTCTACCTTTTTGTTTTCCTGTTTTCTGCGTTTCCCGCTGGCTTCTAACTTTAGGTTTCTGATCTTTAACGTTTCAATTCATCCCATTTTCTTCGTTACAAATGCTTTCCTTGGCAAGATAAATTGCACAATCTTTAAGCCCATCTGCGATCTTTGGTGATTGATCATTTCTGAGCTTTGACCAATTTGAACGACAGTTAGCGTGTTTTTTGAACAAGTCAGGATCTTTAGCCCATTAAATTCAATAGCTGTTTTAGAAAAGTGATAAATTTAAGTTTATGATAAATAACGAGTTAATATTTTATTTGTGGTTTTTTAAAAGTTTTTCTAAAGCTTCGGGATTTTGAGCCGTTATTAAAAGTAACTTTGAGAGAACTACTTGGTTTTCCGAGACGTCGGAAACCGCTATACCGGAAAATCAATTGGAGAAATCACCATGGCAGTGAATGTAAATACAAACGTTTCAGCGATGACTGCGCAACGTTACCTAAACAACGCAAACAGCGCACAACAAACATCAATGGAGCGCCTAGCTTCAGGTTCTAAAATCAACAGCGCAAAAGATGACGCTGCGGGCCTACAAATCTCTAACCGTTTGAACGTTCAGAGCCGCGGCCTTGATGTTGCTGTTCGTAACGCGAACGACGGTATCTCTATTGCACAAACTGCTGAAGGTGCAATGAACGAGACAACCAACATCCTACAACGTATGCGTGATTTGTCTCTACAATCTTCAAACGGCTCAAACTCAAAATCTGAGCGTGTAGCGATTCAAGAAGAAGTTACAGCACTGAACGACGAACTGAACCGTATTGCGGAAACCACGTCTTTCGGTGGCAACAAGCTGCTTAACGGTACTCACGGTACTAAATCATTCCAAATCGGTGCAGATAACGGTGAAGCGGTAATGCTTCAACTGAAAGACATGCGCTCTGATAACGCTCAGATGGGTGGTAAGAGCTACCAAACTGAGAACGCGAAAGACAAAGACTGGAACGTTCAAGCTGGCGCAAACGACCTAAAAATGTCGTTCACTGATAACTTCGGCCAAGCGCAAGAAATCGATGTGTCTGCGAAAGCGGGCGACGACATCGAAGAGCTAGCAACGTACATCAACGGTCAACAAGACTCTGTTAAAGCGTCTGTAACTGAAGACGGTAAGCTACAAATGTTTACTGGTAACAACAAAGTTGAAGGCGAAGTGGCATTCTCTGGCAGCCTTGCTGGCGAACTAGGCATGCAACCTGGCAAAGATGTAACGGTTGATACTATCGACGTAACATCAGTTGGCGGCGCACAAGAATCTGTAGCTGTTATCGATGCGGCACTTAAGTACGTAGACAGCCACCGTGCTGAACTGGGTGCTTTCCAAAACCGTTTCGACCACGCTATCAGCAACTTAGACAACATTAACGAGAACGTTAACGCATCTAAGAGCCGTATTAAAGATACCGATTTCGCGAAAGAAACGACTCAGATGACTAAGTCTCAGATCCTTTCTCAAGCTTCAAGCTCGATCCTTGCTCAAGCGAAGCAAGCACCGAACTCGGCACTTAGCCTACTAGGTTAATCGATTGAAAGGCCACGTTGACTATATGTTGTTGATCATCATAGGCGTTAACGTAAGGCTTCCACAAATTAGCTCGTGGTGAGAGATGAGCGCTAAACAGACCCAGCTTCGGCTGGGTTTTTTATTGCCTGTTATTTGGTGAAGGTGTATTGGGAAAGTGCAATGTTGGTTGATAGAAGAAAAAGCGAGATTCCCTATCACGCTCGTTCCTCACTGTAGGGAATGACGGGGATTGGGAAATGATGATTTCCTCGCTTACTACATCGAAGCAGCCTTTCGTCATCCCAGAATCGAGTAGAACGAGATATCAGGGATCTTTTTGGGTTTTTATATTCAACACCACGCTCATTAATCCAAGTTGAATGGAAACTTTAGCGAATGTCGCTCTATTAATTGAATCCCGATCACACTTTTCTTTGTTGTTGAAAAGAATACGAAAAAAAGCACATTTTTTATTAAAGCTTCTACTTAAGGGGCCGTTAAAGGGATTGAGAGAAATGATATGTACCAATGTAAGGTGAGAGAGACACTGGTGCATAAACAAAATTGACATGTATTTGTGTGAGGTGAGAGTCACATAAGTACATTAAAAAATGCCTAAAGGAGATCAACTATGGCGATTAATGTAAGCACTAATGTGTCTGCAATGACGGCTCAGCGCTACCTGAATAGCGCGGCTGAAGGTACTCAAAAATCAATGGAGCGTTTGTCTTCTGGCTATAAAATCAATAGCGCAAAAGATGATGCTGCAGGCCTACAAATCTCTAACCGCTTAACGTCGCAAAGCCGTGGCCTAGATATGGCTGTGAAAAACGCGAATGACGGTATCTCTATTGCACAGACAGCTGAAGGTGCAATGAATGAGTCAACCAACATTCTGCAACGTATGCGTGACCTTTCTCTTCAATCTTCAAATGGTTCAAACAGCAAATCTGAACGTGTTGCGATCCAAGAAGAAGTCTCTGCTCTAAACACTGAACTTAACCGTATTGCTGAAACGACCTCTTTTGGTGGTAACAAGCTTCTTAACGGTACTTACGGTAGCCAATCTTTCCAAATTGGTGCTGATTCTGGTGAAGCAGTAATGCTAACGATGAACAACATGCGTACCGACACTCAAGACATGGGTGGCAAAAGCTACGGCGTTACTGAAGGTAAAGATGCTTCATGGCGTGTGGCTGCGGGCTCTGACCTAACGATCAAATACAACGATAAGTTTGGTGAAGCACAAGAGTTGTCTATTTCTGCGAAGGAAGGCAACGATATGGAAGAGCTAGCAACTTACATCAACGGTCAAAGCCAAGACGTTAAAGCGTCTGTTGGTGAAGGCGGCAAACTGCAACTTTTCGCTTCAAGCCAAAAAGTTGATGGTGATGTTGAGTTCGGCGGCAGCCTTGCTGGTGAACTTGGTATTGGTGCAGCTAAAGACGTGACTGTTAACGATATCGACGTAACTTCAGTTGCTGGTGCAAATGAAGCGGTGTCTATCATTGATGGCGCACTAAAATCTGTTGATAGTAACCGTGCTTCTCTTGGTGCTTTCCAAAACCGTTTTGACCACGCAATCAGCAACTTAGATAACATCAACGAAAACGTTAATGCATCTAAGAGCCGTATCAAAGATACTGATTACGCGAAAGAAACAACAGCAATGACGAAGTCTCAAATCCTACAACAGGCGAGTACTTCTATCCTAGCTCAAGCAAAACAATCACCATCAGCAGCTCTAAGCTTATTGGGCTAAACTTACTTCGGTAAGTAGCGGTAAACTCTACTTTGGGTAGAGTTTTACTGTATGGCTCACAAAGGAGGGAGGGAGACTGTTATGGAAATATCATCCAACACATCGAACATCCAGCCTTATGGCTCACCTAATGGCATTAAATTTGCAAGCGATGAAGGTAGTAGTGCGTCGAGTACTTCACGACTGAAAGAAGCAACATCTTATGGCAAAGTAGAGAAATCGAAAGAAGAAGCTACTGAAGCGGCGATTCAATTGGCTCAACATAGACAAGAGTTAAATGATGAAGAGCGAGTCAAGATGGTAGAGAAGGTAAACGAGTTTATCTCTTCTCTCAATAAAGGTGTTGCCTTTAAAGTCGATGAAGAATCGGGAAGAGATGTGGTCACGATTTATGAGACCACGACTGGAGATATTATTCGCCAGATTCCCGATGAAGAAATGCTTGAAATTCTAAGACGCCTAGCAGCCCAAAACTCAAATAGTCGAATATTTGAGGTGAAGGTTTAAGTCGTATTATTGAGGTGATTTAATGAGTTTTGGCCCAATGGGGATTTCGTCTGGCATGGATATCAATTCCATGGTCAGCAAAATTGTTGATTCTGAGCGTGTGCCTAAACAGCAACGAATCGACAATGAACGAACGCGAATCGATACCAGCATTAGTGCCTATGGAAGACTCAGAGAATCCCTCGATTCGATGAAAAACCTGATGACAAACTTTCGTCAGGAGAAAGCTTTCGCTGTGAGAACAGTCGAGAGTACCGATGAAGGTCTGGTTTCTGCAACAGCGACTACCGAAGCGATCGCTGGCAAATATGCCATCGATGTGTTGCAGCTTGCCCAAAGCCATAAAGTGGCTTCTGATGTTTTGTCAGAAGACATGAAATTTGGTCCAGGCAAGCTGCAGATTTCGTTAGGTGACAAGAGCTTTGACGTACAAGTTAGCGATAGATCTAAACTGATCGAGGTTGTTCGCGGAATTAACGGCGCAGATAAAAACCCAGGCGTTCGTGCTTCTATCATCAATGATGTTGAAGGCCCGCGACTTATCGTTGCTTCCAATCAGTCTGGTTCTGACCAACAAATCAATATCAATGTCGATTCCGACTCTGCAAATCCCTTAAAAAAACTCGAATATAGAACGCTTGAAGAGCGTGTTGAATCGTTAGAGAAAGCTCGCCTTGCTGCTCAAGAACTCCTAGCTCTAACACCGGCAGGCAAAGCTGTCGAACTCATCGATGACGCGATCGCTAACGATGATCCTAATGCGAGTGAAACACTCGATGAAAACGGAAATATCATTCCGGCAACCCAAACAGATTCCACAGCAGCTGATGAAGGCTCTCAAAGCCTGAGCTACGGCGAACAAGCCGCAGCTGACGGTCAGGCTGCTCTAGACGCTGCTCAAGCTGCAAAATCGGTCATGCCTGAAGACAATATTCCAGGTTGGAGTGAGACGGCCTCTGGCACGCTCCTAGACTCCTATTACTCACCTGAACTTGAGCTTGATGAAAAAGCAATTGAGAAAGCACCCGATGTTCCGGGTTGGTCAAATGCAGCATCAGGTACCTTGACCGATTCATACGTCACGCCAAAAGAAGCACAGCAGAAACTCGAAGCCGAACAAGCTCGTATTGAAGAGAAAATCGCTCAAGAAAAAACTGAGCTGGCTGAAAAAGTAGAAAAGGGCGAATTGACCGCTGAACAAGCTAAAACCATCGAGCGCTCTAAGCTATCGCCTGAAGAGCGTGAGCAATTGGAAAAAGTCGACAAAGTACAAGCCGACCTAGCTCAAGCGCAGCAATCATTTGATACCTATAGCGGTATGACGGAAGTTCAAGCTGGCCAAGATTCAATGGTTGTCTTGGACGGCGTTGCTCAGCTCTCTAGTAACAACAATGTGATTGAAGATGCCGTTGAAGGTATCGATATTACGGTTAAAGGAAAAACACCGAAAGATAAGCCACCGGCAGAAATCGGTGTTGAGTACGACCGCAATAGTGTTCGCCAAGATATCGAATCCTTTGTGAGTTCTTATAACCAGTTTTATCAAGTTTCTAAAGACTTGGCGGGTGTTGACCCAACAACAGGCCAAAAAGGCCCACTCTCTGGTGACAGTACGGTACGTAATGCCGACTCAAGGTTAAAAGGCGTCTTCTCGTCGAGCATTGAGAGTGCGCCAGATAACCTTAAATCATTGACTGAGTTTGGTATCACGACAACTAGACAAGGCTCGCTAGAGATCAACTACGACATGCTTGACCGTCAACTCAACAACAACTTCGATAAGTTGGGTGAGTTCTTTGGCGGTAACAATGGTTTCGCCAAAAAAGTGGAAGATGCAATTCAAGGCATCACCGGTATTACGGGCTCTATTCGTACACGAGAAAAGAGTCTGGTCGAACAGAATTATCGCTTAGTTGATGATCAAAGTGCATTGGACCGTCGCATGGATAGCCTACAAAACCGGACACACTCTAAGTTTACGGCTATGCAAGATGCGACCAGCAAAATGCAGTCTCAATTGGGCAGTATGATGAATGCGTTGGGCTAATCGATGAATACCCAGCTTCAAGAGCTTTGTGAACTGGATCAATTAATTATCTCTAAGCTCGAATTTAGTGAAATTAATGCTGAAGAAATAACGCAGCTTGTCGATAACAGAGAACAGTTATTGCAAAACGTGCTTCAATTCATCGACTCATACCCCGACGTTAAGCAAAGTTCTGAATGGTTTGAAGCCATTACCAGAACCAGAAAATTGGTCAAATTGATGCAGTCTGAGACGACTCGAGTAGGTAAGAACCTACACAAATACCGTCACGGCGCTAAATCAGTTCAACAATACAAAAAGTTTTTATAGAAGAGGTTTACTATGCGCGGTTCTTTACAGGCATATAAAAAGGTATCAGTGGATAGTCAGCTAACAGCTGCCTCACCCCATAAGATTGTACAAATGTTGATGGCAGGTGCTATTGAACGCTTGATTCAAGGTAAAGCGGCAATGCAAGCGGGCAACATTCCAGTGAAAGGTGAACGCCTTGGTAAGGCTCTAGATATCATTATTAGCCTACGTAGTTGCCTTTCTATGGCCGATGGTGGTGATATTGCGAAAAACCTAGATCAACTTTATGAGTTCATGATCACGCAAATTTCTGCGGCAAATCACAAAAATGACCCACAGCCAATTGATGATGTTATCGATATTATCCGCGAAATTAAGAGCGCTTGGGACCAAATTCCGAACGAATATCACAACTTGACGTCTGCTGACGTCGGTATTTAAAGAAAAACTATCCTTCCAACTAGCGACACTTACGTTAATTGGTTGGTTGCCTTATTTTTTTAATCAAATAAAATAGAAGCCATTAGATAGCCTAATGGCTTTTTTCGTTGCTGATTTCCTTAATTTGTCCACGTAAAACATAATCATTGATATATTCTTCTGTTTTATAGATTACGTTGCTCACCGTTTTTCCGCATCGCACCAAAATAAAGGCAATAATTCCTACTTATGCATGGTTTGGCAAAACTGCTTGTCGTCGATGATAATTCTCAAGATCGTCACAATTTAAGCACAATATTAGAGTTTGTAGGAGAGAGCTGCGAAGTAATCAGCTCGGAACAAGCACGTAAAGTGGATTGGTCACTACAGTGGTCAGGCTGCATTATTGGCTCAATTAAAGGTAAAGGCTTCAACGCTTTACTCAATGAAAAGCTCGTTCACGCAAATCACATCCCATTGCTTGTTATTGGCAAGCATAATCATTCGGTCGATGAACTCACCAACTATGTTGGCGAATTAGAGCTGCCTCTTAATTATCCTCAATTAAGTGATGCATTAAGACACTGTAAAGACTTCTTAGGTCGTAAAGGTGTCCAAGTTGTTTCTTCTGCACGTGATAACACACTGTTTCGTAGCCTCGTTGGGCAAAGTGCTGGCATTCAAGAAGTTCGCCACTTAATTGAACAAGTCTCTTCAACTGACGCGAATGTACTGATTCTTGGTGAATCAGGTACAGGTAAAGAAGTAGTTGCTCGAAACATTCATTATCATTCTAAGCGTCGTTCTGGGCCTTTCGTGCCAGTGAACTGTGGCGCGATTCCGCCAGACTTATTGGAAAGTGAACTGTTTGGTCATGAGAAAGGTGCGTTTACCGGAGCGATTACCGCACGTAAAGGGCGCTTTGAGTTAGCTGAAGGTGGCACGCTATTTCTTGATGAAATCGGCGATATGCCAATGGCGATGCAGGTTAAACTGCTGCGCGTGTTACAAGAGCGATGCTTTGAACGCGTTGGTGGTAACAACACGATTCAAGCTGACGTTCGCGTGATTGCGGCAACACACCGCAACCTTGAAGACATGATCGACGATGACTCGTTCCGTGAAGATCTTTACTATCGCTTGAATGTCTTCCCGATCGAAATGCCTGCGCTTCAAGATCGCAAAGAAGACATTCCATTGCTGCTTCAAGAGCTGATGACTCGAATGGAAGCGGAAGGCAGCATGCCTATCTGTTTCACTGCTCGAGCGATTAACTCTCTGATGGAGCATTACTGGCCAGGAAACGTTCGTGAACTAGCAAACTTAGTTGAGCGTATGGTTATCCTCTACCCGAACAGTTTGGTAGACGTCAATCACCTGCCCACTAAATATCGATACAGTGATATTCCTGAGTTCCAACCAGAGTTTAATAGCTTTGTATCAGAGGAAGAGCAAGAACGTGATGCTCTGGCTGACTTGTTCTCAGAGGATTTCAGCTTTGACCAACAAGACGATCTCGCTGATAACGCAAATGCACCTCAAGAGCTGCCTCCTGAAGGTGTAAATTTGAAAGAGCTTCTCGCTGATATGGAAGTGAACATGATCAATCAAGCGTTGGAAGCTCAGGGCGGAATTGTTGCTCGTGCTGCCGACATGCTTGGCATGCGCAGAACGACTCTGGTTGAAAAAATGCGTAAATATAATCTACAGCGATAGAGCTCAGATTCGCGTTCAGCGGTATCAAGTTAAGACGGGTGTTGAGTTAAAACATCGTTTTGATTGAGACAGTAGAAAGGACATAGTCGAGTTGTTGCTTGCTTAACTATGTGATAAATATAGCAAATAGCCTGACGCGTGTTTTACGTGTCAGGCTGTTTTAGTATTTGAGGCAAATTTTTGACATGCACGAATCAGAAAATCAATCACACCTAGATTCAGTTGAACAACAGGTTGAGCGCTATAAGCAAGTGCTTGATGTGATGCCAGCAGGTGTCATCTTGTTAGATACTCATGGGGAAGTAAGAGAAGCGAACCCAGAAGCGCACCGTATTCTTGGTGTTGAGTTAGTGGGTGAGAAGTGGTTTTCGGTGATTCAAAGTGCCTTTGACCCTAAAGACGATGATGGACACGAGATTTCATTAAAGAACGGACGTAAGGTTCGCTTGGCGATCTCAGCGTCTACCACGGGTCAGCTTATTTTGATTACCGACCTGACAGAAACTCGTCTTCTACAATCTCGCGTGAGTGATCTTCAGCGTTTGTCGTCGTTAGGCAGAATGGTTGCCTCGTTGGCGCATCAGGTACGAACTCCGCTTTCGAGCGCGATGTTATACGCGTCGAATCTTGCCGCGCCCAACTTACCTCCTGCTACAAAGACACGTTTTCAATCTAAGCTTATGGATAGATTGCATGACTTAGAGAAGCAAGTGAATGACATGTTGTTGTTTGCCAAAGGTGGCGACAACAAGGTTGTGAAGCCGTTTACCGTCGCTGAATTGATCACTGAATTTCACCCAATGGTGGAAGCGGCATTAAAATCGAACCAGATTGATTATTGCCAGGAAGTGGAAGGCGAAGAGACTCAGATGTTTGGCAACGCTAATGCTATTGCGTCTGCTCTGAGCAACCTAGTTTTGAACGCGGTGCAAATTGCTGGTAAGGAATCGCAGATTGATGTGTTCTTTAGGCCCGTAAACGGCGAACTTAAGATATCAGTACAAGACAGTGGCCCCGGCGTACCGAAAGAGCTTCAAGGTAAAATTATGGAACCCTTCTTTACCACTCGTTCGCAAGGTACCGGTTTGGGGTTAGCGGTTGTGCAAATGGTCTGTCGAGCACATGAAGGCCGATTGGAATTAATATCAGAAGAAGGGGATGGTGCATGCTTTACAATGTGTTTGCCGTTAGAGAGAAGCACTTCTTCTGAAAATGAATAAGTTTTAACTGAATTTACACTGGAGAATCCTATGGCTCAAAGCAAAGTGTTAATCGTCGAAGATGATGAAGGTCTACGCGAAGCCCTTGTCGATACACTCGCACTTGCTGGCTATGAATGGCTAGAAGCGGATTGTGCGGAAGATGCTCTGGTAAAATTGAAATCGAACTCCGTTGATATCGTGGTCTCTGATGTACAGATGGCAGGTATGGGCGGCTTAGCATTGCTAAGAAACATCAAGCAGCATTGGCCAAATCTTCCGGTCTTATTGATGACGGCTTACGCCAACATTGAAGACGCGGTAGCGGCAATGAAAGAAGGCGCTATTGATTACATGGCAAAGCCATTTGCGCCTGAAGTTCTGCTTAATATGGTGAGCCGTTACGCTCCCGTAAAATCGGACGATAATGGCGATGCCATTGTTGCCGATGAGAAAAGCATCAAGCTAATGATGTTGGCCGACAAGGTGGCTAAAACCGATGCCAACGTGATGGTGCTAGGGCCAAGTGGTTCTGGTAAAGAGGTTATGTCTCGCTATATTCACAACGCTTCGAGCCGCAAAGACGGTCCGTTTGTTGCGATTAACTGTGCCGCGATTCCAGATAATATGTTGGAAGCGACACTGTTTGGCTACGACAAAGGCGCATTTACTGGCGCTATTCAAGCTTGCCCAGGTAAATTTGAACAAGCGCAGGGCGGTACTATTTTGTTGGATGAGATCAGTGAAATGGATCTTAGTCTTCAAGCGAAACTGCTGCGTGTGTTGCAAGAGCGTGAAGTTGAACGTCTTGGCAGTCGTAAGAGCATCAAACTGGATGTCCGTGTTCTGGCAACCAGTAACCGCGACCTTAAGCAGTATGTGTCTGAAGGGAATTTCCGTGAAGATTTATACTACCGATTGAACGTATTCCCAATTACTTGGCCAGCCCTGTGTGAACGTAAAGGCGATATTGAGCCGCTTGCGAAGCATTTGGTTGAACGTCATTGCACCAAACTCGGTATGCCTGTTCCTACTCTTTCCGAGCAAGCGATCAGTAAACTCGTCAATTATCCGTGGCCGGGGAATGTACGTGAACTCGATAATGTCGTGCAGCGCGCGCTAATTCTGAGTGAGCAAGAAAATATTTCAGGTGAACACATCTTACTTGAAGGTGTTGATTGGCAAGACGCAAGTGGCCTACAACAAATTGTTGAAGGTAATAGTGTTGCAGCGCCAGAAATTAAGCCGATTGCTGAAGCGAATCCTATCAATAAAGTTGTGGCAGGCAGCGAAGGGCTTGGAAATGAGCTTCGAGATCAAGAGTATGCGATTATTCTTGAAACATTGATTGCTTGTAATGGACGCCGTAAAGAGATGGCCGAAAAATTGGGAATTAGTCCACGTACGCTGCGTTATAAGTTGGCAAAAATGCGTGATGCTGGAATAGATATCCCAAACTGAGGCTAGATTAGTGGTGCCAGATTTCTGACTGCTGTAGTACGATGTCTAGTCAAATTAATGTGTGGCACGCTAATTGCTCTGTCAATAATACAGCTAAATAGATAGTCATAATTTTGACTCCTGAGGTAGTAGATGAGAATAGATGGTTTACAAGGCGAAATGCAGGCAATGATGGTTGAAGCTGCTAGCGCGCGTCCCGCTGCAACGGGGCAAGCGGTTGGTGCAGACTTTGGCAATATGTTGACGCAAGCCATCAATAACGTGAACTCACTACAAAAGACCTCTGGCGATCTTCAAGCTCGCTTTGATAGCGGTGACCAGAGTGTATCTCTATCCGATGTGATGATCGCTCGGAATAAATCTAGTGTGGCCTTTGAGGCGACGATCCAAATTAGAAATAAATTGGTCGAGTCGTACAAAGAGCTTATGAATATGCCGGTATAAGTTAGGTAGTTGAATAGTGGCAGAAAATAGTCAAACAACAGATTTAGCCGTAAGCGATAGCAACGACCACGCACTTATTGCCGGTTCAGAGCTAGACGGAGAAGGGCAAAATCCCGATCTAGGTGAACGCAGTTCATCAAAGTTCGATATGGCCGTAGGTGATCTTGATTTACTTCGTCAGGTCGTCTTAGTCCTTTCGATTTCTATCTGTGTCGCGCTTATTGTGATGCTGTTTTTCTGGGTTAAAGAGCCAGAAATGCGTCCATTAGGGGCGTATGAAACAGAAGAATTGATCCCAGTTCTTGATTACTTAGATCTACAGAAGATCGAGTATTCTCTTGAAGGCAACACCATTTCAGTACCGGCCAGTGAGTACAATTCACTGAAGCTTAATATGGTACGAGCGGGATTGAATCAAGAGAGAAACGCAGGTGACGACATCCTCATGCAAGACATGGGTTTTGGCGTATCGCAACGTTTAGAACAAGAACGCTTAAAATTAAGTCGTGAAAGACAACTTGCAAAAGCCATTGAACAGATGAAACAGGTGCGTAAAGCGCAGGTTTTACTGGCCTTGCCAAAGCAAAGTGTGTTTGTTCGACACAATCAAGAAGCGTCCGCTTCTGTGTTCCTAACGGTGAAAACCGGCGCCAACCTAAAACAACAAGAAGTGGATTCTGTTGTTGATATGGTAGCCAGTGCTGTACCGGGAATGAAAACCTCGCGTATTACTGTGACCGATCAGCACGGACGACTTTTGAGCTCAGGCTCTCAAGACCCAATGTCCACGGCTCGTCGCAAAGAGCACGAACTTGAACGTAACCAAGAGCAAGCGTTGCGTGAAAAAATTGACTCTATTCTTATCCCTATTCTTGGTTTTGGTAATTACACCGCTCAGGTTGATATTCAACTCGACTTTAGCGCGGTAGAGCAAACAAGAAAGCGTTTTGACCCGAACACACCAGCAACACGAAGTGAATACACGCTAGAAGATTACAACAATGGTAATACAGTGGCAGGTATCCCAGGTGCTTTGAGCAATCAACCACCGGCAGATGCTTCTATTCCTCAAGATGTTGCTCAGATGAAAGATGGAGCTTTGACAGGGCAGGGTTCGGTTCATAAAGAAGCGACTCGAAACTTCGAGCTAGATACCACCATCAGCCATGAGCGTAAGCAAAGTGGCACGGTTAATCGCCAAACGGTTTCTGTCGCAATCAAAGATCGCCAGTCGTTGAATCCAGATACCGGTGAAGTCGTTCACACGCCAATCCCAGCGAGCGAAATCAATGCGATTCGTCAGGTATTGATCGGTACTGTGGGTTTTGATGAAACTCGTGGTGACCTACTTAATGTATTGAGCATGCAATTTGCGCCTCAAGTGACCGATATCGTAGCGGATGTACCAATTTGGGAGCATCCAAACTTTAACGATTGGATCCGTTGGTTTGCAAGTGCGTTGGTCATTATTGTGGTGGTGTTGGTTCTGGTTCGCCCAGCAATGAAGAAATTGCTTAACCCAGCTGCAGACAATGATGATCAGATGTATGGCCCTGATGGCATGCCGATTGGCGCCGATGGCGAAACCAGCCTGATTGGTGGCGATATCGAAGGTGGTGAATTGTTCGAATTCGGTTCGAGTATAGATTTACCTAACCTTCATAAAGACGAAGATGTGCTTAAAGCAGTACGTGCTCTTGTAGCGAATGAACCAGAGCTAGCAGCTCAAGTAGTTAAGAATTGGATGGCAGATGGCTAACGAAATTGTTCCACAACAAGCTGAAGGCGGTGAAGTGCTTGATGTCGCTAGTGTGGACATCGACTCGATATCGGGTGATGAACGCGCAGCGATCTTGTTATTGAGTCTCAATGAAGAAGATGCGGCCGGTATTATTCGTCACTTAGAGCCTAAGCAGGTTCAACGTGTGGGTAGTGCGATGGCACGTGCCACGGACTTGTCGCAAGAGAAAGTCGGCGCAGTTCACCGTGCCTTTTTAGATGATATTCAGAAGTACACCAACATCGGCATGGGCAGTGAAGACTTCATGCGTAACGCATTGGTGGCGGCTCTGGGTGAAGATAAGGCGAATAACCTTGTTGACCAGATCCTTCTAGGTACCGGTTCGAAAGGTTTGGATTCTCTTAAGTGGATGGATCCTCGTCAGGTGGCAAGTATCATCATCAACGAGCATCCTCAGATTCAAACGATTGTATTGTCTTACTTAGAAGCCGATCAGTCAGCTGAGATCTTATCTCAGTTCCCTGAACGTGTACGTCTAGACTTAATGATGCGTATTGCTAACCTTGAAGAAGTTCAACCTTCAGCGCTTGCTGAACTGAACGAAATCATGGAGAAACAGTTTGCGGGTCAAGCTGGTGCTCAAGCAGCCAAAATTGGTGGCTTGAAAGCTGCGGCTGAAATCATGAACTACATGGATAACAACGTCGAAGGTGTCTTGATGGATCAAATCCGAGATCAAGACGAAGACATGGCAACGCAGATTCAAGATCTTATGTTTGTCTTTGAAAACCTTATCGAAGTTGATGACCAAGGCGTTCAACGATTGCTGCGTGATGTCCCACAAGATATTCTTCAGAAAGCACTTAAGGGTGCCGATGAAGGTCTACGTGAGAAGATCTTCAAGAACATGTCTAAACGTGCTGCCGATATGATGAGAGACGATATTGAGGCGATGCCGCCAGTGAAAGTCTCTGAAGTGGAAGCGGCTCAGAAAGAGATCTTGGGTATTGCGAGGAAAATGGCAGACAGTGGCGAGATTATGCTATCTGGCGGTGCCGACGAGTTCCTCTAATACGAAATCTCAAAGCCCCACAGTGTTGGGGCTTTTCTTTATCCAATCTCGAAATCCCGATTATTTAAGTCTAACTCTCTGAATTTAAATAGTAGTTTGACTCACACATAGATAGGTACTGATATGTCAGGTGATAGAAAACGCGGCTTCCTTCGTCCCGATGAAGATAATACGGTTGCCCAGCCTCAAAAATGGGGGCTCCCTGATTACACTTCTGACGTGAGTAAAAATGCTAAAGAGACGGCGTTTAATTACGACCCTAGCTGGATGCCTACAGTTGAAGAAGCCATTGAAGATGAAGAGCTTGTTCTGACTGAAGAGCAGATTGAACTGATCAAGCAGGGCGCTTATCAGGAAGGCCTTCACCAAGGGCAAGAAGCTGGCTTTAAGCAGGGCTACGAAAAAGGCAAAGAAGAAGGACTTGTTGCGGGTCATGCAGAGGGCAATGAAGCGGGTAAGCTTGAAGGTGTTACTGCTGGGCAAGAATATATTCAACAACAGGTCGCGGTTTTTATGGGGCTTGCTAACCAATTCGCACAGCCATTAGAGCTAATGAACGCTCAGGTAGAGAAGCAGTTGGTCGACATGGTGTTAACCATGGTTAAAGAAGTAGTCCATGTTGAAGTTCAAACCAACCCGCAAATCATATTAGATACCGTGAAAGAATCGGTCGAGTCATTGCCTATCTCTGGTCACGCAATTACTTTAAAACTTAACCCTGAAGATGTTGCGATTATCCGTTCTGCACATGGTGACTCTGAACTGGAATGTCGGAATTGGACTCTAGTAGCAGAGCCTGCACTCAACCGTGGTGATGTGCAAATCGAAGCCGGTGAGTCGAGTGTTAATTACCGCATGGAAGATCGCGTGAAAAACGTGATTCAAAACTTCTGTGGCGCCAATCGTCATCAAGGTCATGAGTAATGCTTGAACTCGCGAATCGCCTAAGCCAGTACAAAGTCGAAGGGCTGAAATCACGACCAATTGCTTCAGGTAAGTTGGTGCGTGTGGTTGGCTTAACGCTGGAGGCGACTGGCTGTAAAGCTCCGATTGGTAGCTTGTGCATGGTCGAAACCATGTCTGGTCAGATGGAAGCTGAAGTGGTTGGCTTCTCGGGTGATAATCTATTTTTGATGCCGAGTGAGCAAATTACGGGGATCTTACCGGGTGCACGTGTTACGCCAGTGACCTCTGAAAGCGGCATTCCTGTCGGGATGGAACTGCTTGGACGTGTGATCGATGGTGTAGGTAACCCGCTTGATGGATTAGGTCCAATCTATACCGAGCAACGCGCTTCATTTAACGCAGAACCAATCAACCCTTTAGCTCGTAAACCTATCTCTGAGCCGCTTGATGTCGGTTTGAAGGCCATCAATGGTTTGCTTACGGTGGGTAAAGGTCAACGTATTGGTCTGTTTGCGGGTTCCGGTGTGGGTAAATCGGTCACGCTTGGCATGATGACTCGAGGCACAACGGCGCAAGTGGTTGTAGTGGGTTTGATTGGTGAACGTGGACGTGAAGTAAAAGAATTTATCGAAGAGATCCTTGGCGAAGATGGCCGTAAACGTTCGGTTGTTGTCGCCGCTCCTGCGGATTCATCGCCATTAATGCGTTTGAAAGGCTGCCAGACTGCATTGGCTGTTGCCGAATATTTCCGAGACCAAGGCTTAGATGTTCTGCTGTTGATGGATTCACTGACCCGTTTTGCCCAAGCACAACGTGAGATCGCTCTGTCGGTCGGTGAGCCACCTGCTACCAAAGGTTATCCGCCATCTGTGTTTGCCAAGCTTCCTGCGCTGGTGGAAAGGGCGGGTAACGGCAACGATGAACAAGGCTCGATCACCGCTTTCTTCACCGTTCTAACCGAAGGTGATGACTTACAAGATCCGATTGCTGATGCGTCGCGAGCGATTTTGGATGGTCACATTGTGTTGTCCCGAGAGATGGCTGATGCGGGTCATTATCCTGCGATTGATGTAGAGAAGTCGGTCAGTCGTGTTATGCCTCAAATTACCACTGAAGAACATGTTTTGATGTCGAAAGCGGTACGCCAAGTGCTGTCTATTTGTCGTAAGAACCAAGATTTGGTATCGATTGGCGCCTACAAACCGGGGACTGACCCTGCCATTGATAGTGCTTTCACCTTGAAACCGAGATTGGACGAGTACTTACAACAGAAAATGAAAGAAACAGTACCCTACGACATGTGCGTCAACATGTTGAAGCATGTGTTAGGGGGCTAGGTCGTGTTGAATAAGGTCAATCATGGATAACGCGTTAGAATTTCTTCTCGATCAAGCGAAAGACCAAGAGAACCAAGCCGTATTGGCGCTAAACAAAGCGAATTCCGAGTTACAAGGTTACTACGATCAGGTCGCGCAGATTGAAAAATACCGACTGGATTACTGTCAGCAATTGATCGACCGAGGTAAAGCGGGGCTTACAGCCAGCCAATATGGCCACTTGAATCGATTCCTGACTCAGCTTGACGAAACGCTTTCCAAGCAAAGAGAAGCGGAACATCACTTCAAAAATCAGGTCGACAACTGCCAAGACTATTGGATGGAGCTACGTAAAAAACGTAAATCCTACGAGTGGTTGATGGAGAAAAAGCAGAAAGAGAAAGCCAAACTGCAAGACCAAAGAGAACAAAAACAAATGGATGAGTTCTCGACTCTGATGTATGGCCGAAAGAAGATGTGATCCTAAGCCACGAACGATGCAGGGATTGTTCGTCAGATTGTAAAATCGAAACTTATAGGCATGTTTCTTGCTCCGTTTTATATAAAATTGCGTGTTATGCCTGACAAAGGTATGAAAAACGCCCGACTTTCTTTTTGTTGCCTAGTTTGTGGCAGCAAAGCTAGTAGATAGAGCTTGTATATATGAATGTTAGTCTTTCCTCAAATTCAGCGACCAACAAAACGTCATCATTGTTGGACACCGGTTCTGCCTCTCCAAAGGTAGAAGAAACCGGCGACTCAAAAGGTTTCTTTGAGTCTTTTAAAGAAGCGCTAGGCTTTGAAGAAAGTGACAGTAAAACAACAGTTAAAGATGCCGACAGCGCATCGGCTAAATCGAGTTCAGCTGAAGCGTCTTCTGAGGTGACTAAAGGTGATAGTAGTGAGCCTAAGAGCGCAGACGCAGCAAGTGAAGCTCAAGCCAAGCAAGCTTCTGCAAAGTTGGAGGCTGAAAAAGTTTCTAATGAAAAGGCTGTCACTGAAAAAATGGCTGCTGAACAAACGTCTGAATTAGAACCGACACTGAAAGGCACAAGCTCATCGAATCCAACCGATGACAATGCACTCACAGAGAAATCACTAGCCAAAGGGGAACAACCTCAAGGTGCCTCTCAAGCGAATGCTGCGATGAGTGAGGGTAATAAGTTACTTGGTCAGTTGGATGAGGCAAATAAAACGCTTAATCAAACACCGAACGGCAAAGGCTTGCCTCAGCAAGCTGAAATAAACCAAGTTAAGATAGACCAAGCTCAAGGTCATATCGCGAGTGCTTCAGTTGCAGGAGCTTCTGCTACAGGTGGAATGGACAAGGCGGCACAACAAGCCAATGTAGTAAATCAAGATAATGGCTTGGACGTTGATTCTGAAATCGCAGTGCTTACCGGTGGTAAAGGCGTTTCTCAACTGACAGATGATGAAATCCGTCAATTGATGGACAAAGGCGTTACTCCCGAGCAAATCGAAGCGAGTATGAGCCGAGAACTGAGCCAAAAAAATGCAGCTAGTGATGTTGCGGCTGTTCAAGGTCAAGCAATCTCGCCAGCAGATATTGAGCTCGCAAAGCAGGTTGACGCTCATACCAAAGCGTTGAACCAATTGAATGCGCAGATCGACTCAGAACAGTCAATCGTCGATGGTCTGATTCAAAAGCAACAAAGCGGGGCTAAGTTGTCGGTTGATGAGCAAACCGCTCTGGCTAAAGCGACGTCTAACCTCGAAGTATTGAACCAGCAACTCACTAATGTTCAACAGCAAGCAAACGCTCTGTTAAGCCAAGCTCCGGACTTGAACGGTGCATCAGGTCAAGCAGCCGCAATTGATTGGGATAATACGGATTCGGCTGAAGCCAAAGCGTTAGCAGCAGTGGCATCGACAGCGGCTGTTGCGACGGCAGCCCAACAAGCGACGTCACAGATGTCATCTCAAGCTGCAACTAATGCTGTGGCAGACAAGGCAACAATGTTACATGCCAATAATGCGCACGCGGCTCAACAGGCTGCAGCGCAACAGTTAGCAGCTCAGCAGGGCAATGCCGCTTCTGCACAACAAGCAGCCTTGGACCCGAGTTTAACGGCGCAAAGCTTGGCAATGAATGCACCAGTAGCAACGACTAAAGCGGGTGCAACGGATATGTTGCTCAAAGCTGGCGCTGGCACGGCCGCATTGTCGGGTCTTGGAAAGGCTGGTGCTAAAGAAGACTCCAAAGAGTCGACATTGGCTCAGCAGATAGCGTCTGCCGCTGGTATTCAAGGTACTGCAACGACAGGTTCGGCTCCTACACGCGCTGAGATTCAAGCTGCTCAACAAGCTCCTTTGCAGCTCACTAAAGAACTGGCCAATGAGCAAGTAGCAGAAAAAGTACAAATGATGATGTCTAAGAACCTTAAGAACTTGGATATCCGCCTCGATCCACCAGAGTTGGGTCAGATGAAAATTCGCATGACCATGAATAATGACGTGGCGAACGTGCACTTTACGGTGAGCAATCAACAAGCCAGAGATGTGATTGAGCAGACTTTGCCACGCTTGAGAGAGATGCTTGCTCAACAAGGTATGCAACTGGCCGATTCGTCCGTCCAACAACAGAATTCTGGGCAGAGCCAAGATAGCTATAACAATGGTGAACAACAATCAGGCTCTAACCGCACAAATGATGGGCAAGGTGATGAAAACCTTGATAACGGCAGCAATCTTGAATTGAATGTCGCATCAAAGCGTGATGGAATTAGTTATTATGCCTAGTATCAGGTTTAGATCCGTTAGTCCGTGGAAATAACAGGAAGTTAGAGAAGAATATGTTTGCAGAACAAGCCCCAGGTCAAAAGAAAAGTAAGCTACTTATAATCATAATTGCTGTCGTTGTTTTACTGCTTGCTATCGGTGCTGCTGTGTTCTTTTTTATGGGCTCTAGTGACGATGCCTCTGAATCGAAATCTCAGTCTGCTACCGCTGTAGTCGCGGTTGAACCTGTGATGTATGTTAATATTCCACAACCTTTTTTGTTCAATGTCACCGGTGACAAAAAAGATCGCCTGGTACAGATCAAAGCGCAGCTTATGGTACGAGGCAGCAAGAATGAAGACCTTGCTCGATACCACTCTCCACTTGTTGAAAGTACGTTATTGGCGACCTTTGCCTCTGCAACGGTAGACCAATTGCGCTCTCCGATAGGGCGAGTAGAACTTCGTGACAAGGCAACAGAAGATATTAAAGCAAGTCTGGCTCAAGCTGTGGGTCAGCCTGTTATTGAAAAAGTGTTATTCACTGACTTCGTAATTCAATAGGTAATTTGTGACCGATTTATTAAGCCAAGACGAAATTGATGCGCTATTACATGGTGTCGACGATGTTGAAGAAGTTGAAGATGTCTTAGAGTCCGAAAACGAGAATGCGGTTAATTTCGACTTCTCATCTCAAGACCGAATCGTTCGTGGTCGAATGCCGACCCTTGAACTTATCAATGAGCGTTTCGCGCGTCATATGCGGATCAGTTTGTTTAATATGTTGCGAAAAACGGCTGAAGTGTCGATCAACGGCGTACAAATGATGAAATTTGGTGAGTACCAAAACACATTGTATGTACCCACCAGTTTAAACATGGTGCGCTTCCGACCGCTAAAAGGCACGGCGCTAATCACCATGGAAGCTCGTCTTGTTTTCATCTTGGTAGAGAACTTCTTTGGTGGCGATGGACGTTTTCACGCCAAGATTGAAGGTCGTGAATTTACGCCAACTGAAAGACGAATCATCCAGCTACTGCTTAAAATTGTATTCGAAGACTACAAAGAAGCTTGGTCTCCCGTGATGGGCGTTGAATTTGAATACTTGGATTCAGAGGTCAACCCAAGTATGGCGAACATCGTCAGCCCAACAGAAGTGATTGTGGTGAGTTCATTCCATATTGAGGTTGATGGCGGCGGTGGTGATTTCCACGTGGTTATGCCTTACTCCATGGTAGAGCCGATTCGTGAATTGCTGGATGCGGGTGTGCAATCAGACAAGATGGAAACCGACGTTCGTTGGAGTTCAGCACTGCGTGATGAAATCATGGATGTGCCAGTCAACTTCCGAGTCAATTTGCTCGAGCAAGATATCTCTTTGCGTGATTTGATGGAACTTCGTCCTGGGGATGTTATCCCGATGAATATGCCAGAACATGCGACGATGTTTGTTGAAGAACTACCTACCTACCGTGTGAAAATGGGCCGTTCAGGTGAAAAGCTGGCCGTGCAGATTTCTGAAAAAATTCAAAGACCGCACGTGGTTAAAACCGATCTCGCTTTCCTAGGTAAAGACTTGATGTCTGAACTAGAAAACAGCGATGATAACGATTAGCAAAATATAAATGTATAGGAATTGGTAATGGAACCTAGTGAAGATCAAAAGCTAGCAGACGAATGGGCTGCAGCACTTGGTGAAGACCCTTCAGCACCGTCAATTGATGTTGATGATGTTCTCGCGGCACCACTGGATGAGCTAACGGATTCGTCGTCGCCGATTTCTGAAGATGAGCGTCGTAAACTGGATACCATCATGGATATTCCAGTAACCATTTCAATGGAAGTGGGCCGTTCTCAGATCAGTATTCGTAACTTACTTCAATTGAACCAAGGTTCGGTTGTTGAGCTAGACAGAATTGCTGGTGAATCATTGGATGTAATGGTTAACGGCACTTTGATCGCGCACGGCGAAGTGGTTGTCGTGAATGACAAGTTTGGTATCCGTTTGACTGACGTGATTAGCCAAACAGAACGTATTAAGAAGCTACGTTAATGAGCCTTTCGTCTCAAAGGCTAGTGGGCTTGTCTCGCGAAGTGACCCATTTATCTCGCGGGATGACGGGTTTGCTTCGTGGACTAATAGGCATAGGCCTGTTTTCTATGCCTTCCGTTGCCTTTGCTGCAACGCCGCCTTCTCTCGATTTAGCGACCACTTTTGGGTCGCTAATTTTCGTTATAGCCTTCATCTTGTTTATCGCTTGGCTGCTTAAGAGAATGCAAGTGCCAACAATGTCCAATCAACAAGGGTTGTCCATTGTGAGACAGATAGCGGTTGGAACCAAAGAACGTATTGCTATCGTTCAAGCGGGTGAGGATCAGTATCTAGTGGGTATCACTACCCAATCGATTCAGCTGATCTCTAAGCTTGATAAACCTCTTACTCAGGAGATGCTGGAAAAAAGCACATTCTCAAGTCAGCTTTCCCAGCTAATAAAAAAAGATGCAAACAAGTAACGGACTTTTGAACTCATCTTACTTTTGCCAAAGCGGAGTTTTCCGAATGGTGAAAGTGTGGTTAGTTCCGCTCATTCTCCTCTGCTCTCTAGTCTTCAGCATGTCGGTATTTGCACAAGCTGAAGATGGCACCGTGATTCCAGCGAATACGGCTGGTTCAGAGTCGGTGACCATCAGTACGATGGAGCAAGACCAAGCTAAATCGCAAACCATGACCACGGGCAGTCTAACGGGAAATGGTGGCGGTATTCCTGCCTTTACCATGACCACCAATGCTAATGGTGGTGAAGACTACTCGATTAATTTACAAATTTTAGCCTTGATGACCATGCTTGGCTTCTTGCCAGCGATGGTGATTTTGATGACGTCGTTCACCCGTATTGTGGTGGTGATGTCGATCTTGCGTCAGGCGATGGGTTTGCAACAAACACCTTCAAACCAAGTCATCATTGGTATCGCGATATTTTTGACCTTCTTCATCATGTCTCCGGTGATCAATCAGGTCAATGAGCAAGCGGTTCAACCTTATCTGAATGAACAGATATCGGCACGACAGGCATTCGATGTCGCCCAAGGCCCGATTAAATCCTTCATGCTCAAGCAGACTCGAATCAAAGATTTGGAAACCTTTGTCGAGATCTCGGGCGCGGAAGTGACCAACCCTGAAGATGTTTCAATGGCGGTTCTGATCCCTGCGTTTATCACGTCAGAGCTAAAAACGGCATTCCAAATCGGTTTTATGCTGTTCTTGCCGTTCCTAATTATTGATTTAGTCGTTGCCTCGGTGCTGATGGCCATGGGTATGATGATGTTGTCACCGATGATTGTATCCTTGCCATTTAAATTGATGCTGTTTGTCCTTGTTGATGGTTGGAACTTGATACTCTCCACACTCGCCGGCAGTTTTGCCTTGTAGCTGGGGGAATAATGAATCCTGAAATATTCGTAGAATTGTTCCGAGATGCACTTTGGATGGTACTGATAATGGTGTGCGCCATTATTATTCCTAGCCTGCTGATTGGTTTGGTCGTGGCGGTATTCCAAGCTGCAACCTCAATCAATGAACAAACCCTCAGCTTCTTGCCTCGTTTGATCGTAACTTTGTTGGCGTTAATGTTGTTTGCTCACTGGATGACGCAGATGATGATGGAGTTCTTTTTTGAACTCATTGAACGCTTACCACAAGTGTTGTATTAGACCGCAATGGAATACCCAACAAGCCTAGTACTCGAGTGGTTAGCCAATTACTTTTGGCCATATACTCGCATCTCAGCCATGCTGATGGTGATGACGGTAACCGGGGCGCGCTTTGTGTCGCCACGTATTCGTCTGTATCTCGGCTTAGCGATTACGCTTGCTGTTATGCCGGCCATTCCTGCCGTCCCTAAAGACATTGAACTGCTTTCGTTTCAAGGCTTTCTCACGGTTTTTGAACAGATCGTGATTGGTGTCGCCATGGGGTTTGTCACTCAGTTTTTGATTCAAACCTTTGTTATGCTCGGTCAGATTCTGGGTATGCAATCGAGTTTGGGCTTCGCCTCAATGGTTGACCCGGCAAATGGTCAGAATACGCCAGTACTGGGTCAGCTGTTTATGTTGCTCGCGACCATGTTCTTTCTGGCGACAGACGGCCACTTAAAAATGCTGCAGCTGGTGGTGTTTAGCTTTACCACATTACCTATTGGCAGTGGTTCTTTAACCGCTGTTGATTTCAGAGAGCTAGCCTTGTGGTTGGGTATCATGTTCAAAACAGCGTTGGCGATGTCTTTATCTGGCATTATTGCGCTGCTCACGATTAACCTCTCTTTTGGTGTAATGACACGTGCTGCACCTCAGTTAAATATATTCTCTTTGGGTTTTGCGTTTGCGCTACTCGTGGGTCTGTTGCTTTGTTGGTACATCCTTGGCGGTTTATATAGCCACTATGAGCTGTATTGGTTACAAGGAGAGCAGCAGATATGTCGTCTCATCAGATTGGATTGCTAGGAGACTGAAATGGCAGAGTCAGACGGTCAAGAACGCACAGAAGACGCCACGCCCAAACGCTTGCAACAGGCCAAAGAAAAAGGGCAGGTTGCAAGATCAAAAGAATTAGCGTCAGCGTCGGTATTGATAGTCGGTGCGATTTCTTTAATGTGGTTTGGCGAATCGATGGCGAAAGCTCTGTTCGAGGCCATGCAACGCCTGTTTTCGCTCAGCCGCGACGAAATTTTTGATACCAATAAGCTACTGGAAATCGCTGGTGGCGCCTTGGTCAATCTGCTGTTTCCACTGTTCTTGATTCTCATCACTTTGTTTGTGGCGGCTGTGATTGGTGCTGCGGGCGTCGGTGGTGTTAACTTCTCGATGCAAGCCGCTATGCCTAAGGCGTCTAAGCTCAATCCTTTGAGCGGTATTAAGCGTATGTTTGGCCTACAAAGTTGGGTTGAGCTACTGAAATCTATTTTGAAGGTCGCCCTAGTGTCGGGCATGGCTATCTATCTTATCCAAGCATCTCAACATGACTTAATGCAATTGAGCATGGACGTGTATCCACAGAATATATTCCACGCCTTGGACATCTTGCTTAACTTTATTCTGCTTATCAGTTGCTCTTTGTTGATAGTGGTGGCGATTGATATCCCATTCCAGATTTGGCAACACGCCGATCAACTTAAGATGACCAAGCAAGAAGTGAAAGATGAGTTCAAAGACACCGAAGGTAAGCCTGAAGTTAAAGGTCGTATTCGTATGTTGCAGAGAGAAGCGGCTCAGCGACGTATGATGGCTGATGTCCCTCAGGCAGATGTTATTGTTACCAACCCAGAGCACTTTTCGGTCGCTCTACGCTACAAACAGAATCAAGATAAAGCACCGATAGTCGTTGCCAAAGGTGTCGACCATATGGCGATGAAGATTCGTGAAATTGCACGTGCAAACGACATCTATATTATCCCAGCGCCTCCGTTAGCTAGGGCGCTTTATCACACTACCGAGCTAGAACAGCAAATTCCTGACGGTCTGTTTACGGCTGTTGCTCAAGTTCTTGCATATGTATTCCAGCTGAAACAGTACAGAAAAAGAGGAGGGGAGAGGCCGAAATTGCAAGATTCTAATATGCCGATCCCACCTGATTTACGTCATTAGATCAATTGCTTGAGCTCAGCCCAATGAAGCCGGATAATAGTCGCCGTATCTGATCGTCTTTATTTGTAAGCTGTGACGATAAATTGACGTTGAGATATTGGTACAGTGCTTGCTATATCAATGCCGAACATTATAAGTCCGATCAGGGAAAACCTGACCACTATAAACCTTATTGCTATAAACTTTGGCAATACAGCTTAGCCCTGAGCCTCGATTCGCTTGGTGGAAAAGCTACAACATAGCGATACTACCCAGATTTATGAAATTTACCCTCCCTTTTGCGGACAAGCTACCTAAAATTCCTAACCGTGCCATGCCTGCGATTGGCGCGCCCGTTATGGTACTTGCCACGCTCGCTATGGTGGTGTTGCCAATTCCAGCTTTCTTGTTGGATATGTTCTTCACCTTCAACATCGCACTGTCTATGGTTGTGCTATTGGTTTCGGTTTATACCCGTAGGCCTTTGGATTTCGCTGCATTCCCAACGGTACTTCTGATTGCCACTCTACTTCGACTGGCTTTGAACGTTGCTTCGACACGTGTGGTATTACTCCATGGTCATGAAGGGGGCGATGCTGCCGGTAACGTGATTGAAGCTTTTGGTAACGTGGTTATCGGTGGTAACTATGCGGTTGGTTTAGTGGTGTTCTTGATTCTAATGATCATCAACTTCATGGTTGTAACCAAAGGTGCGGGTCGTATCTCGGAAGTAAGTGCACGTTTCACGTTGGATGCCTTACCTGGTAAACAGATGGCAATCGATGCCGATTTGAATGCGGGTTTGATCGACCAAGATCAGGCTCGTACCAGACGTTTTGAAGTCACCAAGGAAGCGGATTTCTACGGTTCGATGGATGGTGCGTCTAAGTTTGTTAAAGGCGATGCAATAGCCGGTATTTTGATCCTGTTCATCAACATCATTGGTGGCTTGAGCATTGGTATGGCTCAGTTTGACCTTGGTTTTGGTGAAGCAATCGAAATCTATACGCTACTGACTATCGGTGATGGTCTGGTTGCGCAAATCCCGTCTCTATTACTTTCTATTGCTGCGGCGATGATGGTAACGCGTCAAAACACCGATGAAGACATGGGCGAGCAACTTGTCTTCCAGATGTTCGACAACCCTAAAGCCCTAATGATCACTGCCGCCATCCTTGGCATCATGGGTATTGTTCCTGGTATGCCGCATTTCTCATTCTTGAGTCTTGCCATCGTTGCAGGTGCAGGTGCGTATTACATCGATAAAAAGAACAAGAAGAAGGCTGAACAACCCAACCTTCCTGCTACGGTTGAAGCGAATGGAGAATCGGGTTCCCAGAAGGAACTTTCTTGGGATGATGTTCAACCTGTTGATATTATTGGTTTGGAAGTCGGATATCGTTTGATTCCGTTAGTAGACAGAGATCAAGGTGGCGAACTGCTTGAGCGTGTAAAAGGGGTTCGTAAGAAGTTGTCTCAAGATTTTGGTTTCTTGATCCCAGCGGTACACATTCGAGATAACCTAGAACTCACGCCAAACAGCTACCGAATTACTTTGATGGGTGTTGCTGTGGGTGAGGCTGAAATTAAGCCTGATATGGAACTGGCGATTAACCCTGGCCAAGTCTATGGGATGATCGATGGTGAGCCGACGATTGACCCTGCTTTTGGATTAGAAGCGGTGTGGATTCGAGAAGAACAGCGTGAACACGCACAAGCGTTAGGTTACACGGTTGTAGATTCGTCTACCGTGTTGGCAACACACCTCAGCCAACTATTAACTAATAATGCCTCACAGCTTATTGGTCATGAAGAAGTACAAAACTTACTCGAGATGTTAAGTCGTTCGACACCTAAGCTGGTTGAAGGCTTTGTACCAGACCAATTGCCACTTGGTGTGGTCGTGAAAGTGCTGCAAAACTTGCTGAATGAAGCCATCCCAATTCGAGATATCCGCACTATAGTCCAAACTTTGTCGGAGTATTCAAGTAAGAGTCAAGAACCTGACATACTTACTGCTGCGGTTCGTATCTCCTTGAAACGACTAATTGTTCAAGAAATCAATGGTATAGAGCCTGAATTGCCAGTGATTACCTTGATTCCTGAGCTGGAACAAATCTTGCATCAAACCATGCAGGCATCCGGCGGAGAATCTGCTGGTATTGAACCTGGTTTAGCCGAACGTTTACAGACATCCCTCAGCCATGCAACGCAAGAGCAAGAGCTGAAAGGTGAGCCCGCCGTGTTACTGACTTCTGGCGTGTTACGTTCCACTCTTGCGAAGTTCGTGAAAAACACGATCCCAAGCTTAAGAGTTTTGTCTTACCAAGAGATACCGGACGAAAAACAGATACGCATTGTACAAGCTGTTGGTAATTAAGCCGCCTAATTAGAACGGACGATCGAATTGAAAATTAAACGATTTTTTGCAAAAGATATGCGAACCGCGCTGCTCCAAGTTAAAGAAGAACTTGGTTCAGAAGCGGTGATCATGTCTAACAAAAAGGTCGCAGGTGGCGTTGAAATTGTGGCCGCTATTGATGGCGAATCTAGCCCATCGACAGCCAGCCCAAAACTCAATAAGCCTCAGCAGCCTACGCAAAGTCAATATACCCAAATGGCAGCGCCAGCCGCTTCCGCTGGGCGTCGTCAGTTAGATGATGACAAAGTTAGCCTACAGTCGAATGCTGAAGGCGGACGTTCAATGACTAAGCGCTTCGCTAATATGCTTAAGCAATATAGCCACGGCGCAGACGACGAACCGCAACACCGAGCTGAAAATGAAGACTCGTTATCCGCGTTGCTTAACCGCCAGTCTGGCGGTAATCGATCGCTAGGAAATCAGCAATCTCCTGGTAACCAACAATCTCTCGGTAATCATCAGCCTCGCAGCGGTGGCAACGTAGATTCAGCTTTTGCTCGTGAGTCTGGTTTGTCTAAATTGATTGCTGAAGATCGCAGAGTAGAGCGTCCGGCACCTCGCTTAGATCCTACTCGCTACGATCGTGGCCGAGATCCTGGTCAGTCGAAAGGCTCAGACACCGAAATGGAAACGATGCGCGAAGAGATGACCTCAATTCGCCGTCTGTTAGAGCATCAAGTCTCTGGACTGATGTGGCAAGAAGTCGAACGTCGCGAACCCTTGCGAGCGATGCTTATCAAGCGCCTAGAACGTATGGGTGTTTCGGCAGAACTCGCCGATCAAATGGCCTGCTACATTCCAGAAGACACAAAACCAGCACGAGCATGGAAAGCCTTGCTTGCTCTGGTCGCTGATCAAATCTCAGTGACACAAAAAGATATTTTAAAACGCGGTGGTATTGTGGCCTTACTTGGCCCGACTGGCGTAGGTAAAACAACAACCGTTGCTAAGCTCGCAGCCCGCGCAGCAATGGAGTACGGTGCAGACAACGTTGCGCTAGTGACAACAGACACATATCGCATAGGTGCACATGAGCAGTTATCGATTTATGGTCGAATTATGGGTTGTCCTGTAAGAGTTGCTAAAGATTCTAGCGAACTGGCCGATGTAATATATCAATTACGTAATCGTCGCCTGATTCTGGTTGATACTGCAGGTATGGGACAGCGAGATGTGCGTCTATCTGAGCAGTTAGACACATTGATGCAAGAGAGTGGTTCCGTTATCAATAGCTACCTTGTGTTGCCGGCAACCGCGCAACGTAAAGTGCTGCAAGAAACCATTGAACACTTTAGAAGAATCCCGTTGTCAGGATGTATCCTGACTAAGCTGGATGAATCGCTCAGTTTGGGTGAGTTCATCAGTGTGGTAATACAAAATGCATTACCAGTTGCTTACATAGCAAATGGTCAACGAGTTCCTGAGGATATCGTTATAGCTCAGCCAAAGTACATGATTGCTAAGGCGAATGAGTTATTAGAAAAATCTACAGAGAATGAACCTCATTACTGGAATAGCGATTCTGAAGGACTCTAGGCGGCGGATAAATATGAATGAAAATATGATACATGATCAAGCTAGCGGCCTCCGTCGCTTAACGAAGCCTTCAATCACGAAAGTTATCGCTGTAACTGGCGGTAAGGGTGGGGTCGGTAAATCTAATGTGACGTTAGGTATGGCTATTTGCATGGCTCGCCAAGGCAAAAAAGTCATGGTACTGGATGCCGATTTAGGATTGGCTAACGTCGACATCATGCTGGGCATTCGTTCTAAACGAAACCTAGGACATGTTTTGGCGGGTGAGTGTGAACTTAAGGATGCGATTGTCGAAGGGCCGTACGGAATTAAGATAATTCCAGCGACATCGGGTACACAAAGCATGACTGAACTTTCGCATGCTCAACATGCTGGTTTGATTCGAGCGTTCGGTTCTCTTGAAGATGAGATGGATATCTTGTTAGTCGATACGGCAGCAGGTATTTCGGACATGGTGATTAGCTTTTCAAGAGCCGCGCAAGATGTCGTGGTTGTGGTCTGTGATGAACCAACTTCGATCACTGATGCTTATGCCTTGATTAAGCTGTTGAGCCGAGAGCACCAAGTTCAGCGATTCAAAATCGTTGCAAATATGGTCAGAAGCTATCGCGAAGGCCGAGAATTATTTGCAAAGTTGACTTTGGTCACAGAGCGTTTCTTGAATGTGAGCCTCGAACTCGTAGCATGTATTCCTTTAGATGATAAAGTACGTCAATCAGTCAAGAGACAGAAAATCGTAGTAGACGCGTTCCCTCGCTCTCCTGCGGCGTTGGCAATCAGCTCATTAGCAAATAAAGCATTGACGTGGCCAATACCAAAAACACCAAGTGGACATTTGGAATTTTTTGTTGAAAGGCTGCTGAACCGTACTGAATTTGTAGAGGAACCATTTGGTGAATAAAGCGCTTACCTACGATCAGCATGCAAATCTCAATAGCCAACAGGCTTTTTTTGAGAAGTACTCTGTGTTGGTTAAACGTATCGCTCATCACTTGTTGGGGCGATTGCCGCCTAATGTATTGGTTGATGACTTAATTCAAGCTGGCATGATTGGCTTGATTGAAGCGCAACAAAACTATGATGGTACGAAAGGCGCAAGCTTTGAGACGTATGCAGGTATTCGAATTCGTGGCGCTATGTTGGATGACATTCGCCGTGGGGATTGGGTGCCAAGATCGGTTCATAAAAATAATCGAGAAATCAGCAGTGCGATTGCAGAACTGGAGAGTGTTCTTAATCGAGACCCAAGTGATGCCGAAGTGGCAAAACACATGGGGCTCAGTTTAGACCAGTATCACAGTGCTTTAACCGATATTAACTGCTCAAGATTGGTCGGTATCGAAGATTTAGGCGTCTCGGATGATGTCATATCTCCGAATGAAGACTCTCAAGACAATACGCCTTTTCAAGGGGTTGCAGATGAGTCATTCCGCCAAGCTTTGATCGATTCGATAAAACAACTTCCAGAAAGGGAAGGCCTCGTGCTTTCGCTTTATTACGACGAAGAACTCAATTTAAAAGAGATTGGGGAAGTGTTAGGTGTCAGCGAATCTCGTGTCAGCCAAATACTGAGCCAATCTATGCAGCGTTTACGCACTAAGTTAAGTGCTTGGACACAGAACGACTAACAACACTGGTTTTATTCAGTGGAGGCTAATTTGAACAAAAACATGAAAATTCTCATTGTTGACGACTTTTCAACGATGCGCCGAATTGTTAAAAACCTACTACGCGATTTAGGTTTCAACAACACTCAAGAAGCAGACGATGGCTTGACCGCGTTACCAATGCTGAAAAAAGGCGAATTTGATTTCGTGGTAACCGACTGGAACATGCCAGGTATGCAAGGTATTGACCTGTTAAAACACGTTCGCGCAGACGCAGAACTTAAGCACCTTCCAGTGCTTATGATCACGGCAGAAGCGAAACGTGAACAGATCATCGAAGCTGCTCAAGCGGGTGTTAATGGTTACATTGTGAAGCCTTTCACAGCGGCAACTCTGAAAGAGAAACTTGATAAGATTTTTGATCGCTTATAAGCGTCAATAATAACCTGTTTTTAGGCGCTTCTAGAGAAACACTCACTATTAAGCTTGTTGTTTACCTTAATAGTCGAAGCGTCACAAAGTATGCGGAGTAAGGCCGAACTCAGGATGATTTCATTAGAACAAGCAAAAAAATTAGTAGAGCTGCTTGAAAACGACGAGCAGCAAGGTGCTGATTCTCTTGTTAGAAGCATTTACGAAGATAATTTTAGTCTTCAAGACAATCCAATGCTTCAAGAAATAGGTAGTCTGACTCGCGACCTCCATGACTCTTTGGCTCAATTCAATTTCGATGAACGCATCAGCGTTATCGCAAATGATGAAATCCCTGATGCTAGGGATCGCCTTCAATATGTCATTGATAAAACGGAAGTTGCAGCAAACAAGACGATGGACGCAGTCGATCGTTGTATGCCAATAGCAGACAACCTACACGAGTGTTTACTTCAAGTAAGGCCTCAATGGAATGAACTGATGCATGGCCGCATTGAGCTGGCACAATTTAAAGCTTTATGTCACCGCATTGATGGATTACTTGTCCAAGTAGAAGGCGATAGTACTGAACTACGTGGACAACTGACTGAAATCTTGATGGCTCAGGATTTCCAAGATTTAACTGGGCAGATCATTAGCAAAGTTATTACCTTGGTAAATGAGGTTGAAGGGCGTTTGGTCGAGATTCTCACGGTATTCGGTGCGAATCAGATAGAGCCAACTCCAGAGAAAGAGAAGAAAGCATCTATTGCTCCTGAGGGTCCAATCATGAACCCAGAAGCGCGCGAAGACGCTGTGGCATCTCAAGATGAAGTCGACGATTTGTTATCCAGTCTTGGATTTTAAAGGTAACGTATGAGCTACGATTTAGACGAAGATATTCTTCAGGACTTTTTAGTCGAAGCAGGAGAGATACTTGAACTCCTATCAGAACAATTGGTAGAGCTTGAGAATAACCCTGACGACAAAGACCTATTAAATGCTATTTTCCGTGGTTTCCATACAGTAAAAGGTGGTGCTGGTTTCCTAGCACTGACTGAGCTGGTGGATACTTGTCATGGTGCTGAGAATGTGTTCGACATTCTAAGAAACGGCCAACGCAGCGTAACATCAGGTTTGATGGACACGATGCTACAGGCTCTCGATACAGTTAATGTACAGTTTCGAGCCGTGCAAGATCAGGAAGCTTTAGTACCCGCTGATCAATCTTTATTGGATGAACTTCATCGTCTCTGCAAACCAGAGGCTGCTGATGAAGTCGCGCCGGCACCTGTCATCCCTGAACCTATTGTTGCTGCGCCTGAGCCTGTTGTAGAAAGCTCTAGTATCAGTGCATCTTCAGTGGATGATATCTCTGAAGATGAGTTTGAACGCCTACTTGATGAACTTCATGGTAAAGGTGGTTCACCAACAGCAGCAGCTGCACCAACTCCGCCGCCAGTGCCCGCTGCACCTCAGCCAGTTGCTGACAGTGGTGATATTACTGATGACGAATTTGAAAAGTTATTAGATGAACTGCACGGTGCCGGTAAGAGTCCGACAGCGGCAAGTTCAACGCCTCCACCGCCACCACCTCCTGTTGCTGCTCCAGTTTCGGCGATGTCTGAAGGCGACGACCTGATGACGGACGAAGAGTTTGAGAAGTTACTTGATCAGTTACATGGTTCAGGTAATGGCCCGTCGATTGAAGAACTGGACGCTGCAACTAAGCCTGCTGATGTAAAAGCTGCTTCTGTTGCACCTGCACCACAAGTCGCGCCTAAGCCACAGCCAGCAACTCCTGCTGTTGCGAAACCTGCTGCTAAAGCTGAACCTAAGCCGAATGTTCCAGCTAAGAAGCAACAAGCAGAAGCAACGGTTCGTGTTGATACATCAACTCTCGATACCATCATGAACATGGTGGGTGAGTTGGTATTGGTTCGTAACCGACTGGTGAGTTTAGGCTTAAACAGCAACGACGAAGAAATGGCGAAAGCTGTCTCGAATTTAGACGTTGTTACCGCAGACCTTCAAGGTGCGGTAATGAAGACTCGTATGCAGCCGATCAAGAAAGTTTTTGGTCGTTTCCCTCGAGTTGTCCGCGACCTTGCTCGTAGTTTGAAGAAAGACATTGTTCTTGAAATGCGCGGTGAAGAAACGGATCTTGATAAGAATTTAGTAGAAGCACTTGCCGATCCACTGATTCACTTAGTGAGAAACTCTGTGGATCACGGTATTGAGATGCCTGAAGCTCGTATTGCGGCTGGCAAATCACAAACAGGTAAAGTGATCCTGTCTGCCTCGCAAGAAGGTGACCATATTGAATTGGCTATCGTTGATGACGGTGGCGGTATGGATCCTGATAAGCTTCGTGCTATTGCGGTTAAACGTGGTCTGATGGACGAAGACGCAGCGTCTCGCTTATCGAACAAAGAGTGTTTCAATCTTATTTTTGCACCTGGCTTCTCAAGCAAAGAGCAAATCTCAGATATCTCTGGCCGTGGTGTAGGCATGGACGTTGTGAAAACAGCGATCAATACACTGAATGGCTCGATCGATATCGATTCTGAAATGGGTCAAGGCACCAAGATTACGATCAAGGTTCCACTGACGCTTGCGATTCTACCAACCTTGATGGTCGGTGTTGCGGGTCACCCATTCGCATTGCCATTGGCTTCTGTGAACGAGATTTTCCACTTAGACCTTAGCCGCACTAACGTAGTTGATGGCCAGTTGACCATCATCGTTCGTGATAAATCTATCCCGTTGTTCTACTTGCAAAATTGGCTTGCACCAAAAGCCGGGATTGTTGAACTACGCAAAGGACATGGTCACGTTGTTATCGTTCAGCTTGGCAGCCAAAGAGTTGGTTTTGTTGTCGATACGCTGATTGGCCAAGAAGAAGTCGTTATCAAGCCACTTGATAAGTTGTTGCAAGGTACGCCAGGTATGGCAGGCGCGACAATTACAAGTGATGGACACATTGCATTGATTCTCGATGTGCCTGACTTGTTGAAGCAGTACGCTGCAGCATCAAGAATTTAATTTAAGGATAAATATGGCGATTAAAGTATTAGTCGTTGATGATTCGAGCTTTTTCCGCCGTCGCGTTAGCGAGATCATCAACTCAGAGGCTCGCCTAGAAGTCATCGATGTAGCTGTAAATGGTAAAGAAGCGGTCGAAAAAGCAAAGAAGCTAAGACCTGACGTGATTACTATGGACATCGAAATGCCTGTCATGGACGGCATCACAGCCGTTCGTGAAATTATGGCCGCGTCTCCAACGCCTATTTTGATGTTTTCATCGTTAACGCATGATGGTGCTAGAGCAACATTGGATGCGTTAGATGCCGGAGCTTTGGATTTCTTACCTAAGAAGTTCGAAGACATCGCTCGAAACCGTGACGATGCTGTCGCTCTGCTTCAGCAACGTGTGATTCAAATTGCCGCTAAGCGCGCATTCATGCGTCGTGTGCCTGTTGCTCCTCGAGCAACGGCAGCAACAACGACTTCGACACCTTCATCGCTGCGTCAAACAACTTCAGCGGCAACACCTGCTGCGAAGCCTGTTGTTGCATCAACAGCAAAATTTAGAGCGTCAGGGAAAAAGTACCAGTTAACTGCCATTGGTACGTCGACTGGTGGTCCTGTTGCACTACAGAAGATTTTGACTCGCATTCCAGCTCATTATCCACATCCGATTGTGTTGGTTCAGCACATGCCGGCTACCTTTACTGCTGCGTTTGCAAGCCGACTGAATACCTTGTGTAAGATTGAAGTTCGTGAAGCGCAAGACGGAGATGTGTTGAAACCTGGAGTGGCTTACCTTGCTCCCGGCGGTAAACAGATGATGATTGATGGCCGTGCAGGGTCTGCTCGCTTGAGAATTATCGACGGCGGCGACCGAATGAATTACAAGCCTTGTGTGGATGTCACATTCGGTTCTGCTGCGAAGATCTACGGTGACAAAGTCTTGTCTATGATACTGACCGGTATGGGCGCTGATGGTCGAGAAGGTTCACGTATGTTAAAAACTGCGGGCTCGACGATTTGGGCACAAGACGAAGATAGCTGTGTTGTATATGGTATGCCTCAAGCTGTAGCAAAAGCTGGCATTTCTACTGAAGACCTACCTCTAGACCGCATTGCGGAAAGGATTCTGGTTGAAGTTGGCTTAGCTTAGGTAAATCGACATGATTGTTTGGAGTGTTGCAAACCAAAAAGGTGGTGTTGGTAAAACAACCACGACAGTGACCTTGGCAGGCTTGCTTGCCTTGAAAGGACACCGTGTTCTATTGGTTGATACCGATCCACACGCATCACTAACCACTTATCTGGGTTACGACTCAGATACAGTGGAGTCGAGTTTGTTTGATCTGTTCCAGTTGCGTGAGTTTAATGCGCAGACGGTAAGACCGTTGCTTTTACAAACGGAAGTCGAAGGCATCGATATTATTCCTGCACACATGTCTTTGGCTACATTAGACCGTGTAATGGGAAATCGCAGTGGAATGGGTTTAATTTTAAAGCGTGCGCTTGCCGCTTTGAAAGATGACTATGATTATGTACTGATCGATTGTCCGCCGATTCTTGGCGTGATGATGGTCAACGCATTGGCTGCTAGCGATCGTATATTGATCCCAGTCCAGACTGAGTTTTTAGCAATGAAAGGGCTGGAGCGCATGATCCGCACTCTGACCATCATGCAAAAATCTAGAAAAACACCGTTTAAAGTGACGGTAGTACCAACGATGTATGACAAGCGAACCAAAGCTTCATTACAGACGTTAACTCAGCTGAAAGAAGATTATCCAAATCAAGTTTGGACATCTGCTGTCCCTATTGACACTAAGTTTAGAGATGCAAGCCTAAAGCGCTTACCAGCATCTCATTTTGCATCGGGTAGTCGTGGTGTATTTGCTTACAAACAGCTGCTTATTTATCTCGAAAGGCTGGCGATAAATGAGCGCGAATAACGAATCAACAATGGCGCGACCAAGCTTATCGAGTGAACAAGCACTTGATGATTACTTTACTGCGCTGTTAGGCGATGAAGTTCTGGATTCTGACGAATTTGTTGTTGACGAGTCTAACGATGAGTCATCATCTGCAGAGCCAGAGCCAGAGCCAGAGCCAGAGCCAGAGCCAGAGCCAGAGCCAGAGCCAGAGCCAGAGCCAGAGCCAGAGCCAGAGCCAGAGCCAGAGCCAGAGCCAAAACGTGCTAGTTACTCCACCTATGCAGAATTGCGACAGGCGGAGTTTGAGGTTCCAAACCTTGAGGATGTACAGAAACTACTGAGCCGCTTAGAAGCGACGAACGTGGTTGATGAATTGAATCTTGATGAATTAATGGATCAAAACACACAGAAAATTGCTCAGCATGCAGACATGCAAATGTTTGATGCTGCCGTTGAATCCGTTCAGCTTTTTGTAGAACCTGAAATTCAAGACTGGAATCTCCCAGAGCCTGGTTTATCAATGGCTGTTGAGCAATCTGTTGAACAAGCTATGGAGCCGACAATTGAGTCTCCAATAGCTGAAGAGTTGAACGTCGAAGTTCAACAAGATGAAACGAACATTGAAGAACCAGAGATTGAATCGATCAGTGAACCTGAGGTTGAGCTTGAAACTCAATCTGGCGGTATTGAACGGTTTACGTCTTGGGAAAGTACAGCTCGAACAGAAGATTTTCAGGTACTGTATTTTGATGTCAACGGGGTAACTTTTGCGGTTCCTCTTGATGAGTTGGGTGGCATTCATCGCCTTGAAGAGTTAAGCCATTTGATTGGTAAGCCTGCTTGGTATTTGGGTTTGCAAACAAACCGAGAGAGTCAGTTAGATGTTGTCGACACCGCAAAATGGGTGATGTCTGAGAAACTAACGAATGATGAATACAAAGAGAACTATCAATATATAGTCATGCTTGGAGAAAGCTTGTGGGGGCTTGCCGGCACTGAGCTGAAAGGCACCGAGCTTCTCAATACAGATAAAGTACGTTGGCGAGAAATGGCAGGGAAAAGGCCTTGGCTCGCTGGTATGGTAAAAGAAAAAATGTGTGCTTTGATTCACGTCGAAGCATTGATCGCCATGCTAAACGCAGGGCTAGATGTAAAAGCATTAGGCTAACAAAAAGCATCAAGTTAATAATAGTGGTCGGTAACGACGGCAAGAGGATTAAATATGTCTCATATGAGTGAAATTGAAGTAAGAAAAGACCCAACTAATGATGAAGTACTTCAATGGGTGACATTCCAGCTAGAAGAAGAAACTTACGGCATTAATGTTATGCAGGTACGTGAAGTACTTCGCTACAGCGAAATCGCTCCAGTACCAGGTGCTCCAGACTACGTTCTAGGTATCATCAACCTACGTGGTAACGTGGTTACTGTTATCGACACTCGTTCTCGCTTTGGTTTGATGCAAGGTGAAATCACAGACAACACTCGTATCATCGTTATTGAATCTGAGCGTCAAGTTATTGGTATCTTAGTGGATAGTGTTGCTGAAGTGGTTTACCTACGCTCTTCTGAGATCGACACGACTCCAAGTGTTGGTACTGACGAAAGTGCTAAGTTCATCCAAGGTGTAAGCAACCGTGATGGCAAGCTGCTTATCTTAGTAGATCTAAACAAACTACTAAGCGAAGACGAATGGGATGAGATGGCTCACCTGTAATGTTTGAAGCGCTTCCTTTGAGTCCTGCGGTGTTAATTGCAGGAGTCGGCGTGTTTACGTTGTTCATCTTGATTTTGCTTAGCAAAGTGAAAAGTGCTATTCAAAAACAGGTGGATCAATCACGCCTTCAAGTTCGTAATTTGGACAAAGAGCTGCAAAAATCGAGTAAGCAATTACTTGAGGTTCGTTCTGTTGTTCTTGGTCTTGGTCAAAAAGTGACTGAGCAGCAAGATGTGATTAAGCATTTGAATGAGCGTATTGTTGAACTCGAACACGCTGATACGGATGGTCGTTTGTACACACGAGCAACCAAAATGGTTCAGCTTGGTGCTGGGATCAACGAACTGATTGAAGAATGCGAATTGCCAAAAGCGGAAGCTGAGCTAATGATGTCTCTGCAGAATAAGCTTGCAGGCAAAGAGAAGATTCCTTCATTAAGAAGTAATCCGTCATCTTTCGATGAACAGCCTTCTTCTCATGATCGCAAGCCTCCACCTCGACGTCGTTAAATTGAGCGCTCAATCAGTATTAATATTCAGATGTTTATTATGTACTCCTCTTAAAAAGAAGCTTCGGCTTCTTTTTTTATGTCTGTCGCTTTATTTATAGAACGATGTTTATAAGTACTTGTATCTAGAGCAATATCTGCTTCAAGAATAAAAATGTGTAAATTGTGATGCGGTAGTAACAGTTTCTTACGGAGTTTGTTCCCTCGAAAACGCCTAGTCCTGTTTTGTGACCTTGTTGGTGTGCTACTATAGCCCTCTCATTACTCGACTAAATTTACCTATGCTAGAAGTCTCTAATTTAACTGCTATTCGTGACGACAGGGTTCTATTTGAATCGTTGTCTTTTCAGCTAAAACCAGGCGAACTGGTTCAAGTTGAAGGTCGTAACGGTACTGGGAAAACGACACTCCTGAGGATCATCACTGGCTTAGGTGACCGTGATGAAGGCACAATCTCTTGGGATGGCAGCTCTATTGAGTCGAGTCGAGATATTTATCATCAGAACCTTCTGTTTCTTGGGCACCAAACGGGTGTTAAGCGCGAACTTAGTGCGTATGAGAACCTTAGTTTTTATCAATCGATTCATAACGCTGATACAACTAAGGAAGAGCTCTATCATGCCTTGACTCAAGTGGGTCTAGCGGGAAGAGAAGATGTCCCTGCAGGCCAACTTTCAGCAGGTCAGCAACGCCGTGTTGCGTTGGCGCGTCTTTGGTTGAGTAAGCAAATGTTATGGATTTTGGATGAACCACTGACTGCAATTGATAAGCAGGGTGTCAAAGTTCTGGAATCTCTTTTTTCTCAGCATGCGGATAATGGTGGCATTGTGTTATTGACCACTCACCAAGATATGTTTGCTGACAGCCCGAAACTAAGAAAAATAAAGTTGGGTGAGTAATATGATCTCTTCGATGACAATGATCATTCGACGCGAATTGCTTATCGCATTTCGCCGTCAAGCGGATATTTTTAACCCTCTGTGGTTTTTCATCATTGTAATTACCCTTTTTCCATTAAGTATTGGACCAGAGCCAAACTTACTCGCTCGCATTGCAGCAGGCATCGTTTGGGTTGCCGCTTTACTTTCTGCATTGCTTTCTTTAGAGCGTTTGTTTCGCGATGATTTTCAAGATGGCGCCCTTGAGCAGATGATGCTGATGCCCATCCCGTTGCAGTTGGTAGTATTGTCCAAGGTCATAGCACACTGGTTATTGACCGGGTTACCATTAATTTTGATTAGTCCTTTATTGGCGGTATTACTGTCTTTGGATTTCGATACCTGGCTGTCGGTTGTTTTAACGTTATTGGTCGGTACACCTGCATTGAGTTTTATTGGTGCGATTGGGGTGGCTTTAACGGTAGGGCTTCAGAAAGGTGGTGTGCTTTTAAGCCTGCTTATTTTACCGCTTTATATCCCAATTCTTATATTTGCTACATCAGCGATTGATGCGGCAGCACTAGGTGTTGCGTATAACGGACAGTTAGCAGTGTTAGGGGCGATGTTAATGGGCACAATGACGCTTACCCCATTTGCTATCAGTGCAGCACTGAGAGTGAGTGTTAACTAGTTAATTATCTGATTAAAACTAGCTAACTAAGCGCTCACTTCCACTTTGTTTGTTCAGAGTGAACTAATTAACACTTTCAAACTCATAGAGTCACTGGAAAAGATACAAGCCAACTAAATTATAATAATTATAGCTGTGATAGCTGTAAGCAATATGAAGTAAGAGTGAGATTACAACATGTGGAAATGGCTCCATCCCTATGCCAAAGCAGAAACGTCTTATCAGCTCGCTGGTAAACTTTTGCCATGGTTCTCTATCCTAGCGCTATTGTGTCTATCCGTCGGTACTGTATGGGGGCTCGCGTTCGCACCTTCAGATTACCAACAAGGTGATAGTTTCCGAATCATCTACATCCATGTTCCGTCAGCAATTTGGTCTATGGGCGTATACATGTCTATGGCGATTGCTGCCTTTATCGGTTTGGTATGGCAAGTAAGACTGTCTGAAATGGCTGCGTTGGCAATGGCTCCGATTGGTGCTGTGTTTACTTTTATCGCGCTATTAACGGGTGCGGTTTGGGGTAAACCAATGTGGGGTGCTTGGTGGGTTTGGGATGCTCGTTTAACCTCAGAGCTGATTCTACTATTCCTATATTTGGGTGTGATTGCATTACACCACGCCTTTGATGACCAAAAAACAGCGGCCAAAGCGGCGGGTATTTTGGCTATCGTAGGTGTTATCAACCTGCCGATTATTCACTTCTCTGTTGAGTGGTGGAACACTCTACATCAGGGCGCGACAATCACTAAGTTTGATCAGCCTTCTATTTCAAATGACATGTTATGGCCGCTTCTTCTGAACATATTCGGTTTCGCCTTCTTCTTTGGTGCAGTCACTATGGTGCGTTTTAGAAACGAAATCATCAGTAAAGAAAGTCACCGTCCGTGGGTTCGTAAACTTGCGGCTGATAAAGCGTAGTAGGGTAGGTAATTATGTATTTTGAATCTCTGAGTGATTTCTTTGCCATGGGTGGCTACGCCTCATATGTATGGAGTGCATTTGGAATCACATTCCTTGCGATGATCGTCTTACTGGTAGTAAGTGTTCGTCGTGGTAAGCAATTACTAACTGAAGTACAAGCGAAGATTGATCGTCAAGCTCGTATTGATGCAGCAAAAAATATGGAGAACACTCTATGAACCCAAGACGTAAAAAGAGGCTGGGCATTGTCTTAGCGATCTTTTTTGGTATCAGTGCAACTGTTGGATTAATGGTTTATGCACTTAACCAGAACATGGATCTGTTCTACACGCCAACTGAGCTTGTTAATGGCAAAGACGGCAAAAAACCTGAAGTTGGCCAACGCCTACGTATTGGTGGCATGGTTGTAGTCGGTTCTGTAAGCCGTGACAACGAATCACTACGTGTAAGCTTTGATTTGAAAGATGTTGGCCCTAAAGTGACAATTTTATACGATGGCATTCTTCCTGATCTTTTCCGCGAAGGGCAAGGTATTGTTGCTCAAGGCGTTCTAAAAGATGCGACAACAATTGAAGCGTTCGAAGTATTAGCGAAACATGATGAAGAGTACATGCCCTCTGAAGTTGCTGAAGCAATGAAGAAAACCCATGAGCCAATGCAGTACTCGACAGAACAAAAAGAAGGAAGTGCTCAATGATAGCCGAGATCGGCCACTTTGCCATGATCCTGTCCCTAGGGCTGGGATTGCTTTTGAGTGTGCTCCCACTGTATGGAGCCTCTCGAAATAACACTTTATTGATGAATAGTGCACGACCGTTGTCGTGGGGTATGTTCGGATTCCTAGCGATTTCGTTTTTCATTTTGTGTTACGCGTTTTACACCAATGATTTTACGATTCAATACGTAGCAAGTAACTCAAACAGCCAACTTCCTTGGTACTACCGCATTACTGCGGTTTGGGGCGCTCACGAAGGTTCTTTATTACTTTGGGTTCTAATCCAAGCGGGTTGGACGGTTGCTGTTGCTACGTTTAGCCGCGGTATGCCTCAAGAGTCTGTGGCTCGCGTACTTGCAATCATGGGTTTGATTACTGTCGGCTTCTTGCTGTTCATTATCATCACGTCTAACCCGTTCTTACGTACGCTGCCTTTCTTCCCTGTTGATGGCCGTGACTTAAACCCACTATTGCAAGATCCGGGTTTGATTATTCACCCGCCAATGCTTTACATGGGTTACGTAGGTTTCTCGGTAGCGTTCTCTTTTGCTATTGCCTCTCTAATGAGTGGCCGTTTAGATACGGCATGGGCTCGTTGGTCTCGTCCTTGGACAATCGCTGCTTGGTTATTCCTAACAGTAGGTATTGCACTAGGTTCATGGTGGGCTTACTACGAACTTGGCTGGGGTGGCTGGTGGTTCTGGGATCCAGTAGAAAACGCTTCATTCATGCCTTGGTTGGCTGGTACTGCATTGATGCACTCACTAGCGGTAACCGAAAAGCGTGGCACGTTTAAAGCTTGGACAGTATTGCTGGCTATCTCTGCATTCTCACTAAGCTTACTCGGTACGTTCCTAGTTCGTTCGGGCATCTTAGTATCGGTTCACGCATTCGCGTCAGATCCTGCTCGTGGTATGTTTATTCTAGGTTTCCTAGTGTTCGTTATCGGTGGTTCACTGCTGTTGTTTGCTGTTAAAGGCGCATCGGTTCGTGTCCGTGGTAACTTCGATTTAGTTTCTCGTGAAAATGCACTACTCGGCAACAACATTTTATTGATTGCTGCGTTGGTGGTTGTGTTAGTCGGTACTCTACTGCCGTTAGTTCACAAACAGTTAGGCTTGGGCTCGGTTTCAATCGGTGCTCCATTCTTTGATATGTTGTTCTTCTGGTTAATGATTCCGTTCTCGTTCCTATTGGGTATCGGTCCACTGATTCGTTGGAAGCGTGACAACCTGTCTAAGCTTATTAAGCCCATGTTGGTTTCAGGTATCTTCTCGCTAGGTTTAAGTGCGCTAATGGTGACACTGCTGGCTGACCGCTTCAGTGGTACTGCTTTTGCTGGTTGGGTTATGGCGTTCTGGATCTTCTTCATGCACGGCTTTGAGCTGCATGAGCGTGCGACTCACCGCCATACCTTCCTGAAAGGTCTAACTAAACTGCCTCGTAGCCATTGGGCGATGATCTGTGGCCATATTGGTTTAGCTGTGACAGTGATCGGTATTGCGATGGTGCAAAACTACAGTATTGAACGTGATGTTCGTCTGGCACCTGGCGAAAGCTACCAGCTAGAAGAGTACGATTTCCTATTCACAGGGGTTCGTGACAAAGATGGTCCTAACTACGATGGTTACATCGCTGACTTTGAAATTACTAAAGAAGGCAAATACATCAACACGCTTCACGCTGAAAAACGTTTCTACACAACCGCTAAGTCTATGATGACTGAAGCGGCGATTGATCGTGGCGTAACACGTGACTTGTACATCGCAATGGGTGAGCGTTTAGACGACAATAAGTCTTGGGCAGTTCGTATCTACTACAAACCATTTGTACGTTGGATCTGGGCGGGTTCTTTGATCATGTCGATTGGTGGCGTAATTGCAATCAGTGACCGTCGTTACCGTTTCCGTAAGCCAACGAAAAAGTCGGCTCAAGAGCAGGAGGCCTAATGAACAAGAAGATTTTATTCGTTCCACTGATTGCTTTTATGATTCTAGCTGGAGTCTTTGCAACCCAACTGATGCGTAACCAGTCGGGAGATGACCCGACTAAACTGGAATCGGTATTGATTGGTAAGCAAGTGCCTGAGTTTGGTCTAGAGGATTTGGAACAACCAGGTAAGTTTCATGACCAAGCGATCTTTAAAGGTGAGCCATTGCTGCTTAACGTTTGGGCGACTTGGTGTCCTACTTGTTATGCAGAGCACTCTTACTTGAACAAGCTTGCTGATCAAGGCGTTAAAATTATTGGCCTTAATTACAAAGATGACCGCAATAAAGCAGTCGGTTGGCTGAACGAACTGGGCAATCCATACCTGATCAGCTTGTTCGATGGTAATGGCATGCTAGGCCTAGACCTTGGTGTGTATGGCGCACCAGAGACGTTCCTAATTGACGCTAACGGTGTTGTTCGTTACCGCCATGTTGGTGATGTGAATCCAACAAACTGGGCTTCGACACTTGAGCCGATGTACCAAGAGTTATTGGAGGAGGCAAAATGATTAAACAAACACTTGTAGCATTGTTTGCCACATTCGCTATCTCTGCCTCGGTAACAGCTGCGCCTATCGAATTTCATGAGTTTGATACGGTCGATCAAGAGCAACAATTTAAAGATTTGAGCAATACGCTTCGTTGCCCAAAATGTCAGAACAACACGATTGGTGATTCGAACGCGGAACTTGCGGTCGACTTGCGTCAAAAAGTGTATGAGATGACAAAAGATGGCAAGTCTGAGCAAGAAATTATTGATTACATGATTGCTCGTTACGGTAACTTTGTAACGTACAACCCGCCACTGACCTTAGCGACATCGATCCTTTGGGTTGGCCCGTTTTCGGTTGTTGTATTAGGTTTTGGTTTGATTGTTTTACGAAGCAGAAAGTCAAAATCGAAAGCAGTAGAGTCCAATAAAGACTGGGATGCAGACAAAGAAGCACGTTTAAAAGCGTTACTCGACGAAGAGAACGACGGAGATAAACAGTAATGACTCTATTTTGGATTTCTACAATTGTCCTTTCGCTAGCCGCAGTTTTATTGATTGTTCTGCCTTTCTTGAATAAGAAAGAAAACAACGATGACGTGCTTCGCGATGAGTTGAATAAAGCCTTCTATAAAGATCGCTTAGTTGAATTAGAAGTAGAAGCGGAAGAAGGCCTTGTTGATAACCAGCAAGAACTGATCGCTGACCTAAAACAGTCGCTACTTGATGATGTTCCGACACAAGAAAAGATCAAGAAGACACAAATCTCTACGCTGGGTGTTGTTGTACCATCAGTGATTCTTGTTTTGGTTGTTACCTACGGTATGTACTTTAAATTTGGTGCATTAGATAAGGTACAGCATTGGCAAGAAGTGAGCGCGAATCTTCCTGCATTGTCTAAAAAGCTAATGTCATCAGAAGGTGGCGCGCTAACGGATGATGAATTGGAAGATCTAACTTTGGCTCTTCGCACTCGTCTCCACTATCAACCAAAAGACTCTACAGGTTGGTTGCTACTGGGTCGTATCGCATTAGCAAACCGTGATGCTGAAACAGCGAAAGATTCAATGGAAAGAGCTTACAAGCTTGAACCTAAGAATGAAGATGTTCAATTGGGTTTCGCTCAAGCATTGATGCTTTCTCCTGATGAAGCCGATCAAAACCAAGCTCGTTTGATTTTGAGCCGCTTGATTCAAAATGATTACGTTGATCTTCGTGTGTTCTCATTACTAGCGTTCGATTCGTTTGAACGTCAAGACTACCCAGGTGCTGTGAAGTACTGGAGCATCATGCAGCAGATGATTGGTCCACAAGACAGTCGCTACGAGATGCTGTCACGCAGTATTGAAAGTGCTCAGAAGAAAATGGGCGACACCATGGGTGTTGACCAAGGTAAGAGTGTTGCAGTAACGCTTGAGCTGTCTGGCGATGTGAATGCTGATCCTAAGTCTGTGTTGGTTGTTTCGGTACATAGAGCCGATGGTTCTCCAATGCCGGTCGCAGCAGCCCGTTACCCATTGGGTTCTTTCCCTCGCACTGTTGTTCTCGATGATGGTAACAGCATGATGGAAGGGGCTAAGTTGTCTAGTCTTGAAACTCTGATGGTTAGAGCTAGGCTTGATACAGATGGTAATGTTTCAACTCGCGATGGTGATTGGTACGGCGAAAGTGAAGTGGTTGAACTGGGTGCTCCAGTGACCATCAACATCAATAAGCAATATTAATCATCAATTTGCATACGTGTTAGCTATTCCGATTTCACGATAAACGGTATAGACTTACGCAAACAATTGAGGCCAGCGATTGCTGGCCTTTTTTATTATATGAATTCCTTATGGAAAAGGTGATATGTCTGTCAGTGTTTTAAGACTCTCGAGTTTACTTTTTATCGCAAGCTTAACGGTGGGTTGTTCTAGCGCGCCAGATGAAAGCGCTAACGATAATAACCTCGAAACCTCTGAATACGTCGAAGAATCCCACCCGAATGACCCTTTCGAAGGGTTCAACCGAGCTATGTGGGATATCAACTACGAATATCTTGATCCTTATTTAGTTCGTCCTGTTTCACTCGCTTATGTTGGCTATACTCCTGTTCCAGTTCGCTCTGGTATCTCAAATTTTTTAGCCAACTTAGATGAGCCTGCAAGTATGGTGAACAACTTATTCATGGGTAATGGCGAGAAAGCACTCGATCATTTCAACCGTTTTTGGATTAACTCAACCTTTGGTCTGTTGGGCTTGATTGATATTGCGAGTGAAGCCGGGATCACCAAGTATGATGATAAGTCGTTTTCTGATGCGATTGGTCATTATGGGGTAGGGAATGGGCCGTACTTTATGGTGCCGGGTTATGGTCCTATTACGACTCGTGAAGTGACGGAGCAAGTGGATAGTTTATATGTGCCTTTAGCTCTGTTGAACTTCTGGGCAAGCCTCGGAAAGTGGGCATTTGAAGGTATGGAGACTCGTGCACAGCTAGTTTCTCAAGAAGCTCTGTTGGATGACTCGCCAGATCCGTATGCGTTAACGCGAGATGTTTACATTCAACGTCGTGACTTTAAAGCCGAGATCGAGCCTGAAGAGGTCGACCTTGAAGAAGAAGATTTGATCGATGGTTATCTAGAAGATTACTAGAAACATGATTTAGAAAATCGATAAAAGAAAGGCTCGATGTTGATGCAACATCGAGCCTTTTTAATGCTTTCTACTTTTAGGGAGGTAGATTAGAAGCGGTAGTTCGCTTGGATACCTACTAGCCAGATGCTACCTGTTACTTCACCTTCGAAGTCACCACCAAATGGTGCAGAACTTGCGTCATCTTCAACCATTTTTGCGTCTTTAGCTAGAATGTAAGTGAAGCCTGCATCTAGAGTTAGTTGCTCAGACCATTGGTAGCCAGCACCAATACTTAACCAAGTACGGTCTGTTTCTGGAATCGTCGCAGTACGGTGCTCTTCGCTTACCGCTGAAGTGTCGTAAGCGATACCGGAGCGTAGAGCCAGTTTAGGTGTCATTTGGTAAGTTGTACCGATAGCAAAGCGGTAGTTGTCTTCCCAGTTCTCTTGCTTGATATCTTGGGTTCGCGCAGGACCGAATTCAGGGATGTCAGCTACTAGTTCTTTAAAGCTGCTCCAGTTAGTCCAGTTAACGCTCGCATGTACAGCGACCTTATCTGATAGTTGATGGAAGCTTGCTAGCTCGGCGGTAGCTGGCAATGCAAGTTGCATTGAGCCGTTATATTTTGACTTTACAGGAGTACCTAAAGCGCCAGCAACAGCATCAAAAGCGACACCATTTGCGTGGCCTTCAAGCGTTAGGTCTACTTCTGACTTGTAGGTAAAACCAAGGCGGTTGTTTTCATTGATCTGCCAAGCTGTACCCACTTGCCAGCCCCATGCTGTGTCATCACCTTCCATGTATTTTAAAGCTGTACCTTGAGGCATAGGAACTAGAGAGTTAGCTGTAGATACTGCACCAAAGCTGCCTTCAGCCATGATGTAACGAATACCACCACCGATAGATACGCTTTCAAGTACTTGGTAAGCCGCGTTTAAGTTTAGCTCCATTGTGGTAACACTTGCTTCGTTGCCGTGGTTAGCACCACCAAAGTCTTTACCTAGGTCTGTTTCCATACCGTAGTTAGTACCAGCAGCAAAACCTAATGCAAACTTGTCGTTGTACTTATGAGAAACATAAAAGTTTGGAATTACTGCGCTATGTGCAAAATCACTAGAGTTTGATGAAGTAGACTTACCCATCATAGACGTAGAGGTACCGTCGATATCAATGTTCGGGTCAACATAGATAGCGCCAACAGAAACTTGTGTGCCTTCTAGGTAAGTCAGCATTGCAGGATTACGCCATTGAGCATCTGCACCGTCTGCCATTGCAGCTTCACCAGCGTACGCACGGCCAAGACCTGTTGCTGAGTATTCTGCTAGTTGAAAACCGGCTGCTTGAGTTACGGTAGAAGTCGAAAGTAGTCCAACTGCCACTGCAGCAGATAGAAGAGTCTTATTCATTTTCATTATTATGTTCGCTGAATCATAAGTATTTAGTGGCGTGATTCTACGTTTAGAGTTATTACTTTAAAAATGAAATTCGAATAAAACAGTGTTTTAGGGATTTAATGATAAAATGTGACTGATTATTAGGTAAATAGTCTGAATGTTTCGGCTGTGTTGCGAAATTTGAGCGTACACCTGTAGGCGTATTTTGCCTTTGCAGGCTACACATGTAAGCTTAAATTCAGATTGGTCAGTGGGTTAGGTAATAAAAAAGGGTCGCGGAATGCGACCCTTTGGGATAGTTAACTTCGATTATATTAGAAGCTACGGCTGTACTGCAGACCAAGTAGGATTGCATCAGCACGAGTAGTTGCTGAAACAGATGTGCCTAGAGGTGTACTTTCATTTACGTTTTTAACGTCTTCACCCAGTAGGTAAGTGAAACCGAAATCTACGTTAGATGCAGTATCGATGTGGTATGTGAAACCTGCAGAGAACCATTGGCGATCTGAATCTGGTACAGAAACTGATTTTAGGTCATCTTGAGCAGCGATGTCATACATGTAACCAGCACGTAGATCCCAATCGTTGTTTAGGTAGTAAGTAGTACCAACTGAGATGTGACCGGCATTTTTCCATTCGTATGATGCATCAGGTGTCGTAGCTGTGCCACCGAACTCGATCTTATCAAATGCTTTCCAACCAACCCACTGTAGAGAGTAGTGTACAGCAAACTTGGTATCTTCAAGTTTGTGGTAACCAGAGAATTCAGCCATATCTGGTAGCGGAAGTTTAATCTCCTGACCTTTACTATCTTCTGCAGTGATTTCAGGACTGTAGCGGTAAGATAGTCCGAAACGGTTGTTTTCGTCTAGCTCATAAACTGTACCTACGTTGAAGCCAACGCCCCAACCATCAGCTCCGTCGATGTCAACTAAGCTCAACCCATTAAATGGGCTGTTTGGATTTGCTGATAGGTTACTACTCGTTGTACGTTTAAGCGTACCTTTACCGTAGATAATATCAAGACCAGCACCGAAGCTCCATTGGTCGTTCAAGCGGTATGAACCAGCAAGACCGAAGTTAAGGCTCATAATATCCGTTTCGCCACCAAATTCTGAAGCAGCGAAATCGCTACCAAAGTCTGTAGATGTACCGAAATTAGAGTAAGCATTCACACCCCAAGCAAACTTTTCATTTACTGGAACGATAAGGTGGATGTTCGGTGCAACTGATGTACCGCCTGCGTCATCGTAGTTTGATGAGGTTGGAGTACTAATTGGGTTCATTGCTGAAGTGTAAGTAGCATCAGAAACCTTAATGTCAGTAGTGATAGTTTCGAAACCAAGAGATAACTCAGTTTTATCAAACATTGACATTGCAGCTGGGTTACGAGCCATTACTGACGCGTTATCTGCGATTACTGCGTCACCAGCGAAAGCACGACCAAGGCCGGTTGCTGATTGTGCGTTAAGTTGGAAACCTGCTGCCATCGCTTGCGAAGACGCCAGTGTGATTGTTACTGCTAAAAGAGACTTTTTAAACAGACGCGTGTTGTTGGTAGTCATTCATTTATTCCTTTATATATCCGCCTCTACAGGGCGATTAATTTGAGCAATTGCTCAATGGTGGCTGATCCTATTCGGAAGTATACGATATACAAATCCGACCATTGGAAATTTTGAGGATAAAATTATGGAAATGACGCCTATCTGACACGAAAATGGTGGGAAATGCTTCTTTTTAGAGTTTTAGCTCTAGATGTATTGTTGGTGTGAATGATTTTTCGGTTTATTTATAAATAAAGCCCAGCAATATCAAGAATATAGTTGCTGGGCCTTTTGTGACGGGGCTTTGAGAGCGAATTAGCTCATCGGTTTGATCATTTTGGTTAGCTTTTCGGCGATCTTAGAAACGTCCTCGCCATCTTCACCTACGAGGATCAGACTGCTGTCATCGATAGGTGTTACCGAGCCGGACATGCCTTTCTCATCGAAGTCGATAGATTTGTCAGTCGGAATCCCTGTTAAAAACAGCGTGACTTTGCCTTTTTCACCTTGGAAAACCATGTGCATTGCGTTGGACTTACCAAAGCCGCAATGATTTAGGTAGTAAACGTGATAGGGAAACGCTTTATCAAACTGAAAAGCAAATGGGTTCATCTTGGCATTGATCTGTTGTGATGTGACTTGTTCATCAATTCCACTGACGAAGCTCTTTTCATTAACCACATGTTTCATTGCCGTATCAGCTAAACTTGCTTGAGCTGGAGAGACTAACGCATTTCCCCAGTTAACTTGGCCGACGAGTAAACCTGCAACGAATGCAACTGAGGCTGCCATTGCCATCGCTCGTCGAGCAAAAGTAGGCTTTACTACTTTGCTTTCTTCGCTTGAGGTTTGATTGAAGAGAATACGATCAGCAAGATCGTCTGGCACATCCACGTTCATTGCTGAATGGATCTTCTTATCAAGCGATAGTACATCGTCTAAAAAGTTACTATTGGCTTCGCTATTTGCTGCCGCATCAATAATATCTTGTGTGCGTTGTTTAGGTTCCGACAATACACGACGACGAAATTCCAAATCATCCATTATGTTGCCCCCTCTCTGCCTCTTCTGTATCCAGCATCTCTTTCAACTGATTTCGAGCTCTGAATAAACGTGTCATCACCGTGTTTTTGTTGAGGTCGAGAATGTCCGCGATCTCATCACCACTAAACCCACCAATCACTTGCAAGAAAAGAGGTTCACGATAATCAATTTCAAGTTTCATGATCTGAGCTTGCAACCATAGATGTTGATGGTGTGGGTCATCGCTGACACTAGCATCATTACCATGATCGTCGATATCAACCAGATCAAACTGCTTGCGTTCAAAACGTCGAGCGTTCTCGCGTCTCAAGATGGTAATCAGCCAAGACTTAGCGGCTTTTTCATCTTGTAGGCTATCGAGTGACTTCCATGCTCGAAGGCAAGTCTCTTGTACTAAATCCTCGGCAATGCTTTTGTCTTTACATAACCAATAGGCGTAGCGAAAGAGGTCACGATGATAGGCACGCACGAGTGCTTCGTATTTTCTTTGTTTGTCCATATCAGAGTTGACCGGACGCTTGGCTGTTTTCTTTCCAAACATTTTTATTATTGACACACGAGCCTCCATAATTGCTCTGCGTATAGCTGTCTTCTATACGTTGTGCTTCGTTTTTATATTTTTAGAGCTAACGATCATCGGCAGGAAATCGTAAAATCACATTAAAATTGATCTACTTCAAAATCTAAGGCCTCGAACCCGTTATAGTACACCTTGTCGTCTAGTTAGTCATTCGTGGCTAGCATGTTGAGCAAGACGACACTTCCTTTTGAAGGCTGACTTTACTTTCTCCTAATCAGGAAACTGATTATTTCAATTGGCGTTAAGTTAATTGCTTTATATACATTCCGACCACACAGCTTTGTGTGGTTTTTTTTTGCCATCAGAAAATACTCTGATACAAAACCATCGACTCTTTACCTACACATAACAGTTTCAATTAGCAATAGTTTAGTCTCTTAGGACAACCTTTCCCCCCAAAAGGTTCGCCTGAATGTGCAGTTATATTTTCAAGCAGTGAGATACTCGTATCACGTTTATTTAAACGCTCGTTTGATTTAATTAACAACTTCTTTACAATGCTTCAGGTCAGACCTCTTAACTTTAAGGAGAAACCATGGGCAAACAGGAAGTCAAAACGCGTTCTGGAGAACGTGTTGCCGTTATCGCTGGACTACGAACCCCATTCGCTCGTCAGAGCACAGAATTTAGCCAAGTGCCTGCGGTTGACCTGGGCAAAATGGTTGTGAGCGAAATGCTTGCACGAACGGATATCGATCCTGCGCTTATTGAGCAAGTTGTATTCGGCCAAGTTGTGCAGATGCCAGAAGCGCCCAATATTGCGCGTGAAATCGTATTAGGCACCGGTATGGACATTAATACTGATGCGTACAGTGTGACACGTGCTTGTGCAACGAGCTTCCAAGCGGCAGTTAACGTCACAGAGAGCATTATGGCAGGCACTATTGATGTCGGTATTGCGGGTGGCGCTGATTCTTCTTCTGTATTGCCTATCGGCGTTTCGAAAAAGTTAGCGGCAAACTTATTAGCGCTCAGCAAAACCAAAACAATGGGTCAAAAGCTTAAGATTCTTAAAACGCTTTCCGTTAAAGATCTGATGCCAGTACCGCCTGCTGTTGCTGAATACTCGACCGGTTTATCAATGGGTCAAACCGCTGAGCAGATGGCGAAAACTCATGGTATTACCCGTCAAGAACAAGATGCACTTGCTCATCGTTCTCACTCTTTGGCTTCTCAAGCTTGGAAAGAAGGGAAAATAAAAGATGAAGTGATGACAGCTTTCCCTGCGCCTTATAAAAAATATTTAGCGGAAGATAACAACATTCGTCATGACTCGACGGTTGAAGGCTACGCTAAATTACGCCCAGCATTCGACAGACAATACGGCAGCGTAACGGCAGCCAATGCCACGCCTCTTACCGATGGCGGTGCTGCGGTGATGTTGATGCGCGAAGGAAAAGCGAAAGAGCTAGGCTTAGAAGTGCTTGGTTACATTCGTGGCTACGCGTTCTCAGCGATTGGTGTTGAAACGGATATGTTGATGGGTCCGACTTACGCGACCTCTCAAGTCTTGAAGAACACGGGTCTAGAATTATCAGATCTAACACTTATCGAGATGCACGAAGCGTTTGCAGCTCAAGTTCTAGCTAACGTCAAAATGTTCGCAAGCGATGAGTTTGCTCAGAAGAATCTTGGCCGTGACAAAGCGATCGGTGAGATTGATATGGAGAAGTTCAACGTGTTGGGTAGCTCAATTGCTTACGGACACCCGTTTGCAGCGACTGGCGCGCGTATGATGACTCAGACACTGCGTGAACTTAAACGTCGTGGTGGTGGCCTAGCATTGAATACTGCTTGTGCGGCAGGTGGCTTAGGTGCAGCAATGATCTTGGAGGTGGAATAATGTCTACGACTCTTGATGTGAAAAAAGAAAAGAAAGCAGTCAACAAAGCGGATTCAAAGCCAGTGACTGCATCTAAAAGTGACAAGACGGTTTCAAAAGATGAAGCCGTAAAACCGGCGACCGCGTTTTCTTTAACTATCGATGACCAAGATATTGCATGGCTTGCGATCGACGTGCCAAATGAAAAAATGAACACGCTACAAGCGGCGTTTGCCGAAGAAATGAAAGCAATATTCGAGCAGTTGAAGGAAAAGCAAAGCCGAGTTAAAGGCTTAATTGTTCATTCATTGAAGCCAGATAATTTTATTGCTGGCGCTGATGTTCGAATGCTTGATGCCTGCAAGACGGCTGATGAAGCACAATCTCTGGCGCGTCAGGGGCAAGAGATGTTCCAAGCGCTTTCTGATTTGCCTTATCCTGTTGTCGCAGCAATTCATGGCCCATGTTTAGGTGGTGGCCTAGAGCTAGCACTATCGTGTGATTACCGCGTATGTACAGACTCAGACAAGACTAGGCTTGGCCTACCAGAAGTCCAACTTGGTCTGTTACCTGGCTCTGGTGGTACGCAACGTCTTCCTCGTCTTATCGGTTTACTGCCTTCTCTTGACCTTATTCTTACGGGTAAGCAACTGCGCGCTAAAAAAGCGAAATCGCTAGGTGTCGTGGATGCTTGTGTGCCAGAAACTATCTTGCTGGAAGTGGCTAAGAGCTTTGTCGAAAAGAACTCAGGCGGTAAAAAAGGTAAGCGTTTGGCGTCTAAAAGCCAAGCTTCGACCAAAGAAAAACTAATCTCACGTACAGGTCTTGGTCGCAAGGTTATTTTTGAACAGGCTTCGAAGAAAACTAACCAGAAAACACGCGGTAATTACCCTGCAGCCGATGCGATTCTTGATGTAATTCGTTACGGCCTTGAGAACGGCTTTGATAAAGGCCTTCAGTATGAAGCGAAGCGTTTCTCTGAACTGGTAATGACTTCAGAATCTAAAGCCCTTCGTTCGATTTTCTTTGCAACGACTGAAATGAAAAAAGAACACGGCGCAGATGCAGAACCGAAAGCGGTTAAGCGTGTTGGTGTGCTAGGTGGCGGTCTAATGGGTGCAGGCATCAGCCATGTTAGTGTTGCTAAAGCGAAAGTACCGGTTCGTATTAAAGATGTGTCTAATGAAGGTGTGCTCAATGCGCTTAACTACAACTACAAGTTGTTCGATAAGCAGCGTAAACGTCGTATCCTGAGCCGAGCTGGCCTTGAAAGTAAGATGCTTCAGCTTTCTGGTGGTATCGACTTTACAAGCTTTAACCATACTGATGTTGTGATTGAAGCGGTATTTGAAGATCTTGACCTTAAGCAGTCAATGGTTGCGGACATTGAAGCCAATGCTAAGCCTAGTACTATCTTCGCGACCAATACATCTTCATTGCCAATCCATAAGATTGCAGAGAAGGCGCAACGACCAGAAAACGTAGTCGGTCTTCATTACTTTAGCCCTGCAGAAAAAATGCCATTGGTTGAAGTTATTCCTCATGAAACAACGTCAGAAGAAACTATTTCGACGGTTGTAGCATTAGCGAAGAAACAAGGTAAAACCCCGATTGTTGTTAAAGATACGGCTGGCTTCTATGTGAACCGTATTCTTGCTCCATACATGAATGAAGCGGCGTATCTGTTGCTGGCGAATGAGCCGATTGAAAAGCTCGACAGCACGTTATTGGACTTCGGCTTCCCGGTTGGCCCAATTACTTTGCTAGACGAAGTCGGTGTTGATATTGGTGCGAAAATCATCCCAATTTTGGTTAATGAATTAGGCGAACGTTTCCAAGGCCCTGATGTGTTCGACATTCTTTTGAATGACGACCGTAAAGGCCGTAAGAGTGGCAAAGGTTTCTACACTTACAAAGGTAAAAAGAAGGAAGTCGATAAGTCAGTTTACAAGCTGCTTAAGCTGCAACCTGAACCTAAGCTAAGTGATAACGACATCGCAATGCGTTGTGTGTTACCGATGCTTAACGAAGCGGTTCGTTGTTTAGATGATGGCATTATTCGTAGCCCACGTGATGGAGATATTGGTGCTATTTTCGGTATCGGTTTCCCGCCATTCTTAGGTGGTCCGTTCCGTTACATGGATCAAATCGGTATTAAGTCATTAGTAGAGATGATGAACGACTTCGCTAAGAAGTACGGTGATCGTTTCGCGCCATGCGATGGCCTACTGACACGTGCTGGGTTGGATGAGTCTTTCTATAAATAATTCTCTCTACAAGTAACTTTCTAGCACTTTGATTATAAAGCCCGTATCAAGCAATTGATGCGGGCTTTTTTGTTTGATGAGCGAGTGTTAAAGGTATGAGATTCCCGACTCAGTCATTCTTCCTTCTTGGGAATGACGATTGAGATGTAAAAAATAAGCTATTGTGTTGATTAGGAAGGTGGTCAACACACCTCAATCAAAACTACCGTCATCTCCTAAAGTGACGAAGGAGCGTAATAGGAGATCTGCTCTTGGGTTGCACCCAATAAAAAAGGTTGATGCTATAACATCAACCTTTTGATTTTCTGTTAGGAATGACTAACCAAGCTCGCAGTCTTTCGGGCGCAGTTGAAACTCATCAATAGAGCCAATTTCCACACCTGCTGATAACTTCTCTTCTTCGTTATGCGCATTACCTTGCGCGTGCATAATCAGGCGATTTGCGGTGCGCGGTTTTAGTTGGCTGACGACAAAACGCATCATGTCAGAGCGAGTCAGACCTTTGAGCTCTTCTAACACACGATCTCTTTGATTGAATTCCAAATCCTTATTGCCTATCGCAACCCATAAGCGTTGAGCACGACCACGCAAGGTGGTATCTGGCGTCGAAATCTGATTCCATAGGCCGCGTTTACTGCTGTGCCATTGGTAGTCATTAAGCTCTAACAGCACCATGTAAAAGGCATTGAGAAACTCATCTATAGAGGCTAATAAGTCTGCTGGGGCAGCATTTGGCGATTGCACGTACAACACAATACCTGGGTGTCGGTTAAGCGGCATATTACCGGTGCCGACCATATAACCTAGCTGTTGCTTGGTACGAATCTCGTGGAAGAAGGTGGCCGACATTAAGTGGTTAGCCAGTGAATACAGCGCAATGTTTTCAGGTGAGATATCGGCGCACTGGTAATAAACCACGATGGCTGAATCATCTTGGTTACACACCACTTCACGTTGGAAGCTGCCGTTTTCACCCAACATGATTAACGGGCGCAGTGACTCTTCGTAGGCTTGGTCTTGAACACGCAGGGCATCTTTTAGCGTTTCCGCCATTTTGTGTGCGTCGGCTTTTTTCCAGTCGCCATACACAAACATTTCTACGTGAAGTTCAGCCAATATAGCTTGAACAAAAGAAGAGAGTTCATCGACCTCTATCGTTTCCAGCGCTTCAATTAATACAGAGTAGGGAGGATTGTTTGGCTGCAAGATCCCTGTCATTGCATTAAACAGCTGCGAAATAGGGCGGTCTTGCGACGCATTATTCCAGTTTCTGAGCAATTGATGCTTAATCGTTTCGAAACGTGTTGGACTAAAGTCGCGTGCTTGAAAGCGTTCAAGGATCATATTGAGCAATTGTGGCTGCTTCTCGCTGAATCCAGAAAGCGTGAGTGTGACACCACCTTGATGGGTATACATGTTGTAGCCCATACCGGCGATTTCAGCCTGATAAGTATCCTTTTCAAGCGAGTCTAAGAACATCTCTACACACAAGCGTGTTTTAACGATGTTTCTCGGGCTAGCCACTGAGTGTGGGCTGTCGATGGCGATATACACCACACCTTTGGGTACTCGAAATTGATGATCTTGTAGGTGCCACAACTTAAATCCGTCTAACTCTTCGAGCAGCTGTGGAAATTCAGTTTGCTCTTCAAGCTCGGCAGGGTCTAAGTCATAACAAATAAATGGGTTTCTATCGGGTAATTCAAACTGCCAACCGGGGTTGATGCAGGTAAAACACTGTTGCTGTTCGCTGCTAAACGGTGTCACGGAGTAGGGCGTAAAGTACCACTTCGCTTCTCGGTCGTATTCGAAACCTTGGGCAACAATGGTCGCGCGCATATTGTCGACGGTTAAGTAAGGAAGCAGAGAACGTTGTAACTCGTCATCGAAATGCGACATTTTATAATCGCCATACACCACGTCTTGCTCTTGGTAGTGTTGCATGTTGATCACTAGGTGACTCACGACATCAAGCGGCCTTGCGGGCTCTTGAAAGCGGAAAGCGGATTCTAAAACCGCACGCTTCTCTAGGTAACGCCACTCTTCAATACCTTGCTGTTCAATCAATTTGATGTACTGGAAAACGGCTTGGATGATGTTATCAGTTTTGGTCAAACCCTCGATGGTCAATGAGCAACTGACCGTGAAATCGCGATAGTTACTGCCACTGGCACCACCACCGGCCGAGAGAGAAGTAATCCAACCTTTTTCCTTCAGTTGCATCATTAGGCTGCCGTCACCCTCATAACCTAATAGGTGAGCAAAGAACGACAGTGGCTTAATACCATAGTGTTCATCCATGCTTGGCATTGGGAAAGTTAAAATCAGTTTTCGTACTTCTTTTATCGGCTCTACGTGTACTTGTACGCCAGTGCTTGACTCGCCAACAATGGGTATTTCAACCTTCTTGCCTTGTAGGTTGTTATTGGTAATCGAGCTAAAGCGATCCTCAACCCAGCTTTGCATCTCATTTAATGACTGATTGCCAGAAAGTGTCAGCGTCATTAAGTCAGCAGAGTATTGTTGCTGGTGGAAAGCTAAGATCTCTTGTCGAATCGTCTCACCGTTTCTGTCGCCCAACGTATCGATATTACCGACAGAAAACTTCGAGAATGGGTGATTGTGATTTACCAGCTCTTTGGTAACTTGGTACAAGCGTCGCGAGTCGTCGTTGAGTTTCATTTTATACTCTGAATCAACGGCTTGGCGTTCTTTGTCTAAGGCTTCTTCGTTGAACAGGGGGGCGGTAAAAAATTGGCTGAAGCGATCGAGTGCATTTTCAAAGGCATTCAATTCAACATCAAAAAAGAAGCAGGTGTGCTCTGTTCCTGTCCAAGCGTTGTTGCTACCGCCATGTTGACTGATAAAACTTTGGAACTCTCCGACCTTTGGATACTTTTCAGTTCCCAAAAATAGCATATGCTCTAAGTAGTGAGCTAAACCCTCTCGGTCTGTAGGGTCATCAAAATGCCCGACATTAACGGCGAGTGCGGCTGCAGCTTTTTGAGCGTTCTGATCGTGAACTAACAGTACTCTCAACCCGTTATCCAATGTTACGTAACGGTATTGATGTTCATCATTAGGGCTTAAATGCACAGATGCATCTCCAGAGAAGGTGGTTTTTAAATTATGTACGCGATGATTTAAGGTGCAAACCTCGCGATCATATTTTGGGATATGAAGTGCTTTTTGGCGACTTCTAAATCACTTTTATCGATTTTTATCAGTGATTTATTTTCTTTTAATAAGATTGTTAAGAAAGTCGAACTCTTTAGCAAGTGACTTGATATAATTATTTATATAGACTGCGGTTTCTCTAGTTTGAGAGCCAAACGCTAAGTAGCGTATCGCTGATATGGGATATATCGACTTTCGAAATGTTACGTAGACAGGACTGAACATGAAAATATTCATAATGCGCCACGGTGAAGCAGAACATTTTGCTAACTCGGATGCAGAACGAGCGTTAACGAAGCGCGGTAAAATGGCGTCTCTTGCGGTAGCTCAAGCTGCAAATGAGCAAGGGTTTAGCCAGTTCGATAAAGTGCTTGTGAGCCCATACTTAAGGGCACAAGAAACGTGGTTAGAAATCTCTCAAGCGTTTTCTGGAAAGAAAGTAGAAACCTGTGATGATATTACGCCTTACGGAATGTCCGACGATGTGTTTGATTTGACCATAGCAATGGCTGAAGTAGAAAAGCTAGAGACCATTTTATTTGTTTCTCATTTACCTCTAGTGGGCTATTTAACGGCTGAATTTGCGACGGGCATGGCGCCACCTATGTTCCCAACCTCAGGGCTAGCGTGTATTGAATTCGACCTTGAAAAACAAAAAGGCGAGTTGCTTTGGAACATTAATCCATAGCTGAGACCGTTTTCTCAAGATAAATAAAAGGGCACCTCATGATTATTGAGATGCCCTTTGTTGTTTCTAACGGACTATTTTGACCAAACGACAAGGTGCTGGACGTACTTTTTAGAATAAAGAGCAAGTCGATGGCTATTTATCTGGGATAGCAAGTAAAACCAGTAGCGCCCCATGGCCGCCAAACTCTAAAGGCGCTTGGTGAAAGGCCATTACGTCTGGGTGCTGTGCTAACCACAGTGGCACTTTCTGCTTCAAGATGTGCTTGCCGATACCATGCTGAACACAGGCACATGCCACACTTTCTTTAATACAGTGTGCAATCATAGCCCCAAGCTCACGTTTGGCCTCTTGCTGTGTCATACCATGCATATCGAGATACACGTCGGGCACATAGACCCCACGACGTAGACGTTTCACTTCGTATTTAGAGACATCATCGCGCGCATAACGTGTTGGTCCTTCCTCACTAAGGTGCGGAATGAACTCGTCAGAGAAATAAAACTCGCTATCACTGGCTTGTCTGGCCGTTCGAGTAATTTCTTTTTGCTTGGTATTTCTTTTTGGCTGCTGGACTATGGTATCCTGTTGCAACTTTTTAACGCCCTTTACTGCATCGTTGAATAAGGCGAAATCGTCATCAAAGTCGGTGTCTTTTTTGCTCATCAGGTTATGAATTCTAAATTAGAAACGTAATTAGCAGTATTGTAGCGCTTTTCGGAGACAATTTTGGATAAGATTTTTGTAGAAGAAGCGGTATCAGAACTACACACGCTTCAAGATGTGATTCGTTGGACTGTTAGCCGCTTTAACGCAGCGGGCCTATTTTATGGTCACGGCACTGATAACGCGTGGGATGAGGCGGTACAACTTATTTTACCTACTCTGTATCTACCGATTGATGTTCCTCCGCATGTTTTGAACTCTCGTCTAACAAGCAGTGAGCGTCTACGCATTGTTGAGCGCGTGATCAAGCGTATCAATGATCGCACCCCAACAGCTTACCTAACCAACAAAGCTTGGTTCTGTGGTCTTGAGTTCTTTGTTGATGAGCGCGTTCTTGTGCCTCGTTCTCCAATTGGTGAGCTGATTGAAGCTCAATTCCAACCTTGGTTAACTGAAGAACCTGTTCGTATCATGGATATGTGTACGGGTAGTGGCTGTATTGCGATTGCATGTGCTCATGCTTTCCCTGATGCGGAAGTGGATGCGATTGATATCTCTACTGACGCACTGCAAGTTGCAGAGCAAAACGTTCAAGATCATGGCATGGAGCAACAAGTGTTCCCAATCCGTTCAGATCTTTTCCGTGATTTGCCAAAAGAAAAATACAACCTGATTGTATCGAACCCACCTTACGTGGACGAAGAAGATATGAACAGCCTGCCAGATGAGTTCACACACGAACCAGAACTTGGCCTAGCTGCAGGTACAGACGGACTTAAATTGGTTCGCCGTATTTTGGCAAACGCACCAGACTACCTAACTGACGACGGTATTCTTATCTGTGAAGTGGGCAACTCAATGGTTCACATGATGGATCAGTACCCAGAGCTTCCATTCACTTGGATTGAGTTCTCAAACGGTGGTCACGGTGTATTCATGATCACTCGCGAGCAGTTAGTGGCTTGCGCAGACGAGTTCTCTATCTACAAAGACTAAGTTACTGTTAGTTGTTAGCTTAGATATTGAGCTTAGAGATTAAGCTGGAAACTTAAGGTTAGAACCTTATAAGACGTTCTATTTGAAACGTTTGAATTTAAACGCTATGCAGCAATGCATGGCGTTTTTTATTGCTGGAATTCAAGGGATAAGTAATCAACACAGAGTGAACGTACTTAATATTTAGTTGCTTAATGTGAATAGCTATTACATATTGGTGCTTAATATTTAGTCGTTTTAGTGAGTTAAGGAGAATTCGCGATGAGCTTTGATACATGGATTTATTATTTGTTGGCGGTGTTAATTTTAACAGCCTCGCCAGGGCCAAGCTCTTTGTTGTGCATGACTAAGGGTGTGCAATCAGGCTTTAAGTTATCGATATTTACCGCCTTGGGTAGCGTGACTGCCATTACCGGAATCTTAACGTTATCGTTTACCGGTTTAGGGGTGATTATTGCTTCATCAGAAGTGGTGTTTAATATCATTAAGTGGACGGGTGCAGCTTACCTTATTTATCTCGGTTGGAAGTCGCTACGGTCAAGTCAGCAAGATTATGACAAGCTATCGAATCAACAAGCAGGCTCTCAACCTGTTAAAGAAAGCGCTGTGCAGCATTATGTGAGTGGCTTTATTGTTGGCGCTAGTAATCCAAAAGCTATCCTGTTTTTTACCGCACTTTTCCCTCAGTTTATTGACCCGTCGATAGCGCTATTTCCTCAATTTGTGGTGTTCGCCTTGACCTTCGTTGTCATGGAATTGTCTTGGTTATTGGTTTACGCCTACCTAGGTGCAAAGTCATCAACTTGGTTATTTGCTAAGGGTCGAGCCAAAGTATTTAATCGTGTTACAGGGGGCGTGTTTATTGGTGCAGGAGCGCTACTTTCGACGACAAGCCGAGCATAACTTTTCGATTTATCAAAGGGCTGAATAGTTACAGAAAATTCTTAATGCTGTCATAAAAGGTTAATATTAATATGCTTGCTGCTTTTAGCGAAAAGCCGATATATTGGTGTTACACCATCACGTTCTCAAGGAGAGACATATGCAGCATCAAGAAATGATTCAACACAGTAACTTTGGCGTTATCAGCCGCACTTGGCTTTTCTCTACCCTGTCTCTAGTAGGTATTCTTGCTCTAATGTAGTCAGCTTTATGGCTCTATATTTTTAGTTTTTATTATGAACACACTTGTTAAAAAGTCTTCAAAGTCAGAACTCTTCTTCTCTTAAATGTGGCTCTTCTCATCAGGCTAGCCACTTAACCTTTTCTTAGCTGCACCTTCCTCTCTGTAACCTTTTTCTCTGAAGAATCTCTTTGTCTGATTAACTCTTTATCTCAATAAACTCACTGCATAACCTGATCTGAAGTTGTTATCAAACTGTGATAATCTTAAGTTATCTTTTATCTACAGTGTATCTCTCATGTCTGTCTGGGATTCTATTTCATTTAACAATCGATTTACTGCATTACCTCGATTGTTCTATACCCCAATTCAACCTACACCGCTAAACAATGTTCAATGGCTCGCATGGAACCATAACCTTGCGGATGAATTCGGCTTTCCGTCATTTGATGATGCCTCAGAGGAATTGCTTGAGACGTTGTCGGGCAATGTTGAACCTGAGCAATTCTCGCCAGTAGCAATGAAATACGCAGGCCATCAGTTTGGCTCTTATAACCCTGATTTAGGTGATGGAAGAGGGCTGTTATTAGCTCAAGTTGTCGCGAAAAGTGGTGAAACGTTCGATTTACACCTCAAAGGTGCAGGTAAAACGCCTTATTCTCGTATGGGGGATGGACGCGCTGTTATTCGATCAACCGTTCGTGAGTACTTATGTAGTGAAGCAATGGCAGGGCTCAATATCCCAACCACACGTGCGTTGGCGATGATAACTAGCGACACACCTGTGTATCGAGAAAAGCAAGAGTGGGGCGCATTGCTGGTGCGCGCTGCTGAGTCACACATTCGTTTCGGTCACTTTGAACATCTGTTTTATACCAATCAGTTGGCTGAGCATAAATTATTGGCCGACAAAGTCATCGAATGGCACTTCCCAGAATGCCTCGATGAAGAGAAGCCATACGCTGCCATGTTTAATCAGATTGTTGATCGCACTGCGGAAATGGTCGCGCTGTGGCAAGCGAATGGTTTTGCTCACGGAGTCATGAATACCGATAACATGTCGATCATCGGCCAAACCTTCGATTACGGCCCGTTCGCCTTCCTTGATGAATATGACCCGAGATTGATTTGTAATCACTCCGACTACCAAGGTCGTTATGCATTTAATCAGCAGCCTAGAATTGGATTATGGAATTTGTCGGCACTGGCTCATTCTCTTTCGCCGCTGGTGGATAAAGCCGATTTAGAGGCCGCGTTAGAACAGTACGAGCCGCAAATGAATGGTTATTTCAGCCAGTTAATGCGTCGTAAGTTGGGGCTGCTTTCGAAACAGGAAGGCGACAGTCGTTTGTTTGAATCGTTGTTCGAGCTGATGTCGCAAAACAAAGTCGATTACCCAAGGTTCTTTAGAACGCTGTCGAACCTAGATACATTGCCGCCGCAAGACGTGATTGATTTGGTTATCGACCGTGATGCCGCAAAGCTATGGGTGGATAACTACTTGCAACGCTGTGAATTGGAAGAGAGTTCAGTGGCCGAGCGCTGTGAAAAGATGCGACAAGTAAACCCGAAATACATCCTCAGAAACTACCTTGCCCAGCTTGCGATAGATAAAGCGGAACGCGGTGATAGCAGCGATATTGATGCACTAATGGTGGTACTGGCAGACCCTTATGCGGAACATCCTGACTACGAACATCTTGCTGCCTTGCCGCCTGAGTGGGGCAAAGCCATGGAAATCAGCTGTTCCTCTTAACTTCTTATGATTCTTTGAGTCGCTAAGTACAGGTAGAGGTCACTAAGATGTGATCTTTATCTGTTTGTTCGTCTAACTTTACAAACATGTCAATAATCAAATAATCGGCCAGCCTATACACTATGTGAATAAGTTGTAAATTTAATAGGTTTGGGCGATGCCAACAAATACTCGAATTCTCGTGGTGGATGATGATCAAGAAATCCGCGAGCTGCTGGAAGAGTACCTCACTAAATCGGGTTTCGATGTCTCTTCTGTTGGAGATGGTGTTGAATTAGAAACTCACCTGCAAAGCCAAGGTTATCCAGACCTGATTCTGCTCGATGTTATGCTGCCCGGTGACGACGGTTTTACCTTGTGTCAGCGAGTACGAAAGCAATCCAATGTGCCTATCATTATGCTGACAGCGGTATCGGATGAAACCGATCAGATTATCGGCTTAGAAATTGGTGCAGATGATTACATCGCGAAGCCGTTTAGTCCTCGTCAGTTAATGGCTCGAATCAAAGCGTTATTGCGCCGCGTTCAAGTGGTGGATGACAAACCGAGTGATGCACTGCCAAAGCAGATTATCTTTGGTGATTGGACGCTCGATACACTAGCGCATCGAATCTCGCACAATGAAAACTCAGAAGAGATGGATTTGTCGGGCAGTGACTTTTCTTTGTTGATGTTGTTCTTAACTCGCCCTAATGAAGTGTTAGACCGAGATACCATTTCTTTCGCCACTAGAGGCCGTGAAGCGCTGCCTTTTGAACGTGGCATTGATGTGCAGCTTAGTCGTCTGAGAAGCCGATTGGGCGACAGTGGTAAATATCCTCACTACATCAAAACCATGCGCGGCAACGGCTACATTCTTGCTGTGCCTGTTCAGTATGAACACTGATAATCAAGTGCTGTTAATGAACACCTTGCCAATGAAGTATTTCCTATGAACTGGTTGAGTCGATTAAAACCAAATTCCTTGGTCGCAAGAACATTGTTGCTGACCTTGTTAGCCGTTGTGATTGCTCAAGGTATCGCAACGTCTATTTGGTATAGCGAATCCAAACACAAAGAACTGGAAGGGATTCGTTCTGCCTCCGAGAGCATGGCAAATATGTTTGCCTCGACGGTGACTTTCTTTCAGTCTCTACCCGTCAAATATCGTCATATCGTGCTTGATCAGATCCGCAATATGGGCGGTACGCGCTTCTTCGTTTCTTTCAATAAAGAGGCTTTGATCGTTGAGCCTATCCCTGACACCCGCTTAAAAACCGCCTCGATTGAGGCGATAGAAAGCGTTTTAAGTAGCAAGCTCAATAAAGTCGAATCGGTGCGGGTAGATTTTTCTCGACCTGAACACCTTCGCTTGCTTAAAAATGACATCTACTTGAGCGATCTCCCGCGATCGTGGGCGCATCACACGTTAACGTTAGAACCTCTTAATCCGCCAATTCTGGTTGTTCAAATAGAACTAACCAGCCATGAATGGGTGTACATTGCGGCACTGTTGCCTGCGCCATATGTGAAACTCGACGATACGATTCTTGGCAGAGAGCAGGTGATCTTCCTAGTTTCTTCAACGCTTATTCTACTGGTGTTGACTTACTTAATGATTCGTCGTCAAGTGCGACCTCTTAAAAAGCTGGCAAGAGCGGCTAATGAAATGAGCATGGATATTCAGCAGCCTCAATTGAAAGAAGAAGGGGCGACTGAACTGGTTACGGCAACCCGAGCCTTTAATCGCATGCAGCAACGGATTCGTCGCTATGTTGCCGACCGAGAACACCTATTTTCTGCTATCTCTCATGATTTAAAGACACCGATTACTCGTTTAAGGCTAAGAGCTGAACTATTGGAAAGCGAAGTAAAGAAAGACAAATTCAACAAAGATCTTGATGAGCTTGAGATGATGGTGAAGGGGGCATTACAAGCGGTAAGGGACACCGACCTCCATGAAAACAATGCCATTATCGATCTCAACGAGATGATGCTCTCCGTGATTGAATTGCACAACCAATACCAAACTCAGGTCGAGTTTGAACCTGCTGTGATTGAGCCTTTGGTAGCTAAACCTTTAGCGATTAAACGCGTGCTCACCAATCTTATCGACAATGCTGTGAAATATGGACAATCCGCCGAAGTCGATATCAGCAGTGATTCAGTGTGGGTCATTGTGACGATTCAGGATCATGGCAAAGGTATCCCTGAAGACAAGTTAGAGTTGGTTTTTGAACCCTACTTTAGGCTTGCAACCGACGACCAAGGACACGGTTTAGGGCTCGGGATCTGTCGAAACATTCTGCATGGACACGGCGGAGATCTCATTATTCGCAACTCCTCTCAAGGCGGCTTAGAAGCCAAAGTCTATATACCAAGAGGCTTAGAAGTGTAATGTAACAATTGTGTTACATAGGGCTTACCTTTTGTTTCAATCTTATAAATCAGAATAAGTAGACTCTTTATTGAACCGGACGTCGAGTCCGCTAAACATGGAAGATTATAATGAAAATCAATAAAACCCTACTTACTCTATCTCTTCTTGCTGCCTCAACATTTTCTCAAGCTGGTGAAGTGGAAGTGCTTCACTGGTGGACTGCCGGTGGCGAAGCGAAATCCGCTGCGGTACTGAAAGAGATGATTGAAGAACAAGGCCATACGTGGAAAGACTTTGCTGTTGCTGGTGGCGGCGGTGAAAGTGCGATGACTGTTTTGAAAACTCGAGCAGTATCGGGCAATCCACCTTCTGCAGCGCAGATTAAAGGTCATGATATTCAGGAGTGGGGTGGTTTAGGTTTTCTAACGTCTCTCGATGCGACTGCTAAACAAGAACAATGGGATGAACTACTACCAGAAGTAGTGACTAAAGTGATGAAGTGGGATGGCGAATATGTGGCAGTTCCTGTCAACGTTCACCGTGTTAACTGGCTTTGGGCTAACCCTGTTGTTTTAGAAAAATCAGGCGTTACGGTTCCAACTACGTTAGATGAGTTCTTTGTTGCTGCAGACAAGATTAAAGCGGCTGGCTTCATTCCATTGGCTCATGGTGGTCAACCTTGGCAAGACGCGACGGTATTCGAAGCCGTGGCACTTGATGTACTAGGCAGTGAAGATTACAACAAAGCGTTCGTTGATCTTGATATGGACGTATTATCTGGCGACAAAATGGTGGAAGTGTTCACCAAGTTCAAAAAGATGCGTGATTACATCGACAGCAACTCTCCAGGTCGTGATTGGAACGTCGCAACTTCAATGGTTATTAATGGCGAAGCCGCGATGCAAATCATGGGTGACTGGGCGAAAGGTGAATTTACTGCAGCAGGCAAAGTGCCGGGTAAAGATTACATCTGTGCACCAGCTCCAGGTACTGACGGCCAATTTACCTTCAATATCGATAGCTTTGCGTTCTTTGAGTTAAGTGACAAAGAGAACCAAAAAGCGCAGCAAGACCTAGCGAAAACCATTCTTACCAAAGATTTCCAAGAAGTCTTCAACCTTAACAAAGGTTCTATCCCTGTACGTCTAGATATGGACATGTCTAAATTCGACCAATGTGCGTTGGATTCAATGGCTACCTTCAAAGCGAGTGCTGAATCGGGCGATCTTGTTCCGAGTATGGCTCACGGCTTAGCGACAACAAGCTACGCTCAAGGCGCTATTTATGACGTGGTGACCAACTTCTTCAACGAGAAAGATGCCGATCCGAAACAAGCGGCAGCTAAGTTAGCAAAAGCAGTGAAAGCGGCTATCTAATCTAACTTGATAAGTGACACACAACGCACGTGAGTGACGGGTTGTGTTGCTTTATCGAACCCCCAGGGTGGGTAGGCTCGTAGGGAGCCTATCTACTCTTCACTCCCAATTCTGATATGCGTGATGCTGATGTGGTGCCGAAAGGTAAGCCATTGGCTCGATTGTGCAACAAGGATAAGTTATGGAGCATGTTTTGACTGAGTCGACTCCAAAACCCACAAGGAGCCAGCCTGCACCGAAACCGAGTTTTGCTGACAGGTTGCAACATTGGTTACCTAAAATTGTGCTAGCGCCAACCGCGTTAGTGACCGTGGTGTGTATCTACGGCTACATTTTTTGGACGGCAGCGTTGTCGTTCACCAACTCTCGATTTTTGCCGAGCTTTAACTTCGTTGGTTTAACCCAATATGAAAAGCTGATGGATAACGATCGCTGGATCACCTCAATCACCAACCTCGGTTTGTTTGGTTTTCTATTTATGGCGATTGCCATCTTGCTTGGTGTAGGTTTAGCGGTATTGCTTGACCAGAATATCCGTCAAGAAGGGGCGATTCGTACCATCTATCTTTACCCAATGGCGCTGTCATTCATCGTCACGGGTACGGCGTGGAAATGGATTCTTAATCCGGGTCTTGGCATTGAAAAGCTGATGCAAGACTGGGGATTTACTGACTTCAAATTTGATTGGCTAGTCGACTCTGAAATGTCGGTGTATACCTTGGTTATCGCGGCACTTTGGCAGTCTTCAGGCTTCGTGATGGCGATGTTCTTAGCGGGTCTTCGCGGTATCGATTCTTCAATCATCAAAGCGGCGCAAATTGATGGGGCAAGCTTACCTACCATCTATCTCAAAATCATTCTGCCTTGTTTGCGCCCAGTGGTCTTCAGTGCGGTGATCATTACGTCGCACATTGCGATTAAGAGCTTCGACCTTGTGACCGCAATGACGGCAGGTGGCCCCGGTTATTCATCGGATCTTCCTGCGCTATTTATGTACGCACACTCCTTTACTCGCGGACAAATTGGCCTTGGTGCTGCCAGTGCCATGATGATGCTTGCTGGTATCTTAGCGATTCTCGTGCCTTACCTTTACTCTGAACTTAGGGAGAAAAAGTCATGATGAATAACATCAATTTTGCTCGAATCTTTATTTATTCAGCACTGCTTTTCTTCTGCTTGGTGTATCTAATGCCATTGTTTGTGATGGCGTTGACGTCATTCAAAACCTTGCCTGATATCAAGGCGGGTAACCTGATGAGCCTCCCGAAAGAATGGGTGTTCGATGCTTGGTATAAAGCGTGGGATACCGCCTGTACGGGGGTGAAATGTGAAGGCATTAAAGGCTACTTCTGGAACTCTTTCCAAATGGTGATTCCTGCGGTTGCGATTTCAACATTGCTCGGTGCATTTAATGGTTATGTGGTGACGAAATGGCAATTCAGAGGTTCAAACCTGTTCTTTAGCTTGTTGTTGTTTGGTTGCTTCATCCCATTTCAAGTGGTGTTGTTACCAATGGCAACCATGCTCGGCAAGATGGGGCTAGCGAACACAACTATCGGCTTGGTGATTGTGCACGTTATCTACGGCATGGCGTTTACCACTCTGTTTTTCCGTAACTTCTACATCTCGATTCCTGATGAATTGATCAAAGCGGCAAAACTTGATGGTGCAGGTTTCTTTACGATTTTCTTCAAGATCTTATTACCGATCTCAACGCCAATCATCATGGTGACGGTGATCTGGCAGTTCACCGCAATCTGGAATGATTTCTTGTTCGGAGTAGTCTATTCCGGTTCAGAAACTCAGCCGATCACCGTGGCATTAAACAACCTAGTCAACACCAGTACTGGCGTTAAAGAATATAACGTCGACATGGCTGCCGCGATCATCGCCGCACTGCCAACGTTGTTGGTGTATGTCTTCGCAGGAAAATATTTTGTTCGTGGCCTAACGGCAGGATCAGTAAAAGGATAATTACCCATGGCAACATTAGATTTAAAACAGATCCGTAAAACCTATCGCAACGCGGACAACGAAACGTTAAAGGGTATCGACATTAGTATCGATTCGGGGGAATTTTTGATACTTGTCGGCCCTTCGGGGTGTGGGAAATCTACCCTAATGAACACCATCGCTGGGCTCGAAAATATTAGCTCGGGTGAAATCGTGATTGATGGTGTCGATGTGGCGCAGGTTGAGCCGAAAGATCGCGATATTGCGATGGTGTTTCAGTCGTACGCCTTGTATCCAAACATGACGGTACGTGGCAATATCGCTTTCGGTTTGAAGATCCGCAAGATGCCACAAGATGAGATTGATGCTGAAGTGAATCGTGTCGCTGAAATGCTACAAATAGAGCAGTTGCTTGATCGTAAACCATCGCAGCTTTCTGGTGGTCAGCGTCAACGTGTCGCGATGGGCCGTGCTTTGGCTCGCCGTCCTAAGCTGTATCTATTTGATGAGCCGCTTTCTAACTTGGATGCCAAGCTGCGTGTTGAAATGCGCCATCAGATTAAACGTCTGCACCAGAAGCTGAATACCACGATTGTTTATGTGACCCATGATCAGATCGAAGCGATGACTCTTGCGGATCGCATCGCAGTAATGAAAGACGGTGAACTGCAGCAGTTAGGAACACCACAAGAGATCTACACCAAGCCAAATAACATGTTCGTGGCGGGCTTTATGGGCTCACCATCCATGAACTTCATTAAAACCATGGTGGACTTGGATGAGGAACAGAATCCGATCATCAAAGTAACTGGCACGGCGGAGCAAGAACACCACATTCGATTGCCACAGAGTATGCGTGACCAAGATGGCAAGGAATTGGTCATTGGGTTGCGTCCTGAACACATTACTGAGCAAGAAGGTGATGATGTGTCGGCAACCACAAAACTAGACCTACAATTGGAAGTGTTGGAGCCAACAGGGCCAGATACCATCGCAATGGTCAAAGTGAACGACCAAGAAGTCGCGTGTCGTTTATCGCCAGAATTTGAAGTGTCGGTTGGGCAGATGGCACCGCTTCATTTTGACTTATCAAAGGCGGTATTCTTTGATGCTCAAACCGAAGCGAGAATCGACTTCTAGTTGCTGAGTTAGTTTAACAATCAAAGTTCATGTCTAAATCAAAGGCAGTATCACCAACTAGTAATAAGTAATGTGATGCTGCCTTTTTCGTTGTCTATACTTGCTTTTTATCCCTTATAAAAACAGAGGGATAAACGATATATATGCTTCTACTGCAATAATATCTTGATTTAGTATCCCTTAGCTCTATAAAGCTGACGTAGAAACGCGTAGGATCACACTACTTTAGACCAAAAACTAGGTTGCACCTTGGTGCATAAACAGAAGAATACATGAAACTAACAGCAAAACCAGCGGCGAATAACGCTTTACTTATTTCTATTACGACACCGGATTTTAAAGGTGACGAAGCAAAAGAGTCTCTTGCCGAACTTGCTCGCTTAGTGACAACCCTAGGGTTTAAAGTCGTCGGTACGCAATCGCAACACCACAGTTCATCTCAAAGACAGAATGTGTTGGGTGCGGGTAAGCTTGCCGAAATTGCACATCTAACTGGTTACCAAGGCTCTATTGAAGAAGCAGAAGATGAAGACTTCCTTGATGAGTCGGGTTTGTTTGATTCTGAAATCGATGAGCTAGATTTTGATGATCTTCCAACGGGCAACTTCCAATACGGTGCCGCTGATGTTGTGGTATTCGACTGTGATTTAAGTCCATCTCAAATGCGTACTGTTGAGGCAAGTTTGGGTGTGGAAGTATTTGACCGCACTGGCATCATCATCGAAATCTTTAGCCGTCACGCTCGTACTCGTACTGCTCGTCTGCAAGTTGATATCGCTCGTCTAAACTACTTAGTGCCACGACTTCGTGAAACGGCTGAGGGTGATAAAGAGCGTCAAATGGGTCAGGGCGCAGGTGAAACTTCACTTGAGCTAGACCGTCGTAACGTACGTGACCAAATTGCTGCGCTTAAGCGTGAGCTAGTAAGCGTACAAGATGAAATGAAGACCCGACGCACAAGGCGTGCGGAGCTTTTCACTGTTGCTTTAGTTGGCTACACCAATGCCGGTAAATCTTCGATGATGCGTGCAATGACCGCAACCGAAGTGGTGGGTGAAGATAAACTGTTCGCAACGCTAGACACTACGGTTCGTGCGCTTCAGCCAATCACTCAACCGCGTATCCTTGTTTCAGATACGGTGGGTTTCATCAAGAAATTGCCACACGATCTGGTTGCATCATTCCACTCAACGCTAGCAGAAGCGCATGATGCTTCATTGCTGCTTTATGTCGTTGATGCTTCTGACGTTTCATTCCGCGCACAACTTGATGTGGTACACGACGTATTAGCTCAAGTGGGTGTAGAAGGCAGCGAAAAACTATTAGTGCTGAATAAGTGCGATAGACTGACTGAAGAGCAGCAATTAGAGCTGATCGAAGAATTCCCTGATGCGATGCTGACGTCAACTCGAGATCCTCTGGATATCACGAAACTGCACAAGTACATCGTTGGTGTTGCTGAAGAAGGCATGATCGAAGAAGAGATCACGATTCCTTATTCTGGCCAAGGCATCATCGGTGAGATTCGCTCAAACATGAGTGTGGTTAAAGAAGAGTACGACTACGAGTGTATTAAGTTGACCGTTCGCTCTAGTGAAATTGACTTAGCTCGACTGAAAAAGCGTATGCAGAAATCTTAATCTCTTAGCTAGTTTAAGAAGAATAACCAAAAGAAAAGCGACCCGTTAAGGTCGCTTTTTTTATTCGTTGAGCTTAATTAACGCTGTATTGAAATGCCTAGGCCATTCTTTGCGTCGGCTTCCAGCGTGCTAGCTCTGGATCAAGCTTGATACCTTGCGAAGTCAGCAAGTTAACACGAGCCAAGTAGGCTGCGCCGTGCATTAGGTGTTTTGCTAGGTCGACTGCATTACGCTGCTGGTAATCATCTAGGTAGCTGTCTTTCGCCCATGCGTTGAATGCGCCAAGTGCAGGGCCAGCCCATACTTGGTAATCCATCTCACGACCTTGTTCGCCAGTGTTTGACCAACGGCTAGAAAGACCCAAGTACCAACGGAAGATCAACGCCATTTTACGCTTTGGGTTGCCTTCAGCGCGTTCTATCTGTTTAGGATCGCGCTCGTTAAAGTGCGCCACAGTCCCCGCCCAAATATCATCCAGTGTTGAACGGAATACTTGCTTCTCAAGTTTCAGGCGCTCTTCTACTGGAATCGCTTCAATTGAATCGTAGCGAGTGTAAAGTTCGTACAGTTTGTTTGCACGCATTGGGAACAAGGTACCACGCTTAACCACTTGCAGTTTCACGCCCATTTCGAACATGTCTGCCGCCGGGGCCATCGTCACGTCAGCCATTTCAGTTGTCGAAAGCAGCTTACGTGTGTGTTCGCTCGCGCCAGCCTCAACACACGCTTGGTTGATTGAACCGGTAACAATGTAAGCAGCACCCATGTTAAACGTCGCTAGAGCAGCGTCAGGCGTACCTACGCCACCACCACAACCGACACGTAGCGGAGTTTTGAATTGGTACTGTGCTTGGATTTGCTCTTTCAGTGCAAGAATCGTTGGCAGTAGGGTAACCAGTGGACGGTTATCGGTGTGACCACCAGAATCTGCTTCTGCGGTAATGTCATCAGCCATAGGAACCAGCTGCGCCAGTTCCATCTGTTCTGTTGTGATTCGACCTTCATCAACTAGAGCTTGCAGCATTTTAGCTGGAGCTGGTTGCATGAACTTACTCGCGACTTCAGTACGGCTTACCTTAGCAATAACCTTGTTTCCAATCTGAATCTCACCTTTTGCATCACGGCTAAGGCCAGAAGCACGATAGTGAACGATTTGCGGTGTTAGGCCCAAGAAGGCTGACGCCTCAACCGTTTTCACTTTGTGCTTTAAAAACAGCTCTACACTGCCGCGCTCTAGTGCAGGTTCACTTGGGCTGTGAATCAGGTTAAACGCGTAAGGGCCGTTTGGTAGCGCTGCTTGAATACGGTTGATCGCTTGCTCAACGCGAGACGGGATTAAGCCCGCCGCGCCAAATGAACAAAGAATACCAGCCTGACCAAGTGCAATTACAAGCTCTTCAGATGAGATGCCGTTGGCCATTGCGCCTGCGTAGTACGCGTATTTTACGCCATGGCAGCGACGAAACTCTTCGTCGCCCAAGCTTTGTGTACCGAGTGCAGGAGCAAATGCGCTAACAGGTTGGCTGTTTGCTGCACTTGCTGAATCACTCGATGTAATTTCAGCGTGTTGGCTTACGCCTAAGCCTTTTTCTGGGTGGTTCACTACGTAACAAGCAAGGCTTAAGTCTTTTAAGATGGTCGACATTGCCGCGCTATCAAAGTGAGTTGTGTTCTCTTCAATCTGCCAAGGCCACGGAGATAGCTTTTCGTTATTAATTGTAGTTTGAGTTGTCATACTAAATTCTTTCCTAATTCTTTATCTCTAATGGCGGCTTATGCTTTCTTGATACCAGAAGCTTTATCGCTAGCAGGGGCTTCTTCGATACAAATTGCGATGTCTTTCACTTCGTAAATACGCAGACCATCTTTGCTCAGGTTTGCGTCGCCAACGATGATACGTTTGCCGTCTTCGTCTTTAATCGCAGTGATGTGTACATCCAGAGACATCTGTTTGTTCAGAGGGTTAATTTGACCACGGTATTTCCATTTCACTTCAGATTGGATTTGACCAAACTTCGGATTGCGGAAGCCAGCGCCAAGATCTTTGTTTAGAGCGTAGGTTTGCATCAGTTCGATGATCGCTTCGACACCTAGAGAACCTGGCATTACCGGATCTTGATGGAAGTGGAACTGGAAGAACCAATCGCTTGGGTCAATTGTACGCTCAGCGTATAGGTAACCCAGACCGTCTTTACCACCATCGCTGGTGATCTGCACCGTATCGATAAAGTTCAAGCGACCGCCAGCCAGTTGGTAGTGTTCTTGCACTTCACCAGTAGCAGAAACAGGTGCATTGAAGTAACGCGTCGTTTTGTCTAACAGGTTGATGTTTACATCCGGCGTGCGGTTGTTATCAACGTGCCAAGGGTGAGTTACCTTACCGTTGTCCAAACCAAGCTGATCTTTCAGTGCTGCGCCCTTGAAGTAACCAAATACCGCTGTACCTTGGTAGAACGGCACGCCGTCAGTGCTCAGTTCAAAGCTGAAGCTCTGTACTATGTTGGTGCCCATCATTACTGTTGAAAGCAGGCGAGAATCGTTGGTAATCGTTTTGCCGCGTAAGTCGACGTTACGCAACATTTTGCCGCTGCCATCTAGGTTGCGGAAAAACAGTTCTTCACCTGGGAAGCCCAGTGTGGTGCCCATGTAGCCAGAGATAAAGCCGTTTGGCTGCAGTGAAATCTCCATCAATACCGAGTAAGGCATTAGGGTTTGGTGGCTGTTTTCATCAAAGTACCATGCGTTTTCTGGCACTTCGTACTCTGCGATACATGATGAAGGCTTCTTGAAGTCGCCACGCTTACCGTCGATCTCAACAACGCGAGTAGTTAGCTGTAGGTCGCCACACGGAGTACGTGGTGGAATCATTCCACGGTAGATAGAGAAATCAGGGCCGAAACATTTCTCGATATCGCCAGTCGCGAATTCGAACATGTGGTAAGGCGTGAACGGAACCGTATCGGGTGTGCGATTTGGGTAATCTGGAGTTACCGGAGCTTCAACGTGTTGAAGAGGAACCACACCTTTGTTTGGCGCCGTTTCTAGGTCTTCAATTTGAGCCATCAATGGCGCATTTGCTGAAGCTTGTTGGTTCACTGCTGGCGTATGGCCCAAGTTTTCGATAACAGGGGTCGCGACAGCTGTTTCTAAAGAAGGCAGGTAACGAGTACATTCGTCGTCTTCTTTGATCATCACACCCAAGTTTTGGAAATCAACAATCACTTTGCCCTTCAGCAAAATATCGATGTTGGCTTTCGCGTATGGACGAGGGCTTAGACCAATCTCAGTCACTTCCATGCGGTACGTCAGCTCTGCCGATTGTGGTAGAACTTGACCACGACAGCGTACTTGTTGAGGGGCATTTTCAAGTGGTTGGAAACGACCATTTTGGACAAGCGTGTGCATGCCGAGGTGCATCATGAAGAACTGAAGCAGTTGACCACAACCTTCTGCCATCAAAGAGCCAGCCATTACTGAGTCATCTTTGAAGTGACAAGGGAAGTACCAGTGTTCAGGCTCTAGTTGTTTATGACCTTCAATCAGACCAAGTCCCCATGTGCCGCCTTGCGGTTCAACACGGCTAACCTTTTCGATCATCATGAACTTCTCTGAGCTGAAGCACAAAGAAGGCTGGTGGCTATTGGATTGGTGAGTTGGACCAAAACACTCTGCAATGTTGGCTGTCAGTAGATGACGCAATTCTTGGTGGTTAAACTGGGTTTTAGGGCAGTGCAACATAGGGTCGAAGCGTTGCTTAGTTGCAAGCTTACGAGCCTTGATTTCATCTTCAGTGTGAATCACACCTTTGCCATCTGCTAGCTCTTCATCAGTGAAGAAGCCCGCACAGCCGTTATCCATTTTCAGGATCATCTTGTCGCCAACGAAACACTCGTACGAGAAGAAGAACAGCAGCGTGTCGCCATTGCGAGCAAAGTTGTTGATTGAGATATCGTAACGCAGCGTATCGCCACCACGAGGCAAGTCACCAAGGAAAGTCAGCGTACAATCAAGCAGGCGATAAACACGCTCGCCTTTGTTTTCGAAATCAATGCCTAGGTAGCTGATTAGCATTAGGTCACACTGACCAGATTCTACCGCCACTGCCCAAGGGATCTGACCATCGACAAGATACGGCGCATCAACTGGGATGTCGTATTCGGTGGTCATTGTGCTTGGCTTGTACTCGTTAACGGTCGCGTTGAGCTTAGTGACACGAGATACCAATAGGTAGTCGGTGGTTGGCAAGCGAACGCGGCGCGAGTAGCTATCGATGATCGCGTAATCGGGGCCAAATACGTTTGCAATATCACCTTCCGCGTATTCAACCAGATCATCGTAATCCCAGATACATGGTTTACGGATCGGTTTCACTGGTGCTGGTGTCGCAAGTACGTTGACTGGCGTTGACTGAACCTGAGCTGGTTGAGCTTGAACAGGCTGAGCTGGTGTTTCGGTTGAGCTATCTAAACCAGACGTAATTGCGTTTAGCTGTGCTTTTAATAGCGCATCAGCCATTTGCATGCCTTGGGCACGAGTGTGCAGGAATGCTTTGTGTACTTGCTGCGCCGCTTGCTGGTTTTGAGCAAAAGCTTGGTTGTGTGGTGTTACAGACGGCTGTAATGCTGCATCCGTATTAGCGTCGATATTCGATTCGCCATTTTTAGCGGATAGGACATGAGTCATATTGCTGTGGTTACCTGTTAGCTGACTGTGGCGAGTTGGCGCCAGAGTAGGGGATACTGATGTAGGAGTTTCGATGACTGGCTCTACCGCGTTCTGCGCTAATGCATTCTTCTCTAACTCTTTTTGCGCAAGGGCTGCTTGAATGCTTGCTGTCGTTGGAATCGACGCCACTCTTGCTGCTTGTTTACCAGAAGCTTTCTGTTGAATCGTTGCCAAGTTGGTTACTGGGGTTTGGGCAATATGTTGATAGATATCGCGACCACCAAGAGTCACTTGTTTAACCAATTGACGTTTAGCATCGCTCGCCAGTTCATTGCTTAAACGAACAGAAAGTGATTGAGATTCAACACTCGATTGGCTTAGTAGCAGCTGTGAACATTGTCCTTCGCTGATGTTGGCGACAATCGCACTCTTAGAATTGATATTTGGATTAAGAGGTGCAAGGTTCAGGTTGAGCAGACCGTGTAGCAGGCTTGCCATACCAGAAGCTGCAGAGCAATGACCAACACGCTGACTCGCTTGAGTCGTCTTTGTGTTCCCTAAACTTAGAGATGAAGACTGATATGATGAAGACTCTGGTGCATGGTTAAGCTCAAGCAGAGAAACATCGTTCGAGCTGATACCAACTTGAGTCAGTAACTCATCAACAACGGCGTTGTTATTCTCGCTTGAACCAAAAGCCAATGCGTTGATGCTGCCGTAAGCCGTATCTTGGTTGCTCACCACTCGACTCTCTTCAACAAGAACAATTGCACCTGCGCCTTCGCCCACATTCCAACAGCCGTCTTGCGGTTGTCCGAATTTTGGAGCAAGTGACACTGGGCTCACGCTGTTCTTCAGAATCACATGTTCTGCACTGCCACTAAGGTCAACGGCTGCAATCACGACTGCGTCCATCGACTCTTGCGACATGAGGTTTTGTGCTACATCGATACAACGAGCAACTGACTGTTCAGCGGCTGAAATCGTAAAGGCAGGGCCGTTAAAGTCCCACAATGAAGAGATACGCGAAGCCATGATATTGCCGATGAAACTGGTGTATTGGTTCAGCTTAGCTGCGTCCATCACACTGTCCATTGCGATGGTTTCTAGCGATTGGTATTCGTCTTGTGTTAGCTCAATACCCATGTTGGCAAAGCTGTCAGCCAGTTGGCTATGCAGGTTTACACGTCCACGGAATTGATGCATCTCAAGCTCTGTTTCCATAGCGACCAGTACTGCGACCTTTTGGCCTGCCACAAGCTTGGCATCTTTAATGGCTTCGTCTGCAACTTTCATCAGTAGTAACTGCTGAGAGATCAAACGGTCATCTTCATTAGGCGGCACTTTGAAGCGTAGGAAATCGAGATCGAATTGATCGATGTAAGCCCCGTTTGGAATGCCGTGTAAACCAAACTGATTCAGTAGTTCTGGATGTTGGTCTAAGCCTTTCCAGCGCTTCTTAGGCAAAGCAATGAAAGCATCGTTGTTGGTCTCAATCGCAGTGCTTAGCGCATTGATGCTTTGCAGAGAACCGAAGTGCGATGCGAGGCCGGTAATGCTTAAATTAGGCGATTGTAGGCTTGGAGACGCTGACTCTAGAGTCTGATTTGCATGACTCTTATCAGAATACGCTTCAAGCAGTAAGTGAGCGTTACAACCACCGAAACCAAAGACAGAAACACCCGCGCAGCGCTCTTGGTTGCCCGCTTTACTTGGCCAAGGTTGCACCTGTGTTGGCAGAGTTTGTGAGCCAAATAAACCTTCTGGCGACGATAGTGGCTTATCCAAATTAATACTTGGAGGAAGCACACCTTCTTTCATCGCAAAGATCATTTTCATGATCCCTGGCATACCTGCCGCAGTCAGCAAGTGACCGAGGTTGGACTTGGCAGAGCCAATCAATGGCGGGTTAGAACCATTCAATTTGTCAGCAAAGAAACGCTCCATTGAGGTTAATTCAACCTTATCACCTAATGGTGTGCCGGTTGCGTGACACTCAATCACTTCAATGCTGTCTGGTGATAGGTTTGAAGCCTCGTAAGCACGTTCAAAGGCTTGTACTTGTCCCTTGCTATTTGGGCTTAATACGAACTGGCCACGGCCATCGTTCGACAAGCCAATACCGCTGACGACTGCGTAGATGTTGTCGCCATCACGCTCTGCATCAGCCAAACGTTTTAGGACTAAAACACCGGCACCTTCGCCAGCAAACAGACCTTTACTATTGCTATCAAACGGAACCGACACACCGTGATCAGGGTAAGCGTGGAAGATGGAAAAACCCATGTTGATAAAGAATGGGTCAGCACCGGATACCGCACCTGCCAACATCATGTCGGCTTTACCTGTGTTCAAGTAATCACACGCTAACTTCAATGAATACACAGAGCTTGCACATGCGGCATCTAGACTCAGTTGTACGTTGCCTAAACCCAATGCATCAGCCACTAACTTAGAGGCGTTGTGTGCTGCCGCACCGTTGATCGGGTTGAGGTCTTGAGCAGTTTCATTGGTTGGTAGCAGTGAAAATTGGTCATTAGCCAATTTATCTTTTAGTGCTTTCTCGACCACCGAGTGATACATCGGCAGAAACAGATCGTTTGAGCGTGTGGTTGGGAACGAAAGGGCCCCCATGATCACACCAGTGCGCTCTAAAACATCGGCATTTAAATCAATGCCGGCGTCAACTAAAGCCTTGCGGCTGGTATCCAAAGCCCATAGGAAACTTTGGTCAACACCGTTGAACGACTCGGCTGTTAAGCGGTAGCCATTGCTATCGAAATTGAAGTTTTCGATGTAGCCGCCTTTGTCACAGTAAAAGCGGTCTGATTCGCCTTGCACGCCCTGATAGTTTTCAGGTTTAGATCCTAACTTTTCAGCGCTTAATGTGGTTCGAGAATCTTTTTTATCTAGCAAGTTTTGCCAAAAGTCTTTTGGCGTATCCGCTTCTGGGTATTGGTTAGCAATACCGACAATCGCGATCTTATTGCACTTTACTTGCTGTTTGTTCTGAGCTTGAGCTTGATATTGAGATGGCTTCGATTGAGAACTCATACTAGCTCTCCTTGATGATTCACTGCGCTGCCTTGAGACACACCACTTAATTGCTTAGCGGCGATGATCTGTTGTTCTAGCCCTTGGATAAGAGGCTCGACAGACAATGGGATTTGATGAGTAATGAGCTGACCAATGCACTTGATGAGCGTGACAACATCGTCACCGCCTTTGGCATTGGAAGCGATTGTGCAGACTTGGTCGGCTACGTTGTCGCTACGATTGATCTTGTCGATCAATGTGCTGGTTTGACGATCGGCACCTACTTCGACAAACAGGCGAGCACCTTGCTGACGCGCACTCTGGATCAACGCAGTGAAATCCAGCGTCGAACAGAAAGTGTCGGCAATCGAAAGGGCGATGCTGTCGCTGTCGATATTGATTGGTGTGCCCGTCGGTAGACCTGCTGCGCTGATAAAGCGGATATGCTTTGGCAATTCGTCGAACAGTGGTTGCGTGTAAAACTCACGCACTTGGCTATGTTGGCTCAATGCTGGTGTGGTGTGCATTGCGGTAACACGATTCGCGGCAATGCCACGTTTACCCAGTTTTTTGAGCAATGCACGACAGGTGCTTTCACAACCGGCCAGTACGCAAGTGTCACCTTGGATGATAGCGAGATAAGCGCGTGGGAATTCTGGTAACAGAGCCTCAATCGCTTGCGCATCACTGCGAACCACAAAGCTATTCCATTGGATACCTTCGTCGCTGTTCAGCTGCCAATCTTGACGCACCGCGGTGAGTTCGCCAGAAATAGCCGTGGTGAAAATAGGGCTAGTTTGAGTCATCTCAATCAGCGCATGTGGGTTCTTCCAAACATTTAAGCTAGCCCACATTGAGGCTTCACCCTTGGAGTAACCCAAGGCGAAATCTGGCTGTACTTTGAATTCATCACATAGCAGTTGTGTTAGCAGATAACTACTGCCCACACCTGCAATTGCCAGTTCACTGAGCGACATTTCTTGCGAGTCGTCAGCGTAAGTTTTCTCGGCCTGCAGCATCTCTTTCAAGTTACCTTCACGTTCTAAACGAGCAAATAACTGTGGGAAATGGTGGTGAAACTCGCGCAACATACCGGGATAAACCGTGCCAACACCAGGGTAAACAAATGCAACGCCACCTTTGCTTTGAGGCATCGGTGAGAAACAACTGCCCGCTGGCGTTTTGTATTGGCTATTTTCAGCCATTACTTTTGGCAACGCATTTTCTAGCGCTGTGATCTCTTGTATTGCAGCATCAATTGAAGCCGCTTGAATCACGATGTTCGCACTACGGCCAGCATTGTGCTGAATGCTTTGCAAGTGACTTAGGTTTGAATGCATCAAGGTAGCGATAGCAAGTTTGCTGTCTGCCGCTTCGTTAACGCATTTAAGCTCAGCTCTTAGTGAGGTCAACTGAGAAACCAATTCAGCTTGGTCATTGCCAGAAACCACAAACATCAAACGCTCGCTCGATAGCAAGGGTTTTGGTTCTTGCAAACCGGTCGCTTGAGTCAATATCAGGCTGGTGGATTTCTTGTTTTCTTCGCTGAAGGTTAACGCAGCAACACGTGCTTTGTTCGGCTCAGTGAACCAGTAGTGGTTAGGTAATGAATAGCTCGGTAATGAACGGCTCGATATCGCATTAACCATATTCAAAAATTCATCAAACTGCTGCGAAGCAGAAAGTGCAGAATATTGTCGTTGATGGTTTAAATCTGTCGCGGGGCGGCGCGCAATATCCAGAGCTAGCTGAATGCTATCTTCGGTAGCTGCATCTGCAAAACTCGCTAGATAAGCGTGTGGATGAATCTTGTTTTGAGCAGCCATCAACGCACTCAACATCAACAATGATGGAGAATGAGAATCCAAACAAAGCTTAACAACATTACCTTGATTGACTGTCTCGATGGCGTGAGCAAGTGCTTGATTAAAATTGCCATCAACCACAACAGCAACCATCTCTGGAAGCGAAGGTGATAAGTCGGCAGAAAGCTCAGCCGCGTTTGCTGGCTGAGCTAAAAGAGCAATGCGCAATGGCATCGCTTTATTAGTAGGAACAGTCACTATGACAATTGCTCCTTTTCTGGGTTCTTAGTCGCCTCTTTCTTTGATACTGCTGAGCTAGACTTCGGCAAAAATGCGTCGTTTAAGCTCTTGCTGATGGTGACTTTTGCACCTTTCATTACCGCACTTAAACGACCATCTTGGTGGTAAAGCGAGATATCAGCTTGCAGAGAACGAGCCGTGCTTTTTATCACGCTCAGCTCTAGCCAACCTTGGTCACCGTTGTGCATCGGTGCGTAACAAACAAACTCACCGATTGCAGACGGTAGGCTTGCCGCGCCGTATTTCAATCGAGCCCATACCAACATGGCTTGCAACAGATAATCTTCAGCAAATGGCTGGCTATCGCCAAAGCCTTGCTTAGGAATAAATGCTCCGCAGTCGCTGTTTTCAATCTGAGGCAACTGGCATTGAGCCAATAAGCCTAAGTCGTCAAAGCGTTCAACTGAGGTAATACCTTGCAGTCTTGGTCCGTGAAACAGAGTGCCGTCACTGTATAGAGCTTGTGCCGTTGTTACAGGTGCTGAAGTGTTGGCTTCAAAGTGCTTTTCTGACGCTTTTTTAACATCTTCAGACACTTGCACAGAGGCAACTTGCAACTGAGCTTGATACTGTGGTCGCCCTTGGCAACTGATCACTGCTTTTAGCTGCTCTTTTGATTTAGCATCAGAAGAAAGAACCAGTTTCAGCTCTTGCACTTCATCAGTATCAAAAATCACACCCTTAAGCAGTTTGTAGTTGTGAACGCTAACGTTCACCCCTAACAGTTGCTCTGCGACTTCACGCATCCATTGGATGGCACACACTGTCGGTAACACAGGGTTACCGGCAATGCAGTGATCTTGAATGAAAGGCAATGCCTTTGGATCAAGATGACGTGTCACAGTGATGCTTGTATTCAGCGGACTCTTTGCAAGATGCACAGACTCCGCATTAAGCTTTTTTACAGCAGCTTCCTTGTTGTCAGAACCTTGCATGCTCGTACCAACCAGCAGTTGAATGCCAGTTTCGTTCAGTAGTTGAGAGCTAAACAGCTCTGCACCCGCCTGAAGAGGAATCACGTACACACCGCGCTCTGTGAACATACGTTTCAGTGCTGCGTTGACCATGCCACCGTCCCACGGTCCCCAGTTGAAGCTCATCACTTTCGCTTGAGGGTTGCGCGCAGACAGTTGTAGAGCCGCTTTGTTTAGGATCTCGTTAGACATCGAGTAATCACTTTGGCCAGTGTTTCCGTAGAAACCCGCCGCCGAAGAGAACATCGCAATCAGTTTTAGCTTACTGCTATCAAGACCACTAAGAACCGCTTCTAGTCCGCCCACTTTGGTGCCGTAAACCATGTTCAGTTCATCAAGTGTTTTGTCTTGAATGTGTTTGTCAGCCAGTACGCCTGCGCCGTGGATAAGACCCGTGATGCCGTCGAAATTCGCCAGTGTTTTCGCTACAGACTCATGGTTCGATACATCTAGGCTTAGGTATTCAGCGCTTGCGCCAATCTCGTTGAAAGCGGCAAGTGCTGCGTTGATTTCAAGGCTGCTCAATACAGGTTTTAGCAAGGCATCAACTTTCTTCGGCGTTGGTTTGTCACCTGTTGCTTGTAGGTGAGCAATAGCTGCTGGTTTTAGCTCTTTCTCTTGCTTGCCTTGTGCCCACTGAGGTAGCTCAGCTGAAGTAATATGCTTACTACGACCTGCAAGAATGAAGTGAGATTTGCATTGCTTAGCAAGCGTCAGTGCACATTCAAACGTTACGCCTTTAGCGCCACCTGTCACGAGAACTTTGTCGCTCTTGGTGAGTTGAGCGCCTGTGTTCTTCGTTTGTGCAGCACCCGGTGTTGCCGCAATCAATGTTGCACGACCAGATTCACCGTTTTCCGCATGGCTAAGACCGATTTCAACCGTGTTGGTATCGATATCGAACAGTTCGCCTGTGATAGCTTCAGCTAGGTGACGAGCATCAATAGAAGCATCAGCATCCAATGCACGGCAGAACACGTTTGACCATTCATGGCTCAGTGTCTTAGTGAGACCAGACAGCGCGGCTTGGTTAAGTTCTGCATTCGCTAATTGCTTAGTATCTAGGTAACCAAAGCCACCATCGATACGGCTTAGTGTGAAGAACACGCTGCGACCAGAAACGGTATTCAGCTGACCATTTAGGTGCTTCGCGAATAAGAACGCTGTGGTTAGTGAAGCTCTTGAGTCTGCATTCAAGTTAACCGCTTGCTCGTTGCTTTGCTTAGTATCAACGATAGCTTGTAAATGAATGAAGCCAGCAATCACTTTGTTCGACGTTTTAAGGTCTGCTTCGATGTCGTTAATCACCGCAGTCACACCCGCATCATCGACGCTGTTGAGTGTGTAGCTTGCGATTTCACTGTTTAAAGGTGACGCGGCAGAAAGAGCACTACGCACTACGGCAACTTGAATGCCGTTAGCGGTCAACTTTTCTGCTAGAACACCAGCGTTGTGACCATCATCTGTGATCACGACACAAGCGTCTTTTGAGAAACAATCGACGAGTTTATCTGCCGCTGGTAGCTTTTTTAGCGCTACCTCATTGTGTGGAGGAAGTTCCGCTGTCGCTGTTTCTGCGATAGGCGTTACTGATTCAGCTTTTGGAGTCGCTACGGGTGCAGCAGCGGATAGCTTGCTTTGCATGTAAGTAACGATTTCACCAAGCGTACGACACTCAGCTAGGTCTTCAGGGTTTAGTTCTGGCAGCGTTGGTAGCTGGTCTTGAACTGTACCTAGGATCTCAACGCGTTTGATAGAGTCGATACCAAGGTCTGCTTCCATGTCCATCGCTAGGTCGAGCATTTCTGCTGGGTAGCCAGTTTTATCGGCAACCACTTCCATCATTGTTGATTGAACATGAGCAGGGTTTAGGTCGTTGCTTGCGCTTTCTACAATTGCCTCTACTTCTGCAGCTGGAGCTACTGTCGCTGCTTCCGAACTAGGAGCTAACTTGCTGTTCATGTAGTCAACGATTTCACCCAGAGTACGACACTCAGCTAGATCTTCAGGGTTCAGCTCTGGCAATGTTGGTAGTTGATCTTGAACTGTTCCAAGGATCTCAACACGTTTGATTGAGTCGATGCCAAGGTCTGCTTCCATGTCCATTGCTAGGTCGAGCATTTCTGTTGGGTAGCCCGTTTTATCAGCCACTACGCTCAGCATTGTGCTTTGAACTTGTTCTGCGTTTAAACCGTTTGATACTGCTTGCGCTGGTGCAGATGCTTGAGTTGCTACTGGAGCAGAAGCTGGAAGCTTGCTGTTCATGTAGTCGACGATTTCGCCAAGAGTACGACACTCAGCCAAATCTTCAGGGTTTAGCTCTGGAAGAGTCGGTAGTTCGTCTTGAACCGTACCTAGGATTTCAACACGCTTGATTGAGTCGATACCAAGGTCTGCTTCCATATCCATTGCTAGGTCGAGCATTTCAGTCGGGTAGCCCGTCTTCTCTGCTACTACTTCTAACATGGTCTTTTGAACGACAGCCGCATCTAGACCATTGCTAGCTGTTGCCGGAGCAACTACTGGTGCTTGTGAATACACGGGAGCCGAAGCTGGAAGCTTGCTGTTCATGTAGTCAACAATTTCGCCAAGAGTGCGACACTCAGCTAAGTCTTCAGGATTTAGCTCTGGAAGAGTAGGCAGTTCATCTTGAACCGTACCAAGAATCTCAACACGCTTGATTGAATCGATACCAAGGTCTGCTTCCATATCCATTTCTAGATCAAGCATTTCCGTTGGGTAACCTGTCTTCTCAGCAACCACTTCTAACATGGTTTGTTGAACGACTTTCGCATCAAGACCGTTAGCGGCTTGAACAGGAGCGGCTGCGCTTGATTGTGGTGCCACAGGCGCTGATGTTGGCATCTTGCTGTTCATGTAAGTAACGATTTCGCCAAGAGTACGACACTCAGCTAAATCTTCAGGGTTAAGCTCAGGTAGGTTTGGCATTTCGTCTTGAACGGTACCAAGAATCTCTACGCGTTTGATAGAGTCGATACCAAGGTCTGCTTCCATGTCCATTTCTAGATCAAGCATTTCCGTTGGGTAACCCGTTTTCTCAGCGACCACTTCTAGCATCACTTTTTCAGCGTCGGCTGTTTGTACTGCTACTGGTGCAGCCACAGGAGCTGGTTGTGCTTTTACTGGCACAGGCTGAGCTGCAACAGGTGCTGCTGCTTGAGCGACTACTTGTGGTGCAGGAACGGCTTTCTGGACTGGAGCTTGCTGAACTGTTGTATTTTGAACTGGCACAGCCTGTACAGGAGCAGTTTGTACTTGAGCTACAGGCTGTTGGACGATAGCTGCTGGAGTAGTTGGATCTTGAATCACTGGCTGAGCATTTACAGATGCAACGAAGGTTGGTTGTGCCGTTTGTACTGAACCTTGCGTCAGCATATTAAGTGCTGAGTTGTTGCTGTGTGCTTGCATCTCTAGGTAATGAGCGTGCGCTTTTAGCGTTTCAGCTTGGTGCTGGTGGAACATTTCCATAGAACGTTGTAGGTTCTCAGGAATTGCTACGCCTGCTGTTGCCATTTTCGCTTGCTCAGACATTAGGGTGTTGAATGTGTCACCGTATTGCTGAGGAATCGCCAAGAATTGCTGATGTACTTCTGCTGCTTGTTGTTGAGCATTGAAGAACGATTGCAGTGAAGATTCATCAACTGTTACTTGAGCTGCTGGCTGAATAGTCGCTGGTGCAGGTTGCGCCACTTGTGGCTGCTGAGCTGCTGTTACTACTTGTGCGCTTGGTGCTGGAGCAGTTGACTGTTGTACATTTGAAGCTTGAGGAGCAGCCACAGGTACTTCAACGATTTCTGTTTTAATCACTTCTTTTTCCACGATTTTCTCGACTTCAACTTTCACTTCAACAATCTCAGTCTTTTCGGTGACGTTGCCCGAAGCCAATGATTGATCCATTTTCTTACGAGTAGCAGGGCTGATGTAGTTGGTTGCATTCAGCTTGATGTTCATTGGTGATGCCTTCGCAGGTTCAGCAATGTCAGCTTGGTAAGGGTCAATGTTGTCTAATGAAACACCTGCCACGCACAGTTGAACCGCAGCTAAACGAAGCTGTTGGTCACTGTCGCCTTTAGGGCTTGGGTTGATGCTGATTGCGTAAAGTTCTTCGTTCTTATTAGCCAATGTTTTTTCGACCAGCTTTTGAAGAATGTTTTTCGGACCGAACTCTACGAATACACGCGCACCTGCTTCATACATCGCTTCAATTTGCTCGCTGAAACGAACCGATTGCAGCATGTGTTGCTTGAACGCTTTCTTGATCGCTTTCGCGTCTTTGCTGTGCAGTTTGCCCGTTGCGTTTGAGTAAAGCGGCAGCGTTGGAGCGCTGAATGAAGCTTTATCAATTGCGGAAGCAAATGGTTTTTGAGCGTGAGCAACAAGCGGTGTGTGGAAAGCGCCAGATACTGGCAGAGCAATTGCTTTGAAGCCTTGTTCTGTTAGCGCTTGTGCTGCTTGTTGAACCGTCGCAGTTGGACCTGCAATAACCAGTTGAGTCGGGGCGTTGTAGTTGGCAATACTCACGCCTTCGAATTGGCTGATGCAGCTTTCAACGGTTGGAAGTTTGTCTGCGTCTAAGATGACCGCAAACATAGTACCGCTGTCGCCTTGTTCAGGTGTCGCAGCCATCGCATCGCCACGAGCGAAAGCTAGCTGGTAGTAATCGTCTTGCGAGATAACACCCGATGCACATAGTGCGCTTAGCTCACCAAAGCTGTGTCCTGCGACCATGTCTGCTCTGAAGCCAGCTTGAGTCATGATGTCGAACTGACCCATAGACACAGTACCAATCGCACTTTGCGCATTGGCCGTGTTGGTTAACACCGCTTCTTGAGCTTTGGTTGCTTCTGGTGTGAAAGTTGGAATTGGGAACAGAATTTGCGACAGAGCCGTTTTCTTGTGCTGACCAAATACTTGATCCGCTTGAGCAAGCTGTTGACGCATCTCTGGGTAGTGACACGCAAGCTCGCGCCCCATGTTTAGGTATTGAGAACCTTGACCGGCAAATAGCGCTGCCACTTTACCTGCACCGTTTTCAGCAATCAGTGCTGACTCACGATAGCTAGTACCGTTTGGCATCTGCCAATGTGCTTTGGTTTGGCTCTCAAGCATAGAAACAGCCTGAGTCAATTGCGCTTGCAGGTCTGCTTGGTTAGTGACAACTAAACCAAGGCGAGCGTGCTTAGCGTCTACTTCGCGTAGAGCGTGCTGCTCAGCAAGCGCTTCCAGTTTGAACGCAGCGTCTGCAGCTTGAGTTGAAACTTGTTTTAGCTCATTGATCAATGCTTGACGAGATTCTGCGCTGAATAACAGAGTTTGCGGTACTTGGCGCTGACGGTATTTATCACCGCGAGCGTGCTCTGGCGTGTACTCTTCCAATACAACGTGGAAGTTAGTGCCACCAAAACCAAATGAGCTGATACCTGCACGGCGTGGTGTACCGTCGACACGTTTCATCCAAGGACGCGTTTGTGTGTTTAGGTAGAACGGTGAGTTCTCGATATCCAACTTAGGATTCGGAGCCGATACGTTAATCGTTGGCGGCAGTACTTTATGGTGCAGTGCTAATGCGGCTTTGATTAAACCTGCAGTACCCGCAGTTGATTTAGTGTGACCAATTTGAGATTTCACAGAGCCTAACGCAATGTGTTGCTTCTCTTCATTGTTCTCACTGAATACCGAGTTTAAGCCACCAAATTCAGCCACATCACCTGCAGCAGTGCCTGTACCGTGCGCTTCTAAAAGGCCAAGCGTGTGCGGTGCGAAACCAGCATCATCGTAAGCACGTTTTAGTGCTTTTGCTTGTCCTTCAGGGCGAGGTGCGTAAATACTCTTGAACTTACCATCCGAAGAAGAACCGACACCTTTAATCACTGAGTAGATTCTGTCGCCGTCGCGCTCTGCATCTTCAAGACGCTTAAGAGCAACCATGCCGATGCCTTCACCAATCATCATGCCTTTTGAGTCGATGTCGAAAGGTTGAATGGTTTCATTGGTGGTAAACGCAGGTGTTTTAGAGAAGCTCATGTACATGGTTGGTGAGTTATCAGTACACACACCACCTGTGATCATCATTTCACTGCGGCCTTCAACCAGCTCACTTAGAGCCATACGCATTGCGGCTAGAGAACCTGCACACGCAGCATCTACTACACAGTTGATGCCACCAAGGTCAAAGCGGTTAGCAATACGACCTGATATTACGTTACCCAATGAACCAGGGAATGAGTTCTCTTCCCAGTGGATGTATTGGTCTTGGAATTTTTTGATCAGCATTTCGCTGTCATCGTCGCTGATACCACTGCTCTTGAAGACTTTTTTCAAAACAGGGTATTGAAGACGAGCATTTAGGCTTTGAGCGATCTTTTGACCACCACCAACACCGAGCGTGATACCGATCTTGTCGCGATCGTAACCTTCTGGAAGTTTTGCATCTTCAAGTACTTCTTTTGCCACGATCAGAGAAAGCAGCTGTGAAGTGTCTGTCAGTTCTAGGATATTTGGCGGAAGGCCGAACTCCATTGGGTTGAAGTCTACTTCTGGGATGAAACCACCGCGCTTACAGTAAGACTTGTCTGGCGTAGTACGATCTGAATCGTAGTAATCTTCTGGACGCCAGTGCGTATCTGGTACTTCAGTAATCGCATCGATCTTTTCGCTGATAAGATCCCAAAATTTATTCAGGTAGCGAGAGTTTGCAAACATGCTCGCCATACCAACGATAGCGACAGGCATATCTTTAAGGCGTTTATTCAATCGAGAATCGTCGACTGATTCCGGTGTATTTGTCTCGGGTTGGCTCATTATGAGTCTCCACTAGAAATCACAGAAAGTGATGTCGTGTTTTGAGGCTGCGCTTTTAAAGCTATAGAAAGAAAATCTGAAACAGACTTAGGGAAGCGCAGCTGAAAATTCAGGTTGCTGAGTGGCGGCAACCAGATAGAAATTAGTTTTTCGAAGTGCGTTGACTTACGAGAGTAGGGGAGGTGTTTCATGCGCGACGGTGGCATTCAAATGTTGAGGCGATGTCCATTAAAATCCTGTTCAAAGTCTGACTAAACGACAAGTCGGTATCCGCAAAGAAAACGTGTGAATTTGTTTAATGGTTGAGCAGGCTACCCGAGGTGAGTGGTCGATACAATGCTCCCAGAGGCCACTATGATCTGTTCAGACCAGATGAATTTGGCATGGTTTTGATTTTTGTATTTTTAATTTAATTAACTTATTGATAATTAATGGGTATGGGTTGTTTTTTAGTGTTTTTACTCTATATTTTGAGTTGGTGAGATCTATGTCATATTTTTGTAAGTAACATTTAATGGATGCCTCTTGTGTAAGGCTAAGTGTGATCTGTGTTTTAATTTGTTATTATTTGGAAAATTAGTTTTAAGTCCTCATATGAAGGGGGTTTCCCTCCCGTATTCTCTAGGTTCCACTTAATTCATAGGTGAGTTAAATTTGTTCGATTGGGTTGTTCCAATCGTGTTGTGAAGAGTGATTTATAGAAGTGAGTTCGAGTTAAATGAAAACTCCTGTTGTTGATTTGTGGCTATGCTCTTTGAGTAACTTGAATGACCAGCCAGACAATGTATCTCAGCTCAAAAAGAGACTGACGGCAGACGAGATAGCCAAAGTTGAGCGCTATCGAATGCCCTCATCTCAGACTCAAGCTTTGTATGTACGAAATTATCTGAGAGCGATCTTATCTCTCTACTCTTGTTTGTCGGCTGAAGAGTGGCGTTTTGAATATGGTGAGAAAGGGAAGCCAAGATTAATTGAGAAACAACAAATAGAAACCGGCCTGAATTTCAATATCAGTCATAGCAAAGAACATTTGTTAATCGCAGTTTGCCAGAGAGAAGGGAAGTCACTTCAATTAGGCGTCGATATCGAACATGCCAGAAGCTCGACCAATATCGACTCGATCATGAAGCACTATTTTTCAGATACGGAATTGACGGATTTACTTAAGCTCAACAAAGAAGAACAAAGAGAGCGCTTTTTCGATCTGTGGGCGCTGAAGGAGTCGTATATCAAAGCGACGGGCAAAGGGCTAGCCACATCGTTGCGAAGCTTTTCGTTTGATTTCTCCAATCTGACGGAGCAAACACTGTCACTTCACGCTTCGGATTTTCAGCCAAACTTGCAGGATGAAATTAGATTGCATGGTGAAATCAGCATATACAGTGGAGTTGGGTTGGATGTTACTGAGCAAACCGATAGTTCTACAGATTGGCAATGTTGCTTAGGGCAGTTGGATGAGCAGTATCGATTTGCGGTTACGCTTGGTGGGGCGAGTCTTCTAATGCAATTAGAGATGAGAACTTTTTCGTCGTCTCATCTCTTTTAAGCTAGTTTGGTGAGATGAAGTTAGTTCGTTTCGCCAAGCATCGCTTTTAATACTTCAGCAGGCACGGGCTGCAGTTGCTTGTCTTTGTCTAGGCAAACCATTTCGATATCACCAATCACAGCAGGTTTGGTTGCATCTTTACGCCACACTTCTTGTCGCCATAGCGTTTTGTATTTGCCATCAAGTTCAAAAGAGGTTCGGATGTCGCAGATCTCAGCGAACTCAACCCCATCTTGGAAAGTCATGTTGGCTTTATACACCGCAAAACCTAACCCATGTTCATTCCACAATGTCGCCAGTTTATCGCTGCCTAATACATGCTCGCGCGCACGCTCGAAGTATTTAAGAAAGTTAGGGTGATAAACCACACCTGAGTGATCGGTATCTTCATAGTAAATTTGTACTGGGTGATGGTAGATCTGGCTCATTGATATCAACTCTTATTAAGTAGCGTTGTAGTAAATCTGACTAAGTTGTGCAGCACTCTACAGGATAGGTAGAAATTACTTCAAGGCATCATCGACTATCGAGCTTTTGGTCAGACCTCATTCGGCCTTATTCATTACTAATACGTTGGTCAGCTTCCACCCATTTACAAATATTCTATGTGTCATTTTCCACCCATTAATTTTTGCGGCGAGTTGGTGACTACTGCAGGCCGATATCATGAAGCCTTATGGTTAAAGGGTTGTTAATGGTTTGTGTCAATGTGGCGCGCTAATTGCCTTAGTGAAAGCACGCAGTTCCCATTGAAGGGCTGCTTTGTTTACTAAGGAGAATAATAATGTTTAAGCCTCTTACCCTGCTGTCTGTATCTGCTCTGGCGCTCACAAGTTTTAATGCTGCTGCAAACTGTGACCCAGGTGAAATCGTGATTAAATTCAGTCATGTAACCAATACCGACAAGCACCCGAAAGGCATTGCCGCTTCTTTACTGGAAGAGCGAGTAAACACGGAAATGAATGGCAAAGCTTGTATGCAAGTTTTCCCTAACTCAACACTCTACGATGATAATAAAGTATTGGAAGCCCTATTAAATGGTGATGTTCAAATGGCGGCACCATCGCTGTCTAAATTTGAGAAGTTCACTAAGAAATACCGCATTTTTGACCTTCCTTTCCTATTTGAAGACGTAGAAGCTGTTGACCGTTTCCAAAACTCAGAGTCTGGTGAAAAGCTGAAGAACGCGATGAAGCGTCGTGGCCTTCAAGGTCTAGCGTTTTGGCACAATGGCATGAAACAGATGTCGGCGAATAAACCTCTTATCAACCCTGAAGACGCGGAAGGTTTGAAATTCCGTGTTCAAGCATCAGACGTATTGGTGGCTCAGTTTGAACAACTAGGCGCTAACCCACAGAAGATGTCTTTCAAAGAAGTTTATGGTGGCCTGCAAACTAAGGTTATCGATGGTCAAGAGAACACATGGTCAAACATCTACGGTAAGAAGTTCTTTGAAGTACAAGACGGCGTAACTGAAACCAATCACGGTATCTTGGATTACCTAGTTGTAACGTCAAACGACTTCTGGAAAGACCTACCTGAAGATGTACGTACACAGCTTGGCACTATCGTTCAAGAAGTCTCTGAAACACGTAATGCAGAATCTTCAAAAGTTAACCTAGCGAACAAAAATAACATCATCGAAGCCGGTGGTGAGGTTCGTACACTTACGCCTGAACAGCGTGAAGCATGGGTAGCTGCACTTCAACCAGTATGGAAGAAGTTTGAAAAAGACATCGGTTCAGACCTTATCGATGCAGCGTTAGCTTCAAACCAATAACACCGCTAAGGGAGTGGCGTGCATTTCGCCACTCCTTATTAAAATAACTATAAGCGGAGTCAATTATGGATAATCCTCAAATGGAACAACCAAATTCTAGCGAATCAGCACTGGAAACCTCTCTTTTTTCCAAAGTCGGAAGAGTTACGGATGTGATTGAAGAGTCATTAATCGCATTTTTCCTTGGCGCAATGACGCTACTTACTTTTGCCAATGTGGTGTTTCGATATGCATTCAACGACAACATCTTATGGGCACTGGAACTGACTGTGTTCATGTTCGCTTGGATGGTGTTAGTGGGCGCATCTTATGGCGTTAAAAAACACTTCCACATTGGTGTTGATGTGATCATCAACCTTGCCCCAGAAAAGCTACGTAAAGTGTATGCGTTGATTGCCGTTACAAGCTGCCTGGCCTTTTCAATTCTACTTCTTATCGGTTCTTGGAATTACTGGTACCCGTTCGCGACCGAGCGAGCTTGGTATGAAACCGATGATATTCCAATGCCAGAGATGCTTCAGTTTCTTGCTGACTGGCTGAATGAAGGCGAGCGATACGAGAAACTGCCACGTTTTATTCCTTATATGGCGCTGCCGATTGGTATGGCAATGCTGACGTTCCGATTCATCCAAATCGCTTATCAAGTGGCGACGGGCAAGCTTGACCGCATGATTGCAGGCCATGAAGCCGAAGAAGAGCTGGATGCATTGAAAGCTGATGTGTTAGCGGGTTCTGATGAAGACGCGACAGCGGTATTGGATTCGACTAAGCAAAACAAGGCGAACGAGTCGGGTACAAAATCTAACGGTAAGGAAGACTAATCATGGCAATGTTATTTCTATTTTTAATGGTAATTGCTTTCATGTTGGTCGGTGTACCAATTGCGATTTCCCTTGGTTTATCAAGCGTCATATTCTTGTTGATGCACTCTGATGCGTCACTAGCTTCGGTTGCACAAACGCTGTTTAATGCATTTGCAGGCCACTACACACTCTTAGCGATTCCTTTCTTTATCTTGGCCTCTAGCTTTATGTCTACTGGTGGTGTGGCGAAACGTATTATCCGTTTTGCTATTGCAATGGTGGGTTGGTTCCGCGGCGGTTTAGCAATGGCATCGGTTGTGGCGTGTATGATGTTCGCAGCGTTATCAGGTTCTTCACCGGCTACGGTTGTGGCAATCGGTAGTATTGTTATCGCTGGTATGATCAAAAACGGCTACACAAAAGAGTTCGCTGCAGGGGTTATCTGTAACGCGGGTACGTTGGGTATCTTGATTCCACCATCCATCGTTATGGTGGTGTACGCTGCGGCGACGGATGTATCTGTGGGTCGTATGTTCTTAGGTGGTGTGATTCCTGGCCTGTTGGCGGGTGTGATGTTGATGATAGCTATCTACATTGCAGCACGTATTAAAAAAATTCCTGCACAGCCATTTGTGGGTTGGGGTGAGATGTTCGCAGCTGCGAAGGATGCGAGTTGGGGCTTGTTGCTGATTGTTATCATTTTAGGTGGTATTTACGGCGGTATCTTTACTCCGACAGAAGCGGCGGCTGTTGCAGCGGTTTACGCGTTCTTCATTGCCAACTTTATCTACAAAGATATGGGGCCGTTTGCGGACAAGAAAAATACAAAGCCTGCTTTGGTGAAAGTGTTCCAAACGTTTTTCCATAAAGACACCAAAGATACGCTCTATGATGCGGGTAAGCTGACCATCATGTTGCTGTTTATCATTGCCAATGCTCTGATTCTTAAGCATGTACTGACAGAAGAACGTATTCCTCAGATGATCACGGAATCGATGTTGTCTGCAGGTTTAGGTCCAATCACCTTCTTGATTGTGGTGAACGTTCTACTCTTGATTGGTGGGCAGTTCATGGAGCCATCAGGCTTGCTGATCATCGTTGCTCCGTTGGTTTTCCCAATTGCAATTGCACTGGGTATCGACCCAATTCACCTTGGTATCATGATGGTGGTGAACATGGAGATAGGGATGATCACACCGCCTGTGGGGCTCAACTTGTTTGTGACCGCAGGAGTCGCGAAGATGTCGATGATGAACGTAGTAAAAGCCGCACTGCCATGGGTTGGCGTGATGTTCTTATTCTTGATTATCGTAACGTATGTGCCTTGGGTATCAACATGGTTACCAACCACCTTGATGGGACCGGAGATCATAACCAAATAGCGGTTCGTTCTATGTGATTAGAATTGAAAAAGTCTTATTGTAATAAAAAATGAGGAGGTCACTAGACCTCCTCATCTATATTTCTACCGCGACTCGAATGAGGATTAATCTGCTCATACAGTGCTCGCTTCGCTTCTAATTCTGGTGTGTTTAAGTCGACATGCTGATCGGTGTAGTAGATACCGTCTATCTCAAACGTATCAGTAATCGATGGTACTTTCGTTTTCTCACCCATACCTATTTCCTTATCCTATTTATTGCATAACATCCTGTTATCAAAATAAGTATAGGTGATCTTACTCCCAAATCTAATCTAGTTTTGTTCTACCTTATAAGACTCTTTCGTGAGCTGGTGTTTTTGCATCTTGTCGTAGAGTGTTTTTCGGGGAAGTTGTAGCCTTTCCATTGTCTCTTTTATGCTGCCGTTACACTCAATAAGTGCTTGCTTTAACGTGTTTTTTTCAAAGTCAGAGACCAGATCGGTGAGTGACATTTCATGGCTGGAGTCGGTGCTGTTTTCTGACATGTGGGAAAGCTTACCTAACAATACAAAACGTTCTGCAGTATTACGTAATTCACGTACATTTCCCGGCCAATCATGGGCTAGAAGCTCATGGAGCTGCTTTTGTGGAAGCGCAGGCGCTGTTTTCCCATAGCGAGCTGCAGCAACCAGTAAGAAGTGGTGAAATAGTGCAGGGATGTCTTCTTGGCGGCTTCTTAACGGCGGTAAATCTAAGGTAACAACATTGAGTCGGTAATAGAGGTCTTGTCGAAAAGTCCCTTCTTCAGCGGCTTTCTTTAGATCGATTTTGGTGGCGGCAATCACACGTATATCGAGAGGCACCAAGCTATTGGATCCAACTCTCTCAATCACCCGTTCCTGCAATACACGCAGTAGACGTATTTGTGCCTGCATTGGCATGGATTCAATTTCATCTAAGAATAGGGTTCCGCCTTGAGCAAATTCAAATTTACCGACACGTTTGCTTTCTGCGCCAGTAAACGCGCCTTTCTCATGCCCATAGAGTTCGCTTTCAATCAGGTTCTCTGGAACCGCACCGCAATTGACGGCGACAAAGTTTTGTTCTCGTCGGCTGCTTTGTTCATGCAGGGAACGTGCGACCAACTCTTTGCCTGTGCCAGTTTCACCAAAGAGTAAAATGTCAGCGTTAGTGTCTGCCACATGAGTGATGATAGAACGCAGCTCAGTCATGGATTGTGTGTCACCAATGATTCTTGGTCCAAGTGCTTTACTGGCCTTGAGCGAGCGCTTTAATTCAAGGTTCTCAAGGGTGAGTTGACGTTTATCTATCGCACGTTTGGTTGTTTCAATTAAGCGCTCATTGGCAAACGGCTTTTCAATGAAATCATAGGCACCGTCTTGGATGGCTTGTACTGCCATGGAGATGTCACCGTGGCCTGTGATCATAATGACGGGAAGTTCTTTATCTTTGTGCATCAGGGTATTGAGAAGGTCATGCCCTGATATACCTGGCAAGCAAATGTCAGTGATGATGACATGGGGAAGCCCATTCGCTTGGATAGCGAGCAAGGCGGATTCTGCATCAGGAAAGAATTCAGCATCGATATCAGCAAGTTCAAAACTCTGCTCGATAGCCATTCTTAAATCGGATTCATCATCAATGAAATAGACGTGACACATAGTTATTCCTTTAATCTTTTATTTTTATTATTGGTGAAGGTGTACTGGTTTGCTTGGCGACTAATCTGATTCTTTTGTTGGAACGATAGGTAACTCGATACTAAATCGAGCACCACCTTGAGGGCTGGTACCTGTAATAAGCTTTCCGTTAATTCCGCTGATTATTTGTTGAGAGATCGACAGGCCTAACCCAAGCCCATTCTTCTTCGTAGTATGGAAAGGTTCGAAAAAATCACCGTTCGAAGGTGAGGAAAATCCCGGGCCATTGTCATCGATATGAATAAGCAGTGTACTCGTTGTGTCTGTGCTTGGTGGTCGTATCTCCAACAAGATGGACAATTGCTTGTCGTCTTGTTGATCCATTGCTTGAATGGCATTGGTCAGCAAGTTAATAACGACTTGTTCCAGTTGGATAGCATTGGCGACCACTCGAACATCAAAAGCATCGGGTAACTCATTAATTTTTACCCTCTCGCTCTTGAGTTGAGGCTTCATCAGTTCTTTTGAGGAATGAAGAACCGGTAAAATTTGTAACGTGTGTAACTCTTCAGCGGTCGATTTCTTAGCAAAGGAGCGAAGTTGGTGGCTGATTTTAGCCATTCGATCGGTGAGCGCTGAGATCCGAGATAAGTTGTCATCAACACGGTCGGTCTTTTCTTTGGCGAGAAACAGTCGGCCATTGTCTGCATAACTGCGAATAGCCGCTAAAGGGTTATTCAGCTCATGACTGATGCTCGCTGACATCTGACCCAGAACGGCCAATTTTGCGGCTTGGATGAGTTCATCTTGGGTTTGTCTGAGTACGCGCTCTGTTTCGATACGTTGCTTGATCTCTATATGAAGCTCAGAGGTTCTTTCGAGCACTTGAAATTCAAGTTTCTGGTTCGCTTCAGACTGCAATCTGTCGATCTGCGCACGCCTTTGTTGACGATGTGTGTTGAGTTGTATCGCAAGATAAATAATGGCGAACACTAAGCTCAACACCACGAGGTAGGCGATCAAATCCCACCAGACTAGGTGAGTTGGAGAGAACACTCTGACGGTTAATCTAGGGTCGGACAGGAAGCGTGAAGAGGTAAAGAACTGTTCCTTTACCAATGGATGAGACGACTTAATGCTGCTGGTGGCGCTTTCTAAATCGCCGGAGAAATGGAGGCTCTCGATATTGGTATCTAGATATTGTTGGCTTTCTCTAATACGAGATCGTTGCTCTTCGCCCAAAGGTTGCAGGCTTTTGAACAGCCATTCAGGATTACTCGACATGAAAACAATTTGGTCTTTATCGTCAGCAACAAAAAAGCTCTGCTTACCCTTCCAACTGGCTTCAATCAGCGATAAATCCATCTTTACGACAATAACGCCAATAATTTCAGCGGCATAGGATACAGGGTAGGAATAGTAATAGCCGCGTTTTCCTGAGGTCGAACCTAACGCAAAGTATTGGTTTTCATGACCAAGAATGGCTTGTTGGAAATAGGGACGAAAAGCAAAGTTACGTCCAACAAAAGAGCGCTGTTGATTCCAATTACTGGCCGCAATCGTGGTGCCGATGCTGTCGAGTAAATACGTGTCTGATGCTTGAATGACACTGTTTACATGGCGTAGGTAGCGATTCGTGAGTTCAATTTGCGCAGAGTTACTGGGTGAATGCAGGGCATCAATCAACTCTTTGTCTTTTGATAATAGCTCTGGAATGTGCGCGAATTTGTCGAGTTGGCTTGAAATATGGACCGAAAAGCGGTCGAGTTTGGATTGATGATCATTTAACAAACTTTGATGGCTGGTGTTCCATACCCAGTGGCCACCGACAATCATCAACAAGCTATAAGTGATCAACAATAAAACAGGCACTCTTAAAGCTTGAAACATGGTGGATCTCCGCTAAATCTGGGCAAAATCAACAAGCCTGCATTCTCGGGTTAAGACCGTAAACAATAGTTATTTTTACGGAAATTTAAGAGTTAGCAGCTCAGAATAGGTTAAGGCCTTGTAATGGAGATTGTTGAAAAAGTTATCGACTCTGAGGGGTAAAACAAGAGCAAGATCTCTTTTTAAGGTTTTTAGCAAAAAAAGCCCTCCATTCCCTTGAAAAAGTCGCTATTGTCCCCATTTCTGATGTGCTAAGTGATGATTTGATCGTTTTTGTATCATTTAGTTGGACGAATTTAGAGCATTCATCATCAAGCAGAGGTGAACGGCTCGACAGAGATTAAACAGATCGCTAGAATGTCGCGTCTAAAATTTCTGTCCTGAGGCTAATCGGAGATACCTTTCTTGTTTCTGAAAACAAGCTTTATTGCGTTTTAATCGACGCGTGAAGAACGAAGATATCGCTGATTAGTCTGGTGTTTGGTTGAATAATCAATTCAGACATCAATGCTCGATTTTAAATTAGGTGTTCGGATAGAGCACTACACAAGAATGAAGCTAACAACGTCGGCTTTGAATAAAAGCTAAGTTACGGCTCATATGCTCAGATTACTGAGCCAGTTTTGAGGTTTATATAATGCAAGTTACTGTTGAAACGCTAGAAGGCCTAGAGCGCCGTCTTAATATTACTGTTCCTGCTGCTAACATCGAAGATGCAGTTACAGCTGAACTACGCAACATCGCGAAAAACCGTCGTTTCGATGGTTTCCGTAAAGGCAAAGTGCCAATGAAGATGGTTGCTAAAATGTACGGCCAAGCAGTACGTCAAGACGTGATGGGCGAAGTAATGCAACGTCACTTCATCGAAGCGATCGTTAAAGAGAAAATCAACCCAGCTGGCGCACCTACTTTCGCACCAGTTGAAAACAACGCAGGCGCTGACCTAGTATTCAACGCAACTTTTGAAGTTTACCCAGAAGTTGAGCTGAAAGGTCTAGAAAACATCACTGTTGAGAAACCAGCAGTAGAAGTTAAAGAAGCTGACGTTGAAGAGATGATCGAAACTCTACGTAAGCAACAAGCAACTTGGACTGAAGTTGAAACTGCAGCTGACGCTGGTTCTCGTGCAACTATCGACTTCGTTGGTTCTATCGACGGTGAAGAGTTCGAAGGCGGCAAAGCTGAGAACTTCCCACTAGAGATGGGTGCTGGTCGCATGATCCCTGGTTTTGAAGACGGTATCGTTGGTAAAACAACAGGTATGGAATTTGAAATCGAAGTAAACTTCCCAGAAGATTACCACGCAGAAAACCTAAAAGGTAAAGCTGCTAAGTTCGCAATCAAGATCAACAAAGTTGAAGCTCGTGAACTTCCAGAACTAAACGAAGAATTCGTTTCTAAGTTTGGCGCTGCTGACGGTGTTGAAGGTCTTAAAGCTGAAGTTCGTAAGAACATGGAGCGTGAGCTTAAGCAAGCTGTTAAGAACCGCATCAAAGAGCAAGCAATCGACGGTCTAGTTAACGAAAACAACATCGACGTACCTTCTGCTCTTATCGATCAAGAGATCGGTGTTCTTCGTCAACAAGCTGCTCAACGTTTTGGTGGCAACACTGAAGCTGCTGACCAACTTCCACGTGAGCTGTTCGAAGAGCAAGCTAAACGTCGCGTAGTTGTAGGTCTTCTTCTTGGTGAAGTAATCAAGACTGAAGAACTAAAAGCTGACGACGAAAAAGTTAAAGCTATCATCCAAGAGATGGCTACAGCATACGAAGATCCAACTGAAGTTATTGCTTACTACGAGCAAAACGAGCAAATGATGAACAACATGCGCAATGTTGCTCTAGAAGAGCAAGCTATTGATGCAATCATCGCTAAAGCTCAAGTTTCTGATAAAGAAGTTAGCTTCAACGAGCTAATGAATCAGCAACCTGCTTAATATAGTAATATCTGACGTAGAAGGTTGACGTACGGTCAACAATTCTGCTAACAATGGTCCGTATGATTTAATCATTCGGGCCATTTATTTTAGGGACATAAGAATATGAGCTACCAAGAAAAAAACACAATGCCATCGATTATGGACGCACTAGTTCCTATGGTGGTTGAACAGACTTCCCGTGGTGAACGTTCTTACGATATTTATTCTCGTCTATTAAAAGAACGTATCATTTTCTTAACAGGTCAAGTGGAAGACCACATGGCAAATCTTGTCGTGGCTCAACTGCTTTTCTTGGAATCAGAAAACCCAGACAAAGATATCTATCTTTACATCAACTCACCTGGCGGTAGCGTAACAGCGGGCATGTCTATCTACGACACAATGCAGTTCATCAAGCCAAACGTGAGCACAGTATGTATGGGTCAAGCTTGCTCTATGGGTGCATTCTTACTAGCGGGTGGTACTCCAGGTAAGCGTCACGTGCTTCCAAACTCACGTGTAATGATTCACCAGCCACTTGGCGGCTTCCAAGGCCAAGCGTCTGATATTCAAATTCACGCGCAAGAGATCCTAACGATCAAGCAAAAGCTAAACAAACTATTGGCAGAGCATACAGGTCAGCCTCTAGAAGTTGTTGAGCGTGATACAGATCGTGACAATTTCATGTCTGCTGATCAAGCAGTAGAATACGGCTTAGTGGATTCAGTTCTTAATCACCGCGGTCAATAATTGCACGGCAATTGTTTAACGCAAAGTGATTCAAATTGATATACACTCAAGCATAGAGAGTAAAGGCTAAGAGGTTAGCGAATGACAGATAAAAGCAAAGAGGGTGGTAGCGGTAAACTGCTTTACTGCTCTTTCTGTGGCAAAAGCCAACACGAAGTTCGCAAGTTAATCGCAGGTCCTTCTGTTTACATTTGTGATGAATGTGTCGATCTTTGTAACGACATTATTCGTGAAGAAATTAAAGATGTTCTTCCTAAGAAAGAATCGGAATCGCTGCCAACGCCGCGTGAGATTCGTGAGCATCTTGACGACTATGTAATCGGTCAAGAATACGCGAAAAAAGTGCTAGCAGTTGCGGTATACAACCACTACAAACGTTTACGTAATGGTGACACGACAGCTGAAGGCGTAGAGCTAGGTAAGAGTAACATTCTTCTTATCGGTCCTACTGGTAGTGGTAAAACGCTACTGGCTGAAACGCTGGCTCGTTTCCTAGACGTTCCATTCACAATGGCAGATGCAACAACACTAACCGAAGCTGGTTACGTGGGCGAAGATGTTGAAAACATCATCCAGAAGTTGCTTCAGAAATGTGATTATGACGTAGCGAAAGCAGAACGTGGCATTGTTTACATCGATGAAATCGACAAGATTTCTCGTAAAGCTGAAAACCCATCAATCACGCGTGACGTGTCTGGTGAAGGTGTACAGCAAGCTCTACTAAAACTTGTTGAAGGTACAGTTGCTTCAGTTCCACCTCAAGGTGGTCGTAAGCATCCACAGCAAGAGTTCTTGCAAGTGGACACGTCTAAGATCCTATTTATTTGTGGCGGAGCATTCTCTGGCCTAGATAAAGTGATTGAACAACGTGTAGAAAAAGGTTCGAGCATTGGTTTTGGCGCAGAAGTGCGTTCAAAAGACGAAGCAAAAACTGTGGGTGAATTGTTCACTCAAGTTGAGCCTGAAGATTTGGTGAAGTACGGTCTAATTCCGGAATTCATTGGTCGTCTACCCGTGACAACGACATTGACGGAACTTGACGAAGAAGCTCTAGTTCAAATTCTTTGTGAACCGAAGAATGCGCTTACTAAGCAGTACGCAGCATTGTTTGAAATCGAAGATACTGAATTAGAATTCCGCGAAGATGCTCTACGTGCGATTGCTAAGAAAGCAATGGAACGTAAAACGGGTGCTCGTGGTCTGCGTTCTATCTTGGAGGGTGTTCTACTAGAAACTATGTACGAACTGCCATCTTCGACAGATGTAAGCAAGGTTGTGATTGATGAGTCGGTAATTAATGGTGAGTCAGAACCACTGTTGATTTACAGCAACTCAGATAACCAAGCCGCGGTTGCAGAGTAGGTCTTTTTTAGACAAGTCACTCAAATTGAAAAAGGAGGTAAGCAATTACCTCCTTTTTTTTATTCTTCCATTGAATCCAGTCGTTTAAGCCCCATATACTGCTTTATAAGTTAAAGCGGAAGAGAGAAATATATGAACTTGGAACGTTCCGAGCGTATCGAAATCCCCGTGCTACCTCTACGTGATGTAGTGGTTTACCCACACATGGTTATTCCATTGTTTGTCGGTCGTGAAAAATCGATTACTTGCCTTGAATCGGCAATGGAAGCTAACAAACAAGTACTACTTGTAGCGCAGAAAGAAGCGGACACTGATGAGCCTTCAATCGAAGACCTATTTAATGTAGGTACCGTTGCTACCATTCTTCAGTTACTTAAGCTCCCTGACGGTACTGTAAAAGTACTTGTTGAAGGTCAGCAGCGTGCAAAAATTCACCAATTTAAAGAAAGTGAATTTTTCCTAGCGGATGCCGAATACGTTGTAACCTCAGAACTTGACGAAAAAGAACAAGAAGTGGTTGTTCGCAGCGCGATCAATCAATTCGAAGGCTTTATTAAGCTAAACAAAAAAATCCCACCAGAAGTTCTAACGTCTCTGAACGGTATTGATGAGGCTGCACGCCTAGCCGATACGATTGCAGCGCACATGCCACTTAAGTTGGTAGATAAGCAGCACGTTCTAGAAATTGCAGATGTGACTGAACGTCTGGAATTCTTAATGGGCCAAATGGAGTCAGAAATTGACATCCTGCAAGTTGAAAAACGCATTCGTGGCCGCGTTAAGAAGCAGATGGAAAAATCTCAGCGCGAGTACTACCTGAATGAGCAAATGAAAGCGATTCAGAAAGAACTGGGCGAGATGGATGACGCACCTGATGAATTCGAGACTCTGAAGAAGAAGATCGAAGATTCAAAAATGCCTCAAGAAGCTCGTGAAAAAACCGAGCAAGAACTGCAAAAACTGAAAATGATGTCGCCAATGTCTGCTGAAGCAACAGTAGTACGTAGCTACATTGATTGGATGGTTGGTGTTCCTTGGGCTAAGCGTTCAAAAGTTAAGAAGAATTTAGCGAAAGCGGAAGAGGTCTTGAATGAAGACCACTACGGCTTAGAGCGTGTTAAAGAACGTATCCTTGAATACTTGGCAGTACAAAACCGAATTAACAAGCTAAAAGGTCCAATCCTTTGTCTTGTTGGTCCTCCTGGTGTAGGTAAGACCTCACTAGGTCGCTCGATTGCCGCTGCAACGGGTCGTAAATACACTCGTATGGCTTTAGGTGGCGTACGTGACGAAGCGGAAATTCGCGGTCACCGTCGTACTTATATCGGTTCACTTCCGGGTAAACTGATCCAGAAGATGTCTAAAGTTGGCGTTAAGAATCCACTGTTCCTATTAGATGAAATCGATAAGATGTCGTCTGATATGCGTGGCGACCCATCTTCAGCGCTTCTAGAAGTGCTAGATCCAGAGCAAAACGTTGCATTCAACGATCACTACTTAGAAGTCGATTACGATCTGTCAGATGTGATGTTTGTTGCAACGTCTAACTCAATGGACATTCCTGGCCCGCTACTGGACCGTATGGAAGTGATTCGTCTGTCGGGTTACACAGAAGACGAAAAGCTGAACATTGCTAAGAGCCACTTACTGGACAAGCAAGTTCAACGTAACGGTCTTAAGCCTCACGAGATTAATATCGAAGATTCTGCAATTGTCGGCATTATTCGTTATTACACGCGTGAAGCGGGTGTGCGTAACTTAGAGCGTGAAATCTCTAAGATCTGTCGTAAAGCAGTTAAGAACATCCTGCTAGACAGCAGCCTTAAGTCTGTAACGGTTAACATTGATAACCTGAAAGAGTACTTGGGTGTTCAACGTAATGACTTCGGCAAAGCGGATGAGAGCAACCGTATCGGTCAAGTGACTGGTTTAGCGTGGACTCAAGTTGGCGGCGATCTGCTGACTATCGAAACTGAATCAATGCCAGGTAAAGGTAAGCTAACGCAAACCGGTTCTCTTGGTGATGTGATGAAAGAATCGATTCAAGCGGCAATGACTGTGGTTCGTTCTCGTGCGGAAAATCTGGGTATTAATTCAGATTTCTACGAGAAGCGTGATATTCACGTTCACGTACCTGAAGGTGCAACACCAAAAGATGGCCCAAGTGCGGGTATCGCAATGTGTACTGCACTTGTTTCTAGCTTAACGGGTAACCCTGTGAAAGCTGAAGTGGGTATGACTGGTGAAATTACCCTACGTGGTGAAGTTTTACCTATCGGTGGCTTGAAAGAAAAACTGCTTGCTGCACACCGTGGTGGCATCAAAACGGTCTTGATTCCAAAAGACAATGAGCGTGATTTGGAAGAGATTCCAGACAATGTTATTGCTGACTTACAAGTGATCCCAGTCCAGTGGATTGATGAAGTACTGAAAGTCGCGCTAGAACGAGATCCGTCAGGGGTCGAGTTTGACGTGAAAAAATAGTGATGCGTAGCAAAAACTAGTAAAGAATTACGCTGATAGGCCCGAAAAGGCTTGTCAGCGTTTTTTTTGGACGCTAAGTTATTCCACTAAAGCGGCAATCCCTTTTGTAATAAGGCTTGCGGCTAAATTAAAACCAAAATGGAACGTACAGTCATCGAGAAGTAGTCACAGATGACACATAGGGGAAAAACAGTGAATAAAACACAACTAGTAGAATCAATCGCAGAAAACGCAGACATCTCTAAAGCTTCAGCTGGCCGCGCTCTAGACGCTTTCATCGAAGCAGTTGGCACAACGCTACAATCAGGTGACCAAGTGGCACTTGTAGGCTTTGGTACTTTCAGTGTTCGTACTCGTGCTGCTCGTACAGGTCGTAACCCAAAAACTGGTGAAGAGATCCAAATCGCAGAAGCTAAAGTACCTGGCTTCAAAGCGGGTAAAGCACTTAAAGACGCATGTAACTAATTTTCACTGCTGAAACCTCGAGTTTTAAGAGGGGAAGGCAGTAAAATGCGTTTACTGTTTGAAAAATGATGTTTCATTCTTAGACAGTATGTGTGCAAAGCACATTGAACTTATTTAAATTATGCGCATCCTACTGATGCGCATTTCTTTTTCTGATAATATCGCGTGAATAGATTTTTATTTTGAAGCCAATGCTTCATATCCGGAGAGCACTTAAATTATGATGGATCGATTACGCGAAGGCGTGAATAGCATCGCGGTAAAAATTATCCTTGGGTTGATTATCCTGTCATTCGTATTCGCAGGTGTAGGCAGCTACATCACCGGTGGCGGTAACAACGCAGCAGCTAAAGTTGGCAATACAGAAATCGCTCGTGGTGAGTTCGAACAGGCTTACCAAAACGAACGTAATCGCATGCAGTCTCAACTAGGCGATTACTTTGCCCAAATGCTTGCAGACCCTGCATACGTAGAGTCTTTCCGTAAATCAGTTCTTGATCGCATGATCAATGACGTTCTACTTGAACAGCAAGCTGAGTCTTTAGGTCTACGAATCAGTGATACTCAAATCCGTACAATGATTCTAGAAATGCCTCAATTCCAAACGGCTGGTCAATTCGACCAAGAAGTTTACCAATCGGCATTACGTCGTGCAGGTTTCAGCGCAGAAAGCTTCGCTGAATACATGCGTCGTGATTTAATGCGCAACCAGCTTGTTACTGCCCTACAAGGCAGCGAATTCGTTCTTCAAGGTGAGATCGATACGCAAAGCAAGCTTATTGCTCAAACTCGTGACATTCGTACTGTGACTCTTTCTGTTGCTGACCTAGCAAAAGACATCGAGTTAACTGACGAACAAATCGAACAGTACTACCAAGAGAACCCAGCAGCTTACACTCGTCCAGAGCAAGCCAAGGTGTCTTACATTGAACTTTCTGCTGAAGCACTTAAGTCTCAGCTTGAAGTTAGCGATGAAGAAGCTCAGAAATACTACCAAGAGCACTTAGACAAGTACTCAACTGAAGAGCAACGTAAAGTTAGCCACATCCTAGTTCAAGGCGATGACGAAGCGAAAGCTCAGTCTATCCTAGACGAGCTAAATGCAGGCGCTGATTTTGCTACGCTAGCAGAAGAGAAATCTGATGACTTCGGTAGTGCAGATGTTGGCGGTGACCTAGGTTGGATTGAACGTGATGTTATGGACCCAGCATTCGAAGACGCGGCTTTCGCTCTTGAGAATATTGGCGATACGACTGGCCTAGTTAAATCTGATTTCGGCTACCACATCATCAAGTTAGACGAACTAAAAGCATCTCAAGCTCAGCCTTACACTGAAGTAGCGGCAGAGATTAAGACAGAGCTTCTAGACCAACACGCAGTTGATCAGTTCTACGAGCAACAAACTGAACTTGAAAAAGTAGCGTTTGAATTCCCAGATTCTCTAGACGACTCTGCTGAAGCTATCAACGCGAAAATCACGACGACTGATTTCATCTCTCAAGCTGACGCTCCAGAAGTTCTGATGACGCCTGCAGTAATGCAAGCTATCTTGAGCCCTGAAGTGAAAGAAGACGGTCTGAACTCTGAAGTTATCGAAGTTGCACCTGAGCACGTGATTGTTGTTCGTGTAGAAGAGACTCGTGACGAAACAGTTCTTCCTCTAGCTGAAGTGAAAGATCAAGTTGTCGCTGCACTGTCTGCGGTACAAGCAGAGCAACAAGCGGTTGAGCTTGGTGTATCTCTTGTTAACGAACTTAAGCAAGGTAACGAAGCGGTACTTTCAGACAACAACCTTGAGTTCACTGAACTTGAAACGATTGACCGTAACTCTCCACTTGCCGCTTCTGTATTCGCACTATCGAAACCAGAAGAAGGCCAAGCGGTATTTGGTCAATCTAAAGACCAAGACGGTAACATCGTCGTTGTTGAGCTTTCTAAAGTGACGGCTGAAATCAACCCAGCTTACAGCACTCAAATCGGTGCTCAGTTAGAGCGAGTTGGTAATCAGCAAGACCTTACTAATGTACTAAACGTACTGCGCAAAAATGCAGACGTTGAATACTACGTAGTGGGTCAAGGTCAGTAAGCGTTTGATTACCTTAGTAGCAAGCTCAAGTTAGAGTTTACTACTGAGAATCAACATATGGTTGTTAAGCTCCAATTCAGATTTGTGAGCCAACAAACAAGCTGATGAAAACAAGATGTATAACAAAGCGGGTCACTTCGGTGACCCGCTTTATTTTTATCTGGCGTTTGTGTTATCTGCAGCGGCAAATACATAAGTTACCTTTTTTGTACAAAGGAACGGTTTATGCGCGCGATATATTCAACACTACTTCTTTCATTTCTTATTACCCTGAGCTCTGCAGTGCTTGCTGATAGCCCAACTAAAGCTGAGCTATACGATGGCATTGAGATCACGGTAAACATCAACACAGCGACAGCAGAAGAGCTATCAGCCTTATTAGTAGGTGTGGGTGATAAGAAAGCAAAAGAGATTGTTGATTACAGAGAGAAGAACGGTGAGTTTGCCACCGCTGACAGTTTGGTTAACGTGAAAGGGATAGGTGAAGCCACAGTCGAAAAGAACCGTGAAAGAATTCAGCTTTGATTCGTTTTTCTATTCGTTATAAATAAAACGACAGCCATGAAGCCTCCAGTCAATGCTCCTGCTAGGTGGGCTTCAATGGCGACACGAGCATTAATCAGTTCGCCAGTCGTGCTAGAAGGGCCAACAAACTGCTCCCACGCTATCTTAGCGATTAATCCGAATACTAACAGCCAACTAGAACTCCTGCCGTTTAGCGCCTCTCTGAGCGCGAATAAACCAAATAGCCCATGCAAAGTTCCCGATAAGCCAACATAGATTTGAATACTCGACAGCAACAGAGCGAATCCAGTGACTAAACTAATGAAAAGCAATGCGCTGAGTAGTTGTTTTTTATTGGGTTGAAACAGATAACTGATGATCCATAAGCCGGCTAGATTCATCAGCAGGTGCGAGTAGTTGGTATGTGAAAAGTTTCCTGTTAGGATCCGCCACCATTGCCCATCGGCGATAGCATTTTTATCCCAAACTACCCAAGGCTGCACAGGCTCTAGTTGGAATAAGACGCATAAAAGTGAAGTGAAAATTAAAACAGGGTACACATTAAATCCATGTCTCGTTATTGCCGCCAATGCAGCAAGGCTTTGAAAGCTTGTATATGTCAGTGGGTTACGCCACTAGAATCGAACGTTGAGCTTATCATTCTTCAGCATCCATCAGAAGCGCATCGCCCAATGGGAACTGCGCGTATCCTCTCTTTGTCTCTAAAAAACAGTGTGACGCTTGTGGGGGAAGACTTTTCAGAGAATACACAACTTAACGAGTTGCTGGCTGATGAGCAGTATCAACACGTGATTTTGTACCCTAGCGAACATTCTGTTTCTGTTGAGTCTGCAATCTGCCCACGTAAAAAGCTGCGTGTAATTTTATTGGATGGTACATGGAAGAAAGCGTTCAAAATGTGGCAGGTATCGAGTAACTTGCACGCGCTACAAACCGTTCATTTACCTAAAGACCTTAAAGGTAATTACCGGATCCGCAAAGCGCCAAGTGAAAACAGTCTTTCAACCGTTGAAGCTGGCTATCATTTGCTTAGTTTGTTAGAAAATGACGTCGATTTTAGTCCTTTGCTAACGGCATTTGACCAAATGATTCAGTTTCAAATCAATCAAATGCCGCCCGGCGTGTTTGAGAAAAACTACTTAGATTAAGCCGTTTTAGTAAAGTGAGTCAGGAATTAAAACTCGGTATGCGCCGAGAACAGTTGCTGATGCATTTTCTGAGCAAGATCATCGGTCATAGATGAGATGTAGTCGGCTATCACGCGCATCTTTCTCGACTCATCTTCATGCAGTAGCCATTGCTTTTTGATTGGCAGTGGCAACAAACGTTCAGGATCAGCACTGAATGCTTCAAACATGTCCATGATGATCTGCTGACCCTTATATTCAATCACTTGAACCTGTGGCACTTGAATTACAAATTCACTGACAAAGCGCTTAAGCCTATCCAACGTAGCATCCATGCTCGGCTCAAGAAAAGCGTTATAAGCCAGCAGCACGTTTTCAAATTCTGTATCAACGGGCTTGATAGAAATACTGGTGAGTAGTGCGTTAACTATCCCACCTATCGCATCTTTTCTACGATATTGCTCTCCCGAAAAAAGCATTTCAGTAATCGAATCTAAATGCTCACAGATCCAAGGATCAGCCATCTCTTTCAATTGAGGATAAGCCGATTCAACCCATTGTGCTTTGGTTACCGAGCCAAGCACAATCGCATCTTCCAAATCATGCACGCCATAAGCGATATCATCGGCCAATTCCATGATCGAACAGTCGAGTGATTTGTATTTGGTTTTGTTGTGCTCAAGTGGTTCGGTGTGTGATTTCCTTTTCTGTTTTAGAAGCTGTTGGTCGCTGCTTGAAAGCGGCTCCAGTACCCAGTTAAACAGTTCTTCATCATGATCATAGATGCCTTTTGCTGGCATCCAATCTTTAGCTCGGAGTTGTCGTTGATGCTTAACGGGCTCAGACTGCAATTTAGCTTGAACTTCACTAAGCAGAGAAGGGTACTTAATCAGACCTAACAGAGTTCGTCGGGACAGGTTCATCCCGTGATGTTCAGTGTAGGGTTCTAATTGAGTCACGATTCGGAACGTTTGGGCATTGCCTTCAAAGCCACCATGATCGCGCATCATATAGTTCAACGCGACTTCACCACCGTGCCCATAAGGTGGATGGCCAATGTCGTGAGCCAGGCATAGCGAGTCGATCAAACTGTCTGAAGGCAACAAATCACGAAATTCAGGCTGTTTTTTCTTTAGCTGAGCGACAATCCCCGTACCAAGCTGAGCAGCTTCTAGTGAGTGAGTTAAGCGGGTACGGTGAAAATCATTCACCGTAGTGCCATGTACTTGCGTCTTGGCTTGTAAACGACGAAACGCTGCTGAGTGAAGCACGCGAGCACGATCGCGTTGATATGGGCTACGGTGATCGTCTCTTCTGATCTTATGCTCATCGTTGTTTCGATCTTGCCATTCTTGCTCGAGTACAAATGGTGGTTCGATTGGAGAAGTCAAAATAGCACCTATCAAATTGATTTTATTTAGATAATTACACTCAACTTATACCTAGCTAACTGATTTCGTCTAGTGATAATTCGAAACTGGGTGCAAATGTCGTCAGAAAGTAATCCATCTCCGGGCTTTTGCGTTGTGATAGCGTCTCTTCAAGCCTGCGTTTGGCCTGTTCGTATTCGTGGTTTCCCGCGCTGAGTTCTTCCAAGCATTTGAGGTAAGCGCAGATAGTGTCGGCTTGCTTGACGATGCTTTGTTCTTCTTTGTTTGCTGTTCCGGATATTAAGAAGGGAGCGAAATCGTCTTGGAATTCTTCCGGTAGCATTGAAAGCAGTCTTTGTTCTGCTGCGGCTTCTATCTTCTTGTACTCTTGGGCGATGTCTGGATTGTAGTATTTAACCGGAGTTGGTAAATCGCCCGTCAGTACCTCGCTGGTATCGTGGTACATGCCAAGCAGCGCAATGTGCTCGGGGTTGAGCTGACCATCAAACTTCTTATTTTTAATTAATGCCAAGGCATGTGCGACGAAAGCCACCTGTAGGCTATGTTCTGAAATATTCTCGCTTGAGATTGAACGCATCAGGGGCCAGCGTTGAATCAGCTTCATACGGGCAAGATGGGCAAAGAAATGGCTTTGTTTCATAAGAGTCCTTTCTAAACAATTCTCCACTCGTATCTTGTGTTTGCGCAGGGATACGAGACAGCGGATACAAAAAAGGCTCCCAAACAGGAGCCTTTTAAGCATAGAAGTGATTGATTACAAGTTAAAGTCTTTTAAAACAGCAAATTGTAGTCATAACTTTTTGCGTTAATTAATCGACTGTGAGCTCATCTTGGCTGTAAGTTTGTAAGAAGCGCTCTAGGCGACCAATCGCGATTTCTAGATCTTCGATGTGCGGCAGAGTCACGATGCGGAAGTGATCCGGTTTCGGCCAGTTGAAGCCAGTACCTTGAACCAATAACACTTTCTCTTGCTTAAGGAAGTCGAGTACGAATTTCTGATCGTCTTTGATGTTGTACATGTTGGTGTCGATCTTAGGGAACAGGTACATCGCGCCTTTTGGTTTCACACAAGAAACGCCAGGGATCTTGTTGATCAGTTCCCATGCACGGTCACGTTGCTCAAGCAGTCGACCACCAGGAAGAATCAGTTCGTTGATACTCTGATAACCACCCAATGCCGTTTGGATGGCGTGCTGCATTGGTACGTTGGCACACAAACGCATCGAGGCGAGCATTTCTAGCCCTTCGACATAGCCTTTCGCGATGTGTTTCGGACCCGTTAAGAACATCCAACCACCACGGAAACCACATACACGATAAGCCTTAGACAGACCGTTGAATGTCACCATGAGTACGTCTTCAGCAAGCGTTGCGACTGACGTGTGGACTGCACCGTCGTAAAGTACTTTGTCGTAGATTTCATCAGCGAAGATGATCAAACCGTGCTCACGAGCAATCTCAACAACTTGTAATAGGAAATCACGACTGTATACCGCACCCGTTGGGTTGTTCGGGTTGATAAGAACGATGCCGCGCGTTTTTGGTGAGATCTTCGCGCGCATGTCATCTAAATCTGGATACCAATCAGCATCTTCATCACACATGTAGTGAACCGGCGTGCCACCAGAAAGCGCAACAGACGCTGTCCATAGTGGGTAGTCCGGAGCGGGAACTAAGATTTCATCACCATTATCCAGTAGCGCCTGCATAGACATAACGATAAGCTCTGATGCGCCGTTACCAATGTAAACGTCTTCTACATCAAGGTTACGTAGGCCTTTTTTCTGGTAGTGCTGAACAACCGCTTTGCGGGCTGAATAGATGCCTTTTGAGTCACAGTAACCTTGAGATGTCGGTAGGTTACGGATTACATCAACAAGGATTTCATCAGGGGCGTCAAAACCAAATGGGGCGGGGTTACCGATATTAAGCTTCAGTATTTTATGCCCTTCTTCTTCCATGCGCTTAGCATGTTTGAGTACAGGTCCCCTGATTTCGTAGCATACGCTGTTGAGTTTTGACGACATCCCGATATTTTGCATTGCCGATTTCCTGAAATTAATTTAAATACTTTATTAAAGTACCGCAAAACGGGGTTTGATAGAATAAAAATCTGATGAATGTCGCATTTCAGTGTCACGTTTGGTCTTTTTGTTGTCACTATTTTCTAAATTTTAATTAATCGCTTTCTTTGTTATTGGCTAAGATGAATAAAGAGGTTGGATCGCTTAGAATCACAGGAATGTTCAAAAGATATAGTACATTCTTGATCTAAGTGGGTACTGCCCATAAAGTATCAAACTAATATAATAATAATTTAGATGTGAACGAGGTCGATTTGTCACATTTCCAGCAAACTATCTCCGCTTTGATTGAGCGAGTACAAAATGCCCAAGCAAGTGAAGTTCGTTGTGTTGAAGTTCTAACGCAAAAACCATCGTTTGCATTTATAGAATGGCTTCATGCTCAACCGCTCTTTCCAAAGTTCTATTGGCAGTCACGCGACACTCGTGAAGAAGTGGTCGCGCTCGGTCAACTGCATACTTTCTCCGATCCTGCTCCCGCGTATGCCATTCTTGGTGAAGACCAACGAATTTGGGGTGGACGTTCATTTGACGGACATACCGCAAAGAACCGCCGTTGCATGGAATCATTCTTCTTTCTTCCTCAGGTTGAATTAATTCGCTTTGACGACACTTGGTCGCTGGCGGTTAATTTGTCTCCTGATCGCGTTGTTTCCATTAATGCTTTGAATAAGCTTTCTGTAGAAGCGGCGATATTGGCACCCTTGTCGGCGCACATTGAACAGATTAACCATGTTCCAGAACGAGAACAGTGGGGCAATCTGGTCGATAAAGTGCTTCAGTGCATCAGCGATGAAGAATATAAAAAAGTCGTATTAGCTCGTAGAACCACATTGCAATTGGATGCGCCAATCTGCGCGGCTCAGTTACTCAAGGCCAGCTATCTTCAAAACCATCACAGCTTTCACTTTATGTTGGTATTGGATTCCAAACACAGCTTTATTGGCTCAACGCCAGAGCGTTTGTACAGCCGATATGGCACTGAGCTTAATACTGAAGCGCTTGCGGGAACCATTGGTCGCGGAGAAAACGCGACAGAAGATATGGAGTTAGCCAACTGGCTTTCTCAAGACAGTAAAAACCTCAATGAAAACCAATATGTGGTTGACGATATCATTGAGCGTCTCGCTCCTCATTCTCAAACGGTACACGTTGAAAAAGAGGCGCGACTTGTGCGTTTGCGTAAGGTGCAGCATCTTAAGCGTAATATCCATGCTCAGCTCAATAACGGCGTCAATGGTGTGCAGTTGCTTGCTGCCTTACAGCCGACTGCTGCGGTAGCGGGTTTACCGCGCAAAGAGGCGATGGATTTTATTCTTGAACACGAACCGTTTGCGAGAGGCTGGTATGCAGGCTCTGTTGGTTATATTAGCCATCAACGCGCTGAATTCTGTGTCGCGATTCGAAGTGCCTTGATTGTAAACGATCAAGTACAACTGTTTGCGGGTGCCGGGATCGTGCCGGGATCGGTTGCTGAGCATGAGTGGCAAGAGTTGAATAAGAAAATGTCGACTCTGCTCAGTTTAATTTCAGATCACCCACCTCTGGGTGTGGCGTCATGAATCACGACCAAGCCGTATTAAATAGAGTTTGGTGTCACACGTTACTTGAAGAGCTAGCCCGCAGCGGCGTTGAACATGTTTGTGTCGCGCCGGGCTCGCGCTCAACGCCGTTAACTCTCGAAGCTGAAGCTAACCCCAAGTTAACCTTACACACGCACTTTGATGAGCGTGGGCTTGGTTTTCTTGCGTTAGGTTTAGCGAAAGCCAGCGATAAGCCAGTTGCTGTGATTGTCACCTCTGGTACTGCTGTTGCAAACCTTCTTCCTGCGACGGCTGAATCTGGGCTGACACGAGAAAAGCTGATTTTGCTGACCTCTGATCGACCTATCGATTTAGTCGACTGTGGCGCTAATCAAGCGATTCAACAGCAAGGTATCTTTTCTTCCCATGTTGACAGTGCTTTAAATCTACCAAGTCCAACCACACAGATTTCATTGAATTGGCTTCTGACATCGGTTGATAACGCGCTGGCGAAACAACGCAATGTTGGTGGTGCGATTCATATCAACTGTCCGTTCCCAGAGCCTCTATATTCTGCGAACAGCGCGGAAATGTATGCGGAATACACATCCAGTATCTCTGGGTGGAAGTCGGGAACAGGTTGTTACAGCCAAACGTTTTTACCTGATCAAGTGAATACACAACCGATTGCTCCTGCTGAGTATCTTGGACGTAAGGGTGTGGTTATTCTCGGTTCGCTAGATATTGAACAAGCGACAAAAGCTCAGCAGTTTGCTACGGCATTAGGCTGGCCAGTTTTTTGCGATCCTCAATCAGGTGTCACAAGCGATTGGAAGCATTATGATCTGTGGATGCAGAGTGACGTAGCTAAAGCGCAACTCAATCAATGTGACTTTATCTTTCAGTTCGGTGAGCGCATTGTTTCTAAGCGCCTTAATCATTGGATAAAGTCGCAAGCTTCATCATTCTGCTCATCACAATACATTGTTGTGTCACCAGATACGCACCGAATCAACCAAGATCATCTGCCTCAAACCCATATCGTTGCTGATATTGAGTCGTGGGTGTCAGAGCAGCATTTACCCACCTTATTAGGTCAACATGCTGGCTGGGCTGCACCTTTGGTCGAAATCGCGAATACGGTTCAACAATTGGCATTGGCGCAAATATCCAATAATGACCAACTGACCGAGTTGAGCGTTGCAGTTGACTTGTCGACTAGACTTAAAGACAGAGAGCTATTTGTGGGAAATAGCTTGATGGTAAGGCTGGTGGATATGCTGTCATCAATATCTGCGAATCAAGTTTACAGTAATCGTGGCGCATCGGGCATTGATGGCTTGGTAGCAACGGCTGCGGGCGTGGTAAAAGCCAACCAAAACCCCTTGATGATGTTGATTGGCGATACCTCTTTGCTTTACGACCTCAACTCACTCGCTCTGCTTACTCATAATTTAACGCCGATGGTGATTGTTGTGACCAATAATGATGGCGGTGCGATCTTTGACTTGTTGCCCGTTCCTGAGCAACAAAAACAATCTCTATATCAAATGCCCCATGGTTTCGGTTTTGAACATGCCGCTGCGCAATTCCAGCTTGGTTATGCGGCGCCAGAAACTTTGAATTGCTATCAAACGATTGTCGAACAACATTTCGAACAAGGTCAGGGTACCTTGCTCGTTGAAGTTAAGACGCCTCCCGAACAAGCGTCTACTTTGCTGAAACAATTCAGTTCAATGCTCACCGAGGCATTAGCCTAAGGACTTTACATGCTTTACTCCAATTATTACCCAGCTGTACAAGAATCTTCTGACAAACCTTTGCTTGTTTTTCTACATGGTTTACTCGGAAGCGGGGATGATTGGAGCGCATGTCATCCATATCTAGAGGATTTTCCTCGTCTTTGCATAGATTTGCCCGGGCACGGACAAAGTCGCTTTATCGATCCGGTAGGCTTTGATCATTGTTGTAAGAAAATCGTTCAGTGCATCACTTCTCAGCTTGCTCTCAACGATCTTCCTGCGGATTACCCTATCGTGGTGATTGGCTACTCTATGGGGGGCAGGCTTGCCATGTATGGGGTGACAAGCCCTTGCTTCGAAACGCTCAATCTTGAGAAAGTCATTATTGAAGGTGGCAACTTTGGTCTGGAGCGTGATGAAGAACGAGCACAAAGGTTAGTACATGATACGCAATGGGCTGTCCGCTTTGCACAACAGTCGATTGAAGATGTTTTAGACGATTGGTATCAACAAAGCGTCTTTTCTTCACTAAATCATGAGCAAAGACAAACTTTGGTCATAAAGCGTAGTGGTAACCTTGGAGTATCCGTAGCAAATATGTTGTTATCTACTTCGTTAGCGAAGCAACCGGATTTACGTGCCACATTGAAATCTCATGAGCATCAATTGCATTATGTGTGTGGTGAAAAAGATCGTAAATTCATGGAGCTAGCTGAGAATAGTGGCTTTGAATATAGTCAGGTGGATTACGCTGGTCATAATGTTCATTTTGAGCAACCAGAGTTGTTTTCCAACCTGATCATCCAATGTATCGCCAGTCGTCGTTAAACTGACTGAGCGGTTCTCTCGTATCAAGCACTATCAAAAGCAGAGCAACACCGTCACGACTATTCGTTAGTCGTGGTCTCTAATAGAACAATGGGAATCACCATGGCTAAAACAGTAGGCATCACAGAAGAAGAACTTTACGCAGCAGTTAACTGGCGCGATGAAAGCAGTCAATTTGAAGATATTCAGTACCATAAGTCTGACGACGGTATTGCGAAAATCACGATTGCTCGTCCTCAAGTCCACAATGCGTTCCGTCCACAAACCGTAAAAGAGATGATCAATGCACTGGCTGATGCTCGTTATGACGAGAAGGTTGGCGTAATCATTTTGACGGGTCTTGGTGAGAAGGCGTTCTGTTCTGGTGGTGACCAAAGTATCCGTGGTGACTACGGCGGTTATCAAGATGATTCAGGTACACATCACCTGAACGTGCTTGATTTCCAACGTCAAATTCGTACTTGTCCAAAACCGGTTATCGCAGCGGTATCGGGTTGGGCAGTCGGTGGTGGTCATGTTCTTCACATGATGGCAGACCTTACCATTGCAGCTGAAAACGCTCAGTTCGGTCAGACCGGTCCTAAAGTAGGTTCATTCGATGGCGGTTGGGGTGCTTCTTACATGGCTCGTATCGTTGGTCAAAAGAAAGCGCGTGAAATCTGGTTCTTGTGTCGTTTCTACGATGCTCAAGAAGCATTGGATATGGGTCTAGTAAACACAGTTGTACCGGTTGCTGACCTAGAAAAAGAAACGGTTCGTTGGTGTCGTGAGGTTCTTCAACACAGCCCAATGGCGCTGCGTTGCTTGAAAGCCGCACTAAACGCAGACTGTGACGGCCAAGCCGGTCTACAAGAGTTGGCGGGTAACGCAACCATGATGTTCTACATGACAGAAGAAGGTCAAGAAGGCCGAAACGCATTCAACGAGAAGCGTCGACCTGATTTCGACAAATTTCCGCGTAACCCATAGTCTTTCTCTTCTTTAAAATGAGTCGCTAATAGCGGCTCGTTTTGTTTTGATGTTCCCCGTTTTTTAGGAAACTTTATGAACTCAGTGAATTCTCAACGTCACGCTAAACTCTACCGTTATCAATTACCTATGGATAGTGGTGTGATTCTTCGTGACAATAAGTTGAACGAACGCGTTGGCTATATCATCCAACTTGAGTGTGATGGTAAAACTGGTTTTGGTGAAGTTGCGCCTCTGCCAGGTTTTAGCCAAGAAGATGCCGAACAAGCTGGCATTCAGCTGCAACACGAATTAGAGCTTTGGAGCCACAATAACCCTCAAACGCCTTTTGATGAGCTATATCCTTCTGTTGCCTTCGGTTTTTCGATGGCGATGATGGAATTACGAGGCGAACTCAACGCTGAAGGTAACTACCAAGCAGCGCCTTTGTGTACAGGAGATCCAGATGAATTGATCCCTGTGCTGAATGAGATGAAAGGCGAGAAGGTCGCCAAAGTGAAAGTCGGTCTCTACGAAGCGATTCGTGATGGCATGCTTGTCAGCTTATTCCTTGAGTCGATCCCTGATTTGACCCTAAGACTTGACGCCAACCGTGCGTGGAAGCCAGAGAAAGCGAAGCAGTTCATTAAATATATTTCGCCGTCACTGCGTCAGCGCATTAGCTTTATTGAAGAGCCTTGTCAGAAACCAGAAGACAGCTTGGCCTTTGCCATCGACCACGGTGTGGCGATTGCATGGGATGAGACACTACAAGAAGCGGTGCGAAGCCCTGAGTTTGATCTTAGTGATTTAACGGGTGTTAAGGCGGTAGTGATTAAGCCAACCTTGATTGGCTCAGTAGAGCGTTGTGTTGCTATCATTGAACGCGCGCAACAACTTGGTATTAAACCTGTACTAAGCTCAAGCATAGAGTCTAGCCTTGGCTTAACTCAGGTTGCTCGATTGGCACAACAGTACTTGCCTAATGAAGTTCCAGGGCTTGATACGATTGGCTTGTATCAGCAACAGCTAGAAGTCTCTTGGCCGGGTTGTCAGCTTCCAGTTTCAACGCTTGAACAGCAACAATTGATTTGGTCTTCTTAGGCTGATCGTTCGATTCGCTTAGATCGTTCTCAATCTATAACTTGGTTATCTTATGATGCGCCCACAATCTAATCTTCACCCGCTCTGGGTACAGTGGGCGCAGCAGAACCCACATCAAACAGCGTTAGTGATTCCTAACCGCGCTTACACTTGGCAGCAAGTGTCTGTGCTGGTGAGTGAGTACCAACAACAGCTATCTGCTCAGGGCCTCTCTGAAGGCGATGTGTTGACGATTGTTGGTAAGAACCAAGCTGAAGTGATTCCAGTTTATCTTGCCGCACTCAATTTGGGTGTGGTTTGTGCGTTTACCATGCCTCAGCCGAAAGATCGTTTAACACAGAAGCTTGAATCCCTTTATGGTCAGCTAGACAAACGTTACCTTTGGCTATTAGATAGCTGCGGGTTAGATCATTCTGATGCTGTTGACCTCAAGACTGTATTGGTGATGCTACCTTGCTTGAACGAAGTTAAGGTCGATGGTAATGACAAACCAACAACACCGCAAAATCCTAGCTTTAATCCTCAATCTTTAGCGACCATCGTATTCACTTCTGGCTCTACCGGAAACCCGAAAGCGGTGGCTCACACGTTGCAGCAACACTTATGTTCAGCTCAGGGGTTATTAGACGTTTTCAACTTTGAACAAGCTGACACTTGGTTGCTTAGCTTGCCGATGTACCATGTGTCAGGATTGGCGATTGTCCATCGTTGGTTGGCTGCTGGTGGCTGCATCAAAATAGGGTCAGGTAAGCTTGAGTCAGACATCGAAGGTTGCAGTCATGCCTCTTTAGTGGCTACTCAACTACATAGGTTATTGCAGAGTAAGCAAGCACTTACTTTAACTCATGTGCTTTTAGGCGGTAGCCACATCCCAGAAGCGCTAGGGCTTGAAGCTCAACAAATGGGCATTGAAACTTGGCTTGGATACGGTATGACAGAAGCGGCTTCAACAGTGACCGCGAAGCCAGTCGATTCTAGTAATACTGCAGGTTTTGTTCTCGACCAACGCCAGTTAAAAATTGAAGATCAACATATCTTTATTGGCGGCAATACGCTCGCTTCTGGTTATTACTATCAGGGTGAGGTAACGCCATTAGTTGATGAGAACGGTTGGTTCGACAGTAAAGACCTCGGCGAATGGGATGGCGAACAAGTGTCGATCATTGGTCGCGCGGATAATCAGTTTATTTCTGGCGGTGAGAATATTCACTGTGAGGAAATTGAACGAGCACTGAATCAGTTATCTTTAATCAATCAGGCGTTTATCGTTCCAATTGAAGATGATGAGTTCGGATTTCGACCTGTCGCTATTGTGGATTGTACGGATTTACCAACCAAAGAATGGTTTGCTGAGCAATTAAATGGCCGTCTTGAACGGTTCAAATTTCCTGTCGAGTACTATCGAATGCCTCATCAAGAACAGCTAGGTATTAAGGTTTCACGCGCAGGGTTGGCACAATGGCTACAGCAGATTCGTTCTAAATAGAGCTGAAAACAATAAAACGAAGCGCAATACACGGTGACTAGTCGTAATTGCGCTTCAGGGGGTTGTGATGGTGGTGAAACCATCACAAATTCTTAATATTCTATCTGGTCATTAAGGCTTTTATCTTTGCATCTGGCTGTTTAGCTTAAGCGAGTACCTTCTTCATTTGTTCAGCAACCTTATCTACCTTACCTAAACCGATAATGACTTGTAGGCCACCTTTTCCAATAGGCACTACGCCTGCAGCACCGAGTTTTTTCAGTTTGTCACTGTCTGCTGCTGACGAATCTTTTACTGTTAGGCGTAAGCGAGTAATACAGTTGTCCACTTCTAGGATGTTGCCTGCACCACCAATAGCCTCGATGTAGTTGTTGGTTAGGCTAACTAACGCTTCTGGAGATTCTGTCTCGCCTTCTGCTTCCATCTCTTCACCACGACCCGGAGTACGTAGATTGAACTTGATGATAGCGAAACGGAAAATACCGTAGTAAAGCGCGAAGAACACCACACCTTGAACTAATAACATGTACCAGTTAGTCGCTAACGGGTTTTGGCTTGATAGCACTAAGTCAACAAAGCCTGCAGAGAAGCCGAAGCCTGCCATCCATTCCATGCTTGCTGCAATGTAAAGCGACAGACCTGTTAACACAGCGTGCACTAGGAACAATACAGGTGCTAGAAACATAAAGCTGAACTCTAGAGGCTCAGTAATGCCTGTGAAGAACGAAGCCATTGCTGCGGCAAGCATGATTGCGAATACTTGGTTCTTGTTTTTCGCGTCAGCGCAGTGGTACATCGCCAATGCAGCTGCAGGTAAACCAAACATCATGATAGGGAAGAAGCCTGCTTGGTACATGCCTGTTTTACCCGGAATGCCCGTACCGTTAGCGATAGATTGTGCGCCGCCTAGGAAGTTTGGAATGTCGTTGATACCCACAACATCGAACCAGAACACAGGGTAGAGTGCGTGGTGCATGCCTATTGATAGGAACAAACGGTTGAAGAAGCCAAACAGACCAGCACCCACAGCGCCCATGCTTTCTAGCTTGATACCCAATACGATCAGAGCATCGTACACAGCTGGCCAGATGTATAGCAGAGCAAAAGAGAGCGTCATACCTGCGATTGAGGTAAGGATAGGAACCAAACGCTTACCGCTGAAGAATGCTAAAGCTTGAGGAAGCTCAACCGTTGAGTAGCGATTGTAGATCTCAGCAGAGATGATACCGACAATGATACCCACGAATTGGTTGCTGATTTTTCCGAATGCCGCTGGTACTTCACTTAACTCAACATCCATCAATTGAGCAACTGAGCCCGGAGCAAGTAGCGTGGTGACGACTAGGAACATCACAAAACCAGACAGTGCGGCAGAACCATTTTTATCACGGCTTAAACCAAAGGCGACACCCACCGCGAACAGAACTGCCATGTTGTCGATGATCGCACCACCTGACTTGATCAAGAATGCGGCTAAGATACTTTCAGAACCCCAACCAACAGGATCCAACCAGTAGCCGATCCCCATAAGGATTGCTGCAGCTGGCAGTGTGGCTACGGGAACCATCAATGCCTTACCTACTTTTTGCATATACCCGAGTATATTCATACGTGCCCCTAAGTTTGTAATTAATTTTTTTAATGTTTCTGCTCGTCAACGTATGGAGTTAAATATTGATCGAGGCAGGATTTTAAGTAACTGCGGCTATTAGAAACTTATTTCTTAATGCAAACAAACGAAACGGGTAGTACTATGAATTAAAATTTTTAATGCATGAGTTCGTATGGCTAACCATCAATCTTTACTGAGAAATCTTCATACATTTAATGTCGCCGCCGAGAAGATGAGCTTTACGTTAGCCGCGAAAAAGTTGCATTTGACTCAGGGAGCCGTTAGCCATCGAATCAAAGTATTAGAAGGTGAACTCGGATTTAACTTGTTTGTGCGAGGGACTCGTAAGCTGGAACTGACCGAAGAAGGGCAACGCTTTCAACGCACGTTATCGAAGTCGTTGAGCTCTATTTTTGGTGAGATCGAAGACATTACCAACACAGACTTGTACGGTCAGATCAATATTGGTACCAGTCCTGCCTTTGCTAACAGTTGGTTGCTACCAAGGCTAGCTGATTTCAAACAGCGATACCCAAAGTTCAACCTCAATATTTTCTCTCAAGAAGAGCAAGACTTTCATCAAAATCATCTCGATGTCGCCATTTACTATGGTGCTGAAGATCTAAAAGATATGCATCGACAGCGTCTGTTTGGTGAAAAGTATATTCCGGTATGTACGCCGAGTTATGCCGCTGAACACGACATCTTTGATGATGGTTTAGAGTCGTTACACCGGATTAATTTCATTCATGCGCTAGGCTCTGATGTGTGGCAGCGTTGGATCAAGCACAATCAAATCGATGTAAATCTGTTTGAGCAGTTTTATTGTGTGAGTCATCGCGATATGGGCGTACAGAGTGCTCTGCATAATATCGGCGTGGCGATGGGGCGCTATCATTTTGTTAAGCCGTACATTGAGACTGGTGAGCTCATCACGCCTTATCCAAGTATGGATACTGATAAAGGGTACGACTTGATCTGTCCGTTAGGCACTGAAAAACGACCTAAGGTAAGAACCTTTATTAAGTGGCTAGAGGGGCAATTGGGCTAGGTTAGTTAATTTAGCAATTAGATAGTTCAAAACAGAATTTATTATCTTTATAACCATCCATCATAATAAGTCCTATAAATAACGGATTATAGAATAAGGTCTTATTATGAAAATTGCCCTCATCATCGCGGTTTTACTGCAGATAGGCCAAGCAGTGACTTCGTCTGGGCTGACACGATCGTTGGCTGAACTCACCGCATTTGTGTTGGTTGTGGTACTTGTTTTAATGAAAAGAGAGAGCAAGAAGAGTGATAAGCCCCTGTTTGATTTGTGATTGTTGCAATAAAGAATATCTTTACCACAAACGATAAAGGCAAAGCCCATTTGAGCTTTGCCTTTTTGTTTTGTCATTCGCTAATCTGCTTGTCTGCTTAACAAGTTAACCAATCTACAGCGCTTCTTTACGTATTAGGTGCATCAGGCAAGCGTTAACCACGCTAATGAGCCTGTCGAAATCATCGTCCACATTGTAATACCAAACATCAATGGCTTCGGCCCTGCAGCTTTAAGCTTCTCAACTGAAATACCGCAACCAATCAAGAACAAACAAACTACTAGCGCACGCTTAGACACATCAAAGATACCTTGATAAACCATCTCAAATTGTGGCAATAAGTCACTAACAGCAATAGCAGCGCAGTAGAAGAAAATGAAGTAAGGAATCGTAATCTTCTTTTGATCGTTCTTGAAGATCATCGCACTGACTAACGCGATTGGGATAATCCAAAGTGCGCGAGCGAGCTTCAGCGTTGTCGCTGTGGTCAGTGCTTCTTCGCCATATGCTGATGCTGCGCCTACTACAGAAGAGGTATCGTGAATCGCGATTGCAGCCCATGTTCCGAAAGTTTGTTGGCTTAACTCTAGTGCATGGCCAATCATTGGGAACAAGAAAAGGGCAACGGAGTTCAACACGAACACTGTAGCTAACGCTAAACCAATCTGTTCATCATCAGCTTTGATGGCCGGAGCTACGGCGGCAATGGCGCTACCACCACAAATTGCGGTACCAGAAGAGATAAGGTAACCCGTGGTGCGATCTAATCCCATGCGTTTTGCCAAGAACCAACCAATGACCAAGGTTCCAATAATCGTCGTTACAATGAGGCCAATACCATCGCCTGTTACCGCTAATGCTTTCTCAAACTGGATGCCAAAGCCTAAGCCGACAATCGAGTAGGCCAGTAGCTTTTTGGTGAGTTTGCCTACTTCTAGATGCTCAGGGACTAAACCTAAGCTCGCAAGAAGGAAACCGATCACGAGTGCCGTCGGTGAACTCACCCATGGGGTTAAGCAAAACAGAGCAGCAAGATAAAATGGAACAGACTTTTTTAGATTCATTATATTTAATTCGTCGCGTCTAGTATTGGCAGCGTAGTGGAAGACTATACGCTTAACGCAATGGTAAGTAAGTCTAAATGAATTGAACAAACGTTAAGTAAAACTGAACGTTTGTTCTTATGCTCAAATGTTTAGCTACAGAGTTGTTTGGCTTTGCTTAGCGCAATGGCCCACGAAGCTCGGCAACTGACTGGCGCAATGTTTCACAAGAAGTATCTTTAGGCAAAATTGGTCTCCCGGCTTCGATCTCGATTTTTGTCCAGAATCGATTGGGCAAACCTTTACATGCACTGCCTTTGAAACGGCTAAAGTAGCTTCCCCATAACCCTTTGAGGGCCATTGGGATGACGGGTACCGGTGAACGTCGGATGATCAGTTCCATTCCACGCATGAATTCAGCAACTTCACCATCAGAGGTCAGCTTTCCTTCTGGAAAAATACAGACGATGTGGCCTTCATGCAGCGCACGTTCCACTTCTTTGAAAGCATTACGAATGGAACTTCGATTCGTTGCGGAGATTGGAATAACCCCAGCTCGTTTCAAGAAACGTCGTAATGGCGGGAGCTTGGCGTAATCCTCTTCCATCACAAAGCGGATCAAACGAGGGCAAACAGCGCTTAGCAGTAATGCATCCATATAACTCACATGGTTACAGACGATTAGCGCACCACCTTTTTCTGGCAGGTTGTGAAGGTTCTTATGTTTCACACGGTACATGGTGTGAGTCACAACCCAAGTGAAGAAACGGAAAGCATAGATCGGCACCTGATAAAACAGGGCAAACATGACTAAAGTGTTTCCTACCGCGAGTAGGGCAAACAATTGTGGGATTGAAAGCTGTAGAACACTCAGGAAGACGATACCAAGAACAGCGCTTCCCACCATGAACAGTGAGTTATAGATGTTCAAACCTGCGATAACTTGCGCTCGCTCAGTGGGTTTAGCTCTAAACTGCATCAAAGAGTACAAAGGCACGATGAATATGCCACCCGACATGCCAAGCAGCAGTAGATAGGCGAATAGAGGCCATAATTCAGAGTAAGACACGAAGCTTTTGAATGAATCGAAGTCAGGGAGTGCGTCTGGGATCGACACCGCCATTAAAAATCCAAAAATAGAGATGCCTAAGCTGCCCATTGGCACAATGCCGATCTCAATTCTGTGGTTGGATAACTTATCGCAAGCCAATGAACCAATGGCAATACCGACCGAAAACAGTGCTAGTAAAAATGCGACAGCGCTTTCGGTACCGTTTAAGTAAACCTTGGTGAAGTTGGGAAACTGAGTGAGATAAGTCGCCCCTAAGAACCAAAACCAGCTTATTGCCATCAGTGCTTGGAACGTAGGTCGATCTTTTTTAGCAATCGCGAGCGTTTGGCGTGTCAAAGTAATAGGTTGCCACTTCACTTTTAGATCAGGTGCATTGCTTGGTGCTTCAGGAATAAAGTAACTGGCTAAATAGCCGAGTACCGCAAACGTCACAATACAGACTGCAGCGATCAGCTTTGAATTCTCTTCTGAGGCAATGATTCCGGCGCCTAAAGTGCCGATCAAAATAGCTAAGAAGGTGCCAGTCTCGACCAAAGCGTTACCAGAAACCAGTTCTTTCGATTCTAACTGTTGAGGAAGTAGGGCGTATTTTACAGGGCCAAAGAAGGCACTTTGTGTTCCCATTAAAAACAGTAATAGAAGCAGTATCGCGTAGCTTTCGTAGATAAAACCAATGGCACCCAGTGACATGATCACGACTTCAAGAAGCTTAACTTTGCGAATGAACCACGATTTTTCGTACTTATCCGCCAAGACGCCGGCTAAAGCAGAAAAGAGAAAGAAGGGCAGAATAAAAAGACCAGCGGCCAAGTTAATGAACAAATTGCTGGAAATTGGCAAGGTATCTACGCTTGCGAAGGCAACAAATAGCAGCAGGACATTTTTGAAGATGTTGTCATTAAAGGCTCCCAAAAATTGGGTAATAAAATAGGGTAGGAACCTTTTTTGGGTTAACAGCGAGGATTGGCTGTCATTGTTCATTATCTGTCCTTCGATGATTACCAGTTGGTGAGGTAGTTTGAGATTAGGTTATTAATCAATTCTTTACCATCAATGGGTTCAGAAGCGAAAAACTTATCATCAACACTCAACAGGGTTATTCCGTGAACACCAGACCATAACACACGGCTTGCCTTCACAACTTCACTTTCGGTGTGCTCAGGAGCAATGGCCATGAGTAGTTGCTCTAGCATACCGGTCATTTTATCGATTCGATTGGATTGCCACTCAGGAAGGTTTTCACCGTTCATGTTGTGTTCGAAGATAAGCTGCCAGCGATGAGGGTTTTTCTGCGCGTAGTCGTGGTAGCAATAAGCGAGGTTGAATAACGCTTGCTGTGGGTTGCTTGATTTCTCTACGGCTGATGCGGATTCAGAGGCTAGTTCGTCTAGTGTTTGAGCGACTACGTGTAAAAGCAACAGGTTATAGTTGCCAAACACATTTACTAGAGTACTCGGTACATACCCAATCATATTGGCGATTTTACGTAAACTTAACTCGTGATAAGAGTGCTCTTCTAGGAAGTCAGTCACTGTCTTTAGTGTGAGCTGAACCAGTTGTTCTCGAGTGTGGTCGTTTCTTCGTGCCATGAGTAGTATCTAGTAAATGAACATCGTTCAATATTTTAATGCTGCCCCTGAGTGCCGTCAATCCTTTCGCCAAATAAGTAAACAATTAATAGCCGCAATATTATGATACATGTGTAAACACCGTGAATATTTCATTGTTCTTTGTTAACGAGTATGATTAAGGTGTCGAAAGATAAAGAAACCTATAAAGGATAATAATGAAACGATTTTTCTCACTAGTCGCGATCCTGTTGGTAACAGTCGCGGTGACGCCAATCGCGGAAGCGAAAAAGTTTGGTGGTGGTAAGTCATTTGGCAAAAGCTTTAAAACGGCTCCAGCACCAAAACAACAAAACACGAATTCGATCCGTCAAGATCAAACGGGTAAGAACACAGCTGCTAACTCTAGCAAGAAAGGCCTTATGGGCGGTCTGCTAGGTGGTTTACTTGCTGGTGGTCTTTTAGCTGCATTCTTTGGTGGCGCATTTGAAGGTATCCAGTTCATGGATATTCTGATTATGGGTCTTATTGCTTTCCTAGCGTTCAAATTCCTACGCGGAATGTTGGGGGCTAAGCAGGGTTCCATGAATCAGCAGAATGCACGTGGCCAACAGCCTGCATTCGGCGGCATGGGTCAGAACAAGTTTGAACAACCGCAGCAAAAGCCAAATGTTCATAACTTTGAGCAAGCACAACCTCAATCTCAAGGCGCTGCTGGCGGCTTTGGTTTTGGTGCGCAAAGCGATGTTCCACACAACTACCCACCGGGCTTTGATCAAGCGGCTTTCATCAATGGTTCTCGTGAGCATTACCGTACACTGCAAGGTGCATGGAACCACAACGAGCTAAACACGATTGAAGAATACGTATCTCCAAGCCTATTTGAAGACCTGAAAGCTGAGCGTAATAAGCTAGACGGCGATCAGCACACAGACGTAATGTACGTTGATGCTGAAATCGTTCGTGCTGATCATGACGGTAGCAAGGCTCAATTAAGCCTACAGTTTAGCGGTCGTTACCGTGATACTGCGGATGGTATTGAAGAAGATATCACCGATATCTGGCACTTAGAGCGTGATCTAACGACTGACAATGCGCCTTGGTTAATTGTTGGTATTCAAGGTTAATCTATACTAAATACCATTCAATTTAGTCTTTAAATCAAACGCCTACTGAGTAATCAGTAGGCGTTTTTTTATGGTAAAGAAAACGATCATTTGACTCTTCTTGCCTGTTAGCGAGATAAATCATGAACAGCTTGGGTTATTTGTTCTCTATTTCATTGAATAAGTTCTGAGTAAACTGATACCAAACAATTGATTAGGTAATACGATGAGCGAAAACACAACATTGGTGAAATGGGGCATTGCTGGCTTAGGCAACATAGCGAAAAGGTTCGCAACTGCACTCACTCAGCATTCTGAACATGGTGAGCTTTACGCCGTCGCTTCTAGGGACTCTGAACGAGCAAACGCGTTTGGTCAGAACTTTGGTTGCGAGTTGAGCTATGGATCCTATGAAGAGATGGCCAACAATCCGGATGTCGACGCGGTTTACATTGCCACTGTTCATCCGTACCACAAACCGTTGGCGGAGTTGTTTCTTAGTCACAATAAACATGTCTTGGTAGAGAAACCCGCGTTTACTAATCTCGCAGATTGGTTGGCAATGAAAGCCCTAGCCGACAAACATGGGGTGTTGTTGTTGGAAGCGATGAAAACAGTGGCGTTTCCAGCGTACCGTGATCTTAAATCTTATCTATCTGAAAACAACATACAGGTTACCTCGATTGAAGCTGGGTTTGGCAACGAACATGACTATGACCCCAACTTGTTTATATTCAACCCAGAACTTTCGGGTGGTGCGACACTTGATGTTGGGGTTTATGGGCTTTGGTTTTACTATGATTTATGTCGAAGCTTAGGCGTAACGCCTTCAGAGCCTGTGGTTGATATGTCGAGTCTGTACAAGCAATCGAATGTGGATACGGATTCTCTGTTTACGTTCTCTCAAGGTATTGAAGGGAAAATATCGGCGTCTATCGTTTCTAATTTACCTCGATCTGCTACATTGCGTGGACCTGAACTAACGATCACGATCAGAGACAAGTGGTGGAACCCAGAGACAATAGACATTGAATATCAGGGCACAAAACACACCATTCAGCATAAAGTTGCGGGCAATGGCTTCGAGTTTGAGATTGATCATATGTCTCAGTTGGTACGTGATAACAAGGCTGAATCTGATGTTCTGCTCTCTGATGTCTCTTTACAGGTTATCGAAACCATGGAACGAGCATTGATGAATGCAGGCTTCGGACACCTCATTAAAATAGAGACTTCAGAAAAATAAATGGCAAACCAAAAGCGACAACTCGAACTTTATGAACAGATATTTCAGGCGTTTGGCCCTGGAACCTCGCGATGCCAGATCAGTCAATTGGCTGCGCTGTTGTTCGTCAGTGAGCGTCATGTTCAAACCATTATCAAAACGATGGTAAGGGAAGGTTGGGTTGAGTGGCAGGCGAGTTCAGGTCGCAACAAAAAAGCGTTATTAACATGCCTCGTTGAACCTATCGATGCGTGTTATACGTTGGTTCGTGGGTTGTCAGACGCGGGTAGTGTGGAGCAAATGCTTCCAATATTGAGTTTTGGCGGACGGGATGCCGGGCTAGAGCTGCAATCGTTTTTAAGCCATGCCAATCAAGCCGCGCGTCGGGCCTATATCCCATTTCATAGAAAGCTAGAGCAACTTCATCCTCATAAGGTGCTCCGACGAACTGAGCGCTTCTTAGTGAGCCAAGTGTGCCAGCGCCTTACTTATGTTGAGAATAACCAAGCCGGGAATGACCAAGCTAAGAATAGCCAAGTTCGAGGTGATTTGGCTTATCACTGGCAATCAAATGAAGAGGCGACAGTGTGGCGCTTTCAAATTCGCAATGACGTGCATTTTCACGATGGCAGCCTTTTATTGAGCAAGGATATTGTTCGCTGCCTTCAATCTTTGACTCAGAGTGAGCATTGGCGTCTTGGCTATCAGCACATAGCCGCCGTGGATCTCTATTCAGAGAATACAGTGGAAGTGCGTTTGAGTGAAACGGACTGGCATTTACCAAGGCTTTTGTCTCGCGCTGAAGCGTCAATATTTCAAATATCGACATCTGGGAAGCTCAATGGATCAGGTGCTTTTTCTCTCGATGTTTTTTCAGAGAACATGCTCCGCCTTAGTCGTAATAAGCTCTATTTACATGATGTGTCTATTTTGAATAGTATCGAGCTGTGGGTGTACCCAGAATGGGCGACGAGTAAGGTATGCGCTGAAAACAAGCTGTGCCTTGAAATGCCTGAAAAAACCAGTGCCGTACCGAGTGAAAGCTATTCTACATTTTTGAAGATCCAAGCCCCAAGTCAGACTAATGAAACAACCTCAATAATGACGGTCGAAGATACATCGGAATGCCAAAGACTCTTTACAAGCCTTGCTTCACCTGATGATAGGTTGGTGTTAATCGAATACGGAAATTACACCAAGATCGACGGAGTGGTGTTGTGCAGTATTATTGACGAAGGTGATCCGTTGAGCGCTTGGCTTAGCTTCTTATCTCGCTTTCCGTTTTCTACTCTCAATTTAGATTCTCAGATCTTAGAGGCGATTCGAACGTACCTTTCGTTGATTTGTCAGCAGCCTGATTTCAGTCGTTCGCTAGCCATATTAGATGAATGTCGTCAGTGGTTGTCTGAGGTAGGTATTGTTACTGAGCTTAAGCATGAAGCGTTTGGATTGGAAGTGTCAGAGCGGATACAAGGCGTACAAGTGAATGGTTTTGGCTGGTGTGAATTGAATAAATTATGGATTCTAGACAGTTAAGCACTGAGGGTTCAAAGCAAGTGATAAATCAGAAATACGCAATCAACAAGTCAGAAACCAATAAGCCAGAAACGAAAAAAGCCAACTCAATGAGTTGGCTTTTCGATTTTCCAATTAAGGAGAATATGGTGGAGGGAGACGGATTCGAACCATCGAAGGCAGTGCCGGCAGATTTACAGTCTGCTCCCTTTGGCCACTCGGGAACCCCTCCAGGGTGTGTCTTACTCTTCACAAAGTAAGCCTAAATTGATGTTTTCCCATAAGCCCATCAACTAGGTTGTTCTCTTAACTCTCAAAAGAGATAAGAAGAATATGGTGGAGGGAGACGGATTCGAACCATCGAAGGCAGTGCCGGCAGATTTACAGTCTGCTCCCTTTGGCCACTCGGGAACCCCTCCAGGGTGTGTCTTACTCTTCACAAAGTAAGCCTAAATTGATGTTTTCCCATAAGCCCATCAATCAGGTTGTTCTCTTAACTCTTAAAAGAGGTAAGAAGAATATGGTGGAGGGAGACGGATTCGAACCATCGAAGGCAGTGCCGGCAGATTTACAGTCTGCTCCCTTTGGCCACTCGGGAACCCCTCCAGGGTGTGTCTTACTCTTCACAAAGTAAGCCTAAATTGATGTTTTCCCATAAGCCCATCAATCAGGTTGTTCTCTTAACTCTCGAAAGAGGTAAGAAGAATATGGTGGAGGGAGACGGATTCGAACCATCGAAGGCAGTGCCGGCAGATTTACAGTCTGCTCCCTTTGGCCACTCGGGAACCCCTCCAGGGTGTGTCTTACTTTTCACAAAGTAAGCCTAAATTGATGTTTTCCCATAAGCCCATCAATCAGGTTGTTCTCTTAACTCTCGAAAGAGGTAAGAAGAATATGGTGGAGGGAGACGGATTCGAACCATCGAAGGCAGTGCCGGCAGATTTACAGTCTGCTCCCTTTGGCCACTCGGGAACCCCTCCAGGGTGTGTCTTACTCTTCACAAAGTAAGCCTAAATTGATGTTTTCCCATAAGCCCATCAACTAGGTTGTTCTCTTAACTCTCGAAAGAGGTAAGAAGAATATGGTGGAGGGAGACGGATTCGAACCATCGAAGGCAGTGCCGGCAGATTTACAGTCTGCTCCCTTTGGCCACTCGGGAACCCCTCCAGGGTGTGTCTTACTTTTCACAAAGTAAGCCTAAATTGATGTTTTCCCATAAGCCCATCAATCAGGTTGTTCTCTTAACTCTTAAAAGAGGTAAGAAGAATATGGTGGAGGGAGACGGATTCGAACCATCGAAGGCAGTGCCGGCAGATTTACAGTCTGCTCCCTTTGGCCACTCGGGAACCCCTCCAGGGTGTTTTTCCTAACTCATAATGGATAGGCTAAAGAGATGTTTTTCCCAACGCATCTCTCAAGTGCGGAGCGCATCATAGCAAACACGTTAAACCTGTAAAGAGTTTTTCTTTTGGTTTTGTGTTGAATGCTGCCTTTTTGGGCAAAGATGGCGAAAAGTACGCATATTGCTCGGGAAGTGAACATCTGTACTAAGGTTTACGTATTAATAGGTAACACCTTGAGGTAACTGGCTTTCTGTATTGTGTTTGGTTTGTGTCATTCACCGAGAAACGTAAATGGAATTTAATCTAGATTTACACTTCTTGACGTTACAGCATTCATCACTTGATAGAATACGGTTAATTTCATTTATAGATCTTAAATCTTACTGCAGACCATTATTATGAAGCGTAAATCTGTTTTAACCCTGCTTAGCTTGTCTATTCTTATGGCGTCTCCGGCCGTACTTGCAAAACGTCAGGGGCCTAGCACTGTAACGGTTGTTACAGAGCAGGTTGATATTCACCAAGTTAGCCAATCTCTTTCTTTGGTTGGTAAGTTAGAAGCCGAGCAATCTGTGATCATTACTTCTGAAGTCGCGGGCAGAGTTGACTCTATCAACATCAAAGCTAATCAAGATGTGACTAAAGGGCAGATGTTGGTTCAATTAGATGACGACAAAGCCAAGGCCGCAGTTGCAGAAGCGCAAGCGTACTTAAAAGATGAGAAACGTAAGCTTGCAGAATTCCAACGACTAGTGAAACGCAACGCGATTACGCAAACTGAAATTGACGCGCAGAAAACCAACGTTGAAATTGCCAATGCACGTTTAGCTGCTGCGAATGCCAACCTTAAAGATCTTCACATCAGTGCGCCTTTTTCTGGTACGGTCGGCTTTATCGATTTTAGCCGCGGTAAAATGGTGACAGCAGGCACTGAACTCGTGACCTTAGATGACTTGTCGGTGATGCAATTAGATCTTCAAATTCCTGAGCGTTACCTTTCGAAACTGTCTAAAGGCATGACAGTAACGGCTCGCACCAGTGCATGGGGTGAGACTCAGTTCACGGGTACTGTGGTTGGCATTGATTCTCGTATCAACGCTGAAACTTTGAACTTACGAGTTCGAATCCACTTCGACAACAATAATGATTACCTAAAACCGGGCATGTTAGTCGCGGCTGACATGGATTTCCCGCCAGTGGAAGCTCCTATTATTCCAGTTCAAGCACTCGAATATTCAGGCACTAAGCGTTTTGTCTATGTTATCGGTGAAGATAACAAAGCGACACGTACCGAAGTTTTCTTAGGTGCGCGTATCGATAACGAAGTCGTGATTGATAAAGGTATCGAGATTGGTCAGAAGATCGTGGTGCAAGGTATTGTGAACATGCGTGATGGCGTGTTGGTTCAAGAACTTGCCGTTAATCGCCCTGCTAAACCTGACGGCGATACCGCTAACCTTGATGGTAATACAGCAACTCAAGAAGGTGCGAACTAATGTTGTTATCTGATGTTTCTGTAAAGAGACCAGTAGCGGCTATCGTATTGAGCTTGCTCTTGGTTGTGTTTGGTATTGTATCGTTCAACAAGCTTGCTGTTCGTGAGATGCCTGATATTGAAAGCCCAGTAGTGTCGATCAGTACTCGCTATGAAGGTGCATCAGCCACCATCATTGAGAGCCAAATAACCTCCAATCTCGAAGACCAACTCTCCGGTATTAGTGGTATAGACGAAATTGAGTCAACCACTCGAAATGGTTCTTCAAGAATCACGATCACCTTTGAACTTGGTTATGATCTTAATACCGGTGTGAGTGATGTGCGTGATGCGGTAGCGCGTGCCCAGCGTTCGTTGCCAGATGAAGCCGATGACCCGATTGTTTATAAGAACAATGGTAGTGGTGAAGCGTCTGTTTACATCAACCTCAGCTCAACCGAGATGGATCGAACGCAGTTAACCGATTACACCGAGCGTGTGTTGATTGACCGCTTTAGTTTGATCTCTGGTGTGAGCTCAGTGGACATCTCGGGTGGCTTGTACAAAGTAATGTACGTCAAGCTGAAACCTGCTCAGATGGCCGGGCGTGGTGTGACAGCCTCTGATATTACGCAGGCGCTGAACAACGAAAATATCGAAAGCCCGGGTGGTGAAGTTCGTAACGATGCGATTGTGATGTCGGTTCGTACGGCTCGTTCATATACCCAAGCTGAAGATTTTGAGTACCTTGTTGTTAAGCGTGCCTCTGATAACACACCTATCTATCTAAAAGACGTAGCAGATGTTTACATCGGCGCTGAAAACGAAAACTCGACCTTTAAAAGTGACGGTGTTGTTAACGTAAGTATGGGCATTGTGCCTCAGTCAGATGCCAACCCACTTGAGGTGGCAGACTTAGTCCATAAAGAAGTAGAAGCGATTCAAAAGTTCTTGCCTGACGGTACTCGTCTAGCGGTGGACTATGATTCAACGGTATTTATCGACCGCTCGATCTCAGAGGTATACAGCACACTCTTTATTACGGGTGGCCTTGTTATCCTCGTGCTTTACGTCTTCATCGGCCAAGCTCGTGCAACCCTGATCCCAGCGGTGACGGTTCCGGTCTCTTTGATTTCATCGTTTATTGCGGCGTACTACTTCGGCTTCTCTATCAACCTGATTACCTTGATGGCTCTGATTCTGTCTATCGGTCTGGTGGTTGATGACGCTATCGTGGTGGTTGAGAATATTTTCCACCACATTGAACGTGGTGAATCACCACTGCTTGCCGCTTATAAAGGCACGCGTGAAGTAGGCTTTGCGGTAATCGCAACCACGCTAGTACTGGTCATGGTGTTCCTACCAATCTCGTTTATGGATGGCATGGTAGGTCTTCTGTTTACTGAGTTCTCGGTACTGTTGGCGATGTCGGTGATCTTCTCGTCTGTTGTGGCATTAACGCTAACGCCAGTTCTGGGCAGTAAGATTTTAAAAGCCAATGTAAAACCAAACCGTTTCAATCGATTTGTAGAACGTGTGTTTGGCAAGCTAGAAGCTGGATACAAAGCGGTATTGCGCCGTGCGTTAAACTGGCGTTGGGCTGCTCCAATCATCATTATCGCGTGTATGGGCGGTAGCTATGGCTTGATGCAACAAGTACCGTCGCAACTGACTCCGCAAGAAGACCGTGGTGTTATCTTTGCGTTTGTTCGTGGTGCTGATGCAACCAGTTATAACCGTATGTCTGCCAACATGGACATTGTTGAAGAACGTCTAATGCCGCTACTTGGTCAAGGCTTCTTGAAGTCATTCAGTATTCAATCACCAGCGTTTGGTGGTAATGCGGGTGACCAAACGGGCTTTGTAATCATGATCCTAGAAGATTGGGACGAACGTGATGTTACGGCGCAAGAAGCGTTGAACGAAGTTCGTAAATCTTTAAATGGCATTCCTGATGTACGTGTATTCCCGTTCATGCCGGGTTTCAAAGGCGGTTCAAGTGAGCCAGTTCAATTCGTACTGGGTGGCTCTGATTACACTGAACTTCAGAAATGGGGCGAACTGTTAAAGCAAGCGGCTGAAGACTCTCCAATGATGGAAGGTGCGGACATCGATTACTCTGAGAAAACACCAGAGTTATTGGTTACCGTAGACAAGCAGCGTGCAGCTGAGCTGGGTGTGAGTGTTTCTGATATCTCGGACACGTTAGAAATCATGCTTGGTGGACGCAGTGAAACCACTTTCGTTGACCGTGGTGAAGAGTATGACGTATACCTGCGTGGTGATGAAAACAGCTTTAATAACGCCAACGACTTAAGCCAAATCTACATGCGAACTCAGTCTGGCGAGCTAGTAACGCTCGATACGCTGACACACATTGAAGAAGTAGCGTCGTCGATTCGTTTGTCGCACTACAACAAGCAGAAGTCAGTAACCATCAAAGCGAACCTAATGGAAGGTTACACGTTGGGCGATGCTCTCGATTTCCTTGATGAACAAGCTATCGAGCAGCTACCGGGTGACATCTCAGTGAGCTACTCAGGCGAGTCTAAAGACTTTAAAGAGAACCAATCGAGTATCCTCGTGGTGTTTGCGCTAGCGATGCTGGTCGCGTACTTGGTACTCGCGGCGCAGTTTGAGAGCTTCATTAACCCGCTGGTGGTGATGTTCACCGTACCTATGGGTATCTTTGGTGGCTTCTTAGGCTTAGTGTTGATGAGTCAAGGACTCAACGTATACAGCCAGATCGGTATGATCATGCTGATCGGTATGGTGACCAAAAACGGTATCTTGATCGTAGAATTTGCTAACCAACTTCGTGACCGTGGTATTGAGTTTGAAAAGGCGATCATTGATGCTTCAGCTCGACGTTTGCGTCCAATCATGATGACGGCATTTACCACGCTAGCAGGTGCCATTCCATTGATTACTTCAACTGGCGCGGGTTATGAAAGCCGAGTGGCGGTGGGTACGGTTATCTTCTTCGGTATGGGCTTCGCGACTTTGGTTACTCTGTTCGTTATCCCTGCGATGTACCGACTGATTTCTGGCTCAACGCGTTCTCCGGGTCATGTGGAAGCGGTTCTAAATAAAGAATTAAGCCATGATAACGTGGGAAGAACCAGTCACGGTTAATCGGTTTCAATAGCGATTCTTTTAAAGCCCGACAACTTTGTTTAGTTGTCGGGCTTTTTATTTAATACGTGAAAATGATCTGCTGAGGGAATAACTCAGCAGGCGTTATAAATCGCTAAGATATTTTAAAGTTTCGAGCAGTTCATCCATCGAGCTGTGACCTCTTAGGTTCACCATATAGCGACCATTTATGATGAAACTCGGAATGCTGACAATTGCGGTTTGCTCTGTTTTATCCGCAGCATCCTTTACATAAGTTGCCCATTGCTTCTGTTGGCTTTTTGTCATGTTTTCTTGTGTCACAAGGTTATGTTTCTTAAAGAAGACATCAATATCGGCTTGTTGCAGTGGACTGTTTGTCTGTACCAGAGAAAACAGTTCATTAAGCAGTTCGTGAGAGAGGTTGGGCTGTTGAACCAATACGGTGTAATAAAGGCTTGCGGCTTGAAGTGTTGATTCGTTGAAAATCACATGTGTACGATGTAATACAAGTTCACCTGATTGCTCTTTATCTTTCAGTAGTTCGGTCATCTGCCAACAAGGTGTGCAGGTTAATGAGAAGAACTTGTCTATTTGATGGTCTGTTGAATAGGGGTTATCCAAAATAGAGTATTGCTCTCCTTCGGTAGGAGACGCATAAGCTATTGAACTCAAGATAATAGATGCGAATAAAAAAACTACGGCTTGCAATCGTTTCATGGGGATTCCGGTTTATCGGTTTAGTAATGAAAAACGCCCATTACATTCAATGTAATAGGCTTGGTGACGGTTTATCTGTGAATGTTTTGAAAAGCCTGCGTTTGCTCCTAGCGAACAGCGGGCTTTTTTTGTATAACAATATCTGCTCAACACATTAAAAAAATGAAAACTATTAAGGGACACCAAAGTGGCTGAATTTAAATACAAAGATCTTTCTCAAGAAGAACAAGACAAGCTGGATGCAGCAACCTTTCGTCGCCTGTTAGCACACCTAGACAGCAACAAAGATGTCCAAAACATTGACCTGATGATCTTGGCTGGCTTCTGCCGTAACTGCTTCAGCAAATGGTACAAAGCAGAAGCTGAGCAACAAGGCCTAGACCTTGATATCGACGATGCTCGTGAGCGTGTCTATGGCATGACTTACGATGAGTGGAAACAAAACCACCAACCAAAAGCAACTCCAGAGCAACTGGCAGCTTTTGAAGCGAAGCAAAAACCAGAATAATCTCGTCTCATTGGCTACCAATGACACACAAAAAGAGCCCATTAAGGGCTCTTTTTTATTTTGAAAACTTGTTCTTGGCTAGGTGTTTAAACTAATTCACCCGTTTGAGAGAAAGCTTCCAACTTCGCTGCGTAAGGCTGTAGGTCACCAATGTTGTTGTTCACCCACTCATCATTAAAGTAAGTATCTAGGTAACGCTCGCCGCTATCACAAAGTAAAGTCACGATAGAGCCTGTTTCGCCACGCGCTTTCATTTCACTAGCTAGCTGAAGCACACCGTACATGTTGGTACCGGTAGATGCGCCAACCTTGCGGCCAAGAATGTCAGATAACCAATGTGTGGTTGCTATGCTTGCTGCGTCTGGGATCTTACGCATTTCGTCAACTACACCTGGAATGAAGCTTGGTTCTGCACGTGGACGACCAATGCCTTCAATTTTGCTGAATGTATTGCCTTTAACATTCGCATTGCCAGTTTGGAAGTATTCGTGGAATACCGAGTTTTCAGGGTCGACAACACATAGCTTAGTTTCATGCTGTTGGTAGCGAATGAAACGGCCGATTGTTGCTGAAGTGCCGCCAGTACCTGGGCTCATTACTACCCAAGTTGGAACTGGGTGATCTTCCATCTGCATTTGATTGAAAATTGAGTTCGCGATGTTGTTGTTACCGCGCCAGTCAGTTGCACGCTCAGCGTAAGTAAATTGGTCCATGTAATGGCCATTCAGTTCCGTCGCTAAACGGCGAGACTCATCGTAAATTTCATCTGAGCGATCAACAAGGTGCGCTTGGCCGCCGTAGAATTCAATCTGCTCAATTTTTTTCTTCGCTGTGCACTTAGGCATTACCGCAATAAACGGAAGACCAAGTAGGCGAGCAAAGTACGCCTCAGACACAGCAGTGCTGCCTGATGAAGATTCAATGATCGTTGTTTCTGGGCCAACCCAACCGTTACAAATCGCGTATAAGAACAGAGAACGCGCCAAACGATGCTTCAAAGAGCCTGTTGGGTGTGTGCTTTCATCTTTAAGGTAGATATCAATGCCTTCGATGCTTGGAAGGTCTAACTTGATAAGGTGCGTATCCGCTGAGCGTTGGTAGTCGGCTTCAATTTTACGAATCGCGTTATTAATCCATTGATGGTCAGTGCACATAAGCGTTCTCCTGATCTTGTGTAGGAATTTTTTGTAATTGGTATGGTTATAATTTAGCGATAATTCGAGAGAAAAACTTTGCCATATTTGCTTTGTTTTGACTAAAATGTAGAAAATTATTCTATTTAAATGCGATTTGGTGAAAGTGTGATAGATGCTGTAGATAAAAAGATATTAAGTTTGCTGCAAGAAGACAGCACACTGTCGTTGAATGACATTTCAGAGGCGGTCAACCTAACCACCACGCCCTGCTGGAAAAGGCTGAAGCGTCTTGAAGAGAACGGCATTATTGAAAAAAGAGTGGCGTTGCTTAACCCTGAGAAGCTTGATCTTGCTTTTACCGCGTTCGTATTGGTGAAAACAAGCAACCATTCTCATGAGTGGTATGGGCGCTTTGTGAATACTGTGTCGGACTTTCCAGAAGTGATGGAGTTCTATCGAATGGCTGGCGAGTATGATTATATGATGAAGGTTCAGGTTAAAGACATGAAGTGCTTTGATGACTTCTACAAGCGCTTGGTGAACAGTATTGATGGTATTTCGAATGTGACCTCGACGTTTGCTATGGAACCATTGAAGTACACGACAGCACTGCCGCTGTAAGTTAAACCTAGCCTTACGTTACATCTTGTCTCAGTTTAGATATCGCCTCTGCGATAAAGAAAAGGATTATTCATGTTTGCAAAAATCTCTACCGCGATCCAATTGGTGTTAGCCGTCGCTATTTTTTACTTAGGCTACACCATCTATTCGTTTACCAATAAAGTCGGTGAGATCGTCGATACCTATCCGCAGGTCATCGAAGATTTATCAACTCTTACCAAAGGGCTAAAAGTAGAAGAGATGTTAGCGTTTGCTGAGCATGTTAGTGAACTTGCTCCTCAGGTGTTAAACACTGTGGATGAAGTCAGAAAGACCATCGACCAAGTTAATCAAACCGTTTCATCAGTGGATGGCAAAATTCCCGCTATTTTGGATGAAGTGAAAAATGTTCGAACGGAAGTCGAGCAGGTAAGAACCGATGTGATCCCGCCAACATTGACGGAGTTAAAGCGATACCGTGTGGATGTGATGCCACCGATGCTCGCTGAAAGTAAGTCATACCGAGAGCAGACCATTCCCGTCATTGTTACCGAATCCGAGATGCTCAGAGCGGAAGTACCGGGTATCTTGGCACAGGCTAATTTGCTAGCCGATAAGAGTAAAGAGTTAGCACAGGGAGCGGCAGAGGGTGCAGTGAAAGGTGTGGTGTTATCGCCATTTAATCTACTGCGAGACGCGAGCGACGGCCTCAAAACACGTGTACAAAGTGAATTCGAACCGACGCCTGAAGCTGAATAGCGTTTACTGGTTTTTGAACAACGGCGTTCGTTGACGCAATGAAATAATAAGGGGCTAGGTGTGATACCTAGCCCCTTATTATTTGGTGGCGCATGTATACTGTTTGTATAAAGCGCCTAGCCATTACTTAGTAAAGCGCATCACACCTTCTTGAACGGCTGTCGCTACTAGCTCACCTTTTTGATTGAAGATCTCGCCGCGCACTAGGCCACGAGTGTTCGCTGCCGTTGGGCTTTCAATCGCATAAAGCAACCATTCATCCATCTTGAATGGGCGGTGGAACCAGATTGAGTGGTCAATCGTCGCCACTTGGAAGTTTGGCGTCATGATTGACACTTCATGTGGGTGAAGTGCCGTCACCAAGAATCCCCAATCCGATGCGTAAGCAAGCAGGTATTGGTGAATGAGCTGGTTATCTGGCAACGCACCATTCGCTCTCACCCAAAGATACTGCTTTGCTTCTGTCTTTTTAGGCTTCAGTGGGTTAACCACTGTTACTGGGCGCATTTCAATTGGCTTTTCGCCACAGAAAGTCTTACGCAGTTTCTCAGGTAAGAACTCAGCAATATGACTCGCTAACTCAGTTTCAGAGGCAAAATTCTCTGGTCCAGGGATGTTTGGCATTTCATTTTGGTGTTCAAAGCCAGGTGCATCACCATGGTAAGAAGCCGTGAGATAGAAAATAGGGCGGCCATTTTGAATCGCTTTAACACGGCGCGTGCTAAAGCTGCGTCCATCTCTTAGGTTCTCAACATCGTAAATGATTGGCTTTTCAGGATCGCCGGGAAATAGAAAATAACTGTGGAACGAGTGAACACTACGGTCGTCTTGAACAGTATAACGGGCAGCGGAAAGCGCTTGTCCCAATACCTGACCGCCGTATACCTGTGGCAGGCCGAGGTTCTCACTTTGCCCACGGAATAAACCTTCTTCCAGTTTCTCTAGCTGAAGTAAACTTAGTAATTCTTGTAAAGGTTGACTCATCGCCAGCATTCCTCTTCGTAAAATAGGTGTCAGATTATGGTGCTAATCATTTAGCTTAGTCAGATATCTGTCAATAAATCATAGGGTTTCAAGACAGAATATGAAAGCTCTCTTATAATTGGTGAGTAGATTTGCCGAGTCCGGCAAACATGTTGAGAGAAATTGAATATGAAAAAGGCTCTAATTCTTATTACGTCTTTAGTATCGTTTGGCCTACTTGTTGGTTGCCAAGCAACATCAGAAACGAACACTTCTCAGGAAGTGGTTGCAGAGAACGCTCAAGTGATTTCAGGAACAGTAAGCTATCGCGAAAGAATTGCATTGCCAGAGAATGCAGTGGTTACCGTAACGCTAGAAGATATTTCACTGGCTGACGCACCATCGACTGTTATCGCGACTCAAGAATTCACTACTGACGGTAAGCAAGTGCCGTTCGCATTCGAGCTGAGCTACGACAACAACAAGATTCAACCGAACCACCGTTACAACATGCGCGCAACGATTCACTTTGACGGCAAACTGCGTTTCACAACAGACACAATTAAGTCAGTGATTACCGACGTAGAAAACACGCAACAAGCAGACCTACGCTTGGTTGGTGTTCGTTAATTAGAAATGGATGCCAATATTAAGGCATTTTGGCTAGTTGGTTAGTTGGTTAGTTGATTAGCTAATTCGTCTACTAGCTAACTAGGTGATTAATGGCAGCTCTAGGGCTGCCATTTGTATATTCTGAGTTTAACCTTTCCTGTGCCACTCACTTCAATCCCTTCTTCGAGCAGATGCTTCTTCTGGCGATCAAACGAATCACCTTTCAAAGATATCTCACCTTTACTGTTGATCACCCGATACCAAGGCAGTTTGCTACCTTCTGGTAAATTACCTAATGCTCTACCTACATGTCGTGCATACCCCGGAAAACCTGAAAAACGTGCTATGTCTCCATAAGTTGTTACTTTTCCATATGGAATTTGGTGAATCACTGCAAAGATTTGGGGCAAAAATTGGTCCATACTAAAAATTCCTAGTTCATTAATACCACGGATCGGTAGAAGGAGAGGGCTATGGTATTTTCAACGTTTCAGTTCTTGATAACCACATTATTAGCCGTTGTTTGCGCGAGAGCAATCAGTTTAAGTGAGGGAGATATCCCAGTGCTTGCAATGGTCATCCCTGCATTATGGATATTACCGCAGGGCGGCATTGCAGGATTAGTTCTGCTTGTTTCCATGACGACTTATGGCTTAACGCTTCCCCTACAACCCATCACGCTCTCTGTGAGTGCGTGGGTGCTATTCCCATTATTGATGGTGGTTTTTTCAAAACGCAGTAGCTTGTCGGTTGTTATTATTTCGGGATTAATTGTCGCGACCCTACAAGTCGGGATTATGGTGACCCAATCCGCAGGTAAGCTTGATGGCGCACCTTGGATTACCACACTGCAAACCTTGTCGATCATCATGATTTGGTGGGCGGCGAATCACCTTAAACCAGCCAGTCGACACAGCTGGTGGTCATTAGGCTTGATTCTTCCATTATGGATGGCCGATTTACCTTACGCGGCTTTGGTTGCACTGTGTGTTACAGGCATCATGGCATCGATGGAAACACTCACTCGCTTGAAGACCTTCCGTTGGAATAAGCTACTGTGTTGGACATTGCCGACTGTTGGCTTTGCTGCTCTGGTGATAACGCCAAGCATTGAGGTGCCAAGCCCAGTGTTTGTGGTGTGGCTATGTTTGTTGGGCACCGCATGGATGACAGACTACATCATCCGCACGGAAGAGAGCGAAGACGCCGACCTCTAGCTGAAGTGAATGATATTCTGCTCGTAAGGATAAAAGCGAGCACATGTGACGTGAATGAATACGTTATGAAACAAAGACAAAGGTGATGCTTTATCCGACAGTTTTACGGTGTGTTGGGTAAAGGGTAATCACTTAAACCACATTTGTTTAAAAAGAGTCGCTTTGTGCTTGCAATGGTTGCTGCGATGCTTAATAATCCAATCACTCTTTGAGGCAAGCCTCTTAGAAAAAGAATCTATGGAGGCTCTGGTCCTCCCGCAACACTAACTTGTGAACTCGGTCAGGCCTGGAAGGGAGCAGCCGCAGCAGGCGACGTGTGTGCCGGGATGTGGCTGGGGCTTCCACCCATATAAAAAGCCGCTCTTAATGAGCGGCTTTTTGCTATCTGAAGCTTAATTTGATCTTGTTTATGACTAGAGGTGCGAAAATATCAGTTTTTGAGGAAACGGTTATAAACAAACAGCAACACGAATGCGCCAAGCGTTGCGGTTATAATACTACCGATGTTAATGCCGTCAGCACTGCCGAGGCCGATGAAGCTCCCTAAAAAACCACCAACAAAGGCACCAGCAATACCTAGAACCATGGTGGCGATCCATCCACCACCATCGTTGCCCGGCATTAGCCACTTAGCTAGCGCCCCTGCAATCAACCCAAGAATAATCCAAGATATAAACCCCATAACTTCTCCTTACTCATTATTGTGTTAGGTGCATGTCGTCACACATCTATGGTTACGTTTAAATCATAGACCATACATCAAAACTCGATTTAACTAACTGATGACCATTGCGATGTAACCCAGAATAAGAACCAATACCGATGTTAAAGCGTAGGGCACAGGATAGCCGATCGCTGGCATGTCACTGTGACTAGCATCTTGTGCGCCTTTCATTGCAGGCGTACTGTTCCTGCCTCCGGCACAAGCTCCAGCTAAAATCGCAGGATTCATTTTTCGGAAATATAAGCCGTACAACCAAGCTAATAAGGGTGGTACTAAAGCAGCTGTCACCCCGAGCAAAGCTATCTTGATGACAACGATGCCTTGAAAAGAGGCCAGTATTTTGGGGCCTACCGTCGCTGCCAATACAGCAACAAACAGATTTAGGCCGATGTCTTGTAGAAAGCTTCTTGCTCCCTCGCTCATAGGGCCGCCAAAACTTGGATTCCGAGTGCGTAGGAAGGAAAAAATGATCCCGGTGAGCATACAGCCTGCCGAGGTTCCCAATGCAAATGGAATACCTGCGACTGTGACACTTAAATGGCCGAAGACATAACCAATTAATAAAGAAACGGCGAGATAGAAGGTTTCTGTGACGGTACTCTCGACGATGGGTACACTATTCAACTTAGTGGCTGTTTGTTCTACACACCACTGAGAGCCGGCAATTCGAACCACATCGCCAACTTCGATCTGGGTTTGTGGTAATAGAGGTTGCTGGTGGCCTTGTCTGAAGACTGCTTTAAAGTAAACACCAAAGCCGACTTCGGAATGTAACTGCGCTATCGTTTTTCCTGCATGTTCGGACTTCCCAACGTGAATGTCCGCTACTTCGATATCGACATTTCTAGCTCGTGGTTCATCGACTTCATTTCCGATATCAGCTTCACCTTCCGTAATCAAGACGCGATATTCTCCGCGAATGCCAATGACATCATTTAACTCAAGCATTGGATTATCAGAAGCATCAATGATTTGCTCACCTCGAACCACTTTAAGCACGGCCGCATCAGGGAAGTTTCGATACAGCTCCTGCACTGAACGACCGACTAACTCTTGGTGTGTGACCTTATAAGCGCGAACGTCAATGGGTAGAATGCCAACATCTGAGAACCCAAAGGTACTTGGGAGCTTCTCGTTGTCATCGCCAGTTGAGAACTCTGCTTCTGCTTCTTTACCTGCTTTGACGGGGTCAATTCCAAAGATAGAAGGGAGGTACTTAATGAACAAGATGATGAGGACGGTCGACAGGACATAGCTTATCGCGTAACCCGCCGCGATATTGGCACTGACCTGATCAATGCTCATCCCTTCCGGTGGCGTAAATGCGCCTGAGCTGATTGCTGACTGCGCTACGCCCATTACTGCCGTCACTGTGTAACTGCCAGAAATGATGCCCGCGGCATAGCCGGGCTCAAGGCCCATGAGCTTGGCGCCGATGACCACAATCGCAAAATTGCTGAACACGACAATTAAACCAATGACGACGAAGTCGATGCCTCCTCTAGCAAGGCCGGAGAAAAATTGCGGTCCTACTTTCATCCCAATGGCGTACATGAACATCATTAAGAAAATGTCGGAGACCAATCCTGGTTCTTCAATTTTTAGTCCATAAACTGAGAAGGACGTCAGTGCGATACCAACGCCAACGATTAGGGTGCCAGCTGTTGTGCCTAAGCTCACACCTTTAAAAGTGAGTCGACCAAGTGGATAACCAATGGTGAGTGATAGAAAGAGAAATACAAACGGATTCTCTGACAAGTAACTAAATAGAAAGGACATAATGTCACCTGCTAACTTGTTGATATAAGGGCAAGGAACCATCAAGGCTCCTTGCTTTAAGTAAGATGGGACAATTAGCTGTGATTAAAGTTACTCGACTCGTCAGCGTCGCTACCATTGACGACCGGGTGTTTGTCAAAGAAATCAACGCAGTGTTGTAAGTCGGAAATCAAAAGGTCAGCCATATCACGACTAAAACCATGACGAACTAAAATACGCATGATTACCAGATCTTCACGCTCGGCGGGCATCGCATAAGCGGCAATTTGCCAACCACGAGATCGGATGCGATCCGAAAGATCGTAGAGGTTAAAGCCTGGGGTTGCGCCATCTTTAATTGACCAACTCAAGGCCGGGATACCACCATGACCATCGTAGATGATGTGAAATATACCCATCTTTTCGACTTCTTTGGCAAGGTAACGAGCCGTGTCATAACAAGCATCATGGATCTTACGGTAGCCCTCTTTACCAAGACGTAAAAAGTTATAGTATTGCGCAACGATTTGACCCCCAGGGCGGGAGAAATTGAGCGCAAAGGTAGGCATGTTGCCACCGAGGTAGTTGACGTTGAAAATCAAGTCTTCATGCAGAGCATCCGCATCTCGCCAAACAACCCAGCCAACACCAAGTGGAGAAAGACCAAATTTATGCCCAGAAGCATTAATGGATTTGACCCTTGGCAAACGGAAATCCCACACTAAATCTGGGTCGCAGAATGGGGCGAGAAAGGCACCACTTGCACCATCAACGTGAATCGGAATATCTAATCCGGTCTCTTCTTGTAGTTTATCTAACGCTTCGTGTACCGCTTGTACTGGCTCGTATTGGCAAGTAAAGGTCACGCCTAGTGTCGGGACGACGCCAATCGTGTTCTCGTCACAACGTTTGATTACTTCCTCTGGGGTCATGATCAGACGATCACCTTGCATTGGGATTTCGCGAAGTTCAATGTCCCAGTAACGGGCAAATTTATGCCAACAAACCTGAACTGGACCACAAATAAGGTTAGGACGGTCAGTTGGCTTACCTTGCTTCTTCATTTTCTCACGCCAAGCCCATTTTAGCGCCATACCACCAAGCATTGCGGCTTCACTTGAGCCAGTTGTTGAACATCCCATTGGATTTTCAGCGTTAGGTGCATGCCAAAGATCGGCGAGCATATGTACACATCGAGATTCGATTTCTGCCGTTTGTGGGTATTCATCTTTATCGATCATGTTTTTGTCGATGCATTCATCCATCAATTTATGGACTTCGTCTTCGACCCATGTTTGACAGAAGGTCGCAAGGTTCTGACGCGAATTGCCATCTAGCATTAGTTCATCATGCACGACTTGGTAAGCATGAGCGGGTGCATGCTCTTGCTCTGGGATTCGATACTTGGGCATAACAACGGAAAGATCTTTGGAAGAATAAACATCATCTAAGAGTGAACCACGAACAGTCGATTTTTTATGAAGAGGCATGGTGAATCCTTTATCTTATTGAATTTATTTTACTTATTGCCATTGAAACATCAGTAAATAGCAATATTGGCAGCTAAATAAACATAGCAGGATTTTATAAAAATTCAGCTTAAATAAGAGTCTGGTTGCTTATTTCACGTTGTTTTATCTTGTTTTGTGCACGGTAAAACAAATATTTCAAAAGTACACTGTGTGGTGAAAAACGGAGTTGTCATGATGAACTTTATGTGAGTGTTGATGCTTATTTTTTAGTGTTGTAAGTTTTGGATATATAATTTTGGTAGCTGATTATAATTTGGACATTCTACGATGTTAAATTTTTAATCCTCTTAATTAGCAGGCAGCACCACCGCAGACGCTTCTTCCTCTGAATCTTCTTTGTCTTCGACTTGTTCAGCTACCCAATCAATCGTCTTTGTTAGATAAAGCTTGTTGGTTTCGGTATCACACCAACTCTTTGATAATCCTCTTCGATTAAATTCACTGCCAATTGCTGCGCAATTGTTCGAAAGCCAGTTCGCGCTATGCTGACTTATGTTGCAAGCATCATCTTAAAATACCGCTCTTTATGGGTGGCCTCTTGCTATCTGAAGTATGTCCAAAATTGAGATGTGGTTACGTACTTTTTCCCCTCGAATGAAACCCAATTTATTGTTTTTTCCTTTACTGGCTCGACTATAGGTTGGATCTGTGACTTGTTACTGCGAGTACGATGGCTGCAGTTAAAAGCGCTGAGCCTCCGATTTTATTCAGGTACGTTGGGTGATCTTGCATAAACCCAAGAAGCTTCTTGGCAGAGATGGCGTAAATCATCACCCAGGTAAAATCCAACACTGCCATTGTGGGGCACATCACCAACATTTGTGATAACAGGGGCTTAGTTGGGTCTATGAACTGGGGGAAGAATGCAGTGAAAAAGACAATCGCTTTGGGGTTACCCGCTGCAACGAAGAAACCACTTAAATAGAGTCTGTGGCCTGAAATCGCGGTGGGTGAATTGGTGGTTATTTGTGCATCACACTCAGGTTTATCACGCAACATCTTGATACCCATATACAGCAATGTTGTGACCCCAAGCCACTTGATAACGGCGAACGCTAGTTCAGACGTTGACATTATGATGCCAAGTCCAACTGCAACAATGATCATCTGTATGAAGTTTGCTGAGATATCGCCTAGTGCCGTAAAAATAGCTTTATTAACGCCATATTTCATTGAATGAATGACGCCCAACAAAATGCTGGGACCTGGCGTCATGGTTAAGATAAGTGAAGCGAGGCAGAAGGTTAGCCATGTTTCTACAGTCATTTGTTTTCTCCGGGTGACTAGTATCTATTTTTCGGAAAAAGTAGTCTGCTAGCATAGAGATAGATATCAAAATAACCTGAGGTTATATAAATGGTTGAAGACTTGGAAAGCATCCCATCATTAGTCCCCAAATTACTTCTGCAGTTACTAGCGCTCGGAAGTATCACTGATGCCGCTCTGGTATTAGGAGTCAGCCAACCCGCTGCGAGCAAAGCTCTTCGACGTGCTGAAGATGTGTTAGGTTTCGCTTTAGTTCGAAGAGACAGTCGTCCCTTATTGTTAACAGCGGAAGGGAGGTTGATTGCTGAGTTCGCTAAACAGCAGGAATTGCAGGGAGAGGTGTTATTGAGACAGCTTCGACTTATTCAAAAAGATGGCGCTGGACAGGTGAAAGTGGCTTCTTTTGGCGCATCCGCTTCCACACATATTTTACCCAGCCTAATTCATGCGATCAGCCAACACTTACCTCAAGTTAAAATTGAAATAAGCGAGTTTACTGACGAAGGAGCATTATTAGCATTGCGAGAGGGGCGCGTAGATTTTGCAATCGCGGTTGATAAAGAGTATTTAGATCTAGATATCATCCCAGTTTTTACTGACCGTATGGTGGCTTTAGTTCATGAAGATGACCCTTTATCCCAGTTGTCAGTTTTGTCGGCTGTGGATATCGAAGATCGAGATTTTATACTGAGTAAAGGGGGCAGCGAGGCGCTCATTAGAGAATGGTTTAAGCTATCAAAATCTCGCCTTAAAGAAAAACACACCATTGTTCAATTGACCTCGATACTTGCTTTGATTAGAGCGGGCTTAGGTGTTTCTATTGTTGCAGAGCTTGCCGTTCCAGAATCTCATCCCAGCGTAAATGTTATTCCTCTTGCGCCCGAGTACCCTCGTAATATTTGTGTAGCGAAAAGAAGCGGTTGTTTTTCTTCGAACGCAGCCAGGTTAACTTGGGATTTTTTGAGTAAGAATAGGGCACTTAATTACCTAAGCAAGCGAGGTCATTAAGTGCGAACAGACGTTTAGCTGTCATTGCCTCATTTAATTCGCAGGCAATACCACAGCAGACACTTCTTCGTCTGAATCTTCTTTGTCTTCTACTTGGTCTGCAACCCAATCAATTGTCTTTGTTAGATAGAGCTTGTTGGTTTCGGTATCACACCAACTCTTGGATAATCCTCTTCGATTAAATTGACTGCCAATTGCCGCCAGTGTTTGGTTACTTGGTCTACCGTAATACAAGGTGTCGCACAGTTGTAGGTTCGACATCGATTGTGGGTATGAATTAACCGATGATGAGTTCATGCTTAGTGCTTTCGATTGATTGTGAGTGCATCCGGTTAGGCTTAACAGAAACAAGGTAGCTAGAGCTATTTTCATGGGTCTTAGGTTCACGAACGATGACTGATACATGATTATGAGCATGTAGGATAATGCTATTTGTCAGTATTTTGCCAAACGACGGATTAGCGGGATCTCGGTACCAATTCTTCAGGCACGGCTAACGCTATATATTATCTCTGATACTCATCTTGCCATGCCGGAGGCGGTGAATTAAAAATGCACCAAAGGTTGAAATGCTCTTTAATTTAATTGGTGAATGCGCAATTTTGTACAAAAGCTGAAAGAGCCGATAGAGTAGACTGATGAATCGCTCGGTGATTAGCAGGTTTGAGGATGGTTATGGAGAACAAGAAGGGCTCTAAAGAGAAAGCCGATTATAAGGTCACGGAAGAACTCGGTGGTCTTGAGATCCTCAATGCTGAATACGAAAAGCAGAATTTCTCACGTCATAGTCACGAAGGTTATACGTTCGGTGTGATAGAGCAGGGGGCTCAGCGTTTTTATCGAACCGGCGGCCATCACATAGCCCCCCAAGATGCCATCATTCTGGTCAATGCAGATGAGGTACACAGCGGACATTCTGCCACTGAAGGTGGTTGGGCATATCGCGCAATGTACCCACTTCCTGAGCAACTCGCTAAGATCACTCAAGAGTTGAACCTGCCTAACTATGGTGCGCCTTATTTCCCAAGAGCCGTTGTTGAAGATCCAGAGCTCGCCAATCAACTGAGGTTGGTTTTCAATACGATTGAAGAATCAGATAATCGCCTGCTCAGAGAAACCTTGATGTATGGGATGTTGGTTAAGTTAATCAGCAGACACGGGAAGTCGAGTCTAACGCCTCAACTGGATAGCAAAGTCCAACGTCAGCTTATACTGGTAAAAGAGTTTCTTGATGACTTTCCACAAGCGGATGTGTCACTCGATGAGTTGTCTAAGCTAGCTGCTTTGAGTCCATTTCATTTGGTGCGCTCATTTCAAAAAGAATTTGGTCTTCCGCCACATGCGTATCAGATCCAGTCTCGATTAAGGTTGGCTCGTACGTTGCTCAAACAGGGGCATTCGATTTCCGATACGGCGCAAGAATGTGGTTTCCACGACCAAAGCCACTTCCATCGTCACTTTAAGAAAGCCAACGGTTATACGCCGGGTCAGTACGTTAAGATGCGTTGAGATTTGTGCTTTGTACCTTAGATATAGAGCAAGTTTGTACAATCGAATAAGTTAACCCTCTCTTACATTGAATAGCCAATGCAAAGAGAACTAGGAAAATATGGATAACAACACAATGAATAGACGCACGCAGTTATGGAAAGGCGTTTTGGCTGCGATGCCCTTGAGTATTGCTGTAATACCGTGGGGCATATTAGCTGGCTCGTATGCAATAGATGCTGGTCTGAATCAGCTTCAAGCTCAGGCTATGTCTGCGATTTTGTTTGCGGGTTCAGCGCAATTAGTGGCGGCGGGGATGTTCAAATCGGGCATTGGGTTAGGGACTATGTTGTTAACAACGTTCTTTATTACTTCAAGGCATTTTCTTTATAGCGTGTCGATGCGCGACAAAATTAGTCATCTTCCCGCTCGTTGGCGTTTACTGCTTGGCTTTTGGCTAACGGATGAACTGTTCGCGATTTGCAGTGGCCAATCTCAGCAAGAATTTAACCGCTGGTATGCAGCGGGTGTGGGTGGAGGTTTTTACCTTGTTTGGAACATCGCGAGTTTCGTCGGCATTGTCGCAGGAAGTCAGATTCCGTCACTCAATGAAATCGGTCTCGATTTTGCGGTGGCAGCGACCTTTATTGCTTTAGTTTTTCCATTAATCCGAACATGGCCCGTGGTGGTATGTGTTGTGGTGTCTTTGATCGCCTCAGTTGCCTTGTCGGTCAACAATGTTGAAGGTGGCCTTATGATTGCTGCTATTTCGGGTATGTTAGCCGGCTTTATCAGCGAGTCATTTGTGGAACGTAGAAACGGCAATAAGCTCATCAAAGAGGGGGATTCGGCATGATCTGGTTATCGATATTCCTCATGACCGCGATTGTTTTCCTTAGTCGATATTTGTTTCTAGAACCGGCCATCCCGCTTCGATTAAACAGCACTGCGAGACGGTTGTTACGTTATTCGAGCCCTGCGGTATTAACGGCAATCTGGGGGCCGATTGTGTTCGCACCAGAGCAAGCTTTTTGGCCAAGCCTAGAAAACCCTTATTTAATCGGCGCGGTAGTGACTGGGCTTTTGATTTGGAAAACGGGTAATGTGCTGCTAACGATCGGTGTCAGCATGGCGGTGTTCTTGTTCTACAACCTTGTCGCGGTTGATTACCTTTTTAACTGATTGACCTTGCAACGCATGGCGTGGTGACTTCTAATGTATTGATTCACTATTTGTGTATTAAGGTTCTGGTAAGGAGTTAATTTGGCTAAGAAGTATTATGTGGTTTGGAAAGGTCGTACACCGGGTATTTTTACTACTTGGAATGAGTGTAAGTCGCAAGTCGATGGTTTCGCTGGTGCGAGATATAAATCGTTTCCAACATTAGGCGAAGCAGAGTTCGCTTTCGGTGGTAAAGCATCTTCTGTGTCTAGTTCTGCTTCAACATCTAGATCTTCATCGACCAAGCCAAGTGTTGCGGGTAAGCCTAAGAAAGCGAAAGTCCCACCTCTTTCTGAGCAGCAAATCTCTGAAATGCCTTTCGATATCAAGATATACACAGATGGCGCTTGTGAGCCGAACCCTGGTGAAGCGGGCACTGGCTTAGCTGTCTACTTGAACAACGAATTAACCGAGTTGTGGTATGGCTTGTATCAGCAAGTTGGAACTAATAATACAGCAGAGCTGCACGGCTTGAAGCAAGCGTTTATTCTGGCTAAGGAAAAGCTGAAAGCTGGTTTATCTGTCGCGATTTATTGCGATTCTAAGTATTCGATTGATTGCATTACCAAATGGGCTACAGGTTGGGAGAAAAAAGGCTGGACGAAGTCGGGGGGCGAAATTAAAAACCTCGATATCATTAAGCCTGCGTATGCCCTTTACCAAGAGTTGGCTTCTAAAATCACCATTTACCACGTAAATGGCCACGTCGGTATTGAAGGTAACGAGCTTGCCGACCGAATGTCTATTGTGGCGATTGCTTCTAAAGAGCAAGACTTGAGTCGATATACTGAAACTGACGACCTCACTGAAATCTTAGCTTTGCGAGCGGGCTAGCAAGAGTCAAAAGTTAGAAAGTGAGTTAACCAAAGCGTTACTGTTTATATTGAGGTAACGCTTTGTTGTATGCTCCCACCTCATTTCACTCGACTTGTTTAGTCGAAGATTAAGCTGGGTTTTCTATCCAGTGAGACAGTTGTTGAGCTTGCTTCAACGAATTAAAACTCTCTTCCACTCTTGTTCTTGCTTTCATCCCCATCTCTGTTTTGTCATTGCAACTCAACTGCGCAAAACGCTCAATCGCTTCTCTTAATTCCTCGACGTTTTTCTCGCTAACCACAAACCCTGTCTCTGGAGTAACGATCTCCTTACAACCCATGATATTGGTGGTAATCACTGGAGTTCCCACGGCCATCGCTTCTTTAAGTACCAATGGACCTGTGTCCACACAACCCGTTGCCGAGAAGCAGAACGGTGCGATCAAGCTATCGTAATTCGTTAGGTTCACTTTCACCCATTCGTGGGGCTTAGCTCCTAGGAAATTGACGTGTCGAGTTAAACCTTGTTGCTCAACTTGTGTTTTTAATTGTTGTTCTAAATCGCCAGTGCCGACGATATCAAGATGAATGTCGAGAGGTTGGGCAATCGGTGCCAACGCATCTATAAGATGGTGAATACCTTTTTGTTCAACTAATCGGCCAAGAAAAACGAGGCGAAGTTGTTTGGCGTCGGTTTTTGGGTGTAGTTGGAATTGTTTAGTATTTACACCACAGTGAAGGAGCTTGATATTCCCTTTTGCCATGTTGTTGAAATCGGTGAGCATGTCTTTGCAGACCGCAACCACAAAGTCACTCGATGAAATTTTGTATTCAATATCGTAAGCAAATTCGTAGACATCGTGACCATGGGCAACAAACGAACAGGTAATATTGAGAAGCTTTGCGGCGACAATCGCATGTGCGGTGGTGTGTTGGCAAAAATGCGCATGAACATGGTTAACGTCTTTTTCTGCGAGTTGTAACGCCAGCTTAAATCCATAAGCGAAAAGTGAATTTTTAGGCATGCTATTTTGCTTTGAAACAAACGAAAGCGCTTTAACAAAGCCGATCCAGTTGATGTTGGTTATCTTGCCCGCCCGAACATCCTTGCCAATTTTTATGATGTCATAGTCGAATGACTTTTCGCTGTCCTCAATCTTGAACGTCATCACACAGACGTCGTGCCCACACGCTTTAACGGAGTCGACTTCGGTTTGAATGAAGGTCTCACTGAGGACAGGATAAGTAGGCGCTATAAATGCTACTTTTTTCATTTTTTGCTCCCTTGATGAAGGCCACTATAGTCAACTAAGCAAAATACGAACCAAGATTGAATGGGGTTTTAGGGGGGATTTTAGAGGAAAGGGGATGACTTTCTTATGGTTATCGCGAAGGTGGGGCTGATTTTCTCAAAATGGTAATCAAATTAGAATTTTGAGTTTCTCCGCTGTACGCACCTTGTCGTCATTTTGCGAATTAGTTCGTAAGACATTGATATGAAAGCAAACCAATAAGCCTAAGTTCTCGGCACAGAACATGCACTATTAGCTGTATAACGTATAAATGTGAGAGCGTCATTATGGCTAAAGTAAGTATTATTATTCCGACCTACAACTGTTTAGATTACCTGCCGAAAGCAATCGGCAGCGTGTTAAAACAGACTTATCAAGACGTTGAACTGATCATTATTGACGATAACAGTAATGATGGAACGTCCACTTACCTCGCATCGATTGATGATGAACGTATTATTACGCTATCAACCTTAGGTGTTGGCGCCCCTCAAGCGAGGAACCTAGGCATTGAGAAAGCGACGGGCGAATACATTGCTTTTTTAGACGCTGACGACTTTTGGTTTCCAGAAAAAATCGAACGACAACTTGAGTTTCATCAGCGCTACCCAGACCTTGCAATGAGCTTCACTAACTACGAACACCTCACTGAAGACTACCAAGTGATTATCGACTGTTTTAGTTACTGGTCGCAGTTTCAAGACCAAGATGAATTGTTCATTAATATTGAGAGCCCGCTAGAATTCATTATCGAAAATAACGTTATTGGAACCTCAACCGTCATGGTGAAAGCTGATGTGTTCTCTCAAACCAACAGCTTTGATGCAGATATTAAGTATGGGGAAGACTGGGAGTTATGGCTTCGAATGAGTGAGAACCACCAGATTGGGGTGTTGAATTCAGTGCAGGTTGGTTACCTAATGAGGGCGAGTTCCGTCACTCAAACGGAAAGCCTTAAGCTGAGAAATCTGCAGTCAATAGAATCCATTCTTCAGCGTTACCAAAATAATAGTGAACATTGGAATTTAAGGTCATCTAGTTTCAAGGTTGCTAAGGCGAGAATACTAGAGGGCTACGCTGACTATTACCGAGGTTTACAACAGAACCGACAGGCGATTGCTTACAGTTTTCGCTCTCTGGTGATGGCTCCACAGAAGAGAACCTTGCGACACCTACTCGGAGACTGTAAAAGTTTCCTAACGCCAGCTTGGTAAAGGATAGGTGACGCTATGGGTTCGTTAAAACAGTCCGCCTATTACGCCATTGGTATTGTGATGATGAAGGGAATTTCATTGGTGATGATCCCGTACATTACCCACAAAATGACGTTAGCAGAATATGGCTCTTTAGAAGCGATCGTGTTGTTGGCCGATATAGGGACGATATTATTTAGCTTTGGTATCGTAGACGCCATGTATCGCTACGTTGGTGTCGTCGAGGGTGATGAAAAGCGAAAGCTGGTCTCGAACTGTTTCACGTTAAGTGTTTTGGTGTGTGTGCTAGGAGGCGCTTTAATTGCGCTCAGTATGCCGCTATTAATATTCATGCTGCCCGTAGAGTTTCAGGCGTACCAAATTCTGCTTCTCCTTATCCCGGTCATGCTCGACGGAGCGATTTCTATCCCGCTTACCTTAATGCGAATGAACGCGATGGCGAAACGTTTTTGCTTGCTCAATGTCTTGAAAGCCGGTGTTCAAGCCACGATGACTTTTGCGCTGCTTGAGGCTGGATATGGGATTGATGGCGTGTTGATCTCATCGGCGGTATCTAGCGTGTTACTCATGGTTTGTTTAGTGCGTTATCAGTGGCAAGAGATGGGAACTTTTGGCTGCTTCAAATACTCAGCCAAGATCTTAAAGTTTGGACTGCCTGCTTTGATGGGTGGTGCGTCAATGTACATGATCACAGGGTTAGATCGTTGGGTGATGGCGAGCTTTGTTGGGGTGGAAGAACTGGCGATTTATGCGGTCAGTGGCAAGTTTGCATTGCTGCTTGGCTTGTTGCTACAGCCTTACGCGCTTTGGTGGTTTCCAAACCGTGTCGCTATGCTTCAACAACCGGGAGGTAGCAAAAAGTGTGCTGATAGTGCCTTAGTCGGAGTGAATTTCGCGATTGTGTTGGGTTCTTTGATGATTCTAACGGTGCCCGGTTTTATCTCTTTAATTTTGCCGAGCAGTTATCACTATGCAGGGACTCTTGTTGTCGCTTTGCTTGCCATTAGCGTTATCAAAAACGCAGGTGATTACCTTAACCTTGGTTGTTTCAGTGGCGATTCGAGTCAATCGCAAATGTGGGTTCAAGGTGGGTGCGCGATATTGGCTGCCATTGGTTATTTTACGGTGACACCGATATTTGGTGTGGGGGGCGTTATCTTCGTTCTTTGCGGCACGTATACCTTAAGGTTGTTGCTCCTATATTTTGTCAGTCAATCGATGGAATATTTACCGTATCAACACAGTAAGTGGTTAACCGCAGTCAGCATCGCTGTTGTAGCGATCGTCTGTGACCGATTTCTTGGCTTGGTATTCGCTAATGTTCATGACTTTGTTTTAGGTGTCTTTGTTGCACTAATAACGCTGGTGGCCTTTATTAAATACTCGGTCATCGTTATTCCTCAAACTCTGCTTGATAAATTGACACTCGGCAAGCATTCACATGTTGGCTAAACCACGTCATTCATGCCATGAAGAGCTTCATTAAGCGAATCAGAATTCAAATAGTTATAATAAAACACTGTTCATAATCTTTTGGATTAGATAGTATTTATAAATTCAATGAATGCTAACTATGGAAAGATACATGAATAAGTGGATGTTGCTCTTCTCTTTGTTTTCAGTAGCCTCATACAGCTCCTCTGATTTTTCAACGGTGGATGCTTCGGTTCCTGACTTAAACTCACAAGAGGAAAATGCGCCAGGTTATAAGTCGCCCGATTTCAATCCTCCAGAAGTTTCTTTGCAAGATCAGCAAAATATCGTGTGTGCTAGCGTTGTCTGTAATTCCACATTCAATCCTGAGGCTGTCCCTGTGGTTGGTGAAGTGCCAAAGCGCGAACCTAATCCAACTTTAGAGACCATTGCCAGTGCCATTTATATTGTTGGTGAGATAGGTGTTGCAGAAAACTTATCTACGCCAGAATACGAGAAGTTTTTTGAGAACTAACTAAAAGGATGCGGCAGATCTTTTAAATGCTGTTATAAAAGATAAGATATTGTTCAACGATTTTATAACCGCAGCATATTGCGACTAGGAAGCCTCAATGGAAATATGGAAGTTACTGCTGTTTATCCCGGCCTGTTTTGCTTTAAATTTAACGCCCGGACCCAATAACCTATTGGCGATGAACAACGCCCGCTGTTATGGCTTCCAAGCGGCTTTCGTCGCAGGGTTGGGAAGAATCTGTGCCTTTTCTGGCATGATCGCTCTGGCTGCTTCTGGACTCGCTGTTGTCCTCTATACTTCTGAAACTCTGTTTTTCATGATCAAGCTGTTTGGCGCAATGTACCTACTTTGGATTGCGTTTAATTTGTGGCGCTCAAAAGCCAGCCCTATTGTTGGTATTGAGCACAACAAGAATTGGTTTGGTTTAGTTAAACAAGAATTTGCTCTCGCCGCTGGCAACCCGAAAGCGATACTTATCTTCACCGCATTCCTTCCTCAATTTGTCGATGTTTCTGCCAACGTTCATACCCAATTCTTTATTTTAGGAAGTACTTTTCTTGTATTAGAGATGGTTGCTATCTCTATCTATGCAGCCTTCGGTTTATACCTTAGACATTGGTTCTCTAAACCTGAAATGGCGCAGCGTTTCAATAAAGCCTGCTCTGTTTTTCTTGCACTATCTGGTGCGAATTTGTTGGTGAGTCGTCAGTAAAACATAAGTAACCTAATCTACCCCTTAGGCATCACTTAAATGGCATCTTAGTTAAGGCAGTTCGTAAGCCTTTAGGCTGTTGATATATATTATTAATAGCACCTTTGAGCTTGCATGTTTAAACTTGAGGTTCGGTTTAAATGAGGTCTATCTATGAATGTTGTCTGTGCGGAAAAACAAGAACTGGCTGATATTTACCAGCTTGAACATACTTTGTTTGGCGACCACGCTTATCCGCAGTTTTTCTTTCGTCAGGCCTTTGATTGCTGGGGGAAGGGCTTATTGGTGGCTAAGCAAGAGCTGAAGGTTGCGGGTTATGTGTTGATGACACCAACCGACAAACCACAAGAGTATTGGGTTTTGTCGTTAGCTGTTGATAAAGAATTCCGAGGCATGGGAGTAGGGCGTTTATTGATGCAGCAGGCGATAGCGACACTGCCTCAAGAATCCAAAATATTGCTGACCGTAGATCCTAATAACACGTCGGCTTGCGCGCTTTATGCATCGATGGGTTTTGTCACGATCAAAGAAGAAGATAACTATTTTGGCGAAGATGAGCCTAGATTGGTGATGCAGCTCATCATCTAATTTTGCTTAACTCTGTGTGTGCTGGTTCTCGCTTTCACACACCTAGGTCAGCATCACGATACCGTGCATCAACACCACGCTAGAGGTGAGCCGAGTTCTCATGTCAAAGTAGCCATCCGGGCCTTCACTTTGATTTTCTTCTCTCATCGACCTTTCCGCTCGCCAAACCGTAATATAGCCGATGATAAGAATCAGAGTCGTGAGAAACTCTTTTTGTTCCCCAAGTAACACTGCTAGCCACGCGACTAACACAATCACGTTACTTAGAATCAGAGCCTTGTTACTAGACTGGCTTTCGAAATTTTCGATGCCATTTCCCCACAAAATACCCGACAAAAAACTCAATATGACCACGCTGTAGGTGATGAAGAGTGTCTCGCCACTCAGGCCCAAGAATTGACTGTCGGTTAGAGACAGCAGTAGGCCAAATAGAAACGGGATTAGCCCCATGTAACCGAGCTTGGCCATGGTATTGCGGGTTTGAGTTGGCGCTAAATATTCAGACCTCATAGCTGCTGCTCAATCGCATTTTTGAGTGTCGCACTCACTGGTGATGTCGAGCTAGGGAAGGTTGCCACCACTTTACCTTCTTTGCTGATTAGGAATTTGTAGAAGTTCCATTTGGGCGTCACACCTGCTTGCTGTTGAATTTCTGCAAACACAGGGTTAGCGCTACTGCCAGATAGTGTTGCTCGAGCCATCATCGGAAAGGTCACACCGTAGTCGAGGTAACAGATTTTGGCTGACTTCTCTTCGCTTCCTCGGTCTTGGCGAAAATCATTGCTTGGAAAGCCGACCACCGTGAAACCTTGGTCTTTATAGGTCTGATGCAATTGCTCCAGTTGTTTAAATTGTGGTGTGAAGCCACATTGGCTGGCCGTGTTCACAACCAAAAGGGTTTTGCCTTGAAACTCTTCACACAGCTCAATCTCTTCGTTGGAGTTTAATAACCGTTGTTTGCCGTTGAGTATCTCAGGGCAACTTGATGCAACAGCGATAGAGCTCGTTAGGCTCGCAATCAGGGCGGTGGAGCAAAGCAGTGAAGGTTTCATAGGTTTGGCTCATTTTAGTTGGCGTAACTGTTAGTACTCTTGTGCAGCACGAAATGATCACTCTGCGAATCATTAACCGTCACTATTTGTGAACGAATCAGGTGTCATCGCTGATGAGATATGGAGCGACCAAACGACTTATGTTCACCCTTGCTCCAAGGCGAGCGGCTAACAGATACATGCCACCGATTTTACGATGGAGGAATAGGGCGTCTGCGGGTGGCGTGTGCCAATACTCTTGTTCCATGCTCAAGATGGTGCCAGCTTCACGAAGCTTTTGAGCGAGTCCGCTGGCTTTAAAATCGTAGTCTTCGTCAACCAACATAGGTTCACATGCCATAGTCACTAAGTTAAGAATGGCTTGGCGCTGATCGGGTAGTATGGCTTCGCTAAAGAACCCAATCTGTTCGAGTGCTTGATTGAGCTCTGATTCGTCTTGATTAACAACAGAAGTAAAGGCCAAACGATAGCCATCACTGAAGCGGTCGCTGTATTCACGCGTTGCCCCAAAATCTAACAGCCCAATCTGGCGCGTGTTTTCAACGTAAAGGTAGTTTGCGAAGTTAGGGTCGGTCTGCACCATTTTAAAATCGAATAATTCCCTGAACATGAGTTCGAGCAAGCTGCGCATGACAAAATCACGAGTACCTTGATCGTAACCTTCTATTTGCTCTATCGAGACACCTTCAATGAAGTCCATCGCGAGTACTGATTCTGAAGACATTTGAGGGTGAATCTTAGGCACGACGAAGTGAGCGTGTTCTTTCAGTGCATGATAGTAACGTGTCGCATAGTCAGCCTCGCGAGCATAATCCGCTTCATCATGGAGCTGTTTCTTAGCTTCTTCTAGTAAGCCTTTGTAATCGACGGACTTGGGTATCAACCCAACGATGTTAAGCAATGTGCCTACGTTGTCCACATCACTGTCGATGCTCTTTCGAATGCCTGGATATTGCACTTTGATGGCAAGTTTGTTTCCCGCATCACTGTAGGCTTGGTGAACTTGTCCGATGGACGCACTGGCGATCGGTTTAAAGTTGAAGGAAAGAAATTCGGCTTTCCAGTTGATGCCGAGTGAGCTTCCTAACACTTGGTTGAGCTGCTTTGTCGGCAGCGGGTCGGCGTCTGAGCGCAGGCGAGAAAGAATGTCGGCTAATTCAGGTTCGAGAACATCGCCAGCGTCCATTGATAACATTTGGCCAAGCTTCATCGCTGCACCGCGCAGGTGTGCCAGTTGATCAGTCAGGCGAGCAATGTTCTGCGGCGTCAGCATTAAGTCTTTTGCTTTCGGCCTATTGCCCTGTGCGAGTTGCTTGGTGCCTTCCGTTATCACATTGCCTGCGACCCTTGTCGCCAGCGAGGCAAACTTACTGAATCTCGAAATTCGATGTGTAGGAAGGTTTCTCTCTTTTGCCGACATAAAGGTTCTCTCTGGGAATCAAGGTTGACTACAAAGTTCTATCAATCATTACACAACCTAATGTTTCGTTGTGATAACTTGTCTCGTGGAACAGTAAACAAAATTAGTAGGGACAAAATATGAAGTTTATTTGGTTGAAAGTGGCCGTTACGGTATTGGTGTTCGCAGTTCTGTTTGGTATCGTTTACTACAAAGTCGCCAGCGGCATTTCTTAACTCACTACTATTTGGTGCAGCTGTTACTGTTGCAACGTGACTTTCCAGTTAGCCAAAAAGAGACTTTATATCGGTTTTTGGCAAACCGCAGATAACACCAGTCGGCCATTGGCTTAAATATCGCCCAACGCAATGGGGCATATAGCCAACCTTTACCAACCAGCTTCCACGCTTGGTAAGTCACGTCCAAACCCAGCAGCAGTTTTCCATTCTCATCGAGTGCATGCAAAATCGTGTTGGCTGCCTCTGCATCTATCTGCGGGTAATCTGTAAACGCCTCACTGTAGATATCGATGGTTTGAATCTGATTTTTGGTATCAGATTTAGCCAGTGCCGCCATCTCTTTCGCGCAAAGTGGACAAGTGCCATCGTAAAATATCGTTAATGCAGTCATTGTTTTTCTTACTCTTTTCGTCAATACCAATCTATACGACATCACCAATTAGGTGGATCATTCTGCCCAGTTATCCGACACTGTCATTGTGAGAACTATTTTACAGTATCATCTAGAGGTAACATCCGTTCCATGCATTTACAAATTAAGAGCCTATCTCCAATGACAACAAAGTTAATGAACCGTTTCATTATAGCTATGACTGCCCTGATGCTAAGTGGTTGTGTTAGCTACAGCGTGACTGAGCAAGAAATGACGAACTATCTGCAAGATTCGGTGATGTTAGAGCAGGAAGTGGGTGTACAAAACGTTATGTACGCGCAAGTCGCTGTCGATGACTTAGCGGTGCAAATTGGTCGGGCTGATACCGAGCGTGTGTCTGTTTTAGCGAACACCAATGCAAAAGTTCAGGTGTTCAATATGCCGAATATGGGGTTGGACTTGGATATTGAGTTCAGTGCGATTCCTGAATACGACAAAGAGAGTGGCGAGATTTATTTGAAATCACTGCGTTTAGAGCGCTTTGAAGAAAAAGATAAACAGCTTTCGCCAGAGATTGCCAAACTACTTAAGCCTGCCGTTTCTATGATTGGTTTTGCTTTGTCCCAGTCTCCCGTTTACAAGCTCGACAGCAATAAAGTGCAAGAGTCGTTGATTAAGTCATCGGAACCGAATCTAGTGATCCGAGATAATAAGTTGGTTATCGAATTGTTTGATTAGAGGCTTGTTGTATTAAAGGTTAACTAGTTTTAGCCCGAGTACGGAGTAACTTGTTATTGTGTACTCGGGCTGAGGTTAATTCACTCTTCTGATTGTTGTTCGATAAAAGCCATTAATCAGCAACTTATTTGGTGCTAGGGCATTCAGTTGAGATGTCTCCAAACTGTTGTTTATGAACATTGATTGTCAGATCTCTCGGTTTACTCCAATCGATGATTAACTCAAAAACAGTGTCGTAATCTGAATTCGGCCATTCTGGGATTGGGTCAACGTTGTCAAAGCGATGCTTAATCAAAGTAACAAGCACTTCAATGCTGATGTGTTCCCACGCCAGTAAAAGATCTGCATTACGATATTTATCTAAGAATAACTCATCAAGAATCCCTTCAAAGTCATTCCAACCATATTGTGTGTTGATGGGCATGCCATATTGGATCGCAGTTGGAGCAATGGTTACCAAAGGACGAACGTAGCTATAACATTCACCATCGCCATGCAGCTCACAGGTTTTAATTGATGGGTTTGGAGCAAAGATGTAGTCCGGTTTATTGAACTCACGTTGAATATAATCTGGTAATAATAGTGCTCTGTTCAATCCCTGACAGGTTAGGTTACCAAGGCCGTCATCTGGCTTTTCTGCATGTCGAACAAGAATAATTCGTTGCACTTCATCGTTACTTGTTTTTTCTGCTTCCGCAGTCGCAGTATTACAAGCCATACCTAAGAGTACCGCCAAGAATATTTTTACTTTCATTTTTTACTCGAAATTTATTTAGCACTCCTTGCAAGGTTAATAACGATATTTTCCTTAATATCATTTGTACGTGTGTTTAATTTAGAACTCGAACTTTGCTTTTAGGGCAAATACCACATCGGTTTTATTCTGGATTAAATTGATGTTGTCGAAGCCATTGGTCAGATCAATCGCGGTGTGATTCAGAACTTGCACACTTGGAGAAATTTGCAGCCATGGTGTGATTTGAGCTCGGTAATACGCTTCAGTTGTATATTGGTCACCTAAGTCCAACCCTAGCGTTGTGCTCTCCATTGGGCTTGCCCAGTTAACTGCCAGTCCAAACATGTCTTGGTTTCTCTGTGCAGGAATGTAACCAAAGCCAGCACTTACTGAGGCGTCGTACATGGCTCCGCCATCTTGAGCCCATCCAGCTCTAATGAAAGGCAACCAACGTTCAGCCACTAAACCTGATAGAGACAGGTTGATACCGTAACCTTCATCATCGTTTCCAACTGCGTCACGCTGCCATAGGCTGATATGAGCATTGCTGATGAACAGCATATCTTTACTTGGTGTCCAACCTAGTTCTAAGCTTTTCCAAGTGGCCCCTGTGTCAAAGAGCTCTTTGGCTCCTTCTACTAAGTCAGAAGCGTTACCTTTAGCATCAAGAATACTGGCCGAGCCATAAATGCTATCTGAGAAAAAACCGCCTGCCATAACACCCAGTGCACCATCAGGCAATCCACCAATCGTTCCACTTCCGGAAGTAAACACACCATTGTTGAAGTCATTCCATGGGCTAGCTAACGCATAAAAATCGGTGTAATCCGTCATGTCTAAGAAACCGGCGTAAACCACCATCTGTTCTTGCATTAGAGATTGACGCCAAAATAAATGAGTGGTTCTAAAGCCTTGATCACCATATAAGGAGTGAGCAAAACCTAAGTAACCGAGATCGGCCAAACCGTATTCTTTCGGGGAGTTTTCAGTGTATTTATGTCGATGTTCAAACTTGAAAACAATTCCACCTTTGTCTCCATCTTCTGTCTCTAGAAGATCCCATTGACCAAAGACTCTTAATGCTCCTGCCGCGGCAGATGAATCCCCAAGAGGATCAATCGCTCCCATATTCAGCATGTTGTAATCCATGCCCAACTGTAAGCCATGTTCTTTTTGAAGGTTTTGCTTGGTTTCATTCCATGAATCGTAATGTGAACGCGAAGCTGAGGACTCTACTGGCATTACTTCAGCGGTTGTTGCCCCTGATGCCAATATCAGAGCAACCGTTGACAGATTCAAAAGATGTTTCATTTTAACCTCTTAGTAATTACGACTCAGCTTGGTTAATCAAATACGCTGAGTGCAAAAATAATGATGTATCTACTTTAGGAGCGGGTGACTGAACTCGATTGTTACTTCACCAATCTGCCGTCATGGTATTCGTGATATCGAAACTGACGAAATTTGGTTTGTCTGACCCAATAGGACAATGACCTTTGAGGTTTTAGAAATAGGCGCGGTATAAGAACCAAGCTGCAGTGTCATCAACATGTTGAGTTTTGACGGCTGATTTTACGTCGCCATAAGTGTTCTCGACTCTTAGCTCTCCCCAGCGAGATTTATCTTGTGATAAAGGTGTTGCTAGACGGAGTGTTGTTTTCAAGGTGCTGCTTTCAAGATCGCCGTCGATGTATGTGTATTCCGGATTGAAGGTGAAAAAGGTGCCATCGTCGCCAGTTTTAACGTTCAGGAATGCCGCAGCAGTACCACCAATCGCGGTTTGGTCGTTGATGCCAAATCCACCGCTTTGGATAAAGCCTTCTTTGTATTCACCTGCTAATGCGCCTGCGCGAAGGAACACAGTAAAACGTTCACTGTCCGTGTTAATTGCTGCTACGCCACCGACAGCTGCAGTGCTGACCATGTCGTTGTCTATAAGATCGAGTGACGCCGCGACTTTAGGGACTGATGCGTTATCAAGATTGAATACATGGAAGTATTGGACACGTGCATCACTGTATTTGCCTTCATTCGTCATATTGCCTTCGGCTACGATCATGGCCTGCTGTTGTTCATTGATTGGCATTGCCATGGTGCCCATCGCCTTCACTTTACCGGTGTTGCTAAGACCAACAGTGAATGAGGTTACAGCGCGTGCAACATCGGATGGATCCACATTTTGTTCTTCATCAGCCAAAATGAAAGGAGAGGTAAGCAGTGATAAGGTCAAAGCGGTCGCGGTAAAAGTCTTGGTGGTATTCATATCGGTATTTCACATAGGTTGTTTAGATAAGCCGGAATGATATAAACGTTTAATGGAAACTCAGAATTGCTATTGTCTGACGTGATCAGACAAACTACTTGAACCTTGTTGGTTTTTTTTGAGGTGGAAGTCGTAACCTATGCATGTTCTGTCTATACTCATCACGTCAAAGTGATTGATTTGAAAGCAACAAAGCATTATTTGAACATTGGAGTCATCTATGAATTTCAGCCTCGAGCAACTCTCCACTTTTGTGACGGTTTACGAGCAAAAATCTTTTAGCAAGGCGGCCGCTAAGCTAGATAAACACCGTAGTACCGTCGGGCAAGTTGTTGTCAATTTAGAGGATATTCTTGATGTCGCACTCTTTGAGCGCAAAGGTCGCAGTGTTGAAGCAACACAAGAAGGGAAGTTACTTTACCGCTATGCAAAGCAAGCCGTTGAGCAGCTAAAAGCCTTTGATAAAATAGCGCTCAACATTTCCCGAGGCGAACCAGAAACCATCAATATTGGTTATCTAAGCTTTATGCCACAGCTCATTTTGGTTGATATCAGAATGCAATTACAAAAAGACTTTCCAGGTTGTAGAGTCAATATGCTGGTCATGAATAAAAAGGAGATTAAGCAGGGGATTGAAGATGGGACACTGCACTTCGGTTTTGTGAATACTCATGAGAGTAGGGCGATGAATAGCTTTCACGCGGTTTACCTCGAAACCCTTACGCTGATCCCATTTGCAAGTAAAGGCAGTGAACTGAGTAAAACGCCACCAAACGAACTGTTCTCTAAGTTAAAAATATCTAAGCAGTTAATCTTGAAATCATTAATCGATGAAGGGATGGCAGATAAAGTCACCCTTTCTGCTAACTATGAGCTTGTTGACCAACTTGCGCTTGTGATCCAATTGGTTCAGCTGGACTTAGGTTGGGCGTTACTTCCTCGCTCTGTTATTTACTCTGAATTTGTGCAGCAAAATTTAATTGAACTCAAGCCTACTGAGATTAAAAAAGGGTTAGAGATTCCCATTTCATTATGGAGCCCACACTCTTTGCATATTGAAGGGATAAGGGAATCTATCGTTACTGCTGCTAATGAATACATCCAACACGTTTATGATGAATACTTCTAACTTGGGTTTATTAGATGAAAAAAACAGCCAGTAAAAATCACTGGCTGTTATGAGGGCATATTAGTGCGCGTTAGGTAGATCGTCTCCAATCGCTTGTCGTAACTTCATCAGTTTCGTTCTTTGCCAGATATTCGTACTTGATATCTGAATCTCGAACTCTTGGTGTTCATCACAAAAGATCGCTGATGGCAATTGGTCATAACTTCCGATCAAATCATCAAGTTGCACCTGAGACAAATTGGCGACATCTACGCCGACTTCGCTTACATATGAGGCCAGTTTACTCTCCTGAACTAACGTTGGCGCTTTGGGTTCTTTGACAGATATTTGTTGTCCTGTTTGTTTAAAACTAGACACATCAAATCCCATATCATCGACGCTAGTTGCACTTGTCATTCCTGAAAACGAACCCGTGAGTAGCAATGCACATATAGCCTTTTTGATCATGATTACCTCACCTTTTTCTATAGTTGCGGATTGCCAGAGGCACCCGAGTCATCGATAGAAATCGTTGGTACTGTTAGGTTTTCCAAGAACTTTTCTTTGCTCAATCCTTCAAATCGTGATTCATCCGATGGTGTGTTACGAATGGGTTGGCCTGCCCATACTTTTTGGAACTCAGCTTCTTTAACCACTTGCTCACCATTTACGATGACATAAGAAATACCGGTTGTTGGATTGCCTTGTTCTTTGGCTTTGTAAGTCGCATTATCGGTTACGTTTTCTGGGTCGAAAATGGTGATATCAGCAACCATGCCTTCTTGCATACGACCACGAACTTTCATTGATTCAACACCCGCATCACCTAGATGCTTTGCTGCCCAGTAAGACGTTTGAGCAAGTGTGAATAACAATGGTACGCCTTCTTCACGTGCCATACGTAATACTTTGCCTCGAGTACCCGCAGTTCGAGGGTGACCTTGATATTCTGTTGGATCGGCATCCCAAGAATCAGTACCTAAACCTGAATAGATAGAATCTGCTGCAACGGTCATGTTTGGAATTTGTAGCCAGTATTTCATCCAATCTTTACGTGCAGGGCTAAACAGAACCACCAAGTGACCCGGATCTTCAGCGGCAATGACCAGATACTCTTCTTTGGTCAGAAATTTATCGCGTGTTGGGTCGTACATCATTTCTTCATACTTCGCGTTGTACATCCCTTCCACAGACTCTGGTACAAGGAAAGATGAACCAATCGCAGTGGATGCTGCATCATACGGGTAGTATTCAGACCACATCACTAAGCCTTTTTCTCGTGCAAGCTTTAGCTTTTCTTCCACTTCCCACCAACCGAAGTCGTTGTTGTGGTGCATCAAAAATGGTAAGTCGAGAAGCATCGCATTGGTAAAGATTTCGTCAAAACCTAACTGTGCTTCTGGATTTGAAGGGTTAGCGTGAAAACGTGTATGTGATGATACAAATCGGTCCCAGTTTGCTGCGACTTTCATGGACTCGTACATCTCAAATGCCGTCAAACCATCTTTCATATAAGCGGTTGTTGAAGCTAGGTTCAATGCACCTTCTGCAAAGCCTTGATCAAGAACAGAAAGGATTTGGTTCATCTGCTCGATGTCAGCTTTTGTCTCAGACCAGCCGCTCACACCGTCTTTAGCCGCTTCTGTTCGAAGCGAGCCAAGAATCGTAGTTGCATCATGTGGGCCTGTAATTTTCACTTCAGGATCTAGGATTTGAAGACGAGCTCCTTCGTGGCTGACACCAGTACCGTAGTTCAGTGGCCATTTACCCGCTTTTTCTTCATACCACTCACCGACGCGAATCGCACCGACTTCCAGATCCATACCCGTTGTTACACCATCTAGGGCTGCAAGCTTGATAGATAAACCATCTAGCGAGTGAAAGTGGGTATCAATGAAACCTGGGGCAACCACTTGATTTGTTGCATCGATTGTCTCGTCACCGTCGAGTTTTTCTGCCGTAATTTTGATGATTTGACCATCTTTGATCCCGACGTTTAATACAGCATCCAGCATGCTTTCAGGGTCCATCACTCGTCCATTCTCGATAACTAGGTCGTAATCCGCGGCAAAAGCTCCTGACGCTCCTAGGCACAATGCGATACTAACAAGTCCGCTTATGCGGCCTTTCTTGAATGATTTTTTCATGATTTCTCTCTTTGTTGCTGGAAAGGTTAAAAGTGTTTACCTATTTCAGCTGAAATTAATTGTCGTACTGCCGTTTGTATTTCTGGCTTACCTTTGGAAGCTGAGATAATTCTAGCCCAATTTTTATATAACAAAATTTCAGTTTGTCTGATCTGATCCTACAAATTAAAAGCCCTGAGTTAATAATGAGAGTCTTGGTGTTGGTCTTCGAAAGTGGTTTCCCATTATTTAGACGGAATGGATATCGTTGAGGCATAGAACCAATATATGAATATCAGCACGATGGTTATCGGTTTGATGGTGGTTCAGGCTTTCGAGTGGCGCCGCTTTACTTCACCCATTTATTGAATTCGTCACGTATCTCACCTTTACTTTACTCTTGTGAGCAAGCCATCGCTTCAGTCATCAAATGATAAAAAAGATAAAGGTGAACGAACTATGAAGAATCCAGTGATAGCGGATACCAAGCCAATCAAAGTGGAGCTAACTGAAGGGGAAGAGTATTACTTCTGTACCTGTGGTAAATCGAAAAACCAGCCGTATTGCGACGGCTCTCATGCAGGTACCGGCTTTAAACCGAAGAGTTTTGTGGCCGAAGAAAATGGCGACGCCTATCTGTGTCGCTGTAAGTATTCCAACAACCTACCTTTTTGCGATGGCACTCATAAACAGTTTACGGCGGAACAGGTGGGGCAAGAAGGCCCAGAGGTTCACATCCAAGCGGCTGCGCCAGACTTGTCTCCTGCTGCGAGCGCAACCAAAGAAGAACCCACGGTCGAGTTTATCCATCAACTGGCGCGCGATGGTTTATCTAAGGTTGGGCATCATGGGCCCATGACCTCAATGGGTGTACCAAGATATCTATTGCCGCATTGGGATGATATTCAAGTGATGGTCGCGCAAATGGCCACCAAGCCTCTGTTAGAAAATGTGCCCGTTGGTACTGAACTGATTATTGGGCCCAAAGCGAAAAAGCCGCTCAAGTTGAACATCTCCTTGTTTGTGTCCGATATGAGTTTTGGCTCTTTGTCTGAAGAAGCGAAAGTCTCGTTGGCGACAGGCGCAGAACTAGCAGGGACGGGTATCTGCTCTGGAGAGGGCGGTATGTTACCCGAAGAGCAAGCCGCGAACTCACGTTACTTTTATGAACTGGCCAGTGCTCAGTTTGGTTACGATGAAGCTAAGCTTAAAAACGTTCAAGCCTTTCACTTTAAAGGCGGGCAGGGGGCTAAAACCGGAACCGGCGGTCATCTGCCGGGAGTTAAGAACATCGGTAAGATTGCAGAGGTACGCGGCATTGAAGCGGGTACGGCTGCGATTTCTCCACCAACCTTTGTTGATCTAAAAACCGTTGAGGATTTCAAAAAGTTCGCCGACAGAGTTCGAGAAGTGACGGGCGGAATCCCGATAGGCTTCAAGTTGAGTGCCAATCACATTGAAGAAGACATTCAGTTTGCACTCGATGCCAGTGCTGATTACATCATCTTAGATGGGCGTGGCGGTGGTACAGGCGCTGCGCCTGAAATGTTCCGAGACCATATCAGTGTTCCCACCATTCCAGCACTTGCTCGTGCCAGAGCTTATTTAGACAAGCAAGGTGTCAGTGACAGAGTCACCTTAATCATTACTGGCGGACTTCGTGTTCCGATGGACTTTGTAAAAGCGATGGCGCTTGGCGCTGATGGTGTCGCCATCTCGAACAGCGCCATGCAGTCGATTGGTTGTGTGGCGGCGAGAATGTGTAATACCAACAATTGCCCAGCGGGCATCGCGACTCAAAAAACCGATTTACGCCAACGCTTGAATGTCGAGAAAGCGTCGAATCAATTGAAGAACTTCTTCGAAGCCTCGACAGAATTAATGCAAGTGATGGCGAGAGCGTGCGGGCATGATCATTTAAATCAGTTTAACCCGCACGATTTAGCGACATGGAATCGTGAAATGGCAGAGTTGTCAGGCGTTACTTATTCGGGCGTGAGCCCATTAAATCAATCTAAGTAAATAACACTTCAATAAAGCACACCCACTGCATTTTTGGGTGTGCTTATTCTTGCCATGCAATACCAATCCATATTCCACCTGCTGTAATGCACTGCTTTATAGCGTTTTAAAATTATTTCCTATTTCTTGAAAATATCACTTTACCTCAAGTTAACTTGAGGTTTTATCATCCTGCTTAATCTAAAAACACAGACAATCGCCTGATGGTTGCATAGACCAACAAGTGACGAATTGCAAGTGAGATAAATTAAGCAGGTTAGGGTATGGAACAGAATCAAGTGACTGAATATTTTGCACGAATAGGCTTATCTGAAACGAGTGACATTACGATCGAAAGTCTCAAAGCTATTCATAAGCATCAACACAGAAGTATCCCATTCGAAAACTTCGATGTGATCAATGGACAAGCGATTCAACTATCTCCGGAAGCGCTTTACCAAAAGCTGGTGGTGAATCAGCGAGGTGGTTATTGCCAAGAGCTTAATGGACTGCTGTTGAATGTGTTAACCCACTTGGGCTTTGAAGCCAGAAGCCTACTTGGCCGTGTTCACCTAGCAGGTGAGCCGACAGGGCGCAGCCATCGAGTAACGTTAGTGACACTCAATGGTCAGCAATGGCTGGTGGATGCGGGCTTTGGCACCTTTACACCTCGAGCTCCTTTGCTGCTAGAAACCGGTCTTGAGCAGTCTAATGATTTACAGACTTTCCGTTTCATTGAAGACGAATTATACGGCTTGCTATTGCAAATCAAGCAGGGTGAAGAGTGGATGAAGGTATACAGCCTAGACATGACTCACGTATGTGCGAACGATTTAGAATCGAGCAACTTTTTTACATCTAACAGCCCGAAATCGATTTTTACATCGAACTGTATTGCGGCGCTGCCAATTGAAGATGGGATTGTCACGCTACTTAACCAGAAAATTAAAATTAGCAAAAACGGCTCAACAGAAGAGTGGTTGCTTGAAGACGAACCCGCTTATTTTGCTGCATTACAAACGTACTTTGGCTTAACCCTAAAGGTACCTTTCCCAGCTTTAGAGAAATGTTTCTAACCGATTTAAAGGATCAACAATGAAAGTATTAGCCATTGGCGCCACCAACAGTAAGACATCGATTAACCAACAATTAGCGGCTTATACCGCAAGCCTTGCGAACAACGCGCAAGTTGAAGTGCTTGATCTTAATGATTTTGAAATGCCGATTTACAGTGAAGACAGAGAAAAAGCGTCGGGTATTCACCAGCACGCGCAGCGCTTTTTTAGCAAGATTGGCGAAGCTGACGCTGTGGTCATTTCGTTTGCAGAATACAACGGTTCTTATACCGCGGCTTTTAAGAATGTGTTCGACTGGGCATCTCGAATTGATATGAAGGTTTACCAAGGCAAGCCTGTCGTTATGTTGGCCGCATCACCGGGCCCAGGCGGCGCAACATCGGTGCTATCTTCTGCTGTAAACTCCGCGCCATATTTTGCTGCGGACATCAAAGGCACACTGTCTGTGCCGAGTTTTTACGACAATTTTGATGTAGAGATAGGGGAAGTGACCAACGCTGAAATGTTAGAGAACCTTAAATCGATCATGAGTAAGCTTTGAACCTTAAATACTAAGCCTCAGGTGTTCAGTTATTAAGGTTGAGTCTTAGGTTGTAAGCTCGTGATTAATTAAGCACAGAAACGGCCACCCTCAGGTGACCGTTTTTTGTATGGTGACTATATGGCTGATTATTTAGATAGCTCAGTTGCAGTATCGGCGAAGATACCTGGCATATCTTTAGCTTCACGCTCTGTTTGTCCGCCATGTTTTAGAAACGCGCCAATGATTGCCGCTGTTTTTTGCTCTTTTGCACGCTCTAAGAAGTAACGAAGCTCTAGCTCTGCGCCCGCTTGTTCGTCTTTGATTGAAGCCGCGATGATCTCTTTGTACATCACGATGTCACGTACTTCTAACTGGCTGATCACACCTAACGTTGTTGCTAAGAAATCGTTTAGGTCGGCCTTCGGTACGAACTGCGTGATGATGTTACGGCTCTCTGCTTGTTGAGCAGTAAAATCGTTGCCGAGTAACAATGCTTGTAGCGCTTTGTTTTTACCCATGCGTCTTGCAAATTGCACTGCGCCTTGGCCACCCGTTGGGATGTTTACATGAATTTCTGGTTGTGCGAACGCTGAGTTTTCAGTGCCATAAGCTAGGTCACACGCCATCACAAATTCATTACCGCCCCCACGAGCCACACCATCAACCACTGCAACAGACACTTGCTTCATTGATTTGATGTTCTCAATCATGTGATTGAATTCAATCGAACCCGCTTGTCCACCTTGCGTACCGTTGATCACATTGAGATCTAAGTGAGCCAAAAAGAAGCTTTCATTCAATGATTTAAATACAACAACCTTGGTATCACGATCATCTTTCAATGAAATAACGAATGCGTTGATCTCATTGATCAAATCGAAAGTCAGTACGTTCACTGGTGGGTTGTTGATAGATACGGTTGCAATGCCATTTTGGTTAGTCACAGATAGTAGTGTCATGGGGTGTTCCTCTATTAGTTCGGGACTTAATGTTGTCTCCGTTTTGTGCAGCTACTATAGATTTGTAATAAGATGAGAAAAACAGGCAAATTGGCACAATATTGGTGCTTAAAATACAACAAAGGGCGTTATGGACATATCGAGTCGTTTATTATTGTTACTTGAAGTGGTCGAGCTTGGTTCGTTTGTCAAAGTGGCGGAGCAAAGAAACGTTGATCGCTCTGTTATCTCAAAGCAGATTAGCCGTCTTGAGGAAGAGCTCAATGTTCGGTTATTGAATCGAACAACCCGTTCGTTATCTCTGACTGCGGCTGGCAATGAGATGGTCAATCAAGCGCATCAACTTCGAGCATTGTTGAACAACACTCGACGCCTAGCGCAAAACTACCACGCAGAGCCTCGTGGCTTGCTGAGAATCACTAGCTCAACCATGTTTGGTCGACAGTATGTTCAGCAAGCGATTGCTGTATTTCAAAAACAATATCCAGACGTCGATTTCGAATTGAGACTTGAAGACCGAATCGTAGACATGGTTAAAGAAGGGTTTGATATCGGTTTTCGTATCGGTAAGCCAAAGAATTCGAGCCTGATCAGTCGTAAGATTGCTCGAAGTCGATTGCTGATTGTTGCTTCCCCAGAGTTCATTGCTGAGCATGGAGAGATCAACACCATCGAAAAGCTAGAGTCATTACCTGCGACCATCTATGCCGCACCGGGATTGCTGATCGACAAGTTTTCCTATGTTGACCAAGAGGGGCAAGCGCAGCATTTTCAGCTCAACGCGACCTATAAAGTGAATGATGTTGAGATGATTTCTAAGAGTGCTTTAACGGGCAGTACGCTCGCAGTAGTCACAGCGCAAATGATTGAAGATGAAGTAATCAGTGGCGAGTTGGTGCCTATCATGACTCATTTACACTTGGACGACTTTGGTACTTTCTATGCGGTGTATCCACATCGAGATGCTCCAATCAAAACCAAGCTTTTCATTGATATATTGAAAAACATTGTTGGTGAAGAGCAGCCTGTGTGGGAGCAAGGTATTCCCGGCTTTGACAGCATGTATGGTAATCGTCCAGCGAAGTCATAGACCAAAGGTTCAATCTGCGCTCTTGATAGATCGTCGTTTTCAATTAAGTCCAAAACTAAATTTGAACTCATACTTAAAGTTAAAGTGAACTCTATTATACTGGTCAGTATCAGGACGAAATGGCTATTTAAACAGGAAGTAAAACAACATGAGAAACATTGTATACCTCACCATTGGTCAGCTGTCAGAGCGAAGCGGTGTCGCTCCTTCAGCGCTGCGCTTTTATGAAACCAAGGGGTTGATTGCTTCGATTCGCACTAACGGAAATCAACGTCGTTATCAGTCGGCGATGCTGCGCCGAATCGCGCTAATACAAGTGGCGCAGTCGATAGGCTTCACGCTCGAAGAGATCACCGAAGAGTTGTCTACTTTACCAATGAACCAGACCGCGACTAAGCGAGATTGGGAGCGAGTCGCGAAGAAATGGCAGGGGCAACTGGACAGTAAGATGGCGCAGATTAAATCGCTACAAGAAAACCTAACTGGTTGTATCGGTTGTGGTTGTTTGAGTATGCAGAAATGCCAATTGCTGAACCCTGAAGATATTCTGCATGACCAAGGGCAGGGCGCACAACGCATTGTTGATTAGCCCTGAATCAAGGTTCCCTATCTGAGATCGTCGAATCCAATACACTCTATCTGATGGTCGTTTAGCCACTGCTTTAGTGCAGAGCTAGTGAGAAGTTGGTATTCCTCAACACGCTTGTCATGATAACCAGATAATGACTTAAGCTCATCAGTGACAGAAAGCGATGGGTGACACATCAATTCGACAACCCCTTTCGGCATTACGGTTTGATAGCTCAGCAGTAAATCTTGTAAACGAGCAAGTGATACGCCGTCATCGAAAAATCGCATATCAAAAGCGTCGGGTGTGGCGACTTTTAGTGAATCTTGGCCACTCAAGATGTTATCGATTCGTCTGACCGGAAGACCAATCTGATTGACGGTGCGAGTAAACGCCGCTTTGAGTGGTTTAAATACACCACCAAAGTGATGGCTATCGATGTGGTTGATCGTTAATCCTGCGTTGATGGCCGATTGATATTGAGCGTTGAGCTCAAGTGTCACTTGCTCTTCGACGACATCGCCTTTATCGAACAGAGTGACGTTGTTTAAGAAGTTGCCTTGAGCATCCACCAAGCTAGGAACAAGCTCAGGTGGCGTCAGGGGTTTTCCTGCAGTAACGGTAAAGTGCAAACCAACCTCAGGGACTTTCCCTTGGTGATAAAGCTCCACAGCGTGTTGTGTGCCCGGCTGATTCATCATGATAGTGGTCGACTTGACCATTCCTGCTTGTAAGCAGTCGACGATGCCGTGGTTAACACTTTCTGTGAGCCCGAAATCATCGGCATTTAAGATCAGTTTCATCGCTAGCCTTCTTATTACTTAGTTTCTATGCGTTATTCATCAGTGCGGCAAAGGTTGGTTGTCTTGTGCTCAATGTCAGTTGATTTTCTATCTAATTGCAGGTCAATCTAGCTTCAATCGGTGAGCAAAGGCTGGCATGAAGTCTAAGTTTTCACGGATGGTTTCTTGTAATGCTTCATCGATGTGCGAGCCACTGTCGACAATAGGGTTGAGAATCAATGCGCGCTTGGCAATGGCGATATCGCCCGTCATTGCGGCTTTCACGGTGAGTGTTTCAAACTCTTTCATTTGCTGGATGAGGCGTAGAGTATCGCTATCAAAAGGTTCGACATTCAATGGCAGGATCTCACTGCTGGTGATCACCGAACTCACTTCAACTGCGCAGTCGTCAGGAAGGCCTTGAATCGCACCGTTATTACGAGTGTTGACGTGCATGATAGAACGTTTGTTGTTGTGAATACTGCTCATTAGCTCACAAGCTGCTTCAGAGTAGTACGCACCACCTCGCTCTTCTAACAACTGAGGCTTGGTGTCTAACATCGGGTCTTGATAGATCGCTAACAGTTGTTCTTCTACCTTAGCGACAAGGTCTGCTCGGTTGGTACTGTTCTCTGAAGCTGCGAACTCTTTGTCGAGAATATCTCGTGATTGGTAGTAGTAGCGTAGGTAGGCACATGGCACGAGGTTCAATGATCGAATCAGCTCGCCATCCCATTCAAAGGGAGGAATGTTTTTCGGCATCATTTGGTCGTTACCACCGAGTAACTGATCAATCACCTCACCGAGTTTGTCTTTGCCTTCATGAAGCACTTTTCTCGCCCACACTAAATGATTTAAGCCAGCAATTTGCATAGTAATGTCGGCACGTTCTGCACCTAACATTTCAGCCGCGCCACGTTCCATGTTGACGGGCACATTGCATAGGCCAACCGTCTTGATGGTTGAGTGTTTAATCAAGGCTTCGGTCACCATGCCTGACGGGTTGGTGAAGTTGAGAAGCCAAGCGTCTGGGCAGAGTGTTTCCATCTCTTTGGCAATTTCTAGCGCAATTGGGATAGTGCGACAGGCATTTGAGAAACCACCTAAGCCATTCGTTTCTTGGCCAATCATGCGGTATTTCAATGCGATTCGCTCATCTCGCAGCCTTGCTTCCAAACGACCTGCTCGAAACTGTGAGCATACGAAATCAGCGTCGATTAGGGCAGATTGTCTATCTGTAGTGAGGTGAACAGCGATGTCGCAGTTGGCTTTTTTGATCATACGCTTGGTTAAATCCGCAATCACTTTTGCCTTGTCCATCCCTTCTTCGATATCGACTAACCATAAGTCAGAGATCGGCAGTTCGTGATGACGATTAAGGAGACCTTCAATGAGTTCCGGGGTGTAACTTGAGCCACCACCAATTACGACAACTTTGAGTTTTTGATTCTGTTTCATGTTGCTCACCATTTATTTTGTAGATTACGTGGTTTAATCTATACGATGGTTACGCACACCATCAAACCAGTAATGATGAGATATGAATTAATGAGGTTAATCCATGGGGTTGTTCGAAAATCGCCAACAAACGCTGTCGCTGCTGCATACCTTTAGTGTTGCAGCCAAACATTTGAGTTTCACGCAGGCGGCTGATGAACTCTGTTTGACTCAAGGGGCAGTGAGCCATCGCATTAAAAAGTTAGAGCAACAGCTGAAGTTCAACTTGTTCATTCGTAAAACTCGTAAGCTCGAATTAACGCCCGAGGGACAGCGTGTGTTGTCGATGCTCAACATCTCGTTTGAGTCGATATTCTCGGAGCTAACGGACATCAAAACCGGAGAGCTGAGCGGCGAATTGTATATCGCTACGTCGCCTTATTTCGCGTCTTCTTGGCTGATGCCACGCCTGCCAGGATTTAGAAAACTCTATCCAAATTTAAGCATCAAATTACAAACCAAACAGAACCAATCTGATTTCCAGTTTGAACCTTATGACGTGGCAATTTTCTATAGCGAAGGTCACTATCCGAATCACTATAGTGAGCGGTTATTTACAGGCGTGAGAACACCGGTTTGTAGCCCTGAATATGCGCAAAAACTCAATCTTGAAAAGGGTGTTGATCGTTTAGAACAAGCGCGCTTTATACACAGTGGTGATATCACCGCATGGCAACGTTGGTTGGAAGAAGCACAAGGCGATGTTGACTGTACTTTGCAGTGTGATTATTACAGCGATAATCGCTTGGCAATGGATGCTGCAATATTGTCGATGGGAGTAGCTTTGGGGCGCCTAGAGTTCATGCAACCACAGATTGACCAAGGACTGTTGGTCGCACCATTTATGAGTATCGAATCAGGAAAGGGGTATGATTTGGTGTGCCCGAAAGGGATGGACCAGCGAACCAAGTTCCAAGTGTTCGCTCAATGGATCAAGCAACAGTTATGACGAAATCTCACGGCTAGACAAAACAAAGTAGAAGGTCTAGTTTAGGTGGTTCTTTCAATAAAAGAAGAGGTTAGTTATGTTCAGCCATGTTTTTCTCGGTACCGAAGATATTGAACGCGCGAAGTCTTTCTATGATCCAATTATGAAGGTGCTTGGTTACAACGAAGGCTCCGTTGATCCAAAAGGACGCTGTGTTTACGTTAGCCAAACGGGTGTATTAGGTTTAACCAAACCGATTGATGGTCAGCCAGCAACGCACGGCAATGGCATGACGGTGGGTTTTCTAGCGTCTTCACCTGAAGTTGTGGATGAGTGGCACCGTGTTGGCGTAGAAAATGGCGGCACAAGTATTGAAAACGGCCCCGGTGCGAGAGGCTCTGACGAACGTCGTCTTTACATGGCCTATTTGCGAGATCCTGATGGAAACAAGATCTGTGCAACTCACTTTATGCCATAGTGGCGTATAATTAGATCGTATTGATTGTTCAGAGTTTGTGAATCACGGCTCTGAACTTGTAAGTTTTCCTGAAGACTCACAAATATTGCAAAGGATCTGTCAGATGTCACCAAACGAACTGTTTTATGAGAGCTTTGAGCGCTGCAGGATCGACCAAGAATTTTTAGAAACCTTCTTGGCTGATTTTTGTGAGCATAACCCTAGGTTTTCAGAACGATTTGAAAGCATTGGATTAGAGCAACAAACCAAGATGCTCAAAGCTTCTATTATCCTAATCTATAACTCGTCAGGTTTATCAAGCGTGAGAAACTCGGTTAAGAGGCTAGGCAAAAGGCACAAAGATTTGGGGATGGATATCTCAGAACAAGAGCTAAATGAGTGGTTTAATTCGTTGCTCAACACCGTTAAAAAGTACGACCCGCATTACAACGAGCAAGTTGAGCAAGCGTGGGCAGAAACGCTTGATGCTGGCCTCAAGATCATGAAACAAGAATGTGTTGTGCCACACCCTGTGAATCAATAAGTAAGTCACCAGCAGCTTTTCTTGAAAGGTAGACTTCATTTGAAAGGTAAGCCATGAATCCGGCTTACCTAAATTTCTAATATCCTGACTCTCTAATCAAAAATGAGCTGCCCAACCCACCAAGAAGCCTTGTGTGGCAGTATCGTATTCAAAAGTGCCTTTATTTTCGTAATCAACCCAAGTGGATTTGTAAGCGAGATTTAAATCTGACCAGTCGTTAATTTGATAACGAACTCCTGTTAGCAAAGAACTGGTAAAGTCAGTGTCGCTGCCAAGCCCCATGTCTAGGCTGGTATGTACTGTCCAACTTTTGTTGAGTTCTTTGGTCCATCGAACACCTACAAGATAATCGATCCAATCTTCATTGAGTGATTTACGTAAATCCACATTTCCTTTGGAACCATAGAGCCTTGTATCAATATCGTTGTCCCACCAACGTATCCCCACCATATAATCAATCATCCCGATATCATATTGATAGCGTTTGAAGCCCTTAGCCTCTAAAACGCCTTGTCTTATATCGACATTGCCTTTCAAAATGTTTTTGTTTATGTCTAGTACAGAATCTGTTTTCCCACTTAATTTCATGTAACTGTAATCAAGGTAGTAACCCCATTGATTGTCATAAATTCCTTCCAGGCGAAGCATGGCCCCCATGTCGATATGATCCATGATGAATGCAGGATCAACGTCTACATCTGTTGAGATTCTACCGATCGTGCTGTTGCCTCGAATATTCAAAGCCTGAGCATAGATTTCAATACTGTGTTGCCATTTTTTTGTACTTGTTTCAGAGCTCGCTTCCTGAGCATTAACGGTTGAGCTGACCACTAACATTGATGCGATTAAGTAACGCCACTTAGCCATATTGATATCCCTATATTCGATTTGAAATAGCACGATTATGAATGCCTGTTCTAACTATCCACTTTCCACATATGCAACTTGTATATCCCTGATTGTAGACTATGTTTTTTTTAAAGAGCCAAATTTTGAGAGAAGGGTATGAAGCCACAAAGTATTTTCTTGTTAGTCGCGGTTGTGGGCTTAACACCCATCGCTCTGTCTTACGGTTATGCACCGGTTATTTCTCTGAACTACCTATTTGAAATCGACGCGAGTCCGATCAACGTGACTCATATCTTTCGCGCTGTGATGGGGTTGTACTTGGCACTGGCGTTATTTTGGGTGCTTGGCGCACTGTTCAAAAAGTATCGACTACCAGCGCTCTATAGCTTGGTGGTTTTCATGTTGGGTTTGGCTGCTGGCCGAGTCATTAGCTTGGTATTAGATGGCATGCCTCATTGGCTACTTTTCGTCTATCTAGTCTTGGAGTTGGGCTTCGGTTTAGTCGGTTTAAAAATGATTCATAAAGAGCAATCTGAAACAGTATAAGGACATTGTATGAAAAGGATTTTCCATCTTCTTATCCTGAGTGTGTTGAGTAGCTTTTCGCTATCGGCATGGTCAGCTCAAGAGCAGCCAAATATCTTTGTTATCTTTACCGATGATGTCGGTATTTCGAACCTGAGTGCCTATCATAACGGTGTGATGAGCAGCGAAACGCCGAACATCGACAGCATTGCCGAAAAGGGCATGTTACTCACCGATTATTACGCTCAACCTTCATGTACAGCAGGTCGTTCTGCATTCTTAACTGGGCAGTTACCGGTGCGAACAGGGATGCACTCTGTTGGGCTACCAGGTGGCCCTGTAGGTTTAAGCGCAGATACCCCAACGCTTCCTGAAATGCTCAAGAGTATGGGTTACATGACTGGGCAGTTTGGTAAAAACCACCTAGGCGACCGAGATGAATTCTTACCGACAATGCATGGTTTTGATGAGTATTGGGGCTGGTTGTATCACTTGAATGCGATGGAATACACCGAAGATCCAGATTGGCCTAAAGATGGATCGTTAGATGCCTTTGCGCCTCGTAACGTGATCTACGCAAAATCGGACGGTAAGGGCGGTCAAACCATTGAAGATGATGGTGCACTGTCGATTGAACGTATGCGTACACTGGATGACGAAGTTAACAAACACACGATTAACTTCATTGAAAGAGCGGTTGAAGCGGATAAGCCATTCTTTACTTGGTATTGCCCATCACGAGGTCACGTATGGACGCATCTTTCTGAAGAGTATGAAGCCATGCTTGGTCAGAATGGTTGGGGACTGCAAGAAGTGGTGATGAAAGATCTTGATGATCATGTCGGAGAAATGCTCGCCAAAATGGAAGAGCTCGGCATTGCAGACAACACCATCATCATTTTCACGGCCGATAATGGTCCTGAAATCATGACATGGCCAGATGGCGGTATGACCCCATTCCACGGTGAAAAAGGGACAACATGGGAAGGTGGCGTTCGTGCACCAGCACTGGTTAGCTGGCCGGGCAAAATCCCAGCGGGCAGCGTTGGCAATGGCATCTTTGACGGCATGGACTGGTTACCAACGCTGATTGCAGCGGCGGGTGGCCCTACAGATCTAAAAGAGAAAATGCTGAAAGGTCACGATGGCTTTAAAGCGCACTTAGATGGTTACAACCAAGTCGATATGTTGACGGAAAAAGGTGAGTCGAATCGTAAAGAAATTTACTACTACGAACGAGACAAGCTACAAGCAGTTCGAGTGGGAGATTGGAAAGCGCACTTCGTGGTACAGAATCACGGTTGGAGTGGTCCGAAAGAAGAACTCAATGCTCCGTTACTGTTCAACTTACGTCGTGACCCATACGAGCGAGCAGCTGAAGAATCAGGTATGTACTTGAAGTGGATGGGGCAGAAAATGTGGGCGTTTGGTCCTGCTCAAGCCGCTATTCAGCAACACTTAGCAACCTTCGAAGAGTGGCCTCCCGTTACGCCTGAATCTCCGGCAGAGAAAACCGGCGGTGTAGGTAACTAGTTAAATATCATAAAAAATCCCGCTCACACTGAGCGGGATTTTTATTGGAATGCGTCTTAATGCTGGTTCTATTTCAGCGTGGTGTTTCGTTCAATGAACTTCACTGGCACCATCAACTTAACCAAGCTCGTGTCTTGCTCTTGAATTTGACTAACCACAATTTTCACAGACTCACGTGCAAGGCGTCTGAAATCTTGCTTGAAGGTCGTGAGTTGATAGTTCAACCACTGAGTCTGCGGGATATCATCAAAACCGACTACTTGCAGATCTTCTGGAATACGCAGGTTGAACTCTAAGCGCGCCACATCCATCACTGCCATTGCTAGGTTATCTGTCGCACAGAAAATCGCTTGCGGGTGTGTGGGTTCTGAAAATAGGGCGCGAATAGTATCCAGTGAATCAAGGTAGTCATAATCAGCTTCAATAACACGAGCTTGTTTGCCCGTTAGGTCTTCGAATTCTGAGCAAAAGCCTGCCTCGCGTTCGCCGTTGGTGTAGGTCGGTACGTTACCGGTCAGGTAAACCGCTGATTTCGTTCCCACGCTATGAAAATGTTGAGCGGCAACTTGGCCTGCGGCGTAGTTGTCGCTCACCACATGGCTACTCTTAGTCCCTTCAACAACACGTGCGAACTGGACGATAGGGATGTCGAACTCTTCACACTCTTCATAAAGCGACTTATTGAATGTCGCAGAAGCCGCAATCACGCCATCAACTCGGTATTGGAAGATATTAGGAATAGAGTGGTTGTCGTTTCCATCAACTTGCCAAGGAATCAATACCGCAGAGTAACCCTGTTTTTGTAGCTCAGTGGAGATAAGCTGTAGGGTTTTCATATGGATAGGGTAGTCAGCGTCAGGAAAAACTAGGCCAATCAATTTGGATTCATTTGTCGTCAGACTACGGGCAAAGGCGTTGGGGCGATAATTCAACGATTTTGCTGCATCGAACACTTTCTGCTTGGTCTTTTCAGACACCGAACTGCCCGGTACAAATACGCGAGATACCGTTGATTGAGAAACGCCAGCCAGCTTAGCGACATCTTTAGAGGTGACGGTTTGCTTTGACGCCATGGAGTGTTTTGGAGAGCTCATAGACCATACTTTTGAACCAAATTAACTGCGCACAGGATACCATAATTAGGTACGTACTCATAAAGCAATAACAAGGAATGATATGAAAAATAAGGAATAATGACTGTTTTGAATTTGATGTTGGGTATAACCCATTCTCTGTATTGGTAAAAAAGTATGATTACAGAGACAGTGACTAAAAAGCTCTGCGTGAGAGCAGAGCTTTAGATTACAAGTTTACCCACAAATGGAGTGACATGTTGCTAAGCCGCTAAGCCATAAGTCACTAGCCATTAGAAGTAGTAACGAATACCGGCCGCGAACTGATCATCGTTGTTTTCGTATTTCACACCATTGTATGAATCTTTACCGTTGTCGAATTGGTACTCCGTCCATACTAAGAACTTGTTCTTCTTAAAGTGGTACTCAAGGCCAGGGATAATAAGCTGACGCTCATAGCCATTTGCGTTGTCGTCTGTATCCGTTAAATAGTTAACGTTAAAGGTTGGACGTAGACCATTTTCAAAGTGGTAGTAGGTGAAGAATTCAGCACCACGGTGGTCGTAGAATTCAGATTGGCTGGTGGTCTCCCAGTTTGAACCTTGGCTGTAGGTGAAACCAACAAATAGCCCATCATTAGTGTAGTTCACACCTAATAAACCTATGCGTTGTGTGTCGCCATCTTTGATGTTTTGAACTGTGCTATCCACATCATCAAACTCATTCTGATGGTACGCTAAACCAATCGTTAGGCCATCCATAATGGTGTACAGCGTTGAAGCACCGATACCGTTTTTCAGCGTAACAGTATCTGAATTCGTTTGGTTGAATCTTGTTGATACAGCGACATCTTCACGAGTTGTTTGGTAAGTGAAGCCGTATTTCCAGTTGTCGTTAATGTTGTTGCGGTAAGTTATCGAGTTTTCAGCACGGCCTGTGCCTGATGAAATACCCCAGTCAGATAGGTTGTAGTAACCAGAACCACGTGAACCAAACACACGACCCATATCGGTAAACCAAGCCACATCGTAGAAGGTAGACCACTGCTTAGTACCTGCTGCGATCTTGCCGTATTTCTCGTGCTCTACGCCAGCGTATAGAAGTCGGTCGTAAATATTGTCGCCGTTAGCACCTGAGTTGTAACCCCATTCGGCATGGCCAAAGCCAGTCCAACCGTTATCTAGTCCCATTTGACCTTTAAGGCCGAAACGAGAACTACCACTGTTCCATTCGCCGTTATGGTCGCCGCCTTTGTCTTGGTAACGAACGTCAAAACGACCGTCTAAAGTAAGGCTATCGCCCGCGTCATTGGTAAAAGTGTGTGCAGCAAAAGCTGAACTTGATGTAAGTGCCGTCAGGATCACTGCAGAAAGTATCGACTTGTTCATTGTTGTTCTCTTTATTCAGGCCGTAGAAAGCCACCGTGCTTTCAAGCCCGTTATTAGTATTGGTTTGGCAGGATGTACCCCATCCATGAGGCACTATTTGATTCAATTATTGGTGGAGCAATATTGATCGGTGAAGCATTGATTCTTTAGTGGATCATTGATTAGTTGGTGGATCACTTGCTAGGCGCGAGAAGGAACGCCTAGCAAGTCATAGCAACCCAAATTAGATGTCGACTTAGGTTGCTACTGTTTGGTTTCTATCTTTTGGCTATTATCGCTAGGATTAAAGCGTTTTTATTAAAGCGTTTTTATTAAAGCGTTGGGTTCATGATGGTTGAAGTGCGTTCGAACACATCCAGACCTTGCTGTTGTAGCCAGTAAGGAAGGTCGATAAGCACCCAGTTCTCAGACAGTTTGTCACCGTCGCGGTAGTAAACGTCAACCACTTGCATGTTTGCACGTACTTCGCCGCCAGTCATACCTAGGAAGCCACCTGTTGGTGTGTTTGATAGGTTTGGCCAACCGAAGAAACAAGAGAAGTTACCTTCAGCGAAACGACAAACGTGACCGTTGAACTTCTTGTCTTTCAGGTTGTTACGGAAAGGAAGTTGGTGCTGTTGTTGGTAGCGAGGAATCGTGTAAGACGCGCCGATACCACATGGGCCGTACCAAATCATGTCTTTTGACCAGCTCTTCGCAAGCACTTCTGGTGGGCAACCCATCGCGCCGCTGTCGTTAAGAGCAGACAGGTCATCAACCATCTTGTTTACAAGAGCAAGAGTCGCAACGCCTTCTTCTGGAGCCGCGTCTTCGAATAGCAGACCATCGTGGTTACGTGGACCAGGGTATACGAAGTGCTTACCTGTTGATGGTGGAAGTGGGTAGCAACCCGCTTGGTCCATCATGCCTAGAAGGTCTAGGAAAAGGCCTGTCTTAGTGATTTTGCCATCAACAACACAGTTAAACTCTGCGTAGCGAACGTTCATTATCTTGCCAGTAGGGCGCATGCCTAGGTATTCAGCGTCGAATAGACCCATGAAGTGACCCATGCTCATTACCCAAATCTCATCTGGGTTAACTTCGTTGTTACCGCCGATGAAGATATCTTGACGACGCTGCATGCGTGTCATTGATTTCATCATTGGAGCCCAGAATACGTCGGCCGCAGCTTGAGCGCCTTCTTGCTCGCGGAATGGGTAAACACCGCGCCATAAGTAATCTTCAGACGTGTGTGCTTTCAAAACTTCAGCAACGTTTTCGTGAGTAGCGTTTTCCATTGCGTCAAAGTAGTCACGAACAATGCGTTTAGCTTCTTGATATTTAGACATAATTAATTCTCGTTTTGTTGTCGAGTCAACATTCGGAACAGGACTCGATTTGGATTTTGTTTCCGGCTGACTGCTCAGCCGGATTGATGTTTATTTGCGTCTTTAGAGGCGTTCAAATAAAGGGGATTAAGCTTTAGCTGTTTCCGCTTTTTTGCTCTTGTCGAAAATACCGCCTTTCAATGTTTCTGGTAGAGATAGCCACAGTAGACCAGCTAGAATCCATACGATTGGCGAGCCCCACATTGCTGTCGCAAGGTCGCTGCGCTCTTGGATGAATACCAACACCATTGGTGCCCACATGCCGATGATACGACCGCCGTGGAAGAGTGCTGCACCGAAGCTACGTAGGTGAGCAGGGAACAACTCAGAGAAGTAGCCACCCCATACCGCAGAAGCAGACAGACCGAAGTTGTAGATAAGGCCTAGGATAGCCAGCATGTTTAGGCTGCCGATCATCACGTCGCTTGGTGCAACGAAGAATACTGAAGCCATGACACCCGCAAGAATGAAACCAAACGCGTTCACTTTACGGCCGTATTTGTCGGCGATTGCACCCCACACCCAAGCACCGAATAGAGAACCGAATGCTGAGATAGAGAAGATGATGCCGATAGTTGAACCGTCAAATTGGCGAACTTCTTTCAGGTACGTTGTCACGAAGCCAGAGAAGAATTGGTAGCCATAGAAGTTAAGGCCAGCCAGTAGTAGACAAGTGATGGTTAGCTTGCGGTAAGGCGCGCTTAGCATTTCACCCCAAGAACCTTTCTTCGCTGGTTTATTCGATGCTTCAGCCGCGGCTTGATCTTCTTCACCGTAAGCGATCACTTTCTTGTCGCTAGGCAGGATGAAGATCATCAGTGCAGCAGCAACGAGAGGAGGAATACCACCCACCCACATTAGGCTCTGCCAAGGTGCATCGATGCTAGAAATGAACGCCGCGTATGCACCCATTGCCATTAGGGCAACCGAGAACATAGAAGAAGCGAATGCCGTTAACTTACCGCGAACGCTTGGTGTGAAGAGGCCGATCATCAGGCTTACTGCTACGGTGAAGTAGCCACCTAAAGAAATACCGATGATGAAACGCATTGCTGCCCACATGGCGTAGTCAGTAAACATCATGTTGATGATGGTTGCGCCACCGTTCAGTGCAGTGATGACAATAAGAGTCGATTTCTTACCAAAGTTTGATGCCACCCATGCACAGCTTAGAGCACCAATAAGTGCACCAACCGATTGCCATGTATAGAACTGAGCGGTATCCGCCAAGTTAATACCATCATACGCATCAACGATGTATGGGCGTACGTAGTCAATAATTACAAAGTTATAACAATAGAAAAAGTAGCCAACTAGAATTGCAAGATAAGCAGCTACCCTTTGAATCATAGGAACTTCGCTCATGTGTTTTTTAGTAGTCATGACCGATAAACCTTTATTTTTTATAGGGTGTTTTTAGTTTCGATTATTGTGTGACGGTTATTGAATATCACCACACCATCTTCATTTCGGGAGAGATAATAGAATTTTTGTGGTTATTAGATCCGTGATCAAAGTCAATTTTAAAATGAGTGCGTACCCATTTAGTGTATTTTAGTGATCTTGATCTCATTAGATCGTCGTTTTGCGACTTTTTGGGCATTTAGAGTGTTTAATCATCTATCTTAGTGACAATACTCACACTTATTGTGGGTTTTTGAGGGAAAATATCCATTTTTGAGTACTATTGGCGGCGAATGAATTGCGAAATATAATAAACGGAATCTAAAAATGGTTACGTACTCAAGTTTTGTGGTTATTGCTTTGTATGTACTAACTACTCTATTTATCAGTTACTTAGTGAATAAGCGTTATAGCGTTGGTGGCGATTTCTCAACGGGCGGAAAGCAATTTGGTTGGTTTACGGCAGGTGTGTCGATTCTTGCAACCTACATCAGTGCGATGACGTTCGTGGGTATGCCGGGTTGGGTTTATAGCTCAGGCATGGAAGCGATGAGCGTCCATTTGAATTACCCAATAGTGATCTTTTTTGCTGTGGTTTTCTTTGTCCCGGTGTTTTACAAACTCGGCCTGACTTCGATTTATGAATACCTAGAGCACCGCTTTGGCGTTGTTGCTCGCACGATCAACTCTATCGTGTTTATTGTGGTTCAGTGTATTTCGGCAGGGGTGATTTTATATGCAGTTGCACTGATCTTGGTGCAAGTGCTGCCGGTAAGCATCTCCGAAGCGATTATCTACATCAGCTTATTTACCGCTTTGTATACCTATGCGGGCGGTATCTCGACGGTCATATGGACAGACATGTTGCAGTCGGCGGTGCTGATCATAGGCAGCATTGCGATCTTTGCTTTATTGCTGATGAAGATTGATGCAGGGGAGGTGTTGTCTCCTGAACATCTGAATATCATCAACCTCGATTTTGACTTGGGTGTTGATACCACATTGTGGGCAGGTGTAGTGGCTGTGAGCTTCTTACACCTGAGTGTGTATGGCACTAATCAGTTGATTATTCAAAGAACATTGGCGACCAAGAACGTTAAGACGGCACAAAAATCCATGCTGCTTTGTGGTTACGGCGCGTTCTTTATTTACCTGTTTTTCTCTGTAATGGGCGTTCTTCTGAGTGTCTTTTATCAAGACCAAAGCTTTGAAAACAGCAACGAAGTGATTCTCGATTTTGTGTTTAATCATACCAACCCAATCGTTGTTGGTTTGGTGATTTCAGCACTCTCGGCAGCGGCAATGTCGACCTTGGATTCCACTTATAACTCAATGGCGACAGTGGCAACGTTCGATTTCTATAAGCGATTTTTCCGTAAGAAAGCTTCCGATGCACATTATGAATCGGTGGCAAGAAAAATGAGCCTTGTCGCAGCGGCTTCAGTTGTAGTACCGGCTTTGATGGCGGTTTCTAACGAATCTGTGCTCAAAACTATTGCTAGTCTAACTTCCATTTTTGTCGGTATTCGCCTTGGCTCTTTCATCCTGGGTTTGTTCTTCAAACAAGCGAATGAGAAAGGGGTGATTGCAGGCAGTATTGGCAGCGTAGCTGTGGTGTTCATTGCCAAATACAGTGGCATCTCTTGGCCTTGGTTTGCCTTGATTGGCACTGTGGTTTTCTTAGTGTTAGGTGTTGTCGTCAGTCGTTTCTGGGGAGAAGTGACCGAGCAACAAAACGAATTTATTGCCAAGCAGAAGCATTTGTTCGCTAAGCCTACGGCGAGTCATTACGGCTTGTTGGTATTTGCTGTTGTGACGATTGCTGCTTGTACTGTTATCCCTGATTGGCTTTATGCCGCTCTTTCTTAATGAGTAAACTTTCTCAACTGGTTAATTTTTAACAGGTAAATCTATGCTGTCCATTTTTGATATCTATAAAATTGGTGTTGGCCCTTCAAGCTCACACACCAACGGCCCAATGATTGCGGGTTTCCATTTCACACAATTAATCGCCGATAGGATCGCAGAAGTCGTTCGTGTTCAAGTTGATTTATATGGTTCGTTATCGTTAACCGGAATAGGGCATCACACTGACAGAGCAACCATCTTGGGTTTACTTGGCAATAAGCCAGACACCATTAAAATCACCAGCGCTAATGAAGCGATGCGCCTTGCTATCAACAGTGGTGAAATGCAGCTGAGTGGCAGTCACACCATTGGCTTTAACTACCAAACCGACATGCTATTTCATGAAGACAATCTGCCTTTGCATGAAAACGGCATGATGATTACCGCGTTTGACCATAGCGGTAATGTGATTGTTGATGAAACCTATTACTCGATTGGTGGTGGCTTTATTGCGACAGCGGATGAACTGCAAAATGGCACCAAAACCCAATCGGTCGAAGTCACCTTCCCATTCAGCAGTGCCGATGAAATGCTTGCTCAGGCGGATCAAAACGGCATGAGTTTGGGTGGCATGATTCTACAAAATGAATCGGCTTTCCAAAGCGCGGATGCTATTTCAGAAAAGGCCGATCAAATCTGGCGAGTAATGACTCGTTGTATGGAGCGTGGCTTTGAAACTGAAGGCATTCTTGATGGTGGCTTGAACGTCACTCGTCGTGCTCCAAACTTGTTGAAGAAGCTTGAAGCGAATGCGGCCGTTGAAAACGATCCAATGGAAATCATGGATTGGATTAACTTGTTCGCCTTTGCGGTGAGTGAAGAAAATGCGGCTGGCGGCCAAGTCGTGACATCACCAACTAATGGTGCCGCGGGCGTTATTCCAGCCGTATTGATGTATTACCATCGCTTCATTAAAGAGTTGGATACTAAGCAGTTAAAAGATTTCTTAGCCGTATCGGGCGCGATTGGTATTTTGTACAAAACCAACGCTTCTATTTCTGGTGCCGAAGTGGGGTGCCAAGGTGAAGTAGGCGTTTCGTCTTCTATGGCGGCGGCGGGTTTAACCGCTTTACGTGGTGGCAGTAATGAGCAGATTTGCATTGCGGCAGAAATTGCGATGGAGCATTCATTGGGTATGACATGTGACCCGATTGGCGGATTGGTACAAGTGCCATGTATTGAGCGTAATGCGATGGGCTCGATGAAAGCGATTAATGCTTCACGAATGGCACTCAAACGTAACAGTAAAAGCCTGATCTCATTGGATAAGGTTATCGCGACCATGTATCAAACGGGCAAAGACATGAACAAGAAGTATCGTGAAACCTCACTCGGTGGCCTTGCTCTAATTCACCTTGCAGCGCCATGTGAGTAGCCATCAAACCGATTAATTAGGCTCAATATCAAAGCCCAGCATCGTTAGACTTTAAGACTTTAAGACTTTAAGACTTTAAGACTTTAAGACTCTAAGGTGGCTGGGCTTTTAAGTATCATTTTTTGTTGCAAGACGACTGCTTATCAACTGGGAGCAAGATTATTCTCCAAGAGGGAGCTTATAGCTGTTTTTCAACTCTTTAACCGAGATATTGGACTGAATCGCACTCACGCCTTTTACTCGCCTGATCGAGCTAATACGCTCAAAGTACTCTTCCAAATCTTTCGCTAGCACTTGAATCATATAGTCGGCACCACCTGCAATACAGTGACACATAGGAATCCAATCGGTTACTTCGACAAACTCTTCAAACGGTTCCGTGTTTTCAACTTCATGGTTACCCAAGGTCACAAGAGTAAAACCAGCTACATGAAAACCAAGCTTTTTGCGGTTTAGCTTCGCGGCGTAACCATCGATATAGCCCGTTTCTTCCATGCGTTTCCAACGGCGCCAACATGGCGTTTCGCTGAGGTTCACTTTCTCTGCGAGCTTACTGTTGCTCATGCGTCCGTCTTGTTGGATATGTTCTAAGATGGCGATATCTGTGTCATCTAACACTTCTTTGGTGGATTCTTTCTGTTTCATGGCTATTTTAGAAAAGTCTTGCTCAAATTTGGATTAATATTAGCCTATATAGCAATTTAATTCCTAGTCGAATCTGTAAACTCTCTCCCTATAAATACTTTACTTATTAGGAGTGAGAGGAAATGAGCTCTCAATTAATGCTGGCGTTCTTGCTATTTTCAACATCAATTGCAATTACACCTGGGGCAGGCAATATCGCATTACTTGGGATTTCAAGTCGTTATGGGTTTGCTGCGACTTTACCTTTTATCTCTGGAAACGCTGTTGGCATCATCATTGTACTGGCCGGTTCCAGTGTCGGTTTGGTGAGCCTATTTACCCTTTACCCAGAGCTATACAACATTTTGAAATACGCGGGTGCGGCTTATTTGCTGTTCATGGCGTGGTCGATTGCGAATATGCAAATCGAAGAAAGCACTACCGACAATCGCTCGGGCTTTATGTCAGGCGTGTTGGTGCAGGTGTTGAACCCTAAAGGTTGGATTGCTTCATTAACTGTGTTTTCACAGTTCATCACCCCGAATGCCGATTACTTGATTCAAGTGGTGACCATTATCGCGGGTATGGTGATCACGGGTGTACCGTGCATGTTGGTGTGGGCGTACTGTGGCACCATGCTTAAAAAGTTGCTGCAATCGCCAAAACAGATGATGTTTGTGAACCGTTGCTTGGGTGGAAGCTTAGCGATGGTGGTTGCCTTTATGCTTTATCAACCGGCATAAATCACAAAGAAAAAAACCACTCCTAAATCCATAGGAGTGGTGTCTAAATGTCGACTAAGTCGTTAACAGTAAAGAATTAAGTTAACAAATATTTAAGGAACTTGAGTTAAAAGCTTTTAAGCCTAGAAGCTTTTAAGTTTTAAGACTAAGCGGTTTCAGCCTCTTTAACCGGAGCTGAGTTACGGATTAGGTGGTCAAATGCACCTAAGCTTGCTTTCGCACCTTCACCCATCGCAATGATGATCTGTTTGTAAGGTACGGTTGTTACATCGCCCGCCGCAAACACACCTTTCATCGATGTTGCGCCATGAGCGTTAATTTCAATTTCACCGCGTGGTGACAGCTCAACTTTCGAACCCTTCAACCATTCGCTGTTTGGCATCAGGCCGATTTGAACAAAGATACCCGAAAGTTCGATCTGTTTTAGCTCGTCGGTGTTGCGGTCTTTGTATTCCAGACCGGTTACACGGTTGCCATCACCAATCACTTGTGTGGTTTGAGCCATCTTGATGATTTCGATGTTTGGTGTTGCGTTCGCTTTGTCGATAAGCACTTGGTCGGCACGTAGTGTGTCTGCAAATTCAAGTACGGTTACGTGTTCAACGATACCCGCTAAATCAATCGCCGCTTCGATACCTGAGTTACCACCACCGATAACCGCTGTTTTCTTACCTTTGAATAAAGGACCGTCACAGTGTGGGCAGTAAGCGACGCCTTTATTGCGGTACTCTTGCTCACCCGGAACGTTCATTTCACGCCAGCGAGCACCGGTACTGGTGATAACCGTGCGAGATCGTAATGTTGCGCCGCTCTCTAGCTCAACGTGGATGTAGCCGTCTTCTGTGTCTTCTGCTGCAATGATGTTCGCAGCGCGCTGCTCAGTCATTATCTCAACACCGTACTCTTTTACGTGCTCTTCAAGGCTAGCTACTAGCTTAGGACCTGTTGTCGCTTTCACGGAGATAAAGTTCTCAATCGCCATCGTATCCATCACTTGACCACCGAATCGGTCAGCAACCACACCGGTACGAATGCCTTTACGTGCCGCGTAGATAGCCGCTGAAGAACCCGCAGGGCCACCACCGACAACCAATACATCAAACGGTGCTTGTTCGTTTAGGTTGGCCGCTTTCTTTTCTGCTGCGCCTGAATCGACTTTGTTGAGGATCTCAGCAAGAGACATACGTCCTTGACCAAATAGCTCACCGTTAATGAATACGCTCGGTACCGCCATAATATCGCGAGACTTCACTTCGTCTTGGAATGCTGCGCCATCAATCATAGTTGTCTTAATTAGAGGGTTAATCGCCGACATCATGTTGAATGCTTGAACCACTTCTGGACAGTTTTGGCATGATAGCGAGATGAAAATCTCTACATTAAGCTCTTGATCGAGTTCTTTAATTTGTTCGATTACGTCAGCTTCAAGCTTGATAGGGTGACCACCACTATGAAGCAGTGCAAGTACCAGTGATGTGAACTCGTGACCCATTGGTAAACCCGCGAAACCGATCGCAGTGCCTTTCTCTTGGTTTACGACCTGCATGATAGGGCGGCGAGTACTTGCGGTATCATCGCGAGTGACTTCAATTTTGTCGGTGAGAGAGGCGATATCATTCGCCAGATCTTGAAGTTTGTTCGCGGTATCGCTGCTATCAAGGCTCAGCACTAACTGAACATTGGTTTTTAGGTTTTCTAGGTATGCTTTTAGCTGCTGCTTCATTGCTTGATCTAACATAATCGTGCCTGCTCTTAAATTCGGTGTCTTGGTATTGACCAATACCTTCTTGCTGAAAAAGGAAAATAAAAAGGGGGCGCAAGTCGGCAAATATTGTGTTGTTGATGGCTTGAAAGGGTGGCGCGCAACTGCCCTTTAGGAGGGAGGCCGAAGCGCGCCTGTAGAACCGTTTTATTTGTTCTTTTTAGATAGGCTTAGATTAAATCTTACCTACTAGGTCTAGAGATGGCGCTAGAGTCTCTTCGCCTTCTTTCCATTTAGCTGGGCAAACTTCACCTGGGTGAGCGGCTACGTATTGTGCTGCTTTAACCTTGCGTAGTAGGTCTTCAGCGTCACGGCCGATACCTTCAGCTGTGATTTCCATTGCTTGGATAACGCCTTCAGGGTCGATTAGGAAAGTTGCACGGTCTGCAAGGCCCTGACCTTCACGCATAACGTTGAAGTTGTTGGTGATGTTGCCTGTTTGGTCGCCGACCATGAAGTATTCGATAGTGCCGATTTTGTCAGAAGTATCGTGCCATGCTTTGTGAGAGAAGTGCGTGTCAGTTGATACTGAGAAAACTTCTACGCCACGAGATTGAAGCTCTGCGTATTTGTCTTGTAGGTCAACTAGCTCAGTTGGACATACAAACGTGAAGTCTGCTGGGTAGAAGAAGAATACAGCCCACTTGCCTTTAACGTCTTGCTCAGTGATTTCTACGAATTCGCCGTTTTTGAATGCTGTTGCGTTGAATGGTTTGATTTCTGTGTTGATCATGATTCGACTCTCTTTCTAATTTGTAGTGTTTAACGCTATCCCGCGTCGATGGAGCTATATTGCATTCGCACCGAAAATTAGTGAAATCGGACATTTCTATAGATTCAATAGGCAAATCCTATCTTCGTAAGAAGAGAGCTATCGACAAAAGCTATCGATAGAAGTTATCAAACTAGGGCTACGTTCTATTTGGGTAGCTATGCTCTTTAGGCTGTTCTTTATTTCGGCTTATCTCTATTCACGTAAGCCTCTATGTATTTATGTATCTAAGTAGGTAAGTAGGTAAGTAGGTAAGTAGGTAAGTAGGCAAGGGCAGGCATGGCTTCTTTAAGCGATCTGGGATTTGATGCTAAACCTGTAAATAACAAAAAATTATCATTAATATAATTTATGATAATTTCAGTTGATTGTCGCATCTCCATATACTCTCTCCATCGAAACGAAATACCGAAGCTAATCTTCGGAAAGCACAGAATTAAAAACGAATTTGGAGCAAGTTATGAAAATGAATCACGTAGGCATCATGGTAGGCGACATGGACCAAGCAGTAGAGTTTTACACTAAGGCTCTGGGTCTAAGAATCGTAATGAACAACACTAAGGTTATGGAAGAACGCGAATCAGCAATCGGCCGTATGTGTATCGCAGTATTTGGTGAAGGCTTCAAAGGCTTCAACATTGCACACCTAGTAACATCTGATGGCATCGGTGTTGAGTTGTTCGAAATGAAAGATCGCCAAGAGCGTCACGAAGTAGACTTCTCTCGCCTAGGCATCTTCCACTTCTGTCTACAGCTTCCAAAAGAGCAGTTTCATTCAGCGATTAAGCGCGTTGAAGAGTTTGGCGGTAAAGTTCGTATGGACATCATGCGTTACCACCCAGAAGACGAACTAAAACAAGCGCAAATGGTTTACTTAGAAGACCCGTTTGGCAACCTATTCGAATTCTACTCGCACACATACGAAGATACGTACGCGACTGATTACGAGTAATCGCGTTATCTGCCTGTCATAAGGTAGAAACCGAAACACCCCCTAAAGAGGATTGGTAGAGATACCAATCCTTTTTTTTTGGGGGGGGATGTAACTTGGATTTGGACACATTATGAGATTCAAAGAGTTAAGATCAATAGCTGAGATAATCCATCATTTGAATTAATTGTATACGGATCTCATTGCTTGTTTGACTGTGCCAATAACCCAATGCAAAAGACAATAGAGGGATGCCGAACATAATCATTAGCACTAAAACGAGAAGATACTTAGATGACAATTGCCAACCATTACGTGTTTTTAGCCCAAGAGCCTGTTTATTTGGACAAGCTGCAACACAGCGTAAACAAGCTTGGCATTCATCCGTTCGAATTTGTTTAGCGGTATGAATAATAATATTAGAAGGACATGCACGGGTGCATTTGCTGCAATTCAGATTGTCTTTTTCATTTAAACAATGCTTAGTGTCTCGACGAATTTTAAATGGGCTAAGCAGGCTTGTTATCCCGAGTAGTGCGCCGTAAGGGCAAAAATATCGGCAAAAAGCCCGTTGTCGCCATGCTGACATCAATAGAATAGTGGCTAAAACACCAAGAGTAATCATTCCTGGTTCAACGAATACCCAAGCGGTTTTTACATCAGCGATTTTATGATAATTGCCATTGAGATAATAATTCAGGCTCGCGACAGGCATTCCGACTGAAATAAAGGTAAAGAAAGCCAACAATAAGTACTTCATCATGCGTAATGGCCAGTCGATCCAAGCTGGTGGTAAATACGCTTTCTTCACGAGCTTTAAGCGTAATTTATACAGATACTCCCCAGCGAGACCTAACGGACAAATCCAACCACAAAATGCACGCTTACAAGCAATACCAGTCACTACCACAGTCACGAGCATGACTGCACCTGCCGGGTGAGTTTGATCCCAAAATCCAATAGAGAAGATAGCCTTAAGTTGAATAGCTGCAGCAATAGGTAAGAAAGCATCCGTAACATCCGGTCGCATGAAGCTCGGAGATATTTGATGAACAAGTAGCCATGTGTGAAGGGTGTACTGGATAGCCACTAAAAATAATGAAAGTGCCATCGCGTGTTGGCTGACTTGACGCAAAACATTTGTCTTAGATGAAGCCGTGATGATGGTCGGTTTAAAGTAAAAAACGGAAGAGATAACAACCACCGCCAATGATAGGGCAATGAGCAGAGGCCAATAGGCTGCACTAAGTACAGCAATGATGATAATGCAGGAAGTTATTATGCTACCGAGCTTTTTACCGCTAGTGTAGAGAACACAAATGCTATAAATCAATGCAAGCATTAAGGTAAAGGATTCAATAAAAGTCATATAGCCACCGTTTCATTACAGAGTGGTACTATAAATCGCGTGGAAGAGTATGTCTGACGATTAATGAGCTAACTTATCTATCTTTGATATGAGTTAATTTTCATCAATATTTCACCTAACCATTAAGGGTGGTTTTTAATAACGTTAGCCGGGGTTGTTAATAAAGTGAACAGAGATGATTAATCGCTAAACCGCATTTTTGAAATGCTCAGTAAGAAAATCCAAAAACACTCGAACCTTGAGGCTTCCTCTTGGTGAGTGATGCAATGCGCTGACGGCTCGTTTCGCTTCATCAAATTCGCCGGAAAGTAACCTTACGATTTTAGTTCGGTAGGAGAGTGCCCAGTCCAATTTTTGAATGCTCGGCTGAATGCGCTCGAATCTGAGAAGCCAAGTTCGTGAGCGACATAAGTAATGTTACCGTCGTTTTGGTTAAGTAGGGTCAGGCTCAGTTCAAGTCGATACTTATCAAACAAGCGACGGAAACTCACACTTTCTTGTTTAAGTTTACGGTTCAAGGTTCGAGGACTTATGTGCAGGTTGCTTGCTACGCTATCTAGGTTTGTGTCTTTCACTGCAAGTACTTTAAACGTTTCGTTCACTTTGTAGATTAAGTTGGTTTTTAACGCCTTTTCCATCTGTTGATCAGCAATTCGTACTAACTCTGCATGAAAATCAGGTTGGAATTGGCGAGGCTTCTTCTGTGCCAGATCGTTAGAGAAAAGGAGATATCGGGCAGGGTAGCCTTCTTTCATTTCTATATTGAATACGCGCTCGAAGATAGCCAAGAACTCATCGCCGATGGTGTTCTTATTAATATGAATGGCTACTTTTTGCATGGGCGCGTTGAGGTACTTTCGAATGAGCTTGAGAACAATGCTGAAATAGAGCCCTAAGCTAATGTGTGTCATTAGCGTTGACTCATCAATGTATTCAGGTGTCACTGTCCAAAGTTCCAGTTCACCTTTATCGGTTTCACGAGTGAATATCTTCAACAGTGGGTGTATATGAATCGAATATCGACTCAGTAGTTCACAAAAGCTGGAGAGATTGGGGGCGGTTAGCATGGCCATGACCGGAGCGCCCATTTCAAGCTCATCAAAGTAACGGGCTGACTCATCAAACAAGTCGATCAGTTCATGATCAAAACGTTGGTAGATATTGGTGATACCGGTTTGAAGCTGATGGGCCGAAATCGTTTCGGCGGAGCAAAGTTGTTCATATACCTCTGCCCCTGACCAGATGTCACTGCTGTCTCCAATTCTAGCTTGGATCGCTGAATCTAAAGTTTTAAACCAAAATATGGGCAACTGAGTACTAAAACTTTCCACCATAACTTCCTGTTATTGCTGGTTGTTGAAGAGTGTTCTTCTCGTTAATGTGCCCCAAATTATAGGATTTTTTTACTGGTTACAAGCAGTGAAAAGCTCAGTTAGACGTTAGAACTTGTAATCAACACCGACTGAAACCACATATTGTGACGATTGGTAATATTCAATATTCGACGTGGTTGTTTTTGCACCTAATAGTGATACTAGAGACCAGTTTTTTGCATCAAAGATATTGGCATATTCATAGGCGATAAATGCACCGAAATCTTTGTCTTCACGCGTCTTATTGAAAATAGGGTTCTCTTTATCATAGTCGCGTTTTGCTGCGTTGATCGTGAAAGCAAGGCCATGATTTCCGAATCTTTTCGCTAAGTTCACCTCTGCTCCAACACTTAGGAACGATAACGCATTACCCTCAGAGTTCGACGAGAAAACATTCATTGAAGGCGTGAGAATGCCAGACCCATCTTTTAAGAAGTACTGGTAACCCGACTTTAGGTAAAAATACTCTCGCTCTCGCGTCATTAATGCTCGCTCTTCGTCCGTTAAATCAAGCCCCTTTAATCCTGTGTTTTCTTTTTTCACATCGGACTCGCCAAAAGCCATATCGATACTAAAGTTAGTCCCCATCATTTTAGACAGCTGCATTCGAACCACGTTGCCGGTTAGGTCGGTTTCTTCTCTCTTCGAATCAACGGCATAAGGGTCATCCCACACCTCGCCAGAGATCAACGTTGGTAAGATGGAAAAGTCGATAACCATCCCGCTCTCCAGTTGCTGCCTATAGCCCACTTCAAATGCCAACGTACCTGTAATGATGTCGTCTCTAGAAGTGCCTAAGAAAATTTGCTTGTGATTCAAAGCGCCAAAGGTGTACTGCATCGAACCCAAAATAGCGACCATTCCATTGGCTTCAGTTGCACCAGACGACATTAAATCGGTTTGAGATTGATGATTACTCTGGCCAACATCTAAGTTGCTTGAGTTTGCGGTGAAGCCGGTTAGGAAGGTCATGTTGCCACTGAAACCTTCGCTTGGTGCCAAAGCTGCGTATGAAGGTGAAGCAAGCATCATAGTTGCCAAAAATAGGGAGATAATTTGTTTCATCAATAGACTCGTACTGAATAGTTTTTTAATCGAACTGATTTCGAAATCGAATAGCTCTTGAAAATAAATAGCTCTTGAAAGCGCATTGCTTCTTAAAGTGCTATTGGGGCTTTTTTATTTGCCCAAGGCTTGGCACTTTCTAGTTGATAGGCCAATTCAAATAACAGGCGGTCGTTGCCTCTTGCTGCGGAAAAGTGACTGCCGACTGGAAGATTCTGCTTGTTCCAATACAAGGGCACCGACATCGCAGGGTTGCCAGCCACGTTTTCGATTGGCGTGTAAGACATTAACTTCTCTGAGCGTGCCCATATCTCTTTACCGGAGTGTGCTTTCTGGTCGAAATATTCAATATCCAAAGGAATATGGTTTGAACACGGAGTCAGCCATATATCGATAGTTTTAAAGAAATCTCGGTTGTGAGTCAGTGCGAAATTGTGGCATCGCGCTTTGGAGTCGATATACATATTAGGTTCGGCTTTTAAGCGTGCTTGCATCGTGCGAGCCAAATAAACGACGTTGTCACTGACTTTGTCTGGCATTGATTCAAGTGGCATACCTAGGCGGTCGAACTGTTCAACAAAGCCTGCCATCTTGTTGCCAAATACCCCCATGTAATTACGCATGAACACGTCGCCATCTTGTATCGGCTGGTCAACTTCTATAACGATATGTCCAAGGCTTTCGAGTAACGAGGCCGTAGCTCGAATAGCAGCGATCGTATCTTCATCGGGAAGTCTGCCGTGGATATCTTTTAGGGTGACACCAATCGTTATCTTTCGGTTGAGAGAAGCATTAACCATTCCTATCGGAGTTCGTGGAAAAGGCGTCTCAAAGTTGTTTTTTGTGTGATGCTCTGTGACTGAAACCGCTAAAGCAGCATCACGGACGGTTCTCGACATAAACGACTGATGGGTAAAATCTTCATTTGTTGAGCCGTCAGTTAGGCCCGAAATCAAAGACTCTCGACTCGGTTTAAAACCAAAAATTCCCGTCGCTGAAGCTGGCATCCGAGATGAACCACCACCATCTGTAGAATGCACTAAGGGTACATAGCCAGCAGCGATTGCAGCTGCACCTCCGCCAGTCGAAGAATGAACACCTCGGCTTAAATCCCATGGGTTGCGCGTCGCACCATAAAGTGGATTCTGTGTGCATCCCAACGTCATCATCTCAGGGATATTTGTCATGCCTATCGTGTTTAGCCCTGCATTCTGTGACGCACGAATAAACCAAGAGGTTTTGTTAGGCTTTCTGCCTTGGTTTAGTTTCGATCCCATCGTGCATTCAAGCCCAGCCACATCGACACAGTCTTTTGCTAGAAAGGGGACACCTGCAAAGGGGGAATGAGGGTTAAACGAGTCCGCGCGTTCCAGTGCTAAGTCAAAGCACTCAGAAACCACGGCATTGACCTGATCGTTTGTCTGGCGAATTTTATATATCGCTTCTTGTACGAACTCTTTTGGTGTGGCTTTTTTGCTTCTTATTAGGCTAGCCATCTCTGTCGCATCCAGTGGCGAGTCAACGGTTCGGTAATCTGCTGGTAATGTTTTTGGCGAAGTAGGAGATGCATTTGCTAAAGCAGGTAGAGATATTGCCGCAGCTGAAACTGCACCTTTTCCCATAACTTTGAAAAAATCTCTGCGCTTTAATTCATTGATAGTCATAGTTTCTATCCCAAGTTAGAAAGTCACTATCCTTGTTTCGAAATCTAGCTTGCTAGATCTATCTTCACTCCGTGTGCTGATTTATGGGACTAGAATAAAGATCGGAGTGTTTGCTTGCAGTGCAAATACCGCCAACATTCATACCATTCACGCCAACTCGTTTGTCGGGTTATGTATAGGCAGGCGTTATTACTACTTAAACAAAGTAGTTGTGGGTGAATGGTGTGGAGTGGTTGAGAAACAAGCAACTTTAAGGCGTTGTTAAAGTTGACGTTTTAAGGATAAAGCCTTTCATGAATATGACGGAAGGGTAGCCACGTAGTTAAGCCATTCCCCAAGGCTTGTGAATAGATTTTGATTTGAAACTGGTTAGAACGAACTTTTTACTTTTTACTTTTTAATAGGCCGCTAGCGAACCCTAAAGACTTAGTCGCGTCTATATGAGTCATTTGAAGCCCAAGTTATTAGCGGCATAAATCGCTTGGGCTATAAAGTTTCAACTGACGGGAATGCTTCATTGAGAACATCTCGAATGTGGTCAGCTTGTACGGTGTCATTACCTGTTATTGTGGCTACTTCCATCTTCTCAACTTGGCTCCAAGAAAAACGATTGTTTATTAGGTTATACAATACATCTATTTCTGTGGTGAGCATGGCTAATGGTTGTTCATTGTCATCTTGGTAACTAAATCCATTACTCGATCTAAAGGTTGAAATATGCCCCTCTATTGCTTGCAAATATGCGAGTTCACCCTCATATCCGGTCTCGAATAACTTTTGCTTAAATAGAAACATGACCATTTGCTCACTTTTAGGTTTGTCATCGAGCAGCCCCTCTTTTCTAGCTTGAACAATATTAGCCAACACAACATAAGATTGATCCATATTATTCAGTTGTGCTCCTATGTTTCCATGAAAAGCACAGGCTAGCGCTAAATTGAACGGCAATAGAGCACCCAATAACAAAGATAAGCCGAGTTTAACCATACTCGCTAATTTTCGGATATTTAAGATCATCTGCGAATATCAAATAGCACGCTGAGCGTGCTATTTGCCTTAGTGAATTAAGAATTATCTAACGATTAGTTTAAGGTCAGATATATTACTTGGTGCTTTGAAATAGGCTAAGAAATCAACAAGCTCTGGCATTCCTGCCGTTTCAAATTTCATGCTTCCATCTTCTAGCGCTGAAGCCATTGCCGTTCTGCTATCACCGGTCAAAATGATTTTGTTCATCATTTCACGCGTCAACTTAACGTGAACATCTGCCTTGTGATTTGGCGCTTTGTGATACATCTGAGTGATACCGTTACGTATTTCCAATCCAAACGTTTCTTTTGTATCAGTAAACTCTAAGACCAATGTTTTGTTCACACCGATGGTTTTTTCTGCGACCAAACGCGTTGGGTAAGAAGATAAAATGTTCGCGGTAGGAAGCGCTTGAACGACATCTGGAGAGGTGTAATTTGCTTGCTTAGACCAATCAAATCCTTCATTTTCTAACTCTGCAATCGCAGTCATCGTCCAGTTGCGCCAGTTGATGTTCGTAAGAGTCGAACCCCAATGACGGTATGCCTGTGCTTTTAGCTTACGAGCTTCCATATCCGAATGATCAATTCGAATCACGTTTGTTAGGATTTCTGCCGCCCAAGTGTATTCACCTTCATCGATCGCTGATTTTGCTGCTTTTAATACGGCTTCACGTCCGCCCATCAATTCAACATAACGTTCCGCTCGCTCTTTATGAGCAATAGGCTCTAGCGCCCAAGGATCCGCTTCAAACCAGCCCAAGTAGCCCACGTAGAGTTGGCGTACTGAGTGCTCTACGGTTCCATAGAATTGGCCTAGCCACGGGTGGTTTTGTAAATGCTCAGGCAACTTAACGACTTCTACTAACTCATCAGGTGTGTATCCTTCGTTAATGTAACGAATCGTCTGGTCATGAGTGTATTGAATCGCATCTCGGTATGCGGTTAAAACGTTATCAACCGCTTCTTTACCTTCTACAGGGCGGCCATGAGCAAGAACCATCACTTCCACATCGAGTTCACGCATCATATCGATACCTTTGAACCACACTGTCGAATCACGGAATTTAGTACCACGAATAGTATGCAAGTTAGGGAAGTTTTCGCCTTGTAAAACTTCTGCTGCATGCAGTATTTTTTGTTCAGGGAGGTAAACAACAATTTCATCATTGGTTTCAGAAGGGATGTAATGCAACTCTACTTTTACACCATCAAGCTCTACTTCCATTTTCTCTGCGAAAGTATCGGTTGGTGTAATAAAGCTAACATCATCGATTTGGAACCTTGGCCCAAGTCCATCATTGATCGTTGTCATAGCTGGGTCTGCGCTGTCAACAATGGAAGCAGCAGAGTAACTGGTACGGATAGAAATCGCGTTACCAACATTAGAAGACCAGTTAGCAACGGCATCCGTTAAACTGTCGTGTGCGTAAATTTTCACTTTGCCAGAAGCGACTTCTTCATCTGTTACCCAGCCACGAACACCAGCCACATGGTCAATATGGTTATGAGTGTAAACAACACCTACAACCGGTTTATCTGTGTACTTTAGCAATGCTTCTTTCGTCGCTTTACCATGACCTACCGATTCACCGGGATCGACAACAATAATGCCATTATCACCTTCAATGATAACTGGGCTTGTTACACCGAAGCCATAAGCTTTGTAGACATTATGATCAACTTTAATGATCGCCTGATCCATTTTACGTGAGTGGTTGGTCAGCTCAGGAGCAACCTTGTCGTTCGACTCGGTATACGCTAGGTTAATTCCTGTTTTTTCCAGGACTGTTACACGTTTACCTTCACCCCACATAAGACCGGATTCATGCTCAACCAACACTTTACTTGAATCTTCCACAGCATAAACGCCAGAAGTCGTAAAGCAGCCAATAGCAATGCTCAAAGCCAATAGTTTCTTTTTCATAGGTCGCTAATTTCTCGTATTAATCAATAAACAAACTGCATGTGAAATACGCATGCAAGTTAAAGTAACGAGATGAATTGTAGCGAGCAATTGTTGATGTACTCATTCCTCAGTGATATGTTTAACATTCCTAAAGTTATAGTTGGAGGTATGATTGTGATTAAAGAACATCCAAAATTGAAGTTGGAGATTTTACAAGTTTTTCATCATGTCATGATTCAGGGCAGCTTCAGTCGCGCGGCGATGCATCTTGGAATCACTCAGCCTGCCGTCAGCAAAATGATGCAAAAAATGGCGCATCACTTCGATGCGACCTTGTTCGTTCGCTCGAAATCGGGCATCAGCCCAACCAACACCGCTTTTGAATTACACAGGTCGATATCCCCCCATCTTAATAGCCTTGAAAAAACGCTTATCTCATATAACGAATTTGATCCTAAAACGTCTAGCCGTCACTTTAAGATAACGTGTCCAGAATCGTTAAGTTCGCATCTGCTCAGTTTTTTTTCAGCACTTGATAATCCAAAGATCAAGGTCTCTATCTATAATCAGCCTTACTCGACAAAAGAACTTGAAAACGCCATTTTCAGTCATACTCAAGATCTGTTTATTGATTATTCCGACCTCAATCATATGGGTAGTATTAACTCCCAAGCATTGTTTCATGATCTGCCAATGGTCATCGTCGGTGAATCGAATCAATCGATACAAGGTTCGATAACACTGGAGCAGTTTCTCGAAGCGCCTTTTATACAGCTTGAAAGAACGCGCGATGGGCAGTCTGGGATTGATTACTTAACATCAGCTCCGTTAAGTAAGCGTAATATTGTCGCTAGCTCTGTTTCCTTGTTTGAAACCTTGATTCAAGTTTCAAGCTCCAACCTCATCACTACAGCACCAGCCAGTTTTGCAAAGAAATACGCCGAAAAATTGTCTTTGAAGTTATATCCATTGCCTTTTTCTTGTGAGCCTGTAACCACTCATATGTTGTGGCATAAGAAGTTTGACAAGGACAAAGGGTTAATGTGGCTGCGTGAGCAGATTATTGAGAGCTGCGCGATAATAGATAAAGAAGACAAATGACCGGGTAACAGCCTGTTCCTTTCCAAACTTCTTCCAAAGAGCTTAGGAAAGTCCGCATTAACAGGTTAGGCGAACTTGTTATCCTAAATACGTCACTCTGTATACGCATTCGGCCTAAATGAGTCTTGTCTTCGAGCGTTCTTTGGTAAGTCGTTAATCTGCATAGGATTGTTGTAAGATTAACTGTCGAGATTAATCTTAAGGCGTTGTTAAAGTTGACGTTTTAAGGATAAAACCTTTCATGAATATGACGGAAGAAAGCGTTGTTTATGGAAATATTGCGGGCTCATACCGAATGGTAGCCTTGATTGAGCTTTGACTATACTCAGCGCAATATTGCTAACCAACAACAACGAAAATAGAGAAACATGCAGAGATTAGCGTTCCCAAATCACATGAAAAAACTACATATCATCTTTACCGCTCTTATTCTTATGATATTAGCCGGATGCACCTCAACGTCGGCTGTCGGCAGTTCTAAAACACAGGACTATGCCAAGTCACATGCTCTTGTGGGTAAAGCTTCTTGGTATGGCGATAAATTCCATGGAAAACTCACAGCAAGTGGTGAGACATACAACATGAATGCTTATACGGCAGCGCATAAAACTTTAGCCTTTGGCACTATAGTGAGAGTGACTAACACTGCCAATAACAAGTCTGTCGAAGTTAAAATTAACGATCGAGGCCCTTACGTAAAAGGCCGAGTGATTGACCTCTCGCATAAGGCATTTGCAAAAATCGGCAACGTTAAACAAGGTACAGTGCCTGTCAAAATCGAGATTGTTGATGACAGTAATACCTTTAGGTACAAGCACTAATTGCCTCTAAGCCTGAACTGGTTTGTGACACTCAAAGGATTGGTAGAGATACCGATCCTTTTTTGTGTGGGGGTGTCTAAATTGGAGTAGGACAGAAGTGATTTAGAGCTATGATTCTAAATCGTTTATATAAGATTAGATAAAGTATCTTGAAAACTTAAATGCTTTGTTAGTTTTACACTTATTAAGTGGACTGCATTACGAATAGGAACGAGATATCAGTTAACAGAGGCTTTCTCGTCGAGCACTGATTCAATACGTTTTATATATGATTTGATGTTGTTCAACTCAAGGCTAGAATTAACTCCGTACCGTGTAGATACTGAACCAAAGTCATTTGAAAATGGATTTTTCTCGACTACTTGCTTCAACACATCGATATCTTCATATAACGCATCGATTAGGGAGTCCAACTCATCTATTGAGAGCTTAGAAAGCTGAAAATACGATAAATTTTTCATGTAACCTCAAACACCTTTTGTCAATCCATTAAAAACTAACCATCATGGCAAATGGAGGGTCTCAGTCAAACAAGCTGTCAATAAATACTAGCTATGCGTCTGTGGAAACTAACGCCTAGCTAAGCGGTGAGTAAACGTGTGCCATGTCTGAGCGCCTTGCTAGGCTTTTTCTCCGGCACTCTTTTTAAGTTTCATAAAACCGCTAGAGTTTGATAGGATTCCCATTAACTCTAGGTTTTTCAGAAGTCTTTGCTTGGGCTCATCTGCATCAAACACACCAAAGTCACCATTTATATTTTGAAATAACAGTTGTTGCTTTTGGCGGCCTTGAGGAGTATTTAGGTCTTCTATTTCATAGACTTTTTGCTGATATAATTCGGCTTTAGCTGTTAGGGTTGCATAGAACAAGTCACGCATCCTAGTTCTTGCGTCTTTCATTTCTGAACAAGAATCGAAAAACCTATTGAACGCTGCAATCTCATCATTAGAAAACTTACCGACAAATAAATGTTTGAACTTATCCCAGTTATTATCAGTCAGGATTTCCTTTGTCCATAAGTCCAGCCCTTTGTCTTTTATAGTTAAGACAACGCTTTCAGCATTCCGAATGTCCATAAGGAGAATCGTTGCTGCGCTCTTTCTTTCATGTACTTTTGATAATAAATAAACACCCAAAGCAGTAATACCTGCCACTAGAGTAACTATTACATTTAATAACGAGCTATATTTTAGCAATATTTCCAATTTTTACCCCTCGATTTTCAATTTTAAGCCTAACATTTTAATATCGTGCCTGCACGAATTGATGTATTTAGCTCACCTCAGAACTATACCTAACAAACTGAAAAATATACATATAATTTAGTTTAGATCTAATTTCTAGTTGAAAAGCGTACAAGCACACATTGCTTCCTATTCAAGGCAGGTTATCAATCAAAAATTCCCCTTTAGTTCTTCTATTATTCAATAGGTTAGAAATAGTTGAAAAACATATTCGTGCGTAAGTGTGTTTGAAGGTCAATCTGTTGTGGGTTAGAAAATTTAGCTACATTGTTGGAACTCTAAGTATGAGGAAAAGTAAGGCAAGTTGCAGGGTTTGAAACTGAGTTCAATCCCTCTCTGTCTCACCTTGGGGCAAATCCGTGTTAGCTCATAACTAAATCCCCTCCTAACCTCCCCTTAATCAGCATCTTCGATTCATTGTGGTTTTTGAAAAGGGGAGGAACGGAATGCTGGTCGTTACATGCTCATTTACACTTTCAGCGCTAAAGAAGGTTCTCCCCCTCGGTCGCAGATCTAAAGGGGTTGATGAACTTAACATGAGGGGGAGTTAGAGGGGGAGGGGGGTTGAAATCAGCCCGAACGCACGGGATATCAACGCTCTCAATTCAGAAAAGCATTTCGCTTCATCCAAACAAAAATGGAATGCCTGAGCGTTCCATTTTTCGTATCCGATTTACCTTAAACTTGCTCGCTTGGGTGTCCCCACATTAGCTCGCTTGCGTAAGGGCCAGTGACGCTTGAGGTAGATTCGCCCACGCCGTCTAGTGCGCTTAAAGGTAGTGATCAATTTGCTTGTTCTGCTCTCAACCAAAACTCAGAAAGATCTTCAAACAGGTCGTCGTTATCTAAAATGCTTAAATGGTTTTCGTCGTAACCAAGAATTTGTTCGGCATTCAATTGAGCTGGGCGTGACAACTGGCTTGATAGGCTAATGACGCCGTCATTACTTTTGGTGTTAAACAGCTCGCCCGAGTTGTAACCAAACGCCAAGAAGTGTGGGGTGTGGGTTGGCTTGTTATCCGCAAATAAATCGGCGATGAATTTGCCGTCTGGATTTAAATCGACCCAAGCTGGCATTACGACGGGGGAATATTCTATTCCTTGTTTGGCTGATGCTACGCCACCAAATGGGGAAGAGATGGTAGTGATGCTGCTAACAAAATCACATAGCTGGCCAATGCGACACTGACGAATACTGTTTGTGACGATCAAGCCACCCATACTATGGGCTACCACGTGCATTTTTTGAATCTTGTATTCAGTCACTATAGTATGCAAAAGGTTATTCAAGCCTTTTGAATTCAAAGAGAGTGATAAGCCCGAAGGGTAGTTAAATACCCAGATTTGATATTTGGACTGATCGATCTTTTCAATGAGAGGAGCGAAATCTAAAGCGGTCGCATTGATGCCATGCACAAATAGGATAGGGGTTTTGTTTGGGTCGTATTCAGAAAGAAAATAGAGTCCGGCATTATTTTCGAGCAAAAATGTCAGCGGCTGCCACATGCCGAGATTCGCGTTCTCTTTTTCAAAAGGTTGGTCCGTCAAACTCACAACGGTGCCTATTTCAACGAGGTCTAATTCTATTTTTAAGAGGGAAGACAACGAGCGATCAACAAAGGCGCTTGGCAGTGTATTTTCATTAACGGTTAGCGAAACGTCGATTGTCGATTTGTCTTGGTGGTCGTGAAGGTTGATCACACTGAATGGTTCGTCAGCTTGTAGGGTTAAGTCTTGGTTTCTATCTTCAAAGATAAGTAGGTAGTGGATATCGTTTGATAGCTGTAGCTGAATACTGTCGCTGTCTATTATGCCGTCGTAGCCATCAACTTCGCTTTTGTTGATGTCTTTAATTTGTTCAATAACCACGGCAGAGTCTGAGGCTGGTTGACTCAAGGTGATGGTGTATTGGTCGGTAATTGAGTCGATCGCGTCCATCTCATGAGAGAGATTTCTAAAGTTTCCGCATCCTGACAACACAGAGCTGAGTAACAGCACTGAACTGGCTAACAGCGCAGTAAATAATCGCCTCATTTCAATTTCATCCCCATATCGACAAGCTTCATCCTTGAATTCACATCCTGTGTTTAACATTAGCAATAAAACAAAGAGTTATCTTATCCATTCTGGTTGATCACATTCTGTCTTGAGTATGAGCTTGTTGGGGATGTTGGAAGGGTAATGTTGCGACTATCTTGGTTACTTAGATGACAAACACTGTTGGTTAGGGTTACGCAATTCAATAATGGTGTTGCGGATGTCGATTCGTTTGAACGCTTCGTCATTAACTTGAGCATTGCTGAAGTCAGTGCGAAACAAGTCGGCACGCAGTAAATCGACGTTGTGCATTTGTGTGTTGCTCATGTCGGCGTTACGTAAATCCGCATCTTGGAAAATCGCGTTATTCAGAGTCGCGTGGCTGAAATTGGCGTAGGTGATGTCCGCTTCACTCATGTTACTGCCCGACAAATCCGTACTGCTAAAATTGGTGCGAATTAGGTTGGCACAACGCAGGTCGACATTTTGAAGTGCTAGATTACTTAGGTCGGCATTACGCAATTGTGCTCGTTCGCCACCTTGGTTTTCTAGCCATAACTTGTGTTGTTCAAGAATAGAATCAAGCTCTTGTTGAGTGTATTTGTTCATACTTCACGCCACCCTTTCAGTTGTTCGATATCGCTTATTGATTTGGTATTACTTAATTTTGCTGTGCCACACTTCGCTGTCTGGGCCTACGACACATTCTCCATCTACTCTCATTGATAAACGAATCAGGCAACGTTTCACTACTTCTTTGAAGTCGTCTTCCGGTAAGTGTCTGACTGAATCAACCAAGGCTTTGCAGTGAGGGGCGTTTTGTTCTTTTAATGTGTAGAACACCCATTTACCTTTCTTTTCGTGGTTGAGCAGGCCTGCTTTGTAGAGCATTTTTAGGTTACGTGAGACGTTGTATTGGGTCTCACCAATGATGTCCATGGCTTCAGCCACTGCCATGCATTCATCCACATGCAGAAACAGCCAGAATAATCGTAAGCGATTGGGTTCCGACAGGGCTTTTAATGCATCAATATATTTTTCATCCACGTGGTGGTTACCTTTTCAACGAATAGCGCCACTCAATACGAGCAGCGCGAAGTTTCTATTTTGTCGTTTTTACAAAGTGTAAGTCTCTACACAACGTATTGGAAGATGGCGCCACCAACGACGGCGGTGGTTAGAACGATTCCAACAAACGCGATTACGGCTTTTCTTTTTAGAACTGCTGATACTAGCGCGATTTCAGGCAAACTTGCACCAGTACCACCGATAATTAATGCAAGTGCTGCGCCCAAGCCCATTCCCTTAGCAATTAATACGTTAAGTAGCGGTATTGCCATTTCGATACGTAGGTAAAGTGGAATACCAATTAATGAAGCCACCACTATCGATTGGAAGCTATCGCCACCGACATACTTCTCTACCAGATCCGCAGGCAGGTAAACCGCAGAGAATCCGCTGATCGCCGCACCCAACAATACGTATGGGATGATTCGTTTGAACAGAGACCAAGCGCCGCCCATGGCATTACGCATTCTTAATGCAGAAGAGGGTGCTCCACCACAGGTTGAAGCGTTGCTGCTGCATCCTTTCCCTTTGTTGTCTTCCAGTTCGTCGGCACGTTTGATTTCATTTTTCCAAGGCGACTTGGAGATCAAGTAGCCACCCAGTACCGCTGCGGTAAAGGTTACCAAGAAGTACACCACGGTGATCTTCAATCCGAACGCGGCATACACCATCGCCAACACAATGAAGTTACACAGTGGCGCTGAGATGATGAAGCTCATCACCGTACCTAATGATGCACCCATCGACGCCATTGCCATGGTGACAGGTACAACCGCCGCACTACAAAATGGCGTCAACATGCCAAACAGCGCGCCCAACAGGGTTCCCCATTTGTCGTGTTTAGTTAGCGTTGCTTGGAGTTTTTCTTGAGGGATGTATTCACGCATGATGCCAGTTAGCAGTGACACGATGGCGATGATAAGGACTAAGCCTTTCGCTACATAAAAGAACTCGTTAAACGCAATTAATAATTTAGTATCCAAAATTGGAATCTCTAGCAAGTGAAAGAAGCTGGATAATATGATCACATGCATATTTGTGCAAGTATGCATTTGTTGATTGGGGAGGAATTAGGTATTAAAATCGCGGTTCTGTCGTAGGTTCGTCTCTCGAATAGATAGGGCTCACAGATAGATAATTTATATAAATCATATAATTAGATTTTATGTGCAACGGAAGAAGCTACTGGTTCAGGCGTTGGTGTGTGGGCGTGATTTTTTCGCTGAAGCGGAGATCTTATGGGAAAGTTTTGCTTTTTGGGTGTGTTGGGTAATGGCCGAACTGTGGATTAGGTTAGTTTCGGGCGGACTAGATTGGGACTTAGTTCGGGTATTAGGCTCCAAAAAAAGGGTATCGGAGACATTCTATTCTGTGAATGCAGGTGTAAATAGAGAACAGACATGAATTTGTGAAAGGAGAGTGCAGTAAAAAAGGTGCCATGATGAATTCATCACAGCACCAGCCACATTAATTAAAGGTTATTCTTATACACCTTGCCGTCTTTCATGATCAGCTTTTGAGTCTCGGTGTTGGCTACACACGCCACACCTTCCAGTGGGTTACCATCGATGATTAATAGGTCGGCATACGCGCCTTCAACAATCTGACCTAATTTGCCTTCTTGGTAAGGGTGTTGGTAAGTCGACATCTCGAACAGGCGTCCACAGTTTGAGGTCGCCATACGCAGCGCGGTGATGGTATCGAACACTTGTTCAATCGCTCCGAATTCGTTCAACTGAGTGGCATGCACGTTGGTTTCACCGACACAGTCGGTACCAAAGGCAATGTTTTGGATATCGTGTTTTTTGATAAGCTCTGCCGATTTAAACATGGCTTTGCCTACGCGTTCTGTCTTGCGATACGTCTCTTCATTCGGCAATGGAATTTTACGCTCGGCAATCAATGAAGCGGTAAAGTAAGAAGGAATCACCCAAATACCTTTCTCTTTGATTATCTCTGCAATGTCGTCATCCATAATCGTCGCGTGCTCAAATGACATCACGCCCGCTTCAGCTGCTCGACGCATTGCATCAGAAGTATGGATGTGCGCAGCCACATAGGTTCCGTAATCTGAAGCGGCTTGAACAGCAGCTTCCATTTCATCGGAAGTAAATTGTAATGTGTCTAATGGGTCGAAGGTGGATGATGCACCGCCACCGGCCATGATCTTGATTTGTGACGCGCCCATAAACAGTTGTTCACGCACCGCTTTCAATACTTCTGAGCGGCCATCGGCGACTCTCATCGCACCTAGCTTCATCATTGGTGAATCTTCGTGGCCATTGGCCAAACGTTCTTGTGCTTGGTTTTGGCGGTAATCTGAATGTCCACTGGTTTGCGAAATTGCGGCCATTGAAGGCAGGATTCTTGGGCCCGTTGCGTAGCCATTATCGATGCTTTTTTTAAGACCAAGCGTGTTACCCGCCACATCACGAATGGTAGTAAAGCCGCGCATTAACATCTCTTCTGAAATTTTCGCAGAGCGAATCGCCACTTCTTCACGAGTCATGGTATCAATCACATTGAATGATGCCGAGAGGGTAATATGAACGTGCGCATCAATCAGGCCGGGCATTACCGTGCCGCCTTTCGCATCAATGATTTCATCAGCGACCGCTGGATCTATCTGACCAATCTTAGTCACCAAGTTATCTTCAATAAGGATGGAGACGTTCTCGATAAGTTTGTCATCGACACCGTTAAACACGTTGGCATTAATAATTAGCTTGTTCATATTCGACACCTCTTTGGTATGAGTCATTTTGTTGATGAGGTAATCATAGGGTTTGCGAGAGGCGAAAAATGGCCATTTGATGACACGTAATGACGAGGCTTATTTTTTGTGTCTTTTTCTGTTTTAAGTGCTGCTTTGTTTTGAACGCTAAGGGGGATTCTAATCGTCGCTGCCTTAAATCGTCGTTACCGTGCGTTGAGAGCCAATTTACCGAACCGCAATCGGCCCTGAAACAGCACGGCATAAGCCAAAATATTGAATTAGTTCATTGATTAATAAGACATACTTCGCGTTGACAATACCTCGAAAATTGTCAACTCGATGTCAGTATTTAGGGGCTCTGACATTGGCCTGAAATTTAAATTCGTTCAATGAGGCAACATCCTGATACCAAGAAAAGCATATGGTTAAGGATTCAATCATGAAAAAACAAAATATCTCGGCAGTGGCGCTTCTCGCATTGATTATTGCTGGTTGTGGCGGAGAAAGTTCATCAGGAGGTGACAGCACAACGTCAAACAACATTAATGCTCCAAGTAATCTAAGTAATCTAAGTAATCCAAGTAATCCAAGTAATTCAGGTAACCCCGACTCTCCGTCAACAGTCGTGTCTCAGCAGCCAGATATTAAGGCGCTCAGTAACACTATGATTTTTGCTATCGAAGGCTTTGTTGAAAAAACGGATCCAATCAGGAATTTCTCATCTATTGCCGTTCAAAATGAGCTGCCTGCATTTAAGGGGGGAGATACTCAGAAAGTCGATGTGACTATCGCTGTACCAACAATCATTATCGATAATGGCAGTAACTTCGTTAACGATTGGCATTGTTACGAAACGACAGGGTTAAGCGCGCAAAGGAAGAATCATCAACTGCTCGTAGACGGTACAATTTCTGAATATCGATACGATATGCAAAGCAACTCTTGTTCTAGTGAGCACTTGGGATCGTATGTGTTTAACAATGCGGTGTTGGACAGTTCTTTGGAGTTTAAAACCGTTGGCAGTGTCGTTTTCAAAGATGGGAGCGGAGCAGAGTCTAATTTACCCACTTATGATTTTATCGCTCAGGCTTATGGGCAGCAGTCAAAAGAGCGGTTTGGTGACTCTTGGGAGTTGTTACAGCGCGACAAGATTAACGCAGCAGCAAAAGAAGTTGGGGCTTCGATCTTTGAGTTGAACGCTTCATCAGGAAAGATCGATTTGGATCTCGACCAGCTTAATAGCGACACTCTTATCGATTTCTCATCACTAGATTCAAATCAATTGTTGAATGGTGCGATTTGGGGAATGCCTGGCCAAGGCGTTGCCGATGAAAGATGGTGTCGAATTGTGAATATTCCAGACGATCTAAGCCAGAACAGTATTAAGTACCAATCTGTTATCTCGACAAATTGTGCGAGGTCGACACAGCGTTATTGTGATGCCTTTGGTTCATCGTTTTCGAGTGGTAATTACCCACCGGTAGCGCCTATCGCTTGGGACAGTAACACAGCGAGTAATGCTCAATTGAACTCAGATGAGCAACACCTAAGAGATGCTCAAGGTCACTTTGTTGTGAACAGTTCTGGCCAGAATGCGTTTGTTCTCTCATCGAACTCGGCTGTGATTCCTATCTTTGGTTACACCAGTCCGCGAAGCGATGGGAAGGTTAACAATGCTGGTCTTAATAGTTGGGCTGGTCACGAAGGTCACTGCCAAAACGTGATGAACAGTCGACACACAAAGATGGGCATTGGATACAAAACCAGTAAGTCAGACTCATCGAAAATGTCTTATTGGACGCAAGATTTCAACTAACTCGCTGAGTGTGTGAATAGGGGGAATCCGTTTAGTGCCGCATTTGTCTGTTTGTTCGACAGCGGCATTTAACTCGACCGTGGCACATTATTCAACCGTGGCGCTTTGCTCAACAGTGGCACTTTACTTAATAGAGGCACTTTACTTAATAATGATAGGTGGCCGAGCAGGATTATTGAGGGTGAAAGTAGCGATGACACTATGACGATTTATTTATGTTGTGACTGATTTTGAGTGGTGTCATCAAATGGTAAGTTTTGCTCTGATTCGAACGGTAAGATGTATTTCAAATCAAGGCGACTTATCAAATTAGAGAGAGACAGAATGACTAAATCAGACAAAGTTTACGGTTTCAACACTCCACAACGTCTATTCGTCGGTTACACGTTAGCCGTGTTGGTGGACTTAGTAGTACTTAACTTCTTTGATGAGTACTGGGATTTCGTAAATATTGAGTCTTTTACTATCTCTCTGATTGCCGCGGTTCTACTGCAATTACTGTTGAAGCTGTCTATTGGTTTGGAACATAAAATTGCTGAGCACTTTAAGAGCAAGCCGGGTACAGCACCTAAAGTCTACCGAGCAATCACGACTTACATCATCTTGGTCGGCTCAAAGTTCGTGATGCTAGAAGCGATTAACTTATTGTTCGGTGAGAAGGTGAGCTTTACTGGCCCTTGGAATGGTGTGGTGGCGTTCTTCGCCGTGGTATTTACGATTCTGATTGCTGAAGTGATTGTATCTAAGGTTTACTTTGCGCTTGATGACAAACAAGATTCAAACTTGAACGAAAAGACAGCTTAAACGACAGCTGAATAGAATTCGGGAGTTTGAAACGAACTCTTAACTGAAAAGGGCTAGCAGGTTTGCTAGCCCTTTTTTGTTTTATGTATTAACCGCCAATCAAAGTACAAAGTATCCCGCACAGAGCTCTGCCGAACTTATCTTCAGATTAGCAAAAACCATAACAACGTCATGATTCTTTTTCGTTTTATTTAGGACGCTATGGTGTACAGGTACTATGCCCAAAACAGGCGAAATAGAGCGTTATCTCATTGAAATCCAAAAACTGTCGTTAGTGTCGATATTTCTTTACTCAAAAAGCAATGTGCATTTTGTGTCATATTTGTTTTTTACACATATGTTTGTGAAGGGAACACCACAAACCGATAAAGGAAATCCAATGAAAGTAATCTTATCTAACCTTGGGCTTGCGATAATATGGTTCTTTTCTTCGCTCGTTAACGCACAACTAAACCTTTCCGTTCAACCGTATCCTCCCGTTCAACCATATCTTCCGGTTATTGCCGATGAAGTGAAATATCAGTTGTCGAACCAAGAACTGGCTGAGACATCGAGTGGTATACACACACTGCAACTTGAACACGCTGGTGCGTCATTCATTAAGCTTCACTTCAAGTCTCTTACTGTTCCGAAAGGCAGCGTGTTACGTCTTAAGTCAAGCACCAGTAGTGAGGTTGTGGAGTACCGTGACAGCCAAATAGATTGGTTCGCTCAATCGATTTCCAGTGATTCTGTTGTCATTGAATCAATCGCCAATTCAAACGGTCAGCATGTTCAGTTTGAAATTGATTACTACATGGCAGGTAAAAGTGCAGACGAAGAGGCCTTAGCGACGCTATCGACCTGTGGTGTGAATGAGCGGAAAGATGTTGCTTGCTGGGAAGACTCTCATGCAGATAAAGTGGCTTGGACAACACCTGTTGCAAGGCTGCTCATTAATGGTCGCAGCTTGTGTACCGCGTGGCGTGTGGGGCCAGACAACCATATGTTCACTAATAACCATTGTGTCGCATCAGAGTCTGAGCTGAGAAATACCGAGGTATGGTTTAACTATCAGCGTCGCACGTGTGATGGTTCTATGGCGACAACGGTCAAAGTGATGGGGAATAAAATACTCAGCACCGATTATGATCTGGATTACACACTGTTTACCGTCGATGATTTTTCAAAGATAGCGTCGTTTGGTTATCTAGGGTTAGACGCTGAAGAGCCGATGTTTGGTGACGGGATTTATATTCCTCAACACGGGGCGGGTAAGCCGAAAGAGCTCGCTATTGAGAGTGATCAAAATGGTTCAGGATTGTGTCAGATCGATGTGGCTTCAGCGAATGGGCGAGGATCAAAGACGGATACTGGCTATTTCTGTGACACGATTGGAGGTTCGTCTGGGTCACCTGTTCTGCGAACCGATAACAACAAAGCCATTGCTTTACATCATTTCGGAGGCTGCGAAAACCAAGGCGTAAAAATCAGTAAAATTTGGCCATTAGTGGCTTCGTATTTCAATGACGAGCTACCTAACGGCTCAGTTGGTGAGCCTAAGAATGAGATCCCAGAAGTAACTTTAGATAGCTTAGTCTCCGATCTCGCACTGACCTCAGGCGACCAAAAACTGTTTGTACTTAAGGCGGTGAATCTTACTGCTGGTGCCACCATTACTATTAAGTCTGGTATTGGGGATGCCGACCTATACATTCGTTCAGGACAACAGCCAACGAAAAGTGACTATGACTGTCGTCCGTATCGTTCCGGCAACTTCGAGTCTTGCGATGTACTTAAGGCTGATGAAGACCTTTACATTATGATTAACGCGTTCCGCAGTTTTTCTGGTGTGTCTCTTTCTTTATCGCAATAACCATATTTAACTCGATAACTCTATTTATATAACGGTCATTATCGAGCCAATACGTTAGACTAAATTAATAATAAAAAGACGAGTCATATAGGCTCGTCTTTTTTATTTTGATAATTAAACAGAATGATTAATAATTTTTAAGTTGGTTTAAATATTGATTAGTTAATGCTGGTGAAATGTAGATGTTCTTTAAAATAATCATCTTTCCAATTAACCATTATATTTTTGAGGTGTTGTCTGTTCTAGATATAAAACAGACTCAATTAAGATCTTTAATATTCATTAAACCAATCATTGCTTTAATCTAGATCACAAATATCAATAAGCACTATGTTTCATATTTTGTTTCTGGGTTATTTTCCTGACGCCATCATAAAGGAGAAATAATAATGAAAAAAACAATAGCTCTAGTGTCTGTAACTGCTTGCCTAAGTCCATTTGCTTTTGCTGATAATAGTAACGTTATCACAGGTGAATCACCTAAAGGTGTCTACGTTCAATACCAATCAACTAACCAAGTTAACGAGTCGATGAAGCAAGAGGGTTTTGCACTGCATCGCTGTGGTATCAATACGCTTCGTAATGATATTCAAGTTAATCAAGGTTTAGATGTTCCTCACAGTCAGATCCAATGTGTGTATTCTAAACCGGGTCAATCAACGAGTGATGAATCTGAATTGCTCTATTGGCACTTGAACATTCTTTACAGCGTGGAGAATGAAAACTTCATTGCTGAGAGTGAATTTGCTGAGCATTATACCAGCGAGATCTATACCCATAGCCCTGAATACCTTCTAGACATTGGCCCAAATTATTACCGTCAGCGCTCGGAAGTTGAAGCTTTGGGAATGAAGGTAGGCGAATGTAACTTACAAAAAATCTATTACTTTAGTGCGCCTACGGAAGAGTCATACTTGTCAGATATAGCATCTTGCCCTGTATATAAGGCCGACGGTGAGCTTTCTGGTAATATTACAGTGGAAATTAATCATACCCCGGCTAATTTGGGTTACAGCGAGCGTCTTGTTAGTTTTCATGCAATTTAATAAATGTTCTTATAGTTAATAATTTAAAAGTTAGAATTTCCTTAGAATGTATATTGAAATTAACGTCTATTCGCATACGCTAATTAAGCTAAGTCACACCTAATTGTGAAAAAGGGTTGGTATTAATACCAACCCTTTTAATTATATTTCTGATGAGTACTCGGTTAGAACTTAACTTGGTAGTTTACGTTGTAAGTTCGGCCACGACCTTTGTAGTCATACGCTGCTGAATCGTAATGTGACGAGTAGACGATTTGAGCACGTTGACCCCAAATGGTGGTGTAGTCTTTATTCAGTAGGTTTTGAATACCGAAACCTAAGCTACCGACAGGAAGTTGGTAAGTTCCGACTAAATCAAACACGGTGTAGCCGTTTAGTTCATTTTGATCGTCGTCTTCATAATCAAACATGGTCTGGCTTTGTACTTTTACAGAAAGGTCTGTGTCATACCAACCTGCCCAAGCATTGGCTTTTGAAGTGCTGGCTTCGCCCGCGGTAAAGTCTTTCCAACCGTCATCGCCTTTTACTTCTGAAATCACGTAGTGACCTGATGCGCCTATCTGAATGCTCTCATGCACCCAGTAAGATGCCATCGCTTCTAAACCGTAGACTCGCTTTTTATCGTCGATTTCTTCGATAAGCAGTGTGTTTTTGTCGTATTTCACTGACTTGTCAGACTGCGAATAGTACGCCGCTGTTTGCAGGTTTAGTTCGCCAGTATCAAGGCGGTAACCCAGCTCGAAGCTGTTGGTTTTGATACCAGACATTTTCGAGTCGTTCACGTTAATACTGTCGTTAAGTTGCCAGTGATCGCCAACCAATGTGTAGTCGCCTTGTCCGTAGTATTTCGCCGGATCTGCAAGATCGAAACCTTGAGAGAAGTTAGCCCATACTTGAGATTCGTTGGTCAGATGGTAAATCGTACCTAAGTTGAATAAACCAACGGTGTAATCGGTCTCGCCACCAGGAACGGCATCGGCTGATGTGCCATTGCCCGCTGCAATGCTCTTTTGCTGGCTGTAACCGACGAAGTCGTCAATCTTGTTCGACATGTATTGGTAGCGGAAACCACCTTCTACGGTCCAATCATTGGTTAGCGCATAGTCGGCTTGAATAAAGCTCGCGATTGAGCTGACTTTAACGCCTGCATAGCGACCCACTTGTGCGTAAGTCTTGTTGATCAAGTTACCCGAATTATTAGCAATGGTTGGATCGTAAAGTGCTTGGTTACTATCAAGTTGGTCTTGATATGCATCGATACCGTAAACAATGTTGAATTTATTGAAGCTCTTGGCCAATGCCGCTTTTAAAGAGATAACATCGGTGATCTGTTGACCAGAAGATTGGAAATAAGGTGTATAGGTTTGGTCTTCTTTACGATACGAAGCTTCAGCAATCAGTTGGTGACCTAAGAACTGCTCATCCACATAAGAGGCACTTAGCATAATGCGTTCAGTACCGTGTTCGCGGTCAGAATCAAACCCTTTGCGTACGTCTACGAAGTCACGCCCAACAATGTATAGGCCGTAAGGCGAGTCTTGTTGGCTATCGTAATATTGTGCTAGGAAGTTCAGCTTCTTGGTTTCTGACAGGTTGACGCCAACAGTTGTTAGGAAATCGACTGTCTTGTTGAATTGAAGTGAACCTTGCGAAATATCAGGGGTAACAATATCGCCATCGGCGTCGAAGAAACCTTGTGTCTCGGTGTAAACCACTGAAGAACGAGCTTGAACGGTTTCATTACCACCAGAGATAGATTGACCGATTTTGTAATCGAAATCTTCACCTGAATTGAAGCCCGATGAACCACCCACAAAGGATTCAAACTCCAGTTCTTCACTTTGAGCTTTCTTGGTGATGATATTGATGACACCACCTGAAGCGCCTGCACCGTAGATAGAGGTCGCGCCCGATAACACTTCGATGCGGTCAATGTTAAATGGGTCAATAGAATCTAGATGACGACTGATTTGACGAGAAGACTGCAGCGAAACGCCATCAATCATTACAAGCATCTTACGGCCGCGAAGGTTTTGGCCGTAGTTGGTGCGAGCACCACTGCTTACGTCTAGCGAAGGAATGGTTGCTGACAGGATCTCTCCAAGAGATTTACCACCACGATATTCTTGCTCGATTTGGTCAGAATCGATATACCACACCGTTCCTGGGATATCGCTGATCGCTTTAGGGGTGCGGCTAGAGACGACCACCATTTTTTCTTCACTTGTATATTCTTGCGCTTGGGCTGTAAACACTGTGCTCGCTGCGACAATCGCTAGGGCTACGGTGGAAAGCTTGAAACTTCCTTTTTCGGTTTTCATTTTGTTCTCAATCTTGATCAATAAAAGGCGGCACAAAGACTCATATTTGTGCGATGGCTTTGTTGTTATAAGCAAATAAGTGTTCGTTTTTATCTATCGGCAATAAAAATGAAGTGTCTTAAATTAGAAAGTTGTTCAACCTTGGTGACTTTGCTTATCACCTCAAAGTCATTCATCTCGATATCTTCCGAGATTGCATGTTTTGTCGTTTCAGTGGTCAACTCAACATTAATCAAAGTACGAACTGTAATCGTTATACTTATCAATTCTAAATAAGAATCATTATTATTGTGTTTTTGTTGCGAAAATACAATATTGAAATGCAATTTTATTTTATAGATTTGAAATTTGTGGGTAATGGCTTGGTGTTGCACGGTGAAAAGAAGGCTTATCGAGTGTGGTTTTTGGTCGTCATCTTTCTGGTGGAATGCAATGGTGCATAAGGTATAGGGCTTGATAGATAGGGTAGAGAGATGATGAAGTAGTGAGCGGGGCAGCGGTTGTTGTCTGCCCCAGTGATTAACTGTTTTTTGCCATGATGCTATCAATCAAACTTTTTTGCTGAGCTTGAGATACATTCATGACGTCGTTGTAGGTGCGCTTCATCACGCGAATGTCGTTCTCTAATAGTTCAGCCAATTGAGTGGATGCGGTTTGATTATCACCTTTTAGTACTAACTCAATGATCGCAAGACGACGCTGACACGACTTAGTCACCGAGGATTGAATGTGCATTGAGACTAGATCGGTCGCCTTACGGAGGCGATTGTGTTGCTGCATGGTAGCCAGCAAAAAGCGATTTCCCGAACACGCCGCAAGTTGCTCGTGAAACTCGGCACTGAGTGCAAAGAGTTGACTCGCAGTGACTGATTCTGGCGTAGCAATGGCTTGTACATGGTTATCGCGGCAGCTTTCCATCACAGTGTTATCCAATGCCCATGTGGGTTCAAGTAAACCTGCGGGTTCAAAAATTAGTCGACATCGATAACTTTCAGTGTGCCTTTCTAGGGTGTTCAACACGCCATCAAGTTGCCATTTGTAGCCCGGACTGCGGCGAAAAATACCGTCATTTTCTAATAAGCGAAGGACTGCTTGCATCTCACCACGATTCACATCGTAACGTTCTTGCAGTTCCTTCTCGGAAAAGGAACTGCCGAGCTCGCTAAAAAACAGATCCATCAAAACACGGAGATATAATTGATCTTGTCGAGACTGTTTATCGCTGTCTTGGCCTGCAATTTCGATATCTGCGGCGTCGGTTTGCAACACCGAACCCTTGTAAGGAACAACTTTAGTTATACCTTGAGTCGATAGGTGCTTTAACACCGCGCGAATGGGTGTTCTGGATACTTCGAATTGTTGAGCTAGCGACGATTCGTTCAGGCTGCTGCCCGCTTTAGCATCCTCAGCTTTTAGGCGAGTGATCACTTTAAACAGTAAATCTTGTTGGAGTTTTGTAATTGTAGTTATGTCCATAAGGCTCAAAAAGTGTGTTTATGCTTGATCCTATGGTAAACAGAAAAGCAGGTGAATACCATGTATTGTGTTTTTGTGGCCAAAAGACAATGCTGATAAGTTTGTTGGCAAGCGTGTTAATGGGTGAGCGAAAAGCGAGCCCCGCTTAAAGCACTGGCTTCAAACGGGGATTTCAAACGGAGAAAGTGACTTCTCCGTATATGCCTATTTTCTCATTAGATAGAGGAAGTAACCGCCACCGAGCAGAGACGCCAATAACCCTGCTGGGAATTGCCATGGGAACCACAAAGTACGACCAATCCAATCGGCAGCCACTATAATAATCGCGCCCAACAATGCTGCTGTGAGCATCTGAGGGATAACGCGATACTGGTGAAGCGAGCGAGCCATGTGCGGTGCTAATAATCCGATAAAGCTCAGTGGGCCAATAACAATAGTACAAAGCGTCGTTAGCGCGGCAACCAACAAAAGCAATGCCAAGCGAACCAAGGTTGTGTTCATACCGAGGCTACTTGTGGTGACGTCACCCAAGTTAATGAGCTCTATCCAACGATTCAGTGACAGTGCCACAGCGCCAACGATAGCAACACCAATCGCGAGTAACATCACGTCTTGATTGGCGACTAAGTAGGTAGAGCCTGAAAGCCAAGTGAGCAGGGACGTCGCATTCTCGTTCCCAGAACTCATCGCAATGCGTAGCAAAGCGTCGAGCCCCGCACTTAGCGCGATACCTGTTAACAAGGTTTGAGTGGGAGCGAAATTGTGTTTTCTACCCATAAACCAAACCAATGCCGTCACCGACGTCGCGCCTAGCGTGCCGAGCAGCATTTGCTCTTCTCGCCCTACTGCCGTGCCAAAGAGCGTGCCGAGAACAAGTGCAAGCGCGGCGCCTGAGCTGATCCCCAAAACTTCAGGGCTCGCCATCGGGTTATTTGAGATTCGCTGAATAATGGTGCCGGCAAACGCGAGCCCAACTCCCGCTAATAATGCAACCAACACACGTGGTAAACGTAATTCGAACAGTGATTGGTGGAATTCGACACTCCAACCGAACTGGTTTTTACCAAACGTAAGAGCAACAGTACAAATGACAACGAGTAGAAGGAACATGGTCACCAGCACTTTACGCGTATCGACTAACTTGTAGCACTCGACGTGTTCACTACGGTTTTTTAAGTCGGATTGCAGTTTGGTACGTTGCAGTAACCACAATAGGAAGGGAGCACCAAGCAGAGCCGTCATCGCTCCGGTTGGCAGTAATTCGCCACCGACTCCTGAGAATGGCTGAATCACTAAATCGACAATCAGCAAGATCAAGCTACCAACCAAACCACTGACCAGAATCTGTTTTGCAAGAGCTCTAACGCCCATCAGTCTAGCGATGGCGGGAGCGACGATTCCAACAAATCCAATCAAGCCAACCTCACTGACTACCGCGGCAGTAATAAAGATCGCCAGTGATAAGCAAAGCAGTTTGATTTGTTTGATGTTTACGCCAAGTGAAGTCGCGACATTGTCGCCAAATTGCAGCGCAGACAACGGTCGCTGAAATACCAGTAGTAATAGCGTAGGGATAGAGACTAAAGGAATGAGAACCTGAACACTTGACCAGTCGTTTTGATTCAGTACACCTGCACCCCACACAAAAATACTGGTGAGTTGTTGTTCATGCAACATGAGCAACATGGTATTGAGTGAGCCCAAAAATAGGCTAACAACCATACCTGCGAGTACCATGTGCAGCGGTGAAAATCCTCGTGCAGAACTTAAGGCAAAGACCAAGCCTGTAGCAAGGCAACCTCCGATGAAAGCTGGGATGAAACCGGGAATGGCAAGGTTGGCAGGAATTAACAAGATCCCCAAAACCATACCCAGTTCAGCACCCGCAGCAACACCAAGCGTGGTGGGTGAGGCTATCGGGTTACGTAACACAAACTGCATCACACACCCAGCAACCGCAAGCGCGAATCCACAAATCAGTGCAACGGTGAGCCGAGGTAAATACGTTAGGTGGGTAATTAAGTGTTGATAGTTTGAAGGATCAAAATGGAAAAGCGTATCCCAGATGAGCCCAACCCCTTGTGAATATGGAGCGGTTATTTGCAGAAGTACGCTGATCAGTAAAACAACAGCGATCGATAGCACTGCTGTTTTGATATTGATTCGTTCAGTGACGGTTTTTTCGAGCTTGATGGTAGCCATTATTCTTGGGTTAGTAATTCTGTAATGTGGTCACTAAATCTTTGAGCGGCAATAAGTCCACCAAAGGTCCAAATACTAGGAAATTCGTAAACTGAATCTGTACGTGTAAATTCCATCACTTGCCAAAGAGGAGATAGAGTCAGTTGTTTTCGCTCTTCTTCTTGAAGAGGGCCAAATAGCATGACATTGGTTTTTTGGTGCTCAGCGAGTCTTTCCGTTCCTACCGTGCTGAAACCCCAAAGGTTAGTTTGCTCTTGCCAGTCATTTTTCAGCCCCATCTTATTGATGGTCGCTTGCGCAAGTGAACCTTGGCTGTGGATTCGTAATGTTTTGTCGTTAATGAAGCGAGCGAATATCAGCGGTTTCTCAGAGTTACCCGCCGCACGCACTTTTTCGCCGTTTTCACGGAGTCGCGTGTTTGTTTCTGCAATTACTTGTTGAGCGCGTTGTTCTCGGTCGAACAACTTCCCTAAAGACAGAGTAATTGACGTTGCAGATTCGTATGGCTGCTTCTTTTTACTGTAGATACTGAAAACCAATACCGGAGCGATTTTGTTTAGCTGATGGTAAGCCGCCGACATATGTTCACTGATTAAAATGACATCGGGTTTGAGTTCGGTCAGCAATTCAAGGTTCGGTTCACGTCGAGAACCTACATCGGTCACGTTTGAATTCAGTTCGGGTTTCACTACCCATTGTTGATAGCCTTTGGCGTCTGCAATACCCTCTAGTTCAACACCTAGGCTTAACACGGTTTCTGTAAGAGCCCAGTCTAGTGCCACTACTTTTTTCGGCGTCGTATCGAAAGAGGCGATGCCCATGTCGTGTGTGATTTCTAAAGCAAGGGCACTCTTTATAGCAAGAGCATTAAAAGCGAATAATGTGCACAGTAGTGTTATGAACGTTTTCACAACCGATTCCTTTTGTATTTAAGGGATGTAACTAATAGGTTGCCCTGTATCAGGGTGTTTAAAGAGCGCCAGTTCCATGCCGTAGATCTGCATCAGCGTTTCAGGCGTCATCAATTCTTTCGGAGAGCCTGAAGCGATGACTTTTCCGGAATGAAGCGCAATCAAATGGTCACTGAATTTGGCAGCCATGTTGACATCATGCAGGACCATAATAACGGTTAACCCTAACGTCTGGTTGAGTTCCCTGATCAAGGCAAGCAATTCATGTTGATGTGCGACATCGAGTGCAGAGGTTGGCTCATCAAGCAAAATGCATTGGCTTTGTTGAGCGAGCAGCATTGCGACCCAGGCTCTTTGTCTTTCACCACCCGACAGTGTCGCAACAAATCGATCTGAAAAGGCGTTCAAACCAACTTTCTCAATCGCTTCGTCTACTATGGCGTAGTCGTCACGGCTGTAACGTCCAAATGCGCCTTTCCACGGGTAACGACCAAAGCAAACCAGTTCACGAACTGTCACACCATCGGTAATCGGGGGATGTTGAGGAAGGTAAGCAACTTGGTGTGCAAATTCGAGATTGCTATACGATGAAAGCAACTGCTGGTCGAAGAAAACGTCACCTTCAGAGGGTGTGTTTTGTCTACTCAACAGTTTAATCAGCGTCGATTTTCCACATCCATTATGACCCAACAAAGTGGTGATCTTTTTAGGTTCAAACGTTAAGTTGGTAGGGGAAAGAATCGTCTTACCGTCGATTTCGAACGAGGCATTGGTAAGTTTGTACATAATGCAATATAGAGTTGAGTTATAGGCTACTAGCCGCTAATGTAACATAATGAAACTCAAATGATAATGATTCTCCAAATCAATCAATTTATCATTTTTTATGATATTTCCTATTATTCAGCATTCCAACTTTTTCTAGCGCCTTCGATATTATGTCTGTTATCCAAAATAAAAAATTCCACTTAATGACCATTGGTCTTGCTGCCGCCCTAATGGGAATTGGGCAAAACGGCTTACTCGTTTCTCTACCTTTTCTTGTGGAACAGTCTGCATTCAGCTTGCCTACGTGGTCGATTCTTATCGCAATAGGAAGCATATTATTTCTGCCGTCTGCGCCTTTTTGGGGAAGACAGAGCGATAAACATGGTCCGAAAAAAGTCGTCATTCAGGCATTGGTAGGCATGGCCGTCAGCTTTGCTTTTTTGTGTTTTTTTGCGATGAACAGTGACCAAGAAAAGGCACTAGTGTTTTGTTTGATTGGACTGGTGGTGGCGCGAATAATTTATGGTTGTACGGTGTCTGGAATGGTGCCCGCGAGTCAACATTGGGCGATATTGTTGTGTGGTGAGAGAAACCGTTTACAGGCTATTACTTCGGTGAGTATTGGCTTAAGTGCTGGTCGATTGATTGGCCCGATTATATCCATTCTTGCGTTAAAGTTTTCACCTTATGCGCCTATGATTATCATGGTTTTATTACCATGTTTGGCGTTAATCGCAGCGATGTTATTGCCAGCACCAGAAATGAATATAGAACAAGCGAGTAGCAAGGTTCCATCGCCTTGGCTGCCGAGTAGGGCACTATTGCCTTTTTTATCGAGTGGATTGTTGCTGTGTGCGGCAGTCGCGTTGTTGCAATACAGTTTCTCTCCATTGATTTATTCGATCACCCATTGGGCAACTGATCAATTAAGTGATGCGATTGGCATTCTTTTAACCATCGGTGCCGCGTGTACTTTTACTACTCAACTCTTGGTTATCAAAAAGGATAAACTGACGCCGCTTTTTATGTACCGTTGTGGCGCTTCTGCTTTGGTGGTCGGCTTTGTGATGTTCTTGATTCCTAGTATGTGGGCGCTTGCTGTGGCAATGGTAGTGACGGCGATTGGCGCAGCGCTGCTTGTTCCTGCTTACACGTTGTTTGCCACTGAAAAGCAAAGTGGCACACCGGGTGCTGCCGCAGGGTATATCGCCATGTCTCATACTCTAGGCTATGGCGTTGCTTCATTACTTGCGTTTACTTCAACCTTGAACCCTCAATATCCTATTTACTTATGTGGGCTGTTTTCTGTGCTGATTTTTGCGACGACTTATGTTGTAAAAATAAAGGGAAATACCAAGCTCGCCGAGCAAGCTTAACCTTGTATTTCCCTGATACTTTTTAGCGATCCAATTGGAAGTGAGCTAACGGATAGCAAATTAACGAGTAGCAAACGGCTTTGTGTCGAACATTGGTTTGCTAATCCATATCTTCGAAAACCACATCCCCTCTTAACACTGTCATCAACACCTGAGTCTTGGCTATTTGTCTTGCTGACACTGTCGTGATGTCTCGGTCGAGAATCGCGAAGTCCGCTGATTTCCCAACCTCAATAGAACCCGTGACGTCTTCTATTCCAAGACTTTTGGCTGCATTGAGCGTGTAAGCGTCGATAGCTGTGTAGATATCAGTTAGGCCTGTTTTGCCCATGATTAGGCTATTCGCGATGCCGACCAATGGGTTAATGTCGTGTACGTTCCAGTCACTGCTCAAGGTGATATTGGCATCAGTCTTAAGTATCGCGTCTAGGTTCATCATGGCTTTGGCACGGCGAGCACCAAGGAAAGCTTCGGCCCATTGGTGTTGATGCTTGGCTACGTAATCGGAACCGACTTGGAAGTCCGCCGAGATATTGAGCTGCTTGAAGCGGGGAACGTCTTCATCATTGATTAACTCTACGTGAGTGAGGGTATAAGGCTTTTGCGAACCCTGTTTACGCACGCTTTCAATCGCATCAAGAGATTCACGAACGGCACCATCACCAATCGCATGAATGTGAGCGCTAAAACCAATTTTATCGAGCGCGGTTAGCCACTCTTTCATCTGTGCTGGTGGAATGTAGTTTAGGCCATTGGGAGATTGTGGCAGATAGGTATCTAAATAGGGCGCGAGTGTTTTTGCTGTACCGTTAATGAAGATGCCATCGCTGTACATTTTTACCTGATCGACGAGCAACAGACGGCTTTTATCATCTGAATACATCTTCTCGAAGACTTCTAATTGAGAGGGCATCGCCATTGATGGGTAAACCCAAGGGCGTAATGACACGCGAGCCGTCAAATCTTGGTTTTGCTCCGCTTCTAGCCAAACGTCATACCAGCCTCGTTTCCAATACATCCGGCCGTCACCGATGGTGGTAATGCCGTGCGCAGCGGCTTCTTCAAGACCGAACATTAACCCTTGGTAGCTTTGTTCAAAGAGCTCGCTTTGGCTGTTCCACGCCATCTCCATAATTTGGTCGCCAGCGTTATCTAATAAGATGCCATTGAGCTTGCCGCTGTCTGGGTCTTTTAAATAAGCGCCACCTTGTGGATCCGGAGATTGTTGGCTGATTCTGGCTATTTTTAAGGCTTTCGAGTTGACCCACATCGAGTGAGAGGTTTGCTCCATAAGCACCACGGGGCGATCAGGGAAGATGCTGTCGATAATCTCAAGTGGTGTGTATTCAGAGTCGCTGTCGAGTGTCGATTCCAAAGAAAAGCCATAGCCCATCAGCCAGCCTCGACCATTGGTTTCGGCATTGATTTTACACGCTTCTAAGTAAGGGATTTGCTCTTCTAATGTGGCTTCAGAGTCCAGTTCGCAATTGCCACCCAGCTCTGAGGCGGCTTCAAACACATGGTTATGATTATCAATGAACCCCGGCAAAACAAAGGCATTCTCCAAGTCGATGACATCGGTACTCTGACCTTGAAAAGATTGCGCCTGAGCGTGGTCACCGATGAAGATGATCTTGCCGTTATGGGTAACGATCGAGTCTGACTCGCGATGCCCATATATGTCGGCATTGGTAAAAATCTGGTCTGCGGTTAGGCTTTGAGAAAAAGCCGATGGCACAGTGACTAGGCTAGCGAATAATGCAATCCATGCAGTGCGTGGCAAAGTGAGCTTATTGTTCATTGTTATTTATTCCATGTTCCACTGTTTAGTAAGTATAGAAAGCGAGTGGCCAGTGTGAAACTCTACATGAATGACAAATAAAATCCGCGACTAATCAATAAATTGTGGCTTGAACAAATCTTCAATCACGACTCTTTTTTTAGGCTTTCACGCAGATCTTTTTTGTATTCGTCATAAGAGTTATAGCCATAGAGTTTCCAAGTGTGCTCACCCTTAATGTTGTGGTTGTAGGTGATCTCACCTATCCACTGCTGACGTGTGGCAAGAATCATATCGCGGATTTTTAATAATAAAGTGTCCATAGTTGCTCTCCTGATTAAGTTCACCTGAAGTATATTTAGCGGTGACAACCGGATGAGTATCGTTAGCGCAATGTTCAATACTTTTCAGTCAATGTGCTCATCTGAATGGTTTGGTGCGTATACTTTCAATATTAAAACGTCACTGAGCATCGCAATGAAAGGTTACTTGGAAAAAGTGCCACAACGAATTGGCACATAATGGCGCTATAAAAAAATCGTCGAGAACGGTAAAAGCTATGGTTGGCACCGACATGAAGAGTACGAAATAGCGATTCATCGTCACTTTACTGGCCATAGCTTTATTGGGCATCACCAAAGCGATGTGTTTCATAACCACATGATCTTGGTTGGACCAGATTTACCTCATGCCATCTATTCGGACGAGAGCACTGATGATTCGAGAATATGTGAAACGCACGTAGTTTGGTTTCGCAAAGATTGGATAGAACAATTGATAGCGTGCTGTCGAGAGCTCGAACCGCTGCGTGCTTTGCTCGAAGAATCAAAGAAAGGGCTTCAGTTTTCGCCCGCGACTGCAGAGAAAGCGACGGAATTGTTGAATAAGGTGATGAACCAGTCGCCACATCAACAACTGCTTACCTTGTTCTCTTTGTTTGCACTTTTGCTTGAGGATCAAGAGGTAGTGCAGTTGATTAACCCTGTCTTCAACTCGGATGATGAAGATGAAGTCAGCGATAAGTTGGACAAGGTTGAAGCTTTCTTGGTGAACAATTTTAATCACGACATCTCGGTTAATGACTTAGCCAAGCATCTCTACATTAGTGAGAGTAGCGTTAGGCGCCTATTTCAAAAACATTACAATGAGAGCTTTAGTCAAAGGCTAAAGAAAATTAGGCTCAATGTGGCGTGTGATTTATTGATTAATACTTCGTTGCCAGTGAATCTGATTTTGGAGAAAGTGGGATACGACAACCAAGCCAACTTTAATCGTCAGTTTAAATCGTATAAGCAGGTGACTCCGACTCAATATCGAATAGCAATGAAACACCATTGATTCATTCGCAGACTAAACAATTCACATAAGATTCTGAATAAATTACAGTTAGGTGAACTTTAAAAATGGATTTAACGTATTGCCAAGGATGTAAGTTTATGTTTTCACAAGGCTTACTCGCATTACTAATAAAAACAAGCCGAGGTTAGGATGAAAAAAATATTATTGCTGCTTAGTGTGATTCTATTGGGTGGTTGCGTGGGCATGCCTGAAACAGTAAAGCCCGTTCAACAGTTCGAGTTGGATAGATACTTAGGAAAATGGTACGAAGTGGCTCGTTTAGACCACTCGTTTGAGCGTGGCTTAGATAACATCAGTGCTGAGTACAGCCTTCGTGATGATGGCGGTGTGAAGGTGATTAACCGCGGCTATTCGGCTGAAGATGGCGAATGGAACGAGGCGGAAGGTAAGGCGTACTTTGTCGAAGGTAGCGATCAGGGTTATCTAAAAGTGTCTTTCTTTGGTCCTTTCTACGGAGCTTATGTGGTGTTCGAGTTGGACAAAGAGAATTACCAATACGCGTTTGTTTCGGGCCCAGATACTGACTACTTGTGGTTACTTTCAAGAACACCAGAGGTTGCGCCAGAAGTGATGGAGAAGTTCAAAGCGATGTCTAAAGAGCGTGGCTTCAATACTGAGGAATTGATTTACGTTGAGCACAGCAAATAAGCTGAGCGCGCTAGGTTAACGACAGTTGATTGAGAAAAAGGAACAGATGATGAATGCATCTGTTCCTTTTTTATTGGTTTGGTTTGGTATTTTGTATGAACTAGCCTTGTCGACGAATCTGCAACACACTGAGCACCGATAGTGATAGGAAGAACGCAGGGTCACTCCAACCAAAACCAACAAAAATGCCTGTAAACGCGGCATATAAGGTGATGATGGCACCCAGCATATTGGTCACAACCAAACCTTGTACGAGCTTTTTAGCACTGATTCCTGGCTCAATATCTCGCAATAACCAGCTTATCGCGGCAATACCACCAAGGAAGATACTGGTGTGCTGAGACAGAAAGTAAGCGTACTTATCATTAATTTCTACGCCGTACATAGGCCACATGACCGTTGGTAGGAAAAACAACGCCAAGGCAAACCCTGCGTAAATGATGCCGTGTAGGCTTAAAAACGTTTTATTGTTCATTTGTTATCTCTCTATCTCGTGCCTTTCGCTAATTCTTTATTCATTCCAATCGCTTTGTTTTCATTCAGCGAATTAACTAGCCGTTGATTGGGCCTTTGTTAATGGTAGTTAAAGGCTGGTTCACGTCGAAAATTACACCACGTACTTCGTCGACGCCCATCTGTTTAAGGCGAGCGCTATGCATCGCTAGGTACGTCTCTGCACTGAGTTGGTCTTCAAAAAGGTAGACACCACCGCCCAGTTTTTCAGCTTCGTTTTCTGTCCAGATTTTCCAGATCATACCCGGTTCGTTGTTAATAGACTTTGCTAGGTCAACGAGCGCGTCCGACATCTCTTCACCAAATGGGCCTGAAAATTCAAAATCGACTTGTAATAATTTCATGGTTATTTCTCCAAACAGTTACTTGGTATTGCGCTGAGACTCATGGTCATTCCGCAAAACATAGGAGGCTTGATTGCCTGTTGAAATAGATATTACCTGTAAAAAACAGACAGAAAAGTTCATAATATAGTTATTAACTGTCAGGATTTTAGACCAATGAGATTGAAAACCACCCTCGACCAATGGCAAACCCTTTACGAGATTGACCGCGCAGGCAGTATTCAGGCAGCGGCACTGCAATTGAACAAGAGTCACACCACGCTGATCTATGCGCTGAGAAAGTTGGAGGATCAATTAGGCGTGACTTTAGTGCAGGTTGAAGGTCGTAGGGCTGTATTGTCGGAGGATGGGAAATCACTGTTGCGCCGAGCGAGTAGCATGCTGGAACAAGCCAGAGAGTTGGAGTTGATCAGTGAACAACTGGCGAAAGGTGTAGAGTCTGAAATTGTGGTTGCGGTTGATCACTTGTGCTGTCTTGAACGTCTTTATCAACCGATGGCTGCATTTTTGGCGGAGAACAACACCACATCGATACAAGTGATTGAAACATCCTTGTCTAAGACGACGGAAATGGTGACTCAAGAACTGGCCGATGTGGCTATCATCAACCTGCCTATTACTAATTACTCAGCAGAAGCCTTTGGTTTTACGATGATGGAGCCCGTTGTCGCAAGTTCGCACTCTTTAGCTAACGTGTCATCTATATCGCTAAACCAGTTGTCGTCGCTGCCACAAATTGTGGTTCGAGACTTAGGATCGGTTGAAAAGCTGGGCGAGAAAAAGGATGTGGGTTGGTTGAAGTCGAGTCAGCGTATTACGGTCGATAATTTCGATCATGCCTTTGGCGCGGTAGAGCAGGGAGTCGGGTATTGTCGACTACCCAAACACATTGTTGAGAGTCGAGGAAGTGACAAGCTCACGGTGTTGAATGTCGAAAATGGCAGTGGATACCAAGTCCCGCTTCATCTCACTTTGCCAAAAGGGGCAAAGACAGGCCCTGCTGCAAAACGGTTCTACGAATTACTGCTAGAGTCAGCTGCTCCTGCTAACTAACCCTCATTCAATTGGGCTCAAACTAGCGAGGTTGGTTGCTGTTTAAGAATAGTGCAACACACTCGCGCGTGTAATTCAGTCTTTCATTGTCAGACTCGCCGCTGTCGTGTCCGAAGAATGCCCAATAAGCCGACTTACCATGAAACATCAGCAACAATTGTCGTGCAGCAATGATCGGTGAACTTGATGTTGAAAGCGTTAAGTCACCCGAATCGATTTTCGACTGCAAATAATCAGCGAGTAACTTAGTGGTCTTCTGTGGCCCTGTTTCTAAATAAATAGAAGCGATTTCTGGATGTGTGTTGGATTGGCTCACCGCATTTTGAAAGGTTTGCCTAGATTGCTCATCAAGTAACAAATCTTGAAACTTCACACCAAACTTCACCAATTCTTCTTCCAAAGTGGCATTCATATCAAACGCTGAAGGGCTGAGTTCGCGTTCCGCACACTTGGTTTGCATGCAGGTTTCGAAAAGTTCGTCTTTGTTTTTAAAGTGGGAGTAGACCGTTTGCTTAGAAACGTTCGCCGCTTTCGCTATCTGATCCATATTGATCTTGAAGCCATGATCAGAGAAAAGTTGGCTTGCTGCGGTTAAGATCTGCGATCTCTTCTGTTCACTCTTGATGATTTTAGTCACGTGCTGTTTCTCGTTGCTTGGTACTTGGTGTTGCTCAGTTCAATGCATTTCGTTCTGCGCTAAGCATTATGCTTTTTGTGATGGTTTTATCAATCATTAACGATGAAACTTATTTCTAACATAATCAAACTAGACAGTCTAGTTTGGTTTGGTTAGTCTAAAAAAAGAATAGGATTGAGTACCGCATAGGAACAGTGAGTATGTATAAATTGATGAAGGGAAGTGCGGTGGCGTTATCTCTATCGGCTTTTCTTGTTGGATGTGGCGAAAAGGAACAAGCCCAAGAGTCGGTTGATTTAACCACTGAAACGGCTTCGAGCGTCCAAACCATTTTAACCGTGGAAACGATGGCCTTAGCGCAATCTTCCTCTTATGCGGTACAGCGTGAATATGTTGGTGTGGTAAAAGCAGGGCAACAGGCGAATCTTGGTTTTGAATTGGCGGGTAAAGTAAACGAGATTCTAGTGGATGTCGGTGACACAGTAACCGAAGGTCGACCCTTAATCCGGTTAGACACCCAGCTGTTGCAGACTGAATCGAGCCAACTGAAAGCGCAAGCCGAAGAAGTCAAAGCACAACTGAGCCTTGTGGCGGCAAACTTGAAGCGTCAACGTTCACTGAAAGCAAAGGGCTTCAGTGCCGAGGCTGAGATTGATTCCCTTACTAGTGAACAACGTGTATTGCAGGCTAACTTGCTGCGCATTGATGCTTCAGTAAAAGGCAATCAATTGAAGCTGGTGAAATCGACAATTCTTGCGCCATATTCAGGCACCATCGCAACACGCTTTGTCTCTTTAGGTGATGTTGTAAATGTGGGTAATCCAACCCTGACACTGCTTGCTTCTGAGGGCAAAGAAGCGTTCATTGGTATTCCTGCCCATCAAATGCAAAAAGTAACTTCGCTTTCTTCACCAAGTATTCGTGTCGGGCGAGACGATTTCGCTGTGAGCCTGCTTAATCCGGGGGCGATGGTGGATACTCAATCTCGCAGTGTTGGCCTACGTTACCTGTTTCCGGAGCAAGCTTCTGTTTTAGAAGGGCAACTTGCGTACCTTAAGTTTGATGAGCAAATCGATGACCAAGGTTACTGGGTTCCGCTCACTGGTTTGATCGATGGTTTACGTGGTGTGTGGAATATCTTCGTTATTGGTGAAGATAATAAGGTTGAACGCAGAAGCGTGCAGGTGTTGTTTGCCAACAACCAACAAGCCTACGTGAGCGGTGCAATCAGCGAAGGCGAGCAGGTGATATCCAGTGGTTTACATCGTTTGGTTCCCGGCCAAACCGTGAAGCCAGCCAGCGTTACTGCTGAATAGGAAATAGTATGAAAATCATAGAGACTATTTCTAACACTCGATTGCTTATTTTAATGACCGCACTGTTGATGGTGAGTGGTATTTCTGCGTTCATGACTCTGCCGCGTGCAGAAGATCCAGTAATCATCAACCGCTACGCGAACATCACAACGAGCTTCCCCGGAGCCAGTGCTGAGCGTGTTGAAACCTTGGTCACCGAGGTCATCGAGAACAAACTGCGTGAGCTGAGTGAGGTTAAACTCGTCAGCTCGACGTCAAGACCGGGTGTGTCGATTGTTACTTTGGAACTCAATGATGTGATTACCGAGCCTGAGCCAGTTTGGTCTCAAGCTCGTGACAAACTGTCTGACATCGAATCCATTTTGCCTGCGGGTTCTCACTCTCCCGATCTCGACAGTGATCATACCTATGCTTTCACAACTATCGCATCATTGACGTGGTCTGGCGCGGGTGAACCTGACAGATTAACGCTGGGTCGTTATGCCAAAGAACTCGCTAAGCGATTACGAACCTTGTCGGGAACTGAATTCGTTGATGAATATGGGATGCCGCAAGAAGAGATTCAAATCAGTTTACGCACTGCCGATGCTGCCGCGCTTGGTCGTTCCAGTGCCAATATCGCAGAATCGCTTGAAGGGGCGGATGCGAAAAACTCTGCCGGAGAATTGGTCAGTGCTTATTCTCGCTTTGGCTTAGAGATTAAGTCTGAGCTTGATTCCATTGAACGTATTAAACAAGTGCCAATAGCCACCGACAGCAATGGTCACATCATCCGCATGGAAGACATTGCTTCTGTGAAACGTGGTGAGAAAACCCCGCAAGACCAGATTGCCATTATTGATGGTGAGCCGGGTGTGATTGTCGCGGCAAGAATGCACCCAGATCTGCGAGTCGATAACTGGACGTCGCGAGCCAACGCGCTCATCAGTCGATTTGAGCAAGAGCTGCCGAGCAATATTCAGGTCAACGTGCTTTTCAATCAGCAAGGCTATACCGAAACACGCTTAGACGATTTAGGTAAAAGCTTGATGATCGGTTTTGGTTTGATCTTGATTGTGCTGTTCGTCACCTTGGGTGTTCGTGCTGCGATATTGGTGGCGATTTCTCTGCCGTTAACTTCATTGCTGACGCTGTCGATCATGAAGATGACCAGTGTGCCAATCAACCAGATGTCGGTGACGGGCTTAATAGTCGCGCTTGGGATCATGGTAGATAACGCGGTGGTGATGGTTGATACCATTCAAGCTTATCGCCTGAAAGGGCAACAGCGCGCTGAAGCGACCATGAATGCGTTGAAGCATTTATGGGTACCGTTACTGGGCTCGACACTCACCACTGTCTTAGCCTTTGCACCGATCATTTTGATGCCTGGCGCATCGGGAGAGTTCGTCGGTGGTATTGCGATTACCGTTTCTTTCTCTTTGATCGGTTCTTACATCATTTCGCACACCTTGATTGCGGGCTTGGCGACCAAGTTACTGCCGAAACAACTCAGTGATGTTGATAAGAAAGGTCAGCACCATTGGTATATGACTGGTTTGAGAATTCCGGCTTTGACACGTTGGTTCTCGTCTTCTGTCCGCTTTGGTGTGACGCATCCAATCATCACGATTGCTTTGGTGTTGTTGGTACCGTTTACTGGTTATTGGAGTATGTCTCAGCTGACTGAGCAATTCTTCCCACCATCAGATAGAGACATGTTTGAGATTCAGGTGTACATGCCGCCGCAAGCGAGCATTTATGCGACCAAGAATACCTCTGAAAAAATCGACGATATCATTCATCGTTATCCTGAAGTAGAACGTATCGATTGGTTAGTGGGCGCAAACTTCCCATCGTTCTATTACAACCTACAAGCTAGACAAAACAACGCGCCGTACTTCTCGCAAGCAATGGTGAAAACAGAAAACTTTGATCAAGCCAATGCGCTAATTCCTGAACTTCAAAAGGTGTTAGATAAAGAAGTACCACAGGCGCAGATCTTGGTGAGAAAGCTTAACCAAGGGCCTCCATTTACCGCGCCAGTAGAACTGCGTGTGTATGGTGAAAATCTTGATACGTTAAAAGCAATTGGTGAAGATGTTCGCTTGATTCTGGCGGGTGTTCCTCATGTGACGCACACAAGGGAAACACTGCAACCGGGTACGCCGAAGGTGTGGTTGAAGGTCGATGAAGACACTGCAAAGCTCAACGGTATTTCATTGAACCAGTTCGCAGGCATGTTGCAAACCACGCTGACTGGTCGTGAAAGCGGCTCGGTAATTGAGGGCAGTGAATCGGTGCCAATCCGTGTTCGTGTTGCGGATGACGCGCGTGAAAACTTAGCGCACTTAAGTAATATTCGCTTGCCGATAAGCTCTGAGGTGTACTCAACGGGCATCAATGTGTCGACTCTGGCGGAGCTGGAATTGACGACCAGTCGTGGTGCGATTACTCGTCGTAACGGGCAGCGTGTGAATACCATCGAGGGTTACATTGAAGCGGGTGTCTTACCTCAAACTGTCCTAAATGAGTTCCAAAAACGCCTAGCAGACTATGAGATGCCATCGGGCTACACGATTGGCTTTGGTGGCGAATCCGCTGAACGAGACAATTCAGTTAATAGCCTGATCTCGAATGTCGCCGTTGTGGTGGTATTGATGGTGTTGGTGGTGGTGATGTCGTTCAACTCGTTCCGAATGAGTAGCATCATCTTCATGGTCGCAGGATTGGCTGGTGGGTTAGGGCTGTTGTCGGTGTGGATCTTCGGTTATCCATTTGGCTTTACGGTGATCATCGCCATGCTTGGGATTGCGGGCTTAGCGATTAACGCCGCCATCGTGATTCTGACGGAATTGAAACTCGATGAGCAAGCCTCATCCGGTAATGTGGATGCGGTGGTAGAAGCTGTGATGTCGTGTACGCGTCATATCAGCTCGACCACGATTACAACCGTTGGTGGCTTTATGCCGTTGATTATTGCTGGTGGCGGTTTCTGGCCTCCATTTGCGGTCGCGATTGTCGGCGGTACCGTATTAACCACTCTTATCTCGTTCTACTTTGTGCCTGTGGTTTATCATTTGATGACTAAAAATCAGCGCAAAACCGTCGTCGAACCAACAGCATAATCTCTTCTTTGGTAACCCTTACTCCTCTCTATTGAGGGGAGTAACACCCACTTAAAACCCATCAAAATACTCATGAAATCGGCTTTTTATCCCCATTTCTGTCCGTTTTCTGCTGCGTATAACTGACATGATTATCATAAAAAGCAGGGTGTTATTTGAATACCTGATGGGTTGCTGTCTGAAGTGATGTCTTTTCTAAATACCTTTAAAATCTTATGTGAATTCATAAATTTGACAGTCATCACACTTTGATTAATTCGCTCTTTCTAATGTAATCAATCATTGTTGTTTTTACTGCGTGTTTACTTTTCTCTCTCCCGTTTCGCTTTAATCCTTTTCCGCACATGGCTCGACTCGTGTGGCACGTTCATGTTGTGCGTCTGAATTGCATCAATTTCCCACATCTCACTTTCATAACTGGAAGGTTAGTTTCCAAGTTTGTTTGGTGAGCTTTCAATTTCAACTCCTCATAATGCGCCAAATGTAACAATGTATTTCAAAGCGTAACAATTAAGTCATATTTTTTGTGTGGTTTTAACCGTGCGGCAATGTTTCGGCTACGCAGCATTGTCGTTTTAACTTGGCAGTTCAACTGTTCAAGATAGTGGCTAATTCCGTTTCGCTTTGAGATGCGTCGTTTCACATGCTCAACACATAAATATTCTAATGACCATGACAACCAGTACTCGGGCGTTCGTTCTGAGGCTGGATAACCATCGAGAAAGTTAATGGAAGCTTCAAGATATAAACGCATTTTATCGAGAGCAAATCTGTCGAGGATTGGTTTGGTGGGAACCGTCCTGATGCTCGAAGGATGTAACTCCGCATTGCTCGACCCAAAAGGTAGCGTTGGCGTTCAGGAAAAGGAGCTGATTATTACTGCTCTGTTGCTGATGCTGATTGTCGTCATCCCCGTGATCCTGATGACCATCTACTTTGCTTATAGATACCGTGAAAGCAACACCACAGAAGAGTATGCACCTGACTGGGCGCACTCAACCAAGATTGAAATAGTGGTATGGACGATTCCAATCATCATTATTGCGATTCTGGCCACCATCACTTGGCGAACAACACACGAACTAGAGCCTTCCAAGCCTCTGGAGAGTGACGTTAAGCCTATGGTGATCGAAGTGGTCTCTCTGGACTGGAAGTGGCTGTTCATCTATCCGGAGCAAAACATTGCGACGGTTAACTATGTTGCGTTCCCGAAAGATGTACCGGTGACGTTTAAGCTAACTTCAGACAACATCATGAACGCGTTCTTTATCCCGCGTCTTGGCTCGCAGATCTACGCGATGCCGGGAATGGTGACCAAGCTGAATTTGATCGCGAACCACGAAGGTGACTTTAAAGGTTTTGCATCGAACTACAGTGGTAAAGGGTTCTCTCAAATGAAATTCACTGCATCAGCCATGCCTGATCAAGTGGCGTTTCTAAACTGGGTGGAAAAAGTGAAAGCTAGCCCAGACCGTATTGAAGATTGGGAGCAATTCCGTTCTTTGGCTGCGCCGAGTGTGGCTGAACCTGTGACTCTGTTCTCCAGTATCCCACCATTTTTATTCACTGATGTTGTGACCCAGCACCCAGGTTCAATGAACTGTTTGCCGGAAACCCAAGGATAATCGTCATGTTTGGAAGATTAACTCTAGACTCAATTCCCTACCACGAACCCATTATTTTGTTCACGTTAACCATGATCGCTTTAGTAGGTGGGTTAGTGGTGTATACGGTAACAAAAGCCGGTAAGTGGCAATACCTTTGGAATGAATGGTTTACTTCTGTAGACCATAAAAAACTAGGCTTCATGTACATTGCAGTCGCGATGGTGATGTTAGTTCGTGGCTTTGCCGATGCCGTCATGATGCGTAGTCAGCAATTGCTTTCTGCAGCGGGTGAGACAGGCTATTTACCGCCACATCACTATGACCAGATCTTCACGGCTCACGGCGTGATCATGATTTTCTTCGTCGCGATGCCTTTGGTTATCGGTTTGATGAACATCATTGTGCCGCTGCAAATTGGTGCTCGTGATGTTGCGTTCCCTTATCTGAATAACTTGAGCTTCTGGCTGTTTGTAGTGGGTATCATCCTAACCAACATGTCACTGGGCTTAGGTGAATTTGGCCGTACGGGTTGGTTGGCGTATCCGCCGCTTTCAGGTATTGAGGCAAGTCCGGGAGTCGGGGTCGATTATTGGATATGGGCGCTGCAAATATCCGGTGTCGGTACCACGTTAACGGGTGTGAACTTCTTCGCGACTATTTTGCGCATGCGTACTCCGTCTATGCCAATGATGAAGATGCCAGTATTCACGTGGGCGTCTCTGTGTGCCAACATCCTGATCATCATCTCTTTCCCAATCCTAACAGTAACTATCGCGTTACTGACTTTGGATAGATACATCGGCACGCACTTCTTCACCAATGACCTTGGTGGCAACGTGATGATGTATGTGAACCTGATTTGGGCATGGGGACACCCTGAGGTGTACATCCTAATTTTGCCTATCTTCGGTGTGTTCTCTGAAGTGACTGCTACCTTCTCTCGCAAAAAACTGTTTGGTTATACCTCACTGGTGTGGGCGACGGTGGCTATCACTATTTTAGCGTTTGTGGTTTGGCTGCATCACTTCTTCACTATGGGTTCTGGCGCTAACGTGAATGCCTTCTTCGGCATCGCGACCATGATTATCTCTATCCCAACCGGGGTTAAGATCTTCAACTGGTTATTCACCATGTACAAAGGTCGTATCCGCTTCACCACGCCAATGATGTGGACAGTGGGCTTCCTAATCACCTTTACCGTGGGTGGTATGACGGGCGTATTGATGGCAGTACCGGGCGCAGATTTCATTCTGCATAACTCAGTATTCCTGATTGCTCACTTCCACAACGTAATCATCGGTGGTGTTGTCTTCGGTTGTTTTGCTGCGATTGGTTACTGGTTCCCGAAAGCGACTGGTTTCACTCTGAACGAGCTTTGGGGCAAACGCGCATTCTACTGCTGGATCATCGGTTTCTTGATGGCGTTCTTGCCGCTTTACGCTCTGGGCTTTATGGGCATGACGCGTCGTTTGAGCCAAGACATCAACCCTGAGTTCTTCCCTCTACTGGCGGTTGCGGCTGCTGGCACCGGCGTAATTGCGATGGGTGTGGTGTGTCAGTTCGTTCAGATTTACGTGAGTGTTCGCGACCGCGACCAAAACCGAGATCTAACCGGTGACCCATGGGGTGGACGTACCTTTGAATGGGCAACGTCTTCACCACCGCCGTTCTACAACTTTGCAAAATTGCCTAAAGGCGATGAGATCGATTCGTTCTGGTATCAAAAGCAAAGTGGTGAGTTTGACCCGACTCAGGAAGAAGAATACGAACGTATTCACATGCCGAAGAATACACCGACAGGTATCTATGTTTCTGCATGGGCGTTGGCATTTGGCTTCGCGATGATCTGGTACATCTGGTGGTTAGCAGCAGCAAGCTTAGTGGGCATCGTGGTGACGTGTATTCAACACAGCTACAACGACGATGTGGACTACTACGTGGAAGTTGAAGAGATCAAAGCGATTGAAGCGGCTCGACGTGCACAGCTTGAAGAAGCGAAGAAACAGTCAGTGAAAGGCGACCATTCTGGTCGTGGTAACAGTGCTGACAGTGATAACAACGACAATAAAGATGACTTGGAGACGACGTATGCAAGCTAATACTCCGTCACACACTTATGATCTTGCACACTCGCATGATCATCACCACGAAGCTGCGGGCAATAAGTTGTTTGGCTTCTGGGTTTACTTGATGAGTGACTGTGTCCTGTTTGCCACGCTTTTCGCGACTTATGCCGTGCTTGAGAGTGGATCAATCGCAGGGCCGACAGGCAAAGACATCTTTGAACTGCCGTTCGTGTTTGTCGAAACCATGATGCTGTTGTTCAGTAGTATCACCTTTGGCTTTGGCATGATTGCGATGAAGCGCAAAGACGTTACCGGACTGAAGCGATGGATAAAAGTCACTTTCGTATTGGGTTTAGCCTTTATCTGTATGGAAGTGTATGAGTTTCATCACTTGATTGCAGAAGGCTATGGCCCTCAAGAAAGCGCATTCCTTTCTGCGTTCTTTACCTTGGTTGGCACACACGGTTTGCACGTAACGTTTGGTCTGATTTGGATGGCGGTGGCGTATCACCAACTTTCAACCAAAGGCTTGAACGACAACATGTCGATGCGTTTCCAGTGCTTAAGCCTGTTCTGGCATTTCCTTGATATCGTTTGGATTTGCGTATTTACCATCGTGTACTTAATGGGGGTGATGTAATGGAACAGCATCTAGACAGCGGTGCAACGGATTACGTGAAAGGCTTTATTGCGTCACTGATTCTGACCATTATTCCGTTCTACATTGTGTGGTCACATGCGCTACCAAGCACGGAAACTTATGTGATCTTGTTCGGTTGTGCGTTGGTGCAAATCTTTGTGCACTTTAAGTACTTCTTACATATGGAAGCGAAATCTTCCGATGGGCGTTGGAACTTGGTGTCACTGATGTTTACTGCCATTGTTGTATTGATTCTTATCGCTGGCTCGGTATGGATCATCTACAACATGAACGTCAACATGAAGTTGTAGGCCAAGGTATGCTGAAAAAATATTTGTCTATTACCAAACCGGGCATCATTTTCGGCAACCTGATTTCTGTTGCGGCGGGGTTCTTTCTCGCCGCAAAAACAGAACCAGCCAGTGCGATGTTGTTACTGACGACTTTAGCGGGTGTAGGGCTTGTGATTGCATCAGGTTGCGTGGTGAACAACATCTTTGATCGAGATATCGACCAGAAAATGAAACGTACCCAGAACCGTGAATTGGTTCAGGGCAATATCAACACAGACGTCGCATTTATCTATGCGTTAATTATGTTGTTGGCAGGCACGGCGCTGCTGTTTCAATTTGTTAATCCGATGTCTGCGGTTGTGGTGTTGCTTGGCTATGTGTTTTACGTCTTTTTCTACACCATGTGGTACAAGCGTAATTCGGTTTACGGCACCTTAGTTGGCAGTATCTCTGGTGCAGTTCCGCCATTAGTTGGTTACCTTGGTGTGACGAATTACTTGAGCTTAGAAGCGGTTTTGCTGTTCATCATGTTTTGCTTATGGCAAATGCCACACTCGTATGCGATTGCGATGTTCCGCATTCAAGATTACCGCGATGCAGGCATTCCTGTTTTACCGGTGAAAGAGGGCGTTGATAAAGCACATCAGCACATGAAAGCTTATGTGGTGGCGTTTGGTGCGGTTGCTCTGGGGTTATTTTTACTCGGAGAGGCGGGTTATGAATACCTAGCCGTGTCGGCAGCCGTTTGCTTTATGTGGACCAAAGTGACGTTCCGTAAGGTTGATTGTCTTAACTACATCCAGTGGTCAAAGACCGTATTCAAGGTCTCTCTGCTGGTGGTGATGAGCATCAGCGGCGTACTTGGACTGGAACTGATTCCGTTGCCTACGCTTTTTTGATTTAGTTTTGTCGTTGAACCCTCAATGTTTTTAAATCCGAGGGTTCAACGACCTTTTATCTGATTGTCTGTTTATCTTGTCATCTATATTGCCGTTCAGCTGAGAACTACAGCCCCTCGAAAATATCACTAAACCAATCTTCGAGTTGCTCTCGTTTGTCTTGAGGGCCATTGATTACCACTAAGCCATTCAGTGTCGCTTGATCCCAAGAGATCGTTCCGTTCGCCAATGCATCGAACACATCGAGCTCTGTAATAAACAATAAATCGTTCTCTGTCGGCAAAGTGTCTCTTCCTGAAACGTTCACGCCTTTTTCAATGCTGATTTGACTGTAGTGGCCTTTAATCGCTTCAAATAAGTTGAATTCAATCTTACTCGGATGTGCCTTTGCGAGGGCTGATTTTATCGCAAACAGTTTGAAATGATCCGGTTTGTTTAGGTTTCCGAACTCGTCATCTTGTCGAGCATGAATGATGTTACCAAATACTTCGAGTGAGCCCGGTTCGGTCACCAAACTAAACCCGGTTTCTTGGTGTAAGCCGCAAGCGAATACCAGAGAAGAACTGAGTGAAAGCAATAGAACAAAACGTTTTAGCATGTGTGAACCTTAAACGAAGTAGGGCAGTTTTCTTACTTCAACAATAGACCTAGATCGTTGAGTGAAGGCTGCGAACTGTACCAATAAATAAACGATAAAGGGACCACTATGGGTCCCTTAGTTATCGGCTCGCCATCCTTAGCAGGCCTTTAATTGGTGTATATCCAATTAACGAACGATAAGCATCAGTTCTTCAGGAGAAAGAGGCTTGTCGAAGTAGCTCATGAAGAGACCGAAGCCCTTGATATCGCCATTCGAGAACTTGAATTCACCAGACTGCATGTTCTTACCAATCACTTGCTGAGCATTAGGGCCAGCCATCAGGATTTGGTTCAGCACTTGACGAGAAGTGTTGATTTGAACATCTGCGCCTTCTACGGCTGTTTCATGAAGCTGTGCAATACCGTTACGAACTTCGATAGTGAATGACTCATTCGTATCAGAGAAGTTGTACGTTAGCGCCATGTTTACATCTAACGTGCTCTCTGCAATTAGAGTCGACGTCATCATGTCGAAGATCTGCTTACTTGGTAGGGCTGTTAGAACGTCTACAGAAGCAAAGCTGATCATGTTAGAGAAATCGCGAGTACCTTCTAGCTCAGCAGCGGCATTTAATGCCCAGTTACGCCAGTTGATGTTCACTTGGTCTGCAGACCATGCTTTGTAAGCTTGTGCTTTCAGTGCGCGAGCTTCCATGTCGTCTTTGTTTACCGTGATTGGGTAAGAAAGAATCTCTGCTGCAAATGTGTAGTTTTCTGCTTTGATCGCCGCTTTCGCTGTGTCAATGATGTTGTCACGACCGCCCATGATTTCTACGAACGCTTTAGCTCGTTGCTCGTAAGCCATTGGCTCTAGCTGCCACGGATCGGCTTCGAAGAAACCGTTGTAGCCTACGTAAATTTGGCGAACAGCGTGTGCAACAGTACCGTAGTGCTCACCTAACCAAGGGTGGTCGGCAAGGTGTTTAGGTAGCTTAACAACTTCAACAAGTTCGTCAGGTGTTAGACCCTTGTTCATGTGACGAATCGTTTGGTCGTGTGTGTATTGGATTGCATCACGGTAAGCCGTTAGTACATCCGCTACCGCTTCTTTGCCTTCAACAGGACGACCATGAGAGTTGATCATGATTTCTGTATCGAATTGACGCATAACGTCGATACCCTTGAACCACATGCTTGGGTCACGGAATTTCGTACCGCGAATTGTGTGTAGGTTCGGGAAGTTCTCGCCTTGTAGAACCTCTGCTGCGTGCAGGATTTTTTGTTCTGGAAGGTAAACAACGATTTCATCTTTAGTTTCAGATGGCACGTTTACGATCTGCATGTGAACACCAGAGATTGTGATGTCTAATGTGCCATTTTTTTCAACGAGCATATTAGGCTCAATGAACGAGATATCACCTTGCATGAAGCGAGGGCCAAGGCCATCGTTTACTGTGCCGTGCTCGCCTTCTTCAACGTGTTTTGCACCTGTGTAAGAAGTGCGGTGACCAAACAGTGTACCTAGGTTTGAAGACCAGTTAGCGACAGCTTGAGTCAGATCTTCTTGAGCGATGATTTTCACTTCACCAGAAGCCACTTGCTCATCTGTTGCCCATGCACGAACACCAGAAATGTGGTCAATGTGGTTGTGCGAGTAGATAATCGCTTTTACTGGTTTGTCTGTGATTGCGCGGAATTGGTTTTTTACCGATTCGGCCATTTGTACTGATTCGCCTGGATCAACGATGATGATGCCATCGTCACCTTCGATCATGACTGGAGTGTCTAGACCGAAGCCGTAACCAAGGTAAACATTGTCATCAACTTTGATGATCGCTTGGTCCATTTTACGACCGTGCTTGGTTAGGATTGGGTGTACGTGATCAGACTCTTCTGTGAAAGCCAGTGAATCGCCCGTTTTTGAAAGCACTTGGATACGTTCGCCTTTGCCCCAGAACATGTTTGATTCGTGTTCGAATAGAACCTCGCTTTTGTAGCGCGCATCAAGGTCGATGTTTTGGTATTGAGCTGCATTTGCGGTTTGAAGCTCTTGGCCTACCGTTGATGTTGCTTCTACAACAGGCGTTGCTGATGCAAAGCCAGAAGCAAATAGTGCACTCGCGATTGCAACTGGAAGTGCCATTTTTTTGAATGTGTTAGTCATGATAGTGACCTTATATTTGGATACAGGAATTGGATTTCTTGAGCCAAATAATAGACAGGAGAGGGGGCGCTATCTACGCGCTAATAGGATTTCAATCTATCGTTTTTACGATGTTTTATTCCGCCAATAATTGTATTAGCGATTTTAATTGATCTGAATCAATTAGCTAGATTAGCTTGTGACAGATACAAAAATGCCCTGACATTCAGGGCATTTAATTTGGAACTAATGGCTGTTATATAAGTGTTTACCGAGAACCTAAGTACTTACCAAGCACCTAAGTAAGACTTGTAAGATTGTAGGCGAACCGTTGCCGCACCGATTACATCAATAAAGCCCCAGAACGGATGTGGCTTCTCAGCAGAAATCCAAGCTGCGCCAGCTGACCCAATTGGGATATTGAAACCTTCTGGCTCGATGATCTCAAGTACGATGGTACGGCCTAAACCGTTACCGTTTCTTACCACGTGTTGACCTACGCTTTGTGGCCCCTGAAGTGGAGAAATACTCGACTCACCCGTACCTGCATTAAAGCTGTGTACTTTTGCTCGGAACACATGCCCTGGGTAGGCATCAACGAAGAACTCTGCGAAGTCTCCTACTTGAACATAGCCGTAAGTTTGGTCTGAAATGCGCATCTCAAGGAATTTTTTGCTGGTGTTGTAGAGGTGCATGTTACCCATTACAGAACCTTCAGCAATATTCACTATCGATACCTGACCATCAAATTCAGCTCTAATGGTTTTCTTCTCTTGCGCCCAATTTACTTTTTGTAGATCGGCTTTTAACGATACAAGTTGAGCGTGCAGCACTCGAAGATCTGAGTCGTACTTTTCTACGTCACGCATATTGAAGATTTCAGGTGACGTTTCAGCGCGCTCTAAGTCGCGAGTCATTTGCTTGATCTCTTCTTCTTTCTGAACAATTGAAGATTCGATCTTTGCTTTGTCTGCGGCAGAATCGATGTCGACGAGTGTGTAAATTACGTCGCCTTCTTTAACCATTTGGTTGTGCTCAACAAGCACTTTGTCGATCTGCTGACCAAAGATAGGTGACATTACCGCGTGTGGTGCTTTCACTGTGGTTGAGTTGGTTAAATCAACCGGTGCCCATAAGCGAGAGATAACCGCTAATACCGCAAGGATTGTTACGCCGCCAATGGCAGCCCACGTGTAGTTTTTGAAGTTCTTCTTCAGTGCACCTGTCGCAAACAGTGACCATACAATTAGGATGTATGGAATCATCATCTCTTTCATTATGCGACCTCTTTTTCTGTAGGGGATGGTTTTGTTGGAGCCTTTTCTTCTGAAGCCTGTTCTTTAGAAGACTGTTCTACTGGAGACTGATTTGTTACCGATTGTTCAGGTGTTACGTAGACTGCGGTTGTCGCTGCATTAGTCGCATCTTGTTTAGGCTGAACACCACGGCGAATAACATCACTCAATGATTGACCAATATGTTTCCAGTTCGCCAATGCGATAACCAAGGCGATAACCCAAAATGTTTTGCTGATGAACAGTCCACAAAGTGACAGTGCAAACACGATCTGTACGTGAGCGCTTTTGTGCTCTTTTGCTTTATGCACTCCCAGTTCATGCAATTGCCACATGCCGTAAATACCGGCTAATACAACAGCAATCGTCACTGAGAACAAGTAACCAGAGAAGTACTCCATCTGGAAGAAGTTCATCATCATTTCATTGGGATGATTGTTGAATTGAGACATGTCGATGTCTTTAGAATGGATTGTGCCTAACGGTGCAAGAGCCCATGCACCAGCAAACATTACCGCCATAAACAGGCAGAATTTAATCAAGACCATCACAACGGCCCAGATTTTCTGGAAAATGATTTTTATAAAGTTCATATCTCAACCTACATCAATAAGAAGAGAGAATTTGCAGCCTAGAAGTAACCTTTAATGACATCTTAAAAAGTAGATGTCTATTATGTGGGTAGATTAGTGCTCATAATAAACAAAAGTAACAGATGATATTTAAAGTGATATTGCACAGTCCAGACAACCGATTCTCGGTATCAAGAAGCGAATATGCTTCTCTACAAATCAATCTTTATTATTTGTCAGCAGACGTAAATGAAATGGCGATGAAGCGTTCGAATTAATATTCGTGTGGCTTTCTAACGACTGTTTTTATTACGTGTAATACCTCGGCAATCGAGGGGCTCTTCCATGACAATTGACATACCAAAGTAAAACATTTGTCAGTTTTCTATTTGGGCTGATGATTGATTTGTTAGCAGGATAATAGGAAGAGTTTTGACCAGTATCTACCCAGAATTACGATTTGATAATATCGTAATTACGATTAGTAGTTATAACTCTAAATCGGTAGGGTGATTTATTTGAAAAGGCTCATATACAGATAGAAAACATTGTTCATTAACTTGGTTTGGATCATAGAAGTCGATGAAAAGTGCTAAAAAGACTGGCCTAAAATATTAAATAAATTAGACCAGCCTGTAGGGGGATTTTAATCGATTATTTGAATGGGTTTAATGTAACAGGCGCAATAAAGAATTTCAGGTTCCAATCTGGTGCATATGGCACATACTCAGCGGGATTGGTTGTATTAACATTTGCGTCTGGTTTCATTACGTAATATTGAAGTTCTACACCCCAACGAACTGGCATTGGCCCAACCTTAAACATATCGATATAGCCTAATCCGACAGGTACAGTAAATTGGTCGGAACCATCTTTTGTCCAATCAATTTGAATATTAGGTGTCATACCAATTAACGCGGTGTTGCTGACACGATAGTTTAAGAAGTACTGGATGTCCGCTTGATTAGTTGATTCAGTAACGCTGTCGCTCCCGCCTACATCCCACCATTGCTGAGCTAAGAAACCAACGTTCCAGCTTTCAATACTGGCTGGGTTACCTGTTTCTTTACCAAGGCGAGCGACCATTGCAGCAGGGCCTACTTGCCATTTATCTTGCGTTAAACCATCAGTACCTGTTGGCATGATCACCGTTGGACCAACACCCCAAATCCACCCATCATCACGGTTAGGCGCTGCCAGTGATAGAAAGACAGTGTCTCCCATACCGTTTGTACGTCCTTCAAAGAAATCACCGTCTTCACGATCGCCTGGTGAGCTGTAGTGGTTGGCAACCAAACGGTTCACCAAGTTCCATTCACCATCCATGATAGGTACAGGCATTACTGGTTGAAAGCTGAAGCGGTTTTGCATCTCATGGTGACCATCTTCTTTTTCTAGAAAGGTATAATCATTTTGAGTAATTAGCATCCATACATCTGACACAGGGTTGGCTGATTTTTTTGCCGCTTCTTGTACTGATAATTGTTCTTGCGCACTTGCTGTTGTTGAAAGTAATGCTGCTGCAGTAATGGCAACAGAAAGGAAGCTCTTTTTAATTTTAAGCATATCTATACTCTTAGTCATAACTTGTTGGGGACTCACTTCATCTTCACGGTCATGAAGTGTTTATTCGTTGGCGAGAAATATAGAAGATGTGAATAATATGAATCTACGTAATAATTCGTTTTGTAATCATCGCAAATACGATAGCTGATGCTTTTTATTCATTAGTAGCGAGTTTTATAAAAATAAGGGGCTATTTTTTTGAACTGATATATTTGTTGGGCTTTAGATAAATAGCGTGTAGATAAAGCGCTCCTCCAATTCCCGACATTAGGCTGAATAAGGGCTGAAGCTTATAACGCTCGATAATTAAGAGGTTTAGTTGAAAGAACCGTGTTTTGTGAAATGCACAATTTTCAGCCTGCGTTGTGAAAAAGACGAAGAGCTTTGCTGAGTAGCTGAAAGCGACTGTGAAACAGTGTCATGAAAAATGAGACAATAAGCCCTTGTTTGTGCGTTGTATTAGGTTGATAATCAATACAAATCAAAACGGTGACAAATGACTTATCGATGGAGAGTAAAAAGAGAATTAAATGAAATGCTTAGTCCAAATAAAAAAGCTTAGCGAGCAGGGCACTAAGCTTTATATTTAGATAAAAGTTTCAGGTATTTAGTATAGAGTTAACTAAATGACTAAGTTTAATTCTTATCTGAGTGAGTGTTGAGCAGGACTGAACGTTACTTGAAGCGATAGTTCGCTTGTAGGCCAAAGTAGTGTGCATAACTCTTGTATTGACCGTTAAGGTTACCTAGCGAAGGTGCAAGGCCGAGTGTGTAATCAATGTTTGGCGTACCTAGGTCGATGTAGTCGTAGTAACCACGTACTTGCCAGTTATCATTTACTCGATAAGTCGCACCGACTCCATAGCGCCATATGTCGCTTATCGGGAGGTCCATGTATACCTTTGTCGGATCATCTTGCGGTGAGGTTTCGTAACTCACTCCGGTTTCTAATCGCCATTGTTCATTAAGTTGGTAGTGTGTACCGATCGCGAAATTCCATACATCATCAAAATCGCGTTGAACGATTTCAATTGGTGCATTGTTCAGGTCGAGCGTTAGGTCTGTCCAAGTTGATAAGTCATACCAAGTCACACTCCAAAGCATGTCCCATTGCGGATTAACGGCATGAACACCACTTGCTTGAACGTGTTGTGGCATGATGAAATCTAGTCCAACATCCATGTTGACGATATTGCCTCTGAATCCTGGCTGCGTTGTTTTGACATCGCCTTCACCGTAGTGAGTGATCTCAGAGCGATAAATCAAACCGATACGATGTGCTTCGTTGAACTTGTAAAAGGCACTGAGTGTATAACCTACGTTAAAATCGTCGGCATTGGCCTCAAGCTTACCCTCTCCAATCGTTGGAAGAACTCCAGGAAAGACATCGAGTTCACCATTTGCTGAGAAGTATTCCATATTGATGGCAGCACCAACAGCAAACTTGTCAGTGACTTTGTACGATATGGCGGGTGCAATTTGTACGGTTATAAACTCAACGTTTTCTAATAAATTACCACCGTGGAAATTGTCACCATAATCAACGCCGGAACCACCCTGTGATGCAACTGAAAGGCCTGCGTGGAATTGATCGTTGATTGGTGTGACAAAATAGAAACTGCCTGCTGGGGTTGTTGTCCCGCCATCTGCGTTCTCCCCATTTGAAAATGCGGGGCCTGTTGAGCCTTGATCAGCGTAATCAAATGTCGTGTCTAAAATGGAAGTATTTACAGTAACGTTGGTTTCTTTGAGTTGAGACATGCCGGCCGGGTTAGTCCAAGCTGTTAAAGCACTCTCTGCTAGAGCTGCGGTACCAGCTCCTGCAGTACTTGCGTTCAATGAACCTAATTCAGGAAGCAATGGGCCAGCCGCCATTGCATGAGTTGAAAGCGTTGACACTACAATGGCAAGTGCGTGTTTTTTCATGGAATAGAACCTATTTTGGGAGCTGTTTTTAAGGCGCTGATAGTAGTCTCACAAATTGGGTCGAAAAATAGCGAATTAACATTTCATTCTATCGTTTTTACGATAGCATGGTGCTCATGGTCGCCTAACGAGTAATGATATATGAGCAACGACATCCCCAACTTCAATCTACTTGCCGTGTTTTCTGCGGTGATGGAGCAGGGCAGTTTAAGTAAAGCTGCGGATCAACTCAGTACCAACCAATCGACCATCAGTACCGCATTAGCCCGCCTAAAAAAAGAGATTGGCCAAGAGCTTTTTGTTCGCAAAGGAAGAGGGGTTGCGCCTACGTCTTATGCGCAAAGCTTGTATGAACAAATTAAAGCGCCGATCAATGAACTCAATGGCGTGTTTCAGTCGATGACCAACTTTGATGAGCAATCTTCTGAACGTAAGTTTGTAATTTCTGCGCCTGAGCACTTACAGTGGGTGCTGCTCAATAGTTTTGCAGCGCTCCCTAATCAAAACTTGTCATTAGAAGTCTTTGATCAACCAGACAGTGATGAGCGCATTTACGAAGATCTTTTGACTCAAGAATTCGATGCGATGATCGATATTGTGGTGCCTGAACACCCAAGTATTGTCAGTGAAACACTTTATGAGGGCGAGTTTGTGATCGTGTGTCGAGCTGATCACCCGCGAATCCAAGGTGAAATCAGCGAAGCTCAGTTCCTGAGTGAAAAGCATGCCGTATTAGACAGAACACGACGCAAAGTTCGCAGTTTGAATCACTACACTTCTTTGGATCTGTCCCAACGTAAAATCGTGTTTCATGGACGTTCACTGTTCAGTAATATCTTGCTGTGTAGCCAATCTGATTACATTACAGTGGTGCCTTTATCAATGGCCGTGCAGTTCCAAGAAAAGTTAAGTTTACAGCTGTTCAAGCCACCCTTTGAGTATCAGCCGATGTCTCATTACCTGATTTGGTTGAAGAAGCAGAACAGCGACCCCGCTCATAAATGGTTCAGAGAACAAGTCATCAGTACGTCAGATGCAATGTCGAAGGCGCTTAAAGATAGGCGTTTGCGGTTTTAATTGAGGGTCTAACTCGAAGGGAAGCATTGGCTTCCCTTTTTTGTGTCATTGAGTTCGTGCTAGTCATAACGTTCATAACGAAAAATTATCACATTGAGAATTTTTGATAATTTCCTTAATTCTTCGCTGAATCGTATTATTTCACTCAGAGATTAGTGGATAACCTCCACTCAAAATAATAACGGCGCCATGCTTGTGGTGCTAATAAGGGTGAAATATGAAATTCCTACACACAATGATCCGAGTTACTGATTTAGACAAGTCTATCGAGTTCTACACCAAGGTATTGGGTATGAAAGAACTTGAACGCCATGAAAACAAAGACTACCGCTACACATTAGTTTTTGTTGGCTACGAACAAGGCGGCACGACTATCGAGCTAACGTACAACTGGGATACTAATGAGTATGAGATGGGCAGCGCGTTTGGTCATCTGGCATTGGGTGTAGAAGATATTTACGCAGCATGCGACAAGATCAAATCGCTAGGTGGCAATGTGACTCGTGAAGCGGGGCCAGTAAAAGGTGGCTCAACGCACATCGCATTTATCACTGACCCAGACGGCTACCAAATCGAACTGATTCAACTAGGTTAATCGAGGAAATCATTATGACAAACGCACTATTTCAACCAATTCAACTTGGTAACATTGAGCTTAAAAACCGTATTGTTATGCCTCCGATGACGCGCTCACGTGCGACGCAACCTGGTAATTCAGCAAACGACATGATGGCGGCATATTACGCTCAACGCGCTTCGGCAGGTTTGATTATTGCTGAAGGCACACAAATTTCACCTATGGGTCAAGGCTACGCTTGGACTCCGGGTATCTATTCTGATGAGCAGATCGCTGGTTGGAAAAAAGTAACGGATGCAGTACATGAAAAAGAGGGCGTTATCTTCGCTCAACTTTGGCATGTAGGCCGTGTCACGCACCCAGACAACATTGGTGGCGAACAACCAATTTCGTCTTCTGCACTTAAAGCAGAAAACGTGAAAGTATTCATTGATAACGGTACAGATGAACCGGGTTTTGTTGATGTGGTTGAACCTCGTGAGATGACCAAAGAAGACATCAAAGAAGTGGTTGAACAGTATCGCCAAGCGGCTTTAAACGCGATTGAAGCGGGCTTTGATGGCATCGAACTTCACGCCGCGAATGGTTACTTAATCAACCAATTCATCGATTCTGAAGCAAACAACCGTACCGATGAATACGGTGGTTCAACTGAAAACCGCCTGCGTTTCTTGGGGGAAGTGGTTGAAGCTATGGTTGAAGCGATTGGTGCTGACCGTGTTGGTGTTCGTCTTGCTCCGTTTACTTCGCTAAATGGCACGGTTGACGCAACGCCTGTTGAAACTTACACTGCTGCGGCAGCACTACTTAACCTATACAAAATTGTTTACCTGCACATTGCAGAAGTCGATTGGGACGATGCACCTGAAACGCCAAAAGCATTTAAAGCGGCAGTTCGTGAAGCTTACGATGGTGTCCTTATTTATGCGGGTAAATACGATAGCGAGCGTGGAGAAAAAGCCGTTGCTGAAGGCGTAACTGACATGGTTGGCTTTGGTCGTCCATTCGTTGCTAATCCAGATTTACCTGCTCGTATTCAAAATGGTTACCCACTTGCAGCCCACGATCCAAACACACTGTTCGGTGGTGCTGAAAAAGGTTTAACGGATTACCCAGAATACGCAGGCTAAAAACAGCTGCCTGAAACAGAGTATTGAGATAGTATCTTGATCCTGTTGAATGTTTATAAAAAGCAACCTTGCAGAGTCGGGTTGCTTTTTTTGTTATTGGACCAAGTTAAATGATGAACGTGAAAGCGATGCGCGGAGAGCTTTACCTTCTATTTGCCACCCTGCTAGCTGGGGTTGGATGGATTGCATCTAAGCTGGTGGTATTGGAAATGCCGGGACCAGTGTTCATTGGTGTGCGATTTTTAGTGGCGAGTCTTATTCTTCTGCCGTTTTGTATTCATCATATTCGTAAGCTTTCACTTAAGCAGATTCTGTCTCTTTGCGGCGTGGGTTTGCTGCTGTCTGCCTCACTGCAAGTCTGGGTGTATGCAGTGTCGGTTACCGAGACCTTGTCTGAAGGGGCATTCATCATGAGCCTCGCCATGATCATTGCGCCGTTTGTTTCTTGGATTATCTTCCGAGTGAAACCGAATCGTGCATTTTGGATGTCTTTTCCTATCGCGATTATCGGTATGTTACTGCTTACTTTGACTAATGGTTGGCATGTAGAACCGAGTCAGATTTATTTCTTATTGGCATCAATGACGCTTTCTGTTCACTTTGTGATGAACAAGCGTGTGATGAGTAATATCAAGCCTATTGCTTCGATTTGTGTGCAGCTTTTTGTTGTGGGCATCAGTGGACTGGCATTTGCGTCGATGACAACTCAACCCGATTTTGAAATAACCAAGACCTTAGTCTTCTGGTTTATTGTTTCAGCGGTTATCGCGACGTCGATACGTTACTTGCTACAAACTGTGGGCCAGCATTCTGTGAACATGGAAGTGGCGGCATTGATCATGATTCTTGAGCCAGTGTGGACATTGTTGTTGAGTGTCAGCGTGTTGGGTGAAACGGTTGAGATGCAAAAGTTGCTAGGCGGAGCGGTGATTATTGGTTCGCTATTTTGTTATATCAAATGGTCGAGACGAAAATAAAACACTCGGCGCAAAGCCGAGTATTGGTTAGTGCATGTTTAAAACTCATTGAGCATGCACTAGCAATAAGATCCGGTCACAGTAAGATCAGATCGCTGCGACCATCTTTTGAAGTAGTTTGATCATCTGCTGTTGTTCTTCAGCGTCCAACTCATTCATCAATTCTTTGTTTAAACGAATAGGGATTGGAACGAGTTGTTCTTCGAGTGCTTTCCCTTTTTCCGTTAAGTAGATTCTGAAAGAACGACGACTGTTTGGATCGGCTCTGCGTTCAACCAGTTCAAGCTTTTCTAACTTGTCTAATGTTCGTGTCGTTGTCGAATTCTCGACTTTGGACTTCGCTGCGATATCGCGCTGCGTAATGCCTTCTTCTTCCCACAAGCACATCAAGGTTGGCCATAGGGCAAGGCTCAAACCGTGTTGTTTGAGTTCTACATCAAAATCTTTGCTCGCTTTGTTGGCGACCACATTGATCATCCACCCAAAGCTATTTTGTCTATCAAATTCTTGAGACATCCGTCAGTACCTAATTCTTACGATGACATTACAACTATTGTCATCGTAACTAATACCGATGCAATTAGCACCAACAACGCTTTTCTATTTGATGAAAAAGCCAATTGACTGCCATTTTCGAAATGATCTGTTAGCGATGGTTGATTTTGTTTGCCTGTGAACATAGCTAAAACCAAGGGCTTTGAGCGTAGTTTGTACACAAGGATCGCCAGCAAATGCAAAACAACAAATGCGACCAACATACGTGCCGCGATAGCATGAGCCGTACCCAAGATATCAAATACAGTGTCGGTGATGATCACATCAGAGTAGGGCAAGTTGTCAAAGAAACCAGCAATAACAAGCCCAGTCATACATTGGACAAACAGAGTCGCGATCATTCCTATCACCATCCACGCACCTAACGGATTATGTCCCGGCTTGGGTTGAGTTTTACCGCGCAAGTAATGCCAAGCTGATTTCGGCGAGCTAATGAATTGAGAAAAACGACTGGTATCACTACCAATCATTCCCCAGACCAAGCGCCACAGAATCAAACTAAACAGTGCGAGCCCTAAATAAATGTGTGGGCCATTGCCACTAAAACCAGATATAGCAAGGCCAATAAAAAGAGCTGCTTGCAGCCAGTGATAGAGTCGAGTCGGTAGATCCCAGATTTTCATCGTTCAATTTCCTGCTTGTCGTTTTACAAAGTGACATTAATTTACACAACAATAGTTGCGCGCGCAACTATTGTTGTGTAAATTAAATGTATCTCGTCGATTACGATTGAAAACTCAACAAATCAACCGACCAATAAACAGGAATGACACTATGAAAAAACTGACTATCGCTTTACTTATCACTGTGCCGGTGATGGCTATTGCCGCAACGGAAGCTGTCAACAATCGCCAGCAGGCTTTTAGCTCAATTGAAAAGCTCAATAAACAAGTGTCTTCAGAATTAGGGAACCGAAATACAGATTGGAAGAAGGTTGAGGAGTTAAGTGGGAGTTTGGTTGAGCACGGAATTGTACTGAATAATAGTTTTGCTGAGAGTGACACGGGTGGTAAAGCAAAAGAAACGGTGTGGAGTAAGCCGGAGAAATTCAATCAGCTGATGCTACAGATTAACCAAGGTTTTACGGAGTTACAACAAGCGAGTATTGAGCAGGACCGTAGCAAGGCTGAGCGTGGTTTAGATGCGGCCAATAACACATGCCGAGCGTGTCATCGTACTTATCGTTCGCGTTGGTAAGTCATTTTGAGAGGCTTAAAAACAACAAAGCCTGTGCGAATCGAATCGCGACAGGCTTGGTACGGTATGCAAATAAGTAAGCAAGTGCGCTAGAGCTTAGGTTAGATAGGTTGGGTTAAATGTTCTCACCCAAACTAAAATACGCCAGCACTTCATCTTCGTTGTTGTAGGTGAAGTCCATACGTACATTGATACGTTCTTGGCGCATTAATCGATAGCGCAATCCGAGGCCAACCATGGTCAGAAGGTCGCCATCATCAAAGCTATGATAAGGGTCTTTCGGGTTGAGCCTTTCGCCAAACACTTTACCGACACCCGTTAAACCGACTACGGCGACGTTGTTTAGAAAATTAATTGATGAGCCAGAAATCGAGTAGCGGTATTCCATCTCAAGGTTGGTCATGTGTGAAGCGATGTGATCACCCGCGACGAAACCACGTTGAACGTTTCGTCCTTGTCGACCATAGGTACTGTAGGCACTGCTAGGGGCATTCTCGGCATCAAGTAGGTAACGCGTGACCCATCGGCTTGCGATGATGTGATTGTCGTTGTGCGTCAAGCTGTAGAAAAAACGGTAGTCAGAAAACAACGAAGAGTAAGTCGCATCTTCATCATTACCTAACCAAGCGCCATGATCTTCATAAGTCAGCTCAAACAAGAAGCCATGGTACGGATAGTAGTAATGCTCCCTTTCATCCCATAAGAATGAAAGCTTTGCTCCCATGTCCGCTTCATATTCTTCATTAAACCCTGTGAGCTTAAGTAAAAGATCATCGCGAGGCGTGTCCCCTAGATAACGAGCGGTAGAGTAATTTAACCCTGTGCCCAGATAGATGTTGTCGTAGATCTTAAAATAAAAATCACCATCGAAAGCGTATTCTTGATGGTTGGTATCGACAAGATCAACCAGTGTGATGTTGGTGCTAGAGAAGCCCATTTCACCAGTGAACCGCAACGAATCACCTTTTAATAAAAGGTCTGCATTACCTTTTATGTAGTAGCTGTCGTTCTGGGTATAAGTCAGGGTTGCCGATAAGGTTGATGCGTTCTTGGTTTCACCATCTGCATAAAAGTTGTAGATAGGAACAACCGAAATCCCAGTGTCGACACTTGGATCGTAGAAGGGGATAGCAATGACACGAAATTGGTCATCCAGTTCAGGTTCTTGTGACTCTCGCGTATCAACTTCAAAAGCTGAACTGGAGAAACTGGCAACAGTCGAAAGAAAGGCTGTTGTCAAAAAGGAGTGTCGAGTCATGGTTGGTGTTACGTCCAATGTATAGTGAATCGCATTCAACTTTCATAGTCGGCGAGCGGCGATAATAACACGTCACGAATACTGATTAATAGCAGGGGAACGGTAGGTATTGGAAATATACCGTACAAAAATAAGTGCAATTGATAACATGGACATTAAAAATGGTGAGAAGGGTTCTCACCATTTTAGGTTGGTTTTTGGTGCCCGATTGTGGCTTAGTTGTTAATAGTGACTTTCGAGATCACGATATCTTCGCAAGGCACATCTTCGTGTCCCCAGCGAGTAGTGGTTGGTGCAAGCGCAATCTTGTTGACCACGTCCATGCCTGCCGATACTTTGCCAAACACTGCGTAACCCCAACCTGCGTTGCTGGTCGCGGTATGATCAAGGAAATCATTGTCGTCAAGGTTGATAAAGAACTGCGCCGTTGCTGAGTGTGGTGCGTCTGTACGAGCCATTGCCACTGAGCCAATCACGTTCTTTAGTCCACGATTTGCTTCATTGACGATAGGTGCGTGTGTTGGCTTCTCTGTCATGTCGATAGTGTGTCCACCACCTTGAATCATGAAACCTTCAATCACACGGTGAAACGTGGTGCCTTCATAGAAGCCTTCTTGGCAGTATTTAAGGAAGTTTTTTGAACTTACTGGCGCTTTCTCAAGGTTAAGTTCAATTTCGATGTCGCCAAAGTTAGTGGTCAGAATAATCATAAAGGTGCCCAATGTTCGAGTACTAATATTTTGAGTACTACAGAGTAGTGGATGACGTAATAGGGTGCAGTATATGAGAAATAACGGCGGATGCCAGTGAACAGTGATTTTGACGTGTATTCAAGGGCGATCTGAATGATCTTCGAGCGTGCCATCGCGCGTTCACTTGACTCGTATAGACAAGAAAGCCAGCGAACAGGTCGCTGGCTTTTAAGCTTTTAGAGACTATCGCTTTTGATTAAAGCGTTAGAAGGTAATTCACCAGCTGGTTGTACTCTTCGTAGCTCTTGATTTGATCCGGTTTTACGATGTATTTGTTGTTAACTAATACGCCCGGAACGCCAGTTAATGTGCTCGCATCAAACTGTTTATCAAAACGCTTCTGCATTGAGTTAACTGCGAAACCGTTGTAGGCCGCATCAAATTTCTTCGCATCGACACCGTTATCAATGAAGATCTGGCGCAGTTCCGCTTCGTTTCTTGGGGTCTGTTGCTTCTCGTGAATTTTGGCGAACATTGCTGGAACCATATTGTCTTCAGCGTCGAGTGCAATCATGGTCGCGTAAGCTTTTGCCATAGGCACAGCCATGTCGTTGCCCATAAACGCTACGTGCACTTTTTGAAAGCTTGCTGATTTCGGTAGGTCTTTCTTTAGGTACTCAATGACGCCTTCAAACTTGTAGCAATGAGGGCAGTAAAACGAGAAGAACTCGGTAACGACTGGTTTATCTGCTTTCGCTACGTCGAGGATCTTGTAGTGAGTACCTTCTTCAAACTGAGCGGCATTAATTGAAGCGCTCATGATCAGAGCTGCGAATAGGCTAAATAGCTTTTTCATGTGTTTATTTCCTAAATTTGGATGTCATTGTTTACAGCGATAGAGCTGTATTAGTAATACGTTGGCAAGCGTTGCCAAATAGGGACAAACAATTAAGAAATAGGAGGGCGGTAAGGAGCTTGTGGCGACATGATCGCCTTGTGTGAAGGCTCTTTCTCGATTAAAGCCAATGAACCAATTTGGGTATCAAAAGACTCTGACACAATCAACGGTGGCATTTTAAGTAAGCATACAGAGCCACAGCAGTGATGTTCTACATTGGGTTGCGCGCTGGAATATGGGAATGAGTCACTGGTGTCGAATGAGGAATCGGTGTTCTGCGATAAGGTTGATAGATTTTGAGTCACCTGCATAGCATTGGCGTTCGCGATACTGTCCACACTGATGGTGGCCACTAACATAGCGAATAGCATAAAAGCATGTACCCAAATTTTGCTTATCAACTTTGGCATGAATTATTGGTCTTTGTGTCGGAACTAAGGTTGGTATGAATCACATTCTGCAACCGCTAAACAAGAAAGCGTGAAACGAGCGCATGATACATCACTCGTTTACGCATCTCTAATTAAACCCAACAAAACTTAGCAGAGCTCAACTTTTATTACGCTTGGTACTGTTTAAGGAACATCTCGACGCTGGAATTAATGATAATTTGTTTGTGCTGCTTATCAGGAGAGGGCGCGTGACCAATGATCTGTGGCCAAAATGCAAAAGATTTCAGCAGGGCGATAAACTGAGTGGATGCGAACAATGGGTCGAGTTCAACCAAACGACCATCAGCCAATGCCGCTTTTATCCATGTTGTCAGGCCGCTTTCTGCTTGAGAATATTTTTCCATCGCTTGATGCGCGAGTTCTGCGTTATGAAAATATTCAGAGAACAGTACGCGAGATAAGTCGATGAAACCTTCAGACTCGAGAAGCTCAAGTTCTTGGCTGGCTATAGAGGTAAGTTGTTCATCTAGCGGTTGTTCGGCTTGATAGGGGAACTGAGTCGCTGCGAGTGTTTTGCTCCAAATGCTGTCTAATATCTCATCCAGTAGCAGTTCTTTACTCGCAAAGTGATTGTAAACCGTGCGTTTAGACACTTCTGCTCGGCTAGAGATTTTGTCCATGCTGGTGGCTTTATAGCCATGCTCGGTAAACTCTGCGATAGCAGCAGTCACGATAGATTCGCGTTTTCTTTGGCTCAGTGTTTTTTTTACAGTCATTTGGGTGCTACTCAACATTTTAGTTCGCATTGCATACGTCAATTTTACACCACTAGGTTTACTTTTAGAACCGCAATTCATTCGCTTACAAGGCACTGATTTGTTTACTTGAAGTTTGGTAGCTTGTCATTGGGAATGGTTGATAGTGACTGAATCACTTTGCAATGCGCTATGGGTGTCATAGAATCGAAGTCGTATTAAATTTTATTGATATCTACGGAAGAGAATTAATAGTCAATGAGTAGTATTTTAGAGTGTATTCGTACTGTTGGACGAGGGGAAAGAGGGCGTAAACCTTTATCGTTCGAACAAGCCTATCGCATCATGGATGAGTATTTAAGCGGTGAGGTCGGAGACGACCAAATGGCTATGCTACTGATGTTAATTCGTGTGCAGAATGAAACCAATGAAGAGATTGCAGGTTTTGTAAAAGCATTCCAATCTCGCGTTCCTGACCTAGGTGCAGATATTGACTGGCCGTGCTATGCAGGTAAGCGTAACGATACTGCTAGCGGCAAACCTTGGAACTTGCTGGCGGCAAAAATACTGGCAGACGATGGCTACAAGGTTCTGATGCACGGTTATATGGATAAGCCAAGTGGTCGTACTCACGTAGAGACTCACTTGCATCTTGTTGGTGTTCGCAGTGCTGCCGACCCACAAGACGCAAAGCAGATCCTAGAAGCGGATGGCATTGCTTACTTACCTTTAGCGAACTTCGCCCCTGAAGCTCAAACCATGATTGGTTGGAAACATCGCTATGGTCTGCGTACTCCAATTAACACAGTGGTTCGTGCATTAAACCCTGGCGGTGGTCGCTTAGGTTTACGTGGCAGTTTCCACCCGGGATTCCCACAACTTCATGCAGAAGTAGAGCATGTGATTGGCAATAAATCGCACTCGGTGATTTCATTTAAAGGCATGAATGGCGAGTCGGAATATAATCCAAAGGTAAGCCAAACGGTCTGGATGAGTTCTCCTGAGAAGGTGGAGTCTTTCTATTGGGAAGGCACCATGAACACAGAACTGTCGATTCCTCGAGAGTGTGTACTGGGTACTCCGGAAGATGAGATGGAACTGATGGCAAACAGTGTCGTGGATAGCATGACCGCTATTTTATTTGCAGAAACGCATGATAAAGCCGAAGCCTATGCAAAAGCATTGCGCCTTTGGGAAGCGTATTGTGCTCGCTAATCGATAGTCTTGCTATTGAGAGAAGGTCAGCGATTGTTGGCCTTTTTTATGCTTGCTTTCTAGCTAAGGGCTTTTCGTGAATGCCCAAAAATAAGAGCTACTTCACTCGCATCAAGCGATGCATTTTGTCTTCGAACTGAATCTCAATCACCTGCGAGATTTTCATCTTCTCAACGCGTTCAAGCATCGCGGTTTGATACGCTCGCTTCTTCATCCACTCTAATGGTTCTTTGAAGCCGTCTTCGTTGATCACAAACGATTGATCGGTGATTGAGTCTTCGAAAATATGCACGACCCATATACGAGACTGAAAATCTAATAGCTCGCTAAAGGAGGCTTTTATCTTACATAAGCAGTGAGACAGATAGGTCTGAGGTGAACGAAGCGAAGTCATAGTGGGCCGTTTGGATAAGAGTAAAGTAGGTAACCCAAGTCGGTAATCTTAGCTACTCGACGTTACTTGAGTTACCACTCAATAACAGCTCTTAAAATACGGTATTCATGTGTCGTTGACAATACTCCACAACCTTGTCGAAGGTGGCATGAGTGATGAGTCTGCTATTTAACGAATAATCCGAAGTCGATCTCTTGTTTTCTTTGGTATTTTACCAGCTTCACTTTCAAATTGTATTTTGACGCCAGATCAATGGCTAAGCTCGACATTCGCTTTATTTCGTCAGCGCAACAAGAGATCAGTGGTTTTTCTTCGTTATCGATTGTTGCAACCAAAGTGTTTTCGGTTCCGTCTGTTCCTGAATAGATGTACGCGTACATGCTCTCGTTGTGTTGCATAAAAGGCCTAATTGTAACTTTTGAATTATTTATTCGGTGAAGGTTACAGGATTGGTTCATTCAAGCTAGTACCCTTAAGTAAGGCTTTGTAAGGGCTCTTTTTTTCTTTTTTTTGACTCATGAAAACACGCTCGAGCCTTTCCCTGTCTCGTTTTTGGGCTATGTAAGGTTTTACCTATCAATAAAATTGTTGAAATCCATTTAGTAAAATCAAGATTTTAGACAACAATTAAGTTAACGAGATAGAAAAGAACTATCGAAAGTATTTAGGGAGAACGCAATGCATTCAATAAAAGTGAAAGACTACATGACGCAGCAGGTTGTGACATTCACTCCTGATATGCCGTTAAGCCTAGCGTTAGATCGAGTGATGAAGAGTCATCATATGGGTGGCCCAGTTATCGATGAAACAGAACAAGTGATTGGATTTTTATCTGAGCAGGATCTATTAGAGAAACTGGTTAAGGTGAGCTATTTCTGTCAGGACACACACATTGTGGGTGACTGTATGTACCAAGAGGTATTGTCCGTGTCCCCTGAGCTATCCATTATTGAATTGGCTGACATGATGCAAGTGGGCAAACCGAAAGCTTACCCGGTTATCGATAATAAAAAACTGGTTGGGATCATCACTCGAACCGATGTTTTAAGAGCAATCGGCAAGAACCTGGATGAATGTTTCAAACATCCTGTATAGTAGTGATAAGAACGATTATTTTTCTCAACACCAACAATTGACAAAAGGCGCACTAGCGCCTTTTTTCTGTATAAAGCTTTTCTGTATAGAGCTTTCTGGGTAGGTTCGCTTTTGTAGACTCGATTTTTAGAACGGCTTTTGTCGTTCTCAAGCTTATAGAGCTTTAGCGTGTGGTGTTTCAGTTTTTGGAGGTTTCATGTCAAATCAAACTGCAAAGTTTGTAGAAGGTTCAACGATGCGCCACATATTGGTGATGTCGGGAGCTGGCTCTGTCGGTTTGATGGCGTTGTTCGTCGTCGATTTACTCGACATGCTGTTTATCAGTATGCTCGGTCAAGTCGAGTTGGCAGCAGCCGTGGGCTTTGCTGGTACGTTAACCTTCTTCTCAACCTCAGTTTCGATAGGTACTTCCATCGCAATGGGTGCGTTAGTTTCCAAAGCGATTGGCTCCAAAAATAGAGACCACGCCAGAAATTTAAGCACCAGTATAATGCTGACCGCATTTGTGATTAGCTCAACGGTTACTGCGATCATGTTTGCACACATTCCTGAGTTATTGGCTGCGATTGGAGCAAAAGGTGTGGCAGCCGAACGCGCTCAGGCCTATCTACAAATTTTGTTACCGAGTGGTCCATTTTTGGCGTTAGCCATGGCTGCGGGCGCGGGTTTGAGAGCGGCAGGAGATGCTAAGCGTTCGATGTGGGCAACCTTGTCTGGTGGTATTGTTAATGCAATCTTAGACCCCCTGTTTATTTTTGGTTTTGGTTGGAATATCGAAGGTGCAGCCATCGCATCTGTTATTGCTCGTTTCTCAGTTCTTTTGTTCTCTCTTTATCCTTTGATTCGCAGCCATCAGCTGGTGGCACCGCCCTCGATGGTACAGTGGCGCCTTAATATTCGTCCTATTCTTGCCATTGCCATTCCTGCGATCATTACTAATACCGCCACGCCTATCGGCAATGCGATTGTGACTACGGGTATTGCGCAATATGGCGAAGATTTCGTTGCTGGTTTCGCGGTTATTGGCCGTCTGACTCCGGTGTGTTTCGCGGTGATCTTCGCGCTTTCTGGCGCTGTTGGGCCAATCATAGGACAGAACTTTGGGGCTGATCGAGTCGACAGAGTGAAAGAGACACTCAATAACTCATTGTTGGTTACAACGGTTTATACCATTGCTGTCTGTATTCTTTTGTACTTTGTTCAAGACTACATTATTCAAGGTTTCAGCCTGCAAGGTGATGCAGCTATTATCGTTGCAGCTTTCTGTACCTATGTTGCTTTGACCTTCACATTCAATGGCGCGCTGTTTGTTGCGAATACGTCGTTTAATAACTTAGGTAAACCGCTTTACTCTACTGCTTTAAATTTAGGAAAGGCAACACTAGGGACATTGCCTTTCGTTTATTTAGGGTCTCAGTGGTACGGCGCTCTAGGCGTATTGTATGGGCAAGCGTTGGGTAATGTCGTATTTGGTCTGCTTGGTATTTTGGTACTTCGTTATCATGTTGCTGAACTTATGACGGGATCTCAAACCGACCCAGTAGAAGACGATGTATCAATTGTTAGCTTAAACACCCAACCTTTCTGTTCGCATGATGCAGTCCTGATTGATGATGTATCAGCGAATAGAGAAGAAGCAGCTGAGTGTAAGCCGCAATAACAAACACAACGTCAGAACATCAATGGCTTTCGATAAAAAGCGAACATATTGAAAACTTCTTCTTGACCTTGGAGCTAGCTCCAAGGTTTATACTTATGTGGAACTTAAGGTTTGTTTGCTCATTCTACTGGCAACAACCTTAAGGCTTTTTGAGTATTAAGGAGATACATTATGTGCGCAAAACATGCAGCGTGCCGCTCAACAAAAGTGGACGTTCAACCACAAGCGGCTGGGGCAACCTGTTCTAGCCCTAAAATTACCAGTATTACAGCTGCAGGCTCTTCATCAGCATGCTGCAGTTCTACCACGGCTTCTGCTTCAACAGATGATTGTTGTGGTTCAGACAGTGGAGAAGAAGACCGGCTGGCCTCAACTGAATCTCTTAACGCCCAATTTTCCAAAAGTTGGCTGGTCTCGGGAATGGACTGCCCAGCTTGTGCTCGAAAAATAGAAAAAGCGGTCAGTAACATCGACGGTGTTATTGAAGCTAAAGTTTTATTCGCTACCGAAAAACTGGTTGTTAAATTCGATAGTGAAAACCTTGCTGAAACGATCGAACAAGTCTCTATCAAAACAGGCTTCCCATTGACGGAAGTGGGCTCCAAGAAACAAAAACAAGAACCAGAGACCTTTTGGCAAGCTCATATTCAACCTAATTGGCAAATTATAGCGATTGCAGTTTCTATGCTGATCGCCGCCTTACTCAAAGGTTCACAGCCTCAACTGAGCGAAGGGCTATTCGTCGCTACCTGTTTGTTGGGCCTGTATCCTGTTGCCAAAAAAGCGGTTCTACTTGCCCGTTCAGGGACGCCTTTTGCGATAGAAACACTAATGAGTGTTGCTGCTCTTGGCGCTTTATATCTTGGTGAAACCGCAGAAGCAGCGATGGTTTTATTGTTGTTCTTGATTGGTGAACGCTTAGAAGCTTTTGCCTCATCAAGAGCAAGAAGTGGTGTTCAAGCCTTAATGGCCCTCGTCCCTGAGAATGCGACCAAAATTATTAACGGCGCACGTGTCGAAGTCGAAGTTAGCGATCTTGTTCCTGGCGATGTCATCGAAGTTGCAGCAGGTTCTCGTTTGCCTGCTGATGGCCAGTTAATCACCGATTCCGCAAGTTTTGATGAGAGTGCTTTAACGGGAGAATCTATCCCAGTTGAGCATGTCGAAGGGAATAACATCATGGCAGGCGCCGTGGTGGTTGATAAAGTCGTACGTATTACGATTACTTCAAAGCAGGGTGAGAATGCGATTGACCGTATTTTACACCTGATAGAAGAAGCAGAATCCCGCAAGGCACCACTGGAGCGCTTCTTAGATAAATTCAGCCGCTGGTACACACCATTAATGATGGTTGTCGCGCTGTTGGTGATCATCACGCCACCACTGTTGTTTGCTCAACCTTGGGAAACGTGGGTTTATCGTGGTCTAGCCTTGTTATTGATTGCTTGTCCTTGTGCATTGGTTATCTCTACGCCAGCAGCAATTACTTCTGGTTTGGCAGCAGCCGCAAAACGCGGTGCGCTGATCAAAGGCGGAGCGGCACTAGAACAGCTTGGTAAAATTCAAACTATTGCTTTTGATAAAACGGGCACATTGACTGAAGGTAAGCCTCAGGTTACCGATATCCAACCACTATCGGGTTGGCAGCAAGACGCAATGTTACGTGTAGTGGGGGCGATTGAAGTTGGCTCTACGCATCCATTGGCGCAATCGTTAGTTGCCAAGGTCAAAGAGCTAAATATTGAGATCCCAGAATCTCAAAATAAAAAGGCGTTGATCGGCAGTGGTGTTGAAGGCGATGTCGATGGAGTTAAATACCAAGTTCTCGCACCGTCTAAAGTCACGTTTGACCTTGCTTCTGAAGTGGTGGCAAAAGTTGAAGCCCTCGAAGGCGAAGGCAAGACGGTTGTTCTTGCTCTAGAGGTTAAACATCAAGAAGAGCTTCAAGAGCAAGCGACTAAAGTGATTGGCCTGATTGCTTGGCAAGATACCTTGCGTAGTGATGCGAAGGTCGCGATTGAGCGACTGAACGAGCTGGGTATTCAATCTATCATGCTTACTGGTGATAACCCGCGCAGTGCGGCCGCGATCAGCAGCAAGATTGGTATGCAATACAAAGCGAGCCTGCTTCCAAGTGACAAGGTGTCTTATGTTGAAGAGTTATCTCAACAGTCACACGTTGCTATGGTCGGCGATGGTATCAATGACGCGCCAGCGATGAAAACCGCTAACGTAGGTATTGCGATGGGCGGTGGTACGGATGTGGCGTTGGAAACGGCTGACTCAGCACTGACTCATAACCGCTTAACGGAACTCCCTGCGATGATTGAACTGTCGCAAGCGACCATGAATAACATCCGTCAAAACGTAGCGCTTGCACTCGGTTTGAAAGGCGTGTTCTTGGTGACAAGCTTACTGGGTATTACCGGTTTGTGGGTTGCGGTATTAGCCGATAGTGGTGCGACGGCATTGGTTACATTGAACGCACTGCGTTTGCTTCGATTTAAATCTAAAGCGGATTAAGCACTTCTAGCTAATATCCAGTATTTTGATGCAAATAAACGCCTTTAGCCTTAATAAGCTAAAGGCGTTTTTTGTCTCATTAGTATGCAACGTAGGCGTATGGATTGCTTATTTTTGTGATGCCAATCGGTTTTTCGTGAAACTTGAAATCTTGTTGCGATCATTGGTGTGACGTGTGTCACTTCATTTTATAATGAGCTTGGTTAGAGTGTGTTCGTACCCCACGAATTTACTATGAGCTTAAATAAGGGTAAAAAGCCCAATAAGCCAAAAGGAGCGAACTATGTCTCAAGCTGTTTTCCATTTAGGTGTTACTGAAGCAGATCTTAACGGTGCTACTCTTGCGATCATCCCTGGTGATCCTGCTCGTGTACAAAAAATTGCAGAAGAGATGGAGAATCCAGTATTTCTTGCTAGCCATCGTGAATACACGCTTTACCGCGCAGAACTAGACGGCAAGCCAGTTGTTGTATGTTCAACAGGTATCGGTGGTCCATCAACGTCTATCGCTGTAGAAGAGCTAGCTCAACTGGGTGTTCGCACTTTCCTTCGTGTTGGTACTACTGGTGCTATCCAACCACACGTAAACGTGGGTGACATGATCGTTTCTACTGGTTCTGTTCGTCTAGATGGTGCAAGCCTACACTTTGCTCCTATGGAGTTCCCAGCAGTGGCTGACTTTGAAGTTGCAACAGCAATGAAAGCGGCAGTTGACGAATCAGGTGCAACAGTTCACATGGGCGTAACGGCATCAAGCGATACGTTCTACCCAGGCCAAGAGCGTTACGACACGTTCTCTGGTCGCGTTGTTAAGCGTTTCCAAGGTTCTATGCAAGAATGGCAAGACATGGGCGTTCTAAACTTCGAAATGGAATCTGCAACACTGCTAACTATGTGTGCAAGTTCTGGTCTAAAAGCGGGTTGTGTTGCTGGTGTTATCATCAACCGTACTCAAAAAGAGACGCCTGATCACGAAACACTAAAAGTAACAGAAGCACGTTCAATTAAAGTGGTTGTAGAAGCTGCTCGTAAGATGCTTTAAGTTGTAAAAATACTTTTAGTTATAAAAATGCTTTAAGTCTGTTTCCAAGATTTAAAAATGGCCGCATCGAATGATGCGGCCATTTTTTATGGGGTAAAGAAATTAAAAGCATAGATAGTTGAAAGATGACAATAGAGCGAAACAGACAAATGTCTGGAGAACAAAAAAGGCGAGTGACTTAATCGTCATTCGCCTTTTTAGATGTACTTAAGAGCGTTGAGCTCTCAGGGCCTATTGGTTTTTAGCACTCTAAATCTTCATCACCACCGGCTGCGGTAAACCATGCCGTTAGGTGTGTTTTCAGATCTTTCAATTCATCAGGGCCAATCAACGCAAGGCCAAGGTCTTCTGCTCGAGTGATGTCATTATGACGAAGAGGACGGAAGCTAACCAGCATGGCACGTGCTTGTAGGCCACCCAGTAGGTCTCTAAGCGATTCCAGCTTGTACAAGGTGTCATCACCATCATCACGCATGCCTTTGGTCTTACACTCGATGATGTGCAGCTTATTGTTCACTACTGATGCTACATCAAGCTCATTACGAACCTCACGCTCACCAAGTTGGCGGTAAACTTGAACATTCAAAGAACGGTCTTGAATGGTTGGCATATCATCTTGGATTTGCTTCACCGTGCTGTGAACTAAGGTCTCAAGCCATTCGCCGTTTGAGAAGCGTCGTGCGTCTTCATTGGCAAAGGTCAGAATACCGTTGTCGTAAGTCGCAATCTTAGCTTCAACCAAATCGCTCAGCAGCATGTTTAGCTCACGATAGCCTTGTTGCTTCTCAGACAGCCCAACATCCAGTCTCTGTTCTTTACGGCAGGTTGTGGCAAGGTAGTTCAGCGTTGCGAGGCCTGGGCCTAACTCTAACGCGTTACTTGCCCAACGTTCGCCCAGTTCATACAGTTTTTGGTCGAGTTGAGGAGACAGTTGAACATCGCTGAATTCACCACGAGCACCAAACACAGTTAGGTAGTCATCGATGGTAATACGGTCTTGTACTTGCGCGTCTTCTTTGCCACTTGGATATAACCAGCACAGTTTGTCACTGTTCGGTTCCACCACGAAGATTGGCCAATGATAAGTGCGGAACACTTCGTACACAGATAGTAGGCGGTGACGTAAGCCACAACTTGCGTTGAGCTTTACTTCTTGGCCTCGTGCTTTGAGGTCTTCGGCAAGGGTTTGAATGGATTCTTTAATAACAGACGTGTTTACGATGGTTGGAATTTCGAAAAACTCACTCGTAATGTCGCGCTTTTGTAAAACGCTGTCCAAGCGTTGGTAAATACTGACTTGATTCTTGTCGCCGATAAACACGATATGAGTGCTGATCGTTCGGTTATCTAGTAGGGGGGTGAGCAAGCGAATGGGGTCTTGATCGATAATGCCAACATGAACAGCCATATAAATTCCTTAATAGCGGCTCGCTCATAAAGGTGAAAGAAAAAAACGGGAAGCAGCAAGCCTTAATAATCATATAATGACAAAGATCATAAAAAACAAGGGCAACCCTTGATAAAAGTTGCCCTTGTTCAATTAGTTACCACTATTGGGTAAGAAGTCCCAATATTCGCACTAAATATCTATCAATTTCTCAAATATCTATAGCTTGAACTGATGAACCAAGTCACCTTGCTGATTTGCCAGAATCGTTAGGTTTTGGCTTGCTTCAGCAATCGACGACATAGCTTGGTAACTCTTATCGGCGATGTGGTTGATGTCTTCAATATTGCGCGCGATATCTCCCGATGTTTCGCTTTGTTCAGCTGCTGCCTGAGAAATGTGCGTGCTCATATGGCTGATCTCAAGAATCAGCGCTTGAATCTCTTCCATCGCACTATTTGCACTTGAGGCCTGTTCAACCGACATGTCCATATCGCTCATGCAGCTTTCAATGACGTTGCTTGCTGTTTTCGAGCTTGATTGCAGGTTGCTGATCATGGTCTCAATTTCAGACGTTGATTGAGTGGTCTTTTGTGCCAGTACGCGTACTTCATCGGCAACCACCGCAAAACCACGACCTTGCTCACCCGCACGCGCCGCTTCGATTGCCGCATTGAGTGCAAGTAGGTTGGTTTGTTCAGCAATACCACGGATAACATCGAGGATTGAGCCAATCTGGCTACTCATCTGTTGCAGTTCACCTACCGCGCTGACAGACTCAGTAAGTCGAGCCTCAAGTTTGTTGATGGTGCTGATGTTGGTGTTCATGATTTGACGACCAGATTCAGAAGCCGATTCTACTTGTTGAACCATGGTTAATGAGCTTTGCGCGCTGTTCGCCACTTCTTGAACTGAATGAGACATCTCTGTCATAGCTGTCGCGACTGTCGCTGTTTGCTCGCGCTGGCTGTTCAGTTGAGCCTGCGTTTCTGAAGACGTTTTTTGGTTTACGCTTGCCGTTTTAGTTAAGTCATCGGAAGCGTCATTCAGTTTCACGAGAATATTACGTAGGTTGTCGGCCAAGGTGTTGATGTGGCGGCTCACACGACTGAATTCGTTATCATAACGAATGTCGATTCGTTGAGTCATATCGCCTTCAGTTAGGCCTTCCAATGTACCTAGGATACGAGTTAATGGCTCTCTTACACTATGTGCAATGTGGTAGCCGATCGCTGCGGCGAATACCGTTACAACAATACCAATCGCAATCGCATTGAACAGACCTTTATCGTAGATGCTGCTTGCGTCTGCTAATGATGAGTTCAACTGTTCTTCTGCAGTCACGTTGAATGAATCCAATACCGCCATCGCTTGGTCTATTTCAACGGCAAGATTTGCGATGTTGATGTACAGCGCTTCTTTCGCTTTTAGGTAGTTGTTGTGTTTGTCTAGCACGCCACCTTTCTGGCCAACGTCTTTCGTGAATCTTTGTACGGATTCATCGAAGACATTTTTAAGCGCAGGTAATTGTGTTGATAAACCACGGTAAGCGTAGTTTAAGTGAGTCACGGCTTTTTTATTCTGGTTTACCGCTTTTTGCACGAAAGACACATCAGAACTCGCTAGGGCGTCTGAGGTGATAACTTCAGCGTCTTGCAGTTTGATGAAGTAGCTTTTCGCCATCACTTTTACAGAGATGCTTTTTTGGTCGGCAACGTACTCTTTCATGCCTACCGTCAATTCAGAATGAAGACGTTGGAAATCTCGAGAGGCTTTTTGTACTTGCTCCTGTGCTTCAAACATCGCCACGTAGTTATTCATCGCTTCATCAGCTTCAGCAAAGTAACGCTCTTCCATTGCTCGTAACTGCACGATACGCTCAGTTAACGAGGCATTGTTTTGACTTGCCGCTTCTAAACTGCCTAGAACTTGAGAAAAAGAGTTTTGTGATGCCGCAAATTCTGTACGCATTGCAGACATGCGCTCAGCATTTTGTGTGGTTAAGAAGTCTTTGAATGACTTATCAGCAGAGAGCAATTGGACGCTTGTTTGATTTGAAAGCGCAACAAGCGGTAATGAGGTTTCTGAGACACTCTCAAAATTGCTGTGTATCTGATTCATGCTGTTCATCATGATGGTTATCGTGACTGCGAACATGATGATGATCAGTGCGAAACCAGCGTACATACGCTTGATCACAGATCCCTTCATGGCTTTCTCCCTAAATAAAATGCAGACCTAATGTCAGGTCAATGTAAAACTAACAAAATTGTCAGCATTCTATTGAGCTCCGCTTACGCATTTTATGACGCACACAACAAAAATAACCCTCAGTTATAATCAGCATGCCATTCTTGAGAGCTAAGGCTTGTTTTCTTTGATTTGAACGGTGTTTTTTATTATGCTTTAGAGCGGATTTATTGTGGTTTGTTGCGGCATAGCGCATACTCAAAACATTAAAAACTCAATGTTTTATCGGAGAAAAACATGGCTGAAGAAACTATCTTTAGTAAGATCATCAATAAAGAAATTCCTGCAGATCTGCTATACCAAGACGACTTAGTAACGGCATTCCGTGATATTAACCCTCGCGCTCCTAGCCATATCCTAATTATCCCTAACAAGCTGATTCCCACAACCAACGATGTTGAAGTGGAAGATGAAGCAATGATGGGACGTATGTTTACTGTTGCTCGTAAGTTAGCGAAAGAAGAAGGCATTGCAGAAGATGGTTACCGTCTTATCGTGAACTGCAACTCTCACGGTGGCCAAGAGGTTTACCATATTCACATGCATTTGGTTGGTGGCCGCCCGCTTGGCCCGCTTTTAATGAGTTAATTAAAAGGCTAATGAGCTAACGAAACAGTTAATGATCTCGTTAATACAAGTTAATGGGTTAGTTAACCTAAACAGCCAGTTGGAAAATTTGTTGTTTGTATGCCAACTTTAAGTTTTATCTGTTGTCTGAATATCGGCATCGCCTAGGCCGAGCCTAATTAAGCAGGATAACAACCTGCTTGAGATCCTTTTAACAACACGTTTCGTTTTGATAATGAGACAACAAAGTTGGCATTTTAAACATGCACGGAGACGATAAGTGAAGCAACAGTTTAGATTCGCTTCCATTGCCCTGTTATCGGCGTTGACCGCGGGTTGTGCGAGTATGTCTGCAGGCAGTCTGTTCAGTCATTACAGCGCGCAAAACAAAGATATCTATCAAGCAGTGAAATCTGGGGATTATTCAGAGGCTCAGCAGGAGCTACCAGATTACATAGCTGGCGACATCCTTGATAACTTTGAAAGAGGCAGGGTTAATCTGCTGGATCAAAAGTACCCTGAAAGTAAGTCTTCGTTTGAATTGGCTGATCAGGCAGTAAAAGATCAACAAAACAAAGCCGTAATTTCTATTTCAGACAGTGCAACCAGTGTAGGTGCGTTGGCTGTGAACGATAATATTACCGAGTATGTGCCGCCTGATTACGAGTTAGGCTTTCTTCATCTCTATCTCGGTTTAAATTATCTCAAGAAAAACGACTTAGAAGGTGCGGTGATCGAAATGCGTCGTGCCAACCAAGTTCAAGAACAAGCAAAGAAGCAACGTGAAGCTGAATTAGAAAGTGCAGCCAACGATGCGAAGAAGCAGGGAGTGTCTGCCAATGTGGGTAGCATTCTTGCCAATTACCCAGACGCGGGTAAAAAACTGCAGTCGGTGCAAAATGCGTATCTGATGTTTTTATCGGGTCTGCTTTATGAAGCTTCAAACGACTTAAACAGCGCCTACGTTGACTATCAACGTGCTTTGGCTGTGATGCCAGAGAACCAAGAAATCATTGATAGAACGATGGCAACAGCCGCTCGTTTAGGTATGCGACAAGATTTAACGACACTCGAAAAGCGCTACAAGCAATCGTCTAAGCTTGGCAGTGGTCAAGGTCGTGTGATTGTGCTTCAAGAGCAGAGCGCTGTTCAAGCTATGGACAGTTGGCGATTAGATTTACCTATTTATGACAGTCGAGATCAGGGCGCAATATATTCTCTGGCGCTGCCATATTATCCGAGCCAAAACGTAGAGCGTTTTTCTGCCTTACGAATCAGTGGACAACCGTTACAAGAACATTTGATTACGGATGTAAACGCGATGGCTCAAAACGATTTATCTGAGCGCATGACGAGTATTGTTATTCGCCAAGCACTGCGTGTGGTCGCGAAAGATCGCATTCGCAAAGAAGCGACCCAAGGTAACGATGTGGGTAACATTCTGTTCAATGTCTGGAATACCTTTACGGAACAGCCAGACACGCGTAGCTGGCAATCTTTACCCGCAGAGATCAAGAGCAGCACGTTTGTAGCAAATAGCGGTCAATATACGTTAGAAGCGGGTGCTAGAACGTATGACTTTGATATTAGAGAAGGGCAGACCACCTTGGTTTGGATTTCTCGACAAGGCAATAACGCAACAATGTGGCATAAACAGCTAGGGAGGCTGTAATGAAAAAGTGGTTAGTGAGCGTAGCAGCGGTCATCGCTCTGGCTGGTTGTGCTGATAACACAGCAGGTGTAAGGGTTGATAGCCTAACTCAAAACGTATTTTTTGGTGACAATGTGCTCGGCAGTCGACTTGCCGTTGATGATATCCGCACTGATCAAATTGATGGTCACACAAGAGGTATTGTTCGTTTAAACAGTAACTATAAAGGCGATCAACATATCCTTTATCGTTTCTACTGGTACGACGATGCTGGACTTGAGGTCAACCTAAAGCAAGGCCCTTGGAAACAAGCGATTGTTCGTGGCTTTGAAAGTATTTCGTTGTCGGAAGTGTCGGTAAACCCGAAAGCAACTCAGTTCCGAGTTCAGTTCCGAGAGCAGTAAGCTCTGCGAGAATAGACATAGTTAGAGTGAGCTCGAGTTATATCAGTTCGATTCGGGCCACAGAAAGCGGATTTATTGATTCGCTAACATAAGAATTTAAGAGTGAGGGTAACCCCGCTCAGTGATAAGTTGAGGAAACAAAATGAAAAAGAGTGTCATTGCGCTACTAGGTTTAGCGGTTATTTTAGGCGGTTGTTCAAACAAGGTAAGCTACGGTGATGCACAAGCAGTAGAAACCACAACAATCGATTTCGGTTCAACAGATCTTCAAACGATTGCTGGCGAAATGGTCGATAGCATGATGGCTTCTGGTTCTGTTTCTTACATCACTCGTGAGCAGCGTCCAATCGTCTTCGTAGAACGCATCAAGAACAAAACCAGTGAGCACATCGATACTGAGTCAATCACTGACACTATCAGTACTAAAATGCTGAACTCTGGTAAGTTCCGTTTCGTTGATATGGATCGTGTAGAGTCTGTTCGTGATCAACTGAACTTCCAAAACAACGATGAGCTTGTAAACCAAAGTTCAGCGATTCAGTTTGGTAAAATGGTCGGTGCTCAGTACATGTTGTACGGCAACCTATCAAGCATCGTGAAGAAAGACGGTAGCGATGAAGACGTATACTACAAAATGACCATGCGTCTAATGGATCTTGAGTCTGGCTTAATTGAATGGGCTGATGAGACTGAAATCCGTAAGCAACAATCTAAGAGCCTACTGGGTCTTTAATTTCGCTTACTTGCCAATCAAACGCAGCCGGTAAAGACAGCGTTTGATTTGGTCACACGCCAATGCAGTACATGATGTGCTGTGAATAAAAGACACTGGCTTTTGGTCAGTGTCTTTTTTGTAGGGAAATGGAAACGTTTGTAGGGAATGAGCAATGGCAATTTTTTCTTGGCCTGAAGCTAAGCTTCTTGATACCAGTTTGAGTTCGCTGGATGGTTACTTTTCTGAACCACCGGTTAGAGCACAGACGCTGACCGGCGGTTTAACCAATCGATGTTGGAAGCTGGTTTCAGCCGATGGTACCGAGTATGTTTGGCGTCCGATTACTCCGATTACCAAGGCGTTCTTCATCTCTCGTCATGAAGAGTATCAAGTGCTCTCTGCTATTGAGCGCCTAGATATCGGGCCAAGTCCGATAATGGTCAATGAGCAAGGCTTATTGGTTGAATGGATTGCGGGTGAGACTCTTTACGAAGGCTTAGAGCTTGATGATTTGTTGAAAACGCTGATCTCGGTGCATTTGGTTAATACCGCACGATTGCCGCTCCAACCGTTCAGCTTTACAGCGCGAGTCGATCATTACTGGCTTCAGCTTGATGCGGTTCATAAGACTGAAATCTGCACCAAGATTTATCAAGAGTGGCGCGTGGCTCCAAGTATCCCAAGTGTTGACCTGTCTTTGTGTCATTTTGATCTCGGTGGCTATAACCTTGTGAAGAACCAAGGTGGGATTAAGATCATTGATTGGGAATATGCAGCCTTAGCTGACCCAAGGCTTGATCTTACGTTAACTATTGCTGTTGCGGATGTCCCGGTGATTGAAGCCGTTAACAAGTACTGTCAGTTAAGAGGTATTCATGATGTTCAGCCTTGGCTTGATGGCGTAGAGGCTTGGTTGCCACGAAGTCGAATGATGGCCATGTTGTGGTATTTACTGGCACATCAGCTCTGGGGCGATGAAAGCTATCTGCGTGAAGCTGAGTTATTGAGTCACACTTTCTGTAGCTAGGATCACGTTTAGGAAGTGAAAAATATAATTTCGTTGGTGTTCCCTTTAAAACCTTATTTTTCATGTTAGATTAATTAAAACGTACCAATATTCAACAGGGAGGTACTAATGATTATTTATCTACATGGCTTCGACTCAACTAGCCCGGGCAATCACGAAAAAATACTGCAGTTGCAATTCATTGATGATGACGTTCGTTTCATCAACTACAGTACTTTGCATCCAAAGCACGATATGCAGCATCTTCTTAAAGAAGTGCATAAAGTGATAGAACAATCTGATGATCCGCATCCTATTATCTGTGGGGTAGGTTTAGGGGGTTTTTGGTCAGAGCGTATTGGTTTCTTATGCGGGATTAAGCAAGTGGTTTTCAACCCTAACCTGCAACCTGAGAACAATATGGTGGGTCGAATTGACCGTCCTGAAGAGTATGAAGATATTGCGACTAAGTGTGTCGCTCAGTATCGTATGAAAAACAAGGGACGCTGTTTAGTTGTGTTGTCTCGTGAAGATGAAATTCACGACAATACGCGAACGGAAGCTGAACTTGGGGATTACTATGAGGTAATCTGGGATGAAAAAGAGAGCCATAAATTTAAAAAGATCTCTCAACACCTTCAAGCAATGAAAGCGTTTAAAAACGCCTAATTCACCCCTCTATTTTATAAAAGCAGCACTCATTTGAGTGCTGCTTTTTTACATCTGAATCCTAGGAACTGGCATTGATAAAACGGTTGTATATGTTTTATCGATGAGTTTGCGCATTTGTAGACAAGCTTGCGCAAACGTTAACTAATTCGCCCCGAATCCTCATTGTGGGTAAGGATTTTTGTTGCGGTCATCTTTTTGCTATATATAATGTTCCCAAGCAAAATATTTTGATAAATATCAAGAAAAATTGAGAGCGAGTGATAAAACTTGCCCATTATTTGTGCTCTACCTCTCAGGTAGTCACCTTTTTTATCCACGTGAGCAAAGCGACAGGCCAATGTTTGTTGTTTGTAATCCCTCTAACTACTCGGTGAGCTGTCGTTATTCTTTTTCGCGGTTATCCAATTTGTAACAGCCTTCGCATTCAAGGCCGAGTAGATACATAGAATTTATCGGTTGGAGTAATCGAGCCGAACCCCATTTATTCATTTTGTAGAGGATTGTCATTGTGACAAAAATTATCGTAGTAGGCGGTGGTGCTGGTGGTTTAGAACTAGCAACTAAGCTAGGCCGCACTTTAGGTCGTAAAAAACGTGCCCAGATTACTCTGGTTGACCGTAAAGCAAGCCACCTATGGAAACCATTACTTCATGAAGTAGCAACAGGTTCACTGGACGAAGGTGTTGATGCATTAAGCTACCGCGCACATGCAAAAAACCATTACTTCGATTTCCAAATGGGCAGCCTGAACGACATCGATCGTGAGCGTAAAGTGATTGCACTGAGCGAACTGAAAGATGATCACGGTGAATTGCTGATGCCAAGCCGTGAACTGGAATACGACATCCTAGTGATGGCAATTGGTTCAACGTCAAACGACTTCAACACGCCTGGCGTTCGTGACAACTGTATTTTCCTTGATAGCCCAGAACAAGCTCACCGTTTCCGTACGGAAATGAACAACCAGTTCTTAAAACTTCACGCTAAAAACGGTCAAGGCACTGTTGATATCGCGATTGTTGGTGCTGGCGCGACAGGTGTAGAGCTTTCTGCTGAGCTTCACAACGCTGTGAAAGAGCTTCGTACTTACGGTTTTGGTGATCTAGATTCAAGCAAGCTTAACGTTAACCTGGTTGAAGCGGGTGAGCGAATTCTTCCAGCTCTACCACCTCGTATTTCGAGTGCAGCGCACTCTGAGCTAACTAAGCTTGGTGTTAACGTGCGTACCAACACTATGGTGATTCAGGCTGATTCTGAAGGTCTAACAACCAAAGATGGCGATAAGATTCCAGCGCAAATCATGGTTTGGGCGGCGGGTATCAAAGCACCAGATTTCCTGAAAGATATTGGTGGTCTTGAGACTAACCGTATTAACCAATTGGTTGTGAAAAACACGCTACAAACCACGCTTGATGACAACATCTTTGCTATTGGCGACTTAGCACAATGTACACAAGCGGACGGTTCATTTGTTCCACCACGTGCACAAGCGGCGCACCAAATGGCAAGCTGCGCATTCAGCAACATCATTGCTAAGCTGAACGGCCGTGACCTGAAAGATTATATCTACAAAGACAAAGGCTCGCTTGTTTCACTAAGCCGTTTCTCTACAGTAGGTAGCTTGATGGGTAACCTGACTAAAGGCTCAATGATGGTCGAAGGTCGTATTGCTCGCGTGGTTTACATCTCTTTGTATCGCATGCACCAAGTCGCGCTTCACGGCATCATCAAAACGTCGTTAATGATGTTGGTAGGCCGAATCAACCGTGTGTTGCGTCCAAATCTGAAGCTGCACTAATTAATTGGTGATTTTCAGCGAATAAAAAAGAGCTCTTCGGAGCTCTTTTTTGATCGTGTCGATGACGTGCTGTTTTTGCTGGCTTAATGACTTAATAATTAAAGAACCTAAGAACCTAAGAACCTAAGAACTTAAGAACTTAAGAACTTAAGAACTTAAGAACTTAAGAACCTAAGAGGTTGGAGGCAATACAGAATAAACCACGCCGTCTTTTGGTTTGCCGTTAAAGATAAAGCGGTTCTTGGCAATGGTTTCACGCTCTGCGCCACACTTCTCAATCAGCCTTTGGCTTGGTAGGTTTTCTGTATCGCAAACAATCTCTAAACGCGTTAGTTTCAGTTGAGCAAAGCAGAATTCAAATAAGGTCAGCATCGCTTCTTTGGCAATCCCTTTTCGTTGAAACTCGTCGCCAACCCAATAACCTAAACTTGCCATATTGAAGGTATGGTAAAGCTCATTAATTGCCACCATTCCAACCAGTTGATTGCTGTGGCGTTCAAAAATACCAAACCCAAATGCGTCTGCTTTTACCCAATTTAAGCGGGTAGCCAGAATGAATTTTTCGGCTTCTACAATAGAGAACGCATCGTGGCACCAGTCTACCCATGGAAATAGGCTAGGGGATGTTTGGATCAACCGAGAGAACTCAGGAGCGTCTGTAGCTTCAATAATTTTGAGGCTGAGGTGTTGAGTATTTATCTGAAAGTCAGGGCTCATAAGAAATACCGAATTACATGTAAGTACTGAACAAAGTAGTCAATACAGAATAAAGATAGATAGCACTTAATAAAACGCCCTCACTAGGAGGGCGGATTTTGAATTATTTATATAATTATAGCCGAATCGGCAAGTAACTTACTGCGCTACACGTCGAACTTGAATCACCATACCTAGAAGCGGGTGATCAAGGTAGTGAGTTTCTGTACTACGCATACGACGCTTTTGATCCATGCGGTAGCTCTTAAGGAACTCTTCTACCTGCACTGTCGGTGAGATCTCAGTTAAGTTGCCCACCTGAACATTGCTGTCTGCACCGCTTACTGGTGTGTCTAACTCAATAGGCTGTTCTTTCAGAGTCACTTCACGAACGCTTGGCGCTTTTAAATCGAGCGTGGTTTCAGCGTATAGGTAATGCTGCACGTAGATCTGTAGCTTGCCGTCTAGTTCGTATAGTGGCTTATCAATGGTCTCTTCTTTGAATCCATCGGCACTGCCTGCGGTGATAGCACCTTTTTCAGAACCATCTGCATTGAAATCTTTAGAGAAGTCTTTACCTGCTTGAATATGGAAAACAGGTGCAGAGCTCTTACCTTGGTCACCTTGACGCCAAGCAGTATGCATCAGAACTTCAAAGCCTGCATGTTTGCGCAGTTTGTCTTTCTGAGGCGTTAGCTTGTACTCTGAGTAAGGCAACATTTGTACGCCTTTCTTAGAGCGGTATTGGGTATCTTGAAATGAACCAACGCGCTCAAGTGAAATCTTCGGCTGAGTGTTCGGCCAAGATTCGTTGACTTTTTCGGCATCAACTGCGCGCTTGAAAATGATCACTTCTATATCAAATTGTCTCTGAGCCAAACTTGGCAGTGAGACGAACAATAGTAGCAGTGGGATCAGTCTTTTCATTTTTACTCCGTCTTCCAGCCGCTGTTACGGCTGGATAATTTATATGTGCAGTGGATTGGGTTTTATGCCGAAGGCAGCAAGTTCTGTCTGAATTCGCCCAATAAATCACTAACAAATTGAATTCGTTTCCGTCTGTCTACCAATGGTATCGTAAACTTGAACTTTGTTGGTCCTTCCATTGAAAACTTTTGCGGTTGGGATTGCAATAGTTTAACAAGGTAGGCCGGGTTTATGTCAGCATCTGGGTAGAATTCTAAGAATCCGCCCTTGTCGTGAGCTTCAATTTTCTTCGCCTTAATGGACGCAGCCGCTAATTTTAGCTCAGAAACTGATAATAAGTTCTTGGTTGCATCAGGAAGACTGCCAAAGCGGTCGATCAGTTCAACTTTAAGCTCTGCCAGTTCATCCGTGTCACTGACGCTCGCAATACGCTTGTAGGTCGATAATCGAGTATTGATGTCTGGGATATAGTCATCTGGCAATAACGCAGGTAGACGCATTTCGATCTCAGTTTGTTCACGCAGTAGGTCATCAAGCGATGGCTCTCGACCTTCTTTCAATGCTTCAACTGCTTGCTCAAGCATTTCCATATAAAGCGTAAAGCCAACCGATTGGATTTGACCACTCTGCTCATCACCCAACAGTTCACCCGCGCCACGAATCTCTAAATCGTGAGTCGCTAGGGTAAAGCCAGCGCCCAGATCTTCCAAAGAGGCAATCGCATCTAATCGCTTAATGGCGTCTTTGCTCATCGCTTTCGGGTGTGGTGTTAGCATGTAGGCATAAGCTTGGTGATGCGAACGACCCACACGACCACGTAACTGGTGCAGCTGCGCTAAACCGAGATTGTCGGCTCTATCCATCAAGATGGTATTCGCCGTCGGAACATCGATACCTGTTTCGATGATGGTGGTACATACCAACAGATTAAAACGCTGATGATAGAAGTCATTCATGATGCGTTCTAGTTCGCGCTCTCGCATTTGACCATGAGCGACCGTTACACGAGCTTCTGGAATTAACTTCTGCAGGGACTCGGCTGTTTTTTCAATCGTGTCGACTTGGTTGTGCAGGAAGTAAACCTGACCACCACGCATGATTTCACGCAGTACCGCCTCTCTTACCACCGCATCATCACTCTCTCGAACAAAGGTTTTTATTGCTAAGCGTCGTGCTGGTGGCGTTGCGATGATCGAAAGATCGCGCATGCCACTCATCGCCATATTTAGCGTTCGTGGAATAGGCGTTGCGGTTAGCGTTAGGATATCAACATCGGCACGCATCGCTTTCACTTTCTCTTTCTGACGTACGCCAAAGCGGTGTTCCTCATCGACAACCAACAGGCCAAGGTCTTGGAATTTGATTTCACTAGAAAGTAGTTTGTGAGTACCCACTAAGATATCGACTTTGCCGTCAGCGACATCTTGCATGATTAACTTTTGCTCTTTAGCTGATTTGAATCGAGATAGAACCTCAACACGAATCGGCAAGTTGGCGAAACGGTCTCGGAAGTTTTCAAAGTGCTGCTGAGCAAGTAGGGTAGTTGGTACTAATACCGCGACTTGTTTGTTGTTGTCGGTACACACGAACGCAGCACGCATTGCGACTTCTGTTTTACCAAAGCCCACATCACCACACACTAAGCGGTCCATGGCTTTTGCTTGGCACATGTCAGACATCACAGCATTGATTGCCATCGCTTGGTCGTCGGTTTCTTCAAAAGGAAAGCCAGATTTGAAGGTTGCGTATTGACCACGATCCAATACAAATTTGTAGCCAGGTTTGAGCTCACGCTTAGCGTAAACGTCAAGTAGTTCTGCGGCAACATCACGGACTTTTTCAGCTGCGCGTTTACGAGCTTTTTGCCATGCTTCGCCACCGAGTTTGTGCAGTGGTGCTGAATCTTCAGCACCACCTGAATAGCGGCCAATCAAATTCAGAGACGCAACAGGCACGTATAACTTGGCATCGTTTTGATACTCAAGCGTTACGTATTCGGTTTTCATCCCGCCGGCTTCAAGTGTTTGCAAGCCGATATAGCGGCCAATACCGTGGTCAATGTGAACAACCGGTTGGCCCGGTTTAAGTTCCGCTAAGTGACGAATTACGGTATCGCTGTTAACGCTTTTCTTGTCTTTCTTACGGCGCTGTACAACGCGATCGCCTAATAAATCACTTTCACAGATAAGAGCAATGTTTTGCTCTTCTTGGATAAAGCCGTGTTCAGCTGAACCTAATATGAGGCTGAACTTGTCTTTGGCTTTAATGGCCGCATCCAAGTTTTCAACCTCACTTGGTCGAACTTTAATGCCATTGAGTAATTCACTCAGGGCTTCACGGCGACCTTCAGACTCAACCGAAAAAACCACTTTGCCATCGAAGGCTTCCGTGAATTTTCTGAGATTGGCCAGAGGCTCTTTGTTTTGATGCTGAACACTCAAGTCTGGCAGTGATGCAACCGGTAGGTTGATGCGGCCAGCTTTTTTTTCAATCGTATCTAAGCTCAGGTTAACTTGTGGTTTTTGCTTAAAGTGAGCGAATAGCTCATCTTTTTTTAGCCACAATTGCTCTGGACTCAATAGGGGTCTTAATGGATCAACACCGCGTTGTTCGTATCGGTGAGCAACGTCGGTAAGGAAAGCATCAACAGCTGTTTCTACGTCACCAAGAACCAAGAGTTGCGCTTCATCGGCAACGTAATCGAATAAGGTTTCGGTGTGGTCAAAAAACAGCGGTTGCCAATATTCAATACCGGCAGGCCACGTACCTTTAGAAACTTGCATGTAGACAGATTCTGGTTCACGACGTGCATCGAATTGCTGACGCCAGCGAATTCTGAAATCTTCGATTGCGCTTTCTGAGGTTGGAAACTCGTGTGCTGGCAGTAAACGGATCTCAGAGATGTCTTCGATAGAACGCTGGTTTTCAGGATCGAATGTACGGATCGTGTCGATCTCGTCATCGAAAAAGTCGATACGATATGGGTCTTTGCTGCCCATCGGGAACAAGTCGAGAATTGAACCACGGCTTGCGTATTCACCCGGGCCAAACACTTGGTCAACGTAACGATAGCCTGATTTTTCAAGCTGAAGACGCAGCTTTTCCAACGAGTAGAGATCGCCCGTTTTTACCATTAACGTGTGTTGCAACAAGAAGTCACGCGGCGACTGACGTTGTAGTAGCGTGCTGATCGGAACGATCGTGATGCCGTCTTTTAATGTTGGTAAGGCATAAAGTCGCGCTATACGGTCAGAAATGATCTCTTGGTGCGGCGAGAAGCTATCGTATGGCAGCGTTTCCCAGTCAGGGAATAGTGCCACTTCATGTGACGTAAACTGCTCAATTTCTGATTGAAGCTTGAGTGCGATCTGAGGATCGGGCACCGCAAGCAAAGTATGGCTGTTATGCTGCTCCGCAAGTTTAGCGATAGCAAGCGCGAGAGATGAACCAACTAGGTTACCGATGTGTTTTTTATCACCGGCGCCTTTGAGCTTTGGTAGTGTAAAAATGGATTGTTTTGTCATGTCTATTTACTTGTTATCTCGTTCTAGAGAGCGTTGACGTAAGAGCTTTTGTTGTTGATGAAGTGCAGCCTTGATCAGCAAGTCTTGGTCAGTATCACGAAGATGAGCGTATTTGAATTTGATTTCGAAGCCTGAATCTTTTGGTTCGCTAGCGAAGACTTCTGCGTAGCAATAAATAGCGGCGGCTGGGTGCTCGATGAAGAGCTTAGCTTTAACTAAGCGACCCGCTTCGATATCTGTTTTGGAAAAACAAGAGAACTGACTCGCGCCAAATGAATACGTGTGGGTACGAAAGTGTTCATCATCTTGTTGCGATAACATAAAGCTCAACAAGAGATTTAATTTAGAGTTCTGTGCATCCAATAAACTGATGACATTCTTCAAGTCGCTGTTTTTCAGTTCGTTGCGAGCACTATCGGCTAATAGGTCCAATTGGCTAAACTCACTTGCCACAACAAAAGGGGCAGGGATCTCCGATTCGAACTGAATCTGAGAAGGTAAAGCGAAGTTACTGTCCATTGGCTCAATATTAGCGGTAAGGCTGTGGTGAACGGTGAAAAACTCTTGTTCTGTCATGCGTTAGTTCCTTGAAGTGATCTATTGATTATCGCTATGTGGCCGCAGTAATCAAGGTCAGTTAATTGAAAGTCTCAAATAGTTGTTTGAAAGTTGGCTATTTGACAAGGTTCTGTTTTTCAAGCCTAACTAATTGAGTTAATTCACTCTATATTTTCAATTAACCCCTACACAGTAACGGCAATACCCGTTACATTAACCCGCATCTCCTTTAGATGGTTCAAAGTATGTTTCATCCTATTTCATTGTTTGTTGGCCTGCGTTATTTGAAAGGCCGTTCAGGTGATCGCTTTAGCCGTTTTGTTTCTTATATGTCGACAGCCGGAATCACCATTGGTGTGCTGTCTCTGGTTACTGTTTTGTCGGTAATGAATGGATTCGAAGCGCAGTTAAAAGACCGAATTCTTGGTGTCCTTCCTCAAGCCGTTGTTTACGAGCAAGGAGGCACAACGTCACTTTCTGCTCAAGCACCTAGCTTTACGGAGCAAATGTCGCTCAATGGTCACGTAGAACCCATTGTTCGCAGTGAAGCGGTGATCCAAAGTCCTGCTCAGTTATCTGCGGGCTTGTTAATCGGTATTGAACCAAATTCAGATGACCCTCTTCAGAATCATTTAATTGCTGGCAGACTGTCTTCACTCAAGGCTGGTCAGTATCAGCTTTTCCTTGGTCATACCTTGGCAAGAAACTTGAAAGTGTCTATGGGTGATAAAGTTCGCTTAATGGTCACCAGTGCTAGCCAATACACACCGTTAGGACGTATTCCTAGCCAACGAAATTTTACCGTAGCTGGCATTTTTAACACGGGCTCGGATATCGATGCTCAATTGATGGTTACCGACATCAAAGACGCTGGGCGATTGATGCGTTATAAGTCTGATACGATTTCAGGCTGGCGACTGTTTTTTGATGACCCATTTGAAGTCGCAAATTTATCGAATACCCCGTTACCAGAGGGTTGGGTGTGGAGTGATTGGCGTGACCAACGTGGCGAGCTTTTCCAAGCCGTACGTATGGAAAAAAATATGATGGGCTTGATGCTTGGGCTGATTATTGGTGTTGCTGCGTTTAATATCATTTCTGCGCTGATTATGGTGGTGATGGAGAAGCAATCCGAAGTCGCCATCTTAAAAACGCAAGGTATGCGTGATGGTCAAGTCATGGGGATCTTTATGGTTCAAGGTGCAAGTAGTGGTGTGATCGGCGCATTATCTGGTGGCATCCTAGGCGTGATTTTAGCTTCGAACCTCAATACTATTTTAGAGGCGATGGGTGTCGCTCTGTTCTCATTTGGTGGACAACTGCCAATATTGATTAACCCAATCCAAATTGCGGTTGTTGTGGTTTTGGCTATTGCACTTAGCCTTGTCGCGACTGTATTTCCTTCTTATCGTGCATCTTCTGTGAAACCTGCTGAGGCCCTTCGTTATGAGTAATTTCCTTCAATGTAATGATATCCGTAAAACGTACCGCGAGGGTTCGTTGGATACCGAAGTCCTCAAAGGTGTCAGCTTCGAAATTGAAAAAGGCGAGTTGGTTGCAATTATTGGTACCTCCGGTTCCGGTAAAAGTACGTTATTGCATATTTTAGGTGCATTGGATGATGCTTCTGACGGCAGCGTGAGTTTTCTTGGGCAGGACTTAGCGTCTTTGAGTTCGAATAAGCAGGCAAAGCTTCGTAATCAACATCTTGGTTTTGTATATCAATTTCATCATCTTCTTTCGGACTTCTCAGCGCTTGAAAACGTAGCGATGCCATTACTTATTGGTGGTGAAAAGCCAGCGAAAGCGAAAGAAGAAGCACAACGTTTGTTGGATAAAGTCGGATTGAGTCATCGTGTTGATCACCGACCTTCAGAGCTTTCTGGTGGTGAGAGACAACGTGTGGCGATTGCGCGAGCTTTAGTTAATAAGCCGGCTTTGGTGCTGGCGGATGAACCAACAGGTAACCTTGACCACAACACAGCACTGTCTATTTACGATTTAATGCGTGAATTGAATCGCGAATACGATACCGCTTTCTTGGTTGTAACTCATGATGGTGAACTTGCGGGAAAAATGGATCGCCAATTGCACATGCAAGACGGTTTGCTGGTTAACGTAGAAAAAGAGGAGAGCTAAGTGTTTTCTTCTTTATCTCTATTGATAGGCGGCCGATTTAGTCGGGCGAAGCAACGAGACAAAATGGTCTCGTTTATCTCTCTGTCTTCGACGATCGGTATTGCTGTCGGTGTCGCGGTGATCATCATTGGTTTATCTGCGATGAATGGCTTTGAGCGTGAACTGCAATCACGAGTGCTTTCTGTTATCCCGCATGGAGAATTTGAGGGCGTCAATGAACCTGTGACACGCTGGGAGCATGTGATCGAACAAGCGACCCAACATGAAGACGTTGTCGCGGCGGCACCTTATGTGAAAATTACCGCGCTTGCCGAAAAAGGCAAAGAGCTGAAAGCAATTGAAGTTCGCGGTGTTGACCCACAACTTGAGCAACAAGTATCGAGCCTGTCGAGTTTTATCGATAAGAAAGCTTGGAGTGAGTTTAAGGCAGGGCAACAACAGATTATCTTGGGCTCTGGCGTGGCCAATGTACTTGGCGCGAAAGTGGGTGATTATCTGACTCTGATGATCCCGACGGTGAATGGGTCGGTGAAGGTTCAAGCACCTAAACGTGTTCGAGTCAAAGTCGTTGGTTTACTGACGCTTAACGGTCAAATAGATCACAGCTTGGCTCTAATCCCGATTGGCGATGCGCAAGTCTACGCAAACCTAGGCGAGGCAGTGACAGGGGTTTCTTTAAAAGTGACCGATGTGCTGAATGCAAACTCAATTGTGCGTGAAGTTGGCAATCAGCTTGATGTGTACGTGTACTTACGTAGTTGGCAACAGAAGTTTGGTTTCTTGTACCGAGATATCCAGTTGGTTCGTACTATCATGTATCTAGTGATGGTATTGGTTATTGGTGTGGCTTGTTTCAATATTGTCTCGACGCTAATGATGGCAGTAAAAGACAGAGCATCAGAGATCGCGATTTTAAGAACCATGGGCGCATCGGACGGCCTTGTGAAACGCATTTTCGTTTGGCAGGGCGTATTCTCAGGCGTGTTAGGTAGCTTGGTGGGCAGTGCAATAGGCGTGTTAGTCGCACTTAATCTTACGACACTTATCAAAGGGCTTGAAAAGTTGGTCGATCATCAGTTCTTGTCCGGTGATATCTACTTTGTCGACTTCTTGCCATCACAACTTAATATGACGGATGTTGTTGTAGTTTCTGGTACTGCTATTGTTCTAAGCCTACTGGCCACGTGGTACCCAGCATCACGAGCGGCTAAGCTGAACCCAGCAGCGGTGCTTAGTTCTAAATAGCATTAGCCTCGATAACAAATCAGTCCAGTTTCGATAAATGTAAAAAAGGATCCCAATGGGATCCTTTTTTATTGAATTCAATTCGTGTTCTTTACGACTTTCGTTACATACCAATATTGCAGAGAGCCGATGTTGTTCTGATTTCTCATAGTGTGAGTTTCAATTCACCCACATCCAACGATAGTTTCAGTACCTTGCTTGTCGTTTTTTCCAGCTTCTTACGACTGAATAGCGCCATAACCCACGAATACCAAAGTAGCCAATCATCGCAGAGATAACGCCGCAAATCATGCAACCTAATAGGAACGGAGGTCCGATGGTGCTCATTTGCGCCAAGATGAAATCCCAAGACAATTCAAAGTGGAAAGCTTGAGGCGGCACATGCATAACAAACGCACCTACTTTATAAGCAAAGTAGAACAGTACCGGCATAGTCACGGGATTACTGATCCAAACCAATGCGACAGACAGCGGTAGGTTAACACCACATGCAACAGCAAGGCCTGCAGACATAATCATTTGACTTGGTAAAGGGACAAACGCCATGAATAACCCAACAGCGAACGCGCCCGCCGCAGAGCGACGATTAAGGCACCATAAGTTGGGGTTGTACAAAACATTGCCAAAAATTTTCAATGCTTTCTGACGCTTGATGAGCTCATGGTCAGGCATAAATCGTTTGATAAACTTTCTTGGCATAGGAGGAAGCTACTCTCTTGTTTAACACTTGGTTCTTAATTTCATTTGCTGCGACAGTTGTGTCTGCCAGCTTTTGGCCTGTGATGCCACATTGGGTTTGGGCACCATTAATGCTGTTGTTACTTTTCACATTAATAAAGTATAGCGTTTTCCGGTGTGCAAGAGGTCCAGTCACTGCATTGATACTAGTTACCTGCCTTGGGAATGCAATCAAAATACAAACAAGTCAGTTATTTCAATCTGGCCAGAATATTACCATAAATGCTTCGGTTGTTAGCCTTTTTAGTGAAAATAGCCACGGTTTTGAAAGCGTAATAGTAGTTAGATCAATTGGCGGCGAAAAATTAATCTTTCCACAATTGATAAAATTGCGTTTGTTTACCCCTTTCAAGCTAACACTTGGAGATCAGGTTCATCTCTCTGTATCAATGAAACCGGTTTTTGGAAAACTTAACGAGGCCGGATTTGACCTAGAAAAATACCTGTTCAGTGAAAGGATCGTTGCTAGTGTTACCTATCAAGCCGGAACAAGCTTTAGCATTCATTCTAGTACAAACTTGCGTGCTCGATGGTTTGAAAGGACTTTGACAACGATCAGTCAGCTGGATAACTCTGATCTGATTGTGGCGTTGAGCTTTGGTTATAGGGAATTCATTCAATCACAACGCTGGGATTTGCTTAAGAGCAGTGGGCTTGTTCACTTAATGGCGATCTCGGGGTTGCACATAGGCATTGCTTTTGGCATCGGTTACCAGCTAGGGAGAATTGTTAGGTTAGGGGCATCGCATTTTATTTGGCTTCCGACTGTATTTGGTCTTGGGCTCGCGTATTTTTATAGTTGGTTTGCAGGGTTTACTTTACCAACGCTTAGGGCGTTAATTATGTGCATCATTGCGAGCTATTTCCTTTGGCGAGGTCAAAATATAAGTTTGATTCGATATGTGACCTTGAGTCTCTGTGTCGTTTTGTTAATTTGGCCATTTTCGGTACTTTCGAGTAGCTTCTGGCTCTCATTTGGAGCGTTAGCTGGCGTTCTTTATATTGCTTCCAATACTCATCTTTCTTCTTACAAAAGCCCTCGACTCACAAAACTCTTCAAGCTATTTAAAATCCAGTTAATGCTGACGTTGTTACTGGCTCCTTTTTCAATGCTGTTCTTTCAGGGGGTCAGTTTGGCCTCGGTGTTATACAACTTTTTCCTACTGCCTTGGGTTTCGATAGTGACGATTCCTTTGTTGTTCTTAGCGATGTTTATCAGCTTAATATTTGAATCAATTTGGGCAGAGAATAATATCATTGGTTATTTGTGGGCTCTGGTGGATCTATCGCTCACACCTGTTGTTTGGGCTCTGCCTTTCTCTGAACGTTTTTGGCTCACGGTTGATGATGAACTCGCTGCTTTGTTCGTGTTTTTCATTTTTCTATTCGGTCTGTTACGTCATTACTTCCATCGTAAAATGATGTTTTTCGCCAGTGCCGTATTTGTTTTGTGGTGGGAATTTGGAAAGCTCAAACCAGAAGTGTTGAGAGTCGATGTTTTAGATGTTGGACATGGCTTGTCGGTTGTTCTTCAAAAAAATAACCGGATTGTTGTTTATGATCTAGGTAATGCTTGGCCGGGCGGTTCTGTGGTCGAGTCGCTATTGATACCTACGGTAGAAAGAAGGGGAATCAAGGAAATTGATGGGGTGATTGTCAGTCATTTTGATGCTGACCATGCTGGTGGATATCAGGCATTACTTTCTCACTATAACCCAAAATGGATACGCGCTAGCCAAAGACTTAAACCTCCAGTTTCGCTCAATAGTCAGTCTACGTTTAACTATCAAGCTTGTGTGATTGGAGAGTCTTGGCGTTGGCAAGATGTTGAGTTTGAGGTGTTGTGGCCGCCCAAAAGTGTTGAAAGAGCATATAACCCTCATTCATGTGTTGTGCGCATCTATGAGCCAAGCACGGAGTTTTCTATGCTTCTTACCGGAGATATTGAATTGGTCAGTGAGTGGTTACTTGCACGCGAAGCTACGCGGCTCAAAAGTGATGTGATGTTGGTTCCCCATCATGGTAGTTCAACCTCTTCCATTGCTCGATTTATCGAAGCTGTTTCATCACAGTTAGCCATCGCTTCATTGTCTAAAGGAAACCAGTGGGGGATGCCTAGCCAATCTGTCGTCGACCGCTATCGAGAGGCTGATAGTACATGGTTAGATACGGGCGAAAGTGGACAAATAACCATCACAATCAGTAAGGAAGGTTGGAAATATCATACGATTAGAGAACATCAGGGGAGGCAGTGGTATAGGCAGATGCTCCGTAAGGGAGTAGAATAGATAGATTATTGTGAGAAAATTAAGCGATTCTATGTCAACAGAAACAGATGAAACCACTTGGGTCACATTTAAAAGACTTTGGACTTATATTCGACTGTATAAGGCTGGCCTTGGTGTTGCGGTTATTGCGCTTATTATAAATGCCGTCTCTGATACTTATATGATTTCATTACTAAAGCCATTACTTGATGAAGGCTTTGGTAACGCTGAATCTGACTTTTTACGCACGCTCCCTATTATTATCTTTGCCATGATGTTCATTCGTGGTGTGAGTGGCTTCGTATCAACCTATTGCTTGAGTTGGGTCTCTGGCAACGTGGTGATGGAGATTCGACGTAAAATTTTCAGTCATTTCATGCACATGCCTGTGTCTTTCTTTGATAAAGAGCAAACGGGCGCACTGCTATCTCGAATTACTTACGATTCAGAGCAAGTCTCTGCTGCAACCAGTAAGGCTTTGGTCAGTATTGTCCGTGAAGGTGCCAGTATCATTGGCCTGTTGACGCTGATGTTCTGGAATAGCTGGCAGTTGTCTTTGGTGCTATTTGCTGTTGCTCCTTTTGTAGCTTGGGCAATTAGCATTGTATCGAAGCGATTCAGAAAGATTTCTAAGAACATGCAAACCAGCATGGGTCACGTGGCTTCTTCAGCAGAACAAATGTTGAAAGGTCATAAGGTGGTGCTAACTTACGGTGGCCAAGATCTAGAAAGAGGTCGCTTCGATACCGTTAGTAATCAGATGCGCCAACAAAGCATGAAGTTGGTAACGGCTCAAGCTGCAGCGAACCCGATTATTCAGATGATTGCTTCGATCGCGATTGTGGTTGTTCTTTACTTGGCGAGTGTCGAGTCTATTAAAGCTGAACTAACGGCTGGTACGTTCACGGTTGTGTTCTCGGCTATGTTCGGTTTGCTACGTCCACTCAAAGCATTGACTAACGTGACGTCTGAGTTCCAACGCGGTATGGCGGCGAGTACGACTCTATTTGGTTTGATGGATCTCGACACAGAACAAAACAAAGGTACGTTGAAGCCTGCAACCGTAAGTGGTGAAGTTGCTGTAAAAGATGTGACGTTTACTTACGAGGGCGCAGAGAAACCAGCTCTTGATAAGGTGAGTTTCAATATTCCAAAAGGTAAGACGGTAGCGTTGGTCGGACGTTCTGGTTCTGGTAAGAGTACTATTGCCAACCTATTTACTCGTTTTTATGATGTGGATTCAGGAACCATTGAACTCGATGGACATGATATCCGAGATTATGAGCTGAAAAATCTTCGGGAGCATTTTGCTCTTGTTTCTCAAAATGTCCACCTGTTCAACGATACGGTCGCCAATAACATTGCGTATGCGGCTGGTGAGGTTTACTCACGCGAACAAATTGAACATGCTGCTAAGCTTGCTCACGCCACTGAATTTATCGAAGGCATGGAAAACGGCATCGATACAATTGTTGGTGAGAACGGTGCAAGCCTATCTGGCGGACAAAGACAACGTATTGCAATTGCACGAGCGTTATTAAGAGAAGCGCCAGTTCTGATCCTAGATGAAGCAACATCGGCTTTGGATACGGAATCAGAAAGAGCCATTCAATCTGCTTTGGATGAGTTACAAAAAGATAAAACGGTACTGGTTATTGCACACCGATTATCAACGATTGAGCAAGCTGACGAAATTTTGGTTGTAGACGATGGTCATATTGTTGAGCGAGGTCCGCATGCTGAGTTAATCGCACATGACGGTGCTTATGCTCAATTACACCGAATCCAGTTTGGCGAATAAGATTAGGCTTCGTTTTGATCGAAAAAATTTGGTTTAACAATCACCCGTTAAAATACCTTCTCTGGCCACTGTTGTGGCCGTTGAGTCTGTTGTTCAAAATGATCAGTGGTCAACGTCGCGAAGCGTATCTCTCTGGGAAGAAAGAAACCTATCGCCCACCTTTGCCTGTGATCGTTGTTGGTAATATTACCGCGGGTGGCAATGGTAAAACTCCAGTGGTTATTTGGTTAGTTGAGATGCTCCAAGCCAATGGTTTCAAACCTGGTGTGGTTTCTCGAGGTTATGGAGCGAAAGCCCCTAGTTATCCGTTAGTGTTGGACGAGAACACACCTGCCGAACATTCAGGTGATGAACCACGGTTGATTCGAAAGCGAACGGGTGCGCCTGTAGCGGTTGACCCTATCCGTGCAAATGCAGTGAAGGCTTTGCTGAACGAAGGTGTTAATGTCATTATTACTGATGACGGCCTTCAGCATTATGCCCTTGAACGCGATATTGAATTTGCGGTTATCGATGGTGCGAGACGCTTTGGTAGTGAATGTCTCATTCCTTTAGGGCCATTAAGAGAGCCTATATCACGCTTAGATACCGTGGATTTTTTGGTTAACAATGGCGGTAAACCTCAAGGCCGTGAATTCTCGATGTCTTTGTTACCAAGCCAAGCTGTTAACCTTAAGACGGGTCAGAAAGTACCAGTAGAAAAATTGCAAAAGCTGGTGGCTTTTGCTGGTATTGGTCATCCACCGCGCTTTTTTAAAACATTAGAAGATCTTGATGGCGATGTGGTTTTCACACAGGGTTTCGCCGACCATCAAGATTTTGATAAAGATGAACTTCATGCCTTAGCAAAGAAAGGTATGAACATGATTATGACAGAAAAAGACGCTGTTAAATGCGAAGACTATGCGCAAGAAAACTGGTGGTATCTTCCAGTTTCTGCACAGTTTGATGAAGATTCGCAACAGCAAATTTTAAAAAGAATAAAAGAGGTTATGGAATACTATGGATCACCGTCTGCTTGAGATCGTTGCTTGCCCTGTATGTAAAGGTAAACTAACTTTTGACAAGGATAAGCAAGAGCTTGTTTGTAAAATTGACCGCCTAGCTTACCCAATCAAAGAGGGGATTCCTGTTCTTCTGGAGCCTGAAGCTCGCACCGTTTCAATGGATGAGGGTAAGTAATGTCGTTTACGGTTGTCATTCCGGCAAGATACCAATCGAGTCGTTTGCCAGGGAAACCATTGGCTGATATTGGTGGAAAGCCGATGATCCAATGGGTTTACGAACAGTCAATGAAGGCGGGTGCTGATAAAGTTATTATCGCTACCGATGATGCTCGAGTTGAGAAAGCGGCTAAAGCATTTGGTGCAACCGTTTGTATGACATCTCCGAATCACGAATCAGGTACAGAGCGTTTAGCTGAAGTGATTGAAGTGATGAACATTCCCGATGACCATATTATCGTGAATGTTCAGGGTGATGAGCCTCTTATCCCACCTGCAATTATTAATCAGGTTGCAAATAACTTGGCGAATAGCACAGCACCAATGGCAACGCTAGGTGTGGAAATTACTCACGCTGATGAAGTGTTTAATCCTAATGCTGTGAAAGTCGTAACGGATAAAGACGGTTACGCACTGTATTTTAGCCGAGCAACGATTCCTTGGGATCGTGATGCTTACGCGAATAATGGTACGGCCGCGGAGTCGCCTTTACTGCGTCATATTGGCATCTATGCTTACCGTGCGGGTTTTATCAATACTTACATCAATTGGGAACCAAGTACCCTTGAGCGTATTGAGTGCCTAGAGCAACTACGAGTGCTGTGGTACGGAGAGAAAATCCATGTAGATGTTGCGGCTGAAGCACCTGCTGCTGGTGTTGATACGCCAGAAGACTTAGAAGCTGTTCGCGCCATTATTGGTTAAGCTTCTTTGAGCTACTACTTCTTTGCTCTACAAAAATGCAAAATTACAGAGCCTCGCTTATTGCGGGGCTTTTTTACGTCTACAGAACGTATATGTGTGTTTTATTGAACTAAGCTGGGGGATATTGAGTCGGTTGCATTCCCTTATGCATCATCAACTCTGAATTATCTGAGAATTACCTCGCTCGACTTTCAATTTTTCTTTATAATATGCCGCCTATAAAGTAGTGGCGATCTGCTAGTACAGAATACAACTTACGACAAAACGTGGAGTAAAAGATGCCTTCTCAAAGCCCAGTGATTACGGTTGATGGACCAAGTGGTGCAGGTAAAGGTACCCTGTGTATGTTACTAGCAGACAAGCTAGGTTTTCATCTTCTAGACTCAGGTGCGATCTATCGCGTACTGGCTTTAGCGGCAATTCACCACGGTGTAGATACTGAATCAGAAGATGCTTTGGTACCGCTTGCTACTCACCTCGATGTACAGTTTATTGCTGAAGGTGACTTGGTTAAGGTTATCTTGGAAGGCGAAGATGTGTCTGGTGAACTTCGTAAAGAAGAAACGGGCATGGCTGCTTCAAAAGTAGCGGCTTTACCTCGCGTTCGTGAAGCACTACTACGTCGTCAGCGTGCTTTTAGCGCCGCTCCTGGTTTAGTTGCAGACGGTCGTGACATGGGAACCGTTGTATTTGTTGAAGCGGAAGCGAAAATATTTTTAGATGCAAGTGCTGAAGAGCGTGCGAACCGCCGCCTTAAACAGTTGCAAGAGAAGGGGTTAGATGTTAAATTTGACGACCTTTTGAGCGAGATCCAAGAGCGAGACGACCGAGATCGTAATCGCCCAGTTGCGCCATTACGCCCAGCTGAGGATGCGCTTGTGCTTGATTCTACTTCGATGAACATCGAACAAGTAGTAGAAAAAGCACTACACTATATTGAATCGAAACTGGCTGGGTAATTTCGCCGAGCTAGTACGAACGTTGGTCGCAAGGATGATGACCGGCGAATTTATCAACCCCATGCGGTAGGATACCCATGGACGTTTAATTATTGAAGATTAAATAATGACTGAATCTTTTGCTCAACTCTTTGAAGAGTTTCTATCTGAAACTGAATTCCAACAAGGCAGCATCGTTAAAGGTACTGTAGTAGCTATCGAGAATGGTTTCGTTCTTGTAGATGCTGGTCTTAAGTCTGAATCTGCTATCCCTGCTGAACAATTCAAGAACGCTGCTGGCGAACTTGAAGTTGAAGTTGGTGCTGAAGTAGACGTAGCTCTAGACGCTGTTGAAGATGGTTTCGGTGAGACTCAACTTTCTCGTGAGAAAGCTAAGCGTCACGAAGCTTGGATCGTACTTGAGAAAGCTTGTGAAGAAGCTGAAACTGTTGTTGGTATCATCAACGGTAAAGTTAAAGGCGGTTTCACTGTTGAACTTAACGGTATCCGTGCTTTCCTTCCAGGTTCTCTAGTAGACGTACGTCCTATCCGTGACACTGCTCACCTAGAAAACAAAGAGCTAGAGTTCAAAGTAATCAAGCTAGACCAGAAGCGTAACAACGTTGTTGTTTCTCGTCGTGCTGTTATCGAATCTGAAAACAGTGTTGAGCGTGACGAACTTCTTGAAACTCTACAAGAAGGTACTGAAGTTAAAGGTATCGTTAAGAACCTTACTGACTACGGTGCATTCGTTGATCTTGGCGGTGTTGACGGTCTTCTACATATCACAGATATGGCTTGGAAGCGTGTTAAGCACCCATCAGAAATCGTTAACGTTGGTGACGAAATCCTAGTTAAAGTTCTTAAGTTCGATCGTGAGCGCACTCGTGTTTCACTAGGTCTTAAGCAACTAGGCGAAGATCCATGGGTAGCAATCGCTAAGCGTTACCCAGAAGGTCACAAGCTTTCTGGTCGTGTTACGAACCTAACTGACTACGGCTGCTTCGTTGAAATCGAAGAAGGCGTTGAAGGTCTAGTACACGTTTCTGAAATGGATTGGACTAACAAGAACATCCACCCTTCTAAAGTTGTTAATGTTGGCGACGAAGTTGAGGTTATGGTTCTTGATATCGACGAAGAACGTCGTCGTATCTCTCTAGGTCTGAAACAGTGTAAAGCTAACCCATGGCAGTCATTTGCAGAAATGCAAGCTAAGGGCGACAAAGTTACTGGTAAGATCAAGTCTATCACTGACTTTGGTATCTTCATCGGTCTAGAAGGCGGTATCGACGGTCTTGTACACCTATCTGACATTTCTTGGAACGCTGCCGGCGAAGAAGCTGTACGTGAATACAAGAAAGGCGACGAAATCTCTGCTGTTGTTCTAGCAGTAGATGCAGAGCGTGAGCGTATTTCTCTTGGCGTTAAGCAAATGGAAAACGACCCGTTCAACGCATACGTTGCTGACAACAAGAAAGGTGTTCTTGTAAACGGTACTGTAACTGCAGTTGACGCTAAAGGCGCTACTATCGAGCTAATCGAAGGCGTTGAAGGCTACCTACGTGCTTCTGAAGTTTCTCGTGACCGCATCGAAGATGCATCTCTAATCCTAAGCGTTGGCGACAGCGTTGAAGCGAAGTTCACTGGTGTAGACCGTAAGAACCGCGTAATCAACCTATCTATCAAAGCTAAAGATGAAGCTGATGAGCAAGAAGCAATGGCTTCACTGAACAAGTCTGATGAAGGCGCGTTCGGTAACGCAATGGCAGACGCATTCAAAGCTGCTAAAGGCGAATAATTTAATTTTTCGCTAAGAAGGAGCCGTAAGGCTCCTTTTTTTTTGCTTATTTTTCCGATAGGTCTATAATTTCTAAAAAGAAAACCAACGAGGGTAACTATGACTAAGTCTGAATTGATTGAAAGACTGTGCGCTGAGCAAACGCACCTTTCTGCAAAAGAAATTGAAGACGCTGTAAAAGACATTTTAGAGCACATGGCTTCAACACTAGAAAGTGGTGACCGAATCGAAATTCGCGGTTTTGGTAGCTTTTCTCTTCACTACCGCGAGCCTCGTGTTGGACGTAATCCAAAGACTGGCGATAAGGTAGAGCTGGAAGGTAAATACGTTCCTCACTTTAAACCAGGTAAAGAGCTACGAGAACGAGTAAATTCAGGATTGTAGTCCACTTATCGGAATTAAGAAAAGCGGCATACTATAATGTATGCCGCTTTTTTATGACCATAATATGGTGGTCTGATTAGCAATTTTCCTGCATAATCGTACAGCTAACCAACCAATGAGTGATGAACTATGAAAATTATAAAAATAGTCGCCGTTATCGCACTTTTCCTAATTGCACTGGCTTTAGGCTCTCAGAACCAAACCACTGTGAACTTCAATTATCTGCTAGCACAAGGTGACTTCCACTTATCGAGCTTATTAGGTGTTGTCTTCGTTTCAGGCTTTGGCCTTGCTTGGTTAGTCTTTGGTAATATGCACATGCGTTCTCAGCTGAAAATTCATCGCTTGAAAAAACAAGTCAATAAGCAATCAAAGCAGGTCGCTGCTGCAACTAAAGCTTAAGGCTATATTTGATGTTAGAGTTACTGTTCTTACTTTTACCTATTGCAGCCGCTTACGGTTGGTATATGGGTAATCGTAATGCTCAGCAAGAAAAACAAAAGCAATCACACCAGATCTCCCGTCAATATGTGACGGGTTTGAACCTATTGTTGTCGGACCAATCTGACAAAGCGGTCGATCACTTTATCGAACTGCTTCAAGTAGACAATGAAACCATTGATACTCACTTGGCGTTGGGTAATCTATTTCGCTCAAGAGGTGAGGTAGATAGAGCTATTCGAATTCACCAAAATCTTATCTCTCGTTCGGGGCTCACTCTCGATCAAAAAAACCTCGCACTGCAACAACTCGCAAAAGACTATATGGTCTCTGGTTTCCTCGATCGCGCTGAAAAAATCTTTGAACAGCTTGTAGAAGAACCTGATCATAAAGAGGGTGCTTTGCAACAGCTGGTCGCTATTTACCAGCAAACTCGAGAGTGGAACAAGGCGATCCATTACGGCAATATTCTTGTTAAGCTTGGTAAGAAAAAAAGAAAGATGCGTGCAACTGTTGCACACTTTTGGTGTGAGCTTGCAATGCAAGAGCAAGCCGAAGGTAATCGTTCTAAGGCTCTTCAGCATTTTAAAAAAGCGCTCTCTGAAGACCCTAAATGTGTTCGTGCCAGTATTGCTTTGGGCAAGTTCCATTTAGCGAATGAAGATTACCAGAAGACGATTACCTGTCTTGAATCGGTGCTCGAACAAGATATTGATTTTATCAGTGAGGTGCTTCCAACCCTTGCTGAGTGCTACCACAAGCTTGGCCAAGAGGCAGAACTTGTTGAATTTCTAAAAGCCTGTATTCAAAAGAAAGCCGGTGTTTCAGCTGAATTGATGCTTGCTCAGTTGGTTGCCCATCATGAAGATGTTGGCTCAGCTCAAGAACTGCTGACCAAGCAACTGGTTAAAAACCCAACCATGAAAGGCTTCTATCGATTAATCGATTACCATCTTGCTGAAGCAGAAGAAGGTCGTGCGAAAGACAGTCTGACGACTCTTCAGTCTATGGTTGGTGAACAACTTAAAGTTAAACCTCATTACCGCTGTCGTCAGTGTGGGTTCTCGACACACTCGATGTATTGGCACTGCCCTTCATGTAAAGGGTGGGGGACGATCAAGCCTATTCGTGGGCTAGATGGTGAATAGATTTGTGGTCATTGTTAGACCAAATTAATAATTGCAGCTTTCGGGCTGCATTTTTATGACTGTTATTTGTCGCTATTACTTGTAGTGATTATTTAAAGAAAGTTAACTGCGTTAGGAGATGAAATGAACGACCAAAAAATCATTGTAGCATTGGATTATGACAACCAAGCGGATGCATTAGCCTTTGTTGATCGTATCGATCCAGCGTCTTGCCGCCTAAAAGTCGGTAAAGAGATGTTTACCCTGTTTGGCCCTGAATTCGTCCGTGAATTACATAAACGTGGTTTCTCAGTATTCTTAGATCTTAAGTTCCATGACATTCCAAACACATGTTCAAAAGCGGTACGTGCTGCTGCTGAGATGGGCGTGTGGATGGTGAACGTACACGCGAGCGGTGGCGAGCGTATGATGACGGCTTCACGCGAAATTCTAGAACCTTACGGTAAAGATCGTCCATTACTTATCGGTGTTACCGTGTTAACCAGCATGGAACAATCTGATTTGGCTGGTATTGGTTTGAACATTCAACCACAAGAGCAGGTAATGCGCTTGGCGTCTTTGACTAAAAACTCAGGTTTAGATGGCGTTGTATGTTCTGCTCAAGAAGCTTCATTATTGAAAGGTGAGTTGGGTAAAGAGTTCAAGCTTGTTACCCCTGGTATTCGCCCTGTAGGCGCTGATGTTGGTGACCAGAAGCGTATTATGACGCCAGTTCAAGCAATTCAAGCTGGCTCAGACTACCTAGTTATCGGTCGTCCAATTACTCAAGCAGCAGATCCTGCAGCAGTACTTGCTGAAATCAACAGCACGCTAGTTTAAGTTATTTTTAGATAGCGATACGAATGAATAAGGCCAGCAATTTGCTGGCCTTATTATTTACTGACGAGATATCAATGGGTTCGGACTTTCTGTGCTGAGCTTAAACCGGAGCACCGCTATGAAATTTGAAGTCGCTGTCTTCGGAAGTGATTAGGTCAGCTTCAACCTGCGCAAAGTGAGCAATACGCTCAGAGATATCTTTCCCTGCGATTTGCTCAGCGAGTTCAAGATAGTCCTGATAATGACGCGCCTCAGAGCGAAGTAGAGACACATAAAACTTCTCCATGTCTTCTTCTAAGAAGGGAGCTAGTTTAGCAAAGCGTTCACAAGAGCGAGCTTCAATAAAGGCGCCAATAATCAGCTTATCAACCAGAGCGTCTGGTTCGTAAGTTTTCACTTGTTTGATTAAACCTTTGGCATAACGACCCGCTTCAATCGGTTGATACGTCACGCCTTTCTTTACCATCAACTCCATGACTTGATAAAAGTGATGCAGTTCTTCTTTAATTAGCAGCACCATTTTATCGATCAAGTCGGCGCCGTAATTACAGCCTTCTTTTGCTGTGATTTGCTTCGATACGTTACTTTTACCACGTAGAGACTCCAAGTCTCCGATACGACGATAAGCAAATTGCTCGTATGGCAAAATCCATTCATTCAGCTGCTTCGCGCTTTCTTTATCTACCGCATACTTGCGGATAAGGAACAAAGCACTTTGAGCGGCCTTGAGTTCACAAAGCATGTGATCGCGTAAAATGATATGAAGGTTTTCAGGCTTCTTGGCTTCATCTATCCATGAATCTGGCGTTTCAGCTTTAAGAAAAGAGTGTATTGGGGCTAATAATTCTTGATACATGGTCGGGGCAAGTTTGTTGATAATTCGCGATTTTATCACAGCTCATGAGATCTCCCTATACGGAGAAAGGAAATTCACTAGGCACAAAAAAGGCCGCCTATTTAATGTAAATGAGGCGGCCTTTTGTGTTTGAGTTAGACGGTTACCATTTCTTCTTCTGACCGAATAGGGCATCCATATCGTCGTCACGCTCTTTAGATTCCATTTGCTGTAAGTCTTGAGCATTTTTGTCTTGGCGTTTTTGATCAAGCTCGTTCAACATATTCTGAAGTTTTTCTTTTGCTTGATTAGAGTACGCATCGTTCTTCGTCGCTAAAGCATCGATACCTTTGCGTAATAGCTGAATCGCAGTACCTGGTTGTCCACGAGAAATTGAATCGTTAGCACGTTTGATCACGTTTTCAATGTTGATACGAATCTGGATCGTTTCTAGGCGAGCATTTTCAACCACGTAAGCTTGAGTATCAAAGCGGCCTTTATTGTGTTCGTTACGAACCGTATCGCGAAGGCGTTTAACCAACTTAAGCATCATGATTGCTTGCTTGTCACTGCTAGGAACACGGAAAGTGGTACTTTCGCCACCTTGGTAGTTCTCTTTTAGTTGTGTGATCTGCTGTTTTACACTTTCGATTCGTTGCAGGAGTTGCTTATTCTTAGGGTCGAGCTGATACATATTTTCAAGTGCATCAAGGATTCGATTATTTAAGCATATAAGAAGGTCTTGGCTAAAAGGCATGTGATGCGCATTGCCAATCAACTCTTCGGTTCCGTCAATAATGGTTAGATAACGAGAAGCTTCCTGTTTCTTCGCTGTTTCTACCTTAACTTTGTATTGAAGCATGATGTTGTAGCCTAAAACCAACACCAAAAGAACGGCGACTAAGGCGATTATTAAACCAATATTCATATATTTGTGTCTGCTTGTTGTTTTCTATAGCTAACTAGAGAGGATACACGATTCCATTGTGTATCGGCACTCGTAAATTGCGATTTCTGATTATCTCTTGTTGAGCGCAATCGGCAATCAAAATTTACCTACTAATGTATGAGAATGAGGAGTTGGTTGCAAAGCGATACTGATGTTTTTGTTTGTTAACCTATAAAAACTCAATTTTTCTATCAATTTAGTGCATGAAGCGTTATAACTATTAATTATATTACACGAGACTATGACGCTCTCTTTGCAAATAAGTTAGCACATAAATGAGTAAAGGATTGCGAGGTTAGATATGAAGTTACAGCAACTGAAGTACATTGTTGAGGTTCTAAACCATAACCTAAATGTGTCTGCGACTGCAGAGAGTCTATACACATCACAGCCTGGCATTAGTAAGCAAGTTAGATTACTAGAAGATGAGTTGGGCATTCAGATTTTTGAGCGTAGTGGTAAACACTTAACGCAGGTGACTCAGGCTGGCGAAGATATTATTCGTATCTCTCAAGAGATTCTCGCTCGTGTTGAAAGCATTAAAGCCGTTGCTGGTGAACACACTCATCCTGAAATGGGCACATTAAACATTTCAACGACGCACACCCAAGCTCGTTATGCTCTGCCTGATGTGATTAAGGGCTTCACAGCTCGTTATCCTAAAGTGTCGCTTCACATGCACCAAGGAACGCCAAGCCAAATGTCAGAAGCGGTAGCGAAAGGCACGGCTAACTTTGCCATTGCGACCGAAGCACTTCACTTATATCAAGACGCGATTATGTTGCCTTGTTATCACTGGAATCGCTCGATTGTTGTCACCAAAGATCACCCTCTAGCCCAAAAGAAACTAGTGTCAATTGAAGACCTTGCTGCATATTCTCTAGTGACTTATGTTTTCGGCTTTACTGGACGCTCAGAACTCGACACCGCGTTCAATAAGGTTGGCCTGACTCCACGTGTTGTATTCACGGCTACTGATGCTGATGTCATTAAAACTTATGTTCGCATGGGGATTGGCGTAGGCGTGATTGCAAGTATGGCGATTGATCACGAGCAAGACACCGATTTGGTTGCCATTGATGCAAGCCACTTGTTTGGTGCGAGTACCACAAGTATTGGCTTTAGAAAGGGTACTTTCTTACGTTCTTACATGTTCGATTTCATGGAGCGTTTTGCACCGCATCTCACTCGCCCTGTGGTTGAGCAAGCTATTTCTCTTAAATCGAATGACGAGATTGAAGAGATGTTTAAAGATATCGAACTGCCTGTTCGTTAATCTCATCGTGCGACTCTAGATTCTTATCCGGCCTGTATTTACAGGCCGTTTTTCTTTCTGGCTTTTGCTGCCGTTTTTGTTCTCTTACTATCGAACCTTTCTATTTTGGTCTCTTACCCCTACAATCCTCGCACCATAGGGGGAAGCATGCATTCACGATTTACAATTCTCGACTCATTCCTGTTAGAACACCAAGTTTATTGGCGTTCTGAGCCTTTTCACTTATGCCAAACTCAGCAACAGCCATGGGTTGATGTGAATCGTCCTCTTGTTGATTGGTTGAATAGCTTGAGTATCGAGAACATTCAGATTCTGAAAGAGCAACCTCAAGTGTTGATTAAGGAACTTATCCGTTTTCTTCCTGAATTAGAAACTGCGAATCAAAATATCCAGTTTGATAATTCGGTCTTAGTTGGGCTTGATCTTCCGCGCGGTACTGCCGATCGTATTCCTGGCAGAAAGCTGCAACAAATCGTCGCGATGGGTGAGGCTTCATTAGAGCACCATCATGGTAAAGAGTGGCTTGAATGGTGCTCTGGTAAAGGCTTTCTCGGTCGAATCTTATCTCAGCAATCAGATCAAAAGGTCACTAGCTTTGAGTGGCAACAGTCACTGTGTGAAAGCGGGCAAAAGATTGCAGATGCTCAACATCTAGATATGAGCTTTGTTCAAGGTGACGCGTTTTCAAAAGAGGCAGATCGGGTGTTTAACTCGAATCAACATGCTGTTGCTCTTCACGCTTGTGGCGACCTTCATGTCGAATTAGTGAAAAAGTCTGTTTCACATGGGCTTCCTGCAGTGACCATTTCTCCTTGTTGCTACCATCTTATTCGTGATGAAAACTACCAAGCCATGTCTTCCGTCGCGAAAAACTCGGCATTAACTCTAAGTAAAAGTGATTTAAGAATCCCGCTTCAAGAAACCGTCACCGGTGGTGAAAGGGTCAAGAGACACCGTCAGTTAGAAATGAGTTACCGATTAGGCTTTAGCCAACTACTTAAGGGTGAACTTGGTGTCGACGAGTACGTTCCAGTACCGAGCATCAAGAAATCAGAGCTATCCGAAGGCTTTGAATCATTTTGTTACTGGGCATCTGAAGTGAAAAAGTTACCTCTTGACTCCAATATCGACTTTGAACCCTATCTTGTTCAAGGCGAAGCGCTTTTCTGGGAAATGGAAAAGCTGAGTTTGGTTCAGCAAGTCTTTAGACGACCATTAGAGATATGGTTGGCCTTAGACCGTGCCATCTATCTGGAAGAGCAAGGCTATGAAGCTTCGATAGAAGAGTTTTGTGAGCGCAGTGTTACTCCTCGAAACCTGTTGATTCATGGTGTTAAGAGCGACCGATAAATCACACGAGTATAAGATAGACCGTTGTTTATAGCTCACGAGCGATAGTGCTATAGACACAAAAAAGCCAGTTCGACGATGTCGGACTGGCTTTCTAATGTGTTGTAACTGAACGCTTCAACGAGAAAATTTTACGTTCAGTTAGTCATTACATCATTAGTTAAACATTGCGATTGCTTCTGCAGGCGCTACGTATTCTAGGTCAAAGCTTTCTGCAACTTCTTTACAAGTCACTTTACCGTGGATTACGTTTAGACCTTCTAGGAAACCTTCATCAGATAGAAGTGCTTCGCGGTAGCCTTTGTTCGCTAGCTTAACAATGTAAGGAAGTGTTGCATTGTTTAGTGCGTAAGTAGAAGTACGAGCAACGGCACCTGGCATGTTAGCAACACAGTAGTGAACTACGTCATCAACGATGTAAGTTGGATCGGCGTGAGTCGTTGCATGTGAAGTTTCAAAACAACCACCTTGGTCGATTGCAACATCAACAACCGCGGAACCTGGCTTCATCTTAGCGATGTGATCTTTTGTAACAAGTTTAGGAGCGGCTGCGCCTGGGATTAGTACTGCACCAATCACTAGGTCTGCTTCTAGAACATGCTTCTCAATAGCGTCTTCAGTAGAATAAACCACTTTTGCGCGACCTTGGAATTCTTCATCAAGACGACGAAGCGTATCTACGTTGCGATCAAGAATGGTTACGTCTGCGCGAAGGCCAACAGCCATACGTGCTGCGTTAGCACCAACAACGCCGCCGCCAACTACAACAACTTTCGCTGGCTCAACACCAGGAACGCCGCCAAGAAGAAGACCACAACCACCGTTAGATTTTTCTAGTGTTTGTGCACCTGCTTGAATAGACATGCGACCAGCGACTTCAGACATTGGTGCTAATAGTGGCAAGCGACCCATATTATCTGTTACAGTCTCATAGGCTACGCAGACAGCTTTGCTCTTGATTAGCTCTTCCGTTTGTGGAAAATCTGGTGCAAGGTGTAAATAGGTAAATAATATTTGCCCTTCACGAAGCATAGCTCGCTCGACAGCTTGAGGTTCTTTAACCTTTACAATCATCTCTGCTTTCGCGAAAACGTCAGCAGCAGTAGGAAGAATGGATGCGCCTACAGCGATGTAATCATCGTCTGAAAAACCGATACCAGTACCGGCATTGGTTTCAACAAAAACTTGGTGACTATGTGAGATTAGTTCTCTCACGCTAGCAGGGGTCATACCAACGCGGTATTCGTGGTTCTTGATTTCCTTAGGTACGCCAATGATCATCCTGACTCCTTATTATATTATGGTTGTTTTATCTATGTGTAGGGTAATTCTGTCGAATTAATATCTAGTATAGATAGGTTCAGGTAGAATTTGATACCGAATATTAAAAAGTTGTAGTATATTTTTTTGCAAGGAAGTAATAAGGTGGAATAAAAAATGGCAGACAATTATAAGAAGCCGTCCAAGGAACTAGATCGTATTGACCGCAACATTCTTAATGAGTTGCAAAAAGACGGTCGTATCTCAAACGTTGAACTCTCAAAACGAGTAGGACTTTCTCCCACTCCATGTCTTGAGCGTGTTCGTCGTTTAGAACGTCAAGGTTACATTACTGGGTACACAGCATTGCTGAACCCACAGTACCTTGATGCTTCACTTTTAGTGTTTGTTGAAATTACTTTGAACCGTGGTGCGCCAGATGTGTTCGAACAATTCAACACCGCTGTGCAGAAACTGGATGACATCCAAGAGTGTCATTTAGTGTCGGGTGATTTTGACTATCTTCTAAAAACACGTGTATCGGACATGGGTGCTTACCGTAAGTTGCTCGGTGATACGTTACTGCGTCTACCTGGCGTAAACGACACTCGTACTTACGTTGTAATGGAAGAAGTGAAACAAACTAATCAACTTGTGATTAAAACTCGTTAATCACAATTGGTGAAATGAAAGAAAGCGGACATTTGTTCCGCTTTCTTGCTTTCTGGAATTGGGTTTTTCTGTTTGATATGGTTAAATCAACAGTAGTTTCATGAAAACGAGTGGCTCGTGCCATTCGCTATGTTTTTATCCCGTTTAATTATTAAGTTGGTTTATGTTCAAGCAGAGCAGTAATAAAGTAGAAACAATCATTAAAACGAGTGAAGAGCCTCAGTCTCCTCGTTTGAATGGTTCTCAACGTCTCAAAGAGTGCAGCCTGATTTTGGGTGTTCTCTTCTCTATTCTACTTGCCGTTGCGTTATTAACTTTTAGTCCTGCAGATCCATCATGGTCGCAAACGGCGTGGGGTGGTGACATTCAGAATGCGGGTGGTTACCTAGGTGCATGGTTGGCGGATACGCTTTTCTTTGTGTTTGGTTCACTGGCTTACCCGCTTCCTATATTGGTGACGGTTGCAGCATGGGTATTGTTCCGCAAGCGTAATGAAGACGAACAAATCGACTTCATGTTGTGGGGCACTCGCTTACTTGGTTTAACGGTGCTTATTCTTACCAGTTGTGGGTTAGCGGATATCAACTTTGATGATATCTGGTACTTTTCATCAGGTGGTGTGGTTGGCGACGTATTAACAAGTCTTGCGCTCCCAACGCTTAACGTTCTTGGCAGTACGCTGGTTCTTCTTTTTTTATGGGGTGCTGGTTTTACTCTATTAACGGGTATTTCTTGGCTGAGTATCGTTGAATGGTTGGGTGAATGTGCGATTAAGCTGTTTACCTCAGCTGTTAATAGGGCGCGTGGTGAAGACCAAGAGTTGCTTGAGCCACAATTAAGAGAGTCGGCAGACCGAGATTTAATCGAAGAACGTCATCAGCAGCATCAAGAGCCTACTTACCGCGATGTCCCTGCTATCGAAGACAACAAAGAATCAACAGAGCATGATCCACTAGATCCTGCACTGAGCTTCTCTGCGACCAATGACTCTTCTGATACTGCGAATGCATTAGACAATACTGCATCGCCGAAGCGTCATTACAATATTCACATGCCAGTCGATGCGCCGGCTAAGCAAGAAGCTCCTGTCCAAGAACAACCTCAGATTCAGCCTCAACAAGTTGAGCAACAGCCGGTTCCTGCTGCACCAGTTTACCAAGCGCCAGAAGAGCCTTTAGAAGAAGGTATTGAGCGTTCTAAACAGTTGAACGCGACTATTGAGCAGTTAGAAAATGCGGCTATGTATGAAGACGATCTTGCTGAGCAGGAACAGGTTGACGCGCATGAATCTCAGATCGCGTATCAGCAGTACATGCAGGATGAGCAACCAGCTGTTAATCCTACTGAAACGGTTGTTGAAAGTGTAGAACCAGTAATGGAGAGCTCACCAGAAGTACATAACGAGTTCGATAATGAAGATGTGCAACCAGAATCTCTATACGCTTCGCCAATGGGTGAAATAGAAGAAACATCACAAGAATTCTCAACGCCTTTCGAGACAACGGAAGAGGAAAGCTTTGAACCTAATTCAGAGCTAGACGCTGAACCTATTGATAATGATGAAGAGCCACTTGAACCGTCATCTTATGAACAAGAGCTGACGCAAACGACTGAGCAGAACCAAGCACCAGCTGTTGATCTTCCTTGGGAAGAGGTAACAGAAGAAGAACCTGTACATCCAGACCAAGACGTAGCGGCATTCCAAAACATTGTCTCTGAAGCACAAGCAAACATGGCAGCAGCGCAAAACCCGTTCCTCGTTCAGCAAGATGTTAACTTGCCTAAACCAGCGGAACCTTTGCCAACGCTTGAATTGTTGTTCCACCCTGAAAAGCGTGAAACCTTCATTGATCGTGATGCGCTCGAAGCAATCGCTCGTTTGGTTGAATCTAAACTAGCGGATTACAAGATCAAAGCTGATGTGGTTGATATTTTCCCTGGTCCTGTCATCACTCGATTTGAGCTAGACCTCGCACCGGGTGTGAAAGTAAGTCGCATTTCTGGTCTTTCAATGGATTTAGCGCGCTCACTTTCTGCCTTGGCAGTACGTGTCGTAGAGGTAATACCGGGTAAACCTTATGTTGGCTTAGAACTGCCGAACATGAGTCGTCAAACGGTGTTCTTCTCTGATGTAGTTGCTAGCCCTCAGTTCCAAGAGGCGAAATCACCAACGACTGTCGTGTTAGGGCAAGACATTGCAGGTGAAGCGGTTATTGCTGACCTATCGAAAATGCCACACGTTCTTGTCGCGGGCACCACCGGTTCTGGTAAGTCGGTGGGTGTGAACGTGATGATCTTGAGTATGCTTTACAAGGCATCGCCTGAAGACGTTCGTTTCATCATGATTGACCCGAAAATGTTGGAATTGTCTATCTATGAAGGTATTCCACATCTCTTGTCTGAAGTTGTGACTGACATGAAAGATGCGTCTAACGCCCTTCGTTGGTGTGTAGGCGAAATGGAACGTCGTTACAAGCTGATGTCGGCGCTCGGTGTTCGTAACATTAAAGGTTATAACGACAAATTGAAGATGGCCGCGGAAGCCGGTCACCCAATTCATGACCCACTGTGGAAGCCGGGCGACAGTATGGACCCTGAAGCACCATTATTGGAAAAACTGCCTTACATCGTGGTTGTCGTCGATGAATTCGCCGATTTAATCATGGTAGTGGGTAAGAAAGTTGAAGAATTGATTGCTCGTTTGGCGCAGAAAGCACGTGCTGCTGGTGTCCACTTGATCTTAGCCACTCAACGTCCTTCGGTTGATGTTATTACGGGTCTTATTAAAGCCAATATCCCGACACGTGTAGCCTTTACTGTATCGACTAAAACAGACTCTCGAACCATTCTTGACCAAGGTGGTGCTGAGTCACTACTTGGTATGGGTGATATGTTGTACTTACCACCGGGTTCAAGCCACACAACTCGTGTACACGGCGCATTTGCATCTGATGATGATGTACACGCGGTCGTGAATAACTGGAAAGCACGTGGTAAGCCAAACTACATTGATGAGATCACTAACGGCGACCAAACCCCAGAAACACTATTACCGGGTGAGAAGATGGAAGGCGATGAAGAAGTTGATCCTCTGTTTGATCAAGTCGTAGAGCACGTGGTTCATTCACGCCGAGGTTCGGTTTCTGGTGTGCAACGTCGATTCAAAATTGGCTATAACCGTGCCGCACGAATTGTCGAGCAATTAGAAGCTCAAGGTATTGTAAGTGCTCCAGGGCATAACGGTAACCGAGAAGTCTTGGCGCCAGCGCCACCAAAAGATTAGTTCCCATAGGAACTCATAACTATTCAGTCGGTCAAAACCAAAACATGACCGACTTATACCAATCGTAGTAAATAACTGGTCACCCTAGCTGGTTAAAACGCTCGATAACTGCGTTATAATTTTTTATTGTAGAATAACTACTTATCAAAAAATTACGCCTTGTTCTCAAGCCTTTTCCCGGCGCTATTTCTGATCACTTACTTACTGTGATTGGTATTATGATTTAACAGGATTATTGATGAAAAAAGTATTCGCACTTTTATTTATGAGCTTCTCAGTATTTGCTTCTCCGAAAGAAGAGTTGAGTAGCCGCTTGTCGCTGAATGCAGGTTTTAGCGCTGACTTTAAACAAGTCGTCACCAGTCCTGACGGTGATGTTGTGATGGAAGGTGAAGGCACGGTAGAGATCGCACGCCCAAGCTTATTCCGCTGGGAAACAACTTTCCCTGATGAAAACCTACTGGTATCTGACGGCCAAAGCTTGTGGTACTACAGTCCGTTCATTGAGCAAGTGAGCATTTACTGGCAAGAACAAGCCACATCACAAACGCCTTTTGTATTACTGACTCGTAACCAAGAAAGTGATTGGGACAACTACAACGTCGCGCAAACGGGTAACCAATTTACGCTAACGCCAACGGCTGTGGATTCTAATCAGGGTGATTTCCAGATTAACATTACTGAAAAGGGCATTGTTCAGGGCTTTAATGTGATTGAACAAGACGGTCAGAAAGGCGAGTTTATCTTTAGCAATGTTGACTTAGGTAAACCTGCTGCAGACCGCTTTACTTTTGTGGCGCCGGAAGGTGTCGAGGTCGACGACCAAAGAAACTGATCCAAACTGGCAGATCGTTTGGTAGTCAGTCGATAGGCATTGATGCCATCAACGAATCAAGAGATTGCAATTGAGTAATTACAGCTTAGATTTTGCAGGGGACGAAGATTTTCGTCCCCTTGCTGCTCGTATGAGACCTGAAACTGTTGAACAGTACATCGGTCAGCAGCATATATTAGGTCCAGGTAAACCTCTTCGCAGAGCGTTGGAGGCGGGCCATATCCACTCCATGATTTTATGGGGACCTCCGGGCACCGGTAAAACCACGCTGGCAGAGGTGGCAGCAAATTACGCCAATGCAGAAGTAGAACGCGTATCTGCGGTGACGTCGGGTGTAAAAGACATTCGAATCGCCATTGAAAAAGCGCGTGAGAACAAGCAAGCAGGGCGTAGAACGATTCTATTTGTGGACGAAGTCCATCGCTTTAATAAAAGTCAGCAAGATGCGTTTCTACCCCATATCGAAGATGGCACGGTTACGTTTATTGGCGCGACCACAGAAAACCCTTCTTTTGAGTTAAACAACGCTTTGTTATCACGTGCACGTGTCTACAAACTGACTTCGCTTAATACTGAGGATATCTCCCTCGTCATTCGCCAAGCCATTGAAGATAAACAGCGTGGTCTGGGTGATGTGTCAGCTGATTTCGCTGATAACGTACTAGATCGTCTTGCCGAACTGGTCAACGGTGATGCTCGTATGTCGCTCAACTATCTTGAGCTGCTGTATGACATGGCAGAAGACAACGATAAGGGCGAGAAAGCGATCACATTGCAGTTGTTAGCTGAAGTAGCTGGTGAGAAGGTTGCTCGTTTCGATAACAAGGGTGATATTTGGTATGACCTAATCTCCGCCGTTCACAAGTCGATTCGTGGCTCTAATCCCGATGCCGCGTTGTATTGGTCGGCGCGAATGATTGCAGCTGGCTGTGACCCTTTGTATATCGTAAGACGTTTGTTGGCGATTGCTTCTGAAGATATTGGTAATGCTGATCCAAGAGCAATGCAGGTCGCAATGTCGGCTTGGGATTGCTTCACACGTATTGGCCCAGCAGAAGGGGAGCGTGCGATTGCTCAGGCGGTTGTCTATTTAGCGTGTGCACCAAAGAGTAATGCCGTTTACACCGCTTGGAAGCAAGCCTTAACGGATGCTCACAATCTTCCTGAATATGAAGTCCCTCATCATTTACGTAATGCACCCACAACTTTGATGAAGGACATGGGCTACGGGCAAGAATACCGTTATGCTCATGATGAACCAGGTGCCTACGCCGCTGGCGAAAAGTATTTGCCGCCTGAAATGGGCGAAACACAATACTATTTCCCAACAAAACGAGGCTTAGAGACCAAAATTGGCGAGAAGCTAGATTATCTGGCGGATTTGGACGCAAAAAGCCCACAAAAACGCTATGAAAAGTAGTCTTTTTTGGATATCGTTACCTAGTCATAAAAATTCAATTAAATCGTTATAAACTGGTCGAAATAGCACCAGTTTTAGGGGTTTAGCAGTGATTCAGTAGCAATCTACTGAATATTCAAATAACTAAAGCATAGGATTAGCAATGCTGGATTCTAAATTACTTCGAGCTGAGCTGGATGAAACAGCGGCAAAATTAGCACGTCGAGGCTTCACCCTTGATGTAGAGACAATTCGTGAACTTGAAGAAAAACGTAAGTCCCTTCAGATGAAAACTGAAGAGCTACAAGCGTTACGTAACTCTCGATCGAAGTCCATTGGTCAAGCGAAAGCAAAAGGCGACCATGAAGAAGCTGAGCGTATCCTTGCAGAAGTAGGCAACTTAGGCGCAGAACTAGACCAAGCTAAAGTAACATTGGCTGAGCTTCAATCTGAGCTAGAAACGATCACAATGTCGATTCCTAACCTACCTGATGCAGAAGTGCCAGATGGTAAAGATGAAGACGACAACGTGGAAGTTTCTCGTTGGGGTCAACCTAAGACTTACGACTTCGAAGTGAAAGATCACGTGGATCTTGGCGAAATGTCTGGCGGTCTTGATTTTGCTAGCGCAGTTAAAATCTCGGGTTCTCGTTTCATCGTGATGAAAGGCAAATTCGCACGTCTACACCGTGCTATTGCTCAGTTCATGCTGGACCTTCACACTGATGAGCACGGCTACACAGAAATGTACGTACCGTACCTAGTGAACCACGACAGCCTATACGGTACTGGTCAACTTCCTAAGTTCGGCGAAGACTTGTTCCACACAAGCCCGCTAACTGAGCAAGTAAGTGACGTGCCTCTTAAGACTCTATCGCTTATCCCTACTGCGGAAGTACCGGTAACGAACATGGTTCGTGACACGATTACTGATGAAGCTGAACTGCCACTTAAGATGACAGCTCACACGCCATGTTTCCGTTCTGAAGCGGGTTCTTACGGTCGTGACACTCGTGGTCTTATCCGTATGCACCAATTCGACAAAGTTGAATTAGTACAAATTACTAAGCCAGAAGACTCAATGGCAGCGCTTGAAGAGCTAACAGGTCACGCTGAGAAAGTACTTCAACTGCTAGAGCTTCCTTACCGTAAAGTGATTCTATGTACTGGTGACATGGGCTTCGGTTCTGCGAAAACTTACGACCTAGAAGTCTGGGTTCCAGCACAAGAGACATACCGTGAAATCTCTTCTTGTTCAAACATGTGGGATTTCCAAGCGCGTCGTATGCAAGCTCGTTTCCGTCGTAAAGGCGAGAAGAAACCTGAACTTGTGCACACGCTTAACGGTTCTGGTCTTGCTGTTGGCCGTACTATGGTTGCTATTCTTGAGAACAACCAAGAAGCAGATGGCCGTATTGCTATCCCAACAGTACTTCAACCATACATGGGCGGCGTAACGCACATCGGTTAATGCCAATTTAGGTTAATCAAATTTAGATTAATCTGACTTGTTAGAATAGATAAAAGGCTTTGCTGTAATGGCAAAGCCTTTTTTGTATATGGCCGTCGTAAAACAGAAGCTACATATAAGCAAAACTTGCGTTATTTACTTCATCGGCTTGCTGACATGCGAGATCGGCTTGTTTACAAGCTAATAGCGCTTTTCGGTAATAGTTTTGATAGTTATTTTTGGTGAGTTCATCAAGCGTATAGAGCTGCGTGATCACCTCATCGCACTTCTGAATTATCGTTATCACTTGTTTAGCCCCCATCGAATCTGGCCAAATAACAGAGAGTAGCTTGATGATGTTCATACAGACGTTCTTGATCATTGGGCATCTTTTGTGAATATCTAGATAAACGACAAGCACCAGTTTGTAGTTTGATTGCGCCTGCTTTATGCAGATATTTTTCGCTTTTAGCCATTCCATCTTTTCAACGTTGCGGCTTTTCATCTCAGACCGCATTGTCATTTGACTTGAAATAACGATCTCGTTCGCTGTTTTAACAATCGAATTACCGCAGCGATTCTCTGCGATTTTAAATTCGTTTTCGCAGCTCATTCTGTCCAACAACCATGCATGGTGGTAAATCACAGGAAATGCATCAAAGTCATTTTTGTCATGTAATACGGTCAGTATCGTGACGGCTTTTTGATACTGTTTAGTTTCCATCGCGATGTGGGCAGCGATAAGTGCTAAGTCAGTCTGAAGCTGTGATCTTGCCTCTGTGGGGATCTTCGAAATCAAGTAATTAACTTGGTCTAGGTTCTCTTGTTTATCGAAGCCATCAGATGCGCAATAAAGCAAAAATCGAATATGACTTAGCTTCATATACAGGTTGTCTCGAAAGGTGTCCCTATTGATCTGCACATAGTTCCGATAGTGGCGTAGCGCGGTTTTAGAGTCATTCACCGATAAACAAAGGTTCGCGATCGCTAACTCTCTCTCTGAATTTCCAGGGGTGAGCTCACTTGCTAGCTTGAAGTGAGCAATGGCCGTTGGGACTTTGTTGCTGATCAGGTTGACTTGAGCTGCTTGGTCTCGATATAAGGTGCTGGTGGGCGCAGAGTCAATCAAGCTTTCGATCATACGCTGTGCTTCGTTGAACTGGCCTAAATTCGCAAGACTGTTCGCTAATCCAGCTTGAGCCCAATCAAAGCTACCTTCATCAAGCGCTTTTTCATAAACATTCTTGGCTTCATCGTAGAGCCTGAGCTTGGATAGAAAGCTTCCGCGGAATTGTTGGATTGTCGCAAAATATTCAGAGTGGAATGGGAGCAGTTCTTCACAATATTCAAGGCCGCCCTCGTAGTTGTTCTCTCTCTCCGCTTTGTAGATATTCTGCAGCACTGATTTCTTTTTTAATGAGCTTGTAATGCGCTGTTTCAACGTTTCGCGGTTGAATGGTTTCAATAGGTAGTTGTCAGGACGAAGTTCCAGGATAGGGCGGATAGATAAAGCTGAGTTCTCACCTGTGACAAGGATAAAGATGCCATCATCTTTTAATCTGTTGGATTGTTTCAACTCTTCAAACAATTGTTTTCCGTTGATGGTGTCGCCAAAATTGTAATCACAAATGATGACATCAAAAGTCGTGTCACTTGTTATTGTCAAAGCAGCACGAGGAGATTTAGCAATCGATATCGAACGTTCTGAAAAGCCAATATGAATCAGCATATTGCGAATAGTTGATAACACGATCGCTGAGTCATCAACGATAAGTGCATTTAGTTGGGATAATTTCATGCTTACTTTAATCTATATACTGACGTGAATTCCGCAGGTATTACGGGTTGTATTACACGATCGAAAAAACTAGAAACGCTCGGTTTCTACTAAGTTGATACAAGCCTTGGCTAAGATCGGATTCTTTCTCTCGCTAATATTTTTTATCTAATTTCAGTGAAATTGAGTTAGCTGACTTGATTCTAGAATGAACTCGAATGGGGAAGTTCATCATAATATTCAGCACCAAAATGGTTCGTATTTTATGACGGCTATTTACCTGATAGGTAACACTCTTTTGCTAAATGTTTTTGTGGAGAGGATTAAATTTATTTATGGGGTTTGTCAGGATGGAATTGGAGATAAATATCGGTTCAAGATGTTTCTATTGGCTACCTTATTATTAGCATTGGAATAAGCCGCCTTCAGTATTCTAAAGGCGGCTTATCGGTTTTCGGTATTTTTATTTGGTTTTATTGATATCAACTTGGCTTGAAGCAAGCAGATTGTTGGAGGGCTTTATCAATAGATGAAACAAGTTGTTCGATATGTTCCGGTTTGCTAATGAAGGGAGGCATCATATAAATTAACTTACCAAACGGACGTATCCAAACGCCTTGTTCAACAAAGTGAGCTTGGATGGTTTCCATATCGACAGGAGTGTGGGTTTCAACAACGCCAATCGCTCCCAACCAGCGAACATCTTTGACAAGATCATGCTCTCGCAAAGGCGGTAGCAACTCAGAGAAAAGTTGCTCAATTTGTTGAGTCTGATTTTGCCAATCGCCTTGCTCTATGATGGACAAGCTTGCCGCACCTACCGCGCAAGCTAATGGGTTACCCATAAAGGTTGGCCCGTGCATAAAACAACCCGCTTCACCGCCACATACTGTGTCAGCAACTTCTTTACTCGCAAGCGTTGCTGAAAGGGTCATGTAGCCACCAGTTAGCGCTTTACCTACACATAAGATATCCGGTTGAATATCGGCATGTTCGCAAGCAAAAAGTTTCCCTGTACGGCCAAATCCGGTCGCAATCTCATCCAAGATCAGCAAGACGTTGAATTCATCACACAGCAAGCGAACCTGTCTCAGGAATTCAGGATGGTAGATACGCATACCGCCAGCACCTTGAACGATTGGCTCTAAGATCACCGCAGCGACTTCTTGATGGTGGGTTGCCAGCTTTTCTCGAAAGCTGTTGATGTCGTTGGCGTCCCATTGATCCCAAAATCCCGTTTTTGGTGAATCAGCAAAAATGTGCTCAGGTAAAAAGCCTTTGTAGAGGCTGTGCATCGAGTTATCTGGATCAGTCACCGACATCGCCGCAAAGGTATCACCGTGGTAGCCATCTCTGAGCGTGAGGAACTTCGAACGAGGCTGCCCTTTGGCATGCCAGTATTGGAGAGCCATCTTGAGGCTAACCTCTACGGCTACTGAACCTGAATCGGCTAGAAATACGTGTTCTAGATTACTTGGCGCGAGATTCAGCAGTTTCTTACATAAATCGATAGCGGGCTGGTGGGTAATACCACCAAACATAACGTGCGAAACTTTGTCTATTTGGCTGTGAGCGGCCGCATTTAATGCTGGGTGGTTATAGCCATGGATGGTTGACCACCATGATGACATGCCATCAATAATTCGTTTTCCGCCTTCTAATTCTAGGTAAACACCGTCTGCGTTGGTGACTGGGTAGCAGGTCAGAGGTGTTAACGTTGATGTGTAGGGATGCCAGATATGCTGGCGATCAAAGGCGAGATCCATAGTAACTTCCATTCTTGGTATGGTTAAAAAGTAACCATATGTAAACTTTTGATATTATCAATGTGTTGACAGTCTAAAGCTTGTCGGTAGACTAGCCAAGCATAAATGCAATCTCTATTGATGGAGATGCAATATCAAAAAAATAAAAAAGGATCGACACGTGGAAGTTCGTCATGATTGGACAGTTGCTGAAGTAACAGCGCTGCTTGAAAAACCGTTTATGGATTTAATGTTTGAAGCTCAAGTGGTTCATAGACAGTACCAAGAGCACAACCACGTGCAGGTGAGTACGCTTCTATCAATTAAGACTGGTGCTTGTCCTGAAGACTGTAAGTACTGCCCTCAAAGTGCTCACTACCGAACGGATGTCGACAAAGAACGCTTAATGGAAGTAGAGCGTGTTTTGGATGCGGCGCAAAAAGCCAAGAACGCGGGTTCGACTCGTTTCTGTATGGGCGCTGCGTGGAAAAACCCGAAAGAACGCGATATGCCTCACCTGACTGATATGATTAAAGGTGTAAAAGGCATGGGCCTAGAAACGTGTATGACGCTAGGTATGCTAACGCCCGATCAAGCTGGCGAGTTAGCGGATGCAGGTCTGGATTACTACAACCACAACCTTGATACTTCTCCGGAGTTCTACGGCAGCATCATTACTACTCGTACTTACCAAGATCGTTTAGACACTTTATCTCACGTGCGTGATGCCGGAATGAAGATTTGCTCAGGCGGTATTATTGGTATGGGTGAAAGCACCAATGACCGTGCGGGTCTACTTGTCGAGCTAGCGAACCTCCCAGTACACCCTGAAAGTGTGCCAATCAACATGCTCGTAAAAGTGAAAGGCACACCGATGGAAAACGTCGATGATGTTGAGTCTTTCGATTTCATTAAGCTGATTGCGATTGCTCGTATCATGATGCCAATGTCTGCGGTTCGTTTATCTGCAGGCCGTGAGAATATGAACGAACAGATGCAAGCGATGTGCTTCATGGCTGGCGCGAACTCTATCTTCTACGGCTGTAAGCTACTGACTACGCCAAATCCAGATGAAGACACGGATATGCAGCTGTTTAAGAAGTTAGGTATCAACAGCCAGCAAGTGGCTCAGAAACCTGATGAAATTCAAGAAAACGAACTGTTAGATCAAGTGGTGGAGCGCGTTGCTGCTCGTCCAACGAAAGATGACATGTTCTACGATGCCACTGTTTAAATCTCGCATCAAAAGTGCCCTTGCTCATCGTCGCGAGCAAGGGTTAACTCGTCAACTTAAGGTGTTAGAAAACAGTAATGGCCCTTTGCTTACTAGCGAAGGTTCTAACTTCATTAATTTTTCGAGTAATGACTATTTAGGCTTGGCAAACGATCCTGAATTGGTCGATGCATGGCAAACCGGACTTTCCCAATATGGTGCCGGCAGTGCGGCATCGCCATTGGTCACGGGTTTTAGTCCTGCTCATCGAAATTTAGAGGCTCAGCTGTGTGAATGGCTTGGCTTTGAACGCGCCATTCTCTTTAACTCAGGTTTCAGTGCGAACCAAGCCTTATTGTTTTCTCTGCTCGAAAAAGACGACTCTCTGTTGCAAGACAAACTTAACCACGCCTCCCTGATAGAAGCGGGGATACTGTCACCTGCAACCATGAAACGCTTTAAGCATAACGACACGCAACATTTAGAGTCGCTATTGAGTCAAACTCCACAATCCTTGGTTGTGACTGAGGGTGTGTTCAGCATGGATGGTAATCAAGCGCCTCTCAGTCAGATATCTAGCCTGACTAATCAGTACGACAGTTGGTTGGCGATTGATGATGCCCACGGTATTGGCGTATTAGGTGATAAAGGGGCAGGGAGCTGCAACGCCGCACAAATCTCACCTGATATCTTGGTGGTGACCTTTGGTAAAGCATTTGGCCTTTCTGGTGCCGCGATTCTTTGTTCGTCAGAAGTGGGTGATTACTTAACTCAGTTTGCTCGTCATCATGTGTATTCGACGGCGATGCCACCTTCACAAGCGGTGGCTTTGTCTCATGCGTGTCAGATGATTCAAACGCAAGAGTGGCGTCGAGATAAGCTCATGGAGTTAGGTGCGCTCTATGCGGAGCAAATGAGCGGCGCGAAAGGTTTCATTGATACTCAGACTCCGATTAAGCCGTTTATGATTGGCGAAGCCCAAGCCGCGCTTTCTATTGCAGAAGAGTTGAAGCATAAACAAGTTTGGGTAACGGCGATCAGGCCACCAACCGTGGCTACAGGGACAGCTCGTTTGCGCATTACCTTAACGGCGAGCCACAGTCAGAAACAGGTTCTTCAGTTAACTAGCTCGTTGCTTAAAGCAATAGAGTTAAATAGTGAGGCTCAGTAAATGTCACAAGAAGCAGTAGTGGATAATTACGTAGGCCAAGATAAGAGTGCTATTGCCGAAGCTTTCGGTAAAGCAGCAACAACCTATGACAAACACGCTGAATTTCAGCGCGATGTAGGCCACCGACTATTGGATAAGCTACCGAGTGACCTCTCTGGGTTAAAGGTGCTCGATCTAGGTTGTGGTACAGGGTATTTCTCCGAACAGTTAGTTAAGCGAGGTGCTGCAGTGGTATGCGCTGACCTTTCCAATGGAATGTTGGACGAAGCAAAACAGCGCTGTGGTGCATCTGTCTCTTTATATCAACAAGCCGATGCCGAGCAATTACCGTTTGAAGACGGGCACTTTGACATCGTTTTCTCTAGCCTTGCGTTGCAATGGTGTGACGACTTGTCGTCGCCTTTGAGAGAAATGAAGCGTGTTACAGCGGTTGGTGGACGTGTTATTTTCTCAACTTTGCTTGATGGATCACTGTTTGAACTGAAAAAGTCGTGGTCCAAAATTGACGCACATCAACACGTTAACCATTTTATTACAATCAATCAGGTAAAAATTGCGTTAGCGCAATCTAGCTGTACGGCTCATCAACTAGACTTGCCCACAATCACCGTTTGGTACGACACTGCGTTTGAACTGATGCGCGACCTTAAAGGTATCGGCGCTAATCACGTAAGTGGTCGCTCACAAGGTTTAACAAGTCGCAGTATGTTGCAGCTTGTTGAACAGGAATATCGAGAGTTTAAAAACCATCAAGGTTTCTTGCCAGCAACATATCAAGTTTGTTTAGGGGTTATTCAATTATGATTGATGCATTATTCATTGCAGGTACGGATACCGAAGTGGGAAAAACTGTGGTTTCAAAAGCGATTCTTCAAGCTTTGGCCGCACAAGATTTATCAACAATTGGTTATAAGCCAGTTGCAGCAGGGTGTGAACAATACCCTGAAGGGTTACGTAACAGTGACGCGCTGCATCTTCAAGAAGCGGCGACGCAAGATGTTGCTTACGAAGACGTTAACCCGTACGCGTTGCTACTACCATCATCACCGCATATCGCAGCTAAGCATGACGGTGTCGTGGTTGATGAAGCGGTATTATCAGCAAAGTTAGAAGAGCATAAACAGAATTCAGACATCGTTTTAGTTGAAGGTGCTGGTGGCTGGCGTGTTCCGGTTTCAGACGATGAATACTTGTCTAGCTGGGTTAAGAAAGAGCAGCTTCCAGTCGTACTGACTGTGGGTATTAAGCTTGGCTGTTTGAGCCACGCTTTGTTAACCGCAGAAGCGATTCGTGCAGATGGTCTAAACCTAGTAGGTTGGGTTGCTAACCGCATTAATCCAGGCACTGAGCACTATGCTGATATTATTGCGATGTTGGAAGACAAGCTAGGCGCGCCAAAACTGGGTGAGATCCCTTACGTGCCAAAAGCTAAGTCTAAGAACATTGGTAAGTACATTAATGTACAGCCATTGCTTGAACTCTAAGTTTCAAGTTATGCGTTAAACAAGAAAAGGGCTGCGATTGCAGCCCTTTTGCTATGTTAAGCCTTTGACCATAAGTTGATGAACAACCGGTCTTTTAATCCAGCAAGCTTGGGATTAATGTTCTTTTGTAAGTCCCATTAGTGCTTGCTGTGTTTCTGTGATTTTTGTCTGTGCCGTTTGCGGTGTTAGGATTCCAATCTGCTTTTTCGCTTCTTCTTCAGTAATCCCTAGGTGACAGCACAGTAAATCGATAGCCATTTGAGTGTTAGTACCTTCAACCATGATCGTTCCCTTTTTGTACATGGACTAGCCAATAAGTCATCTGAGGTCACTGTAAACGGATTGTTATATCGACACCATACGACTTAGGTCTAATAGACTGCGATTAACTCAGCTACAATCTCGTAATCAAATGTTGCAATTTAATGCTTAACCTTGTTTTCTTAATCTAAGACTATATGTATAAGTAAGTATAAGTCTTCAAGGTTGGAATAAATTGCTGTCTGCCTTGTCTATAACAATAAGTTTTATAAAAACAGCTTTCATGCGGAGATAAGTAATGAAGCGAGTAATGTTGTTCCTTGCAACCAACCTTGCGGTTGTATTGGTACTAAGTGTTGTTCTTAATATTGTATACGCAGTTACAGGTATGCAACCAGGAAGCCTCTCAGGCTTGTTGTTAATGGCTGCGGTATTTGGCTTTGGTGGCTCATTCATCTCATTAATGATGTCAAAGAAAATGGCGCTGCGCTCTGTAGGCGGCATGGTCATTGAAAGCCCACGTAACGAAACAGAACATTGGTTGATGGAGACGGTAAGCCGTCAATCTCAACAAGTTGGTATTGGTATGCCAACAGTGGCGATCTATGACTCGCCAGACATCAACGCATTCGCGACAGGTGCTAAGCGTGACGATTCATTGGTAGCGGTATCAACAGGCCTGCTGCACAATATGACGCGAGATGAAGCTGAAGCGGTATTAGCTCATGAAGTGAGCCACATCGCGAATGGTGATATGGTGACCATGACGTTAATGCAAGGTGTCGTAAACACGTTCGTTATCTTCCTATCTCGTTTCATCGCCAACATTGTTGCGTCGAATGACAATGAAGAAGAGGGTGGCAGCAACATGATGGTGTACTTCGGTGTGTCTATGGTGTTGGAATTGGTATTCGGTTTCTTAGCAAGCTTCATTACCATGTGGTACAGCCGTCATCGTGAATTCCATGCCGATGCAGGTGCAGCAAACCTAGTAGGTAAAGAGAAGATGATTGCAGCGTTAGAGCGTCTAAAGGTGAGCCACGAGCCACAACTAGAAGGTTCTATGATGGCGTTTGGTATCAACGGTAAGAAGTCTCTTACTGAGCTACTAATGAGCCACCCGCCACTAGATAAGCGTATCGCGTCTCTACGTAACATGTAGTCGCAACGTATTCTGTCGTCGCTAGTCGACAAGAGACCTTTGAAAGGCTTCCTTCGGGAGGCCTTTTTTGATCTTGGCGTTTAAGGATGTTTCTCTAATATGGTTTGCAGTATTCGAATAGGGGAGGCTAGTTGGAAAAGTCAGGTTTGATTGACGACTGTTGTTTTACTTAGGGACTATTGTTCGAAACATTTGTTCATACGCAACAAAAAGGCTTCCACATGGGAAGCCTTAGTCTATTCTGTGAGTCGAAATTCGAATCTTACAGCTTGTCAGTTAGCTCGATAGCTTGACCGATGTAGTTCGCTGGAGTCATCTCTTTCAGACGAACTTTCTCGTTTTCAGGAATCTCAAGGCCATCGATGAATGCACGCATGCCTTCGCCATCTACACGTTTACCACGAGTTAGCTCTTTTAGCTTCTCGTATGGCTTCTCGATGCCGTAACGACGCATTACTGTTTGTACTGGTTCAGCCAATACTTCCCAGTTTTTGTCTAGCTCAGCAAGTAGCGCAGCGCGGTTAACTTCAAGCTTGCTAATACCTTTCAGAGTCGAAGTGTATGCAATGATTGCGTAGCCAACACCAACACCTAGGTTACGAAGAACCGTAGAGTCAGTAAGGTCACGCTGCCAGCGAGAAACTGGAAGCTTTTGTGCAAGGTGGCTGAATACTGCGTTCGCTAGACCAAGGTTGCCTTCAGAGTTTTCGAAGTCAATTGGGTTAACTTTATGCGGCATTGTAGAAGAGCCGATTTCGCCAGCAATAGTCTTCTGCTTGAAGTGACCAAGAGCGATGTAGCCCCAAACGTCACGGTCGAAGTCTAGAAGGATAGTGTTGAAACGAGCAACAGCATCAAACAGCTCAGCGATGTAATCGTGAGGTTCGATTTGAGTTGTGTACGGGTTCCAAGTTACGCCAAGAGATTCAGTGATGAATTCTTCGCTGAACTGGTGCCATTCAACTTCTGGGTATGCAGAAAGGTGTGCGTTGTAGTTACCTACAGCACCGTTGATTTTCGCTAGGATCTCAACGTTTTCGATTTGCTTGTATTGACGTTCCATACGGTACGCAACGTTAGCCATCTCTTTACCCATAGTAGAAGGAGAAGCAGGCTGACCGTGTGTACGAGACAGTAATGGAATGTCACGGTACTCGTTCGCAAGTGCTTTGATAGCATCAATTACGTTACGAATTTCTGGAAGAATCACTGTGTCACGAGCTTCTTTAAGCATAAGCGCGTGAGAGGTGTTGTTGATGTCTTCAGAAGTACATGCAAAGTGAATAAATTCGTTTACAGCGTGAAGTTCAGGAACGCCAGCAACTTTCTCTTTCAAGAAGTACTCAACCGCTTTAACGTCGTGGTTAGTCGTGCGCTCGATCTCTTTGATACGTAGAGCATCTTCTTCACTGAAGTTAGCTGCTAGTTCATCAAGAAACTGGTTAGCTTCTGCACTGAACGCTGGTACTTCTTTGATTGCATCTGTAGCTGCAAGCTTTTGTAACCAACGAACTTCAACGATAGAGCGGTACTTTAGTAGGCCAAACTCACTAAAGATGCTGCGTAATGCAACAGTCTTGCTTCCGTAACGGCCGTCTACTGGTGAAACAGCAGTCAATGCTGACAGTTCCATGGTGTTCTCCTGAATTGAGTTTTCTAAATTTTGAGAGGTTTATACCAGTAACAATCTCAATTGTCACGCATATTGCGCAATCGTTTGCGTGAGAATTGTGTTGGTACAAAAAACAAGCTCGCGACGAGGCGCGAGCTAATAAATTACATGCGAGCTAGCAGGATTTGAGCCTGCTCGATCATTTTTTTGCGACCGAAGATAAGGTGGCGACGTTTGCCGCCAACTTGACGCCACAAAACAGCGCTTCGAATGCCTGATAACAGCAGGGCACGAACCTTATGTTGGCTCGATGTCTGTTGAAGTACTGCTGGCGTACCAGAAACCTGAATACGAGGACCAATAGGGCTCACTACATCTAAGTAGATGCTCGCAAGGTTGCTGATCATTTGCTCATCAAACAGATCGAAGTGCTCAGTTTGACGCTCTGCGGTTTGAATACGATCGCCAAGCTGTGACATAGAGTCATTGCGAGCAGATAGTTTACGTTCAAGCGCCATCAAGCTGATGATGTAGCGAGTAATGTCGCTACCAGCAGGAGTACTGTCGATACCCTTTACTAAGCATTCAAGGCCTAGCTTTAGGTTCGCCTCACGGCCAAATACACCCACAGTGTTCGCTGGGTTAGTATTTAAAATGGCATTGAGTGAAGCTTCGAAGGCATCTTTATCACAACGGCCGTCTTTCGCTACTTGTTGAACCAAAGCCACAGCTTGGCAAATTCCAGCGAAAGCAATAGTACGGTCATAAAGTGTATTAGCCACGTAGTAACTCCTAGTTGTTTTCTATCGTTTGTTGTTCGTTCGATTAGATTAGATGCGTTTTTCGATGATACCACCACCAAGACATACTTCATCTTGGTAGAACACAGCCGATTGGCCTGGTGTTACAGCGATTTGCGGCTCATCGAAGATAACCTTAATGTTATCATCGTCAATTGGGATGATTGTACAAGGAATATCTGTTTGACGGTAACGTGTTTTTACCGTGCATGTCATAACTTCAGTAATTGGGGTGCGATTAACCCAATGAAGCTGAGATGCGAACAAACCTTCTGATTTAAGAAGCGGGTGGTCTTTACCTTGAACCGCGATCAGAACGTTACGCTTAAGATCTTTTTCACCAACAAACCATGGCTCTTCGTTACCGCCGCCACCTTTAGTGCCGCCAATATGAAGACCTTTACGTTGACCCAAAGTATGGTACATCAAGCCTTGGTGTTGACCAATCACTTGGCCTTCTGGTGTCTCGATATTACCCGGTTGAGCAGGTAGGTATTTGCCTAAGAACTCCGTGAACTTACGCTCACCGATAAAGCAGATACCGGTAGAGTCTTTTTTCTTCGCAGTGATCAAGTCTTGCTCTTCAGCAATACGGCGCACTTCAGGCTTCTCTAATTCACCCACAGGGAATAGGCTGCGTGCCACTTGATCTGAACTTAGCGTGTATAGGAAATAGCTTTGGTCTTTATTGCTGTCTAAGCCACGTAGCATTTCTGGTTTCACGCCAGCGTCTAGTTCTTCTTGAGTTGGGAAAGTACGACGAACGTAATGACCCATAGCAATGTAGTCTGCATCTAATACTTCATCCGCAAACTCTAAGAATGCTTTGAATTTGATTTCTTTGTTACAAAGGATATCTGGGTTCGGTGTACGACCCGCTTTGTATTCTTCAAGAAAGTACTCGAATACATTATCCCAGTACTCTGCTGCAAAATTGATAGTGTGAAGGTGGATACCTAACTTGTCACATACCGCTTGAGCATCAGCAAGGTCTTCAGCTGCCGTGCAGTATTCTTCGTTATCGTCTTCTTCCCAGTTTTTCATGAAAAGGCCTTCTACCTGATAGCCTTGTTGCTGAAGAAGATACGCCGATACTGACGAATCTACACCGCCGGACATACCGACAATTACTTTCTTTTCGCTGTTTCCAGAGCTGATATCTGACATGTCTAAACACCGTTACTATTACTTGGTCGCAGATTCTAACAGAAAGAGAAACACCGTGACAGATCCGAGACCGGAATCACAGTTTCATTTGCACAAATATTGCGCTGACTTCGTTAGAGAATCGCATGAACGCGAGGAGACTCGCTAGGATGTCAGATCTATATGTGGCATAGTCGCTCGAAATCCAAGACCTGAGATAAAAAATGTCTGAACAAAATGAGTTTATGCAAGAAGAACAGTTGATCGAGATTATCGAGAACCAACTTGAAGATGGCCAACCTGTGAAAGTAAAAGAGACGCTGATGCGTTTAATGATGACAGGTACTCCTCGTGAAGAGGCAATTGCTGCAATGGCATGTGCATTGGCAATTGAGGTATTTGACGTGATGAAAAACGGCGCTGAGTTTAATCAAAAACGTTACGCCGAGCATTTGGGCATGCTGCCTGATTTAAGCTTTATGGAAGGCGAATAAAAAAATAGCCTAGCAAACGTTTGCTATAGTTTGAAAGATTGCCGCGTTAAATATAGCGCGGTAGAATCCGCCACCTATTTCCCCTTGACTTAGACTAGCCTTATGAAATTCCCTGGACAACGTAAATCAAAGCACTATTTTCCGGTTCACGCTCGTGATCCTTTAGTAAGCCAAGCTCAAACTAGCAAAAGAATGTCACGTACTCATATTATCGGTATTGACCAAACTTTGGTGGATATTGAAGCGAAAGTGAGTTCTGAGCTAATCGAAAAATACGGCCTAAGTAAGGGACACTCACTGGTTATCGGTGATGAAGCTGCTGAATCCTTATATCAAGAATTAAAAGAACAGTGCCTGATCACTAATGAATACGCTGGTGGTACGATCGGTAACACATTACACAATTACTCAGTATTGGCGGATGACCGTTCAACACTGTTAGGTGTAATGAGCCAAGATATTAAAATTGGTAGCTACGGTTACCGCTATTTATGTAATACATCAAGCAGAATGGATCTGAACCATTTACAAGGGGTAGATGGCGCAATTGGTCGTTGCTTTGCATTAATTACAGAAGATGGTGAACGTACTTTCGCAATTAGCGAAGGACAAATGAACCAATTAAAACCAGAAAGCATTCCTGAGAAAATCTTCAAAAGTGCTTCTGCTTTAGTATTAACAGCGTATCTAGTTCGTTGTAAGCCAGGCGACCCTATGCCTGAAGCAACAATGAAAGCGATCGAATACGCGAAGAAATACGATGTGCCTGTTGTTTTAACACTTGGTACTAAATTCGTTATTCAAGATGACCCAGAGTTTTGGAAAGATTTCCTTGAACAGCACGTAACCGTTGTTGCAATGAATGAAGACGAAGCTGAAGCTTTAACAGGTGAAAGCGATCCTCTTGCTGCTTCGGACAAAGCACTCGATTGGGTAGACTTAGTTCTATGTACGGCTGGCCCTGTTGGCTTGTTTATGGCGGGTTACACTGAAGACGCTGTGAAGCGTGAAACGTCATTACCGTTGTTACCAGGCTCAATTGCTGAATTTAACCGCTATGAATTTAGCCGTCCTGCGCATAAAGACTTATGTGACAACCCAACGAAGATCTATTCGCATATTGCGCCTTACATGGGTGGTCCAGAAAAGATCAAAAATACCAATGGTGCAGGGGATGCGGCGTTGTCGGCTTTATTACATGATATGGCAGCAAATAAATATCATAAAGAAAATGTGCCGAACTCTAGCAAGCATCAACATGCATTTTTAACGTATTCATCTTTTTCACAGGTTTGTAAATATTCAAACCGTGCAAGTTATGAAGTGTTGGTTCAGCACTCACCACGCTTGTCTCGCGGCCTTCCTGAAAGAGAAGATAGCCTAGAAGAAGCATACTGGGAAAGATAAGATATTTTTATCGTTCTCATTTATATTTCTAATAGCGAAATATAAAAAAGGCTCCGAAAGGAGCCTTTTTTGTTTCTGAATATATTGAAGCCGTAAATAATACTTTAGTCGACTTTAATATTAATTCTATTGCTTAGCGTGTAATTGATTACCCACTAAGTAAACTAAATGTTTAGATAGCAAACTCTTCTAGAGATTTACCAGCATCTAGTTGTTCTTGGATAGCTGAAGGCGTACGACCTTGACCTGTCCAAGTTTTCTCATCGCCATTGCCATCTACATATTTGTATTTAGCTGGACGAGGAGCACGTTTAGCTTTTGCTGTTTTTGTTTTTGCTTCACCAGAAAGCGCAGCAATAAGATCAGCAACATCGATGCCGTCTTTTGCAATTTGTTCAGCAATAGCAGAAAGCTTAGCTTCTTGCTCTGCTTTAGCAGCTTGTTCTTCAGCTTCAGACTCTTGACGCTCTTGTACAACAATAGTTAGCTTGTCTAGTGCTTCTTCAAGTTGCTCAAGAGTTAATTCACGTGAGAATGCGCGAAGGCTACGGATATTCAATAAAGTTTTTGTTAATTCAGACATGATATTTTCCATCAAGGTAAACTAAATAATCTTCCTAATAATAAACAGAGCCTAGGAATAAAACAAATAGTATTTCTTGTATTGGTTATTTAAATATAAAAGTGAGATGAATAGTTGAAAAAGAAACGACTCACTTTTGATGAATTTATAATAATTATTAAGATTTTCTTAAAAATCGATATGTGACTGGTGGAGTAATTGCTTTCTGTAGACTATTTTTGTATTGATTAGTTCATTAACAAAACCCTATTTTTCTCGGAATGATATGTTGCATTGTTGCTCTTGATGAGTACAATTGCGGCTACCTGATGCGATGCTTTGGTTAATTTGTTGTTAAACTCTGGTTTACACGGTTAATAATGTTATCGCACGTAGAGGTGCAATTATAAAAAGTAGTTTTCGTTGGGGTGATGCCAATGAACGGGAATGAAAGGTCTAATTGCCGAAGTAAATTGTATATCTAAGCAATTTGCTGGGGTTGTGCTCAATAGGTACAACACTGCCATAGTCTTAATTTTAAACTATGGAGCGCTACTGTAGGGTTGGGTGAAGTGTTCACTTCCCTTTCGCTTAGTTCAACATGAGCTTGATAAGTCGTATCAAGTTTGTCTGCAGTAGATCTCTAGCCAAATAAAAAACTGGTTTTTGAAGATCATGAATTTAATAGATTTTGCAACATCGCCTTTATCGCTGCTTCCTCCTTTGGTTGCATTGACTCTTGCTATTGTTACCCGCCGTGTATTGGTTTCTTTGGGTGTCGGTATCGTCATGGGTGCGATTCTACTTGCTGATTATTCAGTAGGTAACGCAGCTAGCTACGTGTTTACTAAAGCATCTGGTGTTTTCATCGAAGATGGTGGTATCAACACTTGGAACATGAGCATTATCGCATTCCTACTTATCCTTGGAATGATGACCGCTCTATTAACACTTTCTGGCGGTACTCGCGCATTCGCTGAATGGGCACAGTCTCGTGTGAAGAGCAAACGTGGTTCAAAACTACTTGCAGCCTTCTTAGGCGTATTCATCTTTGTCGATGATTACTTCAACAGCTTAGCGGTAGGTGCTATCTCTCGCCCTGTAACAGACCGTTTCTATGTATCTCGCGCTAAGCTAGCTTATATCCTAGATTCTACTGCTGCTCCTATGTGTGTGATCATGCCGGCTTCTAGCTGGGGTGCTTACATCATTACTATTATTGGTGGCATCTTAGTAACACACGGTGTGACAGAGTATTCTGCACTGGGTGCTTACGTTCGTCTTATTCCAATGAACTTTTACGCTGTATTCGCACTACTGATGGTGTTTGCGGTAGCGTGGTTTGGTCTAGACGTTGGTAAAATGCGCGAGCACGAGATTGAAGCATCACAAGGCCGTGGCTTTGATGGTGACAATGATCAAAAGCAAGCTCATGACCTGAACGAAGAGCTAGATATTGAAGAGAGCGAGAACGGTTCTGTTTCTGATCTCGTAATGCCAATCGTATCGCTAATCGTAGCAACAGTTGCTGCCATGCTTTACACGGGTGGCCAAGCGCTGGCTGCTGACGGTCAAGCATTCAACCTGCTTGGCGCGTTCGAAAACACTGATGTAGGCAAGTCTCTTGTTTACGGTGGCGTGTTAGGTCTGCTTGTTGCGCTAGCGACAGTATTCAAGCAAAAGCTACCAATGTCTGATATCGCAAGAACAATGTGGATCGGTGCGAGCTCAATGTTTGGCGCGATCCTTATCCTTGTGTTTGCATGGACAATCGGTTCTGTTATCGGTGACATGAAGACAGGTTCGTACCTATCATCTCTAGCGACTGGTAACATTGATTACCACTGGCTACCAGTTATCTTGTTCCTTCTTGCTGGCCTAATGGCATTCTCGACAGGTACATCTTGGGGTACGTTCGGTATTATGCTTCCTATCGCGGGTGACATGGCTGCAGCTTCTGACATCGCGCTGATTCTACCGATGCTAAGTGCGGTTCTAGCTGGTTCAGTATTTGGTGACCACTGTTCTCCAATCTCTGACACAACGATTCTGTCTTCTACCGGTGCTCGTTGTAACCACATTGACCACGTATCGACTCAGCTTCCTTATGCGCTGTCTGTAGCGTTTGTATCGTGTATTGGTTTCATCACGCTAGGTATGACGTCTTCAATTGGCATCGCGTTTAGTGCTGCGTCTCTAACGTTCGTTGCAGTATGTTTTGCATTGGCTTACTTCTCTCGTTGCAAAATGGCGACGTGCAAAAGCTAAAAGTGAAAGTTAATCAGTAAAGTATCAGGGAGGCATTGGCCTCCCTTTTTTGTACCTGTTAATTTAATTTTAAATTTCGTGAAAAAAGTTCGAATAAATGGTTGAAAAAGGATGTGACCTTAGTTAGTGTGGAGACAAGACAGCAAACAACCTAAGAGCTGATAAGTATGCGTAAACTAGTAATGAACATTCATCACCATCATCACCCTATCTAGTCTTTCGGGGAGATTTACGTATACCCGGGAGCAAGAATTCTCCCGGAGGTTAAGTCAAAGAATTTAGATTTAAACCCTCGGGACGACAAAGTCTTCCGGGGGTTTTTTAGTTTTAGCGCTTTTAAATAATCAATAAATTCAAATATTTGCACAGGGATACAGCAATGCAGACACAACGCCTAAGAATCGCAATTCAAAAGAAAGGTCGCTTAAGTAAAGAGTGCCAAGATCTACTTAAAAAATGTGGTGTTAAATTTAACATCATGGGTGAGCGCCTAGTTGTTCATTCACTAAATATGCCAATCGACTTGTTACTGGTTCGTGATGATGACATCCCAGGTCTTATCATGGATGGTGTCGTTGACCTTGGTTTCATCGGTGAAAATGAACTAGAAGAAGTTCGCCTAGACCGTGTTGCTCTTAAAGAGCCTTCAGAGTTCCGCACACTACGTCGTTTAGACTTCGGTGGTTGCCGCCTTTCTATCGCTATCAACAAAGACGAAGAATACAACGGCCCACAAGATCTAGCGGGCAAACGTATTGCGACCACTTACCCACAACTACTAAAAGCCTACATGGACGAGCAGGGTGTTGAATTCAGCACTTGTATGCTAACAGGCTCGGTTGAAGTAGCTCCTCGCGCAGGCCTGGCAGACGCTATCGCCGATTTGGTTTCTACAGGTGCGACGCTAGAAGCAAACGGCCTAAAAGAAGCAGAAGCTATCTTCCAATCTAAAGCAACACTGATTCAACGTGTTGGTGAGTTTGACGCTGACAAGACTGCATTGATTGAAAAACTACTGACTCGTATGCAGGGTGTTCAACAAGCAAAAGAGTCGAAGTACATCATGCTTCACGCGCCAACATCTCAGCTAGAGCAAATCAAAGCACTACTGCCTGGTGCTGAAGATCCAACGGTTCTTCCTCTATCAACAGACAAAGACAAAGTTGCCGTTCACCTAGTAAGTACAGAGAATTTGTTCTGGGAAACTATGGAACAATTGAAAGAGTTGGGTGCAAGCTCAATCCTAGTACTACCAATCGAAAAAATGATGGGGTAACTGCTATGAGAACCGTTGTTTGGCAATCATTAAGTGAATCACAGCAAGACTCAGTATTAGAGCGCCCAGCGATTGCTGAAGGTGCGAATATCACAGCAACTGTGTCTGGTGTAATTGCAAAAGTAAGAAATGAAGGCGATGCAGCGCTCAAAGAATTGACCGAAAAGTTTGATGGTGTGACACCGGAATCGATTCGAGTACGTTCTGAAGAGATCGAAGAAGCCTGCGCGCGTTTAACACCAGAGATGAAGCAAGCGCTTGAGCAAGCTTATCGTAATATTGCTAAGTTCCACGAAGCTCAAAAACCACAACCGATTAAGGTTGAAACTCAACCAGGTGTGGTTTGTGAGCAAGTGACTCGCGCTATTAATACGGTGGGTTTGTACATCCCAGGAGGCAGCGCACCACTTCCATCAACGGTTCTTATGTTGGGTGTTCCTGCTCAGATTGCTGGTTGTCGTAAGGTTGTGCTTTGTTCACCTCCGCCAATTGCAGATGAAATCTTGTATGTCGCTAAACTTTGTAAAATCGATGAGGTTTACAATGTAGGCGGTGGTCAAGCGGTTGCAGCAATGGCGTATGGTACTGAGAGTGTTGCAAAGGTCGATAAAATCTTCGGCCCAGGTAACGCTTACGTAACGGAAGCTAAACGCCAAGTAAGTAATGACTTCCGTGGCGCTGCGATTGATATGCCTGCTGGACCGTCTGAAGTGTTAGTGATTGCCGATGAAACAGCAGATGCAGATTTCATTGCTGCGGATTTGCTGAGCCAAGCGGAACACGGTCCTGATTCTCAGGTTGTATTGGTAACACCATCTCCAGTGATTGCCGATCAAGTAACCGATGCGGTACAGAAACAACTGAAAGAGTTGTCTCGAGCAACGATTGCTCAGCAAGCATTGGCATCAAGCCTAATTATCATCGCTGAATCGATCACTCAAGCAATTGCGATTTCGAACTTCTACGGCCCGGAACACTTGATTGTTCAGACCAAGAATCCACGTGAACTGCTGCCATTGCTAGACAATGCAGGTTCAATCTTCCTTGGTGATTGGTCTCCTGAGTCTGCGGGTGATTACGCTTCTGGTACAAACCACGTGTTACCGACTTACGGTTACACCAAAACCTATTCAAGCCTAGGTTTGGCGGATTTCTCTAAGCGTATGACGGTACAAGAGTTAACAGCTGATGGCTTACAAGGCCTAGCGCCAACGGTAGTCACAATGGCAGAAGCCGAAGGTTTGGATGCACACAAACGTGCGGTGACCATCCGAATTGAAAAGTTAAATAAAGCGAAATAAGGGTAGGGCATGGAAAAGTTAGCAAGAAAACAAGTTCAGGCTCTAACACCTTACTTGTCTGCAAGACGCATTGGTGGCAGCGGAGATGTATGGTTGAACGCCAACGAATCTCCGTTTGATAACGAGTACACCTTAAATCTGACTCGACTTAATCGCTACAGCGAGTGTCAGCCTAAAGAGCTAATCGATGCTTACGCTCAATATGCAGGTGTTGCACCAGAGCAAACGTTGACTACTCGTGGTGCTGACGAAGGTATTGAGCTTTTGATTCGTGCGTTCTGTGAGCCAAATGAAGATGCGATTCTTTACTGCCCACCAACCTACGGTATGTACGCAATCAGCGCGGAGACTATCGGTGTTGAGCGTAAGGTCGTGCCGCTGACGTCTGAATGGCAATTGGATTTACCGGCGATTGAAGCTCAACTTGATAACGTAAAAGTGGTCTTTGTTTGTAGCCCAAATAACCCAACAGGTAACTTAGTTAACCGTAAAGACATCGTTAAACTACTTGAGATGACTCAAGACAAAGCCATTGTGGTGATGGACGAAGCGTATATCGATTTCTGTCCTGAAGCATCAACGGTTGATTTGCTTGCTCAGTACCCGAATCTAGCGATTCTTCGAACTCTCTCGAAAGCATTTGCATTGGCGGGTTTACGTTGCGGATTTACTCTAGCAAACCAAGAACTGATTGATGTACTGTTGAAAGTGATAGCACCTTATCCAGTGCCTGTTCCTGTTGCTGACATTGCTGTTCAAGCGCTGTCAGAACACGGGTTAGCAAGAGCAAAATTTCAGGTTCTTGATTTGAGTGCCAACCGAGCTTATTTACAAGCGGGCCTAATGGGCATGCCTCAAATAACGGTATTCGATGGTTGGGGTAATTACCTTCTGGTTAAATTCCCTAACGGTGATGATTTATTCAAAGCAGCATGGGACAGCGGTATTATTTTACGTAATTCGCCAATTGAAAACTGTGTTCGCATTAGTATTGGTAACCGCGAAGAGTGCGAAAAGACACTTGGATTCATTCGTAACTTTTATCAGTAACGAACGGCTTATCAGTAATAACATTTGTCAGTCTTGAGTTGATTAATAACCAGCTGGCAAATGAAACCATTATTTGGGTTAGCGTTTGATTTTTGCTAGGCCACCAGATTTAAAATTAAAAGGAAGTTCAAGTGAGTAAACAACAGAAAATACTTTTTATAGACCGTGATGGCACCTTAATTGTTGAGCCGCCAGTCGACTTTCAAGTAGACCGTTTAGACAAGCTAAAATTCGAACCGTTAGTGATTCCTAGCCTACTAGCACTACAAGATGCTGGTTATCGCTTAGTTATGGTGACTAACCAAGATGGTCTAGGTACCGATAGCTACCCGCAAGAAGAGTTCGATGCTCCGCACAACATGATGATGGAGTTCTTTGAATCTCAGGGCGTTAAGTTTGATGATGTTCTAATCTGCCCTCACTTTGATGAAGACAACTGTTCTTGCCGCAAACCAAAGCTAGGAATGGTTAAAGAATACCTTCAAGGCGGTAAAGTCGACTTCCAAAAGTCAGTCGTGATTGGCGATCGAATGACGGATCTTCAACTTGCTGAGAACATGGCAATTCGTGGTATCCAATACGGACCAGATGCGCAAACTGAAGGCACACTTAACTGGCCACAGATCGTTAAAGATCTAACGGTTAATGCTCGTGTTGCTGAAGTAGTTCGTACCACTAAAGAAACGGATATCAAGGTGGCAGTAAACCTTGATGAAACCGGTGGCAACAAGATCGACACAGGCATGGGTTTCTTCGATCACATGCTTGATCAAATCGCGACACACGGCGGTTTCCAAATGAACCTGACTGTGAAGGGCGATCTACACATTGATGATCACCACACGGTAGAAGACACGGCGCTTGCGCTAGGCCAAGCTCTGAAAGATGCGCTAGGCGACAAACGTGGCATTGGCCGTTTTGGTTTCAGCTTGCCAATGGATGAGTGTTTAGCTCAGTGTGCGCTTGATCTATCTGGTCGCCCATATCTGAAGTTCGATGCTAAGTTCAGCCGTGAACAAGTGGGTGATCTTTCAACTGAGATGGTGGTTCACTTCTTCCGTTCTTTAACCGACACACTGGCTTGTACGCTACACCTTTCTTCTGCTGGCAATAATGATCACCACATCATTGAGAGCTTGTTTAAAGCGTTTGGCCGTACTCTTCGCCAAGCAATCAAAGTTGAAGGTAACGAGTTACCAAGCAGCAAAGGCGTTCTGTAAGGCTAACGTTAGCAAGGAAAAAACAATGAAAGAGCAGAAAGTCGTCATCATTGATACCGGTTGTGCCAACGTTTCATCGGTGAAATTTGCGATTGAACGTCTGGGCTATGCGGTTGAGATTTCAAAAGAGCAAGAAGTGGTTCTTGCAGCTGACAAGCTATTCCTACCGGGTGTAGGCACAGCAAGTGAGGCAATGAAGAATTTGCAAGAGCGTGACCTTGTTACCCTTGTGAAGCAAGTAGAGAAGCCTCTGCTAGGTATCTGTTTAGGTATGCAGCTGTTAGGCAAACTGTCTCAAGAGAAAGGCCAAAAGGCTGACGAGTTAGTTGAATGCCTAGGTTTGTGTGATGGTGAAGTTCGTTTACTTGAAACGGGCAACTTGCCGTTACCACACATGGGTTGGAACACCGTCACGGCAACACCTAATCACGCTCTATTTAAAGACATTGAAGAAGGCGAGTACTTCTACTTTGTACATAGCTTCGCAATGCCGGTGGGTGATTATACTATCGCTCAATGTGACTACGGTAATCCGTTCACAGCTGCAGTGCAAAGTGGCAACTATTATGGTGTTCAGTTCCACCCGGAGCGTTCGTCAAAAGCTGGCTCTAAGCTGATTCAGAACTTCTTGGAATTGTAATAAGGATTTGGCAGCGGCTAACGTTGCCCTATAAGGAATGTAAATGATTATTCCCGCGTTAGATTTAATTGAAGGCCAAGTAGTTCGCTTATTCCAAGGGGACTACGGGCAAGTAACAGAATACAAAGTAGACCCAGCAGAGCAGTTCAACCTGTATCACCAAGCTGGCGCAGGTTGGCTTCACCTTGTTGATTTAACCGGCGCAAAAGACACAACGGCTCGTCAGTTAGACTTGATCGCTAAGCTACTTGCTAGCACGCCTGCGAACATCCAGATTGGTGGTGGTGTGCGTAACGAACAAGATGTCGTTGATCTGCTAGAAGCTGGCGCACAGCGCGTTGTGGTTGGTTCTACGGCAGTTAAGCAACCTGATTTGGTTAAAGGTTGGATGGAGAAGTACGGTGCGGAAAAAATCGTGCTGGCTCTGGACATCAATATTGACGAAAGCGGCACACGTAAAGTCGCGATTTCAGGTTGGCAAGAAGATTCAGGTGTGACGATTGAAGCGCTGATTGAAGACTACCTCACGGTTGGCCTTAAACACGTTCTGTGTACAGATATTTCGCGAGATGGCACGCTAGAAGGATCAAACGTAGAGCTTTACGTTGATCTTTGTAAGCAGTACCCACAAGTACAATTCCAATCATCGGGCGGCATTGGCAGCTTAGCTGATATCGAAGCGCTTAAAGGCAGCGGTGTTGCTGGTGTGATTGTTGGTCGTGCGTTACTTGACGGCAAGTTTACCGCAGAGGAGGCATTTGCATGTTGGCAAAGCGAATAATCCCTTGTTTGGATGTCCGTGATGGACAGGTGGTTAAGGGCGTTCAGTTCCGTAACCACGAAATTATTGGTGACATCGTTCCGTTAGCGCAACGTTATGCGGAAGAGGGCGCTGATGAATTAGTATTTTACGATATCACTGCATCAAGCGATGGTCGTGTAGTCGACAAGAGCTGGGTAAAACGTGTAGCAGAAGTGATTGATATTCCTTTCTGTGTGGCTGGTGGTATTAAATCAGCGGAAGATGCTGCGCGTATTCTTGAGTTTGGTGCTGATAAAGTGTCAATCAACTCACCGGCATTGGCTAATCCGCAACTGATCACTGACCTTGCTGATAAGTTCGGCGTGCAGTGTATCGTTGTTGGTATCGATTCATACTTCGATAAAGAAACCGGTAAATATCAGGTTTACCAATTCACTGGCGATGAAGCGCGTACTAAAGCAACCAAATGGGAAACCAAAGATTGGGTGCAAGAAGTACAGAAGCGTGGCGCAGGTGAAATTGTGTTAAACATGATGAATCAAGATGGTGTCCGTAACGGTTACGACATCGAACAACTCAACATGGTTCGCTCAGTATGTAACGTTCCATTGATTGCGTCAGGTGGCGCAGGTGCGATGGAGCACTTTGCCGAAGCTTATAAAAAGACCAACGTGGATGGAGCACTTGCGGCTTCGGTATTCCACAAGCAAGTCATCAATATTGGTGAACTTAAACAGTATTTAAAACAACAAGATGTAGAGGTGCGACTATGAGTTTTGAACCCGTAAGCTTATCAAAAACAGAAGTAGGCGCATTGTCAGAGCGTATTGATTGGGAAAAAGTGGGTGGCTTGGTGCCAGCTATTGTTCAGGATTACCAATCTAGCCAAGTGCTGATGATGGGATACATGAACCCAGCAGCACTCGAGAAAACAGGCGAAACTGGCCAAGTGACGTTTTTCTCTCGCACAAAAGAGCGTCTTTGGACGAAAGGTGAAACGTCGGGCAATGTATTGCAACTGCAGAACATTGCCTTGGATTGTGACAATGACACCTTGCTGGTCAAGGTTAATCCCATTGGCCCAACATGCCACACTGGTACTACAACGTGCTGGGACGGAGACAAACAACAAGAGTCTCAGATGGTGTGGCTTCATCAGCTTGAGCAGCTATTGGCTGCCCGCAAGGACGCAGACCCTGAGTCTTCTTATACTGCCAGTCTATATGCCCGTGGCACCAAGCGTATTTCGCAAAAAGTGGGCGAAGAAGGCGTTGAAGTCGCGCTTGCGGCGACGTCGGGCGATAAGGCGGAGTTAGTGTGCGAATCTGCGGATTTGATTTATCACTTGATGGTTCTTCTTCAAGACCAAGGCTTATCGATGAATGATGTGGTGAACAAATTAAAAGAGCGCCATAAGTAAGCCCTCTTTAGATTAATAGAACCGCGTAAAAGACAGAAAAAAGCCCCGTAAACAACCATGTTTACGGGGCTTTTTAATTGTTTAATTTTCAAGCTTTCTAAGCCCTACGCCACTTTTCTAACCTCTGACTTTACGTCATTCCGATGAGCCTAAGCGACATCAGGAATCTCTTTACTTAATCAAACATTCTAATTGTTTGACTTACCCGCAGCACTTTTTATATTTCTTACCACTGCCACAAATACATGGGTCATTGCGGCCAATTTTGAAGCTCTCAACCGTTTGGTTTAAGCGAGGATCTATCTCTGGTTGTGTAGCTTCTTCCTGCTCAGGGAAGGTGCCATCAATGTAATACCAAAGACCGTCTTCACGCACGAAGCGCGAGCGTTCTTGCATACAGAACTGCTCAGCCACGTCGTTGAAGTAAGCTTTAAACTCAACAAAGCCTTCGTTCTCGTCTGAGCCAGTTGCAGTATCAATGACTTCTAGACCCGCCCAATCACTATCGATAGATTCGGCAATACCTTCTCTCTGCGATTCTGCATTGCAGCTTGGATGGTAAGTAGCGACCACATAATCCACCAAACCAAGTACATGTGCAGAATAACGTGAGCGCATCAATTGCTCGGGTGTTTCAACGGCACTGTGGTTAAGGTGTGCTGATTCACAGCATTGTTGGTAAGTAATTTTGCTACCGCATGGGCATGAAGACATAGTCAAATCCTGTAAAAATGGCCTCTATTAAGAGGCCATAAATGAATGCGTGGGAGTTTACCAAGAAACGATCGCTCACCAAAGCTTAGTTTCCATTGGTACGGTTATGTGAAGTGGACTATTTCAACGAAGGTGATAACAGCTCTTGAGCCCAAGTCGTCGCTTCGTCATAAGCTTGCCCGAGTTCAGCTTCACTTAGTTTGAGTAGTTTACGAATGCGCGTTGCTTCATCCCATCGAGCTTGTTCATAAGCGATAACCATCGCCAAGATCGCACCTAATACGCCTTTGCGTTGTATCAGAGCTTGCTTAATCTCTTCATCAATTGGCACTGAGTCCAGCACTTGCTTCAACGGTTGGTCAAATAGAGAATCGAGTAGGGAGAACATACCGGTCAAAAAGGCTTGTCCGGGTTCAACTTTCACATTCATCTTCTCGACTAACAGTTCACACTCACGTGCACGTAATACCGCTAAACCATAGAGTGAATCTGGCTTGTCTTCTTTCGCGGATGCAATCGCCACAAGTGAAACGAACTTGCGTAGCTTTTGCTCGCCAAGGAAGATAAGCGCTTGGCGAAATGAACGAATGGTTGTTGCTGAGCCGCCTGCAGAGTTCACATAGGCAAGTAACTTGTAAGACAGCGTGACGTCTAATGTGATCAGACGTTCAACTTCACCGAAGTCGATAGGGTCGTTAGCGATCTCTTTCAACAGCTGAACAATCGTCAAAAACGCAGGGTTGAGAGCACGAGTTTGGATCATTTCCGGCTTACTGAAGAAGTAACCTTGGAAGTAGGTGAAGCCTGCTTGGTTTGCTTCTTGATATTCGTCGTAAGTCTCTACTTTTTCAGCGAGGAACTTAATGTCTAACCCTTTGAGAGAGTTCATGAACATCGAAGCTTTCGCAATTGAGATCAAACGGATATCAAATTTGATAATTGAAACGTACGGTAAGAAGCGCTTCCACGCTTTGCTTGGCACAAAGTCGTCCAATGCGATGGTATACCCCGCATCATAGATGGCTTTGATTGCTTCAAGTAGTTCGTCGGTTGGTTCGCAGTCTTCAAGAACCTCAACAACGAGGCTTTCTTTTGGAAACAGCGTCGGGACCAAGTTAATCAGACTTGTATAAGGAAAGTTAACGAACCCCAGCTTATCACCCAACGTATTATAGTGAGTTGATAAAAAGTGGTCGGAAAGCAAACGGCTAGTAGCGAGCTCCGGCTCTACTTCAGGGAAAGTGTTCTTAGGACCGTCCCTGAATAGCAACTCGTAACCTATGGTTTTTTTGTCTGTATCGAGTATTGGTTGACGCGCTACGTATGAATATTTCAACTTGGTACTGTGTTCGGTTTAGTTCTGATAGAGAGATAATAGCTAATTCAGTGGAAATTACCATACACAATCAAAGAAAGTCTGACCGACAATAATAATCAAAGTGAAAGTTTAAGACGGATGTTGAAAGCTATTGCTAAACTCTCGATTCTGTAGTTCAAAACTTTGCGGAGTGAACACCAGCACTGAACCTTGAGTATACCAATCGCCCAATACGATACGGGTTTTAGTGCAATTATTAGCATTGAAAGTGTGAATGTCAGGGCGATGAGTATGGCCGTGAATCATCAGTTCGACGTTGTTTCGCGCCATAACATCTTCGACTTCTTGTTGTGTCACATCCATGATGTCGAGAGATTTAGTTTGCTTGTCATCTTTGATATCAGATTGAACCTTCGAGACAATTTTCTTCTTGATGAAAAATGGAATTCTGTTGAAGACCCATTGCAGCCATGGTTGATGCACTTTTTCGCGGAAGGCGAGATATTTTACATCTTCGGTACATAGGGTATCACCATGCAGTACGACCGCTTTTTGTCCGTAGATATCGATCGTTGATACTTCGTCAAGAAGTTGCACGCCTGTTTGTTTGGCAAATTTCTTACCGACTAGGAAGTCACGGTTACCTTGTGTGAAGTAGCAAGGCACGCCAGTTTTCACCAAATCAATAAACGCTTGGCGAATAGAGGTCGCAAACTCACTTTTGTCGTCGTCACCAATCCAGAATTCGAAAAGGTCACCTAATACATAGAGTGCATCCGCTTCTACCGCTTCGTTCTTCATGAAAGTGAGGAAGCAGTCGGTAATGTCTTGTCGTGACGGAGCAAGGTGCAGGTCTGATATAAAATATGTTTTCATAGGTCTAAAAAAGGGAGCGATTCGCTCCCTATATCCTGATTTTATCGGCTCATCAATTATTAATACTAGGGCGTGTTGACCTTTGGCGGTTAAATTTTGTTCGAGATAAAAGCGTTTTAATCGAGGCGAGGGATAGGAAGCCTAGTCATTCTAAGCAAATTTCCCTCAACAAAGAGTAAAACGCTTTTAGCCGAACCCTTTGGGCAGCGTTTGCTGGTTATTTCTACTGCGTTATCGGCTTCTTATGTAGGCTAGCTACACATCAAAGCCTCTGCCTTGTATAAATCCCCAGCAACTCGCTGCAAAAATCAGCTCAAAAGGTCAATACGCCCTAATCGAAAGCAAGTGATTAAGCTTCGATTGTAGTACCAGTGATGATCACTTCTTCTAGAGGTACATCTTGGTGCATACCCATAGAACCAGTGCTAACACCTTTGATCTTGTTTACGATGTCCATGCCTTCAACAACTTCTGCGAATACACAGTAGCCCCAACCGTCTAGGCTTTCGCTACGGAAGTTTAGGAAAGAGTTGTCGTTAACGTTGATGAAGAACTGAGAGCTCGCTGAATGCGGTTCCATAGTACGAGCCATTGCTAGTGTACCCACTTTATTCGCTAGGCCGTTGTTCGCTTCGTTCTTGATAGTCGCACGAGTTGTTTTTTCTTTAAGGCCAGAAGTCATGCCGCCGCCTTGAACCATGAAACCATCGATAACACGGTGGAATAGCGTGTTGTCGTAAAAACCGTCACGGCAATACTGTAGGAAGTTTGCGCTTGTTTCTGGTGCTTTTTCTTCGTTAAGTTGAACTTTGATGTCACCAAAATTTGTGTGAAGGATGATCATGATTGTTACCTTACTGTCTTTTTAATATGAAGTTCGAATTCTAGCGCATGTTGGCGGACTTTCAAATCACCAAATCATTAACTTAACTTAGTTGTTTGAGGTAATTACTGCTTTGGGGGATTACCTAATAACGCATGAATTGATATACTTGCCCTCTTATTTTGATTAATACACAAATATAGATAGAGATCATGCTAAAAATTTATAACACACTCACAAGACAGAAAGAGGAATTCAAACCAATTACAGCTGGCAAAGTCGGCATGTATGTCTGTGGGGTAACCATTTACGATCTCTGTCACATTGGTCATGGCCGTACGTTCGTTTCTTTCGACGTAGTAACTCGTTACCTTCGTTACCTTGGTTACGATTTGAACTTCGTTCGTAACATCACAGATATCGATGACAAAATCATCAAGCGTGCTAACGAAAACGGCGAATCTTGTGATTCTCTGACTGAGCGTTTGATCGGTGAAATGCACGCAGACTTCGATGCGTTGAACATGAAGCGTCCAGATGTTGAGCCTCGCGCAACGGAATTCATCACTGAAATCATTGAACTGGTTCAAAAGCTGATTGACCGTGGTTTTGCTTATGTTGCAAGCAATGGCGACGTGATGTTTGAAGTTAAGAAGTTCGACGAATACGGTAAGCTTTCTAAGCAAGACCTTGATCAGCTTCAAGCTGGTGCTCGTGTTGATATTGATTCTGCAAAACGCAGCCCGTTAGATTTCGTTCTTTGGAAGATGTCTAAGCCAGGTGAACCTACGTGGGAATCTCCATGGGGTCCAGGTCGTCCAGGTTGGCACATTGAATGTTCAGCAATGAACTCGTCTATCCTTGGTAACCATTTCGATATCCACGGTGGTGGTTCAGATCTACAGTTCCCGCACCATGAGAACGAAATTGCACAATCTTGCTGCGCACACGGCACCCAATATGTGAATACTTGGATGCACAGCGGCATGGTGATGGTAGACAGAGAAAAAATGTCTAAGTCACTGGGTAACTTCTTCACTATCCGCGACGTGCTTCAGCATTACGATGCAGAAACAGTACGTTACTTCCTAATGTCTGGTCACTACCGTAGCCAGCTGAACTACAGCGAAGATAACCTAAACCAAGCACGTGCATCGCTTGAACGTTTATACACATCACTTCGTGGCCTAGACCTAACCGCAGCTCCTGCTGGTGGTCAAGAGTATGTCACTCGTTTCTCTACGGCAATGAACGATGATTTCAACACACCTGAAGCTTATTCTGTGCTGTTTGAAATGGCTCGTGAAATCAACCGCATTAAGACTGAAAGCATTGAAAAAGCAAGTGCTCTAGGTGCATTGATGCGTGAACTTGCTGACATCATCGGTATTCTTCATCAAGACCCAGAAGCTTTCCTTAAAGGTGATGCTGCGGGTAATGATGACGAAGTCGCAGAAATCGAAGGCCTAATTAAGCTACGTAATGACTCTCGCGCTTCGAAGGATTGGGCTAACGCCGACCTTGCACGTGATAAGCTAAACGAGTTGGGCATTGTTCTGGAAGATGGCCCAGAAGGCACGACTTGGCGTCGTAAGTAAATCTTATAAAAAGGGCTGATTTTCAGCCCTTTTTTCTAGCAAAAATTCTTTAATTTCACCTTTGCTTTTATCTTCAACTTTTAATTAACAGGAATATTTCTGTGGCTCAGATGTATTTTTATTACTCGGCAATGAATGCGGGTAAATCGACAACGCTTCTTCAATCTTCATTTAACTACCAAGAGCGTGGCATGACGCCAGTGATCTTTACTGCAGCGCTAGATGATCGCTATGGTATCGGTAAAGTGAGCTCGCGAATTGGTCTTCAATCTGAAGCTCAACTGTTTAAAAACGACACCAATATGTTTGACGCGATACAAAAACTCAATGAAGAAGAAAAGCGTCATTGTGTTTTGATCGATGAGTGTCAGTTCTTGTCGAAAGAGCAGGTTTACCAACTAACAGAAGTGGTGGATAAGCTGCACATCCCTGTACTTTGTTACGGTTTGCGTACTGACTTCTTGGGTGAACTGTTTGAAGGTAGTCGCTACTTATTATCTTGGGCTGACAAACTGGTTGAGCTAAAAACGATTTGTCACTGTGGTCGTAAAGCGAATATGGTGATTCGTACTGATGAGCACGGTGTTGCGATTGCTGAAGGTGACCAAGTGGCTATTGGTGGTAATGACCAATACGTTTCAGCTTGCCGTTTGCATTACAAAGAAGCGTTAGGTAAATAAACGGCTCTTTGGTTGATTTTTCTTGAGCGAACAAAGCTGAAATCAACAAGCTCAAGTAATAGCTAAGAACAAGAAACGGTGGCCAAGTGCCACCGTTTTTGTTTTCTGAAAGGACTATTACGTTAATTAAGGCCTTATTCGAAACCCAGCTTCTTCAATGCTTGGTAGGCATGATCAACGTCATCAGGAATCGGCATCTCAATCTGAAATCCTTGCGCTGGATAAGACTTGATTCGTTCGAAATCAGCAATGAGAGCACCTAACACCATGTCTAGTGGTAACTCTTCATTAAAGTAATCTACCCAGTCTTGCCATTGTGAAGTGACTTGAATCTCGGTAACTTCGTCAGGCCACTGTTTAGCAAACGTGGCGTAAGTGCGTTTCTCCATAAAGGGTTTCTGTACTAAGGTCAATCGTTTCGGGGATAGCCCACGCTCAGTCAGCAATTTGTAGGTGAATCGTACGTTCTCTCCAGTATTGGTTGCGTGCTTCTCAATGATAATGTCAGAGTCAGGCACGCCAGCGTCTCGTGCGATAGCCGCGAATGTTTCAGCTTCTGAGCGTTCAAAACTCCCTTCTGTAAAGCGTCCCACACCGCCAGAAAATACAATGTAAGGCGCCACACCTTGGTGATAGAGCTCGGCAGCGTATTCAGCAACGCGAGTATCGTTACTGCACAACACAAATATACAATCTGAAGGCGTGATGTCATGACCCATCGACATGAAGTTCCAAAGGGTGTCGATCGAGTGATATAGCTTACCCTTTGAGTTCTTTGTTACAGGTTGCTTAACTATGGGTTGGTTAGCTATGGATTGCTTAGTCATAAAGAGCGTCCAATGTGGAATCGAATTTAAACGAGTAACCTAAACCGAGGATCTTTTTAGAAGAGATCAGCTTGTCTGGCGTGTCGACAATAGGAGGGAGTGGCTCGCTGCTATTGGCGCTTTTTAATGCTGCTGCGTAGAACTCCGCCTTGCTTACTGTATTTGGTGTGGTGACATTTACGACTTCATTGTGCAGTTGATTGATGGCGAAATCGACCGCACCAATCGCATCATCAAGGTGAAGCATGTTGGCTGGTGCTTGAGAGCTGACCTGCTTTAGCTTGCTTGCGAATCGAGATGGGTGACGTCTAGGGCCGATTAACCCACTGAAACGAAGAATGGTGTAATCGATGCCGGAATCCATCACCAGTTGTTCAGCCTTCAGCATCACGCGTGCATTGTCCGAAAATGCGGATGCTTGCTCGTTTTCTGAGGTAGAAAGAGTGAGTGAGGCGTCTTGCTCGTACAGAATCCGGGCTTGGTTGGGTATACGGTCGTCGAACTGACCATAATGAGCTTTTTCACGTTAGCCTTCTGGCAAGCACTGGTCAGTTGTTGCCAATAGTCGGCGTACTCGACACCAGCGCCTTTTCTAAAGCCGGGAGGAAAGCTACCAATCACTATCTCAGTATTGTTTTCCAATAGGAGTGAGTAGAGTTGGCCAATAGAGCGTTCAGGTTGTATTGCATCAAAACTGAATACTTCACAAGGAATGCGTTCGTTGCCAATAGCGTCAGCGCCTTCTTGGGTAGTCTTCGTCACGACGACTTGGTTATCATGTTTGACGAGATGTTCCGATAAGGGCGCTCCAACCCAGCCTGCACCAACAATAAATATAGAAGCCATGTGTTCCTCACAACTGCAAATGACGAATTTACAATAAGCCTAACAAACCTTTGCCCAAAAATGAAAAAACTCCACGGCCGAGGCGAGTGGAGTTTTTACTAGAACAATGGAGCTTTAGTTTAGTACGCGAAGTAGTTTGTCTGCGCGCTCTGCCATCTGTATACCTTCATCTGTTAGGTAACCGCCGTCTGGCTGAGTACAAAGGTTCTTTTCGAATAGGCGCTTAACAGCGTCTTGAGTTTCTTGAGCTGCCTCTTGATGAACTTTAATTCCAGTAGCTGCGCTACTTACATCAAATTGAAGAAGGAGGTTTAAATCAGCAATGTTTTCAGCGTTGTACTTCATAATTAACCTATATATTCATAACGTTCTCTACCTTCACCTTAGTGCGCATTCACAACTCAGGCAATAGCAAATAAAGAGAATTGATAAGTGATACCAAATTGAATGATTAATCAGCGCATGAGCGGTTGTTTTTTGTTTAATTGGGCGAATTTCACACGCTTCATTAATGAATGATGTTTATTGCTAAGTGGTTGTAATATATTGTGAGACTAGAAATATAATGCATCGAGCAAATATTGTTTAAAAAAGGAAATGCATCAGTGAGAGCCAACAAAGTAGCATTAATGATCAGTATGCTATTTGCAATTGCAGGGTGTCAGAGCACTCCCTCTGAACAGACAGAAGCGAACCAAAGCACGAATGGCAGTGAGTCTTCATCAAATGCCCGCACGTTTGATTCTGTGCAAAGTGTTCATCTCGAATGGGAAAGTAAGCTTGAAAGCCATGTTCAATTGTCTCTTTATGCGCCAGAAAATTACAATGAACTACTAGATGCTTGGGATGATGCTGAAAGCATTTATGCCGATTTACTGAAAGACGAAACTCGTCTAACGAAAAGCTATTCAATTTTTTCGAGCCTAACGTACGCTGAAGCTTTTGATGAAAAAATCGCTTTGGTTAAATCAAACTATGATTCGATTCTAGTGTTAAAGAAAAAGGCCGATAGAGTACTAGCGGATTCGATCGTTCAGATGGATTATCTGAAATATCTGGGTGCCGATACGATGTTCGCGTCGAGCTATAAGAGGCTTTACGCTGAATACAGTGAGTTGTTTGAATACGTATTGGTTGATGAGCTTGAAGATGCTCAGGAAGCACAGGTTGAGTTTCTTAACCACGCTCGCTCATTAGAAGTCAAAGTCGCCCATAAGAAATACATTGAACCTTTAAAGAACGAATTAGAGTTCTTAGAAGATGAAGACTTTGATGATGTAGTGCCGCTTACCTTTGCTAAAGCAAGTTCTCAAATCGCATTGGCGGAAAATCAAGTTAAGGCGAGTCCTCGTGAGAAATCAATTATCGAAGACGCCGTTAAAGCCGCTGAATTCGAACTGAATCACGTGAGAAGTGTTGCACATGAAGTTAAGTTGCTTGCTAACGTCAAGGGTGACCGATTTGAGCAATCGGTATTGAATGCTGAGAACCAGTTCCTGAGTATTTCTCAGATCCTGAATGATCAAGACTACCGTGATGTGGTGTTGCGCCTTCAAGCTCAGAAAATCGTCGAGAGTATTAAAGCGCTTAAAAGCTCTGATATGACCACGCAACTGAAGTCTGAGGTTGAAGCACTTTCAGAACAACTTGCCGATTTAGAACTCGAAAATCAGAAACAAGCCCAACAGCTTGCTGAGACAAACAAACATAACGAGTTTTTGGATGAGCAGGTTACTAAGAGTGATGCACACATAAAAAGCTTGGAAGAGCTGGTGGACAGTTTGAAAAGCTTAGGTGGTAAAGTTGCCACCGAAAGTCACTCCGACGTGACACCGACTAACGTTGAGTCCAACCTTGAAGATGCCGCTTTAGAGCAATCATCAGAACAAGTGATTGAACCTTCGGTTTAGCATAACTAATTCCGTTATTTGTGATTGACTTAAAAGCGCCTCAGGGCGCTTTTTTACGTTCTGTTGATCTATATCAAAATCTAGAGATGAAAGGACCTGGATAGTGTACGCTATTCCTTTTGATTTAACGTAACTTGTTGATATTTATAGATGTGTTGTTTTTATTGTTGATAAGTTTTCATTCATCAGGGTTTTGTTTTTACTACTAAAGTCGTATGAATTTTCAATATCATTATAGGTTTGGTGTTTTCTCGATTGTTGAAGGTTATTTGAGCGCGAAATAGCTCTTGAATTCAGAAATGAAAGAGAGGATTATCGCGCTCCCCAACGACATGTTTCAAAATGTAAATTATGAATCTAAACCAATTTGACTCATTATTACCGCCACAAATGGCTGAGCGCGCTGCAGATATTGGCGTAGGTAAAGCAACAAAAGATCCAATCAAATCCTTTCTTCTCGCTATTTCAGCGGGCATACATATCGGCATTGCGTTTGTGTTTTACACCATCGTGACGACAGGTGCTGGTGATTTACCGTGGGGCATTACTCGCGTACTCGGTGGTTTGGCATTTAGCTTAGGCTTGATCCTTGTGGTGGTTACTGGCGGCGAGTTGTTTACCAGCTCTGTTTTAACGTTAGTGGCGAGAGCGAGCGGCAAGATCACTTGGGTGACCTTGTTTAAAAACTGGGCGACGGTTTATGTGGGCAACCTTATTGGCGCTTTATTGCTAGTTGCATGTATGCTCGCGACTAAACAATACATGTTTGACAATGGCCAAGTCGGGCTCAATGCTATGGCTATCTCTCAGCACAAAATGCATCATGACTTTATTCAAGCGATTGCGCTTGGCATCATGTGTAACGTGTTGGTGTGTATTGCGGTGTGGATGACATTCAGTGGGCGTACCTTAACGGATAAAATTACGGTTATGATTTTACCTGTAGCGATGTTTGTATCGTCGGGTTTTGAGCACTGTATTGCGAACATGTTCCAAGTACCACTCGCTATCGGCATTAAAACATTTGCTCCTGCTGAGTTTTGGACAATGACAGGTGCTAACCCTGCCGACTATATTGACCTAAACATGATGGATTTCTTAACCAACAACCTATTGCCTGTGACTTTAGGCAACATCATTGGCGGCGGTATCTTTGTCGGCATGTGGTATTGGTTGATTTATCTACGAGATTAACCATGATTCGGTCATCGTATCGATTTGAATGATTACGATTAAAAGACGGTCTGCATTGCAGGCCGTTTTTTATTGTGGAAAACCTTTTAGTTTCTCTTTTAAATAATCATTAAAACACTCAATAGCAGGATCGAGTAGGGCAACATAGGCCTTTGAAATTAAGTAAGGATCAATGTAAATGATCCTTGGTCGAGTCAAAGTGACTAAAAAAGGATCAATACTGTTTTGGTTATCCACAGTTTCTGTGGATAACCTGTCTCAAAGTCAGTGTGTAACCAGATCGTAAAGGAAGAAAGAGGTTAGTCTGTGGGCTTAATTCGGGCGAGGACTCGACCTTCTTTCGTCAGAGATGTCTTTAAAGAAAGGTGAAGTGCGAGCGCCAATGAACTACTCATCATCACGAAAATAGCCAACATGATCATCAGTTGATACTTAATCGCAATCATTGGTGAAGCTCCCCCTAGAATTTGACCTGTCATCATCCCTGGAAGTGTGACTAAGCCGGTGGTCGCCATAGAAGCCATAATAGGAGACATCGCCTTCTGTATCGCATTACGTACAAAAGGTGCTGCTGCGTAGGTTGGAGAAGCGCCTAAAGCGATCGCCGCTTCGTACTCTGACTTCTGGGTTTCAAAAGCACCGAACAAGTTCTGTAGAGCCACTATATTGCTGCTCAAGCTATTACCCAACAGCATCCCCGCAATAGGGATTAAGTACTGTGCGTTGAAGAGTGGGGTCGGCTTGATAATAAAGAAACAAATAAATAAGACGATGGGTACACAGGTAACCGCAAGGCTGAACGCTACAGGTGCTAATAGTAGTTGTTTCGGGAGCTTTGATTTTTCAACAATCGAACTTGCACCCACCACAATCATAGCGAATAACCACAATAGATTGATCCATAAACTATTCAAAGTAAAAAGGTATTCGAGATAAAGACCGACCAAGAATAGCTGTACCACCATACGAGAAATACTAATAGAGGCCTCTTTACCTAGGCCGAGTTTTAGTTTGTGGTTAATGGCGATGGGCAGTATGAGAAGTGAGCTAAATAACAGCAATTGCCACCAAGATATATCAATAACGTCTTGCATAATGCTTCCTTTTAAGTAGGTCTCCATCATATCTGAAAGTGCCAAATGATGCATTTCAGCGTCATACCTGTCGAACTCAAAAAAGGCTCAATTATTTAACATTCAAAGTACAAAATAATGGTTATTTGAGGGTTTTTTGGCTACTACTTAGTAGGTAAAACGTTAAAATTAGTTACAATGTGGTTGCGCAAATGTTGGTTTTTAACATTTGTGAAATATACTTAATTCTTCACATTTGTTAATACTTTTTAATAACTTTGTTTAACTAAAAACAACTTTGGATGAGCTCAAAAAAGTATTGATTAGCAAGGGTTATAACGGGAGATTTGATTGAACCCTACTTTGTGTATGGTCTAAAATTCATCGTTAGATACTCAAGAACTTTAGCCCCTTAGAATGGGTTACTCGAAATTACTAAATACAAAATAGGCAAAATGTATGAGTGATGTTAAGAAAATTGAAACTGGCGAAAAACGCTCGTTGGAGTGGAAGTCATTCCTCTTCATTGCAGTGGTTCTCTTTCCAATATTAAGTGTGGCTTTTGTAGGAGGCTACGGCTTTCTAGTTTGGGCACTGCAAGTGTTTGTATTAGGTCCTCCAGGTGCACACGGCGGCATGTAATGCCCTCTTGCTATCACATTTTTATTAGAACTAATTTTTAAGAGAGCTAAACATGAAATCATTTTTAGTTAAATTATGGCGCACAATGACTCGCCCAGCAGTACACATCAGTCTTGGTGTACTAACCATGGGTGGCTTTATCGCCGGTGTTATTTTCTGGGGTGGTTTTAATACTGCGTTAGAACACACGAATACAGAAGAGTTCTGTGTAAGCTGCCACACCATGCGTGACAATGTTTACGTAGAACTACAAGAAACGGTTCACTGGAAAAATACATCTGGTGTACGCGCAACTTGTCCTGACTGTCACGTTCCACATGAATGGACAGCAAAAATTGCTCGTAAGATGCAAGCATCTAAAGAAGTATTCGCTCAAGTATTTGGTGACCTAGACACACCTGAGAAATTCGAAGCTCGTCGTATCGAACTGGCTAAACACGAATGGGATCGTTTCTCTTCGAACAAATCTCTAGAGTGTAAGAACTGCCACAACTACGATTCAATGGATTTCGAAAACATGCGCCCAACAGCGCGTATCCAGATGAAGAACGCGGCAGAGCGTGATCAAAGCTGTGTTGACTGTCACAAAGGTATTGCTCACAACCTTCCATTAGATATGGCATCAGCGAGCGGTATTGTTGGCGAGCTAGAAAACGTAGCAAGCAGCACATCTTATGCAAATGGTTCTGACGTGATCTCTATTCGTCATCTTCCAATGTACACAGATGAAACAGCAACAGTTGAAGCGGGTCTATTAAGCCCTGCAAGTAAAGTTGCGGTTATCGACGAAAAAGGCGACATGATCAAGATTCAAATCGACGGTTGGCGTAAAGCGAAAGGCTTCGGACGTGTAATCCAAGAAGACTTCGGTATGAACATCTCAACTGCAATCTTGACGAAAGAAGTATCTCAAAGTGACGTGATCACTGTTGGTGAGAAGAAAGAAGATGAGCTTACTGGCCTTCCATGGGAAGAAGTTAACCTAGCACTTTGGATGAAGAAAGAGTCTATGGTTGATAACTTCGATCCAATCTGGAACGCAGCGGGTCAAGCGTACCAATCTAACTGTTCAACGTGTCACTCACAGCCAGATGAAGCTCACTTCAGCGCTAACGGTTGGGTAGGCATGCTAGATGGTATGATTGCGTTTGTTAACTTCGATACAGATACAGAAGCACTTGTTCTTAAGTATCTACAGAAGCACTCATCAGATTTTTCTGAAGGCCATCACTAATAAGACGTCAATTGGAGTAACACAATGGCAATTACAAGAAGAAGTTTTCTGAAAGGTGTCGCTACTACAAGTGCGGCATCGGTTATCGGTCCAAGCTTATTGGCGTCGGCATCAGCGTCTGCTGCAGAAACAGACGGCGCGTGGAAAGTCTCTGGTTCTCACTGGGGTGCATTCCGAGCTCGCGTTTACGCGGGTAAAGTGCAAGAAATTAAACCTCTAGAAATCGATCAACACCCAACTGAGATGTTGAAAGGTATTAAAGGTATTATCTACAGCCCATCACGTGTGCGTTACCCTATGGTTCGCTTAGATTGGTTGAAGAAGCATAAATACAGCGCAGACACGCGTGGTAACAACCGCTTTATTCGTGTGACTTGGGATGAGGCACTAGACCTTGTTTACCGCGAACTAGAACGCGTACAGAAAGATTACGGTCCATGGGCGCTTCACACAGGTCAAACTGGTTGGAGACAAACGGGTCAGTTCCACAGCTGTACTAACCACATGCAACGTGCAATGGCACTTCACGGTTACTCTGTGAAGAAAATCGGTGACTACTCGACAGGTGCTGGTCAAACGATCATGCCTTACGTGCTAGGTTCTACTGAAGTATATGCTCAAGGTACATCTTGGGAACTTATCCTAGAAAACAGTGACAACATTGTTCTTTGGGGTAACGATCCAGTTAAGAACCTGCAAGTAGGTTGGACGTGTGAGACTCACGAATCATTCGCATACCTAGAACAGCTGAAAGAAAAAGTTGCTAAGAAAGAGATCAACGTTGTTTCTGTTGACCCTGTGAAGAACAAAACAGGTCGTTACTTAGAAAACGAGCAGATGTACATCAACCCACAAACTGATGTGGCGTTCATGTTGGGCGTTGCTCATGTTCTTTACAACGAAGGCCTATACGACAAGAAGTTCATCGAAACTTACTGTCTAGGTTTTGAAGATTTCATCAAGTACGTTCAAGGTGAAACGAAAGACAAAGTTGAGAAGACGCCAGAATGGGCTTCAGCTATCTGTGGCGCAAGCGCGGACTCTATCCGTGATTTCGCTAAGATGTTGGTTAATGGCCGTACACAGATTCTTGTTGGTTGGAGTATTCAACGTCAACAACACGGTGAGCAGCCTTACTGGATGTGTGCAGTTATCGCAGCAATGGTTGGCCAAATTGGTCTACCTGGCGGCGGTATCTCTTACGGTCACCACTACTCAGGTATCGGTGTATCTTCGACTGGCTTCGCTGCTCCGGGTTCTTTCCCGCTGAATATCGACCAAGGTCAATCACCTAAGTACACCAATACAGATTACAACGGTTACAGCCGTGTAATTCCAGTTGCTCGTTGGGTAGATAGCCTGCTTGAACCTGGTAAGAAGATCAAAGCGAACGGTTCTACTGTGACGCTGCCAGATATCAAGATGATGGTATTCAGTGGTAACAACCCGTGGCACCACCACCAAGATCGCAACAAGATGCGTAAAGCATTCAAGAGCCTACAAACTGTAGTTGCTGTTGATTTCGCGTGGACTGCAACTTGTCGTCACTCTGATATTGTTCTTCCAGCTTGTACTCAGTGGGAACGTAACGATATCGATGGTTACGGTGCGTACTCTGGTCGTGGTTTGATCGCAATGCACAAGCTAGTGGATCCTTTGTTCCAGTCTAAGACTGACTTCGAGATCATGTCTAGCCTGACTAAGCGTTGGGGTCGCTACGACGATTACACGCGTGGTATGGACGAAATGCAGTGGGTTAAATCTCTATATGACGATTGCCGCGCTTCGAATGAAGGCACGATTGAAATGCCTGAGTTTGCTGAGTTCTGGGAGAAAGGTTTCCTAGACTTCGGTAAAGGTAAGCCATGGACTCGTCACGCTTCATTCCGTGAAGATCCAGAGATCAACGCACTAGGCACGCCTTCTGGTTTCATCGAAATCACAAGCCGTACTGTTGGTAACATGGGTTACGAGCACTGTCAAGAACACCCAATGTGGTTCGAGAAATCTGAACGTTCACATGGTGGCCCAGGCTCTGACAAACACCCGTACTGGCTACAATCTTGTCACCCAGACAAGCGTCTTCACTCTCAGATGTGTGAATCTGAAGAGTGGCGTGCGACTTACGCGGTACAAGGCCGTGAGCCAATCTACATCAACCCAACGGATGCTAAGAAGAAAGGCATCAAAGACGGCGATGTAGTACGTGTGTTCAACGACCGTGGTCAACTACTAGCAGGTGCTGTTCTAATGGATAGCTATGCTCCTGGTGTTGTTCGTATCGAAGAAGGTGCTTGGTACGGCCCGATCAACGAGAAAGTGGGCGCGCTAGATACATACGGCGATCCAAACACACTAACTCAAGACATCGGTACGTCTGAACTTGCTCAAGCAACGTCAGCAAACACATGTTTGGTTAACTTCGAGAAGTTCCAAGGCAAACTGCCTCCAGTAACTTCATTCGGTGGCCCAATCGAAGTTTCTTAAGACTTGTGCTTGAGAACCAAGATTAAAGCTTGAATTAAAGCCCCTGTAAGGATTCTTACAGGGGCTTTTTGTTTTTCTGTTGTACGGTGTTGGAATTTCTATTTAAGCATTGTCGCAACGCTTATGGAGGCGTCTTTGAGAAGCACTATAACGTACTACTACTGAAGCAATTGAGCCGAGAGGGTAAGTCAAAAGAATCTCTTGTGAGAAGCTTAGGTCACTGGAAACAAAAAGGCCGATACAAAGTACCGACCTAGTAGAAACCTATGGAGTTGAGCCTAAACCTTGAATATAAACCTAAGCTTTGAACGTAAAGCTACAATTCGAACATAAACCAATAAGCGTATGCACAAATCAAAGCGGGCACACTCGAGTACAAGGTCGCGACGAGCGCTGCTTTCGGTGCCATAGCAATCGCAGGGAATAGCGCATCACCATCATTCGAAATAGCGTTACCGACTTGAGCCGAGAGTGGCAGGGCACCTGAAAGATAAAGACTGGTCACCAATAGCTGAGGGCCACAACCAGGTAATAACCCCATCAACACGCCAGCCAGGGGGAGCATGATGCCCCAACTTGAGAATAGCGTCGCAAAATCCACATTTGCTATCACAGAACCAAATTCAAAGAAAAGAAAGGCCACCACAACCCACGCTGTTACGAAGTTAGTATCTTGAGCCGTTTTTTGTAGTGGGTGAGAGCCTACACATTTTTCGTCCTCACTCACGGCTGATTTATAATCTTCAATTTCACGAGTCAGTCCCCATAGAAACATCGAACTGATCAGCAAGATAGTGCCTGTCCATTCCATCGACATTTCAGGTAACGCAAGCAACTCGTTTACGTCGACTTGAAAAGAGCCAAGTAGAGCTACCGCAGCACCGGGAATAATAAGTACAGACCATAAGTAGCCCTGTAGGTTAATCGCTTTTTTAGAAACGGCTTCTTTGTCTTCCTCTTGAGATTGTGATGAGCAGCTACGCGCAGCTTCATTTTTCTCTGACTGCTTCGGACGTAAAAAGTCATCAGCGTGAAATAGGTTGATGATGCGACCTGACGCTGTGCCGACAATGACGCCCATTGCCATCATGGCTAAGCCTGTTTTAGGTTCGCTCGCAATCAACAAAAAGGCTGCGTCACCCATGGTGGAGACCAGTACTGCAACAACGGCTCCAAATCCTAGCTTCCCAGAAATAAATTGCGTGGTAACCACTATCGCACCACCACAACCAGGCAATGCCCCCATCAGCGCTGCAAACACCACTTGGTTAGACCGAGACTGATGCACGAGCTTATTGAAGACGTTGTCTTTGTTGATGTACAAGCTTAACCAGTGGTAAATAGCTAACGTTAAAGCGACATAGCAAGATACCGCCCAGAATGCATCTGACAAGGTCGTTACCGTCAGCTCTCGTGTAGCAGGGGCTGCAACCAATGCTGCAAGTGAAATCGGTAATAGCAAGCGCTTAAAAGACAATGAAAACTGAGTTGTTTTCGCAGCGCTACTGCTTGGCAAAAAAGAGATTAGTCGATCCATAGGTGTTACTCAAAATTAGTGGCTTAAGATAAATATATACGAATGATAATAATTATCAATTGCATTTGTTGTTTTTTTATCTATTGTTACCATTGGCTAAACCTAGGAAACATGACCAATCTAAAAAAATGAGGTAAAGTATGGCTAATAAAGAGAGGCTCTAAAGGTAGAGTCATAATTGTTAGTGTAATAGGAAGAAACATGATTTTAGTTGTTGGTCACAAAAACCCTGATAGTGACAGTATTTGTAGTGCGTTAGTTGCAACGGAGCTTCTTAAAGCTCGTGGCGAGGAAGCGACACCAATTCGCCAAGGCGAGATCAACCGCGAAACTCAACACATTCTAGAAGTCGCTGGTGCTGAAAAGCCAGAGCTTCGTACTTCTGTTGCTGGTGAGAAAATCTGGCTAGTAGACTACTCAGATCTAGCACAAGCACCAGACGATGTTGCTGAAGCAGAGATCGTAGGCATTGTCGATCACCACCGTCTAGGTGACGTGATGACAGTTAACCCTATGGAAGCTTGGATCTGGCCTGTTGGTTGTACAAACACTGTACTTTTCAACATGTTCAAGATTGAAGGTCACGCTATCTCTCAACAGATCGCTAAACTGATGATGTCTGCAATTCTTTCAGACACGGTTGGTTTTGCTTCTCCAACATGTACTCAAAAAGACAAAGACGCTGTTGCTGAGCTTGCTGAAATCGCTGGCGTAACAGATGTTGATGCTTTCATCAAAGCACTTCTAATTGCTAAAACAAACATCGAAGGCCTATCTGCTGCACAGTTAGTAGAAAAAGACCTTAAAGGCTACCCATTCAACGGTCGCGATGTTGTTGTTGGTCAAGTTGAGCTTGCTACTCTTGAGCAAGTAGACGGCATGATCGAAGCGCTAGAAGCTGATCTTGAAGCGCGTTGTGAGAAAGATGGTCTAGCGTTCGCTGCAGTAATGCTGACAGATATCACTACAGCTCAAACTCGTCTTCTTTACAAAGGTGAGTGGGCTGATAAGCTGGTTAAATTCGAGAAAGACGGTGTATTGATGATGGAAAATACATTGAGCCGTAAGAAGCAAGGTTGGCCTTGGCTTCAAGGCGAGCTTGTTTAACCAAGTCGCTTAATTATAAACGCCTGCTAATTTAGCAGGCGTTTTTCTTTGAAGTAGACTTTCTTCTCAACAGAAATATTTGAAGTTAATGCTACTCAGCATAAAATGAACAAAGTTACTGACTAACGTAGGAAATTAAGATGACTACACAGCTAGACGATAAAAAAATCGCTGAAATTAATAAGTATACGGGTGAGCAACGCCTGAAATACTGTGTGAAAGAAATCGTAGCAAACCGTGAAGTATGGATCTTAACCGATGAGCACGGTTGTGTGATGTTGAACACCGAAGACGAAGATTGTGTTCCAGTATGGCCAAACCAAGAGTTCGCAGAATCGTGGGCAACGGGTGATTGGTCTGAATGTAAAGCAGAGTCTATCTCTTTGAACAAGTGGCACAGTCGCTGGACGAACGGTCTAGAAGACGATGAACTTGCCGTTGTGGTATTCCCGAACGAGCAAGAAGAAGGCGTTATCTTGTTCCCTGACGAATTCGATTTCGAACTGAAGAAGCAGGCTGCTAAGCGCTAATTCTCTCGTCAAATTGTAAGCCAGCGTTGTCTTATCTTGGACAACGCTGTGGTTCTATTCTTCCCTTATAAACTGTTTCCAAAAAACAAAGCAATACTCAACTGATATCCGTTAGTAACCAGTTATTCCGTTAACACTCGATCACTTCGTCAATACCCGATTATTTCGTTAATACCCAATCAGTTGATACAAAGGCGCCTGCTGTGCTGCTTTAGAAGCTTGTTGAAGTACACCTGTTTCGCTGTATCTCTTCAGTATCTTTCGGACAATGGGTTTTGCTTTTGTTTCGGTCATTCCAACCTTCAATTCTGGTTCATACAACAGCTTTAGCAGTACCACATCTAGTGGCGATAATAAGTCTTCAGGCGTGTAGTCATTGAATATAGAAGGGTAGGCTTTGTCTGAGTCATTGGGTAACCCAAGTACCTGTGTGATCTCTTCAACAATACAGGCGACCAGCTTTCCTCTTGCTCTCGCTTGATCCACTGGGATCACAATCCCTGCATATACAATCTCCCCTTTGGAATTGGTTCGATAGCCTGCAGTACAGATGGCGCTGTTTAGATGTTGTGTCGATTTCAGTTTGAGTACAGTTTTGGCTTCAGCTATCCACTGACTCTGCCTTGTGTATACCCATTTAACGTTTGCATCCGATTCTCGAGTGACGATTTTAATCGGATGTTGTGTGACTTGTGATAGGTGCTGGATGTGCAATTCGGTGAGTTCTTGATGAAGCTCTTCGTCTCCGACTCGGTGATCGATCCATATTTTAATAGGTTGTTTCCACTTGGCGAGGGGCTTGTTGCCTTGAGCGTATTCATGGCGTAACGCGACATCATAAAAGGCGTTTTCGACAAACGTTTTATCAAGCCAAGTGAGTGGAGTGCTGGCAACGTTGAAAGAAAGCAGTGCTAATAAAGGAAATGCAAGTAAGAGAGCTTGTCTGAGATTTGGAATTGGTATCAACAAGTGTTTCTCCTCCTTGAGAACCACATCGAAACCTCCCATCTCTACGTTCTTATTAGCGATGGGAGCGAGCTTATGAGCTAGTGGTTCGGCGCTTTGAAGAAATGGCTTTCTACCAGTCTTTGAGTGATCTGGTGGGTTGGGTTGGTGAGAACCTCATGTGTTTCCCCAGACTCAACGACGTTTCCTTCATGCATGACAATGATCTTATCGGTGATGTGTTTAACGATACCGATATGCTGAGACACGTAAACAAATGATACGCCCATCTCTTCTTGCAGTTCTAAGAAGAGGTTGATGATCTGAGAACGCATCGCCATGTCTAAACCATTCAACGCTTCGTCTGCAACAATGATAGAAGGTTGAAGGATTAAGGCGCGCGCCAAGCATACCCTTTGTTTTTGACCTGCAGCTAGCATTTGCGGGTAAAAGTAAGCGTGCTCTGGTAAGAGTCCAACACGCAACAAAGTTTCCTTCACACGCTTCATACGGGCTTCTGGAGGCATGCCCGTGTTTCGCTTTAAAGGGCCTTCAAGGATTCGACCGATCTGTATGCGCGGATTAAGCGAGGTGTTGGGATCTTGGAAGATCATACGAATCAGCTTACAGCGCGTTGAATAGTCTTTGTGCTCCAGCCTTTCACCGTTAACACGAATTTCGCCAGAGGTAGGTTCAACCATACCTGCAAGCATTCGTGCTAATGTCGATTTCCCAGAGCCGTTCTGGCCGATAAAACCAATAGTTTGACCGGCTTCCAGACTAAAACTCACAGGTTTCACTGCCTGATGAATTTTTTTACGGAAAAGACCAGAGCGTGTCGTAAAGTCTTTTGATAACTCGCTGACTTCTAATAATGCACTCATGATTTCTTTTTCTTCTCCATATTGAGAGGGAAGTGACAATTAAACTTGTGGCTTTTAATACGTTTGGTATGAGGGATCTCAACACATTGTCTTTGTGCGTAAGGACAGCGTGGCCCTAATCGACAACCAATCGGTAGATGCTGCAATGGAGGGATTGACCCTGGTAGCGACTGCAATTTTTCTTTGTGTGGAATCCAATCGTTGAAGTCGGGCATCGCTTTGAGCAGCGCGACGGTATAGGGGTGCTTTGGCACATCCAACAGTTTGGCTGTATCCGCTGATTCTACTGACTGGCCACAATACATCACGGTGATTCGTGTTGCCCATTGAGTAATGGTCGTTAAATCGTGTCCGATGAGGAGAATCGTCGTGTTGTGAAGTTGATTCATTCGGCTCAATAAGCGCAGGATCTGTGATTGTGTGATTGGATCGAGATCGTTTGTCGGCTCATCGGCAATCAAGATCTTTGGCTTAGCTGCAATCGCCATCGCAATCATGACTTTTTGACATTCACCGTCAGTCAGCTCATACGAATAGCTGTCCATTAGGCGAGAGTGATCTTTAATACCGACTTTATGCAGTAGAGCAACGGCTTGCTTCTTACGCCATTTGAATCGTTGCCACCATCGACCTTCGAAAGAATATGAAGGAATCGATTCAATGAGTTGATGACCCACTTTTTCAGATGGATCAAGACAGGAGGATGGCTCTTGGAAGATCATAGCGATATCGCGAGCAATTACACGACGTCGTTCTTTGGGTGTCAACTGAAGCAAATCGATATTGCCAAGGCGCATTCGGTCAGCAGACACTTTCCAGTTTTCTTTACAAACCCCGACGATCGCTTTCGCAACCAAGCTTTTACCCGAGCCTGATTCACCCACCAGACCACGGATTTCTCCTTCATTCAGGGTCAGACTCATTCGGTCAACGGCTTTAACCATCCCTTGTGGGGTTTCAATTTCGATGGTCAGATGTCGAATATCAAGTAACGGCATTATTCGATTCCTGCATTTAGCGCTTGGCGAACACCTTCACCCACGAGGTTAACAACGATAACGGTAAACATAATCGCTAAGCCGGGTAGGGTTACTGTCCATGGTGCTAGGTAAATTAGTTCGACTGAGTCACCCAAGATTGAGCCCCACTCAGTGCTCGGTGCTTGCGCGCCTAAGCCTAAGAAGCCCAAAGCGGTGATGTCGAGAATGGCGACGGACAGTGCCAGTGTAATCTCAAGCGCAACAACGGTCAGAATATTAGGAACAATAGAGTTCCATAACAAATAGAAGTCATTCGCACCATCAAGACGCGAAGCAAGAATATAGTCTTTCTCTACCTCAGCATGCACGGCAATGTACACCGAGCGGATAAAGCGTGGTATCAGAGCCAAGCACAGCGCCAGTAAGATATTAAATTCACCAAAGCCGAGGAAAGCCACGAAGATGATCGCGAGCAGCAAGGAAGGAATCGACATAACGGTATCAAGCAAGTGGTTTAGCGTGCTTGATAGCAACCCACGAGTCATGCCCGCGAGAACGCCAATCAGGCAGCCGATGACCGCTGCAATGAAGGTAATGATGACCGCTGCGCCAAAGGTTAGCTGAGAACCAATAATCAGACGAGAAAGAATGTCTCGGCCCAAGTCATCGGTGCCAAGGAAATACTCGACAGTGCCAGCCGGATCCCAAGAGGGTGGTGTCAACAAATGTCCCGTTTGTTCTTGAGAATCATGTGGTGCCAACCAAGGTGAAGTTATCGTCACTAAAATGATCAGTCCCAAACACCATAACCCAAACATCGCTAGGTTGTTGGCACGAAAGCTTCGCCAAAAACGCTCAAACTGGGTTGGAATTTGTTCTTCCTGGTAGACGTTATTTGTTAGCATACCATTCCTTCCTTACCAGGGGATTGACCATTGCGCCCAACAGGTCTGACAAAATATTCGCAGTCAGAACCAACGTTGCCACCACAATCACGCCCGCTTGAATTGAAACGTAATCTTGATTAGACAGAGCATCGAGTAACCAGCGGCCAATGCCCGGCCAGTTGAAGATAGACTCCGTTATAATAGCCAGCGTTAACATACTCGATAGTTGAACACCGACCTTTGGAATGATCGGTGGAATCGCATTTCTTAGGACGTGCTGAGTGACGATCTCTCGCGTTGAAAGACCTTTAATTCGAGCTGCGCGGATGTAGTTTTGTGTCATTACTTCCGCCACTGACGCTCTCATCAGTCGAATAACCTGAGTGGTTGGCGCTAATGCTAAAACCAGACAAGGTAATGCCATATGCTCTATGACACTTTGTAGAGCGTGCGCGCGATATTTACCTTCGGCGAAGAACGCATCGATCATCGCAAAGCCAGTCACATGTTCAATTTCATAAAGAAGATCGTAACGACCGCCAACCGGGAACATCTCGAAATGCAAAGAGAACACCATGATCATCAGCAACGCGACCCAAAAGATAGGTGCTGAATAACCCGCCATTGAGGTAAACGAGATAGTGGTATCGACAAACTTGCCTTGTCTCATACCCGCAATCGTACCAAAAGGAATACCGATGAATAGCGCTAGAATAAAGGCAAAGAAACACAGCTCTAGAGTGGCAGGGAATACGACAACCAGCTCATCAATGATAGGCACGCCATGCTTGCTCAAACCAAAGTTAAGCGTCGATAACTCTGTGATATAGCTAATCCAGCCTGGCCAAAAATCTTGAATCGCCCAAGGTGAAGTCTGGTCTAGTCGAAGCAGGGAAAAGCCCACTAACGTAAGAATAGCGAGTGTAATGACGAATAAGTTAACGCGTCTCAGTGTGTACCAAAACATCAGCGCACCTCTCTTCTGACTTGATCAAAAGGTTGGGCATTGAACGGACTTTGTTTAAAGCCGGTCAGTGAACGGTCGTGCACGCGAAATTGCACGCCGTGAGCCAGAGGGATCACTGGAACTTCTTCATTGAGAATGTTTTGGGCTTGTCGATACAAGTTCACACGGTGCCTTTGTTGATTGATTTCCAAAGCGAGATCCAGAAGGAAATCAAAGTCTGAATTACACCACATAGAAACGTTTAATCCGGCACGTTCCGAGCTGCAAGAGAGCAGGGGACGTAAGAAGTTGTCTGGGTCACCCGTATTGCCAATCCAGCCAGTCAGAAGCAGATCGGTAGAGGCGATAGAAGACAGCTGTGTGCGGTCGAATCGATCATCGGTATAGAGCTTCAGCTCGATGCCTATATCGGCCAAGTTAGCTTGGATTAATTCTGCGGTTTTTCTTGGGCTCGGATTGTAAGCTCTTGGTTCTAGAGGCACCCACATTGACAGCTCTAGCCCGGGTTCTACGCCAGCTTCTTTAAGAAGAGCAACGGCATAATTGCGGTCATAGCGAACTTGAACACTGTCTTTTTGGTAAGCCCAAGAGGTAGGTGGCAACAACGTGTAGGCTTTCGTGCCCGTACCGTAATAAACCGAGTCGAGAATGTTTTGGCGGTTGATGGCCAAATTCAACGCCTTTCTTACACGAGAGTCACGCAGTGCAGGGTGCTCAGTGTTGAGCGCAATGAAAGAGACATTCACTGCAGGCGTGGCGGAAATCTTTAACTCTTCATGAGCTTGAATAATTGGGATTTGGCTAGAGATCGGAGAATTCAACACGTCACATTCACTGCGCAAAAGCTTGGCCAGTGTTCCGGTACCACGTTGGGAAGTGTCGAACACAACTTGGTCCATTTGTACCTCACCCTTCCAGTAATGCTTGTTCTTTTTCAAGCGCACTAGGTCATTGATTTGGTATTCGTCTAGGTAAAAGGGCCCCGTACCAACAGGCTTCGAGTCGAGTTCGTTTTTCTCGTCAGAGGCGACAAGCTTGTTGGCGTATTCTTTGGAGTGAATGACGGCGTAGCTGGTGGCGATATTGTTGAGGAATGAGTTGTCTGGGCGACTTAATTGGAATTTTACGGTTAGGTCATCGACCGCCGTAATATCAACAATCAGGTTTTGAAAATCGATGCCAGCGAACCATGGATATAAACCGCCACCCACATAATGGAATGGGTTGGAGCTATCAACAATACGTTCGAAACTAAAGACTACATCTTGTGCGTTCAGGTTGCGAGTCGGTGTAAACCAATCGGTGGTTTGGAATGAAACGTTTGGTCGCAATGTGAAGGTGTACTCTGTACCTGATTTATCGACAGACCAGCTGGTTGCTAGGTTCTGTTTTGGTCGATATGTCATGGGATCAAGAGTGAGCAACGTATCGAAGATTTGAGGACTCAACGATTCAGAGGTAATGCCACTATCAACCAGCTGCGGATTGAACGTACTAGGGTTACCTTGGCCACAATAAGTGAAGCCTTTTTCACGGATTTGCGCGTGATCGACACTTTCACCACATCCAGCTAAAAAGCTAAGCGTGCAGATGCTAAGTGATAGTCTTATTAGTGCTTTCATAAAAAGAAATACTTTTCGAAACGAGGCGTTAGAGGAGCCTCAAGATCCGGACAATTTAACATTTTATTTATTCGGCTCCAAATAATAATCAAGCGTGGACAGCTATTTATCGTTCGCTTGTCCGAGAATCGCGTACTTCCTCACCATTCCACGTAATTGGTTGTAGGTTAACCCAAGCAATTCGGCGGCTTGTTTCTGGTTGTATTTACTTTGCTTTAAGGCTTGATTGAGTAGTTTGATATCTTGTTGTTCTTGCCATGCTTTGTAATCGAGAGGCAAAGAAAAAGAGCCTTCAGATGAAGTATGGCTGTTGGTTGGCTCATTGCCAGTTTCTTCAGCAGAATTTTGCTCAGTTTTCCATGCAGGTTGAAACGGATTAAACACTAAACATTCAATAGGATATGGATTTCTACCGTGCTGGTAGATAGCACGTTCAACGACGTTTTTGAGTTCTCTCACATTCCCTGGCCAAGAATAATCCAACAGCGCCTCAACAGCCGATGGCGCAAAGCCGACAAAAAGCTCCAATTCGAGCTCTCGACACATCTTGATGGCGTAATACTCAGCGAGCAACGTGATGTCCTCTTTTCTTTCGCGAAGAGGAGGAATGGTAATGACATCAAAGGCGAGTCTGTCTAAAAGATCAGGTCTGAATTCACCTTTGAGTGCCATTGCGGGCAAATCGGCATTGGTGGCGCAGACTAGCCTGACATTGGCACTTAATGCCTTTTGCCCACCTACACGTTCGTACTGGCCGTATTCGATAACGCGCAACAGTTTTTCTTGAACCGAAAGAGGGGTTGTTGCCAACTCATCTAAGAACAGCGTTCCACCTTCTGCTCTTTCAAAGCGCCCCTGATGACGGCCTTTTGAACCGGTAAAAGAGCCCGATTCATGACCAAACAACTCAGAATCAATCAAACCCTCACTGAGTGTTGAGCAGTTCAGCGAGATCAAAGGTTGATCCCAGCGTCTTGAAAGGTAATGCAACCTTTGCGCGATCAGCTCTTTACCTGTACCACGCTCCCCGATGATCAGAATCGGTCTTTCGATTGGTGCTAATTGAGAAACTTTATCTAAAACAGAGAGAAAGCTTGGGGATTCACCAATAAGATTCTGCTGCATAGCGGGTCCTTGTGAGGTTTGAACACTGGTTGATGTGAGTCAGAGAGCTTTATTTAAATCGCTTAAGTAAGAGAGTAGTGGTGAAAAATACCAATACTTGGTTAAATTCATCATAGCATGGTTCGCGTTAATCACCATTTTATTGTAAGTGATTGAAAGTAAATAGCTTAAAAGTTGGCACGCTACTTGGATTACTTATGTTAGGTTTAACAACAAACGTAAATTTGTGAGCAAGTGGATTGAGAAATCGAACATCGGTTTAAAGCACATTTGCCATCATTGTAATTAAGGAGTTCCTCATGGGTATTTTTTCTCGCTTTGCAGACATTGTAAATTCAAACATCAGTGCATTATTAGATAAGGCTGAAGATCCTGAAAAGATGATTCGCCTGATTATCCAAGAAATGGAAGACACGCTGGTTGAGGTTCGTACGAACTCAGCAAAAGCAATCGCAGATAAGAAAGAGCTTGCGCGTAAAGTTGAAGCTATCGAAACTCAGATTCTAGATTGGCAAAATAAAGCAACACTCGCGCTAACTAAGCAACGTGAAGATCTGGCAAGAGCGGCTTTAATCGAAAAGCAAAAGCTAGAAGACATCATCAAAAGTCTCCATACCGAGCAAACTTTGGTTCATGAAACCATCGAAAAGCTGACAAGTGAGATTGGCAAGCTTGAAACCAAAATCGCAGAAACACGTGCAAAGCAGCAAGCATTAATGATTCGTAATAATGCGGCAAGCAATCGTCGTGATGTTCAAAAGCATCTGCATTCAAGCAAAACCCACGAAGCAATGGCGAAGTTTGAGCAATTCTCGCGTAAAGTGGACGAATTAGAAGCTGAAGCGGACGTTTACGCCAAAACGGGTAACGCAAAATCGTTAGACCAAGAGTTTGCAGATCTACAAGCTCAAGATGAAATCGAAAAAGAGCTGGCGAAACTGAAGCAACAAGTTGAAAACCGCGATAAATAATTTTAGGAGTTGTCTATGTCAACATTTCTAATTGCAGGTCCACTGATTGTCTTTTTAATCTTCGTGGCACCGCTATGGTTATTCTTACATTACCGCAGCAAGAAGAAATCCAGTAATGGTCTTTCAGAAACCGATCTTCAGCGCTTGCACAAGCTTTCTGAGCAAGCTGAATCCATGCAAGATCGTGTAAAAACCCTGGAAAAAATACTGGATGCGGAGTCCCCAAACTGGAGACGAAACTATGAGTAGAGAATTGTATCGCGATCCCATTAACGGCAAATTATCGGGCGTGTGTGCAGGGTTAGCGAACTACTTTGGCCTTGAAGTTTGGTTGGTTCGTATCTTGGTTATCTCTGCTGCACTGCTTGGTGGTAGCTTTCTGGTCTTGTTAGCGTATTTAGCTTTAACATTTATGCTGGAAAAACAACCACCTCAGTATGTCGACCAAATGAAAGCTAAGCAAGAACACACGCTGAAGCAAAAGCCTTGGGAAAAGGGGCAAACTGCAGAGTCTTTATTGGGCACTTTAGAGAGTGATTTCCAGACGTTAGAGACCAGTGTACGCAACATGGAAGCTTATGTTACTTCCGACACATTTAAAGTCGATCGTGCATTTAAGAACATGTAGTGTGTTACCCTAAAAATAATAGAGAACGGTTTAGGAAAATTTATCCCAAGCCGTTATTTTTTTTAATAATTTTGTCTAAATAAATATTGTCATAACTGGTAACTTACATGTGATTAATCTATGTTAATAAGATACTTATAGATATGGATGATCACCATGTACAAAGCCTCCCTAGTCCTGTTGGTAACCCTGTCCGGGTTATCTGGGTGTGGTAAGGAGCTGCCTCCTGTTCCTGAGCCCGAATCAAGACCTGCTAAACTTTTCACTGTCTCCGTTGGTAATAATGCCTTTGAACGAAATTTCCCCGCCACCACTGAAGCGGGCGATAAAGCTGTCTTGGCCTTTCGTGTTCCAGGTTTATTACAAACTCTTGATGTTACTGCTGGGCAACAGGTATCAAAAGGCGAAAAACTGGCGATGCTCAACCCTGATGAATATCAGCTACTAGAGAAGCAAGCCAGAGCTAACTTCAAACTTGCCGATGTGCAGTATCAGCGTGCGATTAAACTGCGTAAAGATAGAGTGGTCTCAGAGCAAGATTTTGATCAAGCGAAAGCCAACCACAATTCTGCTCGAGCTGTACTGAATCAAGCGAAAGCTAACTTACGCTACACCACATTGATTGCGCCTTATGAGGGCACCATTTCTATTATTCCTGCTGAAAACCACGAGTATATTGCGGCAAAGCAAGGGGTAATGAATATTCAAACCAATCAAATCCTCAAAGTCGTCTTCCTATTACCTGACCAATTAATTACTCGCTTTTCTTCAGGTTTTGAAACAGACGCGACCATGGTATTCGATGCTTTTCCAGAACATTTTTACGAACTGACTTTTCAAGAGGTCGATACCGAAGCGGATCCAAAAACAGGCTCTTACAAAGTAACCATGATAATGGAGAGACCTACTGATATTGGCATACTGCCGGGCATGTCTGGGACTGTGAAACTGGTGTCAGCACAAGCAGCGGCAACCAAGATTCCAACCTCTGCGATGATGACTGACGGGGACGATGTCTCTGTATGGCGCGTGAATAACGACGGCATTGTTGAAGAAGTTGCGATTGTGATCGACGAAAAGCGTCATATTGTTTCGGGTTTAAATGATGGTGACCGAGTGGTGACTTCTGGTGTTAACGGACTTGAATCTGGCGTTAAGGTTCGCGAGTGGATCAAGGAAAGGGGGCTGTAGCATGAAGACAATTCAAATGGCTCTCGGCCTATCCTGTCTAGCTTTGCTGACGGCTTGTAAAGACAAGGCCAGCACTGAATCTGACAAGCTTCCTCTCGTCAAAACAATCGAAATTTCGGTTCTAGATTTTAATGACAAACTCTATTTCCCAGCCGTCGCAAACGCAGCTGAAAAAGCCCACCTTAGTTTTCGAGTGGCCGGTGAGATATTTAAGCTGGATGTTAAAGAAGGCGAGCGCGTAAAAGAGGGTGACATTCTTGCTGAGCTTGATCCGACTGATTACCAATTAGATGTGGACAACGCTCAAGCGAGATACACAGTAATTGATAGCCAATACAGACGTTCTAGCCCTTTGGTTAAAAAAGGCTTACTGGCTAAGTCTCAGTTTGATGAAATTGCAGCTCAACGCCAAATTGCTTACGCCGAACTTGAATTGGCAAAACTGCGTTTGTCGTTTACTAAACTTCGTGCCCCTGTTGATGGGATTATTTCGCGTGTCAGTGTTGATCAATATGAAAATATTCAAGTTGGCCAACAGATCGTGAACATTCACAGTGTTGAAGATGTGGAAGTTATTATACAACTTCCGGATCAAATCTACGTAAACCAACCCAATGAGACGATCTTGTCAAACGTTGAAGCTTTAGTGAGGGTGCCAAGCGGCAATGAGTACCCGGCTGGAATAAAAGAGTTTACGACTGAGCCTGATCCAAGCACTGGAACGTTCACTGTAACGTTAGCATTACCGATGCCTAAAGATGATTTGATTCTTGATGGTATGGCGGTTGAAGTAACTTCGCATGGCAGAGATATCGGCCTTGAGCTGAAGGCTGGCGTGCTTATCCCAATTGAAGCGGTGTTCAACGCTGATGGGGATGACCTCACTCGTACAAATTCTTACGTATGGATTCTTAATGATGACAATACTGTCTCTAAGCAGCAAGTCGTGTTAGGTAAAGCAAACCAGACAACATTACAAATTATTAAAGGATTAGAAATGGGGCAGCATGTCGTTGTTGCGGGCGTATCACGATTGCGTGATGGAATGACAGTGGAAGTATTGCCTCAGGAGACGAACGATGAGTGAAGTGAATAACAAGCCTCAAAATGACGCTCCGCAAGGTGATGACCAGATCACAGGTGTCGCGTCTTACTTTATACGTAACAAAGTCATTAGCTGGATGCTATCGCTGATCTTTTTGATTGGTGGTGTTTCTGCATTTTTTGGCTTGGGTCGTTTAGAAGATCCAGCCTTCACTATTAAAGATGCAATGGTTGTTACCTCGTATCCTGGTGCTACTCCGCAACAAGTGGAAGAGGAAGTGACCTACCCACTAGAGAAGGCGATACAACAGCTGACCTATGTGGATGAAGTTAACTCTATTTCAAGTCGTGGCCTATCACAGGTTACGGTCACCATGAAAAACAACTATGGCCCCGACGATCTTCCGCAAATTTGGGATGAATTACGTCGTAAGGTGAACGATCTCAAGGTGGAATTACCGCCCGGGGTGAATGATCCTCAGGTCATTGATGACTTCGGTGACGTTTACGGTATTTTGCTTGCCGTGACGGGAGATGGTTACAGTTATAAAGAGCTTCTCGATTATATTGATTACCTAAGGCGAGAGCTGGAATTGGTTGATGGGGTCAGTAAAGTCTCTGTTTCCGGTCAACAGCAAGAGCAGGTTTTCATTGAGATATCGATGAAGCGGATAAGCTCACTTGGGATCTCTCCAAGTACCGTCTTCAATCTACTATCGACCCAAAATATTGTATCCAGTGCTGGCGCAGTCCGGATAGGCGATGAATATATACGTATCCACCCGACGGGAGAATTTCAAAACGTTGAACAACTTGGCGATTTGATTCTAACTGAAGGTGGCGCGCAAGGGCTTATCTACTTAAAAGATGTTGCCGACGTGACACGCGGTTATGTTGAAGTACCCACCAATATCATTGGCTACAACGGAAAACTGGCCCTCAACCTTGGGGTGTCTTTTGCTCAAGGTGTGAACGTGGTGGCGGTAGGTGAAGCTTTTGACCGACGTTTGGCAGAGCTCAAGTATCAACAACCCGTTGGGATAGACATTTCTGAGGTTTATAACCAACCAAAAGAAGTGGATAAGTCGGTCAGTGGTTTTGTTGTCAGCCTTGGACAAGCGGTTGCCATCGTAATTATTGTATTACTGTTTTTCATGGGGCTTCGCTCCGGTTTGTTGATTGGTTTGATACTGCTATTGACCGTTTTCGGTACCTTCATTTTCATGCAGTACTTCAAAATCGATCTTCAGCGTATCTCACTAGGCGCATTGGTTATTGCCTTGGGGATGCTGGTGGACAACGCCATTGTGGTGGTGGAAGGGATATTGATCGGCACGCAAAAGGGACGATCCCGGATGCAGGCCGCTACTGATATCGTCACTCAAACAAAATGGCCACTGCTCGGTGCTACCGTTATTGCGGTTACGGCTTTTGCTCCAATCGGTCTATCTGAAGACTCGACGGGCGAATACTGTGGCACCTTGTTTACGGTTCTACTGATCTCGTTAATGTTGAGTTGGTTTACTGCAATCTCGATTACCCCATTTTTCGCAGATATTTTCTTCAAAGGTCAGAAGGTTGATCCTGAGAGTGAAGGCAAAGACCCATACAACGGGATGGTTTTCGTTATCTACAAAAACTTCCTAGAGTTTTGTATGAAGCGAGCTTGGTTAACCATGTTTGTTTTGGTTATCGGCTTGGGTGCGAGCGTTTACGGCTTTGGTTTTGTAAAACAAGCTTTCTTCCCATCTTCTACAACACCAATGTTCCAAGTCGATGTATGGATGCCTGAAGGGACGGATATCCGAGCGACCAACACCAAACTTAAAGTGCTGGAAAACTGGTTATCGGAACAAGAAGAATCCGAGCACATCACAACCACTGCGGGTAAAGGTTTACAGCGTTTTATGTTGACCTATTCACCGGAGAAAAGTTATAGCGCGTACGGCGAAATAACGGTTCGTGTAAAGAGCTATGAAGTACTTGAAGCGCTTATGCTTCGTTTCCGTGAACATGTTGATACGCAATTCCCTGAGATTGACTACAAACTCAAACAGATTGAATTAGGTCCAGGCGGCGGCGCAAAAATTGAAGCTCGTATTGTCGGCTCCGATCCAACAATTCTTCGTTCTATTGCCTCTCAAGTGATGGACGTGATGCGTGCGGACTCAGGTGCTTTTAACGTTCGTCATGACTGGCGTGAAAGAACTAAGGTGTTAGAGCCTCAGTTTAATGAAAGCCAAGCGCGTCGTTACGGTATCACCAAGTCTGATGTTGATGATTTCCTAGCGATGTCATTCTCAGGTAAGTCGATCGGTGTGTACCGTGATGGTACGACGCTGATGCCTATCGTGGCGCGATTGCCGGAAGATGAGCGTATTGATATTCGTAACATCGAAGGAATGAAGATTTGGAGCCCTGCATTAAGTGAGTACATTCCGCTACAGCAAGTGACGTTAGGTTACGAACTAGAGTGGGAAGACCCGTTGATCATTCGTAAGAACCGTAAGCGTATGCTAACGGTTATGGCTGATCCGGACTTATTGGGTGAAGAAACAGCATCAACGCTTCAAAAGCGTTTGCAGCCACAAATTGAAGCGATCGAGATGCCACCGGGCTATTCACTTGAATGGGGTGGTGAATATGAATCGTCGGCCGATGCGCAAGCGTCATTGTTTACGACGATGCCTTTGGGTTACTTGTTCATGTTCTTGATCACTGTGTTCCTGTTCAACTCAGTGAAAGAGCCGTTGATTGTTTGGCTAACGGTACCACTTGCCTTGATAGGGGTGACGACGGGTCTACTGGCCTTAAACACACCTTTTGGATTCATGGCGCTGTTAGGCTTCTTAAGTCTATCGGGAATGCTACTCAAGAACGGTATTGTATTGCTTGATCAGATTGGGATTGAGATGAAATCAGGTAAAGATCCGTATGTAGCGGTAGTGGATGCGGCATTGAGTCGTGTACGTCCGGTATGTATGGCGGCGATAACGACCATTCTTGGTATGATCCCACTACTGCCTGATATCTTCTTCAAGCCAATGGCGGTAACCATTATGTTTGGTTTGGGCTTTGCTACAGTACTGACACTAATTGTTGTTCCTGTGCTTTACCGTTTATTTCATAAAATTGAAGTAAGGTAATATCAGTTACCCTAAGAATGAATGCCCCTTAATGGGGCATTATTTTTTGCTAATGGCTAATTGTTAATTGTTAATTGTTAATTGTTAATTGTTATTGCTAATGGCCAACAGACCCTAAATAGAGAGGCTTAAAATGGAAATAGCTGCATCGGATCGAACATGTGCATGGGCGCTTAAGCACGAGCTTGAAAGGGAGTATCACGATAAGGAATGGGGTGTACCGGTTTATGATGACCAAGTTTTGTTTGAGTTCATTACCTTAGAAGGGGCACAAGCGGGCCTTAGCTGGATCACGATACTTAAGAAGCGAGAAGGATATCGTGCAGCTTTCGATAATTATGATCTTAATAAACTCTCGTCTATGAACGAAGACGATGTGCCAAACGTTATTGAGAACTTTGATGTGGTTAGGCATAAGGGCAAGATCGCCTCTGTCTATAACAATGCCCGAGCGACATTAGAGCTTCAAAAGGAGTTCGGTTCTCTGTCTAATGCGTTGTGGCAGTTTGTTGATAACAAGGTGGTTGATAATCAATGGACAGAGATGTCTCAAGTTCCAGCTTCTACCGAGCAATCAAAAGCGATGAGCAAGTTTTTGAAAAAGAGAGGCTTTAAGTTTGTAGGGGAAACAATCTGTTATGCGTTTATGCAGGCTACAGGAATGGTTAACGATCATATGATTGATTGCCCATATAAATAAAATTGTTATTTATCGTCGCGAAATAATTGAGTGAAAACTGGAAATTTCACTGGCCATTTATAAACTATTCAATATCATATGCGGCCGGATTCTAATGTAGACAACGATAGTGAATCAACAAAACTACCAAATATGTGATGCTAGCTATGATCCTTTACTTAGGCAGTTTGTGCGTGAGGATGGCCGCGTAGAAACTATCGCGCCGTTAGAAGGGAAGGTTTTCCTGTTCTTGTTAGAAAACGTTGGCGAATGCATTGAACGAGGTCTGATATTCAAGAAGTGTTGGGGTGATGTGATTGTCTCTGAGCAAGCGTTGACCAACGTGATCTCAAAGCTTAGAAAAACACTTAACAGAGTTACCTGCGGTTGTGCGACGATTCGTACCGTCAGTAAAACGGGTTATTCTCTGGAGATCGAAGGATCATTTAAACCTAAAATTGCAGAGCCCAAAGCGCTAACCCCAGATGCGGACTTCTTGCCAGAAACGTCTCCGATAGCATCCTCTCAAGCAGATCTTAAGCCGCTGTCAGCGATGACAAATCAAATACAAACATCAAGCAAGTCACCGGATAAAAAGCCGTTAGATGATCAAAACCATGTTATCTCTATATCTACAACACGAAACGTTGAAGAGGATAGGGAAGCTTCATTGTTGACAGATAGTACGAATGGTTCAGCTAAGGCTTCTTCGTCGATCTTCAAGCTTTTTGTACATCGCCATTTAGTCAGTGCAGGCTACTTTTTAGCCTTTGCCTGTGTGTTAGTTAGTTTATTTAATGTTCTTCAGGCTTATTATCAACCAGTGCCATACTTTGTTGATAAAAGTGATTATCGCGACAGCTTCGTACACAAAACCAATCACTACTTTTTCCACATTGTGCGCAATGAAGCCTACTCGTTGCCCGCCATCACTGAGAAGCTGATACAAGTGATTCCTAGTCATTGTAATGTCGATGTCTTTGTCCGTATCTATCCGTCGGTTAACCAACCAGAAAATGATGCTATGTATATGTTAGTTCAGAGGGAAAATGGTGAAGCTTTTAACTATATTTCATCAATTTTCGAAGTTGAGTCAGCTTTTGATTCGCTTGTAACCTACATGGCTCAAAGGAGTTACTTTTGCGAATAATTGGTTTACTAGTGGTGTTAGTACTGACAGCGGCAAGTTTCATGATTGATAGGAACGAATTAGCGGGTACTCGTTGGCATTGTAAAACCATTAAAACAGGATTTATGACGCAGGCATTTCAACCTTATCAATCCTTGTATGAACGTATGACTTTTACTTTCCAATCCGATGATACGTTTATGATTACCGAGTCGGTGAAGATTGAAGGGAAGGATGCTCAAGTGAGTAAATTGGAGCACCATTCCTCTGGACGTTATTCGTTAAAAGATGGAGAGTTGTCTATCTCAATTGTTGATTATTCGCCAACAACTGAAACTGATGATCCTGTTATTAATCAAGAGTATAGTTCGTATGAGGGTTTGAATGTTGACTACTCTGCTATTGTTACCGAGGACTCACTTTATCTATTTAATAAAAACCGCTTCGAAATTTTTAATTGGGTATGTTTCAAGGTACAGAAGTAGTTATATAACGTTTACGCTAAGAATTTACTGAAATAAAAAAGGCAGGGTGAATCCTGCCTTTTTTGTAGAAGCTTGTTTATTGTTTAACTTAAACCAAAGCGTTGTAACGCTCTAAGCCAGCTTCGAGATCGGCAATCAAATCATCGACATCCTCTAATCCGATATGTACGCGGATTAGTGTCCCTTCGAAATTAGGATTCGCCACCGTTCTTAGGCTATTAAAGCTGCTTGGTTCATTAGCAAGAATCAAACTCTCAAATCCACCCCATGAGTAACCCATGCTGAAGTGTGTCATACCATCAAGTAGAGCTGTCGTCGCTTGTGGGTTAGAATTTTTCAGAACGAATGAAAACAGGCCATTACCGCCAGTGAAATCTCGTTTGAAGAATTCATGACCGGGGCAAGACTCAAGGGCCGGGTGACGAACATGATCAACCTCAGGGCGTGTTTCTAACCATTTCGCGACTTTCAAGCTGCTTTCAGCATGTTGGCGAAGTCGAACATCCAGAGTTCGAATACCACGAAGACCAAGATAAGCGTCATCTGGAGATACGCACTGTCCCATCAAGTAACTCTGCTCTCGCAGCTGATCCCAACACTTCTCATTGGCAACAGCTATGCCTAGCATTACATCAGAGTGACCCACGATGTATTTAGTCGCGGCTTGAATCGAGATATCAACACCGAAATCAAACGGTGAGAAGTTCACACCAGCCGCCCAAGTATTATCAAGCATAACGATGATGTCATGTTCGTGAGCAATACGAGCTAGGGTTGGAACATCTTGAACTTCCATGGTCACTGAACCCGGAGACTCGGTAAACAGTACCTTGGTATTTGGCTTGATAAGGTCTTGGATGCCTTCGCCAATCGTTGGCTCGTAGTAAGTCGTTTCTACGCCCATCTTTTTCATGATGGTGTCACAGAAATCACGGGTCGGCTCGTAACAGGTATCGACCATTAAGATGTGATCACCGGTTTCAACAAACGATAAGATTGCGTTTGAGATGGCTGCAGTACCACAAGGGTAAAGAGCACAGCCTGCACCGCCTTCAACTTCAACCATTGCATCTTGAAATGCGAAATGAGTCGTGGTGCCACGGCGTCCGTAGAAAAGAGTCTTGTTAGCGCGATTAACGGTCGCTTTGCGTTTCTCTTCTACTGTGTTGAAAACAACAGTTGAAGCGCGTTGCACGGGTGGGTTTACGACGCCATTGGTCCACTTCTTATCACGGCCTGCAGTGATGAGTTTGGTGGTTTTGCTTTCGGACATGCTGTGAATTCCTTATCGAACGGTTATGTTCTATTTAAAACACGCGAGGAGGCATCAAAGCAAGAGGAGAGGCGGAGTTTTTACGGTTTTCTTTCGCTTTTTAACTTTTCAGTGAGTTTTTCAATGAAAGGCTAAAAAGCGATAGATATAAAAGTTGTGATAGATTTGATGTTTCGATGTATTCACGATTTTGTTTACATCAGAGCAGCGGATTAAATAAGTAGAAAAGCCTCTCAAAGAAACGGTTTCTCAGATTCCTTTTTTCCCATTCTTCTAATTCAACGGGATGAGAAGAATCAATATAGGATTGCTGTAATTCGGATAGTTGTTGAGTGAAGTGCACATCATCAACGGCAAGCGTCACTTCAAAGTTCAGCCACAAGCTGCGCATGTCGATATTGACCGTTCCGATCAAGCAGAACTCTTCATCGATTACTACTGACTTGGTATGAAGAAGGCCCCCGTAAAACTCATAGATCTTGACGCCAGCTTCAAGCAGTTCGGTATAAAACGCGCGAGAAGCCCATTTGACCATCAAAGAGTCATTGTTGTGTGGAATGATCAGTTCAACGTTCACACCACGCTGCGCTGTCATTTTTAGTGTCTCTAATAAGTCGGCACTGGGTACAAAGTAGGGCGTAGTGATACGAACAGAGTGATTCGCCTGATTAATCGCAATGGTTAAAACTTGGAGGATCAAATATTCCGGCATACCCGGACCTGACGGAACCACTTGTACTGGGTGATGAGTCTTTATTTCTTCGACAGCACACTCCGGTAGATCTGGAAGAATGCGTACGCCCGTTTCAACTTCCCAATCCCAACCATGAATCGCAGATAAAACATTAACTGTTGGCCCAGTCACGCGCACCATGACGTCGATCCATTGACCAACACCTGAGCTCTGTTTGAAATGAGCAGGGTCAACCATATTCATTGAGCCTGTGTAGGCAATGGTTTCATCGATGACAATGATTTTACGATGTTGCCTCAAATCGAGACGTCGTAAAAAAATACGCCAAGGGCTAACTTCTAATGCTTGCACAACGTGAACGCCAGCGTCTTTCATCATTGAATGCCAATGGCTTTTGAAGAAGCGAGGGCTACCTGCAGAATCGAGCAAAACTTTAACATCAACGCCGCGCTTCGCCGCTCGTATTAAAGCCGATGCGACTGAATCCGTTAGACCGCCAGGGTGCCAAATATAGAAAACCATCTTGATGCTGGTCTGGGCGTTTTCTATATCTTCAATAATTGCGTGTAAGATCTCATTGGGTGACGATTGCAGTGAAAGTGTGTTTCCACTGAGCGCAGGAATGCCCATCCGGTTGTTACAAAGCTCATCGATCTTGTGGATGGGAGATCCGACTTTACCGGGAAGGTGGAGCTGACAATCATTTAATTGACGGAACCAATCACCAAAGGGAGTAAACATGCGGTGCGCGCGCTCAGCCCGCTTCTTACCTAGGTTTAGCTCACCGAAAAGGAAGTAACAAGCCACTCCGACAATCGGGATAATGTAGATAACCATCAGCCACGCGAGAGAAACACTCACAGAGCGTCGTTTTAGTACGACACGGAAAGTCACACCGGCTACGAGGATCCAGTACAAAGCAACAGAAGCCAAAGTTAAAAAATGGTAGAGCTTTTCCACATTGATTACTCGAAAAAAGAGACACTTAGATAGTAATGCTATTTTGCCAATATGGGAATTTGCGGAATCAACTATTTACAAAATAGAGTAAAAACGGTAAACAGGTGAAAGTTGTTAAGTTTTAGTTAACTTAAGAAGAAAACGATTGTTTTGTACGAAAAGTCGGCATTTAACCATAAAAATTTACATTGGTAACGAAATATGTACGGTTCGCACTTCCAATTTTATTCTTAAACTGGTTTACTTGCTATATAACGAGCGTCAATCAAATCTTTTAGATGTGTAAAAATATTTGTACATCTTATCTTTTAAAGACGCCACCCAAAGCAAAACACAACATCACATAACACAAAAGTTTGGAGTACACGTGGCTACTAGTAATGCAACCACAACACCCCGCGATACCTGGGGTTCGAAATTAGGATTCGTAATGGCTGCAGCAGGTTCTGCTGTTGGCTTAGGTAACATCTGGAAATTCCCATACACAGCAGGCGAAAGTGGCGGCGGTGCATTCGTTGCAATTTACCTGTTTTTTGTAATCTTCATTGGTTTCAGTGTCATGCTGACTGAATTTGCGATTGGCCGTCATACGCAAAAATCAGCAGTAGGTGCATTTAAATCGACTGACCGTCGCTGGACGTTCGCTGGTGTTATCGGCGTAGTGAGTGGTCTACTTATCATGGGTTTCTACCCTGTAGTAGGTGGCTGGTCAATCGCATACATCGGTAAGATTGCTGGTGGTCTACTAGACGCACCTGAAGCAATCGGCGACAGCTTCGGTGGCTTTATCTCGAACCCAGTTCAACCACTTATGTGGATGGGCCTATACCTATTACTTAACGTTTTCATCGTTATGAAGGGTATTTCTGGTGGTATTGAGAAAGCGGGTAAGATTCTGATGCCACTTCTTTTCATCATCCTTATCGTGGTATCAATCAAAGGCATCATGCTTCCGGGCGCGATGGCTGGTCTTGAATTCTTATTCAGCCCTGACTTCTCTAAAGTAGACAGCGGTGTAATCCTAGCTGCACTAGGTCAAGCATTCTTCTCACTAAGTCTTGGTATGGGTTGTATGCTGACATACGGTTCTTACCTTAAGAAGAAAGAGAACCTAGTTCAAACTACTGCAATGGTTACTGCGATGGATACAGGCGTAGCTATCCTAGCTGGTGTTGCAATGTTCCCTGCAATGTTCGCATTCGGTATGGAACCAGCAGCTGGTCCTGGTCTAGTATTCGTTGTTGTTCCTCAGCTATTCGCTGAAATGGGCGGCGTAGTTGGTCTTCTATTTGCTCTTATGTTCTTCGTTGGTCTAAGTGTTGCGGCACTAACTTCTTCAGTATCTCTACTTGAAGTTGTGGTTTCTTACCTAATCGATGAGAAAGGCATGAAGCGTGTGACTGCAGTACTGTCTGCAAGTGTAGTAATGGCGATTCTATGTATCTTCGCTTCTCTATCACTTGGCGGATTCGGTCCAACATTGTTTGGTACTGGCGCATTCGATATCTTCGACCTATTAACGGATAAGATCTTCCTAGCAGTTGGCGGTATGTTGGTATGTATCTTCGCTGGTTGGAGACTAAACCGTGCTGACCTAGAGAAAGAAATCACTAACGACGGTGAAGTATCTTTCCCACTATTCGGTCTATGGTACACACTAGTTAAGTACATCATCCCAGTAGCTATCGCTATCGTAGCGTTCATGGGTATCTCTTCTGGCTTCGACAGCGGTAAAGGTGCAATCATGCTACTAGGTATTGGTATCATTGCTGGCTCTGCGATTATCTCTAAGAAGCTATAGTTCTTAGAAGCCATAGTTTTTATAAGCTATAATCGCGAGTTAAAGTAAGTTAAGAAACGGGAGCCATTGGCTCCCGTTTTTTTATGTTATTAACTTAATTATTATCGAAAAATAAAAGGCTTACATTCACTAAAGTTATCCGTGTGATAGCTGATATACTTATCGGTTAGGCCAATTGAGCCTGTATTTTTTAGGTAGGTGTTGTGTGAAATTGTCAGTGAGAAAGAAACTGTATGCCGGTTTTGGCTCTATATTGGCGGTGCTTGTCACGTTAGTCAGTATTGTATGGATAGAAGTGATTGGGGCTCACAAGAGCGCTGATGAAATTAGAATGGATGATGTGCCGGGTACGGTTACTTACCTTGTTCTGATAGATGAAGCAGGAGACGTCTACCGAGATGCATTAGGTGCGATTATTCAGGTCGACAATGCACTCAATGATTACCGCTCGAATAAGAACGAATTTGCTCAAGCCATCGCAGAAGCAAAACGTTTAGAGAGTCGAGGCTCAGAAGACCATCGTCGTATTCAGCGAATCGAAGAGCTAATGGGACGCTTCACTCAAGAGTTTGAATCGAAGCTTGTACCTAAGATCAACGATGAATCTGCGCTGTTATCGAATATCCAGCAGCTTCGTTCTTTGTATGAGAGCAACCTAATCCCAGTTGAAAACTTACTGGATCAAGCATCAGCAAGTGAGCGTGCGGATACAGAGCAATCACTGCTTGTATTAACCGAGTCGTTTACCACGATTGAACGTACCATTATGGTGTTGTCTGGCATTGCGATTGTATTTGGTAGTGTGATTGCGTATGTACTGTCTAGCTCTATCACTAACCGTTTAACTCGCGTTGAACAGGTAGCGCGACGTGTGGCAAATGGTGACCTAACGGCCGGAGATATCGTTGATGATTCGGGTGATGAACTGGCTGACTTAGCTCAGTCGATCAACCAGATGCAGAAATCATTGGTGGATCTATTGGGGTCTATCTCTTCTGTTACCAACCAAGTTCAATCGGTTACCGGAGAACTGTCGTCGATTAGTCATGACATCGTTTCTGGTGCGTCGGCACAAGCGGATAAAGCGAATCTGATTGCAACAGCAGCGGAAGAGCTAAGTTTGACGATCTCTGAAGTGGCTCAGCAGGGCACCTCTACTTATGAAGAAGCTCGACGTTCTGAGTCTTCAGCTGAAGATGGCCGTAATGTGATTGTAGAGATGGTGGCAAGCATTCAACAAGTCTCTGCTCAAATGAGTGACATGTCGGTACAGATGAACACGCTAGGTTCGCATGGTGAACAAATTGGTAGCGTGATTAAAGTGATCGAAGACATTGCTGAGCAAACCAACCTGTTGGCTTTGAATGCGGCGATTGAAGCGGCACGTGCTGGTGAGTTTGGACGTGGTTTTGCCGTGGTAGCTGACGAAGTAAGAGCGTTGGCTGAAAGAACCACCAAAGCAACGCAAGAGGTGTCTGGCATCATCCAATCGATTCAGTCTGGTACTCAAGAAGCTGTGACTTACACTCAAGACAACTGTCGTTTAGTTGAAATTGGTGTAGAGCAAAGCACAGGGGCGGTATCGGCTCTAGAAGCGATTGTTAGCGGTGCGGGCAATGTACAAAGCATGGTCAACTCTATCGCGACTGCGGCAGAAGAACAGACGGCTGTGACCAAAGAAATTGCTGCGGATATTACCGCGATCAGTGATATCTCAGAGCAATCCTTGCAACTGGCGACTCGCAGTTCTGAAAACACTTCAGGTTTGAATGCTAAGGTTGCTGAACTAGAAGCATTAGTCGGTAAGTTCAAGCTTGCTTAGTGCTTAGTGCTTAGTGCTTAGTTCGTGTTCGATAGGGACTAAAAATCGATTACCGAAAGCGGACAATTAAAAAGAAGCCCAATGATTCAATGTTTATTGAGTTCGTTGGGCTTTTTCGTAGCTGGAATCTGGGTTCAGACACGGTATACTCCACGCTCTACAATGGAGCTAGCCTTTACATGTTCGATATTCTTCTGAACCATTCAGATTTTTTACTCATTAATAAGCACCCTGGAGTCAGCGTCCACAAAGACGATGGTGACACCATGCTGCTGCAAGAAGTCGCTAATGCGCTTAATGAGCCGAAGTTATATCTCGTTCACCGCCTCGATAAAATGACCTCAGGTATTCTGCTGTTAGCAAAGAGTGCCTCGGCAGCGAGTGAGCTTTCACAGCTGTTCGCAAAGCGTGAAGTAGAGAAATACTACCTTGCGATTGGTTCGAAGAAGCCAAAGAAAAAGCAGGGGTTAATTTCTGGTGATATGGAGCGTTCACGACGCTCAAGTTGGAAGCTTCTGACAAGCAAAGAAAATCCAGCGATTACCCAGTTTTTATCTGCAACCGCTGAACCCGGCGAGCGTCTACTTTTATGTAAACCCTATACGGGGCGCACACACCAGATCCGTGTTGCGATGAAGTCGATCGGCTCGGCCATTGTTGGTGACCCTATTTACAATCCATCGAGTGAGGCTGACAGAGGATATCTGCATGCCTTCGCGATTCGATTTACCTATCAATCACAAGCCTACGAATATGTCTGCGACCCAAGGAGCCTAGACTCCTTAGGTGAGAAGTGGCATCAAGAGATCGTGTCTGCTGGTTTAGACAGTTGGCTTGAACCTTGGTCATTAACTTGGCCGAAGCTAAATACTAAGTGAGTGAAATAATGGAAGCATCAGCTTTACCTCTGTTTTTTAGTCATATTGAACAGCAACTTAATGAAGTGCCGAACGAACTACGCCGTATTTTTCACGGTCGTGGTAAGTTTTGGCCGGGCCTAGATCAACTGACATGTGATTGGGTTGATGGGCAGTTATTGGTTAACGTATTCAAAGAGGTGGATGATGAATTCTTATCATCTCTTAAAGCTGGATTGGTTGATCTGACTAATAAAGATATCTGGCAAGCAAAGCAGGGCACAAGTATTGTTCTGCAACACCGTTATGCCGATGGCGCGCCTTCAGAGGTTCTATGGGGCGAACTCAATGACTCTCCGGTTGTGGTTGAGCATGGTCTTAAATATCAACTCGACATTGGCCGTAATCAGAACTTCGGTTTGTTCCTAGATATGCGTAATGGTCGTCAGTGGGTACAAGACAATGCTAAGGATAAGAATGTTCTTAACCTGTTCGCATACACTTGTGGTTTCTCTGTCGCGGCTATCGCTGGTGGCGCTCGTCAATGCATGAACGTGGATATGTCTCGCGGTTCGTTGAATAAAGGTCGTGATAACCACCGTCTGAATGAGCACGACATGCGATCGGTTAACTTCCTTGGCTACGATATTTTTAAGTCGTGGGGAAAAATCAAGAAAGGCGGTCCATACGAGCTAGTGATCATCGATCCGCCGTCATTCCAAAAAGGCAGCTTCGCACTCACTAAAGATTACAAAAAGATCTTACGTCGTTTGACTGAGCTTCTAACAGAAGGTGGTGAAGTGATCGCGTGTGTAAACTCACCAGTAGTATCACCAAACTTCCTAATTGAGACGATGGCAGAAGAAGCACCTAGCGTTGAGTTTATTGAGCGCCTAGACAACCCGCCTGAGTTTGTTGATGTCGATCTTGATTCGAGTCTCAAGGTGCTGAGGTTTAAGATTAATGCTTCTGCTGACGCTTAATTGTTTTTAAACATCAGTTAGAAAAAACGCCGCTCATATTGAGCGGCGTTTTTGTATCTTGTTTTTGTCGTTAGATTGCTAACTCTCTTGCTGAGTCTTGAGTGTCTGGAACCCAAAATAAATACGCATAAACGTAGTTAACCAACACGCCGCGCCAAAGGTATAAGCGATAACGGCAAAGTGTTGAGGCCAAATACAGAAAGCAATGAAACAAGCGATAGTTTCTGTGCCTTCGGTTAGCCCAGACATGTAGTACAGAGACTTATGTTTATAGACTGGGTTCTCGATGCCTCGTTTGCCTGCCATCACGGCAAACGCCAAAAAGCTGCTGCCAGTGCCGATAAAAGAGAAGATCAGAAACGCACCAGCAATGGCGTTGTGCTCTGGGTTCGCAATCACAAAGCCAAAAGGAATTAACGAATAGAAAAGGAAATCGAGACTGATATCTAGGAAGCCGCCCGCATCGCTGATGCCTTGGATTCGAGCCAAAGCCCCATCAAGCCCATCACATACTCTGTTGAACACAATGAAGCCTAGCGCCCATTCGTATTGTTGAAATGCCAACGCCGGAAACGCTAAACACCCGACCAGAAAGCCAAACAAGGTGGTTTGATTAGCTGTGATACCAAATTGGTTCAGTAACTTAGCTGATTGGTTTAATGGCCACTTAATGACCTTGATGGAGTACTTATCCAGCATGATGACTTCTCCATGGCCAAGACAGTACTTGCGCCCCTTGAGGCACATCAGCTTCGTCGTGCGTGACCATTAACGTAGGGATATTCGCTTTCGTCAATTGTTCAAACACCCAATCGCGAAATTGTGCTCTTAACTCTTGATCTAGTTTGCTGAACGGTTCGTCAAGCAGGGCGAGCTTCGGCTTTGCTAACAGCATACGAGTTAAGCTTATTCTTGCTCGTTGACCACCGGATATCTGATCAGGGAAAGACTCTGCCAAGTGGGTCAATTCAATGTCTTTTAATGCGGCCATCGCTTGCTGTTGGCGAGCGGAACCCTTAATTGAATTAGGCAGAGAGAACGCCAAGTTTTCCCATACCTTGAGGTGAGGGAACAGCAAGTCATCTTGAAAAAGAATACCGACTTCACGCTGATGTGAAGGTAGGTGATCCAGCTGAATGTCGTTCAAAATAACGGTGCCAGAATACGAAAACTCATCATTAAGGTGACCCGCTACGGCGTCCAGCAAAGTCGATTTTCCGCAGCCGCTCGGCCCCATCAATGCCAATACTTGGCCTGATTCTAATGTTACGTTTAGCGCTGAAAACAGCGATTCACCATCGTTTTTATGGATGGCGAGGTCGTTGAGGTGCAGACTCATTCGTTAGAAAACCTTTAAAAGTAAGACGGCGATATCTGAGTTGAAGTCGGCTGACTAATATCGCTAAAGAGAAAAAGAACAGAGGCAATAGGGCCTGCCAAATGGCATAGATAGCTGTCACCCTGCGGTCGAAACCACTGGTTAGGGCAACGGCTTCTGTGGTGATCGTGCTAATACGGCCCGCGCCGAGCATCAATGTTGGCAGGTACTGAGCTAAACTCACGCTGATCCCGACCGCCCAAGCAAAGGCGATAGCAGGCAGCAAGATTGGCAGTTTGATTGAGTACCAACTCTGAAATGGCGACTTACCAAGGCTTAGCGAGGCTTTTATCAGACCATCATTGAAGCTCTTCCAAGGGCCGTCTAGAGATAGATAGACAAACGGAAATGCGAAGAACACATGTGCCCAAATTACCCAGAACTCATAGGCGCTGCTGCCGATATAAAGCGTGGTCACTTGCATGCCGAACAACACCGAGAGTTGAGGTATCAACATTGGTATAGCGATAATGAAGCCCGGAACTTGCCACTTGTATTTGATTCTGTATTCGTGAGCAACCAGCGCAAGCAACAAAGCGACTGAAGCGGCAATCAGACCAATCCATAAGCTTTGCCCGACGGTGCTCATGATGCCATCCCACTCAAATTGCCAAAAACGCATGCTGTAGCGACTTGGAAGTAAATCAGGGAAGCGCCAACGTTGGGCGACACTCCAGATCCCCATTAGTGGAATGATCAGCAGTGACAATGCAGCAAGCACTGCGAAGATCGTTTTTCCTGGAAGGTTAATGCCTGTTCTGCCTGAATATTGCCAAGTTCTAAAGTACTTCAGAATTGCCCATTCGATTAAACGCGCTAAGGCGATGATCAATGAAGCTAAACCGAATAAAACGATGGCGCCAGCGGCTGCTCGTGGCAATAAGTTAAGGTCTGGGTCGTTAAACCATTGCCATACCAAAACGGCAAAGGTCGGCGGGTTAGTTGGGCCAATGATCAAAGCAATATCGACAACCGACACGCTGTAAGCAAGCACGGCCAACATAGGGAAGCGAAGCTTGGTAAACCATTGTGGGAAAATACACTTCCACCAGATCTGAGAGCGGCTGTAGCCTAGCGAAGCGCTCACCTTAGTTATACGTTCTACATCAATTTGTTGAAGTATCGATATGCTCATCAGCAATAAGAACGGGACTTCTTTGAGTGCCAACATGATGATGAGACCGAACGCGTAAGGGTCTTTGACCAACAAAGCTAATTCAGAACTGGTAGCCGATTCGCCGAGTATGTGGTGCACGGCTCTTGCGCCAAGCCCCGTTGGGCTAAATAGAAAAGCAAAGCCAATGGCGAAAGCAACATGCGGAATAGCAAGCATTGGCGATAGCGTTAACTCAATCTTTCTCCAAAACTTGTTTCCCCAAGAGACTTGAAGAATACAAAAAGTCAGGAAGCAGGCAATGTAGCTGCTGGCGATCGCTGAACCTAGGCTTAAGCCAATCGAGTGCCAAGCCCCTACCCATTGGAAGACTTGGCTAAAACCGTTGAGTGAGGGCTCCTCTAAACCTAGGGGCGGGATGAAACTAAGTGACGAGGCCACTACTCCCGCTACCCCAGGAATCGTAGGGATAATGCACACAGCTATAACAACCAAATATAGAGCGCGTAGCATGAAGTTTAGTTACCGTATCGCTTAAGCCACTCTTTCTCGAGCGCGTTTTGCCAGCTAGGGTGTGGTTCATCAATTGATTTAAATTGTTGGGTGTTTTTAGCACTGCCAGTTAGGTATTTGCTGCTCAACACCGAAGGGTCGCCCCAAACATTAAGGTCACCCTTGCGAGATTGCGCTTCTGGGCTCAATAAGAAGTTAATTGTCACTTGAGCGCCTGCAGTTGCGTTGGCATTCCAAGGGATCGCAAGGAAGTGAATATTTGATAAAGCGCCGCTTTCTAGAGCATAAGCCTTGGTGGTTTCCGCTAAACGGCCACTTGCTTGCGCTGAATACACAGAGTTTGGATTGAATGTTATGGCTAGGTCGAGTTGTCCATCATCCAGAAGTTGGATACTTTCAGATGTGCCTGCTGGGAATTGTTTGCCACCACGCCATGCCACTTTATGAAATTTATCTAAGTAAGCCCACAGTGGTGCTGTAACTTCTTGGAAGTTGTCTTCAGACACAGGCTGAGCAAGTGCAGGGTTGTTGTCTGTTAGCTCAATCAGTAGAGACTTGATGAAGCTGGTGCCGTGAAATTCAGGTGGGCGAGGGTAGCTTAAGCGGTTAGGGAAAGCTTGAGCATAGCTCAATATCTCTGAGAACGATTGTGGCGGATTGTTCAGCGTTTCTTGGTCGTGGATGAACACAAGTTGTCCAACGCCCCATGGTGCTTCTAGGCCTTCTGTCGGCTCCGAGAAGTCGACATCAATAGGCAGAGACTTATCGACATACTGCCAGTTTGGAAGTGATTCCGTGAATGGTCCAAACAACAGCGCATTGTCTTTCATCGAACGGAAGTTTTCACCATTAATCCAAACGATATCGACACTGCCTTCACTGTTCTTACCTGCCGCTTTTTCTGCAAGTAAACGAGTGGTGGTTTCTGCAATATCAGTGACTTTGACATGTTTTAAGGTAACACCGTAGTCACTCTGTAACTTCTTACCTGCCCATTGTAGGTAACGATTGATCTCTTGGCTTCCGCCCCAAGCGTGAAAGTAGACAGTTTCTCCCTCTGCCTGCTGTTCTATTTGGTTCCAACTGTCGGTGGATGTTGCTTCATCAGCATAAATGGTTGCGCTGTATGCAACGGTTGCCATGATTCCTAACGTACTTACTATCTTGTTCATAAACTTTTCCATTTGGTAGTGAACGGGCAAGAGCATTGTATTGTCGAACTCCCTTGGCCGTGTTGACCTTTCGTGGCTAACGAAAGATCAACACGGCATAATAGTTATTCTATCTGTTTCTGAAATAATTTCTAATTCAATAGTAAATTCAATCAATTACTAGGAGCCTCTGCCATCCTAGCAACAGACCGTTAAAGCGGTGAATTAATTGCACCTAAATGAGGTTTTTTTGATATTTATTGGAGGTTGGTACGAAAATCTGGCGATAAGTGGTGTTTTGAATGCATTGGGCTGTCGAGCAAGCAATAAAAAAGGAGCCATGAAGGCTCCTTTAATCGATATCTGTTTTCAATGACGGATTAGTTTACCCAGTCACGAATTGTGTACGTTAGTGTGTGTACATCGTTTTTAAGTACTAGCGTATCGTTTGTTAGGGTTACGTCGCTCCACTCGCTTAGAGTAGCTGAAACCGATTGTTCGATTTCCATCGCAGAGCCGTGACACATTTTCATTGTCATGCCCATTTGCTTGATACGGAATTGACCGTCTTTCAGCTCGCCCTGACCGAAGAAGTTGTTACAACCAGCCATGCCGTTTGCAGTCATCTTTTCGCCGATCTCTAGACGAGGAGCTGCTTGGTCTTCGCTTTTCACAATGTCCTTGCCATCAATTTGCGCAAGTTCCCAATTATGGTGCTGTAGATCGGTTGGTGTTACTTGCATCGCGTTGTCACCTGTTGTTGTGCATGCTGCTAGCATCATAGGTAAAGCGGCTACTGCGAGTAATTTTTTTGAACTAAACTTCATATTATAAGGCTCCAAAGGAAAGAACGAAGTTACCGAATAAGTGTAACTTGATGGGTTCAAAGTATAGTTTACAAAACACTATATGTGTCAGTATAAGGTCATAGTTTAGTATGGATTTAATCGGTCTGGCGACAAATTAATCGCTTATTTTTGAATTAGTAAGCTTAATTTCGATGTGTAAGGAGACAGGGTGGAGCAGTTAGAGTTTTTCCAAGTTCCAAGCCCTTGTGTTGGGGTTTGCTCAAGCGATGAAAAAGGCTATTGCCATGGCTGTATGCGCAAAAGAGAAGAGCGCTTTAATTGGATGTCGATGACATCTGCGGAGCAGTTGCATGTCATAAAATTATGCCGTCAGCGCTATAGAAGAAAAATAATGAAGCAAAACAACTTGGTTGGTAAGCCTGAAGAAGAAGAGGGAAACACAAGTCCCCAAAGAGATCTTTTCGGCTAAACAATAACTATTGAGTTTTTATTTAACTCCGAAGTAACTATTACTTTACATAATGGTTGGGGTGTAATATTAAGGTAGGTACCTTTGTACCAGAAGGAGTGGTGTCGGTATGAATAAAAAGGACGTGAAAATCAAAAAAAAACCAGTCAAAGCACTGGATAAAAAACCTATCGGGGCGAAAGATGACCCTGAAGAGAGCCCGCGTGATTGGCATTCGATGTCAGAAGAAGAGCGAATGGAAATCCTTTCTCACCTTTCGGACATGCCTTTTCAATAACATCACTGGTTCATCAGAGTCTTTCTCAATAGTCACATTTTCGTAAGCCAACAAGCTCTTAAATGAACGTTTTTTTAAACAAACATGTGATTCGCTTTCGTTACACCACGATGGTACGTGCAAAATGTATCATCGGCCTCGGTGGTCTTACTATGAATCTTAATGTTGGTTATGACTTCGACAGCCCCTGCATCGTAACAAGCTTGCTCGGCCTTTTTAACGATCTCGAGTAATTGGTTAAGCTCACCTTTCATTGTGGTTTCCATCGCACCGATTTGAAAAGGAACATCAGCTGCTTTCACTACTTCAATTGCTTTATCAACCACTTCGAAATTGTTGCCTTCTTTAACGCGAGGGATCACTTGGAAGGCAACCATCACTTCTTTTTCTCTTTTTAACTCAGACACTTTCTGCTTACTCAATGAAGGGAAATTGTTGCAGATAATAGGTTAATGCGGAGATAAATTCTACAGCGGTTATGCTGGCTTATTCGCTTATTCGCTTATTCGCTTATTCGCTTATTCGCTTATTCGCTTATTGCCTTTGGCCTACTTACTACCCCAGTGGTCGCTAACCCAACCGCCTATGTGCTCATCGAAATGACTGCCACTGAACCTGTGGTTGCGTTCAACTGAACAGTCACTCTCGTCTTTGTTATCTATTAGGGTTTGTATGTAGCTTGCCATCGGGTCATTGGAACATTGACGATCTCGGCGAGTTGCCACTTCCTTAATCAGTTGCAATCGATATGTAGAGCTAGCACGTTTCATTTCAATGACCTCCTGTTTTAGACACTAATAGAAAAATCTAGTTGCCAGATATAGGGGCGTCAACGTGATCAGAAAGTATTTTTTTTGAGCAACCAAGAATCAATACGTTGGCATCATAATTCATAAAAGTGTCATTTAACTTGGTGTGATTAAGCGGTCTTTTTCAGGTTTAGCTGGCAGTTTTTCTTTGAATAAAAAAGCCCAGTTAATACTGGGCTAATCAATTTTCTATGGTTATTTTGAAGAACTAGTTATCTCGAAGAATTTGGCTTGCTCTTAAATTGCTTAACACTCTTCTTTTTTGCTGTTCTGCGATTGGCCACTTTGTCCTTTGGCGGACGTTTCCTCGCTGTTGCTTCAGATGCGGGTTTATCTGTTACCGGAAACCCTTCTAATGACTGCAACGGAAGTGCTTTGTTGGTGAGAGTTCGAATGGCGTCTAAATGTTCTGTTTCACCGTGGCTCACAAGGGAAATTGCTAATCCAGTGCTTCCAGCTCTGGCTGTGCGTCCGACACGGTGTACGTAAGTGGCAGAGTGAGCTGGTAAGTCAAAGTTAATGACTACAGGCAGTTGGTCTATATGTATGCCTCTAGCCATCACATCAGTTGCGATTAACACTCGTGTTTCACCATTTTTGAAACTTTCTAATGCTTGCGCTCTTTCTTCTTGGCTTTTGTTGCCGTGTAAGGCACTTACGCTAATTTTTGCTTTATTCAATCGCTTGGTTAGTGAGTCTGCATTGTCTTTGGCACTGATGAAAACCAGTACCTGTGGCCACTGATGTTGGTTCAGTAACGCGATGAGCGCTTGAGGTTTACTTCCCTTATTCACTAGGTAGAGCGTTTCTTCAATGGCCGAAACGACACTGTTCTCTTGATGCGTCGTGATCTTTACTGGGTTAGTAAGCAGCGCCTCGGCCTGACTGACCAGCTCTTTTGGCAGCGTAGCCGAAAACAGCAGTGTTTGATGTTTCTTAGGAAGAGCAGAAATAATGGTTTGAATATCTGGCCAAAATCCCATATCGAGTAAACGGTCTGCCTCATCAAGAACTAAAGACTCGCATTGGCTTAGCACTAGCTTGTTCTCTTGAATCACGGCAAGTAGGCGGCCAGGAGTTGCGATCACGAGTTGTGGCTTCTCTAACAATTGCTGTTGCTGACTATCGATATCAATTCCACCAGTAAGTGTCACTGTTTTGATATCAAGTGCGGTTGCGATGGGTTCTAGAGCTTTGGCTACTTGAGAGGCAAGCTCACGGGTTGGAACAATGATGACCGCTTGCAGTTCACGTATTGCAACATTGATGTTATTTAACACAGGTAAGCCAAACGCCAATGTTTTCCCACTGCCTGTTTGGGCTAAGGCGAGAACGTCTTTGCCCGAAACAATATGGGGAATAGCCGATTGCTGCACCTCTGTAGGAGTCTGGAGGTGGGTGGGGATTGCAGCAAGAGTTTGAGCGTTTAGGGTTAGGCTATCAAATGACATAAATGAACCAAGTATCAAAAGGGAGGTGGAGTCTAACAGGGCTATAAATGTTAGAGAATGAGTTTTGCAGCGTTACAGGATAAACGGGTGAATTATACACGTTAAATTTAAGCGTTATCCATACCAGTGAACTAAGACAAGCATAAGCTAATAAACGTTTGGCATATTGTAATGGTGTTGAATGGACGTACAATACCCGCCCTAAAACGATCAAGAATGATTAGGAAGCGATAAGGAAATGAGAGCGAAATGAGTTGGGAAAGTATCTGGCTGTTTATTGTCATCGTGTTTTTTATTGCCATTATTCCAGGCCCAAATGCTCTGTTGGTATTGAGCACGGCTTTAACACAAAGAAAGCTGTTTGCGTTTATCAACGTATTGGGTGTGTCATGCGGGTTCTTTTTTCATGCGTTTGTTTCTGCAAATGGCATGAGCTTACTATTATCTCAGACCCCAATGGCGTTTGAAGGGCTTAAGTGGCTGGGCGTCTTGTACTTAGTCTGGCTTGGTTATAATCACTTTCGAGCGGCACTGCGCGCTCAAGATGGCGTGCTTGCTGTGGTGAGTGCATCAGGAAGTAAGCTTTATCATCAGTTTGTGAAAGGGTTGTTGACCAACTTACTTAATCCTAAAATTGTTCTGTTTTATCTTTCAATATTCCCTCAGTTTGTTTCTACGAGCAACATTGTATCCGACAGCTTAATGTTGGGCGCGATACAGGCGACAGTGGTTGCTACCTGGTTTTTGGTTGTCATTCTGATGGCTGATACGTTTAAGAGGTTATTAACTCAAAAGCGCACTTCTCAATGGATGAACATTGTGTGCGGGTTGTTGTTTGTTGGCTTCAGTATTCAATTGGCGCTGTTTCAGCTTTAGGGTTCATCGCTAACAATCGAGCTCCTAACATATCCGACTCACATCTCACTTTTTACTGAATGCTCAGCAATCCTTGTTTCTCTGCATAAATCTCTAAAGCATTAGCTCGTAAAGTCGATATAATAATCAGCTATCAATTTGGTGAATATGTTCGTTCGAAATCCAATTGAAGCTAACGACTATTGCTTGACCGAGTAAACAGAGACAGGGAGTCACAGATGAGTGAAGAGTCATTCACCCAGAAACGCAAATATTACCGCTTGAAGTACCCAAAAAAGGCACGTCCAGTGATGCGAATTAAGGATGAGCTTTTTCATGTCAGTGAAGTGTCTGAAAAGGGTGTGCGCTTGATGATGCGTAACATCATTCCTGTTTATCGAGGTTTCTCAATGGCAGGAAGCTTAAGATTGCACGATAACAACACCATTGATATTCGTGGTGCAGTGCTGCGACAAGAAGGCGATGAAGTGATCGTTCAGTTGCTACAAGGACCAAGCTTCAAAGATATGGTGTCAGAACAAAGACACATTAGACAAAGGTACCCAGTATTTTTTGCTAGCCTCAGAGTGGCATAGAAAGCTTTTAAAGTTAAATGCCTTAAAGCCTAAGCCACTCATTCAGAACCGATATTAAAAAGCCCAGCACTTTCACAAGTGCTGGGCTTTGCTATATATGTAAGCAAACTAACTATACGGACAAACTAAGGAACTTAGTTCGTCTTATGGTTCGTTTTATAGCTCGTCTACTGTTGCCCAAACCGCTGCTAGCATGTCGTGACCAAATGCAACGCTACGCTCTGGAGACCAACCGTACAGTTCGTCAGCGTGGCTGATGTGATCTTTAAACGGCATCTCGACAGTGTAAGCCAGACATTTGAACTGCTCACCGATCCAATTTGTGCCGACGGTCATATTTGCTTTGCCCGGTTCGTCTTTATCGTAACCAAATTCATCTTGGAATTCTGGCGTGATAGTCAGAAGCGCTTGCTTGAAGTGATTCTCTAGTTTTGCAATGCGTTCGTTGTATGAAGGTGTGCCTTCGCTACCCGCGACAAAGTTATACGGGATTGCTTCGTCGCCATGAATGTCTAGACATAGGTCAACGCCCGTTTCTAGCATGCGTTCACGTACAAGGAAAACTTCAGGGCTGCGTTCCATAGAAGGTGACTGCCATTCACGGTTTAGGTTAACGCCAATACCGTTGGTGCGCAGATGGCCACGGATGCTGCCATCTGGGTTCATGTTAGGCACAACACGGAATACAACGCTGTCTAGCAGTGAGCGTCCTACTGTGTCTGTCTCATCGAGTAGACGTTGAAGCAAGCCTTCGATTAGCCATTCAGCCATGGTCTCGCCAGGGTGTTGGCGACCAATAACCCAGATGTTTTTCTTCTCTTCACTTGGCTCACCGATAGTTAGCAAAGTGATGTCATTGTTGTCTAATGTGTGACCCAGAGTTTCTAGCTTACAAGCAGGGTGCGTTTGAGCACTGTGTAGAAGATCTTGATGACGATCGTATGAGTACGGCGCGAAGTACGCGAAGTACATTGAATCGTGTTCAGGAATGATATCGAAACTTAGTGTGTCGCCATCGAACTGAGACGGAATACGGAACCATTCTTCACGGTCATAAGATGCAACCACATCGTAATCTTTCCAGCCTTCAGGATAAGCAGAAGTTGCCAATTGACCGATTTCAAAGTGATGAGCTTGTTGAGCTTCGCTCTCTAAACGGAAGTGGAACCACTGAGAGATTTCAGTCTGGTTGTCTGCTGGGATCGTCAGTTGAATGTTTTGTGGTGAATCTGCTGAAACGACGTGAATGTTGCCGCTTTCGAAGTTGCTGAAAATTTTCATTGTAGTTTTTATCTCGTAGTTGAGTTGCCGTAAGATTAGCACACTTTTTTTCGAGCAAACTACTAACTAAATCGTAATGAGATGTTATTTCAGCTATCTGTTTTTTCGCTGCCTACTTTTAAATCGTCAGCTGTTTAACTGTTAACTTTTAGCTATCGGCGTTGGCAAGTCGTGCAACCACGACAGGCTGATCGTGTGTAACGATCCAGCTTACTGCGTTGCACCTTACAATAGGCATTTTTCAGCGCTCTTCTTCCAGAAAACCAATCATCCGGCTTTGACAGGATCAGATAACCATTGAAGCGCTTCACAAGCTCTATTCTATTTTGGTCGATGAACTTGCTATCAAATCCAATTTCAAAGTAATCAAGCGCTTGTTCAATCGAAGTGAAACTCGCTATTTTTTGTTGGAATTCTATTTGGTTCATTGAGTAAAGAGTTTATGAAAATAGGTAGCCGATATTGTATTGGATTTACAATTTACTTCATTGATTTGGGAGGCGGTTTGGTGCGTTGATATCAAATTAATCAATTGTAGGTATCAAACCAAAGCTTTGTATTTGCAGGGTGATTAGGTTGTCAGAGTGTTCATTTTATAAAGCGACCTCATTCTCTCAGAAAGGTTCATTTTTTATTCCTCAGATTGCGATTTATGATCCAAATCAACCTCGACTACCCCTAAAGTACTATTCTTATCGTAATTGTAAGCAATTGTTGAAGATGATTAAAAATTATGACAATAAAAAAACGTTATATCGCACTAATAGCAGCGGTTGGTATAGGCATTGGTTGGTTGACCTTAGGTGGAACAGCTGCGGTTATGCACTACACATCGAGCACTGAGTTTTGTGTGTCTTGCCACACTATGGAAACGCCACATAAAGAGTACCAAGGTTCTGTCCATTTCAGTAACGCAAAAGGCATTCGAGCAGAGTGTGCTGATTGCCATATTCCAACGGATCCGGTGGATTACGTGATCACCAAAGTGAGAGCGTCTAAAGACATCTACCACGAATTTATTTCAGGAAAGATCGACACACCTGATAAATACGAAGCGCACCGTGAAGAGATGGCTGAAACGGTATGGGCTCAATTCCGTGAAAACGACTCAGCGACATGTCGCTCTTGCCACGATTTCGATGCAATGGAAACATTCGAACAATCTCGTGATGCGGCGAAAATGCACGCTTATGGTAAAGAGAACAACCAAACATGTATCGACTGTCACAAGGGTGTAGCGCACTTTGCTCCTGAAGCTCAGTTAGACAGCAAAGCGTTTGATACCTTGATTGCATTTACTAAGAACACGGCAGCAGATGCAAAAGTTGTTTACCCAGTGACAGACATTGCAATGGGTGAGTTCGGTAGCGTAAACCCAACAGCTGAATTGCAAGTAATTAAAGCTGAAGGCGACAACCGCACTGTGACGTTGAATGCGTTCCAAATGAAAGGCGCAGAACAAGTGCTTTACTTCGGGGAAGGGCAACGTTCTATTGTTGCTAAATTGACAGAACAAGGGCAAGGCGCACTTAAAACGGGTGAATATGAAGCTGATGCTTATGGTAACGAATGGCGTTCAGTTGAATTGACGGGTGACATTACTTCTCCGGTTGTCGATAGCTTAGACCCAATTTGGTCTTATGCCGAAGAGTTAGACAATGTTTACTGTTCAACTTGTCACGCAAAAATTCCTGGTGAGCACTTCACTGTTAACGCTTGGGGACCGGTTGCTAAAGGTATGGGAGATCGTACAGATATCTCAGAGCAAAACCTTGAGCTACTGACTAAGTACTTCCAAAACCACGCGAAAGACGTTGTTGGCCACTAATAATAAGGAATAAAAAATGACAGATATTACACGTCGCGGATTTCTAAAAGGCACAAGTATGGCGGCTGGTGCAATGGCTTTTACGTCGTTTTCCCCAGTGTCCGTAGCTTCATCAGAGACGCGTGGTAAAGGTGTTCTTACGGCTGGTCGTATGGGACCGATGTTGTGTGAAGTGAAAGACGGCAAGTTAGTGTCTACAACGAATGCAGTAGCACAAACGGTTGCAAATAGCCTACAAACAACAGGCCCTGACCAAGTTCATACCAAAGCTCGCATTAAATACCCAATGGTGCGCAAGAGCTACTTAGATAATCCACTGGCGCCTAAAGCAGCTCGTGGTGATGACGAGTTTGTTCGAGTGTCTTGGGACGAAGCGTACAAATTGATACACGAACAACACATGCGTATTCGTGAAAACAATACACCAGATGCTATTTTTGCTGGGTCTTACGGATGGCGTTCTAGTGGTGTGCTTCATAAGGCGCAGACTTTACTTCAACGTTACATGGGTATGGCTGGTGGTTACTCTGGCCACATGGGTGATTACTCAACAGGTGCTGCGCAAGTTATCATGCCGCACGTTGTGGGCTCGATTGAAGTATACGAGCAACAAACAACACATCCAATGGTGCTAGAGCACAGTGATGTAGTCGTGCTTTGGGGTCTAAACCCAATGAACACTTTGAAGATTGCTTGGAGTTCAACAGACTGTTCAGGTCTTGAGTTTTTCCATCAATTGAAGAAGTCTGGCAAAACCGTGATTGCTATCGATCCAATGCGTTCTGAAACTATCGAGTTTTTTGGTGACAACGCAGAGTGGATTGCTCCGCACCCAATGACTGATGTTGCGATGTTGATGGGTATTGCCCATACACTGGTTAAAACAGATAAACACGATAAGTCATTTATTGAAAAATACACAACGGGCTACAACGTATTCGAAGATTACCTGATGGGTAAAGAAGACGGTGTGGTGAAAGATGCACAGTGGGCATCTAACGTGTGTGGTGTCTCTGTTAAGCAGATTGAATTACTTGCCGAGATCTTCAGTAGCAACCGCACGATGTTAATGGCAGGTTGGGGTATTCAGCGTCAACAATTTGGTGAGCAACGTCACTGGATGTTGGTGACACTCGCAGCGATGTTAGGTCAAATCGGTTTACCAGGTGGCGGTTTCGGATTCTCTTACCACTACTCAAATGGTGGTAACCCATCTCGTGACGCTGGCGTATTGCCTGCAATGTCCGCATCTTTAGGTGCTGTTGCGGGTAGTGATGAGCGTGGCTGGTCTGCAACAGGCAAGGTGATCAATTCGTTCCCTGTTGCTCGTATCGTTGAAGCCCTCGAAAATCCGGGCAAAGCGTACAAGCATAATGGTCATGACCGTGTGTTCCCTGACATCAAAATGATCTGGTGGGCGGGCGGTGGTAACTTCACTCATCACCAAGACACAAACCGTTTAATTAAAGCGTGGCAGAAGCCGGAACTGGTTGTTATTTCAGAGATTTACTGGACAGCAGCTGCTAAGCACGCGGATATTGTTCTGCCTATTACAACATCGTTTGAGCGCAACGATCTGACGATGACAGGTGATTACAGTAACCAACACTTAGTGCCAATGAAACAAGCCGTTGAACCTCAAGGCGAAGCGCGTAACGACTTTGACGTGTTTGCTGATATGGCTGAGCTACTTGCTCCTGGTGGACACAATGTGTACACCGAAGGCAAGACTGAAATGGAATGGTTGTATGGCTTTTATAAAGCAGCGCAACAAGGTGGCCGCGCTGCACGTGTTGCAATGCCAAACTTCAGCAAGTTCTGGGAAGATAATCAGCTGATCGAAATGAAGTGGAACGAGAAGAACGCACAGTTCGTTCGTTACGCTGATTTCCGTGATAACCCAATCATGAATCCATTGGGTACGCCAAGTGGTAAGATTGAAATCTTCTCGAAAACGATTGAAGCTTACCAATTAGAAGATTGCCCAGCGCATCCAACTTGGTTGGAACCAACAGAATACACCGGTAATGCTAAAGATGGAGAACTGCAACTGATGACAGCGCACGCCGCGCATCGTCTGCACAGTCAGTTCAACTACGCGAAGATCCGTGAAGAGTATGCGATCGCTGACCGTGAGCCGATTTCTATTCACCCTGAAGATGCAAAAGTTCGTGGCATCAAAACAGGTGATTTGGTTCGTGCACACAATGGGCGTGGACAAGTTTTGGTGGGTGCATTAGTGACGGATGGCATCAAGCAAGGCTCGGTATGTATCCATGAAGGTGGTTGGCCCGATTTAGATAAAGACTCAGGTCTATGTAAAAACGGCGGCTGTAACGTACTCACGTTGGATATTCCGACTTCTCGTTTGGCGAATGGCTGTGCTGCAAACTCTGCGCTTGTGAAGATTGAGAAATACACAGGTCCAGTATTAGAACTGACGGCATTTGACCCACCTAAAAACGGCTAATCTTTAACGAGAAATAGCTAATTGAACGAAGCCAGCCTAATCGCTGGCTTTTTTTATGATCCTTTTCTCGCGATAAAGACTATTACTCTGTGTCGGCTAGACAACCCATAATAATCAACGACATCACAGCGAGAGATAAGATCATGAATCGGATCAACCCAAAGAAGTTACTTCGTAGTAAATGGACAGCGGTTAGCCCAGTAAAGAAGGAGAAACACTTCATGATTACTGAGGTTGAATTCGAAGAAGGGGAGGTGATTCGTTGCTTAATAGAAGCGGTGATGACCAAACGAGAGGAAGCCATCAATTGGCGGGATTTGACCGACAAAGAACATTGGCTTCCTGGTTGGAAATAAAGATGCGAAGTTAGTATCTGAAGTAAGGACAATAAAGCCCAGAACTGCCAGTTTTAACTGCCAGAAACCGTGCGTAGTTGCCAGTACTTGAGCCCCTCTAACACACCCTCAGCGTGTGTTGCTCTGCTGGTATACACGTTGTCTCTATCCGATAGGTGAGCGACCTCAGGGTAATGATTAGCCACCAAGATCGAGTTTACGCCCTCTATGGTTAGCATAGAGGTGTCGTTAGCAGAATCACCCGCTACGCACACTTCATCAACGCTCAAATCATGTTGTTTGAGCAGGTGATGAATCGCAGTCGCTTTGTTGACACCCTTCGGTGTGATGTCCAAATACCAATCGTGAGAGTAGGTGAGGTGTACATCCAATCCGTGTGATTTCAAGCTCGATTCGATCAGCTCGTGTTGAGGCTTAGACAGTTTTCCTTCAAAGGTAATCTTGTAGTCGCCTTGATGGTTCTCTAAGCGTTCTCCCATGAAATCGAGTGGCGCAAGTGCTGACTCTACCTTTGATTTGTTCCACGACGCTTCTAATTGGTTATGCCAAACATGATCCGGCTTTTGGGAGTGGTCGTGGTGAATTCTGGTGCCCACATCGCTGATAATACTGTGTGGTTTCGGGTAGTTATCCGACGCCAATCCCACTCTAATAGAGGGTAGAGTTCTTCCCGTCGCAATGATAAATTGGATATCAGATTGCTCAGTTAAGTAGTCAAATAATTGATTAACTCCATGAGATGAACCTCCATCAAGCGTCCCATCAAAGTCACACACCAACATTTTTATCATTCGAGTGCCTTGTCCTTTTCTTTAATTATCGCGGAAAGTATCTCCATTTCTTCTATAAATAATGGCTCAGCAATGACTACTCTACAAGTTGTCTTTTGGCTTAGGTAATCGACATTCAAGAGTTTGCAGCAAGCGTCACAGTCGGCGTTATGTTCTGGATATTAAAGATAATTCTATCAATTTTAACCGTGCCTAATTGGGTTCTGTTTTACCGGTTGTTTCTACTTTTTTGCGGTGATTCTTTGCTCCTCTATTCGTTTGACTTATCACTTTGAATGCCTATTTTTCCTCGTTGATTTTGTGCAGACCCTTCGTGTTGTATAAGCAAAGGCTGCGGAGTATTTGACCCTCGCAAGAGAGCTAATCTCCAGTTTTGAGGTGACGCCAAAATCGTCGTTAATTAGTTTGTATTCGAATTATTTGTGCACGAACTATTTGTACGTATTCTTGGTCTATCCAGCCTATTAATTGTTCTAATGTGAAATAAATATTCAATAATCTATCAGTAAGTAATACATAATATCGTAGATGTTACTTGTGATTTAAATTCCTTTATTATCAGTGTTTTGCTTAGCTTTTGTTTGGTGTTTAATCTTGGTTCTGGTTGGTTTTTTACCGGTTCCGTTCTGTTTTTACAGAACGAGACCCCTTGATTTACAGGGTTTAATTGCTTAGAGTGCTAATCGTTTTTCGGGTTTAAATAACCATTTTAAAGTTTAAATAACTATTAGTTTAAATAACTAAGAAAGGATTAGATTACATGGATCCCATACTGGAAGTTAAGGGACTGTACAAGGTGTTTGGTGAAGACACCGACCGTGCTTTTACAATGATTAATGAAGGCGCGAACAAAGATAAAGTTTTCGAAGAAACAGGTTTAACGATCGGCGTTAACGATGTTTCTCTTAGCATTCAAGAAGGCGAGATTTTCGTAATAATGGGACTGTCAGGATCTGGCAAATCAACCCTAGTACGCCTTCTTAACCGCTTGATTGAACCTACCAAAGGTAATGTGCTTCTTCGAGGCAAAGACATTGCCCACATCTCAGAAGATGAACTCCGCGAAGTCCGTCGCAACAACATCTCTATGGTTTTCCAAAACTTCGCATTGATGCCTCACATGACAGTAATTGAAAACGCTGCGTTTGGTCTTGAGCTAGCGGGTGTTGAAGTCGATAAGCGAAAGCAGTCAGCATTTGAAGCGTTAGAGCGAGTAGGTCTTGGCGCGTATTCGGAATCTTACCCAGATGAGTTGTCTGGTGGTATGAAGCAGCGTGTAGGTTTGGCTCGTGCTCTAGCTTGCGACCCCGATATTCTGTTAATGGACGAAGCATTTTCTGCGCTCGATCCTTTGATTCGTACTGAAATGCAAGACGAGCTAATTCGACTTCAAAATGACGATAAACGAACGATTGTTTTCATCTCGCATGATTTGGATGAAGCGATGCGTATCGGTGATCGAATTGCGATTATGCAAAATGGCGAAGTGGTTCAAGTGGGTACTCCTGACGAGATCTTAAATAACCCAGCGAACGACTACGTTGAAGCTTTCTTCCGTGGCGTGAATGTAGCAAGTGTTCTTACTGTGAAAGACATTGCACGTAAGAAGCCTGCTGCGGTATTTAAGAAGTCAGAGCATGACGGCCCAGCGTCCGCCCTACAAATCTTGATGGATAATGACCGCGAATACGGCATCGTTGTTGAGAAGAGCAGTCACTACTCAGGCATTGTGTCTATCGAATCCCTTCGTAAAGCCCATAAAGAGAACAAATCATTAGTTAGCGCACAGCTAGATGATGGCTTAACTCTCAATCCAGATTTACCAATCAATGATGTACTCGGCCTTGTGGGTGGCGTGCCTTATTCCGTACCTGTTGTGGACGATAAGGGTAATTACTTCGGCGTTGTGACGAAATCACGACTGCTACAAACATTGGATAAGGGATAGATCATGTCGTCGGAACAAACAAATAATGACCCATGGTCGCAATCGGCTCCTGCAGCTCAACCTGCAAGTGATCCTTGGGGCCAAGCCGCAGATACTTCACCATCGGCAGATTGGCTAAGCAGCGAAACTGTAGAAACCATTCCTTTTGATCCACTTAATCCTTTTGCAGAAGCAGTTCTGCCTGTTGATACTTGGGTTGAGTCTGGATTGAATTGGCTAGTTGAACACGGACGCCCGTTATTTCAGGCAATACGTGTGCCTATCGATTTCATTTTGAGTTCATTTGAAACGGCATTGGTGTCTACACCAGCTCCGTTCATGTTGATCATCTTGTTTCTCGTCGCATGGCAGTTTTCAAATCTGAAGCTTGGTGTGGCTACTGCAGTCTCTTTGACGTTCATTGGTTTGATTGGCGCTTGGTCTGAAGCGATGACCACACTTTCACTGGTTATGACGTCGGTCTTCTTCTGCCTGTTGATTGGTTTACCCATGGGGATATGGCTCGCCCGCAGCAATACTGCGGCTAAATTTGTACGCCCAATTCTCGATGCCATGCAAACGACGCCAGCCTTTGTTTATCTCGTACCCATCGTAATGTTGTTTGGTATCGGTAACGTTCCGGGTGTCGTGGTAACCATCATATTCGCATTGCCGCCAGTGGTACGTTTAACCATCCTGGGTATTCAGCAGGTACCGGAAGATTTGATCGAAGCGGGTCATTCATTCGGTGCAAGCAAAAAGCAGATGCTATATCGAATTCAATTGCCATTAGCATTGCCAACCATCATGGCAGGCGTAAACCAAACACTAATGTTGTCGCTATCTATGGTGGTTATCGCATCAATGATCGCGGTAGGCGGTTTAGGTCAAATGGTACTGAGAGGTATCGGCCGTTTAGATATGGGGCTGGCCGCTGTTGGTGGTCTAGGCATTGTTATTTTGGCAATCCTACTTGACCGCATTACCCAAGTTCTCGGGGTAAATGCAGGTAATACAAAATTACGCTGGTATCACATGGGGCCTGTTTCCCTTGTGCTAAAAGCTTTAAATCGCGGTAAACAATCAGAACTACAACTAAGGAAAAACACCAATGAATAATTCATGGAAGAGCAAACTAGCCGTTAGCATCGTTTCGACACTGGCTGTATCAACGAACGTGTGGGCAGCAAGTTTGCCAGGTGAAGGTGTATCAGTTCAGCCTGTTCAATCTTCAGTTGCTGAAGAAACGTTCCAAACACTGATTGTTAACCGTGCTCTAGAAGAGCTTGGCTACGACGTGAAATCAACACAAGAAGTGGACTACAACGTAGCTTACACCTCAATTGCAAAAGGTGATGCAACGTTCCTAACCGTAGGTTGGTTCCCATTACACGCTGATAAATACAAAATGGCAGGTGGCGATGACAAATTCTACCGCGAAGGTCAGTATGTTAGTGGTGCCGCTCAAGGTTACCTAATTGATAAGAAAACGGCAGAAAAGTACAACATCACTAATATTGGTCAGTTAACCGATCCAAAAATTGCGAAGCTGTTTGATGCAGACGGTGATGGCAAAGCAGACCTAACAGGCTGTAACCCAGGTTGGGGCTGTGAAATGGTTATCGAACACCAACTATCGGCATTCAAACTGGACGATACGGTAACTCATAATCAAGGTAACTATGCGGCGATCATTGCCGACACAATTTCACGTTACCAGAAAGGTGAATCAATCCTTTACTACACGTGGACACCTTACTGGGTGAGTGGCGTATTGGTGCCTAACGAAGACGTAGTATGGCTAGAAGTTCCGTTCTCTTCACTACCTGGTGAGCGTGCGAATGTTGATACTACTTTGTCTAATGGTAAAAACTACGGCTTCGAAATGAACTCAATGCGCATTATTGCTAACAAAGAGTTTGCCAAGAACAACCCGTCAGCAGCGAAGCTTTTCGAAATCATCAAACTTAACATCAATGATGTAAGTGCTCAGAACATGATGATGAGCAAAGGTAAAAACAGCTCTGCGGATATCGAAGCACACGTTAACGGTTGGATTAAAGCGAACCAAAATACGTTTGATGCTTGGATTGCAGAAGCAAAGCAAGCTTCACTATAACGGTCACTCACACTTGGTCTAGCTAGCCTAACACTTTAATTGGATACTATGAGTGTGTTTAGTGATTGTGTAGATCTACTAAGTTGCTTTCAAATGAAGTGATAAGACGACAAGAGTGAACATTAAAAAAGCCAGCAGTCCATTTGGATTGCTGGCTTTTTGTTTTCTGTTTCTATTCTTGAGCTTCTAGCTCTAGCGTTCGCCTTGAACTTCAAAATCGTCACTTACTAGACGAGCGCAGCCATCGGCTTCTAAAGCCCAGTGTTCACGATGCACAACACCAAACGCTTTGTTCATTGTCCAGCTGGCCGTCAGAATATAGCCGCCTTCTGGGTGTTCTTCCCACTTAACATCAGTGTAGTCGACGTCTTTGAAGCCTTGGTCGATGATGTTTTGCCAAAATGCTTGAATCGCTTCACGACCTTCAAAGGTACCAAATGGACGAGCTTCCATCACACACGTTTCAGTGTACTGATCTGCACAACCTTTTGCATCTTGGCTGTTGAATGCTTTCTGCCATGTGTTAATGCCTTGCTTACATGCTTCTAATACTTGGTTGTTTAACATTGCTTTTCTCCATAGCAGTCTTCTTTCAAACACTGCGTCTTTGATTTGGGTGTCTCGATAAGTTGGATTAAGTTTAGTCTTGGAAATTAAATTGAAAAACAGAGATAATAGAAAATACTGTATGTAAAAAGAGAACAATGGAATGAGTAAGCTAAAGCAGATGTCGATTTTCGCTCACATCGTAGAGCAGGGTTCAGTATCAGCTGCGGCTGAAAAGCTTGAGTTGTCTAAGTCCGTCGTCAGTCAGCACCTCAAAATTCTGGAACAAGAGCTAGGGGCTTCACTTCTCAAGCGCACAACACGCAGACAAACTCTGACTAGTATGGGTGAACGTTTTTATTTGAGTTGCAAAGACATTAACGTGATTGCTGACTCGGCTTGGGATATGGCCAAAGCTGAGCTAGAAGAGCCACAAGGTCGAATTCGAATTACTGCTCCGAATGCGTTGATGGATTTATTGGTCGCGCCTGTTGTTGCAGACTTGATGAAGCAATACCCGAAGTTAAAACCAGAGCTGATCAGCGATGATCAGCACTTAGATTTCATGGAGCACGATATTGATCTCGCAGTACGAGTGGGCAGTTCTCGTGACAGTAACCTAAAGCAGAAACGCTTGGGCGAGTTTAAAGACGTGTTGTGTGGCGTCGAAGGCATGCGAGATAGAGAGCTTGAATCTATCCCTTATATCGCTAACTCATGGCAAGGAAAACAAGTGACTCATCACTTTAGTTCTCAAAGCGAACAAGACTTTGTCTACCAACAGCAAGCCAGTTGTACCACTAACTCATTTCACAGCTGCCTTGCCTTAATCAAATCAGGCGTTGGCATTGGTGTGATTCCAGACTTCTACCTTCATCAGCTATCCGATGAGGTGGTCGACATCATGCCAAGTTTTCAATTACCCACTAACACCGTTTATGCGTTGAACCCATTTGCTTCGAACACACCTATCGCCATTAAACTTTGTATTCAAGCGTTGGAAGAGAAGTTGAAACAGAGTTTTGTTTAATTGGTGTGAGGCTTTCATCTGAATACCCCGACTACTCTAAAGGGATGGCTAAGCAGTCATCTCCTTTCTATCTCTCATTTCTACCCTATCGTGTTCGTTTAATTGTGTAGATATTGGCGAAAAATCAAACCCTTACTTATAGTTAATCTTAGTGTCTAGTTGCTTATCAAATGCTAAGAGGTTTAATTATTGTCTGATCTTTGTACCAAATCATGCATCGAGTGTGGGTTAGTCAGCCAGTTCCACGAATTAGCTCCGGGAAGTGAGGCATCGTGCCCTCGCTGTAAACATACTTTATGCAGTATTGGAGCAAGTAAAGGGCAGGGTGTGATGGCTTACGCATCGGCCAGTTTAATTACGCTGGTGATGAGCCTGATCTTCCCTTATATGTCTTTTAGTGTGCAAGGTATCAGTCAACAAATAACCTTGTATCAAGCCGTCGAAATGATGAACCGCCTCGATAATACTTCGATTGCCGCGCTATTGTTTCTCGCGGTTATTTTCCTTCCTGCTTATTTTCTTATTAGTGTTATCTGGTTTTATGCATTAACAGAAAGGAAATCAAAACACGCTTACGAGCCGAGCCGTTTGGCTATCTTTGTATTAAAAACATTGAGTTGGGTGAAACCGTGGTTGATGGTGGATGTATTTTTGATTGGTGTTCTCGTCAGTTTAATTAAAATTTCCGCTCTAGCCGATGTCTCTATGGGCATCTCTTTTTGGGCATTTGCTATCTACGCCATGTTAGTGGTTAAGACAATGTCATTAGTCGATTTTGATTGGATTTGGGATAAGTTAATACCACTCAAAGCTTTGAATAGCGACACCGCTGGTGGCCTTTTTCAACAGCATGATCATTTGGTCTGTCATGTTTGCGGGCAAGTCCACCTATATGATGACAACTTAACTCAATGTTCTCGTTGTCATGTTCATCTGCATCGATTTAATCCAACCAAAAACCTTCAGATAGTATGGGCTCTACTGTTCACAGCCATCATTTTCTATATCCCAGCAAATCTATACCCAATGATGTATACGTCTGCGTTCGGAACGAGTGAAGGTTCAACCATCATCGAGGGGGTGATCATATTGTGGAATATGGGCTCATACCCTGTCGCTATGGTCATTCTTCTTGCGAGTGTGTTTATTCCAATGGCCAAAATGGTCGCCTTAGCTTATTTGTATTGGAACGCCAAAAGGGTTGAAGGGCTTCCACCGCATGAGGCAAATCGTTTCCTCAAAATATACCGTGTCACTGAGTTCATTGGCCGTTGGTCGATGATAGATATTTTCGTTGTCGCTATCTTGGTCGCGTTGGTTCAACTCGACGGGGTCATGGCTATTTACCCGGGGCCAGCAGCGTTGTCTTTCGCGTCGGTAGTCATCTTTACCATGTTGTCAGCGATGATTTTCGATTCTCGAATTATATGGAAGTAATCTCCCCTAAGAGGTGTGGGAAATATGGATAGACAAAACGTTTCAGATGCAGAAGTAGCCAAAAAAAGTGAGATTTCACCCGTTTGGATTGTGCCGATTATCGCGGTATTGGTTGGGTGCTGGATGTTGTTTCAGTACTTCAATAATCGTGGGCCGGAGATAACGTTGATCTTACCGGATGCCTCGGGCATTGAAGCGGGAAAAACAGCGATTAAGTCTAAAAATGTCCACGTGGGAACCATCACCGATGTAGCGCTAAGTGAAAACTATGAATACATCATAGCGAAAGCTCAGATAGACAAGAAAGCCACCCGCATGATTAATACAGAAACTCAATTCTGGGTGGTTGAGCCCCATGTCGGTACCGATGGTATTAGTGGGTTAGAGACCATTTTATCCGGGTCATACATCGAGTTGAAGCCGGGTAAATCGAGAGAGTCTCAATCGAAGTTTGATGTGCTAGAAACGCCTCCGGTGGCAGGGCCAGATACCAAAGGTATACGAGTGGTGGTTTCACACAACAAGGCGAATCAACTCAATGTTGGTGAGCCTGTATTACACCATGGTTTTGTTGTTGGCCGTGTTGAAAAAACGAGTTTCGATTATCAAAAGAAAGAGGGCAAATACCAATTGTTTATTTTTGCTCCTTACGATGGATTGATTTTCGAAAAGACTCAGTTTTGGTTATCTTCCGGAATTGATGTGAAGTTTGGTGCGAATGGCTTAGACGTCAACTTCGCATCGATAGAAAGTATATTGACTGGCGGTGTGAGCTTTGATGTCGCAGAGAGCATTAAACCGGGGTTACAGATCAAAGAAAACCTACACGAGTATACGCTTTACGATAACTACGATGCGGTATTGCAAGGCAAATACACCACTTCAATTGACTACGTATTGTTGTTTGAAGAGTCGGTTCGAGGTTTAAGGAAAGGTGCACCAGTCGAGTATCGTGGTGTCCGGATTGGTACGGTGGATACGGTGCCGCTACAGATTAGTATGGATAAAGATGGCAAGGTGTCGAATCGTATTCCAATCCTAATTAAGCTCGAAATCGAGCGTGTTTCCGAAGTGTTTAAAGGATTGAACGCGGATAGCTTTGCTAAACGAGTCGTTCTTCAAATGGGAGAGGGGCTCAGGGCGACGTTGAAAACAGGTAACTTGCTCACGGGCGCGTTGTTTGTCGATATTAATTTTTATGAAGATGAAGCTCCGTACGAGCCGACAGAATTTGATGGCTATCCTGTATTCCCCGTCGTGCCAGGTGGTTTCACCGAGATTCAGAAGCAGATCACCGATTTTCTAACCAAGATTAACGAGCTTCCGCTGGATGCGACTGTTACTAACTTAAATGGCTCGCTTGCCTCTTTAGACACCACCTTGAAGAGTATGGATGAATTACTCGATAGCGAGGGCGCAAAAGCATTACCTCAAGATCTCAGTGAAACCATGAAGCAACTAGAGGCGACATTAGAAAGTTACGATGATGATTCTGACGCTTACAAGCAATTGATCAGTGCATCTGAAGAGTTAGAACATGTGCTTAAAGAGCTTCGCTCATTGATCAAAATATTGAATGATAAACCGAATGCGTTGGTGTTTGGCAGCGATGTGGAAGAAGACCCGATTCCAGTTAAGGGAGTGGAGTAATGAGAAAGCTATTTATATCACTGGTTATGTCGGTCGGACTCTTGGGATGTGCGACTCCTACTGATGGCACTAACTCCTATCTCTTGCCTGAAAGTACGCTGGATAAGCCCATCTTTAAGGTAAAAACAAGGGTAGAACTGCCTGATTACCTCGACACGATAGGAATAGCTTATCGTAAGTCTGAAAATGAATTGGTGTCTGCCCGTAAACATGTTTGGGCCGAGAACCTTGAAGGGTTGCTCGAAGAGAGGGTCAACAGTTCCAATGCGAAGGAAGCGGTAGACAAAGAGTTGACGATTACCTTTGAGCAGTTCAATGGTTCTTATACCGGTAATGCTGAAGTGAAAGGAACTTGGGTGTTAATGGGGGAAGATGATACTGAAATCTCACGAAGCACCTTCGACATCAAGGTTCCCTTAAAAGCGGATGGCTATGAAGCGTTGGTCCAAGCCTTGGGTGAGGGTCTTGATGAAGCGCTACTCTATATCCAAACTGAGGTACGTTAACGAGGGATTCTGTTTTCTGTGCTGATAAATTTAATCGTATCGGCACGATTAAGAACGATAAATTACGCTTGTAGATTGAAGCGCTCCATAGTGTACCAAGGCGCTCTTTTTGAAGGCTTAACTGTGTAACATTTTCATATAAACATCTCAGAGGTTTGAGTATGATCCTCAGTATATTAATCATGGTCTGATCAACGCGTTGTGATAAAAGTAATAAATTTGTCGAGCAACATTGGATTAAATTGCCCCTTCTGACGTTCAGAAAACAAAATTCTCAATGCCTTTTTAATTGGCATCCCTTCTCGATAAGATCGTGTCGATGTCATCGCATCCCATGTATCTGCAATTGCAATTATTTGTGCTTCAAAAGGTATCTCGTCACCTTTCAGCCGCAAGGGGTAGCCGTTCCCATCCCATCGTTCATGATGTAACGAACCTAAAATAGAGGCGTATTCTAGGTGTGGTATGTCTTGTGTCATGAAGTAAGAACATTGAACGTGTTGGTTCATTACTTGACGTTCTAACGGTGTCAGTTTCCCTGATTTATGTAAGATTGCGGGTGGTGTTTTTAGCTTACCTAAATCATGAACTAACGCAGCATCAAAAATAAGCTCCAGCTGTTGTGGAGCGAGTCCAAGGTGTTTTCCAAATTCGTATGACAATGAACAAACTCGAATTGTATGCTCAAAGGTTTCTCTTGAATGTTCAACCATAGGTTGTAAAAGTTCTAGAGCTTCGAAGGAGTGTTGATGTTCAAACGCCAGCGCATAGACATTTTCAATTTCAGTGCTGTACATGATGTGTGACTCGCTGTTGATGAGAGAGTGCGAAGTATGGTTTGGGACAACGAGGGAATGAACTAAATGTGATTGAATGTTTATTAAACAGTCTTTCTCAAGTTTAATACCGAGGTTTAGAAAAATTTAGATGTTTGAAAGGAAATGAATTTTTAATTAATAGTCTTAATTTTCAATGGTTTAATTTTTAATAATGAATCATAGCTATTTAATGGAGTAGAAGTGAGACAAAGTCCACAATACAGCTCTACTTCATTAATCAGAGTGCTTTTAATGTACCTATTCAACAGTGATTTGTTGAAACGGAATTCAACACTAAATGTGTTTACTTCAGTCAGTTTAGCGGTTTTGCTAACAGGCTGTGGTAGTGAGTCTAACTCCGATGGAGAGCAAGGTATTATGGCATCTCCAACAGAATCAGCCTCTATTAGTGCGCAAGATATTCAAGATAACTCGCTAGTAGAACAAAGCTTCGCGATCGACCTTACTGAGCATGTTCATACATCGAATAACCAAGGCTTTGTTGTAACCAGCGCCCGCTCTCTATTTGGTGATACTTGCCAAGTTCAAGGTATTAGTGAAGGTAGTTTCAATGTCTATTCGTCTGACGTTAACGACTGTTTGTTCGAGTATGAAGTAACGACTGCTGCCCGCACCTCAATGGCAACCTCATACGCTCGTGTTGCGATGGGGCAGAGTTATGCTTCTACCACACTTCCTCGTATTACAGCATCAACTATCGAATCACAGGTGATTGTTGTTGATCTAGAGAGCGAGCTAGGTTCATCGTTACCGAGTGATGACTTCACCCTGCAGGACAGTGTTATTAGCCTAGGTTCAGGTACAGCTCGCGTCTCTGGCGAACATCAGATTGAATTTACGCCAACGGCCAAAGGTCAAACTGAGGTGTATTACAGCTACCAAAACGGTGAGTCGATTCAACAGGGCTCACTGTCAATTGCGACTTCAGAAGATACTTACAATACCGCACCCACAGCGGAAGATTTCGCCTTTAGTGATTTAGCGTTATTGGGTGAAAACATTGTGGTGGATGTAACCAATTATATCTCAGATGTGGATTTCGATGATGTACAGCTGGTCGGCGTGCAGGACTTCAATTCAACAACATCACTTTACGATCCAGCTAGTATCTCCAACACCAAGTTTGAGTTCTCGTCTACACAACCTGGTCCGCACGATGTGGCGTACACCGTAAGCGACCACATGGGTGGCTACACCACTGGAGTGGCGCGTATCGAAGTCGAACCAGATTTCTCGTTGATTCAGGATTGGGAAGATATTGTCACTCATGATCCTGTGATCAGTTCAGACATCCGCTTTTTCGCGCCAATGACAAAAGTGTATGCGGACTACGTCAATACCCCTTATACAGGCACGTATGTCGAGAATGGCACACAAGGTTTGAAAGACTCTGAAATTACCACTCAAACCCTTAGCCAAGCGCGCCAATACTGCAAAGTGCGAGGCGGTCGTCTGCCTCTACAACGAGAACTTGAAACGCTCGTCACCAACGAAACAAGTGCATTCACCAACCACAATTGGCCTACAAGTAAGAAGTATTGGACAGCGGATAATGTCAGTGAAACAAATGCTGCCACTGTTCACTTAAATGATGGCTCAATTGGCAATCAATCAAAAACTGTTGCTATGTACACGACATGTGTTGATTTAAGTAACCCGAGCGTGAGTGATTTTTCGACGAAGCTGATTGAAGGTGAAAGGGTGTCGAATCGCTATGAATATGAGGTTCAGGTAAATGACCCTGACGGTAATGTTGCCCCTTTTGCGGACGTCGAGCTCGAATCTATCAATGAACGAGGTGTGTTTTTAAATCGAGAACCAATGACTACAACAAACGTGAATGAAGTTGGTTTGTTGGAAGATGCCTATTTTGATATTTCGTTCAGTAAAGAAGTACTTGCGGTACGTGTCAGTTCGCATGACGAATTATACCCGTTCATACCTGCTGAGGATGCGTTGGCGATAGATGTGACTGACCCTTCTCTTTGGGATAGTAACGAATATTGGAGTCAAGACATTTACCGTGCTGATGCTGCTGGTTTAATGCTTATGCCGGATGTTGGGTATAGCAAGTTATTCCATATATATAAAATGCCGTTTCTTGGTGACAACTTCGTGATTCGATTTAGAGTTCAGAGCGATAGCACCTCGTCAAGGGGGGAGTTTTCAGTGCTTATTCAACAATTAGGAACCGATCAAACGACATGGCAACAAGATGGGGTTATTGACACAGGGAATACCAGACCATACCCCGAAAATGAGCCATCAGCGTTTGGTTTGAATGTAAATTTGTATGGATCCATGTCTGTTTCATTATTTGAAGGGGGACAGGTCTCTAGCTCACAAAGTATGAACTTGCGTGATTCTGACCGTTTCTATTGGTTCGATAAACGTGACCAAAGAGTTTACGTTTACACGTCGACCACAGATCAGAGGCCTGCACAAGAATCAGGTCACTTTGATATATCAGGCGATGTCGATTTATCACAACCTTATTGGCTTTCTATTGGGGGCAAAAATTCCGACCCATCCAAGAATTACCGAATAACTGAACTCGATATGGCAGCGTATTAAGAATGACTATGAAAGTTCTAAATTTAAGTGTGATAGCTTTAAGTATTTCAGCGCTGACAGCTTGTGGTGGTGGATCTGGTGATTCTGACTCTAGATTCTAAGCCGATACAGCCCACTTCGCCATCAGAGGTGTCTATTGAAGCTTCAGCTATTCAATCAAAAGCGCTAGTTGATATTGAGTCTCAAACGATTGTAAAGGTAGATTCAGATATTGACTTCCGTTTAACGTCAGTAGAGCAAGTTAGTCATGGGAATGTCTGCGAAGTAACTCTAGTCGAAGGTATGTCGTTTACAACCTTGTCTAGTCAGGTTGGCGAGTGCCAATTTGAGTACACCATAGAGCCAGTCGAGCAAGAAGTTTACGTTGGGAAAACTTCATCGCTAGCAAGAGTATCTGTTTCCGAAACGGCAGAAAATAATACGCTGCCAAACTTATCAGAAACGACTAACCTTGATTCTACAGTCACTATTGACTTGTCTGAGGAGCTAGAGAGTGAACTAGATACGTCGACATATATGGTTTCTGAAGAGGTGACTTTGTTAGGCGCTGGTTCAGTTGAAGTCGACTCGTTAAACAATAGGGTTATATACACGCCAACAGACACTGGTGTGACACGAATTATGTACTCAATGAGTGATGGATCGTCAACTAAGCTTGGGAATATTGACGTAGCCGTTTCTGATACTCGAAATACACCACCAGTTGCGAATGACTATATTCGAGAAGGTAAGCTTGCCAAAGATATGTTGGTTGAAATCGATTTAACAGACTATGTATCAGACGCTGAAGATAGTGTGATTTTGGATTCTGTGCGCGCTTATAACGCAGAAACGGAAATCACTTCAGTAACAGAGCATACTTTTACGTTCCAATCGTCAGAAGCGGGACCACATGAGGTCGCTTATACAGCGACAGACGGGCGTGGAGGCTATGCTGTTGGTCAAGTTTATATCGAAGTAGAACCTGACTTTAGTCTTGTGCAAGATTGGGAAGATATTACGGTGTTCGATGATGTGATTAATGGTGATGCTACATTTTCAGCGCCAATGTCAAAAGCCATGGCGGATTACGCCAACGAAGATTATATCAATGTAAATGTTGAAGATGGCTCTCAAGGCCCAAAACATGCGCAGATAGTGCAAATGAACTGGGAACAAGCAAAATCCTATTGTGAGCACCGTAGTGGTCGCTTGCCGTTAACGCGGGAATTGGAAGCGCTAGCTACTGAATTTCCATATGCGAATCACAATTGGCCTACATCTACTCCTTATTGGACCGTTGATAAAACTTTAAGCAATGAGGCATCCTTGGTTAGTTTGGTGAATGGTGCTTATAGTAATGGCGATACTTCTTCTGGTTCAGGTTATGCAACATGTGTGTACTTGGACGGTAAGGTTCAAGATTTTACAGTTGCTGATATGACGAGCGATGATACCGGGGATGGACGCAGTACAACTCGGTTCATCTCTGCGATATTATTAGACCCAGATGGTAATCCTGCGCCTTATCAGGACGTTGTTTTTTGGGGAACTAAAGGTAATGGCGGGTTTGGAGTTCAGAATGATCAAACAGAATATTCTTCTGAAACTAATAGTGATGGCGTTGCGACTGTGATTTTTGAGTTTACAGGCGGCTATGAAGATAAAGTCATGGCTCAGCACGGTGAAAGTCCTAATTTTGTGCCTGTTACACTAGAAATTGGTGGCTATGATCCAACAGAACCTGATGATTGGAATATTTCTAAAGTGCTGGGTGCCAAAGAGCTAGACATGTATGAGCCGATTATTAGCAGTGAAGGAACAATGATAAGTTTAGGTGAGCATGACCAATATATAACATCTATATCTCGAAATAATTTCATGGGGTCTTCGTTTAACATTGTCTTTACTGTAGACCGAACAAAAGCTACAAAAGCTAATGCTGGCGCTGTTAATGTCGTGCTACAGCAAGTAAGTTCCGTAGCTCCAGATGTTAACTCTTGGTGTGATGAAGAAATATATGGTTCATGCAGTTGGGGGGCCAATAATAGTGTTGGCACTGCTGGAGTACCTGCTGGTGATAATCGTTATTTAAAATTCGCTTTCGGCTATTACTATAACAACATTACGGTCTCAACAAGCGATGGAAAGATCGCCGAAGGTGATCAGCCTCATCATAGTGAACGTGTCGTTCATTATAGAATCGTAAATGATGAAGGCCGTATTCGAATTTATTATACATTAGATAGTAATAGAGAAAATTGGGTACGCTCAGTTGATGTGACTTTGGAATCAACACCTATTGATATGAATAAATTTTATTACTTGGGTTTCTCAGGGGGAGCTTCTTCAACTGATGCCGATGGCGTGATTGCATATATTACCTATCTTTCGATTCAAGATAGGTAAATGTTTATATAAGTTAATAAAAAGCCACCATTTATACGGTGGCTTTTTTATAATTAGTGCTTATGTAAAATCAACCATACTTATTAATGAATGATATAACATGCTTATTACTAAGCAGATCGATTTTATCAATCGTCATGATGCAATATCGATATGATTTGTTCTTAAATGTAATGTTTGATATTTCTTCCGTTGGTTCGGAAAATTTGTAAATTTCAAATCCAATACTCTTCATCAAATCTAATGCATTCGGGTTTTTTATCAACATCGAGAATTTTTTTATTTTATTGTTCCTCGCGAGAAGCTTCATATCTGAAAGAATATTGGCTATGGAGTGTTCTTGCTTTTCTGAATGTGAACTCACCACTAGGTAATTCAAATTCTGATTGGAATCTAGAGAACAGGCCTGCTTAACCGACAATACTTCTGTCTGGTGTTCGTCGAATAAGTCTTGGTTAAAAAAGAATCCAAGGCTATGACTGACTATATCGCCATTTTCGTTGACCATTTTTCTACCGTGAGCTTTTTTCTCTAGGTAATAAAGATATAGATCAATGGTGTCCAGAGCTGATGGATCAACTTTTGTGTATTGAGAGATGAGCTTGATTCTATCGACCACTTTTTTGTCATTTTGGTCTGTCATTAACGGTTGAATATCAAAACTGTCATTTTCTTTACTTCCTTCAGCCTTCGCTACAGAGGCTATTCGGCTCTGAAAAGAGAAGAAGCGTTCAATTAGAAAGTCATCAAGCAAGGATCCATCATCACCTTCCTCTGAATCAAAAGATTGTAATGTGGCGTAGAGGTCTACGTTGAGGCAATCTAATAGTTTCAACGCTTTGTAGTTGCTAGGCCTTACTTTATTGTTTTCCCACCGATTGATAGTGACCACATCGACAGAATTAAACTCATCATCTAGTTGATTTATGTATGCCGCAAAATTTTTCTGCGTCAGTTTCAGTTCCTTTCTTACCTCTTTCAGTAAAAGTGGAAATGCTTTCATAGTAGGGAGCTCATCTTTGATTAATGATCTTACGTGTCGATTAGTGAGAAAATCTATTTTATCTATGCTCATTATACAATAATAATAGTATTTTCGTTTAAATATAATATTAGATTTTTCAGGCGATGGCTTTGAAAAGCTGAATACTTCAAAGCCAATTTTCTTGAATAATTTTATCGCATTTGGATCTTTTACTAAAACAGAGTATGTTTTTATGTTACTGCTCTGAGATAACAGTTTTATATCTGAAATTATATTTTCAATAGCATGATATTTTGTTTCTGAGTGTGAGCTTACATTCAAATAGTTCAGGTTTTTGTTTGAATCCAGAGGGCAAGCGATTCTAAGATCTAATTCATTAGCCTTAAAGGTATCAAACTTACGCTCTTCGAAGAAAAAACCCAAATTGTGGCTAACTATATCACCATCGATATTAATCAGTTTTTGGCCGTAAGCCTTTTTCTCTGTGTAATATAGAAATAGGTCGATGAGGTTTAGCGGTGAAATATCAACTTTAGTGAATCTAGAAAGTAGTTGGATTCTTTTGAGTACACCAATATCTCTGGGCTCTGACATCAAAGGTTGTGACTTAAAATAGTCACTGTTTGATTGCTTTTTTAGCCCCTGAACAGCCGAGATTCTACTTTGAAATGATTCAAAAGCTTCGCTTAAAAAACCATCAATTAGAGTGTCTTTTGGCTTAGTATTAAAGCTTTTTACTGTGTCGTATAGATCAACACCAAAGTACTGCAGGATTTTCAGAGCTTTATAAGTGGTTGGTTTTACCTTGTTGTTTTCCCAGCGATTTATTGTCACCACGTCGATAGAATTAAAGTCATCATCTAAGTGGTTTAGGTAGGTTGCAAATTCTTTTTGCGTAAATTCAAGTTCCTTTCTTAAGCTACGTAGCAACTGTGAAAATTCACTCATTATAAACACTTACCCTTTGATCATTGTCTCGATTGAATCGAATTTTAATTTAGACATTTGGCTGCCATTTAACATCGGCTGTAAATTGTTTTTTATAGATGTTAATTGTTCTGGATGTTTGAACTGTATGTTGCGCATGTCCCTAGAAGGCGAAAAGCCAAATTAGTGACGTCAAATCTATGGCAATCCGCCTAGAGACTTGTCAATCTACTGTGAAGTGCGCGTTAATGTTCAGATACAACCTTGCCTTTTTCTTATCCATTTTATTGATTCCATTCGCTTCCTATGCGGACACAACAGGCCTAGTCATGGACCTTTCTGTCGATAGTGCGTCTTATGACAATGACCAAAAAGTGGTTTACACGCTTGTTCTAACGAATGAGTCGGATAGAACCATCCATGACTTTGACGTTAAAGATGAGCTATTAGATATCTTAACCACAGACGACCAAGGGAATGATGTTAGCGCCTTTACTCAAGCATCGATTCAAGCTCAGTCGACCCTTCTTTCGTCGTCAGGTACTTATAATCGTTTTGGCAATTTAGAAGCGACTGACGTACGTGTTACGGCGGGCGGGTCGGTGACCTATACGATGACTGCCACCGTTTCCAATGATGCAGCGGGTACGGTTGATAATGTCGCAAGAGCAAGTTCAGGGCCTCTCTATTCTGTTGAATCAAATACGGAATCCATTCAACGAGGTTTGTATGAACATGATGTTGCGGTATCAGTAGATAAGACAAATTACCAACTGAAAAGTGAACTCACGTACTCCATCAAGGTATCGAATACTGGCGATACGGTCATTCAGACGATCGATGTTCAAGATGCGATTTCAGACATCAAGACACTCAACGTTGATGGGAATCTTCAGCTCGCGTTCTTTAATAATGAAAACTCTGCCGAGGTTGAAGGTAGAGAAAGTGATGCGGGTACCTTTAACTCCTCAGGGGATTTGGTTGTCCATGATGCGTCGATTGATATTGGTGGATCCATCACCTACAAAATTCGAGCGACTGTTGCTGATAAACTCGTCGGCGACATTGTTAATGACGGTATCACGGCAGAAACACGTGATGCTTTGGTGACGGCAAAAGAAGTTATCACGCCACCAACACAACCTAATGTCACTCTGACGCATACCTTGAACCAATCTGAGAACTACCTTGTTGATGATGAGTTCTCTTATACGATTACTGTCTCCAACCAAGAAAATTCGGGTATCGCTTACCACTATTCTGTTCAGCAGCTACTTGCCGATCTTGAGACAGAGTTAGGTAACAAGATCAGCAACAACAAAAATGCTGACGACACGACTGGCAACCCCTACGAATCTTGGTCAAATCAAGTTATTACTATTGGACCTAACAGCACGTCCGAACTGGCCACCAGTGGCGTTGAATCGAATAAATCATTGAACGATATTGTCTCTATTTACCCTGGCGAGGAGATCCTTTACTCGGTAGTGGTCGATGTAAGCCCAGTTTCAATTGGTGAAATTCCTAAAGTTGTCGCGCGCGTTTTGGATGCTGAAGGTACGGCAGATTCTGCTGATGTGGTGACTAACCCTCTAGATACGCAAGAAGTTCTGAAGTCTTCATCAAGCCAAATTACCCGCAACAAGAACACAACGGATACCACTTATGTGCCTGGAATATCGGGTGAAAATGAAGTGGTCTAAGACATTGTTATTTCCAACAAAGACACTGATTTTTTTGCAAACGATGTTGAAGTGATCGACAAGTTCGCTTGTATCGTGACAGAGCAAGCCGATGGCACGACTGATTCTGCATTCTCTGAGTGGAAACTGGAAGTGGATGAAAGCAGCGGTGAGGGTTCTAACTATGGCTCATTTAATTATGGGGCTTGGACTACGAACGACATCAACCTAAAAGTCGATCTAGCACCTGAGGGGTTTGTTCGCTACAAGTTGACAGCAAAAGTAGCGGATACCAGTGTTGGGCAGATTGTCGATGATGGTACAGATGCTGGTTTGTGTCTGGGAGACAACCTAGGTGAGTCAGGATCTGGCGTGCAAATGCCTAACTCCAAGCTAAAAGTACAGAAAGAAGTGGACTCTCGTTACTACTCAGCGGGTGGCACTCTCAACTATGAAATCACAGTAGAAAATAACGGTGATGGTTACGCGATCGATGTGCCTGTCTATGATGATTTAGTGTCAATTACAACTCAGTCTATCCATGGTACACAGACCAAAGCATATTTGAACTGGGAAGTGACGGCGAAATCTTATGCCTCTGACGGGACGACGTCGACAAATAGTTATCCTGGTTTTACCGATAAGATTGAAGGTGATCAGAGTAATCAAAAGATTCTGGATGTGCAGGCTAAGTTAGCTCCGCACGACAAGATCGTTTATAGCATTGCCGCGGTTGTAAACCCAATTGCTGACGGTGAGATTCGAAATGAAGTAACGGTAGACAGCGTACTTTACTCTGATAGAGGTGCTTACCCACGAGACTATTATCTCATTTTGGATAAGCGTGTCGACGGTCACAATGAGCAAAATGCTTACACCGATACGACAAAGGAAGTGACTTACACGATCAGCATTACCAACCCTGACGGCAATGGTTTTGCATCGAACATCAATGTTAAAGATGAAATCAGCAAAATAGAGGCTGAGTTACTTCATGAGTCGGGTGAAACTAAACCGGTATTCTCGTCGTGGACCATTAATGCTGAAAAAGAGGCAGCCTCTCCTTGGGTAGAAGCCGTTACTGACCCTGGTAAATTCTTAGACGGTGAGGACTTGGATGCTGTTGCACAAATCCCACCAGGTGCAACCATCACCTATACCATTGTCGGGACACTCGATCGCAGTGTCGACAGTGAAATTCTTTGGGGCGCTTTCACCAATACAGCTAACGTCACTGGGCCTCATACTAACCTTTCAGATACGGTTCGCACTTATCCAAACGAACCCAACCTTGTTGTCGATAAGACGGCTCAAAATTCTGAGTTTGTGGAAGGAGAGTACACGACATTTGATATCTATATCTATAACCGAGGTGTTGGATACGCAAATGATGCAACCGTAAAAGATAGTATTTCAGCACTTAACTTCTTTGATAGTTGGACGGTGGTAGGTTCAACCGACAGTGATAAGCCGGGCTCTCGATACGGTGATGTTTCTGATAATGCAGATATTGATACTGACGTAGATATTACCCCAGGAGGGTGGGTGCACTACGAGGTGAGTGGTGTGGTTAAGTCTGATTACGAAGAAGATCAAGTATCGAACCGTGTTGATGTTTATGACCCAATCACAGACCGTGAACACAGCTCTTCTGCGCAAATAGATAATTCAAACAGTACTTATGATATCAATGTATCACTCGCTAAAACGACCGATGTTGTTCGCTATACGCCGGGTGAAGACCTGACGTATACCATCGTGATTGGTAACAATGGCGAAACTCGTGTCAACAACCTTATTTTTATAGATCGATTGAGTGAGATCACCACAACATTAGCGAACGATAAAGATGGTGAGGTAGAAGACTATCTTGATCAAAATCCGTTTGAATTCTGGTCGGTTGATACTGGCTCAGGTTTTGGCTCTGAAACAACCGAAGATGTTGAATTACCTCTCTCTATCGACGCACATAGTTTTGTTACGGTTCGAATAAAAGCGCGGGTTAAAGATAATGCGGTGTCGAACGGTGTGACTGATAGAGACCGTGGAATCATTCGCAATGAAGCGTTACTTATTCACGACGACAATCTAGGTTGTACTGATGATTGTGAATATGCAAAACGCGCTGTGGCTGAAAACCATCAAGTACACAATAACGGCACTGTGGTTCGCACAACTAATATCAACCGTTACTCTCCGGGCGATGAGCTGACTTATACCATAAAGTACAACTCCCAAGATGGACATGGTTACAGGAATAATGTTGACGTCAATGAGTTGATCAACGATATCTCGGTTGAGCTTCAAGACGGCACATCAGGCAATCCTTTCTTTGATGATACAACTGGTACCAATAAGTTTACAGTTGCTGTCGCTAAGAGCGAACCTACAAATGCAGGCACAACAGATGGCACGAAAGACGGCGATGTTGAAAATGATACCGATATCGTAACTTCTATTGATATCGATGCTGGAGAGGACGTGACTTACACCGTCACAGGCATCGTTAGACCTGATGCGACCGGTGATATTCATTATCGTGATACCGTGGTGCTGCCTGATGATTATCACCTAGATTTTGATAAGACAACCGATGAAGTTGTTTATGAACCGGGCAAGACGGTTACCTATCATTTGGTGGTTAAGAATGATGGTAAAGGTAACGCTCACGACATACCAATCGTCGATAATTTAAAGGATATCACGGTAGATCTGGTTGATGGTACAACTGGGCCTGCGTACTCAACATGGGTCATTACCTCTATCGCCTCTGGTACCGACTCTGAGTATGTCGATGCCGGAGCGGGTGCGGGTAAGGTTTATACATCAACAGACAGCAATCTAGATCTCGAAGCGGATATTCCAATGGGAGCCACGTTCGAGTATCAGGTGGTCGCGACCATTAATGATAAAGCGAATGGCGGTGTCGTTAACGTCTTGACCGTTGATGGCGACACGATTTCTCACAATATTCAGCAAGAAGCACGCAAAGTCGATTTCGAAAAAAACATTCTGGCTTACTACGATACCGATGGTAACTCTATTCCTGGGGCGACAAGCTACATGCCAGGAGGATACATCGAGTATGAAATCTTAATTGAGAACATCGCCAATGCCCATGTTGATGATATGAGCTTGCGTGATGACATCGACCAAATTAACACTCAATACTTTGATGGAACGCGTGGCCCTGCATTTGATAGTTGGACGATTGAAACGTCTTCAGATAGCTCAGGGATTTCTAACCCAGATGTTGATAATTCGATTCAAGACAATAAGCCGATTGATACGCACTTTGATGTCTCGGCTGATAATTTTGGTCGTGCAACGTCGTCGGCATTTGTGCGTTATGTCATTAAAGCCAAAATCAGTCCGAAAGCGGTGGGTTCCTTTACTAACCGCGCTTACATTGACGAAGATGCTGGGAACCAACTGATAGCCGTTTCTCCACCAGCGTCGATGTCGGACCCCGAGGTCTCGTTTTCGAAAAAGGCATTTTATGACGCTGGTTTCTCTTCGGACAAATCTGAGTACTCTCAAGCCACAGGTGAGAGTGAGGTTTACTACCGTGTTCAGATTAAGAACACAGGTAACGGCACCGAATATGGAAATCGTTTAGAAGATACCATTTCGGCGATTCAAACTCGCATTGCAGAAGACAGTTCGATGACAGGTACTGATCCAGTCGATCAGCCATTTTTGTCTGGTTGGGAAGTGCAGTTAGAAAAAACGGCAGCGGTTGATTCGATTACGGATGCGATTGATTTTGTTTCTGGCAACAACGTCGATATTGATAACGACATTGTTATCGCGCCTCAGGAAAGCCTAACGTTCACCATCCATGCTGTGATTCGTGAGGATGCATTGGGTGAAATCATCAACAAGGCAAGTTACGACGGTAGTGTTCGTAGTGCTAAATTAACACCGCTTGGAAATAATATCAGTGTTGAAAAACGCGTGGTGTCGATTAATGGTAATCCGTTTAACGATGGAGATACTTATCTGCCGGGCGACGAAGTTGAGTATGAGTTTGTCGTTACTAACCCCGAAAACGGTTGGGCAAATGATATTCAGATCAAAGACACGGTAGAGGATATTCAAGTTGAGGTTATTGGCGGAACAATGGAATCTGCCTTTGTTTCTGGCGATATCACTCACGAAGTCGGCAATGGTATTGATGCTAACGCCGATACCTATGTTCCTAGCTATAACCCAAACCGTAACCTGAATATTGAAACTGATATTGCTGCAGGTGAAGTGCTGACGTTCAACCTAACGGGTGTTATCCGTGATGACGCTTTAGGTACTATCGAAGCCAACCGAGTGACGGCGGAAGATAAGTCAGCGGAATCAGAAACCATTCCACCTCAACAGGCTGAGCTCAACTACTTCAAAACCTTGGTTTATACCGATGGTGAATCGACAGGGTGCTCTCTTCCTTCAAGTGATGGCAACAGTTGTAACTACGCACCTCGTGGTGATGTTGAATATCAAGTCACGCTAGATAACACGGGTGACAGCATCGCTAATGATGTGAGTATTGTCGATGCTATTCATACCATCAAAACCGAAGATGGCGACGACGCATTCTCTGAATGGACAACCGCGATAGCTGTGGAACCTGTTGGTTCTTATGACGTACAAGGCAATTACAACGGTAGTGTGCCATTGGATGCGACTGTCGACCTTCGACCTGGCGAGCGTATCGTGTTCGATGTGAAAGGCAGAGTTTCTACATCAGCGACAGGAACTATCACTAACACGGCGCAAGTGAATGGTGATGACACCAACGATATTGTACTCAACCCTGGGCGTTCGAATATCCTAGCTGATAAGTGGACGGATACACCTGAGTACGTGCCGGGTGGTACTGTCAATTACTACATCGATATCACTAATGATGATGTGGATACTGGTCTGTTCTCAATCCGAGACATCATCAGCGGTTTTGAAGTCGAAACCGTTGACGGCTCAATGCAAACAGCGTTGACGGAATGGACTTTTGATTATGATGTTCTTGCCAACTCTGCGCCGTCAGATCCAAACGCGAATGACTTCTCAGAGCTAGACAAGCTGGTAGGGCAAAACAGCCCAGACATCGATTTACCAGCTAAGTCTCTCAAGATAGCAGGGCGTGATGATGCTGGCACCGGTGGTGGTGACAAGTACACGGCTGTTCGAATTCACCTACAAGGTAAAGTTCGTGATGACGCTATTGGTCGTTTTACCAATACCGCCTATCTGCGACATGGCTTGGATGACTCGAAAGTGATTCGTTTACGAGAAGGTTATATCACTCCGAAGTCGGGGCAACTGGTAGTAACTAAAGAAACCACACCGATAGCTGAGCCTGATGCTAAGTATCAACCGGGTCAACCTATCTCATACAAGATCACTGTCGCTAATACCGGTGAAGGTTACCTTGTCGATCAAGTCTTGACGGATCGTATTGATACCATCATGACTGAAGTGGCTAACAGCCCAGATCAAGAGCAAGCACTAACTGGCAACTGGATCATCAGCGACGAACAGCTTGACGGTAGCGGCGATCCAACACTGAATCATCGTAAAGATGTAGCAAACACGAGCCAAGGTTACAGTGCGACTTACAGTATTCACCCTGGCGATAGCTATTCATTTGTCGCAACCAACACGGTAAATGACAAGGCCAAAGGCGAGATCACTAACGTTGTTAAAGTGGCTGGCGATGATGGTGAATACACCGCAGATGCGACTTACATTCCAGAAGATGCGCAGATTGAGATTACTAAAGAGGTTGATAAGCCCGAGTACCTTCCGGGAGATACGCTTCAATATACAGTGACGGTTAAGAATAACGGCTTAGGCTGGGCTGAAGATGTCGTGATCGAAGATGATCTGAAATCGATTGAGACCTCTATTGCGGGTGGGATGACAGAAGAAGCGTTTGCTCCTGCTTCAATTCAAATATCAGCGACTTCGGCAACCGGTGAAACTCCCGTTCCAATCCTAACCACGGGCGAAAACCTCAATACGACGTTAGACATAGCACCTGAAGATAGCATTGTTTTTACTATTCAAGTGACGACGAATACGCTTGCGACTGGTGATATTACTAATATGGCATCAGCGGCTTTTGACGGCACGACCTTTGATGACTCGGCAACCAGTACTCCCGTGTTGGCAACGGTTTCTATCGAGAAAACGGTCGATGCACCATCGTATGAAGTGACCAAGTTGAGTCACTACGAGATTAAGGTAGCGAACACCTCTGATGCCTTTGCTTCTGGTGTTCAACTTCAAGACATCATCAGCGACATTGAAGTAGACACCACGACAGACAAAAAAGAATCGGCATTCCTAATGTGGGAAGTGAGCTTTGAAACGACGGATGATCGTTCGGTTGTGACTCCGGACAGCTTTGAGTTGAATGAAGATATCGACGTTAAGATGGATATCGCCCCGCAAAGTACCGTGACGTTTCATGTTGAAGCCTTGATTCGTACTACTGCGGTTGGCGATATCAGTAACACGGCATCTATCACTTACAACGGCACACAACAAGATTCTACGGTTGTGATGACGCCGAAAGATTCTGAGTTTGTCGCAACGAAAACCAATGTACAAACCGAGTATGTGCCGGGTGGTGAACTAGAGTTCCTCGTCACGATTGAAAATACCTCAAATAACAACATCAATGACCTAAGTGTTGTCGATGACATGAGTGCTATTGAAGTTGAATATTACAATGACACAACAGGTCCTGCTTTTGTTTCTGGCACAACTTCAATGGTGGTGGAGTCAACCACGATGGGTTCGACTGCTGAACAGGTCAGCCCAACGGAATACAGTGTCGATATTGCTCCACATGGCAAGGTCGTTTTCCGTTCAAAAGGTACGGTCGTAGATACCGCGACTGGGCGTATCGTTAATACTGCGCAAGTAGACGGTGGCGATGTGGTCAGCCCTCCGGTAAACACCGTAGCAGCGGTCGTTCAAGCTGAGCTCTTTACCGATGCTCCTTATTATGTACCGGGTGAACAAGTTGAGTATCACTTGGTGGTACAAAATATTGGTCGTGGTATCGCGAAAGACGTTGCTGTTTATACACAGTTCTCGGAATCAATGGGTGATTACATTGATGGTGTTACTGGAAACTCATTTGATGAAGGTAAGCTAACTGCCACTTGGGAAGGAGCAGAAACCCAACCGGGCACGTTTGACGACAATAGAGACTTATCCACCGTTGTTGATATAGCGCCGGGCGGCAAGATTGATTACACCTTCGTTTTGAAGGTCAACGAAGACATGTTGACTAACATCGACGTCTTTGGTTATTACCTTGACTTGACCGGGAGTTCAACGGCGCGTGCTCGTTCTAAAGGTAAATCGGCTCCTGAAGCCTCGGTGCAGATAACAGGCAATCAGGTTTCAGCTTTGGACCTCCCTCCTGTTGGTGCCGATCTGGTTGTTGAAAAGCGTTCAGATAAACCTGAATACACTGAAGATGACGACAGTGTCACTTACTACTTGGCTGTGACCAATAATGGTCTAGGTAACGCGGCGAACGTGCGTCTAACTGACGAAATCAGTGAACTGCAAAATAGCGTTGGCAACAAAGTATTTACCGATTGGACAATTGAAGGTGTTGAAGTTGATGACACAGGCGCGGTGATTCAGCGTCATAGTTTCCCGTCGAGTAAAGACCTAGACACCACCGTTAACTTGAAGTCCCAAAAGAGAAATGCCTACGCCTTCGAAGTTGTTGGTACGTTAGGTAAAGGCTTGGACGACGACATTACCAATACCTTTACGGCGACCGAATCTGACGGTACCGAAACCAGCGATAGTGTCACCAATCACATCAAGAAAATTCCTGATAACTCTGGTGAGTTGGAGCTGACCAAGTCTGCGTTGCAAGATACCGCGCAAGTCGGTGATGCGGTTGAGTACGAGATCATCGTTGAGAACAACAACGAATCGTATTTTAAGAACGTCACTGTAGAAGACCGTTATCCAGGTGGCTTGAAGTACATCGTGGACACGTCGGAAATCGTGTTGAGCGGTATTGATGGTGAGTTTGGTACGGAAGATGATCAGGTTATCTCTCAAGAGCCATCAGATACTGGCAAGCTTATGTTCACTTCGTTGAACTTTGATCCGGGCGAGAAACTGCGTATTCGTTATCTATTGCGTGTATCAGTCGGTGCCACGTTTGGTGACTATATCAACACTGCAGTCGCGAAAGTGGATGGCTCGACTGTTTCTAATGAAGACTCCGCGAAAGTGACTGTAGAACCGGACAAGGTGTTCGATACCTCATCGATCATCGGCAAAGTTTTCGAAGATCACAACAAGGATGGATTCCAAGCTGATGCAACCGCGTTTGATGTTGAGTTAACCGCGAACCTCGCAACGCAAGGCTACATCGCCGACTCGACACACATCATCCGTGATGGTCAAGACGTCGCTGTTCAAGATGGTGAGATAACCACTGGGCTTGAGCAGGGCTTGGACCTTGGCGACCTTTGGGGTCACTCAGTGAACCGAACACTGCCAGAAACCAGCAAAGTGGTTATTCAATTTAAAACTCGCACACAGCAGAGCTTTGACTTCTATGTCACGACCGATTCAGGTTCTCGTATTGAGTTTGATGCAGAAGGTCAGATTCAGTTAAAGCATGAATCCGATAAGAAGAAGGGACTAAGCGCGGAAAACCTCAACGTAACCAGAAACCTATATCGCGATGGCGAGGATTACCTGTGGGAAATCGTTATCGAAAATAAAGGTATTTACGAAGATGGTATTCCGGGCGTTAAGTTGATGACGGTTGAGGGAATCGTTATTTACACAGACCAGTACGGTCGTTACCACGTGCCCGACCAATGGGTACTCAATAAGAAAGGTAAGAACTTCCTAGTGAAGTTGGACACTGATTCGCTATCCACCTCCATGGAAGTGGTGAGCGAAAACCCGAAAGTGTTGCGAATTACCCCGAACAAGCTCACTAAGTTCAACTTTAGCGTTCATCGCAAAGATCAAGAAAGTGAACAGAAGTAAGCCATTGGAACCGTATCTGGAAATTGTATGAAAGTATTTAGTAAGTCTCGTGTAGCAACGTGTGTGTTGACTGCCATACCTATGATGGCAGTAGCGAAAGACACAGGTAAGCTTGAAAAACTCGGTTCTGAGACGACTGGCATTGAAATAACCAAACCGAACCAAGACCAAGACAGCTCGCGTATTTACCTTGAACAAGGCGCTATTTGGGCAAGTCGCGACATCACTCGCTTTGACCCTGTGCTTGACGTGAGTGTTAGTGATGAGTTGGAAGTGGAGCAGGGTACTCTGCGCGACAGTGTCGGTTTCACCATCACCACCAACTATGGCTATTACATCAAAAAGTACCAATTGGAAGTGTACCGTGTTGGTGATTTTGGTTTGTCTGAACCCATCGCTGTACTTGGTGGCGACAAACTGGCAAACGATTCTGACATCAACTGGGATGGTCAAACCGATGTTGATTATCAGTTTGAGGTTGGTGAGCAGCTGATGTTCCGCCTAAAGGCGTGGGACAAAGATGGCAACATGGATGTAACCACCGTTGGTGTGACAGATCTGGTTAAGCCGGATTCTGAAGTCGATATTGACCGAAACGATAACGACGATGAAGAGAGTAAAGACAAAAGCTACGGGCAAGCTAAGCTGATGCGCCACAACATCCCAACCAATGCGGGCTTAGCCAAGTTCATTGGTACCGGTTTGAAAGGCGTTGATAAAGTCATCATCGGTGAAGACGAATTTGACGTCGAAGACGGTAACTTATACGCGGAGCAGTATCTACCGACAGACTCCTACATTTTCCCAACGAAGGTTGTGTTTGATAACGGTGATGAACGCCGTTACAAGCTGTACGTTCGCATTCCAGATACGTACTACGCACAAACGGGTTTGGCTGATCTTTATGTTGGTAAGAACAATGTGTCTGGCAATAGTGATGCATTGAGTGTCGATGACCAGTACCAAGATGATATCTATAACCAAGGTCGTTTGGCGTACTTTGGTCAGGGTAAATTTGGTGACAAGCTTCGCGTGACCACTCACTTCGATACTCGAGAAAGTGAGATAAAAGATATGTTCAAACATCCGTTTGCATCAGACGATTCGGATGTGTTTGATATCCTCGAAGACGACGATGAGCTGTATTACGGCAACTATGGCGATAGCTCAAATATCGAAAAAGTGGTCAACACTAAAGGTAAGGTCTACCTCAACGTAGAATACGATAAATCGCAATACTTGTGGGGAAACTACAACACAGGTTTAACTGGTACCGAGAACAACGACTACAACCGTAGCCTCTATGGTTTCAAGGCCGATTACCGTACTCGCGATACCACACAATATGGTGAAGACCGCTTGAACGTGGTCGGTTTTACGGCTGAAGCAGATTCGTTGTATGCACACGATGAGTTCTTGGGTACAGGCGGCTCTCTATACTTCCTTCGTCATGGTGAAGCGGTGCCGGGAAGCGACAAGGTTTACGTAAAAGTAAAAGATGAATCTGGCCTAGTACAAAATGAAATCCCGCTTGAGCCGGGTGTCGACTATGACTTTGACCCGTACCAAGGCCGCATTATTCTGACCAAGCCACTGGACAATATCCTATCCGACAGCTTCGGTAGTGTGATTGAAAACGGCGATGACTACGAAAACTTTCTGGTTGTCGATTATGAGTATGTACCTCAAGGTTCAGATTCGTTAGACGCGATGTCTTACGGTGGTCGTGCCAAAGGTTGGATCAATGATTACGTTGGTGTGGGTGTGACGTATGCGACTCAAGAAAAGGACAACCAAGACTACGAGTCTTACGGCACGGACTTAACGCTACGTGCAACAGAAGGTACCTACATTAAGGCTGAGTTTGCACACAGTGAAGGTACTCAAACTGAGTCGAATTTTGTTTCTACCGATGGTGGTTTAACCTTTACACCGATTGGCGACACATTGGAAGATCGCGAGGGCGACAGTATCCAAATAACGGCTGTGACTAGCCTTTACGATCTTGCTCCAACCATCTTCGGCGCTGTAGGTAATGATCTGAAGCTTTGGTATCGAGACAAAGATGCAGGATACAGCTACGCAAGCAGCAGTGATGACCTTGAACAAGAAGCTTACGGTGCAGAGCTTCGTCTACAGGCTACTGATCGCTTAGCGGTTCTGTCTCGTTTCTCTACTAATGAAGAGCGTGATGTTGACGGCAATTTAGAAACAGATACTGAGACTATTGAGGTCGAGACTCAACTCAAAATTACCCAGCACATCAAGGTATCTGCAGCTGGGCAGCAAACCGAAGAACTTAACCAAAACGATGAGCATAGCGATGCAACTTTAGCTGGCGTGCGTTTGGAATACATGTGGGACAGCGACAACAGCGTCTACATCAAAGGGCAAACCACAGTATCTCAATCAGATGATTACGACGAGAATGATAGCGCATCGATTGGTGCGGAGTTCCAAGTATTGGAAGATTTGTCGTTGGGTGGTGAATACACCGATGGCGACCGCGGCCAAGTCGCCGAAGCAACCGTGACTTACGATGTGTCTGATGAACATTCCACATACGTGACCTACGTTGATGATAACTACGAAGGTGAAAACAACGTGATTGTCGGTCAGCGTGCAGACCTCACCAGCAGTGTCGATTTCTACCAAGAGAATCAGTTCGTTGATGAAAACGATGGTCACGGTCGTATCGATTCGTATGGCTTTGGTTACGACGTGACGGAAGATGTCGAGATGGGCATCGGCTATCAGCTTGGTGAAATTGAAGATGACGAGAACATCACCACAGAGCGTGAGTCCATCAGCTTCAATGCATCGATTGATCTGGACGACATCACTCTAAGTCATAAATTCGAATACCGAGTGGATAAGAGTGAGGACGACCCAGAGATAGCACAACGTGAGCTGCAACAAATCGTAACCACCAACCGTTACACGCACCACTTAACAGAAGAGTACACGCTGTTTGGCAAGTACAACTATTCAATTACAGAGAGTGAAACCACGGGCGAAACCATGGCTCAATTTACGGAAGCCACAGGTGGACTAGCGTATCGTCCGATCTATAACGATCGACTTAACTTACTGAGCCGCTACACCTACATTGCAGATTTCGATCAACTGGATCGCGATGTGGATTATCAAGATGAAACCAGCCAGATCATTGAAGTTGAAGCGATCTACTCGATCGACCAACACTGGGACGTCGGTACTAAGTACGCGCATAAAGACAAACAGCAAGCCTTCGAGCGAGCATCTGGTGCGAATGAGATGGTTAAGAGCGACATCGACTTATACGGGTTAAGTGCTTCTTACCGCGTAATGAAAGAGTGGGATGTAACGGGTGAATATCACTGGAAAACAGACACACTCAACGATGAGCTAGAACACGGTGCGTTAGTTTCGGTCAACAAGCACATTGGTGAGAACCTAAAAATGGGCATTGGTTATAACTTCTCTGCGTTTGATAGTGATTTAACCAACGATGATGATTATGACGCATCCGGCGTGTTCATTAACTTAGTCGGTAAGATTTAAGCCAGCCCAAAGAGGGTGAAAGTAGAGACTTAAAAATTGAAAACGAAAAGTAAGTTGAGAACTAAAAGTAAGATGAAAATAACAATTGGCCTAATCAGCGGTGTAATGAGCGTTTTGCTTCTTGCTGGCTGCGCAACTGACACCTACGTGAGCCAGGAAAACAGAGACAAGTTTGCCGGCTTAGATGTGTCTAAGTTTTTAATCAGTGAATGTTTAGCACCTGAACGTGAGGTGCATGTTGCTATCGCAGAGCATTTTGCGTTTGATAAATACAAAATACGCGACTTAGATGCGATCAACTTAGATGCCTTTGTCGAAGAGATCAGAGGCCTAAAAGGGCGTATCACAATTGTTGGTCACACCGACTACAAAGGCTCATTGGAATATAACCAACGTCTTTCACAGCGTCGCGCTAAATCCGTCGCAGACTATTTGAAAGCACACCTCGATCCAACGAATTACGATTGGGAAGTGAAACACCTTGGTGAGACTCAACCTCTGTTGTTAGGTAAAACCGATAAAGACCGAGCGGAGAACCGTCGTGCATTTATCGTGTTTGAAGAAGCACAGAAATACGAAGAGATGCCTTTCTGTGAGCCACCAAAACCCGAACGTAAGGTTTACATGGCAATGACGCCACACTTTGATTTTGATAAATCAGTGCTTAAGCCAGAAGACTTAACTCAGTTGGATGATTTCACGGCTCAGTTGAGTGGCTTGCAAGGCAGTATCATGGTGGCTGGGCATACCGACCAAGCAGGTTCGGTTTCTTACAACGAGAAGTTGGCGGAGCGTCGTGCTGAAACCGTGGTTGAATACCTCAAAACTAAACTCGACCCTAAGCAGTTCATCTGGGAAGTGAAATCGTTTGGTAAACTACAGCCAGCAATCAATGAGCGCACTGAGAAAGCGGATGCGTTAAACCGCCGCGCTTTTATTGTGTTTAAAGAGTCTGATATTACGGCAGAGCAGCAAATGCTTTCTGGTAGTCAGCAACAGGCGCTTTCTGGAAATGAATCGGAAGTAATGAGCATCGAGAGCGAGCAGGAATCAGAAACTAATAGCCAATATTAGCGTCAGACATTAAAAAGCCCCATATGTTGGGGCTTTGTGTGTGTTCGACCTTCTGAAAAATTAATCTATCTTAGGGTAGCTGCCATTAATGTTTGCCACTTGAGTTTGTATTCCTTCAAACTTGAGCTCTTCATCGAACGTCATCAAAACCTCATGTTCTCCTCTTTTTTTTAATTTAATGTCGAAGAAGCGATTATTGGCGTTGATAAGGTCACGCTTGAACTGTGGCGATAAGTGCTCTGCCACATGCAGGTACTGCGATTCCAAAATTAGAAAGTAGAGTGTGTTTTGAGTAAAGCCAATTAGCCCAGAGCTCTTTCTTGTCGTGCCATCCGTTAAGGTGTTAACGAACGTAAACACCCCATTGTTAATGTAGACATGTAATGAACGTTCAGGGTTTGTGAGGCGACCTTCCAGTGTGAATTCAGATCCCATGAGCCTTAACCAAGGGCTAATGACGAGTACGCTAGCGAGCATCAGCGAAACTTTCCATAATGAAAGCCTACCAGAAACCCAAGTCGCCCTTAAATTGAATGTCTTCGATCTTTTCATGTTCTAACCGTTTTTTCATATAAATAGTGTTTTTGTCAGAACTTAACTGCGCGACATTGATTCGAGATAAGTGCTGAATGGCGTCTAGTTTAAGTACTTCGCTGTCGTCTAAGTGGCGATTAACAAACTCATAATTCCGATCGAGAGCAAGCATAAATACCGTGTTATTGAGTACGGCGTAAATGCCATATCCTTTTCTCACCACCTCATGTGGCAGAAACTGAACCGATGAGTACAACCCATGATTAAATTGCAAATGAGTTTCAGCGTGCTGCTGAGTATGGCCACTGTATATAGAAAATTCCCCACCGGTCGCGTTGATATAAGGGACAGCCAAAATGGCGAAGATAATGAGTAGTGGTCGTTTGAGCTTCATGAAAACCTCAGTTGAAAATCGAGTGATAAAGAGCAAAAGCGTAAGTCCAGATACAGACAGTCAGTATCAGATCTTCCCAACGAAGCCGCTGGTGCTCGCGGGCGCAACTAGAAATGCCGGGGTTAATCCGTTTCCTCTTTGCTCTTTTTTCCACTGATAGAGGGTTTAAAGGATCAGTACCTGAAACCTTGAGTCGTTTAGAACTCACACTCCGTTTGATGTAGGGCAGTTCGCCGTCTCCAACCAACTGAATGGAAGTCGGAATTAACAGCTTGTAACCATGTGACGGCACGACTCGTATTTCTGAGTCGTCAATGATGGCCTTAAGTTTCTTCCTCAGGTGCATGACGCAGACATTCAGCGAATTTGGGCCAACCACTCGATCTGGCCAACCCGCCTTTTTCAAGTCTTGACGACTACAAGGCTTATAACTGTTGTCATAGAGAACATGCAGAACATTAAACTCGATGGTGCTAAGAGAGACGGAGTGCAACAGAATGAGTGGCTCTCCGTCATAGAGTTCTAATGCATCTCGTTTTGAATTTAGATACAACAACATGGCTTAATTACAGTGTTCGTTGGGAAGAAACACGATATCGCCCGCATGAATCAAGTCGATATCTTGGAGATCTGTAAAGCTATGATTGTGCTTTTTCAGTTCTTCAAAACTAATATGGTGATTGTGAGAAATCTTAATCAGCCAATCGTCTTTTTTAACGATGTAGCGAACAGTCTCGCAGGTTTGAGGCTCTACCTCAGCGACAACCTCAGGTTCATACACCGTCACTTCTGAAGTAGAAGAGACATAAATGTCGTCGTACACAATCGGTTCAGGGACTGATTCATTTTGTGTTGGGAAGTGGTAGCGCATACCGACACTGAGAACTTGGAGATCTTTTTCTGGGTCATCGCTGAAGATGAACTTATAGCCAAACTTAAGGCTTAGCTGCTCATCAAACTCATACGCTACGCCAAATTGGCCGATCGGAGACCACGTACTGCCCTCCAGTAACGACCCCGCGCCAGCGTATAGGTTGTAATGGCGTGAGAGTGGAATCGTACCGAGTAACGAAATATCCGTACTATTGAATCTCTGTTCCTCAACTTCCGAATAAGGGAAGCCCGGTTCTTTAATGGTTTTAATGTGTCCGAAGAAGCCAGTGCTGGCTTCGACAGACCATGTTTTGTTTAGGTCGTAACCCAATAGAACTTGACCACCAAAGGCGGTGTCAGATACCTCAGAGTTTGTTTTGCCTGCGTTAGTGACGTCAGCGCCAATATAAAATGGCGAAGCGTCGGCCAAGCATAGGTTAGGTAGCATTAAGGCTCCGGCGATAACGTATTTCGTCGCTAAAGCGTCACCGAAAGACAAAGTCGATAGTTTCATTAGTACAGTTCCTCAAACATCACGGTGAAATTTCCTGAATAAGTACCGGTTTCAACGTCTGTCGAAGGAATATTCTGGTAGTTAACATTAAGATCGAAATTGATCACTGAGCTCGGTAACTGAATCACATAGCTGGTTTGATTATTGTCGAGTTGATTGACGCCATTTTTAACCCAATCTGTATCCTCACAGTTCGCTTCATTGCACTGGATAGAGTAGGGGATAGATGTCTTACCTGACGCTGATGTCAGCTCAAATTCATTGGTGAGTAGTGTCATCGATAAGCCAGTACTGAACTGGCCTAGCGCAGTGATGTTGAACGTGGTCTCCGCTGAGACAGTATGATTCGTTGTGTCATACATCGGGCTCAATACACCATCGCCTACTACATTAATGCTTTCTAAGCTGTTTGGTGTGTAATCGATATTCACAGTAAAAACGTCAGGTAAAATTCGGTAGGTTAGCGCGCCACCGGCAGAGCGGTAGTAGTATTTGATGTCTGCGGGAATTGTCGCCGTGTAGACACCTTTTGCCTGACCTTGAAGTGCATTCAATAGTGAGGCTGTGTCTATGTTGAAGGTTGGACGATAGAAATAAAACGGCGTGATGGATTGCGGATACTCCAATGAGAAATCCGCACTGCAGTTTTGTGTATCGTTGTCATGAAGCGTGACAATGTTTCCCGACAATTGAGATTGGCTGCATACTGGTGTCACGAACAGGTTATCCCCGCGCGTGAAAGGGTTTGATGCCGTATTGTATTGCAGACCATTGACCGCAATTGCCGCTTCCACACTCTGACCAGCATTACTGGTTAATGTCATGGAGTCTGGCTTGTCTGTAACAAACGCACTTGGCAAAAACTGACTCGTTGTCGTGAGGCCACTCGCGATAGACCAATCACTCAAGGTATAGTTATTTCCACCGAGTGTGATGGCGTTTTCAAAGCGTATCTGTTGTCCCTCAATATTGATGTTGAGAGTGGCTGCATAATTTGGCATAGCCGCGAACAGTAGCGACCATAATACGAGTCGTTTCATTATTTGCTCTCGCTCAGAGTCACATCTTGGCGGTAACTTTCGTCGTGGTTAACAACAGTGACTTTTAGGTCCAAAAGATCGATGTTTTCTGGCAGAGGGTAGTTACGCTCACGGCCAGCTAGAGACATGATGGTGACTTCACAATCTTCTGTTACTTCATCTGTGCATTGATCGACATAGGCACGCACAAAGCTGTTACCTGTGTTGTTGATGTGCAGTTGGCCTTGATCTAAAGAAATCGAGTAATCAATATCTTGAGCTTGTGCCGGGATAACAAATAAAGGACGGTAGCCAAAGTTAATCGTCACGGCTGAATCCAACTTGCCTTCAGGGTCGTATGGAGAAGGCTCAAAGCTGACGAGGTAGTACTGGTCTTCAGTGAAATCACATTTGTTACCACACAAAGAGCGCACGCCAATTTGCTTTTGACGGTGCGGTTCTAGAATGGTTTTGTTATGAGTCAGCGTGACGTGCCAATCTTCAAAGTTGTTTTCTGAGTACGGAACACGCGTGATCTCGCCATCTTCAACCACCAATTGAGTAATGTTGGATTGAATAAATTCCGTGATCTTATTGCTGTTAGTCAAAGTGAATACACCATTTCCGTATTCGTCTCCAACCAATAACATGGTATCGACGTTCATCGCGTTAACAGAGGTTGTAAGAGCAGCAGTCAGTAAAATAGGAAGCTTTTTCATAATCAGTTACCTTCAGGTCGGTTAAGTACAAAGTTGTGCTCTCGTAGCGATTCCGAATTGGCGTAGCGAGCAACATTTTCTATGTGTTGACGTTGTTGATGACTGAGTTGAAGATCCTTATTTACAGTCAGGTAAACAAAAGAAGTACGACCTAGACGCGTGGTAATAAACTCCATCCCGTTGTCAGTCAATGCATGCAAGTGTTCGTTCAGTGTGTTGATGTCATCGAATTCACCGATGTACATCACGTTAATTTCTTTGTCGTTGCTCACCAACATCATTGATTCCATTGGATTCAAGTTTGGTTGGCAGAAGTTAGTACCAAAATTCAGCTGTTTCGCATCATCGACAGACGGTAAGTAGCACTGCTGACCATTACTGGTTAGTGCGAATTGTTGACCTTCTTGTACATCGACTTTATGAATGCCAGACGTAATGCTTGATACGTTCAAACAAGCTGGGCCTTCACATTCAATGTCGTGTACATCGTTGCCGAAAATATCTTTGAATTTGCTGACAAAACTGATCACACGACTCACGTTTGAATTCAATTCGATGACCGAACCAGGGTGCGTGTATCCCGTCACTGATTGCTGACCAGTGTTGTGTAAAGCGACGCTCTCGACATCAAGCTCGATGGTTGCGGCTTGGTAGTCACCTAGCGTAATGACTGCTCGATCGTCGTAGATGTATTGTTTGTTCATCACTTGGTCATCGGTTTTTACCACCACCAAGCCTTTGGTTTTGCGTTCATCGGCATCAAAGCGGATGTTATTTTGGGTATCGACCACCACATAAGCGTCACTTTGTGCTGTAGTGAAGCTCACGCTCTCGCCTCCAATAATTTGGGTACTGCGTAATGTCGCGTTTAACGCTTTTTCGCCATTGTTCGCGGCGTAGACAAAGCCGTCAGCTTGGTAATGCTCATCACGTTTGGCGGCATATGCTGTTACATTCGTCACTGCCGCATTAGGGGAGTTAACGTAGTAACTGTTACTGGCAGTAAGTCGTAAATCTGTATCTTGGTCTTCGACTAAATCTTGTGTCTCTAAGCTGTTGGTATACTGGCTAAAGCCATTTTCTGTGACGGTGAAACCCGTATTGCCAGTAAGCTTCGATGAAAGAGGTACCGACCAGTTTAGAGAGATGGAGAGTTCACCATCGTCCCAATTGGATGTCAGTTGCTCATTGTTAAAGGTGACGTTCAGGTCGAGAGTTGAATCGACAATGAAAGGTGCACTTAAGCCAGAAGACAGTGACCAGTTACTTAGCGAGCTGTTGTATAAATTACTTTGTTCGATGTAATTCACCGAGCTATACCCACGCACCGTGTCACCAATGGTGTAGCTAGTGGAAATACCGAGCTGTTCTTTGTCACTGGCACCGTATAAGTATTCTGCAAATGGGTTTTGGTCTGGGTTGTTTAGGCGCTCATAGGTAAAGCCCAAGCTGCCAAGGTTCCAATAGCCAGACAAATACCAAGCTTCGCTATTAATGTTCGAAAGGAACATTTCATAGCGGCTATCGAATGGTAGGTAACCTTTAAACCCTAATTGCCCCATCGCATGTTCGTTGGTCAAAGTGCTACCAATCGCGACCGTTTGTGTATCTGACCATTTATAAGCTAATCCACCTTGAAGGAATGCCACGCCTTCGAATTCGTTCGTTGAAGACATGCCAGATGGTTGGTCTTCGTCACTTTGATAAGTGTCGTTGTCTTGAAATTGACCCGCGGCGATCGAGTAATCAAATTCGCCAGTATTCAACGTGTCTGTATTCGCGTTGTAAATTCGTACCGATTCAGAAGAGACCACTTGAGTACCCACAGAGATCTCAACGGTGACGTCATAAACGCCGTTGGGTAGCTCTGAGTAGCTAATGCTGCCTTGGCCTTCTTGTACAGACTGTTGCACGATGATTTGTTCATCGCGGAAGATCTTGAGTACGCCTTGTGTTTGCGCATAGAAGTACAGTGATTGGTCTTCGTTTTTAGCGGTACGGCTTAGGTTTTTACTCGAAGACAAATTCACGTTTACGTCATGATATTGCGTGCTGTTGAGCAAGAAAGAGGTACTATTCAGCGCCAATCGATCTTGGTGGTAGCCCGCTGTTAAACGCAGGTTTTGGTACTCTAGGTTGTAGTAGCCGTAATTCAGTTCAGACGCATCTTCTTGGTTGCTCAGATAGGTATCGACATGAACCGAGCCATAAGGCAGCCCCAAGATGAATTGGTCACTTAGATTTACATTCAAGTTATTAGTAAAATCGCTCGATGTGTACAAGCTCGCGTTGTTAATCAAGCCTGGGTTTGCGTTGTAAGTTGACGCGTAATGCTTCTTGAGTGCTTTCGGCTTACTTTCCTCAAGCAGTTTTTTATTTACATAGAGGTACAGCTTGTTTGAGTGATAGTCATAAAATGTGTCGTAGCTTTTCGGTGTAAGGCTACATAAGTTCAGGTCACCTTGGCAGTCGACAGTATTCGACTGACCGCGAGTAAACCCAGCCACTATCTGCTTTGCTGTGCGTTCGTTTAATCCTGATGACATCAGTTCATTTGCAACGGCAGTTGCATCTTCAAGGTTACTGAATTGCACTGAATCGTAAGTTACCGACATAGGAATCGTCATGTAACGACCATCAATGTTTTTTATCTCGACATCGCGCTCTTGTTGCGAATAAAAATCTTCAAACCCAGCTGGGATTAAAGTGTTTCCATTAGCAAAAACCAGTTGTGACAAGGTCAACGAACCTAAGATCGTTGTTGTAATAAACGTGCTATTTTTCACAGTGAAAGCTCCGCTAAAACAGATAACTGGCCTTGGCACAGGTTTGAGCCTGTAGGTAAAGCCTCAAAGGATAAGATGACGTCGTATTCGCCACCCTTTAGGTTGTCTGATGTGGTATTAAAATCCATCAGAACTGGGGTCGATGACGTTAAGGGCTGATCCGCGACAGTGACATCAACAAGGTCAGCTGGCGTTGGTAATGCTTGCTTATCAAGGTCAAAACATTTCGCAGTATTGCCCGTCATGAATAACTGGAACCGAGTCGATTGGTCCGAACTCGGAATATCGGTTTCGACCAGTAACTGGGTTGTTGCATCACGGAAAGTGTCGTTTTTTGGATCGACCGTTAGTGTCAATGAAGAAGGGGAAAACGCGATCTCTGTAATCTGATAAGAGAAAAAATGCTTCTTATCGATATCACTCGTTAACTGGAACGTATGAGTTTCTGCATTGGCATAAAGGCTCATGGCACCAGCAGTCAACAGAACGAGAAGTGGGCGAGTTAAGTAATTCACAGTTTTCCCCAAACGACTTAAAGTGAACCGTCGTAACTAGCAGACATCTGAACGATAACTTGTGCAGTGCCTTCTACTGGGATGTCCTGGATGTCAGTTGTGTTTGCTACTGTTAACTCAACGTATGAACCTTGATAGCTGTTTGGTGCTGCTGCCGTTAGCTCTGTTCCACCATTAAAAACACTTACTTGTGCATCTTGAGTAAGTTGACCACCAACCAATACTTGTGACGTTACGTAAGTCCAGTTCGCAAGTGGCTGTCTATCGCCTGTTGTTGAGTTCTCTGAGTCAAAATCGCGTGCTTCTAGAACAACCTTTGAAGAAGTGAACGTACCTTCAGAGGTCACGTACAGCTCACCAGTTTGAATATCGCCACCACCTAAACCTGTGATGATAAGGTTTGAACTTGGAACTGAGTTGCCAATTGCACCAGTCCAAATTGCATCTGCTGTTGCTACATCATCAGCTGCGTATACCGTGCTAGAAGCCATTGTTAATGCTGTTGCGCTCATCACGAAAAAGTTATTAAGTTTCATGTTTCTCACCTATTGTTTAGAAATGTATGTATAAAAATAAAAGGTGCATTGGAATCGAAATTACGTGCACACTTTCGAGGTGACTGATTTGACTTCAATGGCGTATGAATTGGAAATAAAAGCCCGTTAATAGTGCTTTATACGCAGTTAATAACGTTTAATTTTTTAGGTTTGTCATGGTTAACTGCCTGATAAATCGTGTTTTATGTTTTTTTAGGCTACTTTTAATAGGTGGCAGTAATACAGGGAAAAGAATGTTTAAAAGACTTTCTATAGATACAGTAAGAAGAACCATCACTTTAATAGACAGTGACTCTGGGCAAGAGAATCAGCCCTTGGAGCTGAACCGAAGTGAATACAACTTACTGTTGGCTTTCTGTGAATCACACGGAGAAGTGATTGATAAGCAGGCGTTGATAGAGAAAGGTTGGCCAGGGAGAGTGGTTGGTGATAACTCTTTGGCGGTCGCTATCATGAAGTTGAGAAAAAAATTAGACAGTTTAGAACTTGGGTTTGAAGTGAATAACTTGCCCGGAGAAGGGTATGTGTTCATTAACGCTATGAACATTGAAATTGCTCATGATGAATCTGCAGCCAATAACGAAGCTATCATTGAGTCTCATGAATTAGATCATGAACAAGAAACAGCTCAAGAGCCTGTTTCTCAGACAGCTGGCGACCATGCAGAAACGCCTATTACTACCCAAGACTCCACCGCTTTTAACGTGTTTCAACGTTGGAGCAAAAAGCCCGTTGTTTGGGAAATAACTATCGCACTGTTTATAGGCCTAATCATGTTCTACTTCGTTTATCGCGAAGCCTTCGAGTGCTTTGAGTGTTTTGGGGGAGGTGCTGGTGGTTAGCCTTAAGTCTCTTAGCCTGCGGATTGGAATTTTCATTGTGGTGTTGTTTTTGGTGCCATGGTTTTTGTCTTTAGGTACTTACTTTTCTGGCTACGCTCACTTTGAAGACGATGAACACGATATTATTTTGAATGCAAAATCGGGCATTTATAAGACTATCCACAGTTATGAAGGGCAGGTGTATCGAGTTCATAGAGGTATCTACGCATCCTTGGGGGATTCCTTGTACTTCTTTTCCTTGGATGGTGATTATGAAATGAACCTTGACCCTGAATTTGCAGCTAAGGTTGTGGCGAGTGATTTGGAAAACTATTTCAGAGGTTTAACTCACGTACGCATCGCCGAGCAAAACGGAAAAGTGATTGGGCTATTGCAAAAAGACGATATTAAGAAGAAGTTTGACCAAGTGGTGATTCAAGGACGGTTAAAAGTATGGGATTAACGAGAAAAACTAAAGTTCTATACATCATTGCATTACTTGTACTACCGCTCCTCGTACCTTGGGCGAATGCCATGTTTAGCGACTTCAAAATAACCAGTCATTTTGACGATCGTGATGTGACCATCATTGGCTCTCATGGCCGCTTCAAAGCTCAAGCCGCTTATCACGATGGTACTCGTGCTGTCGGCACAGGCTATTATGGCACCTTATTTGATACGATTTACTTACTGACAGTACGTAGTGATAAAGTCGTTGAAGGTAATCCTAACAATCTCAACGCGTTTCTTCGTTCCCATCAAACGCTGATGGTCTTCAAGATTAAGCAAGATGGCCAAGGGCAATACGTTGTAAGAAGGCTTGAGGAGGATCCAAGGCTGGGGATGCACGAAAACAAGGTTGAAGCCACAGGATACTTTGGACTAATCTCATCGATACCGACCGCTGAACCTCTGTAGCATATTATTTAACTGACTAACTACTACCTTAAGCGCTAGTACCAAACAGAAAAGGCTAGATTCATATCTAGCCTTTATTATATTTGTGCTTAGCAACAGAGTGATATTCGCCCTTCAACTCGCTGACGATCTGGTTTGGAATACCTATTATTCTGACGGCAAATTCTGTTTCAACTCCAGAAGCATTCGATAAGCACTTTCGCCAGACATTTCGTACGGGTTAAATTGATCAGACGTTGAAAACTGTAAATTCAACAGCTCGGTTAAATTGGACTGTGGAATGTCGCCCATCGACCAATCCCCAAATTCTCTATAATCAATCTCCTTAAAATAAAGTATGGCCACTTTCTTGTGCCGCTCATCATTAAGGATGTGATTGTATGTATGGTTAACTGCCTCTCTAGAACCTTCAATACATTGAAGAAAATACTTTTGATTATGGCTGAGAAGCCCCGTTAAATGGCTCTGCCGATTATGATCTCGCGAGATAGCGAGTATCTCCTCCAATGCTTTGGAATCACAACATTCGGAAAGGGTACTGACATAAATTAACCGAGTTAGGAACATAGGCATTATTTCGAATTTTTGTTCAAAGGGTATTAATAAATATAAGCCAAGCTGATGGAATTGCGAGTTATTGACCTAATTATCACCCAGAGGCTTTTGGGAAGAGAAGAGGGGGGGGGGACCTAGAAAAGAACGGGTCGCTAGATACGCTAAAATGACTCAAATGTTGACCATTCAATCATTTCAGCGTCCTGCTAGTGATCTCGTTAGTTGTTTAGAATTGAAATCGATTCAACGTTTGAAGACGCATCAAAACGAACATTGACCAATACACTCTCTCGTTCGAAAGTCACGTCATCAAAATCAGTGGCTGCGATCTTGAATCCATTCCTTGCGAATAAACTCGTCACTGTTGTTCGTTGTTTCTGTTCCATAGCGCATGTCAGTAGTTCATTCATCGTGATCTCCATTAGGTAACCGTGTGCATAATGTAAGCGTACAGCCTCTTTATTATGAGATCAATTGCTTAATTGATAAGCTGTGTTGATATGTTCAATTGAATGATTTTGGTATTCAAAAATCCAATAAGTAAGAGGGCTTGTGGTTGTGCTGGTTATGCGAGATAGAGCGTTATGTGACGGTGGTTCAGCATTCCTAGAGTGCGAGATTCATTGTGAAAATTTCGTTGAAATAAGTGGTTACAAAGCAGAAGGAATCATGCGTTCCGTTTAGCTTGTTAGAGGGGAGATTGGGTCAATTATTGGCTGGTAACCAATTTGGCTAAAGTACATTGATTTGTGATGCAGAAAAACGCTAATGAATCTTATCTATATTGAAATATTGCATGCTAAAGTCGTGTTGTTATAAGTGTTATTAATTACATAAGCTTGATTTTAATATTTGTTTGATTTATAAATTCCCTACTCATCAATAACTTCATGATTATATTAGTTTTTACTAACCTTTAAATAACATGGAGAAAGGCGATGAATAACAACCAAACACGCAACGGGTTAGCGAATTTAATGCGATTTCGTAAACCATATAAAGACACGGACTTCCTTGTCAGTTCTAATGAACTACGAGTTAAGAAAGATGTTTATAGTTTGCGTAAAATTAAACAGTTAGAAATTCGTCAATTGGGCTTCAAAGAAAACGCTATCAATATCGTTTCATTGGCTCTGGTGCTCTCTGCTGCGACTTGGGCGTTTGTTCCCCAGTTTGGCCTGCCTATGCTTGCGCTGACTTTCATTTTAGCTTTTGTCTCATGGCGAAAATACGAGTTGCGTGCAGAATTTAAAGGGGCAGACGAAACCGGTGATCATTGGGTATCCGTCGCTCGCGGTTGCACTCGAGAAGAGTTCAAAATTTTGAAAAATGTCGAATTGACGTTACGTGACCAAGTGTCTTAGTAATCAAGGTGTCGTAATCAGTTAGGTTCAATAATGATTAAGGCTCGTCACTCGTTGGCGAGCTTTTTTATTTTCAGAAAAACATAGATAGAGCAGGTTACTTTTATACGCCAGCGACGATGTTGGTAAATGTGAACGTTATGAATCTTAAGTCACGGCATTTATAGTGGTGTTTAAGACTTTGAACTTAGGGAGAGGGTGGCGGTGAATACGCGAGTAAATAAGAGTTTTTTAACGAGACTTATCCGGCTAGTTGGTTACGCTTTGATTATAGTGTCGAGTTTTAGCCGATTGAGCCATGCTCAAAGCATCGAGTTTCCTACTTGTGCACAGAGCGAGGTTTTGAATACAGAAATCCACCTTTATGTTGATGAATCGGTGTTAGACGAATATTCCAAAGCATTTATAGCCTCTAAGATAGCGACATGGGAAAGCTATTCGAATCTGGTGTTAAAAAACTCCTGCGTCCCTATGACGAGAAAAGTCACTAAGGTGACTTATACGTCTGAAATCGACAGCCTTTGGTTTCAAGATTTGAGCGCAGCAGAGAGGCTACTTAAGTTATCGATGGAAGAGCCAATTAAAGAAATCACAGAAGACGGTCGTCCTGTTTTTTCAGGGATTGTGTTTTCTAATTATCATTCTGCGTTCGAGTCGCGATATTGTGGTGTCGCATCTCAGGTATCTCGTTTTTTCTTTTTGGCGATAAATTGCCCAGACTCGACAATGGAACATGAAATTGGTCACTTGAGTGGCACTAACCACGACTATAAAAAGGTGTTAAAAGATCACGAGAGTATCGATCATTTTATCGCTGGCAGGTATCCGAAAGCTCCTGCATATTCATTCGGTGCTACTTGTTCAGAGAGAGGCACGGTAATGTCTTATGAGCGTGATATTATTCCTGTCTACTCTAGCCCTGAAATTAAAGTGAACGGACAGCAATGCGGAGATAACGCACATCACAATAATGCGAGAGTGCTTAGAGAGTTCGCAAATACTCAGTTAAAGCTAATAAACTCCAACAAAAATTAGTTGTGCTAATACTGAGAATAATCGAACAGTACGACAGCGTTTGAAACAGGACAAGGAAAGTGAATGGACATAACGATAAGACCAGCAATGCCCAGCGAATTGGCAGCCATTTATGCCTTGGTTATCTCGAACGATGAGTGGACGAAGTTTAACGGCCCTTATTTCCCATATTCGTCCCCATCCTTAGACGAGTTTGAAAGCCATTCGTTTCAACGCTTACTCGATGGGTTCGATTTACAGCTGGTGGTTGTAGATGATGTTCTTGTTGGGACTGTCAGTTGCTATTGGGAATGCGAAGAAACACGATGGTTGGAAGCGGGTGTGGTTATTTATAACTCTGAGTATTGGGGTAAAGGCATTACTGCATTGGCTCTTCCTCTTTGGGTATCTTACCTATTCGAAAGCAAGCAGATCGAACGAGTGGGCTTAACCACTTGGTCAGGTAACCCTCGCATGATGTCTCTTGCTTTGAAATTAGGTTTTCAACAAGAGGCGAGGCTCAGAAAAGTTCGTTATTACCAAGGCGAGTATTATGACTCGGTAAAATATGGGTTGTTGCGCTGCGAGTGGCAGGAGAGAAGATAGCTGAAAATCCCCCCCCTTTTTCGGCATGATTTGGTATTCAATTTAACGATAACACTTTGATCTAAAAAGTGAGAGCTAGCGTACTTTTACCCAGTTTATAATGGATGAGTATGTAATGAAGCTAACTAAAGAGAATGAATCAAGAATTATAGAAATGGCGTGGGAAGATAGAACCCCGTTTGAGGCCATAGAGCTGCAATTTGGTTTGAATGAATCAGAAGTGATTCGCTTCATGCGAAGCCATCTGAAGCTTGGCAGTTTTAAATTGTGGCGCTCACGTGTTTCTGGGCGCTCGACCAAGCATGTAAAACTGCGCAGTTCGGACGTTTCGAGAGGGTATTGTCCTACTCAATACAAGCATCGTTAAATAGGGACTTATATAACTTGCCCAAATGAGTATTTCATTATTGAACAAGAAAGGTGGCGTAATTCACTGGACTCACAGAGACCCTAACAACCGTCATGCTCACGGTTGGTTAAAACACAATGGGAACGCATACGAGTAAACACCTCCGAGACTTTTCCCTTCAAGGCTATAAGATAAAAGGAATTTTGATGTTTAAGCTGGAAGCTGACAGGTTGATACTTCGAGATATGAGTCTCGAAGACGAGTGTGCCTTTGTTGCGATGTCTCAAGACGCTAAGTATCAGCGTTTCTATGATGAAAGTGATTGCGAACCTAACAAATATCGAGAGCTAACTCAGTTGTTTGTTGAGCAGGCTTCAGAAGTTCCTCGACAGTCCTATCAGCTTGCAGTTGAAAGCAAAGATACAGGGAAGTTTATTGGAACCGTTTGTTTACGCCTTGAAGATAACCTACAAGCTTCAATGGGCTGTGCTTTCGCGAGAGAAGCTCAGGGAACAGGACTAAGTTTAGAGGCTGCAGCAGCCCTAGCTAGTTTCGGTTTCTCAGAGTTAGGCATACACCGTATTTACGCGGAAACCATCAGCAAGAACTTGGCTGCGATTAAATTGTGTAAGGTGCTCGGAATGAGGCAAGAAGCGCATTTCAATCAACACCGATTTTTTAAAGGAAAGTGGTGGGATACCGTTGTGCTGGCGATTCTACGTTCTGAATGGAAAAGGCATAGCAATGGAAAGTGAAAGGCTCAAATTAACCCCTCCATCATTAAAATACAGCGAAGAGATGTTTGATGTGATTAATGAATGCAAGGTCGAGTTTTCCCAATTCTTACCTTGGGTTTCTGATTTTCTAACTAAAGAGCAGCTCGAACTTAACATTCAAGATGCTACCAATAATTTCGCTAACTTTATTGGAGAATTCTGGTTCAATATTATTGAAAAGAAAACGGGGGCATTTATCGGGGCTATTGGTTTTATGATCAGAGACGATACTGTCCCTTACTTTGAAATTGGCTATTGGTTAAAAACATCCCAAACTGGCTTTGGTTATGTGAGTGAAGCCATCCGAATTGTCGAAGAGTATGCATTCATTCAAAAAGGTGCGAAACGAATCGAAATTAGAATGGCAGGATCGAATTTGAAAAGTCAGGCGGTGGCTAAACGATGTGGGTATCAACTTGAAGGTCGCTTTGCGAATGCTCGGTGTTTGCCATCAGGAGATCTGGACAGTACGCTCGTTTACGTCAAAACAAGCCTGTCTTAAACGTGTGGTGTTGATTCTTAATGTGTGGCACTTTTCTTTAGAGAAATCGTCAAATCCCAAGTATGTTGAGAGACCGACATTTAAGGTTTAGTTGTCTGGATCATCGTCGACAGTGACATCGCCATTCATTGAGTTGTAGTCAATGGAAATTCCCGGTACGACTCGATAATGATAGATACACTGATCCGTCTGTACATATTCAGCAATGTAGTCGGTTTCTTCAGGTGAATTGAAACTTGAAATACTAGGTGGGTCGAGGAGCAGTGCGCCCCATACCGAAATGCAGTCTTCAGCGTTATCTAATCTTGGAGATTCTTCGGGTAAGTACCATTGTTGGGCTGGATATCCCCACTCATTGAAGTCAAGCTGGCCGGTCGCGGAGTCATCATAGATAGGGACGTTCGTGGAAGCACCGCCACCGTTTGAGGTTAAATTTTTTGAATAGGCAAGATCGACCCCTGTTTTAAAAGAAGCACCAGTACCTTTAACAACTGCAATATGAGAATCGGTACTTACGTTGAGGAACCTTGGAGCGGCAGTGACGGCGAGTATTCCAAGGATCACAATAACGACAACAAGCTCAATAAGTGTAAAACCGTTCTTTTTCATTTAGCACCTCTTTTAAAGGCCGCTAGTATGCATTATAAGTTACTCTTACCAAAGGGAATATCTTTGTTTTAGTGGTAATTTAAATGCTCAATAATGAATGTTGTGATTAAGGTAACTTATATTTTATAAATCCCATGCGTGTAGCTTAAGTGCTGTGTAACTCACATTGATATTGATTTTAGTTTTATAAATCATTGCGAGTTTAATGTTGGAGATGCTGATGTGTTGTAGATTCTCTGCTCTATTACCGACAACGGCTTGAGGAACAAAAATGTACGCCAATAAGTATTCAAATTTTTGGAGACGCTTCTTTGCTATCTTGGTTGATTCAATCGTATTTTTGCCATTGGAATGGATAGACGATTACGTTCTTTCTGGTGTGATAAATTCGGGTGGTGTGTTTGCTTGGGGAGTTGCGTATTCATTAATTGGGATCACTTACTATGTGGGGATGCATGCCAAGTACGGGCAAACGCTCGGTAAGATGGTCACTCGAGTGAAGGTGGTCGATGTATCTGAAAGCAGAAACTTAACTCTCAAACAGTCTTGTATGAGAGATATTGTTCCAATCATACTGATTCCCTTCCAACTCTACCTTTATGCTCAGCTTTCGTTTTATGACGAAACATGGGAAAGCTTGGAGCAAGGTCGAGCCCTTATCTTCTTTGGTTACATCATGATTGGTTGGGTTGTTTTAGAATTCATCTCTATGCTTTTTAATCACAAAAGAAGAGCGATTCATGATTTCATAGCGGGCTCTGTCGTCGTAAAGAAAGTTTGATTCTCCAAATTATGGTTTAAGGAAAATTTGATGGGTGTACATGAGTGTGTTTCTTTTATCTTGCTGAACGAATCACAAGTATTATTGGAAAAGCGTAGTGAATCTAAAGAAACGGACCCCGGCTTGATTACCATACCTGGCGGTCATATTGAACACGGTGAAAATCAGGTTCAGACACTATTTCGTGAGCTCGATGAAGAGCTTAATGTTACTCCAACTGAATACACGTTCTTATGTTCACTTTACCACCCAACAACAGAGCTTCAGTTGATCCATTACTTTATCGTGAGTGACTGGAAAGGAGACATCAAAGCTCAAGAGGCTGATGATGTTAAGTGGTATTCACTTAATACAGCGCCTGTCGGTATCACTGCCGATTGCGTTGCGTTGAAAGAAGTAGAGCGGTTAGGTATGTTTAGTTCGTATTCGAACACATATTTACGACGTTTTTGAGGGCTCAAAAACGGTGAAACCCCGATGTTGGTAGCATCGGGGTTTCGAATTTCTAGATTTCTCGACTGGTAAGATCGATTATCTTTTCTATGCAGAAGGCTTGGATTAATCCAATCTTATTCCTTGGTAGGGAATTAGATACGGATGAAGTCCATGTGCTCAACTTTAGGCTTGAACGCGTGACGTTGAACGTCTTGCGGCTTAACCTTAACTTCTGCGCCGTCAATCAGTAGAGTGATTGCTTCGTAGAATTCAGGCTTATCCATTTGGTTGATCACTTCAGCGTGAACAAGTTCGATAGCTACAGCTGCTGCTTCGCCACCGTAGATTACAGCTGGGAATTTACCAGCGTGACGTAGGCGGCGGCTCGCACCTTTACCTAGTTCAGTACGTACTACTGCTTCAAATTTCATAGTTTTACTCTCAAATTAGTAAAAATTAACTTCACACCTCAATGCGACCTTGAGTATGTGGTAAAGCTTATGCATAAACGAGTTCATGCTTAAGCGAGCGCGGATACTAACATCACATTCAAATCTGAGCAAGTCAGAAGCCCATCTCAAAGTGAATTTCCTTCGATAAATGATTCGTTTGGAGATAAAACGTTCACTAACTCTTATTTACTCCATTTTATCTTCTTTTACATTGCCAATCTTATCTATTTATAGTGCTGCTAAATCATCAAGTTAATGAACGGAAAATGAATGTTCGCCTAAGACTTGGTTAAGGCTTGGTTAGTTATTCTTAATGCTAATCAAACAGCAGAATGAATAGGTGAAGTTATGGAACCAGTAAGCATTGTCGTTATTACATTAAACGAAGAGAAACGAATTGGGCGCTTGATGGAAGAGTTGAGTGTGCAAACCCACCAAGAGTTCGAAGTGATTGTCGTCGACTCCAACAGTGAAGATAACACCAGAGAAGTCGCTCAGGCTTATGAAAGCGCATTACCAGAGCTGACCGTACATCACATGGAAGATCGTGGTGTGAGTTTAGGCCGAAACACTGGTGCTTCTTTGGCTAAGCATTCGAGAATCCTATTTTTAGATGCCGATGTTAGCTTGCCTCGTAACTTCTTAGCAAAAGCACTCTATGAGCTTGATGAAAGAAAGCTGGAAGTGGCTGGCGTATACATGAGTTCTAAGGGGTTACCTTTGGTGCATAAATTAGGTTACGGGCTGTTCAACGCAGGTTTGCTTACGACCCAATACTTTTTCCCTACAGCGGTTGGTGCTTGTATTTTCTCGACCAAACGAGTGCATAAAGAGATAGGTGGTTTTGATGAAGCTATCGTCCTTTGTGAAGATTGTGATTACGTGAAAAGAGCCAGCAAGACTTGGCGTTTTCGCTTCCTTAATATGACTTTTGGATTCGACCCTAGAAGGCTTGATCAAGATGGGATCATGAAAACGGGTATGACCTATTTGAAAGCCAATGTACGACGCTTTTTCTCTGGTGAGATGCGTAACAATGAAATGAAATACAAGTTCGGACACTATAACGAGCAATAAGCGCTGGGGTTTAAATGTTTGAAGGAATAGGACTTTTCTTAGGGGCTTTAGGTGATGCGTTGATGGGCCCCAACTTGTTTGTGCCCGGTGAGCTCTTTTTTATCGCAGCAGGCTACCAAGCGTATTCAGGTGCTTGGTCTGCACTGGTGTTTGTGATGCTTGGCGGCCTATTGGGTGATCAGTTGAGTTATTTGATTGGTTACCGATACGGCGCGAAAGCACAACGTAAACTGATCAAGTTCCGCCCTAAAACCAAAAGGTTGATTGCGCGTTGTCGATACTTAATTGCCCGTAAGGGCACCTATCTCATATTATTCGCCCGTCTGTTAGGGCCTATTGCATGGGTTGTGCCATTCATTGCCGGTTCTCATCGTGTACCGTGGCGCAGTTTTAGCGTATTAGCTTTGTTTGGACTTATTCTTGGCGGCGGACAATTTATCGCTTGGGGCATGTTATTGGCACATGGTGTTGAGAGCTTTCCTTTGCTTAATAGCGTTAAGATATTCCTTGCTGAACACCAAAGCTTAATACTTGGCGCATTTGCCGTTTTAGTCGTGACGATCATTGGTTATAGAATGAAATGGCGATACCTGATGCTGAAATCGAGTGCCTTGTTGTTAGCATCAGTGTTGTATGCAAATTACGCTCACTTCTTCTGGAAAGCGGATGATTTTTTAAATCAGAAAATATCAGAAGAGGTCGCTTCTATTGACCTTGAGCAAGTAACATATAAGGCATTTCCCGGCCTGTCCCCGATTTATGATGCGCAAGCGATTAATGTTGTTTACGTCGGGGAGTCACCGCGTGAATTGATGAATCAGCTCGGTTGGATAGAGAATCAAACCTTCTCTCGTAATGAGATTGAATGGACAGGTTATCTCGCATTGTTGAAAGAGAAAACGCCCCCAGTGTCGGATTTATATTGGCGAAACAAGCCACAAGATATGGCTTTTCAACTGCCGGGGAATCTAATGAAAAGAAGCCATATTCGTTGGTGGAATGCAGGGCTTGATCATAATAGCAATCGACCTAAGTGGTTAGGCGCAATCAGCTACGATGATGGTCTTAAAGTGACTCCGTACTCTGGTATTGTCACCATTCTCCATCGGGTTGATCCTAATGTGGATGAAGAGCGCGATAGGTTGGCAGAACAAATAAAATCGCTTTATCCGAGTCTAGGTATCGCGAATGTGCCGCTTGCTAAGGCTGAGGTGATGAGTGATAAGAATGACTACTATACTGATGGCAACATACTCATGATTGGGGCGAGTTCCTATGGTTTTGACGAACAGAAACTGGAAGTCGCAACCAATGACATATAGGCACCCGGATTAACACATCACACTCTATTTTCGTATCCTCGGATTATCCCATTGATTCTTTGAATGTTCCCATTGAGCCTTGTTTAAACTCTTCTTAACATCATGCTCAGTGGGAAACTTCACCACTGTTCAGCTCCAAATCAAAGTCCTTATTCCGCAATAATATCTCTGCCTTTGTCTATGCTAATAAGGTGCTATTAAGAAGCACAAGCTAAGGACAAAGTTATGCAAATGAATCCGATTGGTTGGTTTGAAATTTACGTCGACGATATGATGCGAGCGAAGGCTTTTTATGAGGCTGTGTTTAATGTCACTCTCGATAAGCTAGATGTTGAAGCGGGAATGGATGTTGAAATGTGGGTGTTTCCTTGTGATATGGACAGCTACGGCGCTACAGGTGCGCTGTGTTATATGTCTCATGTCAAAGCTGGCGGCAACAGCACTATGGTCTATTTCTCTTGTGAGGATTGTGCGACAGAAGCAAGTCGAGCCGCAGAAAATGGTGGAGCTTTACAAGTGCCGAAAATGGCCATTGGGCAGCATGGTTTTATCAGTATTGTGAGTGATAGTGAAGGCAACATGATAGGGCTTCACTCTATGCAATAACTGGCGATGGTGGGGCTGACTATACTCTGATTGAATAAGGTCTGACTGCCCATGGACGCGCTGGTTATGTTGAAGATGTAGCTGTTCAATACAATGGTGTATTGATAGAAAAAAGCAGGAGTTTGCAAAATTGTGCAAACTCCTGCTTTTATGTGTGGTTTAGTTTTTATGTGCCGCTTAGCTTTTATGTTCCGATTAAGAGCTTTATACGACTTTAGACACCTTCAGAAAAAGAGAGGCTTTCAAGCCGCCCATTGAGCTTTTGCCCAAAGTTAAGCTGCCACGATAGCTGTGTGCCATCTCATTCACGATGTTAAGCCCTAAGCCTGTACCTGGTGTGGTTTCATCAAGACGTACGCCTCGCTTGGTTACCTGTTCGAGCTTCTCTTCTGGGATGCCTTTACCGTCATCTTCAATAATCAATTCGACATTACCGTCGGCAAGTTCATTGGCGTGTACGCGAATAATGCTGCCTGCCCACTTGTAGCTGTTTTCGAGCAGGTTTCCGACCATCTCATCAAGGTCGGTTTTTTCTACCGCGACCTCAAGTTCGGAATCCAACTCGTTGATCATGGTAACGTCGTTAACCGCGTAAACTTTATCAAATGCCATCGCGATAGCTTCAATACGCTCACAAGGTGATGACTTCACTGAAAGGATGTTCATCGCCCCGGCCATGCGTGCGCGGCCAAGGTGGTAATCGATTTGGCTTTGAATTTGATGAATCGGTTGCTGTAACAGTTTCTTCTCGTTGTCTGGCAGCATTTCGATTTCGTTTTTCAGAACCGATAACGGTGTTTTTAACGCATGAGATAAGTTGCCCGCGTGGTTACGAGCTCGTTCCAACAATTCTTGATAGTGGAAGAGTAGGGCATTGAGGTCAGAAACTAGTGGAGAAACCTCTTTCGGGTAGTTGTCGCTTAACCCTTGTTGTTCGCCTTTTCTTAGCATCACCAGTTCACGCTGCATTTTACTCAGTGGCAGTAGCGACCAACTGACTTGAATACCAATCAACATCAGTACGCCAACAAACAACAGCATCAGAATTAACCATACTTGGCCAGTCAATTCCGTCAGGGTCGACTCTAATGGATCTTCATCAATACCTATCGTGATCGTGATAGGGTCGGTGAGCTCAGGTAGGTAGATATCTTGCTCAATATAAATCAGCCTCTCTTTCTCTGGCCCTTTGATGGATGTGTGAATCGGCGAACGTTTTATGGTGAGGTCTTTGTCCCACAGAGAGCGAGAACGAATGATCTGTTCTTGAGTCGCCGCGCGCCAATAAAGACCACTGTAAGGTTGGTTGAACCTAGGGTCAGACAAGCGCTCTGCCATGATTAGGTTACCGTTTGAGTTAGTTTCAATATTGGCGGTTAGCTCGTCCATGGTGAGGTTGAGCTGTTGCTTCATATCGTCGACGAGATAATCATTAACCAGTTTTGGTATACCGATACCCGCCGCTAAAATCATGGCACCTAACCAAAAAGCCGCAGCGAGGAGCAAGCGGCTTTTTAGACTGATGTTTTTAAGCGTTCTTTTTTTTAGATTCATACATTTCTAGCCTGCCTTTGCTCGTCGCGGTTTATCAGCATTACGATGATCAGAACAGGCTATCCACTTAATTGATGATTGCACTTATTATTGGTGATGGCGCTAAATTGACGACAGCACTATTCAGCATTGAGTTGGTAGCCAAGGCCACGAACGGTTTTGATGATCTTTGGTGCGATTTTTTTACGGATACGGCCGATGAAAACTTCCACCGTATTCGAGTCACGGTCGAAGTCTTGCTTATAGATGTGCTCAACTAACTCTGTACGAGAGATAACCTTGTTTTGGTTATGCATGAAGTACGCGACAACTTTATATTCTAGCGCAGTGAGGCTAACCGCTTGGCCTTGCCACAGCACTTTAGAACTGCGTGTATCTAGGCTTAAATCACCAATTTGAAGAACAGGAGCGGCACTGCCAGACGCACGACGTAATTGCGCACGAATACGAGCAATCAACTCAACCATTTCAAATGGCTTTGTTAGGTAGTCATCCGCGCCTGCATTCAAGCCTTCTACACGCTGAGTAAGAGTGTCACGTGCACTTAAGATAACGACTGGCGTATTGATGTTTTCGTCTCGAATGCCTTTCAACACGGTTAAGCCATCCAACTTTGGTAAGCCCAGGTCTAGAACGATGGCATCCCACTCTTCCGATGTCGCACGGTAGAGTGCGTCGATACCGTCTTGAGAAAGTTCTGGAACCCAGTCGGCTCCCTCAAGAGTTTCTAGAATTTGTTGGCCCAAGCGAGGTTCGTCTTCAACGACTAAAATTTTCATAATTGTTCTTCTTAATTTTTGTAATGACTGTTCGTTGTGATTAATAGTGTCTTTAAAGTTGCGCTCTTAATTATTCGCCGTGTTTAATTGCGTCTTTAAAGTTTCGGCCTTTAATCATGAGCATCTCTAACGTCTCGGCGTTGTATTCGACTTTGATGATGTTGTTTTGGTAATTGATTTTTAGTTCATAAACCCAAATATCATCGTCTTCTTCTAGTTCTACTTTAATGATTCGACCATGAAGATCGTTCTCAACGGCCGCATACATTTCTGAGAAAGGGCGAATATAGCCTTCGCGTACGGCTTCGTAGACTTCGTCTTGATCTTCTTCAAATTCGATACGAGTTCCTGCTTTATGAACATCTTGCACTAAGTCATGACCATTATGATGTGAGTCGGCCCATGCACCAGCAGAAACAAATAAGCCTAAGCTTATAGAAAACAAAGAAATCATAGCTTTACTAAACATAGCGAATCCTAGAGAAGGTTGATAGCGTTCAGTATAAAAAAGTAATTCTGAACAGAAAGTGAACCTGATTAATAATGAGAATTTGATACCTAAAAACTTAACGCTTAATAGCGGAAGGCCTGATAAATGAAGACTAACTGCCAAGTGTTAAGAACGTAATACTTATTCTTAACCTTAACGCTGCTGTAGCTCGTCTTCGAATATCTTGTCTCTCATTTTCCAAAAGCGTCCCACTTTACGCGCAATCACGAATTGAGGTGGGCGGAATCGATGTTGGTGAGCAACCACTTTACTCGGTGAAGCTTCTTCAAATGGTCGGTGTCTGTCGGCAAGGTGAGGACGAACAAACTGATCCTTGAAGTTCTGCTTTTGTTTCTTGGTGGTTAATGACCAGAACTCATGCACTTGTGCTTGGTTCTCACCGCGGTAGGTGACTTTAAGTTGCGACTTACCTTTGTCGTCTTTAAGAACGTTAAGCTCCATCTCTAAACACTCAAACACCAACGCATCTTTTAGGTTTAACGCTTCTTTCAGCTTTTTATCTGGGTCAACTAAGGTGGCATCGCACTCATGACAAATACGCGCGGCGATGTCGTTGTCAGCGCCGCATTCACCGCAATACTTAGCGCGAAAACGATAATTACAGTGTTCGCGTTCGCCCGTGTCTTCATCGGTAAAGTAGCCTTGGCATTTGCGGCCGAAGTGTTCAAGTAAGAATCCGTTGCTGTCTAGCTTGCCCCAAAAGTTATTATTGAAGCCGCAAGCAGGGCAGGGAATGGTGATTATTTCGCTGTCGGAATCAGGTTTTGGATCGCCCACTTCAGGTTGGTAAAGGTCGTAACTGTTGCCTGCATAGTCGAGCACTAAACACTCTTTTTTACCTGGAGACAAGCGCAGGCCACGGCCAACGATTTGTTGGTACAAACTAATGGATTCAGTTGGGCGCAAAATCGCGATCAAATCGACATGCGGAGCATCAAAACCTGTGGTTAATACTGACACGTTAACCAAGAACTTGATTTTACGCTCTTTGAAATCACTGATGATTTGGTCGCGTTCGAGTGTCGGTGTGTCACCAATTACAATTGATGATTCGCCTTCTGGCAATAAGCCAAGGATCTCTTGTGCGTGTCTAACGGTCGCAGCGAATATCATGATGCCGAGTTTGTCTTTGGCCAGTTCAATGATTTGGTCGACAATCTGCGGAGTGGCGCGTTTAGACTGCTCGATCACCATATCGAGTTCGGCTTCTTTATATCGACCAGTGCTTGCTGGCTTCAGTTGGGAAAAGTCATAACTTAATACAGGCGCATCGATCATGCGTGCTGGTGTGAGAAAGCCTTCGTCCAACAAATAGCGAATTGGAAGTTCGAAAATACAATCTCTGAAAAAACGTGGCTCTTCAGAGCGAACTTGGCCACGTGTGTGATATTGGTAAAGCCACCCCATACCAAGACGATAAGGCGTCGCGGTCAATCCAAGCACCTTTATACCCGAATTATTTTCACGTAAGTGAGTGATCACTTTTTGATAACTGCTGGTCTTTTCATCTGGTACGCGGTGGCATTCGTCGATAACCAATAACGAGAACTGATTGGAGAATGAGTCGAGGTTTCGAACTACAGATTGAACCGAAGCAAACACCACTTGTTGGTCGGTCTCTTTTCGCCCTAAACCGGCAGAGAAAATCGAACCTTTTAGCCCATAACCTTCATACTTTTCATGGTTTTGTTCAACCAACTCTTTTACGTGTGCAAGCACTAGAACACGACCTTTAGCAAGCCTTGCTAGCTCTGCAATTACCAGGCTTTTTCCTGCGCCTGTAGGCAACACAAGAACAGCCGGTGTTTGGTGTTTTCTGAAGTAATGAATCACTGATTTTACTGAGTCAGCTTGGTACGGGCGGAGTGTATACATATAGTGTCTTGTAAGATGAAAAACAAATAGTGTGAAATAGCTCAACTAATTGAGCAAAGGTGACTATAATACCCGACTTAGATTAGTTGAGGTATTCATGCGTTTAGATAAATTTCTGTGCGATGCGTTAGGCGTCACTCGAAGAGAAGCAACACACTTATTAAAATCAAAAGCAGTGACAGTAAATGATGTCATTCAAAAAAGCGGCTCACTCAAGGTAACTGAAGAGTGCGTTGTGGAATGGCAAGGCAATGAACTGAATGTTCACGGCCCACGTTACATCATGCTTTACAAGCCAGAAGGCTTTGTTTGTTCGCATGAAGATGGCTCAAATCGCACTGCGTTTGAATTGCTTGATGAAATCAAAATGGACAAGCTGCACTTTGCAGGTCGTCTAGATGTTGATACGACTGGTCTTGTCTTAATGACTGACGACGGTAAGTGGTCTCATCGTATTACGTCGCCAAAGCACAAGTGTGAAAAAATGTACCGTGTATGGCTTGTTGAGCCTGTTGAAGCGGATTATGTTGAAAAATTCAAAGAGGGCATCCAGCTTAAGAGCGAAGATGGCCTAACACTTCCTGCACATCTAGAAGTACGTGCAGAGCGAGAAGTATTGCTAACGATTCACGAAGGCAAGTACCACCAAGTAAAACGCATGTTTGCAGCACTTGGTAACAAGGTAGAAGCACTGCACCGTGAACGTATTGGTGAAATCGAGATGGACGAATCCTTAGAGTTGGGTGAATACCGTTACCTAACACAAGAAGAAGTCGACTCTATCTGGAAGTAATCTTTTCTGCCGTAGATGTGGCCGACCAAGGATAGCGTCGGCTGATTATTTTGACTGGTACTAGGACAGTTTCAGCCATTATTACTATATGTTCATGTATGTGTGCGCATATTCGTGTATCACTGTGCGTATTCGTATATTGCTGCGTGCTCGTGCTCACATAGAACTTAGTACTTAGTCGGAGAGTTATGCAAACGTCTACCTCACAGACCCCAAGCTTACAACCACAAACTCCTCAGTTAGGTTGGATGCTATTTTTGGTTCTGGGCGCTATTGGTGCTTTGACACCACTCGCCATCGATATGTACTTACCTGCAATGCCAACGATCGCCAAAGATCTCGGCGTGACAGCGGGTGAAGTGCAAATCACACTTACCGCGTACACCGCAGGTTTTGCACTCGGTCAGTTGTTACATGGCCCGTTAGCCGACAGTTATGGTCGCAAGCCCGTTCTATTGATTGGTGTATTCTTCTTTGCGATAGCCTCTGTCGTGAGTGCAACTACTCATGGTATTGAAGCGTTAACGTTAGTTCGTACGGCTCAAGGTTTTGCAGGTGCTGCGGCAGCGGTTATTATCCAAGCGGTTGTGCGTGATATGTTCGACCGTGAAGATTTCGCAAGAACCATGTCGTTCGTTACCTTAGTGATGACGGTTGCGCCACTAGTAGCCCCTATGATTGGTGGCTATTTGGCATTGTGGTTTGGTTGGCGTTCAATCTTTTGGGTGTTGGCTATTTTTGCGGTTATCGTGATTCTTGCGGTTATCATTAAGATCCCTGAAACACTGCCTGTCGAAAATCGTCAGCCCTTGCGCTTTAAAACGACGATTCGCAATTACGCTCGTTTGTGTAAAAACCCGACGGTTATGGGTTTGATTTTCTCGGGTGCATTCTCATTCTCTGGGATGTTTGCATTCTTAACCGCAGGCTCTTTTGTCTATATTGATATCTATGGCGTACGTCCTGACTTGTTCGGTTATCTGTTTGGCCTGAACATTGTTGCGATGATTCTGATGACAACCATCAATGGTCGAATTGTTAAGAAGGTCGGTTCTCATACTATGTTGAGAGCGGCGTTGGTTATTCAATTACTAGCTGGTTTAGGCTTACTTGTCGGGTGGGCGTTGGACTTAGGACTTTGGGGCATTGTGCCGTTTGTGATGCTATTTATTGGTACCATTTCTACTATCGGCAGTAACTCTATGGGTCTATTGCTCAGTGGTTATCCAAACATGGCGGGCACGGCTTCATCGCTTGCGGGAACATTAAGATTTGGTACTGGTTCTGTCGTTGGGGCTATCGTTGCGATGCTGCCAAGTGACAGTGCTGGGTCTATGGCTATGGTAATGGCTGCGTGTGCAGTAATGTCAGCATTACTATATTGGACATTAGGAAAGAAGGCATAATGTCAAAATACTATATTGAAATTCAGAAGTTAGTTAATGACGCGTTAGGCGAGCTTTACGCTCTGCACAAAGCAGGCAAAGCGATTGATGCGCCTATTGCGAACAACCTTTATTTGGTTCGTTGGGTAACGAAGGCGATTAAGGCTCAGTCTTATGATCGTGTGATTGTTCCTGATTTGGTGCGTTGGCAGAAGCAGGGGCGTTCAAAAGGCAACAACTCTGATTTAACCTTTACGTTCAAACGTATCTCTGCGTTTTACGGTAAATTCTTCCCAGAAGGTGAAGAGCCAAAAGCGTTGAAAGACAGCGACGTTGAAGCCTTTATGGACAAGATGTACGAGATGGGTTGGAGCGTATCGAGTGAAGATGAGCTAACGACTGGCGGAAAAATTCAGTTCTTCACTGATGGTGAGCACTCTTTTGCACTTTGTGGCAAACAGTGTGACGACTCGTTCGACGGTGAGCTAATGGTAAAACCAATGAACTGGTTTGTTCGTGGTAACCACGCTGAGTTTATTCAAGCAGCGATGGAAGCGGGTTTCATGCTTCACAAAGTCACTGACTATAAGTCAGCGGTGAAGTACCACGGTGAATACATCGTGTATCCTGCTAACCAAGGCAATCAACTTGCTGAGATCCCAATTAGCGTTGTCGGCTAATCTCGTGACGACTGAAATTATAAAGACCGCCTAAATGGCGGTCTTTTTCTAGCTAGAAGGCGTGAACGAGAGTCTTATCTATAGCTCTTAATCTCTTCGCATCTCGTTACTCGAATCCCGTATCTGCTTTTAATCCCTCATCTGCTCTTGTGCCTGCTTCTCAATTGCCTTCACCATGCCTTTAAAGATAAACAGGTGAGCAGGCATCATTGCGAACCAATAGAGTAGACCTAGAAAGCCTTTCGGGTGCCACCAAGCTGATATGTTCAGTTCGCGAGACTCTCCATGGTCAGACACCGTAATCTCCAGTCGTCCTAAACCGGGGCCTTTCATTCCGAAAAGCAGTGATAAAAACTGATTCTCTTCGCAGCGAATGACTTTCCATGAATCTATTTTGTCACCGACTTTTAGATTCGGTCCTTCTGGCATTTGACGAACCGGAATGCCGCCACCAAATAAAACGTCCATCCATTCGCGTGTGCGCCATAATACGTTACCGAAGAAGTAACCCTGTTTTGGGCTTCCTATCTGCTGTGCAACATGCCAGAGCGATTCTAATGATGCTGTCGACGTGATACTTGCACCTGTTTTCTTAGGGTAATAACCATAGCCAGCTTGCCAGCGCTTAAAGGCTGCTTTGTCAAAGCCCCACACATTACTCTTTACGAAGTTGCCTTCAGAGTGAATAGCTTGTTCAACCATGTTTTCGAACGAGATAAGCTTTTGAGGGTACTTTTCTCTAATGGTGGTCGAACTGGCAATAAAGTCGTGCTTTAAGCCAGCGAGAAGCGCTCTGCCTATATTTGATGGGACAGAGGTCACCACGCCTAGCCAATAAGACGCAATTTGCGGTGTGAGTAGCGATGTCGCCCAGAGTCGAAGAGGGCGATCTGCTGTCTTGGCAATGTGTGCAAATTGGTTTCGATAAGAGACAATATCAGGCCCGCCAACCTCGAAGGTTTGATTGTAGCTTGGCGTGTCGTGTGCGAGTTTTAGCAAGTAGTGGTTTAGGTTCTGTAATGCTATTGGATTCGCTTTGGAATCAACCCATTTTGGCGCAATCATGATAGGTAGGTTGTAAACAAAGTCTCGCATGATTTCGAATGCTGCTGAGCCGGGGCCAATAATCACACCCGCTTGTAATTCTGTCACGGGTACAGAGCCGCTACGCAGCAGATCACCGGTTTTTTTTCGAGCCTGTAAATGTTCTGAGTCTGCTGTCTGAGGTTGAAGTGAACTTAAGTAGATCACGTGTTGATTCTTTGGCCCAAGAGCCGAAACAAAGTTACGTGCTAGGTTCAATTCGTAGTCAATAAAATCGTGGCCTTCAGCCATTCCATGCACGAGAAAGAAAATAAGGTCAAAGTCAGGGACGAGCGCTTGAGTCGCAGCTTGGTCGGCAAGATCAAGATACACGAGCGATAGGTTATCGTGAGGCTCGGTTCGTGCTTTTAAATAGTCGATATGCCTTGCTGCTGCGGTGACTTGATAGCCTTGTTCAAGCAGGAGAGGGAGGAGCTGCGAACCAACATATCCAGAAGCGCCTAAAACCAGTACTTTCTTCATTGTTACTCCATTTATATCTGTGGTTAAAAACCGAACATTGATATAATAGCGCGATATTTATCTTTATTCATCAATACGTTCCGTTTAGGTCTATCTATATGTTGCTCTCTTCAATTATCCATCACACTCGAGGTGATTTTGTTCGTAGGCTTATTGCGATTGCTTTGCCTATCACCTTGCAGAGCATTATGTTCTCAAGTCGAGGCCTTGTGGATGTATTGATGTTAGGCCAATTGGGTGAAGCTGATATTGCTGCGGTGGGTGTGGCGAGTAGAGCCATGTTTGTCACGACCATTATGTTGGTGGGTGTAACCACGGGTGGGGCGTTATTGACCGCGCAATATTGGGGAGCAGGTAACAAGCAAGGCGTTAGAGAAAGTACGGCGTTAACTTGGTTGGTTTCAACACTGTTTGCACTGCTGACCATTGTGTTCTTCGTATCATTCCCAAGCCAAATTATGGGCGTGACGACCGACTCACAAGAGGTTATCAGCCTTGGTGTTGACTACATCGTTATCACCTCATTTAGTATGTTAGCCGTGTCTTGTGTGAGTAGTATGGCCGTTGGCCTAAGAGCGATGCACAGGCCTGGCTTGAGTACTTTCTTTAGTGGTATCGGAATTTTATCGAATGTATTTCTAAACTGGGTTTTGATTTTTGGTAACTTGGGCTTTCCTACCCTAGGAATCAAAGGTGCGGCGATTGCGACGGTATTAAGTGGCGCAATCGAAGTTGTTACCTTGTTTGGCTACCTTTATTTCTCTAAGCATTTACTGGCTTTCAAGTTCTGCGATATAAAAGCGGCAGCTTCGATCGAAAAAGTGGTTCGCTTCTTAAAGTTATCGCTGCCGACGACGTTTAACTTCTTAGCGTGGGCGGGTGGCTTGTTTGCTTACCACGCGATCATGGGGCAATCGGGTGTCCAAGGTCTGGCTGCACTTTCAGTGATGACGCCAGTAGAGTCTATCTCATTGAGTCTACTGATTGGCCTTTCGAATGCGGCAGCGGTTCTGGTGGGCAATCAGCTTGGCGCGAAGAACAATGAAGCGGTGTACTATCAAGCACTAGGTTTAACGATTTTGTGTTTCTTGACCAGTATCGTGGTCGCGATTTTCCTCTACTTCGTACAAACGCCAATACTGAACGCCTTTAGCGCTTTGACAGAAGAAACCCGAGCGCTTTCAGAGAAGTTCATTCTGATCCTCAGCGTGGGTATTGTTATTGATTCGGTACCGCTGACCGTCATTGTTGGTGTGTTGAGAGCGGGCGGTGATGTGAAGTTCTGTCTCTATCAAGATGTGATTGCCCAGTGGGTGATCGGTATCCCGCTAGCCGCGATCGCTGCTATCTACCTTAAGTTTCCACCGGAGTGGGTATATCTGCTTTTCCTCACTGAAGAAGTGCTGAAGTGGGGTGGGTCACTTTATCGTATGAAAACAAGAAAATGGATTAAAAACTTAATAGGAAGTTGAAGTAGGGCGCACCAATCGCATCACTTTATCGTTGGCATGTGATCTATCTTTCAAAATACTTCCTCCTAACAGGGAATTAGTGTAGATTCTCCTTCCAAATTCTAACTAATGTGAGCTGTTTAATGTTAAAGCTGTCAGACCTATGTAAAGGCTATGTCGACGGGGGGGAATTTCACCCTGTTTTGCAAGGTGCTGAATTAACATTAAACCAAGGTGACCAGCTGGCATTAATGGGAGAAAGCGGTTCTGGTAAAAGTACATTACTGAATCTTATTGCAGGTCTAGACTTAGCAGACTCAGGCGAAATCGCTTTCCCAAACTTCAATATGCACGATTCGACAGAACGTAATCGTACGGCTTATCGTCGAAACAACATTGGTCATATCTTCCAGCAATTCAACTTGCTACCAACGCTTAATATTGCCGACAACATTCGTTTTTGCCGTCAATTAAAAGGCTTACCTGAAGATAAAGGGCTTTGGCGACAAATCCTTTCTGCTTTAGATCTTATGCCTTTGCTTGGACGTTACCCTGAAGAAGCTTCTGGTGGCCAGCAACAACGTGCGGCCATTGCTCGTGCTTTGTACATGGAGCCTAAAATCTTATTAGCCGATGAGCCGACAGGTAGTTTAGATGAGCGTAATGCTGAAGCGGTAATGCGCTTGCTCACCTCTTTAGCCCGTGAACTGGAATGTACTTTGTTGCTTGTTACTCACAGTGAAAAAGTGGCACAGCATATGGACGGACGTATTCGTCTACAGGGAGGGCAACTGCATGTTATGGCCCGTAGTTAAGGCGCTACTCGGTCATTATCGACGTTACCCACTTCAGATTATCTTGGTATGGCTTGGTTTAACCCTTGGCGTATCATTATTGGTTGGTGTTACTGCAATTAACCAGCACGCCAAGCAGAGCTATACTCACGGCGAAAAACTGTTTTCGAATCCTCTTCCGTATCGTATTCGTCCCAAACATAACGCCAATAAGATCCCTCAAGGTTTTTATATCCAGCTACGCCGTGAAGGCTTTCAACAGTGTTCTCCTTTTGAACACCACCGTATCACTGATGAAAATGGCGCGAACTTCATGCTTATTGGCTTGGACCCAGTGTCTATGCTTCAGTTGCATCCGGGCGTCGCGCTAAAAGATCTCACAACATTAAACCTAATGAAGCCGCCGTATCCAATCCTTGTCAGTGATGATCTTGCTGAACATATGGAATGGAAGAATGGTGACTATATTCCTCTTCTCGACGGCTCTGAACTTGGGCCTGTTGTTGTTGATCAAAACGACCTCATTAACGGCACGCGATTGATCGCAGATATCTCGCTACTAAGAATGTTGAAACGTAGCGCTGGACTGTCTGTTATTGCTTGTTCAGATATGCCACCAGAGAAGTTAGAACGTCTTAAGAATATGTTGCCTAATGGACTGACGATTTCTCGCAGTTCAAAAGCTGAATTGGAATCTCTAACCAGTGCTTTCCACTTAAATCTAACCGCGATGGGCATGCTGTCGTTTGTTGTGGGCTTGTTTATCTTCTATCAAGCGATGTCATTGTCATTTATTCAACGTCAGCCATTGGTAGGAATATTAAGGCAGACTGGCGTGTCCGGTTGGCAGCTGGCTAAAGCTCTATGTTTAGAACTCTTGATTTTAGTGCTAGTGAGTTGGGTGTGCGGCAACATCTTTGGTGTCATGCTTGCTAACCAACTGTTACCTGCCGTGTCTTCAAGCTTAGGCGACCTTTATGACGCCAATGTGGGTTTAACCATCAATTGGAATTGGCGCTGGAGCGGTTATAGCTTAATGATGGCTTTATTGGGTGCCTTCCTAGCTTGCGCTTGGCCGTTGGTTCGTTTACTTAAATCTCAACCTATTCGTTTGTCATCACGCTTGTCTTTGATGCGCTTTGCGGGTACGGAATTTACTTGGCAGGCATTGATTGGCTGTGGCTTCTTAGTTGCTGCTGTAGCCGTTTATCAAGCGCCACAAACGCAAGAGTCTGGCTTTGCTATTATCGCGTTGATGCTCGTGAGTGTGGCTCTGTTTACGCCGTTCTTGATGTGGAAGCTGTTCAATAGCTTGTCTTATTCATTACGCTGGGTTCGTGCTCGTTGGTTCTTCGCTGATGCAGCATCAAGTATGAGTTACCGTGGTGTTGCTACCATGGCCTTTATGCTGGCGTTATCAGCGAATATTGGCGTTGAAACCATGGTCGGTAGCTTTAGAGACACCACCGATAAATGGCTAACACAACGTTTGGCCGCAGACCTTTATATCTACCCGACCAACAACGCGGCTGCTCGCATGAGTAACTGGTTGTCAGAACAGCCTGAAGTTGATTCAGTGTGGTGGCGTTGGGAAAAAGATGTCTCTTCTGCTAAGGGTAGCATCCAAGTAGTCAGTACTGGGCCTTCAGAAGGTGAGTTAGAAGCGCTGACTATCAAGTTAGGGATTCCAAACTATTGGTATCATCTACATCACTCTAAAGGGGTGTTGATCAGCGAATCAATGTCTCTCAAGTTGGGTATTCGTCCCGGCGATTATATCGATCTGCACGACAGTCTTGGCTCTGGTTGGCAGGTTGTCGGCGTTTATTATGATTATGGTAATCCATACCATCAGGTCATGATGTCACATCGCAATTGGTTATATGGCTTTGCAGGCCGGGGCAATGTTGGATTAGGCGTTATATTAAAAGACGACGTGAATGCCATTGGTTTACGCAGTCGTTTGGAAAGTGTGTTTAGGCTAGGGTCTGAACGTATCTTTGATAACAATAATATTCACAGCCAAGCAATGCGTGTCTTCGATAGAACCTTTGCGATTGCTGATACGCTGGGTAACATTACCTTAGTGATTGCTGTATTTGGTATCTTCTTCGCGACCGTCGCGGGTGAAGTCTCTCGTCAAAGGCATATTTCACTTCAGCGTTGTTTAGGGGTTTCAGCCAAAGAGCTGATATTTACCGGAAGCCTACAGTTGTTTGTGTTCGGGCTTATTTCATCTTTGATTGCAGTGCCATTAGGTTTAGCGTTAGCAAGTTTGATCGTTGATATCGTTATCAAGCAGTCTTTTGGGTGGTCACTCGAGTTACAAGTGATTCCATGGGATTACTTAGTGACTTTTGCGTGGGCGATGGCAGCATTAATGCTCGCTGGTGCTTTACCAGTGATGAGAATGATCCGAAATACGCCGATGAAGTCATTGAGGGATGCGCTTTAATTATGTTTCAACGCAATGGCTCAAAAAAACTAAGACATCGTTTTGTCTCTTCAATTCTACTGATCAGCTTCTTCGGTGCACTCCTAGGTGTGTGGGCTTACTATTCCTATTTTGTTGACGTAGGTGATAAGGGCATTAACGAAGTTAATTCAGTATTAGTGAGTGAGCACTTTAATGTGTTCGAGCCTGTATTGCCTGACAGAAGTGTTTCTCTACCACATGATTTCCAGTTCCACCCTGAGTTCCAACATGAGTGGTGGCATTACTTCGCTTCTTTAAAAGGGAGTGATGGAAAGAAGTATTCGGTGCAGTGGAGCTTTTTCCGCATCGCAACAGATGAACGTGAAACGCCAGGATGGCAAAGCCCACAAATCTATATTTCCAATGTCGTCATTTCTTCTGACTCTAAAGTATGGAAAGAGCAGCGTTTAGCGCGTGGCGGTATTGGTCAGGCGGGAATGACCAACAGTCCCTTTAGAATCTGGATTGATAACTGGAATTGGCGCGCGCTAGGTAACACGCCGTTTCCGGGGCGACTTCAAGTGAATACGGACACCTTTGGTCTTGAGTTAGATACGGTTGCTAAAGGGCCTTATGTGCTCAATGGCGACAATGGTTATCAGAAAAAACACGACTTATTGCCTGTTGCTTCTTACAATTTTAGTGCACCTTTCTTATCTTTGACCGGTACATTACAACTCGATGGCGTTGCCAAGGAAGTTGAAGGAACGGCATGGGTACATAAAGAGTGGGGAAGTGGCTTGCTTGGCGTGGGTCAACAAGGGTGGGATTGGTTTGTCTTTAATTTAGATGACGGGACAGCGTTAAGCGTCAATCGTTACCGCCACAATCAGCAGATGCCTTATGTGTTTGGTACTCTCGCCACTCGCTCAGGCAAGGTTTTTCAGCTGACTGAATCTGACATTTCTATTAAGCCTTTGCAGAATACAACGTTGCTTAATGGGCGAAGAATGCCTCTTCAATGGATAATTAACGTCCCTGAACACGATATCAACCTAACTACACGCATCAAACGACGAGATATGTGGCTTCCTTTTGTGATTCCGTATTGGGAAGGGCCAATCATGGCAAGTGGCAGTCATGAAGCAACAGGCTTCATGCAACTCACCGGTTACTAAATACACCTAAGGCTATCATTTGATAGCCTTTTTTATATTTGTAGCACCCTCCATACTTGAATTAAATCTGCATACAGCTTTAAGGTTCTCATCTATACTTAATTCACAATACGTAAAAACATTATGGAATATACGACGTATTGTTTAGTATTTGTAGGAAAAACCGAAGTTAAACATCCAAAGAAGTGATTATCTATCGATTGGGCTTGTCTATACACTCGTGGTTATTCTTTGTTATTCGTTTATTTAAATAATAAATATAAGGGCGAAATCATGACCGACGTCATCCGTGACTTCTTTAAAATGGAATCTGCTGGCGGCATCATACTAGTCATCGCTGCGGCGATCGCAATGTTTGTAGCAAACTCACCACTGAACGAAATGTATCAAGGCGTTCTACACAGCTACGTTCTTGGTATGTCTGTATCTCATTGGATTAATGATGGCTTCATGGCTGTCTTCTTCCTTCTAATCGGCTTAGAAGTTAAGCGTGAACTTTTAGAAGGCGCATTAAAGTCTAAAGAGACAGCAATCTTCCCAGCTATCGCAGCTGTGGGCGGTATGCTAGCTCCTGCACTTATTTACGTGCTATTCAACTCTGGTAATCCAGAAGCATTACAAGGCTGGGCTATCCCAGCAGCAACAGATATCGCATTCGCATTGGGTATCATGGCGCTACTTGGTAATCGTGTACCAGTTAGCTTGAAAGTGTTCCTACTGGCTCTAGCCATTATCGATGACCTTGGTGTTGTTGTTATCATTGCATTGTTCTACTCAGGTGATCTTTCAACGCTTGCTTTAACGGTTGGCTTTATCGCAACAGGTGTCCTGTTTATGATGAATGCTAAACATATGACTAAGCTGAGTGTTTATTTGATCGTCGGTGCAATTCTGTGGTTCGCAGTATTGAAATCTGGTGTTCACGCAACATTGGCTGGTGTAGTAATTGGTTTTGCTATTCCACTCAAGGGTAATAAAGGGGAACGTTCTCCTCTCAAACACCTAGAGCATGCATTGCACCCGTACGTTGCTTTTGCCATCCTGCCAATCTTTGCATTTGCAAACGCAGGTATATCACTGGAAGGTATTTCTCTATCAAGCCTAACCGGAATGCTACCTTTAGGTATCGCGATGGGTCTATTGGTTGGTAAGCCTCTAGGTATATTCTTATTCAGCTGGGGTGCAGTGAAAATGGGCATAGCTAAGCTTCCTGAAGGCGTGAACTTCATGAACATCTTCGCAGTCTCTGTGTTGTGTGGTATTGGCTTTACGATGTCTATCTTTATCTCTTCACTGGCATTTGGTCCAACGAACGCAGAATTTGATACGTTCGCTCGACTAGGTATCTTGATGGGCTCTACGACAGCAGCAATACTGGGTTACTTCCTACTAAGTATTTCTCTACCAAAGACTAAGCAGCAAGAAGTAAAACTGTAATCAGTAACGGGCTCGCTTAAACAAGCCAGCCCACTTAATGAACAACAAGAATTGATCACATGAGTTACTACTGAGGCTGATGTGATGACAAAGAACAAAAAGCCGTGATGGGTAACCCTATCACGGCTTTATTGATCCTGAGCTCCTACAGTGAGTCTTGTTGTCCTCTCTTTGATAGCAGAACGGGTTCTTCCATATCCATACCAACAATCCTCAACTAAACAATCTTTAACCTAAGCACAAGACCTGCTGTGACAATGTCACGCTATTTCTCTAGTGTAGTAAAGATGGTCCATTCCTCGACGATTTGTTCGCTTAGACCGACTACAGTTGCCGTTACTTTACGGTTTAACGCATGTGAAGTCGGGTCATCACCATCACTTTCTAAACGTTCTTCACCATAGCCGACGATTCTTACTCGGTCTGGTTCAATACCGTTTGATAATAATTCATCTTCAACATTGTGAGCACGTTTCTTAGACAAGTCTAAGTTGTAATCGTTGGAGCCGACTTTACTTGCATAACCTTGGATCTCAATCGATGCGCTTTTGTAAGTTTCTAAAAATTCCGCCATGGTGCTGATTTGATCCGAGAATATTGGGTTAACTTCGTACGAGTCGTTTGCAAAAAGGATTTTCAACTGTCTGACTTCTTGCGAACGAATAGTTTCCCCGCAGCCAGCGTTATCCACTTGAGAACCTTCGGGTGTACCAGGGCAGGTATCTCGTGCGTTTACCACACCATCTTTGTCATCGTCTTGCAGGTCAGAAATTTGCTCCGCTTCAGGTGTCTCGATGTAGTCTTCTTCTTGCTGACTCGAACAGGCAAATAAAGTCATCGATAGTACGGGAAGTAGTAAGTAAGTTATTTTCATCATTAATACTCCACGGCCGTTGTCCACTCTTCTGGAATGTCGACCAGTAGAGCATTCAATAAAGAACCTGTTGCGTTCATTACACGGTACTTAGCGTACTGCTCAGAGTAATGCGCATCGAGATAATCTTTACGGGCTTCAAATAGTTCGTTCTCGGTGTTGAGTAGATCAAGCAGAGTACGTTTACCTATTCGATATTGTTTTTCATAAGCGATAACGGTCTCCGAAGCTGAATCAACGTGATCAGATAAGAAGTTCTTTTGTTGCAGTGTTAGATCTAAGGCACTCCATGAAAGACGAAGGCCTTCCTCAACTTGGCGATAAGCACGATCTCTCAGGTCTTTCGCTTTGTTCAGTTGGTAAGCTGCGGCTTCAGAGTTAGCGCTGTCTGTTCCACCGTTGTACAAGTTGTATCGCATTCTCAGCATTGCCAGTGTTTCTTGGCTCGAACCTTCATCGCCACCGGCATCATCACGCCATGATTGAGATGCTTCAATAGAGAATGTCGGGTAGTTAACACCTTTCGATTGTTTGTATTGGAAATGCGCTGAATCGACATCTGCAGCAGCGACTTTGATGACTGGGTGTTGGTCCAAAGCATCAACCAAGGCGTCTGATAATGAAAGTGGAATCATAGAAATATCGGCTCTTGGGTAAACCAAGCCTAGTGGTTCCTGACCGACCACTCTTCGAAATTGGGTATGGGTATCGATTAGATTGTTCTGTGCGGCTAACAAGTTGCCGTGAGCTTTTGCGATCCTAGCTTCTACCTGCGATACATCAGCAGTTGAACCTATGCCTGACACAGCGCGCTTTTTGATGTCTTTATAAATTTTCTTGTGGATAGCAAGGTTACTTTCCGAAAGGGCTAAAACTTCAGTGGCTTTTACTGCGTCTAAATAGATCTGGGTGACCTCTAGCGCTTTGTCCTCGGCATCCGCTAACAGTTGTAAGCGAACCGATTCTGCTTCTGCGGCGGTACGATCAATGTCGTTTAGAGTTGATGAACCATCCCATAACAGCTGAGTCAGGGAGATTGTAGCTTCCTTTCTTGTAAGGTCTGTATCTGGGCCGTTGTTCGGTGCAGGGTTTATGCCTTCGTAACCAATACCTGCATCAAGGTCGATACTCGGTCGGTAAGCACCACCAGCAGCGTCATTTCGTTTTTTGACGCTTACATACTCGTTGAAGATGCTTTTAATCTCAGGATTGGTCGCCAAAGTGATAGCAACAGCTTGTTCCAAAGTTTGAGCGGCGACTGGGGCCGCTGCAATGAAGCAGCATACTATGGATAACTTAAACAATTTCAAAGTAGCTCTCCTTCTACTTTTATATGTTTCGACCAATCTCGTAGCAGTATTTTCTGCTTTATTGAGACACAGACTGTATTAAAGAAGCTTAGGACATCTGTAAAAAAATGCGAAGTTTGTTTGTTTTTTTTGATGGTAAGTCGCTATTGCTATTGACTAATTTAAAAATAGCCATATGCACGCCCGCCTTAGTGAGTTGATTATCAATAGTGTCGATACTAAATTTACTGTATGCGACAGCCATAACGCAGAGCTGGGAGTGAGCTAGCGTGTGGCTTGTTCTGGGTAGAGGAAGTGGGAACTTAGCTATGGGAAACTTCAACCTAAACATACTAGGCCTTGCTAGCGGTAGTGTTGTGCTCAACGCTCAAGGCCAAGTTAGACGTTTGTCTCCGGGCGAACAACCAGCTACCAGTGATGTAGTCATCAGTTTTGATACTAGTGAAACCAGTGTGCCAAGTGTTTCTGCACGATTTGTGGATAACCAGGGCCAACAAAATGTGCTAGATACTGATGATGCAATCGCTCAAGTACAACGTGCTATCGAAGAAGGATTTGATCCAACGGAATTAGGAGATGAGTTTGATACAGCGGCGGGTGAGCAAGGCTCAAGTTTAACCAACAGCGGTAGGATTGAACGTACCGGGGCTGAAACTCAAGCTGCGACAAACTTTGAAACTGACGGACTTGAGTCTCAAGGGTTGTCAGAAACTCAAAGTATTGCTCTTTTTGACATCATAGCTTTTGCGCTTGTGTCAGGAGAAGCCAACGTTGTTGAGTTTGAAAGCGACGAGCCTATTGAAACTGCAGGGACCTTAACCATTGAGGATCCAGATGTAACCTTTATCGCTAAGGGTGTGGAAGGGGATAATGGGCTAGGGAGTTTTGTCGTCAATGAGGATGGAACTTGGACCTTTGTAGCCAACAGTCCATTTGACGAGCTTGCCGACGGCGAGCAAATTCAAGATACAACCACGGTACAAACTTCTGATGGAGGCGAGCAAGTTATCACAGTCACCATCATTGGTACTGATGATACAGCAGTAGCCACAGATGACACAGGCAGTGTGACTGAGGATGAAGATGTCGATGAATTAACCAACCAACTCGTCACCTCTGGACAAGTGACGATCACCGACGTAGACAGTGATACTCCTACCTTCTTACCTGACGGTGAGTTTAACCTTGAAGGTTCGACGAATGAATCACAACTAGGCGTGCTAACTATCGACCCTGATGGTGCTTGGACTTACGTCGTTAACAACGATGACGTTCAGTACTTAGACGACGATGAGTTCGTTACTGAGATTTATACCGTGACGGCAGATGATGGCACAACAAGTGAAGTGATCGTCACCATTAACGGTGCGGATGACCCATCTGACATAATCGTAGGAGACGGTGATTCGGATACAGGTGAAGTAACTGAGGATGTCGAGGTTGACCAAGAGAGCAATAACTTAACGACGTCAGGTACTTTAACCATTACCGATGTTGATGACAATGATACACCTGCCTTCAACCCAAACGGCATTTTTAACACCTCGGGTTCAACTAATGCGATACCGCTCGGGGCGCTGACCATTACGTCCAATGGTGAGTGGACCTACACTGTCGATAATGATGCCGTTCAATACCTTGATGATAACGAAATTGTTACTGAAATCTACACGGTGAGTGCAACAGACGGCACTACCAGTGAAGTGACCATCACCATTAACGGTGCTGATGATCCATCCGAAATTACCGTCGGAGAGGGTGACTCTGACATGGGTGAGGTGACGGAAGATGTGGATGTCGATGAGGAGTCGAACACGCTTGAAACAACAGGCTCGCTGACTATCAGTGACCTAGATACCAGTGATAATCCTGCCTTTAATCCATCTGGTGCGTTCAAACCTTACGGCTCAACTAATGCTATACCTCTCGGGAAGCTGACGATTACGTCCGATGGTGAGTGGACCTACACTGTAGACAATGATGCCGTTCAATATCTTGATGATAACGAAACTGTTACTGAGATCTACACGGTGAGTGCAACAGACGGCACCACCAGTGAGGTAACGATTATTATCAACGGTGCGGAAGACCCATCGGAAATTACGGTTGGTGGAGGTGACAGTGACACGGGTAGTGTTACGGAAGACGTGGATGTCGATGACGAGTCGAACACTCTTGAAACAACAGGCTCGCTGACTATCAGTGACCTAGATACCAGTGATAATCCTGCCTTTAATCCATCTGGTGCGTTCAAACCTTCCGGTTCAACTAATTCGATACCTCTCGGGACACTGACCATTACGTCTGACGGTGAGTGGACCTACACCGTCGACAATGATGCTGTGCAGTATCTTGATGAAAACGAAACTGTTACCGAGGTTTACACTGTTACTGCCATTGACGGAACCACAAGTGAAGTGACCATTACCATCAACGGTGCGGATGACCCATCTGAAATCACTGTTGGTGAAGGTGATTCGGATAAGGGAGAAGTGACCGAAGACTGGAATGTCGACTTAGATACAAACTCACTCATGACGTCGGGTACGCTCACGATTACCGATGTTGACACCAGTGATATGCCTGCCTTTAAACCTAATGGTGTATTCACACCTGTAGGTTCAACTTATGCATTAGCATTGGGTATGTTAACTATCACCCCTGAGGGCGCATGGAGTTATGTTGTTGATAATGATGCCGTTCAATATCTCGGTGACGACGACACCGTTATTGAGAACTATGTGGTTACTGCAATTGATGGTGTTGAACATGTCATTGAGATAACGATCAATGGTGTCAACGATGCCCCTGAAGCAACAAGCTTTGTGGTGGTCAATGATGACGACGCCGTTATTCCTATTCTGTTCGACTCTGAAGATGGTGGCATGCCTGATTACATCTCAGATATAGAAGATGATCACAATGGGATACCTTTAAATGTTCGTATTGATACCTTGCCAACCAGTGGCACGATTCTTTATACAGATGAAAATGGAAACACGAGGGAAATAGTACAGTCCGATGTGGATAGTGGTGTGCTGTTTGTTCCAAACAATATTAGCTTCGTTGCCGGGCCTGGAGAGCTGTTTGAAATGGGCTTCAGTGGCGATCCTGAGGACATGCCTGACCTTGTAGATGGCTTTTATAACTGGGGAGTGGCGGTATCTCCAACAGAAAGACTGATCACCTTAGCCAACGGCAATACCATTACATTAACTATCGAAGATAATAATGATAAGCCACTTAAGCAGTATCAAGGTGAGCAGCCTCATGTTGGTTACGGGATTGGTGATACTGATGGTAGAGGTATGAACAAACAGGAGACGTTGATACTTGATTTTACGGATAATCCGTTAGATGTTGTTGATTTTGGTTTAGATGGCTTGGGCGGTTCGTTTAACACCAATAGTAATGTTTATGTTGAAGTGCTTTATACCTTCGCTGATGGTTCTACTCACACAGAGCAGTATCAAAAAGATCCAGGTGATACTGGTAATAGCCAACTCCTTTATGAATTTAGTTATTCCTCACCAAATAACCCAATAGTTGGAATGGAGCTTTCATCAACGGGAGGAAGCTGGGAGTTACGTTATGTCCAAGGCAACGAAGCGGTAACCGATGATCCTCAGTTTGACTATGTTGCAGTAGATTCAAGTGGTGCCGAAAGTACGGTAGAAACGGTGACAATTGATACGGAAGAACCACAGCTATACAACGTGATCAGTGCTGCCAGTAACGAACCGCTGTTTGCTGCTGCTGGCAATGATTTATTGATTGGTGATAGTGAGGACAACATCTTTACTTGGTTAGACTCCGCGCTCGACAACGGAACAGACATCATTAAAGATTTCGAGCTTTATACTAACGGCTCTGGTGATTTAATTGACCTCAATGATCTCATTGAAGACCCACAAGACGAAACTCAAATGGCAGAATTGCTAGATATGATTGAAGTCTCGGTCGATGGTGAAGATATTGCTTTGTCTATTCCAATCAATGGTGGAGTCGACGTTCAAACGATCGTCGTAGAAGGGATTGCTACGGAAATGGGCGCTTCGGTTGATCTTGGTAGTGATCTCGCGATATTGGGAGAGCTTATCAAAAACGATGCAGCTTAGTCGGTATCGTGAAGTGTTCTATGACTTAACGTAATGAAAGCCCTCGGTTTCGGGGGCTTTTTTGTGCCCAGTAGTAGCCGAAGAAAAGTTGTCTGAATCATAGGTAAAAAAAAGCCCAAACCAACACGGTTTGGGCGGATACAAGTATAGGAGTTAATAAGGAAAATGCAGTAATTAAGAAAGCAGGGGAGAGACAAGTTTGACGGCCTGTTAAACTTCTAAATACTCTGTTTTCTACTTAATTTATGACCCGCCATTTCAATTTCAGTTCCCAGAAAATTCATTAATTTTTCCTTTTTTTGTAAACATGCATCGATTCAATCGGTTAGTGAATAAAGTAATTAACTGGTACGACCAATTTGTGAAAATGTGATGTTGCTTGCTTGTTAAATAAATGTACTAAGCGTATATTTCAAACAGTTGTTTAATACGAGTGATTGAAATGGCACCAAGAAGTACAACCAAAGACAAAATCTTAGATGTGGCTGAAGGCTTATTTGCTGAGCACGGTTTTAATGACACCTCTTTACGCACTATTACGGGTAAAGCCAATGTCAATCTTGCTTCAGTGAACTACCACTTTGGCGATAAGAAGACTCTGGTTCGTGCCGTATTAAATCGATACTTAGAAGCATTTATGCCTGCACTGCAAGACGCTTTAGTGAACTTAAACTTGAACGAAACGTATTCTATGAGTGACGTGTTTGAGTCTTTAAGACAGCCGCTAAGAGCTCTGAATGATGTAAGGCCAAATGGTACGAGCCGATTTATGTTACTCATCGGCCGAGGTTATACGGATGTGCAAGGTCACTTGCGTTGGTTCATTACCACTCGCTACAGCGAAGTACTGACACTGTTTACCAGCTCAGTAATGAAAGCCAACCCGAACCTCACTCAAGAACAGTTATTTTGGCGATTGCACTTCACCCTAGGGACTTGTGTATTCACCATGGCATCTAGCCAAGCTCTAATAGAAATTGCAGAGAATGACTATGACAGAAAGATAGATGCGAAGGCAGTGGTCGATATTCTCATTCCATTTTTGGCCGCTGGCATGTCAGCAAAAGAATAAAACAATAAAAAGCAAAATATTCACAAACAATATAGTGAACAAAAGGATCTGAACTATGAGCTCTCTAAGACAAAAATGGGTAAGTGACCCAGCTTTTAAACTCTTTAAAAAAGTACTACCACCACTATCTAGCACCGAGAAAGAAGCGATGGAAGCGGGTAGCGTGTGGTGGGACGGAGAGCTGTTTTCTGGTAAACCAGATTTCACTAAGCTTCACCAGTACCCAAAACCTCAGCTGACAGCAGAAGAGCAATCGTTCATGGATAATGAACTTGAAACTTTGCTCGCTATGCTTGATGACCACAAAATTGTAAAAGAAGATCGAGACCTTCCTGAAGAGGTGTGGAACTTCTTACGCAAAGAGCGTTTCTTCTCGCTAATTATCGCGAAAGGGTACGGCGGCCGTGAATTTTCGGCGCACGCCAACTCTACAATCGTAACTAAGATTGCAACGCGTAGTATCAGTACTGCGGTTTCGGTAATGGTTCCAAACTCTCTTGGCCCTGGTGAGCTACTGTCTCACTACGGTACTCAAGATCAAAAAGACTACTGGCTACCACGTCTTGCTGACGGTACAGATATCCCATGTTTCGCACTAACAGGCCCTGAAGCGGGTTCTGATGCGGGTGGTATCCCTGATGTCGGCACTGTGTGTATGGGCATGCACGAAGGTAAAGAGACACTAGGCATCAAGCTTAACTGGAACAAGCGTTACATTACGTTAGCACCAGTGGCGACGGTACTTGGTCTGGCTTTCAAATTGCACGATCCAGAAAAGCTACTGGGTGACAAAGAAGACATTGGTATCACTTGTGCGCTTATCCCAGCTGACCACGAAGGTGTTGTGATCGGTGAGCGTCATGATCCACTTGGTCTTGCGTTTATGAATGGTCCAACACGCGGTCACGATGTATTTATTCCTATGGAATGGTTAATCGGTGGCGCAGATTACGCAGGTAAAGGCTGGCGTATGCTGGTGGAATGTCTGTCTGCAGGTCGTGGTATCTCATTACCCGCACTTGGTACGGCGATGGGCCACCTAACAGCGAAAACGACTGGCGCATACGCTTATGTTCGTAAGCAGTTCGGTATGTCGATTGGTAAATTTGAAGGTGTTGCAGAGAGCCTAGGCCGTATTGGTGGCTTAACGTATCTATTAGAAGCGACCCGTACACTGACAACCACTTCGCTTGATATGAAAGAGAAGCCGGGTATCGTAACGGCTATCGCCAAATATCACATGACTGAGATGGCTCGTACTATTCTGAATGACTCAATGGATATCCACTCAGGTCGTGCAATCCAAGATGGTCCAATGAACTACTTGGCTGCGCCTTATCTAGGTATCCCAGTGGCTATCACAGTAGAAGGTGCGAACATCCTAACTCGTAACCTGATGATCTTCGGTCAAGGTGCGACACGTTGTCATCCATATGTATTGAGCGAAATGGAAGCGGCAGCAAATCCAGACGAGAAGCAAGGTGCAAAAGACTTTGATAGCTTGTTGTTCAAGCACATCTCACACGCAACTAAAAACACGTTTGGCGCATTTGGTGCAGCACTGACTGGCTCTAAGTTCATTAAAGCCGACATGAGCGGACCAACTAAGCCTTACTACCAAGATTTGACTCGTTTGAGCCGTGCGCTTGCAGTGAGTGCGGATTTCGCAATGTTGACGCTAGGTGGAGAACTGAAACGTAAAGAGCTTATCTCTGCGCGTTTGGGTGATGGTCTAAGTTACCTATACATGGCTTCTGCTGCACTTAAGAAGTATGAAGACGAAGGTCGCCAACAAGCTGACCTAGACTACGTACACTACGCGGTTCAACACTGTTTCCACAATGCGGCTAAGTCACTACAAGAAGCGTACCGTAACTTCCCGAACAAGATGGTGGGTAAAGTACTTAAAGGTCTAGTTTTCCCTGTTGGTAACCACTTCGAAAAACCAAGTGATAACCTAACAGTTCAACTAGCAGAAAGCTTGATGACTCCGGGAGCACACCGTGAACGTCTGACTCACCTTTGCTACATCGGCAAGGAAGAGGATGATAGTGTTGGCCTTATGGAGAACGCTTTCAATGCGATGTACAGCATCAAGCCTCTAGAGCGTAAGATCTTCCAAGCAGTGAAAGAAGGCAAAGTGGCTCGTAAAGGCTTGCTGGCAGATAAACTGGCACAAGCACTTGCTGCTGATGTTCTGACGCAAGAAGAAGTCGACCAAATTGTTGCTGCTGATAAACTTCGTTATACAGCGATTCAAGTTGACCACTTCAGTCATGACTTTAGTGAAACTTTGACGCGAAAAGAGTTAAAACCTAAGCTAAATAGCGTTGCTTAGATAAAGAAATGATAAAAGGCACCTAATAAGGTGCCTTTTTTGTTTTTGTCGTATAAGTCTCAATAGAAGCGTTAACAAATGGCGACTTAGTCAGCAAATATTAGTTGAGTGCTCCAACCACTTGCATTTTCACCACATTTTTACAGAAATTAGATGCCATTTGCGCACGAAACTCTTATCCTTAACCTGATTTTTTAAGGAAGTTGAATATGATCATCAAACCTCGAATTCGCGGATTCATCTGTACTACAACACATCCAGTCGGTTGTGAAGCTAATGTAAAAGAACAAATTGCTTACACAAAAGCTCAAGGCCCAATCGCAAACGCACCTAAACGTGTACTAGTTGTTGGCTCTTCAAGTGGCTACGGCTTGTCTTCACGTATTGCGGCAGCATTTGGTGGCGGCGCTTCTACTATCGGTGTTTTCTTCGAGAAAGCCGGTACTGAGAAAAAAACTGGCACAGCTGGTTTCTACAACTCAGCAGCGTTCGACAAGCTAGCTAAAGAAGAAGGCCTGTATTCAAAAAGCCTTAACGGCGATGCTTTCTCTAACGAAGCAAAACAGAAAACAATTGACCTGATCAAAGAAGACCTAGGTCAGATCGATATGGTTGTGTACTCACTGGCGTCTCCAGTGCGTAAAATGCCAGAGACTGGCGAAGTAATTCGTTCAGCTCTTAAGCCTATCGGCGAAACGTACACATCTACAGCAGTAGATACAAACAAAGATGCGATCATCGAAGCAAGCGTTGAGCCTGCTACTGAAGAAGAGATCAAAGACACTGTTACTGTAATGGGCGGTGAAGATTGGGAACTTTGGATCAACGCACTTTCTGAAGCGGGTGTTCTGGCTGACGGTTGTAAGACTGTTGCTTACAGCTACATCGGTACTGAACTAACGTGGCCAATCTACTGGGATGGCGCGCTAGGTAAAGCTAAGATGGATCTAGATCGTGCAGCATCAGCGCTAAACGAAAAACTAGGCCAAACTGGCGGTACTGCAAACGTTGCTGTTCTTAAGTCTGTAGTGACTCAAGCGAGTTCTGCGATTCCTGTTATGCCTCTTTACATCGCTATGGTGTTCAAGAAGATGCGTGAAGAAGGTATTCACGAAGGTTGTATGGAACAGATCTTCCGTATGTTCAGCCAACGTCTATACAAAGAAGATGGCAGCGCAGCAGAAGTTGATGAAGTGAACCGTCTACGTCTAGACGACCTAGAACTTCGTGACGACATTCAAGAGCATTGTCGTAACCTATGGCCTCAAATCACAACTGAAAACCTGAAAGAACTGACTGACTACGTAGAGTACAAAGAAGAATTCTTGAAGCTGTTCGGTTTCGGTGTTGAAGGCGTTGATTACGAAGCTGACGTTAACCCAGCTGTTGAATTTGATGTAGCTGACATCTAATTCAAACAATCGAATAAAAACGAAATAGGCGCTCACTGAGCGCCTATTTTTTTATCTTAAAAGTAGATATGGGAAAGTAAAAGCAGATACGGGATTCGAGTGGCGAGATACGAAGAGATTTAAGAACAGGAGCGGGGAAGAAGGCTTGAACCGCTTAAAACAGGCTATAAAAAATGCACTAATCCAAAGATGAATTAGTGCATTCGAAATATCTAAGCTTGGCTGCTTTTTAAGTAGCAGACGCTAGCTAATGATGATGATGAAGGTACCTGCTAAGGTCATCAATATATTGGCAATCGCGTACGTACCCGCGTAACCCAGAGCTGGGATAGTTGAGCGAGCGTGGTCATTTACGATGTCCATCGCCGGAGCACAGGTTCGCGCGCCAATGATGGCACCAAATAGTAGAGCTCGGTTCATCTTCAATATGTAAGCACCGACTAAGTAAGCGAAGAATACCGGCAGAACACTCACTACTAGAGCAATACCGATGACCTGAGGGCCTACTTGCGTTAAGTGTTCAAACATCTTACCACCGGCGCTCAAGCCGATACCGACCATAAAGAACATTAAACCGAGGTCTTTGACCATGTTCAATGCCCCCTGAGGCACATAACCGAAAGTAGGGTGGTTCGCTCGTAAGAAGCCAAGCATGATGCCCGACAGAAGCAGCCCGACCGCATTACCTAAGCCAAACGAAACCTGACCGAATGTCATGGTGATCAAACCAAACAGAATACCCAGAATGAAGAAGCTACAGAAGGCCATCAAATCCGCCATTTGGCTGTGGATTGAGATGAAACCAATTTTCTCAGCTAGACCGTGAACGCGACTCTTTTCACCACTGACCTGCAGTACATCACCTTTAGAAAGCACGATGTTTAAGTCCATCGGCATTTCAATCTGAGCTCTTACTACGCGGTTAAGGAAACAGCCGTACTCAGAAAGGTTTAAGTCTGAAAGGCGCTTACCTGCGATACTGTCACTCTTAACGACGATCTCTTCTTCCACGATACGAAGATCGAGAAGATTACGGTCGAAAACCTCTTTACCATTACGGAAGCTTGGGTCGAGACGCGCGTGGCTATCAGGGAAACCAACTAATGCGATTTCATCGCCTTCTTGCAGGATTGCATCACCATCAGGGTGGGCAAGAATACCGTTACGACGAATACGCTCGATGTAACAGCCTGTTTGGCGATAAATACCCAGTTCACGCAGGTTCTTACCGTCAGTCCAAGAGATAAGCTCTTGTCCTACGCGGTAAGCTCGTATGATTGGAAGGTAAACCTTACGTTGCCCGGAAGCACCTAAGCCACGCTCTTGGGCGATTTGCTCAGCTGAATCATGTAGGTTAACTTTCTGAAGCTTTGGAATAAGGCGAGCAAACATAATCATGCTGATTAAGCCAACTAAATAAGCCATCGCATAACCCACTGATAGGTTTTCGATGATCAGGCCTATATCCATGTTTCTTGGTAATTCTGCAAGCCCAGAATTCAGAGCATCTTGAGCACCTACTAATATCGGCGTTGCTGTTAAGGCCCCCGCCATCATGCCTGCGGATAAACCAAAGCCCAGCCCGAGGTAATGGCTGCTGAAATACGTTAAAGCAATTGCGGTAGAGAGCACCACAAGGCTCAGAATGAGATAGTGCTTACCGTCTCTAAAGAAGATACCAAAGAAGTTTGGTCCTGCTTCAATACCCACACAGTAGATGAAAAGCATGAAGCCAATCGTGAGCGCATCAGCGTTAAACGAAAAACCAAGATGTCCCATGATAAGGGAAGTAATCAGAACACCGATTGAATTGCCAAGTTGGAGGCTACCGAAACGAATTTTACCAATGGCTAATCCAATCGATAAAACAACAAAGATGAGGAGAATGGGGTTTTGTTCTAACAGAAAAACAACGTCGATATTCACAGTGGTCGCTCAATAATTGGCGTGAAACACAGGGTAAGTTTGAGAGGTGAATTGTATCTAAATATAAATAAAATATAAGCGATATTTTGCTATTTTACTTGATTTTGACTTTATTATTATTCCGTACGAAAACTGGTCATAAAAAAAGCCCGCTACAGTGAGCGGGCTTGATATAAATCGTACAGTCTAACGTTTAAATTGGTTAGCTGTTTTAGATTTTAGCCTTAGATCTCGTAAGAGAAATCTTAGCTTAGTCGAAAAGACCTAGGTTTTCTTTTGCGTATGCTTCGAATTCTGTGCAGCCGCCGATGTGGTCTTGATCGATGAAGATTTGTGGCACTGTATCTACTGGCTTACCAACAGTCTTCTCTAGGTCAGCTTTGCTGATGCCTTCAGCGTGGATGTCAACGTAACGGTAGTTGAAGTCATCGCGTTTAGCTTTAAGAGTTTCAGCATGCTCTTTTGCACGAACACAGAATGGGCAAGCAGGGCGACCAAAAATAACTACAAACATTTAATTTCTCCTAAATACGGGATGAGGCTCGTTAACTCTATTATGTTAACTATTCTTTAGTGAATGCCACTCAAAATTTCTTAAAACCAACTATGCCTCAATGCTATGGGGAAATAAAGATGGAATTGCCTCTTAATACGATAGCTTTTACCTATCAGCGCAAATATTCACCATAAATAGAAAGGGGCTCGCAAACTGCCCGTCACCATCGTTGAGTACCCACAAATTGAGAGTGTGAATTACCCCTAAAAATACGACTTTAATCCATCTTTAATGCCACAAGTTGCACCTCGTCAAAAAAAGCTCCTACAGAACGAGGCATCTTAATAGTGATGCACGATACAAAGGCTAAATTCCAATAACCAAGAGTTCGCAGTTTTGTTTGGTCATAGGCGCAGGAGGCACCATGTTTCAATTTATGACACCTACAAAGATCATCTTTGGTGATGGAGCACTTCAGGCTTCATTGTCCCTCTTTAATCAATACGGCTACAGCGTGTTATTGGTTACTGGCAACACTTTAGAACGCACTTCACTGGTAACCGATTACCTAGATGCGCAAAACATGCGTTATCAACACATTGCCGTTTCCGGTGAACCCAATATCAAAATGGTCGAAGAGGCTGCCACGTCTGCTCGGCGATTTAAACCCGATATGGTGGTTGCAATGGGGGGAGGCAGTGCGATTGATATGGGGAAAGCGTTAGCTGCTGTTTTACCTAACCAAGGTAATTTATACGACTATGTGGAAGTCGTTGGGCGTAATGTACCACTCAAGGCTAAACCACTACCGTTCATCGCGATTCCTACAACGGCGAGCACCGGCGCTGAGGTCACTAAAAATGCGGTGCTTAAGTCTGGACAAGATCAAGTCAAGATAAGCCTCAGAAGTCCAGACATGCTAGCTGACGTCGCGATTGTCGACCCGACCTTAACGTATGGAACCAACTTGTATTTATCAGGACGTGGAGCCATGGACGCCTTTACGCATCTAATGGAAGCATATGTGTGTGGTGAGCCTAATTCGCTCACCGATATGATCTGTGAGGAAGGGTTACGTAAGTTAAGTGGCTCTGTGGTTAAAGCGTGCGTTTATGATGAACCTCAAGCTCGTTCTGATCTTGCCTTTGCTTCTATGTTGGGTGGAATAGCGATAACCAATGCCAAGCTTGGGGCTGCGCATGGATTAGCCTCTGCGTTAGGTGGCAAGATATCCGCACCACACAGTGTTATAACAGCGCGCTTAGCGCCATTTGTGATGATGGAGAACATCGCTGTTGCGAGAGAACAGCAGAGAGGTGACATATTAGCTCGCTATCAACGAATTGCTCGAATTGTTACAGGGAGCTCTGAGGCGAAAGAGGAAGACGCGATTGCTTGGTTATCTGAAGTGTTGGACACGCTAAAGCTTCCAAGCTTACTGGAGTTTGGTGTCTGCGAAGCTCAGTTTGATGAGGTGTCTAGTGACGCGCTTAAGTCTGTTGCGATAAAAGGAAATCCTTTACCGTTGAATCAACAGAGGCTTGTACATATTCTTCAGCAGGTTTGTGAGGAGTGTGATTGTGGAGGTGAATACCATGAGACAGCTTCGATGAGTCAAGCTGCTCAACGTGCCCCAGAACAGGTTACGGAGTCGAGCTTTACCATCATTAACTCTTATGCGTCTGAAAATAATGTCGTAGAGAAAGGTAATAGCTGGACGATCTAGTAGTAGAAAGTAGAAAGTAGAAAGTAGAAAGTAGAAAGCACACATAACGAGAAAGCTAAGCTAATTCAGGGCAAATAAAAACGGAGCACTAGGCTCCGTTTTTTAATTCAACTTGTTCTTAGGTCATGCATTAGCAGACTAGAACTGAGAGTATTTCTCGTAACGTGAATCACGAAGTGACTCTTTCACACGTTTTAGGTTCTCTCTGAAACCAGAACCACGACGAAGCGTAAAGCCTGTCGCTAACACATCGATAACCGTCATCTGAACAACGCGGCTTGCCATTGGCATGTAAACGTCAGTGTCTTCTGGAACATCCAGCGAAATAGACAGCGAGCTTGCTTTGTCTAGCGGTGAATCTTTTGCTGTGATAGCAATAACGGTCGCACCGTTTTCACGAGCCAGGTTCGCAATCTCAACTTGGCTTTTAGTACGGCCAGTGTGAGAGATAAGAACAATAACATCGTTATCGCTGCAGTTAATGCAGCTCATTCGTTGCATCACAATGTCTTCAAAACACGTAATAGGGATATTAAAACGAATAAACTTGTTTTGAGCATCTTTCGCTACGGCAGAAGAGGCACCCAATCCAAAAAACGAAATGCGTTTTGCTTGAGTCAGCAAGTCAACCGCTCGGTTTACTTGCATCGCGTCTAGGCTGTTTTTAGCAACATCCAGACAAGCCATAGTTGATTCGAAAATCTTATGTGTGTAAGCATCAGGGCCATCGTCTTCTTCAACATTACGGTTCACGTAAGGTGTACCGTTCGCCAAGCTTTGAGCTAGGTGAAGTTTAAAGTCAGGAAAGCCTTTAGTGTCTAAACGACGACAGAAACGGTTAACTGTAGGCTCACTTACGTCAGCCATTTTAGCTAAGGTAGCAATGCTAGAATGAATTGCAGTTTGAGGGGAAGCCATAATTACTTCGGCTACTTTACGCTCAGACTTGCTGAAATTTTCCAGGTTTTTTTGTATTTTTTCTAATGTATTCATAGTGTTCACGAGGGTATAGAGAACAACTTGCTAGTTAATATCGTTTACCAAGGGGTATGGCTGAAGCAAATATCAGTAAAACAGACCCTAAAACAATGAGAGGTTTGTAATTACTGCTGCGTCAAATAGATATCAAGCTAACTAGCACCATAGAGTCAGTATAAACCCAACATACTATTAACTAATACAAAAACAGGGCATGAATGCTTAAGAATATGACAAACCTCAACAAAATTTTAGAAAACTACAGAATTGGAAGAGGGTTTGAGCAAAAAGAATGCAAATTGAGTATGAACTGACAGCTTAGTTACATCAAAAAGAAATAAATTTTCAAATTGATGCAACTAAAATTGAATGACTATGCGTTGATTTGCGTAACCAGTTTGTTGATTTTGCCCATCAGGTTTGGCGCTAGCTTAGCGATTTCGCGCTGTTCCTCAAGCACTGAGGTTAGAATCTCATTGCCCGTAAGCGGGTTTGCCAATACAACACGGAAAACAATAATCGGTTGATGTGACCAAGCTTCGGGGTTCAAGCGAGTTCTGGAGACAAAAGATTTACCGGTTTCACGCTGTTTCTTCTGAATAAATTTCGTGAGTTCATTGAGTAACTCATTCAGTTCAACACGTTGCTGAGCGCCAGCTTTTAACAAGGCGGCTTTTACTGATTCAGGAAGGTAGCGATACGTCAGTAGGCACAGCTCTGGCTCGGACACTAATTCAAAATCACTTTGTTCTTTAATCAGATCAGCGAAGTAACGTGCTTTGTTGATGCTTTGGTCGATCAGTAGCTCATAGCCAGGACGGCTGATGATATGCATCGAAGCATAAACGAGCATCGCCATACCAGAACGTGAGCCTTCTAGAGTGTGGCTACCGAGGTCTTTCGAACCCTTACGCAATATGTATTGAGCATGATGTTCAATCGCTGTCATCGCGTCTGGCTTCTTAAACAAAACCATACCCGCACCCATAGGGATATAGAGCTGTTTATGTGCATCTATCGTGACAGAATCCGCTAACTCAATACCATCAAGTAAATGACGATGATTATTCGACATTAGCGTTGCGCCGCCCCAAGCTGCATCCACGTGGAAGTGGCAGTCAGATTCGGCACACACCTCTGCAATTTCTCTTAGAGGATCGATATTGCCCGTTTCGGTCGTGCCCGCTACGCCAATAACGGCGAAAGGCTTAATCTTGTTCTGCTTAAGCTGATCGATCTTGAGTCTTAGGTCGTCAGTGCAAATACGGTTATTGTTATCCGTTTTGACTGAAACAAGACCTTCTTGACCAATACCGAGTACATCGGCCGCTTTTTTCAAAGAGTAGTGACCACGTTCAGAAACCAAGATAGCGAGGCCTTCGTAGTCGTAGTGTTTCATGGCTTTGAATAAGCCTTCTTTCTCTACACCTTTGAACGAGCCTTGTGCTTTCAATGCATTATTACGAGCAACCCAAAGCGCTGTTATGTTCGCGATGGTACCGCCAGAACAAAACGCACCTAAAGAGTGGTTGGCACTGTGCATCCAACGAGAATAAAACTGGTCGTTGTCTTGGTAGATCAAACGGTGCAACATCCCCAAAACTTGGCGTTCAAGAGGAGTGAAAGCTTTTGAAGTCTCGATTTTTACTAGATTCTGATTTAGCGCAATCATGATTTTTGACAGCGGCATCAGGAAATAGGGTAGCGCAGACGTCATGTGACCAATAAAACTTGGCGACGACGTATGTACAGAATGAGATACAAGAGAATCGAGAAGATGCTCGGTATGTTCTGAAACAAACTCAGGCTGCTCTGGGATATGAGCATTCGAAAAATCTTTCTCAATCTCACGCAATGGCTTTTCTTCAGCCACAATGTGTTCACGTAAGAATTGATTCAGGTTTCGTGAAAGTTTGTCTTCGATTTGAGTGAGTGTTGAGTCCGGGCCTTCTGGTACTGTAAAGATACGTAGAAGACTGTCGAAGCTAACATCTGCTGTTTTTTGTTCCGTAACCATAGCAAGCGAGTTATTTTTCTTATATTGACGCGAGCGGGACAATTTAAACGAAAACGGGAACAATGTCCCGTCTTAATTATGAAATCCAACTTCCCACAAAAGCATAGTAAATCAAGGGTTATTTACACTTGATCGCTTCAAGTTTAGCAATCGACTGGTTGTAACGCTGCAGTGCAGTGTCGATTTGCTTAGGGTGGCTAAGCAGCTCAGCAAACGCTGAACGTAGCTCGTAGTTTTGAGCGTGAGGTGTTGATTGACGGTCGTCGAACGTCTGTTTCGCAATTTTTCCAAGCTCATCATCGCGGGTTGATAGCGTCTTAATATCGTGCTGTTCTAGTTGTAGCCAACCTTCAACAGACTGAGCTGTCGCAACTTTGCTTGGATCATTCACTAAGTAGTAGTTTACCGCCGCGCGGTTGAGTTCAAAGTGGTGTTTACGGCCTTCTAGGAACCACTCACTGACTTCTTCGAGCTCTGGATATTGCTCAGAGGTTAAAGCAGCAAGATCAGCATACCAATTCAAAGAAGCGTCGATGTACGCATCGTATTTTGTTGCTTGGCACTGGTTTGTTTCAGACATTGAATCTGCTGCAAAAGAGAAAGTAGAAGTTGAAGCTAGCAGTAATGCGACGCAAAGGCGTTTCATAGTGGTTCCTTTTGTAAGTTTATTCTTTTTAGGACTTTGTCGTTACAGAGTACCGTGATCATTATTTGTTGAGCAATGACACTTAGTGTCTTTTTATTTCGGTAACTGTATCGGTATCTTGGGCTTTGGTATTCAGAGAAGCATTCTAATCTAAAACAATCGCTATTCCTGCGATCTAGTTAGCAAGAGATACAAAGAACAACATCATAATCGGGACGAGAAGACTCAATATAAACCCGCTGACGATGGCGATAGGGACACATCGAACTCCGCCTGTTGTTTGAATCACAGGCAAAGTGAAGTCCATCGCGGTCGCACCTGCATAACCAATAGAAGTGCACGGATAACTGCGAATCAGCACCGGGATAAGTACTAAGGCAACCAACTCTCTCAGCAGTTCGAGCATGAATGAAGCACCACCATAAACAGGGCCAAAAGCGTCACCCATTAGAATGCCTGCGAGAGAATACCAACCGAATCCGGATGACATCGCTAAGGCTTTGAAGAGCGGAATATCAAGTAAGTAAGCGGCAATCACACCACCGATCATTGAGGTCACAATAATCGTAAGGGCGATCACCATACCGTGTTTGTTCAGTAAGATTTGTCTAAGAGTCAATCCGCTATTACGCAGTTGAATGCCAATAAAGAACAGAAGAACGAATAGAATCCATTCACTTGCTGTATCGACCCAATCAAGCCCGATTGGGAGAACCAAGCCCGCAATGAGGCCAGAACCGACCACCAGAATCAACTTAGCCGATTCCATCGCCATTGAAGATAGGGGGAGCTTTTTCTGGCTGCTGTCAGTCTTAAGCGGCAGTAATTTATCGATTGCTGGCAGCGCCATTAGGTTGCATACGCTTAAACAGACAAAGAAAGTGACAGTATAAAGAAGGATTGTCTGTAGATTGCTGCCTAAGTTATCGAGCGCGGCTAGGCTCAGACCCATAAGCGAGAGGATTACGTAGATCAGCCTAGACGTCGAGCGGTTAATGAACTCTAACGTCTGGGTGTTTGATATAGAAAAAAGATACCCCACGACGAGTGGCGCAAATATAAAGATCATCCCTGTAAACATGCTTTCCCTTTTACATTTACTTACTATTACAACTACTTAGCAATTTACGGTGACTTAGAAGCCGCTAGCGTTGATAACGTCGCTTAGCTTTGCATTAAAATCATTTTTACTCAAGTTGCTTAATTTATAAAGAACTTCGGCACCCGTGACATTAAGCTCCACTTCATGCTCATCGATGTTTTCATCCTTGTTTCTAAACATCAAAAGGTGATTGGCAATTCGTGCAATATCAAGATAAGACACTTCGCGCTCTTCTTGCTGATTGATGGTGTTACTACACACATCAATGAAGTCACTGTCGAATCCCCAACGTCTAAGAACCAGCTTACTGGTTGCAGAGCATTGGCCTTGGAATATTTGCAGAGCGATGTCGTGGTCTAGATAGTTACCATTTTCAAGGTAGAGGTGGTACTCACTCACTAAGCAGAACAAACCTATATCAGCTAATAGCCCGACGAGTAGAGATTTCTCATGCTCTAGGTAGCGATATTCGATAGGGGACAGTTCTTTGAAGCTATTAGTGACCAGTACCATCGTCGCGCCAAGTTCTTTTGAGATAGAAGCGCTTTGCACCAAAACCTGATTACATTCGTGGTTTAGATTCACAGAATGCTTAAGTTGCTCGATAGCTTGAGCAGTTACGATGTCTCTTACTCTCAATATCCCTAAGCGTGATACCGCCGTCATAATGTCAACACAGGTGATATTTCGTCTGTTGAATACCACAGAGTTAGCGACGCGAATCACGATAGCGGTTAGGCCAGGGTCTTCGAGTAAGCACTCAGCAACTTCGGCAATGCCAGTCGTTTCTTGGGTACATAATTTTTGAATTTTTAAAACGACTTCAGGGATAGGAGGAAGGGTTATTTTTCCCGCTGAGATAGAATGGCCAACAAGTTGGGCAAACTCTGATTCTAGACCCTTTAAGAGAAGAGCCTTATTTTGTGGTAGCCAGAAAAACGATAAATGATTCATATAAAAAGTAAAAAATGTATGTGGACCTATTTTACAAGCCGTGATGCTGTGAGGCAATACTCATCGGGCCTCATAACCCTAGAAAACTTGAACCGATGTATCAGCGATCGTCAAAAACCATTCATATTTTGATGTTTTACTGTGATGTCAATCATGAAAAACCAGAATACTCAATTGATTGATGTGAACTAAGTCCAGACTTATTTTTCTTTTCGAAGTATCATTTATTTAAAGGTGAAAAACGAAATCATAATATTCACCTAAACAATAAAAAAATAGATTTAACATTTTTCGCATAAAAAAGCTGCTTGTCTGGTGATCAACCTAATCGGGGTAATTTGATTAAGGATCAACGGATATGACCGAGACAGCATTTATTAATTACGTGAATCAATTTGGTGAGCATCAAAAACGTTCTATGTTTGGAGGTATTGGCCTCTTTCAAAATGACGCTATGTTCGCTTTGTTGAGTGAAGGTTGTTTATTCATTAGAGGTGGAAAGTCATTAGATAAGAAACTGACGGATCTTGATTGTGAAAAGTATCGTCATGTAAAAAAACAGACAACAGCAACCGTAAATTACTACGATATTACTGATCTGTTTACATGCGAACACCCTGAATTGGATAGCATTATTCGTACTTCGATCGATAATTCAATTCAACAACGTAGCTTCAAAAAATCATCAGCTAGCCGTAGATTGAGAGATCTTCCAAACATGCAACTCACATTAGAGCGCATGGTGAAAAAAGCGGGTGTTGATGATGTTTCAATGTTTATGCAGTTAGGCGCACCTGAAGTATTTAATAAGGTTCGCGAAGCGTACGGCAATGATGTTGACCTAAAATTACTTTGGAAATTTGCGGGCGCAATTGATGGTATCCACTGGAAACTATTGCAAGAACCACGCAAGCAGCAATTATTGAAGAGCTGCCACTAAAGAAGTCATCCCTCTATGCTTAAGATTACTGTTAATAAATAAAAACCGAGGAATGTCCTCGGTTTTTTTGTTTTTCTTAGTCGCATTTCTTAAAAAATTAAGTATGAAAAGACTAAGTGCTCATTGGGAGCTGTCTCGCTAAGTATTAGTACTTGAAACGAGCAGTGAACATAAGTTGATCACCGTAGAAGTCGTTGATACGAGCTTCAGCACCTAGAGAGAATAGCTCTGTAGAGTGGAAACGAGCGTAAACAGAACCTGTCCAATCATCGTTGTCATCGATTGAAACGTAACCACCTTTACCACCCACTTCTAGTTGTGGACCAAGCCATTGGCGAACACCAACGTTGATCTCCATACCGATATCAGTAGAGCTTGAGTTTTCAGGCTGAACGATACGCGCTAGCATTTCACCCGTTAGGTCAGCCCAGTTGTTTAATGGAGCGTGGAAACCAAGACCTACAGCTGAGTCGTAATCGCCTTCAAATTCTGAATCGATACGTGCTATAGCGTGAGCATTCGGGTGAATTGACTTACTGAACGCGCCACCAAATGTTACAGGGCTAGCACCGATACGTGCTTCAAAGTAATCGTAGTTAAAGTTACTCATTACTTGTGGTTGTTCATCAACAGCTAGTGCTGGGCTAGAAGCCAATAGCATAGCGGTAGTAAGTAGAATTTTGCGCATAACGACCGTAAACCTTTAATTAGTGTTAATTCCTTTGGTTTGAGAAAAATCAGGCAAACCATAAACATTGAGACAGTTTAATCTAACTCACGGAAAAGTAATCCATAAAAATGCGAATCATTTGTCAATTACCTAAAAAATGAACAAATTATGTATCACTCTGTAACTGAGATCTCATGTTTTCGGGCGATTCCGCTGAAATTAAGCGTTATTCGCCAAAACTAGTCCGTTTATTCGCCATCGCTGTAAGGATGCGTTCGGTATCTAGGATAGAAGTCCAGTTCAATAATTGTTTGTCATTGGCAATCACAAAGTCGGTTAGCTGTTTCGTAATCGTGTCTCTGAGTTGGTCGCCTCGCCAAGGCTTAGAGATATAGAAATCAAGCGCAGCATTATTGATAGCCGTTACGGTGTCTTCAAGTCCGGCTTGGCCGGTGAGCAGCAGTTTGCGTGTTGGCTGCGTTGAATCGTGTTGGTTGAGTTCGATGAGAAAATCGATGCCCGTTTTGTCAGGCATGATGTGGTCACACAAGATTAAGGCGAGCTTAATACCATCTTGTCCCATTTCTTTAATCACTTGTTTAGCTTCATCGACCGATTCGGCTCCTTCAACAATAAAGTTCTCTTCAAATGGCGCTAAGTCTTGAAGGACACTGTTGAGAACCTCAGGTTCATCATCGACACATAAAATTAGGTACTTATTCATGAGGTGCTCCTTCTTGTTTGAATGGAAGCCACACCTGCATGTGAGTATGGCTGCCTACCTCAGACTCCACCAAAATAAACCCTTGATGAGCCGAAACGATTTGTTGAGAAATGGATAACCCAATCCCTAAACCAAAGTTGCCTTCTTTTTTGGTGGTGAAGTTTGGATTGAAAATGGTGTGGATGTCTTCTTTGGCGATGCCGTGGCCAGTGTCTGATATTTGCACCACTAAAAAAGTGTCGTCTCCCTCTATTTGTTGAGAGGTGGTGATAGAGACTGTTCCTCGCTCTGAAAGCGCATCCAGTGCATTAGAGATAAGGTTCGTCCACACTTGTTGTAACGCGAGCGACTGGCACAATAAAGGTGGCAAATCGGTGTCATAGTGTTTTTCGAGTTGATGATGCTTCAATCTGTTTTCAAAGATCACTAAGGTGTCTTCAAGTCCTTCGTGAATATCAGCGTAGTGACGCACTTCATCATCTTCTCGGGCGTAGCATTTTAGGCTTTTCACCATATCGGCAATGCGTTTACTGCACACTTGAATCGAGCGAATAGAGTTTCCTACATAGTGGTAATGCTCTAAGTCGTTGAGTAGTTCTTTGCCTGCAATAGGGGAGTCTTTTAAGGTATCTAAAACCTTAGAATCTTGACTCAAGTTTAGCCTCACCGCTTTTTTGGCTAGCGTACGATCATCGATAGTCGATGTGAGGTGTTTAACGAGTTGTCTCTCTTGTGCCGTGGATAGAGGCTTAGCCAGTTTTGAGTGTGCTAATACTTCAGTCCCTTTATTCGATCCTGGGAGTGCTGAGTTTTCGAGTATCTGGTCGAGATGTTCAGACAAGGTTTCAATACTTCGTAAGATCGCTGCAATAGGGTTGTTTAATTCATGAGCAACACCCGCGACAAGCTGACCCAGCATCGCCATTTTTTCTTTCTCAATCAATTGTTGATGTGCAGACTCCAACGATTCAAGTGTTTGTTGCAGCTTGATCTTATTGGTGATGCTGCGTTGTAAACGGCGATTGAAGTGACGGAGTAGCAGGTTAGTAAATAGCGGCAGCAGAGTATTGTTTGAATGCATAACCTGAGCAAAGCTATCTTTATCAAGCTTAATCACTCTTGTCTGGGTTAGGGTGATCGCAGTAGAGAACGAAGGTTCACCCGTCACGAATGACATCCCTCCGACAATGTTGCCCTTAGAGTGACGCACAACTTCGCGTTGTTGCCCCAGTTCATCTTTTTTATAGAGAGCTGCTTCACCTTCAATAATTAACCAAAGAAAGCGATTATCTTCGCCCTCAACCGTCAGCAGATGCTCTGGTGAATAATCACGAATGGCTTTGGTTTTGTCGTCTTTTGAAAAGACATCCTGCAGAGCACTGACGACACGCTCAGCAAGGGCATTGTCAGAAAGCTGGTGGTAATCATGAATGAAGCCAGATTGGAACGAATGAATCTTTTGCTCGATGTGTGCTCTCAATAAACGCTGTTGATCCAACGCATCACTGTAAGACAGCAGGTTTTCTGGGTCGTACTCGATAACAAAAGAAGTCAGCTCTTTCTGTGCAGATTTGAAGAGAACCTTATCTTGAACCGGTTTGGTTAGGCAGTGGTTGAGTCTACCTTCGTTCACCGCGGTTAGGATGGATTGAATGTCTGATGAGGCGCTCACCAATATTGTTCTTGCGGTATTACTGTGGGGCAGTTGTTCAAGCTCAATCAGAAATTGCACACCATTGAACTCAGAATGATGGTGAGAGATCACTAAGGCGACGGTTTGGTGATTGTCGTGGATATCTTCTAATGCGTGATGAGCATCTTCCAAGTTCTCTGCAGTATAAATGTCGAATACATAAGACAGCGGAGCCAGTTCGGAGCGTATTCTTTCTATGCTCACCGGATTATTGTCCAAACAAATAACAGCGTATTGATTCACGGCTCAACCTTAGTAGTAGCGACGCTTCTAGCCTATCAAGAAGCGCTTGGTAAGGATGAGAGCTAGCCGTTAATTTGTTGAGGGAATTGAAGTATCGAGCAATAGACTGATTTAACTCAATGTTTCTTGTTTGCTACTGATGGGTTAGACTAAAAAAAACAGACTAGTCTAGAAAGAGAACTCATGGAACAGTTAAGAAAAATTGGCGCAATCGGCGGAGCAATCTCATTGGCACTTTGTTGGCCGCTAGCGGTTGGGCAAATTGGACAGAACGCGATTACTGATGGCGTTGCAAAGCTTAACAATTCAAGCATTCAAGCTGAGATCGTGGAATATGATAGAGGTTACCTTTCTTCTAATGTAACCACTCGTGTGACTGTGATGGATGAGAACTTGAAAGAGCAACTCGCGCTCGATGGATTACCTAGTGAGTTTGTCATTAATAGTGCGGTTAGCCATGGTTTGGTTAGCTTAAACGCGATTTCGACGTTTGAGAATGCTGACATTTTGCCTCTTACTCTGACTACCAGCACTGAGTTAAACGGCAACACGGATTTCAACTTCGAGTTAAGCCAGTTCAATCATCAAGGTTCGGATGAAAATGGTACCTCGGTATCTATCACGAAGTCGAATCTATCTGGCCATGCCACTGTATTAGGGCAGGTTGATTACGAGCTTTCTATCCCATCGGTTCAAATTGATTTTGAAACGGGTGAAGAGGTGACTCTATCTAACCTAAAAGGTATTGGTTCGGGCCAGCAAGCGAAAGGCTACTGGTTAGGTACACAGAACTTTACTATTGATAGCTTTTTGATTTCAGATTCTGCAATGCAGCCATTCATGACCATCGAAAATTCTAAGTACGATTTTGAATCGCATCTAGATGAAGCGACTAAACGCTTGAGCAGCAGCCTTAAGCTGGATATCGCAAACATCGAGACCAACGAAGGCCAGTTGAACAATCTAAATGTCGATTTTGAAATGTCGAAACTGGACAGTCAGTCGTTTGAGAAAATCTTTGAAATTTACCAGGCGAATCCTGTTTTGACGCAAGAAGACGTGGCTGAGATCATTCCGTTCATCGACGTACTGTTTGCTAAAGGCTTCGACCTTTCAATGAACAATATGTCGCTAGAACTAGGTAAGGGTCAGTTTGAATCTAAATGGTTGGTGAGCGTACCGGAAGGCACAGAAAACATCAGCAGCAACCCTTCAATGATTGTTCCTGCATTAACCGGTAATGTTCAATCTAGCTTCTCAAATGAGCTCGTCGAAGAATACCCATTCATCCGTGAAGGTATCGACGAATTGATCGTGATGGAAATGATCAAGCAAACAGAAAGTGGTTATGAAATCACGGCTGACCTAAAGAATGGAAATCTAGTGTTTGAAAATGGACAAGAAATTCCATTAATTGCACTACTTATGCCGGCTTTTGTTCAATAAAAAGAGTCGGGCTTAATACTGATAGGGCGATCTAACGGGTTAAGTTAAACATTTTGTACGGTACGAAACAAAAGAGGTCTTAAGACCTCTTTTGTTGTTTTTATGTTGGGTAAAACATGGTATTACTTGCATAGTTATTATTTAGCAGGAGCAATCATCCCCATGGAACTTACATTAGATAACGTATTCAACTTTAGTGCTGGCCCAGCGGCACTGCCTAAACCGGTAATGAAACAAGCACAAGCGGACTTCATTGATTGGAATGGTTTAGGCACTTCCGTTATGGAAATCAGCCATCGCAGCAAAGAGTTTATTCAAGTTGCCGATGAGTCTGAGCAAGACCTACGTGATCTTCTGAACATCCCAGACAACTATAAAGTTCTTTTCTGTCAGGGGGGCGCTCGTGCTCAATTCGCTGCTGTTCCTCTAAACCTTCTTGGTGACGCGACGAAAGCGACTTACATTGATGCAGGTTACTGGGCTGAAAGTGCAGTGACTGAAGCAAGTAAGTACTGTGAAATCGACGTATTCAATGCCAAGACATCAATTGATGGTAAAGCGGCTGTTGTTCCAGCTAAAGATTGGAAAATCGACCCTGAAGCGGCATACGTGCACTTTTGTCCAAATGAAACCATCGATGGCATCGAAATCAGTGAGCTACCTCAAACCGATAAGCCTATCGTTGCCGACATGTCATCTAACATCTTATCTCGCCAGATTGATGTCTCTCAGTACGGTGTTATCTACGCGGGCGCTCAAAAGAACATTGGTCCTGCTGGTATCTGCATTGCTATCGTACGTGATGATCTACTAGAACTCGCAAACGACGTGTTGCCGAGCATTCTTAACTACAAAGTGCTCGCTGAAAAAGACTCAATGTTCAATACACCACCAACGTACGCTTGGTACCTATCAGGCCTTGTATTCAAGTGGCTGAAAGCTCAAGGTGGCGTTGAAGCGATGGAGCTTGTGAACAAAGAGAAAGCGGCGTTGCTTTACAATGCGATTGATAGTTCTGCTTTCTACAAAAACGATGTTCATACAGCAAACCGTTCAAGAATGAACGTGCCATTCCAATTAGCGAAACCAGAGCTAGATGCTAAGTTTTTAGAGTTGGCTGATGCTGCAGGTCTGAAATCGTTAAAAGGTCACCGAGCGGTGGGTGGAATGAGAGCTTCACTTTACAATGCGATGTCTCTGGAAGGTGTTCAGGCACTAGTTAGCTTTATGAAAGACTTCGAAGAGAAATACGCTTAATAAGCGAGTTCGATGTTTACCAATGAAAAGAGGAGCTAAGGCTCCTCTTTTTGTTTCCCATAGAAGGTGAAAATATAGAGACCTAATTACCTTCTTCGACCATTAAACCGAAACTGTTGTGGCGTTACATCAAAAGACGCCTTAAAAGCTTTAATGTAAGACGAGTCGTTTTGATAACCGACTTGATCAGCAATATTCTGGATTGAGAACTCTTCATCGAGCAAAGATAACGAGTAAATCAGGCGGATTTGTTGTCGCCATAACTGAAATGACGTGTTGAACTCTTTTGAGAATAAGCGCGACAAGGTTCGCTCTGATGCGCCGACTTTCTCTCCCCATTCCTTCAACGAAAAGTCCAGCGTTGGTGCCTCTGTCAGCGCTTCAAAGATAAGCTTTAATCGTCGGTCTTCGGGTAGCAACAATTGATAGGTTTGAACGTTGTCTTTCATGATCTGATCGTGCAATACCGAGAGCAATCGCGATACCTCTTCATCACTCACTAATCCTTCGCACTGTCTGCGAATTTCCTGCAATAACTCATTAAAAAACGGCGTCAGGGTAATGGTTCGAACTTGAGGTTCATACTTAATGCCAAAGGCTGGATTAAGGTAAATACCGACAAACGTCGTATGGCTCAATGCGATAGATTCATGTTGAATCCCTGCAGGCACAAACAAAGCAGAAGTATGGGGCACAAGATGTTGGTAGTGCTCGGTTTTCGTTTGCAATAGGCCTTTGAGTGGGAAGATCACTTGATGCCACGTATGTTTGTGCATTGCATCGACGTAGCCCTTGGGCATATCAATGGTCTTCACTAACGCTGGTGAATTAGGATTAGCGACCATCATCTCATTTGAGGTGATGATTCCGGAGTGAGAATCTATTTGGCGGGTTGGCATGGTTAACTGTCTTTATATCCCTATTCTGACGTGGCGGGGCTAGGCTATCATGCTCGGCAGAGTGAATGAAGTAATGAAGGTACACGTATGCGATATCAAGTTGAAATATCGAAAGAAAACCAACTACTATTCAAAGTTGATATTGAAGGTATTAACCAAAACAAGTGCGAAGCATCGCTCGAAACCGTGTTAACTAAGTTTCCGAAAACTGAAGGTTATCAGCGTCATGTATTGGTTTCCGACAGCGAAATACGTTACTTAAAAAGCACAGAACACACCATGGAAGTACTGGCGGCGATTCCGGTATTTGAATCACTGGGCGAGCAATAAGTTGGCTTTATCTTGTATAACACAGTAAATAAGTTTCAGGTAAGAAGGAAGAGATATGAAGAAGTTAGGCGTAGTAAATAGCGTATTGGCTGGCAAAACCGTTACTTTTGCGCACGGTGCAAACAGTGCCATTGATAAGCAGGTTTTGTCGGAGCGCCAGCACGCCACAGAGCTGGGTTTTACCAATGATGAACAAGGTGATCCTCGCTTTCATGGCGGTATTCAAAAAGCTCTTCATATCTACCCGAGCGAGCACTACCCAGTTTGGCAGCGAGAACTGGGTGACAAAGACATCTTCCAATCTGCAGGCGCATTTGGCGAGAACCTAAGCTCAAGCGGTATTACAGAACAATCCATTTGCTTGAAAGATAAGGTGCGTATTGGATCAACTCTATTGGAAGTCTCACAGGGGCGTATGCCTTGTTGGAAGCTCAATGTACGATTCGACCAAAACGATATGGCAAGAAGACTGCAAGACACACTTCGAACTGGCTGGTACTTCCGAGTCTTGGAAGAAGGCGATATTGGCGCAGGTGACGAGATCATTCTGTGTGAAAGACCTTACCCAGATTGGTCGCTCGCTCGTATCATGGGCTCGGTATTTACGGGCAGTCTTGATAGAGAAGAATTAAGTCAGATGGCTGACCTTCCGTTAGTCGAATCTTGGGGGGCACTCGTTGCGCGACGTCTTGAAACCGGCGAAGTCGAAGATTGGGAGATGCGTTTAGTTGGTCCTACAGCAGCATCATAAGCCTGGATGACAAAAAGCAATAAAGCCCACTAATGGAAGTTAGTGGGCTTTATGTTTATACGTTCAGTTTAACGTCAGTCTTAATTGGCAACTAGAGCCAGAAGTTCTTCAAAGGCATCTCAGAGTCAAAGTGGTGAGCGATCTGCGCTTGGAGTAGCTCTGCTGTCGCTATGGCATCGGTTAGCGCGTGGTGTGGCGTGTAGTCGGGCAGGTGATATCGACGACGACTCTGCCCCAATCTCACTGAAGCAGGTTTCTTACCTTTTAGCTTATTCCACAAGCCGCCAGCCAGTTTGTTCTGGATCTGAGATTCAATCTCGAGTGTGTCGAGGACTGGAAACTCAATCCCTTCACCAAGTCGTACTTTCAATGCATTGTCCAAGAAATCGCGTTCGATACGACGATAGTGAACCACTGGGATATGTCCTGCCATTGACTCTAAGATCTCGCCTAGCACTTCGCTAAGATCTGGCGCATCAATGATGTCATTGTGAGTGATGCCATGAATCACAACAGACTCTTCTTCCAGCTTCTGTTTTGGTCTTAGCGTCCAGTGTTTGGCTTGTCGCAAGTAGATGCGATTGAGTGTAAAGGGCACTAAACCAATGGTAATGATGCCGTCTTTGTTTGGGTTTAACCCCGTGGTTTCAAAGTCGACAGCCAAGAAGGTCACTTCTGAAAGTGGCGTATCAGGCGCAGGAAGAGGTTGGCTATAAAAGTGCTTTAAGCGGTCGTCTCGCGCGCGTTCGAGTTTCTGAGCAAACTTAAATGGCCAATCGACCGCAGGTGATCTGAATAGTTTGTTCATAAGCCCTACTTAAACTTATTGCTAGCTTGATAACGGAACTTAAGGAAGTTTTGCGCATTACTTAAAATTTGGAATGCGTCCTTTAGATTGCGTCGTTCGAAGTCAGATAAGTTCTCTGGTTCAATGTTGTTATCAGGCTCGATATTGTTATCAACATCGTGCGCTTGGTGACGAATACGAACCAAAGAGATGAACTCCATGGCGTCTTTCAAATCCTGCGCTCTGCCTTTAGGCAAAATACCGGCATCGATAATATCGTCCAAACGTTCAAATGAGTTTTTCGAACGAGAAGCTACCGCTAAAGAGTGAACACGAATCAAGTCTGCGAGTGGCGCAGTGCCACGACGTTTAAGGTTGATCGAGTTGTTATGACGGCCATCTTTCTCCATTACGAAATCTTTGAAAAAACCCAGAGGCGGTGTGCGGTTGAGCGCGTTACGAGCAAGACACGCCAAGAAGCGATTGTTCTTACGGGCACGTCGAACAATAAAGCTATTCAATTGCTCAGCCCATTTCAAGCGGCCATACACGCCATCTAAATCAAAGAAGATAGAGGCGTTCAGCAGTGCTTTCGGGTTTGGATCATCAATCCAATCGGCAAAGCATTCTTCCCATTGTCGACGTGTCATACGCCAAGTAGGGTTCGTCGCCATGATGTCACCAGTACAGTAAACATAGCCACACTGGTCTAAGCCGTCACAAATGAACTTTGAAAGTTCTTCAAAGTACTTGCCGTGCTTTTTCTCATCGTAGGTGTCATCAAGAATGATGGCGTTATCTTGGTCTGTGACCAGCAACTGTTCGTCACGTCCCATAGAGCCAAGAGCAAGGAAACAATACGGGATTGGCGCTTTACCGAGTTTCTCTTCACCTAGTTCGATAATACGTTGTTTAAAGCTGCGTCCGATTACCGACATTGCAGTACCCACCATGTGGGCATTTGCATCTTCATTAACCAAGCGTACAAAGCTGTCTTTCACTTGTTCGGAAAGCACTTTCAGGTCTTCGATACTTTGTTGCTGGAAGATGCTGCTTACCAATAACAGCGAGTTTTGAGATTCGTAACGTACGATATCGGTCGCTTCGATAATACCAATCGGCTTCTTATCTTTTAGCACTGGTAGGTGATGCACGTTGTAGCGAAGCATGGTCATCATAGCTTCGTATACATAGGCATTATGGTCGAGTGAGATAACCTCTGGTGTCATTACGCTGGAGACTTCATCCGATGGATCGAGACCTTCAGCAAGTACACGTGTACATAAATCACGATCGGTAATAATACCGATAACGGGTGTCGAATCATCCTCTTCGTCTTCAACGATATCTGGGTCGATAATCAGTAGGGAAGAGACGTTATCTTCGGCCATCATGGTGGCAGCTTGCTGAATCGTACGCGTTTTCTCGATCATCGGTGCTTCACTGGTGAGCAGTGTTTTAACCTTGGATGTCGTTAAATCGTTGGCGTCGTTGCTGTCTAAGTTAGCCTGACGCAGTCGCGCATTATCTTCTACTTCGACAAAGTCAGCGAATGAATCATAGTTGTCATAAAGTTCTTGGAAAATAGGCTCAGGGATACAGTAGAGCAGGGTGTCTTCTGTTGCCTTAACAGGGAAGCGAACTTTGTTGTTGGTGAGTAGTCCCATTTGGCCGAACAAGTGGCCTTCATCTAAACGGTTATAGAGTTCACCTTTACGACGATAGACTTCTACTTCGCCGCTTCGAACAATGTAAAGATCATTAATCTGGTCACCAAAGTGAATGATAGGCGTGTCTTGGCGGTAATAAGAAATTTCCACGCTACTGGTCACTTTCACCAACATCTCCTCAGGGAGTTCAGTGAAAGGGGGGTATTGTGCCAGAAAGTTTTGAATCTCTAATAACTCAGCATCCATAATGATCATCCATTAGTTTGTATGATTTCATGGTACAACATTTGATAATATTTTGCCGTCACAAATCAATCTGTGAGCTAAAACCTTTTTAAAGTCTTATGGATAGACTAACCTTTCAATTAATGGAGTGACAGTTGAAGGATGATAGGAATGTCGAAGTGGAAGCTTAGTTTGGTATCTGCAGTTTTTATGTTTTCTCCAAGTCTGTGGGCTGCCACTGACGTTGTGGATATTCTTGATTATGACCATATATACGCCACCGCTCATTCGGGCAGTTTGAATGAAGACGCTGGTGGTAATAATAACGCTTCGTCGTATGGATTAGGTGTCAGTTACTCCATGACGGATGATTGGTTGTTGCTAGGAGACTATAGCGCACGCTTCATCCACCCAGATGACACCACAACTCGAATTGATACGCTTATGCCGGGTGTTGGTTACCGCTACAGCATTAAGAAAGATCTAGATGTGGTGGCTTACTATCTGCTTGGTGTTACTAAGGGTGAAGTTGAAGACAACGACACTAATCGAACTGAATCTTCAGACACGGAGTTTATTCAAGGGGTCAAAGCCGAACTCAACTATGGTTTTGCGAAACGTTGGATTGCTAACGGCAGTGTTCAGGTGAACCGCAGTGACCTGTTTGATGAAGAAATTTACCACGTGGGTTTACGTTATCTCGTGACCAACAAGTTTGCGATTGGTGGCTCTTATCAGCACAGAGATGGCGAAGGTAAGATTCGCAGTGAGCGCACTAACGAGCTAGGTGTAGAGTTTTTCCTAGAGTACTAACTTAGTTAAACCTAATACGTCAAAGACAGACACAAAAAAGCCAGCTTAGTCGCTGGCTTTTGCATATCTATAGGCTTACAAATACAGGTTTCGCTTTACGATTAAAGAACCGCAGCAAGACCTTTACATAGAGGACCCATGTTTGACTTAGTCATACCAGCAACACTGATACGGCCAGAACCAACAATGTAGATAGCGAATTCATCTTTTAGGCGAGTTACTTGCTCTTTGCTTAGACCAGAGAACGAGAACATGCCGTTTTGGCGCTCGATGAATGTGAAGTCAGCGTCTACACCTTCAGATTTCAGTGTCGTTACAAACAGTTCACGCATCTCTTGGATACGATCGCGCATTTCTGCTACTTCTGCTTCCCATTCAGCACGTAGATCAGCATCACCAAGGATGTGAGTCACGACAGCACTGCCGTGCGCTGGTGGGTTAGAGTAGATAGAGCGGATGATGCTCTTAACTTGAGAGAATGCTGTAGTTGCAACGTCTGCTGATTCAGCAACCAGAGTGAATGCACCTACACGTTCGTTGTACAGACCGAAGTTTTTAGAGAACGAGCTCGCCACTAGAATTTCTTTGTTGTACTGAGCAAAGATACGTAGGCCAGCTGCGTCTTCTTCAACACCTTTTGCAAAACCTTGGTAAGCAAAATCGAATAGAGGTAGCAGTTTCTTCTCAGCAACTAGCTTAGCCAGTACTTCCCACTCTTCAGTTGTTGGGTCGATACCTGTTGGGTTATGACAGCAGCCGTGAAGAAGAACGATATCGCCTTCAGAAGCTTTCTCTAGGTCAGCAACCATGCCTGCGAAGTCTTTGTCTTTTGTTTCAGCGTTGTAGTAGCTGTATTGAGCTGTTTCGATACCCGCAGCAGCGAAAACGCCGTTATGGTTAGCCCAAGTTGGGTTACTGATCCAGATTTTTACATTGCCAAGTTGACGCTTGATAAATTCACCCGCAACACGAAGGGCACCTGTACCACCAGGAGCTTGTGCTGTTTTAGCGCGTTGAGATGTTACGATCTCTGCATCTGCACCGAAAAGAAGCTTCTGAACCGCTAGACCGTATTCAGCTGTACCTTCAATCGTTAGGTAAGATTTGGTTTTTTCGTTTTCAAGAAGTGCAGCTTCTGCTTTCTTTACTGTTTTAAGAACCGGCGTTTGACCATCTTCATTTTTGTAAATACCAACACCTAGGTTGATTTTTTCTGCGCGAGAGTCTTTTTTAAACTCTTCAGTAAGGCCGAGGATAGGATCGGCGGGAGCAGCTAACACTTTTTCAAACATAATCTTCATCCATGTCAATTGAGAGGGGATAGTATCTATGGGTAGTTATACCTGTATGGAATTTTTAAGACAATACGAAGTGAACAGAAAGAACAAAAAAAATCCATTTCAATCAGATTAATTGACTAAAGAGGGTATTTGATAACAAAACACCCTACGGATTAACCTATAGGGTGTAAGAAGTTAGTGCTTTTTGAAAGGATTATGCAGGCTGTGTAATGAAGCTTTCTCGCTCAAGTTCACTCACTACATTTTTTCCATCTTTATAGGTGGCAGCGATCTTAACAAACTGCTGTTCAACGGCTAAGAAAGCTTGCACGACTTGAGGATCAAAATGAGAACCATTGCCTTCCAAAATGATTTGCTTGGCTTGCTCGTGAGTAAAGGCTGGCTTGTAGACACGTTTTGAAATCAATGCATCATAAACATCCGCTAAAGCCATTAAACGACCCGAGATTGGAATATCTTCACCAGACAGCTGATTTGGATAACCGCTGCCGTTCCATTTCTCGTGGTGAGTCAGAGATATTTCCTTTGCGACTCTTAAGAAAGAGCTACTTCCTAGCTGTTTTTCTGCAATAGACAACGCTTCAGCACCGATAGCTGGATGACCTTTCATGATCTCAAACTCTTCATCGGCCAATTTGCCCGGTTTCAGTAGGACACTGTCAGGAACACCGACTTTTCCCACGTCGTGAAGAGGCGCAGATTTGTAAAGCAACTCGATGTAGTTTGGTGTTAACAAGCTTGAGTGAGTTTCTGACTTACTGAGCTCTTGTGCGAGCACCTTAACGTACTCTTGGGTTCTCAGAATGTGAGCACCGGTTTCATTGTCTCGAGATTCTGCCAACGCAGACAAGCTTACGATCGCAACATCACGGGTAGTTTTGACTTCGTTTTGTGCTGTTTCGAGGCTATCAAGCATGATGTTGGTCATTGATGCCATTGAGCCAAGCTCGTTATAGCCGAAAATAGGTAGACGCACGCCAGGTTCACCTAGGGTCACTTTATTTAATGCGCACTCTTGGCTAAGGAGAATACGCTTAACGAGCCTGCTCCATAGCGCCATGATGGTTATCGCGTATCCGCCAAGTACTACAGCCAAATAGATGAACTCTTTGATCACGCTGATCTTGCCAGACCCATCCAATAGTCGCTCTGGGTTGTTCTCTAGCCAGAAGATGTCTTTGACCGCAACCATCGTTAACATTGTGGTCAGGGTGATAAGAAGCACGATGACCAAACCAATCATCTGTTTAACTAAAGAGCTTCGCTCGCCAATCAGTTGAAAATCAAACTCTCCAGACGCTTCCATTTTATCCATTTGAGTCAACTTGGCGTTCAATTGGAGAATGGTTCCGGTGAAGAAACCAAATAAGCTCATGCCGAACAGCACTTTCAAATTGCTATCGATGGTGAAGTCGTAGCTTAGGTTGTAGTAGAGCGCGAAAGGGACACTCGCAGTAAAAAAAAGCAAAGTATCGAGCTGTGCGAATCGACCTTGTTCAACTAATGCGTGTTTCGCTAATAGGAAATGGCGAGTTAGCCAAACCAAGACAAAAATGATACTGACTTGAGTGAAAATTTCCAAAGTTGTTAGGGTTTCGAGCATAGGGCATACCCGACTGCCGTAGGTGCCAAAAAGCACGCCAGCGACAACGTATAACTGGGTAGTTAGCGATTGATTATAGTTTGAAGTATCCATCGATAAGCCTTGGTTCAGTTCTTTTTAGGTTCACGTAATTCACACCGGTTTCTCAGGTTTTTGCCCGATTTAAGAAACTCTTTTTGTTTTACGTAAGTCTGATATTGATTCACGAGCTTGGAATTACGAGTTATATGTATAGCTAATGTGAATAAGACCGAGAATTCTATCGATAGCTTTCGTTGATTGATACAAGAAAGTGGATTGCGTGAGTGATTTGTTAACTGGATGGAGGTTATTGCAGCGTTACTATGAAGATACATGAATAGCCTCAATGAGGTTCGAGGCTATTCAGTCGATATATTTGAGCAAAGTCGCGAGTAATTGAGGTCGCTACTTACTTTAAATCAAATTACTTTTTCAAATTGATTTCAGCTTCAATAGAGCTGGTTTCAATGTCAGGGTGAGACGCAAGCTTGTCTGCTGCCCATTGGTTCAGGTGCTTCAAGATAGCAGATACCGCGTGTTTCTCGGTTGGAGCTTGGTCTTGATCTACATCGATTTTTTGCTTTGGATGAGAACCTGTCGCATCTTCAGCAATGTGTAGCCAGTCTGGGTGCCAGTAATATGGCTGGCCACTCGGTGTTGTCCAACTATGAACACCGTTTGACTCTCCTTTGTAACTTAACTGATCTGCTTCTATTTTTTTCATTGTTATCTCGCATGTTTTTTGGGTTACATCAAATTATAGAGGCGTAGAACGAACTTGGCTCCCGCCTTGGTTACAAACTTAGCAAAGCTTACAAAGTTATCTGTGAACTGATTCACACTATTATAGAAATTAGGCTCATTCATATGGATAGCAGCAATAGTTGTTAACGTTAGTGATAAAATCTCCGGCTTATTAGAATTTCTCTAGGTAGTACAATTAGATGGCGCGTTATGAAGAGCTTGCAAAGGATATTCGAACTCAGATCGCTAACAACACGTGGCGTTCAGGCGAGAAGATCCCTTCGGTACGCATGAGTTGTCGCAATTACAACGTCAGTAATAGTACTGTTCTACAAGCTTATCAATTGCTAGAAAGCGAAGGGTGGATCATCGCTAAGCCTCAATCGGGGTATTTTGTTGCGCCTAAAGTCGATGGGGTTGAGCATCAATTAGCACCAGTTCGAGAAAAGAAAGCAATTAATGATCGTTTGTTCGATTTCTTAAAATCCAGCTCGGCTGAAGGCGTGATCCCTTTTGGCTCTGCCTTTCCAGACCCAGATTTGTTCCCTTTACCGACTTTAACTCGAAATCTCGCGAGTGCCGGACGAAAAATGACCGGTGTCAGTGTTATCAATAATCTTCCTCCGGGTAGTGAGTCACTTAGAAGACAAATCGCACAGCGCTATTTGCAGCAAGGTATTACGGTAAATCATCAAGACATCGTGATTACGTCTGGTGCAATGGAAGCGCTTAACTTGAGCCTTCAAACTGTAACCAAGCCAGGTGACTACGTTGTGATTGAGTCTCCTGCATTCTATGGCGCGTTACAGGCGGTAGAGAGGCTAGGGCTTAACCCGATTGAAGTCGATGTTTGCCCAATCAATGGATTGAATATTGAACAGTTTGAAAATGCCCTAAAAAACCAAGACGTGAAAGCGTGTTGGCTGATGACGACTTTTCAGAACCCGACTGGAACAAGTTTGTCTGAAGAAGCGAAGCGCCGCGTGGTAGAGGTTGCTGAACAATACAAAACTTATATTATCGAAGATGATGTTTACGGCGACCTCTATTTCGAAGGGTATAAACCTAAACCGTTAAAAGCATTTGATAAGACAGACTCAGTGTTGCTATGCGGCTCTTACTCTAAGAGCTTATGCCCTGGTTATCGTGTTGGTTGGGTAGTGAGTTCTCGTTTTAATGATGCCATTCAAAAGCTTCAGCTTCTTTCTACCTTATCGAGCAGTGCGCCGGTTCAGCTTGGGGTCGCACACTTTCTCACTCATGAAAGCTACGATAATCACCTTCGTAAATTGCGTAAAAATCTCTTGGTTAGAAAAGAAAAGTTTATTAGCGCTATCAAGCAATACTTCCCCCAATCTATCGAGATTGAAGAGCCTGCGGGCGGTTACTTCGTGTGGATACGTTTCTCTCCTCACTTCGATAGCCAACAATTCCATCAACTCGCGATTGATCAAGGTATTAGTGTCGCATCTGGCGATTTGTTTAGTGAGCAGGGCAGAGTAGACAACGCGATTCGGTTGAATTTCTCTTATGAACTCACTGCAGAGAAAGAGCAAGCGCTGATCCTACTTGGCAAGCTCGCGCATCAACTGATGCACTCTTAAAACAGATTCTCTAACGGCTTATCTCGTTTAACTGTGAGAGAGCAAAAGTCGAAGTTGTTCGTAAAACCTTAAGTCACTCATAAAAAAGACAATGATTGCAACTGTACGGATTGTTTCCGGCGTAACTGTACGCCTAATTGACAAGATAGTTGTGGTTCAATAACGATAGACCAAATATTGGAGATACCGTTATGTTGAAAATGACTATGGGTAACGAAGTTAAGCTGATCATCGTTGCTATTGTGTGTGCACTTCTGTTAATCCTCGGCCACGTATTACTGGCAAAAGCATTCGCTGATATGGCTTGGGCAGAATACACCACTGCCGCAATCCCATTCGTTATGATGGCAATCTGCGGTCTCGCGATAAAATACGCTATCGACCAAGATGTCGATTAGCCTCTGAATAACGACTCTCAGCTGGTGGTAAGCGGAAGTATCCGTCGTCTCGTTTTATTCCGAATATAAAAAAACCTCCGCAAATGCGGAGGTTTTTATTTGTTCTTAACTTTTAAATTCGACTAAGGTTCGAATTAGAAGTTTGCAGAGCGTGGTGTACGTGGGAACGGGATAACGTCACGAACGTTGCCCATACCTGTTACGTAAGATACTAGACGCTCAAAGCCAAGACCGAAGCCAGCGTGAGGCACTGTGCCGTATTTACGTAGGTCGCGGTACCAGCTCATGTGCTCAGGGTCGATACCCATAGCAATCATGCGCTCGTCTAGAATGTCTAGACGCTCTTCACGTTGTGCACCACCGATGATTTCACCGATGCCTGGTGCAAGTACGTCCATTGCTGCAACTGTTTTGCCGTCGTCGTTTAAGCGCATGTAGAAAGCTTTGATGTCTTTCGGGTAGTTCTTAACGATAACAGGTGCTTTGAAGTGCTCTTCAGCTAGGTAACGCTCATGCTCTGAAGACATGTCGATGCCCCACTCAACGTCAAATTCAAATTTCTTACCAGAGTCTAGTAGGATTTGGATTGCGTCAGTGTAGTCAACTTGTGCGAAATCAGCGTCTACGAATTGCTCTAGACGAGTGATTGCTTGCTTGTCGATGCGAGAAGCGAAGAACTCAAGGTCATCGCGGCGCTCTTCAAGAACAGCAGCGAAAACGTACTTAAGCATGTCTTCAGCCAGTTTCGCTACATCGTCAAGGTCTGCAAACGCAACTTCAGGCTCAACCATCCAGAACTCAGCTAGGTGGCGGCTTGTGTTTGAGTTTTCAGCACGGAACGTAGGACCGAACGTGTAAACCTTGCTTAGTGCACAAGCGTAAGCTTCAGCATTAAGTTGGCCAGATACTGTTAGGAAAGTTTCTTTACCGAAGAAATCTTCGTTGAAGTCAACTTTGCCTTCGTCAGTGCGAGGTAGGTTTTCCATGTCTAGCGTAGATACGCGGAACATTTCACCAGCGCCTTCTGCATCAGATGCAGTGATAAGCGGAGCTGAAGTCCAGAAGAAACCTTGCTCGTGGTAGAAACGGTGAATCGCTTGAGATAGACAGTTACGTACACGTGCTACTGCGCCGATCACGTTAGTACGTGGGCGTAGGTGAGCAACTTCACGAAGGTATTCGATAGAGTGACGTGTCTTAGCCATTGGGTAAGTGTCAGCGTCTTCCACCCAGCCTACAACTTTAACGTCAGTTGCTGCTAGTTCGAAGTCTTGACCTTTCGCAGGAGACTCAACAATCTTACCTGTTACTTCAACAGAGCAGCCAGTAGTTAGCTTTAATACTTCGTCTTCGTAATTATTAAGATTATTAGGAACCACGGCCTGAATCGGGTCGAAACAAGAGCCGTCATAAATGGCAAGGAAAGAGATTCCAGCTTTGGAATCACGACGTGAACGGATCCAGCCGCGAACAGTTACTTCACTGTCTACCGCTAGCTTGCCGCCAAGTACGTCTGTTACAGGCGCGTAAGTCATGTTGATTTCATTCTCCATTGAGGGACAAATTCAACTCAAAGTCTCTAGCATTGCAGCAAATAAACCGTTATTTGAACAATAATTAGCCGAAACATTGAGTTGTATAAACTTTTTAAATCGATTGAACATATTACCTGTCATACAGACAGCTTCAACCTTTATTCTTGCTCGGCGAAAGAAATATTTTGTCTATCGAGGATAAAAGCCAATAAGGGCTGATTTTTTGCTCTATTTTCTACTTTGTCACACCAAAAAATTGTCTCTTTGGTCTCAATTGAATACTAATTTTTACGGTTTCCAGTGTTGGCGAGCGTGAATTGATTAATCAGTGACTCGAGATGATCAGACAGCTCTTCTAAATCGTTACTGATCCCGCGTGTTTCTCCTGCCGACTGCGAGGTATCATTGGCATGAGAAGTAATGGTTTCGACTTTGTGTTGAACATCTTTGGTCGCGAGTGTTGTGGATTGTGTTTGCTGTTGAATATTTTGAGCATGAGCGAGCACTTGTTTCATCTCTTCGACCACCCCGTTCATATCGTGGGACAGGGCATCAATATCTGTTGAGCTTTGATGAGCTTGCGCACAAACACGGTCAGCAGAAGTCAGAGACTCCTCACTGCCTTGTTGGAATTGGTGAATGATCGATTCAATATTACCCGTAGCTTCAGCCGTTCGTGAGGCGAGGTTGCGAACTTCATCAGCAACGACAGCAAAACCTCGACCTTGCTCTCCTGCTCGTGCCGCTTCGATCGCAGCATTGAGCGCCAATAAATTGGTTTGTTCAGCAATGCCACGAATAACACTCAATATAGAGGACACTTCGCCCGTTTGTTCATTGAGCGTGAGTATTTTGTGTTTCACCTCTTCAATACTGGTCACCAAGTTTTTAATTTCGCTGCTCGCACCGTGCGCTTGATTGGCACTTTTACACGCGACATCTGCGGTGTGATTGATCAACTCGGATGCTGTTGATGTTGCTTGCTCTACATTCACTTGTTGCGCTTGTATCCCCTCCACATTGTGTTGAACTTCAGCGGTTTCATTCTGTTGATCGCTGGCGGCTTGTTCTGTGATTTGGGCAACACTGGTCAACTGGTTAGCAGAAGCATTGAGCTTATATGAGGTGTCTTGTACTTTGACTAAGCTGTCTGAAACCGTCCCCATAAAAGAGTTTATAGAACTCGCTAAAGTACCTATTTCATCGTTACTTTGTTCAGGTAGTCGAGTGGATAGATTTTTATCTTTGCTGACTTGTGTCATGAAGTTTGAAGTCTGCTGGAGAGGGCGAACAATAATTTTACGAATTAACCCCATCGTTAGTACAAAACCAACGAAGGAAATCACCGCCATAATGCCAATGGCCGCCATGGTTTGAGTGTTAATCAATGAATTGACATGGTTTAGGTTGTATTCAAGGCGTATTGCGCCAAGGACTTCACCTTCAGGTGCCATATGGCAAGCGACACAATTGGTTCCACGGTAGTTTTCACTCGACTTCATCGGTAGGGCGATAACTAAGCCTTTACCCCATTCGGCAGAGAAAGTCTCAATAATGGTTTCACCAGCCAGTGCCCGTTTATCTATATCATCAACCGGTTTCTGATTCTCGCTACCCGGCCCGTAGAGCTTACTGACTGCATCAGCACGTAGTACTCGTACGTTTTCAATCCCTTCTTGAGCTAATGCTTTTTGACGTAACGTTTCTTTTTGCGCCATCGTGCCGGTGAGCATCATCATATTGAGGCTATCGAAATAGTTGCTGGCTTTATCATGAAGTTGTTCACTCAATACTGAGTTAACCAGTTGTTTTTGCTGTGAGTATTGAAAATACGTCGATATGACGAGCAGGAATGTGAATACGATGGCGAGAGCCACTAGGATTTTGACAGTGATTGTTGAGCGCATAGGGTAGTCGGTTTTTATTATTTATAATGACGCGCATACTTTAACGGGAAGACCATCTACTCCCTATGGGGTATAACGAATTGTGTGACCACACTCCGGTTGTGGTTATGTTTCTGTGATGTAGCGAGTTTGTGACTGTGTTCTTTAGGGTTTGAACGGGAGTCTATCTTTCAATTTAAAGTGTATGAAAGGCATCAGGAAAGCACATGACTTTGAAAACGCCGGTTCTTAAAAGGCACCTAATAGATGCCTCCGTCTTAGTATTATTCAATCGGGCATAACAGCGAAGTCGCTATCATTCCCGTGATTGTTTAGTTGGTTAGCTTTAAGCCCAGTTGAAGTGCCATGCTTAACTCATTTCGTTCAACAATCTCCTCAACGACTTTGCCTTCATCATTGAATCGGAAGTAAGTCAGACTAGTCCAAGTAACGTTCTCGCCATTCAGTTGGTAGCCTTTCCACTCATCAGCACCTTTTGCACGATGAGTGAGCGCAACAACAACTTGATGGCCGTCCTCTACGATTTTTTGAAATGTTGTTTCCAGTGATTCATATCGGTCAGTAACATGAACTTTTAACATTGCTTCGAACTCAATGATACCGTTTATTATCTTGTTGCAATCGGGTCGGTGGATCATTGTATCTTGAGCAAAGTATTCGCCAACACGGTGAGTCTGTTTACCGTCTACACAGTACTTAAAGTAGTCTTTTACAGTTTGAACTTGCTTACTTGTCATGGCTTCTATCCTTATGTTTGTTGAGTACAAACAATCTAATTGAACCCCATTGTCTTGAGTAGATCCCATTTAGTGGATAGTCTGTCGACAATATGTAAACAGCAGGGTGGGGCCATGAACGTTCTAACGTCCATTAAGTCATTTATTGTGACTGTTGAGGAAGGCAGTTTTACGCGTGCTGCTAAGAAGATCGGAGTATCAAAATCTTTGGTCAGTCGACATGTTAGGGAACTGGAAACTTATCTCAATACCCGCTTATTGAATCGATCTACCAAGTCACTGTCTTTAACTGAGTCAGGCCGTCGCTATTTTAATGAGGCTCACGGATTAGTCGACCGAATTGAAGACTTAAATGATTCGTTGAGATTTGATAGCTCTGAAATGGTTGGCGCTTTGAGTGTAATGGCACCCAAAGGTCTCACTGAGATCATGTTAATGCCTTTCATTTTAGAATTTTCTGATAAATATCCGGATTTGAATATGAACCTGATGCTTTCGGATGACGTTCAAGATCTCGCAACGGTCGGCTATGACATTGCGATTCGTTCTGGTGATTTGGTTTCGAAAGACTTAGGAATGATCGCACGCACCATCATTGTTAATCAGAATTTGGTTTGTGCTTCACCTAAATATTTGGCTAATCGCTCAGAGATCGAAACTCCTAGTGATTTAGTGAATCACCGCATAATTGAAGATCCAAACCTTAAGAATGATGGTGTGTGGCGGTTCGAGTTTTACGGGGCTTTCCTTGATGTAAACCTAAAGCCAAGCCTTACCGTAAACAGCGTGCAAGCAGTAAAGGTCGCCGTTCGTTCAGGTTATGGCATTGCAATGCTGCCAAGGCAATTAGCCCAAGAAGATCTAGAGTCTGGGGAAATGGTGGAAATCCTGCCGCAGTATGCGCTTAAAGACAGGACTGTCTACGCACTTTACCGAGAGCGAGTGAATACGCCGCGCAAAGTGAAGGTGTTTATTGATGAGTTATGCGAATACTTTTCTTGTTGTTGAATATACTAGCCAAGCGTCAATATTAAAATCCACCTGCCAAAACAGGTGGATTTTTACTTTCAGTTGTCTATTGAGAGTTAGCTGACGGTTGAAAGGGGAATGGCGTCAGAGATTGATTTCTCTAATCTGATGGCGATAAATTTCGAGGTAGGGGTAAAGGTTCGCTCGCCATAGCTGTCTAAAGGAACCAGAGGGTTGGTTTCAGGATAGTAAGCCGCCGCCTGCCCCTGTGGAACGTCATAAGCCACCAAGGTAAACCCTTTCACTTTTCTCGTTACACCATCTTCCCAAAGCGACACCATATCGACCTTGTCACCCGGGTTAAAACCGAGCTTCAATATATCGGCTTCATTGATAAACAAAACTTCGCGCATACCAAAGACACCGCGATAACGGTCATTCAAGCCATATAACGTGGTGTTGTATTGGTCATGGGAACGCATGGTTTGCAAGATCAGATCGGGTTTATTATCACCCTGTAACACCGCTTCATTAATCAGTTGTTTTGGCAGTTCATTGGAGCCAAATTGTGCTTTGCCACTGAGGGTGTTCCATTGACGATTTGCGGCAGGATTGACTAAATGAAATCCACCCGGATTTGCCAGTTTCTGATTGAAGTCAGTAAAGCCCGGAATCGTATCTGCAATGAGATCTCGAATATGCCCATAATCTTGAATGACCCAATTCCAATCGATTGGATGGCTGCCCAGTGTGGCATTAGCAATACCCGCGACAATGGCTGGTTCAGAACGTAAATGCTCTGATCGAGGTTCGAGCTGTCCGTAAGAAATGTGAACCATGCTGAAGGTATCTTCTACGGTGATGCCTTGTGGCCCATTAGCTTGTGTATCGATTTCCGTACGTCCCAAACATGGCAGAATCAGGGCATCTTGACCGGTAACAAGGTGAGAGCGATTGAGTTTGGTTGAGATATGAACGGTTAGGTCACAATTTTTCATCGCCAGATGCGTGCGAGGAGTATCGGGTGTGGCTTGCGCAAAATTACCACCTAAACCAATAAAGACTTTAGAGCGTTTTTCTTCCATCGCTTTAATCGCTTGTATGGTGTTGTGGCCTACATCACGTGGGGCATTGAAATTAAAGCGGCGTTCTATGCTATCTAGAAATTGGTTTGAGGGTTTTTCATCGATACCCATCGTACGATCGCCTTGGACATTACTATGTCCCCTAACAGGTGATAGCCCAGCACCCGGCTTACCAACGTTGCCGCGCAACAATTGCACATTGGCTACTTCTTTGATGGTTTGTACTGAATGACGATGTTGTGTTAGCCCCATAGCCCAACACATGATCACTTTTTCTGAACGGCGGTACATGTCAGCAACCATTTCTATTTCGCTTAAAGCTAACCCCGATTGTTCAGCGATATGTTCCCATGTCGTCGCATCAACTTCTGCTAAGTATTCTTCAATACCTGTGGTGTGTTCGCTGATGAATTGACGATCAAATATAGCTTTTCCTTCGGTTGCGAGCGCATCACGCTCCCATTGCAGCAAATATTTAGCCATCCCACGAAAGACCGCCATATCGCCACCTAATGCTGGTCTTAAATAAGCTGTATTAGTTGGTTTTGAACCATTGCTTAACATTTCAACCGGAACTTGAGGATTTTGGAAACGTTCAAGTCCACGTTCTTTCAATGGGTTGAAACAGATCACCTGCGCACCGCGTTTTACCGCTTCACGCAATGGTTCAAGCATGCGGGGGTGGTTAGTGCCTGGGTTTTGCCCGAGTACAAAGATTGCGTCTGCTTTTTCAAAGTCGTCAAAAATCACGGTTCCTTTGCCCACACCGACCGTATCTTTCATGCCAATTGCACTGGCTTCGTGGCACATGTTTGAACAGTCTGGGAAGTTATTTGTTCCAAACGCACGGACGAAGAGTTGGTATAAGAACGCCGCTTCATTACTGGCTCGACCCGAGGTATAAAATTCAGCTTGATGTGGTGAGTCGAGTTGCTTCAAATGCTTGGCTACGAGCGAGAATGCTTCGTCCCACGCGATAGGAATGTAGTGGTCGGATGCAGCGTCGTACTTCACCGGATGGGTTATTCGGCCTTGGTATTCCAGCCAGTAATCTGTTTGTGATGACAAGGATGTTACGCTGTGTTCAGCGAAAAAATTAGGGTCCACAAATCGATTTGTGGCTTCCCAGTTCACGGCTTTTGCACCGTTCTCACAGAAGTTCACTTTACTGCCTTGTGGGGATTCACCCCATGCGCATCCCGGGCAATCAAAACCACCGTTTTGATTCGTTTTAAGCATTGTTCGAATGTTTTTGATGGCGTTTTCGCTGCCCCACCAACTCTTAGTGACGGCTCTTAACGCGCCCCAACCACCAGCAGGACCTTTATATTTTTTTATCTGTTCTTTTTGGCTCACAACTGCACTCCTCGCACGTGGGAACGGCAGTAAACAAGGGAACCGGTAAAAACAGGCGCGTTATAAAAATAAGGCGGGAGTAAAACGGTTTTGATTATTTGATGTCGATACCTGTTTACTGCTTTGAAAATTCAGAAATAGATTGGCTGTTTTTTTTGCCATGATCTAAATCAAAGGTTATGTCGTTAAGGGGCGGTGCGTCCAATTGATATTGCCGACTAAGTGATAAATAGAATCTATCATGGCGAGTAAATATGGAAAGTATCGCTTTTGTCACAGTGATAAATAGACTTGTTACAGTGATAAATAGAATTTATTAGCCAGTGCGATGTGAGTTCTATTTTATGAGAGATTCGTCGAGCGGCCTTGGTATAGCTGAGTCTTCCATGATAGTTGCTGTCTATCACGCTATAGATAATTTAGATTTGACCTGTATTTAAATTAGGCATACCTTGATTTAAATCAAAAAATACCGTTTTATTTTGGCTGTTGCTTTACAGATTGAATCATTTCCCGTGATAGCTCTTTTCAATCACAGAGAACAGTGAGTGCACGACGAACGCGAAGACGACGCTTCATTTCAAGGTTTTACTAATCATTCATGGATATAAAACAACTTAAGTATTTAATCGCTTTAGATCAAACGAAACACTTTGGTCAGGCTGCGACACTTTGCCATATTACTCAGCCTACGTTGTCGATGAGGATAAGGCGTTTAGAAGAAGAGTTAGACCTCGAGTTGATTTCAAGAAGTCAACGTTTTGAAGGGTTTACCGAAGCGGGCGAACGTATATTGGCTTGGGCAAAGACGGTCTTAGCGGCTCATGACGGCTTACAAGCTGAAGCGGCTAACTGCCGTGGTCAACTGGTCGGCTCGCTAAGAGTTGGCATGGTGCCTTTAGCTAGCCAAAACCCAATGCAGTTGATTAAGCCTTTAGCAGAAAAATTCCCTGAACTTCGTTTTCAAATTTTGTCGATGACATCTGAGCAGATCATCGACCAGCTCAATCGTAACCAACTTGATTTAGGCATGTGTTACACCGACCAGATCAATACGGCTTATTTTGACGTTATAGAAATGAACTCGACGGATTTAGGCATTCTGTATGACAGCCGATTCTTTGATTTTGCTGAGTCGGAAGTCTTATGGGAATCACTCAATAGCATTCCTTTGGGGCTTTTGTCTAAAGGCATGCATTATCGTCATTCGATTGATTTGAGCTTCGGTAGTAAAGGCCTAGTTCCGCAGACTTTGATTGAAAGTAACTCTACGTTTCATCTTATCCAAGCCGTCACCAGTGGCTTGTGCTGTGCTGTTATGCCGCTTAACTCAGGATTGGAAGAGCTCAACGAACAACTGCGTATCGTACCGATAGAAAAAGCCGTGGTGCATTCGCCTCTCGGTCTACTTAAGCGTAAACAAGAACCTTATTCGGCACTCACTGATCAATGCTTTGCTGAAGCAAAACACTTGTTTAACCAGTGATATTTATTTAATCAGTAACATTTTCAGTCTGAGTCGATATCGTCAAGCTGACCGTCTTTCTGGGTGATTTTATGAGATGTATAACTCAATCCTATATTGAACTGCCTGATTTTAATCAAGCGCCTCCAAAGCCCAATGCTATGAGCTATCGAGAGCTCACGGGCTATAGCATGGTGGTGGATGCACCTCTGGCAAACGAATCTGCATTGACGATCAGTTATAACGGGATCAGTCAGGCGGTTATGATGGTGACGCCTGGCCACATGGAAGACTTTGTGCGCGGTTTTAGTTTAAGCACCGGTATCATAAAAAGATTCAGTGAAATTCGTGATATTGAGATTGGCGGCAATGGTGAATCTCATTACGCGCAAGTAGAAATTAGCAATCGCGCTTTTTGGGACATGAAAACTCAGCGGCGTAACTTGGCTGGAACCACAGGTTGTGGTTTGTGCGGTGTTGAGGCGCTTGAACAAGCACTTCCGGATTTGGTTCCATTGCCATCGTCATTACCACCCAGTCCACTGGTTTTTCAGGGGTTAAGAGGGCGAATTGCCGAACATCAAAAAGCAGCCAAAATATCCGGTGCTTTACATGCCGCTTTGTTTGCGAATTCGAAAGGTGAAATTTCACTTTGTCGTGAAGACATCGGCCGCCATAACGCACTGGATAAATTAATAGGGGCGATGGCTGTGAACGAGAACAACCCTAAGTCGGGGTTCGTGATTATGACTAGTCGTTGCAGTTTAGAGCTTATCCATAAAGCCGTGCGTGCCAAAATCGCAACCTTGGTTTGTTTGTCGGCTCCGACCTCATTGACGGTCGAATGGGCAAGACGTAATCGCTTAAATCTGATTCACTTACCAAACAACAGTCCACCTCGTTTATATAGCCCAGCGCCATAAATGTAATGTTTTCGTTTGGATAAAAAGAGAGGCCATTGGGTCTCTCTTTGGTTTCTATTATAAATGATTATTGTTTTACACGGTTTGGTGGTTAATTTCTGCTCAAACGGCTGTTTTGTTCAATTTAATAGCAGAAATTGTGGTTACAGCGTTGTGTTTCGAGGCTCATTCGATAAGATGAAAAGACCTTTAATGCTAGAGGTAGGGCAGCAACGGATACGCTGCTTCAAATACTATGGAATGTGACTCAATTATTGGACACATACATGAAATTCAAGATTACATCGCCGATTATTGAACCTACAGAAGGTTCACCACATCAGTTAACGCTCACTCACGCTTCTCGTTTTACCTCCTTTAAGACAAGATCTCCTTTGAACACCCTGTTCGACAATGTCTCTGCACGCTTCTTTACTGCTTATCGCTCCTATTGTTATTCGTTTTATAACTTTATTTCTATTTGAACTCCTTTGTCATCCGCTTGATGTGCGAAGACTCACACCTATAAAAACTAAACAAATAAGTTAAAAACAATGAATATTAAAATGATGGGTAGCTCCCTAATTATCGCTGGTACCGCTCTCGGTGCTGGTATGCTTGCGATCCCAATGGTATTAGCTCAATTTGGATTGCTTTACGGCACACTGTTGATGGTTCTGATCTGTTTCGGCACCACTTACGCAGCATTATTACTTCTAGAAGCGACCATCAAAGCTGGTGGCGGTCTAGGGTTGAACTCTATTGCTCGAAAAACTCTGGGCAAACAAGGGCAGTTGATTACCAACGGCCTACTTTACGCGTTATTGATTTGCCTATTGATGGCCTACATTCTGGGGGCGGGTGATTTGCTGAGTAAGTTACTGTCTAACTTCGGTGTAGACATTAGCGCAATGACGAGCCAAATCACGTTTACCTTACTTGCGGGTGCCGTTGTCGCGAGTGGCACAGGAGTGATTGATAAGCTCAACCGCGCATTGTTCTTTGTGATGCTAGCAAGCTTGTTTGCAACTATGGTGTTTTTAGCACCAAGCATGACGCAAGAAAACTTGATGCAGGTAACCAGCCATGACCACGTCGATCTAATCAAAACCAGTGCAATCCTGTTCACAAGCTTTGGCTTTATGGTTGTGATTCCAACCTTGGTTTCTTACAACCACGAAGCGACAGACAAACAGCTGCGTAACATGGTGATCGTCGGTTCTCTGATTCCATTAGTGTGTTACTTGTGCTGGTTGTTTGCTGTGGTCGGTAACTTGAGTGAAGAGCAATTTAGAAGCTTCAAGAACGTATCAGATTTGATGGCGGCGTTTGAGGCTCAGTCTCCTTGGGTGGGTAACGTTCTGTCTACCTTCACTGGCTTGGCGTTGTTGACCTCTTTCTTTGGTGTAGCGATGTCTTTGTTCAACCAGAACAGAGACATGTTTAACCAAAACACAGCGGTCACTTACTGCATTAGTTTCATCTTGCCGCTGGCGGGTTCACTGCTTGCTGCAGATAAGTTCCTACAAGTGTTGAACTATGCAGGCATCATCTTAGTGTTCTTGGCTGTTTTTGTTCCTCTGGTTATGGTTCATAAGCAACGCTTTATGAAAGTAGCGGAAGACAGATACAGCGCTGAAGGTGGCCGACCAATGATGCTTTTCTCATTGCTGTTTGGTTGCTTCTTGCTTATCTCGCAAGTGATTTAGCAAAAAATTTGGTCGCTTGAATAAATCAGTTACCAAGTTTCAGATACTAAAAAAGGAACGCATTGGCGTTCCTTTTTATTATCTGCTCGTTATCAAGCAGACTGAGTTAAGTGTTGGCTTGTTAACTAATACAGACTAGCAAACAACCTTAACAGCCAAACCACCTTGAGAAGTCTCACGGTATTTAGCGTTCATGTCTTTACCGGTTTCTAGCATTGTTTCGATAACTTTATCTAGAGAAACAGTAGGAGCAGAAGAGCGACGAAGTGCCATACGAGTTGAGTTGATTGCTTTAACTGCAGCAATACCGTTACGCTCGATACATGGTACTTGTACTTGGCCTGCAACTGGGTCACACGTTAGACCTAGATTGTGCTCCATGCCGATTTCTGCAGCCATACATACTTGCTCTGGGCTACCACCCATAAGCTCAGCAAGACCAGCAGCAGCCATAGAACATGCCACACCAACTTCACCCTGACAGCCAACTTCAGCGCCAGAGATAGAAGCGTTACGCTTGTAAAGACCACCGATCGCGCCAGAAGCTGCGAAGTAACGGATGTAGTCTTTCTCTGTCACTGTTTGGATGAACTTATCGTAGTAAGCCAATACAGCTGGGATGATGCCACACGCGCCGTTTGTTGGTGCTGTTACTACACGACCGCCCGCTGCGTTTTCTTCGTTTACTGCGAAAGCAAACATGTTCACCCAGTCAACAACCGTCATTGGATCGTTAGTTGTTTTTTCTGAAGTGATCAGCTGTTGGCGAAGTGCTGCTGCACGACGAGGAACACGCAGTGGACCAGGCAGGATACCTTCAGTATTCATACCGCGATCCATACACTCACGCATCGTTCTCCAGATGTTAGCGAAGTAAGTACGAGACTCTTCGTCTGAATGGAACGCTGCTTGGTTTTTCATAACCAGTGTACTGATAGAAAGACCGCTTTCTTTACACTGATTAACCAGCTCTTCAGCTGTTGTGAATTCGTAAGGTGCTTTAATTGGGTTTTCTTCTTCTTTGCCGAAGTTCTCTTCGTCAACGATGAAACCACCACCAATTGAGTAGTATGTTTTTGAGTATGCTACTTCGTCATCAACCCAAGCATGAATGCTCATGCCATTTTCATGCAATGAAAGGTTCGAAGTATGGAAGTTCATTCCGCCATCTTTAGGGAACGAAACAGTATGACAGTGCATACCAACAGGTAGACGTTCAGTTTCTTCTACTCGAGCAATAAAGCCCGCGATAGAGTCGATATCTACTTTCTCAGGAGTATTGCCAGCAAGACCCATGATGATAGCGATATCTGTGTGGTGACCTTTCCCTGTCAGTGATAGTGATCCATATACGTCCACGGTGATTTTAGTGATGTCGCGCAATTTTCCCATTGAACGTAGGTCATCAATAAATTCTTTACCCGCTTTCATTGGTCCAACTGTGTGTGAGCTCGATGGACCAACACCGATTTTATAGATATCAAATACACTAATCATAGCGATTACCTCAAAAAGAGAGCCTCCCAAGGGGAGTAGGGAGGCTCATTTATTATCATTATATTTTGTGTTTAATCTCGCGATATAAGATGAAGCTCATCTTATAAAAAGCGCTTTAGATTAAAGAGCGCCGTAGATTACAGAACTAATAGCCGCTAGACCACATAAAGCTGTAAAGATTTGCACAGGTGCTGATGTTTTGTACTTAGCCATTGCTGGTACTTTCTGCATCGCGAATACAGGCATTAGGAACAGGATAGCTGCAATCATTGGAGCACCCATTGTTTCAATCATACCTAGGATGCTTGGGTTAACTACCGCAACAATCCAAGTTGTAACAACGATGAACGCTAGAGATGCTTTCTCAATCGTGCTGATTGAAGAACCAGAGCGAGACTTGATTAGACCAACAAGACCTTCATGAGCACCTAGGAAGTGACCGAAGTAGCTAGAAGTGATTGCTGCGAATGCTACTAGAGGACCCATGTAAGAGATAAGTGGAGACTCGTGAACGTTAGCTAGGTAAGAAAGTACAGAGATGTTTTGTGCTTGCGCTGTTGCTAGTTGCTCTGGAGATAGAGAAAGTACTACAGAGAATACGAAGAACATTACAAAACCCATCAGCATCATTGCTGCGCCGCCAGTGATCGCGTCAGTTTTCTTAACTGCGTCATCACCGTATACACGACGTTGCTCTTTAGAGAACTGTGAAATGATTGGGCTGTGGTTGAAAGAGAACACGATGATTGGAATCGCAAGCCAGATAATAGAAGGCATTGCTGACCATTCTGGGCTTGTTTCCATCATTGAAGTGTTCCAATCAGGAACTAGGTAGAAAGATAATGCTAGTAGGATGAATACTAGTGGGTAAACCATCGCTGAAGTTGCTTTAAGCATCAGCTCTTTACCGAATACAACACCTGCTGTCATAGCAAGGATAAGTGCACCAGAAAGAAGAGGACGAGGAATAGATTCCATGCCCATTTGGTTTACTAGGAAAGAATCAACCGTGTTGGTGATACCAACGCCGTAGATAAGAACGATTGGGTAGATAGCGAAAAAGTAAGCAAAAGTAATAAGGTTTGCGCCGGTCTTACCGAAGTGTTCTTCAACTGTATCTGTAATGTCTGCTTCAGGGTTCTTAGAAGACAGTACGAAACGAGCTAGAGATTTGTGTGCGAACCAAGTCATTGGCGCCGCGATTAGAGCTAGGATAACTAATGGCCAAAAACCACCCGCACCAGCTTTGATTGGAAGAAATAGTACGCCAGCACCAACTGCTGTACCGAATAGTGATAAACACCAGGTAAAATCTTTATAGTTAAACTTGCTTGAATCTTTAACGGCATTTGCCGAAGAAGTTGTTGTGTTCATGTTAAATTACTCATTTTTTGGGAACAGGAAATAAGTTGGGGCTAATTCTGCAGAATTTTCTTCTGCAAAAAATAGATCTAAATCATGTAATGAAACGGCGTGTCACATGATATGCGAAAAACGGATTTTTGATCACGAAATTGGCGTGCTACAGGTGATTTATGCTCATGCTAGGTATTAGTTTTTATTATGCGAAAGGCGGGGTTGTTCAGATTTATACCAGGGAAACGTTTGCGTAAAATTGCATTAATAAATCTGTTCCATAGAAAGGTTGATTTTTGTTAACAGAGATTAAACAAAACGTAGTTGTTATGTAATTTGTTGCACTACATGCTGCTGCAATGATTGGATGATTTGAGCTGTGACGCCCCATATAAGGTGCTCTTCGAAGGGCATGGCAAAAACACGGTGTTTGATTTTCTTAAAATTGACGGTGTGGCTATGAAGCTTGGCTTGGTCCAAAACATAGGTGGCAGGCACCTCAAAAATAGAGGCAACTTCGTTCTGATCAATAACCGCTTTGTAATCAGGATCGACCATTGCAACAATAGGTGTCACAGAAAATTTACTAATGGTACTCAATGCTGGTAATTGCCCAACAATTTTAACTTGATCCGATCGAATTCCTACTTCCTCGTGTAGTTCTCTTAGTGCAGTGAATTGCATAGAAGGGTCAGATTGCTCATGTTTTCCCCCGGGAAGCTGATTTGACCAGGGTGGTGCTTAAGATGTGCTGCTCTTTTAGTAAAAATGACATGTAAACCGTCTTCTCGTTCAACCAAACCAACCACAACTGCAGCCTTACGTAGTTGCTCCCCACTAATATGAGAAACACGCTCTACAGATTCAGGGTGGTAACCAACCGTTGGGTTAAGTTGGAACTGTTGAAGGAAGTTGTCTTTATTCATGTCATGCCAATATGTTGATTATTATACTTTTAAGTATAGGCACAACAGCGAGTTGAAAGCCAATTTCGCGGCTCAGCTCGTTGGGCGTAGGCCTTTTGTACCTGATCTGTTTACTTCACCCTCTTCGGGGACCAACAGATAGCATCAGCAATCAATAGAGAAGCTCTATGTGCTTTATCTTAAATTGTCAGGTTTTTGCTATATTCAATATGGGTATATGAGCCAGTAAGCGTTACCCATGTCATAAAATTGAGTGGTGAAACGTAGTTTTTGTCTTTAAGAATTTGATAACACTCACTTAGTGGCTCATTCTAAAAAGAAATAGAAGAAAAGGTATGAGATGAAAGGAATCATATTCACTGAATTTTTAGAGCTTGTTGAAGATAAGTTTGGTTTGGAACTATTGGAAGAAGTTTTAGAAATGTCGGAAGACGAAGGGATCTATACATCGGTCGGAAGTTACGACCATAAAGATCTCGTGAAACTCATTATTAACCTAAGTAAGAAAACCGATATCGATGCTGGGAGTTTACAACGCGTATTTGGGCAGTCGGTATTTAAGAACTTGTTAGCCTCTTTACCAAACAAAGCCAGCCTTGCACATAGCAATACCACTTTTCAATTTATCCAACACGTAGAGCGCTATATTCATGTAGAAGTGAAGAAGCTCTATCCCGACGCAGAGCCACCAGAATTTAGTTTCATCACTACGACTGAAGCGCAACTCATCTTTGATTACAAGAGCGCAAGATGCATGTCGCATGTCTGCTTGGGGTTAATCGAGGGGTGTGCTGACTATCATGGTGAAACCATCGTGGTAGAAATGACACCTCAGAATGATGACCAAAGTGTGGTTAGGTTTAATTTAAAAGTCGAAAAGTAATATGGATCTGGCATCAGCCCTAGAAAAGAAGCTTAAACGTCAAATAGCGGCACGAAAAGCGGCTGAAGCATTGTTGGAACAAAAGAGCCTTGAACTGTTTGAGGCTAACCAACAGCTTGAACTTGCACTTCGTCAGTTAGAAAAACGTTCGAACGCGAATATTCGTCGCATTGAGTTTCAAGAACAAATCGACAACTTGTTGATCGATTTTGGGCGCGCGTTTCTCAGAAATGACCTTGATGATATTATGTTGTCTGAATTAACGACTAACGTAACCAACAGCTATTTGATTGAATCCAGTCGCCTGATACTCCCTCCCAAGCTCATTCCTCAGCTTCTTACATACGATTATGGCGACGAAACTGTCGGTGAGCTTGACCAAAATATTCAGGAGCCTCAATGGCAAGGTGACTTGTTGACGGTGCCTCTTGAAGTGGAGAAGGTGATCGTTGGTGCGCTGATCGTTAAGGTTAGGTTGCTCGATCAAGACTATGAGTTTATCGAGAGTCAACTCTTGCTAGTCACGGATCTGATTTGCAGCGCGCTCAGTCATCAATTAGCGATTAATCGAAACATTGAGTCACGACAACGAGCGGAAGAATCCGAAAGGGCGACACGCGATTTCGTTGCGATGATCAACCATGAACTAAGAACTCCGCTTAACGGCTTGCTAGGCAGTGCTGAGTTGATCAGTGATACCGAGCTGAACTGTTCTCAGCGCGAGATAGTGAACAACCTAAGTCAATCTGGTGAATTTCTAAGAACCATCATTAATGACCTACTGGATTACAGTAAAATTAATGCAGGGATGCTGGAGCTTATTCCTAAGAAATTTGCGCTACACGATTTGCGAAATACGATTGAAAGTATCTTCATCAACCGAGCGATTGAGAAGCAGCTTAAATTCAAGATCAGTATTGCGCCAGACGTACCGACTCATTTCAACGGTGATTTAGAACGTATCACTCAACTGTTCGTAAACTTAATTGGCAATGCAATCAAATTTACAGAACACGGGCATGTCAAAGTCGATATTAAGTGGGAAAACAACCAGTTCGTTTTCTCTGTGGAAGATACCGGTGTTGGTATAGCCGAATCCGCCCACAAAACACTGTTTGAACCTTTTACCCAGGCTGACAATTCAAGTAGCAGAAACTACGAAGGCACGGGGCTTGGTTTAGCGATTTGTCGTAAGTTGGTGGTGTTGATGAATGGTGATATTGGCGTTGCCAGTGTCTTTGGTTCTGGTACTACGTTTACTATCTCAGTTCCGCTTCAAGTTATCGACGTCCCAGTAGAGAGCGATTGTGTGGCTAAAAGCTTCGAATCAGAGGTCGAACTGTCTTTACTTAAAGTTCTAGTGGTGGACGATATTAAGATGAACCAAATCATCATCCAACAGATGCTACGTAAATATGAGATAGAGCCGACCATCGCCGGTAATGGAGTCGAAGGACTGGAACTGGCCTCTGACAATGAATATGACATCGTGTTTATGGATTGCAGGATGCCAGTTATGGATGGTTTTGAAGCGACACAAAGGCTCAGAGAGAAAGGCTACACCAAGTCTATTGTGGCACTCACCGCCGGAACGACACTTGAAGAGCGTGAACGTTGCATTAAGTCTGGAATGGATGACATCCTCAGCAAACCCTATACTTCCAATGATCTTAAAGACATGCTTAAGAAGTGGGGTATTGCGCCAGTAACGGTTGTTTAACGCTAACGCATCCGTATTTTGTCTTTTCTAAAAACTGAAAACCCTAAGCTATCTTGGATGGCTTAGGGTTTGTTTTATTTAATGACTTAGATTGGCTAACACGCCGCTAAGTTATGTTTGGGTGTTTACCTGTTTAGATTAGCACTCTTCAAGTACAGGCAAGATACGGCTCAGCTTATCGAGTGTTTCTTGATACTCAGAGGCGCAATCACTATCAAAGACCACGCCACCGCCAGCCCACGCATAAAGGGCATTATCTTCCGCTACCAAGGTACGAATCGTAATACTGGTGTCCATTCTGCCATTACGGCTGATATAGCCAATACTGCCACAGTAGGCTGAACGTCGATGAGGTTCTAACTCTTCAATGATCTGCATCGCACGAACTTTTGGAGCACCCGTAATCGAACCGCCAGGGAAGCAAGCTCTTAATAAGTCAGTTGCTGAATACTGAACATCTAACTCTGCTCTAATGGTGCTGACCAAGTGGTGCACAGCAGGGAAACTTTCAATCTCAAACAACTTAGGGACGTGAACCGAGCCTGGCTTTGCGACTCTACCGATGTCATTGCGCAGTAGGTCGACGATCATCAGGTTTTCCGCTTGATCTTTTTCTGCTGCCGCTAAGTCTTGAGCATTGGCGTCGTCAATCATAGGTTCTTCAGAACGAGGACGTGTGCCTTTGATTGGTTTTGTTTCAATGGTGCCACTATTGAGCTCTAAGAATCGTTCAGGAGAAACACTTAAGATTGCTGAGTGTTCAAGACGAATAAAACCAGAAAACGGCGCCGAGTTGTATTGCTCTAACTTTTCATAAGCGAGCCATTCGCTGCCTTGGTAACCGGCACGAAAACGTTGAGCAAGGTTTATCTGATAACAGTCACCTGACAACAAGTACTCTTGAACGCTATCGAACTTATAGGCATAACTCTGCTCAGTCATATTGGATTGCCATGGGGTGGTTAATCCAAACTTCTGATGAGCCCGTTCTGCTTGTTCTGCTTGTTGGCTTGGCGATTGTTGTTGAGTTAACCAATCCCAATGGGTATCAATGTTTTGCCCAACAAGGAACGCAGCTTTAAGCTTATGATCAACAATCACAGCCCATTCATACAATCCAACCGCCATGTCTGGCGCAGAAATATCGCGCTTAGCAAGAGAGGGCAGAGCTTCTACTCGTCGTCCCAAATCGTAGCTAAAATAGCCTAAAGCGCCACCAATGAAAGGCAGTTCAGGATGCTCACTGGTTGCGGGTAGTAATTGCTGTTGATATTGGTCGAGTAGTTCGAAAGGGTCTGACTCTGAAACCTCGCACGTCTCATTAACATTGACGGTCGTTTTTGCACCGATTGTCTCGAAGGTGGCGATGGGTTGAGCAACTAAAATGTCGTATCGACTATCGACGTGGCTTTCTGAGGCAGAGCGTAATAGCATTGCCCACGGCACGCTTTCAATATGAGAAAACAGCTGTTTAGCTAAAGTTGATTGATATTCAAGCGGCTTGATTTGGATAGAGCGAAATTCGTTGTTATTCATTTGTTTAATTTGTGACAAAGAGTTCGATCACTGCATGGCGTGTGAGAGGAAGCAAGAGTATCATAAATTGAAAATAAAATGGGTTCTTGATTAGAACGGTGCAAACCACATGGTTTAGTTTAAAGCTATGCAAGCGATTGCTAAAGCAACTAAATACAGCTCAACATAATAAAAAGCTAAGCCAACTAATCCGGTTAGACAAAAACAGTCAAACCAAGACCCCACATGGAACCAGAACAATAAAGAGGCATGCAATGACGGTTATTCGTAAGCAAGATGTGATCAGCAGTGTCGCTGACGCACTTCAGTACATTTCTTATTATCACCCTTTAGACTTTGTCCAAGCCCTAGAAAAAGCGTACGAGAAAGAAGAGAGCCAAGCAGCAAAAGATGCTATCGCTCAGATTCTTATCAACTCGCGTATGTCTGCGGAAGGCCATCGTCCAATTTGTCAGGATACGGGTATTGTTACTTGTTTCGTGAACATCGGTATGGATGTTAGGTGGGAAACGGATCAAACAGTACAACAGATGGTTGATGAAGGCGTTCGTCAAGCTTACAACAACCCAGATAACCCATTGCGTGCATCTGTCCTAATGGACCCTGCAGGTAAGCGTATTAATACCAAAGACAACACACCAGCGGTTGTTCACATTAATATGGTTCCTGGCAACAAAGTTGAAATTCAAATCGCAGCAAAAGGCGGCGGTTCTGAGAACAAAACTAAGATGGTGATGCTGAACCCTTCTGATGATATTGCAGAATGGGTAGAGAAGACGCTACCAACAATGGGTGCGGGCTGGTGTCCACCGGGCATGCTAGGCATAGGTATTGGCGGTACGGCAGAGAAAGCAGCAGTACTAGCAAAAGAATCTCTGATGGAACACATCGATATTCAAGAGCTTATCGACAAAGGTCCAGAGAACGCTGAAGAAGAGCTTCGTTTAGATATCTTCAACCGTGTAAACAAACTGGGTATTGGCGCACAAGGTCTTGGCGGTCTAACGACTGTAGTTGACGTGAAAATCAAAACAGCGCCAACGCACGCAGCCTCTAAGCCTGTTTGCTTGATCCCGAACTGTGCAGCAACACGTCACGTACATTTCACATTAGACGGTAGCGGCCCTGCAGAGCTAACACCACCTAAGTTAGAAGAGTGGCCAGATATTACTTGGGAAGCAGGTGCAAATACTCGCCGTGTTAACCTTGATGAAATTACTAAAGAAGACGTTCAAGAGTGGAAGACCGGCGAAACGGTTCTTCTATCAGGCAAGATCTTAACCGGTCGTGATGCAGCGCATAAGCGTATTCAAGGCATGCTTGAAAGTGGTGAAGGTTTACCAGAAGGCGTCGACTTGAAAGGTAAGTTCATTTACTACGTAGGCCCTGTTGATGCAGTAGGCGATGAAGCGGTAGGTCCTGCTGGCCCAACAACGTCTACTCGTATGGATAAGTTCACCGACATGATGCTAGAAGAAACCGGCATTATGGGCATGATTGGTAAAGCAGAGCGCGGCCCTGCAACGGTTGAGTCAATCAAACAACATAAATCGGTTTACCTGATGGCGGTTGGTGGTGCAGCTTATTTAGTGGCTAAAGCAATTAAAAAAGCACGTGTGGTCGCGTTTGAAGATCTCGGTATGGAAGCGATTTACGAGTTTGAAGTTGAAGATATGCCTGTAACGGTTGCGGTTGACTCTAACGGCGTGAACGCGCACCAGATCGGCCCTGACACGTGGAAAGTGAAAATTGCTGAAGCTGAAAAAGCATAATTTACCGAAGTCAAAAGTCGTAACAGGCGCTAGCTTCAGCGTTTGAATTGCAATTCTTGACAGAAACTTGAAGACAAAAGTGCAGCATTATTTGCACTTTTGTCTTATTATCAATGATATAGTGATAAACACATAGTTTGATATAAGAATATAGGAGAGAGGAATGCCTCGTTTTATTCAGATCCTACAGATTATCTTGGCAGTGGTGATTGGTGCTTTTGTTGGTTACGACCTGATCTTGAAAGGGATCAGTATCTTTGATAATAAATACGTGACGATTACTTGTGCACTTTGGCTAATCGCAGAGATTGCACTGTTTGTTATCTACAAGTTGATTGAAGACGATTAAGAGTCGGATATCGCAGAAAAATTCTAAAGCCCCTGATTATGAATGTAGTCAGGGGCTTTTATTCATCTAGCATTAAGAATGGGTATTGCATACTCACTACTATTAGTAAAAGAACAAGCAAAAGCATACATACTATCCCAACAGGGAAAGAACATAGGCTTGCCTCTCTATTATCATAATCAGCTAGCCTAACTATCACGGAGTCGTTCAAATGAAACACCTAACTCAAGAAATGAGTGACTTTATAAGCAGAGGAACGGATTCTCACATTCGAGTAGCGGTCACGGGGCTTTCTCGTGCGGGTAAGACAGCCTTCATTACTTCGCTGGTTAATCAGCTTCTTCATACGTCTACCCACAAAAATCTACCTCTACTTGCATCGGCGAGAGACGGAAGAATTATTGGCGCTAAGCGCATCCCGCAACACAACATGATGATCCCACGCTTCTCTTATGATGAGGCGATGGAATCTTTGAATGCGCAGCCACCAGAATGGCCAGTGCCGACGCGCGATGTCAGTGAGATTCGCCTAGCTATCAAATATAAACCAGCTAAAGGCGCAAAGAAGCTGCTGAGTAAAAACAGCACCCTTTATCTCGATATTGTCGATTATCCGGGTGAGTGGCTACTTGATTTACCTTTGCTGGATATGGACTTTGATACTTGGAGCCAATCCCAATTCGCCGCGTTGAAAGGCGATAGAGAAACCTACTCGCAACAGTGGAACGCAATGCGTGGTGACATTGACTTGCTAGCCGAAGCCGACGAAAAGAAACTGGTCGCGATTGCCGATAGCTATACTCAGTACCTTCATACTTGTAAGGATAACGGATTGCACTGGGTACAGCCGGGTCGATTTGTATTGCCGGGTGAGCTTGAAGGTGCGCCTGTGCTGCAATTCTTCCCGTGTGCTGCGCCCGAGGGTAAATTCTCGAAAACCAGCAACTATGCAGTGCTAAAAGCGCGTTATGAAGAGTACCAACAAAAGGTCGTAAAGGCGTTCTATAAGAATCACTTCGCGACATTCGACAGACAAATCGTGTTGGTGGATTGCTTACAACCACTTAATGCAGGCTATGACTCTTTCATGGACATGCGTGGTGCGTTAGAACAGTTATTGAAGAGCTTTAAGTACGGGCGAAGCAATATGCTAAGACGCTTGTTTGCGCCGAAGATCGACAAGATTTTGTTCGCCGCAACCAAGGCCGATCACGTGACACCGGATCAACATCCGAACTTAGTATCACTGTTACAGCAGATGGTACACCCTGCTTGGCAACAGGCGGCGTTTGAACATATCGACATGAGTTGTATGAGCATCGCGTCTATTCAAGCGACCAGTGCGGGTTATATTTCGTCGGGTTCAGACAATGTTCCAGCACTGCAAGGTGTCACTTTAAATAACGAGCCTCAAACCATGTATCCGGGTGAGGTGCCGCGCAAACTGCCGAACAAACAGTATTGGGAAACCAACCAATTTGATTTCACGAGCTTTAGGCCTATGGAGCAACACTCCGATGAGCCTTGTCAGCATCTGAGAGTCGACAAGGTTTTAGAGTATCTCATTGGCGACAAGTTGAAGTAATTGAGGCAATCAAAATGAGTGAATTAAAAACAAAGCAGGTCTTTGATGAACCGTTGAAGACCTCGTTCGATGAGCTTGATAAGAATGAAGTTACCCCTGATTTGGGTGCTCAAAAGCTATTCACGGAACAAGAGAAGTTTGTACCCGTCGCGCCACAAGTGGAAACCGACCTTGATGGTGACGCTGAGCTGCAATTGGAACAAGTGATTCGACCGAGCAAAAAGAAGAAGTGGTTTGGAACGGGTTTACTGGTCGCTTTCTCCGGTCTGGTGGGCTGGCAAGCGATTGACTCTGTCATTACTGCTATTCAAACCGCTGACTGGCTAGCTTTAGGCTGGGCTGGCTTTATCGCTGCCATTGCTTCATTAGGTTTAGGCGCAATAGGCAAAGAGTTGTGGAAGCTGCGTTCGCTGAAAGACCATTTCAGTGTGCAAGAGCAGAGTGAAGAACTGTTACAAAGCCAGAGTGTTGGTAAAGGCAAAGCGTTCTGTGAAAACATTGCCAAGCAGGGCGGTATAGTTGCTGAGTCTCCTTCGTACGATAAGTGGCGAAATAGCATTAATCCGGCGCACAGCGATGCTGAAGTGTTGGATATGTACGATGCGTTGGTCGTGAGTCAGCAAGATAAGGTCGCTACTCAAATCGTCACTAAGTTCTCGACGGAATCCGCGGCTTTGGTTGCTGTGAGCCCATTGGCGGCAGCAGATATGTTGCTGGTGGCGTGGCGTAATTTCACTATGATAGACAAGCTTGCCGACGTCTATGGCATTGAGCTTGGCTATTGGTCTCGTATTAAGTTGTTCAAGTTGGTGTTAATCAACATGGCAGCGGCAGGGGCGAGTGAGCTGGCGATTGATGCGAGTATGGACTTAGTCTCGATGGATCTTGCGGGTAAAGTCTCAGCAAGAGCAGGGCAAGGTCTTGGTGTTGGTATTCTTACTGCACGACTTGGCCTGAAAGCTATGTCATTGCTTCGACCTATGCCTTGGCACAATGACCGAAAAGTAAAACTATCAGACCTCCGCAAAGCCGTCCTTTCTGAAATAAAGCGTATCACTCTCAAATAAAGCATTGAAAGCTCAATAGTTTGAGAAGAAGAGTAAACATATGTTTACTCTTCTTCTTGACTGAACTCAGAGCTTAATCCACACTACTGTCAACTTATCCTGACACCTATAATAGGACTATTTGTGCGTCTTGAAGTATTGTGTGAAGACAGACTCGGCTTAACGCGTGAGTTGCTCGATATCTTGGCCTCAAAAAGCATTGATTTAAGAGGAATCGAAATTGATGTTAAAGGCATTATTTACCTAAACTGCCCTGATATTAATTTTGATGCTTTTAGTGAACTTATGGCTGAAATTCGCCGAATTTCAGGTGTGAAGGATGTACGTAAAATCCAATTTATGCCGAGCGAAAGGCATAATACCGAGCTGATTGCTCTGTTGGCTAACCTGCCAGACCCCGTGATTGCGATTGACCTTAAAGGCTCAGTCGACATGGCGAACCACGCTGCATTGAACCTATTCGGCAAGCAAGAAGACGAAGTCATCGGTGAGCCGCTAGCGACGTTTGTGCCTAGCTTTAACTTTGCTCGCTGGATCGAAGGTGATGTAACGCGCCATCGTGAAGTCGTGGTGTTAGAAGGTTTGGACTTCTCTATCGAGATACTACCGATTTATCTTGGCGGCGACGTTAACGAAGCGGTACTGGCGAGCGCAGTAATGACGATTCGTTCTTGTAATCAAGAGATGAACTCGCCAGATTCAATCCCTGAACAGAACAACCTAGGTTTTGAACACTTTGTTGGTGTCTCTAATCGCCATAAAGCCTTGATCAGCCAAGCTAAGAAATTGGCTATGCTGGATCAGCCTCTACTTATTGAAGGGGACACAGGTACGGGCAAAGAGATGTTGGCTAAAGCGTGTCATAACCGTTCGAACCGAGCGTCTTTCCCATTCTTGATTCTAAGCTGTGCATCAATGCCTGATGACGTGGCTGAAACTGAGCTGTTTGGTCATGCTCCGGGTTCATTCAATCATGAACAAGGTCATAAAGGCATTTTCGAACAAGCGAATGGCGGCACAGTATTTTTAGATGAGATCGGCGAAATGAGCCCGCATCTTCAAATCAAACTGTTGCGTTTCCTACAAGATGGTTCATTCCGACGCGTGGGCGAAGAAGAAGAGATGCACGCCGATGTACGTATTATCGCGTCAACACGTCATCGTCTTTCTGAATTAGCCGACTCAGGTTCATTCCGTGAAGATCTGTTCTACCGTTTAAACGTTTTGACTCTGTCTATTCCGGCACTGCGTGAACGCTCAAACGACGTAGCGCCTTTGTTGGAACTCTTTGTCGCAAAATACGCACAGCAATTGGGCATGTTAAAGCCAAAGCTGACGGTAGAACTTATCGATCAGTTAGGGAACTACCAATGGCCGGGCAACATCCGTCAACTTGATAACATGGTGCTGCGTGCCTTGACTGAGCTGGATTCAGACACGTTAACCGTTGAGCAGTTCCACTTGCCTCAACTAGAAACTATGACGGCAGGAATGGCGAACTTAAGCTTAGACGGTTCACTCGATGAAATCATGAAAGACTACGAGTCGCAGATTCTAGAGAAGCTGTATCAGTCGTTCCCATCGAGCCGTAAGTTAGCAAAACGTCTGAATGTTTCTCACACCTCAATTGCGAACAAACTTCGCGATTACGGTATCAGAAAGAACTGATCGAATAAGAACATGATTATGGAAGATTTGAGCACACCAGAACGCATTTATAAGCGCGATGGAAACCTGATTCTACGTACCGCTGAGATAGACGATGCGAACATGATCAGTGATTACTTTCAAACTAACCGAGAGTACCTTAAGCCTTGGGAACCAATTCGTGAAGATGCGTTTTTTGATAGAACGGGTTGGGCGCAGCGCCTGATTAAGCTAAACGAACTTCATAAAATGGGGCTAGGTTATTACTGTTTGCTTGTTAATGATGACACTAACGAAATGTTGGGCACCATTTCATTCAGTAATCTGTCTCGATTCCCTTTCTATGCGTGTAACGTGGGCTATTCGCTTGCTGAAAGTGCACAAGGCCACGGTTACATGCGCAGAGGCTTAAGCATGGCAAAGGACTATATGTTTGATGTTCAGAACATGCATCGTTTGATGGCGGGTTATATGCCTCATAATGAGCGTAGCGCTGGTGTGTTAGAACATTTAGGTTTTGTTCGTGAAGGCTTTGCCAAAGATTATTTGCAGATCAACGGTAAATGGGAAGACCATATACTGACTGCGCTAGTTAACCCAAACTGGGAAGATAGGCGCGCTGTTTAGATACCAAGAGTCATTACGTGTAAGTATCAATTAAACGTAAATACAGATTTAGAGGCAGTGACGAACATAGATAAAATGAAACCGTCACTGTATCAAAAAGAGCATATAGGCATGGTAATCCATAAGCCTAAGAAGAAATTTGAGGAATTTTGATGTCATATACAACTTTGGACGAATACCAAAGAAAATGGATTTTTACTCACCAGTCGATGCCATTACCGGCAGAGGACTTGGAAAAGATTAAACCAATGACACAGGCAAGGGCGTCTCAGTTTTGGAAAGAGAACGTAAGCCCTCAAAGCCCGGACGCTGAAAGACTAAGTTCGCAAGACTGGCCGAGCAAGGCATCCAACTGGAACGAAGAGATCAGCTGGATGGCAAATTGGGAAGCCGATGAGCCTGAAATGCCAGAAGAGATCCTTAACTTTATTGATTGGCAAGATGACGTAACTGTTTATTTTTGTTATGAAAAATATAACATTCTCGAAACTAAGTGGTCAGTTTTTAAGAAACACTGGAAGAACTTTTTGTTCTACGATGATGGCCCAATTTTGCTAGGTCGCCGTCGTTCAGAAGCACTTTGGTTTGCAACAAACGGCACCGTTAAAATTGGTAACCGAGCTTAAGCTTTAGAACGTATGTATAGCTGTAGAAAAGCGAGCCTAGTGCTCGCTTTTTTGTACCTAAAGATCGTCGAAGATCATTGGTAAATACACGTTATTTGAAGTCGATTTCTGATGAGGGTTTTCGTTAGCTCAGAGTTGGTAATTTTCGAAATTGAGATCGCTATCTCATTGGCTTAGTTGAAGTTTTGTGGGTTTGGGTTATCTTTATAGTACTGCCTTAGTGGAGGTGAAGTATTATGATTTGGGATACTCTCGAACGTGTAAATAAACTTCGCAAGGAAGCAATGGAGGATCCGGATTTTCTGGATTCGGCAAAAATGCATGAGCAATGGCTTTTAAGCGAAACTCATAATCAATCTAAGAATGGAGAGAAAGAGAAGAAACCGAAAAAGTTATCAGACATCTATGAAAACACCGAATTTCCTATTAACCCAACCGGAACGAAACATTAATAATGATTAACTGCAACACGGCTAAGGCTCTTAACCAAAAAGCTATAAGTCGATTAAACATACCAGCCTTAAGCCACCAATAAAAAAGCCACTTTCAACGAACCGAAAGTGGCTTTTTCTTTTCTCGTTAGCTTCTTTACTCATTAACAACGAAAGCTAATTGTTTTGAATGCTAGCTATTGATCAGGCTTAAGCCGCTTGGCAGTGCATCACCAAACACACGCTTAGACTCGCTCTCAGAAAGCTCAGTGACTTCACTTACTAGCGTTAGCCAAGACTCTGGCACCTTGCTTTGCTTTAATTTTTCAAGAACCTGAGCACGGTAGTCATCAGAGATATCGAACTGTCGGTCACCCGTCTTACGACAAATCATCACAGCCGCGAAGGCAATCATTTGCTCTTTCTGCCAATTCTGGTCAAGCAGCTTTGGTAACCACTGTTCTGCTTGCTCTCTTGGAATGACGCTGTGTTGGCTTCCGTACAAAGGTGTGCGAGACGCTAAGCGACCCAGAGCCCACCAGTGAGCTTGTTCGAACTGATTATGGTTAATCGCTTTGCTTAAGAACCAAGTCGCTAATAGAACCTTGTCTTCCACTTCAAGTTGCTCAAGTGATGCTGCCAATCTCACCATGGCTTCATAACCATTGTCTTGTGCATCTTTAGCCGTTTTAGGGTTCTTCATTGCACCTGGGTGAAGGTACTTCGCGATATCAGCCAAGATGGTTTCTTGCTGCTCTTGATTCAGGCCACCCGCAACACGGCGCCAGAATACCCACCAATCTGTCCAACCTTGATGGTTCTGGAATTGGATGTTTTGTTGGTATAGCCCCCAAATTTGTTCAATACGCCATGAGTCGGTTGGATCACCAAAGCCAGGTCGCATAGAGTAACCCGCTAAACGGAGCCAGTTTTTCTCGTGTGCTTCAGAGCGACGACGTCGTTTTCGACCTAATGAGAACGAATCAAACAGGTGACGGAGAGTAGTAAAGTCCCACTCTTCGCGCTTACCAAGTCGTTTCTCAAGATCTTTGGCAAGCGTTTTGATCTCTTTAGACTCAGCACTTTTCTTGTTGCCGCTGTACAGACGAGAAATCAACTCCTTACACTCATCCAATCTTGGATGAAGTTTAGAGTTGTCGGATTCTTCGCCTTGCTTGTTTCTGACTTCGAACTCAAGCAACCAACGATTGGTGTCATCTTCCGTACTCACACACTCCATTTTCAATGTGCCGACTTCGGTTAATTGACAAGCGAGCAATACTTCAACGCGCTCCTTTTGGTTAGCTTGAAGCTCTGCAGTACCAGACCCTTCCAGCGTAGAAATATAAGGTGGAAGAGGGGAAAACAAGTCAGCATCGACATTGACCATCACACCATTTTGAATGGCGGTGTCATGAGCAATTTGATCGTGCGTTGAAGTCAGTAGATTGAAACGTACCGGCTCACCCAAAGTCAGTGAGAAACGACGGCTGTTCAAACGTATTTCTTGGCCTTCTTCAGTCCCTTTGGCAAGCAGACAAAGCGCTTTACCCATTTTGTTCTTTTCTTGTAGATGTAAGAAGTAAGAGCGAGCCGCACCGCCACCGATTTTCAGTTGTGCACCACGACGTGCTTTACCAAAAGCTACTGCACCAAGGGCTACAGACCAATCTGGATGAGGGTTATCGAGCACTGTAATCGGAGAACCGTTCCAATTGCCCAGTAGCTGAGTAATTCGCTCTGTTACCAGCTCACTGTTGAACACACCACCGTTGAGTAGTACACCAACAGGAATCGCCGGTTTTGTGTCATCAAATTCGATTGTGCCAGATTTCTCTAGTGCCGCTTTTGATACTTGCTGGTGTGTCGCTAGGAATTCGGCAACGTGCTTACTTACCGCAGGATCTGCTGCGTAGGGTAGGCCGAACTCAACCACCGCGCTGCGGCGTTTGTCTGGCACTTCAGCAAACTCAGAAAGTGGGAAGAAACCTTCCAGAGCAATCTGATGAACTTCTTGCTTGGTTAAACCAATACTCTTCGTACCGCCAAGCAGTTTTGAACCGCTGCCCAGCATGGTGATCTTCACATCGTCTGGCGCATTAGCGGAAAGCAGGCTCTCTTTTGCGGCGCGAGTTTGTTGAATCAGTTTGGTTAGGCTAGACGCATTCAACTTTTTGTTTTGATTAAAGCGTTGCTCTGCAAGGTGAGCAAGGGCTAAATCGAGGTTATCACCCCCTAGCATCAAGTGCTCACCAACGCCGATACGGTCGAGTGCGAGTTCTTGGTCATCGCCATTGCTTGAGTTGAAGCTAGCTTCGATCAAACTTAAATCGGTAGTACCGCCACCAACATCACACACTAGAATCAGCGGGATCTGTTGAAGTTCATCTGCAGCGGTTTGTTGGTGACGGGCATACCAGTCATAACAAACGGCTTGCGGCTCTTCGAGTAACAGAATCTTACCTAAGCCCGCCAGTTCTGCCGCTTCGAGTGTCAGCTTACGTGCTGTCTCATCGAATGAAGCGGGAACAGTTACCACAACGTCTTGGTCTTCAAGCTTGTTGCTTGGGTTACGGTAGTTCCATGCTTGACGGATGTGGTTCAGGTAGCTTGCGCTTGCGACAACAGGAGACACCTTATCGACGTCAGTTGCGCCTGCCCAAGGCAGAATGTCGGAGTTACGATCAACCGCTTGGTGAGATAACCAGCTCTTAGCACTGGATACTTGGCGGCCTTCAACTTTTGCGCCCAGTTCGCGAGCCCACTCACCAACGATGACGTTTTGAATATCACCTTCAACCAAGCTCGGTTCCCAAGGCATAGTGAGATCGGAAGGAGAGATCTGACCTTGTGCGGGATGATAACGAAATGATGGAAGTAGCGGCTTGCGAACCACTTCACCGGGGCCGATGAGTTGGTCAATATCGAAAAGAGAAACGGGAGCATGTTGTAGGTCGTCGTTGATTTCACAGTAGGCAACCACAGTGTTGGTTGTGCCTAAGTCAATGCCGACTAAAAAACGAGGAGATGCCATACAAAACCTTATTCTGCCAAAGTGATGACCAGTTAATGGATAGTCTTGGTCTTATTATTGTCTTTGGAATGTTTTTAATACAGGGCTAGGGAATCGCATTGATAAAGTAACGGCACCCGTTAAGGTGCCGTTGATTCATTATGCTTGTTCGTTTGAGTCGCTATTCGTATCTTCACGAACGTCGAACTCAACGTGCCATTTCTGACCATTGTCAGTGGCAATCGCTTCTAGGTATAACGTGCCTAATTCAGTAACACGAGACGCTAAAGTCACCGGAACCACTTCACCTTCGCGACGACCTTCAGAAACAGGCAGTGTCACTTGGATTTCAGGAAGCTCATCTAGATCTTCTGGAGCCCAGTGATCAAGGTGCGTACCCGCTTCATCTTCACGACGTGTTGTTGAACCGAAGAATTGGAAGTGAACAGGCTGGCCAATCACTAGACCAAACTCTTGGCTAGGAACTTGAACGCTTGAGCCTTCTTCCATACCAAATGGTGCAACACACAGAGCTTCCATCGGAGGAGCCATACCTGGGATTGCTGGCATCGCGCTCTCAATTCCTACGTAGTAAGAAGAAGCGATACCACCGCGGATGCGAACGCCTTGGCCACGACGAACTGCGCCGTAGTAAGAAGCGCCACTCGCAACCGCTAGGTCTAAGTCTAAGCCTGAAAGCTGTTTAGCGAATTCTGCGTCTGCATTAATTAGCCATTCATTGATCGTGTCTGAAAGACGATCAGCAAGTAGGTTAGATTTTAGAACACCACCATTGAACAGTACCGCTGTTGGTTTGATGAAGTCTGCTGCTGGCGCTTCTGACCCTTGCGCTTCTGTACCGGGCATACCTGGCATGTTTGCAAATGGGTTGAAATCTTGCTGAGCCGTTTCGCTGTTTCCTGAAAGCGCGTTCGCTTGCTTAGAAAGGAATGCGGCAATGTGACGAGTAATACCTGCGTCTTGAGCGTAAGGCAGACCCATTTGAGTCAGTGCACCACGAGTTTTCTGTACCGGGTGATCCGTTACAGCGACTTGTGGGAAGAAGCCGTCAACCAATGTTTGTTGTACTTCTTGCTGAGTCAGTTCTGTTTTCAGTGTTGCGCCAAGTAGCTTAGAGCCACGGCTTGGAACAACGATCGGCACAGATTGAAGCTCAGCATCATTAAGCAATGCTTCTTTCGCATCACGACACGCATGAGTCATCGCTTGAACCTGCCAAGGAGCCAGTTCTTTGCCTTCTTGAGCCAGTTTCATTTTCAGACGGTAAGCTAACGCTAAGTCCATGTTGTCGCCGCCAAGTAGGATGTGTTCACCTACTGCGATACGGTTCAGACTTAGGTTGCCTTCATCTTGTGTTACTTCAACCAACGAAAGGTCAGTCGTGCCACCACCGATATCAACAACAAGAACGATGTCGCCAACGTTCACTTCATCACGCCATGTATCGTTGCTGTTATCAATCCAGCTGTAAAGAGCCGCTTGTGGTTCCTCAAGAAGCGTCAGGTGAGTGAAACCAACATTACGTGCAGCTTCAGCCGTTAGGTCACGAGCCGCAGGATCAAACGAAGCTGGAACGGTGATCGTTACATCTTGGTCTGCCAGTTTGTGTTCTGGGTTAGCGTGGTTCCAAGCATCTTTTAGGTGCTCAAGGTACAACTCAGTTGTCTTAAGCGGAGATACTTTTTCAACTTCTTCAGGGCTACCTGCAGGAAGGAACGCATCACGACGGTTCACACCACCGTGGCATAGCCAAGATTTAGCACTTGCGACCAAGCGGATAGGGGTTTTAGAACCAAGGTTACGCGCAATAGCACCAACCAATGCTTTAGGCTCAGAAGACCAAGGTAGAACGCGAGAACCCGCATTCATTTCATGTTCGTGTGGCTGGTATAGGAACGAGCCAAGTTGGCTGCGAGTTTCTACTGTACCAGGTGCCGTTAGCTGAGGGATTTGCATCACCTCTACACGAGCATCTTCATTGGTTGTGTCGATGTAAGACAAAACGCAGTGTGTGGTACCTAAATCGATACCAACACTGAACTTAGGCGCCTGATTTTGGTGTTCCATTATAGCTCCACCTCTGCCGGTGCAATCACAGATGCATCGTAATTCTCAGCAAGCTTAGGCAGGTTCATGTCAGTTGCTTTCCAACCTTTGTGAACTAATGTGCCATTGAACGGTGCATTGCCCGTTACGTTGCCTGTTAGGCGAATTTCTTGTGGGTTGAAGCCTTCAACAACCGTGATGCGCGTTTCTTCATCTTCTGTGCGGATGTGAGAAAGCGTTACGTAGTCTGCTAGTACTTTTTTACCGCCAGTGTGAATAACACGTGCTGCTGCACCAACTTCTTCATCAGAGAACGAAGTCAGGTCTTCTTTTAGGAAATCGATTAAACGCGCTTCTTGTTGCATGATAGACAGAAGTTGCATTGCAGAATCTGTCGGTGCTGTTGCTAGCTTAGATTCAACTTCAACGACTTTCTCGATCACTTTTTCAACTTCAACAACTTTCTCTACTTCGACAATTTTTTCAACTTGCTTTTCAACTTCAACGATCTTTTCTACTGGTTTTTCTACGACTTTCTCAACCACTTTGGTTTTACGAGAAACGGCAATTAACAGTAGTAAAACGCTTGATGCAGTTAAGCCTGCGTGAAGCATATCAAACGTCTGTGGGATTAGGTTCAAATCAACGATCATAGTGATTTCTCTTTAAAATTGATTTAACGGTATATTCATCGGTTTAAAGGAATATACAGGTTGGAAAGAAACTCATCGGCGCAAGTCCGAAACGGTCACTTTCAAGCTATAAATATGGGTGGATACTAGCATATTCAAGGCTTAAGAGTGGTATTTAATGTTTTCGATTAAGTGGGTTTTTGGCGTGTTAGCTTGAAATTTAGCCGAGATTTGTCTGAATATTGGTCTCTGATGTAAGCGAGAGGTAAACTATGCCCGTTTTATGTCAGTTTTAAGACTAAACAGAAATGGAGCACGATTCTCTTCCGTTATATACTTTCAACTCATTAGAGCCTATTTGGAACCTATATGCCTCACACCACCGACCCATTAACAGGGTTGAAGAGACGAACTCTCCCATTGGTCGTATTTGCGGTCAGTTTTTTGATTACTGTGTTGTGTTTTATCTTAGTCGCGCTGAACCAAAATCGCGCACTGAATATGAATTTGAATAGTTTTGCTAATCATCAGACCCTGAGCTTGGAAGCATTTATCGGCAATGATGTGGCTTACATAGGTTCAGGCGCTAATTTTTTCTATTCCAATGATCCCGATAACTGGGATAAATTCGACCGTTTTGCTCAGCAAACCATTAACGATTCAAAGAGTCTAATCGGTTTGCAGTGGATGCAAAAAGTGTCAGTAGATGAGATTGCTGAACACACGGCTAAAATGGAAGAAAAGTACCCATTCTATAAGTTATTCACCATCCCGAAGCATGAAGCAAAAACCTATGGCTACATCTTAGATGGCGAGCCAGCTTTTATCGCCAGCGATATCTTTCCCAATACCCCAGCGAACGATAGAGTCCTCGGTTTTTACTCTTCTCGCGAGCGATTTAAGCTTGTCTTAGAAAACATTAAACAGACACGCGAAGCGAATATTTCAGACAAGGTTCGCTTGATACAAGATGGCTTAGAACAAGAGACACCAAAGAGTGGCATGTTGGTTTATCACCCTGTGTTTGAAGGCGAAAGCGACAATTTACTCGGTGTTGTGATTGGCGTAGTTCGCACCACGTATTACTTTGAAAATCTGCTGGCGTCAGCGGTGGGCGATATGGATGTTTATGTTCGTGTTACCGATACTGGATTCGAAGCGGAAGATTCACCAATCTTGTTCGAAACTGATGGCTATGACGCGGTATCTGGGCACCACATAACCAAGACAATCGCACTGACCAACCGTGACTGGAAGGTTGAGTACAAGATAGATTCATGCATCTCTTTTTATGGCTATTTGGTGTTAACAGGCATCGCATTGGTTGGTACAACCATCTCATTGTTGTTGGCGTATATCGTTAACATGCAAATCAGAGAGAAAGAGCGTTTGTATCGAATGCTGAATAAGCGGACTGAAGAACTTCGCTTCTTAGCTGATCACGACAGCCTGACGGAAATTTATAACCGACGCGCTTTCAATAAGAAGCTAGACAAAGCCATTGAGCGAAACCAGCCCTTTAGTCTCGTTGGGTTTGATATCGACAAGTTTAAAGGCATTAACGACCAGTTCGGTCACCCAGCGGGTGATGCTTTGCTTATTCATGTCATCAAGTTGATCTCGGTGAACCTGAAAGAAGGGGACGATCTGTTCCGCTTAGGTGGTGATGAGTTTTGCATTATTTCTAGCATCTCAAACCATGAAGCTCTGAATCGTTACTTAGAGTGTATTATCAACACCGTAAGTCACTCTCATTGTGAACAAAAAGGTCGACAGTTAAGTTGTACCTTGAGTATCGGTGCAGCTATTCGAGACAGTGAGGACTCTGAAGAGATCATGCAAAAAGCGGACAGCATGCTCTACCAAAGTAAGTCAAATGGCCGAAATAGAGTCACAATTGCAGGCTAAATGAGCACTTGGTGCAACTGGGGTCGAGTTCTTTATTGGGCTCATGTACAATTTCAAAAAACTTTTGATGAAAAAATTGGGCGACGTATGAATCACAATCGAGTGGTATGTTTCGATTTAGAAATGTGCTGTTGGAGCAAAGATGGTGTAGGAACAACAGGAGAGATCATTGAAGTGGGTCTTGCTGAGATCGATCTTGTATCTGGAACCATCGTGAAGCGCGCGCAATATTACGTTAAGCCTGAAAAAGACGAAGTCTCTCTGTTTTGTGCGGAGCTAACAGGTATAACACCTCGCAAGATAGAAAAGCAGGGTCGCCCTTTAGAATCGGTGATTAAATCGATGATTAAGAACTTCGGTGGCCCAAAGAAAATCTATGCCGCCTGGGGACGTGATGACCTTATCTTACATAAAGAATGTATAGAGAAAGGCATCGAACCGCCGTTTAGCGAGTTCTTGAATATCGCCACACTTTATCGCGTTCAAAACCGCCTTAAAGAGAAACGCATCGGACATCGCGCCGCTCAAGAAGCTAAGAACATTGAGTGGGAAGGTCGTCAGCACTCGGGTTATGTCGATGCTTACAACCTCGCGAAACTGACATTGACGATGCTTTAGCCTTTAAAAGCGTTCGGTCTCTGAAAAGAACAACAGACAACAAAAAGCCACCTTCTAAGTCTCTATATGATCTGAGTATCTGTATGAAAAACTAGGTGGCTTTTTTGTTATTCAAGGAAAGATGACAAGTAAATCAAACTTTCGATTCTAGTTATCCAATCTAAATTGTTATTCAGCCTGTTTCCTTATTTAACCTAGTACCTAATTCAACCTAATTACTTACCAAGCATGTTTTTTAACTTATCACCCTTATCGAAAAAGTGATGCTTTATCGCGCCTAGCACATGTAACGTTACCAACGACATGAACACTTTAATTGCAGTCGCATGAATAAAAAACAATAGGCTAACCATCTCTCTTTTTGTTGCCCCTTCACTAAATACCCATGAGTAAACACTGAATATCGGTGTATCAATTAATGCGATACTTAAACCCGATACCGCAATAAAGGTCAGTGTTACCGCCTGAATAAGTTGAACTACTCTAGGGATGGTAAATCGACGTTCACCTCTTTTCGGTTTAGCGAGCATTCTTGCAATCAGTATGTTGATCAACACCAAAACAACAGACCCAGAAATCTGATGTATTAATATTGTTGGGTATTTATCTGGGAAGGGGAGTAATCGGCTTGATATAAACCCAAGCGTTAAGGTCATCATAACAGCACACAACATTGCCCAGTGCAGTGAATCGACTTTGTTATTCTCGTGTTTGTTTATTCTATTTTGTATTATTTCTTGGCTCATACGATATTCCATTATTAGTGTTATTCGATTTATTATATTTATCTGGCGTGTGTTATGAATATGCTCACCGAATGTTTAATATTAATAATAACGTATCGATTTAATTAATATTAAATCGTTCGTACTGCTCTTGATGGCGGTTTTATCTCTGTTAGCGTGGTCGAATCTAACCCACGGAGAACGAAATGAAGAACATCAAGAGTTTGATTAAACGAGCCATTGCGTTGAGTTTGTTGAGTGTGAGCCCCTTAGTTTTAGCCCAGCCCGTTGTACTTATTAACACCTTCTCAGTTGAAACTAGTAAAGAAACTGAAACGTTAGCGTATTGGGAAAGCGCTAGGGACGTACTCATTGAACAACCAGGATACATCTCTACCACGCTGCACCGCTCACTAAGCGCTGATGCCACCTACCTGTATGTGAACGTTGCCAATTGGGAAAGCCAGAAGCATTTTATCGACGCTATCTCTGTGATGAGAAAACAACTGCCTGCACTCGATATTAAGGGTGTGACTGCCGATCCTAATCTTTACGAAGTTATTCGCCACTAATTGAGAGTTTGTTTAAATGAAATATGTACCACGATTGTTTTTAGTTCTTTTTAGCTTTTTGTTCTCTGTCAGCAGTTATTCTGCGGCTTATGGCGTTTCCGTTGCATGGAAAACACAAGACGCCCAAGCGGTATTCGATGCCATGCCTACTCAGAAAAAGGCGTTTGCTAATCTGATTGATGCAGGGCTAATTCACGATATGTTTATCTCTGAAAGCTTTATTGGCGATCAAGCATTTCCAATCATTAAATTTGTAATGGAAGCAGATAGCGAAGAAGAAGTTCGACGTGTTATTGGTAATCTTCCTCTTCAATTTAAAGAGTTAGCAGAAATAACAGAGGTGAGGGACATCGGGAGTAAGTGGTTAGATACTGAAGTTGCGTTTAAAAATTATGCGATTGAGTTATCTTGGAAAGAGCCGGAAGACCAATTAATTGCAGACAAAGTAATCAGCGTTGATTTGCAAAAAGTGGTGGACTGGAGTTCTCAAGGCGTTATTACTTCGGCCTATTTAAAAAACCAAGCGATTGCAGAAGCTCAAGCTAATCAAATGGCGATGATCAGACCTATCTATTCGATTGCTGTATTAGCACGAGATGAACAACATGCACTTGAAATTGCTAATGAACTTAATGCCGTTAAATTAGGGTTTGCTAGTGTCAATATCAGCGAACTTGGTTTTAAACTCGCGTTATGATTTTGAAATAAAATAAATTCCCATGTTATTCTAGGGTGAGTTTATTCAATGCATTTAACTCACCTTATGAATAATAATAAAATACAAGAATATAGCTTGGTTATTGAACTTGAAAATCGACAGCTGCTTAACCTGTCTTTAAATAAGCATGTGACCTTATCCCCATCAGAATGTTTAATTTTAAAGCACTTGATGGATAATTGTTCACAAACCATAGGGCGAGAGTTCCTCCTAAAGCATTGTTGGCCGGGTAGAGTGGTAACAAGCAGTTCTCTTAACGTCGCAATTAAAAACGTTCGTACCGCGCTTAAAGCAGTCGGTTCGGAATGCAAAGTTGTCACGGTCCAAAAAGAAGGATATTGCTTTATTTCACCAGATAAAGGTGAGGCTCAAGTGACTGAGCTTATCAATAACCCTAGCGATAGAGCCCCAGAGCGACTAGAAATTAGCAGCGCTCCACAAGTAGTGAAAGATCCTACCGAAGTTTCCGACGTTATAGAGATGCCTTTTTCTAAGCGTCCCTCATTACTTAATCTAGTTAATGGCAAAAACAAACTCTATGTTGTGCCGTTAACGGCTGGTATTGCGGTGAGCGCGTTGTTGGTCGTGGTGTTGTCTTTCCTTGGTTTTTTTATGGAGAAAACGTCTATTAATGGGATTGCGGTGTACCACGACAGCGTCAACTTGGATTCGATGCTGGTGGAAGATTTAACATCGATTGCTGAACCTGGAGTCGAAGCAATATACCTGCATCGTATGGGTGTTGATTGCGGCGCCATACAGGTGGTGATATTGAACCAAAGTGGCTGGAAAGACATCAGCTCAAGCTTTGAATTGACGCACTGCAATGATGCGCAAGTTGGGCTTTATGAGATCGAACCATTTAATAGGCTGGGAATAAACCAAGCAACAGAAGGAACGGTCGATGAAGCGTAAGTTTTGGTTACCTATCGTGGTTACCTTGTCCGCTATTTTTCTGTTTGGTGTCATTTCCGGTGTGATGACCCGAAGGGCTTATCAGTTTGAGGGTATCTATGAAAACGTCGGTTATGAAGTGCTGACGCTGGATCTGAAGAATGGCCGTTCAAAGATGCGTTATGTTGGTTATGATATCGACGGCCAAGTCGTGCAAACCAAGCAGTTTTTTGGTGTCTTCTTGCGCTGGGGCAATCACTACTATTTCTATCAGATTGAACAAGACCAGGCGTACGGGCAGCAGGCCTTCAACGTGAAGAATCTTTTTATTCAGCACCACAGCAATAAGCGTAGCGTGATGGTTTCAGATCAGCGCGGTGCTTACGTAACTAAAGATGGGAAAATTCTGGAACTGAAAGGCATTCTCTACGGGCGATCTCTTCGCTAATTCATATCCCGTTCTTTAAGCAAGCTTGTAGATAATAGTTCAGCTTAAATCAATTTGATTCTGGCTCATCAAATCCATAAGCGACGGTTTATTGAGCCGTCGCTGCTGATTCCATTGAGAGTCTAATCTTCGCCCAGAACGCTTAATTTACTTTTGATGAAGTCTTTGTGGTCAACGTAAAGCAGTTCTGCTGTTTTGCGAATTACTGAATCTTCAAGTGGGTCAATCTCTCCATCGGCATGCGCGACTTCCCACATAGCTCTAATCAAGTCTATGCGAACTGGCTGCGAAAGTTCTCGCAGTTGAGAAGTGAAATCGTACAGAGAAACAGATTGTTCAACTTGAGGCTCAGCTTGTGCCAATAAGGCTTTGGATTCTTCTTCTGTTATGTTCAACAAACGTTGTAGTAAGTGAAGCTTGGCTTCTTGTTCTGATTCGTTGATCGCGTGGTCTGCACCGGCCACTTCGCATAACAAGCTGGCGATAGCTAAGTTAGGTGAGGCGGTAGGTGTTTTACCCAAATCAGAGCCTTCAACTAATTGTTTAAATAACGAGGTAAGTGAGTTAAACATAAGAGCATTCCAGTTATGGTGAATATTATTACTATTGGGCCTACAGAGTGTGATCGCAAGCGTCTTTACTTAAAACTGACATTACGAAGAGGCCAGCAATAAGGAACACTTTATTAACCTGGTTCAGGGAAACGGGTAATTTTACCGTCGCCACTGAGTGTCGTGATTGACTGTGGCTTCCCGTCTCTATCTAACCTTAACTCACCAATGGCACTGCGGTTTGAAAGGCGATAAAAGGTCTGATTGTCAGGGCTACGTTTCTCTATTCTTAGGCGCTTTCGCTTTGTGAAATAGTTAAGAACTGAGCGCGGGCTATACAATAATCGGTCACACACATCGCAGAATTTAAGCAATGGAGCAGGGAACTGATTTTTGATACCACTACAAGTAATCTGGTAGATGTTCGGACTGTTTCGGCGATACCTAAGCTTAATGTCATAGGCAAACGAATAGTGAACATCACCAGAAAGCACCACGAAATTGGTGGGCGTTTTGGTGTGGGTAAAGATACTGATGAGCGTGTTAGCACTGCCTGGGTGTGCCATCCAGTTTTCAGCATCAATCATCAATGGCTTACCTATTGTAGTCGCCATCTTTTGTAGTGTTTCAATGAACTTAACGCCGAACATTGGCGCAGCAGAAACAATCACCACCTTTTCTTGATTAATCAATTGATGCTGAAATTCCGTCAGCGCTTCCCAGTCCATCAAACCCGATGGCTTGTTCATACGGGACTCTGATCGCCAACGACGTGTCCGAGTGTCCAACACAATCACTTTTGGTGACGTGTTGATGGTGTAATGCCACTCTTCAAAGCGGTCGATCATCTCTAAATATTGTTGGTGCTGTTGGGGATCGATATTCTTACTGAGAACGCCGTTGTTTTTGCCATTATTTTCGACATAGCTTTCACCATTATCTTCGACACTGCTTTCGCTTTCGTTACTGCTAACCACCGGAGAGAAAAGCTGTTTGGTCTGCTCAATAAATTCAGGGCTGAACTTCTCTGGCGCATTACCCCAGCCTTGGCACATCCAATAAGCAGCAAGGCCGTTACCAATCACTTGAGTCGCAAAGCGATTCTGATCGACGGCATGTTCCCAACCTACTGTTAAGTTCCAATCATCAGTGACATCGTGGTCATCGAAGATCATGTAAGTCGGAATATGGGCGAACAGTCGCTGCACTTGTGGCAAGCCTGCGACGAAGTCATCAATGATAACGCTCTCGTCACGCCACTGTTGTTGCTCGGCAGGTGTTAATTGACGATCGGCCTGCTTGAAATCATTTTCGATTAATCGTTCACGGTTGATGCATTGCCACAAGGTAGGAGACCAAACCAACAAGTACATCGCTATGAATTCAGACAAGGTGACTAAGTGGTTCTCACAATCGGTCGAGCTAAATATAGGAATCCCGCGTTTAGGGAATAACTTATCGAGCAGTGAATCCGAAGTGTTGTGGTGTGGCAGTAGGTGATGGCGTTGGTAGAGGTGATATTCGCTCTCAAACAAGGCATCGCTGCTATTGATTTGGTTAACCTGTGAATCCGTTGGTAATGCTTCACCAATCAGACCAAGCAACTGAATCACTTGCTGAATGGCATCCAGCGTTGGGCCTGCTACATGGTCAGCGTAGATTTGGTCGCCGCTCATCATCAACATATCCGGTCGTTCAAGTACCGTTTGATTTGCGATTTTGTTGTCTGCTGCGACTAGGCTGTCTTTGCTCGGATGGTGTGGGTTACGACAAGAGCCATGCAAAATGTAGTCAGCAGTGGTCGATATCTTAAATTCGATTCGAGAACTGTCGTTGTTGGTTCGCGTGTCCTTGTAAATCAAATGCGGAGCCAGCTCAGTGATTGAACCTTGCTCAGTCTCTATTTGATATTCCAACGGAACGTTTGTGGGGAACTCACCCTGTAAATGAATCAAGGTGACCCAAGCGTGTGTGCCGACCTGAATCGACTCTTGCTCATCAAGTGATGACGAATAAAAAGGCGTCTCTTGCTCTGCATTGAATAGTTGAGTTGTGCCCGAAAGTGGGGCGCTGGTGACTATCCAGAGTACCACCTCAGTTGCGGTGGTTTTTCTTAAAATTGGGCCAGCAAGCAATAAGGGGAGAGGTGATGTCGTCGAGCGTTTCAATGCGGTTCCTAAATCGTTGGAGGTGAGTCGTTGAGATGTTTCGTTTCAAGAGCAGAGGTTTCGAGTTCTGGTGTTTGAGGCTCGTTAATTTCGAGCGCAGATGTTGCCGGTAGCGCCATACCAGCCTCATTTTCCTCGAGCTCCATAACCTCAGACTCAGCCATCTCAGCTTCTGTTGTTTCAAGAACTTCGATAACTTCTGAGCTAGAAAGTTCATGACCCATTAGAAATATTGCCAATAGGGCATCGGCTTTAGTCTTGGTATCGGAAGGCTCGTCTAACAACTGTTCAAGCTTTTCTCGAATCATAGCTATCTCGTGCTCAACAAAGCCACGGCCTTCGTCGTCCCCTTGGTTTTCTTCAGGGGCATTATCGAACTCCATAAACAGCAGCTCACCGTCTAACTTTGTATTGACCAATCGCTCTGGCAGCCATTCCTCGCCCATAACGATATCTGGGTCGGAATCATTGGGTAAGTGGTCTATAATGTTTTGTAATTCTGAGACTTTCACAATACTTTCATTTAACCGAGAATATTCTACATTGTAACGGTCAATGTCGATCAAACCTAAAATTAGTTGGCTGGCATGGCCAATAAATGTCTATTCAGTAACACAATATTTATTACAAAGAGCAATGACACAAGAATGAAGCACAAATTTTCACCGAAGCTCATTTCGTATGGGGCGGTTTTATTAGGTAACGCTTTTCTAGGTAATAGCGTGGCGTGGGCTGCTGAAGAGCAAGAATGGGGCATTGCCGCAATGTTCCGTACTGCGAGCATTCCTTACGACACGTCTGGTGGTGACCAATCGGTTAACTCGTTTGTGCCGATGTTGTTCTTCAAGAACGATTACGTATTTATCGACGGCACTGAAATGGGCGCATACCTCTATCAAGCCGATGATGAAAAGTGGTCACTGAACGCTATTTCTCGTATGCGTTTTATTGATATCCCAGCTTCAGAGCAAAACGCCATTGAAGGTGATACCGCCGATTTCGGTGCTCAATTTACTTATCAACTTGATGAGCAATGGGGCGTCGAAACGGAAATTATGAGTGACAGTGAATACAACTTCCACGGTAACCTGCGTGCAAAAGCTAAGTATGAAACCGGTGACTGGGAGTTTTCTCCGAGCGCTACGTTGCGTTACAAAAGTGCCGATTTCAACAGTGAATACTATTCTGCTGCGGGCGAAACCATTGGCGCAGGTGTCGACCTTAATGTTGGTGTAGAAGCGCGTTACCATGTGGTTTCGAACTTGTACTTATTGGGTTCAACCAGTGTAACTCGATTGGATGACAACGCCTACGATTCATCAATTATTGAAGACCGTTACCAAGGTGAACTCTACTTCGGATTCGGCTTTTTTAATGATAAAGAGAAAGCGCCGAAACCTAAGCTAAGCAATGCACCTTATCTGCGTGTGGCACACGGTTGGGCAACGCCATCAAACATTGGCGACATCATGAAGTTCAACGCCGAGAAAGACGAATACAACAACCAACTTACTTCGTTCTTCTATGGCCACCCATTAACCGATGAAATCTTTGGCTTCCCGTTGGATATCTACCTAACGCCGGGTATCGCGCACCACTGGAGTTCAGACGTTCAATCCAGCAGTACTGAATACATCATTGCAATCAAAGCCTACTACACCTTTGATTGGCCAACTCAGTGGCGTGTTGGTGTGGCAGAAGGTATGTCTTACATCGATTCGATTACCTATATCGAAGGCTCGGAGATGGACCGTAAAGGGTATACCGCGAGCCACCTGTTGAATTACTTAGACTTCTCATTTGATGTGAACGTCGGCGACTTAATCGGTAAGAACGACTTGAACAACTTGTGGTTTGGCTACTCGTTACATCATCGTTCTGCGATCTTTGAAAACGCCTCTCAGTTTGGTCGTATCAAAGGCGGCAGTAACTACAACACGGTTTACTTCCAGTACGAGTTCTAATAGCGGCTTTTATGGGGACGTTTTTAACAGCCGTTTCTATACATACGGTTTGTATTCGACCTTGCTTTCATAGCCTTCGCTAGTGTTAGCTTAAAGAATCAGCCTGATAGCAAAAGGTTTTCCCTTTGTTGTCAGGCTTTTTTGTTTGAGACTTGTGGTACAATCGCGCGAGTTTAATAAGTACAAGAATAGGACACGCTTTGACTTCGTCTCCGGAAAAAGCAGACAACAACAAGAATGTAGCACAGCCAAGTTCTCCACAGAACGAAGCGAAATCGAATAAGCCTGCATCGAACCGACCTGCTAAGCAATTAAAAGCTGAACAGCCAAAAGCTAATCAATCAAAAGCTAAACCTGCCGATCATTCAGCAGCAGCCAATACAAAAGCATCTCAAAATAGCCCAGCCTCTCTTCGTAAAGCGCTCAACGAATGTATGATGCGCGATCGCTTCCGTTTGAGTAAGCGAATTGCTGGTGCGAGTAGAATTAAAAACGAACAATCTAAAAACGTTGTCTTCGATGAGATAGCGTTAGACATTGCCAAGTCAATGATGACGGCAAATCAGCGAGCCTCGCACAAACCAACCATCGAATACCCAGAGATTCTCCCTGTTAGCCAAAAGCGCGATGATATTGCGAAAGCCATTTCTGAAAACCAAGTGGTGATCGTGGCGGGTGAGACGGGCTCGGGTAAAACCACTCAGTTACCAAAGATTTGTTCTGAGCTTGGCCGTGGCCGCTTCGGCTTAATTGGCCACACTCAGCCTCGTCGTCTTGCGGCTCGTTCGGTTGCAAACCGCATCGCGGAAGAGATGGAAACGCAGCTGGGTGATTTTGTTGGTTATAAGGTTCGTTTTAACGACCAAATATCTGATAACACGCAAATTAAATTGATGACCGACGGTATTTTACTGGCGGAAATTCAGCATGACCGTTTCTTAAGCCAATACGACACCATCATCATCGATGAAGCCCACGAACGTAGCCTGAACATTGACTTCATCATGGGTTACTTGAGAGAGCTTCTACCAAAGCGTCCTGACTTGAAAGTGATTATCACGTCGGCGACCATCGATCCAGAGCGTTTCTCGAAGCACTTTAACAATGCACCGATCATTGAAGTATCAGGTCGAACGTACCCTGTAGATACCCGTTACCGCCCATTAGGTGGTGATGAAAGTGATTCAGACCGAGACCAAATTGAAGGCATATTTGAAGCGGTGGATGAGCTTTGTGATGAAGGGCAAGGCGATATCTTGATCTTCATGAACGGTGAGCGTGAAATTCGTGACACGGCCGATTCTCTAAGTAAGCGTAATTTACGCGATACCGAAATCGTACCACTTTACGCGCGTCTTTCTGCGGGCGAACAGAACCGAATCTTCCAGTCTCATACTGGTCGACGCATCGTTCTTGCGACCAACGTGGCTGAAACCTCGTTAACCGTTCCGGGCATCAAGTATGTCATCGACCCGGGTACGGCGCGTATTAGCCGTTACAGCTACCGTACTAAAGTACAACGCCTACCGATTGAGCCAGTATCTCAAGCAAGTGCGAACCAGCGTAAAGGTCGTTGTGGTCGTGTTGCGGAAGGTATCTGTATTCGTCTGTACTCTGAGGAAGATTTCGAATCACGCCCAGAGTTTACTGACCCTGAGATCCTTCGTACTAACCTAGCATCCGTTATCCTTCAGATGACAGCGCTAGGCCTAGGCGACATTCAAGCATTCCCATTTGTTGAAGCGCCCGATAAGCGCAACATTCAAGATGGTGTAAGACTACTTGAAGAGCTTGGTGCGATCGCAACCGCTGAACCCGCTGCAAACAAAAACAAGAACCAAGGCGACGACAAGAAGAAGCTAACGGCAATTGGTCGTAAGCTCGCTAAGCTGCCGATTGATCCACGTTTAGCGCGTATGGTGATTGAAGCGCCAAGTAACCGCTGTTTGCACGAAGTAATGGTGATTGCTTCTGCATTGTCGATTCAAGATCCGCGTGAGCGTCCATCAGACAAGCAACAATCGTCTGACGATAAGCACAAGCGCTTCTTCGATAAAGAATCTGATTTCATTACCTTTGTGAACCTTTGGGATTACGTTAAGCAGCAACAAAAAGAGCTGTCGAGTAACCAGTTCCGCAAACAGTGTAAGCAAGATTACCTGAACTATTTACGTATCCGTGAATGGCAAGATGTGTACTTCCAAATTCATCAAGCAATGCGTGAATTGGATACCAAACTGAATACAGAACCGGGCAGCTACGATGGCATTCATATGTCTCTGCTATCAGGTTTGCTCTCGCACATTGGTATGAAAGACCAAGAGAAGAATGAATATCAAGGTGCACGTAATGCGCGCTTCCATATCTTCCCTGCGTCTGGCCTATTTAAGAAGCAGCCTAAGTGGATCATGTCTGCTGAGCTGGTAGAAACCTCTAAACTTTGGGGGCGTGTTATCGCGAAGATTCAACCTGAATGGATTGAACCACTAGCGAAGCACCTGATTAAGCGCAGCTACAGCGAACCTCATTGGTCGAAGAAGCAAGCGGCAGTAATGGCACACGAGAAAGTGATGCTTTACGGAATCCCAATCATCCCTAAACGTTTAGTGAACTACGGAGCGATTGATGCCACTGTCAGCCGTGAATTGTTCGTACGCAGCGCATTGGTCGAAGGTGAGTGGGAAACCAAACATGCCTTCTTCAAGCAGAACCGTAAGCTACTGCAAGAAGTGGAAGAGCTTGAGCATAAATCGCGTCGTCGTGACATCTTGATCGACGATGATGAGCTGTTCGACTTCTATGAGCAACGTGTTGGCGAAGAGGCCGTGTCAGGCCGTCACTTCGATACATGGTGGAAGAAGACCAGTCAGAAAACACCGGAACTGCTGAACTTCGAAAAGTCGATGTTGTTCCGTGGTGATGCTAGCCACGTTACTGATTTGGATTATCCGAACTTCTGGCACCAAAATGGTATTAAGCTGAAGCTGAGCTACCAATTTGAGCCGGGCGACGACAACGATGGTGTAACGGTACACATTCCGCTGCCTATCTTGAACCAGATCGACCAGAACGGCTTCGACTGGCAGATCCCAGGCCTACGTCAAGAACTGGTGATTAGCCTGATTAAGTCACTACCAAAAACGCTACGCCGTAACTTTGTGCCTGCGCCAAACTACGCAGATGCGTTCTTGGCTCGTGTGACACCACTTGAAGCACCATTGTTGGATTCTCTTGAGAAAGAGCTGCGCCGCATGACAGGTGTGGAAGTGGTACGTGATGACTGGAAGTTAGACCAGATCCCAGAGCACTTAAAGGTAACATTCCGCGCCGTGGATCATCGCAAGCGTAAGCTGAAAGAACAGAAAGACCTGCATGAACTGAAAGAAAGCCTGAAAGACAAGGTTCAAGAAACGCTTTCTAAAGTGGCAGACGATGATATCGAACAGCAGAACCTGCATACGTGGAGCTTTGGTGAGTTACCAAAAGTCTACCAGCAGAAACGTGGCGGCTACGATGTTAAAGCCTTCCCAGCGCTGGTGGATTCTAAAGACAGCGTAGAGATCAAATTGTTCGAAACCGAGCAAGAGCAGATCTCGGCAATGAAATCGGGTCAGCGTCGTTTAATCTTGTTGAACGTACCATCGCCGATCAAATACTTGCACTCGAATTTGCCGAACAAATCGAAACTTGGCTTGTATTTCAACCCATACGGACAGGTACTCGATCTTATCGATGACTGTATCGCTTGTGGTATTGATAAGCTGATTGAAGAGAAGGGCGGTTTAGTTTGGGAGCCAGAGCAGTTTGAAGCACTGAAAGAACACGTACGTGCTGAGCTTGGTGACAGTGTCGTTGAGATTGCTCAACAGGTTGAAACCATCTTAACCACGGCATTCAGCATCAGTAAGAAACTGAAGGGACGTGTCGATCTTTCTATGGCATTCGCACTTTCTGACATAAAAGCTCAGGTAGAAGGTTTGATTTTTAAGGGGTTTGCCACAGAATGCGGGTGGAAACGTCTGCCGGATATTCTACGCTATATGAAAGCCATTGAGCGTCGTATGGAAAAACTGCCGATTGACCCGAACAAAGATCGTCTTCATATGATCAAAGTTGAGTCAGTAATGAACGATTACAAAGAGCTGCTTAATAAGATTCCAAAAGGGATCGCGGTTCCAGAAAATGTAAAAGAGGTGCGTTGGATGATAGAAGAGCTTCGTGTAAGCTTCTTCGCACAGCAGCTCGGTACGCCTTACCCAGTTTCAGATAAGCGTGTTAAAAACGCTATTGATGCTTGCTAAAGGAATAAAGCTAGACGCAATGGCAAGGTTTGGGTATAAATCTTGCTTATTGCATTACTAATTAAATAGTTACTACAAAAAGGGCGACTTGGTGGCAATTTATTACCACGCAAGGCCTGCCACTAGGACGAAAAGGTCGAATATGAAAAAAACGTTATTGGCACTAGCACTGCTAGGTGCATCTTCAACAGCAATGGCTGATTCTTGGTTGTACGGCGGTGTTATGGGCGGTCAAAGCTCATTCGCTAGTGAAGATGAAAATGCGGTGGGCATCCACGTAGGTACAGGTATCCTTCCACTGATCGGTGTTGAAGCGGGTTACTGGGATCTAGGTTCTTTCGACAACGTTAGCTACGGTAACCGTGCTAAACAAGGTGTTGACGTAAGCACTGCTTACCTAGCGATCAAACCAAGCATCGACTTCGGTCCTCTTCACGTATACGCGAAGGGTGGTCTTCACTCTTACGAAGTGAAAGGCGATAGCTTCAAGCAAGACGACGTTGATATCATGTACGCTGTAGGCGCTGAATACTTCATCTTCGGTCCACTATCTGTAGGCGCTAGCTACCAAAACTTCAAAATGAAAGATGACGACGCAGGCGTTTTCTCTCTAAACGCAACTATCCACCTACTGTAATTAGTCGGTCTTAGTCGCTAAAGAGTTCGTAAGAATTCATAAAAAATGCCAGCTTGATAGCTGGCATTTTTGTATCTGTAGAATAGTAATGTCGTTGACTTAAGCGGTATAAGTTAAGCGAGCAGCGCTATTTTTTGCTGTTTAGAATCTTCTGGATTCTTGGGTTAATCGCTTTACCGTGTTGGCTTTCATACTCTTCACGTTTCAAGTCGTTCAGATTTTTCACTGAGTTGGCAGCAAGAAGGAACTGCGGTAATTCTGTTTCCAGCATGCCTTTCTCATCTAAACGCTTCGCTTCCAAATAGTATTTCTTAAACAGGCCATCAAGCTTGTTTTCAGCCGTACGCTTTAAGTCGTACAGTTTGTTTTGGATTAACCACTTCTCAATCTTGTTCACAGCAGTGCGCGACAACACACGAATGCGGCTATCAAGCAGCTCTTCCTCTGTCAGTGAATCCTTCAGGATCCAAAGCTCGCCCATTTGCGGCGGCCAACTGTTGCCAAGTTGAATACGTTCATGACAGTGCATTAGCACGCGGTTAAGGCCGTCTGAGTCAACAGAGTGGGCAAACTCAAGAAACTTACCGCTTGGTTCACTACCGTATTGGTATTCCCACTGAGTTTCGTACACGCTCAAGAAAGAACCGAACACATGGATACACCAATCGGTCAGCTCTAATTCTGCTGGATCTTGATCAACAACGGGCACTTGCTGAGACGCACCAGAGCCGGCAGCTTGTTGAGCCGCTACATTTACTTCGGTATTTTGCGCTTCAATAACGTCAGGTACTACGGAACCTTTAGGCAGAATGGTAGCGTCAGGTACAACAGGTGAAGCTGGCTCAGAAGGTTGGCTTTTTGCCTTTTTGAATGAGCTGCTGCCTGAAGCGTTCAGATGGGCTAAGCTTTTGTCGATACCCATTTCCTTGAGCTTGTCCTGCATTTCCTGAATATTGAGAGGTCTTCTGCTGTTGTTGTCTTTCATTTTGCTTCTCGTTAACTAACCAGTACTGCAACTTAGATTCGATGCGTGATATTGGCATTAGTTCATTGGCTTTGGCTTTATACCAGAGGACAAATTTTTTCCATATTAAGCTATGGTCACCAGCAAGGCCGGAGAATTTAAACGCACGTTCCGCCCATGTTGGAATGTTCTCTTCATCCAAATCATGAGTTGAAACGGTATTGCTGGTCATTGAGCCTCGGCTTTGTGGGCGAGGGGCATGCTGCATGTTTTGCATCGGTGCCGGAGCTGGCTGAAACTTAGGTGCAGGTGCAGGTGCAGGTGCAGGTGCAGGTGCAGGTGCAGGTGCAGGTGCAGGTGCAGGTGCAGTAGAGTAGACCGGAATACTATTGGTCGGCTGAGTTTCAACGTGAACCGCAGCTTGCTCTTGCTCAATAAGCATTTTGAAAACGTGGATCTCTTTCTTATCTCGATAATCTACTTTTACCTTATCGAGAAAACCTTGGTCGACTAAACACTTAAGGCAGTCGGCTAAACCGAATGTAGAGAGAGCACAAAGCTGACTTGCTGATTGCAGGCACACGTTGGTGTAACCGAACTCGTCAGCACCGTCTGCAAGCATCAATAAAACCAGCTTTTCTGCCGGGCTAGAAGTATTCACTTGCCAAGCTAGATAAGAATATTTGGCGCTCAATATCGTGTTCTCAAAAAAGGTAGGTCGTTGACTCTATTGTAAGTCACCGCTTGCTGAATTTATAGCAACTTAACAGAAAACGACATTAGTGAGACAAATAATAACCATAAGGAGAGGTCAGACCCAGAAACTTAGCATAAGCCAACAATGTTTTCGTAGCACGCTCGCATGATAGCTATGTTCGAATGAGTACGTTTAGGGGGTGTTGTTAAAACAGCACACCCAGTTTGCTCAACAACAAACCATCACCAAGCCTTAACTGAACTGAAAACCAGCCAACAAGGCCAATCCTTTCCCAATACTGAGTAGGGCAACGTCACCCAGCAGATATTCTCGATTGTAACCGACGTTCTCCTAAGTCGTTCACAGAAATAGACTGCGTTCTTATCGACTTCTGAATCGAAAATGCCCCTTTCTAAGTTACAGGCATTTCCCGTTATTTTTATGCGATTAAATTAATTGTTAAGCCTGATAACTAACAAGAAAAAGAAGGCTAAGTAACTTATAAATATCATGCTTACAGGTAAATATTTCATTATCAATCCTCTCTGCGAATAGGATGATTATGAATAGTGTTGTGAATATGGAGTAGGAATTAGAGAAATTCATTATTGCTGCTTATTTACAACCAAAATTGAATTTCTCTAATTCATATTGTCAATGGATTAGGTCGTGAATAATAGCCTCAGTTCGCCAATCACGGCTTTTAGATTCATTACCGGAGTTACTATGAAAACCAAATCACTACGTACTGTAATCCCTGCATTACTACTTAGCTTATCGAGCACAGCGGCGTTTTCTGGAATGGAACTGCAAGAACGAACCGTTCCAACCCCAGCAGGAATATCGACAGAGTTTGCTCAGTTATTTGAGAACACAGTGACTCCGCCGGTACTTCCTGTTCCGAACAACACAGCAGAGTGGTTGGCGTTACAAGCCCAGTTTGATGCTCCAGGTATAAAAATGGCTCAACAAGGCCTAGAGCGTTTGGACGTTACTTATGAAGCTAAGCAGTTTGCCGGAGTCGATACGTTCTTTGTTACGCCGAAAAATATCGCTCCTGAATATAAAGATAAGTGGCTAGTACATATCCATGGTGGCGCGTTTGTTTTCGGTGGTGGGGAATCAGCGCTAAGAGAAGCTATTTGGGTTGCCAACGGGCTTGGTGCTCAGGTGATCTCTGTTGATTATCGCCAACCGCCATTGCACCCATTTCCAGCGGCAATTGATGATGCTGTTGCAGTATGGAAAGAGCTAATAAAAACACAGTCACCGGAATCGACAGCGATTTTTGGCACATCTGCAGGCGGTAACTTAACGTTGGCAACGACACTTAAACTTCAGGAACTCGACCTTCCCGCACCTGGCGCATTGTTTGTCGGGACACCCGCCGTCGATCTTAAAGAGACATCGGATTCATGGTTAACGTTGCAAGGTTTAGACCCTCTAGGTCAGCGAGAAGGACTTATTGAGGGCGCTTTCGATGTATACGCTGATGGAGAGGCTCTTGATAACCCTCTTATCTCACCAATATACGCTGACATTGATGAATTCCCACCAACGATATTCATTTCAGGTACTCGAGATCTCTTGCTAAGTGATACGGTTCGTATGCATCGATTATTACGCAGTGCAGACGTGGAAACTGACCTTCACATATATGATGGCCAATCTCATGGAGATTATTTGAATGGTATCTTGTTCGACATGCCAGAATCTGAAGACGCTATTAATGAGTTAGGCCAGTTTTTTAATAAGCATATCAATTAGTTTGTTTCAGCAAGCTGACATTGAATCACATGGATGTGAATGCCTATTTGGAGGATATAATGACAACGTTATTTACTTCATTTTTTAAATCTATATCTACGTTACTGCAAGCTAATTATCATTACGCTCAACATCAATCTGTCGTGGATCATTCTTATTCGCTAACCCCTATGTTTGTATTGAATCAAAGTAATGATGGGAGATCGTTGTGATAAGACGTTTTTATACGATGTTAATAGCCGTTTTTTTCGCTATACCCTTCTATCTAGCCATACCCAATGCGCTAGCCATGCCCAGTATTGCTTTAGAGCTCGCTGACACATCTAGCCCTAAACATACTCTTTCGAGCTTCATAAGGGATTCGAGTGTGGTTATCGAGCATTGGCAAAATGAAACACTGCATCTTAAAGAGGCGCAGCATGCTTATTCACAAGTAATCAGAACGATGGACCTGTCTACGGTTCCGAATCGTAGCCGAACCGTTGTCGTGATGGAGAAAATAATTCTTCTTCGTGAGTTGTTGGATCGAATTGATCAAGGTACTCATCAGTTGGTCCCAAATATCGAGCAAATAAAGGGAGAGGAGATTGACCACTGGCGTTTAGGCAACACTGAGATCGTATTGTCTCGCCAAACTTTAGGCGATCGAACCGATCAGTTCTTATTTAGTTCTAACACCGTTCAAAGCCTATCTCGGTGGTATAGAACGATGTTAGCCCTTCCTTACTATACCGAAGTACGTCCAGACTATTATCAGGAATTTCTGATTAGCCCCGGCCCTATGTTCTCTAAGCAATTTGTTCTTTCTTTACCTTCATCTTTTAATCAACTCTATGGGCCGCTTCCCTTATGGCAATGGCTCGCACTCACTGGAGTTTTGTCATTATGTAAGGTGATGATAAAAATCAGCTTTTTGCTTGGTGAGCGTTGGAATAGTCGTTGGGAAGGAAAAGGCTTGAAATGGCGGGCAGGTCGACTGTTGTCCCTAGTAGGTGTGGTGAATTTACTGTTTATAGCAAGATGGGTGATTGATGATGGGATATGGATTACTGGTGGTGTTTATCAGCTGTTCACCACCTTATTTCTACTTGCTCAGTTCTTCTTTGTCTCCTGGCTTATTATGGCCATTTTCAATTATTTCGCTGATATTTATGTATTCAAAAAGCACAACGGAAAGCACGTAGATTCGTCACTGATTACTGTCTTAGCACGTATTTTTGGCGGGTTAACGATCGCGATTCTTGGTATTTACGTCATCGAATTTATGGGCTTTTCAATCTCCCCCATATTGGCTGGTTTGGGTGTGGGTGGTTTAGCGGTTGCACTGGCCATTCGCCCTATATTAGAGAACGTAATCAACGGACTAACGCTCTATGCTGACGGGGGAGTAAAGATCGGTGAGTTTTGCCGCTATGGAGATAAACTCGGAACCATTGAAAGTATTGGTTTACGTTCGACTCGAGTCAGGACGCTAGAGCGCTCTTTAATTACCATCCCTAACTCAGAATTTGCGAATATGGAAATTGATAATTTGGAACGGCGTGATAAACGACGTATGGAACATGTGTTGAGATTGCGTTCTGAAACCACCCTTGAGCAATTGCGCGTACTGATCGTTAACCTGCGGCGGTTGTTGCTACAACATCCAATCATCGAAGAAGAACCGGTTCGAGTGAGACTCATGGGCGTCGGGGAATACTCCATCAATATTAGTCTGATGGCTTACATCAGTTGCCGTGATCATGAAGAGTTCATGGCTGTCCAAGAGGACATTCTGTTTTCTGTGTTGACCCAAGTCGAGAGCATTGGTGCGAAGATAGCTCACTCTACTCAATATCAACTTGTGGATGTTAATGCCAATGACAATGAGGAACAGAAACGAAATGCCGAACAGGTTGTGGCTCAATGGCATGAAGAGCAAGCTTTCCCTTTCCCTGATTTCAGTTTTGAATATAAGTACGAAATCAAAAATACCATCATGTATCCGGCGGTAACCTCTGCTGTGCGACCGCATTCTGTTTAAAGCGGCCTTAGCCACTATGCACGCTAACTTACGCTGTATTCCAAATTATTGCGCCTCTATGAATACAATGTCCCTAAAGCGACTATAAATCGCTTTAGGGACGAGGAGCCTTAGTTGATAGTTTTTACTGAGATCTAAGCACTAAGGCTAGTAACTCAGTTTGCTATCGGACGTCAGGTTGAACAACGCTATCAAAGTAACTCTGCATGGTTTGATGAAGCAGTTGATGAAGTGGAAAGCCTCTCTTCGATTGAAGGTAGCCGCCCTCAACACCAATTTGGCGCATTTCTTTTGGCAGGTTGGGTAATGGGTAACAGCTTAATTCAGGATCATTTTCGGTCATGTAGCTACTGCCAAAAGAGAAAGCGTCTGAATTTTTAAGCTTACTTCGCAATACTGTTAGGCTATGTGTCGCTAACACAACATTCGCGGCGTAGCCTTTTGATATATAAAGATCTTCGATTGGCGCTCGTTTGGTGTTGATACCATCAATCAAGATTCTTGTGATTGGTAGGTGATGAATATCTTCCCATTCGCTGCTTTTAGTCAGCACTGGATGATCTTTGCGTGCAATGAGGCTCAACTTTACTTCGGTGAGCTTATGCTGGTAGATATCTTGAGGCAATGGGATACCTGAAAGTTGCAACAAGTAATCGACTTGCCCATTTAGCACTTCAGCCAAGCTTTTGTCTTGCCAGTAGACTAATTTAAAGCTCGCTTGTGGAAGTGCTTCATGTAGAACCTTAAAAATCCCTTCACCGTATTGTTCAATTAAAAATATGTTTAAAGCGATGGTGACTTCACCAGTAAACATTTTCGGGTCAAAGTTGTGGTAGGACTCAACCACCTTTATCAAAGGGGAATACATTTCATCGGCCGCTTCGGCGAGTTTCTCTGCCAGTTCTGAAGGCTCAACGCCGTGTGCTTTGCGAAGAAAAAGTTGATCGCCAAAGGTTTCCCTTAACTTCGCCATTCCTCTGCTGACGCTAGTTTGAGATATACCGAGCTTGTCTGCTGCTGCATGGGTATTACGAGTTTCGACAACCGCTTTAAGTAACTTGAGCAGATTTAGGTCTAAGTCTTGAAGTTCTTTCATGGGTTACCTTTCGTAATGAAGTTCTAAAGCATCATTTAAGAATAAGGGAAATTGGCTTTTGTTCAATAGCTTAGGAATGATATATGTTAAAGAATGTTTGACACGATTCGCAGGAATGCGTTGTGAGTGAAGATTAGCTATTAACCCAATGAGCTCTATGCAGTAAGGATAAGCAGAGCAGACCTGGCAACATCCGTGTTGCTAAAGACGATTAGGCTTGATGTTAGATAAAGGCTTAAGTTCGAGTGTGAATATATTGAAAGTGGAAAAATATATTGAGGCCGTAGAGGCATATTTAAACAGTGTAAGTAGAACGCTTAATTGCAGTTAGGCGTTTAAGTATAGTTGAAGCGTCTAGGTATAGTTAAAGCGCGTAAGTGTAGTTAAGACCAAGCTTGTTGTCTGAGTTGTCATAGATACCATAGTTAATTGAAACATTTTGATTATCTGATACTCGATAAGAGAAGCTACTTTCCCATTCTAACGCATTGATTTTAAGCGTTTGGTCGCTTAATGATGTCGTATAGATTGGTGCAATCATTATGGACGCTTGATCTGTAATGGTCACAACACTGTATAGCTGCGCCATGGCGATAGGCACTTTTTTGCCAAGGTTGTCACTAGAGATGGCACCGACGCCAATAACCGGAGCGATAATGAGCCGTTCATGCAGTGGCAGGACTTGCATCGCGTTCAACACGAAAGTGTGTGTATCGCTACGGTCATCATATAAATAATCGCCCATTACGCCACTGCCGAAATTGGTGCTCAGTGCCGCGGCTCTTACCCTGTATGTGTCAAAATTGTTCAGAGACTGAGCAAAAAGCAATGCTGCCCAGTTGTCAGTGATTGTTCTAGCATAACCAAATCCGGTATCAAAGCCTTCGTTGTTATAGCCTAACTGAACAGAGCTGTAAGCTGCCGTTGGATCAGTGAAATCAACGGGTGCTGTTTCTATGGTCGCTTCAGTAAATTCTTCGACGGCGGATTCAAAGTCGATCGTGTTTTCATCAGCGATTGAGAAGGCGCTGAGCAAACAGCTCAGCAATAATAGTTTAGTTTTCAAATTAACCAACTTATTTAAATTTTTTAGACGAGTTGTTAAAAAGTGAGCTGCCTTTTTGTCGGCAGCTCTAATAATTTAGAATGAATGTTTGAAAGAGAATAATGAGAGGTTATTGCCATTATCATATTGGTAACTATATACGAACGCGCTTGTGCTATTTAATTGATAACCAAGTTCTGCCGTGTAATCCCAATCTCTAAGCGTCGACTGATTGCCATTCTTTTCTTTTACTTTACCTAAGCTGTAAGTATATTCCGGCGTGAATCCTACCCACATGCTAGGGTTCAAGTTGTAAGTCATATCAAGTGATGCGCTGGTGTAGTAAACACTGCTACTCATCTGTTGATGTTTCAGGTTGCCAAGCGTTATTTGAGGTACAACAGAAAACTGTTCGTTAACCGTATTGTCCTTGTAGAGACTGAAGCTATAGTCATTAGCACGTAAATTATCTGATTGGAAGTTGGTATCATGTTCATACTCAAAAGCAAGCCCTAAGCCATCACTTCTTTGAAAATCAAATCCCAATTCGTGATTGTCAAAGTTATCGTCACTGCTGTATGAACTGAGCAAACTCCAGTCGCTATTTAATGACTTGGCATATTGAAGACCAATATCAAAATCATTGCTCCCGTAACCAATATTAAATCCAGAATAATGTTGTTTAGAATCAGAAAAATCAATATTGGTATTTGCGAGTACCAAAGGCGAAGAAATAAGTGATGCAATTAATAGAGATGCTTGAGTTAACTTCATAAATATAAATCCAAGTTGTGTTTGTTTATGCCGCTATTTTATTTATTGCCCGGGGAATAGACTATGAATTACAGCGATTCATATTTGCTTGCTAAACGTATAGATATAAAAAAGCTCCAACCAAAAATGGCTGAGGCTAAAAATTGGATTGTGTAGCAGAGAACGTTAAATCAGAGTAAAAAAGCGTGTGCTAAATACAGAACACTGAAGAATGAAATGGCGTCGGTTAAGGTTGTCAGCATTGGGCTTGATAACATGGCTGGATCGAACTTGAGGCGTTTTAATAGTAAGGGTAATGTCCCGCCAATCACGACGGCAAGAGTGGAAGAAAGTGTGTAAGCGATGGCGATAATCAATGGCAATCCGGAGTGCTCCCCGCCAAGCGTGAACAGCGTAAGCAGAGCCAAAACAGCACCAATTAGTAATCCATTGAGCGCCCCGATTGGAATTTCTTTCGCGACCACATACAACAGATCTTTGGCTGAGATCTGCCCCATAGATAATTCACGTATAGAAACAGCAATAGATTGATTCCCTGCCGCACCAGAAAGGTTGGCGATAAGCGGCAACACTGCGGCTAATACCGCAATTTGTTCTATGATGGGTTCGTAGATGGCAATGATTGAAATCGCAGCATAGCTTAAGACGACTGAAGGCAGTAAAAAGGCGAGTCGACGTAGGTTTCGTTTGAGTACCGGCATGGTGCGAGACTCATCGCCCCCAAATACGCCGGATTGTTCTAGCATTTGCTGCTTAGAACGTTGGTATAAAGCGTCATTGAGGTGTTTAAAGCCCACGATGCCCATTTGGAAGCCTTGTTCATTAACAATGGGAATGACAGGGTGCAGGGTGTTATCCAGCGTACTTTTAACCGTATTTAGGTCAGCGTCAGGGCTGAGGATGGGCACCGTTTCATCTATGTATTCTTTTAGTAATGCACCACGTGGTAACAGCAGTACATCACGGATCTTCAACCCACCTAAATAGCTACCTTCAGTGTCATGCAAGTAAACGTATCGCCATTCAAGTCGATCTAAGTTGTGCTCTTCTGCGCTTAATATTGTGCTCAAACTGTCGATAGTAGCGTCTTCTGCCAGTTTGAGGACTTCGCTTTTACAAATCCCTCCTGCAGAATCTTGCGGGTAGATTAAGGCTGCCCGCTCTTCGTCTTTCCATGCTGAAGGTAGAGCTTGCCTGAGTAGTTTTTGTAGGTCGTGTGGCAGCTCATTGAGTAGCAGCCTGCGGTCTGCGGAGTGCAAATATTGAAATAGCATTATGGTGTTGCTTTCAGAGAGTTGACTGATCAGCCATAGAAGCTCGGGATCAGATAAGTGATCAAGTAAGTTGGCAGCAAGGCTTGGGTTTACTTCGCTTAGTAGAGTCCAAGTAACGATACGTTGTTGATCAGAGAGCTTCCTTAATACTGATGGCAGTTCAACAGGTTCCGCCTCTAGAAGTGTGTGATTCAGCTGTTTAGGCTTTCTTAGGGTTAGACACTCCAGTATTTTTAGGTACAGCTTTTCCGCTCCTTCCGGTGAAAAAACTAATGTAATTAATGTCATATGTTAGACCTTCACAATAAGTGAGAATGCGATTGAAGCGATTCTTAGTCGGATGTTTGTGGATGTCTTTCCTTGGTCGCAAGCCGAATGAAGAGGGCGATAAACGCGGTTACCATCAGGATTAAGCTGCCCATTAAGAAACACTTTGTAATCAATTCTTGATATTGAGAGACGAATGGATGTCGCATGACCCACTTTCCGACCAGCAATAAACTGAAGACCCAAGTAATCGAGCTAGTGAAGCTAACAACCAGTGTTCGTATGGCGCTGAGTTGTGAAACGCCCATCAACATCGGTGTCAGTACACGAACAAATGGGACAAACCGCGAAACGAACAAGGACAAAAATCCGAATCGGTTTAATAGTTTTTTTGCCTTGGGTAACGATTCATCTGGCAGTGTTTGTTCAGCTTTACGCATGAACTGAGTATTGTGCAGCCACCGCCCTTGAAGGTACGCAATGATACTGCCCAAAAAAGAGGCACTGGTTAGAAGCATTAGAGCACTTGAAAAATCAATCGCGCCCAAACCGACCATGCCCCCGACAAACAGCACTAGGCCGTCACCGGGTAGTGGTAAGAAAACAAAACTCGACTCAAGGAAAAGCACGACTCCAAGCAAAAGCAATAAGACGTGCAGTGAATTCAATTCAAGTAAGGCATCAAAGTCTTGCAGCCAAATTGCGGAAATAATCTCTTGCATAGAAACTCCAAGTTAACGTGGGCTCTGGCTGTTGATAGCCGGAGCCCACAATGCGTTTTAATCAAACATTAAGATGATGTAGGCAAAGAACAGGATGAGGTGGGTCGCACCATTGAGCGAGTTAGTTCTCCCACTACTAAAGCTCACGCTGGTCATTAATAGCGTCGCACCTAATAACACCATTTCTGCAGGGGCGAGGCCGAGTTGGATAGGCTCGTTCATTACGCCTGAAATCAACAGAACAGCGGGAACGGTTAGTGCAATAGTGGCGAGAACCGAGCCAAAGAAGAGATTCATCGCGCGCTGTAATTGATTGGTCACGGCGGCTTTAACTGCACCAACCGCTTCAGGGGCGAGGATAATCAAAGCTACAATCAAACCACCTAGAGCCGCAGGTGCCCCCATTTCGGTGATGCCATCGTTAATTGGAATCGCGAGACTTTTCGCTAACAAAATCACCACCATCAAATAGCTCACCAGCATAATCGTGTGGAATATATTACTGTGCAGAGGACCGTGATGTTCGTGGTGATCTTCATTATCACCATCAATGAAGTAGTCGGTATGGCTGCGTGTTTGAATGAACAGGAATACGGCATACAAGGCTATCGACGCGAGTACTAATGTCCAAGTGAGGCTGGTCGACATGTTGCCTAGCGAATCCATACTGGTGAAGTTAGGCAGTACTAAGCACAGCAATGAGAGTGGAATAATCGCCACCAAGTACGCTTTTATTCCATCAAGGTTGTAGGTTTGCGTATGGTATTTCATACCACCGATTAACAAGGTAATACCGACAAAGCCATTAAGCACTGCCATCACGACAGCAAACATGGTGTCACGCGCTAAGAAGGGGTTGGATTCTCCAGTCAACATAACGGACGAGACCATAATGACTTCGAGCAAGACAACAGACAGCGTTAATATAAGAGTGCCTAGTGGGTCGCCAAGCTTTATCGCTAGCGCGTCTGAGTGACGAACAACGGAAAAAATGGCGCTCATCACGGCGTAAAACAGCACTGCAGTAATCATTATATAGGCGAACTGTGATAGCTCCCCTGTGAGCAAGTTGTCGCCGATCAGTTTGAAAAATAGAACGGCAACGATGCCAAGTGGCAGTTTGTATTCTTGTTTGAGTACGTTGATCATGTTGAGCCTTTATTGAGTAACCGAAGGCTCGCTAATGTCCTTTAACGAGAGTAAATCGGGTGAATACAGCAACTTCCTGTGCAGTAGACGGGTCGTTTTAAGTTATGTGTCTAACCATGTTGCTAACTTAAGGTGAACCGATGATTCAGACTATGAATTAGAGAAATTCTTTGTTGCTATAAGACGACCGACAGTCGCCTAATAGCGTTCTTAAGTAAGCGCAGTCAGCAAACGCTAAGGTATGCTTTGAAGGGATTCAGTTTCTTCCGGTTTATAGTGGATTGGCTTCAAGCCCACACACGTTGGTAAGAGTGTGCCAATAGAGATAGACGACCAGGTCCCACTTAAGATTCCGACGCATAGTGCAATGGCGAAACCTTCTAGTGCGCTCCCTCCTAACAGCCACAGTGCTGAGACTGTGACCAGGGTGGTACCTGATGTGACAAGCGTTCGTGATAACGTTGACACGATGGACTGATCGAGAAGGGCGTCGGTTTCACCGTCTGGCTTCGCACGAAATACCTCACGGATACGATCTGAAATGATGATCGAGTCATTCAGGGAGTAGCCCATCACTGCCAGTAAAGCGGCCAACACGGTTAGGTTGAATTCAATTTGAGTCACCGCAAAGAGCCCTAGCACAATGACAATGTCGTAAACCAACGCTGCAATTGAACCTAGTGCCAGTCGCCATTCAAATCGGTAACTCAAGTACAGCAAGGTAAGAACGAAACAAGCCAAAATCGCCAAGCCGCCTTGTTCGACCATTTCTAACCCAACCTGAGGGCCAATTACGCTACTGTTGGTAATGTGAAAATTGCTGTCTATCGGCAACAGCGCTCGGTTAAGTGCTTCTCGCAAATCGAGGTCTGTATCATTGAAACGCAGTTGCCAATTTCCCTCGTTGCCTGCTGCAGTTACTTGAACATCTTGGCTCAGTGCCGAATCGAGGTGAGATTTGAGCAGAACTTGAGTGACGTCTGGCTTTGTTTGAATATCGGCGACAACACCTCCCGTAAAGTCGAGTCCCCAGTTGAACCCTTTTACCGCGATTGATGTAATAGAAAGCGTCAATAGAATCAGAGATATCATCGTCATCAATTGACGTATTTTGGTGACGTTAATTGATTTGGTCATTACAGTTTCACCTCATGTGAGGTGTCTCTTCCCCACAAATAATTGATAAGAATTCGAGACGCAAATACGCCAGTAAATAAGCTAGTCAGTAGGCCTAATCCGAGTGTGATAGCAAAGCCTTGAATTGGACCGTTACCTATTGCATACAAAGCGATGGCGACGATCATAGTGGTGAGGTTGGCATCGAAAATGGAAGAGAATGCACTATCGAAGCCTCGATCTATGGCTTGGGAAAAGTTTCTGCCTTCTCGCATCTTGTCTTTGATGCGTTCAAAGATAAGCACGTTGGTATCGACAGCCATCCCTACAGTTAGCACAAGCCCAGCGATGCCTGGAAGCGTTAGCACAGCGCCAGGGATAAGCGCCAATAGGCCAAACAGAAACACTAAGTTGATAGTCAGTGCTGCATTTGCAACCCAGCCAAGACGTCGATACCAACAAGCGATAAATACCAATGTAAAACCCAGCCCCAAGGCGAGTGCCGCAAAACCATTTTTGACGTTTTCAGCACCAAGAGTTGGCCCGATTGTACGTTCTTCGACAATGGTGACAGGTGCGGTGAGAGATCCAGCTCTTAATAAAAGAGCAAGGTTTTGAGCGTCTGCCATTGCTCCTGCGCCGGTGATGCGAAAGCGGTTCCCCAACGTTGATTGAATTGTCGCTACGCTGATAACTTCGCTTTGCTCAATGGATTGTCCTGTTTCTGATTGACTGTATTCACTGTAGACTGTCGCCATCGGGTTTCCGATATTGCTGCGTGAGTGATGGGTCATCAGCCTTCCCCCCGTACTATCAAGAGTGATGTTGACTTCGGGCGTCCCCATTTCTCCTAGGCTAGCGCGTGCATCGATAATATGCTCACCCCCTAAGATACTGTTTCTATGTAGAATGACAGGTCTACCATCTTGGTCATTGATGGATTTTGTTCGTGCGTTAGTATTGGGCTCCACATGGTAAAACGCGAGTGATGCAGTAGCGCCGATAATGTTTTTTGCGGATGTCGGATCTTGCACGCCCGGCAGTTCGATACGAATTCGATTTTCACCTTGGCGTTGGACAGCGGCTTCCGTGATTCCCAGTTCTTCTATGCGGCCTCGCATTGTTTGAAGATTTTGTGTCACGGTCAGAGTTCGAATCGCACGCTTCTCCTCCTCATCCATTGAGATCATCAAGCGCTCACCAGATTGGCTCAGAATCCAATTTGGATGCTGTGTTCTTAAATGAGTTCGAATATCACCAAGTAGTGCTTCGTTATATCGAGCAATGACTACCTCACCGCTTTCTACACGGCCGCGTGCACGAAACGCCTGACGAAGATCGTCGATCACTGATTGGGCTTGAGCATTAAAGACAGGGGCGAGGTCAACGTCTAACAGAAACTGCACACCACCGCGCAGATCTAATCCAAACTTAATCGGCTGAAAACCCAGCGAGGTTAACCAAGAAGGAGCTGAAGGTTCGAGTGTGAGGGCAACGGTCTCCGATGGTTGGATGAACTCGGAAATCAAAGCTTGTGCGGGGGCTTGTTGTCCGCTCGAAGCAAACGTCACCACTAACCTATCGTTGTTTTCGCTAACACTGTGAACATCAATGTTGTTGTCTACAAGATAACGATATACATCATCAGCGTGTGCCGAATGCGTTTGGTTTGAAATGTGCAAAGCTTCACGTTCACCAAATGCAGAGGGTAGGGCACTGAGAAGCATCAGTACCACAGACAGCACGAGAACGATGACCTTCCATTTAGCTGAATAATTTATGGGTGTGTTTGAGCGCTTTAACTTCATTTTGATTGCATCTTATTGATTAACGCATCCGCAAGTAGCACCAAGCTTGTTTATCAAATAAACAGCGGTATTAATCACGTATGAGTTGAAACTAAGGGGCCTGAAAGGTTTTCGATAAACCTAACTGTTGGTTACCGAGCTATCTTAGTTTCTTGACTCAATAGCACTATGGATTAGAGAAATTCATATTTGGTTTTCTCCACTTTTCATATATGAATTTCTCTAATTCCTCGTAGAGATTTGATTTATTTAAAACAATGAAATCTGAATTACTAATTGAGGATGAATCTATATGGATTGCACAATATATTTAAATGACCGCAAATATAGAGTTTGTGATATTGGTGAAGGGAAGTGCACTTTAGTGCTGAGTTACGCCAAAGACATAGAGTCATTGCATGAGCAATTTAGCCATCAGTTTCTTGAGCTGGAAAGAGTGATAATTATTGATATATCAATATGTTGGGTTGATGAGGTCGAAGCGTTGAGCGAAAAGGATCGCTGCGAGTTAATCGCAGATGTTCGGTTATTAACTGATATATATTGGCTTGATGACTTTGAAATTAAAACCGATAAAGGGCAAGACATATTTCTAGGACTTAAATCATTATCTCCGATTTAAATAAAATGATGATTAGCCAAATATGACTTTCTCTAATTCATCGATTTAATTATTGAGATTGAGTGTAATGGCGTCATCGAAAGGGACTAACCCTAAATTATTCCATTAACTAGAAGAACGATATTATGCGAAAGACAATTCTCAGCACGGCTCTTTTACTCTCTACTTCATTTGTCGCGGTTGCCGACCAATACAATCTTTCTCTTAAGTATGACCCTATTGTTACGGATAGAGGGATTGTTACTACAAAGCCCGCTGCTATGGTAGACCAATTGTGGGATGTAGACGTGCAATCAATCACTCAGATAACCGATGGTGTCTATCGTATTGCTGGGTGGGGTATCGGTAACGTGATTGCGGTCGAGGCTCCTGAAGGATGGATCATCGTTGATACGGGAGACGATTTAAAAGTAGCGCAAGAGCAACGCAAACAGTTGGAAAAAAAACTGAACCAAAAGATTGATGTTAGTGCGGTCCTTTACACCCATTCGCATTATGTGTGGGGTACACAAGCGTGGAGTAATGATGACACAGCTATTTACGCACATGAGTGGATGGAGAAACACCTTTTTGCAGACAATGGTGTTAGCCCTCTAGCTGGAATCTTTTCTACTCGAGTCGCTATTCAATTTGGGTTGTTACACCCTGAAAGCGGCCCAGATGCGTTTCCTAATAAACTTGGTTTCACGCTAGATAAGCTTGAGGGCGAAAAAGGCTACCAATCTCCAACCGTTACTTTTGAGCACAACCAAGTTGAAACGCACACAATTGCGGGGATGGAGGTGATTGTTTTACCTAGCCCTACGGATGTGACAGACAGTGTCGCTTACTACTTTCCCGAAAAGAGCCTTATGGTGACCAATGCAATGAATTCGGGCTCAATTTTCAATATCTATACTTTGCGCGGAGATAGGTATCGTGACCCTATCCGGCTTGTTGATGCGGCAGATTTGGTCCTTTCTTATGACTTTGACTATCACGTTGATATACATGGTGCTGCCAATGTAACGAAAGAAGCCGCAGAGGATGCCATCTATGAGTTTCGCGATTCGATGCAGTTGATACATGACCAAACAATACGAGCGATAAAGCTTGGAAAGGATGCTCAGGGCGCAGCTGAATTTGTTTATATGCCAGAAAACCTACGATTGGATAAAGAAACCTATGGGCAAGTCGAAAGTCATGCGAAGCAGGTCTATAACGGTGTTATGGGCTGGAATGGTTGGGACGTGTACGACATCAACCCTTTGCAGACACAAACCTTTGCTCATCAATTTATTGGGAGTTTAGGTGGGGTTGAGTTAGCCAACAAAATGGCCAAACAGTCAAATAAGACGCAAACCTTGGAAGGGTGGCAGTGGTCGCTATACTTAACCTCTCAAATACTTGAAATAGATCCAAATAACGAAGAAGCCAAACTGTCGCGCGCAGAAGCGGCTCGTGCACTTGGGCAACGTACCAGCTCAGCCAATGCTCGTGGATTCTATATTTCTGAAGCATTACTTCATGAAGGGAAACTTTCATTCGGTGAACATCAATTGGACAACTATCAATCTCTAACTCAACTACTTGGGACAATCACCAGTGAAAAGTTAGAAGCGTCTCCGATAGAGAATAATGTCGAGTACATTCGTTATTTGGTGGATACACGCAAAGCGGAAGGTTTGTCTTCTCAGTTCAACTTAAAGATGAATGATAGTGAGCACGCGTTCGGTATTCAGCTTCGAAATGGCATTGTTCAAATTAGTTCAAAATTAAACGCAGGGGTGACCGTTAATCTATCTCACTTTGAGTGGAGTGAAGTGTTATTAGGCGAAACAGAGTTTAAGCAGTTAGACGACTCGTTGGCAGCCTTTGATACTGCATTGACTATAACAACTGAATAAAACATTGCGTTCGTGCTTTTTAGCTCATTCAATGGTGGCTGATATCTGAGCCACCATTTTTTATGTTTTCCAGTTTTTACCTTTCGTTTAAAGGCTTATCTCTAAACCGCTTCTGTCCAGATCCTATCAGGCTACTGAGCGCATTGGTAAACGTCACCTTTTGGCTATTGATAACTATCACACCTATTTATCCACCTATTCACAAAATGTATTTAATTTATAAAACGCCTTGATATGATCAATATTTGCGCTATTATGACGATAAGTCAGAAATGACGAAGCGTCACAAAATGGTTAGCTACATGAATTTACCATTCGTGTTAATATATTGGATAGGAGCGTTTTAAATACTGGCGAAGCTTAGGTAACGGCTAAGCTCATATACGGACTGAAAAATTATGTTTGGCTTTAGTTGTAAAGGCGATAAACAAGGTATCTTTGGTTGCAAAGGCGTGTTGTCTAAAAAGCAGCAGTCTATCGCAGACCGAGAAGTAGAATTGATGTTGTTAGCAAAAGATCTGGTTCGAGAACAAGGGTTCGGAAACCTCACGATGGATAAGCTGACGGCCGCGAGCTGCTATTCTAAAGGTACGATATACAATCACTTTTGCAGCAAAGAAGACGTGGTTTTAGCTTTGTGTATTCATTCTTTAAAGGCCGAGGCATTGATGTTTGCTCGCTCTGGAGAGTTTGAAGGCAACACACGTGAAAAGATCGTCGCACTGCACGTTGCTTACCGAATCTATGCTCGCATGGAACCGGTACTATCAACTTGTGCGATCATGGCGAAAAGCCCGTGGGTACTAGAGAAAGCGTCTAGTGCACGTGTAACCGAGATGAACGAACTGGAAGAATTGGTGATTGAACAAGCCGATTCTATGGTTAACCAAGCAGTAGAAGCGGGTGACCTAAAGTTCTCTTCTGGTGTGGGTTCAGATGCTATCGTGTTTGCAAACTGGTCAATCGCATTTGGTTCAAATGCCTTGTCGCAAAACGCATCAAACAGTCATTGTATCAAGCGGTTACAAGACCCGTATTCAGTATTACATAACGCGAACATGCTTCTAGACGGCCTAAATTGGCAACCCCTTTCTAGCGATTGGGATTACCGAAAAACTTGGCGTCGTGTAGAACAAGAGCTGTTCAGTGAAGAAATCACTTACTTAGAATCAGTAGGTCGATAAGCTTCCATTAAGCCCACTCATGTGGGTTTATTAATAACCATTTATGACGATTCGTCATAAACTTAAGTTTAGCCTAACGTGGTTTTGGTTTTCTTGAGTGTATGACTAAGAATTGTGTCTTTTGTCAGCTTCGGCTGGCTTTTTAAGACACAACTATGACGAATCGTCACAAATGGAGACTGTGATGGAACATGACAGCCAGAAGCCCAATTTAGCTAGTAACCTCGGTTTAACTAAAAACCCCGATTTAGAGAGTCAGTCGTTCAACTCAGGTCAACAGGCTCATAATCTAGATAACAGTTGGCACTCAATACCGACCAAACGTTCGTTTATCGTTTTGCTGGTGGTTTTTTCAATCATCATGCTTTCTGCTTTTGGTGCGAAGAACCTCTACTTTAGAGGGGACTACAACATCTTCTTCGAAGGCACAAACAAACAGTTGATGGCGTTCGACGAAATCCAAACCACCTTTGCAAAAACCGACAACCTCGCGATTGTTGTTGCACCTGAAGATGGCAATGTCTTCACCCCAGAAACCCTTACCCTAATTCAAAATCTCACGGTCGATGCGTGGCAGATCCCGTACTCAAGCCGTGTCGATTCGCTTGCTAATTATCAGCATACCGAAGCGGTTGAAGACGACCTCTTGGTCGAAGACCTGCTGTATGAAGAATACGAGCACACGCCCGAGCGAATTGCCAAAGTTAAACAGATCGCCCTCAACGAGCCACTGCTTAAAAACGCATTAGTGTCAGCCTCTGGTGACGTGACCATTGTTAACGTCACCGTGCAATTGCCTGAAGTGGATAAAACCGCCGAAGTGCAAGAAGTGATCGCGGCTATCAATACTATGATCGCCAAGTACCAAGCCGATTACCCGAGCGTCGAGTTCCACAAGGCAGGCATCATTGCCATGAACAACGCGTTTATGATGTCGGCTCAAGAAGACAGCTCAACACTCGTGCCGTTAATGCTGTTGGTGGTGTTGGTGTTCCTTACCTTTATGTTGCGCTCGTTCTTTAGCGTGGTGGCTACCTTAGTTGTGATTATCTCTTCGATTGTCGCGACCATGGGCTTGTCTGGCTGGGCGGGGATGTTCCTCAGCACCGCGACGGTTAACGTTCCAACCTTGGTACTTACTCTTGCAGTTGCCGATTGTGTTCACGTGATTGTGACCATGAGACAAGCCATGCAGCGTGGGATGGAGAAAGCACGAGCCATTCAATACAGCATCAAGTTGAATGCGATGCCGATCTTAATTACTTCTGTCACCACAGCGATTGGTTTCTTGATGATGAACATGTCGGATTCTCCAGTATTGCGAGACTTCGGTAACTTGTCGGCATTGGGTGTGATCATCGCGTGTTTCCTCTCTGTGACTATGCTGCCTGCGCTGTTAAAGCTATTGCCAGTCAAAACTCTGCCAGCCAATGAGGCCGCGGAAAGCAAAGTCACTTTCATGGATAAGCTCGGTGATTTTGTCGTAGCGAACCGCAAAGCACTGCTGCCGATTTCTACCTTAGTGATTGTTGGCGCTGCCGCGTTAATTCCATTGAACAAAGTGAATGATGAATCGGTGAAGTATTTCGATACCTCAAGTGAATTCAGACAAGCTGCCGATTTCATGGAACAGACTGTAAGCGGCATGACGACCATTAGCATTGCGGTGAAAACCAATGAGTCTCAAGCGATTGCTGATCCTGTGTTCTTGCAAGCGATTGGTGACTTTACCGATTGGCTACGCGTACAACCAGAAACCGACCATGTGGCCACGCTTTCCGATGTTTACATGCGTTTGAACAAGAACATGCATGGCGATGACGATAGTTACTACCAACTGCCACTTAACCGTGAACTCGCCGCGCAATACTTACTGCTTTACGAAATGTCTCTGCCGTACGGTTTGGACTTGAACAACCAAATCAATGTCGATAAATCATCGATCAAAATGGTGCTGACGGTGGACAACCTAGGCAGTGTGGAATTGGTGGAACTCGAAGAACGCATCTACTCATGGTTTGCGGCTAATGCACCTCAGTATGAAGTGGTCGCATCGAGCCCATCACTGATGTTTGCTCACATCGGCGAAACCAACATGGCGAGCATGCTCTCAACTCTGCCTATTACCTTAGTGCTTATCTCTGGCCTGATGATCTTCGCATTGCGCTCGGTTCGCTTAGGCATCATCAGCCTAGTGCCAAACATTGCCCCGGCAATTATCGGCTTTGGTTTGTGGGCGTTGATCTCAGGTGAAATCAACTTGGGTTTGTCGGTCGTAGTCACGCTTACATTGGGTATCGTGGTCGATGATGCAGTGCATTTCTTAAGTAAATACCAACGCGCAAGAATGGAAGGGAAATCAGCAGAAGAAGCCGTTCGTTACGCCTTCCACACTGTTGGCCGTGCGTTGTGGATCACCACAGTTGTGTTAGTGGCTGGTTTCTCTGTACTAGCGATGTCGAGCTTCAGACTCAATTCCGATATGGGCTTACTCAGCGCGATTGTGATCTTCATTGCGCTGGTGGTCGACTTCATCTTGTTACCAAGCTTGCTGATGATCTTCGATAAACAGACTCACTATTCAGATAACCCTCAGCGCGAATCCAACCCTGACACCAAGCCACAGCCTAGCTCGACTGCCGAACTGTCTGCTTCAACCAAATAAGGAATCGTCAGCCTGCTACGGTGGGCTGACTCAAGGAGAAATTTATGAAAAGCGTTAAACAAACATTCGTTACTACATTATTCAGTATGGGCGCGGTATTAGCTTTCCCTGCGTTAGCCGACCCTGCGAAAGGCCTAGAAATTGCCGAGCAACGTAAAGCCGTTGATATGGGGTGGGGCGATTCTGTCGCGACCATGGAAATGCTGCTTCGCAATAAACAGGGCGAAAGCAGTACACGCCTAATGCGATTGAAATCGTTAGAAGTGGATGACGATGGCGATAAAGGACTGACGATTTTTGATGAGCCACGCGACGTAAAAGGCACGGCTTTCTTGAACCATTCACACATCACTAAATCCGATGACCAATGGTTGTATCTGCCTGCATTGAAGCGTGTAAAACGCATCTCTTCACGCAACAAATCGGGCCCGTTTATGGGCAGTGAATTTGCTTACGAAGATTTGAGCTCGTTCGAGTTAGGAAAGTACACCTTCAACTACATTGAAGACGCCAAAATTGAAGGCGTGGATACCTTTGTATTGGAGCAAGTTCCGACCGATAAAAACTCTGGCTACACCATGCAAAAAGTATGGCTAGACCAACAATATTACCGCCCAGTTCAAGTGGAGTTTTACGACCGTAAAGGCGCATTACTCAAAACCCTCTCGTTCCAAGACTACAAACAATACCTAAACCAATACTGGCGCGCACACACTATGTCGATGCAAAACCACCAAACAGGCAAAAGCACGGTATTAACGACGACAGATTTAGCCTTCCAGACCGGTCTTAAGGACAAGGATTTTCAAAAAAACACACTTAAACGTGCAAAGTAAGGCAAGAATATGAAAAGGATTGTGTTAACAGGAACGCAGTTATCTTTAACTTTGGCGGCGACAGTTGGGTTAATGCAGGTGTCGTTGCCATGTGTGGCGGCTGGTTTTAGCTCTGAGTTCGTAGAACAAGTCACACCAGAACTCGCAGGGCAGGTTAACCTCGAACACAGGCAGTTCTTTAGTGACGGTTTGCAAGGGCAAGATAAAGGACAAAGCTCACTGGTGTTGCAACCAGAATTTTACTGGGAGCAACAAGAGGGCAACGGCAGCTTTACTTTCACGCCGTTTTATCGCCTAGACAGCGAAGATGATGAGCGCACCCATGGCGACGTTCGTGAAGCTCTGTATCTCAATTATTGGGATGATTATGAACTGCGAGCCGGTGTAGGCAAGGTGTTTTGGGGCGTAACCGAATCGGCGCACTTGGTGGATGTGGTAAACCAAACCGATGCTATTGAATCGGTCGATGGTGAATCTAAGTTAGGTCAGCCTATGGTGCACTTCACCTCGATCAAAGACTGGGGAACCATTGATGCCATGTTATTGCCGTATTTTCGTGAGCGTACCTTCGCAGGGGAAGATGGTCGGTTAAGAACGCCCGTTCCCGTTTCAGACGATGCGCTTTACGAATCTTCGAGAGAAGAAAAGCACGTTGATGTAGCGCTGCGCTATAGCCAAATGTACGGTGATTGGGATGTCGGTTTAAGCTATTTAGGCGGCACAAATCGCGACCCTTATTACCGTGTAGAGGGCAATGAACTCAAGCCGTATTACGCGCAAATGCAGCACTTCGGACTCGATGTACAAGGCATTATTGGTGACTGGTTATGGAAGCTTGAAAGCATTTATCGCGACAGCTACGACAACCACACAGGCGTCGCGACAGGCTTTGAATACACATGGGTTGGGGCGCTTGAATCGTATTGGGACATCGGCTTCATTGCTGAATACCTGTATGACAGCCGAGGTAACAACGCCCAAACCATAGGTCAAAACGATGTGTTCCTTGGTGCGCGTTTCGCCTTGAACGATGAAGACGGCACCGAAGTGCTTACAGGCATCACTCAAGACTTAGATAACAGCGATGTCTACAGTGCAAAGCTCGAAGCTTCAAGCCGTATCAACAACAACCTCAAGTGGCGATTGAACGCTTGGTTGTTTGAGAACGAAACCCCAGAAGACTTGTTGTTCTTTGCGCGTAAGGACGACTTTGTTGAAATGGCGTTGGAATACTATTTTTAGTCTTTACAAAAAGTGAGCATTTCCAACAAGCTAGCGTTTCCAAAAAATTGGCATTTCCGAAAAGTTAATATTAGCTTCATGAGACGTTCTTGTTAGAGGGGGCGTCTCAAATTTAAGATGAGCCATATTTAGAATGTTCAACGTCGTCTTTTTATAAAGTGGATCAAACAATCAAAAAGCCCCAAAGGTAAGATGGTTATATTTTTCGAACCTCTATAACCTCCGAATATGCATGTAAGTTGTGCTGGTGGTATCGGCCCTAAGGGATTTATGAATTCATTTAATTGGGATAAAAACTTTGAAACAGGCATTGGTGTCGTAGACGAACAACATCAATACCTTGTTGGTTTTATCAATCACTACGGAAACCTGTTGTCAGAGAATACGATCTCTATAGACGACATGAGCGTCGCTTTACTCGATCTCACACGCTATGCCGAATTTCATTTTAAAGAAGAAGAATCTTTGATGAGAGATTGCGGACTCTATGACTTACACATTGAAGAGCACATCAAAGTGCATCGTGTGTTTATGCAAGATATCTACAGCATGCAAGCTTTCATCTTGGAAGAAGATCAGGCGTCAGCACGTCAGCTACTGGACTTCCTCATTCATTGGCTTGCTTATCACATCCTCGGCATCGACCAAAACATGGCGCGACAAGTGGCCGCGATAGAAGAGGGTGCAACACCCCTCCAAGCCTTTGAAGCAGAAGAAAAGCAGCAAGACTCGTCAACCATCCCTTTATTAGCCGCGCTTAAAGGCTTATTTGAGCAGGTCTCTGAACGCAACAAACAGTTGTTACGCTTCAATCAGTTACTCGAAGACAAAGTCGAGGAACGTACGGCAGAGTTAAAACAAGCGAATAAGAAACTTGAAGAACTGTCCTTAACAGACTCACTCACTAATTTGCCTAACCGCCGCTGCGCTTTTAAACAGTTAGCCGTGCATTGGCAAGACTCCAAAGAACTTGGCGTGCCTTTGGTGTGCATTATGATTGATGCCGACCACTTCAAGCGCATTAATGACACCAGTGGTCATGATGCCGGTGATTTGGTGCTAAAAACCCTCTCGCGCGAACTGAAAAATACATTCCGTAATGATGATATTGTGTGCCGATTAGGCGGCGATGAATTCTTGGTGATTTGCCCTGATACCGATCTTAAAGGGGGCATGCACATCGCAGAAACGACTCGCCAGAAAGTGTCTGAATTAGAGGTCGAAACCGGCAACCAAGCTTGGATTGGCAGCATTAGTATCGGTGTGGCTGAAATGACCCAAGAATTCGAAAGCATGAATGAATTGATTAAAGCGGCTGATGAGTCCGTTTATTTAGCGAAAAACGCGGGGAAGAACAGCGTTTGTTCAATTCAGATTTAGATCTCGATTTACTTAAGATTTAGAACCATAGCTCTCGTCAGTTTTAGCGCTCAGGCTACTTTAAATCTAAAACCTAGCTCGCTTTATTTTTTGAGCGCGATTCGCTTCCAAATTAAGGAGTGGAACCTGTAATTGTTCCACTTCTTCCTACTCCTCATTAATATCCTGTTAAATTTGCCGTGTTTTTAGTCAATAACTTGCTCTTTTAGCGATTCAATTTGGCATTGGTAGCGTGTTTGATTACTATGTGTAGCTATCTAAAAAAACTAATCATCCGATACGGACACTACCAACTGGTAGATGAGGAAATGATGCAACATCTAGAAGAGATCATTGCTAATGCAACGACTGCTATTGATACAGCAGATTCGTTAGTCGCACTTGATGAAGTGCGAGTTCAGTATTTAGGTAAGAAGGGTGAACTAACTCTTCAACTACAAAGCCTAGGTAAACTTCCACCTGAAGAGCGTCGCACTGCTGGTCAAGAGATCAACAAAGCGAAAGGTGCTGTTCAACAAGCGATCGCAGCTCGCAAAGACGCACTTCAACGTGCAGAGCTTGAAGCGAAACTAGCTGAAGAAACTATCGATGTGAGCCTACCAGGTCGTCGCATTGAGAACGGTGGTCTTCACCCAGTTACTCGCACAGTTGAGCGTATCGAACAGTTCTTTGGTGAGCTTGGCTTTAGCACTGAGTCTGGCCCTGAGATCGAAGATGCATTCCACAACTTTGATGCACTAAACATCGCAGACGATCACCCAGCTCGTACTGATCACGATACTTTCTTCTTCAACCCTGATCTAATGCTACGTACGCACACTTCTGGTGTTCAAATCCGTACGATGGAAAACGGCAAACCGCCATTCCGCTTCATTGCTCCGGGTCGTGTTTACCGTAACGACTACGATCAAACTCACACGCCAATGTTCCACCAAGTGGAAGGTATGTTAGTTGATGAGAACGTAAACTTCGCACAACTTAAAGGCATTCTTAACGATTTCCTTTGTAACTTCTTTGAAGAAGAAGTTGAAGTGCGTTTCCGTCCTTCATTCTTCCCGTTCACAGAGCCTTCAGCTGAAGTTGACGTGAAACGTAAAGATGGCAAATGGTTAGAAGTTCTAGGTTGTGGCATGGTTCACCCTAACGTACTTCGCTCTGTTGGCATCGACCCTGAGAAATACTCTGGTTTTGCATTCGGTATGGGTGTAGAGCGTCTAACGATGCTTCGTTACGGCGTAAATGACCTTCGTGCGTTCTTCGAGAACGACCTTCGTTTCCTTAAACAATTCAAGTAATCCGGGGCAGTCAAAACTATGAAATTCAGTGAATCTTGGCTACGCGAGTGGGTTAAACCTGCAATTAACAGCGAAGAGCTAGCTCACCAAATCACTATGGCTGGTTTGGAAGTTGACGATGTAGAACCTGTTGCTGGTGAATTCACCGGCGTTAAAGTAGGTAAAGTGGTTGAGTGCGGTCAGCACCCAGACGCAGACAAACTACAAGTAACTAAAATTGATATCGGCGAAGAAGAGCTTTTAGACATCGTATGTGGTGCATCTAACTGTCGTCTTGGCCTAACTGTAGCAGTAGCAACAGTTGGCGCAGTACTTCCTGGTGACTTCAAAATCAAGAAAGCAAAACTACGTGGCGTTCCATCGCACGGCATGCTTTGTTCTTTCTCTGAGCTAGGTATCGACGTAGAGTCTGACGGCATCCTTGAGCTGCCTGAAGGTACAACGCTAGGTATGGACGTACGTGAGCTTCTTGAGCTTAACGACGTAACTATCGACGTAGACCTAACAGCAAACCGCGCAGACTGCTTCAGCATCCGTGGCCTTGCTCGTGAAGTTGGCGTACTAAACCGCGCAGACGTTACAGAGCCAACAGTTGACGCTGTTGCAACAAGTATTGAAGACACAGTATCTGTTGAAATCAAAGCAACTGATGCTTGTCCACGTTACCTTGGCCGTGTGGTTAAGAACGTAAACGTGAAAGCGGAATCGCCAATCTGGATGCAAGAAAAACTGCGTCGTTGTGGTATCCGTTCAATCGACCCAGTTGTAGACATCACAAACTACGTGATGCTAGAGCAAGGCCAACCAATGCACGCATTTGATCTAGCTAAGATCGAAGGCGGTATCGTGGTTCGTCTAGCAGAGCAGGGCGAAAAGCTAACACTTCTAGATGGCAACGAAGCTGAACTAAACAGCAACACACTTGTTATCGCTGACCAAAACAAAGCACTAGCAATCGCTGGTATCTTTGGCGGTCAAGATTCAGGTGTTACTACTGAAACAACAGACGTACTTCTTGAAGCTGCATTCTTCGCACCGGATCACATCCGTGGTCGCGCGCGTGCTTACGGCCTTCACACTGATTCTTCTCTACGTTTCGAACGTGGTGTTGATTCAACACTTCAAGCAGCAGCAATGGAGCGTGCAACACAGCTTCTAGTTGAAATCTGTGGTGGTGAAGTTGCGCCAGTAAACGGCAGCGAATCTGAAACTGATCTTCCTAAAGCAAACGTAGTTGCTCTACGTCGCGCTAAGCTAGACAGCCTACTAGGTCACGAAATCCCATCTACAGACGTAGTGGAAATTCTTACTCGCCTAGGTTGTGAAGTTGAGACGACTGAAGCTGGTTGGACGGCAACGTCTCCATCTTGGCGTTTTGATATCGCAATCGAGCAAGACCTAATTGAAGAAGTAGGTCGTATCTACGGTTACGATAACATTCCAAACCAAGCGCCTAAAGCGGCACTTAAAATGAATGACCACAAAGAAGCTAACCAACCGCTTAAGCGTGTTCGTGACCTTCTTGTAGACCGTGGCTACCACGAAGCAATCACATACAGCTTCGTAGAACCAGAACAGCAAAAACTTGTTGTACCTGGTGTTGAGCCGCTAATCCTGCCATTCCCAATCTCTGCGGACATGTCAGCTATGCGTCTTGGCTTAATCCAAGGTCTTCTAAACACCGTGGTTCACAACCAGAAGCGTCAACAGTCTCGCGTTCGTCTATTCGAATCAGGTCTACGTTTCATCCCTGAAGCAACGGCTGAAAACGGCATGCGCCAAGAAATGATGCTTGCGGGCGTTATCTCTGGTACTCGTGGCGAAGAGCACTGGGACATTGCAACTAACACTGTAGATTTCTTCGATCTTAAAGGTGACCTAGAAGCCGTTCTTGAGCTTTCTGCTAACGAAATCGCATACAGCTTCAAATCTCTTTCTTCTGAAGCAAAAGAGCGCAACCCAGCACTTCACCCAGGTCAATCGGCTACGATTATGGCTAACGGTAAAGAAGTGGGTATCATTGGTACTGTTCACCCAGAACTAGAGCGTAAGTTTGGTCTTAACGGCCGTACTATCGTATTCGAAATCGAATGGGCAGCTATCAACACTCGCGTGCTTCCAGAAGCAGTAGCAGTATCTAAGTTCCCTGCAAACCGTCGTGATATCGCAGTAGTTGTTGACGAAGCAGTCGCTTCTGGCGACATCGTTGAAGCGTGTATCGCTGCTGGTGGCGAATTCCTAACAGGCGCTAAATTGTTCGACGTATACGTTGGTCAAGGCGTTGAAGAAGGTAAGAAGAGCCTAGCAATCGCACTTAGCCTACAGTCTGTAGAGCGCACACTTGAAGATGCAGACATCGCTGGTTCAGTAGATGCTATCGTAGCTTCAATTTCAGAGAAATTCGGCGCAGCACTTCGCGACTAATCTCTTCTGGTAGGTAGAAAACCAAAGGCCTCGCATTGCGAGGCCTTTTTGTTTACCGCAACCCGTAGGTGGACGGGGTATGGAAGTAATTTAGCAACTTTATCCTAGGGTAACTTCTGGTATCTCTAAGTCTAAGCCAGTAATATTCTTCAGTTCCTAATGTTAAATAATTTAAATAATAAATTATTGGGACTTTATTTTATGCAGATTTTTATAGCAAAATCATAGTACTATTTTTACTAGATTACGTTGATAGTAGTATTGAAGTTGGTTGAATTCCGTATCTTTAACTGGTTCAAAATATATTTCAATATCGTTAATTTTAAGTAATTCACGAGCTCGACCCATACCAATTCCTTGCCCTGCTTTTCCACAGTCTGCAGCATACTTTCCAGAAACCCCTTCTTCAAATATTTTTTCTAGCTCTGATTCATCTACTTTAATACTAAGCATATCAAAGGTTATCGATACTTTAGATGAGAACTGTTCTTTATCTATCGACACAGTCAGGTCAGAATTAGGCTTGATATATTTCACAATGTTATCAAGTATATAATACAAAGCAACGGTTACCGTTTCGTAATCAAAAACAGATTGTAAAGTTGTCCTTTCTACATCGACTAGTACTTCTTTGTCTGTAAAATCAGGGAAAAACACATAAAATAAATTCATCAAAACTCTATGAATATGATGATTCTTTTTTTCTAAGTTCACTGTGCCGTTTCTAAGAGAGTCATAAACAGAAATCTCTGTTTTCATTTTGAGACTGTTTTTTGCTATTCTTACCAAAGATAATGCTGCCTCTGATAGGTCATCTTGAACATACTCGGTAATAACTTTTTTCCACTGTTTATTCCTTTTGTCAGCAAGAACTTCTTGTGGAATGATTGAATAAACCTCTTGCATATTATGTGCATTTAAGGTTACTAAATTGTGAATTAATCGGTTGGTATGATCATGGGTGTTTTTTATAAAGTCAGTTCTAAACTTAATTGCATCATCCATACAGTCTAGAATTAGTTGTACTTCAGTATTGAATTTCCTACTGCTTTTTATATATTGAGGCTTAGTAGTTAATGCGAATATAGTATATTTATCATTACTGATCTTTATATATCTAATATTTGATCCGAATAGATTAACTTTCTTGCTAGAGCATAAATCTATAGTTTCTTCCATTAATTGACAATAGTTACTTGGTAATTTGTCAACAATGGTCTTTTCTTGGTGATCAATAATTTTATAGTAAAAACTCATATTATATTCCCGAAAACTTTTCGACTAGAGAAGTAAATTGGTAAGGGTCTACATCTTTTGCCAAAAAGTCGTCGACCTTTCGTAAGGCCTCATGAAACCTATCTCCCTTTTGTTCTGCAGAGTAAATTATTATTTTCTTATCCGGATATTTTTCTTTTAGCGCGGCAGCTAAACCAAGTCCTTCTTCCTTGAAATTTAACTCGACTCCGACACCTTGCACGTCAACAAAAATTATATTTGCATCAAGTACGTTATGGCAATCAAGGCTATCTATATCTTTAACTAACTTAGTATTAACCCATCCCGACTTTGTTAAAATTTTCACAACTTTAAATCGAGTATCATCATCTATAAAAAGGATTTTAGTGTTGTTCTTTATTTCTCTGACTCTACTATCTGACAGCGGAGATGAAAGGCTTTCTTGTGCTTCTTTTGTTTCTTTAGACTGAGAGTTAACATCAATTTTTATATTGTTTGTGATTGAGTTTTTGTTAGTTGTCTCAGTGTTTTGGTTGTCTTTCTTTCCTTGGGAAAGTTTATAAATCCCGCCCATTGCAGCAACGCCAATACCGCTAAATATCACGCTTGCATTTTCTACTAAAAATTCGAAAGACGTATAAACGAATCCACTCTCTTCAATTGCCACTTCTTGCATTTCACTTAATTGATAATCAATTTGTTTAATATCTCAACTTTATTTAGTATGATCAATGCTTTATTTCGTATTCTGTGTCTTAAATTGATCTAGCACAGGTATAAACAAGTTATTCTAACAGTAGCTATGTATAGTAGAGCCAGTAATAGGTTTTGATGTAACTGCTATCAGATGAAAAAGATGATGGCAGACGCCATTTTAGCGACACATTAGCCATATCTGGTGTGGCTACTCTATTTTGATAGCTGCAATGTTTCACATCAACCGAGTATAAAGCCAATTCTCACACTTGACCCGTCTACAACTTCACACTTTATAGTAACTATATTGATTGAGAGGGCGCTTTCTGTGTTCCCTCCAAAGTAAGTAGAGAGACACTATGAAACGTTTAATCCTAAACATCACACTCTTGGTATTCATGGCACTTGGTAGCTTTAATGCCATGGCTAATGATTCAACAGTTAAATACGGTATCGCGATATCTCACGATGGTGAGCAAATTGCGTATGGCAAAAGTGGAAGTGGGGATACAGCGCTGATCTTCATTCACGGTTGGAGCTTAGACAGTAGGCTGTGGCAAAACCAAGTGATTGAGTTTCAAAGCAGTAGCAAGTGATCACCATGGTTGCATTAGCCGAAGACGTGAAATCGGTAATCTCTTCTGATAGATAGAAAACCAAAGGCCTCGCATTGCGAGGCTTTTTTAGATCAGGAAACGGATGCTAACTCATTATTGGACAAAAGTTTGTCAGCGAATTCCCTAAATTAAAAATTTATTAATAAAGACAGGTATGGTAAATCGTTAACTTTATGTCCAGTATCAAAGGCGTAGACCATTCGACATATAGTGCAGGCTACTCAACACCAAAGTCCTTATTTTTAGCTTCAAGACCAATTTGCACAAGTGTCTCCATCTGAATAGTAGTTTGTATCATGTAGTCGTTGCGTGACACTCTCAAATCTTTGGTGATTGAAGCCAAACTTAGCTTAGGGTGTTTACGCATTGCCATTGCAGCAATTGTTTGCCCAGTTCTTCCAACACCAGCTCGACAGTGTACTATCGGTAGTAGTTTATCTGGGTCATCGACCGCACGACTCTTGCGCTTAGTATAAAAACTTCTCCTTTCCAGCAATACCGACTCAATCATGATAATCAGCTTTTCTGTATTCGCTGGGGTGATTGTGTGGTGATCTGGCCAATTATGAACGTGTATCACTGGTACTGTTAAGTTTGTTTGATAACCATCTATATCGAGGTTGTAAGTTTTAGCTTCAATCGAATCGGTAAGATCCACTTTACCAGTTAAAGTTGAAGTCACCATTATAGCCCCATAGATACCCGAAACAGAAAAGTAGTCAGGCATTTGATCCTCTACAATATCTTTATTACTTGCTAGCACCACTAATACTGGGGTTCTATTATCTACCAATAACTGTAAATGTGCTTCCAACTGGTGATGATAAGGGTACTGCGTTGCAATAGCGATATTCTCACCATTGACCTTAATATAGTTGGCATTTAAGTCTCTACGAATACTAGTTTTTAGACTGTGGGGGATATTAAATCGGTCCCTCCTTGAGTCAAACCGAATGCGTCTAGCAGCCCCTTTGATCCCCATCAGTAGCTCGGCGGTATCAGAACTACTTCCAGAAATACGAACTCTCATACTCTTCTTCTCCCTGTAGTTAAATCTTTTTTGTGTACGGATACATAGTACTTGTTAGACGCTAAATTGTGTGCCACGGGTAAAAATTCAATCTGAGAAGTTCTTGGACAGATTCGATTCTAACTATTTATGGGATGGCACTTAAGTCGTTCGGATAACTCCCATAAAGCTATTCGATTAGAATCATATTTGAGAAGCTCGTTCGCTTCAGATGCCTTACACCAACGAAACTCTGTGTGTTCCGAAGATAACTGTGGCTCACTCGAAACCTGCACTGAGAATGAATATTCTGGTATCACATAAGGGTGAAGGCTCCATTCTTCATGACCAGAATAAAACACTCGCGGTAACATACACATAGAATCTAGTTGAACCCACTCAATACCTGTTAACGAGGTTTCTTCATATAATTCTCTTCTTGCAGCTTCAAGCAAAGACTCATGATCTTCACCACCACCAGAAATTGCCTGCCATTCACCATTGTCTGTGCGGCAAGCAATCAGGAATATGGGGTCTTCCATTTCAAATTTGTATGGGAATATAAGTACCTGAAATGGTGCTCTCATTGAATTAGTTCCAATATTGTTACGCGTCCATAGATATTACAACCATTAGAAAAAGTTGGGGAATTTTCAGATTAAATTTTTCACGATTTTGTTACGCAAACTCGGAATGGGGCAAAAATGAGTTGGTCAAGTCACCACGGCAGAAGAGTTCTTTATCTAAATTGCTCTTGACCCGTCTACAACTTCACACTTTATAGTGACTATATTGATTGAGAGGGGCGCTTTCTGCGTTCCCTTTAAAGTAAGTAGAGAGACACTATGAAACGTTTAATTCTAAACATCACACTTTTGGTATTCATGGCGCTTGGTAGCTTTAATGCCATGGCTCATGATTCAACGGTTAAGTACGGTATTGCGATATCTCACGATGGTGAGCAAATTGCGTATGGCAAAAGCGGGAGTGGGGATACAGCGCTGATCTTCATTCACGGTTGGAGCTTAGACAGCAGGCTTTGGCAAAACCAAGTGAGTGAGTTTTCAAAGCAGTACCAAGTGATCACTATGGACTTAGCAGGGCACGGTAACTCATCGTTCAATCGCGAAGAGTACACCATGGTCGCATTCGCTGAAGATATCAAAGCGGTAATCGAGAAAGAACAACTCGAATCCGTCATCTTAGTCGGCCATTCCATGGCGGGTGGTGTTATTGCAGAAGCCGCTAAACTGATGCCGAAAAGAGTGAAGGGCATTATTGGTGTCGATACATCGCAAAACGTCGCACTAGCGGTTTCACAAAGTGACCTAGATGCAATGACCAAACCTTTTGAAGCAGATTTCCAAGCGGGCATTACTGCGTTCGTGAAAGACTCGCTACCAAAAGACGTAGACGCAGATTTACTTTACTGGGTAACGCAAGACATGGCGTCAGCACCGCCAGCTATCGCGATAAACCAGTTCCGCCATTATCTAGGCCAATACGTGACAGGTGAAGCCCACCGCGTGTATGAGAACGTGAATGTGCCAGTAATCTTAGTGAACGCTCGCCTATGGCCAACCGATTCAGAAGCGAACAAGAAACACATTAAGGATTACAGCATTTACTACATTGAAGACTCAGGTCACTTCCCAATGCTTGAGCAACCACAGCAGTTCAACACAACCTTAATGAAAGCGGTTAAGTCAGTGAAGTAGGGTGGTTGTAGTCATTCTATAGATAAAACTAAGGCCTCGAGATTGCGGGGCCTTAGTTTTTTAAGTTAAATCGATGGAGCCTGTCAATCTGATAGAGTCCATTACTTTTTGTCTTGAGATTCTTTGTATTTTTTTGCAATCCACTCATGCAAATGAAGTCCCGTTTGGCGCTTTAGGAATACACTGATACCAGCCAAAATTAACAGTCCAATTATTGTGCCCATAATTATCTCCAAAATTAGTTATCGTTCGTCATTCAAAAGTGAATCAATACATGTCGGTATTATGATTAATCCATTGATTTCATTATTTTATCTATATTAAGCCCACCAAGTTCCTCGAGATTATTCTTAATCGCTTCATCGATTGATAGCTGGCGTTCCACTTTCTTTATTTCCTTCTCAAGAAACTTTTCAACTTCTTGAGATACGTTGAACATTAAGCCTTGTTCACGCGCTGCTTTTCTCGCTCGTTTAAGACGAACATCTAAGTCTGATGAGATTTTGATGTTCAGTGATACTTTGGATTGTTTTTTCTGTAATGACATATCGATTCTCAACTTTATCTAAAAAATACTATAAATTTTTCTACCTTTTTAGCAAGAAAGTTTTAGGGTCGATGGGCTCAGAGTTGAATAAAAAACACACAAAAGCTAAAAGCGTTTACTACATTGAAGACTCAGAGCATTTCCTCAATGCAAGAGCAACCACAGCAGTTCAACGCAAGGTTGATCAAAGCGGTGGAGTCAGTGAAGTAGGACGGTTTGGCTCGATGGAGAAAGGCCTTGCGTGTAAGGGGGAGGTTCTAATTTAGTTCATATGTACTAATCGGAATACGGAAGATCTAGTTTGGACGAGTGTCTAGTGTTACTGGAGAAGCTCATTAATCAGAGCTTACCATTGTGTACCTTACAACACCTCAAATAAATGGTAGTATTGTAGTATTAAATTGACTAACTAAAATCGACAGTTGTTATGCTCACTCGCTTTTTCATTACTCTAGTTTTAACTATTCCATCTTTGGCTTATGCTAACTCCTCGCAATCTAAATTAAATCAGATTAAACCGGAATACAGGAGTTGGATCCATGATTCTTGTCCAGCTTCTTTGGGGCCCGCATCTTGGAACTCCTGTGTTGATCGACATGTAAAAGCAATTAGGAATAATTTTCCTGATAAGAGATTGGAAAGCTCAGCTTCGTCGCAGCGTCGATGGATAAACGATAGCTGTTCTCGTTCTTTAGGTCCTAGTTCATGGGCCTCTTGTGTTAATAGGAATTTGAAAGCATTTGATGATGACTTTCCAGAGAGTCGACTTTTATCACTTGATGCATCTAGTCAAGCTTGGATCAATGACACATGTCCTCGCTCCTTAGGCCCAAGCTCATGGTCTTCATGCGTGAAACGAAACGCGGCGAGTATTGTTCAAAACGCTTACCCACAAAAAACAGAAATAGAAAATGCTGAGCAGCGGGTTATTTCGGCTGATTCACAGCAGTCTACAGATGACCTAGCTACAAAGTGGGAAGTAAATACAAATAACGTGGCATTACTTCAAATTGACTACAACATATTTTCTGGCTCAGGAACTTCTTTGGTTGCATGGCCTGAGAACAATGATCAAATTGTGATCGGATTTTCGACGTTATGGTTAGATCCTAATGATCGCATATGTGATGAATCGAAAGAAAAAATCCATCGTATTAACGGACAAGCTGTGCGATTTATTACTAGTCGAATTGGCACGACACAATGCACTGAAATCCCCAAATCAGTTCAAGGGACAAAATTCGTAGCAGAAGCATTTATCAATGGTAAGTATGTACAATGGAATAACGTTCAACTATCAGCTATTGGATTTGTTTCAGCGATAAACAAAGTCACTGAAGGCTATAACGCACTTTAATTTATGGCGAGAAGTAGCTTTACTAGATGTCGACAAATTATACTTTTGTGAAGTGTTCTTCCAATCATTAGATAGAATGGATTGGTTAATGCTCCTACATAATTCGCAAGCGCCCTATTTACTTTATAGGTTAACGCTCGTCGACTATGGCCAACTGATTCAGAAGCGAACAAGAAACACATCAAGGACTACAGCCTTTACTACATCGAAGACTCAGGCCACTTCCCAATGCTAGAGCAACCACAGCAGTTCAACGCAAGGTTGATCAAAGCGGTGGAGTCAGTGAAGTAGGGCGCTGTAGCTGTTAAAGGATGGATGTAATCATTCTATAGATAAAACTAAGGCCTAGCGTGTGTGAGGCCTTTTTGTTCGTTGGAGATTTTGCTAGATACATTCATTTCAATTTGCGAGTCATACCCGCGTCTTTCACTCGTTTATGGTCCTTAAACGACAGCCTCATAGTTATATTAAATGCTCTATCAACCACCCCTAGATATGTAATCAGCACCACTGTTATTGGTAAGGGCTGACCGAATCTAGTGGTGCTTTCTACTGACAATCACTTTAACTATGTGTTTAGGACGTCCTGCTATGGCTAAGAAAATAATATTCATTCATGGTCGCGCTCAAAAGCCCGATAAAGCTCCCCTTCAAGCACTCTGGTACGAGGCTATAGAACATGGCTTGCAGCGAGATTGTGGATACTCAAGTTCATTACAAGCTTTTAAAGATGTCGATAAACGGTTTGTCTATTACGGTGAACTATCGAACACATTGTTAGAGAAACCAACGGAAGACCCTGCAAGTCGACAACAAGCGCTGTCTGAACTCAAAACGTACAAGACAAGCCAGTTCAATAAAACAACGTATAACAAGGTATCTAAAATTGGTTTTCTCAAAGAGGCGCTAGCAGATACTTTTTCATCAATATTTGGAAAGCTAGGTGTGGCTGAGACACTCATTACGAAGGTCGCGCCGGATATGACGCATTATTGGAATGAAGATACCTATTTTGGCAGCGATGTTAGGCATCGGCTAATGGTTGAACTGAAGGAAGCGCTTGATAATCAGGATGATGTGATGATTGTATCGCACAGTCTCGGGTCGATGATCAGTTATGACGTGCTGTGGAAGTTGTCTCATTACGGAGAGTATAGGCATGACTATGGTGCGGACAAGAAGGTCAACTTATTGCTGACGCTCGGGTCGCCGTTAGGAGATGAAAATGTAAAAGATAGGCTAAAGGGGAGCCGCTTGAAAGATGAGAAAAAGTACCCTTTAAACATTCAGCAATGGATAAACATATCGGCAGAAGATGATTTTATCTCTCATGACAGCAAAATTAGAAATGACTTTAAGGATATGCTCAAACTGGATCTGATACCCGGCGGAATGAAAGATATCCACCCAGTCTACAATCTCAATATTCGTAACGGAAAGAGCAATCCGCACGCTTCCATCGGTTATCTCATTAACCCTAAATTCATCAAAGTACTGAATGAATGGCTCTCGAGTTAATTTAGTTTTACTATCGTAAATTTCTAGCTGCTTGTTCGTTGGGACGCAGATAAAACAAGGCCTCGCGTGTGCGAGGCCTTTTTGTTTGGGGAAGTTCTCATCGATAAGTTTAGTTGATTCCCTTTGGGGGCCGAGACGTTAAATAGTGGAGTAGGTGTTAGTTTACTTTGTCTGCGAGATCTTGAAGTTGAACTCGTTGTTATGTGCTTCTAAATACTTTTCAAATCGATCGCGATGAACTTCGCTTAGTTCTTCAGAGCAAAGTTCTTCTCCGCTTTGAATACCTAGCCCTTTCAGTAAAGAAACATTCAGTTTTGGCGATAACTGCGATATATACTTCGAGCCTTTTTTTGTGAAGGTTAGTAAGTGAGCGTCAAATAGTTTATCAATATGGGCACAAAGCAAGATACCATTTGCGCCATCAAGTCTCTGTTCATCACTTTCACATTTTGACCAAGGTACTATATGAGATGCAATCAAAATCTCGCGTACACTTGTAAGAGTTAACGCACAGCATTCACCATTTCCCCATGAGTTGATAACGTTTTGTCTAAATTGTCCTTGCCCAACACGCGAGAGCACTAAGCTTTCACGTTCTGTCTTATCGGTAGTAGTGCTGAATATGCCGTTAACATCTTGCGCTACGTTGAGTAAAGGCATTTTTGAGTACTTTGCTTTATGGTTACCGATCGCATAGTAATCATTGCCAATGACCTCGAAGGACATCTCAGAGACTTCTTCTATGTACTCTTTTATTTTGGCGCTGCCTGTATCCGCATAACCGTCGTTATCTTCATCCCAAATTATTGGAAATGTTCTTAGTGAATAACCTTCATTCTCCACCAGTTTTATGTACTCAAGAGCTTCGCCAAATGCATTAACCCTCCGACCTTCGTTATTGAACTCCCAGTCCATAGAAAAAATCAATGATCTTTCTCGGTCTGTATTGACATCCCAAGCACCAAAATATACTTCCTTTTTTTCGTGATTAACAAAGGCCCATCCATAACGAGCATTACGATTAGTTGCGCCGTAGGATTCCATGAATTTTTTGCGTGACATTGTCTACCTTATTTTTTAGTTCGTGTTTCTTAATTTTAATGTAGGAGTTGTTTATCTAGTGAATAGCTGCCAACAGGGATACACCGTTCAATCTAGTGGTAAATCAACGTTCGAGATCGTTTAACTTCATTTGAGGGGAGAGGCTCTAACTCTGAATTGGATAAAATTTGTCAGTACCTTCGCTCAATGAGTATTTCATGAACAGAGAGAAGTCGCTTAACTTGTTATTCAGTCCAACTGATGCAGACCTCATTTTTACACCCTCGTCAGCTAAAAATAATAGTCTCCAATAAATTTGCCATATAAACAAAACTACTCTGAATGGTTGTCAATTTCAGAAGTTAACATTTTAAAAATGATCGCATAACAAGTAATCAACAAAGGTATTATGTATGTGTTCTTTGTCTGAGTTGCATATCGTGACCAAGCCCTGAACATAGTATTATTTTTGAGGATTTGAATATGAACGGAAAACTAAGAATTACTTTATCGCTAAAACTTAGAAGCAAGACATCTCTAATCAACCTCCAATACTCGCACGGTCTCTCTTCGATGGCTTTATTCATGCGCGATCATATTCAAGACTTTCTTTTAGAATCGGCGGCTTAAATGACTCTCTGGCTTAGGCTTTTAACATCGCGGAGCTCATTCGCGATGTTGGTTATCATCGCTATCGCGTCAGTGATAGCGAATACGGGATGGCGAGTCGTTATGAATAACTTCGCTGTCGACACTGTTGGTATGACCGGGGCTGATGTGGGTGTATTGCAGAGTGTTAGGGAAATCCCAGGCTTGCTCTCATTTACTGTTTTGTTTCTGTTGTTCATCGCTTCAGAACAAAGAGTCGCTGTACTGTCGGTTGCAATATTAGGGCTCGGTGTAGCAGTGACGGGGTATTTACCTTCGATCTATGGCTTCTATTTCAGCACGACGATCATGTCTATTGGTTTCCATTATTTAGAAGCGGTGAACAAATCACTCTCAACACAGTTGTTAGCGACTGAGAACTTCAGTGAATCAATGGGGAAAATTCGCTCTGCTGCCTCGTTTTTCTCGATGGTGACTTTTCTATGCATTATGGTCGCGAGCTATCTTTTTGACGTTTCAGATAAGGCCATTTTCTTTACTTGTGGAACAATATGTTTCTGGCTAGCGGTGTACTTGGTCACGTTTAAAAATACTCATACAGAGGTTAAACAACACACTAAACTCATTGTCCGACGTGAATACACGACCTATTACATTCTTACCTTTTTGAGTGGAGCAAGAAGACAGATCTTTGTGGCATTTGCTGGCTTACTGATGGTGACCAAGTTCCATTATACGATTGCGATGATGGCCGCTTTATTTATGGTATCCAGCTTAGCAGCAACTCTTGCTCTACCTTATGTTGGGAGATTTATCGACCGAGTCGGAGAGAGGCTGGCTTTGATCATTGAGTATGCCGCGTTAGTGTTGGTGTTCCTATCTTACGCATTTGTGGATGATCATTATGCGGCAGCGGGGTTGTATGTTATCGACAGCATTATTTTTAGTTTTGCGATAGCTTTGAACACCTACTTTAAAAAGACAATTCGGGAAGATGAAGTGGCTTCAACGGCGAGTTTGTCATTCACCATCAACCATATTGCAGCGGTGTTTCTACCATTTTTGTTGGGAATCATCTGGATGTCTGGTTATCAATGGGTGTTTGTTTCTGGAGCAGTGATTGCTCTGATTAGTCTGTTGGTTTCGTTGACTATGGGCACTCAGCTTCATCAGCTGATTAATGGATTCGATAGGCTACAGAAACAATAGCAACAATCATTTATCTCACTGGTTTGATTGATAAAACTAAGGCCTCGCGATTGCGAGGCCTTTTCGTATTTCGACCAAAACTCAATATTAATCGAGTTTAACGAAAGCTTGGGATAATCGCGGGAATCCCCGGTAGAAGGCCAACCAACGCCATCACACCACTTAGCACAATAAACATAGTTCCAGGCAACACCCAACGGCTCATTTTACTCAGTTCACTGCTGCGTTCTTTACAACCGACTAAGCCTAAGTTATCCAACAGCATGGTGAGAGCCCAACCAAATGCAGGGTTAACGAGCGCTGATGAAAATACAACAATCGCTGCCGATTGTGTGGTTTTCCCTTCACGCGTCATTTCCATTCCAGCTTCTAGCAACGGAACAAATACTCCAACAATCAGCGCGACACAAAGTACAGGCTGCCAGATAGCTAAATCCATCGGGTAGCCCCAAACTGCGGCGATGATACAGAACAGAGCTGTGAGCAAAGCGCCAGCAGGAATAGGGCGCTTAGCTATCGCCGCCGGTACGATGTAAGTTCCCCATGAGGACGTAAAGTTAGTACCACCGAGCAGAGAACCGAACGTTTGACGAATTGAAGCCGTGGTCATGGTGTCGTCGATGTTCATGTGTACTTTTTCGGTACGTTCTGGATAGCTGATCTTTTGGAATACTTGGTGTCCTAAGAAATCTGGTGACCACATCGCCACGGCTAGAATCGCAAACGGCAATACCACCATGAAGTGTTCAATCGTCGGTAGGCCTAGCATCCAACCTGTATCTTCTCCCCACCAATACATAGGGTTCATGTTAGGTAAGCCTGGCTCAGTGTGGAAAGCAAATGGGGCACCCATGGCAAATGCAATCGTACCACCCAGTAAACAACTAAGAGGCACAGCTAACCAACGTTTACGGAAGTGTTCCAATAGCGCGTACAAGATAATGGTGCAAAAGATCACGACAAACGCGATGTGGCTCATGCCGATTCCTTCAGCCCAAGCGAACAGTTTCTTAACTTGAGAGGCGGTTCCAACAAAGCCAAGGTAGAGCAACAAGCCGCCACACACGCCTTTACTGGTGAGGTTGGCCAACATGCTGCCACCTTTACTGATGGCTAAGATGAGACCAAAAGCGCCAATCAACAAGCCAAACGCCATAGGGTGTCCGCCTGCTGCAACCACAATTGGAATTAAAGGGATAAGTGGACCATGTGTACCTGCGAGGTTCGCGGTCGGCAATAAAAAACCAGAGAAAATAATAATGAAAACAGAGGCGATGAGGAGTTCATAACGAACGTTTTCTAGAATGAAGTCTTCATTTAATCCGAGAGCTCCCGCAAAGGTAGCAGCAATCGCGCCCACCATCACCACTTTACCAATCGTAGCGGCCATCGCTGGGATGGTGTCTTCTATCTCGAATCGATAATCTTTAAACGGCAAATTGGGACGCCAGCGTTTCGGCGACATGATTTGTAATTCATGCTCTAAATATTCTTCGCGGGAATCAAATTCTGATCTTGGTTTGTGTTGTTGTTCATAAGTGAGTTTATCCTCATTGGCTTGAGGCTTATCTGCGTGTATATGTACGGACTCTAAAGTACTGCTCATTTTGATTCCCTTCGTTCACACTCTGAGGTGTGTTATTCCAACAAACGTTATTGACTCACGCAGAAGCGCAAACAATGCGTCAACTTATTATTAAAAACTCATTAACATTTAGTTGTTAGTACCTTATACCAAACCCAAAAAAACAAATAGTCTCAGGCAGTTAGACATTAGTCGTAGAGTTCGAAGGCTAATATGCAAGACGGTAAACAGTATGAGCTGGCTTGTTTGTAGGCGATGAATTTATGGGTAATAAACGATTATCTAACAAGAAATGCTTGGCGTTAAAGCATCAGATAACGTCCATCGACGAGTGCTTTCTGGGGTAACGTTTTTGGTTAAAAACTATTGATAATAATTCTCATTACGATATTTTATGGGCTCAAACACACTCATTGTTGCGGAGACCAACATGGAACACTCGGATATTACTCAACTGCTTATTCCAAAAAGCGATTGGGCATCGCCTGATCTCTTTCTCTATGAAGGGGAAGACAAACTTCATCTGAGCTTAGAAGGCGCTATTCAATACAGTGGATTGAATAGCATTGGTGGCGTGGTTCTGGGCTTTAGGATGATCCAACATGCGGTGCAACTCGCGGCGGGTGACCAGTCTTTGCAACGTGATGGCATCAGTGTTTATACCGCGTTCCCTGGACGTGGTGCTCAAGATGTTTTTGAGTACACATGTCGCGCACTGCGTGATAGGCGCTATTGCTGTGATACCACATTGCACCATCCAGCAGCGCAAACCGGACAACGTGGTCAGTTCTTATTTACGCTTCGCTTGAATGAACAGTCTATGGTGATGACGCCAGCAGACGGGCTTCCAAGAAAAAGCTATTTTGAGGCCGACCGACACTCACAAGAAGGTCGAGAGGCAGCATTGAGATGGCGCGATGAGAAGATCAACTTCGCCAATACGCTCTTGAGCTTGTCGCCAGAAGAGTGCTTACGCGTGTTGTAACTCTTTGTTCTCACTTACAGGATGAGTTAAAAAACACAATGAATAACAAGAGGTCGCTCGCTTTCAAGTGGGTGACCTTTTTTGTATCAAGCGCTCGCGGAAACCAGATTCCTAGTCGCGCTTAGGCTTGCTGGAATGACTCACTTTTAGCTTAGTGCGGTAGTCTAAAGTCTATGAGTTTCGGCAATCAACTTAAGCTGCCCGATCTCAATCCGTGACACATTTAGGCACGCAGGTGGTGCAGTTTTCAAAGCATTACACAGCTTACACTGACACGAAGTGATATAATTTTTGCCCAAAGCTTTGAAGAGCTAATGAATTAAAGGATGAGTACGATGGAAAAAACGATCTCGTTGGTACTTGGCAGTGGTGGCGCAAGAGGCTTGGTTCACGTTGGAATAATCCGTTGGTTAATTGAGCATGGCTATCAGATAAAATCCATCTCTGGTTGTTCAATTGGCGCACTTATCGGTGGTGTCTATGCGGCGGGTAAGTTGGATGAATTTGAAGAGTGGGTCACCAGTATCGACCAATCGGATATGGCGATGATGTTGGATTTTTCATGGCAATCGAGTGGTATCTTCAAAGGGGACAAGATCATCGATACACTGCGTGGATTGATCGGCGAGATTTCAATTGAAGATCTGCCTATCCCTTATACCGCAGTTGCCGCTAATGTCGCTGATGAAAAAGAGGTTTGGCTACAATCAGGCTCTCTGTTTGATGCCATTCGCGCTTCTATCTCTTTGCCATTGTTCTTCACGCCTCATGTGATTAATGGCGAAGCGCTGATTGATGGCGGGGTACTCAATCCTGTACCGATTGCGCCTACTTTTGGTGATAATACAGACTTTACTCTGGCTGTGAACTTAGGCGGCGAACCTGAAATTGTTCAGCAGGAAGTGACACCGGTTTCGCTGCCAACAAAAGAGAGTAATCTGCATGAGAAGGTTGTTCATTTTATCGATAATCTCGGTAGCAGCGTAAAAAGCAAAATGAGCTTCAATTTTGCTGCCTACGACATTGCCAACCAAGCGTTTGATGCGATGCAATCGACCATTGCTCGCCAAAAACTGGCCGCTTATCCTGCCGATATCACGCTTGAGATCCCACGAAATGCCTGTGGCACCTTAGAGTTTGATCGCTCACAAGAGATGATAGACAGAGGCTACCATTTGGCACAGGCTAAATTGGGCAATCGACTTTAATGTATTTGCTGCTGAATGAGAGTATTTATGGAAACTGAACTAAAAGATCTTGAACTCCACGAGCTTATGGCAACAAAAGATGTCATCGTACTCACTAGCTCAGAAGCAGCTGCCGTATCTTGGCTGATAGGGTGCTATCAAGAGAACGCCGATATTCAGATTATCGAGAACGCACATCAGCTAGATACTGAAGCGGTTTTGGCGCAATGCCGAGACAGCCTGAGTGAAAATAAAAAGGTCATCCTCACCGCGCAGTTTCGTAGCCAGCTTCCTATTATCAATATCGCTTCACTGTGTAATGAGAAGCGTAAATCACTAATCAATATTGAGTTATCTGGCTGGGATGAAGAAAATCGCCTTCCTCTTTCTTATAGCAGTTTCTAGGTTATAGCGGTTTCTAGCTTATAGCGGTTCCGAGTTAACAGCATTCGCTATGTAGCAGCCGTTTTAGGTAGCAGACAATGTAAGATCATCACTTCAAATGTCTGCCGCCATCAAGGTGCAAGGTTCTTCCTGTCATGTAGTGACTGGCCAACACGAACTTGATGCCATCTATTATTTCCTCAAAGCCCGCTTCTGTCGGAATCAGAGCTTTCTTCAGAGCTTTGGTTTTGTATGCCTCATCGTCATATTCATTAAACTTAATCATGGCTGGAGAGAGGGTATTTACTTTTACCTTGGGTGCCAACATTGCTGAAAACGACAGCGTTAGGTTGTTGAGCGCAGCTTTACTGGCCGCGTAAGCAATGTGTTTTTTACTGCCTTTTTCTGCAACGTAATCACTGATGTGGATGATGTCTGAAGTTTCATCGCCAGACATCAGTTGGTCTTTGAGTGTTAAATTGAACAGGTAAGGCACGGTAGCGTGAATCGTCATCATCTGGTGCATGATTTGTGATGCATTGTCACTGGGGTTTGTCTTGTTCTCAGGCTTCCAGTCTGAAGCGTTATGTATGATGGCTCGAAGTGTCTTATATTCTTGACCAACATAATGAAGAAATGCTTCTAGGCTGCTTTGTTGATAAAAGTTGACCTGTTGCAAGTCGGCTCCACTGTCGCGCAACAGTTGCAGTTGAGGATAGTCGCTGCGGTAGGTGCCAACCACTTTGTATCCATCCGCTAAAAGTTGCTGCGCCAGTGCGAAGCCGAGTCGCTTTCCCACGCCGGTTATCAGTATCGTTTCACTCATCGTAAAAACTCAGCTCTGGTTTGAGGGTTAGTTTTGAAAATACCACCGAGCGCGGTCGTTGAGGTTTCAGAATTAGCATCCATCACGCCTCTGGATTTAACGCAATAGTGCGTCGCTTTAATCGTCACGGCCACGTTTTCTGTTTCCACTAGAGTCTGTATCGCAACTAGGATTTGCTGAGTAAGGCGTTCTTGTACCTGAGGACGCTGAGCAAAGAATCGAACGATACGGTTGATTTTAGACAGCCCAAGAATCTTGTTTTCAGGGATGTAGGCGACTTCCGCTAAACCATCGATGGTAATGAAGTGATGTTCGCACGTAGATGTTAAGTCGATATCCGATACCTTAACCATTTCATCAACCGACATTTTATTTTCTATAACACTGATTTTCGGGAAGTTATCGTAATCGAGCCCTGAAAATATCTCATGGACGTACATCTTTGCGATGCGATGAGGTGTTTCAGCAAGGCTGTCATCGGTTAAATCCAGCCCAAGCGTACTGACCACTTCCGTTAAAAGTCCTTTGATGCGGTTGTACTTCTGGTTGGGATTCATTTCGCTCGGTGTCATTGGAGTTTCAAGTCCTCTTGCGAGCAAAGCTTCTCTTACTTTTTCGGCTTCTGTATTCAGCATGACGCACTCCTTATGAATTGTTGTCGTTGTCTGCTTCATAGCTCAGAGTGAGCGAAACAGAGTCAGCAAAACGTAACGCATGAGGCTTGTCGATTCTCACTTGAGCGTATTTCACCCATGGATGATCGATACAGATGCCGAGTACGTCGCTGGTCAATTTTTCCAAAAGCAGGAACCTTCCGGATTCGACGTGTTGAATGATCTTCTTGCAGATGTTTTTGTAGTTAAGTGCGTTCTCCACATCATCAGAGAGGCAAAGGTTGTTAGCGGGGTAGTGGATTTCTGCGTTGATAACGATGTCTTGCTGCTTAGACTTTTCTTCCTCGTTGAAGCCGATGAAGGTTCTTAGTCTGAGGTTTGTAATGGTGATAATGGCGTTGTGATTCATAACAGTGTCCAATCCTTAGAAAGTGAAGTCAGTTACGTGCTTGTTTTAAGAAAAGATCAGTAAAGTTCAGGTGATTAAGAGTTCAGTCGTTCATTTTGCAGCCGTTCTTTTTTCAGTCATGGAAGGCTGAGTGAAACTGAGCTCGAAAGGGATGGGTTCGGTTTTCTGGCTCAATTGATCGAAGCTTTCCCAGAGCTGTTGATATGAGATGTCTAGAGTGGGGTGGTGTTCTTGCGCGGCAACATCGACTAACGGTCTGAGTACAAATGCGTACTCGGTGATTTCGCCTCTAGGCAGCTCTACACCATCAATAACGCCGACTTGATTACCATAAAGAAGGATGTCGATATCCATCGTGCGTGAAGCATAGGCTTTGGTCTGACGCTTGCGATCATTCTCTGCTTCGATTTGATGTAGAACCTGAACCAGTTCGGCGACAGGGAGGTTACATTCGAATCCAACGACAAGATTTAGGAAGTTGTCCCCCTCGAAACCGACAGGCTCGCAATCGTAGAAATTAGAAATGTGCAGCGGTGCAAAGCGGTCATTCAATGCTTTGAGAGATTCTGTGACGTGGTGTTCGCGGTTAATGTTGCTTCCGATGCTGACGTAGACGTTGGCCATAGTATTTCCTTTTTGTTTAAGAAGCCTATACGTCCAACTCGCGATGAAGATCAGCTATGCATCCTCTTAAAAACAGGAAGATAAAAGAAAATAGGGTTCTGCCGCAAATCGCCTCTGATAGTGATAGAATCCCCGCATCAGAATTATCGCGAATCTAGGTATTTATAAACAATGTTTATCCATCACGTTAACGGCATCGACTGGCTGGTGATTACAGCTTTTGAAGAACTGAAAACTATGTTTATCGAAGATGCAGGCCCAATCCCATCTTACTTCTCGACCGCCAGTGAATTGAGCCTGATAGATCAAGCCAAGCGTAGCTGTGGATTTTTACCTAAACTCCGCGGTGTGATCACCGATACCGGCACGTATCAAAGTGAAAATCTTGAAGAAGATTTGAACCCACAGCTTGCGTGCATAGTGGAAGGGCGAGGTCGAGTGTTTATTTATCACGGCGACTATGTGGCTTTTGTCGATGACGAACAAACCTTCATTACTCGAATGGACTGAACATAATTCAGTGGATTTAGAGCGGTTAATTGATTAATTAGCTAATGGGTTAATTAATTAGTTATCGATAAACTGCTTTGTAGATAAAACGAAGGCCTCGCGTGTGCGAGGCCTTTTTGTTTGTATCGAGTGAGGAGTAGAAAAGACTCTTGAGGTGTTACTTTTCTAAGTTGTGCTTAATGATTTGTTCCACCACACCGTCCATCGTCCTTGAGATAATCTCCGGCTTCAAATACAAGGAATGATACTCAACGCCTGTGCGGTCTATATAGGCTGCCTGTAAGCCAGCAGATAATGCACCATGTGTGTCCCAATCGTGAGTAGCGACAAGACGAAGGTTATCGACAGGCTCTTTTAACGTTTGTGCTGCAAATTTATACACGTCTGAATTAGGTTTGAAACTGTCTGTTTCTTCAACGGAAATGACGGTGTCGAAATAATCTTCTAAGCCCGAGTTCTTGATTTGAGAAGTGATAAGGTCGAGGGGTGAGTTGGAAAAAGCGACGGTTTTAAAGCCGTTGTTACGCAATTTAAGCAAAGATTTTTTGATATCAGTGTGCGGTGGTAGATTGGCAAAGGAAGTTAACAATGCACCTTTACTCTCCGCTGTTAAATCACACTTGTACCGTTGTGCAATAGCGTCGAGCGCTGCATTCGCTAGGTCAGAAAAAGTAGACTTTACGTTTGTTGCGATGCAAACCGTTGAAGAGTGCAAAAGCTTCGAGAACCAAAGTGATAGTGCATCCTCACTGCCAAATGCCGCTTTAAATTTAGGCTGTAATGACTCCAAATTTAAAACCGTTTCGTTTATATCAAACAGTATTACTTCTTTCTTCATGCCAAGAATCCAGATTTAATTGAATTTCGTACTCACATAATCCGCTCTGATGAAACTGTTTTCAACCTCGATTTAAGTAACTTAAGCTTTGTTCTCTAACTAGAAACGAGGGTTGGAATGAATCATCGATGAAAACGTCACTCAAATCTGGCGTTGCTTACTGAGTTGCAGACAACTCCAAATCTGAAATAATTTATTTAGCTTAATTTCATTTAAGGAGATGGCTCTAAGTCTGAATTTAGCAGAGGGAGGTACTCTTTGTTTTCGTATCACTTCTTATATTCCAAAAATTAAAATGCCACCGTTTAGAACGGTGGCATTTTTGGTTACACTTTTGAGTGTGTAATTAGATGCGGCCAGCTTGTTTTAGCCACCATTTAGGTGCCCAACTTGTGGCGCTATTGATTAATTCAGGAGAAGCGACAGAAAAATTAAGCCGTAATGATTTAATGGTTGGGTTACTTTCATCATTAGAATATACAGAGTGCAACCACTGACCGAAATAGGACTTGAAATCGATATGTTCTCCAATTTCGTATGAACAATTATCCATTAAAGAACGATAGTAATGCCCTAGAGAAATTAGCAAATAGCCCAGTTCATAATCATTAGTCTTGTCGGATTTTAGTAAATCATGTCCGATGTCTTTTATTCCATCTTTATAAACCGCCCACCGTGTAAGCCATTCAATTTTGTGTAAATCCGAATTATTATTGATCTGAAAAAATAACAAAGAAAAAAGTTCTTCAGCAATTTCTTCTTTACTGAACTTGTGAACTCCAGGGAGGCTATTCCTCTCTATTTGCGTAATATATAAGCTCTCAGGGAACTCTGGTTCTTTGTAAGAAAGATCGTGATAATGTTGGTTCTCGTCTACACACCTCAACAATATAGTTTTAATATATAAAGAATAGGATTCAAGTGGATGCGCTTGTTCAACTGAAAGTTTATTTTGCTGTAAAATATTATGGTAGTCCTGATAGCCTAACTGTTTAGCAATGATGTTCAAACAGTCGTTATAACATTTATCAGGTTCTGATTTACTGAGGAGTTTTGCTTGTTTTTTTACGTGGGATACTATGTTTTGTTTGTTATTTAACATGATGCTTTCCTATAGCCATCGAGCAAACAGCGCACCCCTCACTGTACCCAATAGGCACGAAAACAATTTTAAAATACAAACAAGTGATTCTCTATAGAGATTTGCCTTGGGGTGGGCTGGCGTTCATGAAAAGCCGTGACCATTTTGCGCTATTTAATATGATGATGTCAATTAAATTTCAGCATTTTTCCTTAGGGATTTCTCATTAGATTTAGATTTAGATTTCTATCAAGTAGCAATCTTATTTCAACGTATGTGCAATTTTTCGCCCTTTCCTAGGTTGAAATAAATAACTAGTTCCATATCTGCAATGTTGTTCAGCTGTCCATTAATGTTTTGTAGATGGCAGCAAGTAAATCAGCGAAGTAGGGTAGTTATGACTATTCGTTTTTAGGGAGGCTCTAGCTATAAATGGCCTTTAAGAGCTAGGCATATTTACGGTCAATAAGGCAGTATATTTCAATATAAAACGCTTGATTTTACTCTGGTAGAATCTTTCCCCATAAGAGAAGCTTTAGCGTTATTAGAACCAGTTTGATGAGAGATAAAGATTACATGTTGAAACTTTTGCGTCAGGTAACAAAATGGAAACTTGCATCGTTCAGTTTGCTCCTACTCATTGCCGCTTTTTTTATCTACAACCAGTTCGGTAACCGTATGTCCCGTGTCGATGAGGCAAATTTTTTGATCGGGCAACTGAACACTGTTTTGGATGCAGCGGAGCAATATTCTCATGATAATGGTTCTTTGCCTCCTATCACCTCTGATACCAACATCAAATACGGCTACTTAAACATCAATCACTTAATTGAAAATCCGGGCTTATCAACATGGAAAGGACCGTACCTATCTTTTGACGATACATGGATAGGTGGTGATCAGTACATTGGTCATCCAAATTACATAGCAACGCAATTACTGCTTAAGGAAAAGGGTAGTCAATGGGCTCGAGGAAGCTCAGAGACGGGCTGTGAATCGTCGTCAGCAACCTGTTCTCTTGTGGCTTGTATCTGGTTGGTACCAACAAAAGTTGCACAAGGAATTAATCAGATTGTGGATGGCAATACGGATATAGACAGTTCCAATACGACCGGAAAAGTACGTTACGATAAAGCCTTTGGTGGAGCACTCATATGTATGATTGGAGATGACTATCCAATGCCTTCTTTACAGTCAAACTAAGTTGTTTCTAATTACCTCACTGGCAACTTAGTCTTGGTTTTTACCTGACCGAAGGCGAAGCTGGATTCAATAGAAGCAATATTGGGTAGGCGGGTTAGTTGCTTGCGGATGAACTGCTCATAGCTTTTGAGTGACTCGCTCACCACGTGCAATAGGTAGTCGTGATTGCCTGTCATCAGAAAGCACTCTAACACTTCATCAATCACTTCAATGTGCTGCTCAAAGTCTCGCATGTTCTCTTCAGTCGGCTTTTCAAGTTTTACCAACACAAACACATTCACAGGTAAGCCACACGCTTCTTGATCTACGCTGGCGTGATAGCCTCGTATAATCCCTTGTTTCTCCAGTGCTCGAACTCGGCGTAAACAAGGTGAGGGGGATAGAGCCACTCGATCGGCCAACTCTTGGTTAGTGAGCCGTGCGTTGCTTTGCAATTCAGCCAGTATTTTCTTATCGATCTCGTCCATTAGCATAATCCATCAATATCGAGTTTAGTTTGGCAATATTATTGCTCAAAGTGTATGTCTTACTTCGCAAATAGCAATTTTTAACATCAGCACAAAACTAAAATTAAAGGAGGTATAACAAGCATGGAATGACCTAGGAACTATGAATACTTCAACTCAACTTAGCCCGCTGCGTAAAACAACCAAACACGAACAAGCAGAAGCGCTTGCCATTGAACAGGCAAAGCACTTTGGTATCGACCCAGACAGTGATTACGGCGTCACGCTGATTGAACTGGCGACGACCCTGTACAAAGCCAATACCAAGACACACGATCTTTGGGCAATAACGGTTGATGGACTTTCAGAGCTTGATAAGAGTGACCGAATCGCTTGGTTTAACGCCAAACGTTTTTTGTCTTTCCAGATCGCTAAGATCCTCGATAACCTACAAAACCCGATGCGTGCCACTTACCAATCTATTGCCACCAATAATGGTAATTTTGCGTCTAAAGGCGCGTATCCTATCTTCGATAATGTGGCGGCTATCTTCTCGGCAAGCCCGGTTATTACGCGCACCGCCACGTATTTATTTGCCTGTACAGAATGGATTGAAGATGCGTTCAACGGCAAAGAGCCGCTGCACGATATTTACTCTCGACTGCTTAACCCAACATCGATTTCACTGGCTAATCATATGGTTGATATTGAGGCAGGTTCTAGAGCCAACGAATACCTCGCATGGAACTTTAATTCGGGTATGGCGGCCATTGATGGATTGTTGAGCCATTTACTTGGACATGAAGACATAGTCTTGGCTTCACGTAATATCTATGGCGGTTCTTACCAGTTGTTGGAAGATTGGTTTGGGAAACCGTCTAACCTAAATGTCGCGGTGGAGTGGGTGGATGGTTACTCAGGTGATGAGTTTGCTACTCGCCTAGATGAGGTTGCCGATAAGTATGCCGATCGCCTCGCTGCGGGTAAGAAAATCTACGTTTACCTAGAGTCACCGTGTAACCCGCATGGATACGTGTTAGATGTTGCTAGTATCAGCAAAGCTGGTCACGTTCGTGGTTGGGATGTGATAGTTGACTCGACCGTGGGGACGCCTTTATTACATCCTGTACTCAAACGTGATGATGTGATGGAAAGACCAGATTATGTGATTCACTCTTACACCAAAGAGCTTGCAGGTTCAGGCACCACAACGGCTGGCGTAGTCATTGGACGCAATGAGACCATGTTTGTCCCTAAAGGGGAGGAGGTAGCTTTCACCAAACCCAATGGCGATGAGGCAACCATTCCATGGAACGAAACCTTGTTTTGGAATGTGTATTACATTAAAGGCGCGTTCTTAGATGCAGACAAAGCGTTCGAAGTGCTCAATGGTATGAAAACCTATGAGATGCGTGTAGTGCAAAAAACCATTAATACTCTGACTCTGGCGAAGATCTTTGATGCTCACCCAGATATCAATGTGTCGTGTCCTGCTTTGCCAGACAGTGACAACTATGAACACTGCCAGAACAACATGTACTTGGGTTTACCAGCGGCGCTTTTCACAATAGATATGGAAGGTAATGGCAATCGTGCACCAATCAATCGTGATGGGTTTAAACAGTTCTTCGATATGCTTGAGCCCGCAATTGGCATGCAAGTGAGCCTAGGGCAAACCAATACGGTCGCCTTGTGTCCGGCACTAACCACGCATTCAGAACTCAGTGACGAGGCTCTAAATGAAGCGGGTATCAAGCCAACAACAATGCGCATCTCGATTGGGTTGGAAGATCCTCGCATGTTCATTGCTCATATTATCGAGGCAGCCAAGTTATCGATTGACCGTAAACACTCAGACTTCTCATCGAGTTTCCCCTGTGGTGACAGTATCGATGAAATTTATATGCAAACCTATATGGATGTACATCAGAGGTTTGTTACGAGCTTGCCGAAGTTTAGTCAGCTTACTCAGTAACTTAGGTCAGTAAGAAAAGTTAGCAAGCTCAATCAATTAAAAGGCAGTAAATAAAAAAGCACCCTGTTGACTCAATAGTCGGTAGGGTGCTTTCTCGATATAGAACCTAGTGACCCTATTGGTTTACCAAGTCACTTACTATTTCGGCTGGTGGCCTGTCTTCTTTGCAAGCTCTTGCATAGCCTCGGCAAACGTTGTTGTTCCGCCTTTCGCTTTAACCTGAACCACCTTAAATCCTTGGCTTTCTAGCGCTTGGCGCTCTTCTAAAACGGCTTTGTCATCTGGTTGACTGCCTTGCACAGGCTGATGAATGTAACACCCTTCTAATTGTCCATCTTCGATTAGTTGGTGGTGTTTCAGTGCATTGATATCAAAATTCATAGTAAGTCTTTTCGCTTTAAATGGAGAGCCTCTGTGGCAAAGGCCTCAGGTATCTATAATTTTATTGTTTGTACCATACGGCATTTTAACTACAAGAATCTAGTGCAAATACAGTTATCCAATGGAATGCAGTTGGGTTCGTCTCACTTATTCAATTTCTTGTTGAACGTGGAAAACGGGAGGTAACTAATTGCTGAAGTGAGTTTATCTTTCCAGATTACGCCTAACTAAATCGTGCATTTGTTTTATCGTCATCAATGCCAACCAAATGATTTCTTCTACTGAGCGTTGACTTGTTGTGGAGGAGAGGTGGTCGGCATCGGTTTTATTGGTTAGCGCGGGTAGCTCATGGACGCGATTATCACGAATGGTATTGACCAACGCGTTCATCGCATCATGAATTAAGCGTTCGACTTTTTGAGTTCCTTGGTATTGCGTGCCTGTTCTGATAAGCGGAATCAGCAGACAGAGATAATGGCTCAACAATCGATAGTGACTCAGCATGTCCTCGTAATAATGGGGATCGGCGCGAGTGTGTCTTGGCTCTTGTTGCATTTCGTTATAGATGAGTTCTAGGTCGCTTTCTGCCGTGAGCATGGCAGCACGTTGCTTGGTTAAGGCCATGTGGTCGCGTTGTTCAGGGTCGACTTGCAGTTGTTCATAGCAATACACAAACAAGCTTTTCGAACTGTTCAATGCTGTTAATGCTTGATTATGGATCTCTTTGCCTCGCCATTGCGGCCACAACAAACCATAACCGAGTAACACAATCGCACCACCAACGATGTTGTCGATCAAACGTGGCGCGGCGAAATCGAGCCCTTGGTGCGCCATGGTTTGATAAATCAAAATCAATAGCGCGGTAATACAACCAATGGCTAATGAGTAATTGCGCATGATATTAAGCATCGCGATCGGCAAGAGGATGACAATGAACGTATACATTGCGGTCGTTGGTACGCCAATATGAATTAAAGAAGTCGCAAACAGAACACCAAGTGCCGTGCCTAAACAGCGTTGCCAAGTTTTACTGCGTGTCGCCAAGAAGCTTGGCTGAATCACCATTAACATCGAAATCAACACCCAGTCAGGGCGAATCAACTCAAAGTATTCGGCAATTCCAGCGCCAAGCGCGAACATCAAACCAACACGGGTAACATGACGCCAAATCGGGTTGCCTCTGTTTGGCAGACGAAACGACAATTCGAACGGCTGCACTTCAAAAGAGCGTTCATAGGCGGGTTCATTAAGCTCAATACGACGAGAAATGTGCTTCACTGCGTATGCCCAATAACGAAAGCGGGGTTGGTCTTCAAGCTTTACCGCTTCAATCAAGTCATTGGCTTCTTGTTCTAATGAGCTTAAGTGCTCCATTTCTTCATTCGTGTTGTGAAAAAGCTGTTTGGCTTTGTGTCTTAGCCTTTGCTGACAATGTTGGCTCCAAACCAATAACAAGTCTCGCTTTTGCTTACTTGATTGAAACTGGCTCAATAAATCAGGGTTACTTGTATGGCTGCTGAGTATCACTTCAAATGTATCGAGCGCGAGAAATAAGGCTTGTCGGAGCGAGTCAGCGTCTTCGTGTTTCGAGCGAAAGGACTCGGATTGAAGTGCCTGTTGGAACAACTCGATAAGCTGGTATTTGATGCGTCTTTTGGATGCTTCGTTTTCGCCTCCTAATAAGAAAGCTTGGCGATATTGGATGTAGTCTGCCAACGTCTCGTAAATCGCAGATAAACACACGCGAAGCGCATAATGTTTCCACAGGGCAAACCAAAGCCAGCTAAATAGAGCAAAAGTAAGAGGGCCAAGTACCAGCATTGGGTACAAGCTTAGCGCTGTGTTGGAATTATGAAGTGATAGGGTAACGACTGCAATTAAGAGGCTGGACATGCCTAAACGCCCCCAAAATGGCCCATTGACTGCCGCGCTAGCAAGTACGGCACCAAGTACCCCAAAGGTTACCCATAAAGGCAGTCCACTAATAAGTAGTAGGTAGCTTATGGCTTGAGTGGCTCCCCAAGTGGTGGCGGTAATAGCAAAGCGCGTCCAACGCCTAGGGCCAGCAGCGTCAAGCCCACTAATTAAGGCGGCTGGCATTGTCATGAGTGCGGTCATGGCAACAGCAACTTGATTCGACAAGACCCCTAAACCAAGAAATAGCACAATGGCGCTGGTGGCTCGAAGCCCTAAGTTAATAGAAGGGGAGTACCAGATTTTACGCAGAATGGCAGGAGAAAACGTCATAGACCCTCTTTACTTACTATGTCTCGTTCAGTGTAACGCCAAACCTCTTGATTGTGCTGGTTTCAATCACAGATTGATAAATTGAATCGCTGCAAGACTCTTCTATTGGCGTAGCTCGCTAAAGCTTGGTTTATTGGAAAGCGCTTCTAGGCTTAACGTTGCCAATGTGTCTTTGAAAGGGGAGTGTTGTAAGGCGGTGGAGAGGGTATCTACTTCTCTAACTGAGAGTAAACTCGCGTGCCTGAACAGAACGTAATCTAATGCAACGTGCAGGTACAACGTCGAGAAATCGGGCTGCAGTAAATTATGAGTGTTATTCAGTTGCTCGATAAGTGATTGAACGCTTCTTTGAATACCTTCCTTTCCTCTAACTGTCAGCACATTTTGTTCCGCTTCAAAGCGGCTCAATGCAGCGCAGCGAAATGCTACTTCCATTAGGGTTTTACTCATCCCCAATAACGACATGCGCTTACTATCACTAGTTTTGGTTGCTGTGAGTGTCTTAGTTGGGTAAGCCTGTAATAGAAACTCGCAGATCATCAAGCTCTCGGTGAGTGCAATACCCTCATGAGTTTCAAGAACCGGGATGGTACTAAATGGATTGATTGTGACTAATGCTAGGGGTGTCTGCCATGGGTCGATCCATTCAAGTTTAAGTGGTGCATCACACAGGTAGGCAGTGGCCAACACCGCTCGTGAGAATGGTGAGGTATCATTTAAGTACAGTTTCATGAGCGATTCCTTTGCTAAGAATTTGTTTGAGCAGTGTTTAATGATTGCTGTTTGGTAGATGTAAATGCAATGCAGACTATCGACAAGATGAGTGCACTCGTACTGACCAAAAATAGGATGTTATAGCTGCTTAACTGTGATGCGTAATGAGCCATAACAAAGCCAACCACGCCTTGGGAAATAGCAAAAGCCATTGTCATGGCTCCCCAAGATTTCGTATGGAGTTGTGTTCCAACGAGTTCTAAAGTGTAAGTTGATACGAGTGTGACGATACCTGGAGTGAACATACCGACGAGCAAAGACGAAACAAAAAGTGCAACTGTACCTGTGCTCAATAGTGGAAGTGCAACGCCAATCGCTTTGCAGAAAAACGCAGTTAATAACGCTCTTTTGAGTCCGATCCTATCGCCTAATATGCCTGTCACTATTGGCCCAATTGCAGCGCCGATGCCAAATACGGCCCAATAAACCCCACCACTTGATAAAGTCATTCCTAACTCACGAACAATATAGTCGACCCAGAAGAGAGTGTGAGGCAAGTAACCAATGGCGCCAAAGGTGTAGGCTAAAAGCACAAATCGAATACTGATACGTGCGCGCTTGGATAAGTCTCTAAACGAAGCTGGGCTCATCGTACAATGACTCTGTTTAACCTCAATACTCCATGTATTCCATGTCAAAACGGTCGCTAGAAACGCAATGGCTCCCATACCTAACCATGCGCTTTCCACACTTTGATAGATAAGTAGAGGTATGATCGTTCCTGAGATCATGGCACCAAGCCCGATCCCTGAAAATACGACGCCACTGATTCTTGCTTTCATCTCTTGTGGGTGAAGGCTAGCGATCATCGGGGGTGCGAGCACCATAAGAATGGCTCCCGATATTCCCGCCATGGTTCTCAATGTTAAAAACCATTCAAAGGGGGCAGTCTTTAAGGCACAACCAAGATAACTAAAGCTGCTCAATAAAAGAGAGGCGCGTATGAGTGTGCCTGTTGAATAATATCGTTGTAAAAAGCTTGAAGCAGGAGCCCCAAAAATGTAGCCAATCAGCGTTGCAGCGCCAAGCGTTGAGGCATCTTCACTTGAGAACCATCCGCTCTGTATGAGCACTGGCATCAAGGCAATGTAGGCAAAGCGGCCAATGCCATTACCGACTAATGTTGCCGCAAGCCCAGCGAAAGTGGCGCGGTTTAAGAGTTTTATTTGTTGCATGTCGCGCCTGATGTTTGCGTTTGTAACATCACGCTAACATTTTAACTTGAGTGCTCCAAATGAGTTTCTACTCTAATGCGTGGAGTTTGATAGTGATTTATATCCTCTGTAAATATCAAATCAGTCATTTACATTCTGGAATTCATTCTTTTGAACACGTGGTTTAGACGCGCAGATGCTTCAAGAGACTTGTACTAGATGAATGGCTCACGAGTTAATCGTGATTTTTTGACTTCAGCTCAAGGCTAAAGATAAACAGCTTGATAGTCGATTGAATCATCAGAAAACGAAATTCGACTCAATCCTACTTTCTCGCTGCGATTGTATTCATTTATAGAGTGGTCAAAACCGTAGGCTGTTGAAGGTACCATGTATTGAGTTACCCCTTGTTGTGTAACGGTTATTCCATCATGGCCGTGACCGCAAATAACGTCACGCACGCTATGTTTTCGAAGTAGGCTCATCACATCGGCATCGTTTTCCAAACAGATGACTTTCATCCACTCAGCACCGACAGGAATGACAGGGTGATGGATAACAACGATTGGGCTGCTTGTCTTTCTCAGCTGTTGCTTTAGGCGCGTCATGCCACGATTATCAATACGCCCAGAACCCAGTGGGTGGCGGCTATCGAGCGGCTTGTAGCTAGAATCCAGAAACAAAAACTGTCGTTCACAGACACTGGCTTTATCGGTGACGAAAATCGTCGATCCTTTTAGCTCTGTGCTCATTAAGTCAGAGTCATCATGGTTGCCTGCAATCGCGTAAATGGATTGATCACCAATGTGTTGCCTAATGAACGCCTCTAATCGAACGTAGTCTCCCGATTTTGGATTACAACAAATATCACCGGTCAGAAAAATGGTCTCGCAATTTGTGTCTTTGTTGACGAATTCCAATGCTCTACGCAGGTTCTCATAGCTGGATTCATCGGATAGGTGACAGTCACTGATTTGGTATACGGTGTTCATGGTTGTTGTCCGTGTGTGCCATACGCATTATCAAAGGTGATAGAAAAATGCCTGCCAAATTGGCAGGCATTTAGAGATGCTAGTTCGCTTTGGATGCTTTAGAAGCTTCGTGTTGATCAATCATGAACGCGATTGCTTCATCGCTTAAACAAGATTTACTGACATATTGGCGCTGTTTTCCAATATGAAGGATAAAGCCGAGATCGGTCTGTTCAAGTTGGTCGATGTTACTCCAAGCGATAGTATTGGTGGCTTTGCGGTTTTTATAACTCACACCATCAATGTTCCCCGCAAAGACTACTTTGCTACCAGCGCCTGAGCTGATTTTTTGTCGCCATAGCCACCAGGTTCTTTTGCAGTACACACTGAATGCTTCAATCACACTCAAAACGATAAAGAACCAGCCAACGTAACCGTTCGGTAATAGCTCAAATTCTAATAGAACCACACCAAAAACAAGAAACAGTATTCCTTTTAAATAGGCTTTTGGAAATTGAGTCGGAAGGCTAGTTTGATCATAACACTCTGCGAAAAATGTCTTATCGAGGGTGTATTCTGTGGTGAAACCGGAATCTTTAGACATGTGTGGCTACTTTAAGGTTCTGTGAATGTGCTTTCTTTGAATGGGCATAGCTTGCTGCGGTCTTGCAGCACGAGCATTGTATCGCTTCTCGATGCTTTTCTTTAGCGGTTTTGATGCTCTTTTGTAAATCAATAATACCGACACAGCGTATTCACTCTATAGCCCATGGGATTCTAACTCCAAATAATCAGCACATTTCTTAGCTCTAATCAATGGCGATTTGATTTTCTTGCGACAGCAAAGTAACTGGATGCCCCTTTGTATATCTCTTTGGCTTCCGTTATCTGGAAATCACCTTCTATTAATAAATTGTCTAAATCAGAGCTTTTGTATTGCCTGATCGTGATGGGGATGATTCCGATCTTCGAAAGTAATCTAACCAAATGAATCTGCATGCTAACCAATAAAGACTTTCTTCCGCCTAGACAAGGTGTGGTCGAAATCAATAGCCCATTAGGTTTTAGTAGCTCGTGTATCCGTTGAACGACATGATGGGGGTTATCAACGGTGTGTAACATGTTGAAAGCGAAGATTACATCAAATGACTCATTTTCGTATTCGTTGTCAAAGATAGCAGCTTGGGCAAAATGGACATTTTTTATGTTGTTATTAGCGGCTTTATTTTTTGCCGCTTCGATCATCTCTGCTGATATATCAATGGCATGAATTTCCTTAACATGGCTCGCTAACTCGCATGATTTTGTGCCTGTTCCACATCCATAATCCAGTACCACATTGCTAACATTGAGGTGTTTTTTGGCATTTTCTCTTGTCATGTTATGTATGTATTCAAAGCGAGCCTCAGACTTGTCATAACCTTTTGACGCCTTATTCCAGAAGTTTTCAGTCTTGTTCATTACCTACCACCTTTCAGTTTTGTTAAACCATACATCTGTTGCCTGAGTTGGACCTTGATGAGTTGAAATTCACAATCTAACTACATTCTATCGATGCTATTATGGATTGGTAGGGGCGAAAATGCATAAAAGGTATTCATATGCGAATAGATTGGAAGGCAGTAGATTTTGATTGGAATCATGCGAGAGCTTTTCTTGCAACAGCTGAGTTGGGTTCTTTGTCAGCGGCAGCGAAGGCTTTAAATAGCTCTCAGCCAACGTTGAGTCGGCAAGTCAATGCATTGGAGAAGCAACTTAAAGTTGCTCTATTTGAGCGTGTCGGTAAAGGGCTTGAGTTAACGCCAAGTGGTGTCGAATTGGCTGAGTGTGTCAAGAGTATGGGGAATGCTGCCGCCCATTTATCCCTGACAGCTTCTGGGAAGTCAGAGTTATTAGAAGGTTCGGTTTGCATCAGTGCATCAGAGAGTATGGCGGTTTATGAGTTGCCTGCGATCATATCGAAGTTGAGGTGTATTGAACCCAAAATTACGATTGAACTGGTCGCATCTAACGGGAGCAGTGATTTGAAACGCAGGGAGGCCGATATTGCTATCCGATCTTACAGACCTGAGCAGTTAGACTTAATCGCTAAGAAGCTGCGAAATGATCATTTCTACCTTTATGCGACAAGCTCCTATCTTGATTCAATCGACAATCCGCAAGCTTTGTCTGATTTTAATCATGCTGCTTTTATCGGCCCATCTGATTATCAAGACATTATTTCGATGTTAAATCGACGCGGTTTAAGCCTTACCACTGAGAGCTTTCCAGTGACGACAAGCAATCACACAGTCTATTGGGAGTTAGTCAAACAAGGTGTTGGTATTGGTTTTTTTCAAGAAAGCTTGGTTCAACCTGCAGATGGTGTAGAGAAAGTGCTGCCGGAATTGGGGGCGGTCTCAACGGAGCTTTGGCTTGTGACTCATCGTGAACTTAGAACCAATCGGAGAATCCAATATGTCTTTGAATTTTTAAGTAAAGAATTATCAAAATAGTAGTGATAGGAAGAAGTGAGGAGCTTAATTAACCTTGAAGCTCCTGTTGTTGATCTTTTATCACTGAAGCAACCACACAAGTTCACTAGCTCTCATAAAGCGACTAGGTGAGGAAGTGGAAGGCGTTCGTTAACCTGCTCTTCGTTGTGTTCTATTTACCTTAACGCCTGTTATAAATTATCTGATTTAATTAAACACAGCGTGGCCATAAAATACGAATCAAACGGCTAGAGGGGATAGAAGATGATTGGATCAGTGCACAATGATGAGCTCGATAGATACATTGAAGATTTAGACTTAAACCTTACGAAGGATGAGGTTTGTGAGCTTGGCTGGCAACAAAGCAGGGCAATGCCAGAAAATGAAAAGACAGTATTAGGGGCGAGGTTCTTTTTCTCTTTCTTCGGGTTATGTGCGTCTGCTTGTCTTGCTCTTCTGGTGTATCTCTCTTGAAAATAAACAAAACAATGACGGCGTACAATCAGCATGGAACGTTCAATTGGTTCGAAGTTGATGGAGCAACGTATATCCTGTTCAAGGTAGGCGATAGCAGCGTTCTATTGAACCAGCATTACGAAGATGTCACAGAACAAAAGCGTGAAATATACAGGGTGTTAGACGTTGCTCTCTGTTCTATTAATAGCAGTGTCTAGTAGCCACCGAGCGTATCTTGGGAAAGAGGCGAGAGATAAGCCTCAATTTACTCAATGCGATAATCGTTTAGAGCCTAATGATGACAAAAAAGCCCACATTTCTGTGGGCGAAATAACTTAAGCTTTTGGTGTCCATGTTTGTTCGTAAACACGCATTAAGTTACCACCGAATAGTTTAGCAAGATCTTCATTTGAGTAACCCATTTCCCATAAAGCATCGACAACACCTGCAATGTGTTTTGACAGCTCTGCACAGCCTGTCGCGCCTTTGTTGAATGCTTCCACCATGTATCCGTTATCAGCGTATTTGTCAGCATTAGCAACGGCAAAAGGTACCACTTTCGCTGTTGTCATCATGTCATCAGTTGCGATGCCGACGTGGTCAATACCTGCTACTTTCACCGCACCATCAATCATCTCTGCAAATTGTTGTGGTGAGATGTCTTCAGGCCAAACACCGTCCATCATGAATTCTGTCGCAGTAACTGCAACGACACCACCCATTTCGGCAACAGTCTCCGCTTGCTCATCAGAAATTAATCGGTAGCACGCAGATAAACGGTAATCGGGGTGGTCCTTTTGTAGGTTTTTCTCTGCCATACGCTGCTTCGTTTCACTCAGTGTTTCGTGAGGCTTACAGCCGTAAGTTGATGCAACTGGCGAATGCGAATAGATAACCGGCACACCTTTATGATGTTTCTGCATGTAGTCGGTAATATCTTCAGTTGTGTAGTGAGACGTATGTGAGAGATCAACCGTGATGCCGTGTTTCACCATTTCATCAATTACTTCTTTACCAAACTCGGTTAGGCCTGATTTATCACCGTTTATCATGGAGATAACACCAGAACCTGTAAGCTCTGTCTCGTTGTAGGTGAGTTGCATCGTTTTGATGCCGTGTTCAGCCATGACTGCAACATTTGAAGCATCACCTTCCAAAGGCATGGTTGTTTGGCTTGCCCACATTACCGCGTATTCACCGTTATCATGAGCCAGTTGGAAGTCTTCAACGCTCTCAACATAACGAATTGGTGTCTTGGCAGACGCTGATGCTTTAGTCCACTTCGCATGTTCAGACTTAAACGCCAACATGTTTGGTGTGTGAGGTGCAGCAATCGTTACTGATGCACCTGTTATGCCACGCTCATGAGCAAGGTCGATATAGCGAGCGACATCAGAATCTTCAGTGAAGCCAACAGCGCTAGGAGAGGCATAGAAGTCCAACACAATGGTTTCTTGTGCGAATTTCTGCGCTTCTGGCGAAGCAAATTCATGCCAATCTAATGTTTCAATAGATGCGTTTACACCAGTTGATAGTGATGCGATTGTTGCGGCTAGGATTAATTTTTTCATGATGTAACCTCTACATTAGTTAGCGAGTTAAGTGCGCTGTTGATGTAGGAGATAATAAAGGAACCCAGCACTGAAAATGTGCATTTTGCGACATGGCAGTGTTCTTCTTATTAATCGGATTACGGATAGATAAAACTATGGTTTGCGATTGCGAGGTCTTTTGCTATTGATTGCGGCGATTGCTTTTATAGGTAACTAACAGGTTCCCGAACAGCATAACCACGCCGCCAATGATGAGCGCGGGCGTTAATGGCTCGTCATACAGCAGAATGCCGACAACGGCGATAGCGGGTAGGCGGAAGAAGTCGAGTATCATCACCAAAGTGACTTCGGCGTTCTTCATGGCTTTGGTCAAACAATAGTGAGCAGAGAGTGCCGAAAGGGCGACAAGCAACAACCAAACCGATTCTAACGCTGATGGCGTTTTCCACGTTTGCCAAGAGAGAATCAAGCCTATTGGCAGTTGAATTAAGCACATGTAGAACAGGATCGTCAGCGGAGCCTCAGTACTGGCTAACGATTTAGTCGAGGTATGCGCCACTGCGTAACAAAATGCAGCGCACAGCACGATAATCGCCCCAACACTTATGACGTCTTGTGTGGGTTGAACAATGATAACAACGCCCAACAACCCTAATGCGATAGCCGTCATTTTCTTTAGCGTGAGGCCTTCCCCTAGAAAGAGACTTGCCAATAGTGCTGTCCATAGTGGAACGGTGAATTCAAGCGCAAACACTTCCGATAAAGGAAGTAGCCCAATTCCAACAAACCAGCCAAATTGCCCACCAAAGTGAAAGACATTACGTAGGCTGTGAAGGCGGATTCGCTGTGTTTGAAAGAGTTCCTTTTGCTTAGACGCAAAGATCAGAAATGATACGACGCACAAACCAATGACACTTCGCACAAGCAAGACTTGATAAGTACTGATGTTGCCACTGAGCTCTCGTGCACCGATGGCCATCAAACTGAATGATATCAGTGTGCCTATCATCCAAAGAATCGTTGATGAGATAGTGATTTCCCTCGTGTGCGTGTCAGATTTCCATACTTAGTGATTGTTCAGAGTTTAACCGCTGCATTCAATTGATATCTAATGTTTTATTAGATTTTGCCTATTCATCGTTAAGATCTCTACAAACAGTAAATCTAATTTTCCACATGATAATTATTGGCATATGCTAATAACGAGGCGTATGCTGAACTCCTAATCATCAATAACAGGAAGTTACCATGTTATACGCAGTACCTTGTCGCGACCTTCATGTCGGTAACCACTTTGCTCGTTCTCCGCAGATAGCCATTGTCGATGAACAACAACAAATAAAGCAGCTTATTCCTTTGGTTGAGTCGGACAGCCCGTGCAATAAGAAGAAACAATGGATGTCTGTCGTTAAATCTTACGATGTGAAGGCTGTAGTTGTCCGTCACATAGGGAAGAAGATGCTAGCGCACTTGTTCAATAACGATATTCGAGTTTTTGCATCGACAGGGAAGGCGGAAGTTGCCACGCTGGATTTCAGCAATCTGCAAGAAGTGACCGACCTCGATTATGGTCGAGAGTCGCGAAATAGCGGGTGTAGCAATAGTACGTGCGACGAGAAACGCCACAAAAACAAAACGTCGATTCACATGCCACAGTCAAACAGGTTCGGTGTTATTCGAGGTGTTCGTAAATGACTTTCTTACTCACGCTACTGGGTTTTGTTGGGATCGTTTTTCTGATGGCAATAGGCGTGATTTTTTCACGTAAGCCAATCAAAGGCAGTTGTGGAGGGCTCGCGCAGTTAGATATTGAGCGCGAATGCAATTGCAAGGATGTGTGCGAAGAGCATAGCCGAACGTTGTATCAGATCACTGAGCCATCCAGCGAAGTCTAGGGAATCAGTGGTCTTACGCTAAATCATTTCTGGTTTGCACACGAGTTAAGCGCCTTGAATGACCAACGCATGGCCGTTGACGATGCATTTGGCGACTTTGGCTCGTGCACGCTTAATGATATTGCCGAACGTTTGGCGAGACACCTGCATTTGTTCGGCGGCTTCAAGCTGGCTCAATCCTTCTTGATCAGCCAAGCGTAAGGCTTCTAACTCTTCTAATAGCAGTTCTTCTTTATGAAGCTCGTCCATAGGAACACCATTAGGCTTAAAACAAGAGTAAGCCGCACGGGTACATAACTGGCGATGTTTTTTTGGTCGAGCCATATCAATCTCTAGGAATCTAAGGGTAAAAAGGAATAAGGGTAAGTATGAAGGTTTTCATTCCTCATAACCATCGGCGCTGCCAAGTATGCAGCCAAGGTTTTTTTGCAGACAGTCCCATTTGTTTTGAAGCCGTTGGCGAACGCGAGACTTTAGTCAATCATAAAGCCTTGGCCAATCATGAAGCTTCAATTAAGAGTGAAGCTTTAGTTAATTATGAAACAAGAGCCAAGATTGTACCAACAGATAAAGCTGAGGGCTACGATGGCATCATGCAAGGTGGCATTGTTACTACATTACACGACAGCGCGATGCTGCATTGCTTGTTCCAAAATAGTATCACCGCGATGACGGTGAGTTTAACGTCTCGTTTTCATCATCCAATAGCTATTGGTCAAGAGTTAGAAATTCGCGCTCAATGGGTCAAAAGCCGACGCAACATTCACTTCTTAGAGAGCAAAATCATTCAGAACGGAAAGCTGTGTTCATCGGCACAAAGCCAGTTTATGTCTTAGGTTTCAGCCATTAGGTGTCAGGTCACACGTAATAGATCTCGGAGTTGGTAGAAGGTGTATGGGGTGGGGGTGGAATTCGGTAGGGTATTCAAATCGAACGTTATTTCAGGTTTTCATTATACAAACGTTGATATTCTCTGGGGGAGTAACCTGTGCTTTTGTTAAAGGTCGTTGAGAAAGTCGCCAAGCTTTCATAACCGACACTCATGCAAACATCGGTGACAGAATGGCCTTGCTTCAAGAGTTCTTTGGCTTTGGAAATACGCATGTCTTTCAGGTAGTTCCTAGGTGTCACGCCATATACCTGTTTGAATACACGAATGTAGTGGAACCGAGACATAAATGCGGCTTTGGCTAGGTCATCTAAGTCTATTTTTTCTGGATAATACTCTTCTATGAATCGCTTCGATTGTCTGATGAGCACGTAATGTTTGGTAGGAAGTGATATCTCACTGTCCAAGCGGTCGAGCTCTTGTTCATAGAATGTTTTAGGGGGTGATGACATTGCTCGTTAACCCGTTATTGGATAGACACTTATTTATATTAGTCTTGTTCAGTACGAAAGAGGCAGAACGACCAACAGGTGATACCTTTGGCAGCACCTGTTGGTTGAATGAGCTGAGTGTTATAGCAGTTGCATCAACTGGATATAGTTACCACAGGTGTCGTCTAAGACGGCGATCATCACGCTTCCTGCTTCTCTTGGGGTAATTGAGAACTCGACTCCTAGAGCGACCAATCTTTCGTATTCTGCGTTAACGTCATCGACAGCAAATGATGTCCAAGGAATACCGGCTTCTTTCAATGAATCTTGGTATTGCTTAGCGGGTTCGAAAGCCATCGGCTCAAGCAGAAGTTCAACGCCCGATTGTTCTTGCGGAGACACAACCGTTAACCATTTGTGTTCGCCAAGCGGGACTTCTGTCTTCTTGATAAAGCCTAAAATATTGGTATAGAAATCTAGAGCTTTGTCTTGGTCTTCAACGGGAACACTTGTTACGACGATTTTCATTGTGAACTACCTTTAATTGTTGGGAACAGAAAAAGAATAACCAGAAGGCGGTGACAATACTTATTCTATATTGCTTTTCTGAAAGTGTAGAGTCGAGTTGTCCTGTCTTTCGTACTTTGTTACGCCCATTCTTTGCACAATAAATAGGGTTCTCTATAGTTAAAGTTATAACTATTAAAGCTAGGGCAGTATCGAATTTATCATAAACTCTCTCCACTTCTGGCCACATTAATATGTGTTCGTTAGGCGAGCCTTCGCACTCGATTCAATTCACGCTGCCTTTTCCTGGAGGGCTGCTGATGCACAAATTCTTCAAATCGACACTCCGATACAGTGTCACTTCAATCGTTTCTCTTTTTCTATTCTTCAGTACTTTTGCTTCCTCTTCTCCACTTAAAGTCGGTGTGTACCCGTGTCCGCCTTTTGTGATCAGTTCGATGGAAAGTCAATGGAATGGCTTGAGTGTCGAACTTTGGGAACAGATCGCCAAAGAGATGGACGTTGAATATACGATAGAAAATCACCGTTTGGATGAACTACTCAATGCGATTGAAACCGAGCAAATCGACATTGGTGTTTCTTGTATTTCAATCACCCCAGAGCGTGAGCTGTTTGCTGACTTTTCCCATTCCTTTTACGAAACTCACCTTGCCATCGCAGTGAAGAAACAGGGCTACCTTCATACCTTGCGCGCCATTTTCTTAAACCCTGCATTGTGGATGATCATTGGTGTTATCGTTTTTATCTCTGGGGTCATTGGCGCATTTTTCTACGTATTGGAACACGGCGAGAATGAAAAGCTCTATTCGATGAAAAGCCGTACTGGTCGTTGGTTAGAAAGCTTCATATTAGGCTTACTGTTCATCACACGAGGCCCATTTAATTACTTTGAGTTTAAGAGCTTAACCGGACGAATTGCCACGGTGTTCATTGGTGTATTGAGTATGCTGTTCATCGCCAGTATTACTGCGGTATTAGCCAGCAAGCTCACGCTTAGCCAAGGCTCTTCCCATATTAAAGGCGTTAATGATCTCGCGGATGTCGAGGTGGGCGCTAAGGTAGCAACGACTTCTTCTTTGATGCTCACTAGCTTTGGTATTCGACACAAGAGTTATGTGGATATGCCGAGACTGTTGGCGGCTTTAGAGGAAGGTGAAGTGGAAGCGATTGTCGCTGATGATGTGGTACTCAAATATATGATCGGTAATGGCAGAATAAGTGGACAGTTCGATGATCTAGAGGTGTTACCGTATCAGTTAGAAAAGCAGAATTATGGATTTATCATTACTGAAAATAACTCATACGAAGAAGAGATAAACCGTGCGCTGCTGAAAATTCGTGAGTCGCGTAAGTGGCGTAAAATCTTGGTCGATTATTTTGCGGATCAATAACCGACACCTGCTGCATACTTCGACGTGTTCTAGGCTCTTTTCGCTACAGTTGGTCTGAACTAGAAGCTTTGTTTTTTTTGAAATATTTGAACGCTGTCCAAACGGCATAAGCCGAAACACCGACAATCATTGCTGAGCGAAGAAGAATAGGAGCATCATGCTCAAGCTGACTAACGTGCGGCACAATACTGGCAAATAATCGACTGGTAAAAAGCAGCCCCATTACTAACATAATAACTTTATTCATGTGACCTACCATTCAATCAGATGCGTTACACAGAACAAGTTATGGGCGGGTTAGGCTATTAATTCGGCCAAAACTATTCTGCTCGGAAATAAAAGCATGCGCTTCTCAAACGCGCCCGTCAACGTGATATCAGCCAAAAGCCAGTAAGCTAAAATTTCGTTTTTGGAAGTGATTTATTCTTCAAAGGAAATGAGATTCAGAAATACCGATGAAGCATCCCGCTCTTTACGATGAATTTGATTCTTCCATTTATTATTCTGATTTATGATCGCATGCAATCTTAGGGGGACAAATGTCCTCCTTTTTGTTTCTGTGAGCGCAATAAGATAGGTGCTACTAAAAACAAATAATAAAGGACATCCCTATGGACCTATTCGCCCTACTTGATATCAACAATACTCTAGTCAATATCCCAATAGGGGATGGCTATGCAATGAGCTGGATCGAAGCATTCGGTACTGTGTTTGGCCTGCTTTGCATTTGGTTTGCGAGCCAAGAGAAAACCATTAACTACCTATTCGGATTACTGAATGTCACCTTATTTGCGGTTATCTTCTTCCAAATTCAGTTATACGGGCTATTACTTCTTCAACTCTTTTTCTTCTGTGCCAACATTTACGGCTGGTACGCATGGACACGCCCTAATGAGCAAGGGAAAACGCTAGAAGTTCGCTGGTTGAGCCAAAACAAGCTGGTGGCAACAGCCGCAGCGTGTGCGATTTCTATTGCTCTACTTACTATGTATATCGACCCGTTCTTCTTTGCGCTGGCACACATCGCGGTAGATAGCCTGAATCTATTTGGTGCGGACTTAGCTGAGCCTGTGCTTGAACCGGATGCGTTCCCATTCTGGGATGCGACCATGACCATTCTATCGATTGTTGCCCAAGTTCTCATGACACGTAAGTATGTTGAAAACTGGATACTTTGGATTGTGATTAACATTATCAGTGTTGGTATTTATGCTACGCAGGGCGTCTACGCAATGTCCGTTCAATACGCTATTTTGATGTTTATTGCGGCGAATGGTACTCGTGAGTGGGCACGCACTGCTAAACGAAACAGTGATAAGTCACTGACTCAAGCAACGGCTTCTTAGGAGTTAAGATGGCAAAGCAACCTCATATCGGCGTTGATGAGACGCAAATTGCTTCGTTAGTCATTGTTTGTGGCGAGCCTGATAGAGCAAACCGTATCGCGAGTCTGCTTGAGCACGCTGAGCTAGTCGCCGAAAACCGTGAATATCGAATTTTCACTGGTACTTATCAAGGCAAAGCGATATCGGTTTGTAGTACGGGGATCGGTGCGCCTTCAATGATCATTGCGGTCGAAGAGCTTAAATTTTGTGGTGTCACTCATATTGTAAGAGTCGGCTCTGCGGGTGCGATGCAGTCACATATCGGGCTTGGTGAGCTAATTATTGCAGAGGGCGCGGTTCGCGATGAGGGTGGTTCTACCGCTTACGTTAAGCCGTCGTATCCCGCCTATGCAAGCTTCTCCCTGCTCAAAGAGCTAGATGGGTTCTTGCAGGAGCAATTAACACCTTACTATTTAGGAACGGTGCGCTCACACGACAGCTTTTATACCGATGACGAACAGGCGATCTGTAAGTACTGGAATGGTAAAGGCATTTTGGGGGCAGACATGGAAACATCGGCACTGTTTACGGTTGCGCGCTTGAGAGGAGTTAACGTCGCTTCCATCCTGAACAATGTGGTTTTGTACGAACAAGATGTAAAAGACGGTGTTGGACAGTATGTCGATGAAGCAAAAGTGATGATGGAAGGTGAACGACTTGCATCATTAGCGGCGTTGGAAGCATTAATCGCTCAGTAAGAGCTGCAATAAACTGAAGATAAAAGCGATGGGAGACCGTCGCTTTTTTATTGTTCTCTCCATTGGTTTAAGCCGCTACAATCGCAATAACATCAACAGCAGTTTATGCAATGAGAGACAGTTAGTATGAAGATCGAACCATACTCAAGCGGACGTTTTAAAAACTACCTAGAACAGAAAAGTTCTGAATTTAAAGCTCTCATCTACCAACACCAAGTGAGTTCGCGTTACTTTGATAAGAATGATGAAATCTTGCGTCAAGGAGAGCAGCTTCAGTATCTCTATGTTGTACCGGTAGGGCGAGTTTCTATGAGTATCTCTGCGGCTAATGGGCGACGCTTTCAACTGGGGGAAGTGAATTGCGACTATCATATATTTGGCGAGATGGAGTTCTTCACTCAAACGCCTTGCCAATGGAATGTCGTCGCAGATGAACACATGCAGGTTGATGTTATCTGTATCCAAAAACTATCAGAGGCGCTACATGAAAATCCGGAGATGATGTTCTTTTTCGCCTCAGCACTGGCGGAAGATTATCAAGACTCGATGGGCATTTACACCAATCGCCTTTTACACTCGATTACCTACAACATTGCCTACGATTTGTTGGTGCAAAGCCACACCAATACCGTGTTAGGCGGCTTCGATAAAGTGAATCAAGAGGCCGAACGTTTCGGTACATCGAGCAGAGTATATCGCAGAGCAGTCAAAGACTTACTCGATAAAGGCTTCATCAAGAAAGGGCAACAAGGGTTGGAAATTATCGACCAACAAGCACTTCAAGCCTTTATTGACTCGTATGAGTGAAACTCAAAGGCCCCGCGATTGCGAGGCCTAGTGTTCTATTCAACAGAATTAAATCAGCTCGCTTTTGCTAGTTGAATTGGTGTCATGTCAGTACCGTGGGTGTGCTGACTGATTACATTATGCAGGTCTTGCTCGTACTGATCTAACCAAGCATAGCGCTCACGATATAGTTTTCGTTTCTGACGTTTAAGAGGCTCTAGGTCTTTCCTTGTTGACTGGATAGGCAAAGCGTAAAAACATTTGTCATGTAGCTGTCCGTCGTGCTCTTCCCACAAGCAATTATACTTGAGGCTTATCGCTTTCCCTTTCTTACCATAGCGTAATGAGTTTGAGACATGTCCTGTTTCGTTGACCGCATAAATGTGATTAATTCCCAGGCTAGTCGCCATTAATCGAAGGGTTTCTACCATGAAAGATTTGGGTCTTAAACCATAAAATGCCTTTGTAAATGTGCGACTGAAGCCATTGTCATTTGCTCCGCCTTGCACACCGCCAATGTAGATATCATTGTTAAAAACGGAGAATGAGATGGTGTACATTTTGTTCAACATGGAATCAGTAAGGGAGAGGGTGAGTTCGCCTTCTTTTCTCGCATTTCTTTCAAAGCTTAGGTTTAGCAAGTAGGTTTGTTCGTCGATCTCAAGCTCTAAAAGGTTAAGTCTCTCGTTATAAATTTGATGGCGCGCTTGTGTCGTGAACTTGTCTTCAAACCAATCATAATGCTTTGATAGTATTTCTATTTTTTCTTTTTTACTGAAGTCAGTACACAAGTAAGGGGTGACAAACTTAGAGAGGAAATTTGGCTGTTTTTTGAACAAGAGTTTTCTCTCGACAGAGCTGAAATTCTCATTCATTTTTTTAGTATCTGAATAATAAAACAGTGCACGAACAGCGAACTTAACTATCGCCTTGTACTTTCCTTTATTCTTATGGACATTAGCTTCAATTCCCATGCGAACTACATTCATAATCACCTCAACAAAGAAGCACTGCACGAACACATCAGTGTCGCGATTACTTCCTTTAATCTCATAAACAACAAGGGAAATGATGATAATGAAAAGTGTCATGTGGGTATGTATGGGTATGTATGGCAATGTAACTGAATCAGTTACTTAGCGTTCATAACTTGTGCATTTGTCTCTATTAATCGTGAAGGGGGTCTTATGAGAGAGGGGTCTTTGTTGTAGGCGTTGGTCCTTAAACAAATAATGCCACTACAGAGCTGCAGTGGCATTTGAACGATAACAATCTATAACTCTAACAGTTTGGCCAATTCACGCTGCTCCATTAGCTCTTCAATACGTTGACGAGTTTTAGGCGTTTCGGCTTGCGCTTTAGTAGACTTGCCAGCTTTTTTACTGCGACTGGTTTTCGCTTTTTCTTTTGGCGTAGTCATCGTAACTTTCCTTGTTGTATTGCGGTATTAAAGGTTGCATGCCTCTTTTAAAGCTTTACCTGCTTTAAAGGCTGGCGTTTTTGACGCTGAAATTTGAATTTCTTCTCCAGTTCGTGGGTTACGACCAGTGCGTGCTGCGCGGGCGTTCACTTTAAAACTGCCAAATCCAAGGATAGACACATCATCGCCGTTAGCAAGAGTCGTAGAAATGCCTTCAACGAGTGCATTTAGCGCTGTGCCCGCTTGGTCTTTTGAGATGTCTGCAGAAGTCGCGATGTGTTCAACTAATTGAGATTTGTTCATAATCTATATTCCTTATTGAGTACGGCTGGCGTCTACCTTTAGCACCTAGCTGATACGATCTTATCAATAGCAATTGAGATAATGTCAGTGATTGGGTAGGGCTTTGTAAAGTAACCAACAAAATCGACTATAAAAGCATCTGTCGGTTCAATCAATGAAATTCGTTGATTATTATGGATTTAGAGCGAGTTACTTGACCTAATCTAAGAAAACGGGCCTCGAATTATAAATGTGATTCATTTGATCAACCAAAGATGAAATTCCATCTGTTGACCAACGAGAGAGTAAAACGAAAAAGCTCAGCGAGTGTGCTGAGCTTTTGGTGTTTTTCTAAGGCCGTTCGGTAAGAGCTACTTAGTAATGAAGATCTGTTCCGTTTCTAATGATGTCATGTCGCGCACTTGGCGCCAGATGTAGTAGAAAATACCTAACATCATCAGAAGGCTTGGGATAGCGATTGCTGGGTAGCTGTAAAGTGTCAGCTTACCAAGTTCTTCATTGAAGGCGACTGTGCCTGCTGGGCTGGTGACAATCCAAGTCGCTAGAAAGTAGTTCATCGCAGAAGAGAACGCGAACGTACTTGCGAATAGGTAATTTGATGTCATTAGGCAACGATCAAACTTAGCTTGGTTGCCAAACTGTCTCAAACGCTCTTCAATCTGCGAGATATTCAATAGTGCCGGAGTGAAGATAACTTTTTGGATAAATGGGTAGCGAGTAAACGTAGAGCCAAGTACCGCTAAACCAATTAGGCCGGGGATTAATGCTTCTTTTAGTGCCAACCAACGAGTGTCGAGTTCGAAGAAACCAATGCCGCCCGTTAATAACACACTCACAAAGCCCAGCGCTGCGATGAAGTTAAACTTCTTGTTGCGGATGAGTTCCATACCACCGTAAGCAATAGGGAAGGCAAGTGCGACAAGCAGTGCTAAGCCAGTTCCGAGATGCTCCTCTCCACTGAACTTCATTAGGATGAAGGAAGGAAGAAAGACGTTAAACACGACTTCAAAAAGAGGGCTCGATTTTTTGTTTTCTGTATTACTCATAATTTCTAAATACATTATGTTATGGATTTATTCTCAGGGATTGTTGTTTACCTCGCCCAAGATGTAAAGCCTTAAGGCTTCATGCTGTGTAACGACATGTGACATCAACGACATCTTTTGGAGTATAAGTGCTTAAATTCTCGGGAATAAATACGCTAAATATGACAAACACGTTACGCTCTGCGTTTCTTGAAGGCGTGCCAACCTGCGCTTAAGATCGTTTTAACTACGACGCCAAGAGCACTTAATCTAGGATCTGTGTTTTTTCCTGCGGCCATTCGCCACATTTGATGTTCGTACCAAACTAATCCAACCATCGCCATTCTATCTAATGAAGGCTTTCCTGTAGTAGGGACGGTTAGTGGCATCCCGTATTCTGGGTTTTCAATTAACTTATTTGGGAAGTCAGGATCGACCGCCATGGTTCGAGCTATGCCGATAAAATCAGTGGCGGATGTATTTAACGCGTCATTCATCGCTTGTGCGGTTCGAAAGCCACCAGTGACTACGAGAGGCGTGCTGACCAGTTTCCTCGCTTTAACCATGTAATCCATAAAATAGGCTTCACGTTTGAGTGTGCTTGCTTTTATCGGTTCACTTTTGTTCTTAGAACCCATCATTGACGGGCTTTCGTAAGTCCCGCCTGATATTTCGATTAAGTCGATTCCGTCTTCACTCAACGCTTTTACAACCTGCATTGACTCTTCTTCCGTGAATCCACCTTTCATGAAGTCGGCACTGTTAAGCTTGATACCAACAGGGAAATCATCGCCCACTTCTTTTCGGATACCACGATAAACTTCGAGTACGAATCGAAGTCTGTTTTCCAATGAACCGCCCCATTTATCGTCGCGTTGGTTGTGTCTTGCCGACAAAAATTGACTGACAAGGTAACCGTGAGCACCATGGATTTGTACGCCAGTAAAGCCAGCTTGTTTAGCGAGTTTAGCGCTTACGATAAACTTATTAATAACTCCATGGATCTCGCTTTCACTGAGTGCTCTTGGGGTGTTGAAGCCTTTCTCTAATCCTCGGCCTAATGATATAGCAGAGGGAGCGACGGGTTCATTGCATAAGAACTTAGGGATCTGCTTGCCTGGGTGGTTAAGCTGCATCCATATTTGAGAGCCGTTTTGCTTTCCAGCGTTAGCCCATTGGCGGAAAACGGTTAAATCACTTTGCTCATCCAAAACGACGTTTTTCGGTTCACCGAGCGCATTCCTATCAACCATTATGTTACCGGTCATCGACAAACCAATCCCACCGTTCGCCCAGCGTTGATAGAGGTTAACTAGACCGACTGTCGGGTTGTGGTGTTTGTCGCCAAGTTGTTCGCTCATCGCTGATTTAAATAGGCGATTCTTAATCACTTGGCCATTGATTAGGGTGAAAGGTTTACTGAGGTTAATAGAGTTCATGCGGTTTTGGCTGCTATGGGCTTTTTCTATGAGGGCTCTAGTATGACCTATTTGGTCTTTGGTTCCGAGCAATTAGGTTTTGTTGAACCTTGTTCTGGCTCTGTTTGGGACTTTATAGGCATTAAGAATGACGGGATATTCCCCTCTTAAGCTCTCGCCTTAATAGGATGGAGAGAGCTCAAGCGGAGTCAGAAAGAGGCGGTATTAAACCATTACTTGTCGAAGAGTAGATTGAAGCTTAGTGGAACTTTATCGGAAATCGCTAGCCCGCCGACGGTTGCTGAAAGCTTGTTTAGGTTTTCCGTCGATATCCCAAAATCAGCGCCATCAACGATGATGGTTGAGGTTGAATTGACCATGACAAAACCTTCAGACGGAACGACCATCACTGGGAAGTCAATGGTTTTGGTTGTGCCGTGTAAGGTAACTTCGGCAGCGATGGTCGTAATTTTCGGGTCGCCAGATAGCATTGCAGGGTTAACCTTTCCGGAGATCTTCACTTCAGGGAAAGTCATCGATTCAAAGTAGAGTTCATTGAGTCGCTGGTCACGAATCGATACTCCAGTACTGATGGTCTTTAAGTCTAACAATATTGAAAATTGACCGTCTTCAGTAAGCCCACCAGATAGAGGTTTTACAGATGCGGGCTCTACAACAAACTGCTTCTTAATGGTTGCGAATGTAACGTTCGATAACTTTGGATCTAGCGTGTAGCCTGTTTCTGAAAAAGAGGGCGCAGAAATGAGGGTACAAAACAGACCGAGCGTAGGTATTAGTTTTTTCATAAGTGGTCACCATATAGATGAGTTTTTTCGTTAAGTGTAGATAGAAGCTTAGGTCAGTATTTTAATAATTACTGCAACTCAATAGGTAACAGTCAATTGTTGGAAGCAAGCGCAAGAAGCAGAGTATTTGATGTTACAAAGGGAACAGTTAGTTGAATGAGAAACTAAGGTAGCAATCAGGAGTTGTGCTTGTGAGGCCTATACGGCCCCACAAGTATAGGTTAGTTTATTTTTTGGTATGTGGATACGTTATTCGAAGTGCCATCTGGTTGCATTTTACGACGAGTTAAAACACCTTGATCCCAGTCTTTGCCTGCTGGCATGTATGACCATTTTACGAAGTACTCTTTTCCGTTTGGACATTCATTGCCCATTTCGTATCCGTCAGAGTCACAGAAGCGAACAGTTGTATTTAACTCGGCAAGCGTTGCTTTTGAAGCTCGGTCCGTTTGGTTAAACCACCAGTAGTCTAGGTTAGAAAAATCGGCATAAGAATAAGGCCCCTCATCATCCAACTCCACTGGCGTGGAACCTGAACACTCTTGGCCAGATACAGTGATGTCCTTTTCACCAAATACATACTCAGAACGTGCTTGTTCCCCGTTGTTACAAGTTTCTAAGTGTTCCCATGTACCTACAAAGTCGACGTAGCGGTCGGTTTCTTGAGCGTCAATCTGGTAAATGAAGCGAGTAGATTCGCTGGCACTAGCATTTGACGCAGATTTATCTGCTTGGTCACCAAGGCTGAACTTTTTATCCAAAACCGTAAGTACTTGCGTTGTAGCATCATAAGACTGTGAGTAAATGTTATATTGCCACTTGTAAACGTCTTCTGCGCTTGCGTCATCGTAAAGTTCACTCTCAACCATGGTGTTCAATTCGGATTGTGAAGTAGCGAAAACATAAGGCATGTGGTTTTTTATATCTTCATCGTCATAACTATAGCTTTCTTCGGGTTCACTTTCGTTTGGGTTGTTAAACTTGTACGAGAATGGGGTGCTAAGATTAAATTGCGCGAGCGTTGTAGCTGGTTGATCATTACATTTGGTTTGATTATCGTCAGTAACGGTGAAGTCACCCTCTAATGCAACACAAGATAAGTATTGCCCAGCCCAAGTAGAGCTAAAACCTGAGTCGTTGTTACCCTCTAGGAAAACAATAGCGTTGTCAGAGAGTTTGTAATCCCAGCGAGCAGAGCTACGAACTAGATTAAACGTGTCTTCGTCGGTTGTTTTGTCTGCATGAACATAAAATTCCTTTTGATTCGCAGAATTATCATCGTTAAAACCAGTCAGTTTATATTGACTGACGCTAACTTCACGAATGATGTTACCGCTACCACGCTGAAACATTGGAACAGATGAGTCTTCGCCTCGCTCATACTTGCCTAAAGAATCGTTCATGTGAGCGATTGCATCATCCTCACTTACAATGTCAGCTTGATTCATCCCCATATGATCTTCTAGGAAAGTGATAACCGTGTCTTGGTCGTCTAGGTTGATTTTATGTAGTGCACTGCTGGTTGTGTCGTCCATGTTAGTCGAGAGCGTTTCCGGTAATACGATGTTTGCGTCGGTTCCACCAACATTGACAGATTGAAGAAGAATAGCGAGGTTGACGGCTCTTTCGTATGTACCTGTCGCTTCAAAGGGGCTCAAGACATCACGGTTAGATGCAGCACCAACTTTGAGCCCGCCTTCACCACCAAGGTAAAAAGTTACCGCGCTATTTGATGATGCAGTATATTGACCGCCATTTTCAGTGAAGCCAGAGTTATTTTCGCTGTCGGTATAGTAAAGGCCATCTACAGCGGCATCGACAAACGTACCTTGTGTTGTAGTTATAGGGTTAGTTACATCAATAGGGTTAGTTACGTCAATTGGCGTTGTACTTGAATCACTGTCGCTGTCGTTACAACCAGTTATGCCAACTAGGATCGCTGCAGATAAAGCACAAAGCTTCAGCGGGTTAATATCAGTTTTTCTCATCATAATATCCTGATTTGTGAAGTTAGTTCATTAAAACGGAAAGATTATGACGAGTTGAAATATGAAATTTGGTTATATATTAAATAATAGTTTTCATGTTTTTAGATCAAATTGATACTAAATTTTAATTGGGTAGTATTTGTTCATTAAGCTCCTCTGTTTAGCCCTTATTTGAAAAGAGTCGTGTACTAATATCATTTGTTTGCTGTTGCATATATTTGGTTGCGAAGCCACTTGTGAGCTGAGTCGACAGTTTTTCGTGGATGCCAATACATCGATATGTTTATGTCGCTGAATTCAAAAGGTAGATCAAATATTTTAATTGAGAACTTATCCCGACAAGTACTTTCCATGAAGGATGGTAAAAGAGCAATACAGTCTGTTTGTTCGATTAAGGGGAATGTTTCAAAAAAACTAGAAGCGTTATAAACGATTTTTCGAGCTTTAAGCGCCATCATATCGTTGTTCGACAATACGTGCTCTCTATTCGTCTCTCGTGTAACCGCAACGTGGGTTTCGGCATAAAATTGTTCTTTGGAAATAATATTTCTTTCAATTCTTGGATGGTCAGTTCTACAACATGCCTTCATTTGGTCAGTAAGAATTGTTTTATGCCTTAAGGTTGTATTCCCTATGGGACGTAAACCTATGATTAAATCATAGTTGCCTAAGCTTAGATCGTTTTCATAGTCGGAAGATGTAAGAGGGTGCACAACTAGGGAAATACCGGGTGAGAGTTTTTGAATTTTTGCAAATAATTCAGGCAAAAGAAAAAAGTCAGTGGCATGCATACAGGCGATTGAAAATGAGCGAACCGAGCTAGCAGGATCGAACGAGTTGTTTGCTGACGATAACGTTGCATTGAAGTTGTCAATGATGGCGGACATGTCTGGGTAAAGAGCCGACGCATAACTCGTTGGTTCAACCCCCGATCGGGTTCGGTTGAATAAAGTATCTTCGTACACATCTCTTAATCTTGACAGCGCTTTACTTACGGCAGGTTGAGTTATTTCTAAGCGCTTTGCTGCTCGTGATAAATTTTTTTCTTCAAATATAGCGACAAATACGGGAATGAGATTAAGGTCGGTGGTTTTCATTAAATGGCTTTAATACTAGGGTACCGTTGGCACGATTTTTATAGTTACCTATTATTCTACGCTAAAAAAGGTCAAATAAAACACTGTTTTATTTGGCCTTTTTTATGAGTGTGTTTTGTTCGATATTTATTATATTTGTACATTTTTTAACTTTAATAAGATGATATAAAATGAAAAGTCTCATTTATAATTATTACCAATTGAAATCTAATTATGTTCTATGTTAATAGAATTATACTCCACATGTTTCTTAATGTCGTAAGCTTGAATATATATTAAGGTTGTTATTTCTCATTCTTTGTTGTTATGTTATAACGTATCTTTGTGGTTCTTTCTGTAAATCATGATGGTAGCAGTAAGAGGCAAGTGATAAGCATGTATCAAGGAGATGACGTAATGAATGCCGTGTTAACCAAGCCTTTGTCAACCAATAGTAACCAGCCACTTAATATTAGTTCGGCTGTTAGTATCAAAGATCAGGCGAGTCTCAAGGCATGCGTTAGTGCTTCGGAGCAGCCCACGGTATTAGCCGACATCTATCAAAGTGACATCAACATCGCGATTTGGCAGCGTAAGTTTGATGCTGACTTAACAAGTGCCATTGGTGAGTTTATCGCGTCGAATCCAAATTTTAGTAAGTCTATTAGTCTGTCACCCGACAACGCTTTTGAGAAATTAGAGTTTGCGACCGACGGAACGGCTTCTAAAGCGCTATTAGAAAACATGGCAGAGTTGGTGGATATGTTCTGTTGCTTGTTCGAGCTTGAAGAAGTAGGGCTGCGTTTCGCTGTTCTGAATAAGGCGATGTGTCCTCGTTTCCATTTTGACCAAGTACCTTGCCGCTTAGTGACGACTTATCATGGTGTCGCGACGCAATGGTTACCTAACTATGTGGTTGATCGTTCGAAGCTAGGACGAGGAGCTAACGGACAGCCCGATTCTGCTTCAGGCTTATACACTCATGAATCTGATATTCAACAAATGGCGAGTGGTGATGTGGCGCTATTGAAAGGGGATCGTTGGAGTGGCAATGAAAATGTGGGTCTTGTGCATCGTTCTCCCGTTACTTCATCTGACGAGACACGATTATTGCTGACGTTAGATTTCGGTTAGTAAGCTTTTTATGAGGTGAGATGAGCAAGCGGCTAAGTGCAGCTTGCTCTTATTCATTTAAGCGAAGACGCGGATACGGTGTCCGTCTGGATCAACAGCAAGGAAGTTGATGCCATAAACCGATTTTTCTGGTTCTTGTTCAAACTGAATGCCTTTCTCTTTCCATGCTTTATAGAGGTTTTCCAGTGTCTCTTTATCAGCAACAGGCATAGAGAGCTCAGTGCCGCCACCCTTGATGTTACTTTCTGGTGTTAGAACGTCAGCCTGCTTGAGTGTGATTTTAACGTTGTCTGCAAAGTCTAGAACAGCAAAGGTCGGTGATAGAAGCTTTGGTTCGCAATCAAATGCTTTTGCATAAAAGCCCATGCTGCGATGAATGTCTATGACATAAAGAACAAATGAATCAATGGTAAACATAATAGCTCCTGAACTGTTCAATTGGATTTGCCGTGTTGGTTGCAGTTAACTCGGCTTTTGTGTTGAGCCCGATTTGGGATCACAGCAATGTATCGAAACCCTGTGACAGTTTTTGTCAGTAGCGAATCACTTTATCTGCAATGCCTTCCATGTTCTGCCAATCTTTGATCAAGTGATGACGAGTACGCTGGTACTTTTCCTCAAGTATTGTCCATTCGGTAATTCTGTCTAGCCTGAAATTACGATACGCACTTCGCGTTTCACACCAAGCGACCAAAACATAGTGTTGTTCGAATAAGCCAATCAACATCGGCCAAACGATTCTTGAACTCACATTAGCTTTTGCGTCTGTGTAATTAATCTCAGCTTTGTTCTGTTGCTTAATCGCTAACTTGATATCTGACAGTTCGATGGATAACTCTGCGACTTCGATGATTGAAGCAACACGCACAACATCTTCACTGCGTTTGGCTTGATGGTTGGCAGGTAACACCGCAGAAATCTTGGCAATGGCATTTCTAGCCGATTCACTGAATTCACCATTGGCTTGCTTGGCTATCCATTCAGCACCAAGCCTTAATGCTTCCAATTCTCCCATTGAAAACATCATCGGAGGGAGAGTGAAGGTCGGTTTTAACTGATAGCCAACTCCTGCTTCACCATCAATTTCAGCACCTTGAGCTTGCAGCGTCACGATATCGCGATAAATGGTGCGAGTACTTACATTGAGCTCGCTAGCCAAGTAGTCGGCAGTGACTGGGTATTTATGGCAACGTAATAGTTGGAGCAGGTCAAAGAGACGTTGGCTTCGGGACATGGGAAAACTCTGAGTACATAACGAGGTATAAGATTAATGCATTGATAACGTGAGCGCTATTTTGGTTGATGATAAATGAAGTGAGAGGCATGGCACGTAAATTCCCCTTTATTGATATTGAACCTTAGCGTATATCGTTCGTCCTTGTGAGTTGATCTGGATCTGGTTTCTGGTTCACATATATCGATAATACAATAGGTTAGCCCGTTCTATTATTTATTTTAATGTGTAAAATATATTGGCTTGCTACCGCATGGGAACGGTTCTGTTACCCACGGTTATTTATACAAAAATTATAGGTTTTCTATGTTAAAGAAACTCTCGCTTAAGAATAAGCTGGCGATCTCTGCCAGTATGGCCATCATCCTGGGGGGGATTTTGGTCGAAGCACTTTCATTTCGTGCATCATTGCAACGATTGGATACTGAAGTTGAACAACGTTTGGAAGGGGCATCCGCTTCTTACAACCAATACGTGTCAGATTGGATCTTATCCAAAGAGCGTGCGCTCACTTCTCTGTCGAAAGAGTCCAAACAAGAAAGCTTGGTAACTCACCTAAAACAGGTCCGTGATTCTGCCTCTTTTGATAATGTCTTCCTGGCATTCCCTGATGGTTCACAAAAGAATGCGAATGGTGTTGTGTTGCCACCGGGCAATGATGATCCACGCGTATGGGGTTGGTACACCAATGCGGTAGCAAACCCAAGTAAAGTGTTCATGGACAACCCAACGGTTGCTGCGGCAACGGGTACTAACGTTGTGTCGCTGGGTACCGCAATGCAATTGCATGGTCAGCAGGTTGTATTGGGTGCAGATGTAGAAATCACCGACATCCTTAATAGCCTTGAAAAAGTGATTCTTCCGGGTGAAGGTTACATGTTCATCGCGACTAATAAGGGCACGGTTTACACGCACGCAGATACTAAGCTATTGAACAAGAATATCAGTTCACTTGGGTTGGATTTTTCTGATGTACAAAAGGCGTTGGTAAGCGGGAAAGACACTTCGATAGATTTAAACGGCAGCGACTATGTTCTGTATGCGCGTGCGATCGATGGAACAAACCTGATTACCATCAGCGTGGTTAATCATGATTCGTTGGTTGCACCGTTATTTGATGCGGTGATCGGTCAAGTGTTGGTGACACTGTTGGTTGTGATCGTATGTACCATATTGTTCAATCTTCTGTGTACGATTCTATTCCGTCCGCTTAATCATGTATCTCAAGCCTTGGCACAAATCGCCAATGGTAGCGGTGATTTAACTCAACGAATTCATGTTGAAAACCAAGACGAAGTCGGTGAGCTGGCTCATAACTTCAATACCTTTGTTGGCAGTTTACAGCAGTTGATTGGTCATATTCGTGGACAATCAGAACAGCTAAACAGCCAGTCGGAGCAAAGTGCCCAGCGTGCAAATCGTTCTGTGGACGAACTTAACCACCAGCAGCAAGAAATCACGATGGTGGCGACGGCGGTAACTGAAATGGCCTGTGCAACTCAAGAGATTGCATCGCATGCCGAACAAACCGCGAAAGCTGCACAAGACTCAGCGACAAGCACTAACAGTGGTCACGCTCTGGTCGTCGACACGAAAGGTTCTATCAATAACCTAGCCAATGAAGTGAATGAAGCGGGTAACGTGATCAGCGAACTAAACAAGCACGCTCAAGAGATCTCAACAGTATTAGCGACAATCCAAGGCATTGCAGAGCAAACCAACTTACTTGCTTTGAATGCAGCGATTGAAGCGGCTCGTGCCGGTGAACAAGGCCGTGGTTTTGCTGTGGTAGCAGATGAAGTACGTGTGCTTTCTCAACGCACGCACTCTTCAACGGAAGAGATCAAATCAACGATTGATATTCTACAGCGTACAACGACCCAAGCCGTTGAGTTGATGGAGAGCAGCTCTAAACTGGCAATACATTCAGTAGAAGATGCAGACAGAGCTTCGCACGCGCTTGAAGAGATCAATACTGCAGTGGCTTTGATTAGCGATATGGCGACTCAAATCGCGACCGCCGCTGAAGAGCAAACGCACGTGACGGGTGAAATTACCCAAAACATTACGACCATTAAAGATGTTACTGACCACTTAGTTGTGGGCGCGCAGGACAGCTTAACTGAGTCGAACGAACTTAAAAGCCAAGCCGCTGGTTTAAGCGACAAAGTGGCGACTTTTAAGCTTGCTTAACTGTTTCATTCACTGATGCCTGATCAGTGAGTAATCAGTAAGCAATAAGCCAAAGCGACGTAGATTACGTCGCTTTTTTTGTGTCTGAAGAACGCACTTTTGTTAGCTAGCTTCTGAAAACTCTCTAAGCGCGCTCATTGCGGCTTCAGCTTTGTCTTTTTGAACGAAGATATGGTCATGGTAATAACCAGCAATCACGTTGGCGCTAATGCCGTATGAGCCTAGCTTGGTGGCAAAGGCAGCAGTTAGTCCCACAGCTTCAAGACTGGAGTGTACCGACAAAGTGATCAGGCTAAATACACCATCGAAATCGAGTTGAGCTTGACGTGCGGCATCCTCAGCGAGCACCAAGGTTAAGCCTTCTTTTTCACAAAAGGTGGCGATTGGTTCGAGTTGAACATAATCTGTCAATCCCCCGTCTACAGTACAAAAAACGTAATCACCTTCAATGAGCTCTGGTGACATGGACTTTAGCAGAATGTTTAAATCGGTAATGGCGGTCATCGTCTTTTTCCCTGCGTAATCGCGTTTGTTTATGGTGTTGGATAATGCAGCCAAGATAGAATTTAGCTCTGCATAAGTAAAATTAATAATACTTATTCCACATCAGTATCGTTAATGAGAGAGTTTATCTACCAGCTTGTTGATTGCTCCATCTCGCTAGATAAATGATCGATAAAGGCTCTTAACAGCGGAGTGACTTGCTTTCGGGTTCCGTAAACAGCATGCACTCCGAGTGTTTTAGGTTGCCACTCAGGAAGTAATGACACTAACAGACCATCTCGTATCAAGCCTTCGACGGAAGGGAAGGGCAATATGCTGATCCCATTGCCTTTAAGTGTGGCTGACAACAATACCTCAGAGGTGTTGGCACTGATATTTCCTTTAATCGGCACAGATTCTAATCCATTAGGACCATTAAACGTCCACGCGGTTTTGCCAAAGTAACTGAATGACAGACAGTTGTGGTGCGCTAAATCTTGTGCGTTTGATGGCGTACCTTTCTCTTTTAGATATTGAGGAGATGCGCAAATCACCGAGCGACATTCACCTAGCTGCTTCGCGACAATATTCGGTGTTAGTTCGTTGGTAATGCGAATTGCCAAATCGATGCGTGATTCAACAAGATTGACTGTTTGATCAGTAGAAACGATATCAATTGAGACCTCTGGCCATTTACCGATGAAGCGACTGATCACGTCCATCAAGAAGCTATCGACAATAGAGTAGCTTGCGGTAATACGCAGTTGACCTTTTAAGTGTTCGCGGCTTTGGTTTCGAATACCCGCTAACGATGCTTCAAGGGCAAGCAGTTCTCTTGCGACTTCTAGTGTTTCTTTCCCTGCACTGGTTAAGCTCAAGCTTCGAGTGGTTCTATGAAGCAAGCGTGTGTCCATCCAGCTTTCGAGTTCCCCCAAATAGCGCGTGACTTTGGTTCGAGATAGATCAAGATGCTCTGCTGCTGCACTCAAACTGCCACGCTCAACGATGGTGACAAAGACGTTCATTGCCTCGAGTTTATCCATTGTTCTAATTACCCAGTGATTTTTGAATCTAATAGCTACCGGAAAATTAGTATATGTCCGAAAGTCGCAACAGTGAAAGTTAATTTGATGTCTATTTCATCTAAATCCAATCAAATAAGATGTTTGCACACTCAATGAGTTGGCAGGTGTTCAGCTCGAAATAACGGAATCAAGCTATGAAAAAGTTATCTAAAATTCTTCTATCGAGAACCGCGCTTTTAGGAACGATGAGCCTAGGAGCAATGTTGGCAGCATCGAGTGTTGTCTCTGCTGCTGAGCTAAACATCACTCATTACAATCCGGGTGAAAATGCGATATTCCCAGCAACCTCTGTACTGGTTTCGGGGGAGAAAGAAGTGATTTTGTTTGATGCGCAATTTAGTGTCGCTGATGGAAAAAATCTTGTGGAGCAAATCAAAGCCACTGGTAAAGAGTTGTCGATGGTTTACATCAGCAGCGGCGACCCAGATTTCTACTTTGGCTTAGAACCGATTGTGGCGGCGTTTCCAAACGTCGAGATCGTAGCTAGTGAAGCGGTTGTTGCACATATCAAACGCACTAAAGATGCAAAGCTCGAATACTGGGGCCCAATCTTAGAAGGCAACGCACCGTCTAAAGTCATTGTTCCAACCGTGCTTAACGACACTACGTTGAGGATAGAAGGTGAAGCTATCGAAGTGAGAGAAATCAATACACACCAAGCTTACCTGTGGGTTCCATCTGAAAAGACCGTGTTTGGTGGTGTGTCGGTGTATAGCGGTGTGCATGTATGGATGGCAGATACTGCATCGAAAGAGATTCGTAGCCAGTGGTCACAATCATTAGAGCGTATGAAAGAACTTGAGCCTGAAGTTGTCATTCCGGGTCACTACTTAGGTGAAATGCCAACGGGTACTAATGGCGTTCAATTTACATTGGATTACGTGGCTGATATTGAAAAGGCGTTAGCAAGCACAAGCAATCCAACGTCTGTTGATATCAGTGATTATGTGAAGAGAGCATACCCACAATTTAAGGCAACGGAAGGCGACCTAGAGCTGGGTGCCAAAGTGTTAAGCGGTGAGATGGAGTGGCACTAAGTTCATTATCTCGGTTGTATCTCAGAAAAGCTTGAAGATTGTGTGCTAGATTTAAGTTGATACACAACTGGAGATATCGATGATCTGGCTTTCGGTGAAGGTACTACAGATTGGACTTGTCTACGGATACAGGAAGTATCAAAAAACGAAAAGAGCGCCAGTTTAGGGGCTCTTTTTTTGTTTTCCAAGTAAAGCCATTTTATGTTGAGTAGGATTGAAAGAAATGGCGTATTTGTCCGGTTTAATAGTCAGTATCTAAATTGACTCTGAAATGTCACATCATCAATAAGCGAATTTATGTTGAAAATAGACCTCATTACCCCTCACATCGGTGCTCGTATTCATGGAGTCAATCTCGCGACATGCAGTGCGACTGAACTTGATGAGGTTTATCAGGCGCTTCTAACCCATCAAGTGATTTTTCTGGATGATCAAACCCTTTCGCCCAAACAGCACTTGATGATTGCAGAGCGATTTGGACAACTCGAACCAGCGCATCCGTTTTTTCCTCGCGTCGAGCATGTACCTCAGGTGAGCGTGATAGAAACAACGCGTGGCAATGCTCCGATGGAAAGTTATTGGCATACGGATCTAACATGGCGCAAATTGCCGTCGAAAGCTTCTCTGTTGCATGCTCAGCATGTACCCAATGTGGGAGGGGATACGATTTGGTGTTCTATGACTGCTGTGTTTGATTCGTTAGATGAAGACATGAAAGTAAAGCTGAGAGGCTTATCAGCGACTCATTCGCTGGTGGCGTTTGAAGGTATAGAATCGGATCAGATTGAGCTTGATTGGCATAAGTCGTTAATCAAAACGGCTCAAGAAAATCCCCCAGTGATTCACCCGGTTGTTCAAATTCATCCTGAAACGGGTAAAGAGACGCTCTATATCAATGAACAGTTTACTCGTTATATCAACGAGATCGACCGACAAGAGAGTGTTGTTTTACTTAACCAACTGTTCGAAATTGCACGACGCCCTGAGTTTCAAGTTCGTTTCAAATGGGACAAGGGAACCATGGCTATTTGGGATAACAGAGTAACGCAGCATTACGCGGTAATTGATTACGGCGACACGCCAAGAAAAATGCATAGAGTCACGGTGACTTAGCTTACGTAAGTTTTGGGTAAATTGAGGCCAAGTCGCATACGACTAAATATTTTGACTCATAGGTCAATGTGATTTATTTTTAGCGCTAATGTTTAACTCAATACAAATAAGGAGGATTTTTATGAAAGTGTGTAAATTTAACTTTGCGCATATTTTTTGGTACGACCAAAACTCAAGTTTTAACACTATCGTGCTGCGATAACCAAAACTTGAGCGAAGCATTTAAAACTAAACTTCTATAGAGTTTCTTCACTCTAGTTTACTTGGTTGTTGTCAGCAAATGACGACAGCGCATTCGTGCGCTTGAAACTTGAGTAAACACATGACTACATTAATATCTACATCATCCATTTCTTACGATCTAACATCATGCCGCTTATTTGATGGGCTTTCTTTCACCATTAAAAAGGGTGACCGCATTGGCATAATTGGCAGCAATGGATGTGGGAAAAGCACCTTACTACGTCTATTAAACAAAGACTTACCTGACTCTATCGGCAGTGTGTCTTTTGCTTCTTATGCTGAAGTCGCGCTTATTGAGCAACATCTGCCTAAACGCCTGTTGAGCATGTCGATGCTTGATGCTGTTATCGATAATCTCCCATCTGAGATCCAACTCTCTGAGCAATGGCGCGCTCAAATCATCTTGTCTAACTTAGGTTTTGACGAAAGCTATTGGGGTCAGTCAATTGATACCTTAAGTGGTGGTCAATACGCGCGAGTCTTGGTGGCTAGAGCCTTAATTGTCGAACCTGATGTTCTACTGTTAGATGAACCGAGCAACCACTTAGATTTGCCAACTTTGCTTTGGTTAGAGCAATTTCTGATGGATTGGAAAGGCACCTTTGTCATGGTTTCGCATGACCAAAGGCTACTCGACCATGTGACCAATTGTACTTGGGTGTTACGTGACAAAAAGCTGCAATACTTCAGCCAAACCTGCACTGAAGCAAGAAAGGCGTTAGAAGAAAAAGATCGCGCCGACGTTGAAAGACAAGAGGTGGAACAAAAAGAGATCAACCGCATAGAAAAGAGTGCACAGCGATTAGCTATTTGGGGTAGGGATTTCGATAATGAAGGCCTAGCACGCAAAGCCAAAAGTATGGAGAAACGTGCTGCCGGTTTACGAACGACTATGACGCGTTTGGATACGATTGAACCTTGGACGCTAAGTCTCTCTGGTGAGTCGATGAAAGCTAACCGCTTACTTGAATTAGCATCGGTACCAATAGCAGCCGCGCAAGATCAAGCGCCTTTGTTTGAAGTTCTGTTCCAGCAGATAAAAAGCGGTGACCGAGTCGCCATCTTAGGTAAGAACGGCGCAGGTAAGTCTTCATTGTTGAAGGTGTTATGGGCAAGCTATCAAGCCTCTCAACTTGAAGATAATGGTTACTTTCATCCGCAAGCCGAAGTGGGTTATTACGATCAAAGCTTGAACCAACTGTGCGATGAGCACTCATTAATAGACTCGCTGTACCCGTTTTATCCTGTGTCGCAGGAAGCAAGAAAAATGGCTCTGATCAGTGCTGGTTTTTCTTATGAAAGACACGATCAAAAGATCGCAGAATTAAGCGGTGGCGAGCGCTCTCGTTTACTGTTTGTCGGGCTATCTTTGGCTAAGTATCACTTCTTGTTATTGGATGAACCAACGAACCATCTTGATATTGAAGGTAAGGAAGAGTTAGCGCATTGCTTGACTCATTTTGAAGGAGGGCTGTTGTTGGTCAGCCATGATCGAGAACTCATCGAGAGTTCATGTAATCGATTCTGGTATATCAGTGATGGTCAGCTGGTGGAAATGACTTACTTAGATGCGGTTTATGAGGCCATGTCTGTCGGTAATCAGGTCGTTAGCTTAGAGGCGAGTGAGACAGCGCCAAGATCGGTGTTGTTATCCAAATCTGAGTTTAGCGAAAATCACCACTCAAATACGGCACAAAACGATGAAGAGTTGCTTTTGGAAAGGCTGTTGGAGTTGGAAGAGTTACTGACACAAGACCAGTCTCGAAAAGCAAAACATCAAAAGCCAGATCTTCAACAGAAATGGCAGCAAGAAATAGTAACTATCAATATGAAATTGGAGCTTAGTTAGCTTTACATATCAGTTAGTTCTACATATCAATTAGTTGTAAATTTCAATTAGCTGCGCGTGTTAGTTTGCTAAACATCTTGGTTAGCTACGCACGCCAGTTGATTCGATATAACATTGAGGAGTTGTGTGTGCTCGGCTGTGCTCGCTGAGCACGCATGACCAAAGGGTCTTTATCTATTCAGAATCGGCCAAAGGCTCTTTAGTTATTCTGAATCCGCTAAAGGCTTTTGTTACTTTTATCAGTATTTATACTGACTCCAATTCAAGTTTAAAAGCAAAAACCTTGATATATATTTGATTGAAACCTCATTGCTCGGAGGCGATGTGTAATATAATCCGTGACAAAATATAAGAACAAAAATTCATTCATAGAATTTGTAAACGTTAGGGCTTAGTTAATAAAGTATTCCGTATGAACGCTATTCGCAAAGTTTATCAGTACGCAGAACCAAACCTTACTCTCGTCGGATGGATGGGCTTTGTCGGCTTCCCGATCTACTACGTTGTGTGGGAGTTTTTGTTCCCTCAACCCTATGAAAACTTATCGCTGCGTCTCGCTTGTTCTGTATTATTCTTCGGCATTATTTTTCGTAATCGTGTCCCATTTGACTGGCGCAAATACCTTCCTGCTTATTATCAAGTTGCGATAACCCTCTGCTTACCGTGCTTCTTCTTCTACATGCTGCTGATGAACAATTGGTCCAACGTTTGGGTCATGTCTTTCATGTCGGCCATATTCCTGCATATCTTGTTGGTGCACGTAACTAAAGTCATGTTCGCTCAAACCTTTGCCGGAATCGGAATTGCGACGTTTTGTGCGTGGGTGGCACAAGGCTTCTATCTAGAACTCACAATGGACTGGACACATGTGCCAATCTTTTTGTTTATCTACTTATTCGGTAACTTGTTCTACTTTCGCAATCAGGTGGAACACGAGAACAAGGTGTCATTGGCGAAATCTTTTGGGGCTGGTATTGCCCATGAGATGCGAAACCCATTAAGTGGCTTGTTGACCTCTATCGATGTCATGCAGTCCATATTGCCGAACCCCAAAAGTGGCGACCATAAAGGGCAATACGCGCTGAGCAATGAAGAAGTTATCCAGTTGCGTGAAGTGGGGGATGAGGCGATGGAGATTATTCACTCAGGTAACGAGACGATTGACCTGTTGCTGACTTCAATTGATGAAAACCGCGTGTCTCGTTCAACATTCAAAAAGCATTCAGCGCAAGCGGTGGTTGAGGATGCAATAGACAGCTTTAACTACAAGCGTTCAGCCGATAAATCTGCGATATCTTTGGATGTACAAAGCGATTTTGATTTCTTGGGCAGTGACACCTTGCTGAAGTACGTCATGTATAACTTATTCAAGAACGCATTCCATCATCGCAGCCCAGAAGATTTTCATATTCATGTCACGATGTGTAGTGATGAAGTGACTAATCAAATCATGGTCACCGATAACGGTGCGGGTATTTCAAGCGAGTTGATTCGACGCATTTTCCAAGATTTTTACACCACGGGCCAGTCGGGTAATTACGGACTGGGTTTACCATTTTGTAAGAAGGTGATGCGTTCGTTTGGTGGTGAGATTAAGTGTCAGTCAGAAGTGGAACAATGGACGCAGTTTACGATGACGTTCCCATCTTTGACTTCAAATACAGTGAAAGAGATCAAGAGTGAGCTCACTAAGCTGAAGACTGTATTGATGGTGAGCGACCAGAAGATTCTGACCAGTAAAATGACCGAAATATCGCGTTTTATGGGCTTTGAACTCGCTATCTTAGATGTCGCATCTGCGCTTAAGAACAAGGAATACCAGTTCGAATTCGATCTGATTTTCGTTGATATGGAGAGCTTGGACTTACGAGCCAGTTGCCTAGAGAGGATTGAGTCACTGCTTTCGTTCACTGAAGCGCGAATCATCTATTTGTATGAGCATCATCCTATTAAGCGTGTACGCAACGTTTCTTTCGAGCCGATTTGGGTGGAAACACAAGTTTGGCTGCTTAATACTAAAGCGACCATCGACCGCTTACTTTTCGATTCCAATTACGTGATGCCAGCTGCACCTACAAAACCGCTAGAGGCTGCAAATAAGCGAACGATTATGGTAGTGGATGACAACGAGTCTTTGCGCCGTTTTACTGCGATGTTACTGGAAAAGCAGGGTTTTGATGTTGTGCAGAAAGAAGATGGCCAACAAGCATTAGACGCGTTAGAGGGCGACGAGATCGACTTGATTCTCATGGATATCGAAATGCCCATCATGGATGGTGTGGAAGCTTCTCGCCGAATTCGAGGTGCTAATAAAGCGTACTCTTCGGTACCAATCATTGCTCACACGGGTGACAGTTCGCCAGTCACTTTGGAGAAAATGGAATCGTCAGGCATGTCAGACTTTATCGTCAAACCGGCAGATAAAAACCGACTGTTCGATAAGATTGCTCACTGGATTTAGTGAATGTTATAGGTTGAAGCGCACGGCCATTTTTTCAGCGAACACAAACACAAGAAAGAGCTCAGCGAATTGCTGGGCTCTTTTTGTTTAGCGACATGATAGCGTCCATTCAGTCCTGCCGTTTGTGTTAGTTATAGAATTGGTGTGTACAGAGTTACACGAACTCTAACTCTGGGTGATGGTACGCTTCGTGACAAACCGTGAGCACATGGTCAATGTCTCGTGGTGTCATGTCGGCATTCACTGAAAATCGGATGATGTTCTTGTTCTTGCCCGTAGCGGGGCGGCAGAACACTGCACCGAACACATCACGCTGTTCAAGGAAATCGCGTACTCGCTCTGTATTCCTCTCATTACCGCACTCCAACGCAACGATTTGAGATTCGCTACGGATGTTAAAGCCAATCCGCTTGAGGCCTGTGGTGAGCGATTTAGCGCGTTCAAATAATGCTTTTCGTTTATCTTCTGCACCTTTAATCACCTCCAAGGTTTTCTCTAAACGAATCACTTCTTGCGGCAACACAGTTGAGCTAAAAATCGCTGGGTATGCGACAAACGGCAAGGTATCTGATAGCTGTTTAGGCCCGAGGATTGCGCCTGCGCGATAAGCAAAGGTTTTGGCCAAGCTGACGGTGATAAAGTCGACTTGATTAGTGAGCCCAAGAGCTTGCACTAAGCCAGCACCATTTTCTCCATGCGTGCCCAGTGAATGCGATTCATCTACGATAACTGCGCAATCAAACTCTTGCGCCATTTCGTAGATGTCGCGGAGTGGAGCAATGGTGCCTATAGTGCTGTAGACCGAATCGACAACAATCACACCAGAGCCATGACGTTCCAGTTGTTTACGTAAGTGACTCATATTGTTATGCATAAATGGATGGGCGATTGCACCGGCAGCGCGAATGCCTTCCCATAACGACATGTGTGCCAAAAAGTCAACATACACAGGCGTATCTGGCGGACAGATCGTTTGAAGTAACCCAATATTGGCCGCCCAGCCAGATTGAGAAAGCAAGCAACTTTCCATTCCTACATAGCTCGCGAGTTCGGTTTCAAACGCAGGTTTAGACTCTTCATCTTGCAGGAAAATGGCTGACATCACCACGTTGTCATCGTGTTCACTGATCGCAGCTTGGTGAGCTTGTTGGATCGGCTTGTTGTGTGACAGGGCTAGATAGTCATTGCTCTGCATGACAACAGCGTTGCGCGGTGGACGTTTACCCAGAACCAAGTGTTTCTGGCTTTGGTTCTGGGTAATCAGGTCTTGAATATAGAAGTTCAAGCGTTCTTCAATAAAGGAAGGTAGTGGTTTTTTTTTGGTTTTATCACTCATAATAGTTCTCTTCAAATACAGGATAACGCCAGCGCTGACGGTTGTATATTGACGACAAAAAGTGACGTGTCATTAGCTAAGTTGCATAATTTTGTGGGTGCTTGCAAACTCAGTATTTATGGGTTTTGAGGTGATTGAATTTCCTTACGGTACGGGGCTTTAGCCTAGGTTTAATCGGAATAATAGCCTCTTCCTTTATGACAAATAGCTATGAAAAAGTTATCAATAAAAGCGATCAAAGAAGGCCATGATAAAGTCGAAGTCAAACAACTAATACGTACCAATGATGAGCAAATCAGATTGGGTAAGGCTAACCGTTCACGCATTGGTGGATAAGCTTAATCAAGTCATCCAACTGTTGCTTGGCTTCTCCCTCAAGCGAATAACCAAAATTGATGCGTAGGCAGTTGCTGTAGAGCTCGAGCGTACTGAACAGGTGTCCGAGCCTGATATCAAGATTCTGTTCAGCTACCGCTTGAGCAAAAGTTTGCTGGTTCAAATTTGGGATTTGCAACCAGAGCACCATGCCACCTTGTGGGTTACTTATCTTCACGTCTTGAGGAAGGTGCTGGGCTAAATAACTAAGGTATTGCTGACGCAACGAAAGGATCTGAGTACATCTTCTTCTAACGTGTTTAGCGTATTGGCCAGATTCGATAAAGTCAGCAACCGCAAGCTGAGTGGGTAGGGCAACACCGTAGCTTGCTACAGAAAACTGAGCCTTGTACTCGTCTAAATATCTTCCCGGTAAGCACCAGCCTAAACGATAACTTGGCGACAGGCTTTTCGATACCGAACCACACCACAGCACGTACCCACCTTTGTCATAGTATTTTGCAGGCAGTGGTGTATGTGAAGAATATGAGAGCTCTAGATACACGTCGTCTTCAATGATTGGTACTCGATAGTGATTCGCCAATTCAGCCAGTTTCTGCTTTTGACTAGCAGACATATTGATCCCTTGAGGATTCATATGTGAGGTACAAAAGATAGCGGCATCCACACGTTTATTTTTCAGGTGTGTTTCCAGTTGTTGTAGGTCGACACCATCATCCAAAGACGGGATCTCAATGATCTGACGAGACATCTTGCCAAGCAACTCCAAAATACCGTTGAAGCAAGGAGAACTGATGGCAATGGTGTCACCTTCTTTGGTACACGATTCAAGAGCAGCTTTAATTGCCGACATGCAGCCAGCAGTGATCACCATTTCTTCCGGTGAAAAGTGCACATCGAGCTTGGCGAAGTGGGTCGACAAAGCCTGTCTTAACATCGGATCGCCCTGTGTATCAGGATAATGGTTGAGTCTGTCTCCCATACGTTTGATAGAGCGTCGGAAACTACGTTCTAGTTCTACAATCGATTGTTCATCATTGGCGGTGCTAGAGACCCCTAAAGGCCCATTGATAGAATTGTGAGTCGATGAAGTTTGTCTAACTCTGGAAACCTTACTTTCAAACTGTGCCCACTCAGGCGTTGAATGAACAGGCTTGTGAGGCGAGACAAAATAGCCCGCTTGCGGTCGAGAATGAATCCAACCCTGTGATTCTAACTCTTGGTAACAGCTCACTACGGTCGACATGCTGATGGCTTGTTGTTTAGCTAATTGACGCAGCGAAGGCATGCGCCCACCTTCGGGTCTTTTCCCTGTTTCAATCTCATCAATAAATTGATTAGCAAGCTTTCTGTAGATACTCATGGTCACGACTGTTGTCAACTGTACTGGTTTTTATTGTAAAAATTGTATCTGTACTGGTTTTATTGATCAAGGGATACTCTTTCAAAACAAAGGAGGGGTCAGTATGAAAAGAAATGATTTGTTGTTAGCGGTGTTCGTGATGGCAATTTGGGGATTCAATTTCTCGATGATAAAGATGGGTGTGACCAATGTTCATCCGTTGTTGGCAACGGCCGCGCGTTTCTCGCTAGCGGTGATTCCAGTGATATTTTTTGTGGCGAGACCTAAGGTCGCTTGGCGTTATTTAGTGAGTTATGGCTTTGTATTTGGTGTGGGTATTTGGGGCATGGCTTCATGGTCAATCACCGCTGGGCTTTCTTCTGGGCTTTCATCGGTATTGCTATCAACCAATGTACTAATCGGTATGGCCGTTGGGGTATGGGTTTTCAAAGAAAGTGCGTCGGTTCGCAAGTTAATGGGTGCGATGTTAGCGATGTGCGCGTTGGCGGTGTTGGTTTCTGCAGCAACGGGCAATGTGACACTCAATGGCGTTATCTTGATTATGATTGCGGCGTGCAGTTGGACGTTAATGGGCGTGATTGTTAAGGCGTCTAAGACCACTCAGGCCTTTGCGTTTAACGTGTGGGGCATGCTGTTTGCTCCGGTGCCATTAGTGTTGTTTGCCGTGATGCTGCACGGTGACCAAATTATTTGGCAGGGGATAGAACAATGGGATTGGAACACAACGATTGCAGTGCTTTTTCAGGCTTACCCAACCACGCTATTTGGTTACTGGGTGTGGAATAAGTTGTTAATCCAATACCCGTTAAGCACGACGGCACCGTTAACCTTGCTAGTGCCAATCTTCGCATTGATCAGTGGTTACTTTATGTATGACGAGGTACTGTCAGTTGCTCAAGTGGTTGCATCTGTACTGTTTCTAGTTGGTATCGGTTTGATTGTGAAGCCGGCGGGATCTGGTACTGCCAAGTTAGTGGGAAAAGTAGTAAAGCAGTCGTAAACATGTGTTTGATGGCCAATACACATAGAGGTCATCGCATTACAGTCCAGTTTAAATACAAAGGCCCCGCAACTGCGAGGCCTTATAAAATAATGGTTTAGCGATGATTGTTCACGTTTCCTAATCATTGAGTCAAACATTAATCTAATGTCGAAAGCTCTTGTTTGTATTCCTCAACCTTTGCTTTTTCTTCGGATATTTTTCTTTTGTACTTAGCGACCTTGTCGTCTTCGTTGAAGTCTTGCGCTTCTTGAAGTTCCTCTTTGTACTCTACGATTTCTTCTTGCGCGTCTTCAATGTCATCGATTAACTCTGATTTTAATTCTTCGTTGGTACAGTATGTATTTACTTGGTCCAAAGCGTCTGTCAGTCCTTCTAGCTTGTTGTCATATCCGTTGGCTTTGGCGATCTCAATTTTCATTTCAATCTCACACGCTTTTTTCTCACAACCAATCTTTTGTGAGCAGTCAGAAGCGAAAGCTGACAATGGAAGAAGGAGTAAAGGTAATAGTACTTTGATTGTGTGTTTTGACATTTTGGTCGCCTAAGCTGATTCATTAAAAGGATGCGGTACGCACTCTATAGGAGGAACGTGATTGAGACTATATCGTTTAGCTATCAGAAAAAGACCAATGATATACCGAACTTTTTCGTTCAACATTAAGTGCTTGCCATATGAACTATAGACCATTGAGTCCAACACTTAAAAGTACGCCTTGTTGAGTTAATGGTTCGATTTAAAGAGTGGTTAGTTTTCTGAGATAGTTTAGATAATTTTATTTGCTCTCATTGATTAACTGACTAAGCATTGAATCAGGTGGTTTTCTAGGTCACTGTCGATGCTCTGACCAATCACCTCAATTCTGGTTTCAATGCACTCATCCAACTCACACTCTGTTAGACCATCTTCCGTAAGGTTGTAACCAAAGATACCGCTTTGAGTAATGAACACCGCTTTCATCCGTTCAGCTTTGAGCCCAACTAATACCTTAAGCAGTTGCTGACGGTCGAACAGTTTGTCAGCCGCGAATCGCCAACCAATACTTTCAAACCCTTCACCTTGGTTACTCGCCTTTATCATGCCGCTTTCTGGCATAGGTAATTCAGAAGCGAGTGGCTTATCTTGTTTATGATCATGGTGATGATGGTGCCCATGAGCTTGATGATGGTAAAAATTGGTGTTTCCAGAGAACTCGTCGGAAGGGATCTTACCGTGATGGGCAAATATGAGTTTGGTGTCTGGGTGACAAACCTGTGCGACGTACTCAGCCAGTTGTTCTGCATCGCCACTTTTGTAGAGATCGACTTTATTACCCACAATGGTATCGGCAATGGTGATTTGCTGATTGAAAGTATCGTGTTCAGAATAGCGCGTGTCAGAGAGCTTTCTGGCATCAACCAAAGTAATATTTTTCTGCAGTGACAACACTTTGCGATAATGCTCTGAAGACAAGACCTCTAACACTTCTTTCGGGTGTCCAAGCCCCGTAGGTTCAATCAATAAGCGATCGGGCTTTGCTTCTGACAGCAGTTGGTTCAGTGCGATCTGCATCGGTAAGCCCGCCGCGCAACACATACAGCCGCCAGGTACTTCACGAATAAATACTTGTTTTTTTCTGTCGTTCCCTTGGATCAAACTGCCATCAACACCAATTTCTCCAAATTCGTTCACCAAAATAGCCCAGCTTTCATCTGCGGGTTTGTTCTTCATTAGGTTGAGAATCGCAGTGGTTTTACCTACGCCGAGAAAGCCGGTAATGATGTTGGTCGGAACACCCAAGATCGGCGTTTTATCAGAGCTCATTGGCAATTCTCCGGTAACCTTGAACAAGGGTATGGTTTGCTGAAACGACCGATTCTGAAAACGAAAAGTACTCAGGTGGGACCTTTGAGATGCTGTTCAAATCGAAACCTGAACCGATGTTAGTCATTGGTGGGACATGGAAGCCTTCAGGTAAGTCGTGTCCGTCTACCACACAGTTGTGGCGAATTACGCAACCTTTGCCAATCACCGCATTAAAGACTACGGAGTTGAAGCCAATAAAGACGTCGTCACAGACCTCACAAGGGCCATGAATAATCGAACGGTGGGCGATGGACGAGCGTTCACCAATGGTCACCGCGGCACCTGCTTTTGAATGAATAACCACGCCATCTTGGATATTGGTATCACGCTTAATCACGATGGCTTCCATGTCACCTTTTTCGTTGACCTCGTCGGCGCGAATGACGGCGTAGGGGCCAATAAACACGTTATCTTCAATGATGACTTTGCCACAGATGATGGCCGTTGGGTCAATGAAGGCGGTTTCCGAGACATTCGGCATGTGGCCACTAGGGTTTCTTCTTAACATATTGAGCTCTTTTATTTTTTCGTAATGCTAATGGGTTGCCACCATTGATGGAGCCGGGCATTTATGTATCGACGCATTCATCACATACGCAGTTAATCTCTAATTGAGGGCTGACTACAGTGAATCCTTCCTTCTTAGCGTGGGATTGAAGTCCATTAATCGTGGCAGGGTCGATGGTTTGCTCACTGATTTTGTCGCACTTTGAGCAAATTAAAAATTGAGGAATACCATGCTCATGTTCGCAAAGGATATGGTCGCAGAGTATGTATTTGTTAGAGACTTTAAGTTTGTGCGCTAAGTGTTGATCTTCAAGAAACTCCAATACCCGATAAACCGACATTGCTTGAACATGCTGATCAAAGTGCTCTTTACAATATTCAACGATTTCATACGCAGAAAGTGCTTTGTTGGCGTGTATCAAGGCTCGCAGTATTAACTGTCGTTTTGCCGTAAATTGTTTGCCACTGACTTTGCAGCCTTGTTTTACATGCTCAATGATTTCTTCAATATCTCTCATTCAATCCACAAAACTAGAAATTATGTAGATATGTTATAACATATCATTTTATTGTGAGAAACAAACTTTGTTGTCATTGTTTAGGGTTACTACTCAAGGGAATGATCGATATATGTTCTGGGTTGGGTACGCAGCGAGGAGGCTCGCTACGCAATAAGAGCGAAGGAATTACTACGGGATAATGAGCGTACTGAGCTGTTCCTAAACCAAGTTTACTGGCTTTTTGAGTGTTGGGTGGAAAATACCCTTGGCACCCATATCGACAATGGCATAGTCGTTTAACCCTTCGGTCATTCGACTGCGTGATTGGCTGAGTTTTACGGTCTTTAACATTAATTTTTCAAGTTTAAGGTTGTAGTCTTTAAATTCTTCTTCGGTCAGCCTAAATTTGGTCGTAATAAAATAAGCTTGTTTGTTGTCAGCATTAATATATTGCACCGCTTGTTTCAGTGCATCGATGACTTGATTCTTGAAGGTCGCGCTAAATCGAGCGTGTTCAGAGAAAGCCGTATTTGAAGGCACAATGACATGGAACTTCAAGTCGAATAACATCGCAATCAGTTTTAGCTGTTCAAGCTTTCTTAGGTAGATATGCAGTGAAGGTTTGTTTAAGTCAAAACGAGCCATTAATTGTTGAGCATTTGCCCCTTCATTAACGATCTCTTGAAAAATAGTAAACAGCGCGGGCTCTCCACAAAAGGCCGCATCTTGTTCATCAGTAAATAGTGAGGTCGAGGCCAATGATTCTTCTGCCTCAGAGAGAATTGCGGATAGAGGGCGTTGAATTAATTCGCATATCTTTTGTAGCTTGAGAATGGAAAGCGATTGATGGCCATTAAGAAGCCGTTTGATACTCACTTCAGACATTTCAGTGAACTCTGAAACCTCTTTATAAGATATGCCTGTCTTTTTTAAATGCCGTTTTATAACGCTACAAATTTGTCGGTTGAGCGTATCCATCACTTTATCCTGTTACTTATTCATACCCTCAATGTATCACATAGTGTCACTTTTGTTATTTGTTTTGAATGGGAAGGGGCTATTAACGATACTAATTTAGATGGTTAATACTACTTTGAGAGATTACGATGGATTTGGGATTAGATAATATCAATGTTGTTGTTACAGGGGGCTCGAGCGGAATTGGGGCTAAAATAGTGGAAGGGTTTGCCAACGAAGGAGCGAACATTTGGTTTTGTGGTCGTTCTCAACATCGAATCGATAGGTTGTATGAGCTGCTCGGAAACAAGGCGGAACGAGTTGTTGGCAAGGTAGTTGACGCCCATGATCCGGCTCAAATGAAAGCTTGGATTGCGTCTATTCCTCGTATCGATGTTTTTGTTCCTAACGTGAGTGCACTTTCTGATGAATGGGAAGATGTACTGCAAAAGGACATTGGTGCAACGCAGCATGCCATTACATTGGTTTTACCCAAATTGCTTGAATCGGATTACGCCGCAATCACCTATATTGGATCGAAAGCGAGCGGATATACCGCTTGTCACGCTAATGCTTATGGCGCCGGAAAGGCCGCGCTTGCGCATTACATGAAATCTCTGGCTTTGACCTACGTCCGTAAGGTAAGGGTTAATACCGTTTCACCGGGAGATACTTATATTGCTGATGGCCTTTGGGGGAGGTGTAAGCGTGAAGATCCGGAGACCTTCCAGAAAGTTCTCGAAAGAAACCCAATGGGCCGATTGGCAAACCCTGATGAAGTTGCCAACGTGGTAACCTTTATTTCGAGTCCTGCTGCGAGTTTTGTTTCTGGAGCAAACTGGTACGTAGATGGAGCATCGACCAGCCATGTTCAATACTAGCTGTATTGGTTAGGTTGTTTATGCATAGGTGAGCTTTATTAGGTTAACTTCTAAACAAGTAACTCCGTGGGAAAGCGTAATTCAGTAAGGTTTTATTCAGGCCAATTCGAATTAAATTCTGAAATGATACAAATCTCATATTTAATAACGCTTATTTAGTAACCTCTGTTGAGTCCCGTATCAAATCAAGTGGCTGATTTTATTGGGTATCGGAGAAAAGTCTCAAAAATTATTATTTAGGTCGCTAAAGTTTTAAATTCTGAATATTTTTGTTTTTGTGAAATATAACTCCATTTGATAGCTGTTGAGTAGATGGTTTTTAGCTATTAATGTGAAATTTTAAGCGAGTTATCTTTCTGATTTGAAAGAATAATTAAATAGTTGAGATAAAAAAGTTGGCGAAAATCAGAAGCTTGGCATACACTTTCCTTGTAAATGACCTTATCTCATTGATTGAATAGGGTAAATGCTTTGGCGCTACTGGCGATGGTAGCAATGTTTAACATAGCTTTGAGGAAAGTTTTATGGCACTCACGAAGGCCGATTTGGCTGAGAACCTGTTTGAGACACTCGGATACAGCAAGCGGGATGCCAAGGAAACGGTTGAAGTGTTTTTCGAAGAAGTTCGTAAAGCACTCGAAAATGGCGAACAGGTAAAACTGTCTGGTTTTGGTAATTTTGATCTTCGCGAGAAAAACGAACGACCTGGTCGTAACCCGAAAACTGGTGAAGACATTCCAATTTCTGCTCGACGTGTTGTTACTTTTAGACCGGGACAAAAACTAAAGGCCCGTGTCGAGAATATTAAAATCGAGAAGTAGCCAAGCAATAGACCACGCCTAGCGTGGTCTTTTTGTATCTGACTCATTTTAACCTACAGTAATCGTCTCACTTCAAACATCTTTTTGGTACAACAACAATACCGTTTCCTATGCGCGTATCTTAAGTCTATTAGATCCTCTCGTTTCGATACATCTTGTTCGCTCCCTGAACTTCATCTCTTAAACTTTGCTTTTCTGTCTGAACCCTTTTCAGGTTAACCCTCATCATTTCTGCGTTACATACCTTTTTCTAAGCCGTACTTCTTTCATTAAATCTCACACTAGCGGTGTCTTTGTTGCCTCACTCATAGCCGTGCCGGTGATCGTTTAGTTTTAATAAACGAAGGTTAAATATGTTTGAATTTAAATAAACAAATCAATTTGATTTAATGCGCGACATTAACAATCACTTAACCTATTTAACCGTTCAAATACTAAGGATAAACTTTGCGACAAGCCTTTCTAGCTTTGATATTGCTCCTTATGCCTGTGGCAGTCACAGCAGCGGAGTATCAGCAAATAGCGAATATGTGTGTTGCCTGTCACGGTAGCGGCGAAGATACATCATATCCTTCGATTCCCAATTTGAAATGGCAAAACAAGGTTTACCTTACAGAACAGTTGTCGAACTTTAAGAGTGGTAAACGCAAAGACAAAACCATGTCTAAAGTAGCTCAACTTTTGTCTGAAGATGATATCGAGAAACTAGCCAACTACTTTTACACACTGAATCAAAAAGGGTCACCTCAATGAGTTTAGACAGAAGACAATTTCTTAAAGCTGCGCTTTCCGCTACTGCCGTTTCCGCATTGCCGGTTTCTTGGGTATTTGCGGCTAATCGACCTGAAGATTTGGCAGCACTCGATATCAACGCGTTAACGTGGGCAAAAGCCGAAGATCTTCCTGATTACTACACTGTTTTGAATACCAATCCTCTGAATGCCTACCCACCAGAAAGTATGCTTGCTCCAGCAGTCACACCTGCAGATGTCCCTTTTGTTCGATGGAATGGCTTGATGCCAGATTTTGCAGAAATGGATCCTGAGACTTGGACTTTTGAAGTGAAAGGCGAGTCAGTGAAAGAAAGTAAAACTTACACGCTTGCAGAGCTTAAATCCAAGTTTAAACATCATACTCAGAGCTTGGTGTTGGAGTGTGGTGGTAACAGTCGCAATAACTTCTATCCAAGTACCAAGGGGAACCAATGGAGTAACGCAGGCGTTTATTGTTCGCAATGGACTGGTGTCTTGCTCAGTGATGTTCTTAAAGATTGTGGCATTAAAGACGATGCGGTTTACGTAGGAAATCACGGCTTTGATAAACACTTAAGTGGTAAAGGCGAGGCCATCTCTCGCGGTGTACCTATTGCGGCTGCAATGAATGATAACGCATTGATTGCATGGGAAATGAATGGAGAGCCTATCCCATACCTTCATGGCTTCCCACTTCGAACTGTGTTTGGTGGGCGTCCAGCCTCGGTTTCTCAGAAGTGCACCACAGGCATTAGTATTCGTAATAAAATTCATGATGGCCACAAGATGGCTGCACCTGCTTATCAAGTGCCAAAACATCCGATAGCACCAGGCGAGAAAGTCGATAACAAAGACTTCCGAATCATTGAAGAGATGATCGTCAAATCGTTAATTACTTCACCAAAGAGCGGAACTGAGTTTTCGCTTGGTAAAAAAGTCACGGTCAGCGGTCATGCTTGGGCAGGGCTAAGAACCGTTGAGAAGCTGCAAGTGAGTTACGACTACGGTACCACTTGGCACGATGCGAAGCTTAATAGACCCGTCAATAAAGGCGCATGGCAGCAATGGGAGGCCGATTTAGACCTTCCAATGACGGGCTATTACGAGATTTGGGCAAAAGCGACGGACAGCGAAGGCGACAGCCAGCCCGTTGTGCAACCGCAATGGAATCCGAAAGGCTATTTGTTCAATGGTTGTCACCGTATTGCAGTCCGAGTGTCGTGATGAAGCAAATTAACGATAAGCCTCTTTATGATAATCCTACGCACGCCAACTCTGTTCACGCTCGGTTTACAGGCGTAAGCAAGCGTTCTTACCGGAAAGGCATAGTGAGAGCGGCATTGGTCTGTAGCCTGTTAACCTCGATGCTCGCACATGCCGATGAGATTCCAGAAAATCCAAAAGAGTATTACGGTGTAGACAAGACATCTGGCCTAATTATGGCTCCAGGCTGGGAAGTGGTGAATGGCCAGTGTAATGCGTGTCACACCAGCCTAATCGTGGCTCAAAACAGCGGCACTAGAGAGCAGTGGCGAGAGACGATTCAATGGATGGTTGATACTCAAGGCTTGTGGGACTTGTCTGATACGTGGGATCCAGTACTGGATTACCTGAGCACTTACTACCAAGACAAAGGCATCGACATGAACAAGTATCGTCGTAAGCCTATTGATAGTGCCTTGATGCCACCAATGCCGGGAGCGCATAAATGACGACAAATTCAATGACGTTCGTGTCTATATTTCTGGCGCCTGCGATTGCCGTTATGTTGCTTTCTGCATGCTCTGATGAACATTCTGAATCCCACACTAAGATAGCGCACAAAATGGAAGTGAAGGTCGAAGACGAAGAGATTTATATACCAAGTTTGGTTGCGGGCGAGAAACTAGCTCAGAACCTTTGTAGCCAGTGCCATGGCGATAAGATCATTCCTTTTGTGCAATCTTACCCAAACATAAAGGGACAAAAGGCGAGTTACATCCTTAAGCAATTACGTGATTTTAAAAGCGATGAACGCCAAGACTTATACATGCAGTCGGTAGTGAAATCTTTGTCAGATAGAGACTTACAAGACGCGGCTGCATTTTACAGCACGTTAAAACCCTTGGATTTGTATAACCGCTCTAAAGAGTATTATCACCAATAGTTTGGAACGGAGAGGTTGTGCCAGACAAGTGAACGATTTGCTTATCAAACAAGAATTAAAAAGGGCTGCGAGTGCAGCCCTTTTGGTGTCTATCGATATTATGCGGTTTGCGTTATGCCGCTTTAATGTGCGTTGTAATGTAAGGCTGCCATGCTTGTTGGTAAAGCTCTAGAGATTGGCGTCTTAGGCTGTTGATTTGTGCCGCTTCGATATCGTTAATCGGACGTTTTTCTGCAATCGCGTGACGCTCAATGCCTTGGATGATTTCGTAAAGCTCGTGTTCAGGACCACTTTTCACATCAGCGATAGCTCTCAAGTGAAGCTGAACTTCGGCAATAACATTGGTTTTAGGTAAACGAACCAAAAGGTTCAAATCACGGTAGCCAGAATCAGCCGGTGATTTGAATTTGTTTTTTACTTTTACCACATCCGCTTCGCGGCTTAGTGCTTCGTAAACTTCAACCAAGCTTTCAACATCGTTAGCGATGATGGTTGCACGGGCTAAGTCGGTAATTCTTGATACATCGCCATCTAACTCAAGGTCAATTTTCTCTTCTGCTCGTGCTTGAGATTTAACGCCAGCAAATAGGGCGTCTGAGTTAGTCAGTAGGGCGGTACTTTTACAGATGGTTTCTAGTTCAGCCTGAGCTTGATGAGCTTTGCTGTACAGAATATCGAAGTCGGTATAAGGCTGAGTCGGACGTGAGTCGAATGCTTTGATGCCGTATAAGCCGCTAAGGCTGTGGCGGAATACGTTTGATGAAACTTGGTTTTGCGCAGGAGTGCGCGATTGATCAGTTGAACTCGTTGAAACAGGTGCTGCTGCGAATGCAGGCGCTCGGCTCAATACTAGAAGCATTAGGGCCGTCGTACGGAGAAATACACTCATTCAAACTCCAAAATACAAGGTTACAAAAACGGGTAATCAAAAGGGGTAACCAGTAACGCATAAGAGTAAAAACAGCTTAACTACACTAACCAATCTCGCTATATATTAGATGGGGTTAGTTAAGACCGAAACCAACTCTAACGTTTAATATTGCTTTAAAATGTGAAGATATAGACAAATCATTTAAGCGTTTGTTCCCAAATTTTGAGAACTTTGAACCTCGGCAATCTTCTTTGTTAACTCGCGTCGTTTTCAAGTTTGAATCAAGCGAAGGTTGCTCTTACTTCTCTATACTGTACCCTTGCATTATGACTGTTTAACATGAACGAAAGATGAATAATCCTGAATTTTGGCACAATAAATGGGCAGCCAATCAAATTGGTTTCCACCTTGAAGATGTAAATCCACTTCTTATCGAGTTTTGGCAAAAGACCAACCCTAGTTACGACAAGAGTGTCTTCGTGCCTCTGTGTGGTAAGAGTGAAGATTTGATTTGGTTAGCGACCAAGCATGAAGAGGTTCAAGGTGTTGAGTTAAGCCAGATTGCGGTTCGCGCATTTTTCTCTGAGCACCTTTACACGCCGACAGTGACTCAAATCAGTGGCCAACATGAGCTTTATCAATTCGATGAGCTGAGTGTTTACACCGGTGACTACTTCACTGCGCCCATTCAGCCAGTTGACATCATTTATGATCGTGCTTCTTTGGTGGCTTTGCCTTCTGAAATTCGCGTGCAATATGTGGAACGTTTGAAGCAACTGTTAAAGCCAGGCGGCAAGATTTTATTAGTGACATTGGACTATGATCAAAGCGAAATGGCAGGGCCTCCGTTTAGCGTGCCTAAGCTAGAGATCGATCAGTTATTTGCAGGTTATAAGATCACTTTGTTGAATCAAGATATTGCAGACGATGAACACCCTAAGATTGCGAAGAAAGGCTTGTCGCGATTCAGTGAAGAAGTGTATTTGATTGAGTCTGACGCTTAAGCTGAGTTTGCTTTTAAGCCAACAGCCAAAACGAACAAAAAGACGGGCTCGATAGCCCGTCTTTTTTATTGTTCAGAATTGAATAGCTGGTTAGTAAATCACTTTTACTTTTGCAGCGCTTTCAATGGCGTCTTCTATTGCTGTTTCTGTGCTGTTGCGGCGAGTAAGCGCTACACCAAGACGACGGCGACCATCAATGTCAGGCTTACCAAACAGACGAACTTGTGTTTGTGGTGCATCTAGCGCTTCTGCAAGGCCTTCAAAACGGATGTTTGTCGATGTGCCTTGGCCTAAGATAACCGCTGATGCGCATGGGCCGTATTGCGTGATTGATTTGATCGGCATACCCGTAAAGGCGCGAACGTGCAGTGCGAATTCCGACGAGTCTTGAGACATCAAAGTAACCAAGCCTGTATCGTGTGGGCGAGGGGAGACTTCATTGAAGATTACGTGATCGCCTTTAACGAACAACTCAACACCGAAGATACCGTGACCACCTAGTGCGTTAACCACTTGTTCAGCCGTGTATTGCGCCGCTTTAAGTGCGTTGTCTGACATGACTTGTGGTTGCCATGATTCACGGTAATCACCGTCTTCTTGGCGGTGACCGATTGGTGCACAGAAATGAACGCCGTCGACTGCACGAACGGTAAGTAGTGTGATTTCGTAATCAAAGTCGATGAAGCCTTCAACGATCACACGGCCCGCGCCAGTACGACCACCTTCTTGTGCGTAGTCCCAAGATTTTTGGATGTCTTCTTGTGTTTTGATAACACTTTGACCTTTACCTGATGAACTCATTACTGGTTTCACAACACAAGGCATACCTACGAATTCAACAGCGGATGAGAAATCTTCGAAGGTGTCTGCGAAGCGGTAAGGGGACGTGCTCAGTTTCAACTCTTCTGCCGCTAGACGACGGATACCTTCGCGGTTCATGGTTAGCTTGGTTGCATTCGCAGTTGGAACGACATTCAAACCTTGTGCTTCTAGCTCAACTAACTTGCTGGTGGCAATAGCTTCGATTTCAGGAACCACGTAATCAGGTTTTTCTCGTTCGATGATAGCTTGAAGTGCATCACCATCTAACATGTCTAGTACATGGCTACGATGTGCGACTTGCATCGCTGGTGCGTCTGCATAGCGGTCACATGCAATAACTTCTAAACCTAAACGTTGGCACTCAATAGCAACTTCTTTACCCAGTTCACCTGAACCTAATAGAAGTACACGAGTAGCATTTTCACGAGTAGCGGTACCAAACATAGAAATTCCTTCCGATCTTTTGAACGATTGATTGAAAACGGGGTGATCATACTTATTTGAAGAATAAAAGCAAACGTTTGCGTGACTTGTGGCGTGAATTAGAAGCATAAAAAAAGCAGCCCTGTAAAATAGGGCTGCTTATTTAAAATATTGTTAACTACATGTACTTAAATTGCTAAGTAAGTCACTGGAATGTCGGGGTTAATCGCTTCCAACGTCGATTGAGTATCCGCTAAGTGGCTAATGCTGCCATCCGCGATTTCAACCAAGGCTGCGTTTTCAATCTGTTCGAAATCGAAGCCAGCCAATTTCAGTTGCACAAGTGCGACTTGTAGTGGCGGTAGGCTAGGGTTGAATGCTGCATTTTCTGCGTATGCACCCGTAAAGATTTCGCCAGTTGTTAGCTGTAGTGAAACGCCGCTTAGATTTTTAGTATATGGCGCATGGCTACGGTTTAATGCTGCTAGTGCGCTTACCACAACAGGGCTAGTTTCTTCTGACGTGTACTGGTGATCCAGCTTAGTCATTAGGCCAGTAGTAATACCCAAATCAGCAGGGCCGAAAGAGTCAGGTAGGTATTCTTGCAGTGACATTTCATCACGCTGTGGTAATTGAACTTTAAGTTCTTTTGCCGTCGTCAGTTCGTTCATGAATTGGCGACAGTGACCACAAGGGCTGAAGTTGATCGTGATATCAGAAAGGCCTTCTTCACCCTTCATCCATGCATGGCTGATGGCTGATTGTTCAGCATGAACCGTTTGACCAAGTTGTGCACCGGCAATTTCCAAATTTGCACCGAAGTACAAGCGACCAGATAGGCCACGCACGATAGCACCAACATAGAATTCAGAAAGCGGCGCATAAGAGTATGCTGCTGCGATTGGCAGTAAAGCTAGGCGAGCTTCTTTATCAGAAAGGCCGCTTGCATCCAACAAGCATTGAAACTGCTCTTTAGAGATAGTGGCGTCAAAGTTGTCTGCTAATACGATGTCACTCAAAAGCGCTTTCATTGATGTTGGAGCACTTTCCAGCGCCAGGGTAATACGACTGTTCATGTTGAATCCTTAATTGACCTTAGGCTTTAATTCTATGCAATACTCAGAATCTTTCTGTGATGGTGATCACCATTGCATTGTTGTTGTTACATTGGTTTGCATAATTAGAGTGAGGTCACAGATGAAATCGATTGCAACGACAAAAACTACCATTGATATCGCACTTATTGCTTGAAATTGAGTTTGGTTTGTCACGTATTGATGAATAAATGAGAGAAAAAAGCCCAAGCTATCACTGAAATAATCAGGTTGTGCTTGGGCTTATTTATATCTGTAACGCTTAAAAGTCGCGAACCAGTGAGTTTAGTTATTTACCAACTCATCTATTAGAGCGCTTATAAGTACAAACTGTAATCAAAGTGGTTAAGAATAGAACCAAACCACGAGTGAAAATATACTTGGTGCAATGATTGAGGTGATAACCCCACAAAGAACCAATGCCAACGAACTGAATGCGGCATCTTCTTGATTCTTTTCAGCACATGTCGCAGTGCCTAATGCGTGAGATACCGTCCCCATGGTTAACCCTCTGGCGATTGGGCTCTTAATACCAATCAGGTTATAGATTGGGTAAGCAAAAATTGCCCCAAACAGACCAACAATCAAAACCAGAATCGCAGCAATAGCCGCTTCACCACCTAAATGGCTCGAGACTTCCATTGCGATAGGTGTAGTGACCGATTTACCCAGCAGGCTGGCAATTAGGCTCAGATCTGCTTTAAAGGCGACCGCAATCAATGCAGTTGTTGTCATCGACATCACACTGCCCAGCGTGCAAGCAAAGGTGATGATGCGCCAGTTCGCTCGAATTTGAGGTAACTGTTCATATAGCGGATAAGCAAGCGCCACAACCGCAGGCTGAAGCATGTAAGTAATCCAAGTGTTGTCTGCGTAGTAGGTCTCGAAAGGGACCTTGAAGAACAACAGAATAGGAATAATGATGCCAATGCTGATCAGTAAAGGGTTGCACAGCGGTGAGTTCACTTTCTGGCTTACCCAGCGAGCAAACAGGAACACTACAATAGTGAGTAGAATCCACATGATTATTTACCTCTCGAAAGCAAGCGGTCTAAGAACCATGATAGAGACACCAATACGATCAGCGTTCCACCAACTGCACTTGCCATGATTGGCAAAGCATTGGCGATAAGCATGTCGAAGTGATCCATTAATCCAACACTGATTGGGACGAACAATAAGATCATCAAACGAATAATCAGACTGGCACCGGGCTGTACCCAATGTGAAGGGACGATACCTATCACCATGGCAGTAAATAGGATCAACATGCCAAAGATACTGCCTGGGATAGAGGTCTCTAGATATTGTTGTAACGCGTTGCCTGCAGTGAGAGCACCTATGATTAAGGTGAAGGAGATTAAGCAGTAAACGAGTTTGATCAATCTTTCTTTCAAAGTGTCACATCTCTTGATAATGAATTAACTAGCTAACTTTTCTACGTACTGATAAACCGCTTTTAAGATAGCCATTTTCTTCTCGTCGCTTTCGTGTTCATGCGCGAGGTTTTCGAGGTTCAACATATAATCCTCTAAACGACTCTCATAATACTCACGACAGTGGTTAGCCCATTTCAGTTGTTCAGCTTCGTCTAGCGTCCATGGGAAATGGCGAGCGCGGTAACGGAACAACAAAGGCTTAATACGTTCGTCACTAAAAGTGATGTCCAGTGCTGCCAAGTTATTTGGGTCAGTTTCGCGAATGATGTTCATCGCGGTCTTGTCAGCTGGTGAAAAGAAGCCGTCGTAAAGGTGTGTGTCTACGTCATTGCTTTTCTCGTATTCACGCTCTTGTGAATATAAACCGATCAGCTTTTCACGGATCTCTGGATGTTCACGTAATAGGGCTAGATTCTTCAAACACTGTTGACGATCGATACCGATCGTTTCAGCATTTTCAGCAGTGAGCGTTTTTGCTGGCGCGAGAATAGGGCACTTGTTGAGTTGTACCAGTTTGATTGGTACTGGCAGTTCGTCTTCAGCAAGCTCGCTGCGCTTGGTATAAAGCCTTTCTCTTAGTTCATCCGCATCCATTTCCAGTAAAGGACTTGGGTCTTTCGCTAGGTCGACCACAATAACCGCATTTTGGTTAGTCGGATGCCACGCCATAGGCACCACCCAGCTTGTGTAATTACAATCACGACCGAACATGCCAGAAACGTGCATTAAAGGCGTCATGTTTACGATGTCGACTAACTCATTCAACTTACGCTTGTGGCGCATGTTGTATAGGTAATCAAACATTTTAGGTTGCGCGGTCTTTAACTTTTTAGCCAGTTCGATAGTCGCAATAACATCAGCCATCGCATCGTGCGCGTTTTCGTGTTCAATACCGTTTGCCACCGATAGATGTTCCAGTTTGAAACTTGGAAAACCTTCATCGTTCGTTGGCCAGTTAATACCTTCAGGACGCAGTGCATGAACTGCACGCATCACATCCAGTAAATCCCAACGTGAATTGCCGTTCTGCCAGCTCCACGCATATGGGTCGATAAAGTTACGGTAACAGGTGTATCGCGTTACTTCGTCATCGAATCGAATGCTGTTATAGCCAAGGCTCGTCGTATTTGGCTTCGCAAGCTCGGCATGAATCTTAGCGATAAACTCAGGCTCAGGTAGGCCTTGAGACATGGCTTTTTGAGGTGTAATACGGGTTATTAATGCGGCTTCAGGTCCAGGCAGGTAATCAGCAGGAGGTTGGCAGTAGATAACCAAAGGCTCTCCGATAATATTGAAATCTTGGTCGGTACGAACACCGGCGAACTGACTCGGGCGATCTTTCGCTGGGCTAACGCCCCATGTTTCGTAATCGAAAAAGAAGTAGGTCGACTGATTATCTGAACTCATTGAATTTCCTGAACAGCAAGCGGGAGCCGTTTACTGTGGCTGAAGGTTAGTTTTGTTCAGTATCTGATAGTATGCGGTACGCGTGCAACCCAGATCACAAATAAATTGCCGGAAAACGGTGGTTTACTATTCAATCGAGTCGATAGGTGTGCTTTTAAATCCAATTGTGACTGTTTCTTAGCGACGATTCTGTCTGTTTGCCTCTTTCGATCGCCTTATCTGTTGGTCTTTATGAATTGGATTTAAAGGTACCGCGAACGATCTTGTTTACGGTTTGATTTAGCTGAAATGGTTAGAGGCACCCTGATTATCTCTGTACTGATGTTTCAATTGCTGCATCTACCTGTCGAGCGCTCCACCCAGAAAGGCGCTCATCTACTATATAATCCTCTTAGCCTTAATTAATTTCTGGGTATTTATGAGTGTAGAAATTAACTTAATTGGTGAGTTCTACTTGTCTCATTTTTAATACTTTATAGGCGCCTTGTTTTAATTGGGTAATAAAAGGATTAGTAATATTTCATTTTTATTACAGCTTGAGGTAAATACTGATCTGTTTCACTTTTGAGACTTTATTGCAATACGGTGATCTATATAACAATTAACCTTAATTAAATAAGTGTTTATTATTTTTCTTTATTTTTGGTTGTTTTAATTGATTTATCTATCATGAGAAATAATGGCGCACAAAAACAAAGGGAATTAAATGTAAAACCAGTTTTATATCTATTTGGTGGGATTATTTAAATACCACTATTTTTGCTAGTGTTATTTGTGTCAATTTGCGTGATCTTATTCTCACTGCGCCTCATTTCTTTATAAATTAGTGTCAATGTATATATTTTCTAAATAGGATTGCTGTTACTTAATTGTTAACTCTGATTAACTATTAGGTAACCCTAATAATAAAGCCGATTTTATATAAAGGATTAAAGAAATGAACAAAATTTTTAAGGTTGTTGCTGTCTCTGCACTTTCTATCTCTTCAGCGAACGTTTTCGCTGTGAGTGACACTTTTGATGCAACACTAGAAGTAAAACAAGCAATTACGATGACAAAAACTAGTGATCTTGACTTTGGTATCATCACTTCAGATAACACAACCGATGTTGTTATCGCTCAAGGTGATGCAGGAGCTGCGGCATTTACTCTTTCTGGAGAGTCTGGTGATGCAGTAACAGTAAGTATTTCTGATACTAACTTAGTTAACGGTGTAAATACGATTGCAGCAGAATTCGACTTTAATAACGCTATTACTCTTACTGGTGGTAGTGCGGATCTTAATATTGGTGGCACAGCACGTACTTCAAGTGCAACATTAGTTGCTGGTACTTATACTGCAAACGTTGCAGTAGATGTTACTTACCAGTAATTGATATAAAACAAGTCTAATAATAGCGACTGCTATTTATCAGTCGCTTTTACTATGAAACTATTTTTAAAACATTCCCTTTGTACTGCCATCATGGTTTTTTCTTTTTCATTATATGCATTAGAAATTATTCCAGAAAATATGGAAGTAAAGTTTCCAGGTATGTATATCTCTGGATCTGGACAAAATGCCGATGCTAACCCGGCGAATAGCCAGGTTTATGTCGTGCGTTTTTATGTTGAAGGTGAACCAGGGAAAAAAATAGTGGTTTCTCTTCCTTCAAAGCAATACCTCAACCATTCTCGTAAATCCAAGCGGCTTCGTATTCGGAAGTTCTATTTTGGTTGTGGGTTATCAAAACGAGGCCGAGCCAAAATAAAAGGCAACGGCAGAACCAAATTATTGTGTATTGGTGCAAAAGTGAAAATTGGCGCTAATCATCCTGCCGGTGTTTATACCAGTACTATCCCCTTTGAGGTTAATTATAAATGAAGTTGTTTATCTCATGCGTTTTCGGCTTACTTTTCACCGCTCAAGCCTATGCTCAACTCCTGATCGCTCCGACTCGTTTTGTTCTTGATGCTGATACGTCGGTAACGGAAAAGATTGTTGTCGAAAATAACTCCGATCAACCCATTCGCTTGGAGATAAAGCCGATTTACCGTCCTGTAAAGGCCAGTGGCTTGGTGCGCACTGATACGAGTGTGACGCAGTCAGAGAACATCGCGAACTGGATTAAAGTATCGCCCCCAATTATTCGTGAGTTGAAACCAAATCAACGACGCACGGTTCGTTTACGAATGACAGCATTGCCAGCAGATATGCCTGAGGGCGAATATCGTGCGTATTTATGGTTTTCTCCTATCGCCAAAGCGAAAGACTTATCGGAAGTCGACTTGTCGGGAAAGGCTAAATCGAATGATGGGTCGGCTTTTGAACTTAACTTCCACATCAACAGCTATGTGCCTGTTTATGTGCAGAAAGGGGAGCCAGTACAAGACGTTAAATATCACTGTGATGATCAAAGCATTACGATTCGTAATGACGGTAACTTCCAGTTCAATGCCAAACTGAACGTTGACGACCATATTGAAAAAGTCGTGTTGCTCCGCAATGCTGAACTGACTAAACCTTTGCCAAAAGGGTCAAAGGTCTCGCTGGTTCAAAACGAAAACTCGTTGTTCGAATGCGTTTTGTAGCGAGAGTGCAGACGACTCAAGCAAAGTAAAATGCTTAGACGTGTGGTTTGGCATGGTTTCTTGTTGTTCTGTTTGTCTCTGTCTTTGGCGGCGCATTCAGAAGTGAACCCAGAGGCGAGCGAACTGTATCCTGCTCATATCGAAGTTCGCGTTGGTCGGGTTGGAGATAGCTTCTACCGTGTCATGATGGACGACTACGAAGAGCCCTTTCTCTCCATCTCAAACGCTGCGTTTTCATTGTTGGAAATGAACGGTCAATGTGATGAAAGCGGGTACTGCGAAATCTATCTGCCGCAAGATGTCGGCAGAGAATCCCCTCCGTATATTGTCGATACTGAGCAAGCTATCTGCTATCGCGATGAAAACAATATCCAGTCGATTAAATATGAAGTGATTGACTCAGAAACCTACATTCATTGGTACAGTTTACAAGCGTGTATTCCGGCCAAAGTGCGCTGGGATATTGATGATTATCGGCTAACCGTCTCTCCTGAATTTAGCTCATTGACAGAGTTAGAGACGGTTATCTCTAAGATGAAAAATGAATCACGGCAGAAAGCTGAAGCGTTAAAGCGTGCGGGAAATATCCCGGCGATTGAACCGCAGGCTACAGTAGGTTTGGCGACTCGAATCGCTACTTCTGTTTATCATGACAGCGAAACTGGCGGTGATGTTTACGCCATTTCCGATACCATCCTAACGACCGAGAACTCGGTATCTCGATTGTCTATAGACTCACGAGAAGATAACCCCATCGTTTACTACAACATTGCGGTAGAAGCTCATGAAGGTGAAGGCTCTTTAGAAATAGGTCATGTGTTATTGGATGGCAGCGTTTTTACCGTCAATCAAACATTGGAAGACGGCCTTTATTACACTAATCGAAAGCGACAACCTGAGTTTGGTAACCTGCAATTAGAACGTACCACCCAGCCTAATATTAGTATTGATGTGTTGGTGAATGGCATCTATCAAACCACGTATCGCTCCGATGAATTTGGCCGTTTTGTTGTTGAAGAAGACAACATCTCACCCGGAGACACCATCAAGTTTCGTTACTACTTATCAAAGGGGGTTTGGAGAGAAGAAGAGATCACGGTTGCAGGTTTAGAAGATGCCTTTCTTCCGAGTAACGAATGGGGCGTTCAAGTCGTCGGGAACGAAGGAGCAGATCGAGCGGGCGCCGTATCTTTGGAGTACGGACTCGCGGATTACTTCACCGTAGGCAGCGCCTTTATGAGACAAGACGGTAAGGACTTGATTGGCTTTCAGGGACGATACTTGCCCACCCATTGGTTTGCAGGTCACATCGGTTGGCTACCTGATTTCGACCGCTTTCCAATGGAGTTTGATATCTTATTGGGAAGCGATCAATCCGCTTCGATAGAGCTTAATAAAACCGATGAATTAGATTTGGAGTCGATGGAGTACCACGTCTTCAAATATAACCTGTCTCTAGCCAACCTAACCGCATTTTTGACGGTGAGAGATGACGAGAAGGAATTGAGTGTCGAGCCCAAGTTTAATACCAAGATATCTCCCAACTTATTTCTCTCTTACGCTGGCGACTATCGTTATATCAAGAGCTCCCATAAAGACGATTATCTTCACACAATAGGGTTAGCCAAGAGCGGATTTTCAGACACCTCTTGGAATGTCTCGGGCACAGTGAATGGCTCCGGACACCATGAACGAACCGAGTTTTCGTTAAGGAACGCGTGCAAAGAGTGCATATTGGACCCACTTGATGCTTTTCAAGAACTTACGACCAATGTATCCGCAAGATATCAAGAGCAAGATGTGTCATTTTCGGCTTCTCTAGAAGCGCGTGTGAACCCTTATCTGCTCTTCAAATTGGAAGGAAACGAAGACCGTTATGGTGTGGAGGTGACCACTGAATTTGGCGCGAAAACCTATTTTGATGAGAACATAGGCGAGTTCGTTGAGTGGAATAAATACAATCATTCTAAGCTGACGGGAATTGTTTATGATCACCACAAGCAGCCTATCGCGGGTGTGAGCTTACAAATACTGGACCAACGTGCGGTGAGCGATTCAAAAGGGCGCTTCGAATTCTCAAGTGTTCCCGCGCGCGACAATCTGCCTATCTATATCGATGAAGGTGCGCTTGACCTTAACTTAACACCGATTCAAAACCCCGTATTTGTGAATACTAAACAAGTCGGGTTGACCCATGCTCATATCGAAATGGTGGTGTCATTTGGCGTTGACGGCACTGTAGAGGGAACGCTGGAAGATAACGCATATTTACACTTCAAACACATACAAAAAGGCACGGAATATTCGAGTGAAATCGAAAGCGATGGATTCTATATGGTAGAAGGGCTCATCGCGGGTAAGTATATTGTCACCTTAGAGATGGGCGACAAAAGATATGTGCAAGGCGCCGACTTGGACGGTGACTTTTGGGTAAGCGATCTTACATTCAATCTCATCGACTTCCATAAGGTGTATTAGCACTCATCAACCTACTTAATCAGAGGGAGGAGAGAGGATAAACCTCAGCTTTTGCTTGATCGTCAGTTCTTGGCTTTGCATCGCTTTGAACAAGCCTCTCCATTCTTGAAAGGTCACCGTTATCGGGTTAAAACTGTTGACAGGTTTGGTGACGCCGTAACGCACTGTTTCGACTTCAGGTTCGAAGGTACCGAATAGCTTGTCCCAGATGATAAGAACACCAGCGTAGTTTTTATCGATGTATTGCGGGTTTCTGCCGTGATGTACGCGATGGTGAGAGGGCGTGTTAAAAATGTATTCTAATGGGCCTAGATTTCTTATCCACTGGGTGTGTACAAAGAACTGTAAACCGAGATTTAAAAGCACCACAAATATCACCCATTTAGGGTCAAAGCCTATGATGACTAAAGGTACCCAAAATAACCACATGCCTGCAAATGGGTACATCAAACTCTGACGGAAAGCCGTACTGAAGTTCATGCTTTCTGAACTATGGTGTGCCACGTGTGCCGCCCACATCCAGCGAACGCGGTGGCTTGCCCTGTGAAACCAATAATAGAAAAAATCTTGCAGAACCATCAGTACGATAAAGCTGATCACACCCATTTCGATATCCATTAAGTGCCAGCCGAATAACCAAAGATACAGTTGAACAATCAGTAATCCGGTTAACAAATCCGAGAGCTGGTGCATACCCGCCAACGTAAAGTTACAGAGTACTTCAGACCATTTATAACTCGAATTGTCGGGTAATCGACCTTGCTTCTGGCCAATAAAGTACTCGGCCAACATACAAAGCAGGAACAAGGGAGCCAACACAAGCAGTAGCCATTCTGGGTGATTGATCAGTGAGTCGATATCCATTTCCTGTACCTTTTTTGTTTTTGCTTCGTGACTAGGTGCGCTACCAGCGTGCGAAATGATCTTCGGTAAGAGCAAGCACATTCTCTAGCTGATGGATGATCCCGTCGTTGTCTTGAATTGAACCTGAAAAGTGGCCGATGAACTGTCGGAAGTTACTTTTAAGTACCCATAAATTGAGCTTTTCACTGCGTTGGTTAATCGGGGTAAACGTCAGGTTGATGCGCCCATCTTGCGATGTGATTGTCCAAGGGTGGTCGATATCATCTCGGTTAAACATAAAGTGCACGGGGTTAAGTAGGTGTCTAGAGCCATCAACCCACAATACGTTCTCGCAAGTACCGGTTTCGTTCACGCCTGCCGCGAGGTTTAAGCCAATACTTTTCTGGTCGGCAAGTGTATTGATGCTTGCCCAGCGCCAACTGGTTTCACGCCTCATGTATCCAGCGGAAAAATCATACCCAGCAAGTGCTTGGTTTAGGTCGATGATGTTTCCTTTGGCTTCGATATGCCCAGATACAGCTAAGGCATTGTGTTTTTGGGTGAACGTCCAACCTGAGTATCCCGTTGGGCTGCACATTGCCATCGGAAGGCTGTTAGCTGGCGGAGTGAATCTGACATCCGCATTGATGATTTTTGTTTTGAGTCGCAGGTGCCATTCGCCATCGTGAATTTCAAACACAATGCTTTGCCCTGCGATGTGTGTGATGCCTTGAAACGGTGAAGAGGTCACTTGTTTATCTAGGCTCAAAGGGCGTAGCCATGAACACTCTTCAAGTTGGTTGTTTTCGATGTCGTATAGATAAACAAAGGCTGAGCCTAGATAACGAATATCTGCAATGGCGACACCAATGATATGAGTGGCCGTAACGATACTGACAAACTGAAATTGTTTATAGTGGAAGTGCCTTTGCCATGCGTTGGCTTTGCCGTCCATGGTTTTTCGATAGTCGAACTGTTCAATGTTAAGAGCGTGAGGAATGCCGTCAAAGTGCCCAATAATGGGCTGACCGTTTGTGTCAATAATGCTACCTGGGGCGGGTTGAGTCTGTATCATGGCTCGCTCGTTTACATAATGTTAACAACTGGTGGTATTGTGTCGCTTGAACGATTTAATTGGGAGGTCATTTCCGGACAAAGGTGAATCTTCCATCACGGTTTTGCGCATGTCGGTTAGTTATGATTAGTGAACATAAAGTGAAAGCACATAGGGAGCGTGGGGTGGACATTCTCGCTGAGTACATGCCAACAGAGCATCGACATCAATTGGGCACTTTGGATGTCGCACTATTGTTGAACACCTTAGAGCGAAGAGGTGTTGATATTGAACAACTGTTGATTGGTGCGGGCTTATCTGGTTTGGACTTACGAGATCCGAATGGAAAGTTGACCTACGCTGACAAACTCTCACTGTTCAGCATTGCCAATCAACACTTTCCTGATGACGGGTTGGGCTTATGGCTCGGAGAGCATGCAAGCTTGAGCCACTTTGGTGTGTTGGGCTATGCGCTGTCGACCAGTCAAGATGTAGCAGAGGCCATCAAATCAGGCTTCAAATATCTGCGTTTAAATGGGCCGATATTTTCCGTCAAGTTGCTTGTAGATTCGGATCTGGCGGCGATTCAAATTGAAAATACGTTAGAGGTGGGCGACTTGCTGCCTTTTTGTAGTGAGTATTTTCTCAGCTCCATTGTGTCTCTGTTTAAAGAACTGACCGGAGAGCCACTTTCAATAAACCAATTGTCGTTACCTTATGCGCCACCCAATTACGCAGAGCGATATCAAAGCCGTTTCGATTGCCCTGTGCATTTCAAGCAAAGCATGTGTGAGCTGCGCTTTGATGCTTCCGTTTTATCGCAACCTTTGCTGACTCACGATGCGACCACGTTAAAACGCTACCTTGCTTCTTGTCAGTCGATAGTCGAGACATTGGATTCTGAGCATCTACTGACAAATCAGATCAAAACGATTTTCTATCAAACCGCGGCCAGTGTCCCCAGTATTGAACAACTTGCTTACGAGTTCGGCTGTAGCTCTCGAACATTAAGACGAGACTTAACTACTCAAGGTTCGAGTTATCAAACATTACTTACCGAGGTTCGCGTCGAGTTAGCCAAAGAGTTGTTACTCGGCACTGCAATGAGTATCGATGAAATTGGCGAAAGGTTAGGGTATAGCGACCCCGCTAATTTCAGACGAGCATTCAAAAGCTGGCTAAATAAAACACCGGCGCAGTTTCGTAAAGGCCTCACTTAATCTGGTTATAACTATTGTCTCTCTTTATTTCCTGAAGAACTGCTCACGAAATTCAGTTACTTGTTGTTGATAGTAACTGTTCCATTCCTGAGTATCCCAATTGGCATGACTTGCAGAGCGTTGAGAGTCTAAGCTCGATTTTAATTGATCAAGTTGGTCGTGATAAGTCATCACCGTCTGCTGTTGTTGAGCCACTTGTTGTTCACGCACAGCGATATTATCGGCCTGTTCGGCATCTAAATATGTATCTTGAAGTTCAGCCTTGATCGTCGCTAATTCAGTAGAGCTGTAGCTGTTTGCCAGTAAGGAGACAGCAAGCTCGTATTTTTGAGCCGGAGTCTCTGCGTTTAATGTTCCCGTTTTACTTTCCCATTCCGAGATCAAATCTTGGTAGTGCAAGATAAACTCAGTGGGCTCAACTTCCTCAAGCGTGTTTGCTCTGAGCGTAAAGTCCAGATGCGCAAATTGATCGGCAAATAGCTGGTGGGCTAATTCTCCCCAAACCTCTTGTGCAGACTGCTTAAACAGCTCAACACGCGCTTCCAAAGAGTCAACGGATTCAAGTGGAATTGTGCTTTCCCTTAGTTGCCAATCAGCAGAGAGCTTCGGGTATTCACTTAACAGTTCAAACCATTCTATCGGCAACTCAGTTTTCAACTGTGCGAGTTGCTCAGTGCAATTACCCACCTGTTGGCAAAGCGTCCAAAACTCATCGAGTTCATCCAGCAGCGATTTACCTTCAAGTTCAGTTAGGTTTTCTGCATACGCTTTTCCGTGTAGGTTTTCAGTTTGGACTTGTTTACCTTGCGAAACGCGATTGTCTGAAAAGCTTGCCGTATTTGATGTGGGACCATTGTCATCAGCCGTTTTAGATACGTGCCTTTTTGCTTCTGTGTGTTGGACAGAGGATTGCAGTGTTTCAATCGATTTTGATGACCATGAGTAGCCAACAATGCTCGTCACCGCGACGAGCATTAGGATTAATATAACTCGATGCATTATCCGTTCACCGCGCTACTTGATGACAGCACTAACAGGGAAGTGATCTGAAAGGTTGTAGTGTTTCCATAACTCACTGCTTGTTGATCTTGGGACATCCACGCGATTGTCGTTATGAGCTTTAGCTGCATATTCCGAGCTCACTACCACATAATCGAGATACTCAACGTTCTCACCACCCGACATAGGTTCACCCGCAAAGTTGTTGATGCGAGGATCAAAGGTGGAAGCGGTATAACCTGAATACTCCGGCTCAGCAGCTTGCAGGTTAGCGAACATCTGTTGGTAGTCGTCTGGGAACTTCAGCTTGTTCACGTTGAAGTCGCCGCTGTAAATAACCGTCTCTGAAGTTGGTATTTCCAGTGATTGAGCAAGCTGACGCATCTGTTTAAATTGGCGCTGTCGGTAGTCACGAGCGGTATCGGTATCAAATGATGCCGTGTGAGTACCAAACACGTGGTAAGCCTGGCCGTTTTTGATGACTTCAGCGTAATTCACGCCTTTGTCTGCGAAGCAGTCCGTTCCGGTGCAATCAGGAAAAACGTACTGTGCTTCGTTGACGATTGGGTAACGGCTCACAATGATCACGCCGCCGTCATAGATGTTGATGCCATCTTTATCGAGCATCTTGGTTTGGTAAGGATACTCTTTTGCTAGTTCACGCAGGAACTCATCTCGTCCGTTGGCAAACACTTCTTGAAGCGCTAACACGTCGTAGCCCTTAACGTATTGAGGGATGAGGTCGTAACGATCGCCGATGTGCGAAGCGATAGCGGGTAGAGCCCAAATGTTGTAGGTCATCACTTTCAATGTGTTGGCATCTGGCTCTGGTTGCTCATCCACTTTTTGTGGGGTGATAGTGTAGTAAATATCATCGTAGCGAGCGGTGTTATCAGCTTTGAAGGCAAGTTCAGTATTCACATCAAAAGCATCGGTTGAATTACGGTGAATATTACGATCATCATGCAGTGTTAAGTCGACGTCTGCTGCGCTCAAACCGTGTTGCAGTGTTGAGTTGTACCAATGTCCTTCCATGGTTTGATTAAGTGTGACGCTCTCCCCAATAGAATTTGAGACTACTGTGTCAAACTCGTATGTCTTACCGGACTTCACGCCTGTCCAGCGGTTGAAACTTATCAGCTTTTTGGTTTCCCAAGGGCCAATTTGTTCAACATGTTGCTGCCACTCATCACCGAACTGAAGTAGGTCGGTACCAGTATGATTGGTTTGAATCGTCATCACTTGGTTGGTGTTGTTGGTCAGGTACACATCGGTATCTGCAATAGCCGAGGTTGAGATGAATGAAGCTGATGCAAGTAATGCACTCAGGCAAGTCCATTGAGTTTTCATTTTCACGTTATCCTTACTGATTGGTTTAAAGAATAACGTAGTAAAGAGTTATGATATTGGAGTTATAACTCTATCAGAATTATCCAAATATTAGATATATGCCATGGTTTTATAAATTTGATTACTCATTGATAATTAACATATTGCTTTGTCGGAATGATAAGTGATACGCGCGCACGCTAACAAACAGAGGAACGATTTGGATTTGAGGCTAAGTCACTAGTGGTGTGTTTTCGTGGAAATCATAGGTCGGGAAATAACCACAAATGGATGCTGTGAATCACGATAAGGGATAACGCTAACCGCCTTGCTCTATCAGCATAAATTTTGCCATTGTTCAGTAAACAGATTCCTCAAAAACAGGTATGATAGTGTCGTTTTTAATCCTGAACTGGGAAAGTCATGGCAAAGTTAACACTCCAAGAGCAAATGCTTAAAGCTGGCTTGGTAAATGAGAAAAAATTAAAGAAGGCGAAGAAGGGCTCTAAAAAGTCTCGCGTTCAGTCTCGTGAAGCAAAAGCGGCAGCAGAAGAAACTAAACTGGCGCAGCAAGCGAAAGACAAAGAGTTAAACCAACAGTTGAAAGAACAGCAGTTGAGCAAAGAAATTAAAGCTCAAGTGAAGCAACTGATTGAGATGAACAAGATCGAACAGAAGAATGGTGAGATCAAATACAACTTCACCGATGGTACGCTAGTTAAATATCTTTACGTAGAAGATCTGACTCAAAAGCAACTAAGTAAAGGTATCTTAAGTATCGCGCGTCAAGGCGAAAGCTATGTAGTTATCCCTACTGCGGTAGCGAACAAGATCGCGATGCGTGACGAAGAATCTATCGTTGATACTCAAGCTTCAAGCTCAGATGAAGTAGACGAAGATGACCCGTACAAAGACTTCGTGATCCCAGATGATCTAATGTGGTAGTCCTCGACTAAACCGCTATCTAATTCGTCAATTACTTGTGGCGTGAAGAAGTATTAAAAGCCCCGATGTGTCTTACATCGGGGCTTTTTCAATGTTGGCAACTGCATAGAATTATTTACGGGCTCATCTGAACCGGTCGTGTCTCTATATTTGAGAAACAATTCATTGCCGGTGTCTCACTTACGACCGCTTTACTGATAAGTAAGTAGGTAAGCAAGCAAGTAAGTTACCGACTAAGGCTTTGGCCAGCTAATCGGCAACAATGTCTGCGATGTCGAACGTTGAGTCTTGTTGGTTGTTTTTAAGTTGATGATATTCGAGCTGATATTGCTCATAGCCATCAAAATAGCAGTCGCCGATTTCATTGCGTGGGCAAATTTGTACATCGTCTCTTGCGACCAGTTCAGTTGAACAAGATGGGCAGTGTTTCATAGATCCTCCTGATGGAATCCCAGTGTATAACCGGCCCCATTAACTCAAACTTTTGTTTCGTTGTGATTTCATTTTTAAGTCACGCAACGGGTTTATTTGTCATAAACCAGCCCTTTGCTATTGTGGTTAATCACTAACAAAGGGCCAGTTGTATACGACGTTTATTGATTGCAAACTGGCTTTTTGAGCCTTTTTTATTGGATGCTACATATATTGAAGCGAGAGCGACTGCCACCTCCAAGCATTCTTACATTGTCTTTTCTTCCTAGCGATTTCCAAGCCGTGCTTTCTTCTGCGCTGAGGTTTGATGGTTGGTAATCCAAGTTAGCGTATCGCGATACCACTACTTGTTTTTGCATGTTTTCTGAAAGATTGTCGATAATATTGGTTGTTACTTTGCCGTCAGAGTAGGCCATCACTAACACTTCGTCATTGTCTTCCAGTGCCGAGGTTAGGGCTGTTTGGTTGCCTTCGTTGTACTGAACATCTCGATAACCTTGTGTCTCGCCTGTTCTTTGACCGGAAATTGCTCGATACAGCAGGTTCTTTTTCCGTTTCTTTAGCGAGCCCAGTGGCGTTTCATTCGCGGCACTGTATAGGTTGACCACTTTAATGTCGTTCTGAGCTGCGTATTTTAAAATGGAACTTTGGTTACTAAGGCCTCTTCGTGTAAGCGCTGGCGAGTTTTGCAGGCTTTGAGAAAGACGCTGTTCGGTAGCGTCAACGATAACAATCGCTGGCTTATTCCCTTCACTTAATGACTTTTGGAGTGCTTGTTTAACTTCTATATGAGCTTGCTTTCCTTCTACGGTATCCCATTTAGGGGCATGCTGAGGTGTTGCAGATGGTCTAGTTTCAAGGGCATAGGGTTGATAGTCGTAGTGCTCTTTTGGCCAATAAGTATTGCGCTTCGCTTTTCCTAGATCATCAGCTAAATGAAACTCGCTCACTACTTTTTCATTTTTTAAATACGCCTTAGCCTTTTCTTGTCCCAGTGATTTCCAATCGAAATACATCTCTTCGCGAAGGTTGATCATTGATTGTCTGGCACTACTGATTTCCGTTACAGGATCTCGCCCATTTTCAGCATTGTTGTAGTGTGTAATTCCTGTCGTTTGGTACTCATAATTCGGAATGACATATTCTGTGATTTGGTTGGTGTCGGGATGTCGATGAGACAAAGGTGTACTGCCTTGTGGAACAGCGCCAGAAGCAAAGTCTCGAGCGTGGATGAGCTCATGTCCTAAAGCGACAGTTTGATCAAATGGTGTGTTCTTTCCTGGAATGTTAACCATTTCTGTGGTGGAGAAGAGTATTGTATTCGACACGCCTTTACCATTGAATTGTCGTTGCCATGCCAGTGAAGCTTTTTGTTGATCTTCGAATATCGAAGGTACTGTCTCGAATAGTCGGCCTGGGCCTTCTGGCTCCCTGATCACAGTGACAACAGTGGCCTTTGATTGATCGACTCCGATCGTATGCTCTATTAGCGGTTCAACAGCATCATCGGGTGCATTTACTGGTTCGTAGGTCGCTATTTGTCGCAAAATCTCACGCCCTGTTGGCGATAGTTGCAGGTTGCGAATTAACACGCTCATGTCTGCAAGGTAGGCGTCACTCTTGGTTTGCACGTATAGATTTCTGGACATGCGATAGAGGTTTCCATAAGCCGTGGAATTGTATCCTTCGATGACTTTTACGCCGTCTGGAACATCATAAAAGAGTCCAAATTCAGAACCTTTTCCAGCAAATGTACCGCTTGAATTAATGAGTAGCATCAAGGTCAAAAGGGATAGTGTAATTTTATGTTTCATAGACTTATTCCTCTAATGCCAATTGAACTTCAATCCAATCTTCTAGCTCTCTAAGCAACATATGGTTGATGTGTGGAAGCATGGTAAAGTCATCCTCCTTAACGATGGCTCCTAGTTGCGTTACTGCCGTTTGAATATCTCCTTGGCTTAACGTGTTCTTGATATCAGCAAGGTGTGACCAAATCTGATGGGTTGAGATTTCGCCAACTTGAAACGCAATGGTGTCTTGATGGTCTTGTGATAGATAGCTCAAATGCAGAGGTGATAGCGTGCTGTTGAATAGTTGATGTTTACTGTTGGTTGATATATTTGATTCTGACTGCTGATGCTGTGCTATTTGAAGATAGAGAGAAAGATCGCCCAATAAATACTGAAGTTGGTTGGCACTTGTCGCCTTCATAGCCTTTTCCGTTATGCTGTCAATAGCGCTTTGAAAGTTTCGCTCAAAGTGAGCGCTAGGTTGCGACATCACGTTATCGAGTATGTCTGCCATTTGAGGGGCATAAAACCTAAGGTTTGCTGCAGAGTAAACGCTAGGAAACGGTATCGAGTAATTGAGAGAGCGTATGTAAGACATTGAAATAGCCAGTTTGAATTGCGGCTGAATAAAGTATCTAAAAATTTCATATTGTTTGATTTGATCTAATACCCCACCAATTGGTCGTTCTGTTAGCAGCAGCTCGTACCAACGGCTAATCTGATACCAGTTTGTACGATTGTCGGGGTTTGAACCGTCGATTCCTTTGCTTTCTAGATAATCCACTAAAGACGTTTGGTAGCTAAGAATCTCTATGTCAGTTAGCAGGGGTAATTGCTGCTCAAACAACTGATTAGAGAGCTGGCCAGATATGTAGGCATTAGCAGTATTGATTAAGTGAGTTTTAAATAAGCCAGCTGGCCAACCATCAATAACTCTTGATGCAATATGCTCTTCGACATTAAGTTCAACCTTTTTTAGCAACACTTCTGATAACTCTGGGTCCTTTTTAGGGTGGTAAGTATCGTATAATGCACCAGAGTCTTTACACGCATCGACAGAGGCTTTAATGCCTCCTGGTACAATGGCAGGAACTCCCCAACATTCTCTGGCTGGGCGTATCAGTAAGGTAGCAGTTTTAAGTTGCTCTTCACTGAGATAATCAAGTCCCCAAACTTCGTTTGCATACTCTCTCAGTCCACTTTGCCTGACTTGAAATTCCAATGTACTTCGGTTGATTTTGCTGTGTGTTATGATCGATGCGACGTGAGGTTTTGACCTTTCTATTAGCCTTTTAACTATGTTCATTCTGTGCGTGGATAGTCGGCGTAAAGCGATTTCAACGAGCTCTCTTTTCTTGCTATGTAATTTTAAAGCGAGCGCGTGGTAGTCATCTTCGTTTAGGTTATTAACTAAATTGTCAATGCGTGAGGGCCCTTCAGTGCGAATACAGCGTTCTAGTTCTGTTAAAGAGGAGTGAACGTTGTGGCATAGAGGTTGGTGCAGATTTGATTCAGGCGATACATGCGCGATAGATTTCAACATTTCTAAATCAATGCGTGCCATTTGCTTAGAAAGTTGCCTATCGTATGCAGCGGTCAGTCGGCGATATTCTGTGTCAGCTTCAAGAAGTAAGTGGTCGACATACATTTCGGCACTCTGTAATACGTGATTGTCGTATCTGTTAAGTAGAGTAATTGCGTCCTCTTTTTTGTGATGGAAGCGATAAAAATCTGGCGAGTGGTCACTAAACACGTAATGTGATTGGCTTTCAAACTCTTCAATTTTTTCTTTCGCTGCGAAGTACTTAATATCATTCGACAATAGGTTTAACTCGTCACCAACGAGAGGAATGATGGAAAAAACAGAAGCGGCTTCATCAAGACGGGTAGAGGATTCCTGAGAAAATGTACTTACCATGTTGTCTAGCCAAAAGCCCACAGCGACCGCATCTCCAACTGGCCCTAAAACTTCCAGCGTAGAAGAGCCTGCTTTACCGAGGCGGTTGAATAGACTTTGTTCGCTTAGTGTACTTTCAAAAGTTTGCGGGACGCTCGCGAGTGCTTGCTCTGTTTGTGGCCAAGCTGCCGAAAAAGAGTTTGTATGAGCATCGTGTTCAAGTTCGCCTAGTGCAATGCCAAACTGTGGCTCTGAATAAACTTCGTTTCGAGCCCATGACGTTATTCGATTCTGGTTAATCGCGTTTAATGATTGAATATCTTGGACGTCGTCACTAAGACAAAATGCGACGGATAAGGGGCTATACACAATGGCAGCGAACCGCCATAAATGGATTTTTTTGGTCATATTTAGGTAGTGGCTTTCTTTGGTGGTTGGGAGGAAAAGCACTTCTCGAACAGTGTTCACGGACGACAGGGGGAACCTGCCCAGAACAGTTGTTGATTAAGTGTTTTGGTTTACTTGTGGATATGGAAGTAACACTAAGCTCACCACTGGAGTGATGAGCTTAGTGTTGGAGTACAGTTGTATTTTTAGTGTTGTGTTGGAGTAATCATTAGCTGAGCATCGTGATAACCGAGTCGATTTAGCGCGTTAGGGTCGAAATCGGTAACGACGGTTATATCGCCCGCATGGTAGGTTTTGTGGTTGGTTAATATGTTCACGACATCAAATGAATCGACAGACTGCTCCGCACCGATATCGATCATCCCGGAGTATTGTGACTCGGCACTAAACTGACCAGAAACATAAGAGTAGAAGGGGCGAACACTCGCGCCAGCGGCGTATTGCATGCTGCTAAGGCCATATTCGTTGATTGCCCAACTCCAATCCCACCATTTCATTTCTCCAGGAATATAACGGTGATCCCATTGGTAACGGATATTCGCTTGTTCTTCAGTGTTGGTTCCCATTGTGAAGGTGTGAGAAATCGTCGGACGATTTGTCGGATGACTGCTGAGCGCGTTTCCGCTATGACGAAGGAAACCAGTAAAGTTAACGTTGTAACTCATGTTGGCCTTGATGCGGTAAGGATAAGAGATGGTAGAGCGTAAGAACTCGACTTGAAAGGGCAGTACTGAATTCGCAGGAACCGTAATGATAGCTTGCAGTTCGCTCAGTTCAGAACGAGATCCATTATTGGTATCAGAAAAACGCTGTTCTTCCTCTAAAAGTACTCGTACGTCCGTTTTACCAACTTGTGGCCATTTAAAGTTATCAGAGATGATCACCGAATCAGCGAGATCAAATCTATTGGTTTTATGCCAACGAGTCGATTGTTCAAATTGAAGCTCAACGATGATTTGCTTAGGCTCGTTGCTTTCGTTGATTGCGTAGGCTGATACGGTTTTAATCAGTTCCTGAGCTGGCTCTAAAATCGTGCCGTGCGAAAATGCTTCGCTGTCTAGGGTGTAAGAGAAATTATCGACTGTGATTGTCGTTTTCTCATTACAACGCATGCCACTGCAGCTCCCGTTGTTATTCCCTTTTATCTCCCAACCGTCGTTGAGCTGTTTGATTGACATGTCTTGACCGACATAGCGGGCATTGTTACCACCCACCCATGCAAAACCAAGATTGTGAGCCAAGTAACTTAGTGGTCTGATAAAGTTTCCGTTGTCGTTGACTAAAGCGCTTTGAACCTCAAGGTTGTCGCTCTCTTGAATCGCTTGTTCATCGTAATAAGGGAGGCCCGCATCTGGAGAGTTTGGATAGCACCAAGTGTTGTCGTTTGCTTGCCCTTGTTTGATGATTCCGTGATAGCCAGAGCCCATAATTTCCCAATCGTCCTGAAGGCCGACAATGTCCCACACGTTCATGCGAGAAATAAGAGCCGTTTTATGTTCTTGAGCTTCAAACTTATTAAGTGGGCGATAGTCTGAACGGCAACTATCGTCACCGAGTTTATCTAAGACGATCTGGTCTGAGTAAATCTTTGAATGAGCCGTAAAAGCTATTAAAGAGAGGGCAGCGCTGAATAGTATGGTTTTACTGACGTTAAGCATGAATAATTTCCTAAATGCCATTTTCTGGCTATTTTTATTAGAAGCGATTGTTAGATTATATTTATATTATTTTGAAGCCGAGGGCCCCTAGCGGTGTGTACTCTGTCATATAAAACAATGCCAAAAATACTGAATTAAATTGAAATAAATTCCTTATTATTATCAGTTGGTTACAGTAATGGTTTTATTATTTTATTGATGGATATCTATGTAGGTGTTCATTAGGCATAAAGGCTTACTTAAACCCTAAATAGATAAGCGGTTGGAGATAAAAAATGAAGGGCGGTGAGAGGGTAAGATAGGAGTATTTTGCGGTTGCTTTGAACTAAAAAATGCAACAAACAACCGTTCGATTGCTGCTGCATTTTGTTTGTAAACTGGAGCTAACTTAGCTGCTGATAATCTTCTGAGCTTCCAAGCAAGCGATTAAGCATCGCCTGGCTTTTCTCGCTTACTGTTCCAACCCATGAAGTTGTAGACATTGTATCGAGCGAAACCTATTTGCTCGTGCAGGGCAAAGTCTGTCACTGCAAAGTTGTACCACAATGGCAGCCATGAAATCTGAGCCGCCATATAATCTGCTCTTACCGGAATTACGTTCAATCCAAAGTGGTTGAAATAGAGTTCACTACGACGAATGTGCAGGCCTGATGACACCAAAACAACGTTGTCGAATTGATGATGCTTCATTAGGTCGCTCGTCAGTTGCGCATTTTTCCAAGTGTTGACGCTATTTGGTTCTTGGATGATGTCGGCTATTGGAACGCCAAGCCTAAGCAGTTGCTGTTCATAAATCTCAGCCTCTGTGACGCCGTTATTCTGAGCATCACCACCACTGACGACCACTTTGCATATGGTTTGCGCTTTTGCACAATCTTTATATTGGCTTGCGGTTTCGCTGATTCGGCCAAAAGAGAAAAAAGCTGGTTCGAACTCTTGCGTGCTTTTAATTAACTGCGTTCCCGCACCCAGAAGAACAATGGCGTTATTGTCAGACCATTGAATATCAGGCTTACTTTCATAATTCGCTTGTAGGTCGTCTAATAAATAACGAGGGATCAAACCTGAACCAATCAATACAAATGACGATATAAGAAGAAGAGATAAAAAAGTAGAAGTTGCTCGCCATTGAAGTAAACGTGTAATGCCAACGAATAGCAGAAGAAGTAAAAGTATAATAAAGCTCATGAGGATCCCGTTATCGAACTGGTGCCAAGGTGGTGTCGCATGTTGAAGCGTTGCATCATATATCAATCATGTTGATACTTCATAGCTAACTCATTGTATTATTGAACAAATGCACGATTTCTTTCTATTAATTATTAATGCTCGCGATAGTAGTAACTAAAACGCTTTATTATTGTTCGATTAATTCCTCTTAAAATATAGGTCTATAAATCAGGAGGGTTATTTAAACCTTATTCAATGCTATTTAATTTATTTGTTCATCAGATTCTAATCTTTTCGAACCTTTACTTAAGTTATCAAAGTAATCCTGAACAAACTTAATGAACATCTGATGTTTCTTTGCTGGATATATGACTTGAGGGTAGAACAGATAAATACAGTTATCTTGTTGCAAGCATTCATTGGTAAGCACTCGTTCTAACTCTCCACGTTCAATCTCTTTTTCTACGTAATAACTCGCGATTCGAATGATGCCATTTCCTTTCATCGCTTGCTGTTTAAGTAGGTGGTTATCATTACTCGAGAGCCAGCCAGATACCTCAATGTTTGCTGATCGTAGCGGCCATTCGGTTTGATGTAACGTCGCTAAGCATTGGTGATGTTTAAGCTCATTCGCATTGCTTGGGCGACCGAACCGCTTAAGGTAGCTTGGTGTCGCCACTAAGTCGTGCTGATAGGCAATCAAACGCTTCACGATCATGTTTTCAGGTGGGGTGTTAGTGGCACGAAAGGCGATATCGATATCGTCTTGGTTAAGATTGAAGTTGGTGTAACTGCTGTTTATCTCGAAGCGAACCTCTGGGTATTGCTCCCTAAATTGTTGGCAGATATCAAATAGGAAGACCTCGGTAAACATCTTTGGTGCTGTCAGCCGTAATGTGCCTTTAACGATGTCGTGTTGTTCTGAAACACTGCGTTCTAGCTGTAGTACTTGAGAACGAATGGTTAAGCCTTGTTGTAAGGCACGTTCGCCTTCTTGGGTTAATCGAACGCTGCGTGTCGTTCTTACAAGAAGAGGGCACTGTAAATCGCTCTCTAGTCGTTTGATTTGCTCTGAAAGATAACTCTTCGATATGCCAAGTTTCTCTGCTGCCTTGGTAAAGTTAAGTTGCTGAGCAAGCTCTACAAATAGGATCAGTCGTTCTATTCTCTTGTGCTCGTTCATGTGCGTGTTCCTTTAAAACGGGTTAATTCTATTGTTCGTCATATAGAACAATCAATTCGTAACTAGCATATTCTGTTTTCTAAAAAGAACAATATGATAGAGGCATATTTATTGGCATCAAATCTTCTAAGCGAGATCAGATATGACGAACAACATTGATTCAAAGAGCAAAACAGATAATAAAAAGAGCATTCCATTATCAACCTATCTAAAGAATGTTGGGCAAGTCGCCTATGGATGTATGGGGTTGGGTGGTGGTTGGAACGACAATCCAGTAACGGCGGCTGATGTAGCGCAAACACGCAGCGTAATTGACACTGCACTAGAATCAGGAATCAATCTGTTCGACCATGCTGACATTTATACCTTCAGCAAAGCTGAGCAAGCCTTTGGTCAAGCGTTACAGCAAGCCCCTGAATTACGTGATCAGATGTTCATTCAATCTAAATGTGGTATTCGTTTTGAAGGCGAAGGCAACGTTGGCCGTTATGATTTCTCGGCAGACTGGGTAGGTCAATCGGTAGAGGGTATTCTGAATCGTTTGAAGACGGAAAAGCTCGACGTGCTGCTTCTACATCGACCTGATCCGCTCATGGAACTCGATGAACTGGCAAGAACGCTAGAGAGCCTGAAAGCGCAAGGTAAGGTCGACTTCTTTGGTGTGTCGAACATGAACAGTCATCAAGTCCAGTATCTGCAATCTGCGTTAGGTCAGCCTATTGTCGCGAACCAAATTGAAATGAGCTTAGCTAAACTGGATTGGTTGAATGATGGAGTAATGGTCAACTCTCAAGGTCATCATCAATCAGATTTCGCCGCAGGTACTCTAGAGCATTGCCAAATGAATAACATCCAACTGCAAGCTTGGGGCTGTTTGGCACAAGGCCGATTTGCTGAGCAAGGTTTGTATTCAGAACATGAAAACGTGAAAAAGACAGCGCACTACGTGGCTCAGTTAGCAAATCAATATGGTGTTGAAAGTGAAGCGATTGTGTTGGCGTTTTTACTTCGTCACCCTGCAAGTATTCAGCCTGTTATTGGCACGACTAATCTAGAGCGAATCAAAGCTTCTGCAGTCGCGACGCAAATCACCTTAAGTCGTGAAGAGTGGTACAACTTATACGTGTATTCACGTGGTCAAGCACTGCCATAAGGAATGAACATGTTGAATCAAAAGATCGCACAACAGTTGGTGTCTAACGCTCTCGATATTGCCGAGCATCATCAACAAGCAATTGCGGTGAGCGTGTGTGATACACATGGTGAACTGCTTGCGTTTTCGCGAATGGATAACGTCAGCGTGCAAGCAGGTTTGTTAGCTCAAAACAAAGCTTATACCTCAGCACGAGATAGACAACCGAGTGGTAACTTGGGCGTATGGGCGAGGGCGACAGGTAAAGACTTAAGCTATTGGACAGATCCGAAAATCACCGGTTTTAAAGGTGGTGTGCCTATTCAACATCAAGGGCAGGTGATTGGTGCTATTGGTATCAGCGGATTGAGTGAAGACGACGATGAAGCATTAGCTGAGAAAGTAATTCAGCGGGTGCTTTAAGTTCTTCCGTTTACAAAGTCACTCTGACAAAAGACAGTTAATAAAAAACCGATGCATTTGCATCGGTTTTTTGTTTACTCATACCAAGAGCTTTAATCGCTCTTCGATAAGGAAGTCGAATTAAGCGTTCGCTTGTTCCAACTCTTTTTGTTCTTTCTTACCCAGTATACGACTTGTAATCGTACCGGCTGTCATTGCACCTGATACGTTAAGCGCAGTACGTGCCATATCGATAAGTGGTTCGATAGAGATAAGCAGAGCTGCGATAGTCACTGGAAGACCCATAGCTGGCAGTACGATAAGCGCTGCGAAAGTTGCACCGCCACCCACACCCGCGATACCGAATGAGCTCACTGTGATAATAGCAATCAAAGACAGAATGAAGTTGATGTCCATTGGGTCGATGCCCACGGTTGGCGCCACCATGACTGCTAGCATTGCAGGGTAGATACCCGCACAACCGTTCTGGCCAATTGTCGCACCGAAAGTTGCAGACAAGTTAGCGATCGCTGGTGGCACGTTTAGCTTAGTAATTTGAGCTTCAACGTTCAGTGGAATCGTTGCGGCAGAACTGCGTGAAGTGAAAGCAAATGTCAGCACAGGCCAGATTTTTTGGAAGTATTCTTTTGGGTTTACGCCAACAAAAGAGACCAACACACCGTGAACAACAAACATCAGGATGATTGCTACGTAAGAAGCAACAATGAAACCTAATAGGCTTAGGATGTCTGAAGCACTTGATGTTGCGACAACTTTCGCCATTAACGCAGCGATGCCGTATGGCGTTAGTGCCATAATCATCTTAACTAAGCGCATTACGATAGATTGAGCCGCTTCAACGAAAGTGCGAATTGGTGACTCTAGCTCTTCTTTTTCAGCCATTACTTTACGAGCAGCAATACCTGTAAGCACACCGAAGATAACCACCGCGATGATTGAAGTAGAGCGAGCACCGGTTAGATCTGCAAACGGGTTAGTTGGAATGAAGCTAACCAGCATTTGTGGAATCGTTAGATCAGACACACTTCCCATGCGGCTTTCTAGTGTTGCAATACGAGCCGTTTCACGAGCACCTTCTGTTAAGCCTTCTGCCGAAAGACCGAATGCTTGAGCTACTGCAATACCCACAATCGCAGAGATCGCCGTTGTTGCCAGTAATACTGAAATAGTGATGCCAGAAATTTTGCCCAGTGAACCGCCTTTCTCAAGCTTCACCACGGCAGCAATCATTGAAACCAATACTAATGGCATGATCACCATTTTTAGTAGGCCAACATAGCCACTGCCAACAACATTTACCCAATCCAACGTTTCTTTGATGACCGGGTTGCCTTCGCCAAATAGCAGCTGTAAGCCTAGGCCGAATGCGCTACCAAAAACTAAACCTAATAGAACAAGGCGAGAAAGTGTGTTTTCTTTTTTCTGCTGTCCGTAGAGAAAAAATAGAATACCAATGAATACCGCTAAGGCAGCGATAGTTGGGAATGACATTTAATGTCCTTATGAATTACTTCAGATTGATGGGTGGCCTAGATATATAGGCTTAAGTACTGTTAGCTAAGATAACGTTCTGTTACAAAACGTAAAATAAAGAAAAGTAATTGATTAGAACAATTAGTAATATCCACTCAATGGGATGAATGGATACCCAACATTTTGGTGAATAGATGAGCTTTTTAGCGATATTTTGCCAATAAATTGAGCATGTCACTTGACGAGTAAATTTCTACATTTTGGAAATTATTTTCGAATAATCGGAACAGCATGGCTTGTGCCACGTCTTTTGACGGAATAGGGCGCAGGTTTTTATATTTACCAATCATAAATGGTGACAACAGAGGGAAGATACTTTGTAGGAGTTTTTCGTCGGCTCGTGGTTGAGCTCTTTCGCCAACAAGAGGACCAGGACGAGCAATAAATAGCTGCTTGAAGCCAATTCGCATCAAATTCTGTTCCATTTGTCCTTTGCATTTTAGGTAATGAGAATAGGATGTTGGTGATGCACCATAGCTTGAAACCACAGCAAGTCTTTCTACTCCAACAAACTTCATCGACTGAGCCACTTGGCTGACTAATTCAACATCGACTTTGCGCAATGCTTCTTTGGAACCCGCTTTTTTCTTGGTCGTGCCTAGGCAGATAACGCCTAAGTTGGGCGTCGCTTTGGTATCGTCCCAGCTTGTTACTTGTAGATCACTATTAATGAGCGTGTGGAGTTTGCTGGAGTTAAACTGAGAATCTAGTGCTCTTCGGGACAAAGCGTAGATATGCTCGACCGCGGGTTCGTCTATGAGTAAATCCAAAACGTGTGAACCTATCAGGCCTGTTGCTCCTGCAACAATGACCGATGCTTTGTCTCCTGAAATACTCATAGCTATCCTTAACCCTTTGCAAGTGCTTGTTTAATATAAACAGTGTTTGAATTTTAAGCGAATAAAACTTTTGAACAACGAGTGGTCAGTTGCGTGGTTGATAGGTTGATAGGTTGATAGGTTGATAGGTTGATAGGATGGAAGTCTAACAATAAGTTAAAACGGGGCTGGTGGTCTAAAATCTAATGTTCAATATTAATGTAGTGCCAGGTATAACAAAGCCCGCTGGGCAACGGGCTTGTCATAATCATGTGAAGGATAGTGGGATTTTCTTCACTTTCTTACTTGCTTTTTTACTCGATTTAATTGGTTTCCTTTTGCTTTGGTTTGCGAACATTTCACCTCCTAAATCTTTGTTTTTTTACTAATCTACTGTTTGTTACTAAGTGAGGGGAGTCACTTTTTGTTACCATCTTACTGAACTTGCTTTGTTGCTAACTTCTCGATGGAGAGAGACCGACAAGTTGCTTAGTTAACTTATCAACGGAGAGGGTTTAATAAGTTGTTTTATATAAAGCATAAACGATGCCAAAATGTAACTTATTGATAAATCTATTATCAGTATTATTGGTGTTTTAGGGTTCGTCAATTTGAATGTCAATTTGAGAAAAAAAACAGTGGGATCTGTTTAAATTAAGAACACTCTCTACGGTTTCTGTTGATTAGGCATAGATACGGCATTGCTTAACACGTAAACTGAGTCGTAATTCACATAGACCAAGGACGTGCTATGAACCTCAAGCTTGATACTCTTGCTCCCACTCAGATTTATCACCTGATGACACAAACCGTTGTTCCTCGCCCTATTGCGTGGGCATTGACGGAATCTTCTGATCAAGAGTACAACCTAGCACCTTTCTCTTATTTCACGCCTGTTTCTAGCAATCCGCCGCTACTGATGTTATCGGTCGGAAAGAAGCCATCGGGCGAAATCAAAGATACCACCCGTAATGCCCTTGAAACGGGTAAGCTGGTGATTCACATTGCTTCTTCAAGTTCTGCAGAAACAATGACGGCGACTGCAGCCACACTCGATCACAGTGATTCTGAAGTAACCGCTAATAATATTGAGCTGGTTGAATTTGAAGGCTTTTCTTTACCAAGAGTAAAAGAGTGCGCGGTTGCTTTTGGCTGCACCTTGTACGAAGTAAAAGAAGTTGGAGAGGTGCCACAAAGCCTCATCTTTGCTCAAGTCGAAACCGTGTACATCTCCGAAGATGTAATTGATAAAGAGAGTGAGCGTCTTAAGGTTGATGCGCTGGCATTGGACCCTTTGTCTCGACTTGGTGGCGGTGAATACGCGACGCTTTCCAATGTATTCTCTGTCGCACGCCCTAAGTAGCAATCCCTAAGTAGCAGTCCCTAAATCAACGTACCCAGAATAAGCGTTTTTAAAAACTATGTTAGATACCCAATACTCGCAGTCCATTCAACATCGCATTGACCAAAAAACCAAGCCACTCGGTGCGCTTGGCCTACTAGAAAAAGTCGCACATCAACTGGCATTGATTCAGAGCCAAGGCAAAGAGGCTGCGGTTGAACACATCGAATTGAACAAGCCGAGTATCATCATTTTTGCAGGTGATCATGGTATTGCTGATGAAGGCGTGAGTATTGCCCCAAGTGCCGTCACACAGCAGATGGTGTTGAATTTCTTAAGCGGCGGCGCAGCGATTAATTGCTTTTGTGCGGTAAACAATGTCGATATTACAGTCGTGGATACTGGGATCTTGTTGCCTGTTGAATCTGACAGCGACATGTTGATTTCTCAGCGCTTAGGTCCGCGAACCAATAACTTTGCCAACGAAGCGGCAATGAGTTTACAAACGGTTGAACGTGGGATTGAATTGGGCACAGAGCTTGTATCTAGAACCATTTCGAATGGCACCAATATCATCATGTTTGGTGAAATGGGCATCGGCAATACTAGCAGCGCTTCAGCGATTTTAAGTGCACTAGCAAACCGTACTGCCGTTGAATGTGTTGGCTTAGGCACTGGCATCAACAATGAACAGCTTGCACGTAAAGTGGCTGTGGTTGAGCAAGGTGTAGCTCGCTGCAAAGGCATAGATGCGAAAGAAGTTAAAGATATTAAAGAGGTACTAGCACAAGTCGGCGGCTATGAAATCGTTCAAATGGTCGGTGCTTTCCTTGGTGCATACCAAAACAGAACACCGGTATTGGTCGATGGCTTTATCGTGTCGGTTGCGGCGTATGTCGCGACTTTAATAGAGCCAAGTTGTCGTGACTACATGATCTTCGCTCATCGCTCTGAAGAGTCTGGTCACAAGATTTTGCTAGAGCTGCTCGACGCTGAGCCACTGCTCGATCTTGGATTGAGATTGGGCGAGGGCACGGGTGCTGCTCTCGCTATGCCAATTATTCGTGCGGCAGCCGAGTTCTACAACAACATGGCAAGTTTCGAAAGTGCAGGAGTCACGGTTTAATGAGTGATGCACCAGGAAGATCGTTGAAAGATCGAGTCACTTATCAATGGGAGCTGTTTGCGCTGGCGATGGGCTTCTTTTCTCGCTTACCAATGCCGAAGAACACGCCCTATTCATCAGAGCGAATGAATCGTTCGGGTCGCTACTTTTCAATGGTCGGTTTGTTGCTTGGCGTATTGTGTGGCGGTCTGTTCTTACTGCTCGATGCGGTATTGCCGAGTACGATTGCGATCTTTTTGATGATGAGTTTCAGCTTAATGCTGACGGGTGCTTTCCATGAAGACGGCTTAACCGATATGGCCGATGGCATTGGTGGCGGTATGACATTGGAACGCCGCTTAACCATCATGAAAGACAGCCGAATCGGCACTTATGGCGCGTCTGCTCTGGTTATGGCTCTGCTGGGTAAGTGGGTTTTATTGAATGAACTCGTGAGCATGACTGGACTGTTTATGGTTATCGTTACCAGTTATACCTTTAGCCGTGCGATTGCGGCTTCCCTTATCTACGACATGCCTTATGTCAGCGATTTGGACACCAGTAAAAGTAAGCCATTGGCCAACAAACAAACCAAGGGTGAGCTTGTCTTTTTGCTAATTATTGGTGTGCTGCCAAGCTTGTGGTTTGGTCTCGAGTTCGCTTTGGTTTTATTTGTCGTAGCCTATCTGTTCAGAACAGGTTTCAAAAAGTGGTTAACGGCTCGAATTGGCGGCTTTACTGGCGACTGCTTGGGTGCGGCTCAACAGTTGATGGAGTTGCTGACTTACCTTGTATTCATAACTGCTTTTTACAATGGCTTTCTATAACGGCGTCCTATGACAAACACGAATCAAACTTTTCAAGCGAATCACATTAATCAAGCAAGTCAGCGAAACAGCCATCTGGTATTGGGCGGGGCTCGTTCTGGCAAGTCGAGTTTTGCAGAGCAACAAGCATTATGTGCGCTTGAAGCATGTTCAAATGGACGCCTCAATTATATTGCGACAGCGACATATCTTGATGATGAAATGCGTGAGCGAATCGCCCATCATAAAGAACGTCGCGGTGAGCAATGGATTGAGCACGAAGTGCCCGTCGAGTTAGCCGAAAAACTGCAGTCTTTTGAGAAAGAAGATGTGGTGTTGATTGATTGCCTAACCTTGTGGCTGAACAACATCATCTTTGAACTGGGTGATGACGCAACCAATGAACAGGTTGAAGCCGTGGTTGAGGCTTTAGTGCAAAGCGTTGAGCAAAGTCCGGCGCAAATTATCATGGTGTCTAACGAAGTCGGTTTGGGCGTGGTTCCGCTGGGTAAAGTGTCGCGCTTATTTGTCGACAATGCAGGGCGAATGAACCAAGCGCTAGCTCGCGTTGTCGAACGAGTTACGTTGATAGCCGCAGGATTGCCACTGCACTTAAAACCATCTAATCAATCGCTTGATACTCAGGGTTAGGTCGCGCACATGGTCAATGGAACAACCAAAAATATCTATTTGCTGAGGCATGGCAAGGTTGAAGGGAAAGCTGCACTGAATGGTCTATCTGACGTGTTGGTTAATCCAAATCTTCAACAGCAGATTTGTGATGCGTTGGTTCAGTACGATGTCGCTTTCGATTGTGTTATTACCTCACCATTAAGACGATGCAGTGACTTGGCAAACCTATATGCACAACGCATGTCGGTGCCTTTGTCTGTTGCACCAGATTTCCAAGAAATGAACTTTGGTGAAGTGGACGGTGTCGCATTTGATGCACTTGAAGACAAGTGGGCGATGTTAGACACCTTTTGGCAAGACCCTGCAAATCATCAGCTGACTGGTGCAGAAAGTTTACAGAGCTTCCACGACAGAGTAACTCAAGCTTGGTCGCAACTTTTGAATAACCCAAGTGACAATATATTGTTGGTTACTCATGGTGGTGTGATTCGCATATTGTTAGCGCACTGCCTTGATATTGATTGGAAAAATCCGAGTTTGTACTCGAAGTTATCGATAGAAAACGCGTCGATAACTCATATTCAAATCACTCAGTTTGCAAAGAGCTTTATCAGCGTGAAAGCGATAGGGCTACCTGTTCTCTGAGTGTTCAAAAAACACAGTTTAAGAATTAACAATCTATTAGATCTGTAAATAGAAACAGAAATCGAAATATAAAGCGGCGTTCACAGCTGCTATACCTGATTGGTATTACTACCTACGTGAAAGGAATTTAGTCATGACAACACCAAGTTGGGATCTAAGCATTGCTTATAGCGATCTTAATGATGCAAAAATCGAACAGGACATTGAACTCATTCAGCAGTGCATTGAGCTATTGAACCTACACGTTGAAAAGCGTCATATCATTCTAGCGATGCAAAACGCGATTCAGACTTCAGAAGCGGCAGGCACGCTACTAAGCACGATCAACACCTTCGCTAATTGTCACGCATCGGTCGATGCGACACACACAGAAGCGAAAGCACTGCTTGGCCGTGTAGCTAAGCTGAACTCTGAAATGTCTCAAGCATTCAGCCCTTATGAAGACACGTTAATTCACGCAGAACCTGAATTTGTGAATGCCGTATTAGAACATGATAGTGCCGATGTAGCAGGGCAACGCTTTGCTATTGAAAGCTCACGCAAACTATCGAGCAGCCGCCTTAGTGTTGCTGAAGAGCAGTTATTAGCTGCGATGAAGGTTGATGGCCGTGATGGATGGGGTCGTTTATACGACAACCTAACGGGTTCTTTGAAACTGTCGTTGAAGCTGGGCGGTGAAGACGAAGCTCTAGGCTTTTCTCAAGCGGCGAGTTTGTTATATGGCAGTGAATTCGACAAACAAGAACCTGCATGGCGCGCGGTTCAAGGTGCGATGAAAACGCATCAAGAGTCGTTTGCTTCGATTCTAAACGCATTGGCTGGATGGCGACTGACTGAAAATAACAAACGCTCAAAAATAAGCGACGTACATTTCTTAGACCCAAGCCTACATGGCAGCCGAATCGTTCCTGAAACGCTAGACACCATGATGTCGGTAGCGAAAGCCAATCGCGCAGTAGGTCAAAAGGCGGGTCTGTTGATGGCTAGAGTTCACGGCTTAGATGAAATGAAGCCATGGAATCACTTAGCTGCGATGCCACCGCTGGGTGACAGTGAATCTAAGGTTTACCCATTTGATGAAGCGATTGAAGTGATCAAAACTGCTTTTGCTGAAGTCAATCCAGAGATGGCTGACTTCGTCGCTTTGATGGTTGAGAATGGTTGGATTGATGCCGCACCAGCAGCTAACAAACGTTTAGGCGCTTACTGCACTAAGTTTGCCGCGACACGCACACCGCTTGTGTTCATGACTTGGAGCGGCAGCCGCTCTGACTTAATGACACTGGCGCACGAGCTGGGCCATGCGTTCCACAACTGGGTAATGAAAGACATGCCGTTGTGTCAAACTCGTTACCCAATGACGCTTGCAGAAACGGCTTCTATTTTTGCTGAAAACATCGTTCGTGATCACTTGTTAACGCAAGCACAAACACGCAATGAGAAACTTGAAATGCTGTGGGAAGAGCTTTCTTCTTCACTCGCTTTGATGGTAAACATTCCAGTACGTTTCGAGTTTGAAAAAGCGTTTTACGAGCAGCGTGAAAAAGGCGAACTGACGGCTAAACAGCTGTGCGACTTGATGGAAACCACTTGGAAAGATTGGTACGGTGATGCAATGACAGAAGCCGACCCTTATTTCTGGGCGAGTAAGTTGCACTTCAGCATCTCTCAAGTGAGCTTCTACAACTACCCATACCTGTTCGGTTACCTGTTCAGTAAAGGCGTTTACGCACAACGTGATGCTAAGGGCGAACAATTCTACGGTGATTATGTCTCATTGCTTCGTGATACTGGCAGCATGATGGCGGAAGAAGTGGTGCAAAAGCATCTCGGAATGGACCTGACTCAAGCGGATTTTTGGCAACAAAGTATCGACATGGTCAAAGTTCAAATCGATGAATTCGAAAGATTGCTGAATCAGGAAGATTAATTGATCTCAATCTGTTCATAGCAGGTCAGAGCTGTGTTAGCTTACGTGGCTCTTATCTTGCTGACATGACTTGAGAAAAGCTGAGACGACCCAAAGTTACTTTAACTAGAGAAAGTTATTTGGAACAGATGTCGGTTAGTAAAGCCAGCAGGTAATATAAAAATATATGGGTAGTATTTGTGATTGATAACGGAGTTTCTGTTGATAAGTGCGATCCTAGCGACACAATTTCTATGTACAATTTATTAACATACGGCCGTGCAATTAAGGAGTAGCGCATGACGAAGACCCTCTTTCGCCAATCATTTCTTTTTGACAGCCTAGATCTTGAGCAAGAAGTGTTTGCAGGACAGACCGTATTGAGTAACGGTGTTCAAATTAAGCTTCATCAACGCGGTGTATTGGAAGTGATTCCCGCTGAGTATAATTCTGAAACCAAGAACATCATCTTTTCAACAGGTGTTCATGGCGACGAAACTTCACCAATGGAGCTGATTGATAAGCTCATTGAGGATATTGAAACAGGCTTCCAAGTAGTGACAGCAAGATGTTTGTTCATCATTGCTCACCCAGAAGCAACCAACGCGCATACTCGTTTTCTTGATGTGAATATGAACCGTCTGTTTGATGAAAAACAGTACGAAAGCAATCGAGAAGTCGATATCGCGAAGAACCTTAAGTACTTGGTTACTGAGTTTTACAAGGAAACGGTACCTGCTACTCGTTGGCACTTAGATCTGCACTGTGCGATCCGTTTATCTAAGCATTACTCGTTCGCTGTGAGCCCTAAGGTTCGCCACGAAGTACGCAACAAGGAGCTTTTCGATTTCATCAACAGTGCTCACGTTGAAGCTGTGTTGCTGTCGAATGCACCAACCAGCACCTTCAGTTGGTACAGCGCTGAAAATTTTGAAGCGCAAGCACTGACAATGGAGTTAGGGCAGGTTGCAAGAATTGGTGAGAACCAACTTGATAAGCTCACTGCTTTTGATTTGGCAATGCGTAATCTGATTGCTGAAATAGAACCAGAGCATTTGCCTAAGCGAACTATCATGTATCGTGTGAGCCGCACTATTGTTCGTTTGCACGATGACTTTGATTTCATGTTCTCTGATTCTGTAGAGAACTTTACCGCGTTCAAGCACGGTGAAGTATTTGGTCATGATGGTGATAAGCCATTGATGGCGAAGAATGAAAACGAAGCCGTGGTATTCCCAAATCGCAACGTGGCCATTGGTCAACGAGCTGCCTTAATGGTGTGCGAAGTTGAAACACGATTCGACCACGGTCAGCTTGTGTACGATTAATACCGAGCCGGGTTAAAGCGAGCAAAACAACCGCTCAACTGGTTGAAATATCAAGGTTCACATTACGGTGTGAACCTTGAGTTTATTTAGGGATACAGGTAAGGTTACGCGAACAATTTCAAAGTAGCTTGATATGGATTTCCAACAACTTCTTCACCAAAAACAGCGTAAATGGACCCGAGCCATTTATCTGATGGCAGCACTGCTTGTCGCGCTGAGTGCAATTTACCTAATGGTTGGCGATCTCTTCATTTCCCCTCTGGGCACCTTGTCCACGTTAGAACAAAAACTACTGATTGATTTACGCTTACCTCGATTATTGGCGGCTATTGCCATCGGGGCAGGTTTAGCTGTATCTGGCGCAAGCTTACAAGTCTTATTGGGTAACGTATTGGCAGAGCCGGGTGTGCTTGGTATTTCTGGCGGTGCAAGCTTGGCGATGGTGATCGTGCTGTTCTTCTTGCCGTTTGCTCCTACACCAGAACTCTTCATGGTCGCTGCCGTTTTAGGTTCGCTCTGTTTCACCGTGATACTGGTGAGCATGGTAAAAACGATGCGACTGACCACAGCCAAATTACTGCTAGTCGGTGTCGCGCTAGGTATTCTTTCTGGCGCGATGGTGACATGGGCGTTCTATTTTAGTGATGACTTAAGCCTACGCTTGCTGATGTATTGGCTGATGGGCAGCTTAGGTGGCGTAACTTGGTATCAACACTCGCTTACGTTAGTGATGATCCCTGTGATTATTTGGCTGTGTCTACAAGGTAGTAAGCTAGATAAGTTAATGATTGGCGAGACTCATGCTGCACAACTGGGCGTGAACGTACCGAGATTACGTTGGCGTTTAATCTTCGCCGTGTCTATTTTGGTGGGCTGCGCGGTTGCCTTAGGTGGCGTGATAAGCTTTGTTGGCTTGGTTGTGCCACACTTATTGCGTTTAGCGATTGGTACCGACAACCGATACCTTCTTCCTTTGTCTGCTGTTGCTGGTGCAGCACTGCTGGTGTTTGCTGATATCTGTGCGAGAACCTTATTAGATTCCGCAGAGCTGCCTTTGGGTGTGATGACCACCAGTATCGGTGCGCCTATCTTCATTTGGATGTTAATTAAAAATCATGATTCAAATTAAGAGCCTGAGCGTCGGCGCTCGTTTATTACCACTATCATTTGAGCTCAAGCAAGGGCAGGTGACTCATGTCATCGGTCCGAATGGCAGTGGTAAAAGTACCTTACTCGAAGCGATATCTGGCGTTGGTGATGGCTACAAAGGTGATATAAAGCTCGACGGACAAGACTTATCAGCATTATCACTGCAAGACTTATCATTACACCGTGCTTATCTGTGCCAAAGCGCAAGGCCAGCCTTCAACTTAGAAGTGTTCCAATACCTTGCATTGTCACTACCAAGCTCCTCACTCGGCCTTGATACTGAAATCAACGCAGCTTTGGAAGAGATAAGCCAGATGTTGGACATCACAGACAAACTTCATCGTTCCATTCAAACCTTGTCTGGTGGTGAATGGCAACGCGTTCGTTTAGCGGGAATGTGCCTGCAAATTTGGCCGACACTTAACCCATACGCGAAGTTGTTGATTCTCGATGAACCTGCTGCGCCATTGGATATTGCCCAAGAAGCGCTGCTGTATAAGCTTATCGAACGAGTGGCTGATAAGGGCATTGCGGTTATTATGGCTAACCACGATCTGAACAGAACCCTAAGACACGCAGACCAAGTTTTGCTGCTCGACAAAGGCGTACTTCAAGCATCAGGTAGTGCAGAACAAGTTCTTACGCCTGAACAGCTAGAGTCTGTGTTTAACACTGAAGTCAAAAGTATCTCAGTCGATAATCAAACTTATCTATTGTTTGGTTAGAGAGTGCGTTTGGCTAGATGGATTCTTGGGTTAAAGGCGAGTTGTAAAGGATCAAATATGTTTAGATATATTCAACGACGAAGGATCAAAAAGGTGATTAAGTTACTGTCTGCAAAGATGGTACAGAGTTACGGAAGCCGTGATTTTTTCTCGATCGGTCAAGTCGAAACGAGTTCTCGTGAATTGAGCAAACGCCAACAGCAAATCGCATTGGCTTTGTTTGCTGATCCACAAGATTTAGATGTTGAATTGGTTCCTATTATCCAGCTGTTACGTAACGATGTGTCTCATGACTTCTTCGGCGGCGAGAATTACACCGCGCGCGATGTGCTCAATCTTTTGGGTGGCGGCGGCTGGAAGGGCGGTCGTATGGACGACGACATGTCACATCGCATGGGCATGCATAGCCGCTATTAAGGTCTTCTCATTATTTTACTAAGTACATCTTCAAAAAATCGGCTTAATCATTAAGCCGTTTTTTATTCACTTTGAATATTGTTTCCTCAATCAACACAGAATACTGAGATCCAATAATTCGAAGCAACATCATCTATCTACAACGCTTTTGTTTGAGTTGTGTGACTCTGATTCCTATCAATATAAAACCCGCTGTCATTGATAAAATTGACGTATATATTTTTCGTTGTTCTTCAATTAAAAACTATAAACCTTCGAACTGCAATTTAGGTTGGTAAGTGACCAATTTATGTTGTGTGCAGGGTAAAATAATAGAGAGTGGGAAAGTGAAAACAGCAAATAATAATATTCTAAAAATAGCAGTGGGGATGGCTATGCTATCCAGCGTGCCATCAGTGGCAAACGCTCATGGCTGGTCTGAATTTCCAAGTGCACGTCAGAATACGTGTTACGAGCAGGGCGGAGTTTGGTCAGGTACGCCACCAAATGCGGCATGTGCTCAAGCAAAAGATATTTCAGGGTCATATCCGTTCGTTCAACGTAATGAATATGCGAAAAACATCCAAGATTTCAACAATATCAATGCTGTAAAGGCTGCGATTCCAGACGGCACTTTGTGTTATGCCAATGATTCGCAAAAGCGTGGTATGGGCGCACCTCATACAGGTTGGACTCGCACCGAGCTAAGCACTGGTACATTTGAATATGTATTCAATGCGACTGCACCACACAACCCGTCATTCTGGGAGTTCTATCTAACAAAACCAAACGCAGACCTAAGCAAAGGCCTAGCGTGGGGTGATTTAGATCTTATCCAAGAAGTGGGCAATGTTCCTGTAAGCGGTGGCAAATACCGTATTAACGTGACGATTCCATCTGACCGTTCTGGCGACGCAATCTTATACGTACGTTGGCAACGTGACGATGCCGCGGGTGAAGGTTTCTACAACTGTTCAGACATCACAATCGCGGGTGGTACAACTCCTCCCCCAGAGCCGGGTCCTGAGCCTGATCTAGTCCGTGGCGACCTGTTTGTTTCTGACCAGTTTGGAACGCCAGAAGTTGGTGATACGGTTAAATACGACATCATCAACAAGTACGGTGAAGTAGCGCGTAGCTTCGACATCGTTATCGACGCTTCAAACGTTAACGATTGGGCTCGCTTGTTGGCTTCAGAAATTAACGGCTGGCATGAAGAGTTCAAAGATGGCGCGATCTTCATTGGTGACTGGCACGCTGAAATGCAGCACTACATGTATTTCCAAAACGATCCTTCACGTAACTTCTTCAACTCAAAGGATAGTCGTGCTTCTGGTCAGTTAACGTTGATTGATGGTGGCGACGGTGGTGTGGAACCATTGAAAGGCGACATCTACGAGCTAGTGAAGAGTGACAACGTAGTGAATGCTGGCGACAAAGTTGTAATTGCAACAAGTGAAGCGGCGACATTAACTCAAACTCAAGGTTCTGCTGTAAGCATCCAAAATAACGGCACTGCGTCAGTTGTCTTAGATACGACTGGTATTGTAGCTAATGAAACCTTGTCATTCATGGCTAGTTCTATTGAAAGTGATAGTGTTGAAACCTTCACGTTCGAAGTGATTGCCGATGACGGTGGTGTAACACCAGACCCAGATCCAACGCCGGATCCTGATCCGACTCCTGACCCAGACCCTACGCCAGATCCAGGCACTTGGGATTCATCAGCGACTTACCTTGGTGGCGAAGTAGTTACGTATTCAAACCAGTCGTGGAAAGCACAATGGTGGGTTCAAGGTGGTACAAACCCTAAGGCGACCTACGAAAATGATCAGTGGGGCGTTTGGCGTCCAACTAACTAATCGGTTAATTAATCTTAACTAAGCAACTTGTAACTAAGACACCACACTTTATCGATGAGTGTGGTGTCTTTTCTTGTGGGAGATATAAACAAGTCGACGCTAAAGGTAATTGGGTTTAGGGTAGGGCTTTGTTATACCTGAATGTCCGAGTACTTCGAATATCCACGGTTTTGTAATCTTTTGAACATTAGATAGAAAAGACTTTTTGATGAAAAAATCTCAGATACTCGCCAATACAATCAAGAATCAGATAGAACAAAACATCTGGCTGAGTGGTGAGAAGATCCCATCAATTAGAGACGCATGTAAGCGCTACAAACTCAGCATTGAGACGGTACTGCAAGCCTATCAACAGCTTGAAGACCAAGGCTATGTGCGTTCAAAGCCTAAGTCTGGCTATTTCGTGTTACCGCGTAGAAATGTATTCACCTCAGAACACACGCAACAAAAAGCCATCAAGCCGTATCCCGTTAAAATCAGCGACCTGCTTTACGATGTGCTTCAACGAGCCAAAGACCCTAGCATCATTCCACTTAGCTCGGCATTTCCAGATCCTGCTTTGTTTCCACATCAAGCGTTGTCGCGCAGTTTAGCCAATGCCAGTCGTCAAATGCCCGATAACAGCATGCTTACTAATTTGCCACCGGGCAGTGAAACGTTACGCAGGCAAATCGCTCAGCGCTATCAAGTTGGTGGGCTAGATGTATTGCCCGACGATATTGTGATCACGTCTGGGGCAATGGAAGCACTTAACTTATGCCTGCAATCCTGTACCGAACCGGGTGACTTAGTCGCGATAGAGTATCCTGCGTTTTACGGTGTGTTACAGACTATTGAAAGGCTTAATCTTACCGCTGTTGAGATCCCGACCGACCCTGAAACTGGTATCGATTTAGATGTATTGGAGTCGGTGTTTGCTTCAATGGACATCAAAGCATGTTGGTTCATGACAGAATCGCAAAACCCTGTTGGCTATTCGATGAGTGATAACAACAAACAGCGACTCGCCGAGTTAGTGAATGACCATAAGATCCCAATGATTGAAGATGATGTGTATCGTGAGCTTCACGTTGGAAACCAAAGTTCATTGCCAGCCAAAGCTTATGACACTGGCGAGCAAATCATGCTGTGTGGTTCGTTTTCCAAATCACTGTCGCCGGGCTTTCGAATTGGTTGGGTAGTTGCAAGGAAACAAGCGTTAAAGATTCAGAGATTGCAGCATCTATCGACACTCTCCAGCAGTATTCCGATTCAGCTTGGCTTGTCTCACTATCTGACATTTTATAGCTATGACAACCATCTTAAAAAACTTCGCAAGCTTTTGAATGAAAGGAAGAAGGCACATGTAGCTCTTTTAGAGTCCAGTTTGCCTAAGAGTGCTCTGATTCACGAAAGCCAAGGTGGTTACTTCCTTTGGATAGAGCTGCCTCATTCTGTTTGTGTAGAGAAGCTTTATGAGCAAGCACTTGAAAACAACATCTCTGTTGCGCCGGGAATTATATTCAGCAGCGACAAAAAGTTCTCTCATCATATTCGTCTCAACTGCTCGTACGCTTGTGACGACAAAATAGCAGAAGCCATTCGTACGCTAGGTAGTTTGATTCAGACCATGGAATCACAAGCCTAAGTCGTTAGTCGATCCTCGACTATGTTTGCCTAAAATCTAACTTGTCACTCGTCGTATAATTCAATCTGTTCTGTTTTTTAACAGCTCATCTGTTCTAGTTTGGTTTGTTCGAACTGTGCTGAAATACGCTCCAATTCTTAATATGAAAGCCATCATTATGATGTTTGGAGCTTAAATGTTTGATGTAGTTGAATTGTCGCGTTTACAGTTTGCGCTAACCGCTATGTTTCACTTTCTCTTCGTCCCGTTAACTATTGGTATGTCTTGCTTACTGGCGATCATGGAGTCGATCTATGTGCTTACCGGTAAGCAAATTTATCAGGACATGACTCGCTTTTGGGGCAAACTTTTTGGTATTAACTTCGCTTTAGGTGTCACGACCGGATTAACCATGGAGTTCCAGTTCGGCACCAACTGGTCTTATTATTCTCACTATGTTGGTGACATCTTTGGTGCTCCTCTCGCCATTGAAGCCCTTGTCGCATTCTTCCTCGAATCCACCTTTGTTGGACTGTTCTTCTTCGGCTGGGAAAGGCTTTCCACACGCCAACACCTTGTCGTGACTTGGCTGGTGGCGTTGGGCTCTAGTTTCTCTGCATTATGGATTCTGGTTGCTAATGGTTGGATGCAAAACCCTATTGGGTCGGAGTTCAATTACCAAACCATGCGTATGGAAATGACCAGCTTCGCCGAAGTGGTGCTCAACCCAGTTGCTCAGGTTAAGTTCTTACACACAGTCGCCTCAGCTTATACTTGCGGTGCGATGTTTATCCTTGGCGTGAGTTCATACTACTTGCTGAAAGGTCGAGATGTTGCCTTTGCCAAGCGCTCTTTCGCTGTGGCGGCGTCCTTTGGAATCGCTTCAATTATCTCAGTAATCGTACTTGGTGATGAATCTGGTTATGAACTGGGTGACGTTCAAAAAGTAAAACTCGCAGCGATTGAAGCGGAATGGCACACCGAACCCGCACCTGCGGCGTTCACCTTGTTCGGGTTACCAAACCAAGAGGAAGGCAAAACTGACGTCGCTGTGAAAATTCCTTATGTGATGGGGATTATCGCAACGCGATCTTTGGACGAGCAAGTGACGGGTCTTCATGACTTGCGTGATCAACATTTAGTACGTATTCGAAACGGTATTATTGCTTATGAATTGCTAGAGCGTTTGCGAGCTGGCGATACCTCACATGAGACGGAACAAGCCTTTGATCAAACCAAGCACGACCTCGGCTATGGCTTATTGCTCAAGCGATACACAGATACAGTGACTGACGCTACCGAACAACAAATCCAACAAGCAGCCGATGATTCAATTCCAACTGTGTGGCCTCTGTTCTGGTCATTCAGAATCATGGTGGGTTGTGGCTTCGTTATGTTGTTTGTTTTTGGCGCGGCTTTCTTACAAACCTACCGTAAAAACATTACTCAAAAGCCTTGGTTATTGAAGGCGGCACTTTGGTCAATTCCATTACCTTGGATTGCGATTGAAGCTGGCTGGTTTGTTGCGGAATACGGCCGTCAGCCTTGGGCTGTGGGTGAAATTCTCCCTGTTTCGGTCGCGGCATCGTCGCAAACCGTTGAGAACCTACTTACGTCTCTCGTACTAATTATCAGCCTCTACACGGTCTTCATCATTGTTGAAAGTTACTTGATGATTACCGTCGCTAAAAAGGGCCCAAGCAGTTTGAAAACGGGGCGTTATCACTATGAACAAACAACAACATCACTTGAAGCCAAGTTGGCACAACAAGTTCAACAATAAGGTGACTGACTCATGTTCGAATATGACACATTGCGTTTAATTTGGTGGGTGTTAATCGGTGTTTTGCTGATTGGATTTATGACCACCGATGGTTTTGATATGGGAGTGGGGGCGTTGTTACCGTTTATTGGTAAAACCAACTCTGAAAGACGAGTGATGATTAACTCTATTGCACCCCATTGGGACGGCAACCAGGTGTGGTTAATTACCGCAGGTGGCGCTTTGTTTGCAGCTTGGCCGTTAGTGTATGCGACATCGTTTTCAAGCTTATATGTTGCGATGTACTTGGCGCTTATCTCATTGTGGCTGCGTCCTCTTGCACTTGAATACCGAGCCAAGATAGATAACAACCAATGGCGAAAAGTGTGTGATTTAGCGATTTCGTTTTCAGGCTTCTTTCCACCTATCTTGTTTGGTGTCGCGTTTGGAAACTTGATGCAAGGGCTTCCGTTCTCGCTCAATAGTTTGCTTATGGTTGAATACCACGGTTCGTTTGTTGATTTGCTTAATCCGTTTGCGCTGTTGTGTGGCGTCGTTGGGTTATTGATGGCGTTGTTACAAGGCAGTACTTGGCTAATGATGAAAACCACCGATGCGCTATACACAAAGGCAAGATTGATGGCGCAGGTAAGTGCAGTGTTTGTGGCTAGTCTCATGGTGCTAGGTGGTTTAGCGATAAGCCACATTGATGGTTATTTGGTTGCCAGTGAGTTGAACCATAGCGCTGTTTCGAATCCATTAAACAAACAAGCGATAGTAGAAACTGGTGCTTGGTTAGCTAACTTTGAGATTTACCCTTGGATGTGGTTTGCGCCGATTGGCAGTGTGCTTATTCCGCTATTAGCTTTGATCAGCGCAAGGTTGAAATGGGATGCGATAGCTTTTGTTAGTTCAAGCCTGACTAATGCTTGCATCATCTTAACGGCTGGCTTTTCGATGTTCCCATTCATTATTCCGTCGAGTGTTAATCCAAGCCATAGCTTAACCCTTTGGGATTCGACATCAAGCGAACTGACCTTGAACATCATGACAGGCGTAGCATTCGTGATGGTGCCAATCATCCTGTGTTACACCGCTTTTAGTTATCGCACCATGTTTGGACGACTCGATAACGAGTATGTCGAACGCAACGGCAATTCACTGTATTAAGGAGTTTCTCATGTGGTATTTTGTTTGGATATTAGGCTTATTCCTAGCCTCTGCATTTGCAGTTTTGAATGTCATTAGCTTAGAGAAAAGTGACTCAGAAACTGAGTTCTGATTGACGTTTGATTCATAAAAAGAGCAGAAGCATGAGTTTCTGGTCTTTTACGTTTATAGTGTGTTGACGAATTATTCCAGAATAAGGTTTTCTTTAATCTCATCGTTAAGATACTCCTGATCAAAATCTGGTGTAATGAATTCGTCGAAGGAGTTATCTAGGTAGCTGGTCTCTAGATGACTCATCTCTAGATAATGGCAATCTAAGTGATCAGCACTTGCGTAGGTGGGAATCGCAGAAAACAAAACGATACTGATCGCAGCAGCGATATTAATGACTTTGTTACGTTGAGAAGTAATTTTCATAGTAGTGCCCTCGAAAGGTGGGCAAATCCATCTGCCTATGAGAATTGAATCTGAGATGTTTAGAAGTCGTAAGACAAACCAAGAGTGATGATGCTGTCGTTGTCGATCGGACCCATCGATTGGCCGTTCAAGTAAAGGTCACCTTCGTTAGTGTTGAAATAGGTGTATTTCACGTAGGGTGTCCAGTCGTCGATGCTCTTAGAGAGAACGACTTCGTGTTCATTGGTTCGGTAGTCGCCTTGATGAAAGATGACGTTGTCATCGTTGTGAGTAAATCCGCCATTGGATCCATCACTGTTTTCGTGAGTGTATTGGTAAGCTAAACCCCAGCCTGAGAGTGAGTACCCCGCACCGGCGATGAACTTATTGGTGTTGATCGTGGTGTCGCTTAGATTCTCGGGTACTTGCCCTGACTGGTTATATCCCAATCCACTGAATACATTGAAGTTGTCGTTCACTTGGTAATCAATAATACCTTCGATTAATAACTCTTCACCGTTGTCCCATTTACCGAGTTCACCGTATAGGTTGAACGTGAAGGACTCGCTGATGTGAAAGTCGTGGCCGTACCCCGCTGCTAGCCAACCTTGGTCATCAAAACCTATATAGACTTGTCCATTTTCTGAGGTATCGATTAATGCGCCAGCTTCTGTGGTGTAGACACCGTTATCAGCAGCATTAGAGGCAACGTTTTGTTCGATGTAAACTTGAGTCGAACTCGCAAACGCTACGCTGCTGAGTAACGTAAGTGGTAGAGCAATAAGGTTAAGCTTTCTCATGGATTCTCCAGTGTCGTTCTATTGAATTAACTTGCTGGAGAGTATGTGATTAAACTGAATTTATATTAATAGGGTTAACTTTAGTTAAAACCTCAGTTTCATTTATGTTTTCTTAATGCTGATTTGATTGCTTCGCGGGTTTTGATGTGCTGTTCGTCTTTAGCGTAACGGCGGTGATAGAGCATTCGAAACGTGAGCGGTTTTAATTTGATGGGGATAGGGTGAACGCGTAAGCCAAGCGCTGGTGCGAGCATTTCTGCAAAAGAACGAGTAGAAGCGGCGATATAATCTGTCGTGCTTGCCAAAATCAGCATGCTTGAAATTGAGCTGGTTTCAATTCTGACTTTTCTCGGCTCGATATCGCTCTCTGATAAAAACTCGACTGTGTTCATGTTGGCGCGTTTGATCTTGAGTGCAATATGCTCCTCTTGGAAATACTCCTCTTTACTCAGTGTCTCACCAATTCGAGGGTGGTTGATTCGAGTCAGACACACGGGTTCCTCATCGACGATGGTTTCTTCAATCAATGAGTGTTTCTTACTCGAAAGTACATCAATGACGATATCCACTTTTTGTGCAGTAAGCGCATCAAACAGTTCTTCCTCTTCGAGCGGCGCTTCCGTAAAGCTTACGCCTTCAACCTGGCTAACGAAATGAAGCAAGCTCTCTGTGCAATAGACTTTAAGGTCATTCTTTTGCTGCTCAACCGTTCCAATGATGTTCAATGGGTCTTCTATCTTATTAGCGAGTGATACCGCAGCTCCAGTGGGCGCGATACCTCGTCCTTCTCTCACAAATAAAGCCTTGCCCACGACACCTTCGAGTCTCTTAATCGCCGCGCTTACCGCGGGTTGAGAAATATCGAGCTGCTCTGATGCCACGGTGATAGAGCTGTGTTTGTAAACGGCCAAAAATGTCGTCAGTAGATTAAGGTCCAAATTCAGTTCCCTCTATTCTTATTGCCACTCATCCAGATCATTGTGGGGTCGTTGTTAACTCATAAATGAAATGGAGGTTTTAAGTAAAGTTTACACTATATATCAAGGTTCTGTTTATTAATAAACTTGTTTGCATCGGAGTGAGGAAGGAACTTCATTCATTTACTAAATACTCAGACCGATAGGTGAAACTATGAGAACTTTCGCAAAATTATCAATCATCTCTACAGCAATGATCATCACGACAACCGCTTTTGCTGCTGACCCAATGATGCAATACAACACCAAGCAGACTAACTCTGATATTCAAAAACTCGAGAAATTTGAATATCACGAGGGTGAAACCCTTGAAGAGTATCTGAGCACTCAACCTAAGGGGAACTTGTACTCTTCAGAAGAAGAAGTGCTTTCTGTGTTAATGGGCGGTGTAAACAATGGTGACTATCGCAAAGAAACCAATTCAGGTTGGAAAGAAGGCCTGATGTTTGAGGGCATTGCACCTTATGGCGATCACATGGTGTCGGGCGCCAACTGGTTCCCACGCACTGAAGAAGTTCAACCGGATGAAATGCGTGTCACGTTCATGGGGACATCACCAATGATTCGCCCGGGGCAGGCAAACACCTCGATATACGTCGAATTGGGTAACGGCTCTAACTTTGTCTTTGATTTAGGAGAAGGATCAATTGCGAACTACGTAGCGGCGGGTGTCGCGATGAATGAACTCGACCATATATTCATTACTCACTTACACGTAGACCATTACGGCTCGTTACCTTACCTATATCAATTTGGTGGTTGGAATGGTCGCTGGGAAAAGCCGCTTAACATTTATGGCCCGAGTGGTGCGACTCCAGAATATGGCACTCGTCATATGATTGAAGGCATGCAGCAAATGTTGAACTGGCACACCGATGCATTTGATGTGTTCCCATCAGGCAACGACATAGTGGTACACGAGTTTGATTTCCGCGACGACGGTGGCGTTATTTATGACCAAGATAATGTGGAAGTGATTCACTGGCGACGCAGTCACGCAAAAGATGGCGCGTCTGGTTACCGCTTGAATTGGACTCAAGATGACGGTCGAGTGCTTTCGTTTGTTTGGACAGGAGACGGGCGCCCAACCGAGTTGGATTTGAAATACGCAAAAGGCGCAGACTTGTTCATTACTGAACTGCAAACCGAAACGTTTGGTGTGTCTTCGATTATTCAAGGTGTGCCGCCATTCTTAGCACGTTACACCGTTGATACTCACCATACACCAGCGTACGCGGCGGGTTATGTGGCGAATGAAGTACAACCGCGCTTGTTTATGACAACGCACATGACATTCGACCCATATCTTAATGAGGAAACCGTTGCAGAGGTTCGCCACCATTGGCAAGGGCCTTACCACTTCGGTGCGCCAGATGGCATTGTCGTTAACATGACCAAAGATAATGCGTGGGTTCGTGAAGGTATTTTACCTGACTTCCCGAATGCGAGAGCGCCACAATTTGATATGGCCGATGGGTCTGATTTTAGAATTCCATTACCGAAAAACAGCCGTGAAGACATACAAGAACAAGAGATTCGTGATTTAGAGTTGGATCCAAAACTGTACTACCCAGAAGGCTACCACCCAGAGCTGTTAACAGAGTGGCCAGTCGACCGTGACATCGTGATCCCAGCTGAACAAGTACCAGAAGCAATGAAGCAAGGTATGAACACCAAGCAAGAATACATGGATAGAGTGCGTGCTCACCACAATCTTGAGCGCAAGTCGGTAAGTCGTCCAACTGAGCCTGGTGAAGGAGCAGGAACCGATAACAAATAGGGCATTTGTAGTGAGGGCTGATGTGCCCTCACATCCTAAGAACTTAGGAAACAAACCCATTCTATTACTCAACCATAAAAATCATTGCTAGCAACATCTTTGCTTAGAATATCTGGAGTTCATTATGAAAAAATCAATTTTAGCGGTCGTCATTCTATCTTTAGTGGCAGGTTCTGTTTTCGCTAACGGACAATCAAATGCTCACAACTATCAACCTGGTGCGACGAATAACTCAGAACGTTTAGCGGATATTGATCCTAACTACGAACTGACCTTACCTTCAGAAAAAGAAGGCTACACCATGTATGACAATCAATCCATGTCAGATGGCGGCACCTACACAACGTATGCAAAACCTAACCCTTCCGATGCAATGCATGTTGCCGATGAAGGCTCACTAAAAATAACGCACGGTGAAGGTGGAGGTATTATGACGGAATATACAATAAAGGATGGCCAACACGCTTTTTCTGTTATGTGTGGCTACACCTCGGGTCCATCATACTGGGCTGACGGAAAACCAGCGAAGGTATGTGAAGAGGCGCAAGCACTAGCGATTGCCTTGGAAGCAAAAGGGGAGTGGGAGATGAAGCAGATGGCTTACACCATCGCTCCAGCAAGAATCGTGGTTGATAAGTGATTTTTGTCTACAGAACGCTCGTTATATCGAGCCTCGTTATCCAATTATATTGATTATTTGTAGTGAGATGAGAGAGGGACTCAGGCTGAAATATTCCTGACGTTCCCATCCGCTCATCTCATCTCACAAGAAGCTAAGTCAGCCAACTAATCAAATTTGTATTAGAAAATACAGAAGGTCTATCCCATGAAAAATACCATTAAGCTACTGGCTATCGCATGTGTTTTACTTACTCCAATGCTGGTCGCCGCTGCCGAACATAATCACAGTCACAATCATTTTAACCCTGAATTAGAGCAACTTGGCGACGACATCATTGGTCTAACCGTGTGTTACAAAAATGGGCATCTATCAGATGAGAATCAAGAGCCTGCGTTTATGAACCTTATCAACCATGCCAATGTAGAAGGTGAGGAGCTGGGGATGTACTACATGGATAAGTTGGGTCCTAAAGCGGAGCAAATCATGAGTGATGACGACGCTCGTCGCTTATGGACTCAAGATTATTGTGCTGATTTGACTGACACTTATTTGGATTCAGATAAGTTAGCTCAAAGATCAAATGAATATCAAAGTCATTCACACGGCCACGATCATGGACATAACCATAACCACGATCACCATGGACATGGCGACTTGACACCAGAGGTGCTTGAGCAAGATATCGAACGAGGTCGTTTACTCAGTATCAACTAAGCCCAATAAAATAAACGTACTTACTTTGTTACCTCTTGGCACAAAATGGTAAGACTCGATTCGAGTGAATGACTAGAATTATCTCAAACGAAACAAGTGAGCTAGGACTTAATCTGATCACTTTATCTTATTCGAATGGATGCTTTGAAAACTCGAAAGAGGATTAACTTATGTACGAACTAACACTGATTCTAAGCCTAATGATGGGTGGTGCAGACAGCACAGCAGAAATGGAAGTTAACACTCAGTTTACGACTCTTGAGCAATGTAATGAAGAAGGCGCAGCGTTAGCTAAGAAGCTCAATGCTACGGATCTTAAAGTCATGCAAGTTCAATGTGAACGTGACTAATCAAGAGAGCTAGTTTAACAATATGGGCACATATCTTTGTGTCCATATCACATCAACATAATAACCTATTCTTTACTCTCTCCATCGGAAACTCTTCCGTTAGCCACTACAAGTAAAACCATATTATTAACACGCCTTCGTCAAAATACTATTTCCCCTCCATTTGCTAATTCCTTAATTTGAAACAATTTCATCTAACCTATTGTTAAATATTTACTATTTGATAGTGTGTCTAGGTGCACATTGAGGATGTGCATCACATTTAGCGAAGAATAATAGTAGGAGTTGCGATGAGTATTATAGTGAGACGGTCTGAACCGTCAGATGCAAAGGGAATAAAAGAAGTTTACGAATGCACTAATGCTTATACCGGTACACTGCAACTCCCAAATCCATCTCTGGAAAGCTGGCAGAAACGAATCTCTAATATGCCCGACAACGTGTACTCGTATGTCGCGATGATCGACGATGAGATTGTTGGTAATTTGGGAATGGAAGTGTGTGTAAACCCGAGAAGGCGCCATGTTGCTTCATTCGGTATGGGTGTTAAAGATGATGTATTAGGCAAAGGTGTCGGTAGCCAACTGCTCGCGACCGCGATCGACTTGTGTGATAACTGGATTAACATCAAACGACTTGAGCTAACTGTATATACCGATAACGAAAGAGCGATCAGCCTGTATAAGAAGTTTGGCTTCGTGATAGAAGGGGAGTCAGCAGGATTCGCCTTTAGAAACGGCGAATATGTGGCGGCTTATCACATGGCACGACTGGTATAGTGTTCTGCTTCTAATACACGGCTCCAATTAACACAGCTAGAGTTTTCTAATAGATAATAAAACGCCACGTTAAAATAACGTGGCGTTTTCGATTTCAGTCAACTGAGGCTTTAAAGTGCTCCAGTTGTAGCCTTGCTTAAGCCGTTAGAGACTCAAGGTTCGCAGGGCGGTAGTGTACTGATTTTAGTACTTTACCTTGGCGAACTGTCTTGCCTTCAGATACGAAATCTTCCGCACATTTAGCGATGATGTATTCGCCTTTTTGAACCGCTATCAGTTTGATGTTCTGCTCAGCATAGAAAGCTTCAGTTTCTGCGTATTCTGTTTCGTTGCGACATACTTTGCTCATGTTGCTTGAGTGTACTTCGTCCCAACAAGGTAGAAAGTCGATTGAACGGTTTTTAGAAACATTCAGCAGCAGGTCGATTAAGTAGCTGATTGCTAGGTTGTCTTCTACCTTAGCTTGGCCAAGGTGAACCAAACGTCCCATCAAAACATAAACGCTGTCTACAATAGCGTCCGCTTGTTCGATTTTTGAGTCAGCTTCTGCAAGTTCTGTTAGTTCTTCGATCGCTAGAGAGGTGTGCAGCGTATCGCCTTTTTCGTCCATTGTTTCAGGAGCAGCAACAGGCAGATCAAAAGTACTGCGGAACTCTTCAATGTCCCGGTAAAGGTGATCGTAGATTTCTTGGCTTAGTTGAGAAAGGTTCATTTTCCTATCCATTCTGTTTCGTTAATGGGTTATTTTACCAAAGCTGGGAATAGGGTGCTAACGCAAAGTCGAAGAAGTCGACTTTTATTCATTGGACCAATGAGGTATTTTGCATACAAACCAATTGATTATTGTGTTTTATTACCCTTTACTCTTCTAAATATACCAAATATTGATGTTGCCTCTAACTCCAGCAGCAGTGGGATCCCAGTTATGAACCAAGCCAGTGAAAGTGAAATTGTTATACGCCGCTTGTATCAAATCACCAATGATTATCGAAAGGGTTTCGATAGTCAGATCGCTCAGCTGCTTATCATGGGGCTTGAACGCTTCAACTTAGATATTGGTATCTTATCTAAAGTCGATGGTAATACTTATTTGGTTGAACACTGTGTCGCACCAGAAGGCGTTGAACTCAATAGTGGTGACACTTTCGATTATCGCTCGACCTACTGTGAGATAACGTGTAAATCGATCAAGCCTATCTGCATTGAACACTGTGGCAAACACGATAAGTATGCGACTCATCCTGCCTACCAATCTTTTGGTCTGGAGTCTTACATTGGTGTCCCTATTTTCGTCAATGATGAGCTTTATGGCACCTTAAACTTTTCAAGCCCGACTCCTTATCATCGTGAATTCAAAGAGTTCGATATTGACGTGATGAGGTTAATGGCCTCATGGATAGAAGTGGAACTCGTTAGAAGACAGCAAGAACGAAAACTCAAAGAGCTAAACGAGAAGTTAGAGTATCAAGCTCTTTACGATCCTCTTACACACTTGCCGAATAGACGTTGCTTGTTCAAAACGCTGAATGCGGAAGTTGAGCAGTTAAAAGGGTCTTTAGGAAAGGGAACCTTGGCAGTTGTCGATATCGATTTCTTTAAGGTCGTTAATGATACTTACGGCCATCAAATGGGTGATGTTGTTTTAAAGAAAGTGGCGAACGTGTTGAGTCATAACACTCAAGAAGGAGAGTTCGTGGCGCGCTTTGGTGGCGAGGAGTTCATTCTTTGGTATCCAAACAAAACCCCAAGTTGTGTGGAAGATAAGTTCATGACTCTATTACAAGAGATGAAGAAAATCACACTCGATAGAAAGCCAGTCACCATATCAATCGGTGCATGTCATTTTGAATTGAGTACTGGAGATACTAAAGGGGAAAGAATGTCGGCGTTAGACTCGTTAATCAAAGTTGCCGATGAATGCCTGTACATTGCTAAACAAAATGGACGAGATCAGTTTATTTCTCGTCCATATCATCAAGAACACTCCGGCTCGTAAGTCGAAATTGACTCGTTCTTAATGGGCAACTGTCGCAATTAGCTGAATAGATAAGGGAACAGCTGACGGCGTTCCGCTGGCGTTAAAGATTCAACTCTTGCTATGTTGGTATCAGGTATCGCTTCAGGGTTAGGGTAGTGCTTCAACACTTTTTCCATACTTGCTTCACGAATCAAATGGTAAACCGGATACGGGGAACGATTCGTTAGGTTTTCATCGTCTTCTGGATCCGCACCACCAAAGCAATAGTCTGGGTGGAACGTCGCTACTTGATAAACACCTTCCCAATCTTCCTGTTTGATCAGCGCTTCAATCCAATCTATGAACATGTTGTAGTCGAAGAAGTCTTGCAGCATGTTAGGCACAACAACCAACGTCGTCTCTAATTCCGCGACTGGCGTGTTATCTAACTCTACGAAATGCGTCATGATGTCTTGCAACAACGCTTCTTCGGTATTCGCTTCACTCACAAAGATCTGAATTTGTTTATTACGTTGTGGCTTGGCTGCGAATGGACACAGGTTTAGGCCAATAACGACATCGTCTAACCAATGTTTTACTTGGTCGTGGATGGTTTGAAGATCTGTGCTTTGAGTGTTCGACATAACAGGTTCCGAAATGAAATTTTGCGTAGGATATCAGAACAGACGTTAATCAAAAGCAATAATTCAATCAGATAGCTTGTGTTACTTAAGCTTCAGCTAGCTTTGAGGTTGATCCTTGAAGTTGTTTTAACTGATAGACCCAAGCAAAAATCGCAATATAGAAGATTGAACCACCTGCGATCACACCATTCCAACCAAACAGCTGCCAGCAATACAAGAGCAAGAACCCAGCTAAACTACCGCCAATATAATAGTGAACCAGATAGAGCGCGGTCGCTGTAGCCTTAGCGCTCGGCGCTTTTTGACTCACCCAAGAGTAGGCAAGGGTATGTGCGAAGAAGGCTCCGCCACTAATTAGTAATAATCCTGCTAGCATGAACGGCACTTTATCGACCGCAGAAACGAGCGTTCCAACTAAGCTGATACACACACCCATCAAGATTCCGTTCAACGGATCAAAACGAAGTGTCCATTTGTTGGAGAGCTTAGAACTTACCGTTCCGGCCAAATAACATAGGAATATGAGTGAAGCCAAACCAACAGGCACTGAGTGAGGTTCGGATACCAATCTAAAGCCCATTACCGAATACAGGTTAACAAACAGCGCGAAGTTAGCGCCACCAATCAACATCGCGAGCCACAAGGTACGGTTTCTTAAGTGCATCACAACTGAGCGGTTATGATGAAAGAACAGCCCTTTCTGTGGTTTGAAGTTTTGCTGGTCAGGCAGGCTATACGCAATATAGAGCGCGCCAAGTAAAGAGCCGACAACGAAAAACAACACAGTCGCATGCCAGTCGAAATAATCCGTAATCAAGCCACCTAATACACGCCCGAAAATCCCACCTAATGAGTTGGCCGCAATATAGCCACCAATCGCGACCGCAAAAGCTTTGGGTGATAACTCTTCGACCATATAGGCAACCGCTACGCCCGCAAAAGCTGCGACTGCGATTCCCATGAATGCTCTGGCAATAACAAGCTGTAGTAGAGTGGTTGTGAACACCATGCTCAATCCAATCAAAGGAATAGCGAACAAACTGAATAGGATAATAGGTTTTCGACCAAAGGTTTCAGAAGCGATTGCCCAAGGTACTAAGCTAATCGAAAGGCCGAGTGTCGTTGCGGCAAACAGCCAGTTGATCTGAGTTTCAGATACTTGGAAGTGCTCTGCCATGTGCGGCAAGATAGGCTGAAAGAGGTAAAGGTTACAGAAAATGATAAACGAGCCAATCGCCAATGATTGGGTGATGCGTTTGTATTGAGGACTGCCTTTATCAAACATTTACATTGTGCCTGCACGAGTGAATAAGCTATTTGTGAACAAGTTATCAGCACAATTGTGATTAAAGAAATATATTAAAAATATCACCTCTATATATAAAATATATCGATATGCTTGAATCAAAACCACTTCGACATTTTCTAGCCGTTGCTCAGCTTGGTAACTTTACTCAGGCTGCAAAAGCTCTGCATATCGCACAGCCTGCATTGAGTATTTCTATTAAGAAATTGGAGCAAACGTTGGAGTTAATTTTGTTTCGTCGAGGAGATAAATCCGTCACCTTAACGGAAGAGGGTAAAGTACTGTTTGAGCATGCAAAGCGAATTGCCCAGCAGTTCGACGACGCTCAGCTCGCAATGAACGAATTAAAGGGGTTAGAGAAAGGAGAGGTGCGTTTAGGAGCGCCAAGCATGATGGGGAGCTACTTTTTCCCGCAAGTCTTGATGGCATTTAAGAGCCAATACCCAAACCTAAAACTGACGCTTATAGATGCTGGTACTGCTTCGATTCGTGAAATGTTATTGAACGGTGAGCTTGATATCGGCGTGATTAACCATGAAAACGTGCCTGATGATCTTGAAACCGACCACCTATTAAGCTCAGAAATGTTAGCCGTCGTTGGTAAAGAGCACCCATTGGCAACGCAACCATCCATCACCTTTGAAGAGTTTTTCGCTCAAGAGCTGATCATGTTCAAGTCGGGTTATTTCCACCGTGACTTTATCGATGCAACGTGTAAAAAATACAACCTAGATATGACCATCGCATTCGAAACCAACTTGCTCCCGATGATTCTTTCTATAGTCAAGCGAGAGTTCGCCATTACCGCACTACTCAGCTTAGTGACGGAGTACGAGGAAGATGTTGTCGGCATGCCATTCAAAGACCCTGTGAAACTGAACCTATCTTTGGCCTGGAGAAAAGAAGGCTATCTGTCGAAGGCAGACAGAACCTTTATTGATTTCGTGAAGCAGTATGTGTGATTTTTGGTCGTCACATCGGTGATTAGTATGAAGCAATGTCACACTTTTGGTGATTTATGAGATCGATGTCACTTATTTAAGCGTGGATATTAAGGGTTTATGATTTACTTAATATTCCTCGTATCTAATAATTAACAGAACTTTTTGGTATGGTGTTCTGTTATTATGAAATGCGAATGTAAAGAGCAAAAGCTGGTTAGGATTCATAGAACGTTTATGGATCGTTTCTTTGGTATCAAAGGAAGATACCAGTGCGTGAACTGCGGTATGGTTTTCAAAATTAAAGGCTAGTGATCGCGTAGTAAGAGAAAAGTGTGGTTGAAATATGCGTATTTAGGCCTGTGTTAAGTTGGCCTAATGCCTATCGCATAAGTTTCAGCTTTCCTTGATTTTACTCAACAGTTCATTGCAACAGGATAGTTACTCGAAAAGGTAGACAGTCATGCCTTCAATTCTTGGCTCTTTTCTAACGTTGGCTGAGTCCAATTCTTAAACCTCCCCCAAACTCTTCAAATCGTCTCTGGGTAGTGCTAGAAGATTTCTCTGTCTTTATCTAAAAGTTGAACATACATAACTATTTGATTTTAAATGTTTTAGCCAAGTTAAATCACAGGCGTTAGTGATGGTTATATTATTCTGAGAAAAACGTGTGACTGACAATATGGTTATCTTGCGCTGGGTCATTCATATTTGCGTCCTTAAAACATCATCCAAATAGTAATTGCTACCCTATGAAATGTAAGTGCAAAGAACAAAGGCTTGTGAGAGTTCGCAGGACCATTTTAGACAAAGTCCTTGGGATTAAAGAAAAATATAAGTGTTCAGGTTGTGACAAGCTCTTGAGGGTTAAAGGATAGCGATATCGAATCTTAATGACCTATTTACATTGAAATAGAAAAAACAAAGCCCGCACATCCTAAGTTGGAGCTGCGGGCTTTGTTGTGTAGAAGTATTAAGCTCTTGGGCCACGTTATGTGTTCTTTGAGTTATACATCTTATCGAAGTTCTTCTGATTCCAACCGACCATCACTTGATCACCGATTTTCAGTACAGGGATAGAGCGCGCGCCCATTGCCTGCAATTCTTTACGACCACGTTGCATTTTTGCATTCGTGAGACGATATTCAATTTTCTTTGAGTCCAGATAGCGTTGGGCATCTTTACAGTGCGGGCATTTGTCTGCGACGTACAATACAACACGTTTCATTTTTTCATTCTCTTGGTGAATCTCGCTAAAGTGTAACGAATCCTAGGTGATTAGAAAAGTGTGATCAGTTACACTATGCGGCTCAAATTTCAAGACCACAACGTATTGTCGTGGTGTAACCGGTACGGTCTTTCAGCATGCATCCTTCTTTGCGGTATATTCAAGGCTATCCCAAGCACATTATTGACCCCGTGACTCAGTTACTTGAGGCGGATAAATTAGTGCCTTGGTTTGAAGCTCGTTATCCAAATAATCATGAGATAAAGAGCGAGAGAGCCTTGTTTGACTATGCGATTGAGATAAAAAATTGCTATATGAAAAAAACACCGCCCATTAGCAAAGTGATTTACGACGGGAAGATACACCTAATCAATAATGCATTAGGCCTTCATTCTTACGTTGCGAAGAATCACGGTGGAAAGATCAAATCGAAAAATGAAATTCGCATAGCGAGTGTTTTTAAGAACGCACCAGAGCCTCTATTGAGAATGCTGGTGGTTCATGAACTGGCGCATATTAAAGAGAAAGAGCACGATAAAGCTTTTTACCAACTATGCTGTCACATGGAACCGGACTATCACCAACTTGAGTTAGATGCCCGTTTATTCATGATGTATTTAGATTTAAAGAAGTAGCCCAATGAGCCAATCACAAAACAGAACTACGCTAAGCCTGTCGAAAAACAGCACCTCATCAGCAAAAACAAAAGACAACCAAGCTGATGTTAAGCCAAGTACAGCTAAGCCAAGCAGCGACAAGCGTATTTCTACAAAGAACACATCTGATAAAAGCCGCAAGAATAGTGCACCCAAAGGCGCTGGCAACAACAACGCAAAGCGACCTTTTACAAAAGATAGCAAAGGTAAACAGGGTGCGAATAAAGGGTCATCGAATAAGGGTTCTTTTAATAAAACTGCTTTTAACAAAAACGCAGCCCAGAAAAGACGCTCGACTGAAAAACCTCAAGGCGGATTGCACCCAAGGAACCAACATACAGGTCGATACGACTTTGACCTGTTGGTCGCGGCATTGCCTGAGTTGAAAGAACACTTGATTAAGAATCCAGTAGGGGAAGATACGGTGAACTTTTCCGATCCTCTGGCGGTCAAGCTTTTGAACAAAGCCTTACTTGCTCATCACTACGGTGTGAAGCATTGGGATATTCCTGCGGGTTATTTGTGTCCGCCTATTCCCGGGCGAGCTGATTACATCCACAGAGTGGCAGATATTCTGAATAGTGATGGCCAAGGTGAACCTTATAACCATGCTTCGGTTAAAGCGTTAGATATCGGTGTTGGTGCAAATTGTATCTACCCAATCATCGGTGCGACAGAGTATAAGTGGCGTTGTACTGGCACGGATGTCGACCCTGTTTCAGTGAAAGCGGCAAACTTTATTGCAGAAAGCAATGCGAACCTAAAAGGTAAGATCCGCAGTCGTTTACAAGCAGACTCTGAATCCATCTTTAAAGGTGTGATCAAGGATAATGAGCGTTACGATGTCACTATTTGTAATCCTCCTTTCCATGGTTCACAAGAAGAAGCGGAGCAAGGTTCTCAACGTAAGCTAGACAACTTAGCAGCCAATCGAGCGAAGAAAGCAGGCTTGCCGTTTAAGCCTGAGCGTAAAAACAAGAAGACGGTGCAGAAGCCCGTAGATGCAGCGAACAAACCAACATTGAACTTTGGTGGTCAGAAAACCGAGTTGTGGTGTCCGGGTGGTGAAGCTGCGTTTATCTTAAAAATGGCCAAAGAGAGCCAGTTATTCTCGACTCAAGTCTTGTGGTTTACGACGCTGATTTCTAAGAAAGACAACGTAGACATGATTCGTTCGGAACTTGGTAAGCTGAGAGTAAAACAAGTGAAAGTGGTTGAGATGTCGCAAGGGCAAAAAGTCAGTCGCTTTGTTGCTTGGACATTTATGGACGACGAACAGCGTCAACAATGGATCGAGTTGAAATAACGAATCCAGAATTGAAGTAACTGGTTCGAAACCGACCTCTAAACTTAAAAACGGGCTTGCTGATATTTTCAGCAAGCCCGTTTTTTATCTAATTATTTAATCATTTTATCAGCTGAACCGTAAGCTGGTTTAAACAGAAAGCAGCTCGTCTAATTCACTTTGGTACTTCTGTTGTAATGCGTTGTTGCCGGCTTTCTTTTCTAGTTCGATTAAGATCTGAAGTGAGGGAACTTGATAGCCATAACGTTGGTGGAACTTAAACAGACGCAGCCGGGCATCATTATAATCCTCAGTACTGACCTCTATCTTAGAGAGCTGAAGAATTGATTTCACGCGGTTGGGATCGTGATCAATCGCTCTCGTGAAGTAGTATCGTGCTTGGTCAACTTCGCCCGCCTTAAACGCACAAAAGGCCGCGTTTTCATAACTTGCAGACACTAAATAATAGTATGGCTGATCAATAGCTTGGTTGAAGTATTTATCGGCTTGCTCGTATTCCCCCTGTTTACATAAAAAGGTGCCGTAGTTATTGAGCACGTTGCCATTTTTTGAATCCAAGCGCAGAGCTTTTTGATAAGTCACTCTGGCTTCATCAATTTCGCCGACTCGTTCAAAGTAGTGCGCCATTGACAGGCGCGCGCGATAGTAACTTGGTGCATGTTTAACGGCGAGTTCAAGGTTCTCTCGAGCTCTTACCATGTTGCCTTGCCCCATATACCCCAAGCCTAACTCGATTCGAGATTCAGACATCGCAATAGGGTCGCTTTCTATTTTAGGTGGTCCTTCAGTCACAGAAACGCAGCCAACCAGTGAGAATGAGGCGAGTAGTGCGAGATTTGATAATAGGGGATATGAAAACAACGATTTGGCAGGCATGTGCGGCTCCTTATGAACACAAACACATCATATGAAATCGTAGTCGTCGAAGTGGTAAATCTATTATGGAATGCGAGCCACACACCATAAAAAAGCCGCGCTCAATTAGCTGTTTTATCAACAACCTATCGAGTGCGGCTTTATCAAGATTAACTATAACGAACTACTGATTACTACGAGCTAACGTTTAATCGTCTTTAGTGAAGTTGTCTTCGCTGAAGTGATCCAGATCGTACGGCGTTTGCTGGTAAACGCAGTAGTTTAGCCAGTTGGAGAACAGCAAGTGCCCATGGCTTCGCCAGCTTGCAACCGGCTTATTGTCTGGATTGTTGTTTGGGTAGTAATTGATTGGAATCACCGGCTCCATGCCTTCCCCTAAATCACGAACGTATTCACCGTGTAATGTATGCGCATCATATTCTGGGTGACCGGTTACAAACACGTTTCGCTTATCTTTGGTTGCGGCTAAGTAAACACCAGCAACGTCAGATGTCGCAAGAATATCCAGTTCAGTATGGTCGTTTAGGTATTCTTGTGAGAAGTCGGCATAACGCGAGTGAGGCGCTAAAAACGTATCATCAAAGCCACGTAGAAGCGGGTGGTATGGGTTATGTATCTCGTGACTGTAAACACCAGAAAGCTTCTCTTTACGTGTGCGTTTTGGCAAATCATACAACAGTTTTAAGCCCGCTTGAGCCGCCCAGCATACATATAGAGTCGAGGTAACGTGTTTATTGGCCCACTCCATGATGGTTTTTAAGTGATCCCAGTAGATAACATCTTCAAATTGAACCAAGCCAAGCGGTGCACCCGTGATGATCAGTCCATCAAAGTTTCTTCCTTTGACCATTTCAAATTGGCGGTAGAAGTTATCAAGGTGTTCTGTCGGCGTGTTTTTGCTTGGTCGGTCATCAATGCGCAGCAGCTCAACATCCACTTGCAATGGACTGTTTGATAGTAGGCGTAAGAATTGAGTTTCTGTTTCAATCTTCTTCGGCATTAGGTTGAGGATCAAGACTCGAAGTGGACGAATTTCCTGTGTCGATGCTCTTGATAGCGGCATAACAAAGATGTTTTCTTCACGAAGAACATCAGATGCTGGCAGTTGGTCTGGAATGCGAATAGGCACAGCTTTCTCCCTAAGCTAGATATGTAGACGTCTATACTTCTAAATCTATAGTAGTTTGATACGCTTGTCGATATACAAAGTGGATAGTTGTAAATTATTTGTGTTTTCTATCAGAAGCAATACTTAGCTTGCAGGGGTATGCTGTGTTTTGTTCATACATTCGTGTAAGGGGAATTGATTGGTTCAAGTCTGTAAGATAGGTGGAGTTATCAGAGCACTTAGTTAGTATTTGAGATAAACTTGAGCTTTCAAATTGGCCTGTAAAGTGACAGATGAAGTTAATACTCATTCGAGGGTTACCTGGCTCGGGTAAATCAACAAAAGCAAAGACCTACGATGCATTACATGTCGAAGCGGATATGTATTACGTGAATGAACAAGGTGAGTACTGTTTTGATCCTAGGCAATTGCAGCAAGCGCATGAGTGGTGTCAGAACACGACAGAAGATGGTTTGAAGCAGGGGCTAGATGTTGTGGTGTCGAATACCTTCATCAAGCAGTGGGAAATGAAAGCTTATCGTCAACTTGCACTCAAATACGAAGCGGATTTGGTTATCGAAGTCTGCCGAGAGCAATTTGGCAGCATTCACGATATTGAACCATCGGTGATTAAGCGCATGGCGAAAGATTGGCAAGAATAGCCCTGAGCTTTTTTGCTAACGAGTATCTAGCTAACGAATCAAACACAACGACCCATATTTAAACTCAAAGAATAACTCCAAGGTAAAGATTGAAATGGCAAAGCGCTCTGTTGTGGTCGACATGACCTCTTATGGTATTTACTCCACATGGGATTCAAAATCTAAAGACCTGCCAAAAATCCAAGAGTTCACCACGATTGTCGACGCTGAAATTGATGTCGAGTTTGGCTACATTCTGAATATCAAAAAAGCCAAAGGTGAAAAGATCCGTTACTGCATTTATCACCCAGATATCACCACAGATAAAGGTGAAGTCTTAGAACCGTTTGATGGGGAAGAGTATGTCGGCAACAATGATTGGGATTTTTACTTAGGCGACACTATCTGGGCGCCAGTCTCGAACAAACTGGGTAAATGGCGCATGACGGTCGAGCTAAAAGGAAACATCATAGCCGACAAGACGTTCGATTTAGTGGGTAAAGATGAAAACCAGTTCTGGAAGCGCAGGGGATTCTAGTTAATCAGCGTGATAGTGCCTAAAAAGTAACGTCATTGGCTTCTGTGATCTAAAGTTTAACTCGATATAATTCAAATGCTTACCTCTCAAAAACATAAACCTAATATCAATGTGCAAGGATTAACTTTACGGTGCGGAAAGTGTTAACGATACTCGTCAACTTCTAGCGCATAGTTAGTAAAACGTTGTCATTGGGGTTATTTGAACCCTAACTGGATTCATAGGTTTAGCTTAGAGTTTTCAAAGCTTTAAGTAGGAAGAAAAATGCCAAAGTACAAATTTGAATTAATCTTGGATGTTGATGAGAGTCGAGTTGCGCATAATGACTCTAAAGAAACTCATGAAAATGTTGATGTAGCAGGATACGTGTTCATGAGTAAGAAAGAAACTGAACTCGCTAGGTCGGTTGTTATTGATAATATTTGGCAATCAATGGCGGAAGAAGACCTTGATTATCTGCTGAGACTGAGCATGTCATCGCGACGAATCGAACTCGGACTGAGGGAGATTCAGGAATGACAACTAAGTTAATACCCACGGTTTTACTTTCGGTGTTTGTATTGTCGGGATGCAGCACTGGAATAAATCATGTTGGCGAGCCTCAGCAGTTTAATCCAGACGGTGTAATGGTTGATGAGTATAGTCTCAACGATTATGGCTATGGTGTTCACATAGTGGCTGAATTTTCGGAATACCAAGGAATGAGAAGTTCAGAAAGCGGTTTTAGAGGGTGCACCAATATTTTGAACAACGTTGCGATGAAGCACGCAACAAGCAAGGGCGAACGAGTTACTCGTATAAGCTGGAGAGAAATGAAAGACTACGGCTATATCGATCATGGACGAGACATCATTACTGCTGTTATGAATGTTAATTGTGAGTACTATTTTGATTACATCAAATAGCGGCTATTAATCGAGAACAATAGACAATAGACAACAAAAAAGCCGAGTCACACGTTATGTGGGGACTCGGCTTTTTGATATGAGCTAAATGGTATTCCTACCTAGCTCAGAAGCAAGGCTATTGAGTCACGTAAGCGACAACAAACTCAGTGATTGCGACCATGTCTTTCACTGCAATGTACTCTTCAGTGGTGTGAACTTTCGCCATACCCGTAGATAGGTTAACCGTTGTTAGACCTTTCGCGTTGAAGTTGTTTGCATCGCTACCGCCGCCAGTGCGTTTGGTGTTCGCCGTTACGCCAAGCTTTTCGAATGCTGATTTGATAGAAAGAATATGCGGATGATCGTCTGCAATCACGAATGCATCGTAAGCGCGAGTTGATTCGATTTCTACTTCAGCACCGAACTGCTTCGCGCTCTCTTGGAATGTCGAAATCATGTGTTGAACTTGCGCTGTTAGCTTCTCACCGTTCAGTGAACGCGCTTCTGCTACGACTTTAAGCTCTGGCATTACAATGTTAGTTGCTTGACCGCCTTCAACAATACCCACGTTTGCTGTTGTTTCTTCATCAATACGAAGCAGGTTCATTTTAGTGATAGCGTCTGCTGCTACTTGAATCGCGCTGATGCCTTCTTCTGGTGCTAAACCAGCGTGTGCAGGGCGACCTTTGATCTTCGCAACGATTTTCTGTTGGCCAGGTGCTGCATTTACGATAGTACCAATCGGGCCGCCTGTATCTAGAACAATAGCGTGCTCAGATTGAATGTAAGACATATCAAAGTTCAAAGAACCAAATAGACCGCCTTCTTCGAATACGGTGAACGCGATTTCAATGGTTTTGTGCGCTTGGCCTTCAGCTTGGATTACGCGAACCGCTTCCATAATAGCTGCGATGCCAGATTTATCGTCGCCGCCTAGGATCGTGTTGCCTTTTGAACGGATGATGCCGTCTTCGATGATTGGCTCAATGCCGATACCTGGCGTTACTGTGTCCATATGGCAGCTAAATACTGTGCTACCTGGAAGTGTGCCATCTAAACGAGCGTAGATGTTGAAACCGTTCGACACTTCTTCAGGAACGGCCAGTTTATGTACGTCAAAGCCTAGTTCGCCTAGCTGCTCAGCCAGTGCTTCCGCGATGGCTTTTTCGTTGCGTGATTCACTATCGATTTTCACAAGATCGCAGAAATGGTCGACAAGACGTTGTTCATTAATTTGGGTCATTGTTAATTCTCATTATGTTTCCGCTCGTTCGTCAGAAGTCACGGCTATAGGAACAGGAAAATCACTATAACGCCAATGTGCCAGATGAATGCCTGAGTTAAATCAAGAAAGTTGCCTGATTATTCTATTTAATTAGAAAAATCTTATTTATATCGTCGAGCTGGCAACATTTTAATCTGTGTAGGGCTCGGGTATAATACGTTTCTAATATAGATAAACAGCAGTGATATGAGAATTCAATTTGGAACGGCCTTGATACATGAATAAAAACAACGTTTTAGGGTCCTTTCTACTCGTTTTAGCAATGAGTGCCGTACTCGGGCTTTATTTGTTGTACCCATTGCAGGACGACGACCTGAGTCATACGCAATCAACGAATACTGCTGCTTACACCCCAGAAAACGAACTTTCTAAGTCCGCATATGGGCTCCAGTTAATCAAACTGCTTGAGCTATCTCGAGGTGATCCACTTCTCGCGCAACAAAAGCTTGCGGAGCTTGCAGACACTTCACCTGCAAAACCTTCAGCTATTTACCAAGCTTACCGTCTGATGATTCTGTCAAATGTCGCCCATCATCAGCAAGATACAGAAGCCGTCATAAGATACATTCAACAGCTTGAAGAATTGGCTGACCACAAAGATTTGTTGTGGTTGAAAGCCCAGTCGCTTGTTGAATTATCCATCGAGAATTTGAAAGAAGGTGAACTCGCTGCCTCTGAAGTTCAGATTCGTTCTGCAATAGATATCGCTGAATCCATAAGATACGAAGAACTGTTGGTCAAAGCCTATAATACGGCGGGCGCCATCAATAACGTTCGTAACGACCTCCAAGATGCTCAATACTTTTTCCATCAAGGGATACAACTTGGGAAAAAGTACCCAAAGCATATTTATAACAGCAAGCTCATGTCTAACATGGCATTGCTTTACATCTATTTGGAAGATTGGCCGAAAGCACTCAAGATCATTGAGAAAGCCAAAAAACTCTATTATCAAAGCGGATTACTCGAAGATGAGGCCATTGGTATCCTCTACATTAACGAAGCCTTTACCTATTTAAGCAGTGGCGACCTCGTAAAAGGTCGTATTGCTTATAACAAAGCGAAGCAGCTCAATAGTGAGAGAGTAAGTACGCGGTACAAGGTTCTATTGCTCAGAACATACAGTGATGTGTTGCTTGCGGAAGGGGAATTCCAATCAGCACTTAATGTGACGAATCAATGCATTCATTATCCTGGGGTCGAGAAATACACTCTTCAACATGGGCAGTGTTATCTCAACCGAGCGTTGGCGAAAGTCGGACTGAATAAAGATGATGATACCCTGGCAGATTTTCAACACGCGTTCGACATTTTTGAAGTGGTGGGTAGCCGAAGTTGGAAGGTACTCGGATTAAAAAGGTTGGCTCAATATTACGAATCAAAAGGTAATCTTGATAAGGCATTACACTATTACAAGCTATATTATAAAGCTAATAAAGCGCTGCTTTTTGACAAGCGCCAGAGTGATATCTTTCTTTTAGAACAAGATTTTGCAACTGCGACACTCGAGAAGGAAAACGAATTACTCAACACGGAAAAAGACCTGAATGAGTTGTTACTGCAGAAGCAGCAGCTTAGGAATCGAATCGTTGTCGCATTGATCATTATGGTGGGTATTAGCGCACTGTTATTGATGATTCGATTGCGTTCAATCCAAAAAAAGAACAGCGCCTTGTTAACCCAATCAACGACTTGTGAGCTTACCGGCTTGTTCAATAGGCGCTACCTCGAACAATTACTAGCTCAACCTATGCCATTCGGTCACACCCAATTTGGAATGAGCTTGGCGATTCTAGACCTCGATTTCTTTAAGAAAGTGAATGATACCTACGGGCATGATGTTGGTGATCAAGTGCTGGTGGAAGTGGCTAAGCGCTTAGGTCAGGTAGAACTTCAAAATGATGTTGTTGCACGTTGGGGCGGGGAAGAGTTCGTTCTGTTACTTTCAGGCTCTCAAGATCCAGAGCAACAACTAGAAACCATCAGGCTAGCCATCGCTCAGCATCCCATTGATACTCATGCTGGAACGTTGAGTCTTACCTGTTCAATCGGTGCCACTATTAACATCGCTCAAGAGCAAGTTAACAATGGATCCTATAAGAAGTCGCTTAAAGCCGCTGACGATGCTCTGTATCAAGCTAAAGAGGAAGGTAGAAACCGAGTGGTTATCGCTGAAAGTTAATCTCTAATCCGGGAATAAAAAGCCATTCTGATCGTGGTTAGATAAGAATGACTTCTAGGCGGTAATTTGGGTATCAGTGTTAGAAGAGCGTATTAACTTACTTTGCGATGCCTTGCAGCATTTCTACTAATTCGCCTTCTGTTGCAGGCTCTTTTGCTAGTTCTATCACTGCAGAAGATCCACCTTTCAGCATGTAGGCTTGCGTCCCGCAATGGTCGTAGTGGAACCACTTACCATCAACACAAACATCGGTGTAACATCGAGGGTCTTGTTTTAGTGTCATATCAATTTCCTTATTAACATTTGCCTAACGTTTTTCAATCTAAGTGATCACAAATGCATGTAAATTGATCTACATCAATCTAGGGTGTAAATATTCTTAGAATGATCAAATTGGTGAGCTATGTCGAACTCATCAAGTGACAGTTTCTCCTTAGCAGGCTTGAAAGGGCGTGATGTTTGTTAGCAATTGATTTTCTTTTTCTTGCCACATGCTAGCTTTCTACTTAGGCTACAAACTCTTCTAATCTCCCTATTTACGTGATTGCATTCAAAAATGACTAATATTTTTATCGTTGTAGTGGTTCTTGTTGTGTTCTTTTACTTTATTCAAAAGTATGTGTTTAAACACGACGACACCAAAGACCACGCTTACCAAAAGAAAGGGGCATTGCTCAACGTACAGCAAGCCACCTTTTATACGGCCTTGATCTCCGCAGTGGGTAATCACGGCGTGGTGTTTGCAAAAGTGAACATGGCAAACGTACTTGCGCCTGCAAAATCGAATACTAAGAAAAACTGGTTCATCGCGAACAATAAAATCGCACGAAGCTATTTTGATTTTGTGGTGTGTGACCCGCGTACGTTAGAGCCAAGAGTCATCATCGAGCTCGACAACGGCAAAGAGCTGAATAAGGGCAAGGTAGATCGCGAGAAGCTGCTCATACACGTGTGCAAATCGGCAGGGCTACCCTTGATTGGCGCATCGGTTAAACACAGCTACCAAGTAAGTCGTTTAAAAAGGTTATTGGCAACTCATATTGACCTTATTGAACCATCAAAAGAAGTTCGATTCTGTAAGAAGTGCGGTAGCCCGATGATCATCAAGCTGGCAAGCCAAGGTGACTATAAAGGCCGACGCTTCTTCACATGTAGCCGTCAACCTAATTGTACTTACACCGAGAACTACAATGTTGTGTTCGATGTGGATGAAGATTCTAACTAATATCTTGGGTCAAAACGCTTAATCTGAGGGATAAGAGACGAAAGAGGCAGATGTATATAGCGATTGAAGTAGTGGCGAAATGTGATCTACTTCAAGCCATTGATCTGCTTTGTGTTTAAAATTTATTCTGATTGTTGTTTTTAAAAGCAAACGATCAGTTTTGTGCAAATTTATCCTTGCGCGCTACCCATTCACTCGTTATTATCCATCTCGTTCTGAAGCGTTAGCCACTTAGTAAAGCGGTTAGTTAAGTTTCACAGCATTGCCCGCTTAGCTCAGTTGGTTAGAGTACTTGCATGACATGCAAGGTGTCACTGGTTCGAGTCCAGTAGCGGGCACCAAATTCGTTCTTTATGAACAAGCAAAAAAGCCCACCTAGCGTGGGCTTTTTTGTGCCTGTAATTCCTATCTTATTAAATGCTCAATTTTGCCATGATGAACGATTCTAAGAATTAAGCTTACGACCTCTAATTGTTGATTTTGTCCTTGTTGCCGTTAGTTAATCGAAAGCGGGAGATCTTCATCACAATTACTAATACTTATCTAATGCTCAATCGTCATATGCAACCAACCCAGATATTATCGAGTGAGATTGATATACGAGTTGACTTATGTCGGTAAATACTTCTTATTACAACGAAAACGCTGTTCAGCTTGCAAAGCAGTACGATTCTTTAGAATTCGAAAATGTCCACCGTGCGTGGCGTATGTATTGGCCTTATGGTGATGCAAGTGTACTTGATATCGGTGCTGGCTCAGGCAGAGATTCAAGGTGGTTTGTTGAACAAGGCTGCTCAGTGGTCGCCGTTGAACCAGCAAGCGAACTTTGCCAGTTAGGGAAATTAAACTCCTCGACTCAAGTTCAGTGGTTAGACGATGCTCTGCCTGCTTTAAGCAAAGCTAGAGAGCTGTGCAGTCATTACGATTTGATTTTACTTTCAGCGGTATGGATGCATCTAAATTCCGCGGTTCGAAAAGAGTCGATCGCTGTATTGTCTGAACTGCTTTCCGATAATGGAAAACTAGTGATCACATTGCGTCATGGCGGCTTTAATGATGGCCGTAGTGCTTACAGTGTTTCAGTCGAACAACTAGAAAGGTTGAGTGAAGCTGTAGGGCTGACAGTCTGTCACGTTGCTGAGGACACTGATTCATTGAAGAGAAAAGAGATATCTTGGCAAACCGTAGTGTTAGAACATGCAATATCTAACAAAAGCAAGGGTCGATAATGGCATTAGAGTACTACTTAGATCGTTTTCAAAACCTGAAAATGAACAATGCTGGTGGCAAAAAAAGTCCTCATAAAGTCTGTATGTTGCTGGCTGTTATGGATCTAATTCAAGCAGGGCATATTTCGACCAATAAGATCTACCTTAATCAAGCCCTTAAAGAACGGTTTACTCATCACTTTGATAACCTAGCTCAGGGGCTTGACAAAAATACCCCAGAAAACCCTTTCTTCCATTTGAGAAGTGAAGGCTTTTGGCACCTTTTCTTCAATGACAGTTATGACAATACGTCAACCAGTCGTTATTCAGTAAAGGCGGTCTCCCACGCATATATTGACGATGAGCTGTTTAGCTACATGAAAAGCTATATTGTTTCTAACGAACTAAAAGATGCTTTAGTTTCTAATCTATCTGATCTAGCGACGTTATATCATCAGTGGTTGATTGATATTGGTAAATCTGAAAAAACCGCGAAGAACTACCTTGGAGCCATAAGAGGCTCGATATCTAATTGGTTGATGGATGTTGGCGAGTTAGAAACACCGCTTACCGATATCAATTCGTATCGTGAGTTTGTTGGCTATGAAGAAAAAGCGAGAAAGTTGGAACAGTTTCAAGTTCGTGACTCTAGGGGTAAGGGGATGTACAGCGCCGCTTTGTCTCATTACCACAAGTTTTTAGCTGATCTATCTCAAGTAGATGTGAACGCAGATATTAAACAAGTTATGACTGATAACACTCTGTCCGAGACTGAAAAGACTATTTTGGTCAATACAAGGGTAGGGCAGGGTCACTTTAGATCAAAACTGATTCAGATGTGGGGTGGTTGCGCTATTACGGGATATCGAAATACACAGCTGTTATTGGCTTCACACATTAAACCTTGGCGAGACTCTAGCAACGAAGAACGACTAGATAGGTTTAATGGTTTATTGCTTCTTGCCAACTTAGATAAAGCGTTCGACCTTGGTTTCATCTCCTTTGATGATTATGGAAAAGTAATGATTTCAAGCTACTTGGAATCACCTGATGTGATCGGTTTAAAGGAAGATATGGCATTTAGCATCATGCCGGCCCACAGACCATACCTTCGTTATCATCGAGGCGAGTTATTTAAAGGCAGATAATTCATTGCCTCAGGTTTACCATTGGCTTAGAAGACCAAGTATGGCCTTAGTTCCTCAATGTTCTCTAAGATGATCTGTGCCCCTTTGGGTTTGAATCTAATACATTGATGTCGATATTATATACGCCGATAAAAGCTGCACAGGGTGAAGTTATTACAGTGGAGCTTTTAGTACGACTTTTTTGATTCATTAGATATTATTAAAGTGCTGAATAACCCTAAAAGCTGGTTTCTATCTGGGTCTTATTACAAATTTATGAATGGGTAGGTAATGAAATACTTGAACTGAATGATAGTGCATATATTAACTGATATGCCAGGTGTTAATTATGTGTATTTTGTATTCTTTGATTGGCGTTTATATTCGGATAAATATTGGTATTGAAATATCACACTCAAAGCTAGAGAGTGCAATAGAGTGTGATTATCATGATTTTAATAGAACATTATTGGGCTAAGTCAGCAACAAATGTTTGTTTATAGCTGGAGCTCGTTTTTAGCTCGTCCTTAATCCATTGGTTAAACAAGCTAAAGTCAGAATGTATTTGCCAGAAAAGGGATGCAATAACTCGTTTGCCAAAAAAATCGGGGTGGTCTGTAATCACCTTAAGTTTACTGTCTTCTACGTTCCCTTCGATGAGAAACCCCGGTAAAAAAGCAATGCCTTTTTGAGCTTTGCACAGTTCGATAATGGTGGCTAAATCATCCAGTCGCCATAGGTTATATGAGGCGATGTTCGACAAATTCAGCAGCTCTTCACAGCCATCCATTAACAGAACGCGCTGAGATGGCGTATGAGACTTCAAGGATACCAAGTCTTCGTGTGCTACCCACCAACAGTTGACGTGAAAAAGCTCTTCTATATTAAAGTCGTTATTTGTCTTGTGATAGGGGTTACCTAACGCTAGGTCTATCTTTCCTTCATTAACGTAATTACCTAAAACAAAACTTGGCTTAGTCACAACCAGTAGGTCGACATTAGGGAAAGCCTCTGAAAATGCCAACAATGCCTTTTTCACGTTTTTGTTGAAAACTAATGGATCGATACCCACGCGGTAAACTATCTGGTCGGATAGATTCATTTGTTCTGCAATAGTGATTAACTCACGATATTTCGATACCACAGGTAAAGATAATTGGAATAGGCGTTTTCCTTTCTCAGTTAACCAGACTTTAGAGTGTTCTCTATTAAATAAACTGAAACCCAAGTCTGACTCAAGGTTTTGCACTGCGGTGCTAACCGTTGACTGAGACTTGCCAAGCTTACGTGCAGCAGAGCTAAATGAACCTTCTTCAACTACTGCTATGAACGAAACAATATTTTCGAAATGTAGTTTCATGATTCGACTAACCTTTTGACACAAAGAAATTATATTTTTTATGGTTTGTTGATTCGAAGAACAATAGCGTGATGATAATTGTATTTCAACATGTTTTATAAGGGGTAATAAAGATCGATGAATTATCCATTAGGCTAGTTCCAAAGGTTATATAATTTTTTGATTAAGTGAAATATTGACGTATGTCTTATTTTTTCAAGTTTATAAATTTAAATATTCATTTTGTTTTTTGGCTAGTTTTTATTGTAAGTGTTTGTGATTTATGGATTTTGTATTTCTATTGGTATTTTTAAGGTGTTTGTTTTGATCATTTTTCACACGACCTATAGATTGAATCGATAGGGGGTATTTTCCATAGATTGGTGGTGCTAATTATAATGGCGACGAATTTTCAACAGCCCTTATAGGAAGAAATAATAATGATTACTAAGCTATACGTTAAAACAAGCATGTTTCTATCACAATTCAAGAACGATGAGCGCGGCGTAACTGCAATTGAATATGGTCTTATTGCAGTAGCAATGGCTGTATTAGTAACTACAGCAGTCGGCGCTGATGGTTTCATTGGCAAACTTGAAGGTGCTTTTGAAGATGTAGCTACTGCTATCGATACTGCGAGCAGCTAACATCGAGCCTTATTGGCTAATGTAGAATATATCGAAAGATATTTGTGCCAGACCTATGTTTTCATTGGTCTGGCTCAGTTAATTGGGAATACCAATTAATACATGCTAACGCCAATCCATATAAATTTAGGCAATATTTCTAATTTTGAGTTTTGAAGTGTATTTACTGATTTTGGCAATCGTGTGTGTCTATGTATCGGTTACCGATTTTCTCTATCGCAAGATACAAAATTACGCATTGTTGATATTACTCTTTTTGCAATGTTTTCTGTCACCGTTAGACATTCAGATTATGAGTTTTTTACTGGTGTTAGGGGGAGGGTTGCTTGTTTACGCCCTGATTTGGATTGGAGCCGGTGATATTAAATATGCCGCGGTTCTATCACTAGCCATACCTCTCAACGATTTACTTTGGGCGTTTGTTATGACGGCTTTTTCTGGCGGATTTTTAGCCGTTATTTATCTCGTAAATAACAAGCTGATAAGTAAAAAGCTAATAAGAAAAGCGTCGAGCGACCAACAAGGTATTCCATATGGGATAGCAATTAGCGTTGGATTCTACTTAGTAATTTTAACTCAAAACACGCCACATATATAAACCTCCAAGAATGAGAACATTATGAGATCTCGACTGGTATTACTTGTTGCCATTGCTGCCTTAATAGTTGGCGCGCTAGGCGTTGTCGATTTGTTGAAGAGCGAACCTCAACCGACAACGACCGCTGAAGTGGTGGTGGAAGAAAAAAATGAAGAGCATGTTGCCGTTTGGATGACCACGGAACCTTATGAAAAAGGACGTGCGATCGATGCGCAAGGTGTCGTAAAACAACAACTCCCTCTTAGTGAAGCATTAACGCTTGGTGTCAGAGAAGACGCACAAATCAGCTTTTCGCCCTCTATTTTGCTCAATCGCAGCCTTAGCGCAGGTGAGGTTGTGCTACCTGAATATCAAGTGACGCCTGGCCAGCCCGGATACATCGACCTTTTGATCACGGAAGGTATGACGTTATACCCACTTAAAGTCAGTGACAAAAACCTAATCAACGACTACATCCGCCCTGGAACGTCCATTGATATCCTCACTGTGAGTTCTCCAAACGATAACTTAGCTGGAAATATCGATAAGCCGAAGCGCTTTAGAGGAGTGAAGGCGTCAATGTTTCTTAAAAACGTCAAAGTACTCAACATTGGCAATGACGCAACTGGCGACAGTTCTATTACCGCTCGCGCTCCGAGTAAAGAGGATGGACTGACTACGGTGGTCATCGAAGTTAGCCCCGACGAGTTGCCAAAACTTGCGCTAGCACAACGAACAATGCACATCGAAATTTACCGAAGCCAAACCTACACGCAACCTGAGTTCGCGGAGGTGCGCAATATAATCGATAACTATACAGGGATTGCTGAGTTACGTGGTAACGAGAACAACCCGAGAGAGGCTTTGTGATGATGATTCACCATCGAATCAAACAAGTACTGTTTGCTTTCATTCTAGCGCCGCTGATTGGCTTACTTTCTATAACAAACGCTTTTGCCGCCGATCGCTCCATCACGCTCAACGATGGTCAGCACATCCAGTTAAAAAGTCCGATTGGCCAAGTGTTTATCAATAACCCTGACATCGTCGACTACAAAATAATCAACGACAACACGATAGTTGTGTTCGCTAATGCTATTGGGCAATCACGACTGATCGTCTATGGCATTGATGGTGATGTTCTGCTTTCAGACCGCATTATTGTTGATTTGGATTTAACGGATATTAGACGACAACTCAAATTTCATTTCCCTGATGCCAAAGTCAAGATTCAGTCTGTGGGAGAGCAAGTCGCCGTGAGTGGTCTTGTTGATTCCGAAGCGACTCGTGACGACATCTATCGTTTGGTTGCCACTCTGCTTGGACGAGAAAAAACAGAGAAATGGGACAAAACGGTGAAACTGGAGTTTAAGTCCGACAACTCAAATTATGAAGAGCCCGAAAGCATGGTGTTTGCCCGTAATATGACGTGGGAAGGGATCATCGAACGCATTGAAGTGGCGACGACTCAGCAAGTGAACGTCAAAATATCAGTAGCGCAAGTAACTGAATCATTTGGACAAACTGTTGGTGTTGATTGGAGCTCAGTGGGCTCAAGCGTTGGCGAATTTGTTTTCGACCAGTTCGACGCAGCAAACCTAAGTACGTTAATTACTGCACTAGGCAACGACCAAATCGCAGAGGTTCTGGCTGAACCTAACTTAACCGTGTTATCCGGTGAGTCTGCAAGTTTCCTTGTAGGCGGCGAAGTGCCCGTTATCGTGTCGACGAACAGCAACGTGAACATCTCTTTCAAAGAGTTCGGCATCAAACTCGATCTCACTGCGAAAGTGCTTAGCCAAGACAGAATCCGTATGCAATTAGCCCCGGAAGTAAGCGAAGTTGAAGGTTATGTAGAAGCGGCCGGAATCAAAGTCCCGCAACTGGCTTCTCGACGTGCGATGACCACCGTAGAGTTAGCCGATGGCGATAGCTTCGTTCTTGGTGGCTTGATGAGCAGTGCTGATTTGGAAAAAATGCAAAAAATCCCTTTTGTGGGCGATATACCAGTACTTGGTGCGGCATTTCGCAAAGCAACCACAGAAAGAAAACGAACTGAATTGATCATCGTTGCCACTGTGAATCTTGTTGAACCGATGAAACCGAAAGACATTCAACTGCCTTACATCAAGAAGACTTCCACATTGGCGCGTTGGCTAAACATTAAGTGGGATGGTAAGTCGGTGACATCTTCCGATGCAACGATTCGTCTGTTGTCGCAAGGAGGGTTTATCCAATGAAGAAATTACTATTAATGGCGTTATTTACCACGTCACTTTTAGGCTGCGCCTCTGAGCAATATTTTGTTGGTCATGGTGCTGAAGTTTTGGTGTACAAAGAGCACCACAGCTTTGAATTTGCGATGAAAAACCGTGCTGAAACCACCAAGCAGATTACCGCTTTGATTCAAGATATTGAGTCAACGGACAAAGAAGCCACTTATGTCGTGGATTACAAATCAACCCGCAGCAAACAGATGTTGCAAGCGATCTTCGATCAATATCCGTCACATGTCATCGCGCCACAAAGAGTCTTGTATCGAAACGCTCAATTGTTACCGAGCGACTTAAAGATTCAGGTGACCTTAACGCGTTTGAAGACTCAAGAATGCGCACCAGCACAGATTCACGTTCGGTTGAGGCAGCCAGACTGCTTTGCTGAATCGATGCGCTTGAAGCAAGTGGCTTACAAGTCTCGATTGGTAGGAGAGCAATAATGTTTGACCTGACTAAAGCATTAACAACAAAGGCCAAGCCAGTTCAGACCGGAACGACAGGTGTTGCCGGATGTACTTTGTTCTATCAATCTCAAGAGTGTTTAGACCTTGTTCAAGAAGTCTTTCGATTTGAAGGGTGGAATGATCCTGCATGCGTTAAAGCCAAAGCCGGCTTGACCAAGCTGACAGAACAACAAAGTAGCCACATTGTGATTCTAGAGCTTAATGAATCAACCAATGTGGTTGAAGACGCTAAATCCTTTGCCAGCAAGCTACCCACGCATAAAGGGGTGGTTGTGATTGGTAAAGAGGATGCGATTTCTACGCTTCGTTCGCTTAAAGATATGGGTTTTTACTACGTGTTCTGGCCAGTGAATAAGCAGGAATTTGCTGACTTCTTGAACCACGTTAGTAAGAACCTTAAGACTTTCTCTGGTGTGAGCCAAAAACGTAAAGCGAAGCGAGTTGCGATTGTCGGTTCAAAAGGCGGCGTGGGTGCATCGTTTCTATCAACCGAGTTGAGCTCACTATTATCGACGCAAGGCTCGGACACGATTCTCGTCGATCATCAATATGCGGATACCAACCTTGATGTCTTGCTCGGCCTAAAAGATTTTAAGCCGAGAACCATTGACGAGTTCACCGCACCATTGCATGAAATGGATGAAGAAGGGGCGTTGAGTTACCTAATCAATGCTCGCAAGAACTTACGTCTGTTGGCGATTGATGGCGACATGAGTCAAACCGATGTTCTTAATTACAACCAAACCTTGTGTGACCTGTTAGCGCGCAACACCAATTTCATTATTGAAGACTTTTCGGGTGGCGTGGATTTCAAAGTTGAACCTCAACTCTTGGTAGAAAACTTTGATGTGGTTGTGTTGGTGTTGGATGCGTCAGTGTCTTCAGTAAGAAGTGCAAAACGACTGTATGAAAAAGTCTCCAACTTACAGCTTTCGTTATCGTCGCGTACGCGTGTGATTACCGTGGTGAACTACCATCGTCCGGAAAACGCTTACGTCTTACAAAAGCCCGATCTAATTAAGTATTTAGGCGCCAATGTTGACCTCGAAGTCGATTACTGCAAAGCGTTAGCGCACATCATTATCGATGGTAAACGCGGCCATAAGCATGACCGTCACATTAGTCGTTCTATGGAACAACTGGTGAAGCTGATCAATGGTCAGCCGATGGATCAGAAGGGCATGAATTCTTGGTTGAAAAAGGTGCGTGTTAAATGAGTTCTAACAAAGACTTATACCTTGCGTTTCGTGGCCAGATCTTTGAAGCCCTAGATGCAGAAGCGGTTCAGAAAATGAGCCGTCGAGACCTTGAATCACAGATACAAGCAGCGGTTGATTTGTTGGCGAATAGCTACCAAAGACCGATCACCTCGATGATGAAGTCAGGCTTGGTGAAAAGCCTGATTGATGAACTGTTTGGTTTGGGGCCTTTACAACCTTTGGTCGAAGATCAATCTATTTCTGACATCATGGTGAACGGGCCTAACAACATCTTTTTTGAACGACACGGCAAGGTGAAAAAGTCCGAAGTCTCGTTTGTGAATGAGGAGCAGTTGTTAGCCATTGCTAAGCGCATTGCCTCACGTGTCGGAAGACGTGTTGATGAACTTTCGCCGACGGTCGACGCTAGGTTAGAAGACGGCAGCCGTGTGAACATCGTGATTCCTCCCATTTCGTTGGATGGTACTTCGATCTCGATTCGTAAGTTCAGAGAGCAGAACATCGGCTTTGAAGATTTGATTGGCTTCGGGTCCATGTCTCCAGACATGGCGAGAGTGCTGATGATCGCTTCTCGCTGCCGCATCAATGTGCTGATATCTGGCGGTACTGGCTCAGGTAAAACGACATTGCTTAACGCGTTATCTCAATACATTGCCGAAGATGAACGTATTGTCACCATTGAAGATGCGGCTGAACTGCGCCTGCAACAACCCAACTTAGTTCGACTCGAAACACGTACCTCGAGTGTTGAACAAACTGGAGCGGTGACTCAGCGTGAGCTAGTGATCAATGCGCTTCGTATGCGTCCAGACCGTATTATCCTCGGCGAGTGCCGTGGCTCTGAAGCGTTCGAAATGCTGCAAGCCATGAACACCGGACACGATGGGTCGATGTCTACGTTGCACGCCAACACGCCGCGCGATGCGATTGCTCGTGTTGAATCGATGGTGATGATGGCGAACCTAAATCAGCCTCTTGATGCGATCAGAAGAACGATCGTGAGTGCCGTGCAAATGATTGTTCAGGTTAACAGGTTGCGCGATGGGTCTCGTAAGATCACAAGCATCTCGGAAATCGTCGGCCTAGAAGGCGACAGCGTGGTGATGGAAGAGATTTATCGTTTTCGTTATGACGACGCGCATTATGGAGAAACCGTTAAAGGTGAGTTTGTCACCGATGGCATTATGCAGCGATCTGAGCTTGTGAAAAAAGCGCAATTCTTCGGGCTCTACGAAGAGCTGAAAGCATCGTTTAAGGGGGCCTAGCATGCTTTGGCTTTCGTTAATCCTCTTTGCGTTTGTGTTGCTTTTGATCCGAGATTCAAAGGTAAAAAAGGTCAATCAGTTTTTCAATATTGAAGAAGTAGAAGCGGAAAACTTCAATGCCATTAACGTCAAGTCATTGGTACGTAAGCAAAACTGGCAAAAACTCAAAGAGTCGGTGTCACCCACGTTGATGGTGTTAGGTCCACGCTCTTCTTTGTACATCGCGCTCTATATCACGGGCAGCATCATCGCATCTTGGTACATCGTTGTTGAGTTGTTATCAATCACCAATACGTGGTTTGTACTGGGTTCATCTATGGTGTTTACCCTTTGCGGTTATCGATTCCTAGTCACAAGAAGACGTCGAGAATTTGAGAATACGTTCCCTGATGCGCTGAACATTCTGATGAGCGCGGTAACGGCAGGTGACAGCTTAATGCAAGCTATCGGTTATGTTGGCGATGTGATGCACAACCCGATTGGTCGTGAATTTAAGCTAATGGGTGATCGACTGAAATTGGGTGAATCACCAGAAGTGGTGCTTAAACGGTCGTGCAAAAACTATCCTTATCCGGAGTTTCTGTTTTTTACCGTAACGATCAGAGCGAATATCGCGCGAGGCGGTCAACTCAAAGGCGTGTTAGCACGGTTGATTAGAGTGCTGGTGGACTCTCGAACACTCGAGAAAAAGAAAATGGCGATGACTTCGGAAGCCCGAATTTCCGCCAAAATTGTTGCCGCGATCCCTTTGATTTTTATGCTCATTCTTAACTACGTCAATCCAGATAATGTGGAGTTTGTTCTCTACGACCCTGAGGGAAGGTTGGTACTGTTTTACGTATTGGGTAGTGAGCTTTTCGGTTTATTCCTTGTTTGGTTATTAGTGAGAGGAGTACGCGCATGATGTTACTGGCTTCCCTTATCGTGTTGTTTTTTTCGTTACTGTTTCTGATTGTCGATTCGATTCGTAAAGAGCAACGACATAAGAAGGTTGCGCTCTATATCGGGGATAATTCGGCTCGTGCGCCTTCGCGCGTAAATCGCTTCTTTGTTCGTTTTGGTAAAGAACACCGACAAGAACTCGAGCAAAAAATGATTGAGGCGGGTTATTACAACACGGATTGGGCAAAATTTTATTTTCCTGCCAAGTTGTTGGTATTAGCGTTGGTTTCTGGCTTGGTGCTGTTAGGGGATATGACATCCACCAACAAACTGATCGTGGTTATTTTCTCGTTGATTGGTGTCATTGTCGTCCCAGATACAATGCTTCAAATGCGCCGTAAGATGTTGATCAGCCGAACCTCAGCTCAACTGCCGTATTTGCTCGACATGATGTCGGTATGCGTTCAAACCGGCATGACGATTGAAGCGGCGTTGGTTTATTTGGGCAAAGAGCTGGCTGAATTTGACTCAGATCTTTGCTACCAGATTAAGCGCACATCTGATTCTGCGAAAATACACGGTTTAGAAAAGGCGCTCAATGATCTGAGTGAACGTATCCCAACGCCTCCAGTACGAAGCTTTGTACTGACCATCATCCAAAACCTGCAATACGGCACATCCGTGGCTCAGGTACTAAGTGATCTCGCAGAGGACATGCGAAAAGTCCAAATTCTTACGGTTGAGGAAAAGGTAGGTAAGCTCTCCGCGAAGATGAGTGTCCCTTTGATCCTTTTTATCATGTTCCCGATCGTCATCTTGATTCTCGCGCCGAGCATCATGCAAATGACATTGAATATATAGGGAGACGACGAGTGATTGGAAAACGTTTTTGTCTGATTTTGTTGTCGATGAGTGCGTTGGCGGGCTGTCAATCGGCCCCTTCAGCACAAGACTTGCAGCTTGCTGACGTGACTAGCATGGAAAAAGTGAAGAACTATGACGGCTTGATTAGTTATTACAAATCCGAGCTAGAGCAGGGTTCCGAAGACCCAGAGGTAAAGGAGAAACTGGCATGGGCATATTTTCATAAAGGGGATATCGAGTCGGCAGACTTCTATGTTCAGCATTTGCAAAAAGAGGGGTTTGAAAACCCCAACTTGTACCAGTTAGAAGGGCAAGTGTTTGATGCAAAAAATGACGTTGAAAGTGCCATTGCCGCTTATCTAGCTTCTATCGAGGTGGGGAATGCAACGGGTCAAATTCACGTCTTGCTCGGCGTGTCGTATACCAAGGTTGGAAGGTTTAATGAAGCTTACCAAGAACTGAATCGAGCCCGTTTACGCGGTTATGACGATGTCGTGGTTAAGAACAACATTGCGATGATTCAAATGGCCAATGGTGACTACCAACAAGCGATAGAAACGCTAGCCCCGGTTTTAAAAGAAGACCCGGCGAATAAGATCGTTAAAGCGAACCTAGCTATCGCACTAATGAAAACCCAGCAAATCGACTCGGCCAAAAAGTTACTCAAAGGCGACTTTTCAGCAGAAGAGATCCAGAGTATCGCCGCTGAATTAACTCAATTAGGAGTTAACGATGAAGCGTCTTAATAGGCAGAAGGGCGTGACGGCGATTGAGTTTGTGTTGGGTGCGCTTGTTCTGTTTTTCGCCACCTTTGCGATCTTCGAATCGAGTTACCAAATCTACGTTGTGAATATGACAGAGTATTCGCTGAGAGAAACCATCAGAAATACCAAAATATATGAAGGCGAAGGGATCAACGAGCAATACGAAAATAAGTTCAAATCGTTAATCGAAGATGATGACAATCTATGGAGCTTCTTAATTGATAGCTCAAGGTTCTCTATCGCAGGTCAGTACTTCAAAACCTATGACGATTTCGTCGCGAACAGGGGACACTCTGATCAAGGGTTGAACTTCAATTACGACTTAGCCGAGATCACCGTGACCTACCGCTATACCCCAGTCATTAAACTGGCTGGTGCTGCGGATAGGGATATTTCAAGCACTATGGTTTTGAACTTAGAACACGAGGGGTGGGATAATGATGCGCCGTAAACAACGTGTGTCTTACGCGATTCGCCAGCAAGGTTCATTTACCGTTGAATTGCTGTTCATCCTTGTGGCGTTGTGGGGTGTTTATCTGTTTGGCGCAGACTTGAGTCATCAGCTACTCGTGCGTGCCAAGCTCGATCGATCCAGCTTTGCTTTAGTCAATGTGATCAAAGAGCGTACTCGTTACTTTGATGCCGACGTGTTGGCAGGTCAAAACCTACCTGTAACTAATTCAGAGTTAGAAGACATGGCTAAAGTGGCAAGTCGAATGCTCAATACACCAGTCGATAACGTGGCCATCAAGATAGAGTCATTGACCAATAAAGTTAATGTCGCTGAATTTTCAACCAGCACGTACAGAAACTTAAATTGCCAAACCGATTCGATTCTCGAGCATGCGGGTTTAGCTCCGGTAGAAAAGGGCGTTGTGTATCCATTGTACCGAATCAGTCTTTGTGAGGAGCAAAGCTCTTGGTTTAAACCCTTCTTCAACGGTGGCACCAGCACCACGGTTAAGATTGGCTCTTCTTCAATCATGCCTGGGAGATAATGAAATGAAAATGCAGCACGATCGTCATATCAATCGCCAGCATCTCAGTCTCCAAAGACAGCAAGGGGTTGCCGCGGTTTGGATGGGTTTATTGCTTGTGCCAATCATGGGCATGACCTTTTGGGCGGTTGAAGGCACACGTTATGTTCAAGAGACTAGCCGATTACGAGATTCAGCAGAGGCTGCTGCGATTGCGGTGACGATTGAAGATCAACCGGATCAGGCTCGTGGATTGGCGACCAAGTATGTCGAAAACTATGTTCGAGACATCAAATCAACCAACCTTTCTGCAGACCGATTTCACCAAGCGGAAGACGAGGGCACTGGGGTTCTGGAATACATCCAATACACAGTGAATGCCAAGACGACACATGACTCTTGGTTCGCGAGTAGCTTTATCCCTTCGTTTGATCAGCAGCAAGACTTAGCGGGACGTTCGTTAGCGAGAAAGTACCCTGTTTATCTTGGTGACAACAACATCGACATTGTTTTTGTGTCGGACTTTTCTGGTTCAATGAACGATAGATGGGGCTCAAGTCGACACATAAAAATCGATGATCTAAAGACAGCCATCGATGAAATATCCAGCAAAATTCTTTGCACATCGATTAAACAGGACTATGTCGATGGTGAGTGGAAATACGTTTGTGACGAACCGGGAGAAGATACAACCGGAGACAAGCTGCTTAACCGAGTTGGCTTTGTGCCTTTTAACGTTCGAACGAGGGAAATCGTCTCGGGCAATAAAGCTAATGCGACCAGCCAGCTGAGCTACAAAGATAACTATAAAACGAACGTATCACCTTATTCCTACAACGATGTTAACTGGGATTACTGGCGCACCTATTCGCAAAATGAGGTGATCAACTGTGCGAATTGGCAATCATATTGTCCCAATCCAAAAGCGGACAATCGACGGTATGCGAAACGCATTCAGGATGTGATTTATCAAGATAATTACTTGGTTGCAGATGTCTACAACTACGTTGATTTCCCGAGTTCAGTCTCGACGATGTTTACGGATAAGTCGGGGTTACAGCCGGACTTCTATGGCGTGAGTGGGACTAAGCTATTTAACGCGCATGGTTCTTCCAATTCATCGCAGTTTTCCAACATTCGCTTATCAAACAAGCTGTCAGATTTAGACCCGATTAATTCGATGTGGGCAGACGGGGGGACTGCGGCTTTTCAAGGTATTTTGAGAGGTTCTCAGGTGCTCCATGATGGTGACCCGAACAGTTCCGATCAAGAAGAACAGCAAGTCTATAACAAGAAAATTAAGATGCTGCTGATTTTAAGTGACGGGCAGGAGAGCCCGAATAACAGCATCCTCAAAGGGTTAGTCGACAGAGGCATGTGTGACAAAGCAAGAGAAGAAATACCAGGCTTATACATAGGTGTCATCGGAATTGATTTTCGAGCATCTCAGCAAAGTGGTTTTCAAGACTGCGTTGTCGACCCAAATGAAGACATTATCGATGTATCTAACCTAGATGAATTGATTGAAAAGATAGAAGAACTCATCCGTAAAGGTTCAAAAACAAGCGGAATCACTAAGTTGTACTAGAGGAAAATATGAAAAAGTTAATGATCAGTTCAATCGTCATATCGACATTGCAATTTAGTCTTATCGCCCATGCGGAAGAAGGTATCAGCGTTTATTGCGACACTGCGTTTAGTGAATATCAACACAGTGTCATGGTTGATGATGTTGTTGGCATTGCACAGCACAGACAGGGCTTTTTACAAATAGAGCAGCCGTCTGACAGCAGTGAGCTAAAACAGGCGTTAGCAGGTCAATCCAATCTAGGTATGAACCAGTCAGGATGTAAGACTTGGATCAGTAACCAAGAGCGTCAAGGGCTACTAGCACGTCTTCATTTTGGTTTTGACCAACACAATTTATCGCCGATGGGCAGTAAAGCTCTGAGTCAACTTGCAGGCGAATTAAAGACTAACGGCAGTGTGATTACGGTGGATGGACACACTGATAGCACTGGCGAAGCAGGTTACAACCAAGCATTGGGGCTTCAAAGAGCGCTGACGACGTCGGACGGTCTAATCGCGGATGGTGTCGAGAAAAATCGCCTTGTGATTCGTTCGTTTGGTGAAAGTAAACCTATTGCCTCCAACGCAACGTCAGAGGGTAGAGCCAAGAATAGACGTTCAGAAATTTGGGCTTCTGAAAATGATAGCGTTGAATTGGAAAATTAGGATGTTGGGGTTGGTTGTTGCTTGGCAATAGCCACCCTAAATCATCGCTTTTAGAATTTTGTTATAACGGACTCTAATGAATATTCAATCAAGTTTAACTGTCTGACACTAAAGAAATATTGATGCTTTTTGATAAAATCTCTTCTGAAGGGATGGAAAAAAATATCGATATAGATACGTGGGTATCTATATTGGATAATATACGAGACATAATGGATGCATCTAATGCAGGCATTATTATGATCTCTGATTTGAGTTGCTCTGGTTCTGAAAGTGTTTGGAGTTCCTCGAACATATCTTGCAACCAGCACAAGAGCAGAATTAGCTTCTTTTGTGAGTATGTGCATAACGAAAATCGCACGGTCTATTTGAGTGGTCACTCTGATGGTGAATCCGTTTCGGCAAAGGGAGCAGATGCTTATAAGTCTTTTTGCGGCGTCCCGGTAAGAGATATTGATGGCGAAGTGTTTGCGGTGCTTTTGGTGTTTGATTTGAGCCCAACAACGTATACGCAAAGCCAAGTTAACTTGATTGAAAATATTTCAACCTTGCTGCGTTCTGAAATCTTATTAAAAGAAGAGAGCCGGATTTTATACAAAAACAGTCACTTTGATATCATGACAACGCTGCTGAATAGAAGGGGCTTTTTCCACGAATTCAACAAAGCAAACATCAGCGACGGAGAGATCGTTTGTTTGTATTTCGACTTGGATAATTTGAAGTATATTAATGATACCTATGGCCACTTCAAAGGTGATGACTATATCTCTGGCTTTGCGTCATGCATAAAAAACAATGCAAAGTACAACATCATATCGGCTAGGGTTGGTGGTGATGAATTCATCGTCGTCATACACTCAGAAGAGGCTGGTTATGCTCCTGAGTTGGTCAATAAAATTCACGCTGAATTCGATGATTTCATTGAAGGCTTTCGTTGTGATGATGAGGTGCCACTCGGTTTTTCATATGGTTGTGGTACTGCAGACTCTCGAAGCTTCAATATCATCAATCTAATAAAGTCGTCCGATGAAAACATGTACCTCAACAAGAAGAACAAGATTTAGATGTTCATGACAGACACAAAAAAGCCCACTAGTGTGGGCTTAGATGTAGTAGCTTTCTAAACTACGCTCGAATGATCATTTGCTCACGCTCAGGACCTACCGATACCATTACGATTGGAACACCCATCAACTCTTCGATACGAGTAACGTAATCTTGTGCTGCTTGAGGAAGGCTCTCAAACGTGCGGCAGCCAGTGATGTCTTCGTCCCAACCTGCCATGTCTTCATATACCGGCTTTAGATCAGCCGTTTGTGGCCAAATCGGGTTTTCAGTGTGTTCACCTGAGTAAGCCGAGCAGATCTTAAGTTCAGACAAGCCAGACAGGCAATCAATCTTAGTCAGAGCGATCTCAGTCGCGGCTTGCAGGTCAACGCCGTTGCGAGTAGCTACAGCATCAAAGTAACCCATATCACGTGGGCGACCTGTTGTTGCGCCGTATTCATTAGAGCTTTCACGGAAGCTGTCTTGTTCTTCCATTGCAGTTACTAGCGTGCCAGTACCAACAGACGAGCTGAACGACTTAGCAACAGCAATTACACGCTCAGGACGAAGTGCAGGTAAACCACTACCGATACCCGCGTAAGCTGCGGTTACATTAGAAGACGTCGTCCAAGGGTATTCACCGTAGACAAGGTCACGGCCTGCACCAAGTTGAGCTTCAAACAGTAGGTTCGCGTCTTGTGATTGCAGTGCTTTAAGAGGCTCAGTCACGTTGCAGATGAATGGTCGCCAAGCTTTAGTCACTTCAAGTAGCCACTCTGTCATTTCAGAAGCAGTCTGAGTGAAATCACATTGAGGGTATAGAGCCTTAAGTTGAGGCATCTTCCAATCAAGTAAAAATTGAATGCGCTGCTCTAAAATCTCAGGTTGATTCAGCCAACCGACAAGAATGCCTTTCTTCATCACACGATCGCCGTACGCTGGCGCAATACCTTGACGTGTTGAACCGTAAGCGCCATCGCCTAAACGTTCTTCTTCAAGCGTATCTTCAAGAGCGTGTAAAGGGAGACAAAGTGTTGCACGATCGGAGATCGCCATTTTCACTTTGATGCCAGCCGCTTGTACTTCTGCAATCTCTTCAGTTAGCGCAGCAGGGCTGATCACCATGCCAGGGCCAAGAACCGCCGTACAATCAGGATTAAAAATACCACTAGGCAGTTGATGCAGTTTGAACGTGCCGAAGTCGTTTACTACGGTATGGCCGGCATTGTTTCCGCCTTGAAAGCGAATGCTAGCAGAAGCTTGGTCTGCTAAAAAATCAACGATACGGCCTTTGCCTTCGTCGCCCCAGTTTGCGCCTACAACAACAATAGATGGCATAATTTTTCTCCTGACTGATTGAGAAATCATGTTAGGCCTACAAAGTGGATAAGAGAAATTAATTATCTTTATTATCTTGATAAGGATTTCATATATCTCTAAAGTCTTAACCCATAAGCGAGATTCCCTATCACGTTCGTCCCTCACTGTAGGGAGTGACGATGGGGCATTCTTTACTTTAGGGAATGATCTAAGTAACACGAGAGAGAGGACATGATGCTGGATATCAATTTGTTGAAGACGTTTGTGACGCTAGCGGAATACAAGCATTTTGGTAAAGCGGCCAATGCACTGCACATGACACAACCCAATGTGAGTTTGCACCTAAAACAACTGGAACAACTTACACGCATCAAGTTAATAGAGCGAAGTCCGTTTCAACTGACTCAAGCAGGCGAAAGGCTATTAGAAACGAGCCAAAGAACGTTACTCGAACTGCAGATTTGTCAGGCCGATCTCAATGCGATTAACGATCTCAAAATAGGGACGTTAACCATCGCTGTGAGTGACATCATTTCTCGATTCTTATTGATCCGTCCTTTCCAGAAGTTCAAAGCGCAGTATCCGGGTATTGACCTTACCTTGTTGAATACCACCTCATCTCAGGCATCGAGTTTAGTTAAGAATGCTCAGGCGGATCTTGGTTTCGTGATTGCGAAAGAACAGCAAAACGAGTCGCTGTATTTTACCAAGCTGCAAGAGCTTTCATGGTGTGCGTTAGGCGATGGCCTCGACATGCAAGACTCTGATAGCAAGATCGAAAACGAGGCTAAAGACGACGATGTAGATACTGAACTCACCTTGATTCTACTTGGCCACGATACGAGAACCCGTGATTTCATTGATGAAGGTTTGCCAAGCCTAAACTTACCGAATCACAGGGTAATGGAAGTAGGGAGTGTCGACGCTCAAATCGATTGGGCAGAAGCAGGTTTTGGAGTAGCTATCATTCCTGAATTTGCAATATCAACTAAGCAACATTTGAACTCAAAAGTGACGCCATTAACGAACTTCTCTAGTACGAGCCTCGGCTATATTGTGAGGCAGAACCAAGTCTTGTCTAAAGCGACCAAGCAGTTATTAGGCTGGGTGAATGATGAGATTATTCTGTTACAAAACAAATAAACGCCATCACTGATTTTGAGTTACCTGAGCCTGCCAAGTGTGGGCTTTTTGTGTTCTGTTAATCATCGTTTTCTAGCATGCTAATTCGTAGGTGACTTCCCAAAATAAAAGGGTCGTTAATGAAGTGCTTGGTTGATACGGTATAATTCAATGATATGAAAGTTACTTTAGTACGCTAGTTTGGTAAATAGAGCATGAAAAACACTGATTTTAGTCTGATCCCGTATTTTGTTGTCATGATGGAAGAGCTCTCTATCTCGAATACCGCGAAACGTTTTGGCGTTACTCAGCCCGCAATTAGTAAGGCGCTTAACCGACTAAAAGAAACCTATGATGATCCGTTGTTTGTGAAAACAAAGGAAGGTTATAGACCGAGCAGTTTTTGTTATGACATCTACCCTCAGATAAAACAGGCCTACGATGCCTTTGAATCGACTTTTCCAAGTAAGCGAAAGTTCGACCCAACAAAAATTGAAAGGTCGTTTAATGTCGCTTGTATTAGTGGTGCAACTTATTCATTGATGAAGCGTGTATCCGATATCCTCTATGCGGAAACACCAGATATCGGTCTTCATATTGACCCTTATTATACCGCAGACATCATTCTAGACCTTCGCCAACACCGATATGATTTGTGTATAGTCCATACGCCTATCAACGACCCTGCAATGGAATGTATTCAGCTCTCTAGCGAACCTATGGTGGTTGCTTATGATAAAAACCACCCTAGATTAGGGAACGAGATTACGTTGGAAGAATACCTTGAAGAGAAGCATGTTCTTCATAGTATGTGGGATACCAAAGAATCGCCGTTAACCAAAACCAGTAAGTATGCGAAAAGTAGAAAGGTTGCACGAAAGGCGCCTGGCCCATTTGAAATGCTTGATATGGTAAGAGGGACGGATTGGCTTTGTATTAGTCAGAAATCGATACTTGAAAGGTATGGCCTGCTGGATGATTTTAAGCTGTCGCCTTTACCGTTTGAATCGGATCTTGGTACTGAGTATCTGGTGTGGCACAAGAGTCGTAATGCAGATATGGCGCATTCATGGTTTAGAAAAAAGATTGTTGATGCCTCACAAAAAAAGCCCCAGTGGGGCTTTAATTAGTCAGTTATCTTTAATGGTCGGTAGCCGGGTTATCTAGCTGTTGCTCCGCTGTTTAACCCTTGCTCCGCTATTTCGCGTTTTGTGCTTGCATCTGCTGAATTAGCTTTTGCATTTTTAGCGTGTTGTAATTGATATCTGCGGCGCTGAAGCCTTGGCCTTGTTGCATTGGGTAATCGTTTAGAGAGCCCATGAACTTAATCACTTCTTGAGACATTGGTACGAATAACCACATGTTATCTACCATCCAACGAGTGTACATGCCAGATTCTTTCGCTGCGGTTTCAAACGGGTCCATACGTAGGTTTGTAATTGAAGCCCAAGCAGGAGCTTGACGAATAGCCGATTGCATTGTGCCTTCCATCATCGCGAAGCTTGCTTTCCAATCGTTCCAACGAAGCGCATTGAAGTCACCGTTTGCAGAGAAGTAGAAAATAGTTTCACGAGGTGATTTTTCTGCCTCTCCTTCAAAATATGGCATGAAGTTCGAGCCATCTAAGTGAACACGCCAATCTTTATTATTTAAAGAAACACCTTCTTTAAGGTCTTCAACGATAGAGTCATTACCGGCAGCAGCAGCTAGTGTAGGTAGCCAGTCTTCTTGAGACATTAGCGCATTAACCGCAGAGCCAGGTTCGATTACACCAGGCCATTTCACGATTTGTGGAACACGCATGCCGCCTTCGTAAGTTGTGCCTTTCTCACCGTGGAAAGGAGATGTACCGCCGTCAGGCCATGTGAACTTCTCTGCACCGTTATCAGTAGAAAGGATAACAATCGTGTTGTCAGCAACCTCTAAGCGTTCAAGAGTATCAAGTAATGCGCCTACATTGTCGTCTAATTGAGCCATACCATCGGCATAGATGCCTTGACCAGAAATGCCGCTGTAATGTTCGTTCAGACGAGTCCAAACGTGCATACGAGTCGAGTTGTACCAGATAAAGAACGGCTTATCTTCTTTTACAGATTTCTCCATGAACGTGATAGCCGCTTCGGTAAAGTCCTCATCAATGTTTTCCATACGAGCGCGAGTCAGTGGACCCGTATCTTCGATTTTGCCATCAGAGGTTGCTTTAATAACGCCACGAGGCCCGTAGTTCTTTCTGAATTCTGGGTCTTTAGGATAAAAGTAGGTTTCAGGCTCTTCTTCCGCGTTTAAGTGGTAAAGGTTACCAAAGAACTCATCAAAACCATGGTTTGTAGGAAGGTGTTTGTCTTGATCGCCTAAGTGATTTTTACCGAATTGTGCAGTGGCGTAACCTTCTTCTTTAAGAGCATCACCAATGGTAGGAGCCCAGTCAGGAATACCGTGTGCAGAACCTGGCATACCGATAGTAAGTAGGCCCGTACGGAATGGGTGTTGACCCGTCACGAACGAAGCACGGCCAGCCGTACAAGATTGTTGTGCGTACATATCCGTAAAAATAGCACCCTCATTAGCAATACGGTCGATGTTAGGCGTTTCGTAGCCCATCATTCCACGGTTGTAAGCGCTAGTGTTGTAGTAACCAAGATCATCTGCCCAGATAGCAAGAATGTTCGGTTGGTCTGCCGCAGCGACGCCTTGAGCAACGCTTAGTGCACCCATTGCTAACACGGTTTTGGTTAATTTAGTCAAGGTAATGTCCTTTCTTTAGTTTCTATTTGTTTATAAAGAAAATACCAATTTCGCTTTAACTCAGAGGACTACTGGGTATGAATTCTAGTTAATTGAAAGACTACCTTGGTGGAGATGCGCCTTCAGAAGGCTGGTCAGAAGGCAGGTGCAGAGGCACTGAAGAGGCGGTTTGGTTCTAGGAAGAGAAAAGCAAAAGAGACAAGATCTGGAATAGTTTGAAAAGCAGAATAAGTAAATCGTAACCGGTAAAGCCATTGAGAACTTCACCAAAGGAAATCTAAATAGCTACTTATTGGTTTTGTTAATGGACGTTTCTATGATTTCGAGTAACCATTTAAACTTGGCCGAATGTTGATATTTTGGCTAACAGCAGGAGTCGTAACGCAAAGTTTTTCGCTGGCTTTTCTTAGGCTTTGTTTCTTGGTAAATGGTGATGAACACCTTTAATAGATTCAAATCGACATTATTAAATTCCACGGTATCACCATAAAGTTTTGCTTAACCAATCCTTAAGTTTATGTGAATTCAGTTAACGGAACTCGCTTTGTATAGTATTGGCACGTTTACGCATTAAGTCGTTCCACCTTATTAATTACGGCCGTTGGCTGACGAATTTGCGGCGATCTACCACATAACACCACGATCCAACGTACCAGGGCTTAATGGCCTGTTAATCGACCAAGAATTACGGATTAGAACAATAGAGTTCAACAAATTAGTAGCGAGGGGTAGGTGCTCCTTTCTCTTGTTCAATTTAGGGTCTTAGTCGAGTTCATTTTCAATATTTATCACGATCAAGGAAGTCATTACATCAACTAAGGCATGTTAATGATTCAGCAATATAGAGTTAGAGCTATAACAACTTTTATTTTTATCCTCTTATCGATAGTTAGTTCTATCGCTAACGCCGCTTCATTAGAAGAAATACAATTGTCATTGCTCATCGATGTATCTTCATTAGAGCAAGCGCACCAAACCCAAGATATCGCGGAAAATGAGCAAGAATTCTTAGAGAACATTTTGAGAAGAAAGAATGATCATTTCAGAACGCATTTATCACAAAATCATGCTCGACAAAGTACAAAAGAGAGAGCATCAAACCTTTTATTATCTCAAGTTGAGTTGCTGCAGCGCTTGCTCAATCTGAGCGAGAGTAAAATCAATACATTGGCGTACGACTTTCGCGCTGCAAGTGAAGAGCACAGAGGGAGCTTGTTTGAGCAACTTCAACGTCGCTCAACGCTTATGGATACTTACTACCAGCAGTTGATGAAAACCTTGGTTGAACTCGAACCTCATGATATTGAATTGGATACCGCTAAGTTACAGTTCCAGCAATCATTGGACGAAAGAGTGAACTTTCTTACCAACATCATTTTGTACAAAGAAGCTAAGATACTTGAATTGGAACAGCGCCGTACCTTTATGAAGGACGATGATGAAGCACTAGCCAAAGCTCTTGAACTACAAAATATAGAATTCGAAATCGTGATCCACAGCTTCAAGTCTGCGATTGGAATCATGGATAGACTCGATGTTGATACTACAGACCATCTCGCGTTACTGGATCAGATCAAAAGACACCTTCAAAAAGACGTCTTGGATGTAGATGTCGCTTATTCCTTTCTAGAAGACACTGTGGTGTCTTTTCGGCTGTGGTTAGTTGATAAAGCACCATCACTGTTCGTTCGACTATTACTGTGTTTCACCATACTGTTTGCCGCAAGAAAGATTGCGAACATTGTTGCGACTGGTGTCGGAATGAGCGTAAAAAGCGCCAAGATGAACTTCAGCGTGTTAATGCAAAACTTCTTCACATCAATAGCTTCTAAAGCCGTGATGTTTATTGGTGTGCTGGTGGCGCTATCTCAGGTGGGCATTGAACTAGGGCCGCTTCTGACCGGTCTTGGTGTGGCGGGTGTTATAATCGGTTTCGCCTTGCAAGATACGCTCTCCAATTTTGCTTCTGGTGTGATGATCCTTATCTATCGTCCTTACGATGTCGGGGATCTGGTCAAGGTGAATGATATTCAAGGCACCGTTAACAAAATGAGCTTAGTGTCGACAACGATTCAAACGGTTGATAACCAAAGGTTGGTTATTCCCAATAACAAGATTTGGGGCGACGTGATCAATAACATTACGGCAGAACACATCCGAAGAATCGATATGGTGTTTGGTATCGGCTACAAGGACGATATCGATAAAGCTAAACAACTTTTTATGGATATCTTGCTCGCTGATGAACGAGTCTTACCGACGCCAGAGCCAATGGTAAGAGTGCACTCTCTCAATGACTCATCCGTCGACTTTATTGTGCGACCATGGGTCAACACCAGTGACTATTGGGAAGTGTATTGGGATATGACCGAGAAAGTGAAAAAAGCACTCGATGCAGAAGGAATCTCAATTCCATTCCCGCAACAAGATGTGCATTTGTATACCCATAATTCAAATTAGATCGACATTACCTGAATTTACAGTCAAAGCCATTTCTGATCGGGAAGTGGCTTTTTAATTTGTATCGAAAATACAACGAGTTCAAACAGAGCAAAGAACAGAGTTCCTCGTAGGCAATAATACGGTTTAGCAAAAGGGAGCAAACGATTTTCGCAAACATGAGAATAAGCCGTAAATAAAATTTCGCCTATAAATTAATCGCAAGCCAAAAGTAACCTCAATTCAGCATGTTACCTAGGATTGAGGCTATACATAGCCTACAAGCGTTGTTGCGCTGTCCCCAATTTTTGAATTGATAACTGTACATGTTATTAAATTGTGTTATTGATAAATCTAATTTTTAGTAAGGCAGTGAAGCGTCAACAGAATGAATGTCACATGCTTTGTATGTGGAAAAAACAAGGTCTATTCAAACGTTTCTTACTGAAATTTGAGTCTATTAAAATAATACTAATATCAAGAGCTACATACATGAATATAAAGAAAAAGCTGTATTCGTTAGGGATGTTTTCTATCTTAGGGATGGTTTCACTCCTTTTCACCACATCACAATTCGCAGACACCACCGCTCAAATGAGCGAAGCCAAACAAATAACCAAAGAACTCGAAGTGCGATTGCTCAACCTTCGCCGCAACGAGAAAGACTTCTTATTACGCAGTGATTTGAAATACCTCGACAAGTTCGATGTTAACTACAACAAATTCCTAGCCTCTGAATCACAACTTAACACCGTGCTGAACGACTTGGGTTTAGCGAACAGCACACACTTGCGTGAAGATATTGAAACGTACCACACAAGCTTTGTTAACCTAGTCAAAGCCAGTGAAGTCTATGGATTAGCACGAGACAGAGGCTTGCTTGGTCAATTTCATGAAGTGTTAGACAGCATAAGTGCGACGGCCAGCGCTGAACAAAAAGTCGAGCTGTACTTATTCAACGATCTGATTGAAAAGGGCACATTCGACCCGAGTGTTCTGTCTATTACCTCTAGTACGGGTAGCTCTACTGCTTTGATAGATGCTGCGCGTCAAGTGGTTGAGCAGAAGCGTGTGATTGGCATAAAGCATAATGAAGGTCTGTTAGGACAAGCACGCTCAGGTTCTCACGCGATTGAAACTCAATTCAAAGAGTTCTCTGCCGTGTTAGAGCAAGAAACCCAACAAGAGATGGACAAACTGTCGCTGATCAACAACATCCTTTGCGTCACGTTACTTGTGTCGATCATTCTGTTCAGCTGGTTAATCGTCCGTTCTATTATTGGCAAGATTGAGTCATTGCTTTCAGTGATCCGCAATATCGTAGATTCTAACGATGTGTCGATTCGTTCACACCTAGATGGCAAAGACGAACTGAGCACGTTAGGCCAATACTTCAATCAATTACTTGATCAACTTGAAGGTCTTATCGCGGCATCTCAATCTAAGTCACTTCAACTGACTCAAAGCACGTCTAATATGCATGATGAGCTAGAGTCGGTCATTAAACAGTTTGAAGTGCAAGCCAACCACACCTCGACCATGACGACATCGGTACAAGAGATGGTGTTAACGATTGGCGAGATTTCAGAAAGCACATCGGTTGCCGCTGAAGGTGTACATCAAGCGAAAGTGAATGCGGATAAAGGACGTGAAGTGGTGGTTGAAACCATCAGCAACATCACCCAATTGTCTGAGCGCCTTTCAAGCAGCCAAGATTCGATCAGCTCACTGAACCATCATGTTGATCAAATCGGTGATGCAGTAAACATCATCCAAGGCATTGCAGAACAAACCAACTTATTGGCACTAAACGCAGCGATTGAGGCAGCACGTGCCGGTGAACAAGGCCGAGGCTTTGCCGTGGTTGCAGATGAAGTTCGAGCTCTTGCAAGCAGAACGCATCAATCAACAACCGAAATCACCAGCGTTGTGACAGCTATTCAAAGCCAAATGAACGCTTCGATGACCGAGATTGGTGAATGTAATCAACAAGGTCAACTAACTCTGAAAGATTCAGAAGAGCTAGATGCAAGCTTGCAGCTTATCTTAAGTGATATGGAAAGCATTCAAGGCAACTCAGAACGTATTGCATCAGCGATTGAAGAGCAGGGCGCAGTGATGGCGCAAGTGAGTGACTCAATCACCGAGCTAAACACCATCTCAAGTGACAACAACGCATCAGCTCAACACTGTTTAGTTGAGGTTGATAAGGTCGCAGAGCAAGCCCATGACATGGATAAAGCCGTGGCGCAGTTCAAAACGTCGTAACATTCCTGGAACTAACTAAAACCAAAGGCGCAGATAATCTGCGCCTTTTTTGTATCTGAAATTCACTAATCAAATGACGCGAACGAAAAAACGGCCCTAACTGGGGGAAGGTTAGGGCCGCTGTGTTACGTATTTTAAAGAAGGAGATTTACTTGCTTCGGCCTTCCAACACATCCAGTGCCAGCTCAACCGCTTTATCAATATTGTCGCATCCCGCTAACTTACCTGAGCTGATAGGACCAAGCACATTAGCGTATAACGAGAGCTGCTTGTTAAATGGCAGGCTCAACTGCTCATATAAACGCTGGCGAATCTCGGCATGTTGCTCAGGAGCGTGAGCAGCAAGGCTTTTCAAAGTGTCATAAACAAGAGTGGTGGTAGTGTTCATTCGTCTCTTTATCATTTAGTGGGAGGCGTCTATTTTATAATCTTTATGGGCACTTTTACTGTGATATATGTCATACAATATTATTAATGTTTTATGTCTTTTTAATCGAATGAGAATAAGGAATTCCAAAATAGACTTAAGTATCTGTGAAATAAAGCTAAAATTTTGACAGGCTATAAAGCATAGTAACGAACTTACGATAGAGCCTGCTTTAGCTTACTGTAATGGGCGGCTGAATCTCACAGTAAAAGGAACAACATGCACTACGACGTATTCAATGGAGATGCAGATGGCATTATCGCTTTGCTGCAACTGCGCCTAAATGAGCCAAAAGAAACTGTACTGATCACTGGTGTAAAGCGTGATATCAAGTTGGTTTCTCAAGTGGTCTCTAAATTGGCGGAGCAGGGCGATCAAGCGGATGTTGCGTCTGTTACGGTCCTAGATGTATCGATGGAGAAGAACCTTCCGGCTTTACACTCGTTACTTGAGGCTAACGTTGAAGTGTTCTATTGCGACCACCATCGCACAGGCGATATACCTCAGTCTAAGCATCTTGAGACTCTAGTTAATACGGCACCTGAATGTTGCACCAGTTTGTTGATAAACCAGAAGTTAAAGGGTGAGTATGTTGCGTGGGCCATTGCTGCTGCCTTTGGTGATAATTTAAAAGCGGTAGCTTCACAATTAGCGTTAGAAAATGGCTTTGACCGATCCCAAACTGATTTTTTGGAAGAACTGGGTACTCTCATTAATTATAACGGTTACGGCTCGTCACTCAGTGACTTGCACTTCACGCCAATCAAGCTTTACCAAGCTCTCTATCAATATCCGAATCCGTTCGCTCTCTTAGATGACAAAGATTCAGTTTTTTATCGTCTTCGTACTGCTTATCAAAATGACAACCAACACCTATCAAACCTAGTACCAATATATGAGAGTGAAGTCGCGCGTGTGTTTGAATTGCCAGGTGAGACTTGGGCAAGGCGTATTAGTGGTGTCTTTGGCAATGAAATCGTTAATCAAGACCCAGACCGTGCGCAAGCGGTGTTAACTAAAAACCAAGATGGTGAATCTTATACTGTGAGTTTGAGAGCACCGTTATCAAATAGAACGGGAGCAGACGAAATTTGTTCTCGTTTTGAAACGGGGGGTGGAAGAAAAGCAGCAGCTGGCATCAATCAACTCACTGAAGAAAGTAAGGTGAATTTTATTTCACTGATTGAGGGTTATTATTCACATTTAGGCGAGTGTATCGATAGTTAATTCTCGATCTGATAACTGAAAATACAATAATTGTCACCTACATCTTTGGTTGTTCGTGTGCACATCTAACATACGTACAGCTAATAGACCTAATCAATTTTAGTGACATCACTCGCAATGCCAGATCTCCATTAGGCCAGTAAGTATAAGGGTTTCTAGACCTTTTACTCTTATTTTTAGCCGAGCGTGTCCACTTAACTATTTTCACACATTTATCTTAATTACCTATGTGAATTAAGATTCTAGATTCATTTACCCTGTCAATGATTTAGCTCAACAAATCAATATTTTAGCATTTCAATTTGAATGAAAAGTCAAAATCATATTGATTCTTATATTCAATCCGTGACTTAAAATCACAAGTTAAATCAAAGGTCATCTTTTCTTATAAATTCCATTACTTGTCTATAAATATTCATGGCTAAAATGAATTGATTCGGTTGTGATGGGCACAGCTGTTGAGTAAGGAAATGGAATTGATGTTGAAACGTAAAGCTCTGCAATTAGCGGTATCTGTCGGAATGGCCGCAATGTCTGGCGCTGTTTATGCGAATGGTTCAGATATGACGAATCCAGATTCTGGTGTCGTAGTCGGTTATTGGCACAACTGGTGTGATGGTGGTGGTTACCAAGGTGGCAATGCGCCTTGTGTGACATTGGACGAAGTGAACCCAATGTACAACATCGTGAATGTGTCATTCATGAAAGTGTACGATGTGGCTGATGGTCGAATCCCAACTTTTAAACTGGACCCAACCATTGGGCTGTCAGAACAACAATTTATTGACCAAATCTCAGAACTCAACAAGCAAGGTCGTTCTGTCCTGTTAGCTCTAGGTGGTGCTGATGCGCACGTAGAACTAGAAACCGGAGATGAAAGAGCCTTTGCTGATGAGATTATTCGTCTGACTGAGCGTTACGGATTCGATGGTCTGGATATCGATCTGGAGCAAGCCGCGGTAACCGCAGCCAACAACCAAACTGTTATTCCTGATGCGTTAAAACTGGTGAAAGACCATTACCGTGCTGAAGGTAAAAACTTCCTCATCACGATGGCGCCTGAATTTCCGTATCTAACGTCTGGTGGTAAATATGTACCATACATCGACAATCTAGAAGGTTACTACGACTGGATTAACCCTCAGTTCTACAACCAAGGTGGCGATGGTATCTGGGTTGATGGTATCGGTTGGATTGCACAAAACAATGATGAATTGAAAGAAGAGTTCATTTACTACATTTCTGATTCTCTAATCAACGGTACTCGTGGCTTCCACAAGATCCCACACGACAAGTTAGTGTTTGGTATCCCTTCGAGCATTGATGCTGCAGCTACGGGCTTCGTGCAAGATCCTCAAGATCTTTACGACGCATTTGAGACCTTAACGACTCAAGGCCAACCTCTGCGCGGTGTGATGACGTGGTCTATCAACTGGGACATGGGAACCGATAAGAATGGCCAACAATACAACGAACAGTTCATCAAAGATTACGGCCCATTTGTACATGGGCAAGTGACTCCGCCACCGGTTGAAGGGGAGCCAGTGCTGAAAGGCGTTGAAAATGCCCGTGTTCTTCATGGCAGCGCATTTGACCCAATGGAAGGTGTCACTGCAACAGACAAAGAAGACGGCGATTTAACGTCTTCAATTGATGTTGAAGGGTATGTTGAAACAGCAGATATTGGCACTTATGTTCTGACGTACCGAGTAAAAGACAGCGACAATAACGAGACAACCAAAGCTAGAACGGTAGAAGTTTACAGCCAAAAACCAGTATTCGATGGCGTATCTGATACGACAGTAATACTTGGTACTGCATTCGACCCAATGGCTGGTGTGACGGCGAATGATGCTGAAGATGGCGACCTAACGAGTTCTATTACACACACTGGCAGTGTCGATGTGAATGAAATGGGCAACTACTCGCTTGTATATAGTGTGACAGACAGTGCGCATCAAACCGTCACTGCTGAACGTAAAGTGTCTGTGACTGACGGTTCTAACTGTGCCGCTGCATGGGATGCCGACACCGTTTATGTTGAAGGCGACCAAGTTTCACATGACGGTTCAACGTGGGCAGCCGGCTGGTATACTCGTGGCGAAGAGCCGGGAACAACAGGTGAGTGGGGCGTTTGGAAACAGGTTTCAGATTCTTCTTGCGGTGGTAACCCTGATCCGGGTACAGATCCTGAACTTGAAGTTTCGGGTCTCCAGTCTGAATACGCACCTGATAACGGTGATGTCCGCTTGGATCTGACACTAACGTCAAACGAAGCAATGGATGTGACTGCAATGGTGCTAAATAGTGCAGGTACTTTAGTTGAACAGACTAAAGTAAACCTCGTCGATAGCCAAACAATCACCATCGTTTTGAATGACGTAACTGAAGGCCAATACTCACTTGAAGTTGTTGGTACTGCATCAGATGGTGAAATGGTCATGGTGAATAATTCGTTCTCTGTGAAAGACGGTGGCGGTACTACACCACCTCCAGGTGATTACCCTCCTTATGAAGCGGGCACAAACTACGCAGCAGGTGACATTGTAGTGGGCAGTGATAATGGTTTATACGAATGTAAACCTTGGCCATACACGGCTTGGTGTGCAAGCGCATCTTACGCTCCTGCAGAAAGCCAATACTGGCAAGATGCTTGGACAAAGCTGTAAGCCAGCTAGATTTAGCGGTAGACGCTAGAGACACAAAGTAAACGATATAAGAGAGGCTATATGCCTCTCTTTTTTGTGCCTGCAATTCATGACGATGTAGGTTTGGCTTAATTAAAACCGATTTGTAATCTCAAGCTTGAGTATACGCCTTGCTCTAGATCAAAATAAGAGTGATTATCAATTGTATTAATAGGTTGATAGATGCACTATGCGCACAGTGAATTTTCAATTTTGTGAATATCTAAATAATGAATCTAGCGCAAGTCGACCTTAACCTCCTAGTCATCCTTAAGCACCTTTTAGAAGAAAAGCATGTGTCCAACACGGCATTGGCACTCGATATGAGTCAGCCAACGGTGAGTCGTTCGCTGCAAAAACTGCGCACTGTATTTAACGATGATTTGTTGGTGAGAGCGGCTTATGGCTATGAATTGACGCCAAAAGCGGAAGCGATTAAACAAGATCTTAATTCTGTACTTACGCGCTTAGAAAAGCTGGTTCACGGAGACGTATTTGAACCTCAGACTAGTGATAATACCGTTCGTTTTTTTGGCTTGGTTCCTCAGGTTTCACACTTGTTGCCAAAAGTCGTGGCGCAAATTCGCAAACAAGCACCGAACATGGTGGTTGATATTGACTCCATCCCTAAACGTCACTTCGAACCTTTGTTGTCTGGCGATGCGCACTTCGTCTTGTCAACGCATGAGCCGTTAAGCTCTGAGCAAAACCTGTATCGAATGTTCGTTATTAGCCGTGATTATCGCTTATTGATGAGCAAAGACCATCCGTTGGCAGACAAAGAGATCACAGTCGATGATTTACTTAACAGCCAACTAGGTCAGATTTCGCTGCAAGGTGACAAAAAACTCTCCATTGAAAATCGCTTTAAAGATTTAGGCTTGATTGATAAACAGCGCCAACTATCGATTCCGATTCAGCTGTCCAATTTTAATATTGCTGCGGATATCGCTGAGACGACTGACATCATATTTCACTTACCGACACCGTTTGCCACACAAGCCGCTAATCAAAGAGATTTAATTTGTAAACGCGTACCTAAAGCCATCAGAAGCCCGTCAGAAGATGTGTATCTATATTGGCACAAACGTTTCCACAATGATCCTATGTGTCGATGGGTTCGCAATCTATTTAAAGAGATATATACCTGATTCATCTGGGTGGTGAATGTGATTTTAATAATGCCATTGAAATGAATATGACTTTGTTTTGTTATTTGAAAGGTGAATAGCGAGAATCAATTTTTGGTATGAAACTTTCGTTGATAAGAATGGTACTAGGTTGTTTAATGCAAACCATTATCATTACCAATCACATATAAGAATAAATATCATGTCTGAGAGATCTCTTTTGATTCGCAAACCTCTTTTGGTTCGTAAACCCCTTTCGATCGCAGTCGCTGTTATTTGTACGTCACTTTCGGCTAACGTGTTAGCGCAAGAAGAAGCACAAGCTACCGATGAACAAATGGTGGTTACGGCAACTCGTACTGAGATGGCACTAAAACAAGCACCAGCTTCAATGTCGGTTATCACCGCTCAAGATATTGAAGACAGCCCTGGCATTACCTTGGCTGACATCGTTGCTGAATCAACGAGTGTTGAGTCTGACTTCGATAGCACACGTGCTGGCCGTCAAATGATCTCTATTCGTGGTATGGATTCTGATTACACGCTTATCATGGTCAATGGCCGTCGTTTAAGCTCAGCAAGCGCTATTATCCGTGGTAACGACTTCGACCTTTCTACAATTCCTGCTGATTCAATCGAACGTGTTGAAATCATCCGTGGCCCAATGTCTGCACTTTACGGCTCAGATGGCATGGGTGGCACAATCAATATCATCACTAAAGCTCCAGAAAATGATTGGAGTTCGACACTAAGCATGGACACGTCTTCACCGCTAGATGGTGATGGCGGTGAAGAGTACTCGATGGGCTTCACTACCTCTGGTGCTCTAATTGAAGATGAATTGTTTGCACGCGTTTCTGTGAACCAAACTAGTCGCAATGCATGGCAACCATACACTGGTACACACAGCTCCGGTTACGATCGCTCAGATGTTACCGCTTTAGAAGAACGTGACACACTAAGCTTACTCGCAAGCCTGACTTGGAATGCGACAGACAACCAAACGATCGACTTTGATTTTGGTTACAGCGACGACGAACGTGACGGTTTAGCTGAATACGCTACAGGTGCAAACCCTGTTGATAGTAAGGTTGTACGTAACAGCCAAGCGATTACGCACAGTGGCTTTTGGAGTTGGGGTGATACGCAAGTACGTTATTCTCGTGAGAACGTGACTGATAATGATGCTGCTGACTCTGATACTAACTACAGCAGCGATGTTGAAGAGTTAACTCAAATCGTAGAAGCGTCTGCAACAACTTATCTTGGCGAGAATCACACTGTAACATTTGGTATGGACTACCAGTTAAGTGAATTAACCAACAAAGAAAACCTCGTTAATGGAACATCAGAAGCTTACCAAGGTGCATTGTTTGTTCAAGACCAATGGTTGATGACTGAGCAGCTAACGGCAACAGTCGGTGGTCGTTTGGATAAGCACGAATTGTACGGTGAAGAGTTCAGTCCTCGTGTGTATCTAGTTCATCAAACGACCAATGACCTCATCATCAAAGGTGGTGTAGGCAAGGCGTTCAAAGCGCCGACTTTGACGCAAAACCAAGCAGACTATCAAGTGAATAGCTGTAAGGGCGCTTGTGATTTATATGGTAACGAAGACCTTAAGCCTGAAACTAGTTGGAACTATGAGATTGCGGCTATATACAGTCAACCTCGTTGGAATGTCGAAGGTGCTTTGTTCCGTAATGAAATTAACGACCTTATTGACCGTGACGATACATACTGCGAGAGCGGTGGTATGTTTGAATCGGGTAAAGGGTGTGCGGATAGCTCTAGCTCAACTGGCTATGTGAAAGGAAAACGTACTTATACCAATGTTTCAGAGGCTGTGGTTCAAGGTGCTGAACTGACTGGTCAATTCCAAATTACCGACGAGTGGGGCGTGTCTGGTAACTACACGTTCTTAGACACAGAAGACAAATCAACAGGTGAAGAACTGCTTGAGCGTTACAAGCATTCAGGTTTAGTAAAGCTGAACTGGAGCCCAACTTACGATCTAAACACGTTCATCAGCGCTCGCTACCGAGGTGAACGTAATATCGAAACTGATTTGACTCAAGATGCTTACACGACACTGAACATTGGCGGTGTATATAACATTAATGATTCAGTTAGAGTACGCGCAGGCATTACTAACTTGACTGATGAAGCAGTATCTCAAGAACTTGAGAGCATGGGGTATGTGGAAGAGCCACGTACTTACTATGTAGGTATGACTGCCGATTTCTAACCTGGTATGAGTAATTTCACTCGTTAAATTGATAAGCAATAAACAAAGAACCCACACAGGCTAGATACTCTATAAAGAGATTGGCGAGTGTGGGTTCTTTTGATTTGGGCGCTCGTAACTAGAGTGAGCCTAGGTGTAGAAAAGTGTTAGCTTTTTACACAAGTGATCAAAGCATTGCCTGACAAGTTATCCCATGGAAGTAACTTATCGTAATCGTGTTCAAAGATATGAACCTCGAAGTAAGGCTTCAGTATTTCAATCAACTCTTTAAACGAGAACGCGACCATAGGGTGTTCATCATTCCAAATTTGCGTTTCACCCGCAGTTGTCTTTTCAATGCTGAGTTTCAACGCTTGCTTGCTACCTTCACCGGAGTAATACCAACCTGAGCGAAAGGTGAAATCATCTTGTTCTTGGTTGGCCGTGTGTCGAACAAACAAGTCATTGCTGATCTTCTCTTTGTCGACCACGTTGAAGCAGAACACACCTTCGGGTTTCAAGGCTCGGTGCACGCTTGCAATGCACTCTTTTAGTTTCTCGAGACCATCGTTGTAATGGATTGAATACAAGAAACAGGTGATCAAGTCGAGTGGCTCAGAGACTTCAAAGTTACTCATGTTTTGCACGGAGAAGTTGGCTTCAGGGCAACGAACTTGAGCAATATCGAGCATCGGTTTATTCAGGTCAAGGCCATTACTTTGATAGCCGTAATCAATAAAATGACGAACATGTGGCCCTGTACCACATCCAAGGTCTAGGTGGGTTTTTCCTTTATTTCCAAAAATCTGATGTAGCCTACGAACGCAGTCACTCTGCGCTTGGTAGTCAATATCGACACACATTAAATCATAGTAACCAGATAGGTCGGTATAGAGTGCGTTGGCGGACATGTTTGCCTGCAGCATAAGCTGAAAAAATTGGGGTGGCGCATCATATACTGAAATGTTGAAATCACAACTAAATATTCAATGACCTATGGGTTTTTATACCGACTTTTCGTTGTCAAAGCGTTTTGTTCTTTAGGCACTTTTAGGATTTGTAATCTTTAAAATCGTCATGGAGCATTCTGTTATCCCAATGCTTCAACGCACACCGCATCTCTATTAACTGACACTCGATTCTTACCGTTAGTTTTGGCGTTATAAAGGGCATCGTCCGTTACGCGAATTAAGGTGTTAATCGAACTCGTCGAATGGCAAATACAATGGTTGGTAATGCCTATACTGACGCTCGATGTAAACTGTCGGCGGTTAAACCCATAGAATGTGTGTTGACTGAAGTCGTGGCAAATTCTCTCTCCAATAACTTGGGTTTGTGTGGGGTTGGCATTAGGGATAAAGACAATGAACTCTTCTCCACCCCAACGACCAATCACACCGTTCAAGGCCGCGACATGCGTTTTGATGGTGTTTGCTAGCTGTTTAATCACAGTATCACCAACGGTGTGCCCAAATTTATCGTTAATTAACTTGAAGTCATCAATATCAAGTAATAAACAAGACATCTCCATGTTGTGATGAGCTGGCTTATTTAACCAATCATAAATCGCGCGGCGGTTAAAGACATCGGTTAGATCGTCATGCATTGCACGGTAAAGCAGTTCTCTTTCTAGCTCTACTTTATCGGTCACTTCTTCAAGCACGACTTGGATTGCGTCTTCACCTTCCCAATTAATCACGTTGTCATAGAGATTGAAGTACTTCTTTGTCCCATCAAAGCACTGATTGATGACGACAGAACTAAAGCTAGGTGGATTGCCGTTAAGGATATTATGGCAACGTTTTATTGCCGATTGGCGTTGTTCTTCAGGAACGATTGAAATAACCGACTCCATAGATAGCACATGTTCGATCGAGGTCGCCCCTTGTTGTTCAACCCAAGCTTGGTTGACCATTAAAGGTTTGAAATTGCGATGAATTAAAATGCCCTGTTTTGATGTACAGAGCAGTTCCCGATACATCCGGTCAGTCTCGTTACGCTTGCGTTCGCCTTCGACCACTTGTGTGATATCAATGAGCGTAACTTGTAAGGCGGGTCGGTTATTCAGTTCGATAACATGTGAAAGGCAGAACACGGATATGTTACGGCCATTGACCGGGATATCCGTGTAGACTTTTCCTTTATTAAGTTTGCATTTGATGGCTTCAAGGTATCTCTTCTTTGCGAGGCTTTGGTGCCCGTTAGGTACCAAAGCGTAGACAAAGTCGATATTGTCGAGCAGTTCTTCTCGAGTGGTGTAGCCAAAAATTTTAGCGATGTTATCGTCAACATCAACGACTCGGTGATCTTGTAGTGTCATATGGCCTTGTGTTGAATCGAAATTCTGACAGGGCATTGTGGTGGTTAAATCTAGTTGAATACTCATATGTTCCTGCTACTTTTTCACTGAACTGAACTGAACTGAACTGAACTGAACTGAACTACGTGTTGTTCCTTAGGCGCTTTGATCGCAAGAGTGTAATGGAACACTTTTGTGACGAGACTAGACCAGCAAAGTATGCTATCTAAGTATCAATCAGTTTGGCATTTATAACTTTTTTATTAATCAGTAATTTTACCCAATCAAACGAAGTGATAAGGAGAGCACAGTGGTCATGGGAACAAAGGAAGTCATAGACATTAAAATAGACGATTTGTCCGGCGGCGAAGTTATCGTGTTATTAGAAGAACATCTTGCCGATATGTATGCCACGTCTCCGCCTGAGAGCGTACATGCCCTTGATCTTGATGGTCTCAAGTCGCCAGAGATAACGTTTTTCAGCGCTTGGAAAGACAGTCAATTACTAGGATGTGTTGCCATCAAAGAGCTTGATACTCAACACGCGGAGCTTAAGTCAATGAGGACGTCTCAGTTTGCTCGAAACTTAGGTGTGGCTAGTCAACTTTTACAACACGTTTTAGATACAGCAAACGCTCGCCAATATCGACAAATCAGCTTAGAGACTGGTTCAGAAGATTACTTTAAACCGGCCCGTAATTTGTACGAGAAGTTTGGCTTCGGATACTGCGAACCCTTTGCGGACTATGAGTTAGACCCTTTCAGCAAGTTTATGAGTATCGAACTACGTTAGAAGTCACTACATCGTAATAAGAGATTCCCTATCACGTTCGTTCCTCACTGAAGGGAATGATGAGGTGGGGGGTACTTTCCCGTAGAGAGTGACGCGGTTGTAGTTTCTGTAGTCAGGAATAACGAAGACAATATTCACGCTATTTCCTCTCGTCATTCCAGAGTCGAGGGATGAGGTATCTGGAATTTCTTACCGCAAAGTGAGGTTCTTTATCACGTTTGTTCCTCACTGTAGGGAATGACTAGCGGGGTGTATCTCGATGACTGGTACTTCTATTTTGCTATTGTGAAAAATAAAAAGGTTGCTCAGAGCAACCTTTTTCTTGATGAGTCAATAGATAAACTGAAAGTGTTAGCGAGTTTCTAGCTCTGCGAAAATAGCTTCAGCATCCACAACACTTCCTGAGATAGAAAGGGTACTGAACGGAACCAAATCTTCAGGGCTCGATGGTTTGTTAACAAGCAGCTCAGGGTAGACTTTTGATTCACCCATCAACATAGCTTTCAACTCTTTGACTGACAAATCTGGGTAGCGTGACCAAACTAATGCTGCGACCCCAGACACGACAGGCGCTGCCATGCTTGTGCCACTTTTCGAACCGTAGGTGTTACCAGGTGTGGTTGATAAAATGCGGTACCCAGGTGCAAACACATCAACCGATTTCTGACCGAAGTTACTGAAGCTCGCTACTAAGGTTTCGTCTGCGTATTTCGCAGATGCACCCACATCTAACCATGTTGAAATAGGCTTTGAACGGTAGTGCTTCGCGTAGCGGTTTGGAAAGCTTGGTTTGATGTCGTTATCGTTGCGGCTGTTCCCCGCAGAGTGAACGATCAAAACGCTTTTACGAGCCGCGTAACGGAACGCGTGGTCGACGATGTATTTACGTGGCGAGTAGCTTTTACCAAAGCTCATGTTAATTATCTTCGCGCCATTATCGACGGCGTAACGCACTGCATTGGCAATGTCCTTGTCCCGCTCATCGCCATTTGGCACCATACGTACCGCCATGATTTGAGCATGATCTGCCACACCATCAATACCCACTAAGTTGTTACGCTCTGCAGCGATGATTCCAGCAACGTGTGTACCGTGAGAACCGACAGGGCCTTTCACATCGTTGTTACCATAGCCTTTTTCCCAAGGGTTCGAGATGTCATCCCAAACAATATCGCCACGCGTGTCGAGCTCTAAGTTAAGGTGGAAATCCAGAGAGTCTTGGTAACGGCTACGACGTGATTCCAGATATTCAAATGAATACCATGAATCAAACAGACTCAAAAGCCCTTCAGCAGCGGTTACAACGCTAGCATTCTCACTATCTAACAGTGTTTTCAGACCGTTAGTAGAAAAGTCTTTTTGATCGACGAACTGAAGAATCTGTTCTTTGAACTCATTGGCTTGGTCAGTTGCTGTCGTTACACGATTCAACGCATCTTGGTCATCTTTTAGAGACGACAAGTAATCGGATTCAACACCTTGATAGTACTTACGTTTCTTACGCGGAATCCAATGTCCGTTCTCTTTTAACTCAAGGTACTTTTTGTATTCTCTAGTGACTTCGAGCGTGTCCTGGTCAACGTTAATGCCTAACGAGTTACCCAAAAAGTTCCAGCCGTGGACATCGTCAATGTAACCATTGCCATCATCGTCAATCCCGTTGTCTGGGATCTCGTCTTCATTGGTCCAAAGTTTGTTTTTGAGGTCTTCGTGTTCAACGTCGACACCTGAATCTAGAACGGCTACGATAACAGGTTGTGGCATAAGAGGGGGCATTAGGTAGTCATACACAATATCTGAACCCACGCCTTGAAGTCTTGTGTAGCTCGCCGATAAGTTAAACCAATCGCCGCGTTGTTCATCTGCGTTACTCATCATTCTCATAGAGAAGAATGAAGGTTGAATGGTTTCTCGTGAGTAGTCCTCAACAATCGTGCCTTTTACATCTTGAATAAAAGGAGAGTTGGCGGGTTGTGGCTCTGGGCTACTCTCATTCAGAGTCGTTGCTGATACGTGGGTCGAAGCCATAATAGCGAGGGCTATTGTGGTAAGTCTTTGTCCGTGATTCATCTGTGGTGCATCCTTATCATTGTGCGACTAGATAGTTGTGCGACTAGAGCTGACTCCTTTGAAAATAAGTGTAAAAAACACGCAGTAAGTCAGTTTCGTGAGAGGGAAATGCCCGCTCAAAACGCAGTTAAAAGGTAATATGCAATCAGACTTGTATCATTCGCTTGGTCAATGAAATGGTAGGAAGATCTCACTGTGAACGATTTTTAATTCTCAAAGTTTGAGCTAAATTCTATTAATAAAATCAATATTTATAAAATATAGATTGAAATTAAAGATGTTTAAAATCAATTGATTAGTTTGTTAGTTGGCGATTTTGGGGCAGGGGCTATGAGTATAAAAAGAAGCGGTGGTGAGTCTTTGAACTATTCGAAACTGGTTACTTAATTGGCCTAATACATACCTAACGTGTCTCTGATAGACAATAGGTTCACTTGTTAATAACATGATAAATGGGCATATTGTGGCCAACTATCGTCGTTACTACTTTTAAAGACCTTTTCTCATGTCGACTTACTTTGCTGGTTTCTCTCTGGGGCTTTCGCTGATTCTTGCGATTGGTTCTCAAAATGCATTTGTCTTAAAGCAAGGCCTTAAGAATCAACACGTTCTGGCGATTTGTGCTGTGTGTGCTATTTCGGATGCACTGTTGATCAGTTTCGGTGTAACGGGCTTTGGTGCGATCGTTAAACAGTTTCCACAAATTGAGCAATTTGCTCGTTTTGGTGGAGCGGTCTTTTTAGGTGTGTACTCTTTCTTAAGTTTTCGGTCGGCATTCACGGAAAATCACGCTCTAGAAGCAAGTGTCGAAACCAAAGACTCGTTAACTAAAGCGATTGCTATGTGTTTGGCGTTCACTTGGTTAAACCCACATGTTTATTTGGATACAGTTGTCCTATTGGGTTCCATTTCAACGCAATATCAACCTAGTCAAATGTTGTTTGGCGCAGGGGCTGTGTCGGCTTCGTTTGTGTTCTTCTTTTCGCTTGGTTATGGGGCACGATTCTTGGCGCCATTGTTTAAGAATCCACGAGCCTGGAAGGTGTTGGAGTTTGTCGTCGGAGTGATCATGGCGTCAATTGTGTTATCTCTGATCGTTTAGCCACCCGTATTTAGGTATTCAAACTTACTACCTAAAGTGACTACCTTTAGTTACTTCAGTAATTAATTATTTCTACAAATAACGAATTAATTTTCGTCTTTTGAATCTGGCGTTCGTCTTAAGGGTGTAAACAGAAATTAATAACCTAATTCGGAGTCGAAAATGATTAAATTGATTAGCTTTAAAAATTGCCCATTTGTTCAACGTGTTATGGGTTCTCTCGTAATGAAGAATGTGCCGTTTGAAATTGAATATATTGAACTTAATGACAAGCCAAAGTGGTTCTTAGATATTTCGCCAAACGGTCAAGTGCCAGTGTTAGTAACAGAAAACGATACTGTGTTATTTGAATCTGACGCGATTGTCGAATATCTAGATGATAAATATTCACCTATTGAAGAAGTAACTGCTGAGCAGAAAGCATTAGACCGTGCTTGGTCTTATCAGGCGAGCAAACATTACATGCCACAATGCGGCACAATGGGAAGTAAAGACAAAGAGACTTTTGAAACACGTTTAGCGAACCTTCAAAAAGCCTTCCTAAAAGCCGAAAACAAGTTAGGCAATACAGAATTCTTTAAAGGGGATTATATCTCTAATGTCGACATCGCTTGGTTACCACTGTTGCACCGCGCGTCAGTAATTAAAGAGGGGTCAGGCTTTGATATGCTCGAAGGCTTCCCGAAAGTACAGAAGTGGCAAGCGGCGCTTATTGAATCTGGATTGACCGACAAAACCGTTCCTGAGGATTTTATCGAGAAGTTTAGTGGCTTTTATTTAACGAACAATTACTTGGCAAGCCTAGCAGAAGCTCGTTAGTAATATGTAGTCATAACTTGAAATATATTTTAATAGCATAGCACTCTAAATAAATTTAGATAAAAAATAAACTCACTCTATTTGACGATAGTGTGAGTTTTTTAATATCAGGAGCTAGGTTAACGAAAGGGAATTCGATATATAGAGAGTTGAAATAGAGCAAAATAAGATATTTTAAATTAACGGGTTAGGTTAGTTGTCATCATGAGTTTACGGTTTTTCGCCACTGATTTATCCATTTTATACTTGATTAAAATACCCAGTCTCATAATTAAGACTTATTGAATGTCGTCAATTGTTCATTTGATGAACGTAAAATGTTGTGATAACTTCCCATTCACTCCGTAAATGAACAGTGTTTTATTATTCATTAGGGGTTGCTTATTTATTATATTTTAAACGGTAGCGCAACATTTGGAATAGTGTCGGATAACGATTTCCGGTTGGCCAACGCTACTACAGGACAAATTAAAAAGGGTATTTTCATGCTTAAATCAACATTTCTACTGGGCCTAGTCGGCTTGGTTTCACTTCCTACTTTTGCTGCTGGTATTGAAGGCGGTCCATACATTGGTGCTGGCCTTGGCGTATATCAAGATTCAGACACGGATGGCGGTGGCAATTTAGACGCAGAAAGCATGGGATACAGCCTTTACGGTGGTTACCAATTTAACCGTATCGTTGGTATTGAGCTTGGCTATACAGATTACGCTGATTACGAGTCATATGGCACTAAGGTATTCTCACCAACATCATTTTCTGTTGCAGCAAACCTAGGTTACACCTTCGACAACTCAATCCGTCCATTCGTGTTAGCGGGCTTGAGCTATGTCGATCTAAACTCAAACAGCGCTAGTGCTTTTGATGATGACTCTGGTGCAGGCTTCCACTTCGGTGTTGGTGTTGAATACACACCAGTAGAAAACCTGACACTTCGTCTAATCTCGCAAGCCGATGCAGTAAACATTGAATTCTTCGATAAGCAAACTGGTAATAGACTGCAAAGTCGCGATGTTGCGTTCAGCACAGTAACACTGGGTGCTTCTTACAACTTCTAATTGCTTAGCCGTTTAATTATAGAAATAGCCCATGTTGTCGAGCGATAACATGGGCTTTTTTATGGGGCATGTGTTCGTAAATTATGGGGCAATAGATTCGTAAATATAGCCATAGTGTGTAGAATCCTATTTTTGTCAAAATCGAGAAATACAGATGTCTGAACCAATCCAACAGCAAATCGGAAATATCGCGCTCGTCGTGGATAACTATGATGACGCGATCGAGTTCTATACCAAGAAGCTTCAATTCACTTTGATCGAAGACACCAATCTAGGTGGTGGGAAACGCTGGGTACAGGTATCTCCTCCGAATTCAAACGGAACTAACCTATTACTGGCTCAAGCGAGTAATGAAGAACAGAAACAGTCAGTGGGTAACCAAACCGGCGGTCGCGTTTTTCTGTTTCTACAGACCAATGACTTTTGGCGTGACTATGAGTTGATGAAAGCCAATGGCGTTGTATTCAACGAAGAGCCGCGAGTGGAAGAATACGGCACTGTGGTTGTGTTCCAAGACCTCTACGGCAACAAGTGGGACTTACTTCAGTTAAATCGCCCCAATCTTTAAGTTTCAACTTAGCTAGATTTACACATCAAAACCGCTCTAACTTTGAGCGGTTTTTTTATATAACAAGTTCCGATTGATGGCACGTTGAGCACGAATCCTCGAAAGCCCGAAATTAGTTGTTTTTCACAAGCTTATAAACGGGGAAATAATGCTAACTCATTTGGTAGTTGATCGGTATTTTGGTAAATTAAAGCTATTACCGACTTCCAGTGAGCAACAATGAAGATCCTTCACACGTCAGATTGGCACCTTGGCCAAAACTTCTACAATAAAAGCCGTAAGAATGAGCACGAACGGTTCTTACAATGGTTACTTGAGCAAGTTACTGAGCACAACATCGACGCGATAATTGTTGCTGGCGATATTTTCGATACCAGTACGCCACCAAGTTATGCTCGTGAAATGTATAACAAGTTTGTCGTCGACTCGAATAAGATCGGTTGCCAATTGGTGTTATTGGGCGGCAATCATGATTCAGTATCTGTGCTTAAAGAAACTCAGCAATTACTGAAGTACATGGGTGCCGACGTGATTCCCAATACCAATGAAGAATACGCGACTCAGGTTGTCGAACTCAAAGGTAAATCTGGCGATGTAGAAGCGTTGGTGTGTGCGATTCCGTTTATTCGCCCTCGCGATGTATTGACCAGCCAAGCCGGCGTTACTGGTGTTGAGCGTCAAAAGCAATTAGGTGATGCTATCAAACAGCATTATCAAAGTGTCTATGACGCCGCTGTTGCAAAGCGTGCGACGTTTGAAAATAGCGACAATATGCCAATCATCGCAACGGGTCACTTAACCGCAATGGGCGTTAAGCAGTCTGATTCTGTACGTGATATCTACGTTGGTAATCTAGATGGTTTTGCTGCTGATGGTTTCCCTAATGCGGACTATATTGCCCTCGGTCATATCCATCGCCCACAAGTTGTCGCGAAGCGTGAATACATTCGTTATTGCGGTTCACCTATTCCGCTCAGTTTCGATGAGCTGAAATCTCAAAAGCAGGTCTGTGTGGTTGAGTTTGTCGAAGGCGAACGCACCATTTCACAGCTGGCTGTTCCAACATTCCAACCCCTTGCTGAAATCAAAGGCGATTTGAACGAAATCGAGTCTCAATTAAACCAATACATTGGTGTGGAAGAAGGGCAAAGCGTATGGCTGTCGATAGAAGTTCAAGCTCAGGATTACTTGTCTGATTTACAGGAGCGCATGCGAGCGCTAACAGAAGGCTTGAATGTCGAAGTACTTCAATTAAGAAGGGCCAGAGAACGACGTAATCAAGGGTTAGAGCAAGAGTCTGCTGAAACTTTATCTGAGTTAACTCCAATGGATGTGTTTGAAAAGCGTATTGCTTTAGAAGAGTTTGAAACGAATTCTGAAAAAGCACGTTTAGAACGAATGACTATCAAGTTCAAGCAAGTGATGGAAGAAGTCTCTTACGGTGCGGATAGCCAAGAAGAAATAGAAGAGCCCAAAGGGACTGGTGAGTAACGAGTATGAAGATTTTAAGCCTAGAATTTGAAAACCTGAACTCTCTGAAAGGTCGTTGGAAGCTCGACTTTACTCAGTCACCGTTTGCAGAAAATGGTCTGTTTGCGATCACCGGCCCAACGGGTGCGGGTAAGACAACGATTCTTGATGCGATTTGTTTGGCACTGTTCCACCGAACACCGCGTTTGAAAAGTATCGCTAAAGGCACCAACGAGCTAATGACGCGCGGTACCGGTGAGTGTTTCGCTGAGATTGAATTTGAAGTGAAGGGTAAAACTTACCGTTCTAATTTTCATCATAAGAGAGCGCGCGGAAAACACGACGGTGCGCTGCAGACACCAACCTGTGAATTTGCGGATGCTGATAGTGATGCTGTATTAGAAACGCAGCTCACTAAGAAAATTAAGATGGTTGAGACCGTGACCGGTTTAGACTTTTCACGATTTACTAAATCTATCATGCTGTCGCAAGGTGAGTTTGCTGCTTTCTTGAATGCCAACGCTAACGACCGTGCCGAGTTATTGGAAGAGCTTACGGGTACCGAAATTTATAGCCTGATTTCAGAGCGTATCTACGACCACTTCAAATCGAGCGATGAATCACTCAACCACCTAAAAGCTAAGGCTGAGGGCGTGAGCTTACTCTCTGAAGATCAGATTCAAGAGCTGACCAAAGAACATGGCCATCTAGAGTCTGAACAGAAACGTTTGACTGAACAACTTACTGAATGGAACGCGCATTTAGGCTGGTGGAAAGATGTCGTTAAAGCCGAACAGGTTATTACGGCAAGCAATCATGACTTAAAAACGGCGCAAGAAAGCCTTGCTGAAAACCAACCATCGTTAGATCGTTTAGCGAATAGCGAGCCTGCTGAAAAACTGCGTCCGCTTCATAAAGATTTAAAGCGTTGTAGCCAAGAAGTCGTGACGACTCATGCGAACCTTGAAAGTAGTACCAAGCGATTGGCTGAGCGAGATACAGAAAAAAACACGGCACAACAGAGCGTTAATAACCATATTAAGTTGGTTGAGGTCGCTAAACAAGAGCAGCAAGATCAAGAGAAGATCATTGAGCAAGTTCGACCGTTAGATAACCAAGTCGCGATGTTGAAAGACAAGCAAGTAGCGGCTTCTAAAACGTTAAATACGCTTAATCAACAACAGGTTGAGAGAAGTCAGCTGCAAGTCTCTTTGAATCAAACTGTTGAATCCATTAAACAGCAAGAAAAGATCGCTGCACATTATTTAGCGGCTAACCAAGCTGATAGCCTGCTTGAAAAGTATTTGGGTCAATGGCAAATCAAGGTGACTCAGGTTCGAGAGCTCGAACGTCAACACACAGAACTTTTAAATAGTGTTCAAGCTTCACAGCGCACGCTAGCCACTCAGCAAGCAGCGTTACAGGCAGCTAAAGACTCTAAATTGGCTCAAGACAATGCACTCACAGAGTTAGTCTCAGCAGAGAACCAAGCTAAACAGCGATGGGACGTTTTGCAGCAACAAGCCAATGAACATACCCTTAATGCACAAAAAGAGGTGTTTGAGCACTGGAGCCGTAACACCAATACTCTGGCGGATATTAATCGTGGCTTTATTCAGGCGACTCAGCGCATAACGTCTAAATCTCTCGAATTGCAAACCAATACACAACGTAGTGAAAAGCTCACAAAAGAGCGTGAAGTGCTGGTGGAGCGTTACCAGAACAATAAGACATCATTAGAGCGCTTAACTCGCCTAATTGATCAAGAGGGTGAATTAGCAAAGTATCGAGCGGCGTTGAAGCCGAATTCAGAATGCCCGCTGTGCGGCTCAACTGAGCATACTATTGAGCAATCTCAGGATATCGCTGATCTTGTTGTACAAAAAGAGCGAGAAGAGCAAGAGTTAGCCGTTATTCAGAAAGACGGCACAGAGCACCGTCAACAATTGGATTCACTGGTGCCTATCATCAATGGCCTCAACGATGAAATTCAGCGTGCTCAAGCAGACATCGAACAAGCCAAACTGAATTGGGTAAACCTTGTTACCAAGCTAGAGCAAAGCAATGCAACGTTATTGGCTAACAATTGCCCACTCAATATCTATCTGCCAAATGTAGAAGGGTTAGGTAATAGCGATGTTGTGCAGTCGTTCGTTGATGCTTGTGAGCAGCAGCTTAACAACACGATCGTACTCCTGCGCAATATGGCTGATGCAAAAAATGCCTACATTGACGCAGAGAAGCAGCGCGCAGCAACCGCGATGGTTGTCGAGAAGGTTCTATCTAATCTTGAACTTGCAGAACAACGACTCGCAGACCTTTCTACACAAACGAACGCATTGATAGATCAAGCCGCTAAATGTTCGCAAGCGAAAGAGTCTGAATGGCAAGGGCTTAGAGAAAGCATTATTCAAACATCGATTGAAGCGCCTGAGTTAGCGCATATCGATGCTTGGTTTGCTCAAAAGCTTGAAGCTTCTAATACGTGGCTGACCACAAAACAGCAGCATGATGAGTTAGATAAGCAGTTGATTAGCCAACATGCTGAGCTGAAAGTATTCGATGACAAACTAGAAGCCTTAGCGAAAGACATCACAGTGGCGAATCAAGAGGTTGAGTTACTGTCGAAAGAGCTGGAGGTTGTTACGGAATCTAGAACGCAGCTGTTTGGGACACAAGACATTCAAATTGTAACCAACACTATGAAGCAAAAAGTGATGGATGCCGTCAGCGCACACGATGCCGCTCAAACAGCGTTTAACCGTTGTGAACTCGAGCACCGAACAGAACAGACAAAACACACATCTTACAGTGACGAGCTAACGGCGAAACAGACAGCTCTGACTGAAGTGACATCGCTTTGGACGCAAGCATTAACGACAAGTCCATTTGCTACAGAAGATGAATTTGAGTCGGCACTGTTGGATGAAGCCGTGACAGTGCAACTGCAAAGCCTTAAGAAAACACTGGAAGAGGCGATGGTTAGTGCCCAAGCTCGTTTGAATTCAGCCAACGCGAATCTAGTCGAACTTAAAGGTCATGATAAAGCGGAAGCTTGGCAACAACTTCCACTACAGGAAGTAGAACAAGCCGTGACGGACTGTTCCAATGCACAGCAAAGTCATGCTACGCAAATTGGTGCGATTTCTGCGAACTTGGAAACGGATCGCCAAAACCGCAGCAATCAACAAGACTTGTTCAAACAGATCGAAGTACAACAACTTGAGTTTGACGACATCTCACGTCTTAATTCGTTGATTGGCTCTAGAAATGGCGACAAGTTCCGTAAGTTTGCTCAAGGGTTAACGTTAGAGAACTTGGTGTACTTGGCCAACAAGCAATTACAACGTCTACACGGTCGTTACGAGCTAAAACGTAAAGCCGATGACGGGCTAGAACTGCAAGTGTTGGATACGTGGCAGGGCGATGTGATGCGTGATACTAAGACCTTGTCAGGTGGTGAAAGCTTCCTAGTGAGTTTGGCGTTGGCGCTAGCGTTATCTGATCTTGTGAGCCACAAAACCAGTATTGATTCACTGTTCTTGGATGAAGGTTTCGGCACGCTAGATAGCGATACATTGGATATCGCACTTAACGCGCTCGATAACCTAAATGCGTCAGGCAAGATGATCGGCGTAATCAGCCACGTTGAAGCACTGAAAGAGCGTGTGCCAGTTCAGCTTAAAGTAACAAAGCATTCAGGCCTTGGTGTAAGTGAGATGGAAAAGCAGTACAAGGTTATTGCTTAACTGAATTGAGCGGACTTAGTTGAATTTGAGCAGAGTCAGTTCAGATAAAGCCGAATCCGTTTGGATAAAGCAGATCCCCGACTCAGTCGTTCTTCCTTCTCGAGGATGACGGAATCGGGGTTGTTATCAACCACACCGCTGCCACTCCCTAAAGTCAGGAACGATTAGAATACGACGTCATTCCCTGAAGCGAGGAACGAACGTAGTAGGGAATCTAGCTTTATTAGTAATACTTTAGTCGTTCCCTAAAGCGAGGAACGAGCGTAATAGGGAATCTCTCGTTAACGAATGGGATAATTGATTCATCGGCAAGGAAGAGGCAATGCACAAGAAACCACATCTACCCACCAAGACATGTCCCGTTTGCCTCAAACCATTCTCATGGCGTAAAAAATGGCAACGTTGTTGGGAAGAGGTGATTTATTGCTCTACACGTTGTCGTCGCCACAAGACAAAACCCACATAATCTCCCTTCATTTAAGAATCTATTGAGAATAACCACTCATTTAACGAGTTAATATTTTATCTGTCAGGTAACTCATGTATAAAGACGACATGAAGATACCTAAAAGAATACAGCCTTTAGTTGACGATGGTTTAGTCGACGAGGTGAAAAGCCAACTCATGAGTGGCAAAGAAGCGTCAGTGTACATAGTACGCTGTGGTGATACGATCCGTTGTGCCAAGGTGTACAAGGAAATAAGCCAACGTAGCTTTAAAAAAGCAACGGCATATCGAGAAGGGCGAAAGGTCCGCAACAGCCGCCGCGCTAGAGCGATGGAAAAAGGCTCTGGTTTCGGTCGCGAGCAACAAGAAAAAGTATGGCAAAGTGCAGAAGTGGATGCCTTGTATAAGCTGGCAGAAGCAGGCGTTCGCGTGCCTGTCCCTTATGGTTGCTTTGACGGCGTACTGCTGATGGAGTTGGTCACTGATGACGAAGGTTATGTCGCTCCGAGATTGAATGATGTGGTGATGCCGCCTGAACAAGCGATTGAAGATCATGCGGTGATGATGACTTATGTCGTTAAGATGCTTTGCGTTGGTTTGATTCATGGTGACTTGTCTGAATTCAACGTATTGGTTGATGAATATGGCCCTGTGATTATCGATTTGCCGCAAGCGGTCGATGCTTCTGCGAACAACAATGCTGAGTGGATGCTGACTCGTGATGTTAATAACATCCGTGATTATTACGCGCAATTTGCCCCTGAACTGGCGAGCACTGAGTATGCTAAAGAAATGTGGGCACTGTTTGAGAAGGGTGATTTGAAGCCGGATAGCAAACTAACGGGTGAGTTTACCGAAAGCGACGCCTTGGCAGATATTGATGCCATCATGCAAGAAATTGACGCAGCCCGCGCTGAAGAGCAAAGCCGACGCGAGCGTGTTAAGGAAGAAAAAGAAGGTGTCGACGAGAGTAAGTTCAACTGGGCTGAGTAGCGGTAATAGTAAAGTAATGATCAGTGTTGATCCTTAGTTGAATCCTCAGAGTGCCCTTCGTTGAAACGACATTTTTAGTTTCAACCAGTAGCTTCGAGCTAACTACTAAACCCAACAGAGTCACACCTTTGTTGGGTTTTCTCTTTTTTAGCTTTCATAAAATTTTACCATTCATCAAAGCCAGCGATTGGTATTCTTCCCTACCAAGTCAATTGCTCACCATCATACGCGTAGAAATGACCGCTTTTATCCGGCGTAGCCGTTCGAATGATGTCCACCAATTGATGAGCTACATAACTAGACTCAAACAACTTGCCTTCGGGCACATTGGTTTGAAAGGGCTTGGATAGAGCGGTGTCTGTTGTACCAGGGTGGAGCGCTAATACCGTGCCTTTTTTCAATGTACGTTGCCATTCAATCGACATGGTTTTGATGAACATGTTGAGTGCGGCTTTAGATGAGCGATAGCTATACCATCCGCCTAATCGGTTGTCTGAAATGCTGCCGACTTTGGCCGATACCACTGCAAATTTTGGATTGTCACTGGCTTTAAGAATTGGCGTGAAGTGCTTGGCCAGTAACAAGCTAGGTAGGGTGTTTACCGAGATGTTTTTCAGAAAGAATTCTGGGTCGATAGAAGATAGGTTCTTTTCCGGCCCCAAATCTGGTGTATGAAGCATACCCACGCAATTTATTAACCAATCCAATCGCTCGAATTGAGTGCTTAGTCGTTCAATATCAGCTTCGTTGGTGGCATCGACTTGGTGCCAATTTAAACGGTTATCTTCCAATTCTGGTCGTTGTGAATGATAAGTCGCGTCGACATGTACATCGAGAAAATCAAAGCGAGACAGCTCAGACAATAGGTGCTTAACCACGGCGAAACCAATACCGCCGCTGCCACCAATGACCAATATGTGTAATCTGAGTTGTTCCACCATTATAAGTTCTCCAAGTTAGTCAGTCGTTGTTCTGCGGTGTCGAGTATCGCTTGTTGGTCTTGCTCATCCATATTGTCCCAAGAGCGATAAAGCATCCCCATTCGAGGGTTGCGATTTAAGGCCTCGCGATGTTTGTTCATGAAGCGCCAGTACAAGCTATTGAATGGACAAGAACTCTCGCCACTGCGCTCTTTAATTTGGTAATGACAGCCTTTGCAGTAATCACTCATGCGATTAATGTAAGAACCGCTGGCAGAGTATGGTTTGGTTCCGACGATCCCGCCATCAGCAAAAAGTGCCATACCTCGCGTATTCGGCATTTCGACCCATTCAATCGCATCGACGTATATACCAAGGTACCAACTATCAACTTGATTCGGGGCAATGCCCGTGATTAAACAGAAGTTACCGGTGATCATAAGCCTTTGAATGTGGTGGGCATAAGCAAACTCGAGGGATTGATCAATCGCGTGCTTCATACAATTCATCTTGGTTTGCCCATCCCAAAAATAATGAGGCAACTGACGGTCTGCTGCGTAGTGGTTTTTGTTGGCGTAAGCAGGCATGTTTGCCCAATAAACGCCGCGTATGTATTCTCTCCAACCTAGAATTTGGCGTACGAACCCTTCGACTTGTGCAATATCGATAGTGGGTGCGTTTAGCTTTGAAGAAGCCTGATAAGCCGACAGCGCTGCATCGATCACTTCTTGGGGGCTTAGCAGTTTGCTGTTCAACGAAAAGGAGAGGCGACTGTGATACAAACTCCATTTTGAATCATGCTCGGTCGTCATTGCATCTTGAAAGTGTCCAAACAGTGGCAAACAGACTTGGCAGAAGTGAGCAAGCAGAGACAGGCTTTGCGCTCGATTGACTGGCCATAATAACTGTTCGCCAACTTCACCAATGGTTTGAACTTGATGATGCTCGATGCGTTTTAAAATCGCAGAAATGTCGTTGGCAAACATTAATGGTAGCGGCAGGTTGTCGATGTCTTGTTTCTTCAGCTTCTTGCGATTGTTTGCATCGTAATTCCATTTTGCGCCAACCGGTTTGCCATCGTCGAGCAGGATGTCGAAACGCTTTCGCATTCGACGATAGAAGTGTTCCATCATGATGTGTTTGTCTTTCGGAAACTGAGTTTCAATCTCGTCAAACGGAAACAGGAAGTGCTCGGAATCGCTACAGCCTTTGGTTACTCCGGTTAACTTCAGCTTTGCTAATTGTTGGAGAAGTCGATATTCATCTGGCCGTTGGTATTCAAACTTTTCAGCAGCAAACTCGTGGACGTAGTGTTGCAATAGAGCATCGAGGTTTTCAAATTGAGTCGTGTCATCCAGAGTTAGGTGGAGTACCTGGTGACCTTGTTGTTTGAGCTCGTCGGAAAAGTAGCTCATCGCAGAGAAAAAAGCGGCCACCTTTTGGATGTGCGATGCAACGTAGTCAGTCTCTTGCTTGAGTTCGGCAATGATATAAATGACGTCGTCATCAACCTGTTGAAACCAAGAGTGCTGGACATTGAGTTGGTCGCCTAAGACAAGGCGCACGGTTTTGAAGTTCATAACACATCCTGATTGTTAGTTAAGACAGGTTCTTTGCTGCACGCATTCCACTTATTGATAAACGCATGGTCTGGATCGTACATATCCGCTTGCTTACCCAAATCAAAATGTCGTGATTTAGGTTTAGGTTGCTTAGCATTATTTTGCTTGTTGGCTTGGGTGTTTACCTGAGAGTTCAGGGAACCGGCTATATATGCCCAATTACCCCAGTTTGATGCCACGTCATAGTCGATAAGTTGGCTCTCAAAATAGGCTGCGCCGTGTCGCCAATCGCCACCTAATTCGTAGATCAAACAGCTGGCTGTTAGTTGTCTTCCTCTGTTCGACATGTAGCCTGTTTCGTTAAGTTGACGCATACACGCATCGACAATCGGATAGTCGGTATTGCCACTTTTCCATTTGGTAAAATTCAGGTTCGACGTTCCCGAGGGGTTTGGGGTGTTGAGCTTTTGGTCTGAAGAATCACCGAATAACGATGAGCCCAGAGATAAGCATTTCCAATAGAAATATTCGCGCCACAACAACTCAAAGTAGATCCAATAGGTTGAATCGTTACTGCCATGTTCGGCTTCGAACTGCTTCAAATGGCGATAAATCGTTGTAGGCGAAACGCAGCCGAGTGCCAACCACGGCGAAAACTTGGTTGAGTTTTCGATGCCGTCAAATGCGTTTCGAGTCTGCTTGTAGTTAAGGGCGTAATCATGTGAGAAGTAGTTATCTAAATGTGCTAGTCCTGCGTCTTCGCCACCCAAATAATCGTTTGTTGCTGCTCTTTGTACATTTGGAGACGTGAATAGTGGGATTGCCGTTACTGGTGTTGGTGCTGGTATCACTGCTGGTGGAAGGCGTGTAATAACCGTCTCATCGCTATTAACGTCCAAGTGTTCGACTAGCTTTCTAAATTTGGTAAACGAGCTCGGGACTTTTGATAATTCAAACGGCAGCTCATGTGAGTCAAACAAGGTCGAGTGATGTGGCAAGCATGTTATTAAACCAGGGTGACGGCTTTGTAGTGAATGAATCAATTGTCGCTCGTCGTAACCGCAGTGTGCATTGGCGAAAAAGTGGGTGACGTGTTGTGTAGCAATGATTTGACTGAGTGTTTGCTCGGCTGCGTCTGGTTCTAAATGATTACTGTGAATCACGACAAGTTGCTGACCAAATTTAACTAAATTCGATTCTAGGTTAGTTATCGATTGTGAAACAAAAGTCTGGCGATGTGCACCATAACTTTGTTCTTTCGCGAAATCAGCAGAGAAACGAACCAAAGTGGGTTCGACAATCACGAAAATGAGTTTATCGACGCTCTGTGTAGCGCAATGGAGCAATTGGTTGTCGTTGATTCTTAAGTCGTTTGTAAAAAGATAGAGACCAATCTTTTTCATTACTTACACTCGTGATTTGTTAATTATTAGACGCTTACGAGTTGATAAGCCGACAAGATCACAAATGAACTTAGCAAATGGGGGATAGTTGGATTGGGGTAAATAAGAGGGGATGTAAGCCAACCAATAATACCGATAGAGGCTGGCTATTGAAGCCTGGCTTTATAAGCCAAACAGCTATTTTTTAAGAGCGACAGTCTTTAGGAACCGTGGGTCTTTAGAAGCTCTAGTCCATAGGAACGACAAGTATGTCGACGGGAGAAGAGTCTATCAATTGCTTCGAGTGCGAGATGATCTTATGCCAAAAATCATGGTGATGACCACAAAGCATTAGGTCAATGTTGTGCGTTTTCACGGCATCCTTGAGTTTGTCATTCAAATCACCTGTACCTACAAAAATATGCTGAACCGGCTGTTTAGCGTAAGCCTCAAACTCTCTTAAGTGTTTTATCGCATCTTCATTGACAGGTAAGTCACCATTATTTTGCTGAATATCAACGAGTTCTGGGTAGATTTCTCCGTGAGTACCGTCGATATAAACAAACGAAAGTTCCGTTTCTAGTTTGTTCGCGAAGAAGGTTGCTCTATCAATGAGTATTTTCGAGTCATCAGACATTTCAAGTGCGACCAGAATATGTTGGTATTCCATAATTAAAGCCTCTTGTTATTAGTGATGTTACAAGCATAGTTTCTCTCTAAGCAAATGATATCGAAGAGGTCTCATATTGCGTAAAATCATCATTCAAAGATCTTCTAAGTACTCTCGTATTTATATCGCTTTGATTGATAAGAAATTTACAAAAGGTTGTTATAGTGGTTCGAGCGTTAGCTTATGCTAGTAGATAGGCTCGACAGTTCAACGCGCCAATAACAAAGAGGCACCAATGACAGCATTACTTACCATTCCCACTCGCACATTAGGCTTTGACTACGATATTGAGATCAGTGATTGGTCGCAAAAGCTCGTGGGCTTTCATGTGTTTGAAGATGGTAGACGGCCGCTCGACGGTGGTATTGGTTTAAGCCTCAATCTTGTTGAACAATTTGATGTAAATGGTCGTTGGTTAGATTCGTTACCTGCTCGTTATCGAGAAATCACTGATGATTTTCCAGAGTATCAATATCAAATGCTTTGGTTGGCTGCGAACACTTATGAGGCGGCTCAACTGCTTGAATTAAGGCCGGTTATCTTGGCGTTAATCTGCATGAAACACAGTGTCGATAACAAGAAAGCATTGGAACTGAGTCGCCTAGGGCAAAAGAGAATCTTAGCCAAACTGGGCTTAGACGGCAGTAAAGCAACACTCAAATTTATCGATAAGCTAGAGCTGCATTACAACATCGGTGATGAGCTTGACCACATTGTTCGAATTCTCGAACCGCTACAAAGACGTGTACTCAAATTCAAACATTACTCTAAAGTAGGCTACACAGCGCTGCGTTTGGATCAGGTTCATCCGTTTTTAACCGGCAGTCGATTAGGTATTGCAATGGTTGAAGAGGGCAGGCTCAATGCGCCTTCAAAGATGGCCATGTTCCAAGACGCGATTTTACTGGGTCAAGATTTGGAGATGGACGATCCATTGCGCGCCATCACCAGTCAAAATTCCTTTGCTATGTTTGAGCAACTGCATGATAGATGGACAGAACAGCGTCAGTTACGCCGTCTAGAAGGAAATCGGCCTGTGGACATGGACATCCCTTATCCAGTTCCTTTACTCGGTAATGACAATATTCATCCGCTTACTGATTACTACGACCTTGAACAAGAGGGCGTGGAACAAAAACATTGTATTGGCGTCTATCACAATCGAATCATGAGCGACCGCTATGTGGTGTTTCGAATGCTCAAGCCTCAGCGCTTAACCATTGGCCTACGTCGTGTTCCAAGCAAAGCCTTTCCGTTTGAAATTGACCAGATTTGTGGGAAACGAAATGCACCGCCATCTGAGTCTGCTCGCCAAGTTATTCATGATTGGTTAGAAGCGAGTAAGCAAAAGTATCCGAAGCAATAGCTGCGAACTAGAAGGAATAACAGGATGTTTCAACAAGGTGATTTATGCCCGCATTGTGGTTTGATTATTGTGATGCCAACGGATTTGCAAGCCGAATGCTTGGGGTGTGGCGAAGAAATCAATGAAGACCCAGCAGACAGTTACGAAGAAGAAGAGTAGCTTTATCTACACTGATATAAACCAAGGCTAGGATGGCCAAATTACCCTTTCAAAGGACGGAAACATGCAGAAAGTAATCTTTAGAAATTGTGATGAAAGTTCACCTTGTTGGAGTGAATTAGAAGGCTTATTTCAAAGCGAATGGTCTGATTTCAAGTTTAAAGATACGTATAAAGACAGCGTGCAACTTCCCCCAGTAATAACAGTACTTCGCGATAATGTGGTCATTGGTGGCTTGGCATATTCCCATTTTCAGGAACCTCATCAAGTGCGGGATGTGGTGTGGATCAACGCCGTGTTTGTTGAACCTCAATGGCGCGGCCAAGGTATTGCGAGTGAATTGATTAAACGAGCTGTTGAACAAGTGCCAGGCTATTATCAATCCCAACCCTCGAAAGATTCAACGTCTAAGTTGTACGCCTACACCAATATTGCGCCTTTGTACCTTTCCCTTGGTTGGTCAATTGTCGAGATTGAAACCGAACCCAATCATCACGTCATGAGCGTTTCGTTTTAGGCTGAATATTCGGAAACAGCCTAACAGCCACGAAACTCTCTGCCTTCCTCATCCATCGATTTATGAGCATCTTTTCATAAATGCTTAAACTTCGTTGCGACAAAATCTTGAATCAATTTTAGATTTCATTCTCTAAATTAGGCTTCTAACTCTTTAAAATATAGGCATAAATTAGTACGACATTCAGTTTAATCTAAATGAAAATCGTTTGCGTTAGCGTTTTTGCAAGTGTATAAAAGCGTGTCTGTTAATGATTTTATGAATATGTTCGTATTTCATTAATTCTTTAGTGAATGATGTATTTTAAGGTTGAAGATATGCTCGAAGCAAAGGGACTTGGTTTTAGCGTAGGGGATAAGCAATTGCTCAAGACATTTGATGTGTCGTTTGAGCAAGGAAAAATCTACGCTTTGGTTGGGCATAACGGCTCGGGGAAATCGACCTTATTAAAGTTGCTAGCGAAGCAACAGCACGCGACTTCAGGCGATATTTTCCTGAAAGATAAAGCGGTCGCTAAATGGTCTGATAAGGACTTCGCACAGCAAATTGCTTACTTACCTCAACATTTACCTGCAACCGACAGTTTATCCAGCAAAGACCTGGTGAGCTTTGGCCGCTACCCTTGGCACGGCTTATTAGGTCGACTTTCAAGTAAAGATAAGCAATACGTTGAAGAAGCGATGCAACTTACCAACACAACGCAATACGCTGATCGTCTAGTGGATACCTTATCGGGTGGTGAACGCCAGCGTGTGTGGCTTGCGATGCTGTTGGCTCAACGCACCAAATACCTTTTGCTCGATGAGCCTTTAGCAGCACTCGATATCGGCCATCAGATTGAAATGCTGACATTGATTAAGCGCCTGAGTGAAACATTGGAAATTGGCGTGATCATTGTTATTCACGACATCAACATGGCTGCACGTTTCTGCGACCACATTATTGCCTTACATAGTGGCGAGCTATTAGTTGAAGGCGAGGTTGATGAGGTGTTCAAAGAGTCGATATTGAAAGATATCTATGGTGTGCCTATGCACATTACTCAACACTCTGCGGGTTACCCAGTCGCGATGCCTGGTGATTTGGAGCCAGCATGATGCTTAAACAGTCTTTCCAATCAATATTACATCGCTCGCATGTCACTCGTACTCTTATCTCAAGTGTTGTTATCTCTAGCTTACTGGTGTTTTCTCCACTTTCGTCAGCCAATCAAGATACGTCTGAGTTGAATGATGACGATCAACCTCGATTGGTTTCCATCGATTGGACTCACACTGAAACGCTTTTGGCGTTGGGCGTTACTCCTATTGCGGTAGCGCAAATTCCCGATTACAACTCGTGGGTAAAGTCTCCTCAAATCCCGTCAACTGTTGCGGATGTCGGCTTACGAACACAGCCAAACCTTGAACGCATTCATGAGCTCAAACCGGACAAGATATTACTCTCTCCAATGTTTTCAACGCTGGAGACTCAACTCAGCAAAATTGCCCCTGTCACGACCATTGGTTTGTACCGAAGCGGTGATGTCGATTGGTCAGCGTTAGAAACGGTTACCCGAAAGTTAGCAAAGGCCTCTGAAAAACAATCTCAAGCTGAAGTTTTGATTCAGAAAGCGAATGCTGAAATGGCTCGTTTAGGTACTCAGCTACCAAACAATGTGCCTGCAATGTTGATGGTGCAATTCATGGACACTAATCACGTTCGCGTTTTTGGGGATAACAGCCTATACAAAGCTTCAGTAAACAAGATTGGCCTTGAATCAGCATGGAAGGCGCAAACCAACGCTTGGGGTTACAGCTTGGTTGGTGTCGATCAGCTTATTGGCGTTAAAGGTCAAATCGTGATTATTTCTCCAATGCCAGCAGGGACTGAAGAGAGCCTTAAAGCAAATCAGTTTTGGCAATACATTGTGAAAGAGTCGGGCCATCCCGCGTTACAAGTACCAGCGGTGTGGAGCTTCGGGGCGATACCTTCTGCAACACGCTTTGCAAGGTTCATTGTTTCTGAATTGAACCAAGGAGGCGTGCTATGAGAGTTCTCTCGTTTGGTGTTTTGACTCTTTTAATGGTTTCTACATTGGCTCTAATTGGGCAACACTTATCTGTCTCTCAGTTCGGATTGAGCCGACTTTCTAGCTTGTGGACCGCTGATTTCACTTCTCCTGACTCAGTGAAACTGCATTTGGCTTGGTGGCCGAGGTTATTCACTACATTGTTATCTGGCGCAGCGTTGGCAGTGGCGGGTGTCTTGATGCAACAGGTGCTCAGAAACCCTTTGGCTTCACCGTCTACGTTAGGTGTCGCGAGCGGTTCGAGCTTTGCACTTATGTTAGCGACACTCTATGCCCCTTGGCTTTTAGAGTGGTCTTATTCGTTGGTGGCACTTGTTGGTGGCGTAACTACGATTGGTTTGGTGTTTGTTTTGTCTTGGCGACGTGCTTTATCTCCAACCGTCGTGATTGTCTCTGGCTTAGTCGTGAACCTCTATTTTGGCGCTGTGAGTACTGTCTTGTTAATGATGAACCAAGACAAACTGAATGGCTTAATGATTTGGGGCGCTGGTTCATTGGTTCAAACCGGATGGGAAGATGTTCAGTACTTGGCTCCACGCTTAGCGATTGCGACTCTCATGGCGTTTCTGTTTGTAAAACCACTGAGCTTGCTTCAGTTATCAGAAGAGGGCGCTAAGAGCTTAGGTGTTTCGTTACCTAAATTGAGAGTAGTTTGTTTAGGGTTAGCAGTATTGTTGACGGCTTGGGTTGTGAGTGCTGTTGGTGTTATTGGATTCGTTGGTTTAGCAGCCCCTGCGTTAGCACGCTTGATGGGTGTGCACCGTTTAGTCCCTAAGTTATTGGTATCTATGGTGTTAGGTGGCTTGTTGTTAAGCCTTACCGATCTGCTTATTCAACAGTTGCCGGGCATCATGTCTATGTTTGTCCCGACAGGGGCTGCAACGGCTGCGTTAGGTGCTCCACTGTTGTTGTGGTTGCTGCCCAAGTTGTCCATGAAAAGTCAGTCACAAACACAAACTGTATTAACGCGTCATAAGGAAGTAGCTTCTCGCTTAAACAAGCATTCAGTGGTATTGGCCAGCTTGTTTATTGCGATGTCGCTGGTCGTGTTTAGTTTGTTCTCTGTACAAACTGAAGGTTGGCGTTGGTTATTTCAAACTCAAGACTGGGCAATGCTCGAATGGCGTTTACCTCGATTAACGGCAGCGGCATTAGCGGGCAGCATGTTGGCAGTCGCTGGTACGATCGTTCAGCGTTTGAGTGGCAACCCAATGGCCAGCCCAGAAGTGATTGGTATCAGTTCTGGTACGGCATTAGGTTTGATTATCGCAATCTTTGCGGGCTTTGGCAGCAGCGTGGTTGGCCTTTATGTCGGTGGCTTTATTGGCGCGGTCTGTACTTTGGGCATCATTGTTGTGCTTAACCAAAAGTCGGGCTTCCAACCGGAAAGAGTACTATTAACAGGCGTTGCGATAACGGCACTGATGAACGCTGTGCAAAGTTTTGTATTGGCAGGCGGTGATCCAAGAAGTTATCAAGTTCTGGCTTGGTTGGCAGGTTCAACGTATTACGTCACCGAGGTAACACTCGTGCCGTTACTGATATCGTCGGTTGTATTTATCTCGTTAGGTTTTCTCTGTGCGCGATGGTTGGATGTGTTGCCATTAGGGCAGGCGAGTGCCCAATCTCTTGGTATCAATGTATCAAGATCTCGAATTCTATTGTTGGTGCTGGTGGCATGTTTAACCGTGAGCGCAACGCTGGTAGTTGGTCCATTAAGCTTTATTGGCTTGATGGCTCCACACATGGCGAGATTATTTGGTTATAGCCGTGCTAAAGAGCACCTGATCTGTTCTTCGTTAATTGGTATGGCACTGATGTTGTTCTCGGATTGGCTTGGTAGACAGTGGCTTTACCCACAAGAGATCCCAGCAGGATTGGTGGCTTCGATTATCGGTGGCATGTACTTGATGTGGGGCTTAAGAAGGTTATAGCAGTCGCTTGTAGTCCTTGTCGTTAATTATCGCGATTACTGAATACTAGTAACGGGTGTCTGTTGAATTAACGGGTTGAGCTTCTAGAGGCCAAGACTAAACAACAAGATTATCGTACTTGGTTTATACGGGTTTATCTTTTTCTTTATTGATAATGATAATCACAATAATAATTAATTGAATGGTGTATATGAAATGAGATTGATCCTATTGCTGGCTGAAAAACAGAAAAAGTCACTGTTGTTCGTGATCTTATTGAGTATTGCGAGTGCGTTCTTGAGCGTGGGCGTGATTGCGTTTATCCAGCATAAGTTACTTGAAAGCAGTGGTCCACTTTCCAATACCCTAATTCAGTTTACTTTGCTGCTGATTGGTTTGTTGGTGACAGCCACCGTTGCTCAAGTTGCTCTCCATAAACTGGGACATAAATTCGTTTATAACAAGCGTTGTGAATTGGTCTCTCAACTGTTGAATACCGATATAGAACAAGTCGAGAAGGTTGGAAGTGCAGGGGTACTCACGTCACTTAATACTGACATTCGAAATATCACTATCGCATTCGTACATTTGCCTGAGCTGATTTATGGCTTGGTGTTAACGGTGGTGGCATTGGTCTACCTGGCTTTTTTGTCTATGCCTCTGTTTGTTGTCAGCGTTTTAATGCTGTCGTTAACCGGTGTCATTGGCTATCTGCTTGTTACGCGCATCACTAAACACGTTAAACAGGTTCGTGAGTACGACGACAAGTTGTATCACGATTACCAGTCCTTAATTGATGGTCGTAAGGAGCTATCTTTAAACCCATTCAGAGCTAAGCGTTACTTTGATGAAACGTTTTCAGTCAATGCTGAAGGTTACCGCAATCAAGTGACACAGGCCGATATCCTAAATGGTTTTGCTGCAAACATGGCGAATACCGTGGTTTTGACGCTGATTGGTTTGAACTTTTATCTGGCGACTGGCTTAGGTTGGGCGACGTTAGAAGTCGCATCTACATTCGCATTGGTTGTGTTGTTTATGAGAACACCATTGATGTCTGCAGTGGGTTCAATTCCAACCTTGATTACTGCCAATATTTCGATGAAGAAGTTGTCGTCGTTAGAGTTGAGTACCGACCGAAGCTTGAGTCCAAAATCGGCAAAAACCAAAGTATTCAACTCACTAGAACTCGTGGGAGCGAGCTATCGATATCGCTCAGATTTTGATGGCGACGCATTCAGCGTAGGTCCAATCGATTTTAAAATAGAACGCGGTGAACACATCTTCATTATTGGTGGAAATGGCAGTGGTAAGTCGACCTTTGCTCGTTTGCTTACAGGGCTCTACCGACCGCATTCTGGCCAAGTTTATGTCGATGGTAATGAGGTGACTCAAGCACATTGGCAAGATTATCGCCATCAATTCTCGGCTGTGTTCAGTGATTTTCATCTATTCCATCAAATTGTCGATGGTGAAGGCCAAGATATCGATAGCAAAGATATTGACGAGTGGATGGTACGTCTTGAAATGGCACATAAGGTCGATCACCAGCAAGGTAAGTTGAGTGATGTTCGCTATTCACAAGGTCAACGAAAGCGACTGGCACTGATGATGTCAGTACTCGAAAAACGCGGTTGTATTCTGCTTGATGAATGGGCCGCTGATCAGGACCCACGCTTTAGAAAACTGTTTTACCGCCAGTTACTACCACTGCTTAAACAGCGTGGGGTGACTGTAATCGCGATTACTCATGATGACGCTTATTTTGATGCCGCAGACCGCATTTTCAAAATGGATACCGGCAATCTTATTGAGTTGAGTAAAGGGAATTTGGCTCAAGCGCACCAAGCACTAGAAAGTGTTGTCGCTTGAGTTTTTAAGAGCCGAGTTAGGCTCAAATACAAACAATTAAATAGTAAAAGTTACAGTGATTGTTTGTGTTTTATTGGAATAGGTTCATAGCCGTATTGAAGGAGAAATATATGAATCGGCACTTTATGCGTACCCCAACAGCACTTGCGGTCGCTTTAGTTATATCGTCAGGAATGGCTCAAGCTAACGAAGATGAAACCGTTGTTGTTATTGGACAGCAACTTGAAGACAGCTCAGTAGGTCCTGATTTTAGTTACGTAGGATTAAGCAGTCGAACAGCAACAAAAACAGACGTTGCGATAGGTGAGACACCACGTGCAATTTCGATTGTGACTCGCGAACAGATGGACGATCGAGCGTCGATCAGTATTGCCGATGCATTACAGTACACGCCAAGTATCCAAGCGAACTATTTTGGTGAAGACAACAAGCAAGATTGGTTTGTTATCCGTGGCTTTAAGCAAGCAAACAGCGGCTTGTATCAAGACGGAACGCGTTTGTACTCATCTGGCTTTTACAGCTGGCAAATCGACCCGTTTGGCTTGGAACGAGTAGAAATCTTGCGTGGTCCAGGATCAGCGTTATACGGCCAAACTCCTCCAGGTGGTGTTATCAACGTAATCAGTAAGCGTCCACAGTTTGATGGTGGCTCGGGTCAGTTTGCTATCGAATACGGTACTGATGATCGCAAGCAGATTAGCTTAGATGTGAACTCTGAAGTTAACGATAAAATGGCGTTTCGCCTGCAAGCACTTGGTCGTAAAAATGGTAGCCGTGTCGATGGTGTAGAAGCTGAACGCATTTTTATCGCACCTTCTCTGGCTTATAAATTTACAGACGACACAAAAATCACGTTACTAACCAGCTACCAGAAAGATGATTCTGACCCGTACCTACAATTCTTACCAATGGAAGGGACGTTAACCTCAAATCCAAATGGGAAAATCAGTGATAGCACCGCGGTAGGCAACACAGATTGGGAAACGTTCGAGCGTGAACAATTGTCAGTAGGTTACGAATTTGAACATCATTTCAATGACAGTACTTACTTTATGCAGAACACGCGTTACAGCAAGATGGACATCAACCTTCGCCAAATGTATTCCCTCGGTTATGCAAAAGATAATCTTTTAGGAGCATATGACCCTACGGACAGTCAGATTCTGCGTGGGGCATCAACAGAAGAAGGTACATCGGACGCGTTCAACATTGATAACCGAGTTGTACATACCTTTAAAACCGGGATTGTAGAGCATACGTTACTTGCTGGTATTGATTACCAAAACATCGATATTGATAGTAAAGATTATGCTGCAGACCCATTTGTCGCAGATGGTAATAGTTCGATTGGAGTTCCAGTACCTGGCGTGGGCTTAGTTCCAATCGCTAACCCATTATTTGATGTGTTCAATCCATCATATAGCAATAACGTTACCTTGCTTAATTCAAGCTTTGGTGTCGTTGATGAATCTGATCGCCAAACCACCAAGACCAAAAACAATCAGTTAGGCCTGTATCTGCAAGACCAAATGATGATTGCTGACAAGTGGGCTGTTCAGGTTGGTGTTCGTTACGACGATTCTCAAAACAAGACCCACAATACATCGACAGGTAAGAAGACTAAGGTTGATAACGAAGAATGGACAACCAACCTGGGTGTTGCTTACCTAATGGATAATGGTTTTACGCCATACGTCAGTTACGCACAATCGTTCAATCCTATTATTCAACTAGACGTAAATGGTGATCCGGCTAAACCAGAACGCGGTGAGCAGTATGAAGTGGGTTTGAAATATCAACCGCGTAGTTTTGAGGGTTACTTCAATATAGCGGCATTTGAAGTCTCGAAAGAAAACCTAGCGCGCACTGTTAATAACCAGCTAACGCAAATTGGCGAAGTTCGTAACCGCGGTATTGAACTAGAAGCGGTGGCAAACGTAACAGAAGAGCTAACGTTAATCGGCAATGTGTCATTCATTGATTCGGAAATTACTGAAGATGCAAACAACAGTTATGTAGGTAAGACTCCGTCACAAATTGCTGATCAACTCGCTTCGGCTTGGGCAAACTACCGCTTCTTGAGTGGTCCTCTCGATGGTCTAACAGTTGGTGCTGGTGCTCGTTACATTGGTGATTCATACGCTGATAACACCGAGACAAACGTTGTACCTTCATACACATTGTTTGATGCAACATTGAGTTACCGAATCGAAGATTACAAGTTCCAAGTTGCAGCGAAGAACTTAGCAGACAAAGAGTACGTGGCTACGTGTGATTTCTACTGCTTCTACGGTGACCGCCGTAACGTGATTGCGAGCGTAACTTATGACTGGTAACGTAACTTTATAATCAGTGATTACTCGTTTATGAGCACTCAGTCCAACGGGCTGGGTGCTTTTATTTTATATTAGGGTAATCATTCTTAGCTTCGCTAGAAATGTTGAAATCTGTAAAAGCTTTGTTTTGAAACGCTGCAACGACCGCTGCTAAATCAAACAACTAGACGCTGATTAAAACGATCAAGACGATTTATTGCAGCAGTTGTTGAGCACAAAGCCTATATTGACTAGAATGACGCACTTTTTTTATTTACGTACATACAGGTAATGAACATGAGCGATACTAATTCAAGACCAGCTTTACCAGATCATCTTGCAGGTAACCCACGCAGCCCACACCACGTGGCTGAGTGTTTCGAATACCCAATCGGCATTCGTCTAAATGGTAAAGAGCGTACTGATGTTGAAGAATACTGCATCAGCGAAGGTTGGGTTAAGATCCCTTCTCCAAAAGCGCTAGATCGTTTTGGCCAGCCAATGCTTATTACTCTTAAAGGCACAGTAGAAGCTTTCTACATCGAAGATTAATCACTTCGTGTAACTCGATAATGTCGAAAGGGCCTAGAGAAATCTAGGCCCTTTTTGTTTGCGTAAGGTTCCTTAGGTCGACTTTACCACGCGATACCTGCACCAATCGAAAACTCGACGTCTTCACCTTCTGCTTTATCAAAACCTGCGGTCACAACAAAGCCATTATCCATAATATAGGTTGCATCTAAGCCACCGACTTGTTTGGTTGTGCTATCAGAGAACTCGCGGTTATCCAAAGTTACGTCTGTATGGGTACGCTTAATCCCGTAACCGGGAGTGATGTACAAATTTTCTGTGATTCCAATAGGGGCGTGAAACTGATATTCGTTGTCGCGTTGTTTGTATTCGTATGATTCTTCATCTTCGTTATAAGCCGAGCGAGTAAACTCGATGCCATAACCTATGCTTCCCGGACCACGATATTTGATGTAAGAAGCAGACCAATCTCTCCACCCACGTTCGGCCGATAGGCCAAAAGTAATCGCAGTTTCTTCTTGGTTTTGTTCATAGGCTTGAACTTCCGATACATTGAAGAACAGAGTAGCGGCTAAGATGAGAAGGGGAAGTTTGTTATTGGTCATTGGATCGCTCGCTTATGTATACAAATATCGACGAATTCAAAAACGTTGAATGTCAGTAAATTAGTAACCTAGTCCGGATCTTCCTTGAGCTTTTTTAGTTATGTATTCTTTGTTGATGCTTGAGCGGCATCCTCTTAGGTTTGAGGATGCCTTTTGATATGGGAATGGTGATAAGTATTATTTCAAAGTACGTAGCTTATTAACCTGCATTTTTGTTCGCACTTTGGTGGCTTGCGCTTGCGATGGCAAGTTGTCTTTGACTTTGTTTTTAATGTCTGCGACAGGGATGAAATTCCACTGGCCGTCGTGATACTTAACAACGAATGTTTCACGAGCAATCTCTTCTCGGAATACCCAAACACCATCGTCTACGCGTTTAAAGTCCCCAAGTACATTGCCATTCGTACCTCGAACCGTCCAAAAGGTGTAATCATCGTCGGCATAAGTGACGGAATCTTTTTTGCCTGAGATCACCTTGTCTCCAGAGCTAACCGTGACATAGTTGTCGCGAATGAGAATCTCACCGACACGCTTATCATCCACGTAAATACTGTACAGAGTTTCGTGACCATCAGAACGTTCTTTAACGCTTGAGATATGTGCATCGCTGTCGTCTCGGTTAAAGAAAGGAATGTCTCCCAACTCAGGGATATAAACAAAACCTAAATCTGCTTGAGCGACTTTGTCTTTAAGAGTCGGAGCATCATTGCCATAGCTCGGATCTGGATTCTCATAACCGCCATCGTTATCTGTATCGTCTAGCCCAAAACCCGGATCGATGTTTTCAAAACCGTAGTCGCCGTCAAATTGAGGTTGTGCAGGTTCAGAAGTGCCACCTGATGAACAGCCGGCCAAAACAGCAGTAAGCACAAGAGCGATAAGTGATTTGTTCATGATATTTCCTGTCGTTATTTAATTTCATAAAGGCAATGAGTGGATAACCAATTCCGCTAGTCGCTGGCCTAACGCACTTAACGTTGTAGGGCTGCTGCATTGCTTGAGGTTGTACGATACGTAAACATCGCTGTTGAATAAATAAACTGAACAATAGATTTAACATCACGATTGGTTATGTGTTGTTACTTCGAAAGAACGCTGGTAGATATGAGTAGTGGGTAAAAACTGAGCGTGGAATCGTTTTGCAATGTGGATCTTGAGTCGTTTGGTGTTTTATAAGTGCGTCAGAACGCTATTCGCGCGTTCAAAATATGTACCTTCCGTTCGTTATTTGTTCATTCGAATTGTTGATCGTCTTTAAAGAACCTTCCAAAAGTAAAATACGCAAACGAAAATATGAAGCGTAGTCTAATTAAATGAAACTAAAATGCTGTATTTAAAGTTATTTTTTGTTAATGGCTATCTCTATCACAGAAATTAATCCTGAAGCACATACAATGCCCTGACTTTCGAATGAGCGTTAATTTTTTCGTTCGAGCATTTTTATTTTTATCGCCCAATACACATGAGGTTCCTATGTTTGGAATATTCAAACCTATGGCGCATATCGATCGCTTATCTACCGATAAGATCGATAGCACCTACACACGATTACGATGGCAGCTTTTTCTCGGCATCTTTGTTGGTTATGCGGGGTACTATTTAGTCCGCAAAAACTTCAGTTTGGCGATGCCATACCTTATTGAACAAGGATACAGTCGCGGAGAACTCGGGGTTGCTTTGGCCGCAGTTTCCATTGCTTACGGTCTATCTAAATTTTTAATGGGTAGCGTTTCTGATCGCTCTAACCCTCGTTATTTCCTCAGTGGCGGCTTGTTAATGTCGGCATTGGTCATGTTCTGCTTTGGTTTCATGCCATGGGCGACAGGCAGCATCACTGCGATGTTTATCCTGCTGTTCTTGAATGGTTGGTTTCAGGGCATGGGCTGGCCAGCTTGTGGGCGAACCATGGTTCACTGGTGGTCGCGTAAAGAACGTGGCGAGATAGTGTCGGTATGGAACGTTGCTCACAACGTGGGTGGCGGTTTGATCGGTCCAATGTTCTTATTGGGTCTTTGGGCTTTTAATGACGACTGGCGAACCGCTTTTTATGTTCCTGCATTTTTTGCCACTCTCGTTGCTATTTTTGTTTGGTTCACCGTAAGAGATACACCTCAATCTTGTGGCTTACCACCGATTGAAGAACACAAAGACGATTACCCAGACGACTACGATACGTCTCATGAGAAAGAAATGACGGCGAAAGAGATCTTCTTTAAGTACGTTTTCTCTAACAAGTTGTTGTGGTCAATCGCGATTGCTAATGCGTTTGTTTATCTTATCCGTTATGGCGTACTTGATTGGGCTCCGGTCTACTTGAAAGAAGCAAAAGACTTCTCAGTAGATAAATCTTCTTGGGCTTACTTCTTGTATGAATGGGCGGGTATTCCTGGAACGCTACTGTGTGGTTGGATTTCAGATAAGTTATTTAAGGGCCGACGCGCACCAGCAGGGATCCTGTTCATGGTTCTCGTTACTGTCGCTGTATTAGTGTACTGGCTGAATCCGGCAGGTAACCCAACGGTTGATATGCTGGCACTTATCGCGATTGGTTTCCTTATCTACGGACCAGTAATGCTAATTGGCTTGTATGCACTTGAACTTGCACCTAAGAAAGCGGCAGGTACGGCTGCAGGTCTTACTGGCTTGTTTGGTTACTTAGGTGGCGCAGTTGCTGCCAATGCCGTGCTTGGTTTCATGGTTGACCATTACGGCTGGGATGGCGGTTTCATTATCTTGGTCGGTGCTTGTGTTGCTTCAATAATTTGTCTGCTTTACGCCTTCTTAGGAGAGCGTGAACACCACAAACAAAAAGAACTCGAACAACAGAAAGAAGCATTAACTCAATAGTTCATTAACTGGACAACGTCATACTAATAAACAACAGAGGCAGGTATATCCTGCTTCTGTTTTATCAAGGGAAACAATAATGAAGACAACGTCACTGTCTCTGACTTTATTAGCACTTAGCTTATCTGCCAATGCGTTCGCCGACCCTTTAGTGATAGCGCATCGCGGTGCTTCTGGTTATTTACCCGAGCACACACTACCTGCTAAGGCGCTCGCTTACGCAATGAAACCTGACTACATCGAACAAGATGTCGTGATGACCAAAGATGATGAACTGGTGGTATTCATGAGCACTATTTAGATCGCGTCACCGATGTTGCTGACCGCTTTCCAGATCGCGCACGAGCAGATGGCCGTTATTACGCGATTGACTTTACGCTTGCTGAGATCAAATCATTAAAAGTGACCGAAGGTTTTAACCGTGATGATCAAGGCAACCGAGTGGCAGGGTACCCAACACGCTTCCCGATGTGGCAGTCAGATTTTCGCGTTGCTACATTTGCAGAAGAAATTGAACTGATTCAAGGCTTAAACAAAACGCTGGGTTATGACGTAGGCATTTATCCTGAAATCAAAGCACCTTGGTTCCATCGTCATGAAGGCAAAGATATCTCGAAAGCTGTGCTTGCCACCTTGCAGCAATATGGTTATCTATCAAAAGACGACAAGGTATATCTACAGTGTTTTGATGCCAATGAGCTGCAACGTATTAACGATGAATTAATGCCTGCGATGGAAATGGATCTTAAGCTCGTTCAGCTGATGGCCTATACAGATTGGAACGAAACCATGACTTACAAGGGCGACAAAGCCACGCCATACAGTTATGACTGGATGTTTGAGAAAGGCGGCATGGCAAAAGTCGCTAGCTACGCTGATGGCATTGGCCCATGGAAGCCTATGCTGGTGGACGATGCATCGACCAAAGATAACATCATTATTAAGCCATTGATGAAGTCAGCAAAAGACGCGGGCTTAGACGTTCACCCGTACACTTTCCGTGCTGACCCAGGAAGAATCCCAGCTTATGCTGATAACTTTGATGGCATGTTGGATGTCTTTTACAACCAAGTAAAAGTCGATGGTGTGTTTACCGATTTTCCAGACAAAGCGGTCGACTTCTTAAACCGTTAATTTCCCGCTTAGATACTAGTAACGAAATACGAAGAGCTAAAAGCACAGTCTTAAGTCGCTTTTAGCTCTTCATGTATTAGTCTTAAAATCCTACCCATATTCTTCTTTCTCAGCCCACATTTTCATATTCACTCAGTTTACAGCAATAACGCGGCTTGATAGGTTACTTCCAGTGCAGTCAAATGCTTAATCTATAAGTATTTATCGACTCGACCTTATATTGAATTTGGACAAATCATGGAAGAAAGAAGCAAAGCTTATCTCGATAGCTACCTCAATACATTGTCAGCAGACGTTGCCTCGCAATACACCTCCTTTAGTGCAGACTATTATTGCGCCGACGAATACAACGCCAACCTATGCGCGCAACTGATGCTCAAAGGTGATAAGCAAGCATCTTGTAGCCTTGAATATTGGTATAGCCATGAAGGGGAAGCGATGCCTGTCGTGGGGCATTTGCAAGTCGTCACTGATTGGGATGGCAAACCTGTTTGTATCGTTGAAATTACCTCTGTTTCTTCGTGTCCGTACAACGAAGTGACTGCAGAGTTTGCTGCCGCTGAAGGAGAGGGCGACAAAACCTTGGAGTGGTGGAGAGAAGCGCACTGGAACTTTTTCTCTCGTGAATGTGAAGAACTCAAGATAAACCCGAGTGAAGACATGATGCTGGTACTTGAGCGTTTCAAAGTGGTTCATCAATAAACTGTGAGTTTGAAAAGTGTCCAAGGATTAGTTGAATCTTAACTCGTGGCACTTAAAAGTGCGTAAAGCGGTTAAGCAATACAACAAGGGGTGTGTAGTGAAAATAGCGATATTAGATGATTATCAGAACGTAGTAGAAAGCCTTGAGTGTTATAGCAAGTTAGAACAGCATGATGTTACGGTATTCACAGAAACCTATCCTGAAGATGAACTAGCGTTAAAACTGCGTGAGTTTGATGCTTTGGTGCTTATTCGCGAACGAACGGACATTACAGAGTCACTGCTTTCAAGGCTTCCAAACTTAAAACTGATTAGCCAAACGGGCAAAGTCAGTAATCATATTAACGTTCAAATGTGTGAGCATTTTGGCGTGAAAGTATTAGAAGGGCGCGGTTCACCTGTCGCACCGTCTGAACTGTGTTGGGCGCTTATCATGGCGGCGTCTCGACACATTCCAACTTACGCTTCAAACCTCAAGCAAAACCAATGGCAAGATTCAGGCTCATTAGGGTTAGGTCGTACTTTGAAAGGGCTAAAGCTGGGCATTTGGGGTTACGGAAAAATCGGTAAATGCATTGCACAATATGCCAAAGCATTTGGGATGTCTGTAGTGGTGTGGGGCAGCCAGCAATCAAGAGTTCAAGCGCAGGCTGACGGATTTGAAGCATCAGCAACCAAAGAAGACTTCTTTCGAGATGTTGATGTGCTTTCTTTGCACTTACGTTTGAACGATGCGACGAAAGGGTGTGTTACTGCAAGCGACCTTCAGCTAATGAAATCAGACTCGCTGTTTGTGAACATCAGCCGTTCAGAATTAGTTGAACCACAAGCTCTATACCGTGAATTATGTGAAGTTCCGACTAAGCGCGCCGCCGTTGATGTGTTCGATTGTGAGCCAGCAACAACAGACGCTGAACCTCTATTATCCTTACCTAACGTCACGGCAACTCCACATTTGGGCTATGTTGAACAAAATAGCTACGAACTTTACTTCGATATCGCTTTCGACAACATTCTGTCCTATCAAAGAGATGGCATGTAGCGATAGAATCTGCCCTAAGCAATAAAAAGGTAGAGAAGTATGAGCTTAACAATCAGAGAAGTAACAGTAGCAGATGCACAAGGCATTATTGATGTCTTGAATCCAATCATTATCGAAGCGCTTTATACGATCTTGGATCAGACTTTTACTGTTGATGAAGAAAAGGCATTCATTGAGTCGTTCCCTGAGCGTGGTGTGTTTAGCGTTGCAGTTAACGAAGCTACGAGTCAGTTACTTGGCTTCCAGAATGTCGAACCATTTGCTACTTATACTAAAGCCTTTGACCATGTTGGTATCATTGGAACCTATGTTGATGCCAATAGCCGTGGCCAGGGTGTCGCCAAGCAGTTGTTTGATTACACTTTCAAATCAGCGAAAGCCAAAGGTTATGAAAAGCTCTTCGCCTATGTAAGAGCAGACAACGAGCGCGCATTATCGGTTTATCTAAAGCAAGGTTTTGAAATCGTCGGAACGGCTAAGAAACACGGTAAGATTGGTGACCAGTACTTTGACGAAGTTCTTATTGAGAAGTTCTTATAGGTTCGCCTAAACGCTAGAAATTCATCGTATGCAGGAGGCAAGATGACAAAGCTAATCGAATTAACAGAAATAGTCTTATTTGACTGGGGCAATACGCTCATGGTCGATTTCCCAGAAGCACAAGGGAAAATGTGCGACTGGGAAGTTGTCGAAGAAGTTGCAGGGGCGCGTGAAGTGCTGGCTGCGCTTTCGAAACAGCATAAACTCTATGTCGCAACCAATGCCGCTGACTCGACAGAACAAGATATCATTCAAGCATTTGAACGAGCTGGTCTGTCTCAGTATCTCTCCGGTTACTTCTGCAAGGCGAGTCTTGGCGTATCCAAATACGATTCTGATTTTTATCCTGCAATCATTACACAGTTAGGTGTTCAAGCTCAGGATGTGACGATGATTGGAGACACTCTCGAAAAAGACATCTATCCTGCGTTAGCGAGTGGTTTACACGCTGTGTGGCTAAATACTCGTGACGATGCTTTGGACGATGCCGTTGATGGCGCCATTGTCCAAATTCAAAGACTAATTCAGTTAGTTGAGACTTGAGACTTGAGAGTTAAGAGTTAAGAGCAGAGGGTGATCATTCGAAGCTCTGAAGAGAGTATTGTAAAAGGCGTTAAACAACCCACATTTATTCGTTTTTTAATCCTCTAAGGTAGACATAGGTTTCCATTAAGAGGACTAGGTTATGAGTATCGAACGTCATGGAATATCAGTTGGCATTGAACGTGTTAGCGGTGAAACCATCGTTGTGTTTAAAGCGAAAGGCAAACTCACACACGATGACTATCAAGCGATGATGCCAATTCTGAATACCACACTAGAAGAACTCGACTCATCTGAACTTAAGATGCTCGTCGACATTTCAACCTTAACAGGATGGGAGTTGCGTGCAGCTTGGGATGATTTCAAACTTGGGCTAGAACTGAACTCGAAGATAGACAAAATTGCGATCTACGGTGATAAAAGCTGGCAAGAAATGGCATCAAAAGTCGGGGGTTGGTTTGTGTCGGGTGAGATTAAGTCTTTTGAAGATCATGACTCCGCTATCGAGTGGCTAGTTGACTAATTCAACCACAGTTCAGTTCTTATGACAGCTGGCGAGTGTTCTACTTGAAGGCTGTCGTTTATCGAATTCCAAAGCCATTTCCTAAGCAATTCAATAGAATATGTTCACTGCTGGATGTAATATACGCCTAGCGCGATACGTTGTGCTAACCAAAATAATAAACACAATAACAAGGTCTAAGAACATGAATAAGGTAATTGATAAGCTCGCTTGGATATTCATTGAAGATGGCAAGTTGCTGATGGTGAGATCAAAAGGCAAAGAGCTGTTCTACTTGCCGGGCGGAAAGCGCGAAGCAGGGGAAAGTGACGAGCAAGCATTGGTTCGTGAAATTAAAGAAGAAATATCAGTAGACCTAGTACCTGATTCCATCAAATACGTTGAGACGTTCACTGGCCAAGCTGATGGCAAAGCAGAAGGCGTGTCAGTGCAATTGACGTGTTACCTTGCAGATTATACTGGTGAACTTACTCCAGACGCTGAAATTGAAGAGCTTAAGTTTGTTGATGGCAACGACAGAGCAGTATGTTCACTGGCTGCTCTTGTTGCGCTTGATTGGTTAGAAGCAAACCAGTATTTACCACTTATCAGTAAATAATGGTTCGTTAATACAAAACGACTGTTTAGTCAGGATCTTTATAGATCAGTGCTTATGAAAAGCTTGAAGGGCGACTGTCTTTCATCAGAATATCGAGTTTTCTTTGAGCTTTTTTCGTATCTTGTAGATCCACCACCTCAATCATCTCGCATTCATCTCTTACCATCTCATTGATTAAGCTCGGATAGTGGCGGCAATCTTCTGGTCGGTCTAAGTAAATGCTGCACGTATATTTCGCTTGGGCATTCTTATCTTTCGTTGGAACAATTTCTAGGAAAGGGCAACGACTTAAGCGTTCGCCAGATTTAGGATCAAACCAGATCTCACTACCGCGAACATATTCAAATATGTCTGGGTTGAACAGCTCCCACAAATCAATCTCTTCTTGAGTCGCGGCAAGGTCACCATCTCCATATTTGATACAGCATTTTCCGCATTGATTACAATTTTTCATTAGTGACTTCATTGGTTGGTGAGCTTTTGTCATTTTACCACTGATAGCCGTGGCACGTTGATTTTGTTGTCCATCACTCGGAAACTCAAAGGAGCCACCTCATTTGATATTCATTTATCTAAGTCACAACACTGCAAACGGGGCTGTAAACAGTGATACAATTTGCGCCTAGCAAGCTATTAAAACAAAGGCATAAAAATGAGAACTGTATACACCACTGAAGGCGACATTAACGCAAAGAAACAGAAAGACGCTTACCCAAAGTTGGCGCTATGTGATAACTGCGTTCGAGACTATGTGGTGATTGCTCAAGGTGAACGCACCTATAAGCCTTGTGCGAAATGCGGCGCAGACGATTAATGCGCCTTGATAAATACCTTTGTAAAAGCACAGAACTAACAAAACTCGAAGCCGTTCAGCGAATCCAAAACGGTGAGGTGAGTGTGAACAGTGTGGTTGTACTAGACGAGTCTACTCAGGTTCATGAAAGTAACGCTATCTTGCTCAATGGTGATGCATTAACGCTACGAGAGTTTAGATACATCTTAATGCACAAGCCAGCGGGCACCATCTGTTCTAATATCGACGAAGTGTACCCATCACTTTTCAACTACCTAGAGTTAGAGAAAGCGTCTGAACTGCACATCGCAGGGCGGTTAGATGCCGACACAACCGGTTTAGTGTTGATCACCGATGATGGCCGTTGGTCTTTCAATATCACTTTGCCGACCAAGTCGTGTAAAAAGGTCTACCGCGTGACATTGTCACGAGATATCAAAGATGATGTCGCTGATAAATTCAAGGCGGGGGTTCAGTTGCAAGGCGAGAAAACCCCAACGCGTCCAGCTGAGCTAGAAGTGGTAAGCCCGAAAGAAGTGTTACTGACCATCACAGAGGGTAAGTTTCATCAGGTTAAACGAATGTTTGCCGCAGTAGGTAACCGAGTTGTAGGGCTTCACCGAGAGCAAATCGGCGAAGTAAGTTTAGATGTCGAAGAAGGCCAGTGGCGATACCTCACCAAAGATGAAGTTAGCTCTTTTAGCCAGTAACCTAAAACAAATTAAAGCATAAAGCCTAGCGATAAATCTGGGCTTTAAAACAGAAGGAATTGTTTATCATGGAAAACCTCAAAGTCACTGAAATAAAGTCGTTTGTGCCAGCGAAAGACTTCGACTTATCAAAGCGTTTTTATCAAACTCTCGGCTTTGAAATCATGTCTGAATTCCATGATATCGCCTATTTTCGTCACGGCGATTATGCATTCCTTTTACAAGATTTTTACGAACCTGCGCACTGTCACAATTACATGATGCACTTGCTGGTAGAAGACGTAAAAAGTTGGTATCAGCACGTGCAAAACTCTAATGTAATGACGGAATTTGAAGTAACCGTTACTGAGGTTGTAGAGCAGCCTTGGGGAATGCTTGAGTTTTGTATCACTGACCCAAGTGGTGTGCTATGGCGTGTTGCCGAGAACATCAGGCAACGTTAGCCCGTAAACTTGTTTTAAGGCCAGTGAAACGCTTCAAATTATCCATATGTCGCTTTATTTATACCGCTCTTCGGTAATTATCAAATAGGTTAAAACATGGATATAAAGGCAAAAATGCACAACCAAGACGTTTATTACTGTGATGACGTCGATCTGGTCGCCGAGCAAACACAATGCTTAGAAGTGCTTTACGACTTCAACCACACGCGCCCGAGTGAAGGTGAGAAGCGCCAACAAATCATGAAGCAACTGTTCGCAGAAGTCGGCGAGGGTTGTTACATCGAGCCATCATTGCGCGCCAACTGGGGCCGTCACACGCACCTAGGCAATAACGTATATGTGAACTTCAACCTAACTCTGGTCGACGACACAGACGTATTCATCGGCGATAACGTGATGATTGCGCCTAACGTAACTATCGCGACAGGCACACATCCCATTAGCCCTGAACTTAGGCTCAAAGCCGCGCAGTTCAATGTTCCCGTTCGCATCTGTAAGAACGTATGGCTTGGTGCACACACCGTTGTGCTACCGGGCGTCACCATTGGCGAAAATTCGGTTATTGGAGCGGGCAGCATAGTCACCAAAGACATCCCTGCCAATGTCGTTGCCGTGGGAAACCCTTGTAAAGTAGTACGTGAAATTAATGAACGTGACCGAGAGTATTACCACAAAGATCGCCGCATTCCAGACGAGCTTAAGTAACACGTATTAGTCATATTTTTATCGAGATTGTGTTTGGTCATGCTATACAGAAAGATTCTGCTTTTTTACTAGTACCGACGCTAGCTGTGATATAAGCCGTTGTTATATAATGGCTAGATTGCATATGAAATGTGAACGGTAGAAACTAGACAGAGTTAATCTGCATTTAAATACAGAATTTTTCTGTCTAATTTAGCTGTTATATGACAAGGAATATACATTGAGTATCTCGAAACAAGCAGAAAAAATTAAAGGGGATACTTTTAACCCTTTCCCCGAACCTTTTCGTTCAAAGTTAGGGCAGTCAGAATGTAAAAGTCTTGGTGATGAATTTGGATTGACTCAATTTGGTGTCAATTTGGAATTGCTTCAACCTAATGCTCGTTCATCTTTACGTCATTGGCATACGGCGTCAGATGAGTTTTTGTATGTTGTAGATGGTGAAGTTACTTTAGTTACAAATTCAGGTGAACAAATCATTGGGGCTGGTATGTGCATTGGATTTCCTGCTGGAATAGATGATGGACATTGCCTTATTAATCATACTGACAAAATCGCAAAATTTATCGCAATCGGGTCACGGAATGAAAGTGACAAAGCAGTATACAATGATGATGACTTTCAGTGGGTGGTTACTGAAAGTGGTGAGTGGGTAGCCTCTAATAAAGACGGAAAACCATATTGAGAAATGTCATATAACAAACGCTTTAAATCTGATTCGCGAACGCGTGCCGAACTCGCTTCGCTCAAACATGGCACACGTTCACTCACAGTTTAAGCGGGCGTTAAATTCTTGGCGTTAATATTTGACTATGTTTCCTGTATCATATACTTTTCATCTCGGTGCTGCGGTCTAGTTGGTTTGGACGTCTGCTTATTATCTTTCGGTTTTATCGCAGAAGGTCTTGGATTCGAGTCCCAACGGCACCACCAATTCTTCGGAGGCTTTCGTGGAAAGCGAAGGACTAAAACAATTCTTAAAGTCTGTCGGTGATTCAGTATTCTTACTCAATACTATTTGTGTTGGGCTAGACGGAGTTGCGGATGGTACTGTCACAAAATCAAATGACCTAACGATAACTTGGGAACCAAGAGATCCCAAAGCGACTGCGCTTCAAGCTAGGGCTCATGCTATAAAGTCCGCACTAGTATTCGTGGAAGAGGCATTGCTAGATTACATCAAATTTATTAGTGAATGTGAAAACCAAGCTCCTGTAGTAAAGAAAATTGGTGGTATTGAAGGGGCTGCTGAAAAAGTAGCGCAACTATCTAAATCGAGCGCACTCTCTGGTATGCCTGCTTATTGGGAGCCTTTAGTTGTGCTTCTTGTTCGCTGGAGGAATAGGGTTGTTCACGGTAGTACATCGAGGTTCTCGCAGCATTACAGAAATATCCTAATTGAGCACGAGGACGGTATTAAAGCCAATCATGCTGCCATTTCTATTTCTGACACTCTAAAGCACTTTGATGAAGGTTCTATTACTTTAAAGGACTTTTCAACAATGATAGCTGTGACAATTAGGTTTGTACGGTGGGTTGACCAACATTTGACACCAACGATTACAGATTTGGAGTCCTTTGCAAATTTAATCAAAGATAAGCACTTAGAAGTTGTGTATAAAAATGTAATCGGTGTAAATGGTGAAAAACGCCAGAAGCGTAAGTTTGATTACTTCATTAGCCAGAACTTTAAAAGTATCTCTGAATCTGAAAGAAATGATTTATTTAAAGCGCGGTATCTAGTAAAAGATCGAATTTAACAAAGCATTTAAGAGTGATTCGCAACGCTTGGCAGTTTCGCTTCGCTCAAGTATAGCCAAGCGTCGCTCACATCTTAATGCGGCGCTAAATAGATTCAAAAGGAAACTATAAATGGAACTAGTAGGAAAGTTATTGGGTTATGAGTTTTTTGTACCTTTTTTAATAACATGCACGATTTATGGCGTACTCTTTGCCTTAGTCTATTTTATTTATAAAACAGTACGTTCATTTATTGTTAAGTTATATATATCACATAACTTGAAGCCTGAAACCAATTATAAAATTCAAAAAATTATTGCTATAACAAAAAGCATCAATGCTCCTGGCGAATTACCGGATAACTACCAATCTTTATGGAATTCAATATACAAGAATAAAAACAACTATGAGAGTATGAAGAGTTCTATTGGTTTTTTTGAATTAGCAATGTGTAACTATAAAAAGTCAGATACAGATTCAGTTGACTTACTAGAAATCATCGATTTACTTGATAACTTTAAAGAGCAGGCACTTCGTCAGAGTAAGTATTTTTATGAGACTCGTGAAGCTATAAATATTTCGCTTTCATATGTGTTGGTTTCAAAGCACTTTCTAGTGTCAAGTGAATCGCTATAACGCGGCGTTAGGCTAAAAGGAAAGTAAATGAACGATACAGTGGAAGTTTATCCAAAACAATATGAAGCAATATTGAAAGCCACAAATGAAATTGGTTTTCCACAATTATCAGAACTTCCGATAGGTTCATTTCTAGCTGCTTTAGCTGCGAGTAAGCAATCAGGGTACTTGTTAGAATTAGGTACTGGCACTGGTCTTTGCACATCATGGATATTGCATGGAATGTCTGAAGACTCGAAATTAACAACGGTAGATAATTCGGCAGAAAATATTGATATAGCTCGTAGTTATCTAGAAGAAGATCCACGAATTGATATTGTTTTATCCAATGGTGAGGATGTTATCGATCGAACCCTTCCATTGTCGATTGACTTGATATTTGCTGATACTTGGCCGGGTAAATACCACTATCTAGATGAAACGCTAGCTTGCCTCAAAATTGGTGGTTTTTACATCATAGATGATATGAAAACTCGTGAGGATTGGTCAGAAGAGCACAATGAAAAGGTTCGAACGTTGATAGCTCACTTATCACAGCGAGATGATCTTGTTGTAGCAAAGCTTTGTTGGTCAACAGGCATAATTATGTGCGTGAAAGTAGCCTAACAAATTCTTCAAGGGTGATTTGGCACGCGTGGCATTTTTGTTATGCCTTACTCTTGGTGTTTAAGGTGGTGTGCGGAGACTTTGGTATTGCGTTGCCTTACACTTTAATTGGGTATTATGTGGTTGGAGAAAAATCATGAATCCATCAGCGGTTCTTGTTCATGTCCCTGATGTACCGAAAGGGCTTGAATGGTACAAGAAAGCTTTTCCTGAAGCCGTTCCGGTTTACTACCCTGACTTTGACTTCACTGTACTTGATGTCAACGGGTTCTCTCTCGAAGTCGTTCAATCTGATGACAAGGTTTCTGAGGGTAAAAAGGGAACTGTAATATATTGGTCTGTTATTGATCTATCTGTTGCATTAGCTCGTTTCGAATCACTTGGGGCATCTTTATATCGTGGTCCTATGGAGATCGAAAATGGATTATCTATGTGCCAAGTTGAAGACCCCTTTGGAAATTTAATCGGTTTACGCGGGGCAGCCACTAAACAGAGCATTTAAGATAGATTGCCAATACTTGACACTTCAATTCAAGGTTGGGTTTTGTGTTTATGATGCAATGAGTTAGGTGGTAGCGTCGCTCAGCACTTAACGCGACTTAAGTGGAATTAGCTAAGGAATTTAGATGTACAAAGGAAGTTGTTTATGTGGCTCAATTCAGTTCGAATTGGATGGAGGCGTCACTGATATCATTCACTGTCATTGCTCTTTGTGTCGTAAGGCAAGCGGAAGTGCCTATGCCACCAATGGTTTCATTAATGCTGAAGATATCAAGTTAACAGACAAAAATAATACACTTACCTTTTACGAAAGCAGTGAAGGCAAAAGGAAGTACTTTTGTAAAACTTGTGGAAGTCCAATCTATAGTTCAAATTCACAATCCCCGAAAAGGTTACGCCTTCGTTTAGGTATATTGGATACAGAAATATCGGAACGTCCTATTTCTCATAACTTCGTTACATCAAAGGCTAACTGGGATGACTTAGATGTTGAGTTACCTCGTAATGAAAAGCACGAAGTCGGGCGAAAGTAGGCGCCGTTAAATCCGTTTAACAAGGTGTTGAAATTGACGCTCAACACTTGGCATTTTCACTTCGTAAAAGTATATGACATAGTTTCAAGTGGTTAGTTTAGCGTTATACGCTTAGAGGAAATGATGATTCAGAGTATTTATGATGACATGTGGCAAAGGTTTGAATTGGCATTAAAGCGCAATGAATATGAACTCGATCCATACCTGTCAGACCTTGAAAATGACACTCGAAGAGGCATCACAGCCTTGGCGTATTTAAACCAAGGGAATCGCTCTACCGTCAATGAAATCATTCGTTTTCAGAAAGAGGTACGAGAACTCGAACCAGAGCAATACTATCACCCATCAAATGAGCTGCACCTAACCGTTTTGTCAGTGATTTCATGCCTACCAGAGTTTGCCGTAACCGAAATTGATGTTAATTCTTATATCGATGTTTTTCGTTCGGTTCTGAAGAACACAGGTAAAATAGAAATTAGGTATCAAGGTGTTAGTGCTTCACCTAACTGCATTGTAATTCAAGGCTTTCCAACATCTGATACTTTAGAGCGACTTAGAAATGAGCTTAGAACGCAGCTCACTGAAGCAGGGGTAAGAGTAACTTTCGATAGCCGTTATAAGCTAGTTACAGCGCATAGCTCAATTATTCGGTTCAAAGCCCCACTCAATGATGCTCAGCAACTTTTAGCCTTATGTCAGCGGTATAGGAATCACGATTTTGGTCGTGTTGTGCTTGAAGATTTCGAGTTGGTTTTCAATAACTGGTATCAGAATTTAGACGTCACCAAGTCTTTGGCAAAGTATAGGGTGCAATAGTTAGCGCGCGTTATGTTGCGGACTAATTCTACATAGATAAAGGATAAAAATGGTAGTACTCAGAGAAATGCGCCAAGAGGAATATCCGGCTTATTGTCAGTATTTCATTGACGATTACAGTCAGGAAATAGCTAAAAATTATGGACATTCTTTAGATGTCTCAATCGAATTAGCCAAGAAGGATTTGCATCGTTGCTTTCCTAACGGGCTAGAGGGAAATGAGCATTCGTTATTATGTATTGATGCACAAATCAATGGTGAGCTTAAGCTAGTGGGTTATCTTTGGCACTCAATAAACATCAGTGATAAATCTACTTTTATTTATGACTTTTTTGTTTCAAGCGAATATCGAGGTTTTGGTTTCGGCACTCAATCTATTTCAGCGTTGGAAGCTCAACTACAAACGATTGGTATCAGTCAAATAAAGCTTCGGGTTGCCTACCATAATGAACGAGCGCTTAAACTATACAAAGACGTTGGTTTCGAGATTACTGGTTTCAATATGTCTAAGAAAATCAGTGGGTAGCTTCACATGACATGCGATCAGAGCGATGACTAACGTGTTGTATTCTCGCTGTAGTAGAGTGCAGTGTGCGTTAGTTTTAGCTTAACTTGGTATAATGCTTAATTAGGTGGTTTATGAAGGAAGTCGTACTATTCGCATTACTCTATTTGTGTTTTTATGGGATGTCTTTATTGGATAGTGATTTGTCCTCATTTACACATAATGTCAGTGTTATCAATATCGAATCAGCCTATTGCGAAAAAAAATATCGACGCCGTATATGCGAATCTATTTTTACTTTAGATGATATGCCGACCAGATTCAGAGTTGATACAAACCTGTCTTCAGGGTTTGAAGAGGGGGAAATATATTATAATCGAAAAGTTGAAATTCTATTTGATCCAAAAAACGTATTAAGCGATAGAGAGCCTATAGAGGTAAGTAATATTATAAAAAATGGCTATTCTATTTATGGTTCTACGAAGTGGCTTAGTGGTAGATCGTTTGGTGGAATAACTTTGGTTTATCTGTGTATTTGTATTGCACAGTTTGTATTTGCTATCGATAGATATGAAAAAAAGCACAACAAAAAACCTGAGGCTGATTCTTAACGCGTGTCATCTACACTGTGCGTTCGTTTTAGTGTCTATCGCCTATCTGTGAGGGCTGTGCTCTCCACTTAATGCCGCATTTCGTTTAATTCCCGCCACACATTTTAACTGTATGTATATACAGTTAAAATGTGTTGGTGTATTATCTTCTGGAGCTTTAGCTATAGAGCTAACCCATAATCAACTGTTAGACGTTGGTATTTGAGAATAGGAAGTTTCAATGGACAAGGCAGTCAAAAATCATTTCGAAGAGTATCCAGAAAACGCCCGAGTTCGATTGGTAGAGTTACGAGAGCTCATTTTAAAACTTTCATTGGACTTGCAGTTGGGCGAAGTCGTAGAGTCGTTGAAGTGGGGAGAACCCAGCTACAGCGTAAAGACAGGTAGCCCCGTTCGAATCGACTGGAAATTGAAATCACCGAATAACTATTATCTGTATTTTCACTGCCAAACAAAGCTGGTAGACACCTTTCGAGAGTTGCATGGTGATGTATTGCGGTTTCAAGGGAATAGGGCGATCGAGTTACGCTTGTCCGACCCATTGCCAGAGCCTGAAATTAAACAGTGCTTAGAGCTTGCATTAACTTATCACCAGCGAAAGCATTTACCGCTTCTTGGAACATGATTGGTATTAATATGAACGTAAGGAAAGCGTCTAAACAAGACTCGAGTAAGTTGTTCGAACTTATTGAGCAAAAAGCTGAATTTGATCGAAGCATGAAAGGGTTTGAAGGCGAAATATCGACGACTATAGAGAAAATCGAACGCACGTTATTTGGTGACTATCCATTTGCACATGCTTTGCTATTAGAACTCAATGAGGATGTTTTAGGTTTCGCGTTGTTTCATTATCGTTACTCCTCTTTTAGCGGTGAACCGTCTATTTGGCTTGATGACCTTTTGGTTGGTGGGGAACATAGATCAAAGGGGTATGGTGCTGAACTTATGCAGGCTTTGAAAACGGAAGCTGAAAAGTCGTTAGCCTCTCACATTTCGTGGACAGCAAGCCCATACAATACAAAAGCCCATGAGTTCTACAATAACTTAGGTGCAGAAATAGAGCGTATGGATGGCCAGCGTCCGTATTTTCGTTGGGTAACATTCGAATAATAAGGTGTTATGTTATGGATAAAGCGACAGAGCTAGCTGTAAATGAAATGGTTAAAAAGTATGACCCTCATACTGTAATCGTTTATGGCTCAAGAGCGAGAGGGGATGCGACGGCTGAAAGTGATGTCGATCTCGCGTGTTTTATTGATGGTTCGCAAACTTTCGAAGATACGAGCGACTGTGATGGTGTATTCATTGATGCTTGGATATATCCGACGGACGCAATGAACAGCGTTGGTGACTTTATAAAGTTACACCAAGCGTGCTGCACTATAGACAAACGAGGGCTTGGCAAAAACCTAATCACGAAGGTTGAGAAAGAGCATCAAAAGGGCCCTGCGTCTCTAACTGATTTAGATAAAACCAATCTTATCGAACTAAGGCAGAAGATCTTAAAACAGGCATGCAAAGGTGGGCTTGAGGGCAATTTTCGAAAAGGTTGGCTTCAAACTGATCTGTTGCAAACGTATTTCTCATTGCGCAGGCTTTGGTATTTCGGACCAAAACAGAGCTTTTCATGGTTGGAAGTGAATGATGAGGTTGCTTTTAAACTTTTCTCTGAAGTATACGAAGAGCCGCAGAGTATTGAAAAGTTGAAGAAATTGGCAGCGTTCGTCTTAAACGTATGACAAAAAATTTATGAGTGTATTCGACTTAATTGCAAGAGAGCTACGTGGGGTTGGTTATCCTGAGCAAAGTGTTCGCACCAGCCAAATTCGCAGTATATCGGCGAAGGTCTATAGAACCTTAGAGAGTAAAGATATCTCAGATGTACTTAAAGCGAGCGAAGAACTCCTTGAGCATAGGGATTGGGCATTTGGGGTTATCGCCTATGATTGGGCGTTTCGGGTAAAGAAGCAATATACGCTGGAAACGTTCGTTACTTTTGAGCATTGGCTATTTGAATATGTGACTGATTGGAACGACTGTGACGATTTTTGTACCCACGCTTTTGGGGAATTAATCAGGCAACATAATGAGTTGTTTGAGAAGGTGCTAAGTTGGGTTGAACACGATCACTTTGCGGTACAAAGAGCTGCAGCTGTTGTTCTGATATACCCAGTCAATAAGAACGTCTACAAGGATTTGAAACCGACTCAAGTTGCGGATCATTTGTTAGAAAACGAACATCACTTGGTTCAAAAAGGTTATGGCTGGTTATTGAAAGTGTTTTCCAAGAAAGAGCCTGAATTGGTCGTGGAGTATTTGAAAAATAACCATGACAAAATGCCTAGAACTGCTTTTCGCTATGCTTTAGAAAACTTAGACAAAGATACGCAGCAAGCGCTTATGTCTCTTTAGCAACATAACTAGAAAAATCTATATTACCAATGAGAGTTTGGTTCAGTGTTGGTGTTTACGATGGTAAGAGCTTAGGAAGGGTGCTTCGCTTAATGTGTTATAACGTTTTGCAGACAAACAAACCTTAGACGGGTTTCTAAGGTTCGTTCTACATAGGAACTATGAACAAGATCCGCAACAGCCGCTTGGGGTGTCATGCTTAATTTTCTTTTTTGGTTCATTGTTTTCTTGAGTCGTTTCTTCTGTAGTTAGTTTCGTTTCTTCAGTGGTTTCTGTATCTTTGTTTTTGAAGATCTTCTTGATTGAAAATGTCATCTCATTGGTCTCGATTAGTCTGTGATCGTGAAATGATAATACCAGAGTAAATTAGTCAACTATTGATGTAGCACATGTTTGGCGCTGTAATTCCCCTTAATGAATACACGATTCTAATCAATTCAATTGACAACTCACTTTCAATATATGAGAGTGGTTGTATTAAAACTAATCTAAAGCAAGTTCAAAAACGAATTATCATCATTCCATAGGAATGGTGGGTTTTTTGATGCGCTCTAGAATAATCAAACCCACCCGTGAGGTGGTTTTTTTGTATCTATCTTTCGGGGAAACAGGCTCTTAGAGGTATTAATATGAAGAAAATAGCGGTTTTTGGTAAACCGGGCAGCGGGAAATCTACGATAAGTAAAGCGTTGGCAGCGGCCACTGGATTACCACTTCATCAACTAGATTCAATTGCCTACAAGCCAAATGGCGAGTTGGTCGAGCGAGAAATATTCAAAGACGTTCACGACAAAATCATACGCTCAGAAACTTGGATTATCGATGGGCTTGGGCCAATCGGTGCGTTCAATCAGCGTTTAGATGCCGCCGACACGTTGATCTACATCGACCTACCTTATGCGGTTAGCTATTGGTTCGTAACAAAACGTTTTCTTAAAGGGGTATTCGTAAAACCAGAAGGTTGGCCTGAAGGAAGCTCGGTATTGAAGGGAACACTAGCGAGTTACAAAATTCTGAAGTTATGCCCAGCGTTCTGGAATGATGAGCTGATGTGTAACTTACTCGCTAAGTCCGATGAGAAAACAGTACATGTAATCAAAAGTGTTAGTGAACTCGATAACTTTGTCTCTCGCTTAAAATTGAACGACTAAAGCGGGCACGCAAACATTCACCGCATTTGGATGCGTTATGCCTCCTTATGGGAACTTGGACTATTGTTAAGCTAATAAGCTAATAAGCTAATAAGCTAATAAGCTAATAGGTTAACAGGCGAAGAGTGAGGGTTCAGGTATGACAAGGTTTCTATTACTACTATTGTTTACGATTATTTCTACGGGCTGTGGAACAAGTGACAGTGCTTTAATTGAAAGCGGGCATAACATGGCTTATGTGCAAGGTTTTCATGATGGCAGACATAGTGGCATGCAAGAAGCGGGTAATAACTTTGAAACCTTCATAAAAGACCAAAAGCGGTTCGAGTCCGATACTGATTATAAGCAAGGTTGGATCGCCGGCGAGTCTGAGGGGAAAAGATTACAAGACGAAGCAACGTCATTTGGTAAAGGTGTCGCAGGTAGTTATTCCCCGAAATCGGAAGCGACGAATTCTGACGATGTGGCAAAAGAAGCGCTGAAAGGTGTCGATACCTCAGGCCTGAAAAGCTTAGAGTGATGAAGTCAGAATATAGCGAGTGGTCGAGAAGCATAATGCTTAGCGTTTTATACTTGGGTAGCCTCAATAATATTCATTGAGATGACTCCTATAGAGTTTTCAACGGCTTGCTAGTAACCTTTGGTTCTTTTAGTGATACTAATAATACAAACATGAAAGCTCTCCCCAAATACCAAAAAATGACGTTTCACCACGTAGGCATTCCAACCACAAACTATTTACCTGAAGATAGCCATAATGCTGACTTAAAAATGCATGCAACAGGATACTTCGAAACGCCTTATGCCATGGAGTGGATGAACTTCGATGAAGACAGTACATTGCCAGAAGTCATTAAGACGCAGCCACATATCGGGTATGTTGTAGAAAACTTGGAAGATGCCATCAGCGGCAGAAACATCGTTTTAGCGCCAACAAGCCCGGCACCGGGAGTTAAAGTGGCGTTTGTTCTCGAAGGCCGAGACCTTATTGAATTCCTGCAGTTTGATCGACCTGAACACGAAGTTTGGCCACACCCAAACAAGTTCATGTTAGAGCTCTTAGGCTAGCTTAGAGATCATAGCTAAAGTCTTTAACAAGAAATATGAATTAGAAACCCAACGTTTAGGTCAATAGGCCAACGTTGGGTTTCGTGTTTTTGGTGTCATGGTTTAGATTGGGCAATGTCGCCGTATGATCGGTTATTCGGTGTCGTTAGAAAAGCGTTGGCTACAAACCTAAATCGATAACGAGGCATTTCGGATGAAGCTTAATACTTGGTAATTTTAGTGTTAGGTGGTTTAACCAATTTGTTTTGTGGGTACAATCATAAGGTCGTTGTATGCAAGGTTTGGTTTCCAATGAAAAAAATGACAGCTGTTTTAATCACTCTACTTCTTAGTGGATGTTCTCTATTTATTACTGGCGCTTATTTAGGGAAGGATTGGCCAGGAAGGGATGTTGACGCACTCATAGAGCATTGGGGAGAGCCGAATGAGGTTATTGTGAGTGATGGCGGTGAAAAAGAAGTGATCTATAAAATATTCAGTGATACTTGTACATATACATTTTATGCGGATTCAGCGGATGTCATAACTGATTACGACTATGAAAGTACATGGCTGGGTACGTGCAAACCCATAGGTTAGTCTCACTGACCGCTATTCTCAAAAGCGATTGTAGAGTTCTGCCTTGCTGCACAACATCTATTTCAGAGACAATTCAGCCTGCTGAGGTTAATAATTCCCGCAATAGAACAGAAGACATCCAAAAACTCACATGTTCAAAGGTAAGTCACTATGAGTCTCAATGTTAAATGGGGTGGTGAGTGTCAATTTAAAGTGACCACAGAGGGTGGTTTCAATTTTGACATCGACGCCACCAGCAACCAAGCACCGTGTCCAACCGAGGTACTTTTGTCTGCACTCGGCGCATGCAGTGCAACGGATGTGGTTTTGATCCTTCAAGAGAAAGGTTTCGAAATCTCAGGTCTAGAAAATAACGTCACACACACCTTAACGGACGAAGAACCTCGCTTGTATAAATCTGCCAATCTCCATTTTTCAGTACAAAGCCGTGGGATTTCTGAGTCAGATATTCTTACTGCGGCTCAAGAAGCCGTTTCAAAACATTGCCATGTTTGCTTGATGCTGCAACCTAAAATAAAGATTACTTGTTCGGCAGAAGTGATAGCAGCGTAACTTTCATCATAGAGCGTTAAACGCTCATCATAAATTTAGGATATACCTATGAAACCAGCACCAATCAAAGACGAAATTACATTCGACGATTTTGCAAAGCTTGATATCCGAGTTGGCCAAATCACGGAAGTGAGCGAAGTCGCTAAGTCTGACAAATTAATGAAGCTAACAGTAGATTTTGGCGACCACACTCGTTCAATCTTGGCTGGCATTAAACAAGAACGTGAAAACCCGAAAGAGATTGAAGGCAAACAGGCGCTATTTGTGGTGAACCTTCCAGAAAGAAAAATGGCAGGTGAAGTTTCTCAAGGGATGCTTTTTGATATTGGCTACGAAGATAAACTACAACCATGTTTAGCTTGCCCAGAAACAGAAATGCCCAATGGTGCAAGAGCGGGTTAACGAACAGAGCTCTAAAGCGGAATATCCCATACGTACTTCTTTGTAAGACAAAGCACATATTGCTTGAGGTACATTCTATGCATTGGCCAAATGAGGGAATTAACCATCATGTACTTAAGATTAGCTGAACCTGATGAGCTCGATATCGTTTATCTAATGGGATTCGATGTGTGGGGTGATGGCCTTTCTTTAGATGAGTATTTGTCTTGTTGTCGTAGCAACGGTAAATATTCAAAGGGAACATGGTATGTGCTTGTCGAAAAGGAACAAGTTGTCTCTGCTCTCATTGTTTACAGCGGTACGTTTGGTCTTCAAAAGGGGTGTTTCGGTCTTGGCTCTATCGCGACGCATCCCCAACTAAGGCACAAAGGTTATGCTTCTAAGTTAATCGACTTAGTAAAAAGGGAGTTACTCGCGAGTAAGCATTGTAAAGCTTTATACTTGCACAGCGATATCGGCCACCAGTTTTATCATCGACTTGGGTTTGTCAGCATTGAGGGTTCTGATTGTATGTATATCGCGAGTGACTCAGAGTTTAAAGGGGCCATACCTAAGTACTTTTAGCTTCGAGCTTCAGACACTAGCAATCGTTACAAATAGAGTCATGACACTTGGTGCTTTTACACATTGACTCAATATTAATCGAGCATCGCAATAAGAATAAGTTCAGGAAAAGAATGAGAGTATTGATATCAGGAGCCAATGGATACATTGGTCGCCACGTAACAAAGTTGTTTGTAGAAAATGGCCTTGAAGTTTTTACCTACGACAGGAATAAAAGCGTTATACCCCAATCAGGAAACTTCAAAGAGGTACGCTCCGATTTCGAAGGTTACTTCGATGTCATTATAAATTGCGCGCGTCCGCACTGGTCTGAATTTTCGCCTGATGAAATCGCAGACATAGAGCACGAGTTACTGACACAACTCGATAGATTTGCAGCTAAAAATGCGACCAAGATACATACATCCGGTGTTTGGCTCTTTGGTCATGCATCCCATGACGATCTAAAAGAATTTAACTTTAAACCTCTAGAAGCCGTTAAGTTAGACGTAGAAACAATAAATTACGTCATCCGAATGGAGTGGAATATCGTTTATTGTCCTAGCTTGGTATACGGCGGTGATAACTGTCAGCTTAAACGAATTATCGACTCCTACTTCAACCGAACCGTTCAAGTCCCTGTACCGTCTTTAGGTTACAACCAATACATCCATGTCTATGACGTTGCCAGATTCTATTTAACGTTGGCGCGAGATCGATCCTTAGAAACGCAGCATTTTATTGCAGAAACTAAGGGTTACAGCCCTGCGGCGTTGGCACAGATTCTACTGGATTCAAAAGTCGTACTAAAGATTAATGAATGTACCTGGGCGGAGTTTGAGGATGTAAATGGTTCTGCATCTCTAGACATCGAAAAGCTGAATCTCAAACTTCCAATTAGCCCATTGTTTAAACCCACCGAGTTTGTTCGTGAATATATTGAAAAGTACATGTAACGAAAGTAATGAAATAACTTCAGGATAGCTTTCATGTTACGGTGTAAAGATTAGAAACGAGGCTTTGGTTAGCTATTGACGTTGGTTATTGCTCATCGAAGTCTTCTCCATTTTTATCATAATCATTCAAGGAAGAAGCATTGTGAAATTAGCTCAGTTAAATATTGCTCTGGCGAAGTACGCTTTAGATGCGCCGGAAATCAAAGATTTTGTTGATAATTTGGATCTGGTTAATGGCATAGCCGAAAGCAGTGAAGGGTTTGTCTGGCGTCTCAAAGATGAATCTGGTGATGCGACCAATATCAAAGCGTTTGATGATCCGAATATGATCGTCAATATGTCTGTGTGGGATTCAGTAGATTCGTTAAAGAATTTCATGTTTAGAACTCACCATCGCGATTTCATGCGAAGAAAAAACGAATGGTTTCATCGTTTAGCTGAGGGCACTTATGTTCTTTGGTGGGTCGAAGATGATTATATCCCAAGCCTTGATGAAGCTATCGAGCGACTAGATCACCTCAGAGAAATGGGTGACACACCTTATGCATTCACGTTTAAAACCAATTTTACTAAATTAGAAGCGCAAGAATAGCTTTGTATAACAGTGTTTTGCGGGTTCCTTTGGTATTGTCAGTTTTACATCTTAAAGGCGTTGTTTGTTAACGAGGAACTATGACTAAAATCTATTTCGTTTGTGGCTTTATTGGGTCGGGTAAAACTACGTACTCTAAACGACTTGCAGAAGAGCATAACGCCTTTCGCTTCTCCATAGATGAATGGATGATTCCTCTCTATGGCGAGCATATGGATCGTGAAACCTTTGACCACCGTTTAGCGACTCTACAGGGGTTATTCAAAGACTCGGCAACACAACTTTTCTCTCTTGATGTGCCTGTTATTTTTGACTTCGGTTTTTGGCGCAAAGCTGATCGAAATGCTTTTACTGAATGGGCATCAAATGCAGGTGTTAAAAGTGAAGTACATTACTTGGACATCCCTTTTGGAACTTGTAAAGAGAGGGCATTTCATCGTAATTCAGAGTTGAACGGAAAGTCGTATGAAATGACGCCAGAAATGTTGGAGTTGTTCTGGTCTTGGTTTGAGGTTCCAACTTCTGATGAAAATGTAGTTTGGGTTCAAAGTGACTCTTAGCGGGGGTAATGACAAAGCACATTAGATTGAAGTGTATTTCTCTATAGGAAGATTAAACCTGCGATGAGCAAGGGCACTTGCATTGTTCACCTCTCAGTAATACGTTAGATGACGAATGTTATTTATAATTGAATAAAGGAGATGTTGTGAGCACTTTGCCAGATGAAACTCAGAAACGATTCATTGCTGTCTTAAGTAAAAAGATGGATTTCAGAGAACGCTGAATGTACTAGGTCATTTGAGTGTTGGCTTATCTGATCAATTGAAAGAGGGTGAAACCTGTTACGTTGATTATCAAGATATGGAGGATGGCGTTCACCCTAACTTGTCTCACTATCCTTTCATTGTTCTCAAAGCCGACAATTCGAATAAGCTTCGAAAAGTGCGTGAAGAGGCCATTAGCCGTGGGATCAAATTTACCGATTTCACGAGTACGATGATCGAAGGTGGCTCTGTCGAGCAACAACAAAGAACTAAGCAAACCAAAGAAGCAGACTTAGAATACTTAGGTGTATGCTTGTTTGGTGACACGGAAACTCTACGCGAATTTACAAAGAAGTTTAGCCTCTACAAGTAAGTCTTAGCTCACAGATTGTAACTGTATGGATATACATGTGTTTATGTGGGTGTATTATTCCGCTGATTTTTCAGCATAGAATATAAAAATGACCAAGTATTTAGAGTCTGGAATCAAAGAGCTAGTCGAAGATTTTCAGTTGAATGGTAAACCTTGTCCTCCTCAACAATGATGGCTATCAATGCCTAATGGTGTTGGATAATTATCCTGTAGATTCATCTCTGTCATTTCTTACTAAGTCAATAATCGAGAACTAACTGACTTTCGACTTATTCAATTGAAACTTACAGAAGCAAGGAGAGCAATGTGGTCAAGGTTCGAGAAATGGTAACTGCAGATTATGATTCAGTCATCGCGTTATGGTGTAAAACTGAAGGCATGAGCATTCGTGATGCGGATTCAAAAGAAAGCATTGCGAGTTACCTAGAGCGTAACCCTGGTTTGAGCTTTGTCGCTGAGTCCGACAAAGAAGTTGTTGGTGCTGTCTTAGTGGGTACTGATGGTCGGCGAGGTTATTTACAACATTTGGCTGTCTCTACTGAATGCAGAGGACAGAGGCTAGGTTGTAAACTTGTATCCGAAGCGGTTAACTCTCTTGCTACGTTAGGTATTCCCAAGACGCACTTATTCGTATACAACGATAATATCAACGCTCAGCAATTCTATGAGAAATTGGGTTGGTTTCCTCGTGACGAAGTTCGTATGTACTCGTTTAATAGCTCAAGTAACAGTAACGTCTAATTTCTAAGGAGTAAGTTTTGCCTCATTGTATTATTGAACACTCTTCGTCTATTAAGTCAGATGAGTTAAACAACAAAGTCTTTCTAGGTGCGTTAAATTCGGGTTTGTTTGAGGCTGACGGCCGAGATATCAAGGTGAGAAGCATCGCCTATCAGAACTACCAAACCGGTACGAAGAAAGCTGATTTCATCCACGTCACACTACGTATATTGTCTGGCCGCAGCGATGAGAATAAGGCTACCTTGTCAAACACTGTGATGATGCAATTAGAGTCTTTGTCTCTGGTTGATGCCTCGATTACGATTGAGGTCGTCGATATGGATCGAAATAGCTACAGCAAGGTTGTGGTCTAACTCTCTCCGTATTTACTTCTTTTCCCAAGCTTATAACTAGATTCATAACACTCGGTGTTTTACCGTGTGATATGTTTTCTTGATTGATGCCATTTTGAACGATTTTCTATTGTCGTGATTTATAAATTGGTACGGCAATCACAAACATTAAGTGTCTTGTTGAGTATCAATTGAGAAGTCGATTGCATTAAGTATCATGTATTTACGTTAATTATATAAGTAAATAGCATGAAAGATGATGTCCCCTCGACAATAAGTGATTTGTACGAATATTCAGGCTTTTGGCCTCGAGTTGGTGCGAGTTTAATTGATACGGTCATAATCGGTGCCATCACATACCCTATATTGATTTCAGTTTACGGCTGGGTATATTTTGATAACGAAGCATTAGTAAAAGGCTTAACAGATCTTGTGTTTGGTTGGATCTTTCCAGTCGTCGCTATTTTGGTTTGTTGGCTTTATCGACAAGCAACACCTGGCAAAATGGCGATATCCGCAAAAATTGTAGACGCCACCACTGGCGATAAACCCTCTCTTCAACAATATATAGTGAGATACCTTGGATATATCCTAGCGACTATCCCATTTGGGCTTGGGATATTTTGGGTTGCTTGGGATAAGCGTAAACAGGGGTGGCATGACAAATTAGCCAACACTGTGGTTATCTGTAAAAAAGACCGAAAAACACCTCAAAAAATCAGCTTTTCTTCTAAGAGTTAGCATCTATAGTGAGTCCAACTCGTTGCTCACTATTCATGAATTCGTGTTAATCAGCTCTGTAGAATTACACGTTGGTTGATTGACAGTTGTACAGAAAAAGCACATCGAGCAACATCAAAATGTGACAAGATTGTTTGGAGTGGGAGTGAGCATTTATCCCCGTTTACTATGATGTTGCATGGAGGTACTGAAGTTGAAGAACGTTGAAGCTTTTTTGGTGAATTCCTTTACTAAGAACGGTAAGGGAGGGAATCCTGCGGGCGTGGTTTTGCAGGCAGATTCTTTGTCTAACGACGAAAAGTTAGCGATAGCACAAGCGGTTGGCTTTTCTGAAACAGCGTTTGTTTCTCAAGATGATGAAGTCGACTTTGAATTGTCTTTTTTCACCACAACGAGTGAGGTCGATTTCTGCGGACACGCAACATTAGCAGCGTTTTCAATAATGCACCGTGAAGGGCTTATCACTCCAGGGCAATACGCGCAAAGGACTAAAGCTGGCATATTGGCTGTCACTGTTGAGTCGAATGGGCAGATAGTCATGGAGCAAGCATTACCTGAATATCGAGATGTGTTTAGCTATGAAACGATATCTGAATTGATTGGAATCGCTCCCCAAATATTAAGCGCTACTCAGTTACCAATCGAGGTTATTTCAACTGGGTTGCCAGATATTATTGTTCCCGTCCCCAATGGCTATCTCGACAAACTTCAAGTCGATGAAGATTCTCTGAGTGAGTTCTGTAAGTCACATGATGTCATTGGCCTGCATGCTTTTGAACTGTGTGATAAACCCACCGAATTAACTGCAAGTTGTAGAAACTTCGCGCCTTTATTTGGGATCCCTGAGGAATCAGCAACAGGGAGCGCCAGTGGTGCGTTGGCTTGCTATTTAGCTAAGCACTTAAATGGCATTTATGGACACAGGTTTACTTTCGAACAAGGTAGGGCAATGGGTTGTGTTTCCCAAATTACGGCAGCCGTTGAATTAGACGATGTTGGCGATAGTGAGATTATCAAGGTTAGGGTCGGAGGCTTCGCGCACCCAATTGGGGTTCAGAATATTGCCATATAGGAACACTGAAAACTCATGCGCGACGCCTTATTAACAGGGTGTTGGTCTCAAGGTTTTTTATAAATAAGCAGGTCTTAGACCGATAAGGATGTTCATGAACTTGGTCATTATTTTGATCACTATCTTATTTAGCCGGCATGTTATGAGTCAGCTAGGGTATAGCTACAATATCTTTTCTGATCCGTTCGATTTAAAGCTCTTTCTCATTGATATCGGGTTGTTTATTCTTGTTTATTGGGTATTACACTTTTCATACACTCGGACAAAACTCATTGTCCAAAATTCAATGAAGAAATACAGATAATGTGTCGCACACTACAATCATAAGTACCAACCAGTTGAAAGGTTAGGCTTTCTGATGACGCATATTACAAAGGTCTGCGTAGACTAAGCACCTAAAAAGGCGTTATAAGAGTGATGTTTCGCCCTGTAATTCGGCGTTAGGCAACTGTGTTTTGAATGAATTAACTCGTAGAGGTATAGAATGAAAAGAATAATATCACTAGGCATTATCGCACTTTCCGCTTCCTTTTCTGTCGCGGCTTCTGATGGTCTAGTTAAGTATGAAAGTAATTACTCGGTACAAGAAACAGCTGATCGCTTCGAAGATATAGCGAAAAGCAAAGGGCTTACTTTGTTTGCAAGAGTTGACCATCAAAAAAATGCGGCCAGTGTGAACCTAGAACTACGACCAACCGAAGTTATCATTTTTGGTAACCCAAAAGTTGGAACGCCTTTAATGCAGTGCGCTCAAGATGTGGCTATCGATTTACCGCAGAAGGTCATGGTGAGTGAAGACGATAATAAGAAAGTTTGGCTCACTTATAATAATCCTACGTACCTGATGGAGCGTCATCAGATCCAAGGTTGTGATGAAGTCATTAAAAAGATCTCAGGTGTGTTGAGTAAGCTGTCAGAGGCTACAGTAGCCAAGTAAGCATCAATAATTTTATCACCAACAGCCTATGCGTGGCTTGCTACGCGAGGTTAGGCTGTCAGTAACATGCCTCAATTCGATTAAGCTTCACTCTAGTTCGTAACCAGTTATCCAAAGGGATGTTTTCTCATGTGAATTAGCGTAGTGAGTATCACTTTTGATAGAATTCGGTTTGCTTTTCGCTCTTGGTGAGAAATATGGAATTAAATGAAGTTGCAAGTCACGAGATCCCGATGGATCTATTGCTTGAAGCTGACCCGTCAAAAGAGAGCATTTCATCGTATCTGCCAAGTTCGTGGTGCTTCAGCGCGTCAGAGAATGGAAAAACCTTGGGTGCGTGTGTTGTTAAACCTCAAAAGCATACTGTAGCTGAAGTCTATAATGTCTCGGTCTATCCCGAAAATCAGGGGCGTGGCATTGGGTCCGAATTACTTAGGTTTGTTTTGTCCGTTTTACCGACCAAAGGGATAGAAAGAGTCGAACTTGGTACCGGTACTTTTGGTTATCAACTAACTTACTATCAACGCCTTGGCTTTCGAGTTGATTCAGTGGCTAAAGATTACTTTCTTCTCAATTATCCAGAGCCCATCTTTGAAAACGGCATTCAACATAAAGACATGCTGAGGCTATACATACAGCTTTAACAAGCTGTGAGCTTGAGTGAAATAGTCAGCGATTCAATGCTTATGATTAACTAACGGTATCAACAGTTAAGCACAAAAAAGCACACCGATTTCTGCGGTGCGCTTTTTGTTAAACAGGTTGATGCTTCAAATCTCGATAAAGCTTCCGATGAGTGTTCTATCTATCGGCGATTTCTTTTCGGATGATCTCTGCACCTGCATGTAATGCATTAAGCTTGGCCGTTGCGATAGAGCGCGGCAGGGGAGCCATTCCGCAGTTAGTGCATGGATACAGGTTTTCGGCATCTACAAACTCTAGAGCTTTTCGTAAAGTATCTGCAACTTCCTCTGGTGTTTCGATATCGTTGGTTGCTACGTCAATAGCGCCAACCATGACTTTTTTGCCGCGAACTAGTTCCAATAGCTCAATAGGCACACGAGAGTTGTGACATTCTAACGAGATAATATCGATATTAGATTTTTGCAGTTTCGGAAATACTTCTTCGTATTGTCTCCACTCAGTTCCTAACGTCTTTTTCCAATCTGTATTGGCCTTGATGCCGTAGCCATAACATATATGAACCGCAGTTTCGCATTTAAGGCCTTCAATGGCTCTTTCTAAACACGCGATTCCCCAATCGTTCACTTCATCAAAGAACACGTTAAATGAAGGCTCATCAAATTGGATTATATCAACGCCAGCCGCTTCTAAGTCTTTCGCTTCTTGGTTGAGAATTTTGGCAAACTCCCAAGCCAATTGTTCGCGACTCTCATAATGATCATCGTAAAGTGTGTCGATCATGGTCATAGGACCAGGCAATGCCCATTTAATCGGCTGATCAGTTTGTTGACGTAAGAACTCAGCATCTTCGACAAAAACAGGCTTTTGGCGAGAAACAGGGCCTACAACCGTAGGGACGCTTGCGTCATAGCGATTACGAATCTTAACGGTCTTACGCTTCTCAAAATCAACGCCGTTAAGGTGCTCAATAAACGTTGTGACGAAGTGTTGGCGTGTTTGTTCGCCGTCACTAACAATATTGATTCCGGCTTGTTGCTGTTCTTGCAACGAGATACGCAACGCATCGTGTTTACCAGCAATCAGTTCTTCACCTTCCAATTTCCAAGGTGACCAAAGTGTTTCAGGTTGAGCTAACCAAGAGGGCTTAGGTAAGCTGCCTGCTGTTGAAGTAGGTAATAGTGTTTTCATAATAAGCGCCGCTATATTCTGGGTTAATTACAATGCGTAGTTCGCAGACCAATTCTCAAGCGTCGCTTGGTGCGGCTTAATGAAGTGTTCTTCAGCGAATTTACCCTGTTCAATAGCTAACTGGCTGCGCTCTTCTCGGTCATAAACAATTTGAGTCAACGAATGATCTAAGCTCTTCAGATTTGGCTGGTAGCATTTACCGGCAATTGCGTTCGCATTATAAATCTCTGGGCGGTAAATCTTCTGAAAAGTTCCCATTGTGCTGATGGTGCTGATCAATTCAAAATTGGTGTAATCATTAAGTAAGTCGCCAAAGAAATAGAAAGCTAACGGTGCTGCGCTATTTGGCGGCATAAAGTAGCGAACTTGTAATCCCATCTTCTTGAAATATTGCTCAGTGAGAGAAGACTCGTTTGGCTGATATTCAACGCCTAAAACTGGGTGTTGATTTTCAGTTCTATGATAGGTTTTATTGTCTGAAACACTCAGGCATATCACTGGCTGTTTATTAAAGTTCTGCTTATAAATATCCGAATTAACAAAGTATTTAAAGAGCTTTCCGTGTAGGTCACCAAAATTATCTGGGATACTAAATTTCGGTTGGCCTTTATTATGATCCAGTAGTAATACACTAAAATCATAATCGCGAACGTAAGAGGAAAAGTTGTTTCCAACAATGCCTTCAATACGTTTGTTGGTGGTGTGGTCAACGATATTCGTTTTCAAAATTTCGATTGAAGGAAAGGCTTGGTCACTGCCTTCAATGTCCATATCAACCGAAATGATTTCAAGTTCAACAGAGTAGCGATCACTGTTTGGGTTGTCCCAATGCGCTAATGCGTTGAAACTGTTATCAATCATCTTTAATGCATTACGCAGATTCTCTTGGCGGCTATCGCCTCTCGCTAAGTTAGCAAAATTGGTTGTGATACGAGTACTGTCTGAAGGACGATAATTTTCATCGAGACAAATGCTTTTAATTGTAAAGTTAAAGTCTTTATTCATAGTGTTGGTATCCCAATATTTTGATTTCTTAGTCAGCGATTTGCACAGGTTTTGGTTTGAGGCCGTGAGCTGATTTAAGAATTAAATTCAATAATGTTTTTGCTATGGGATTATTTATACGTGCTTCAGTGGATGGTTAATAATGGTTTTCTTTCACATTCAACATGAGGATTATTCATGATGTATTCGTTTGAAAAATAAAGCGACCGTCAGTTATATTAACTGGCTGAATACGAGCGTAACTGAATTTATGTCGTAAATTAGCCCCTGAATATATAAGGAAATAAGCGGAATGAGTGAATGGCTGTTGTTGATTTTATACTGTGCGATACTTGGCAGTGGTGTAGGCTTTTTGGCTGGGTTGTTAGGGATTGGCGGGGGGCTTATTATTGTCCCGGTACTCAGTAGTATTTTATTGCACTTCGGATCTTTACCAACAGAACAGGTAGTGATCGTTGCAATTGCGACGTCATTAGCATCGATATTATTCACATCAACATCGTCTGCAATCGCCCATCATAAAAATGGTAACGTGCCATGGAATCTTGCACCATGGATAATGACGGGTGTTGCACTTGGCGCATTGGTTAGTGGTTTTATGGCGGCACTATTGCCAGAACAAGTGGTGCGCTTGATCTTTACCGTGAGTGTTGTGCTTATCGCAATTAAGATGTTCCTAAGCAGTAAAAGCGAGGCTTCTAAAGATCGTAAGCTACCCAATAAAGCATTGTTAACCTTTTTTACGACGATCACTGGCGGGTTGTCAGCCATGATCGGTATTGGTGGTGGCGCGTTATTAGTGCCTTTACTGACGTTCTTCTCACTCGATATGAAAAAGGCCATAGGTTGTGCGTCTGCCTGCGGTATTGTCATCGCGTTGTTTGGCTCGATAGGCTACATCAGTTCAGGTACAGCTCACTTTGCTTTAGAGGATGGTTTTGCTGGGTTTGTCTATTTACTTGCATTATTAGGAATTGTTTGTACTTCGTGGTTCACAGCACCCTTAGGGGCAAAAGCGACCAATTACTTACCCGTTCCAACGATCAAAAAAATCTTCGCTGTATTACTGTTAGTCATGGCTGCGAATATGATTATTCGTTAAAAATAAATGTTCATTAAGAATCAATGAACGAACGACTCCGAGAAGGTGTTAAGCCTATAGGGTGATGCAAGTTCACCCTGTGATATCACAAAATACGTTCTAATAGTTTTTAACGTTTAATTGGTCGTGTAATGTTTGAGTTCATATGCAGCGTTGCTTGTTGCTCGTGGCTAATTGTTCACGGCTGATACGTTAACAATTCAAGGGAAGTCATTTGGATATCATCAAACAATTAGAAAAGCTCATGTCGATGGATGAATCCACTTGGCATAAGCACTCTAATCCATGGAGTGTTTATACTCGATTTACTCTTCTCCCACTGATTTCTCTCGCTTTTTGGTCTAGAGATTGGATCGGAATCTATTCTGTACTGGCAATATTGGCCTCATTCCTTTGGGTATGGATTAATCCGAGGTTATTCCAAGCTCCTGACACAACAAACAACTGGGCTTCAATGGGTACGTTTGGCGAGCGTATCTATCTGAATCGTAACGTTGAGTCTATTCCTGCTCATCACGTGAAACCTATTTTGGTTCTTCAGTTTTTAACTGGGCTAGGCTTGCCCGTGTTTGTATATGGTTTATGGAGTTTAGACTTAACCTTAGTCGTCATTGGTAACCTTTGGATTGCTGTATTTAAGGCTTGGTTTGTCGATAGAATGGTCTGGCTGTATTTGGATATGAAAGACACCCAACCTGAATATGCAAATTGGTTAAAGTGATGACTAGCGAATCGGGTAGGTTCCTTATGAGGTGAAAGGCCCATGAGTACTTTCACCTAAAGAATGTTATCTAGAGGAATACTTAAGATTTCGTCTTTTTAGGACGGAATTTTCGACCATCCATAATGTTCAAAGACATCAGTGTTAGGTTAGTGGCACCCGCGATAAGTTCTAACGCTTGAACGCCATAAAATACTACATCCATCTCTCCAGAACTCGCCCATTGATTCAAAAAGTAGGCTGCTGGGATCAAAATAAAGATTCCGTTAAACGCAATGATTGGCATCCGTTTACTCTTACGTTCAACAATTTTTCCTTTTCGGTGCTTAGCCATTGCAGCACCTGTTATGCCCGTAACTGCAATCGCAGGTACCAGAATAAATAAACCCGGAAATACGATCAGCGACTTAACCAGCTGTATCGACTCTGTGGTTCCAGTCAGTTCCACAATCAAGGTTGAAGAAAAGAATGTTGCAACACATAACGTAGCAACTATTGCAGCAAGTCGGTGGATTATTGGTTTCATATTGTTCTCTTCCATTTGTTATTTTGGTAACATGTTGTCAATATCGTTGAGTTTAAATTAATGACAGCATGTTGTCAAAGTGAGGCGTTGTGGATACGAATGGAGAAGTCTTTACTAAGATTGCTTTAGAGATCTTTAAGGTAAGTGGTTTGTTGAACAATGAAGGCGATAAAATAACAGAAGAGTTTGGACTGAGTAGTGCACGATGGAAGGTGATGGGAGCGATTGAAAAATCAACTGACTTAGTCACAGTGTCACAAATTAGTCGTATCATGGGCCAAAGTAGGCAAGCCACTCAGCGTGTTGTTGACGTCATGGTTAAAGACGAGCTGGTGGCATGGTTAGATAATCCAAATCATAAGAAAGCGAAACTCGTGGAACTCACGGACAAGGGTAAGCAAACCTATAATCTACTCGATAAGAAACAAGTTGTGTGGGCAAATCAAGGCGCCGAAGGAATCGACAGAGATGAGCTAGATAAGGCTTTAATCACTTTAAATAAAATGGCCAAATTTCTTGAAAGAGAATAGCTTAGGGTTGTGTTGTTATCCTTTGACTCTATTGTAAATCATCGATTAAACAATGAGTTATAGGGGAGTGTTTATTTTTAGATATGCTAATTTTCGAATAATACGAAATAACTGTATATACATACAGTTCAAGGGTGTATGCTCCGTTTATATCAAAAGGAGTAGTATAGAATGACAATAGTATTTGAAGAAAAAGTTCCTAATCCAAATGAATTCTGCGATATGCGAGTACGAGCAAACCTATCGCCAAAATCTATTGAAGCTGCCACCATTGCGTTACCAAATAGCCTCTATGGTGTCTCGATAAGAGACGAAGGTGTTCTAATTGGTATGGGGCGTGTCGTCGGTGATGGTGCATGTAATTTTGAGGTTGTCGATGTTGCTATTGATCCTAGTTATCAAGGACAAGGGTTAGGGCGAAAAGTGATGGGATATATCGACGACTATTTGTCTTCAGTTGCACTCGAAGGATCGTATGTTTCAATGATCGCTGATGAACCTGAATTCTATGAGAAATTAGGTTATAAACTTGTGTCTCCGTCTTGCCAAGGAATGACAAAAAAGTTCAAACCTTGCGTATAATGAACGGATTCTAAAAACTATAAAGTTTAACAATAGGTAAGAACATGAAGCAAAATATTGTCCACATTGCATTGGTCGTTAAAGATTACGATGAAGCCATCGATTTCTATGTAAACAAGCTGAATTTTGAACTTATTGAAGACACCTATCAGGCAGAACAAGACAAACGTTGGGTTGTGGTTGCTCCGCCGAATTCTCATGGCGTTACCTTATTGCTTGCAAAGGCGTCTAAGCCAGAACAGCATGATTTTATTGGTAATCAAGCGGGTGGACGTGTATTCATTTTCTTGAATACCGATGATTTCTGGCGTGACTACGAGCACATGAAATCGATAGGGATTAACTTTGTCCGAGATCCACAAGAACAAGACTACGGTACTGTTGCTGTATTCGAAGATTTATATGGAAACCTTTGGGATTTACTTCAGTTAAACCCTGACCATCCGATGGTAAAGAGATAAGCACAACAAGTCGGTTATAAGTCAATTTATAGGGCGTTCTTTACATACGCCCTATAAATAAGGCCACAAGCCACTAGATAAATACTTCTAGAAATACGTACAATCTGACGCTTAAGCCATGGCACTTAAACCCATCTAACTAACAATCGATTTAGGAGAATGCTTCATGGAAGAAATCAACAATGTCCTTCAGTTTATGGTTGAAATTGAAAAACTAAAATCAGTTCACCGTCAAACGAAACCAGTAGGGTTGGATCGCTACGAAAATTCAGCGGAGCATAGTTGGCATGTGTGCTTAAGTGCCTTGATGTTGAAAGACTACGCGAACGAGACGATTGATATTACGCGTGTTGTTAAAATGCTATTGATTCATGACCTAGGTGAGATCGATGCCGGAGACACGATTATTTACGCCAGTGAAACGGAAGAAAATAAGTTAAAAGAACGTCATTGTGTTGAGCGCTTATTCCAATCGTTACCTCATGATCTACGCGATGAGTATTTACAGTTGTGGTTAGAGTTTGAAGAAGGCAAGTCTCCAGAGTCGATGTTCGCAAAAGCGATTGATAGAGTGCCTCCCTTATTACATAACATCCACGGTGGTGGTCATAGCTGGAAGAAGCACAATATCTCTAAAGATAAAGTCCTCACTTTCAATGGTGAACGCATATCCAAGGGCAGTAATAAGTTGTGGGATGCACTTGAAGTTCAGTTAGAAAGTGCCGCAGAGAAAGGTTTTCTGAAATAGTGCATGAACCACAGTATTAATCCGGCTTCTCTTAGACAATAAGTCAAAATATTAGGTAATCGGCCATGGCGACTTAATTACGGAACTTACGTAATGACTAAGCGCAACGTAACCAGACAGTTTGGAGTATTTATGATAACCGTTGAACGACTCAAACCGTTGGATGTTGAGAGAGTGAAAAACATTCAATTGGCTGATGAACAGATCAAGTTCGCAGGAACCGCAGAGGCGTTTTTATTGAGTGGCAGTGACACGATTCACTTACACGTAATCAAATACAACAACGATGTTGTTGGCTTTTTTAAGTTAGATACTGCGTATGCTGCTGGGTACGATTTTTGTTCTGAACGTGGCTTAGGATTAAGAGCATTCGCTGTCGACAAAAATCAGCAGGGCAAAGGCATAGGGACGGGTAGTGTAAAGGTGCTATTTCCTTATTTAAAATCTAACTATGCTGAATACGATTCAATTTACCTGACCGTTAATTGCAAGAACCCAGGGGCAGTCAGTTGTTACAAAAAGGGTGGATTCGTGGATACCAATGAAAAGTACTTAGGTGGTGAAGCCGGTCCGCAGCACATAATGAAAGGACAAATTAGATAAGCGTTGTTCGTAAGTGATGCTCGAATGAAAAAGTCGTTTGTGAAAACTCAATACCGACCTATTTTTAATACTGGGAACGAACTAAGTAATGACTTGGCGTTAATCGACACGTGAGGTAGTCCTGATATTGGTCGTTCCTTATATGCGGTGATTGAGCGATTGCTGATGATCACTCTAGTCTTGCTTTTAGAACTATTGAGGGACTATGAATAGTCGGATATCAAAGGCTTTGGGAACGAACGCATCAATTGTGTTTGGTCACTTTATAATGTTTAGCTACCTAATTTTGTTAAGCCATATAGCAATGAGCGAAACGTTGCCCTTAGGATATTCTCTTAGTGTTGAGTACCAACCTTATAGCGTGAACGGAGGTACCGTTGCTGAAATTAATCGCTCCTTTCATGAGAATAAGCCTCAACACTTAAAGGATAGAGGTTTCGATGGTCTTACTAATTGGCAATATCAAACCTCTCATAACAGTGAAACCTGCGAGCTATCTAAACTGGACGTTAACATCACGTATACCTTGCCCCAGATCCAACGTTCGGAAGCTAACCGAGACGTGGTGGACGAATTCAAATCTTATATGGGAAAACTGTATCGTCATGAAGAAATGCACTGTGCGATAGCCGCGAAACTATTTCAAGAAGTGTATTTGGCGTACAAGCAGGGAGAGAGCGGAGATTGCAAACATCAACTCACTGTCGTCGACGATTTATATGCCAGCTTGCAACAACAGAGTGATGAGTTCGATTCTTATACCAATCATGGTGAAACTGAATTACTCGCTTCTCCCTTTGGAGAGGAAGCCTATTACGCTCATTGCCGCATCACGTTATCGAAGTATCTAACAAACATGAAAGAGTGAGTGCAACGTAAAGCTATGTGAGCTGAAAAAATTTGTTCACCAACAAAAGTAGGTTTATGAGCGGCTTCTTTTATTAGTTTCGGTTGTTTGATTGACGGATAATTCTATAAAACGATTTAGATTAAATTCAACTTGTGGCATATTTGCATTGGTTAAGTTTCTGTTATCGATAAGGTTTATAGATATTATGTATGGAAGTGAGCAGACGAGAGCGTTTTGTTGTAACTGCAAAGTGCTGACACTGCATAAATACACTATGTTCAGCAACCAAGTGCAAAAAGCACCTCAAAAAGAAAAGAAACCGGGTTTGATCCAACAGATTTTGTCGTCACTAGTCTCCAATAACACAACGGGTGATTATAAGTGTACAAAGTGTGGTACGTACTTACGTACACCAGACAATCTTGACTAAGGCAGGCGATCAGTAAGGTATCTGAAAGGTCGGTTATCAAAAAGCCAAAACATTATTAAAGTGAACGCCTTGCTTAAGAAATAGCTCGAGATACAAAAAAACGGGCAGATCGTAGTGACCTGCCCGTTTTTATCTCGATTGTCTCAATCGTATGCGGTTACTGATTGAGAGTTAGAAGTGCTTATGCGCAGCACTTCTTGTATTTCTTACCGCTACCGCAAGAGCATGGATCGTTACGGTTAGGCGTTTTTTCAAACGTCATTGTTTTTGGCTTGTTTAGTAACGTGTCGAACTCAAGCGTGTTTTCTTCTTTTTCTGCATCAACAAATACCGCAACAAAGATTGAATGCTCAGCTGCGATTGCTTCAACTTCTGTTTTACGAGCTTCAGTTTGAACCATTACGTTAACTGGTGACTCTTCAGTACCCGCTTTAACATCGCGGTTTACATTGTAGCCAGCAAGAACGTGGTTCTGTCTTGTTTCGATACGGCCTTTAAAAAATAGTTTCGACATTGGGTACTCATTAAAAATGTGAATGGCGCTATTTTTAATGGAGATAGCGCAATGGAGCGGGGATTATACGCATATATTCCAATTGATAAAGCAGTGATGTGAGCAAAGGCTATTTGGTTTTTACTAAACAATGATTGAGTAGTCAGGAACTTGTTTGGTTTTTGGCTTAAACGTAATGATTTAGGGATGAGAGATGACACCGAAAGAAGTGGTATTAGGTTTTTGGGATGCAATGCGCACCAACGATTTTGCAAAGGCAAGTGAATGGCTAGCCGAAGATTTTCAAGGTTACTGGCCTCAGTCGTCTGAACTAACGGTAGGGCGAGATAATTTCACGGCAATTAACTCTGAATACCCAGCTAACGGTGTTTGGGAGTTTACGCTCAATTCGATTGTCTGTGAGGGTGATACAGTAGTCACGGATGTGTCAGTGACTGACAGTGTATTGAAAGATCGGGTGGTCACCTTTCACACGGTGGTTGATGGCTTAATTCAAAAGCAAACTGAGTTTTGGCCAGACCCATTCGAAGCGCCGGCTTGGCGATCGCAGTGGGTTCAGGTTGTATCGAACAATTAGTTTGTAACGAAAACCCAGGTTATAACAAACAAGTGGCACTAGGAGGTTTCATTGAGCAAGGTAGTGATTGTAACTGGCGGAAGCCGAGGCATTGGCGCGGCGACATCTAAATTGTTGGCCAGTAAAGGCTATGCCGTATGCGTTAACTTCATACACAATGAATCGCGAGCTGAAGATTTAGTGAACGAGATTCGTGAGCAGGGCGGAACTGCTATCAGTGTTAGGGCAGATGTGTCTGTTGAATCGGACGTGAAATCCTTATTTGAGATTGCTCGTAATAAGCTAGGTCCAGTGACTCACTTGGTCAATAATGCCGGGATCTTGTTTACTCAGTCACCATTAGTTGATATTGAATTGGATCGCTTTGAAAAGGTCATGAAATCCAACGTATCAAGCTGCTTTCTGTGCAGTAAAGCCTTTATCAAGCAAGCTGATGGCGCGGGTTCGATTGTGAATGTATCGTCTGCCGCTTCTCGTACAGGAGCACCATTTGAGTACGTGGATTATGCCGCATCGAAAGGTGCGATGGATTCACTCACTAAAGGCTTATCGCTTGAACTTGCTTCACGCAATATCCGAGTGAATGGCGTAAGGCCTGGGTGCATTTACACTGAGATGCACGCAGACGGCGGAGAACCTGATCGCGTAGACAGACTAGCTGCGCAGCTACCATTACAACGAGGTGGCACACCAGAAGAGGTAGCTAACTCTATTGCATGGTTATTATCAGACGAAGCTTCTTATGTAACCGGTTCGTTTATTGATATTGCTGGCGGGCGGTAGGGCACGTTGGCCTTTACACTCAGATAAACCAGTTAAAACCATAAACACGTAACAAAAGTACCTAACTAAAAGAACGAAACTAAGAGTACAAACATGAAAAACTATTTTGAGAGCCCGTTTGTCGGAAAATCACTCAAAGAACAAGTGACCAACCCAAACATCATCGTGGGCGAGCACAGCTACTACTCGGGTTACTACCATAACCACAGCTTTGATGACTGTGCGCGTTACCTATTACCGGATAGAACCGACATCGATAAGCTGATTATCGGTAGCTATTGTTCGATTGGTTCTGGCGCTGTGTTTATGATGGCGGGCAACCAAGGCCACCAAAATCAGTGGGTGAGTACCTTCCCGTTCTTCTATCAAGACGACGAGAATTTTGAAGGTGCGATAGACGGCTTCGAACGCTCTGGTGATACCGTGATTGGTAACGATGTGTGGATTGGCACAGAAGCCATGATCATGAGTGGTGTTAAGGTTGGTGACGGAGCAATCATTGCAAGTCGAGCAGTTGTGACTAAAGACGTTGCGCCATACTCGATTGTTGGTTCAAACCCTGCGCGTCACATCCGTTATCGTTTCAATGAAACTGAAATCGCTCAGTTGCTAGAAATGAAATGGTGGGAGTGGAGCGAAGAACAGATCAAAGGCGCAATGTCGTTAATGTGTTCTTCTGATATCGATGGCCTTTATCAGTACTGGAAAGCACTCAAGTAATTATTGTTACCGGAGCGCTTTGTCTCATCGTTATCGCTTTGGTTTATTGGGTAAGCACAGCGTAATGAATTAGATACCAGCACCGACTTGGAAGTAGAGGGCGGTATCTTCTTCACTGAACGCAATATCAATCCCTGAAATCAAACCATAGCGTCTTGCGATAAGGTATCGGAAACCGACGCCATAAGCAGCGTGAGAACTTTGATCAAACATGTCTTTATCGCTGTCACCCGCATAGCCAATTCCCGTAAACACCGCGGTTGACCAACGTGGTGTCCATTGTTTGCTTACTTGAACTTCTGCCGCGACGGTGTGTTCACCTTGATAGCGATTGCGGGCGATGCCTCTGAGTTCAATGTCTGGGTAATATTGAGGGGAAAGCACACGTTCATTGGTCGACAATGATTTGTATTGTCCTCGCAATGCTAAGTTCCACTCCTTGTTTAACTCCCAATAATTCAGCCCTTCCAAATTAAACGTTTGGTAGGTGTAGTCACTGCCAATCGCATCACCAAACCAAAGATATTCCGCGACATAGTTGTAGCCTTGCGTCGGATTCAAGAAGCTGTTCTTGCTGTCGTACTCGGCGATTAGACCCAAACCGGAAGAGGTCGGTGACGTGTTGCCAATGTTGTTTAAGATTTCTTGCGCTTTAGGATGATTATTAAGTGAGAGTGTTGGTGCGAAGAACTGTTGAGAAAACCCCAGTAACCATTGCGAGTCGGGTATTCTAAATTGGAGCTTCTGTATCCCGCCCATGCCCTTGAGTCCTAGCTCAACACCTTCGTTTGGATCGAGTGGAGACAAGGCGTTCGGAGTACTTTGTCTATAAAAGGTCATGTTGATATCGCCATAACCTAATCCACCAAGGTAGCGTATTGAGTCTTCATTCCAACTGCGCTTGTGGCCAACAAACGCCATCCAAGTGCCATTCTCTGTCGCAAAGCCGCCAATCGCAGTGATTGCAGGGGTAAGAAGTTGCGCGCCACCGTCGATGGATTTTTCGGCGAGTTCTTTACGCGTGTTTTTTTGCTCTTCAGATTCGTGCATGAAGATACCGGTGAAGCCGCCACCGTATCCTACCGCAGGCTCTGTAATTAAAATTGGAACAGGAAGAAAACCGTAGGCATTTTCTGCGAGGTATTCTCCCATATCGAGTTGGCCATCAATTTCATCGATAAAGCTGACGGCGTGTGTCGCCGTAGAAACAAGTATCAGGCTACTTAGTGCTAAAGGTTTAAAGGTCATAACATTCCGTATTATTCACTATCCATTAAATTGAGTGTAATCAACCAAGTAGATAGCGCAATAGAGCGAGGAGTATTAACCGATATATCTGTTTAAAAGGCGAATGGAACAGCGTTTACTATTGGATAGTTTCTACGTACGTCAGAATATCCAGAGCATCTTGCTTGGTAATTGTACCTTTCCACGCTGGCATACCTTGTTCTACATCGCCCTCTAAAATGTCATCCGCCAAAGAGCTTGGGCTGGTAAAAAAGCCGCCTAGTTTATTAGCGATATTGGCGGGCTTGTGTGGCAATGAAGCGGCAGTGGGGCCATCACCGTGTCCTTTGTCCCCATGGCACACCTGACAAAGCTGCGTGTATTTGGCTTTACCATTGGCAAAGTGCCTCGCATCGATTTCAGTGGCCGCATTAACATTAAACGTCATCATTGAGGCGACTAACCCTAAGAAAGCCAACAAGTGTAAATAGTTCATGTGTTTCATTTTTTTATTCTCGATTATTATTTAATAATGAAAGAATAAGCAGGCGTGAGTAGAAGAAACGTGAATGGGTTAAGCTGGATTAAGCTAAGTTTAGAAGTAGGATTAGAAGCAAGTTTAGAAGCAAGTTTAGTTACGGACAAACATCAATGTGATTTGGGTAAATGATTGATTATATGCATATTGCATAGTATGGCGTGTCGCATTAGCGTGGTGGATGAATTGGAGGGGTATTATGATTAGTTGCAACGATTACGATTATATTGAGATTGTGTGTATGCACCGATACCCAATCAAATTAACGCTGAAGTCTGGCGAGCAGATAGAGTGTGTCGGATTAGATACTCAACGCAATGATAGCCGTGAAGAGTGCATTAAGGTCAGTATTCAAGGTGTAGAACAACTTGTCGTACTCACTGACCTTTCCACACTAGAAGTCTGTATCGACAATCCTCATTTTCAGCAGGTTTCATTCAAAACGTCATAGGCTTTCAAATGAATAACACCATAGAACAATGCTATTGCACCGCGTGCAGAGAAGACACACAACATGTTGTTGTGTTGGTCAGAAAGACGAGTGCGTTTGCAGACAAACCTAACCAAAAGCGAAGCGAGTTTTGGGCAGGCATGATAAAAGGTTGGTTCCTTGGCCCATTTATCGCGTCAATGGATGAGTTTTCTCGTCATCTTGTCTGTGAAAAGTGTGGCCATAAAGAGATACAAGATTAGTATTGTTATTTTACAAAACATTGGATTCAATACAGTTAGATCGTCAATTGGCTTAGGAATAAAACGAATGAAAGTAGAAACGATTGAAGCCGTAAAGGCGTATGGTTTTTCAGTAAGAACCACTAATACCGATGAGATTGACCCGGCCAAAGCCAAGATAGGGCAATTGTGGCAGGGCTTTTTTGACCAAGCGTTTCCAAAATTAACGCCGGATTCAAAAGTGTATGGTGTCTACACCAATTACGAGTCTGACTTTACGGGTGAATTTGACGTCATCGCTTGTACTAGCGCACTTACCGATAACAATTTAGATGCGCTTGTAGAAACCGAAATACAAGCAGGCAAATACTTAACGTTTTCTGCTGAAGGTGAACTCCCTCAAGCAGTGATCGACCTATGGGGTGAAGTTTGGGCGTATTTCAACGCTGCAGATTGCCCTCATGTTCGAACTTACGCGACAGATTTTGAATTCTACAAAGGCGAAACTGAAGTCGAGATTTCTATAGCGATTCAATAAGCTTTGGGTTGTCATTAGTGATAGCGCAAATTTAGTCATTAGTAAAAGAGTCGCTCTGTATTGAGCGGCTCTTTTTATTGGGGTACACCGCTTAAATAAATTGTGGCATACCGTCCTAACAAAGGTCAGCTACATCATTCTCATGAAGTAAGGAATAATCAGGGCGTTCGCTAAATCAATGAAGAACGCGCATACCAATGGCACGATGATGAAGGCTTGCGCTGAATGCCCATACTTCTGGCTTACTGCCGACATGTTTGCCATGGCTGTCGGTGTTGAACCTAATGAAATTCCTCCAAACCCCGCACATACAACGGCTGCATCATAGGTCTTACCCATTGAAGGGAACACGATGAAGATATTGATTATCACGGCCAGTAGCAGCTGCATTGCCAATATCGCGAAGATAGGAGCGGCCAAGTCTATGAGCGTCCAAAGTTGCATGCTCATTAGTGACATCGCCAAAAATGTACCCAGGGAGATTTCGGCAATTAAGTCGATAGCGGGCGAGCGTGTCGGCCATTTTGCGCCCGAAATTCTAGGGTAGGAGTCTGGCATTACGTTGGTGATCACGATACCCGCAAACAAACACGATACGAACAGTGGAAGCTGTAATCCTGTCTGACTGATCAGTTCATTAAGCAACGCGCCGACAATGACACAAATATGGATCGCTAACACGGCATCTAAAAATTGAAATGATGTGAGAGCTTGTTGTTGCTTTTTGGCATTTGAATCGATTGAGCCTGATTGCCCGTCGGCAGGTTTGAGGTTGTGACGCTTGATGAGAAACTTCGCAATAGGGCCTCCCATCAGACTGGCTAAAATCAGGCCGAATGTTGCACTGGCGATACCTATCTCCATCGCGCTTTCTAGGCCGAATTCTTCTGCAACCTTGGGTGCCCAAGCAATCGCGGTACCATGTCCGCCAATCAGCGAAATACTTCCGCTGAGTAGACCAAAGACAGGCTCTAGGCCAAACATTGATGCGACAGAAATACCGACGATGTTCTGCATGATCATGAAGAAGATAGTGATTGCTAGCAAAATAACCAAGGGCTTTCCGCCTTTGAACAGGTCTTTCAAACTTGAGTTAATACCAATCGTGGTAAAGAAGTAGACCAATAATACATCTCGAGCAAACAGATCAAACTGCACTTCAATTGAGGTCATCGCGTAAAGAGCCGCAAACAGGAGCGATGCTAAAATCCCGCCAGAGACAGGTTCAGGAATACTGAACTCTTTCAAAAAACCGATGACCTGATTGAGCCTCCGACCGATAAATAGAACCACGATCCCCATGGTCACTGCAAAGAATGACCCGAGATGTAAGATGTTATTTTCAAATTCCATAGTGATCCTTTTAAAGGTGAAATTATGACTAAATTTTGATGGCCAAATCGCGCTTTAATAAGCAACTAGATTAGCATTATTTGTTATATTCAAATGATAAGAAGTTTCGGAATTCCGGATCGGCAACAAGTTGTTTGTTACCTTCTTCAATCAATAGGTCGACGTTTTCTTTGTCTATCATAAAGTCCGTCGGAATTTGATTGAGCAAATATCGCTTGGCGCTGTTGTCTGATTTATTTAAGCTGATTTCAATGAAGTAAGGAGACACCTTACGACCTTGCTGAGAGGCCAACTCCGACCAAGACTGCAACTCGTCAACGATCAAATCTTTTGTTGTGTCGTTATAGCGATGCAGCTGGATATCGGTGATGACATCCACCGTTTGTTTCATGGAAGGCGTTTCAATTGACTCTCCAATGCCAGATTCTGGCGTCGTCGATGCATCAACCGAAATGATGACAATAGGGCGCGCGTGCTGGTTGTCGTACAAGTTTTTCAGTTCTTCGTTGTCGTTGTAACGCAAATATTCAGACATCTCATATACCGACAGTAAACCGAGGTTGTCAGTAATCCCGCCATCCACAAGGTGGAGATAACTCACATCATCCTTATTGCTATAGGACTCTAGCGATTTGATGAGATTTCTATTGCGATAACTCGTGGCTTCAAAGGAGGGCTGTAAATGCTCTGATTTGTCACAGTCATTTTTGTTTTCTAGTACCACAGGTGTGAAAACGAAAGGCACGGCAGAAGAAGCCGTCACCGAACTAGATACAGAATAGCTATTCAAGTCTGAACAAATGAGGTCAAAATACTCTTGTGTGAATGAAAAACGCGAACTCGTTGAAATGTCGGTCGCGTTAATAACAATGTAGGGTGCATCTTCTCGGTGCATGTCGGCAAATGTACTTTCACCGAAGATGTTGGCTTTGTAATAGTCGGTGGCTTTGTCTGTTCTGGTGGCGTACGAGAACCAATAAGTTGGAGATAAAAGGATGGAGAACAGATCTTTCGAGACTTCGTGATAAAGGAACGTTTCTTCGTAATCTTCGAATATCTGGTCACCATACAAACCATAATAGGCGGCGGTAAAGCTGCCACCGGATACCGAACTGATCATATCAACTTCTTCTAACAGATTGACCGTTTCACCATTTACTTGGATGTTGGTGTCGCGCAATGCTTGCAGCACACCATATGAGAGTGCCGCCGCACGTGTGCCGCCACCAGAAAAAGAGAGGATCAACGTGACTTTGCTATTGGGTTTAATGAAGCTTTTCGCCGTGTAGGCTTGATTCTGCTGCGCAGCAGATGGGCTTGTGTTTGTTGCTTTGTTTTTCGCGCTACAGCCTGAAAGGGCTAACGAGCAGGCCACTAACAGTGAAACTTTCGCGAACCCTTTAAAATCGGGACTAGGTGTATTGAACGTGTTTACTTGGTTTTTTGGCATAGCGCATTTCAAACTAACGTTGTGATTGAGTGAAAGGCGATTTTCGTTGATATCTAATATGCTATCAATAGCACCACTTGTGATTCAGTGTCACGATTTTCATAACAATAGAGAGCTGGTTATGCTTATTTAGAACTGTTTACAGTCATCTTCGGTAATCTAGGGATATCTCCAGCAATTCATAGCGACTTAATCCTATCCAAAAAGACAATCTTGTTTAGTTTCGTTCCACAAAGGGTATTGCTTCATGACTTGGGTGTATAGCTTACTCTCGAGGTGCGCTCTTAACCAACGTCCAACGTTCTGATATTCAGATTGCACAAACCACTTCTTCTCGACTCTTACGAACTGGCTAACAAAAGGCATCACGGCAAAATCGGCTAAGCTTGGTGTTTCTCCAAAAAAGTAGGCTTGGTCGGTGAGTAATGCCTCTAACTTGCTGATGAATCCTTCACAGGCTTGTCGACGTTGTTCCGTATCGATGTTTCGGTAACGAACAGACGCACGATACTTTTCTAAGTGACCAATAAATTCATCATCGTTAACTTTAATGAGCTGGTGGACTTGTTGGCTAAGTGTTGGGTTACTTGAACGCAGAAGATCTTGAGGATCGTTTTGTTGAAGCGCCCAATTCATCACATCTAAGCTCTGCTCGATGATTTGGCCATCTGGTAATACCAATACTGGAACAGTGCCTTTTGGTGAACTAGCCAATAGTTCGCTAGGCTTATCTTTGGTGACAATTTCACGGAGCAACACTTGTTGTTTTGATAAGGCAATGCCCATTCTTCCACGCATAGCGTAAGGACAACGTCTTAAAGAATAAAGGATAGGTAAATCGGATTCGTTTGGCATTATTGAGGTCATTTAGTTTGAAAAGTGTTGTTAGGTGGTAAAGAGATCGTGATGTAGGTAGAATACGCGGCTTAAAAATTATAAGTAAGTGAGCGACTTCAAAAATGAGCAGAAAGATTGAGTTATTAGCCCCAGGTGGCGATGTAGAGGCGATTAAAGCAGCTATCGTAGCAGGTGCTAATGCGGTTTATTGCGGTTTAGACACCTTCAACGCTCGTAACAGAGCCTCTAACCTGTCGTTAGATGAGTTGAATGGTGTGATTCGCCTTGCTCATGAATATGGCTGTGAAGTGTTTCTAACTCTTAACGTTGTGCTGCTGGAGCATGAAATTAAGAGCATCACTAAACTGTTAAACCAACTAGTGAACACCAAACTAGACGGCATCATTGTCCAGGATCTTGGTTTGTTCGATTTGGTGAAAAAGCATTTCCCATCATTAGATGTTCACGCATCGACTCAGCTGACTACGCACAACGAAGGCCAGATTAAGTTCTTGTCTAAGATTGGCGCGACGCGCGTTAACTTGTCTCGTGAATTGAACCTGCCAGAAATCAAAATGCTGACGGAAGTGGCACACGATCACGATGTTCTAACCGAAGTGTTTGTACATGGCGCTTTGTGTATCGCATTCTCTGGCCAATGTTACTCAAGCTCAGTAAGTGTGGGTAACTCAGGTAACCGTGGCCGTTGTAGCCAAGCATGTCGTGATGAATACGAAATCACCGATGCAGGAAACAAGTTTCCACTGAACCTGAAAGATAACTCTGCTTACTACGACCTACCTGAACTGGTTGACGCAAAAGTTGACTCGTTGAAAGTAGAAGGCCGTATCAAAGGCGCACACTACGTATACACAGTGGTAGACACGTGGCGCAAACAGATTGATAGCTTTGTAGAAAGTGGTTTGTTGATCGAAGACGATTCGAACCTACACAAAGTATTCAACCGTGATTTCACCAACTCTTTCCTTAAGGGCAACCTAACGAAAGACATGTTCATCGATAACCCTCGCGACAACAGCATGAATTACGCTGTAGATAAAGCGACGAAAGAGAACAATGAAATCTCTGTTGTGCAAATTCAAGAAGTGACCAGCGATCTTTACGAAGCTAAGAATGCGCTAGGCAGCGAAATGCGCGACAAGATCGAATTCCTTGATATTCGTAAAACACCAGTGTCATTGTCGTTTAGCGCGAAATTGGGTCAACCATTCACGGTGACAGTGAACACAGCAAAAGAGAACTTTACGCTTCAATCTAAATCGCTACTGATAGCGGCAGGTGAGAAGGCGATCGATCAAGAGTTACTTGAGAAGCGTTTCAAAGCTGTTAAGAGTGCAGTTCATGCATTAGAGAGCTACAACTACGATAACCTTGATGCTGGCCTGATTATTCCTTTGAAAGAAGTGTCTAATCTTAAAGATGAAATCGACTTCGTTCTTAATGGCTCTGTAGATGTGATTAAGCACGTTGACGTGCCAGCACTACCACAACATCCTAAGATGAACGACAAGCCAACCATGTCGATGCTGATCGCGGATGTGGAAGACTTGCACCTGTGTGATGTGACTGAAGCGGATGTTTACTTCAAACTACCTGAAAGCTTCAAGAAGCGTTGTAACAAGTACATCGATATCTTGGCTGCAAACCCACGCTTGATTCCTTGGTTCCCTGCAGTATTGATCGGTAAAGACTACGACGAAGCGGTTCGTATTCTGGAAGAGATCAAGCCAGCTCGCATCGTAACCAACAACACGGGTATTGCTTACAAAGCTTACGAAATGGGTATCGAGTGGGTTGCGGGTCCGTTCATGAACACGACCAACTCTCATGCCTTAGTGACTCTGCAAGAAGAGCTTAACTGTGCCGGTGCTTTCATTTCGAACGAGATCAACAAAGGTCAGATTCGTCATATTCGTCGCCCAGAGAACTTCAAACTGTTCTACAGCATCTACCACCCAATCTTGATGATGACCAGCCGTCAGTGTTTCTTCCAAAGAACCGTTGGTTGTAACAAGCCAAGCATCGAAGCGGGTTGTATGTTGAAGTGTGAGAAAGCGACCACGATTACTAACGTGAAAGGCATCTCTTTCGCGGTTGATAAACAGAAGGGCGGCTACCCAAGCATTTACAACCACGAGCAGTTCTTAAACCATGACGCTGTAACGGATTTCTCGGGTCTGTTCGATGAGTTCTTCATTGACCTAACCAACATCGGTGCAGGTTCGAAAGAAGTACAAGACAAAGTAGAGCTTATCAAACACTTCCAAGGTTTGATTGACGGCGTTGATGGTTCACAACAGAACCTAGAGCAGCTAGTCGAAGTTCGTACTAACGCTCAATACGTGCAAGGTCTATAGCCAAAAGCTTATAAGTCCAGAAGAACAAACAAAAAGCCACTCAATCGAGTGGCTTTTTAATGTCTGAAATTTCCTGAGTCTTTTTCAATTAGCGAATAGGTTATTCCGTCACTGCTTCCTGTTTGAAGCATGGGCTTTTCAACGTGTTCATCTTTTCGATTTCACTGGTTAAACGCAGTGAAAGCAACGCTTTTTGGTTAGACGCAAAATCGAACATAACGATGGTCGCAGTACCGATTGTCGTCAGCTTTTGTTGAGTCTTACTGACGATCGCGTATTCCATGGTGAAGCGGTCGTCTTGAATGTCGGTGACACGAGAACCAATCATCAGAGTGTCTGGATATGTGACTGGGCGGAAATACTTACAGTAAGTGTCGCCAAGAACAGGGCCAACTTTGGTAATCGCCATCTCTTCCATCAGCTCAACGTGCTTGAAAAAATCTAAGCGAGCGGTTTCGAAATAGCGAAAATATACGGCGTTGTTAACGTGATTGAGTGCGTCCATTTCTCCCCAAGCGACAGGGATTTCTGTTACTACCGGGTAGTCAGATAATAGTGCTTCCATGCGAACTCTCTTATTGTTATCTGTGTAGTTAGTGTTATCTGGGTAATTAACGTTATCTACTTATCCTTCATCGGGATAAGTTGTTATTGGAATAAAAACCCTACCGCTAAATTAACAAAACTGCAACACGTGTGATTTAAGTTTTTGAAGCTTGAAACCACACAATGTCAGTAACTTAGTTGCACATCCACTCAATGTTTACACATTAAGGTGTTTGAATTGCAGTTCAACTAGGCGTTGGTACAGTTCACAGCTATTGATGAGCGACAGGTGGTCGCCGATGTCTACCAACTGTCCTTTATCGAGTACTGCAATTTGGTCGGCGTGTTTAATTGTTGATAAACGGTGCGCGATAATGATCGTCGTTCTGCCACGCATTAATTCTTCTAAAGCTTGTTGAACATGATGCTCACTTTCACTGTCTAGCGCACTGGTTGCTTCATCCAATAAGAGAATATTCGGATCTTTTAAGATGGCACGAGCGATAGCGATACGCTGACGCTGACCGCCAGACAATCTCACGCCACGTTCACCAAGAAAGCTGTGATAGCCTTCAGGTAAGTTTTGGATGAACTCGTGTGCGTGCGCTTTTTTCGCCGCTTCGATAACTTGTTCGTCCGTTGCTTCTGGGTTTCCGTATCGGATGTTATGGAATACATCGTTACTGAACAGAGCGGGTTGCTGAGGAACCAACGCCATCTGCTTTCTCAGTTCATTCGGATCAAACTGATTCAGTTCAACACCGCCTAGCGTCACTTTACCCACTTGTGGGTCATAGAAACGTTGCAGCAGTTCGAATAGGGTGGTTTTACCTGCGCCAGACGGGCCAACCAATGCCAACACTTTACCTTCATGGGCCGTTAGCGTGAGGTTGCTTGTTGCGGGCTGATCGGGTCTTGATGGGTAACAGAAGGTCACATCATCAAAAGCGACTTCTGGTGTCACGTTATCCAGTGATGTTGGGTTTTTTACAGGCGCAACAATGTGGCTTTCAACTTGTAGAATTTCAATCAATCGCTCTGTCGCACCTGCCGCACGTTGCAATTCACCCATCACTTCAGAAATCGTACCTAGCGATGAAGCGACCATGATCGCATAGAAGACAAATGCAGCCAGATCACCCGCCGACATAGTTCCGTTGATAACATCACTGCCGCCAACCCAAAGCATGCCTGCAATCGCACTGAACACGATAACAATCACACCAGAGATTAGAATCGCACGCTGTTTTACGCGTTGGCGACCAATCTCGTAAGCCTTTTCTACTTCAATTGCGAATGACGCTTTCTCTTGTTCTTCTCGGCTGTAGCTTTGCACCGTCTTGATGTGTTCAATCGCTTCACCGGCATAAGAGCCCACATCGGACATCGAATCTTGGCTTTGACGGGATAGGGCTCTTACTCGTCGACCGTATACCAAAATCGGAATCAGGATAAACGGCACCGAGGCCAACACAATCAGCGTTAGCTTAATGTTGGTCGCGAATAGCATGATGATTGCGCCAATACACATCAGCGCGCTGCGCATCGCCATAGAAAACGACGAACCAATGATGCTTTGAAGCAGAGTTGTGTCGGTTGTGATGCGCGACATGATGTCGCCACTGCCATTCGTTTCAAAGTAACTCGGGTGAAGCGTCACCACGTGATTGAAAACCGACAGGCGTATATCCGCACTTACTCGCTCACCAACAGAAGAGACTAAATAGAAGCGGAAGAAGGTGCCAATCGAGATTAACACGACCACCACCATGATGAATTGAATCGCACTGCCTAAGTCTGATAGCGATTGTTGACTGAACCCTTGATCAATAAGAAGGCGGATACCGTGTCCGACCGAAAGGGTTAAGCTCGCCGTGAAGATCAACGCGATCAACGCGGCAATAACACGGCCTTTGTAAGGCTGAATGAATTTGCTGAGCTCGAATAGAATACTGAGGCTTTTCTTCTCAGGTTTGGGTTCTGACGCTTTTTGAGTAGAGCGCTGAGTCGAGTCGAGCGTAGAAGAGACATCGTTTTGCATATGACTGCCTTAATGTGTTGTCGCTTTAAGAATAGGTGGCTTGTAGCTTGTAATTCGTGTTGTTCGCTGCTGAAAACTTGTTATTGAGAATCGATGCCATTAAAGCATTTATTGCCGCGTGACGCTTCCTAGGAAACTCAATTTCCAAAATTTTCTTAACACTGATTGAATCAACAGAAACTGCTTAAAGGGAAAATTAAGCATTTCCTGTACACCAAGATGGTTGTGAAGCTGGCTTTTTAACCCTAATTTTTATGCAAGTAATTCTAAATCAATAGGGAAGTGTGTTCATAGATTTACAACCCAGTGATGATTTATAAATTATCAGTAAAACGTTTGCCTTTTAGCTCTAAACTAATCTTATCAATAACTTGTGATTTATAGATGTAAGACCAGTCATTGAGACTATTTTTTATGCAATATCTGTTACAAAAATTCAACAAATTAGTTTTTTATACATTTATCTTGCATAAAAGTTCAGTTTGAATAGAATAACCAACAAATGACAATTAATGCAGTAATCCGGCATGAGTATTCAAGTAAAGAGCATCAACAAATCATATGGCGATATCCAAGTTCTTCACGACATCAGTTTTAACTGTGAGAGTGGCGAAACCTTGGTACTGCTTGGCCCAAGCGGCGCTGGTAAGAGTTCACTACTGCGTGTTTTGAACCTGCTAGAAATTGCGGACAACGGCGAATTAGACATTGCTAACGAGCAATTCGACTTTGCTAGTCAGATCCAAGAGAAGCAGGGGCTTAAACTTCGTCGTAAAGTCGGCATGGTTTTCCAACAATACAACTTGTGGCCGCACATGACGGTAATGGAAAACTTGATTGAAGCGCCAACCAAAGTTGCAGGCTTAGATAAGCAAGAAGCCATCAAACAAGCAAAGGCGGTATTAACCACCTTACAGCTTGCAGACAAAGCAGACGCTTGGCCATTGCAACTGTCTGGTGGTCAGCAACAACGTGTTGCGATTGCTCGTGCTCTTATGATGAAGCCCGATGTATTGCTGTTTGATGAACCAACTGCAGCACTCGACCCAGAGATCACCAACCAAGTTGTTAGCATCATTAAAGAGTTAAGCGGCACAGGGATCACTCAGGTTGTTGTGACTCACGAAGTTGATTTCGCCAAGAAGATTGCAAGCCATGTTCTTTACCTTGAGAAGGGTTACATCGTTGAACACGGCACCAACGATGCATTTATTAATCCGCAGACTCCAGAGTTTGCCGAGTACCTTACTCATTAAACCTAAGTTAACTCACTAGATTTAGCTAAACACAACATCGATTAAAACAATCAAATTATAAGAATGGCCACAGGCCACTATCACAATGTATTCGGAGTAACAAAATGAAAAAGATTCTACTAGCTTCACTTATCGGCCTTGCTTCTTTCAACGCAGCGGCTCAAGAAGAAATCAAATTCGCAATGGAAGCAACTTACGCACCATTCGAATACATGGACGAGAACAACCAAATCCAAGGTTTTGACGTAGACCTAGCAAACGCAATTTGTGAAGAGATGAAAGCGACATGTACTTTCCACAATCAAGCATTCGATAGCCTGATCCCAGCTCTTAAATTCAAACGTTACGATGCGGCTATCTCGGCAATGGATATCACTGAAGCACGTCTTCAACAAGTGAACTTCTCTGATGCTTATTACGACAACTCTGCAGCATTCATCTCTATCGAAGGTAAAGTAGCAGACCAAGCAGCCCTTGAAGGCAAGCGTATCGGTGTTCAAAACGGTTCTACTCACCAAAGCTTCCTACTTGAGCAAATGACTGGCGTAACAGCTGTTCCTTATTCAAGCTACCAAGATGCATTCATCGACATGAAAAACGGTCGTATTGATTCAGTATTTGGTGACACAGCGGTAGTAGCGGAATGGTTTAAGAAGCAAGACAACCTAACGTATGTTGGCGAGCAAGTAACGAACCAAGAATACTTTGGTAACGGTTTCGGTATCGCAGTAAACAAAAGCAACCCAGAGCTCGTTGCACAGCTGAACACAGCACTTGCAGCGGTTAAAGCGAACGGCGAATACGACAAGATCTTCAACAAGTACTTCGGTAAGTAATATGCAGTTAACGGGTTACTCTTTAGGGCTCGTCGAAGCAAGCTGGATGACAGTTCAGCTTGCGTTCGTAAGCCTATTGGTTGGATTAGTTTTAGCGGTATTGTTTGCTGGCGGTGAAATGTCTCGTCGTATTGCAATCAAATGGCCGACAACTGCGTTCGTGACTATCGTACGTGGGCTACCAGAAATCTTGGTGGTTTTGTTTATCTACTTTGGTTCAACACAAGTGCTCTTCATGATCACTGGTGATTTTATTGAAGTGAGCCCGTTCTTATCTGGTGTTGTTGCGTTGTCACTTATCTTCGCTTCTTATGCTTCACAAACCATTCGTGGTGCATTGAAAGCAGTAAGTAAAGGGCAGAGAGAAGCGGCGAGTGCATTGGGTATTCCTCAATCTCGCGCCTTCTTCAGAGTTGTATTGCCACAAGCTGTAAGACACGCACTACCAGGTTTAACGAACCAATGGTTGGTTCTCTTGAAAGACACTGCACTGGTTTCACTGATTGGCGTAACCGATCTATTGAAGCAAGCGCAATTAACATCAGCAGCCACGCACGAAGCATTCACTTGGTACGCAACAGCAGCGGCTATCTACTTAATCATCACTTTAATCACGCAAAGATTGGTAAAAGTGATTGATGGTAAGTTCTCTATTCAAGGTTTGGGTAATAAAGGGGCAATGGCATGAATCAACAATACCTCTCTCAAATGCTTGAAGGTTTAGTGACCAGCCTTCAACTGACAGGCGCTTCACTGCTTGTTGGTTGTATCTTGTCACTGTTGATGACAGTAACGCTGATTCTAAGATTACCAGTAATACATTGGTTCACTCGTGGCCTTATTACGCTGTTCACGGGCACACCATTATTGGTACAGATCTTCTTGGTGTATTACGGCCCAGGTCAATTCGATTGGATTCGTGAAAGCTTCCTATGGACATGGTTAAGCCAACCTTGGTTCTGCGCGATGTTAGCATTAGCTTTGAACACCGCTGCATACAGCACGCTACTGTTCAGAGGTGCATTCAACGCCATTCCAGCAGGGCAGTGGGAAGCATGTCGCGCACTAGGTATGGACAAAATCGCAACGCTTAAAGTGTTGCTGCCATACGCACTGCGCCGCGCTGTTCCAGCTTACTCGAACGAAGTGATTCTGGTATTCAAAGGCACATCACTGGCAAGCACCATCACTATCATGGATTTGATGGGCTACGCTCAGCGTATTAATGGGCAAACCTACGACACGCTAACCGTGTTCGGCATTGCTGGTGCATTTTACCTAGCCGTAAATGGCGTATTAACGCTTATCTTCCGTCAGGTAGAAAAGAAAGCCCTAGCATTCGAAGCCGCGTAATCTAGCGACTCACAAGCCTAACTAACGTATAAAGCCTGCCATTTATGTTCCCATAGATGGCAGGCTTTTTTGTGTTTGGGGTACGTGTAGATGAACAGTGGCTATATACAGTTCAGGACGATTTTCGCTAGAACTATACGGTGTAAAAATGCTCTTTATCTTATTATTCGACGTGCTTATCTGTGCTTTAAGTCACTGAAATTATAAAATTAATTGTGGTAGAGTTCCGCCCATATGAAACTGGATTGAATGATTCTGTATTTGAATGCAGAATTTTTCAGTCTAATAGTTGTTATAAATAAGGGTGGTGTAATGGTTATTAAAGCGATCAAAGCACAGTATCGATTGCCGATGAAATATCAAAAAATCACGTCTTATGTTGGCTTTTTGGGTGTAACTCTGGGCATCTTCATATGTACTAAATTAAGCATGTTGTTAGCAGGCTGGTTTGGCGTTGATCTTAATTTACCTTTAAGTCAATTAAATGGTTCAGAGTATAGTGTTTATCAATTTTTAGGTTCACAACTCTTAGTGTTAATACTGTCGGTGTATGCGGGTGTTGTATGTGTCGCGAGCGTTTTTTCTTTAGTAATGTGCCTCTTAGGTAAGTTTAGTTTACGTGAAGCAATTAGTTATACGTTGTTCTCCAAATTTCCTAAGTCATGGATGAACCCATACAAAAATTTATAACAAGGAATTTAAGCAGACTGCCAACGCTTGGCATTTTTAGCTCGGTTTAGCTTCAGTTATTTCGTTGGTAAATTTGCGTGTATTGATAGTGTTGTCAGTTACTTAATTGAGCGTTAGTTGAATAGGGAAACTTTATGAGAAGGAGTTTAAACTCGGATTTAATTTTTCAGGAACTTGAGCCTAAGCTAAAAGTATTAATTGATAACTATGAAAGTGAAAGTATTTACGCGGTAGTGATTGCTGAAGGCGTTGTTTACATTCATACAGAAGCTGGTTTCAATAAAACTCTCAATGAGTACATTGAATGGTGGGATCAAGCAAACAAGCCCTTAGACAGTTGGGAAGCGCTTGAAGAATACGAAGAGGATAAGTTAGATACTTGGTCAGATTTGGATGGAATTATAGACACACAAATTCAAGAGAAAGTTAAGGCAAATGATTCTGAGTTGACCGGTACGCATAAAGTTGAGTTGTTGAGGTTGATTAACGCTGAGCGCGCGAGTAACAAGTTAGAGGACACCTATAGGTCCGAAGAGACCCGTGAACGAGTAAGGAAAAATATCGGAGATTGGAGCAACCGTTATGCTATCGGACTTTATGGTATGTCTGGTTATGATGAAACGGCATATGATGAGCATTATGAATTGAGTCATGATGACCAAAAACTGAGCGAGTATGGAGTCGCGATGCAAGCTTTACTTGAGCTTGTTATGTATAGCGATCTTTTTAAACGAGTGAACTTATCTTCTGACTTTTATCACCGTACGCAAGAGCACAACTATTAACGAACAAACTGTTCAATAATAATTCGCAACACGTGGCATTTTACTATGCGTTTGTTTTAGTGTTTAAGGTGGTTACGGTAGCTTTGGCATTACGTGCCTCACACCTTAAACAATGCGTTGTAACTTAAGAGGTAAAAATGGAATTTCGTGAAGCAAAAGTTGAAGATATAGAGCAATTATCTATGCTTTTTCATGCTTACCGTCAGTTGTCGGTGAGCCTAGATAGTGCAGCTAGTAAAAGTGAATCTTCAGATTGGATAGCTTCTAGGTTAAATGATGGAAGTGGTGTTTTTCTCCTAGCAATAGCTAAAGAGCAAGTACTTGGTTTTGTAACGTTATACCAAGGATTCAGTTCAATTTCGTTAAAAAAATACTGGGCGTTAAATGATCTTTATGTATCTACCGAGGCAAGGGAATTAGGACTTGGACGAGCCCTAATGGAATTTGCAGAAATGTATGCCAGAGACACTAATGCGAAAGGTATTGAACTAGAAACATCGCTTGATAACGTTGTAGCTCAATTACTGTATGAAGAATTAGGTTATTTGGAAAATACAAAATATAAACAGTACTTCAAACAAATGAAACTATAACAAACAATTTAAGCCGAAAGCCAACACGTAGCATTTTTAATGGTTTTAGCTTGAGTGATTCTGAGTATATTAATAACGTTGTTAGCTGCTTAATTGGACGTTAGGGGCTAGCGATAATTTATCAAAATAAAGGTCAAACATGTTAAGTAGTAAAATTTTTAATAGCTTGGAAATTAGTAAAGAGTTGAGTTCATACATAGAAGGGATTGATGATTACGATGACCCTTATTTTGTAATTTTAAGCTGTGAAAGTAATTTAGATCTCGCCGTTAAATCTATGGTGGATGTCGCAAAAACGTATGAAGACGGCTTGTACAGTTGCGAAGCTTTTGAACTAAATCACTCATTAGTTTTGTTTTCAATTAGTTGCGCAATGAAAACAATTAATGCTGTGTCTAATAGAGTACTAGACAGTATTAGCGCTACCGGCTTGTTAGTTCATATATCAGTTTTTCATCACAATAGCCTAGGTGAAGCACTGGAGACGTTTAAGTGGTCGACGCAGCTTCTAGAAGAGGTTATTCAAGAATCAGGTAATAAGTCATCTATAGGGGTTAATGATTTTTCAGATCGCGAAAACTGGGATGGTATTGTTCGATACAGAAACTAACACATAACAAGAGACTATAGCATCAATGACCAGTTCTTGGTTGTGCTTCGACCCCACATGGTGCCATCGTTTAGCATAGTGCTAAGGCTCACAATTACCTTTCGCACATACGCGATTATTACGGCTTTCTTAGGCTTTCCTGCTGCCAAAAGTAGAACGTAATATAGGGTTATTTTCTTCGCTTGGTGATTTGATTTTTTTATCGTGGTTAGTATTGGTTTGATAGTCGGGAGGATGCATGGAAGTTTTACTTTATAGCGCAAGGGGCTCGAACAGCTCTGAAAGAGTGGAGTGGGTGCTCAACTTCAAGGGGATACATTTCGATAGAATAGAGGTGAGCTCTAGCGAACTAGCGAACTAGCGACAACGTACTTAGATATAAACCCTTTTGGTTATGTTCCATCACTTTCTGTCGATGGTTCTGTGTTTTCTGAATCAATGGCGATTATCGAGTATCTGGAAGAACGCTTTCCTAAACCAACCTTATTTGGCAAAAATCTTGATGAAAAAACTCATATCCGAAGAGTTTGCGAGTACGTAAATACCAGCATCCACTCACCCCAAAACAGAACCGTATTAAAGTTCATGCATCCAGAGTTAGATGAAATGTCAAAGCGCGAACTTCGTGGGGATTGGATTATGAGGTGCTTAGAAAAGCTAAGTACGTCAATTTGCCGTGAATCAGGATTGGCAGTGGGTAACAGCTTTAGTGTCGCCGATATATTTGTGGCTTCAATCTATAAAAAAGCGTTACAACATGGTTGTGTAAAAAGTGACTTTTACGATAAGCATTTGATGTACGTTAGGGTAAATGAAAGTGCCTTGGTTTCTGAGCCATAAGCATAATAAACAATCTAAAATCGATTCGATATGTGTGGCGCTTTTACTGTGCAATTTTTGTGATTAGGCATATGCCGAAGCATCGTGTTGAGTGCCTCACACCTCAATCCGGCACCAGACTTAGTTTAAACATGGAGTGTAAATATGAAGCAAGATTTTTCTGAATTAGCGACCACCGATTACGGAAACATATTGAGTAACGACCACTTTATTGATTTTAATATTGGTCCTCTTTGGCAGGGTATGCCGAGAATTTCTGGTGAAGCATTTACGGTTCAGTTAACTTCTGGTGATAACCTAATGCTTCACGCTGCAATATACGAAGCACCCGAGGGGTCTATCATTGTTGTTGATGGCGTTGATAGTAAATATGCGGTAGCTGGCGGCAATGTATGCGCAGTCGCTAAGAGTCGAGGGATACAAGGCTTTATTATTGATGGTGTGATTCGGGACTTGAGTGAAATTTCAGATATGGAGTTTCCAGTTTTTGCGAAAGGCGTCCACCCGGTACCGGGAAAAAAGGAGGTCTATTCTGAATTGGGTGTTTCAATCACTTGTGGGGGAACAAGCGTCTCTACGGGGGACGTCATTGTTGCTGATGTAGAGGGTATTGTCGTTATTCCTAAATCAAGACAAGATGAAGTGTTTGCAATGGCTTCAAAGAAAGCACGTGAAGAAGCTTCATTAACACTAACTGAGTGGGAAATGAATCATAGGGCTAAAATAGCTCAAGCCATAATTTCGGCGAATCAAAAAGCTTAACTAATGTTTCGAGTTGATTCGCTGTCTACGTCATTTATTATTCGAGCTTGCTGTGCGGCGTTCGTTGCTCACGACTTAACGCAGCATCATTAGGTTAAGATGAACACACAAAAACTTGAATCCCTAATTCAGCAAGTTCCTGAGTTAATCGAAACCGCTAAAGTGTGTGGTGAAGTAGGGTTGCCAAACTTCTATATTGCTGGAGGGGCTATTACTCAAGTTATCTGGAATAGCATCGAACGTAAACCGCTTCTCGATAAGGTTAAAGACTTTGATATTGTCTATTTCGACAACTCTAATCTTTTCACCGAAGATGAATTCAAAAGTCGTATTAGTTCACGATTGAGCCATTGCGTAGACGTGGATGTGAAAAACCAAGCAACCATACATGAGCGCTATGCTAAGAAATTCGGTTGTTTGATTCAGCCATACGAGCGTGTAGAACAAGGCATTGAATCTTGGCTTTCTGCGTTTGCGATTGGGTTTACTCTCGATAATTCAGAAAACATCAAACTGTTTACTCCCTATGGATTAGATGACGCATTCAATATGTTGATAAAGCCAAATAAGCGAGCGATGACCGAAGCGAACTACAACAAAATGACGGCTGGTTATAAGGCTAGGTGGAAGGAAGTACAAGTGCTATCTTGGAGTTGACCGACTAATAAACTGTTCATGGAGGAATTATTATGGGAACTATAATTGGTTTAGTCATTCTTGCTGCAATAGATTGGTATCTGGTTCGTAAAACAGGGTTCCATATTCCTCAATGGATTTCTAGGAAGTACGCAGAGCATCTACAAGGCAAGGAAAACAGTAAATAGTGTTGGCGTGGTTCGATTGTGCGTTTTAAGGAAGATGAGAGATCATGGAAAAGGTTGATTGGCACAAAAATCACATTGATGAGAATACGTTGATCACGGATAGCTACAAAACGACTCAGAATGTTCGTCGATATTTCAAATCCCAATTTGGTGAGCAGTTCAAGTTCGACCGCGATTTCATGCTTTGGATGAAGAGAGCAACAGGATTGACGATGGGTGATGCCGCGCAAGAGTGGGCGAAGCGTCATCAAGTTAAGTAATAGCGTTTTATATGATTACAAAAATACCGCTGAACTATTCAGCGGTATTTTTTTGAGCTTATCACTTGATAAGTAACGTGTAGGTTTTCTAGTTCAAAGAGGCTACTTCAACGCTTTGTGTCTCGTTTGCGACTTTCCAATCACCGCCTAGCGCTTTGTATACCGCAATCGTGGTGTTAGCGGTTTGCAGTTTGGCGGCGACTTGGCGGTCTTGCATCATTTTCTGTTGTCTCTGAGCATCCAACACCGATAAGTAATCCACTAGGCCAGCTTTGTACAAGGATTTGGCTTTGCTCACGGCGTTATCGACCGCGTCTGTTGCTTCATCAATGCGCTTTTGGTTCTCTTGGCTACGACCGTAAGCAAACAAGCTTGAATCAACTTCTGCGAATGCGCTGTCTACCGAATGTTGGTAGTTGAGTGCTGCCGAGCGAAATCTTGCTTCGTTCATCTCAACCATGGCTTCACCTCGGCCACCATCAAACACGTTCCAACTGATACCCGCAGACGCTGCCCAACCAAATGAGTCGCTGCTGAACAGGTCATCAAAGCTTCCAGCCGTAACGCCTGGTGTGCCCGTTAAGAAGAACTTTGGATAACGATTGGCGATGCTTGCGCCAAGTTCTTCGTTAATGGCCGCCATTTCACGCTCTGCTATTCGGATGTCTGGGCGTTGTTCCAACAAGTCAGAAGGTAAGCCCGTTGGGATAACATCGTTCATGCGTGGCAAGGTAAATTCACCCGCTAACCGTTGGTTGATGTTCGCTAGCGATTCTCCCAACAACACTGCCATACGCTGCTTGTGAACTTGTTCTGCAATTTCTAGCTGTGGAACAATTGACTCTGTGGCTGCGAGCATTGCTTTGGCTTGAGCGAGATCTAACTCTGAACCATAACCGCTGCGAACTACTTTGGTCACCAATTCAAGTGTGCGTTGTTGGTCTTGAATGTTTTCCATTGCTATCGCTTTGCGTTCTTGCGCGCCGCGGTATTGAAGGTAATTGTGAATCACGTCTGCGGTGATTAGCGTGTTCAAGCCTGATTGGAATATCTCGGCTTGTTCCACTCGAATCGTTGCCGCGTTAGATTGTCTGTCGATACGCCCAAACAAATCCATTTCCCACGCAATGCTTGCGCCTAAGAAACCACCATCGTGTTGAGCATCAAGCAATGACATACCAGTTGCTGATTGAACGGCATCAGACGCGCCAAATACAGGGCCGAGTAGGGAGTCGTTTTCACTCAATTGATAGTTGTAGTAACCACCGCCGACATTGACGGTCGGTACTTTGAAAGATTCAACGACACTCTTGTATGAGTTGGCCATGTTGATTCGTTCGGCTGCGAGTTTGAGTGGGATGTTCTGGCTTTGAACATCGGCCACCAACTGGTTAAGCGTTGGATCATTGAACTGCGTCCACCAATGATTGTGTTGTTGCTTTGCCTTGCTTTGGCTTTGACTTTCTTGGCTGTACAAGAAGGTTTCTGCCATAGTGGTTTGCGGCTTTTCGTAATCAGGGCCAACCGCACAGCCTGTCAGTAACAAGGCTAGGGCAATAGGAGCCACTTTAAATCTAGGTAATAGATACATGTTTATTGCTCCTTATTGAGTGATGTTTGATTGTTGAGTCTGTGCACTACCATTCGGCGTTGCATCAAGGACGACAATCGCGTCTTGGATTGCTTCGTTTACCGTGATGCCATTCTCTTCTGAACGATAGAAGAGTTTGTACAACGCAGGCATCACGAAGAGAGACAACACGGTCGCTGCTGCCAAGCCACCTATGATAGTTGCGGCCATTTGGTCGAACAGTAGATCGGTAAGTAGTGGGATCATGCCGAGTGCGGTGGTTAGTGCTCCCATTGAGATCGCCATAGTACGGTTTACTGTCGCTTCTTTGATTGCGTCCGACAGTGAGCGACCACCTTTACGTTCAAGCTCAATTTGGTCCATTAACACAATGCCGTTTTTGATGATCATACCCGTTAGAGTTACCGCACCAATCAACGCCATAAAGCCGAAAGGTTTATCCAATAACAACAAACTGAATGTGGCACCTGTTGCTGCCAACGGCAGGGTAGTGAAGATGATGACGGGTTGTTTGAAACCGTTAAACATCGCCACTAAGATGATGATCATTAACAAGATCGCTTTTGGCAGTTGCTTAAGAATATCGCTTACGGCTTTGTGTTCGTCGTAGTATTCACCCCCCCATTCAAGGCTGTAACCCGGTGGAAGTGCGATAGCTTCAATATCATCAATTACTGAGTTTCTTACCGCCGCTGGCGTGGTGTAACGACCAACACCGGCTTGTGCTGTGATGGTTTTCACGCGGTCACGACGCCAAATCATGGTCTCTTCGCTGGTCAGTTCAAATCCATCGACAACTTGACCCAGTGGCACGCTGTGTAAGCCAAGTAACGATCGAACGGGTAATGTTTCTAGTGATTCGATTGAGTTTTCAGTGCCACGTAATTGAATGGTGACCAATTCATCGTTTAGGTTCATACGACCCAAAGGCATGCCTTCAGACGCACGTTTCATCGCAAAGGCAATGTCAGCACGGTTAATACCTGCAAGGCGAACCTTATCTTGATTGATGACCGGCTCTAACACTTTGCTCTTTTGACGCCAGTCATCACGCACGTACTTGGTATCTGGATGTGCTTGGAAAATGGCTTTCGCTTGGTTCGATAGGCCATGTAAAACGTCTACATCTGGGCCTGAGAAGCGTACTTCGACGCTGAACTTGTCTGAAGTCGCCAGTTTCAAGCTTCTAAAGCGCGGGTCGGCGTTAGGAAATTCTTGAGTTAACCATTCGTCACCACGGGCAATTAGTGGGCTCAATGATGGGAAATCAGTCGCGTTGATTAGGATCTGTCCATAGGCTGGGTCGAACGGTTCTGGCTCAATGGTGACAGAGAAGCGGGGAGCTCCTGCACCGACATAAGTCGAGATACTTTCCACTTCAGGCTGTTCAAGTAACCACGCTTCGATGCGTTTCATGTCTTCCGACGTTTGTTCAACCTTGGCACCATTTGGTAGCCAGTAATCAAGGAACAATATCGGTCTGTCTGCTTGAGGAATGAAATTAATCGCGACACTTGGGATAGCAAAAGCCGTCACTAAGATCAGTGGAATCAAGCCACTCAACGCTTTCAATGGGTTATCGACTGTCCAGTTAACGCTCTTGCGGTATAAGCTGACTTTGGTGTCTGTTTTCTGTTTGGTTGGTTTGATGAACATCCAACACATCAGGGCGGTGAACGTCATTGCCACGAACCAAGACAACAGAAGTGAAGAAGCGATGATTAAGAATACCGAACTCGCAAATTCAGCGGCATCTGTCTGAGAGAAGATAACCGGGCTCGCCCCCATGATTGCGATAACGGTAGCGCCAAACAGTGGAGTTGCTGTCTCTTTCACTGAATCGATAGCCGCAATAGTACGGTCGATACCTTTGTTGATCTTTACGATCATCATGTCGGTAATCACAATTGCATTATCAACCAACATGCCAAGTGCGAGTATAAATGTACCGAGAGACACACGGTGCAAATCAATTGCAGTAATGTTCATGTAGATCAGCGTTAGTAGAATTGTCAGCAATAAGCTTGAACCAACGATCGTTGCACTCTTTAAGCCCATGAAAATAGACAGCACGACAAACACAATCGCGACACTTTCAAGTAGGTTACTAACAAAGTTATCTATGGATTTTTGAACCTCTTCAGGTTGGTTCGCAACGGTTGCGACTTCAACACCCAATGGAAGTGATGCTTGGAACTCATTAACGATGCGGTTGATGTCATCGCCCAAAGATACCACATTCACACCAGAGACAGGGCTCATTGCGAGTGTTACTGCTGGGACACCGTTGTAGCGGTTTTCCGTCATCATCGGTTCTTGATAACCCATGGTCACTTCAGCAATATCACCAAGTCGTAGCAGGCCCGTTCCTAACTCACTCACGCCACCTTTGATCATCAGATTTTTAATATCAGCGAGCGAAGTGAATTGGCTCGACTGTTGAACACGAATACGCTCGCCACCGGCAGAGAATTTACCCGCATCAAATGTGGTGTTCTGTGTGTTCAGTTGGCTCCAAACCTGAGCCATGGATAAACCATATTGAGCCAAGCGTTCGTCTGGAATATCGATATGAACCACGCGAGGCTGAACGCCGTGCAACTCGACTTTCTTAATGCCGTCTACGGTCTTAATGCGACGTTGTAACTCTTCCGCGTAGCTGCGAAGTTCTGAGGGTGAAGCATCTGCGCCATACACAGAGAAAAGCATGCCGTACACTTCAGAGAACTCATCTTGTACGATGCTGATCTGTGCCGTGCTTGGTAACAGCATTTTCATGTCTGATACTTTACGACGAAGTAAGTCCCACTCTTGTGGCAGTTCTTTTGAGTTCAGCGATTCTTTTAAGTCAACAAACACCATCGACATACCCGGACGAGAAAGCGAGCGTAGTCGGTTTAGGTTAGCCATTTCTTGGAGCTTGGTTTCAACTGTGTCTGTGACTTGTTGTTCTACTTCTTCGGCCGATGCACCTGGGTAGAGTGTTACCACGACGGCCGTTTTAATGGTGAAGCTTGGGTCTTCAAGTTTACCGAGGTCGAAGTAAGAGTAGAGTCCGGCAATCACGCTCAATGCGGTGAAGAACAAGACGAAGGTTCGTTGTTTTATGGCAAAGTCAGCTAAGTTCATGGTACTCACCTACAAATCTTTAACTTGGATTGATGAAAAATGTTGGCCCTCTTGAACGTATTGCGCGCCGTTCACAACGACATAATCACCATCGTTGAGTTCTGATTCGACACACGCTGTGTTTTCAGCGAGTGACGCAACATGTACGGAAACCGATATTGCTTGTGAGTCCTTGATGGTGAACACTTGTTCGTTGCCTGATTGGTTAACGATGGAAGAGTAAGGTAGGCAGAAATTGTTGCTTTTTTCACCCAGTTGAGTAGTGAGGGTGACGGCTTTACCAGGCAGTAAACGGAGCGTGTCGTTCTTAGCTAAGTCGTCTAAGCGATAAGTGACTGAGTAGGTTTGTTTGATTGGGTGAGGGAGTGTTGAGATCTCTGTTGCTTGACCAGTGATAGAGTTTTTTGCGTTATACCAACTGATGGTTGCTTGTTGATCGGCTTCGAATTGATGAATTAAGTTTTCAGGTACGTCAATGGTGACTTCAAGCTTTTCTGGCTTGTGAATGGTGAAAACCGAGATTCCCGGAAGTACTTGTTCGTATTGATCGAAATTTGAAGATGCAACCACGCCATCGAATGGCGCAAGCAGGCGAGTGTAGCGAACCGAGTCTTTGGCTCTACGAATGTTTTGCTCAACCACTTTAACGGCGGCTTCGCTGCGTTCATAGCCGCTGATCGCACGGTCTAAATTAACGTTGGCAATCGCGTTGTCAGCAATCGCTTGTCTCACTCGAGCTAATTCTGCTTTTGCTAATTTATGAGCCGATTTTGCTTCTAACGCACGAGCTTGTAGCTCCTCTAACGCAACTTGGTAATCGTGCGGATCTAGCTGAGCTATCGCTTGGCCTTTCTTAACGCTGTCGCCAGTTTTTACTAACAATTCTTGAATGGTACCGGGAACGCGAAAAGCCACGCCTGCTGTTTCAACCGATTGGAGCTTACCCGTAAAGGTTTTGCTGGCTTGTTGAGATTTCGATTCAAGTTGGATGACTTGAATTGGGCGCGCTTCCGTTGTTTTGATCGAAGCTGCTGACGGTTCCAGAGAAACAGATGGCTCCGTGACAACAGACTGATTGCAACCGATAAGAGGCAAAAGAGTGGCGGCGAGTAGAGAGTAGCGATAGATAGACATCATGAATTGCTCCGAAATATTGATGGGGCAATTCTATCGAGATGACGAGCAGAGATAATCAGTGCTAACGGTATAACACTGTCACATTATTTGAGACAATAATTAGAGTTTTGGTAATTCTTGTAATAAGAAATCAATCAATAACTGGCTGGCATGACTCAATGCTTTTCGCTGTGGATACAGCAGCCACGCTTCTTCTTTTTCCAAAGTCTCCGTCGGGAACAGGTTGACCAACGAGCCTTCTTTCAGCTCTTGTCGAACCATCAATTGGGGTAATAAGGCAATGCCTCGGTGACGGGTAGAGGCACCTTTCACAAAGCCAATACTGTCACTGACGATAGACGGTTCAACTTTCACAACTTGATTCGAGATTTCCCACTCTTTATCTATATCACCACTTGGCCAGCGGAAACACACAAACGGAAATTTAGACAATTCTTCAAGCTTTGTGGGTTTGCCTGACTTAGCGAGGTATTCAGGGCTAGCAACGAAAATACGCTGTAAATCCATTACCTTACGAGCGACGACATTCGAATCGCTTAGTCGTCCTCCATGCATAGCAAGGTCTAACCCTTGACGATACATGTCGATAAAGCCATTACTGATGCTGCGAATATCAAGCTCAACCTCCGGGTAGAGATCTTGGAACTTAAATAGGGTGGCTTGAACAATATCGCCGGTTTCAGGGAGCAAACCTATCTTCACGCGACCATGTGGTACTTCCAATAAGTTAGACGCCATGTGATTGGCCTTTTCAAGCGCGCTCAGTGCTTTCAACAACTCGTTGTAATAGAGTTCGCCCGACTTAGTCACCGATAAACTGCGTGTTGTACGAAAGAAAAGCTGCATGTTGAGTGCTTTCTCTAGATCGTTAATACGTCTACTCACGTTCGCTCGAGGCACGTCCAGTGCGTTGGCGGCAGCGGTAAAGCTTCCGAGTTCAACAACAGTAGTGAATAGCTTGAGATCTTCGATTTTCATAGGAAATACGCTTTGAATACAGGGCTGAATGTCTGTTCGGTATCGTATACCAAATAGTATATAAAATCGAAAAAACCAATGAGTAATCAGCTACTCATTGGTTTTAATAGGACTTGAATCAAAAAGAGAGGGACTAGTACAAACTGATAATGACAGCTGTTTACAGTTAGTTGTTAGTAAAGTCTACTTTTTAACGCCCTCGGCCATCGACCATCACAACAATCGTTTTCGTGATAATGCTCAGGTCAGCAGCAATCCAAGATTTTACAGAACATAGACTCAGTGCGTAACTATGGTCAAAACCGACTTTGCGGCGAACATCATCAATGCAAGTGTCATAGCCTTGATTGACCTGAGCAAGACCCGTAATACCAGGCATGACGCCATAAGTACGGTCTGCAAAGTATGGGATTTCATTCTCAAGCTTGTTGTAGAAGGTTGGACGTTCAGGACGCGGGCCAATCAACGACATTTCACCTTTAAGCACATTGAACAACTGGGGTAGTTCATCAAGTCGTGTCTTTCTCAAAAAACGACCCACAGGTGTTATACGAGGGTCATTCTGTGTTGCCCAAACCGCACCAGATCGAGTTTCCGCATCTTGATACATGCTACGAAACTTCATGATTTCAAAAATCTCCATTTTTTCTGGTGTCGATTTTCCCACGCGCAGTTGGCGATAGAAGATAGGACCGCGAGAAGTCAATGCAATGGCCAGTGCGATAAAAGGGAATATCGGAGATAAGACGACTAACGCGAGTAAAGAGCTAACAAAATCAAAAGTTCGTTTCGCGCGAGAAATCTTGCTTTGGTATAGGTTTTGGTTTGATAGTTGGTCAATATTCATCATAGTTAGTCCTTAACGATTAGCTCTAGTCCAAGGGGAGTTTTCAAGTCCTAATAGGTAACGTACGCCACCAATGAAGTTGGCATAATGACCAACGATTAAATAGGAAATTAAAGAAACAGGTTTGTTGATGAGTCTGCTAGGCAAGATGCAACCAAGTACACCAATGCTGTAAACAAACACTTGTGCCCAAAGAAGTACTTCAAACAATAGATATTCTTTGAGTAATATTGAGCATATTAAGCACACAATCATTAGATATGGGGTTAACAGTCGTAACCCTTTACCTGAAAAGAATGCAAAAGCGATGCCTTTGAATTTAGGGCTGAACAGGCCAAATAATCGTATGGCTTGTTGCATGTTGCCTGCTGAGATTCGCAGCCGTCTATTGAAGTCAGTCTTGAGATTTGACTCTTCCAGCTCCAGTGCAACCATCTGTGTTTCGTATTCTGCAATGTAGCCTTGTTTGACTATCTGCATTGGTAAAATGAAATCGTCGTTAATGGTATTAAGTGGTAGTGGAGTGAACAATGCCGTTCTGAACAGATAAAAAGCACCGTGCGAACCTAAACTTGAACCAAATGACGCTTCGCACTCTTTCACTGATGTTTGATACTGCCAGTATGCATCTTCGCCTACATTACCTGTTGGACATAATTGATAGGTTGCGTTTACCACACCAACCGCGTCACTTTCAAAGTGAGCAGCAGCAATCAATAGTGCATCTAATGAAATCAGGGCAGACACGTCACTAAGCGCTGTAATATTGCTGGTAATATTAGTCACTTCTTCATTGAGTACCGCCACTTTACCTCTGTTTTGAACATGGTCGTGTATCTCAAAGTGAATGTCGCTACACATTGCTTCTTGGATGGTCATTTGGGCGATGTTTACTGTGTCGTCGGTACAGCCATCGCAAGCAATCACGACACGCAGTTTCGTTCTTGGGTAATCTAACGCCGCTAAGTTACGAATCTTATCGGCAATCCATTGTTCTTCGTTAAACGCAGGAACAAGGACAGTGACCGTTGGAAGTGTGCAATCCTGTTGTTCATCTTTGTAACAACGAGAGCTTTCGCTCACAGTACGCGCTGGATGATGTCTTGCATACCAACGCAGCAGTATTGGATACGCCGCGTGATGATAAACAATCAAGGCCCCAGAAAATAAACATAGGCTCGCGAGCAAAAGGTCCATCATGCGCATACTCCCTTTGAAATATCGTCGTAAGATTCAACCATCTTCACTATGTCAAAGTTATCTAACACATAAGTACGAGGCGATAAGAATCGTTCGTGTTGGTTGTCTAGTAGCGCGCTAGCTAATCCCGTAATACTCCCTTTATTGACAAGCGTTCCACTGACTGGACATAAGGTTTCATCAACAGCCCCTACATTCATCGCAACGGTAGGGACGTTACATGCCTGTGCCTCAAGAGTTGAAAGCGGTAACCCTTCATGACGTGAAGGTAAGCAGAAAGTATCCAGAGCGCCGTAAAAAGTAGTCATGTCTTCAACTAGACCAAGAAAGATAACGCGATCATTAAGGTTTAGTCTGTTGGTCAGTTGCGCTAATTTTTTTTGTTTGGAACCGCCACCTGCAAATACGACAACCATATTTTGGGGCAGTAGTGCGAGGGCTTTGATGAGTTGGTCTTGGCCTTTAACGTGTTCCAATCGGCCTGCACAACCAATCATGTGCTTGTCTTGTGGTAGATTTAACGCTGTTCTCGCATCTATCTTAGACATCGGCTTGAATTTGTTGCAATCAACGCCGTTCTTGATGGTAATGATGTTCTCGTATGAGAAAGCAGAACGGAGTTGTTTGTAAACACGAGTTGCGTCAGCGACCAATGTTGGTTGAGCGGCTTTAAGCGCTAATGCCTGTAAGCGTCGGCGCTTGTCATCTTGAAGGTGCCAAGCGTCATGCTCAGTATGAATTCGCGTTGGAACACCTGATACACGAGCAGCGTAACCCGCATAGAGTAGAGGGCCTATGTGATGTGTGTGAACAACATCAGGGCGAATGCCTCTAAACGCTTTGATGAGTTTTAAGATGATGTTGAATTGAACACCGAGCTCTTTGTCTAAAAACACAATTTGATTGTGGTAAGGCTGAAGCTTCGGCCAGTTCTTGATGGATTCGTCTTTGGTACCTTCAAGACTGACGATCAACACTTGATCAACTGGCTTAGCAAGGCGCAGAAGATCCAGAGTTAACGTTTCCAAACCGCCAGGAGCAAGGTGCTGAACAACATGTATTATCTTTTTGCCATTCTTTGTGTTTTGCTTTCCCATAATATTGCTCCCTTCAGTAACGCTCTAATGTTGCAACCTAGCTTTCTGTTTCGTTCTGTTGTTACCATTGCACGTGCCGTGCCAGTTAATTATTTGATGATTTTCAAGCGGTTATGGATGATTGAAGTTGAGGGTAAGGCAATTCTCAAAATAGGAATCAAAACAGAACCTGTGGTTGAAAGAATGATAAGAAAATCGGAGAGTTAATGGCCAAAGTGAAACTGGCTATTAGAACCAACACAATTAAAAACACCAGCGCGAGGCTGGCGTTTTCATTTGTGTTTAGTTATTTCTGGTTATGGCGTGAGTGCTTTGTGGCTAACTCATTCTGGGAATGACGGTGATAACGGGAACACCCATGATGTCTTCGATTTCATCTTTTCGTTTGATTGATGAATCAAAGAGTTCGAACAATATCGCCAACCCTGTTCCTAAGCCGATGCCGGCAACTAGACCTGCAAGAATGAAGATGAATGCCGGCATGTTAGACTTGATGCTGGGTGTAAAGGGTAAATCGATAATCTTCACACGTTTGTTTTGTTCAAAAACACCTAATGATCCGGTTAATTGCGCCATCTCGTAACGTTCGGTGAGTTCATCGTAAAGCTGACGTTTAATATTCACATCACGTTGCAAGCGATACATCTCTTTTGCGTTTTCACCAAAGTTATTCGCTTTGTTTTCCAATTCAAAAATCATTGTACGAAGGCTTTTGGTTTCTTCGGTTAAAGATTCATAACGAGCTCGAACCAATTGCAAGCTGTGGAGCTGTGTCACTAACAAAGGTTGAATGTCGGAAAGCTTGTTTAATGTCGTGCTACTCGCGATGTCCCACAATTGATCGCTGTTCATGCCTGGTTGCTTTTGTTCCAACAGCGCTTTTCGTTCATTCTCAAGTCTTTCTAGTTCACGAACTTTGGCTTGCACTGCACTGTGCTGGTTCGTGTATTTGGCTTGTAGCAGGGTAAGCGCACTTCGAATATCGATGATCTGATCTTCTAAACGTCCGATAACTGGGTTTGTTTTTGAGAGTTGTTGGTCAATTGAACCCAAGCTTTTTTGTACACCTGATAGCTCTGCTTCTTTCTCTGCAAGCGTTTGTTTTAAAGACGCTAGTCGGTTTAAACTTTGGCTCTGAACTTCAGGTGTCGAATGCACATTTTCATTCACGTACAGCGCAAGAGCTTCTTCCGCTTTTCTAAGCTCGGCACTTCGTTCATCGATGTGGATTTTAAGGAAACTACTGGAGTCTTGAATCGAAGAACGTTCTGGCGCCAATAACTGCTCGATAAAGTGTTCACTGACAGAACGAAGTGTGTCTTCCATGCCTATAGGCGTATCGGAGCTTAGGCTTATCTTTAGAAAGTCTTTCCCTAATTGTGTGACTGACAAACGTTGTGATAAGTCGGTAATGATTTCTTGTTTCTCTACATTCGACATGTCTGGAGTCGTCAGTTCAAGCTCTTGTGCTACTGAGTAAAGAACATGTCGACTGTGAAGCAAGGTGCGAAGTGCACTCATACGGTCTTTGAGCATGGTGGATACCGCAATATCTTCAAGAAACGGGTTCATCTTAGCCGTTTCCTGAATCAACATGCTGGTATGAGCATCGTATTTTGTTGGTGCCAACTTACTTACTCCGAAACCAACGAAAGGCAGAATGAGAATAGGCACCAAAATCACGTAGCGTTGACGCCACGCTGCATTTAATAAAACCAACAGGCGCAATTTTAGATTATTCATAATAGCTCCAACATCCAATGTACGAAGTTACCGCGGTTTTGCCAACTGTCCTTTGAGACCACAGAGACAGGGGTATTTTGTAGGTTACGAGCTTGGTGTAGAGCCTCCACCATTTGTTCCGCGCTGTCTACCGTTGATACATGCTCTTTGTAAGGAAGAAGCGCCGGAAACGGTGTTGCGATGATTGGCGTTCCGGCTGCAAGGTATTCCATGAGTTTTAAAGGGCTGCATGCGCGGATTTGTTCATTATCAACAAAAGGAAGTAAGCTCACATCCCAATGTTGAGAGTAGCTTGGCAGGGTGTGATGAGGACGAGGCCCAAGGTAATGCACATTATCAAGTTCAGGCAACGACAGGGTATCTAACTCGTTTGGCCCAATGAAGACGAAATCCCATTCAGGCATAGCTTGAGCAACATGTTCGAGTAACGAATAATCTAACCACTTTGATAGGCTTCCATAAAAACCAGCGATAGGGCGGTGTTCACTTGGTAGGTCATGTGCTCTTGGTGCTGGGGTCGAAAATAAACTGACATCGACTCCGTGAGGCAGCAGTTGAGCTTTGTCTTTAGGGAACTTCGTCATCAAGTTTTCGCTGGCGGCAAAAATGAGGTCGGATTTCTCAATTAATTCGGATTCATGTTCAGCAACAGTTTGATGGTCAACGCCAGCTAAAGCGCTAAAGTCATCACCACAATAATACACAACAGCGGATTCATTGAGGTGTCCGCACAGGTCAACAGCCGTCGGCAGTGATGTCCATAGAATTGGAGCGTGCAAATCCAGCTCTGCAATAATCGGCTTTAATTGTTTTAACATCATCCATTGAGCTAACTGACGTGCAATAGCAGACGAGGGCGCAGGAATGGTTCTGAGGTTAACGATGGTTATGTTACCCAGCTCATTTGAATCAAGCATGTTCTGAGTCACGGCTTTGGTTTTTCCAAACAGTTTGTTGGACGCTCTTTGGATATCTTTGACACACAATTTTGGCTGTCTTAAACCAATGGAGTTTACCCATAACACTTTATGTTTTTCAGCAAGGTGACGAACCAAATGCTGAGTAGACGAAGGTAGACCACCGAAGTCTTCACCAAATACGATTAAATCACGCATGACGACCTCCATGAGTCTCTAGAGAATCGAATACATCAGATTCAGTCTCAACATGTTGTTCGTTTGGAATCTGCCCGACCACACGCGCAGGGTTACCCGCAGCTATAGAGAAAGGGGGGATAGACTTAGTAACAACACTGCCTGCCGCAACCACAGTGCCTTCACCAATGGTGACCCCGCCTTTTACCGTAACATTCGTGCCTAGCCATACATCTTTCTCTAAAATGATACTTCCAATCTGTTCTTGATCATCGCCTTCGCCTGCCGCTCTGCGCTTAGCGTTGAGTGGGTGCCCAGAGTAACCAAACAGAAAGGCACCGCCTGCAATGCGGACATTATCGGAAAGAACGACTTTGTGGCCGACGGCGATAGTGGATTGCCAACCGACGTCAACGTTGTTACCAATGCTTAGCAAAGGTTGAGAACCGTCAGGCGTTGGTTGAGTACAACCCGAGAACGTAGTTTGCCCAGAGATGCGGCAATCATTACCAAGTTTAATCATGAGTGGACCACTAACGAATGGCAAGCCACCATAAAGGTAAAGACGTTTACCACATTGATTAACTCGGCCTTTGAAGGCTGGAGTCCAATAAACAAAGCGTGCTAATCCAGAGATGAAGTTGCTTACCAGTTTATGAGCATGGTAAAGGCACTTGTTGAAAATCTGAGGGCTTGGGAATTCCAATGTTCTGATATTTTTCAAAATGAAAAATACATTTCTAATGTGAGAATTAGGATGAAACTTAAGCCAATGTTTGAATTGATGCGCTGATACTGACGTCATAATGAGAATCTCCATTTTTATCTTTAATGGAGATCTTTCATTTTATATGCCACATATTGATTTGTAATAATTTCAAGGAGTTATCGTTTTTCGGTTTGTGGGTTCTCATTCTGACATTCAGTTTGGGATACGTGAGATACGCAGACAGTGAGTGCTGCCAAGATATAAATTGGCCAGTTAAAACCTTGAGTCAGAAAGGTGCCCGATACGATAGTGCCGATTAAGCCCGCATAGACGGCGTAGGCCGCAGAGTGGAGCGCTGGCGTGACCTTGTCAGAGCATTGGTTAATACGGGCTAACGTTTGGCGAGTGGTGATGAGCAATGAAGCAATCACGATGATGAAAACAATGAATCCGAGAAAACCAGTTTCGGCCAAAACACCAAACCAAGTACTGTGTACTGCATGGTTTAACCCATCCCAGTGAGAGCTGTAGAAAAAGTAGTTGGAAAAGAAGTTATTTAACCCAACACCAGTCAGTGGGTTATCAAGCGCCATTTTAAAAGCCGCTTCCCAAGCATATAAACGTCCCATTGCCGATTCATCGATACCGGCTTCTGCTGCACCACCAGAGGCTCTGTCTGAAATACCAGCGGCAAAGTAAAGTACGACGGCGCCTATTGCACCAAGTGATAACAATAGCACTTTGGAACGAATCACTTTTAAAGCGAATATGCCCACGACGGCAACACAACCTAATAACCCGCCACGGCTTTGTGTGGCTATGACAGCGTAAACCAAAATACAGCCAGCGATAACACAAAGTAGTCGTTTGAAAGTCGCTATGCCTTTGGTGCTCGCTTGGCTTATCGCAAACGCGAGAGGAAACATCAGTACAAGCGCTAAGTCGTTAGGGTCTCCAAGCATCGAACCAAAATCCCGACCGATGGTTACTCGGGTTCCTTCTACTAATCCAATACCGTTAACTGAGTTATAAATGGCGATAACGCCGACCAATGTCCCTGCGCCGACGATGATCATCGATGTCTTCGCAAGTTTGTCAGCGCTATTTACTAGCCAAACAATGGCTAATGTCATGACCATTATTTTCCAATAGATGCCTTTAAATTCAGCAAGCGCGACGCCTCTGTTGGACGCAAAAACCAATCCGATGGTCACTAACACCCAGAACACCACTAACCATGACAAAGACCGATGCCAATAAGGCTTCAGCTCTTTGCTTATAAGGCCGTGCCAAAGTAAAGCAGATAAAGCGCCTAACGACAGAAGCAACGGGATTTTGAACGCAAAAAGCTGAGGGATAGCCTCGTGAATACGAAAGAAAGAGAACACAACGAACATAATCACCAACCAAAACGTTTTGTTGATGATAAATAGTGCTGCCAGTGGAACAAATGCTAAACAAACGGCCACCAATGGGTGAGGCACAATAACCCATACCACTCCCACAATTAGGCAGAGCGCTAAAATACCAATAGTAGAGGGAGCTTTTCTGGCCGAATCAATCATCAATGTTCCTTATTGTGACGGTTTAGGGGCTGAAGTGTATTCATTCTGATTTCTGCCTTTAAACCTAAATACACGTAAAATATGAGTGTCATGACTAACGAAAAGCCCAGCGCAAAACTGGTTTTAAGCTGCAAGCTAAAGACATAGAACTCGGTTCCGCATATATTTTCTCGTAGAGTCGTTGGAAGCGTTGTGTGTTAGCAATAACAGTCAGGGAAGAGGCCGTGAGTTCATATAAATCATTACCGAGCCTACTTCCAAGTTGAGGCTGAGTGATTAAGCTCAGCATATGCTCGGTCATCTCATTTATTGGGTTTTGTGTTGAGAACAATAGCCCATTGCCTTCGTGGTTGATGAACTCTGGAATGCCGCCAATGCGGGGCGCAATAATAGGTAACTTGGCGAGCCCAGCTTCGGCAATCACATGCCCAAAAGCTTCATACCTAGCACCACTGATAAAAGCATCGGCACCACCGTACAACCAATCCGCCGTATTATTTTGTTCTCCAACTAAGTGAACACGTTCATTTAAACCAGACGAATTAATCAAAAGTTCAAGATTTTCTCTATCTTCGCCTTCTCCGATCACGACTAAATGACAGTCATGGTCTTGACTAGCAATGTTAAGTGCTTGAACGATCAAATCTATGCCTTTGCTCACAACGAGAGGTCCTACAGCAATGAAGACATAACTTGGTGCTGGGATATTTAGGTGTGTACGTAGGTCTATCTTTTGGTGGATATCTTGAGCTACACCGTTATAAATCACTGACAGTTGGTCTTGAGGGTAATCGTCATCAAGTAGCCCTTCGCATACATCGTAGCTCACCCCAACGATACAGGGAGACAAATGCAATCCGAATGTAAAGCGGTCTCTTAATCGATAATTATTGTGAAGTTGAGTTACAAGTGGGATTTTGCATAGTTTGGCAGCTAGGCACATCCATTGGCATGGAGCACCATTATTGATGTGTATTACGTCGATATCATGTTGTTTTATCAATGTGATCGCTTGGTTCACTTGTCTGCACCAACCAATGACATTGAATTTCGGTTGTTTTCGGCCAAGCATGAGATGGAAAGGAGAGTAATGGTTAGGAACCTCGGAATTGGTCAAACGTTCGATAAGAGGCTCACAATTGCTCCAAACCAACGGTTTGTAACGATTTCGATCGAGAGATTCAACCAAGTTGATTAAACGAGATTCGGCTCCACGAATATTATCGTCACCGTAATGAACATAAAGAATGTTTTTCATACCAATCCCCACACATAGGATGCCTGTTTTCTTGACTGCGTTTTAGCGAAATAGAACAGGCTAAAACAGTGTTAGGGTTAACTTTGCAAGTGTGATGCCATTGGTTTGATATGGCTAATATACTGTTTTTTAACACTTTATGAGAAAGGCTAATTATCTATTTCAAATTGAGAATCAGAATGAACGAACAACGAAGAAGGGTGACATTACGACATACAGAATTATCAGTGTTTCTGTAAGTGCTCAAATCGTTAAGTGACCTGAGGCGCTGGGTGGTTTAAAGCTGGTAGCAATTCAACAATTGCGGGATAACGGCTTGCGGCGAATAATCATCGATGACGCTTTGTCTAGCTTTGGCACTCATGATTTCTTTGTCAGGGGGGGACAGATTTAACCATGCGTTGAGGTTCGCGGTCAGTTCTGACTCTGAGTGCGAAATGTAGCCATTACTGCCATGGACAATCAATTGAGGTAGATTACCCACAGCCGTTGCAATTACCGGTATACCGCGAACCATGGCTTCAAGAGCGGCCATTGGCAGACCTTCGTATCGAGAGGGAATGATCAATACATCAATTCGCGGCCATACTGCAGCCATATCATTTTGATGACCATGAAATTGGCAGTTTGCAGGGCTATTTTGTGCGAGCTGTGAACGTTCAGGTCCATCACCAAATAGATTGAACTGATGTTGTTCAAAGTTTTTCGCTAAAGTTATAAAGCGATCGGCGGCTTTTTCGTGGCTTAAGCGCCCGACGAAACCAAACTGATAGTGATCTAGTTGGTTGTTTTGTTCTTTTTGAGTATCGCTTGAATCTAGGGCTTGAGAATTGACAGGAATACTCACAAAGTTATTGAGTAATGTAGAGCGAGTCGGGACTTTACGACTTATTTCACTACTAACCACTAATGAATGATTTGATATCCAACTTGTGTAACGATCGAGAAGATCATAAACCCAAACACGACCTGTTGGCGTTTCACCTGCATGGTAGGTGGAGATTTGGCGGAGTGGTATTCGCCTACTTAACAATTTAGTGGATTTGCTCACTATACTGGCTTTGTAACCATGAGCATGAATCAGTTGTGGCTGATATTGTTCAACCGCTGACCGCAGCTGAGCTATCGGATTACCTTGGACTTTTGATAGGTCTTGGAGATAAGAGTAAGGCAGGGCGCTTTCATTTAATCGCCCGATAATCGAGGGTTCTGGCATGTATTGCGTTAACAAAACAACACGTACTTTGTTGCCGTGATTAAGCAGGCCTTTTGCTAGCTCCAAAACGTGTGTTTCTATTCCTCCGAAAGTTTGGCTATCGATGAACAACCAAATTTCTCCCAGTACAGGAATGAGAGCCTCTTTGATAAGAGGCTCGTTTACGTTATTCGGGGGGATATTAGGCTTGGTTGTACTCATCTTCAGATTCCCAAGCCTGCTTCTTACGATAAACGGTAGAAGGGCTTAACTCTAAAAGCACAGCAGCGTTTAACACGTTTCCATCGCAATGATTGATCGCATGTTGAATTGCTTCACGCTCAATCTGCCACATTGGACGTATAGCGCCTTCGACCGTTGTGAAAGCTGGAGTCATTGACTCGATTTGCGCTTGCGGTGTTGGCGCTTGCTCAAGCTCTTCTGGTGTGATCGGCGGTAACTTAGTTTCAGTAACAGGAGTCGGAGCTGCCACAGCAACGGGCGCTACATTTCGTATTGGCGTAATAGACCTTGGTTTCGTGGTATCCGCTTTATTAATTGGCGGAGGAAGCATGTCTTTAGTCACGCTGCTTTCATTATTTAACACCACGATGTTTCGAATGACATTTTGCAACTGACGTACATTACCTGGCCACGCGTAACGTTTAAGTAGGTTTTGTGTCTCTTTGTCGATAGATTTGAATTTCTTCTTATCTTGCTTCGCGTACAGCTTCAAAAAATGACTCGCAAGAGTGACAATGTCACTTCCTCTTTCTCGTAGTGGCGGCATCTCGATAGGTACGACATGGACGCGATAATAAAGGTCTTCACGGAATCGACCTTCTTCAACTTCAACCAGTGGATCTCGGTTGGTTGCGCAGATGATTCGAACGTCGACTTTGATTTCTCGGTTACCGCCGAGTGGGGTAAAGGTGCCTGTTTGTAAGAATCTAAGGAGCTTTTTCTGCATCTCCAGTTCCATCTCACAAAGCTCATCGAGAAATAAGGTACCGCCATGCGCTTGCATCGCTGAACCTTTGCGGTCGGTCGTAGCGCCAGTAAAGGCACCTTTAACATGACCAAAGATTTCACTCTCCATTAGATCTCGAGGGATAGCACCACAGTTAATCGCAACAAACGGTTTATCGCAGCGTTGACTCTCTTGGTGTATCGCTTCTGCACAGACTTCTTTACCAGTACCACTTTCGCCATTGATGAAGACACTGGCAGTGGTTGGGGCAACTGAATCAATGATTTTGTAAACAGCTTGCATCGGTAAGCAAGAGCCGATGAAGTTATGGAAACGGTCGCGATCGAATTTGGTTTGAATGTCATCGACCAAGTTTTCGAGCTTGGCTCTACGCAAGTGAAGATTAACCGACGTTTTCAGGCGGTCAGCTTGAATGGGTTTCTCTAAGAAATCTTCCGCCCCACGTTGAATTAGATCAACGGCGATATTCACTGAGCCGTGTGCCGTAGCGATAATGACCGCAGTCGGAATCTCGCTATCACTGATCCAATCTAAGACTTCTTCGCCCGGCATATCAGGCAGTTTTAGATCGAGGATAACGAGCTGTGGGGCGTGTCTTTCTATAAATGTTTTGGCTTCAGCGCCAGTCTCGACATGAAATATGTCGTATGGCTCATCTTTGACGTACTGTTTGTAAAGTACGGCAAGAGAGGTGGAGTCTTCAACCAACAATACTTTAGGGCGCATTGTATAATTCCTTTTGAAACTTTATCCTAACCAATCAATAACATAGTGACATCTAAGCATCAATACGAATAACGCGTATTTGTTAGCTACCGCATGCAATATTTTAATATGCACTTGGCTTTAATCATTACTGATACTGACGATATCTAAGCGAATCTTTAAAAGCGATGTTACAAAGAAAATTGTCTAACATCGATTTGAAAACGAGTTTAACTAAAGCCTTGGTCTTTTCTTTCTAAAAGGGCTTTAATCGAACACTCTGCGAGTTCTAACAAATCGTCGACCCTAAGAAACGCGTCTTCATGCTTTTGTTCTAAACATTGCTTTTCTAACGTTCGTGCTAGAACGGACAGTGGGCGGTTACCTAGTGCAAGAGCGGTACTGCCAACCGTATGCACTTCAAATTCAAGGGCTTGAGCATCATTATCTGTAGCCGCTTGTCTAATAGCGGTTAGGCGAGTTTGTGATTCTTCTACGTAATGGTCGATTAAAATAGGAATGATCTCTGCACTCGTATCGCGAATCATTTGTTCTAAAATGCTCTCGTCTACAAGCTCTGCATCGGCAAGTTGCGCATTCGCTTGTTCGTTCAAACCAGCACGTGTCTCTGAAGCTAAAGTCGAATTATTCACACTAAATCCTTTCATTGTGTGTTGAGGAAATACGTTAGCTTGAGGCTAATATCCATAAGTATTATTAAGTTTTAGTCATTTTTTAGAATAATTTCAACTGGTTGCCTTAAAAACTATGGCATTAATTGGTTCATAGCTAAGCGCGAAATCAAAATGTCATAGTAGTAATGCTCTGATTTTTGGTGTTTTTACTTATGAAATATGAACTTAGATGTCTAACTTGGGACCGGGCGTTTTAAAACACAAGGGTAAACTCTACGGCGGAAACAGAAAGGCCACTGCAGTTATTCAATGCAGTGGCCTAGGTTATTTAAGATAGTTAAAAGATTACTAACGTTGGGCTAAGAAACTAAGAAGCCTTATCAATCTTTGGCTTTGGGATAGTCTCTACTTCTTCCTCGCTATTTTCAGTGAAGATCTCAGCAACAGCGCTTCGCTCTAACTCTCCTTTAAGATTTCCATCTTCATCGACAACAGGAAGAGAGTAATCACAAGACATGGTATCAGGCAGAACTTCTTCGATAACGGCATCAGGCAACACCGCTGGCACTTCTTCGTAGATTTCTTCACTAAAATCGTGCACTGAGGAATCTTCAACCGCATCTTGAAGACTTTCTTGGGTCACTAAGCCCTGATAGCCGTCATCGGTTACGTGATAAGCGTAATCGTTTTTCAGCATCTTCATTTGTGCTAGTGCGCCTTCAATGGTTTCCGAAGTAATGCGGTATAGAGGAGGTTGCATTACCGTTTCAACGGTAAGCGCGCGTGCTCGGTTTACGTCTTTTACGAACGCTTCTACATAATCATCTGCAGGGTTCAACAGAATTTCATGAGGCGTACCTTGTTGGACTAATTCACCATCTTTCAAAATCGCGATTCTGTCTCCTAAACGAAGTGCTTCGTCGAGATCGTGGGTAATGAAGATAATGGTTTTATGAAGCTTTTCTTGTAGCTCAATCAGCTGATCTTGCATTTCGCTTCGAATCAAAGGGTCAAGTGCTGAGAAAGCTTCATCCATAAGTAGAATTTCAGCGTTGGTACATAAAGCTCGAGATAAACCGACACGTTGTTGCTGACCACCAGAAAGTTGAGCAGGGTACTGGTTGCCGTAACCTTTTAAGCCAACAGTTTCGAGCCACTCGTTAGCTTTCGCTAAACGGTCTTCTTTCTTTATGCCTTGAACTTCGAGCCCGTATGCAACGTTTTCAACCACAGTACGGTGAGGCATTAAACCAAAGCGTTGGAAAACCATCGACATCTTGTGACGACGAAACTCTTCAAGCTCTTTGGTATTGAGGCTCATTACATCAATACCTTCAACCGTGATCTTACCTTGAGTCGGGTCAATTAGACGGTTGAAGTGACGAATTAGAGTCGATTTACCAGAGCCTGAAAGGCCCATGATAACGAAGATTTCACCGCGGTTGATCTTGAGGTTAACCTCCTTCAAACCGACGGTATGCCCAGTATCTGCCAATATGTCGTCTTTGTGTTCACCATTTTTCACACGGTTCATTACAGACATCGGCTTTGGTCCAAACACTTTGTAAAGACCACTAATTTCAATCAATGGTTTAGTCATGCTTGAATCCTCCTAGGTGCGCATTGGTTCTTCGCGCGTAAGCCTGTGAAGCTCGGTCAAATAAGATAGCTAGCGCCACAATGGCGAAACCGTTCATCAAACCTAATGTAAAGTATTGGTTGGTGATCGATTTTAATACCGGTTGCCCTAAGCCTTTTACGCCAATCATCGATGCGATAACGACCATAGAAAGTGCCATCATGATAGTTTGGTTGATGCCCGCCATAATTGTTGGCATCGCTAAAGGCAGTTGAACACCCCACAAGCGTTGTTTCTTACTCGCACCAAACGCTGTTGCCGCTTCCAACACTTCCTTATCGACCAAACGAATACCTAAGTTGGTTAAACGAATAACAGGTGGGATTGCATAGATAACTACGGCGATCAGGCCCGGGATCTTACCGATACCAAGCAGCATAACTACTGGGATAAGGTATACAAACGCAGGCATGGTTTGCATGATATCGAGTAGCGGCGTCACAATGGATTGCACTCGATTAGAGCGTGCCATTGCAATACCAATAGGGATGCCAAGGAAAATTGAAACTAGGGTACACACAGTAATGATACTGAGCGTCCGCATCGTATCTTCCCACATTCCAAAGTAACCAATGAGAAGCAATGAAACCACACACCCTAATGCCAGTTTCCACGAGCGACTCGCGGCATACACCAAGCTGGTACATACACCAAGAACGATAAGCCACGGAGTGGAGATAAGGAGTTTTTCAAACCAAACAAGGAAAGAAAGAAGAGGGTCAAATAATGATTCAATCATTTCGCCGTATTCACGGGAAAATTCGCGGTAAGCGCCATCTAGCGCCTTTTTAATTGCTCGCAAATCAGAGCGTTCCATTTCAGGAAAGCTTGATAACCAATTGCTGTCAGCCATTTTATATCCTTATAGTTCGGCGCCTTTCAGTTCGTCTTAAGTCGCTGTTGAATAACGAGCGAGATAGACGGTTTCAGTCGCGATAACACATAGCATCATCGTGACTGAAACTTAGGACTCCGAATATTGAATAACATCAAGTATAGCGACGTTATTTATTCCTATTATTTTCATCTAGTTAGCAAGAGCGATTACAGCTCTGCTTCTACTTTCTTAGCGACTTCTGGAGAGACCCACGGGTGCCATATTTCTGGGAATTCACTCAAGAAATGGATACTCGCTTCTTCACCATCCGCTTGATTGTCTTCCATCCAAGCAAGAAGTGAGTTCATTTTGTCGTTCGTGAAACCACGTTTAGTGAAGTAGTCGTAAGCCTCAGGTGCTCTTGATGCGAAGTCTTCTGTAGTGACAGAGTGAACAGGTGAAGGTGGGTACATGGTTGCTTTAGGGGAATCACAGTCTTCTTTAGTGGTACAGTTCAAAAACTCCTGTTCATTGACGCCACTACCAAAGTCAACTTTGACCATATCGTATTTACCTAACACCGCGGTTGGTGCCCAGTAATAACCAAACCAAGCTTCTTCACGTTCATAAGCTTTAGCGATAGATCCAGATAAGCCGGCACTCGAGCCTGGATCCACAATAGTGAAACCACTCTCTTCTAGGTTAAGAGCTTCAAACAAGTTACCGGCACTGATTTGACAGTTCCAACCTGCTGGGCAGCTATAAAATGCAGATGTATCTGGGTCTTCTGGATGTTTAAATAAGCTAGCGTTTTTGCGGACGCCTTCAATGGTTGCCATTTCTGGGTATTGCTTAACCAAGTAAGCGGGCACCCAAAAACCTTCTTCACCACCGTTTACAAGGGCTTTACCAGCGTAGCGGAGACGTTTCTCTTGGACACCTTTATCAAGTGCGTCTTTGAGGCTGTTACTCCATAGTTCTGGTGCAACATCTGGTTGGCCTTTTTCAATCATCGACGTGCCAGTTGGCATTGTGTCACCAGGGATGAGTTCGGCATCACAACCATAACCGTGTTCTAGGATGAATTGGTCAATGTTGGCGATTAAAGTTGCAGAGTTCCAGTTCATATCTGCGATTGTTACGCTGCCACATTCACCAGCGTTAGCATGACCACTGGCTGCTGCAACTAACAAAAATACGGAGCTTAACTTGTATTTCATATTGAGTTTCCTTTCTCTTTAATAATACAACCAAGCTAATCAAGGTCTGTTGACTAACTAAATTGCTCGATGGTGATCCTTTCCGTGTATTTGAACCATTTGAGCAGAAGGAGGGATGGAGGGAATATGAATAGATAAACCAACAAAGCATAAAGTGTGATTTGCTCGATTTATCCACTGTGTTTCACAGCCATCGGATAACTTTGTCAAACTATTACAAATTCGTCAAAAACCACCTCTATTTATAATCTTAGGGAATATTCGTACGAATTCCATCTTTGATGCGATTTGCATGGTGCTTTAACCGTCTGTGTCACATTACCGCTAAAGTTAGGCACAGGGCTGTTGATCTTTGAGTGGTTTTGAAGGTGGTAAGACCATGTTTGTGATGTGTGAAATGCGTTGAATGGTTTTTAAAATCGCATTTTTAACGATAATTTCGCCAAAAACACCAAATTTGGTGTGAAGTGAATTAACTCTAGGACTAGTAGGATAGGTGGCTGTCGACTTTTAAATGACAGCCGGAAATCGACACAGGAAAAATCACATTGGCAGATTTAAAAACTCATTTTGATAAAGTTTGTTTGCCAAGCGGTCACGGAGCTTAGAAGGAAGGAATTTCATTCGGTTGACCTGTCGAACCAGTTCTTGAGCGAAGCTTGGGTTGTTCTTCATGTTCATCACGCAACCCATCAGCGAAATGCTTTGAGCATCGAGAAGTTTCTTCGCTTGCTCTAGATGATGAGTTGATGTTTCACCATAGGCGACAACAAGCAGTGCACAATCACAAGCACTCGCAACCGATTGAGCAGGAATATTCCCCTTGTTGATATTAAGCAGAGGCGACGTATCAATGATCACACGGTCGTACTTTCCTAACCACTGAGTCACCGCTTTGTTGAGTGTTGCTGGGTCTTTATAAGCGAGCTGAGTTGATGCGACTTGTGGAGCCGGGACGCCAATGAACATACGATGAGATTCAACGTGTTCAATAAGCTGACCCGATTGCTCCTCTTCAAGCATGTGCAAATTCTTAAATGCAGAGTTGAACAAGTTGAGGTCAACATACAACGTAGAGTGACCCGCCAACAGGAAACGTTCCGCTAATGCCGTTGCAATAGATGTTACGCCGTCACCCGAGTGACAGGCAGTAACACAGATAGAGCGTTGTCCATTCAGTTCAGAAGCTAAGTACAGTTGTTCAACTTCTGCATGCGTTGCTGAAATAGTCATTATAACGCTCCTATTAAGACGATCATTGTTGTTAGACGTAGTATGTCTTCTAGACCTACACGAGCTTTTTCCATAAAGCTCTCTCGGCGATCTGGGATGTAGATAGTGTCACCAGCGCGCAGTACTGGGAGGTTGTAAATGTTGGCTGTTTTGCTGAACTCAACAAGGTCGAAGGTACGCGCTTGGCCTTGGCAACAAGACATGTTCACAATGGTAATTTTCTCTACGTAAGCGTTATCAGTAGGGCCTGCCGCCTCTGCCAATATATCTAAAATGGTCATGTTGTCGTTGAACACATAACGTCCAGGGTTGTTAATCGCGCCAAGTACACGAACGGTTTCTTCTTTCGGCGTGTCTAACCAGTTTTTACCTTTCTCTGGGATATAAATGGTGTCGCCGGTGGTTACGTTCGGCAGTAATGATTCATCACCTGTTTCAAAGTACAGTGATAGGTTCAGTTTGCTGACTTGAGAGTAAGTTTTGTCACGGTGTGTGACTCGAACATTGTGGATGTCGGCATCTTTAGTTGGACCATCAGCTGCTGACAGTATGTCTAAGAAATGCATATCTTTAGTGAAACGGTAACGACCAGGGGCATTCACTTGCCCGAAGATATAGATTGATGCGTCTGAGCTTTGACGAACCCATTGTGATTTATTGTCTGAAGGATCTTGTGGCAAATCGTGAACACGAACGATAGAGCCAGCGCGAATGTAGGGCATTTGATCTCGTGGTGCGCCATTTCTGATGAAATCATCAAGGTTGAACACAACCAACTTTCTACCCGTTACTACTTCTATTTTTGATGTATCGGCACGTAACGTAGGACCACCGACGTGAGCCAATAATCCCATGAAGTTCATTTCATCTGACCATTCAATACGTCCAGGACGGTTCACTTCGCCAATAACGTTAACCGCTCTGTCTGGCGCAATCTTCAACCAAGACTTCTCGTTCATGTCCGTTTTCTCTGGAACGAAAATAGCGTCACCTGCCTTAATGCTTGGTGGATTAGAGTTAGGTAGGCCTTCTGTGTAAGCCGCTAAATCGAACTTAATCACTCTGCCATCAGCTTTGATCACACGTATTTGGCGAGATTCTGCAAATCGAGTCGGCCCGCCAGCATTGGCAAGGATATCCATGAAAGTAGCGTCTCTTTTTCCTTCAAAAGCGCCGGGAGCGGCAACTTCACCCATCACGTAAATCATATTGGCACCAGACTTAATCTCTTCTTCTTGCTTCGGTACAAAAATGGTTGAGCCGGGACGAAGAACAGGCAACAAGCTTTCATCACCAGAGTCTAGGTAGCGTTTAAGGTTAAATAGAGTAGGTGTGTTGTTAGAGATTACACGGATTTGCTCGACGCTGGCGTAGCGAGTAACACCGCCCGAACGCATAAGCACATCAACTAAATCAGTATTCTCTTTGTACGTGAATGAACCTGGCGCGTTTACCTCACCAAATACCTTAATGGCATTGCGAGAGTCGGCACTGTCGCCAGAGTTAGCAAGCTTGGCTGGGTCAAACTCCTGTTCAATGTTGCCAACCAGCGGGGAAGCAGGAACAAACAGCGAATCAAGCGATTGCAGTGTCGGTAGGTTAGCTTCATCACCTGAGTCTAGAAAGCGTTTGTAGTTGAACTCTTTTTTGTCAGAGCCACGTTTTAGGATCAGTTTGTCTAACTGTGCACCTGAACGTAAACCGCCCGCAGCGTACAGTGCCATTTGAACACTTGAACCTAGCGCTAACGTGTATTCGCCCGGTTCTTTCACATAACCTTGTACCGAGATGATGATTTGTTGCTCTTTTACGTACACAGAAGCGTTTGACAGATCTTTGTATGCCGTAGCCAGTGACTCCAGAACGACTTTGTTTAGTTGCTCGTTGTTGTAACCTGCCACGAACACTGCACCGACTTCAGGAAGGGTAATTCGCCCGCGTTTATCAACTTGGAAACCTGTATTTAGTGTGCTTTCACCAGGAACATTAACTTGGATAAGGTCACCGACCTGTACAGCATCAGAAAATTCGTCGTTAGCTTGAACGAAACTCGCGAAGCACAATGCGAATGTGATGAATAAAGTGACTAGTGATTTCATAGTGCACCTCCCATCTTCGCGGCGTTCTCAGGCGAGATAACTTCAATGCTCACTCGACGGTTTGTCAGCATGGTTCCGTCAGATTCACCCTCAAAAAGTGGCACCGTTTCACCGACTGATACGGCTTTAATTCGTTGTGGACTTAGGCCAAAGATAGTGAGGTAGCGTTCGACTTGTTTTGCACGTCCTAGCGCTAGCTTATCGTTGTACTCTTCAGAACCTGCCGCATCAGCGTGTCCTGTAACAATAAGGTCTAAAGATTTGTTTTCTTTTAAAATGTAAGACGCTTCGGCCAATTTACCCATGTATTTAGGATTCACTTCAGTCGAATTTTGAGCGAATTGGTTGTCAACATTGAGTAGGTCGTACAGTTGTTCGATCACAGACAACTGCATGCGAAATTGGTTTTCGTTCTTCGGTGGTTCACAACGCGCTTGAGAGGTCACGTAGTCGAGTTGAACTTCGAGTTCGTTGAGACGCTTTCTTTGAATAACAAGGTCATTGGCTGCATCTAACAAAAGACCACCTTGTAGTTCACGAGCAATTCGGTTTTGTTTTTCAATGGCCTGAACGACAGCTGCAGGGAAGCACCAACGCGCACCTTCTTGAATTAACGCATCTAAATGCAATTTTGCGAGTTGCCAATCAAAACGTAGTCCATGTTCAGGACCAAGAGGTTCGTCAGGCATGACAGGTGAGAAGTCGGAATTCTGATAATTAAGTGAGTCGTAGCTTTCAGCCAAACCGCCTGTGCCTTGCTCTGGATAGCTTGTGCAACCCAGAACTAGAGCAGACAGAGAAAGGGCTATGTAGTTTTTAAGTAATTTCATGCCAACGTCCTTTGTTTTTTCTTTTTATTATTATTTTTAGATACTTACTTCTAGCTTAGTGGATCTTTTTTAATTAGCAGGACTTTTTGAGTTAACAGGGATTGCGTGACCAATACGAAGTAAGTTCATGATTTCTAGAGGTTGTCCTGAAACGTTTTCTAAACGCATATTTCTTTCACGTTCTGTAAGACGTTTAAACATGTAGACGATTGCGCCCACACCTGATGAATCAAGAAACTGTACTTGGCTGAAATCTACTTCGATTTCTTGATGACCGTCGTTCGAAATAACATCATCGATGTCAGTTTGAGCATCTCGACTACCTGCTGCGTCTAAATCACCAAAAATAGAAAGAGTCAGTGTCGTAGTGTTTAAGTCAATTTTACGTAATTCCATAATGTTATCTCCTTGAATGCATGTGTTTACAACTGCACTGAATGTGCCAACTTTTATATCTTTTATTATCAATGGGTTAGATTGATTGGCTGTTCAGGTGTCATATTGAGAAACATGACTTCTCAATATGAGAACTAAAAATGAGTGAATTTTTGAGAGCTACTAGGTATTAATCTGATGAATGAAATCAAGGGTTGAATAATGTTGACGTTTGGATCGCATCGTTAATTTAATTCCTGATATCAACTCTGTTGAACACATAGGATGAAAGGAGTGAATAACACGGAGTGAATAATGAGGTTAACCAAACTGGCTATAGCAACGTTGTGGGCGTGTGCTTTATCTGCGCATTCATCATATTTACCACCGGATCAATTGGTTCTAGCAAATACCTATCAACAAGGAATCGATGTCTCTCAATATTGGAAAAGCGAAAAACTGGATGGTATTAGAGCGTTGTGGGATGGCGAGCATCTATTCACGCGTAACGGCAATCGAATTTATGTCCCTAAGTGGTTTGTCGCAAAACTTCCTAAAGTTCACTTAGAAGGCGAGTTATGGGCAGGGCGAGGTAACTTCCATATTGTTCAATCAACTGTTTTAGATCATACGCCCAGTGATACTGCGTGGCGGAAAATCGACTTCATGCTTTTCGATATGCCTGGTGCTGCTGGAGATTATCAAAAACGTTATTACAACATTCTCCATTGGGCGAGTGTGATTGATGAAAAGCATATTGGTTACATCGAACATTTCCCAATACCCAATGAAGAGTTGTTATTCGAGCAGTTAGACAACATCGATGAAGAGAATGGTGAAGGCATTATGCTTCGTAAGATCACCAGTCGTTATCAAGCAGGAAGAAGCAACGACCTGTTGAAGCTAAAAAGACATCATGACGCTGAAGCGACCGTTATCGGTTACAAGGGAGGAACAGGAAAATACAAAGGCATGATGGGCTCGATATTGGTGCACACCGAAGAGGGCGTTGAATTTTATATTGGGAGTGGGTTTAGCGATAAGATGAGGTTGGCACCACCAGAAATCGGCAGTCGAATTACTTTCCGCTATAACGGTTTTACACAAAACGGAAAGCCCAAGTTTGCACGCTTTGTTCGAGAAAAGAGTGAGTATTAAAATTAAGGCATTAGCTGTATTCAAACTAGAGCGCTTGAAGTTAACAGAAACAAAAAGAGCCCTGATCATTCAGAGCTCTTGAGGTTCATTTTTATACTGGTTCTACGTTAGCAATTAACGAGAACTAAACTCTAGCTGAACATCGTCGTCTTGTTTGTGCATCCAGTGCAGGCGCATACCCAACATAATGGCTGCTGACGTAAGACCAATGATGAAACCAATCCAGAAACCATGTGCGCCCATAGGCTCAACTATCCAGTCTTTCATTCCTAAAACGTAGCCGATAGGAAGCCCAAGCAGCCAGTAGGCAACGAAGGTAATGTTGAAGATCGAACGCATGTCTTTATATCCGCGCAAAGCACCCGCCGCAATCACTTGAATTGCATCCGTACATTGATATACCGCCGCGAACAACAACAGCTGCATGGCAACGGTAATAACCGCCGTATTTTCAGTATAAAGTAGCGAAACTTGCTCTCTGAACAACACGGTTAGGGCAGCCGTCATAAACGCCGTTACTAATCCAACAATAATGCCCACATGTGTCGCTATTCTTGCGCCCTCTGTGTTGCCTTGCCCCAATTTATGGCCAACACGAATACTCACCGCAGCACCAATACTCATTGGAATCATGAACACAAGTGAAGAGAAGTTAATCGCGACTTGGTGCGCGGCAACAATCAATGAGCCTAATGGTGCCACCAATAAAGAAACGACTGCAAATAGCGTTACTTCAAAAAAGATTGCAGCGGCAACCGGGAAACCAAGTTTGAACAAACGGATTTGGGCTTTTAACTGTGGCTTATGGAACGTGCCAAAGATATTAATTTTCGCTAAACGCTTCGATGTTAAAACGTAAGCAAATAATAGAGCGAACATCACCCAATAGACGATTGCCGTCGCTACGCCACAGCCAACGCCACCAAGAGCAGGCGCACCTAGCTTTCCGTATACAAACATCCAGTTAAGCGGGATGTTTAATAGTAAGCCGATAAAACCGATAACCATTGCGGGTTTGGTTAAAGACATACCATCGGTAAAACTTCTTAAAGTTTGGAACAGCAAAAATGCAGGAACAGCAAACATCACGGCATTCATATAGCCGATGGTCTTGTCTGCCATGAGCTGTTCAATGTCCATCCATTCAAGTATCAGTTGCGTTTGAAAGAGCACGCCAATGATTGGAAGAGAGATGACTAGCGCTAAAAACGCACCTTGCTGAATCTCAAATGGAATCTTTACTTGGCGACCCGAGCCATTCAATTGTGCCACTACAGGAACAAGCGCCATTAATAGACCCACGCCAAATAGAATGGATGGTAACCAAATACTTGCTGCGATCGAAACAGCCGCCATATCAATAGCACTTACGCCACCGGCCATAACGGTATCAACAAAACCCATTCCGGTTTGTGCAACTGATGCGACCAAAACTGGGGTCGCAAGTTTGATTAAATTAGAGGCTTCTTCTTTGTAACGATGCACAAACAACTCCAAATAAGAGAGAAAATTAGAATAATAGCGTAGGAATAGACATTCTGAAGGAATCAGAGACACTGATCTTGAGCTTCCACTGGACGAATCATAAAGAAATGTCACAATACTTGCTATGAAAAACTGTTACTAAAATGCTAAATAGGAATCTTATGTTTACAGGTATCGTTCAAGGCATGGCTACACTGGTTGCTATCAACAAAAAAGAGTTGTTTCAGACTCATACCATTGAGTTAAACGACGAGATGGTTGAAGGATTAACGATTGGTGCTTCAGTCGCTCATAACGGTTGTTGCTTAACCGTTACTGAAATCTCAGGTAACCAAATCTCATTTGATCTCATGCAAGCAACACTAAGACTAACCAACTTAAGCCAACTCGATGTTGGTGACCAAGTAAACGTCGAGCGCGCCGCTAAGTTTGGTGACGAGATTGGTGGTCACAGCATGTCTGGGCACATCGCACTAATGGCTAAGTTAGTCGAAGTGATTAAAACGGAAAACAACCGTACGCTTTGGTTCGAATTACCAGAAGCATCGATGAAATATGTTCTGAGCAAAGGCTACATTGGCGTCGATGGCTGTTCATTAACGATTGGTGAAGTGGAAGACAATCGTTTCTCCGTACATCTAATCCCAGAAACGCTGAATCGCACTCTATTTGGTGGCCGTCAAGTAGGGGACGATGTGAACATCGAATTCGACCCTCAAACACAAGCTATCGTTGATACCGTAGAACGCGTACTCGCAAATCAGAAGTAACCTGAACGACAAGGTTTATGGTTTGAGTAGTAAGATATCGTTATAAATAGTAAAAAGAGCACATCGTGTGCTCTTTTTTGATCGGGGCTGAACCGAAAAATGATTGGTCAGAAAACTTGTTCATCGTCTGCATCAATCGAGAGGTTAATTCTGTCTCTCACTTCATCTACCTGCATATCGAGGTGAATGGCATTGCAACACGCTGGACAATCGTCGTAGAAGTCTTGGCTACCATTGGAAGCATCGAGCGTTATGCTGATGGCGTGCCCACAATGAGGGCAAGAGACATGTTTCTCGGTGTATTTATGCATGGCGAATTCTCCTCACTGTAACTTTTATCAATTGCAGCCGCTTTATCAAACGTGATCGCTTTTCCCAATCGTAGTCGCTTATATCGAACAGGCTGCTTGTATGGTTCTTGGTCAACCGTTGTGATTGATATTAAACGGCCTGAATCTTCTGAATGCACGCTTCGGTTTGCGCTAAATACTCACCGCCAAATTGATTGCAGTGATTTAAAAGATGGTACAAGTTGTAAATGTCTTTTCGATCAGTATAGCCAACGTCTAGTGGCATGACGCTTTGATAGCCGTCATAAAACTCTTCAGGGAAGCCTTCGAACAATTCAGTTAGCGCTAAATCGCACTCATGGTCACCCCAGTAACAAGCAGGGTCGTAACAAATTGGGCCAAAAGCAGAATTGGCAACATTTCCGTTCCAAAGATCACCGTGGAGTAATGAAGGGCGAGGGTTGTGGCCCGCAAGTCGCATATTGACCACGTCGACAATATCGTCGATATCACCAAATTCGATGCCTTTTTCTTTCAGAAGCTGCAACTGAAAACCTATACGCTGCTCTGAGAAAAAACGGCCCCATTTTTTGTGCCATGGATTGGGCTGAAGGGTACTGCCAATATAGTTATCTTGGTCGCAACCAAACTCTTTTTGTTCACCCCAGCTGTGTAATTGTGCCAGTTGAACGCCAAAGTCATAACTATTATTGCCTGTTTCTAAAGGCTTAGTGGGTAGGTAATTAAGAATAATGAACGAGCACTCTTTGGTTTTACCAATCAGCACCAACTCTGGAACGTAGACTGTGGAAGTATTTCTTAGTAGGCGCAGGTTCTCAGCTTCAATTTCAAATTTTGGGAGAAATTCCCGCTGATTCACTTTTACAAAGTAACGTTCATTACCATCACTGATCATATAGCAATCGTTAATGTCACCGCCAGGCACCTTAGTACGTTCAGTAATCTGAAAGTTGAATAAAAGGGTGTCTGAAAGCTGTTGAGAAATGGCCTGCCACATAGGAAATCCTCACAGAACTGTTGATTTGAAATACTAAATACAAATAGTTTAATAGCAATAGTTTAGGATAAATCTGAGCAATTTATAGACGTTCTGGTCAATGTTCTTAGCTCTTATTCCGTTCGATATGCATCAATTATAGAATTTGTGAACTCGAACTGTCTCAATGCCGTTGATATACCAGAAGAAATCATACTTTGTTAGGTCGCCAACTGTTTGGAACAGGTATCACATCTGAGCCAGATAAGATCCCCGTTAAGTGGAAAAGAAGGGGCGGATTGGTATCGTCTACACGTTACCTTATTTGGTTCTAATAAGATGGTTAGCGCTCATAAGGCGATAGGTAGAATGTCAGTAAGGTATTAAATCCTTTTGTCGCTTGGCTTTTCACCTGTTTAGTTTGATGGCTTGTTTGATACTTGAGAGGTTGATTTAAATTTGAGCTCAAATGCTAACAAAGATCATTTAAATGCGACTTTTAATAATAAAATGATGACAAATGACCTAATTTACATAGTATTAGCCAAGTACGTATTAATCTACTCTTGAGCTTAAAACGGAGATTTATTGTGGTTGTAGAAACCGATGGCTACTTAGCTTTAATCGAGCACCTATCATTCAACCTAGATGTATTCACCAAAGGTACCGGTGATACTGGCACTGAAAGTGTCGAGGACATCGTAACGGACATGATTTCAAGCAACATCATGGCTATTTTCGAACAAAACCCAGAATTGCATGCCAGCGTTCGTTTTCAATTGTTGAAAGAGGCCGATGCTGTTGTCGCTGATTTAGGTGAAGTATTAGCAGGTGTTTGGGCTAAGAAAGCGACGAACGAACAGATTGTTTTTCTTGATGAATACATCGCATTAGTGAAGAACTTGTTTGACACTGCTGTAGCTAAATACGACTAAGATCTGTTGCTACTGACGTTAGCTAAATGTAATTAAAGTCAGATAAACTTCAATCTATATACGTCTAAAGTGCCAGAATTTTGAAGCCCAGTAGGGGTTATCAAGCCTTGAAATAATCACGCCTTTAGACGTAGACGCATGTAGGAACTGTTTGTTTCCCAGATAAACGCCTACATGTCGAACCTTTGGTGAGGTTTTGAAAAAGACCAGATCACCGCTTATCGCTTGCTCATATGCGATTTCTTTCCCTTGTTGACTCTGATCTTTTGTCGTCCTTGGCAGTGCTTGTTGGGTCGCATTTTGTACTGCAATTTGAACAAATGCAGAGCAATCAACACCTCTAAATGACGTGCCACCAAAGTGATAAGGCACACCTTTCCACTGGTCATACACGCTCATATAGGCATTAACAGTCAATTGTTCTGATTTTGATAGAGGTTTCTGTGCGGTTTGACTGAAGTGAGAGGGAGGTGGTGTCGAGCTACATGCAGCTAATGTTGCGAAAGTTATTGTAACTGCAAGCATTTTTCTGAATTTCATATGTAACTCTTCTGAAAAAAAAATGAAATAAAAACGTCATCAAGGACTTCTAGTATACGAACTAACTTAAGGATATCTCTTTTCGTAGTCAAACTGGATTTCACATGCCCGACACAAATTTATCAATAAAACCCTCACGTTATACATTCTCGCTCATCCAAACCGTTAGTGCTGTCTTTATTTCCATTCTTTTACTTGTCAGCTTTTTATCAATGGTCAGCATAAGAGGTGTTGAGCGAGTGGGCGGATATTTCGATACGCTATCAGAGCAAGCATTACCGCTTGCGTTGCACAACGCGGAGCTAACCCAGAGCGTATTAGAACAAGTCAAACTTCTCACTTACAGCACCCAATCAACCGACTTAGATACACTGAATGCAACACGAGGATCGATTGACCAACTCGCTTCCGAGAGTAACGCAACGCTAGAGGAACTCCTTTTTATCTCCCAATCTTTTCCTGATGCGATCTCTTTAGAGCAACAACAGAACCTTATCGATGATATGGCGCAACTACAAACCATGACCAACACGGTTCTGCTCGCCCAGATCGAGATTCAAAATAAGCAAAACCTGATCGACAGCAAAATGGGCGAGTTCCGTTACGGTGTTGGTTCGATCGGACCCGAAATGAACCGTATCAGTTCGTTTTTGGTGGAAGATAACCCAGAAGCCAGTGATGCAGCGAATCGCTTCACTTCAAGTGCTTCTGCAATGGCAAATACCTTTTTGATGTTGATGATGCAATCTGACATCGAGAAAGCACAAGACGAATATCGCCAATTAAGAAACCGAATTGCGGGCCTGAACTTGGCTTACAGTGATTTTGCAGATTGGCATCCTGACATTGCTGAATTCGCAAGCCTAACCGCACCTTATGAAATGGTAAAAGAAGGCTTCACAGAACAAGGCGTTATCAAGCAACTACTATCGAAATTACAGTTAGTTCAACAACAAGAGCAAGATCTTGCTGAAGTGATCTCTTTAGCGAACACTGTCATCAACACACTGAACCAATTATCTTTTACCGCTTCTCAATTGATTGATGAGAGCGAACTCGTTGTTAATCAGACCATTACCAATATTGACCGAGTGTTGTTTATCAGCGGCCTAGTGATCGCCGTAATCATCGTGATTTCATGGTTGGTATTACGTCGCTGGGTCAACAAAGGCCTTAAAAATATTACGCAACAACTGAGCTTGCTTGCAGAGCATGATTTCTCAAAACAAAGCGTATTGGTTGGTCCTTTAGAGTTACAAGTGATTGCTTCGAAACTGAATACCGTGGTCGATTCAACAGCGGATTCCGTACGCTTGGTGACACGTAACTGTGAAACGCTTTACCAAACCGCAGAAGTAAGCCATGACGCAGCGGAACAAACTAATTTGAGCATGAATGAACAGAACGAATCGTTGCAGAACATGATTACAACCATAACTGAGCTTGAAGCCTCGATTGGTGAAATTGCACGTATTTCGAATGCATCCAATGACGACGCGCTACTTGCTGAAAACGAATCGGTAACTGGTAGCCAAGTTGTCGGGCTCAACCAACAACGCCTGCAAGCTTTAGAACACTCTTTAAGTATGAACGAAGAGTCGATGACCGACCTCGATGGACGCGTTAAACAGATCCGTGAAATGGTCGACGTGATCAGCGGCATTGCAGAAAACACCAACTTGCTGGCATTGAACGCCGCAATCGAAGCTGCGCGAGCCGGTGAACAAGGAAGAGGCTTTGCCGTGGTTGCCGATGAAGTCAGAAAACTAGCCAGCGGCACTTCTCAGCAAACGACTAATATTCGCAATATGATGAATGAGTTGGTCGCAGCAGCTGGACGCTCTCGCTCGGCGGTAACTGAATCTCGAAGCGAAATGGCCAATGCGATGCAAACCAGTGGTGATGTTAAGCAAGCTTTTGAAAAAATTGAAGTTGCAGTGAGTCAGATTAAAGGACGAGTCGAGCAAATCATGGTGGCGACTGAGCAGCAGGCTCGCGCCACTGTTGATGTTACACATTCAATCACCCGTGTATCGGAGCAGGGTGAAGATACCAAGTTGCAGTTAGAGTCTATGATTGAAAGCTCAGAACAAGTCGCCGAGATCGCAGGGCACCAACAAGCCATGCTTCACAAGTACCAGTTGCAAGCTGAAAAGTAGACACGTTCGTTGCTGTTTGTTGATAAATATTGAATAACTATCAAGCGAGATAGGATTTATGCAAAAGGCAGAGTACGAGACTCTGCCTTTTCTTTTTTAACGCTATTTACCTGTCTATTTGAGCTTCTCTACATCGGCAACATTGGCATGATTTGTTGGAAAAAGATGAGCGAGGCAACACCACTGATCACAACCCAAATCAGATCAAAACGAAGGCTAACAAGCGTACAAACAATCGCAGCCAAAACCTTTGGGTTGTGAAGATCGAATTCCATTTCAGGCCCCGCACCTAAAATCTCCACAGCAATGATCGCAGGTAAAACCGTAACGGGAACAAAGCGCAGCGTCTTTTTAAAACGCTCCGACATCTCAAACTTGCCCGCCATACCAATCACAGAAAAACGAATGATGAAGGTTGCCGCCGCCATCGCTAAGGTAATAAGAATAAAAGTCGTTGTATTCATGGTTATGCCACTCCGCTTTCTGCGATTAATAAACCAGTTTGTGTTGCTTCTTGTTCTGCTTTCTCTGTCGATAGATCCATGCGATACCCCGCGTAAACGCCTACAACCGCTGCGATAACAAGGCCAAGCGAGTAGGGGAGTTCAGCCAGCAGAACGCCTGTGAATGTCGCAACGATTGCCGCCACAATGCACTCGCGACTTTTCACTTGGGGAATCACAATAGCAATGAAGGCTGCAACCATTGCGAAATCTAAACCATAGTTAGCAATTTCAGGGAACGAAGAACCAATCAGAGCACCTAAAAAATCTGCCAAGACCCAGTTAACCCAAAATCCGCCCATCGCCGCCAAATAGAACCAATGACGACCTTGTTTTTCTTCCTTCATTTCATTGATCGTTACTGCGTATACCTCGTCTGTTAATCCGTAAGACATCAATATGCGCATATGAAGAGGGTATTCTTTCATGTGTTCAGACATTGATGCGCTGTAGAGCATGTGACGCAGGTTGATAATGAAAGTAGTAAACATGATGACTACGATGCTCGCAGACGATTGAACCAAGCCTAATGCGACCATTTGCGATGAACCAGCAAACACAGTAAATGACCACAAAGTACTTTGAGTAACACTCATTCCGGCTGTGATACTTATTGCTCCGACGATAAATGAAAATGGAAATGCGCCTACGCATAACGGCAAGATGGCACGTAGCCCTGCCTGTATCTGTTGTTTATTCATGACTGCTCACCCTAAATTAAAAATTCAAATTTATTTGCAAATTATGGTGAGAATCGTATTGCTGATTCGTTTGTTTTTCAAATGCAGATTAAAATTTATTTGATTTAGATCGGTATTACGACTTCGATAGAAAAAGGGCTAACGCTTAAGTTATTCAAATTCAGTCACTTACATTAACTTCCATTTTTGAGATCTTTGATTGACGGTATTTTAAGGTAAATATTGCAACTATTTTTGCACTTTGGTTATTTCAGTGTTTAAAATGTAGTTGAAATATTTAGTAACCCAGAACAGGAATAATCATGAAAGAAGTCATCACAGCAGACAGAGCACCAGAAGCTATCGGTCCATACTCACACGGCAACGCATTTGGAAACCTCGTTTTCACATCAGGTCAATTACCAGTGTGCAGAGAAAAAGGTGGTGTCGTAGAAGGTGGTGTGAGTGAACAATCTCGTCAATCGTTACTAAACCTTCAATATGTATTACAAGCGGCGGGCAGTGACCTAGACGCGGTACTAAAAACAACGTGTTACTTATCAGACATTAATGATTTCGCGGCTTTCAATGAAGTCTATAAAGAGTTCTTTGAAACGGATTGTCCTGCTCGTAGCTGCTTTGCAGTGAAGGATCTTCCTTTAGGCGTGAAAATCGAAATTGAAGCGATTGCTGGTCGTAAATAATCGAAGAATAGTGTGAGGTCCTTACTATGAAACAACAATGGCAACAGTATAAAGAGATTTTAAATACCGTCGTTAAACCGGCTCTTGGTTGCACAGAGCCCATCTCCGCAGCTTACGCTTGTTCAGTCGCGGCCAAGATGCTGGTGGGTACACCCGACAAAGTTCGCGTGTATGTGTCGGATAATTTATACAAAAACTCGATGGGCGTGTTTGTTCCGGGAACAGGAAAAATCGGTTTACCCATTGCTGCTGCTGTTGGTGCAATTGGTGGGGATCCACACGCTGGTTTAGAGGTTTTGGCTAAGATCACCGCACAAGATGTCGATAAAGCTCAAGCGCTTATTGATGCAGGGCAGGTGAGCGCACATCGAAAAGACGTAGATGAATTCATCTATTGCTGTGCTGAAGTTGAATCTGAAGGTCAAATAGCTATCGTTGAAATCAGCGGCGGTCATACTCAGATCATTAAAAAAACGTTAAATGGTACGGTTTTATTCAGTCAAGATTGTGACCAAACGGTGTCAACCGGATCGATTTGTGATGGTATCGATATTGATATCGGCGGTATCTACAATTACGCCACTGGCGCTGAATTTGAAGACATTCAGTTTATTCTAGAGGCGTCAGAACTCAACAGTAAGTTGTCACAAGAAGGGTTAGCACATGCATACGGGCTTGAAGTTGGCCGTACCATGGAACAAGGTATCCAATTAGGCCTGATGACCGAAGATCTGATGAATAAACTCATCATGCAAACTGCCGCCGCGTCCGACGCTCGTATGGGCGGGGCAACCTTGCCTGCAATGAGTAATTTCGGTAGTGGTAATCAAGGGATCGCTGCAACAATTCCTGTTGCAATTATCGCCGAGCATTTTAAGTCGTCTCAAGAACAATTGGCACGAGCGCTTATCATGAGTCACCTTGGTGCGATTTATATCAAATCATACTATCCACCGCTTTCTGCTTTTTGTGGTAATACGGTAACCAGTGCAGCGGCGGCAATGGCGATGGTGTATCTTGCGAAAGGTTCTTTCGAACAGAGCTGTTACGCAATTCAGAATGTACTAAGTGATTGTTCTGGAATGGTTTGTGATGGTGCTAAGTCGACATGTGCGATGAAGGTGAAAACCTCAACCAGTGCAGCGGCTAACGGATTCTTAATGGCGATGCGCTGTAATGAAGCCCACAACCAAGGCATTGTAGCTGATGATGTCGAGACCAGTATTCGCAATATTGGAAAATTGGTTACCGCGGGTATGAGTGTTACAGACTCAACGATTATTGATATAATGTCTGCGTAATCAAACGTTTTAGAATAAAACAAACCGCTTGGTATTTTTACTTAGCGGTTTTTTCGCCAGAAGAGGAAGGACTCAGTGTTTGAATTAGCTCAAAGTGATTATGATATTTTGCACTCAATCGAAAACATCGTTGACGGGATTGCTGCAATGTATGGCGAGCATACGGAAGTGTTATTGCACAGTTTAGATGTTCGCAACCCTTCGATTATCAAAATCGCGAACAGTCATGTCACGGGTCGAGACGTAGGCGCACCTATTACCAACTTAGCGCTGATGAAGCTTACACAAGGTAAAGATGTGTCGGGCGCGTATATGACAAAATGTCCCGATGGCAAAACCTTACGTTCAATGACGACGATAATTCGAAATCCTCAACAGAAAGCCATTGGTTTGTTATGTATCAACACCAACCTCGATGCGCCATTCCAAGAGGTGATGCATTCACTCGTTCCTTGTTTGCTTCCACACTTAGAAAGACCTCAAACCACGCCTGAAACCTTTGCTCGCAGTAATGAAGAGATGATGCACAGTTCGATTGAAACCGTGCGAGAACAGGTGACGAGTGATCCTGAAATAGCGCCATCGAAGAAGAGTCGTGAGATTGTGACTCGATTGCATGAAATGGGCATTTTCGATTTGAAAGACAGTGCGCAAATAGCAGCAAAAGGGCTCGATATCTCTATCCACACCATTTACCGCTATCTACGTGAGTTAAAAGCGTAACGTTTGGTTCGTGTTTGTTGTCTAGTTTTTAACTTTTCTGGTTGTATCTAAATGGCTGGGTGATCAGTTTATCCAGCCTCTGTTCCTTTCCATCTTGTATCTCTGGCACGCCGATATGAACGTTCTCATGACCAAGCTTGGGCTGGTCACGATACGTCCTAAACCAGATATCCCACACCGATAAGAAGAAACCAAAGTTTGAGTATGTTTCTTTAACAATGACTGAGTGGTGGACGCGATGCATGTCTGGCGTAACGATCGCTTTTCTTAATCGTTTATCAAACCACAACGGAAGGCGTGCATTACTGTGGTTAAACATGGCACTGGCATTCAACACAATTTCGAAGATGACAACAGCGATCACTGGAACACCCAGTGCTATGACCAAGCTCACTTTAATCAGCATTGAAAGAATCATTTCTATTGGGTGAAAGCGGGTGCCCGTTGTAACATCGATATCAAGATCAGCGTGATGTACTCGGTGCAGCTTCCAAAGCCAAGGAACGCGGTGAAACACCAAGTGCTGTAGGTAAATGGCACAATCCAAGAGCAATACACAAATCAGAATACTGAGTTCTTTGGGAAGTGACAGGGTATTGAACAAACCCCAATGGTTTTCTTGTGCGATAACCGCCGCTTGGAACGCTGCGATAGGGATTAACGTCGCTAACAGAAAGCTATTCAGAGCGACTAAAGCAAAGTTGTTTCCCCAACGAAACCATTTACTCTGAGTCAGCGTTTTACGTGGAAAGCGGTACTCCCAAAGCGCACATAATCCAAAAACGACAATAAAACAAACAAGGCGAAGCAGGGATGGGTCTTGCATGGGAATTCCTTCTATCATTCTAGGGTCACTGTAAGTACAATCGTGCCACTTTTCTAGATTTATCGTTATTGTCCATGAGAATCCACGCTTTTCACCGTTTATACCAACACCGTTTATCCATTGCTACTAAGCCGTTTAATGCGCGCGGGTGTAAAGTAGTGCGATGTGAGTTCTGTAAAATAAAACAAGACAGCTGTATCTGCGAGCATCAACCTAACATTGATACGAACGTCGCGACTATGTTGATCTTGTCAGACAACGAAATCTTAAAACCAAGTAACACCGGTCGTTTGATTGTTGATACGGTAAAAGACAGTTACGCCTACCTTTGGCATCGTACTGAACCAAATCAAGAGATGTTGGATGTTCTAAAAGACGACAAATACCAACCTGTGATCGTGTTTCCTGAAGACTATACCGACGACAAAACACGCGTGGTTCAAGACCTGCCACAAATGCGTGACCCAAACAAAACACTATTGCTGATTTTCATTGATGGCAGCTGGCGCGAAGCGCGACGTATCTTCCGTCGTTCAGAGTATCTGCAAGACTTACCTGTGCTGTCGATTGAGCCTGAATCGGTTTCTCAATACATGATGCGTAAGTCAGACAACGAACAACACCTTTCTACTGCCGAAGTCGCGAGCTTAGTATTAAAACAAGCGGGTGAAGAGCAGGGCGCGAAGACTTTACAACTATGGTTTGAAGCATTTCGTGAAAGCTACATGCTAAGTAAGACGCGTTATAAGTCCGATCCGACCAAACCAAGTCTGAACGCTTTCATAGAGCACACCAAAAGTGAGACGTCACTCTAACCTTTAACCGCTTTGTGCTGACTTGTTGTTCAAACAGACTCGATCACGAGATAAGTTTGTTATCTATCACGGTTTGTAGGGGGAGTGTTATGGATAATGCTCCTTAGTTGTTTAATTTAAAAATTTTATTTGCCCTAATTTAGGGAAAAATTGGAGAGATTTCATGTATTACGGCTTCGATGTTGGCGGCACAAAAATTGAGTTTGGTGCATTCAATGAGAAACTTGAGCGAGTAGCAACAGAACGTGTTCCAACACCAACAGACGATTATCAATTACTGCTTGATACGATTGCTGGTTTAGTTAAAAAATACGACAGCGAATTCTCTTGCGAAGGCAAAATTGGCCTTGGTCTTCCTGGCATGGAAAACGCAGACGACGGCACAATGCTGGTTGTTAACGTACCGGCTTCAACAGGTAAGCCACTGCGTAAAGATTTAGAAGCGCTTATTGGTCGTAGTGTAAAAATCGAGAATGATGCGAACTGTTTTGCGCTTTCAGAAGCATGGGATGATGAACTTAAAGATGAACCATCAGTTGCTGGCCTAATTCTAGGTACTGGCTTCGGTGGTGGTTTAGTTTATGAAGGCAAAGTGTTCTCTGGTCGTAACCACGTTGCAGGCGAGTTAGGCCATATGCGTCTTCCTATTGATGCATGGTTCCACCTTGGCGACAACGCGCCGCTATTAGGTTGTGGTTGTGGTAAAAAAGGTTGTTTAGACAGCTACTTATCTGGTCGTGGCTTCGAATTGATTTATGAGCACTACTTCGGTGAGAAGAAGAAAGCGATTGAAATCATCCAAGCGTACAACGAAGGTGAAGCAAAAGCGGCTGAGCACGTAGATCGCTTTATGGAGCTATTGGCTATCTGTTTTGCGAACCTGTTTACGGGTCTTGACCCACATGTTGTTGCACTGGGTGGTGGTCTTTCAAACTTCGAACTTATCTACGAAGAAATGCCAAAGCGCATACCTAAGTACCTACTGTCTGTAGCGAAGTGTCCTAAGATCATCAAAGCGAAACACGGTGATTCAGGCGGTGTTCGTGGCGCTGCATTCCTTAACATTAAGTAATCACAACTTAACGTTCAGCTAGTTAAAAACACAAATAAAAATGCCGCAATCTCGAAAGAGGTTGCGGCATTTTTTATTGTTCAGTGTTTTCGTTTCTGTAAGGCTAAACGAAAAGCTAGAAGCTACATATCAAGAAAAAGAGCCAGAGGGCTTACTTCTTCTTTTTACCAACGCCAAGGTTGTCTTTTTGTTTCAATGTAAGCTTAGTGAAGCCTAGCTTACGGAAATAGTTGTCTTGGTAGTTACGAACCGCTTTAGTATCAGAAATAAACTCAAGCTGTTGCTCAGTTTTTAGATACTCAGTGATGTCGATACCTTCAGCTGCAGCTACAGCTTCTTGGATCGTGCGGTGTTCTTGTTTCGAAAACAGTAACTCTTTGTCTTCGTCTTTGTAAGTGTACAGAATGGTACGAGCCATGATGCTCTCCAATAGAATTATTACTTTGCGCGCACTCTACATAAAAACAGTACGTGGCTCAAGGTTATGATAAAAAATCTTAAGATTATCGTTCTTCAAGCTTATTGCTATTTAAGCTTTCTGTCTTTTGAGGAACGAACAGGTTGTCTTTTACGAAACGAAAAGAAAGCCCCATAACATCGAAAGCTCGATAGAAGGGGCTTCATCTATGTTCTGGCGAAGATCTTCCAAATCAATCAAAAAGCTTCTAAGTCAATTAAAAAGCTGCTAGGTCAATTCAGGTCATTGAACCTTCAATTAAACACGACCTTGAAGTGGAATTATCGTTACTGTCTCGCCAACTTTCACGGTATCAACCGCTGGCGAGATTTCGATTAAGCAGTTCGCTTCGCTCATTGAACGTAGAATACCTGAACCTTGCTTACCGGTTGTTTTCACTTCAAGTACGCCTGATTCGTTCATTGAGAACACACCACGGCTGAACTCAGTACGACCTTGACGAGAACGTAATTGCTCAGTTGCTATCGCGTTCGCTTTCACTGGTGTCCAGTTAGTTTGACCTTGTAGCTTGCGGATCGCGGGTTCTACAAAGTTAATGAACGACACCATCACGGCTACTGGGTTGCCAGGTAAACCGAAGAAAGGTTTGTCTTCAATTTTGCCGTAAGCAAGAGGGCGACCTGGACGCATGTTGATACGCCAGAAGTTAATCTCACCCAACTTATCTAACGCGAGTTTGATGTAGTCAGCATCACCAACAGACACGCCACCTGAAGTCAGAACCATGTCGGTCTCTAACGACGCAGCATGAAGTACATCCATCATCTTTTGTTCGTCATCTTCGATAATGCCGTAATCAACGATGTCGCAGCCTAGCTTTTGAAGCATACCGATAATAGTAAAACGGTTCGAGTCATAGATAGAGTTCGGCTTCTGCTCACTACCTGGTGCTTGAACTTCATCACCCGTAGAGAACACACCGACTTTAACTTTACGTAAAACAGGGCAGTTGCCAAAACCTAGTGACGCCATCATGCCCATTTCTGGTGCTTCGATACGTGTGCCACGAGTAAAGACAGGTTGGCCGATTTCTAAATCTTCGCCCGCCATACGGACATTTTGTCCAACCGAGATTTTAGCGTCAGGGAAGCTAACTGTGTCGCCTTCTTGAACGGCTTGTTCGCGCATCACGACGACATCAACGCCTTCTGGCATTGGAGCGCCCGTCATGATCTTAACGGCTTCACCTTGTTGAACGGTTTGCTCGTAGCTGTGACCAGCCATGACTTCAGCAACGATGTTGTAGCTGTCCAATTCTAGGTCTTCGCTACGGATCGCATAGCCGTCCATTGCAGAGTTAGTATTCTGAGGTACGTTGATTGGTGAAATAACATCTTCAGCCAGCACACGCCCGTAGCCTTGTAGTAATTCAACACTCTCAGTTAGGTCGAGCGCATCAATACTATCGACGATCTTTTGCTGACCTTGCGTAACGCTTAGGCCAGCAGGAGAGAAGGAATCACAACACACAACAGGTGAGTCGTCTTTTGAAGATGAACACGACGCTGTTTTGCTTGTTGTCGATGAAGGGTCGAATGACTGAGCATACTCGATGATGAAATCACGAATCGCTTCTAAGTCGCTGATCGCCATTTGTGGCAAGTCTGATTCAACTTGGCTGTCTGCAGCAATCGCAATAATGTTGTCATCGTTTGGATACAACCAAGGTTTACCTACTTCGTCTCTGTGCAGTTCAATTTTTGGGAAGGCAATGTTCTTGCAGCCTTCAACCAGAATCAAGTCCAGTGTGTTGGTATCGAAACGTGTCAGTAGGTAATCAAAATCAGCTTCGGCTTCTGGCGTTTCTGTCATCATCACGTGACGATTACGCGAAGCGATCAGCATTTGATTGGCTCCAGCCTTACGTAGGCGGTAGCTATCTTTGCCTGGCTTATCGACATCGAAATCGTGGTGAGCGTGTTTAAGAACACCCACTTTTAAACCCGCATTCGTCAGCAGAGGCAACAACGCTTCAAGTACGGTTGTTTTGCCTGTGCCGCTGTAAGCAGCAAAGCCCAATAAAGGAAGGTTAGGGCGTTGTTTTGAATCTTTCATTATTGAAGCGTTCCAAATTGGGTGAGTTCTTCTGGCGTATTGAGATTAACAAAGCAGTTCGGCGCGTCGCTAAAGTCGACGTACTCAGTCACACACTCTTTGTACAACAAGATGATCTTTCGGTCGCCACGCTCTAAAAACGCTTCTAACTTTGGCAGAACACGTTTGTGGAACAGGGTGAATACAGGTTGCTTAAATTCGCCATCGTGAGCCACAAGAATGTCGCTGTCTTCTTTTACTGCTGCACAAAAACGCTCAACAAGGTCGTCACTGATTTGAGGGCTGTCGCAAGGAACAAAGCCTACCCAATCTGTGATCGCGTTTTTAAGGCCAGCGTGAATCCCACCCAAAGGGCCTGGGTAGTCAGGGAAAGAATCGGAAACAACCGGTGCAAATGCTTGGTAACTGTCTAGGTTACGGTTGGCATTGATGGTAATGCTGACATCTTGTTGAGACAGCTTGTCTATAACGTATTGAATAAGCGGAGAACCGTTGAGCTCAACGAGTCCTTTATCTTTTCCGCCCATACGGCTGGCTTGACCGCCAGCCAAAATAACCCAACTAGTTTGCGTTGGAAGCAGCATAAATATTCTCTTGTGCTTTGTTCTTTTTAATAACTTGAAGAAGCGGTGATTCGGTCAAAGTGTTGTCCTTGATCCACCACTGCTTCTTACATAAATCGGTTAACGCGTTAGTTTGGTGGCTAGTGATGACCAAACTCGCGCCTCTCTGAAGAAGATCTTCGGCCATAATGACCAATCTTTCAATAGATTCTTTGTCTAAAGAAGCACTTGGTTCGTCCATCAGCAAGATTGAAGGCTTGAGAATCCAAGCTCGTGCCATTGCCACGCGTTGACGCTCACCACCAGACAAAACAGAAATGTGCTCGTCTGCTAGGGTTTCTAAACCTACCATCCTCAACGCATTAATTATTTGAGCTCGCTTATCTTTTTGGCTCTCTTTGTTAAAGCGAATGCCATAAGCGACATTTTGGTACACAGAGCCATCAAAAAGGTAAGGGGTTTGGTGGAGATAGATGATGTCTTTAAATTTTAACCGAGGAAACAGGCTGTGTTGCCAGCTTTGTGTCGGAGACTGAATACGGCCAGAGCTCGGCTTGATCAATCCTGATAAGATTTTAAGTAGGGTCGTTTTGCCTACACCGTTATCGCCTTTGAGATAAATAGCATCGTTAGGGCCGATCGACAATTCAGGGATGTGGAACAAAACACGCTCTTTGTAGCGCATTGAAATTTGCTGCGTTGTTATTTTTATACTCATGACAGCGTTCCTAAGTTCTCAAGTAGCCTTTTCCTCTCACACTGGAAAGGAAAAAGTTAAGGGCTAATGCCAATGCTAATAAAACCATACCAAGTGCCACACCTTGAGCAAATGCGCCTTTGTGACTTTCCATAGCAATAGCCGTAGGGATATTTCGTGTCATTCCCATAATGTTGCCACCCACCATCATCGAACAACCAACTTCGGTCACGATACGTGAGAATGCAGCAATGGTGGCTGCCAACAGAGGGAATCGTGTTTCCCAAATTAAAGTACACGCGACTCGAGTGGTTGAGACTCCAAGGGTACGCGCTGTTTCTACTGCTCGGCGATCACTGGCTTGCAGCGCGCCATGCATCATAGCGACCAGAATTGGGAAACAGATCAGCATCTGACCGAGAATCATCGCCTTTTGCGTGAACAGCAATTGCCAGTCACCCAAAGGGCCAGAACGAGAGAGCATCATGTACATCAACAAGCCAATTACCACGGTCGGTATCGCTTGTAAGGTGTTGATCACCGAAAGCAACGCCCATTTACCGGGGAACTCGGTGTAAGCCAATAAGAAAGCCATGATGATTGCAGGAACAATCACCAATGAAATGGCGGACAATGAAACGCTGAAAGATACCGCGACGATTTTCCACAGTTCGTGGTCAAAACTCACCAGTAGATTCATTGCATCAAGCGTTGTTTGCCATAGGGTCATGAAGTATCTCGTTTAAAGCGACAATAAGTCTTAAAAAGTAATGCTGATATTTTGGTAATAGCTGACTTTGGATTAGCGAAACAGGGTGAGTCAGCTATTCATTCTTTTCGAGTTCACTATTCACCCTGTAAGAATAGTGCAATGACGACTATTCTGCGCTTGCAACAAACAGCTGCTTGCCGTGCAGTTTAAAGTCGTTAATCAGTTTCTGACCTTTAGGGTTAACCAACCAATCACTGAATACTTTCGCTGCTTGGTAGTTGATGGTCGGGTAGCGCTCTGGGTTAACAAGAATCACTTGGTAAGGGTTAAATAGGTTCTTGTCACCTTGGAAAAGGATTTTAAGATCCAATTTGTTTTGGTAAGCCAACCAAGTACCACGGTCTGTCATGGTGTAGCCTTGCATTTCAGACGCCATGTTTAGAGTAGGGCCCATACCTTGACCAACACTGCGGTAACCACCGAAGTTTGGTTCCATTTTGGTTTGTGCCCAGATACCCATCTCTTTCTTATGAGTACCAGAATCGTCACCACGAGAAACGAACGTCACGTTGTTCGTTGCAATCGCTTTGAACACATCAGCTACTGCTTTTTGAGATTCAATTTTCGCAGGATCATTTTGAGGGCCCACAATAACAAAGTCGTTATACATCAGTTTACGAGGTAGAACGCCGTAGCCTTGCTCAACGAAATTCGCTTCTGCTTTTGGTGCGTGCGTCATCACCAAATCGACATCGCCGTTCTCACCCATACGAAGTGATTTACCCGTACCTGCAGCTAGAACGTCAACTTTAATACCAGAGTCTTTTTCGAACTCAGGTAATAGGTAGTCTAGTAGGCCAGAGTGATACGTGCTTGTTGTTGTCGCAAGTTTGATGTGCGTGGTGTCTTCTGCGCTGCTAGCCGAGTAACTGACGATAGATAGAGCGGCAATAGTTAAGGGAATTGCTTTCATTATTATTATGTCCATTCTGTTATAAATGAATGACACGCCTTCAACTTCAAAGGGCTCAAAGAAGGTCATGTTCATGAGTGCTAATTTTTGTAATTAGAAATCATCACCTTATAAGCAATGTTAGTGCCAATAAATCATGCATCAGATCTCATTAAATTGCTGTTATTTCGAACGAAACTGCGTCATTTGACCCCATAAATTAAAACAAAACATGAGCTAGGACAAAATGTCGCACATTGACCCTGTTGCGTAAAAGGTTAATTGGTACACTCTGTCCCAACTTTCCCTATCGGCTGATCATTATGTCTTTACCTAGTTCAAGCGCTTCTAACCTCAACTCCAACACATTGACTCAATATCAGGCATTTTCTGTCTTGGTGGTCGACGATGAAATTGGTATGCAGGCTATTCTTAAGAAAGCACTAGGTAAGTATTTTGGCAAGGTATCCAGTGCCGGTTCGGTAGAAGAAGCTGAGGTTCTACGTTGCAACGAGCACTTCGATTTGATCGTGCTCGATATCAATCTCCCAGGTCGTTCTGGTATTGAATGGGAAGAGGTATTCAACGACGCTGACAAACGCGCCGACGTAATTTTCATGACAGGTTACGCTGATCTTGAAATGACCATATCTGCACTTAAGCTTGGGGCCTCTGATTTCATTTTGAAGCCTTTCAACTTAGAGCAGATGATAAAAGCAGTACTTCGCTGCATGGACAAGCGCCTAGATCAAAGAATGCAATACGCGTTGAAGCGCGATGTTAGCCGTCATATCAAAACGGAACTGATCGGCAACTCAGATAAAACCAAACAACTTAAGCAGCTCATCAGTCAATTCGCACCATCAAGAGCATCGGTGTTAATCGAAGGCGAGTCGGGAACGGGTAAAGAGTTGGTTGCTCGTGGCGTGCATGAAGCCAGTAAACGAACAGGGCCATTTGTGCCAATCAACTGTGGTGCGATAGCTCCTGAGCTTTTAGAAAGTGAATTGTTTGGCCATACGTCTGGTGCCTTTACTGGTGCTAAGAAAAATAGAGAAGGCCTGTTTAGAGTCGCAAGTGGCGGCACACTGTTCCTTGATGAAATCGGTGAGATGCCACTGCCAATGCAAGCGGCGCTCTTACGCGTTTTAGAACAACGAACGATTCGACCTGTTGGCAGTGAGAAAGAGATTGCTGTCGATGTACGTGTGGTTGCGGCGACAAACCGTAATCTTCAAGAAGAGGTCGATAAAGGACACTTCCGTCGTGATCTGTTTTACCGACTTAATGTTCTTAAGATTGACGTTGTCCCCCTAAGAGAACGTCCGTCCGATCTTATTGAGCTCGTTCCTTACTTTACCCGTTTACTATCGAGCGAGCTTTGTGTACCGGTTCCAAACTGGGCGCATGAAGACATTTTGGCAATGAACGAATACGAATGGCCGGGGAATATCCGTGAACTTAAAAACTTAGTTGAACGTTGCATCTTATTAGATAAGCCACCAGCACATTATTGGCGTGAGATTAACGGTGATCCAGCACCCACCAGCATTTCGGTGACAGTGTCACATGGTGCTGAGTTACCTAATTTGGATAACAATGATGCCGTTGAAGGTTACCCAAACAATTGGACACTCAAAGATGTTGAGAAAGCACATATAGAACAGTTGGTGAGTTTTCATGATGGGAACAAGTCAGCAGCGTCTCGGGATCTTGGCGTTGCTCGTAAAACGTTAGAGCGTAAATACAAAGAATGGAATACAGAAGGCTCTGAATATGCCGATTAGACGTCATTGGTGGTCAAAGTGGGCGTTCCGATTCAAAACCATGGTGCGGTACCGTCTGTTATTTTTAACGTCGGCTCCGATCATCTTAACTCTATGTGCTCTGGTTGCGATCACTTTGTATTGGTCTGTTCACTACACATGGCAGGGCGCATTGATTGATGTTGATGAGCGGTTGGATGTTGCAGACAACAGTATTCAACTGATTCAAAGCCAACAGGCCTATAACGTTCAAGCCTTTGCTGAGTCTTACAACTTCCGAATCAAACTCAAGAGTGATATTTCAAAAAAAGAGCTCACACGTTGGGTTTCAGAAAACAAATCTCGCTATGAACTCGATTTTCTGCGCTGGCGTAGCGTCGAGAGCATGGAGAAAAAACTTGAATACCTCAACCTGACACACAAAGCGTCGTTCTTTAGTGTATTAAGCCAAAGCGAGCTCAACGATTTAGACCAAAATCTTGCAAGGCAAGCCGAAGTTCCAATGCTTAATAGCCGAAATGTTGAATCTCGTGGTTTGGTTAGCCGCACCGTTGTGTCGATTCGAGACAGTAATGATCACGTCATTGGTTTTCTTGATGGCGGGATCTTACTTAACAACAGCACGCAGTTAGTTGATCAGATCAGCAACCTAATTTATCCGCAACGCGATGGTTTCAATCGTCGTATCGGTACTGTCACGGTTTTCCTTGATGACCTACGTGTGAGCACGAATGTACCGCTGAGCAGTGAAGAGAGTGCAGGGCGCGCAATCGGCACTCGTGTTTCGCATGAGGTTCACTCAAAAGTCTTGAATGAAGGCAAAGAGTGGTTGGATCGTGCTTACGTTTATGACGCTTGGTACATCACGGCATATCAACCGATTCATGACCAGTTCGATAACGTTATCGGCATGCTCTATACCGGTTATTTGATTTGGCCATTAGTGGAAACGTACTTAACCAATCTTGGTGAAATCAGCATTACCATTGTGCTGTTACTCTTGATCTCCGGTTGGATCGTTCACCGTGGCGCGCGTGATCTTTTCAACCCAATTGAACGCATCCATAAGGTCGTGAAGCTCGTCCAGATGGGGCAAGACAAGCGAATAGGTACACTTGGTTTAGATGATCAACACGAACTCACTTTGTTGGCTAAGCAATTCGACAAAATGTTAGATCTGCTCCACGAGCGTAATCAAGAAATTCAACAAGCGGCGTCTGAGCTCGAATGTAAGGTTCATTCTCGTACTGCCAGTTTGAAAGAGAAAACCGAAGAACTCGAACTTCATATCCAGCTTCTCAACCAAGCTAGAGATAAGCTGGTGGTCAATGAGAAATTAGCCGCATTAGGTGAGTTAACCGCAGGTATTGCCCATGAGATTAATAACCCAACGGCTGTGATTCTTGGCAATGTCGAGTTGATGAAGTTTGAGCTTGGTGACGAAGTGGCCCGTGTAGACGAGGAAGTCCACGCGATCATGGAGCAGATTGACCGAATCCGAAATATTACACGAAGCCTACTTCAATACAGCCGACATGGCGGCGTACAAGACGAAATCACTTGGCAACACATCAATCCAATCGTCGACGAGAGCATTACGCTTGTCAAAACAGGCGCTAAGAAGAAAGGCATTGTGTATGTTTCGCAACTGCACGCAAAAACGTCTGTCGAAGTGAACCGCAACCAATTGCTACAGATTCTGGTTAACCTACAGATGAACGCGATTCACGCGATGGACGGAAAGGGCACATTGACTATTTCAAGTGAAGACTGGGTTGAAAATGGCGTGTCTCATGGGGCTATTGTTCATGTTGAAGACGAAGGCTGTGGTATCAAAGAAGAGCAACTAAAACGTATTTTCTCGCCTTTCTATACCACCAAACGCGACGGTACAGGTTTAGGTTTGTCGGTATCTCAAAGTATCTTGAGCCAAACGGGTGGCGAAATACGTGTCGAGTCAGAAGTAGGTAGAGGAAGCCGCTTTAGTATCTACCTTCAACAAAAAGCGACACCACAGTTGTTGGTCTCAAACCTATAATTATTTAGCTTTAAGACCGAATCGAATCCAACCATATTATCACCCGATAATATTTCTACTGCGCTTGGGCTGTTACATGAACGTTTCAGCCCAAGCACGAAAATTCCGCACTACTAAACTATCGCCAATTAAATCTCAACCTCTGCCCGTTTGACGAGCACCTCCTTTTGGCTATGTAACATGGTGTATATCTTTCGATCTTGATGCATATCATCTGAACTGTACGAAATTTTGATAACTTGGTCGAAAATCCATAATCAAAACAAATAATAAAGTCAGTCAGCTATGAAATTAAGTAACTTATCTATCAAATCAAAACTCGTATCCATCGTCATTTTATCGGTTGTTCTATTGGTAATGGCATCCACTTTTAATCTAATGCAACAGCGCGCTAGCTCCATGGAAGAGCGCCAAGATAAACTCAGTGCACAAGTCGAAACAGCGGTCAGCCTAGCTCAACACTATTACGACCAACGAAACGTTCTTGGCGAAGAGACAGCAAAGAAACAAGCATTGCAAGCCATTGAAACGCTTCGCTATGACAGCACCAATTATTTTTGGATCTTAAACCAACAACTCAACATCATTAGTCATCCACTCAAGCCAGAACTCAATGGCAAAAATGCGGGTAACTTAAGAGATGGCGCAGGCAAGTATCACTGGCGTGAGATGGTGACCATTTCTCAAACAGCGCAACAGAAAGGCTTTCTTGACTACCAATGGAAGAGCCCAAATGGAGAGTTGAAAGACAAGATCTCATACGTACAACTGTTCCCTGAATGGAATTGGGTGCTAGGGTCTGGAATTTTGGTCGCTGATATTCAAGATGCGTTCTATGCGTTGGCGATTAAAGAAGGAATGGTTGCGGTTGTGTTGTCTGGCTTGTTGTTTGCGATGGGCTACGCGATATCCAATAACATCCTTGTGCCTCTCAATAAGCTTATCGATAACACCCATAAGATTGCCGATGGCGACCTTCGTGTACGTATGAATATGACGCGTAAAGATGAGCTAGGCGATATGAGCCAACAGATCGACACTATGCTCGATAAATTGCAAAGCACGCTACGTACTGCCAATGAATCTGCGGATCTGTCCAGTAACATGGCAAGCCACATTGCTCAAGCGAGTGAAGAGGCAGCGACCAGTGTCAATTCGCAACACGCTCAGCTTGAGTTATTGTCTACTGCGATGACAGAAATGAGCGCCACCATTTCTGATGTCGCGGTTAATGCAGAGAACACAGCGGCGAGTACCAATAAAGTCGTCGATCATGCCAATCAAAACGATAAGAACATGCAGGTCACGTCTAAGACGATCTCTCAAGTTTCAGAAAACATCTCTACGGCAAACGAGTTGGTAAGAGACCTACAATCCGGTGTTAGCGAAATAAGCCAAGTGGTCAGCGTGATCCGTGATGTATCAGAGCAAACTAACTTATTAGCACTCAACGCGGCGATAGAAGCGGCACGTGCGGGTGAACAAGGAAGAGGGTTCGCGGTTGTAGCAGACGAAGTTCGTAACCTTGCTAGTCGTACTCAGAACTCTACCAATGAAGTGCAATCGACAATTGAGAAACTCACTCAGCAAGCCGAGCGTACCTTTAAAGCGATGCAAAGCAGTAACGAGAAAGTGGATCACAGTGTCGTGGCCTCGAATGAAACACGCCAACAACTGGATGTGATTGTGAATGAATTACATAACGCCAACGACATGGTAGCTCAAATTGCAGCAGCCTCGGAGCAACAGAGCACGGTAGCAACCGAAATGAGTGAAAGTGTCACTGGGATTCATCTGGCGGCTAACGAAGTACTGCAAGCTTCACAGTCGCTCGCAGAAGACAGCCAGAAAATGGCCAACACCACAGAACACCTTACCGATCAGTTGAAGTACTTTAAGGTTTAATCCCAACCTAGGTTTGGCCGAGAAAAGCTAAGCTAAACCTCATAAAAAAACACCTCCGCACTTAAGACAAGTTCGGAGGTGTTTTTGTTTATAGATGACTAATTAGCTCATTTGCTTAGAGAGCGTTAAGCCAATCTCGATCAATGCGTTGCCACTGAAATTTTCGGTGGGTTAATGTTGTGCTTCTTAAACTCTTTCATCACACGCAACGTAATGTCAGTTTCAAATAACTTCTCATAAGCCGTATCGACCACATAAGCCTTACAAGTTAACTGTATTGCTAGATAGTTATCCGTAATCGTCTGTTTAACCAGAACCGTAACAGGCTTAGGCAAGTGGATATAACGGCTTGAAGACGCTGCCTCTTGAATTAGATCACGAGCGAGGGTGATGTCTTCGTCCATGCTGACATAGAAGGGGATCACCACTTGCATATCCAATGCGCCATAGTTACCGCTCGTCGTCACTTCATTCAAGAACTTGTTGTTCGGGATCGTGATGATGTCATCGTTCAGCGTTCTCATACGAACAGAACGTAAACCAATAGTGATAATGTCGCCGTAGTTACCTTCAAACGTGACACGGTCACCAACTTGAAAGGGTCTATCGATCATCACCGTGATACCAGCAATGAAAGAGGCCGCCAAGTCTTTAAGCGCAAAGCCAACGGACACAGCGAGGGTACCACCAATCAGAGCGAGTATTTGGTCGTTGATACGAAAGCTCATCATAAACACGATTAGACCCGTGCTCACATAGATGAAGAACTGCATAAACGACTGAAGCTTTTGCAGTAGCATTCGGTATTGTACAAATTGACTACCAAAACTCGTTACCAAGGAGTTGATAAATTTGAGCAATAGCCACATTGCGGCAATGACGATAGCGGAGAAAAATACGCCACTCCATCGTACTAAACTCGCAATCTTCGAGATGTTTTCTACATTGGCCAACTCTTCCGTCGCGAAGGTCGGAAAACTCACAGTAGTAGCAAGGCCAACAAGTAATAGGATAAATAATTTCTTCATGTTACTTCACCAATAGATGTTGACGGTCGAGAACGTTAGTAATGTGGCGGAACCAGTGATCGGAAATTTTTGCCTTCTCTTCACTCCAACCAATGTAACCTCGACTTTCGAAGTAGCGCAAAATACCCGTAATCTCAGCAATACTCAGTTGAGTACAGTCAGACAGAACTTCAGGAGAGGCTATCTCTAGCTGAACAATCGAGCGAAGCACGGCCAACATTGGTTTCGGCATGTTCTCTAACTCTTGCGCTTCAGGCACATGGAACAGCCGGACAACAGCTTGGTCGGTGTCTTTGTTTCTATTGAGAGATAAACGGAAGAAGCGCAGCGCAACTGTTGGGTTACCATCAGAGTAATGCCATAGAATTCGATAGAAGCCTTGGCGAGCACGTTCTTCTTCTGTCATCTCATCTTGGTCCCACTGTTTAGGGACTACCAAGCCATCAAACGACAACGGCTTTTCTAACTCGGTATTGATACGGCTTGTTAGTAGCTCGCCGATTTGCTTCTCAGTCCAACGAGGTAGGAAACACACGAAATCAAACAACAGACGCTCACCACGAGCTCTATCGACAAATCGCCAGCTTGATTTAGCAATCGACATCACTACACGGTGATTCTTTTTAGAACGGCGCAGTAAGTTGGTTAAGCGAATCAGATCAGACAATCCGCCAACCATCGGCTTAACAAGTCGTTGTGCGTTGTCGATCGCGATCAGATAAGTGGTTTCGCTTTTACGTAAGTGAGCCAGAATCTGAATTTCAGTCGCTTCTTCTTCTAATCCGATGCTTACAGCTAAGTGGCAAAGAAACTCTTTGTAACCAGCATAAGGGCAGCTAACGTAAATAGGTTCAGCGTTGGTGACTTTATGAAGTAGCGTGTAGAGCAGCGTTGTTGAACCCACACCACGCTCACCAGACACAATACAAATCGCTGGGCTGTCAGACATCAGATAACGGTTAAGTTGTTTAACTTCGTCGCCCGCATAGTCAATCAAGGTGCTATCGATTGAACCTGGCAGAACGTATTCAAAGGTTTGATCGCCTTTGATTCTCACGAGATTTTGTTGGTTCTTATCAAGGTCGGACTGTTTTGCGACTTCAATTCTAAATAGATAAGCAAGCGCCTGACTGAACAGGGTATAACCGGATAACAGCGCCATAATACGATGTTGGAAGGTATAAACGGATAGCCATACAATACCAATTGCGGTTGCCAGTATATTGAGAATAAATGTGTCTTGGCGATTCACAGCCCAGTTCACCCATACAGGGCGATCTGAAATATGTTGTAGCGCATCAAACACTTTTGCGCGCCATAGCCTCAATACTGAGATAGTCACAAGAACAAACCAGAAGAACAGCGCACTGTAGATCCAGCTGTAGATCGTGCCTTTACCTAGCGTACGAATCGAAATCTGCAGAATCACACCCGCGACAATGAAGCTCCATACGTAACGACGAATGGTCGAGAGCCGCAACGCAATCACTTCTTGGTTTGATGTACGACCTAATCGGTAAGCAAACTCAAGAATAAAGCTGATTGCTATCGAGCCACCGAGAATCCACCACGTAAAGATCTCGAGGAAAATCAAGTGTTGTAAGCTCGGTATGCTTGAGAGAATACGCAACGAAATAGTAATCGCGATTAACCACGCTATCGCGCGATGGGCACGACTCACGTACCAAATCAAACGCACCAAGAATGGAGGGTTCTGTTTCGCTTCTAAGAAATTAACTCGGAACAATTCAATCAGGCGCGTGCTGTTTGATAGCCACCACACTAAACCAAAGTAAATAAACAGCACTTTCAAAGACGCGCCAATCACAGGAACGGGTGAAATGAAGATGTCTTTTATCAACGCTTTGAAGCTACGAGTTTGGAAATACACCAAATATTCAACGTTGAGCTTAGTCAGTCGCCACTCTTGCTTAAACTGCGTGACACCATAAGGGCCAAAACCCGTTAGGCGCTCTTTGTTCGCGGTAGTCGTCTGCTCAAGTAAGTGCTGCTTACTCACATTTAAACTGTTTAATGTAACGTAGCTCGATTCAACGTCAAACCACAGATCCGCATCGCTGTTTTTTCGATAATCCAGAAGCTGTTGATCAAAGGTTGCGATTTGTTGGTTTTGAACACGAAGCACTTCAGCCAACAAAACATTGACCTTACGTTTGTCAGCCGCTTCCATAAACAGAGGGTCGGGGAGTGCATTAATCCGTTGATCCAGATCTTGGGCAATGTCAGACACCTGAGGACGTGACTGTAAGTCATATTCCAAGTTGGCATGACTAGGCCAAGAGATCATGGCCAAAGTGAACAATAAGAAGCGCGATAATGAACGCATAAAAGTCTCTTAGAATTATGAGGTTAGGATTACTATAGTTAGATAATGGTGCTTTGTGAAATCTAACCCTTTTTCGGGGGCGAGTACTTTATTCCTGTTTCTTTCATCTTTGTCATGAAATTGTCAGGGTTTAGGCTAGTATTTGAGCATCAACCAGCACAGTAAATAAATAGGGGAAAGTGGGTTAGGTTGTAACGATGCGCCGTGCGATATATTCAATTATCCGTGGGATTTAAGGCGTTATATAAACCCCATTATCGGCGGTTGTTCGCTATTTTGTATTTTCCTCATTGTGGCGTTTTAATGAACACAAAGAGAAAATCAAAAGTGTGAGTCAGCTCAAATTATGATTTGGCTAGGTTATCACTCACTTAATGGCCTGTAATTGCAATCAATACTTGAAGTTAAAGCCCCGAAGAAGTAACGTTGCGGCGTTTTTCACATTAAAAAGGTAAAGGCATTGATCTCCACAGCAAATATCACTCAACAATTCGGCGCTAAGCCACTTTTCGAAAATATTTCAGTTAAGTTCGGCGAAGGTAACCGTTACGGTTTAATCGGCGCGAATGGCTGTGGTAAATCGACGTTCATGAAGATCCTATCAGGTGAACTTGAACCAAGTGCTGGTAACGTAAGCTACGATCCAAACGAGCGCGTAGCTAAACTAAACCAAGACCAATTTGCTTACGAAGAATTCACGGTAATCGACACGGTTATCATGGGTCACAAAGAGCTTTGGGCTATTAAGCAAGAGCGTGACCGCATTTACTCTTTGCCTGAAATGAGCGAAGAAGACGGCATGAAGGTAGCTGACCTTGAAGTTCAGTTCGCTGAAATGGACGGTTACATGGCAGAAGCTAAAGCCGGTGAGCTTCTTCTTGCTGTAGGTATTGAAGAATCACTGCACTTCGGCCTAATGAGCGAAGTAGCACCGGGTTGGAAACTTCGTGTTCTATTGTCTCAAGTACTGTTTGCAGACCCGCATATCATGCTTCTTGACGAACCAACGAACAACCTGGACATGGACACCATCAAGTGGTTGGAAGATACGCTTAACCAACGTAACTGCACAATGATCATCATTTCGCATGACCGTCACTTCCTAAACTCAGTTTGTACACACATGGCTGACCTTGATTACGGCGCACTTCGTCTGTTCCCAGGTAACTACGATGAGTACATGACAGCAGCGACACAAGCTCGTGAACGTCTACTATCTGATAACGCTAAGAAGAAAGCACAAATTGCTGAACTTCAAACGTTCGTTTCTCGTTTCTCTGCTAACGCATCTAAAGCGAAACAAGCAACGTCTCGTGCTAAACAGATCGACAAGATTCAACTAGACGAAGTTAAAGCGTCTAGCCGTCAAAACCCATTCATCCGTTTCGAACAGTCTAAAGAACTATTCCGTAACGCACTTGTGGTTGAAAACCTAGCTCAAGGCTTTGAAGAAGACCTATACAACAAGTTCGATGCGATTTTCGAAGTTGGTGAGCGTGTTGCTATCATCGGTGAGAATGGCGTAGGTAAAACAACGCTTCTTAACACATTAGCGGGTGCTCTAGAAGCGCGCGAAGGTGAGTACAAGTGGTCTGAAAACTCAAACATCGGTTACTACGCTCAAGATCACGCACATGATTTTGAAAAAGACATGAACCTGTTTGATTGGATGAGCCAATGGCGTCAAGAAGGCGAAGACGAGCAGGTTGTTCGTGGCTTCCTAGGTCGTATGCTGTTTGGCCAAGACGACATCAAGAAGTCGGTAAAGGTTATCTCTGGTGGTGAGCAAGGTCGTATGCTTCTTGGCAAGATCATGATGCACAAACCAAACATCCTTCTAATGGATGAGCCAACGAACCACATGGATATGGAATCTATCGAAGCGCTTAACTTGGCTCTTGAGAACTACAAAGGCACATTGTTCTTCGTATCTCACGACCGCGTATTCGTAGACTCTCTAGCGACTCGTGTTCTTGAAATCAAAGACGGTAAGATCAACGACTTCCGTGGTACTTACGCTGAGTTCTTGAAAGCACGCGCTTAGTACACATTAAACATGATTACGTAATACAACGTTATTACGTATTCCTGATTAGAAAGGCCTCTATCTTATTAGCAAGATAGAGGCCTTTTGTTTATCTTCCTCTCGGTTTTTCATATCAGTTTTTTCATCGCAAATACGCCGAGCGGTGGTCTCAAATGCTTTTTGCTAATCAATACTTAAACTGCGCCACTATCTTTTCAAGCTTCACACTCACGTTCGATACTTGCTCGCTGCAACGAACAGACCCCTTGATACAATACGCAAAGGCTACGATACAAAAAAGCTAAGATACATAGAACTCATATAGAACAAGGCATGAATAAGAAAGCCCTCATTAACACGAATGTCGGTGATCTTTGAGATCGTAGGCATCGCATTTAATGAAGGCTTTTAAGTGAGTTAGCTTATTGTTTAGTTAACACTTATTACTGAATTTACCGTTCAGTTTTGTTCATCGAGAAAGTCGGTGTGTTCTAGCCATAGCGCATTAATAATTCCAAACGCGCAGGCTAATAATACGCCCAGTACCCAACATAAATACCACATAGGTTATCCTCCTATTTCATCTCTAATTAATACAGTGACGAGCTGTTATCGTGAATGTATTGGCTATCTAATCGACCGAACATTTTGTAGTAACACCAGATTGTGTAACCCAAAATAATTGGCACCACGATAACTGCGACAACCGAGATAATGCTCAGTGTTAACTCACTCGATGTTCCGTCCCATAGCGTTAAGCTATGCGATGGCATCAAGCTAGATGGCATGATCATTGGGAAAAGGGCAACGCCCGCTGTCGTTATGATGCTTGCTATTGATAAGCTCGAAGAAGCGAAGGCCAAGCCAGCGCGGTTAAGTCGAGTCATCAGTGCACAACTCAGCATTCCGATGATACCTAGCGCAGGAATTGCCAAAAGTATCGGGTAGTTTTCGTAGTTATGTAGCAGTAAGTCATCAAACTTCACCACATGCTTTAGTAATGGGTTTGAAACACCATCAGTAACAACTGGGCTAGTAATCAGATAACCCGGAAGTGTATACGCGTATAACCCGCCAATAATAAACAGACCGACAGTGACAAGCGCCATACATACGATCACTCTCTGTGCGCGTTGTTTTAAATCTCCCGTCGTTTTCATCTGTAGGAATGCCGCGCCTTGCGTGATAACCATCGCTAAGCTCACCAAACCACATAACAGTGGGAAGGGCGTTAGCAGATCCCAGAAACCACCTTGGTATGACATCATTAGCAATTCGTTAAATTCAAACGGAACGCCAATCATCAAGTTACCGAAACCAACACCAAAGATAACCGGAGGAATGAAGCCACTGACGATAAGTGCAATATCACAGGCTTTCTTCCATTGCGGGTTGTCGATCTTAGCGCGGTAATCCATACCGAGGGGTCTTAACCACAAGGTCGCCAACACTAAAATCATGGCTAAATAAAACCCGGAGAACGCAGCCGCGTAGATTGCAGGCCATATCGCGAAGATAGCGCCACCCGCCGTAACCAACCATACTTGGTTACCGTCCCAGTTAGGGGCGATCGAGTTGATCATGATTCGTCGATCAACTTCTGACTTCCCTAGAACAGGGAGCAACGCCGCAACGCCCATGTCGAATCCATCGGTAATGATAAAACCGATCAACAACACGCCAATAACTGCCCATGTAAACAGGCGAAGATTTTCGTAATCAAACATCTGAATTCCTTAATGAAGATCGATAGTTTTATCTAGCTGACGTGGTGTGCTTTGTTCACCTGTAATAGCTAGATCTTGGTTTGATTGCTCATGATGATAGCGACCCGTTTTCAGTGCGCTCGGGCCCATTTTTGCAAACTTAACCATCAGAAACATTTCTATAATCAAGAACGCGGTATAGAACAAATAAACCAAGCCGATAGAGATCCACAGACTTGAAGCGGGTAGATTAGAAGCCGCCATGTTGACTGGTAGAATTTCACCAATCGCCCATGGTTGACGGCCATATTCCGCAACAAACCAACCGGCTTCACAAGCAATCCAAGGAAGTGGAATCGCGCATATCGTTGCTTTCAGTAACCAACGATTGGTACCAATCTTACGGCGACAAATTTGTACGAATGAAAGACCAATAATGGCGAACATTAAGACGCCACACACCACCATGATGCGGAAACTCCAGAATAGAGGGGCTACCGTTGGGATTGTGTCTTTAGCCGCTTGTTTGATCTGTTGCTCTGTTGCATCCACCACGTTATCGCTGTATTTCTTAACCAGTAATCCATAACCTAAGTCATGTTTAACCGATTCAAAATCATCGATATTTTGTTGTGATTTATCACCAGAACGCAGTTTTTCTAAAAGCCCATAAGCTAAGATGCCGCTGCGAACACGTTCTTCATTCTTTGCCAATAGATCATAAATCCCGACAACTGGCGTATCCAAAGATCGCGTTGCGATAATACCCATCACGTATGGGATTTTAATCGCGTAGTCCGTTTCCATGGTTTCTTGGTTTGGGAAACCGAACAGTGTGAATGAGGCAGGGGCTTCTTCGGTGTGCCATTCAGCTTCGATAGCCGCCAGCTTCACCTGTTGAACATCACCCAATTCATAACCAGACTCATCACCTAGCATCACTGTCGACACAATCGCAGCCATACCAAAAGCACTTGCTACTGCAAATGAACGACGAGCGAACGGTAAATCACGCCCTTTAAGCATGTAATAAGCACTGATACCCATGATAAATAGCGCGCCGGTTGTGTAACCTGCCGCAACGGTGTGCACGAACTTCACTTGAGTCACTGGGTTGAAGATCACTTCGACGAAGTCTGTCATCTCCATACGCATGGTTTCGAAGTTAAACTCTGCGCCCACTGGGTTTTGCATCCAGCCATTGGCCATCAGAATCCACAGACCGGAGAAATTTGAACCTAAGGCCGTCAACCACGTTACCGATAAGTGTTGACGCTTTGAAAGCTTGTCCCAGCCAAAGAAGAACATACCGACTAAGGTTGATTCCAAGAAAAACGCAACAAGCGCTTCAATCGCCAGTGGGGCGCCAAAGATATCGCCTACGTAATGCGAGTAATAAGCCCAGTTGGTGCCGAACTGGAATTCCATGGTTAAGCCGGTAGCAACACCGACAGCGAAATTAATACCAAACAATTTACCCCAGAACTTGGTCATGTCCTTGTAGATGGTTTTGTTGGTCATGACATACAGCGATTCCATCACTGCGAGTAAGAAGGAGAGGCCTATAGTTAGGGGGACGAATATAAAGTGATAAAGAGCGGTACTAGCGAATTGAAACCGCGACAGATCAACGACATCTGTAAGCATAAAAACTCCTTCCCGCCACGAGTGTGACGGGTAAGACAATGGAAAATAAGGTGATAATTAGAGAGAACTAATTAAAGGTTTTACATATAGCTGTGTGAAAAGAATCTATTACCAACGAAGTGCTTTGTTTTGTTTTTTAGAGAACTGTTTACGTAGCCAGTAATCTGCACTCACGTAACGACCACCACCATAAACAAGCAATACCAGTAGCATCACGAAGTAGGTGCCTGCGAACTCCATACCGTTGTTCAGCATTACCGGGTCGCCAAGTTCAGTGATGTAGTTGTATCGACCCGGGAAATTAACCGAGAGCCACTCGATGAAGCCATTAAGTCGAATGGTTGCTTCCATATCGCCAGTCGCAATCGCATCCCAACCGTGTTTCCAGTGAACCATTGCACTCGCGACGCTCATCATGAAAATCATTGGAATCGAGATAAAGCGAGTAAACAGACCTAACGCGATACAGATACAACCCAATACTTCGGTCGCTGCCGCTAGGAATGCCAATAACTCAGGGAAGGGAAGATTAAGGCCACCATCGGCTGCAGAGGCACCAAACCATGCCACAGTTCCCGAGAAGCCCAGGACTTTAGAGCGTGCACCGACATAAATAACCGGAATCAAATAGAGACGTACTGACAGTAGTACTAAGTAATCGTATTGTTTGCATTTGTCGACAATAGCGTCGTACCAGCTGAGGGCTGACTTAATCATAATTTTTCTCCTAAAGAGTGAACGCCAATCAGTTCAATTTCACTGAAGTGTTCGACCCAATTAATAAACTCGAATCTCGCCAATTGTTGAGCAATTATTTGTTTTATATCGGCTAAAGAACGATTTGGTTGTTGTTGGATTATTTGGATAATCGCAACATCAATTTCTCTTAGTTTTATCGTGTTGACGCGTTGGTCAGAGTCGCGATAAATCGCGTAATAAACGGGATACCGCCTTTGTGTTAGAAACGTCAGCGACTCACCATGAACAATGAAAGGTACCTGCACGAGCTTCATCGTACTGTTGACTAGCAAACCCAATTGAAGCTGCCGTTCATCGACGTGAAAGTCACGAGTCCGCGACAAAGGCAGAACTTGCTTTGACGAATCAATCTCAACGCAAAAGGCACACCATTCGTACTCCAACACCGCCAGTTGATCGGCTGTAAGCTCATGACTCGCACTCAAGGTAGACAAATCACTAAAACTAGAGATATACATTGACTGAGTTCTACGTTGAACAAAGCTGACAAACTCAGTTGCTATATGATGAAACTCTGGCTCTGAGGCGTAATGCACGACCACAAATTCATCAACTAACATCAGTAGTTGGTCTTGGTCGACTTGCTGACAAAACAGCGGGAATGTGTTGTTCAATACACCAAATACGTTGTCTCTAATGAACTCGCTGTATCGACACACTGCGTTGTCTTCAAGTGGCGAACGTATCAATGCGGTTAACGCCTGCGTTTGACTGATCATCATGCTAGGAGGGTTATGCATAAACCAACTCCTGATTCATTGGACGATGAGCAACACCTGCGTTCAATACCTGACGATGCACTGTTCGTAACTCTTCACTAAGCACAACCAAAGGAGGTACGTTGTTGTCTCTTTCCAGTAACAACGGTTTGCTGCCATGAAGATCGAACACATAACGCGCCAAGTCGATAACCTCTTGCTGTACTTCCATACCGTGGGTATCAAGTAGCGACTTGTTACTTTCAACCGCTGTGTTACCTGCAACCGATCTGTCACTCTCAACCAAATGCCCAGCAATGTGGTAATAGCGAATAGCATCACTTGGCAATGCCTTAAGCATTTCAGTCGCATCAAAGTGGTGGTTCTGACTGTTCACATAAAGATTGTTGATATCGACCAACAACTCACAACCACTGCGCTTTGCTATTTCGGCGATAAACTCACCCTCTGGCATCTCATCTCCGTAATTGTGGTAATAAGAGATGTTCTCCATGACCAAAGGACGTTGAATGATGTCTTGGACTTGCTTGATTCTGTCCGCTAGATAGCCGATGTTTTCTGCGCGGCGTGGCACAGGTAACAGTTCATACAGATACCCTTGGCTGTCTCGAGAGAAACTCAAGTGTTCGCTGTATACCTGAATATTCAGTTCATCGAGAAATTGACCAACCTGACGAACAAACTTCGTATTAAGCGGCTGACAATCTCCAATGGATAAGCTCAAACCGTGTGCGATCAAAGGGTATTGCTTCGCTATATCCTGTAGTTGTTCGCGCTTAAGTCCGCCTAAGCTCATCCAGTTCTCGGGAGCCAACTCCAGAAAATCGATATCAGGGTGCTTTGGGGAACGAGCGAGCAGTTCAATATGCTCACTGCGTAGCCCAATGCCTTTGTCTGTATTCTGAATCATTCGCACTTTATGGTTTAACTCTCTGCTTTTAGGAGCTCGGTCGTTTGATGCTGAAGCTTTAGTTTTTAAAGTATTCGTTTTTAAAGCATTAGTGTTATGCGTTTCTACTGGCCACATACACCACCTGTCACCTTGCTAATCGCCATTAAGATGCGCTCTTTACTTGGCGAGATACCTTCAGCCGTTAAGCCACATTTCCCATCACGTGCACGCACTAAACGATCTTGAGGGTTGCTTGTTAGTTCCGCTTTTTCGAAGCGTTTTTCTGTACCACATTTACCCGCGGCACATTTCCCTCCGTGTCCTGAAGATTGTTTAGCTTCAACAGGCGCTTCGGCTGGTGCATCAGCAAACGCCATTGCAGAGTTAAGACTAATCACAGACGTGATCGCGATTGATAGGGCGATTTTGTTGTTCATATTATTTCTCCTTTACAGCAGACATAGGGAAACTAGCCAAATCACGACCAGACATGATTGGCCCGTCGTAGTATTCGCGTACGATTTTGATCGATTCAGATTTGCGCTTAAGGCCTAGACCCATCCAGTGGTTAAGTACCAACATTTTTGGATTGATCTCTTTAGCAATTTCACCGATGACAGAAGGCTTGGCGTGCATGAATGTAGAAACACCATCGGCTTGTTCATGAATCGCCATTGGCATCATCATGATGTCGGCGCCACGAGCGAAGTCTAAGAACGCAGGGTTGCTACCATTTTGGTCGGCTGAAATCACCATCACGCCTTCTTCACTTTCGATTCGGTAAGCAAGACAAGGCACATCACCATGAGGAATACCCAGAGCAGTGATTTTCAAACCATCTTTTTCGTAAACAACGGTTGGCTCTGTGGATTGATAGTCAACATCGGTAAGATTGACTGGGAATAGGCCATCGGTTCCATCGTATAAGCCAGCAAGGTAAGCGTATGCGCCATGGTCTGGGTCAAAATTCGCTGCGAAGTAACCGTTAAGGCTTGGGAATGCAGAACCTGCGGTTGGGCCTGAAATCTCCAATGTCTTGTCACGGTCAAAGAAGTAGCCACCTTTAAGAAGAGCAGGCAAATCATTAACGTGATCAGTATGGAAGTGAGTGATACCCATGAAATCTAGGTCTTCAAGTTTTGCACCCGCTTGACCAAAACGTAGGTAAACACCGCCACCGGCATCAATCATGATTCGTGATTTGCCTTTCCACCATACGATTTCACCGGATGATGCACGTAGGTCATCCGAGATAGGACCGCCAGAACCCAGTATTTGTAGCGTAAAATCCGTATCGACTGGCTTAAGTTCAATTGCGTGACAGTTGGCGCCCAAGGTCAGTCCAAGAGCGATTGCTAGAGCTTTTAAAGGCTGTTTCATATTGTTATCCAATTCTTTGTTTCTTATGTGTTTTCTTCGAAGTGAGCATTCAAAGAAGTGAAGCTTTTACCAAGCAGCACAATAAGTGCGTGCTTCGTTCTGTTCACGGAACACAAGATAAAGAATTGTTAACGTTCGGTATATCTAGTTAATTTGAAAATAACGTTCAATAAAACCAAACGAAAAGATCGAACTCGTTTTGAAAAGGGAAATGTACTTGAGAAATAGGGGGGAGATTAGGAGTTTGGAACGAGAAGAAAGGTGGAATTAAGGTGCAAGCTTACACTTGCACCTTAATTCTAATAGATAACCAATGTCTAAAACGAATGATCGTTTACTGGTCACCTTTTACATCGAATTCAATCTTCTCTGCGCCAGTGAACACTTGGAAACGCAGGCCTTTAGCGCGAGCAATGGTTGTGATACCAAATTGCTGAGCCAAATCTAATCCCATTTGCGTTACGCCTGAACGTGATAACAGAACAGGAATACCCATCTGAGCCACTTTGATGACCATTTCAGAAGTCAGGCGGCCAGTAGTATAAAAAATCTTATCTTCACCAGACTCTTTGTTAAGCCACATCTCACCAGCCAACGTATCTACCGCATTGTGACGGCCAACATCTTCAACAAACGATAGAACTTTGTCGTCTTTGCAAACTGCGCAACCATGTACCGCGCCAGCTTTCTTGTAGGTGTCGTTGTAATGAGTCAGTGCTTCTAGAGCGGTGTAAATTTCAGATTGCTTAATCTTGGTTTGAGGCACTTGGTAATCTTCCAACTGCTTCATCACGTTACCAAACATGGTGCCCTGACCACAGCCAGAGGTCACCGTCTTCTTCTTAAGCGCTTGCTCAAGCTGACTCGTATCTTCATTGGTGATAACCGCTGCAGAGCTGGTTTCCCAATCAATGATGATAGATTCAACCGCTTCAGGGTCAGAAAGGAAGCTTTGGTTCTTCAAATACCCCAAGACTAAAGATTCAGGGCGTGAACCGAGCGTCATCAGGGTTACGATCTCTTTCCAGTTCAACATGACGGTAAGAGGGCGTTCGCAAGCGATCTGTTTGGTTAGCTTCTCACCATATTCATCAAACACTTCAACTTCGATTGTTTGAAGTGGGTTTTCGCTAGTTTTTATTATGTTTGGTTTTACCACAGTCACGTCCTACTTAATGAGATAGCGATTTTAAGAGATAAGAAGTTAACAAGAGGGTCTAACGCCGATCCTGTTAATCGATTCTTTAACTCATGCTTAAAGCAAATCTTATTCCAAAATAACGGGTATTCAGGAAAACATGAAGCATTCGATTAAAATAGCGCAAAATATGAGAGTTCACCGAGTGGAGTTGTCTGAATTTACGTGTATCGACTACCGTTATAGATACGACTCAATAACGAAAGCCATCATGTAAGAGGTAAAAGTTAACGTGTATTGGCGTGTTTATTGCTTTATAGCGCTTATATGATTGAGCTAAGTACAAAATGTCCTAAGCACATTCAGACCAAAGAAAATCAATTGGGTGAAGTATGTCTGAGATAAAAGAATTCAAAGAACAATATGAAAAAACAGAAGCAGCTTGGCCAATAGGTGTCCAAAGAATAGAGAAAGAGATCAAAACAGGTATCTGGGTAACCACTCAATGGGAATTGATGGGGTTTGAACTGTCACCAGAAGATGACGCCCCAGACGTTTGTTTACTTCAGTTACACAAAGACGAGCGTACTGACTACCGTTTCAATTTAAGCTCCCAACAACCAAAGCTATTCTTAGTGATGGATAACGTTGATTCAGGTGTTAAGCCCGTTATTCAATTGCTGACAGCTTCTCAGTCGGTCGCAGGACAGTATATGGACGGAGACAATCAAGTGTTGTCTTACGATATTCCTTTGCCCGTACAGGCTTGGATGGAAGCTTTCATCGGCCGTCATGGTGAGTTGCTAGAAGCAAGACGTAAGAAACGTAAAGGTGCGGGTAGATCAAATGGCAACTAACTTCTTTAGCCGTTGGTCTCAACGAAAGCTTGATGGATCCACTGACGAACCTTTGGAAGTAGAGCAAACACTGGAAGCACCAGAACTCACTTCTTCTGATTCTTCATCTTCTGAGATTTCGCCTGCTGATCTTTCGTCTGAAATGGAAGCAGCAGCGCCTCTGTCTTTAGAGAGTGACGCTTTAGAAACCAATGAAGAAGTTCACGCTGCTGACGTTCAAGATCCCGAACCAGAAGCCACTGAAGATTTGTCTGTTGCTCAATTATTAGTGTCAGAAGCCTCAGAAAGCGTAAAAAAAGCCGCATTACGTAAATTATTCCTCTCAGAGGAGTTTAACGTGCGTGATGGCTTGGACGATTACGACGACGATTACAGTAATTTGAAGACTCTTTCTGAAGGTGTTGCAGAAACTCTTCGCGATTGGGTAAAAGACAAGACAGAAGAAGACACAGTAAACGAACCTGAACAAGCCACTGATAATGAAGAAGAAACTTTGATTGATGAGGTTGATGACTCGATTAATGAAGCCGAAGAAACCGAATCAGAACTTAGTAAAAGTGACGAAATTGCGGGGGAAGAAAATGAACTGTATAAAAACACAGTAGTTAGCAATAGTGATACTGAGACTAACGAAGATGACCTAAAAGAGATGGGACAAAATATACCACACAAAGAATAGGTACATTTTGACTAAACACTCAATGAGCCGCTTGCGACAAAATGTCCCAAGCGGCTTTTTTGTAAGCTTAACAAACTAAAAAACACGCTAATTCATTGAAAATAATGAATTATTAAATTGGCATGGCATTTGCTAAATATCGTTCATTATCGACTTTTTTGTAGATAGCCAGAGTAAAGTTGACTAGATAACGAATAGCTAATGAAACCATTAGTTGTTAACCGATTACTCAGCAAGTTCTCTAACGCTAACTACAATGAAGATTGAACAGATTATCCATGTCCAAAGATGGAACTGAGCAATGCTTAAACAATTATTAGAACAAGCAACTTCAAATAACGCTAAAGCAAGACTGTATGCATTTGAAAATACAGTTGAATTAACAAACCTAATTCCACCGACAGTAAGTTATGAGAGCGGGGGAAACACACTCATCATTGGTCCAACAAAGATCATTGAGAGTGCGGCTGCGCAATTACCTCAGCTGACGAGTCTAACTTTACTTTCTACAGATGGAGAAAAGGGAACTAACCCAGAACTGTACTTCGCAAATTCGGTTCAAGTATCCGGTTTCCTTGGCACGTTTGAAGTTCTGATTGAAAGCAAAGGTACATCAAGCAACTTGGCAAAAGTGGCTATTAATCACGATTGTTTCGATGTGGTGTTAGACCTTTGCCTGAATAGTTGCATGACTGAAGAAGTACCTGTTCCTGGTTATTACCCAGTAGGGCGCGGTTATCCAAAACTGGCTGAAGCGTTAGAAGAGATTCCAACGCTAATGGGCACGTTCGATAAGCCTAAGTTCTTCCGTTTAGACACTGACCTATGTGCGCACAGTTCACGTGGCGTTAAAGGCTGTGAGCGTTGTGTTGACGCTTGTCCTGCTGGCGCTCTTTCAAGTGAAGGTTCAGATAAGACAGGTCACAAGATTGAGATTAACCCTTACCTATGTCAAGGCGTGGGTACTTGTGCAACGAGCTGTCCTACAGAAGCGATTACCTATGCGCTTCCAAACCCTGACGATACCCAAAAATTCATTGAACGTACGCTAGCTAACTATGAGCAAGCGGGCGGCCTGGATCCTATCGTGCTTATCTGTAGCTCTCGTCATGAAACCTACAATGTGATGGCGATAAAGGCACTGCCAGATAACGTGATTCCGATTGTGGTGGAAGAACTTCCATCTATTGGTATTGATACGTGGTTTGCAGCTTTAGTTAACGGCGCGACTCAGGTTCTGTTTGCAGCTTCTCGCTTTATGCCAGAAACCATCATTCGTGTTCTGAATAACGAAGTCGGGATCGCTCAAGAGCTTCTTGACCAGATTGGGATTCCAAAAGAAACCATCGATATCCTTTACCTAGAATCGCTTCGCGAAGGTCCTCCGACACTATGTGTGGATTCGTTCGATCTTGCACTTGGCGATCTTCAAGGCAATAAGCGTCAACGTTTATTCACAGCACTTGATGCGATGTCTTCATCTCGTATTCCGGTTGAAAACATTGTTGAGCTTCCTTCGAATGCGCCATACGGCACGGTTTCGTGTGAAAGCAAAGATTGTACTTTGTGTATGAGTTGTGTGGCTGTGTGTCCAACACGTGCTCTGCATACCGATGGTGCGTCTCCATCACTTAAATTTGTAGAACAAGACTGTATTCAATGTGGTCTTTGTGAAAAGGCCTGTCCTGAGAACGTTCTTACTCTGACTCCTCGTATGAATTGGGTGAAAGAAGAACGCCAACAAGCGGTTGTGATTCATGAAGAGAAAGCAGCGGAATGTTTACGTTGTCATAAGCCATTCGCACCGCAGTCTATGATTGACATGCTACAAAATAAGTTACGCGGTCACTCTCATTTCTCAGATGAGACAGCAATTAATCGTATTGCGATGTGTGAAGACTGCCGTGTGGTAGACATGTTCGATTCAATGGCTCAAGACCCATTGAAACAATTGAAATACTAGGAGTTGGACTTGGATACTCATTTAGATCAAGAACAGACACTAAGAACTGAAATCTATCTGGTTCTTTCTGCATTGTTTCGTAGCGCACCTTCTGAAGAGGTGATCGACTTTCTAAAGACGCTAGACATTGAAGCGTCTGAGAGTGCGATGCAAAAGGCTTGGATTGCGATTCAACAAGCGGCAACCGAATCAAACCGCGAAGCACTAGAAGATGAATATCAGAATCTTTTCATTGGCATTGGCCGCGGAGAGATTGTTCCATTTGGATCTTGGCACAGAACAGGATCGATGATGGAAAAACCATTAGCTGAGATCCGTCACGATCTTGAATTGCTTGGCATTGAGCGTGATGAACAGGTTAAAGAGCCTGAAGATCATATCGCGGCTCTTTGTGAAGTAATGGCGATGCTAACCGATGAAGAAGACGCGCTACAACAAGCCGTTTTCAATAAACATATTGGTCCTTGGTTTAACTCATTTACACGTCAGCTTGAAGCAGCAGAGAGTGCCAACTTCTACAAATCTGCAGCTCAGCTATGTGAAGCATTCTTAACGTTGGAGCAGGTTCGTTTCAGCGTGAATACAAAAAGCAGTAAACACAAATTAAAGATTGATGTGAAAAACGTCACTGATTACGAGTAATCGAGCAGTACGCGATTATATCGATAGAGGGGCATGAAGCCTCCAAAAAGATCTACCGCAAGGTAAGGAAGCAATGATGAAAGATAATAAAGAAATAGATACAAGCCGTAGAGACTTACTCAAAGGTTTAACGACTGCAGCCGTTGCTGGTGCCGTTGTCGCTGGTACAACCAAAGTGGCAACCGCTTCAGAAACGGTTGAAATTCCTGAAAAAGACGTGAAGAAGACGGGCTATCGTGAAACGCAACATATTCGCGATTACTACGACACACTTTAGGAGATAACGGATGAAACTTGTCAAACGCTCCGATAGTGTGAGCAAAGAAACCAATCAGCTAGGTGTGTCTCGTCGCGCCTTCATGAAAAACACTTCACTTGCTGCTGGTGGCGCGGTTGTAGGCGCAAGCCTATTTGCACCGGGCATGATGAAGAAAGCACAGGCTAAATCAGTCGACCCAGAAGCGAAAACAGAAGTAAAACGTACTATCTGTTCTCACTGTTCTGTAGGTTGTGGTATCTACGCTGAAGTTCAAAATGGTGTATGGACGGGTCAAGAGCCTGCTTTCGATCACCCATTTAACGCTGGTGGACACTGTGCGAAAGGTGCAGCACTACGTGAGCATGGCCACGGTGAACGTCGTCTTAAGTACCCAATGAAATTGGAAGGCGGTAAGTGGAAGAAGCTTTCTTGGGAACAAGCGATTGAAGAAATCGGCAACAAGGCGCTAGAACTTCGTAAAGAATCTGGCCCTGACTCTGTTTACTTCTTAGGTAGTGCAAAACACAGTAACGAGCAAGCTTACGCATTCCGTAAGATGGCGTCTTTGTGGGGAACAAACAACGTTGACCACCAAGCGCGTATTTGTCACTCAACCACAGTAGCCGGTGTTGCAAACACTTGGGGTTACGGTGCGATGACAAACTCGTTCAATGACATGCACAACTGTAAATCAATGCTATTCATTGGCTCGAACCCTGCAGAAGCTCACCCGGTTGCGATGCAACACATCCTGATCGCGAAAGAGAAAAACAACTGTAAGATCGTGGTTGCGGATCCTCGTCGTACACGTACTGCTGCGAAATCTGATCACTATGTTTCTCTTCGTCCGGGTTCAGATGTTGCCTTCATTTGGGGCATCTTATGGCATGTATTTGGAAACCAATGGGAAGACAAAGAGTTCATTCGCCAACGTGTATTCGGCATGGAGGAAATCCGTGAAGAAGTGGCGAAATGGAACCCAGCAGAAGTTGAGCGTGTGACTGGTGTAAGCGAAGAAGACGTTTACCAAACTGCGAAACTACTTTCTGAAAACCGCCCGGGTTGTATTGTTTGGTGTATGGGTGGTACTCAACATACTACCGGTAACAACAACACTCGTGCTTACTGTGTACTTGAGCTTGCGCTCGGTAACATCGGTAAATCAGGCGGCGGTGCAAACATTTTCCGTGGACACGATAACGTACAAGGCGCAACTGACCTTGGCGTACTGTCTGACACACTTCCGGGCTACTACGGTCTGTCTGAAGGTTCTTGGCGCCACTGGTCTAAAGTCTGGGAAGTTGACTTTGATTGGGTCAAGGGACGCTTTGACGACAACGCATACGGCGGTCAAAAACCAATGAACAGTGCAGGTATTCCTGTCTCTCGTTGGGTTGATGGTGTACTTGAAAACAAAGACAACATCCGTCAGCGCGAAAACATCCGTGCCATGTTCTACTGGGGTCACGCGGTGAACTCTCAGACTCGTGGTCCTGAGATGAAGAAAGCGATGCAGAAGCTGGATATGATGGTTATCGTTGACCCATACCCAACAGTAGCAGCAGTAATGAACGATCGTACTGACGGCGTTTACTTACTTCCTGCGACAACTCAATTTGAAACCTACGGCAGTGTAACGGCATCAAACCGTTCTCTACAGTGGCGTGACAAAGTGGTTGAGCCTCTGTTCGAATCTAAACCTGACCATGAAATCATGTACCTTCTTTCTAAGAAGCTTGGTTTCTCTGATCAGCTGTTCAAAAACATCCGTGTTGAAAACAACGAACCGCTTATCGAAGACATTACTCGTGAATTCAACAAGGGTATGTGGACGATCGGTTACACAGGTCAAAGCCCTGAGCGTTTGAAAGAACACCAACAGAACTGGCACACGTTCCACAAAACAACGCTTGCTGCAGAAGGCGGCCCAGCAAATGGTGAGACTTACGGTCTGCCGTGGCCATGTTGGGGCAACCCAGAAATGAAACACCCGGGTACGCACATCCTTTACGATACGTCTAAACCGGTAGCAGAGGGCGGCGGTAACTTCCGTACTCGTTTCGGTGTGGAGTTCGAAGGTCAAAGTATCTTGGCGGAAGACAGCTACTCGAAAGGCAGCGAAATCAAAGACGGCTACCCAGAATTCAGTGACAAACTTCTGAAGCAACTGGGTTGGTGGGATGACCTAACCGCAGAAGAGAAAGCTTCAGCGGAAGGTAAGAACTGGAAGACTGACGTTTCTGGTGGTATCCAACGTGTGGCTATCAAGCATGGTTGTATCCCGTTTGGTAATGCAAAAGCGCGTGCGATTGTTTGGACATTCCCAGACCGCGTACCTCTACACCGTGAGCCACTTTACACGCCGCGTCGTGATCTTGTTGCTGATTACCCAACTTGGGACGACAAAGAAGCGATTTTCCGTGTTCCTACGTTGTATAAGTCAATTCAAGACCAAGACAAATCTGCTGAATACCCAATTATTTTGACTTCTGGTCGTCTGGTTGAGTACGAAGGTGGTGGTGAAGAGACACGTTCAAACCCATGGCTAGCAGAACTTCAACAAGAGATGTTTGTTGAAGTGAACCCGAAAGACGCAAACGACATTGGCTTCAAAGATGGTGATGATGTTTGGGTTGAGGGTGCTGAGAAAGGCCGAATCAAGGTGAAAGCGATGGTTACTCGTCGTGTTAAACCGGGGTTAGCGTTCTTGCCGTTCCACTTCGGTGGTAAGTTCGAAGGCGAAGATTTGCGTTCTAAGTACCCAGAAGGCACTGATCCTTACGTTATTGGCGAAGCAGCCAATACAGCAACCACATATGGTTACGACCCTGTCACGTTGATGCAGGAAACGAAAGTAACCCTTTGTAATATTCGTAAAGCGTAAGGAGTCTTAAAATGGCTAGAATGAAATTTCTTTGTGACACCAAACGTTGTATCGAATGTAACGGTTGTGTCACTGCATGTAAGAACGAAAATGATGATGCTCTGGAATGGGGTATTCAACGTCGCCGCGTTGTGACACTGAACGACGGTGAGCCGGGTGAAAACTCTATCTCAGTCGCATGTATGCACTGTACTGATGCCCCTTGTATGGCAGTTTGCCCAGCAGACTGTTTTGAACATACAGAAGACGGCATCGTACTTCACAATAAAGATCTATGTATCGGTTGTGGTTACTGCTTGTTTGCTTGTCCGTTTGGCGCACCTCAATTCCCTAAACAGGAAGCCTTTGGTGAGCGCGGTAAAATGGACAAATGTACCTTCTGTGCTGGCGGCCCTGAAACAGAACCAGGTTCTGTGGAAGAGCGTCAGAAGTACGGTGCGAACCGTATTGCTGAAGGCAAGCTACCAATGTGTGCTTCGCTTTGTTCAACAAAAGCGCTGCTTGCAGGTGATGCTGAGCAAGTCTCTGATATCTTCCGTCAGCGTGTTGTAGAACGTGGTGCGAAAGGTGCTGGTTGGACAGACGGCAACGACCTTTCTTACGATGCGATGAAGAGCTAGTTAGGAGAGACATATGCTTACAATGTTTAAGCGTCTCTTCCTTGTTGTGCTGCCGATGTTGGCAGCACTAACAATGCTGTCTCCTTTGAGTCATGCATCTGAGACGAACTCATCACAAACCCAATCGAGCTCTGCTGAAAGAGAAATCACACAACTTGCTGGCGCTGATTTTTGGCGACAAGTAAGAAACGGTGAGGAAGGTTACACCACATCTCAATCGGCTGAACACGGTGTGTTGATCAGTACTCCGGGTCAAACGTGGTACATATTGAAAGAGAAGTGGATGTCGCCAGCAGGTGCCGTCGCTATCTTTGGCAGTATTGCTTTCGTGACTTTGATGTACGTTGTGATTGGCCCATTAATGCTGAGTGCGCCAAGAACTGGCCGTAAGATCAAACGTTGGTCTCGACTGGATCGTGCGTTGCACTGGAGCATGGCGTTTACTTTCTTAACGCTCGCGTTCAGTGGTTTGATGTTGGTTTACGGCAAGCACTTTTTGAAGCCGTACATTCCAACTGACCTTTGGGGCTTTATCGTTCTATTGGCGAAGCAATACCACAACTACATCGGCCCGATTTTCTATGTGCTGTTGATGGCTGTTCTGATCAAGTGGTGGCGCAAGTCGATATTCAAAATGGTCGATATCCAGTGGTTCATCAAACTGGGCGGCATGGTAGGGAAACACAAAGGTTCTCATCCATCTGCAGAGTTTTCGAACGCGGGTGAAAAAGCGCTATTTTGGCTGCTTATCGTTATGGGCAGTGTCGCTGCGATCAGTGGCTTGGTGTTAGATTTCCCAATCTTTGGCCAAACACGACGTGATATGGAGCTTTCGAACTTAGTTCACATGCTTGCTGCTCTGATCCTTATCTGTGGTTTTGTGTTCCACATCTATATTGGCTTGTTCGGTATGGAAGGCGCACTAGAAGGTATGGTAACAGGCGAAGTCGATGAAACCTGGGCTAAGGAACACCATGACCTTTGGTACAAAGAAGTGATGGAACAAGAGAAAAACGGCGTTGAACAAAGCGCTAACGCAGCAACAGAGAAAACGGAAGGGGTGAATAAGAATGAACAAACCTCATAAGGGTATTTGGGTTGCTTACATTCTAAGCTGCTTTACACCATTGACTTGTCTTCTCTCTGGTGTGATTGCCATTATCTACGCGGGCTATCGTTTAGATAAAGGCGAAGACGGCGAAGTCGTGGATACCCATTACTACGGCTTGATTCGCTCGTTCTTCTTGAACCTGACGTTCTTTGTTGTGCTTATCGTCACAGTAGCGACCTCTAACGGCGTGTTAATTGGTGTGAACGATTACTGGTATCAAAACCATATTATCGATGACATCGCTTACTACATTCCATATGTGGGCATGTTATTTGGTGGCGTGGCGATTGTGGTGTGGTTTATTCGTATGTATCAAGGTATGCAACGTTTAAGTCAAAACCTACCGCAAAACCCGACAACAGGTCCAAACCTTTAAGCGTTTATATGTAAGTCGTTTGGGTTACCAAACTCGATAATAACGCCTTTGTCGATGAGTTAACTCTAATCAGCGAAAGACATTAAAAGCCCAGTGATTCATTTCTCTGGGCTTTTTGTCGTTTGGTCGCTAGGTAACTGATCTAATGCCCTACAATGACCGCATCAATATGGTGCAACTCCCTCAATTGGTGCAATCAGCTATCGAATATTTTCTCTCTCTGAGAACCAATAAAGTGCACCTAAGAAATTAACCACAAAGAATCAATAACTTAAAATCAAACTCTGTTGCACGTTTTTTTGCGTAACCAAGTTGGAACGCATCTTGCGTTTACTGTTGAGTCTTTAATTAATTACGACATCAATTCGCACGGTTCTAGTGCAATTGAGACAAAGCTAAGGGAGAGAGCTTTAATGAGTCAAACGGTTAACCAAGTTCATAGCGCAGTACAGAGCTTGACGCAGAGTTCGGATACTCTGTTTTTATTATTAGGCGCGATCATGGTCTTCTTAATGCATGCTGGTTTTGCATTTTTGGAAGTAGGTACAGTTAGAAAGAAGAACCAAGTTAATGCGTTGGTTAAGATCCTCTCGGACTTTGGAGTCTCCGCCATTGCTTACTTCTTTATCGGTTACTGGGTCGCTTACGGTGCGCACTTTTTTGCCGACGCAGAAACGCTATCGCAAGGGAATGGATACGAGCTGGTTAAGTTTTTCTTCCTAATGACCTTTGCCGCAGCAATCCCTGCGATTGTATCCGGTGGTATTGCAGAACGTGCACGTTTCTACCCAATCTTGATTGCAACACTGTTTACCGTTGGATTCATCTACCCGTTTTTTGAAGGCATCATCTGGAACGGTAATTTTGGCTTCCAAGATTGGCTAGAAGGTCAGTTTGGCTATGGTTTCCATGACTTCGCGGGTTCTGTTGTGGTTCATGGTGTTGGCGGCTGGATTGCATTGGTCGCGGTTTACTTCCTTGGCATGCGTAAAGGCAGAATCCGTGCAGGTAAACACACCAACTTCGCACCATCGAACATTCCTTTCTTAGCATTAGGTTCTTGGATCTTATGTGTGGGTTGGTTTGGCTTCAACGTGATGTCTGCTCAAGCAATCAACGGCATCAGTGGACTCGTTGCAATGAACTCATTGATGGCGATGGTCGGCGGTATTCTTGCGGCTTTAGTCGCAGGTAAAAATGACCCAGGCTTTATTCATAATGGTCCTTTGGCTGGTCTCGTGGCGATTTGTGCTGGTTCAGATTTAATGCACCCACTTGGCGCACTGGTAACAGGCGGCGTAGCTGGCGCATTATTCGTTTACTTGTTCACTTACATGCAGAACAAAACACAGATAGATGATGTGCTAGGTGTGTGGCCTCTACACGGTGTATGTGGTGCATGGGGCGGCATTGCAGCAGGTGTCTTCGGTCAGCAAGCATTCTGGGGGCTAGGGGGCGTAAGCTTCACTGCTCAGGTGATTGGTACGCTAGCAGGGATTACGGTAGCTTTAATCGGTGCATTGGTTGTCTACGGTGTGTTGAGCAAAGTAACTGGTCTAAGGTTAAGTGAAGAAGATGAGTTTAATGGCGCGGATCTTTCTATCCATAAAATCTCATCAATCAACGAAGACTGATCACGGTGCAATAGATACACATCAAGCGGCTTCGGCCGCTTTTTTTGTGCCTATCTCATTTCTGAACAGGAGATATCGAGCGAGTTATGTCACAAATAACCAATGAATTCAGTTGGCTAAGACTATGGTCTAATCCCTAAAACTATTGTTGGAATTTGAACAGTGCTAAGCTGTTACAAAGTGACATATCTAAAAGGACGTTATATGCATTTCCCATACAGAAATATCGTAATTCTTACTGGTGCCGGAATCTCAGCGGAGTCGGGGATACAAACATTTCGAGCACAAGACGGATTATGGGAAAACCATAAAATCGAAGATGTCGCGACACCTGAAGGTTTTGCAAAAGATCCAGATTTGGTGCAAGAATTCTACAATAAGCGTCGTCATGGCTTACAAAGCGAAAGCATCCTGCCAAATTCAGCCCATAAGGCGCTAGGAGAGCTTGAAGACAAGCTCGACGGCAAAGTAACAATCATCACTCAAAACATCGACAACCTTCATGAGCGCGGTGGCAGCAGCAATATCATCCACATGCACGGCGAGCTATTGAAAGCGCGATGCAGCGAATCCAATCAGGTTATCGAACATAAAGACAATATCGAAACCGGTGAGCTTTGTCATTGCTGCCAGATCCCAGCTCAAATGCGTCCTCATATTGTTTGGTTTGGCGAAATGCCGCTAAGAATGGGTGACATCTATTCTGCATTAGAAGACGCGGACTTATTTATCTCGATCGGTACGTCAGGTGTGGTTTATCCAGCGGCCGGTTTTGTACATGACGCTAGAATGCATGGCGCGCATACAATTGAAATCAACCTCGAGCCGAGTGCGGTTGAAAGTGAGTTTGAAGAGAAACGCTACGGCAAAGCCAGTATTGAAGTGCCGAAATTAGTCGGTGAGCTGTTGTCCGTAGAGAAGGGCTCTTTAACCGCTTAAACTCGATACAGAGCTTTTGATCGAGCTTAGCCAAAAGGCAAATACGCGTCTGACTGCAAGCAAGTTAGATGGGTATTTGCTTTTTTTGTTGATGAAGACTTTTGTTCATAGCGACAAATAGCGGCCTCTTAAAATCTTAACTCACTGAAGATCGGGAACTAACATCGACTGAACGCTGCGCTTTTTTCATTTCGTACATCGCCTTATCTGACTTATCAAGCGCCTGTTGAAAGTTCTCTTGGCAAGTGACTTCGATACCGTAAGAAAAGGAAATATTTTCTCCGTGAAGTAGATTGTTGACTTGGCTGACAAACTCACCACCACGACCTAGCTGCGCTGTTGCAACAAACTCATCACCGCCTACTCGAAACACCATTTCATCTTCCAATACCGCTTGGGTTAATGCCTGTGAGAAACGAACAATCATTAAATCTCCAACTTTATGGCCTTTACGATCGTTCACCGCTTTTAAGCCATCCAAATCGAAATAGATGAGTTCGAATTCTTTCAATTTAATCGCATCAAACTTCTTACGGTTATACAAACCTGTCAGTTCATCTTGCTTGCTTTGATCTTTTAATTGAGTCGTCAGCTCAGTAATGCCGTAGGCAATAAGTAAGAAGGCTATTTGTAATAAACCGTCTTCAAGAAAGGTGTCGAGTAGTTCGTTTCTGTCTGCCCACTCATCGAGATGTTTGAGCTCCGTGGTCACATCATAAAATAGGTTGAAAATAAGCAGTAGGGCGCCGTAACGAAGGACTTTGTGAGGGCGAATGGCGTGACGAGCAACGTAGTAGATGTACATGGTAATCACGAGCGTATTTGTTTCAAAAAACAGGTCGTAATTTGACTCTATATGTATAAACGAACTCAGGCCAAGCATCAAGAGAGACGCAAGAAGCATCAGAGTCACAACCAATAATATCGGGTTCGCTGGCATATTATAACGCACTCCATGTCGTTTAATGCCATCCTATATAAAGTATAGATAAAAATAAAGCGGCTTACGCCGCTTTATTAATCAGTCAGTAACAATCTAGTTGTTTACTTTAAGTTTTTGGAAGTACTCGTCATAAATGACGCTCGCTTCACCAACTTCATCTTGCCAAACGCCGTTATCCATCACTGATTGTGGTGGGAAAACGTTCTTATCTTCAGCAAATTCTTTAGGAAGAAGAGGGTAAGCCGTTTTAACTGGCGTCGGGTAACCGATCTCTAAAGCAATCTTAGCTGCGTTTTCAGGGCGAAGAAGGAAGTCGATCATCTTATGTGCCGCTTCAGTGTTCTTAGCGCCAGCTGGAATCGCTAGGCTGTCCATCCAGAAGATAGCGCCTTTCTCTGGCCAGATGATGTCAATCGTTGCACCTTCTTGGCGTGCCATGTAAGCAGAGCCATTCCAAAGCATACCAAGAGACACTTCACCCGCTAGGTAAGGGTTCGCTGGGAAATCTGAGTTAAACACCAATACGTTTGGCATCAGCTTACGAAGTTCTTCGTACGCTTCTTTGATTTCTTCAGGGTTTGTTGTGTTTGGAGAGTAACCTAGTTTAGACAGTGCGATATGGAAAACTTCACGAGAGTCATCCATCATCATCAGTTGACCTTCCCATTGTGTATCCCACAGATCGCCCCAGTTTTTAATTGAAGACTTGTCTAGCATATCTGAGTTGATACCAATACCCGTTGCGCCCCAGATGTATGGGATCGAGTAGTTGTTGTTTGGGTCAAATGGCTTATCTAAGTAATTTGGGTCCAAATCTGCAAAGTGGCTTAGCTTAGTTTTATCAAGCTCTTGAAGCATGCCTTCTTTACGCATCTTAGAAACGAAGTAAGTAGAAGGAACCACTAAGTCGTAACCCGTACCTTGAGTTTTTAACTTAGCGTACATGCTTTCGTTAGACTCATAAGTTGAGTAATAGACTTTAATGCCAGTCTCTTCTGTGAAGTCTTCTAGTACTTCATTTGGAATATATTCAGACCAGTTGTAAAAATACAGTTCTTGGTCAGCTGCGAAAGAGGGTGTAGAAAGTAAAGTAGCAGCACACAATGCGCCGGTATACAGTGTTTTTTTCATTACTGTTCCGTTCATTTGTTTGATTTGGAGCTGGGTATTGAACCCAAAGTAAATGGATTTCTAAAAATCGCGCTAAATTATAGCAGTGATATAACAAAATAGGCAGCCTAAGCTGCCTATTCATTGATATTCTTATTTTTAACTTGTTGATTACCTAACTAGACTTGTTAAGTAAACCAGTTACTAGCCTCTGTTGATCAGAGCAATTAGATAACGAACTCACTTACTGACCGGCTTTAAGCTTCATGAAGTAATCTTCGTACTTCACTGTCTTATCGCCAACCGCAGCTTGCCATTCCACACGGTCAAGGTCTTCTTGTGATGGGAACAAAGCAGGGCTGTCTTTGAACTTCTCGTTAGACGCTTTAACTGCCGTTAGGTAGCCTGTGTCACGAGAGATTTGCTCTGCGATTTCTGGGCGAAGTAGGAAGTCAATCATCTTATGAGCCGCTTCTACGTTTACTGCGCCAGAACTGATAGCAAAGTTATCAACCCAACCGATGCCGCCTTCTTTAGGGAAAACCAGTTTAATCGGCAGACCTTCATTTTGCGCTGCAGCAGCAGAACCGTTCCAAAGCATACCAAGACCGACTTCACCAGACATGTATGGCGCACCAGGGTTATCAGAGTTAAACACAAGAACGTTCGGCATCAGCTTACGCAGCTCAGCGTAGGCTTCGTCGATTTCTTTCTCGTTCGTCGTGTTACCTGAGTAACCTAACTTACGCAGTGCGATGTGGAACACTTCACGTGTGTCGTCCATCATCATCAGTTGACCTTCAAGTTCAGGCTTCCATAAATCTGCCCAGCTTTGGAAATCTTCTGGATCGTACATGTCTGTGTTAACAGCCAAACCAGTAATAGCAACTACGTGCGGAATAGAGTAGTCGTTATTAGGGTCGTACGGCTTATCTAGGTAGTTTGTATCTAGATTGGCAAAATTGTTTAGCTTAGTTTTGTCGATCTTTTGAAGCATGCCTTCGTCGCGCATTTTAGACACGAAGTAGGTTGAAGGAACCACAAGGTCGTAACCTTTATTGTGCGTTTTCAATTTTGCGTACAAAGTTTCATTCGACTCGTAAGTCGAGTAAATCACTTTGATGCCCGTTTCATCCGTGAACTGTTCTAAGATCTCACTATTGATGTAAGGTCCCCAGTTCATGAATACCAATTCTTTGTCATCTTTTGCAAACGATGGTGCAGATAACATTGAAAGCGCACATGCACTACCAGCTAATAGAGTAGCCCATTTTTTCATTGACGTTAGCTCCAAACTAAACGTTGCCTAAAGGCAGTAGATAGAAAAACAGAATGGCAATTTACCATTCTGTTTATGATTAACACTTTTGTTAAACTTGAATCTTATCAAGTCCGTCTCAGTAAAGAGTAGGAGACTTACTTGATTTTCTCTCTCGCTAACAACTGAGAAATAATCACCAGTATTAACGACACCACTAACATCACTGTTGCTAGGGCATTGACCTCTGGAGATATACCGACTTTAACCATCGAGTAAATCTTCAGTGGTAATATTTCGTAGGTTGGCCCTGTAACAAAAGAGCTGATGATCACATCGTCCAAAGACAGGGTGAAGCTCAATAACCAACCCGCAGCAACCGCTGGCTTAGCAAGAGGCAGGATGATCTGTTTTAGAATCGTCCACTCACTTGCACCTAAGTCTTTTGCGGCTTCTAGCATCTTCACATCAAAGCCATTCAAGCGACTGTAGACCGTGACAACAACAAACGGCAGACAGAAAGTAATATGCGCTGCAAGTAGGGTAAAGAACCCAAGTTGCACACCCATTACCAAGAATAGCGCAAGAAGCGAAATCGCCATTACGATATCTGGTGACATCATCACGATGAACAACATGCCATTGACGATGCCTTTACCTTTAAATTGGTAACGGAATAGGGCAACAGCAGTAAGGCTTCCGACAATCGTTGCGGCAGTTGCTGAGAACACCGCTACGTTGATCGAGTGCCACGCAGCCTGCATGAGGCTGTCGTTGTTAATCAGCGCGTCATACCACTTGGTGGTAAAGCCCCCCCATTTCATACCGAATTTATTGGCATTAAATGAGTTTGCAATCAATACGATAATAGGTAGGTATAGAAAAGCGTATACCAGCGCCATAAAGCTGAACTTAACTGTGCGACCCATTAGTCTAGCTCCACTTTCTTATTCAATAACTTGCCTGCACGGTAGTAGGCATAAAGCATCACGGCCATAGCGGTAGTCAGTGCAATACTGGTTGCTGCGCCAAACGGCCAATCACGAGCATTGAGTACTTGGCTCTTAATGACGTTACCGATCAATAAGTTCTTAGCACCGCCCAACAAGTCTGAAATGTAGAACATGCCAAGCGCAGGGAGCAATACAAGTAAGCAACCGCCGATAATGCCAGGCATCGTTAGCGGTAAAACAACCTTCAATAGCGTTTGAAGTTTGTTCGCACCTAAATCTTTAGCCGCTTCTAAATAAGTATCGTCTAGCTTTTCGATCGCTGAGTACAACGGCAAAATCATGAACGGAAGTAGGATATACACTAAACCGATCATGACTGCCGTTTCTGAATACATAATACGAAGTGGCTTATCGATAATGTCTAACGCCAACAAGCCTTTGTTCAACACACCTTGAGTACCCAGAACCACTTTTAATCCGTAAGTACGAATCAAAGAGTTAGTCCAGAATGGTACAATTACTAGGAACAACATGATTGGACGCCACTTCGCAGGCATTTTTGCCACGATGTAAGCGAACGGGTAACCAATAATTAAACAAAGTAGGGTTGCGACAATTGCCATATAGAAAGAGTGCATCAACACTTTAAAATACAGCGGGTCAGCCAAACGCACGTAGTTATCGAGAGTGAAGGTCATCTCGATCAAGTTCGCTTCATCACGAGTTAGAAAGCTAGTACCTATGATCATGATGTTTGGAATCATCACGAACAGCACTAACCAACCTGTGATTAAAGCAACAATCGCGTTTTGTAAATTAAACTTCTTGCTCATCTTCTAACACCACTTCCCAGCTCTCAACCCAAGTTACTGCAACTTTTTGGCCCAGTGAGTGATCAACATCAGGGTCATCTTCGTTGAAGAATTCGCTAACCATGACACGCATACCTGATTCAAGTTCTACGACTGAATCTAATGTCATGCCTTTGTAGGTTCGCTCGACAATGTGGCCAACAATACCGCTTTGGTCCGACTCTTTAATTTCTTCGATACGAAGATCTTCAGGGCGAAGTAGTACTTGCAGTTTTTGACCCGGTGTTACGTCTTTATCGTGATAGATAATTGACTCTTCACCTTCGATTGTCGCAACAATGCGCTTTTCATCTTGACGAGATTTCGCTGTCGCTTCGAATACGTTAATTTCACCAATGAAACGAGCAACAAATAAGTTCTTAGGCTCTTCGTAGATTTCTCTTGGTGTTCCGTCTTGTTCAATCACGCCATCTCGCATAACAATAATACGGTCAGACATAGACAATGCTTCTTCTTGGTCATGCGTTACAAAGATGAACGTGATACCAAGTTGGCGTTGCAGTTGTTTAAGCTCGATTTGCATCTGTTTACGTAGTTTGTAATCAAGAGCAGAGAGAGACTCATCCAACAAAAGAACCTTAGGCTTATTAACGACAGCACGAGCGATTGCGATACGTTGCTGTTGACCACCGGATAGCTGGTGTGGCTTTCGTTGTGCCATTTGTTCTAGGCGCACCATTTTTAAAGCATCCATTACACGAGGTTCAATCTCAGTGTTTGGCACTTTCTGCATGCGTAAACCAAATGCCACATTGTCGAAAACGGTCATATGTGGGAATAGGGCATAGCTTTGGAATACAGTGTTAACATGCCTTTGCTCAGCAGGAACTTGGGTTACATTCTGTTGGGCTAATAGTATTTCACCACTATCTGCCGTTTCAAACCCTGCAATCATTCTTAGTACCGTAGTTTTACCACAACCGGACGGGCCTAATATCGTGAGAAACTCACCATGATTTACGTTTAGATCAAGATTGCCGATGACTTCCTTACCATCGAAACTTTTACTAATGCCAGTTAACTGTACGACTGGCTTTCCTACTGATTTTTTAGCGTTCAACGTCTGTTTTTCTCCACCTTGGTTCTATTTGAGACCTGTTGCTATACACTTTTAAGGCGCGCATGATAATCACCAAAAACGTGAATTCAAAGCATTTTTTACCATTCGAAGACAAAAAATTTCGCAGGTAAAACTAAACATCCTTTACCATACTGTTATTTATTGGGTTTACACCTTAATAAGTGTCTAATTATTAACCATTAAGACGCAAAAGCAAGCCTTGTTACAGATTCATATTTTAGTTTGTGTCCGACATATGAGTATAATGAAGGTAATTTTTTATCAATAAGTTAGGTGGCTTCAAGCAATTGAGCACACCTAGGTATCAATATGAACAACGACATCGAAAAAGATTTTAATTTGGGCGGTAGTATCGACCGTGCACTTTCCGGCGATTATGAGCTCAAAGCAACGGCTGTATTCCAAGAAGCATGGAAACATACGGTAAGTCACTTTCTTTCGTTTTCTCCTGCGATCGTTGCATTGATGTTCGTGCAACTGGCTATTTTTTACATCGCATTGAAATTACAACTTGGTGATCCGGCAGTCATTTTAGATGCCGTTATCGACCCTGAGGCATTTACGCCACAAATCGTTGAATCGATTTTCATCGCTAACTTTAGCTATGAAGTGGTGAGTGCGCCTATCTATGCGGGCATCAGCCTAATGGCAATGAGCCACGCTGCAGGTTTGCACACCAAAACTCGTCATATTGGTAAAGGCCTACAATTTACCGTACCGGTTATCTTGGTGACTTTGTTCAGTTTAATGCTGCAAGGTATCGCAGGAATGCTATTACCGTTTCTTTCTATCTACTTTTCATTGGCTTTCAGCCATTCAATCCTATTGATTTGTGATAAGAAAGTTCCGCCAATGCAATCACTGTTGCTTTCACTACGAGCAGTAAATAAGAAAATCTTCACCGTTGCATCTATTTATCTATTAGTAATGTTGATGTTTATCGTCGCTGCGATGATGTACGGCATTGGCTTGATCTTCGTTTTACCATTCTTCTTCCACGTGAAAGGCATTCTTTACCGCGAAATGTTTGGTATTAAGTTAAAAGTTATTGCGTCAGATCGACCAAATAACGATGACGATCATAACGACAGCAGCAATGGCGACAATAATAACGGCGGCAACAACAGTAACGATGGTAACAAAAACAAAAACCCTCAGGTGTTCGATGCGTAATAATGTCAAAGGCAGCGCAAGTAAATCTCTTGCGCTAAAGGTTACTGCACTGGCGATCGTGGGTTCTATCTCACTGGTTGGCCCTTACATTTACCAAGAAGAAGAGCGCCGACGCTCGGCAGACCAAAGTTCAAATACATCAAGTGAGTTTGGTGATTTGACCGTCGCTTCAGATCGTCCAAATTTTGCTGCTATTGAAGATGTGAACAAGAAAAAAGAGACCTTCTTTTCTTACCTCCGTCCTAGCATCAACATCGAGAACAAGCGAATTACCAAAGAGCGTGCGTTTTTAAACAAGATCTCTGAATCAGGCATTACGAATATTGATTCAGAAGACGTGTCGTATGCGAAAAGGCTAGGGAAGTTATACAGCTTGCCAGTGCCATCTTCAGGGTTAGATCAAGCTTGGCTTGCGGAAATGCTTAGTCGCGTAAATGTACTACCAGAGGCGCTTGTATTAACACAGGCTGCTAATGAATCGGCTTGGGGTACATCTCGCTTTGCTACTAAAGCCAACAACTATTTCGGACATTGGTGTTACACCAAAGGTTGTGGTCTGGTTCCGCTACAACGTAACGAAGGCAGTTCGCATGAAGTGGCTACATTCTCTTCAAGCCAAGAATCAGTTCATCGTTACTTCATGAACTTGAATCGTAACCGTGCTTATGCCGACTTAAGAGCGATTCGAGCAAAACTGGCTACTCAGGGCGACGATTTGTTAACCACTGAATCTGCGACAGAGCTAACCAACGGCTTACTAAAATATTCTGAGCGAGGTTCAGACTATGTGACTGATTTACAAGCTATGATCCGTCACAACGAGGTATACTGGAAAAAGTAACTCGATTTGGTCTCAGTTTGGTTAACCACGAAAGTAAGTTATTATCCAAACGACATCACACAAAGAGCAGCTAACGGCTGCTCTTTTTAATTATGAACGCTCAACTTCGACAAGATTATAATAATGAAAAAGACAGCACTCGCTCTATTAGCCTCACTCAGCCTTGGGGTTTCTCTTCCAGCTTCAGCTCAAGAATACATGTTCACGTATTCCAAACTCTACACACAGCTTAAAAACAACACCAAAGAAGGGCATGATGATGTCAAAGTTGCGGTCTTCTTTGTTGATCAAAAAGCTCAGACAACTTGTCATATCAGCAAAGCTTGGATGGAGAAGGAAGAACATTATGAAGAGCTAAAAGTCTCTCCAGCCAATGAACTGCTTCTACCTGTCGATCAAAACCTACGTTCAGCTAATCCTCTTATCTTTGTACAAACACAAGAACAAGAGTGCGCGTATTCGCTCGTTGTCATGACACAGGAACCTTTAGCTGGAACGGTTGAAGTTGCACAGCTAGAAAGCCTGTTACCGCAGATGCAAGCGATGCTAGAAGACGTAAGCGGCATGTTCTCTAGTTGGTTCACACCAGATATCCAAGGCTTGACGTTAGAGTTTGATAATAAGCTTGAAGGCAACATTGCTCTGTCTAACGGAAAGCAAATCCCAATTGAAGAAGGGCGCGCGAAATTCACGCTGGCTGAGCTCAGTGGAAGTGACAGTATCACGTTACCAGAAGCCACTGTTCGAGTTTTGCCTTACATCCCAGTGCAATAATTGCGAACAGCCTGAAGCTCTTTATTTCGCTTCAGTAAGATCTTTACGAAACAGCCTGTTCTTCTTTGAACAGGCTGTTTTTGTTTATAGCTTTAAATCTTAACCTTGCCAAATCTCTACAACCTTTCATCAGTGATTCTTATCTCTTATTACGACGTGTTTTCCTACCACTGGAGGACAGATCGCATGATATGGCAGAATCTTTCTCCTGCTCAGGTTGTTTATCCTACCGTTACTGTTTCAACCTGAAATAAAAATCCGTATAATCCACGCCCTAAAACAGTCCCACTAGCAATCTACAGTCGGTAATACGACGGTGTGAGAGTCGCAATGAACCAAAACGAAAATAAAAAAGATACACTTGAATTCAACAAGCTTCAGAAACTTCTAAGAAGAAATGTTGGGAATGCCATCGTCGACTACAACATGATCGAAGAGAATGATGTAGTAATGGCGTGCATTAGTGGCGGTAAAGATTCATTTGCGATGCTAGACATTTTGCTACGTTTACGTGAAGCAGCACCTATCAAATTTGATGTAGTGGCAGTAAACCTAGATCAAAAACAACCAGGGTTCCCTGAGCATATCCTTCCTGAGTACTTTGAAACTCTGAACATTCCTTACTACATCGTAGATAAAGATACATATTCAGTGGTAAAAGAGAAAGTGCCAGAAGGTAAGACGACGTGTGGCCTTTGTTCGCGTCTGCGTCGCGGTACTTTGTACTCGTTTGCAGAGAAGATTGGCGCAACTAAGATTGCTCTAGGTCACCACCTAGACGACATTGTTGAGACTATGTTCCTGAACATGTTCCACGGAGCTCGTCTTAAGGCTATGCCACCTAAGCTTCGTTCTGACGATGGTCGTAACGTTGTAATCCGTCCTCTGACTTACTGTCGCGAAACTGACCTAATCAAATACGCGGAGCACAAAGAGTTTCCGATCATTCCGTGTAACCTGTGTGGTTCGCAAGAAAACCTACAACGTCAAAACATCAAAGCGATGCTAATTGATTGGGATAAACAGACTCCAGGCCGTGTTGAGAAGGTATTCAAGTCAATTCAGAACGTGAGTCCGAGCCAATTGGCAGACCGTGAGTTATTTGATTTCATTAACTTACCTTTAGACCGTACTGAAGAGCGCAAAGCATACGAATTCGAAGAAGCTGAAATCTCGTCGTCAAACATCGATGAATCTTTGTACATTGATGTCACCAACGTTTAAGCCTTATTCGTCGAAGAATCGCTATAACGTATAGATAAATAAAAACGCCTCAAGCAATGCTTGAGGCGTTTTTTATGAGTTAAATATGTAGATTGAAATACATATTCAGATTGTCGGTTTTAAACCTTAAACCTTTAATCTTTAGCCTTTAGCAAGGTTAGGATCGAGAGGGCTCACATAACCCGATGGCTTAAGAGCCAGAACGTCACAATTAATCTTATCGATAACGTGCTCAGCGGTATTACCAATAAACACGGCAGATAAACCAGTACGGCCTGTCGTTCCTAAAATCACCATAGCGGCGCTGTTTTCAGACGCTACTCGTGGAATCACATCTTCTGGTAAACCTTGCTCAACAACCGTTTGTTCTTCGCACATACCATGCTTTTGACGCAGCGCTTTCATTGCCGTTAAGTGATGACCGCGAACCGCATCTGTGTAAGACGTTGGATCAAACTCAGGCAATTCAATCGTAATATTAGCTGGCGTAACCGGGTATGCGTTCACTAAGAATGGTTCAGCATCCAGACGCCCCGTAATCTCAAGCAATCTATCAACCATAGTATCGTTAAGCTCGAGGTGAGCTTCTGTTTCTGAACCTACGTGTACCGAAGCATAAATCTTCGCATTATCAGGCCAGAAATCATTTTTAACTAAGAGTACTGGGCTAGGGCACTTTCTCAATAGGTGCCAGTCTGTAGGGGTGAAAATCACAGACTCTAAGGTATCGTGCTTGCGCGTACCCTTGATTAAGATCTCATGCCCGCCACTGTATACCTCTGCAATGATCGCTTCATAAGGGCGGTTATGCCAAACCACTTGAACATTAAATTCAATAGAATCATCAAGGTAAGGTTCTGCGACTTTATTCATCCAAATTTCGCGTTGATGAATCACACCTTTGCGCATTGCGTCTCTTTCATCAACAGAAAGCATTGATGTCATCTCATACGAGAAATCGTAAATCGACAAAAAGAAAGTGATGTGGCTTGTTGAGGTGCTTTTCTTTGCAAGTTGGATAGCACGAACTCAGAGCAGGTTGCTCATCGTGATTAATGTCTGCGACAACTAAAATTTTGTTATAGATACTCATAACTAAGCCTACTTTTCAGACCGAACATATAAATAATGTAGCGTAGTTATGGAGAGATTAAGAGAAATATAAGAGGTTTTAGGGGAGAAACATGATGTAGCTCATTTTTGAACTACATCATTGATATCTAAACTATTCTTTTGAAACGCCAGCAAGTTCCATCAGAGCATCGTGATCTTCGATAGTGATGTATTTACCTTTAACGCTCAAGATGTCAGCTTTTTGGAAACGACCTAATAGACGGCTAATTGTTTCAACAGTCAAACCAAGGTAGTTACCAATGTCGCCACGAGTCATCGTTAAGCGGAACTCTCTTGGGCTGAAGCCACGTTGAGAGAAGCGAGTAGAAAGGTTGTAAAGGAATGCAGCAAGACGCTCTTCCGCGTTCTTTTTAGAAAGAAGCAGGATCATTTCTTGGTCACCTTTAATTTCGTTACTCATCAGGCGCATAATTTGCTGACGCAATTTAGGCATTTTTCCTGATAAGTCATCAAGGATCTCGTATGGAATTTCACACACCATAGAAGTTTCAAGTGCTTGTGCAAAGCTAGGGTGTTCGTCACCCGTAATCGCATCAAAACCAACAAGATCGCCCGCTAGGTGGAATGCAGTAATCTGCTCATCACCTTGCTCGGTAATCGTGTAACTCTTGATCGTTCCAGAGCGAATAGCATACAGAGATTTAAGCTCGTCACCGGCTTTAAATAACTCTTGGCCTTTTTGAATAGGTTTTTTTCTCTCAATGATCTGATCAAGTTGATCAAGTTCAGATTCATTCAAAGTAAATGGGATACAGAGCTGGCTAATACTACAATCCTGGCAGTGGATTGCACAGCCACCAGACTGAACACGTTTCGTCACAGGCTTTTCAGAAATCATAACAATCTTTCACTATTTGATATACGTCAATATTTTAGCATTCCTTTATCCAGTTGGGTAGTAAAAAAACCGGATTTAAAGAACGGCTATACGGTATAAATAATGAGCTGCAGTGCCATATATCCAGTATAAAAACCGTAAATAAGGATTAGAATTGCGCCTAATTGGCGAAATAAGTCGGCTTGTTGCAGTTTTTTTAGAAAATTAGCGCCCATACCAACAGTAAGCATGGCTGGTAGCGTCCCTAAGCCAAACGCCAGCATGATACCCGCTCCGTTGTACCAGCTTCCCGATACCGCTGCCCACGTCAGCATAGAGTAAACAAGGCCACATGGAAGCCAACCCCAGATAAAACCAAATGGTAAAGCATGGCTAGGGTGCTTTAATGGTAGAAATGATTTACCTACAGGAGAGATGTAACGCCATAGTTTTTGTCCGACTTTTTCAAAGAACAACAAGCCGAACCACCATTTACCGATGTACAAACCTAAGATAATCATAAAGACGGCAGCAAATAAACGAAGCCAACCAAGCAAGGCATTAAAATCGCTCAACTGGCCAATCGAAGAAATCGCACCGCCAATCACACCGCCAATCACGGCATAGCTTAATAGACGACCAAGATTATAAAGGAGGGGAATAACAGGGGAAGGTTTACTGTTGCCAATAGACAGAAGCGACGCAATACCACCACACATTCCCATGCAATGGCCTGCGCCGATCAATCCAACAACAAAAGCGCCAATCCAATCAGGCGTCATCATTCTTTTTTTCTACGTTAGATTGTGTTTCAGCCGAGCTTTGTTTCTTGTCGCTCTCTTTTGAGGCTGTAGTAGGCTTGGTATCAACGTTTATATGGTTATCTTCATCAAACAGAATGTTGTGGCCTTGACGCTCAAGGTCTTCAAACTGCTCACTCTTAACGGCCCATAGAAAGATACCGACTGCGATGCACACAAGTACGATCGCAATTGGAATGAGTATGTATAAACTTTCCATTATTTACCTTGCTCTTTTAAAAGCCTTAACGAATTAGACACAACAATAATAGAGCTAGCAGACATGCCAACCACGGCAATGTAAGGAGCAACCAAACCAACGACGGCCAATGGAAGAATAAGTAGGTTATACCCCAACGACCACGCTAGGTTTTCACGGATTATCTTACGCGTTTTAAGCGCCAATGTACGTGATTTAAGTAATCTATCGAGTTTATCGCCCAATAACACCATATCCGCTGAGGCTTTCGCAACATCCGTACCGCCACCCATCGCAACCGAAAGGTGTGCACCCGCAAGAATAGGCGCATCGTTGATGCCATCGCCAACCATCATGGTGATGTCACTAGCGTCTCTAGAGTTTAAATAAGCCAGTTTATCTTCCGGCTTCGCGTTAGCAACAATGTCAGTAATACCAATCTCTGCCGCAACAGGCTTCGCGTTAATCAAAGAATCGCCAGTCAGCAGCGTGGTTTTGATTCCTGCTTCTTTGAATTGCTTAATGAGCTCAATACTTTCTTTACGAATCGGGTCTTCATAAGTGAATGTTGCGATATGACAGCCAGCCATCGACAAGTAAATACCATTGCTTTCAGATGGCTGAGCTTCACCTAGAATGAACTCGCTGCTACCAATCGCCACTTCTTGCCCATTCCACTCACCAGTAATGCCCGAACCAATCACATTGTTCACCGACTCTACTTCGATATCATCTGAAAGATGGGTCTTGAACGCCTTTGCGATAGGGTGGTTAGCGTGTTGTTCTAAGCTAGCTGCGACTTGCAGGCATATTTCTTTATCAAGGTCAGCAAATGTCTCGACTTTGCTGATACGAATATCACCTTCAGTCAGCGTGCCCGTTTTATCAATGATTAAGTGGTTCACTTTACATAAGGTTTCAAACACGTGGCCTTTGCGGAGCAAAATACCAAAGTTACCCATGCGAGATGTTGAACACGTAATTGCCGTCGGTGTCGCAAGAGACAGAGCACAAGGGCACGTCGCCACTAGCACTGAAAGCATGATCCAGAATGCGTCTTCTGGACGTGTTTGATGCCAATAGAACCAAGTACCGAATGAAATAATTAAGATAACCGCGACAAAGTATCGCGCTACCACATCAGCGATTTCAGCGATGCGAGGTTTAGATAATTGAGCTTCATCTTGAAGGCGAACGATATTAGAAATAACCGAATCCGCTTTAGAGGTCATCACTTCTAATTCAAACGATTCATCGCCATTCAGTGTGCCAGCAAAGACGGTATCACCTTCGTTCTTAACCACATGAATTGACTCACCAGTCAGCATGGATTCATCAATGTGAATTCTGCCAGATAATACTTTGCCATCCGCAGGAATATGCTCACCAGGAAGAACGCGAATCTGATCGCCAACCTTCAAGGTTTTTACCGGAACTTGTTCACCGTCTAACGTTGTCGCCATCGCAGGAACCAACTTAAGCAGGTTACCGCTAGCGGCTGCCGCTTTACGACGCGCGCGCATCTCAAGGAAACGACCAAGCAACAAGAAGAAGGTGAACATTGAGATAGATTCAAAGAACACTTCGCCTTGCTCTGTCACCGTTGCCACTAAACTCGCAACATAGGCAAACAATAGAGCGATCGACACAGGAACGTCCATGCCCAAGGTTCGGCCTTTGATACTACGCCAAGCGTTAATATAAAACGGTAATGCAGAGTAGAGCAGTACAGGCGTTGCGAAGATCAAACTCACCCAACGAAAGTAGCTTTTGAATTCCGGCTCAAGGCTGCCAAAAACTTCGAGATAAAGCGCCACAGCTAGCATCATGACTTGCATGGTCGCTAAACCCGCGACACCAAGACGATAAAGGTAGTTTTTCATCGAACGATGATAAGCGGCTTCTTGTTGGTCAGCCTCGAATGGTGCGGCTTTGTAGCCCAACCTATGAATCGCGGATAACAACTCACTAAGTTTAGCCTGAGTGTTGTCCCAGCTAAGCAGGGCACGGTTAGTCGTGGTATTAACACGAATACTCACAACGCCTAGCTTTGAGGAGACTTGCTTCTCAATGAGCCATGCACAGGCAGCACAAGAGACCCCCTCCAGTGACAATGTCACTTCAGAGGTGTTTTCAGAGTTACGAACGAACTCCAATTGAACATCTTCATTGTCGTAATGACTCAGTGCCAGAAGCTGCTCTGGCACCAAATCTGCTTTTTCAGCAGGAGCAGTACGGTATTGGTAATAAGAAACCAAACCACTATCTATGATTGTCTGGGCTACGGTTTCGCAACCCGGACAACACATCGGTCGAACCGACCCTAAGATTTCTACTTTAAAATCCGTTTCCGCTGGTACATCTTCACCGCAGTGATAACAGGATTCACACATAAGCTTTAGTTCGTTAGTTGAGTAGGAGTATCAATAGGGAAGTTCATGCGACCTTGCACTAACCATTCAGAATCATGCGGAGAAAGCTCAATAAACCATGGACCTTGCATTTCATGATCCAAAGTCAACGTGTAGTTGCCGCTCGCATCAGCCGTCAGTAGCTTGGTAAAATCACGATCAGGCAACGTTCGGTGCACGAACATTGCGCTAATAGCAGGGAAGTGGTCAAGCTTGCCTTTGTCTAGAGTAATGATAACCGAGTTACCTTTCTCATTAATTGAAGCTGATAGGCCAAGCTCTTTAGCAATGTTTACTTTTGAAATGTCGACATTAATGCCTTTTCCTTTTTTATAGTAATCCTCAGTCACTAGATCTACAGAGTTCTGTGTGAACACAATGACCGTCATGATGGTCCAAATAACTACTGTCGCTGGCAACGCGATTAAGAACCACGGCCAAAACTGTTTATACCAAGGCTTTACCATAAAAAATATCTCAAAAATGAATAAAAAGAAGGGCTTATAAAATAAAGGAAAGACAGCCTCTTAGAAAGAGGCTGTTATTGAAATGTTACTTATTATCTGAGTTACTTAAGCTCCACACGTACGATGCAACAAGCTGAACTTTGTCCTCGCCTAGAATATCCTTCCAAGCAGGCATTACGCCAGAACGGCCGTTCATTACTGTTTCAGTTACATCAGCGCGAGAATCGCCAAACAACCAATCGCGGTCTGTTAGGTCAGGTGCACCAACAGCAGGGTTACCCTTACCATCTGTACCGTGACACGCAGCACACACAACGAAACGTGCTTTACCAGCTTCTGCTTCACGTGCATTCACGCTACGACCAGAAAGGCTAAGAGTGTAGCTAACTACTTCTTTAACGCCTTGCTCGCCTAGTGCGTCTTTCCACGCTGGCATTTGACCGACACGACCATGCATGATGGTAGTAACGATAGCTTGTGGTTCACCGCCATATAGCCATGCATCGTCAGTCAAGTTAGGGAAGCCCTTTTGACCACGAGCATCAGAACCATGACACTGAGAACAGTTTTGTAAGAACAAACGTTGACCCACTTTGATTGCTTCAGCATCAGATGCGATGTCAGGAACAGAACGTAGACCGTTCTCATCATGAGCTAGCTTCTTGAATGCTTCGCCAAAATAAGTGTTCGCGTCATCAAGTTCTTTTGCGTACTCATCTAACTGTTTGTTAGCTTGAGCTGCAGCGATTGCAGAGCGAGACTCTTCTACGCTACGAACTGTTTGGTTTGAACTCGTCCAACCTAATAGACCTTTAAAGTTGCCAAGGCCTGGGTATAGAGCAAGATAAACAGCTGCAAACACAATTGTGCTTACGAAAAGGTATGTCCACCATTTAGGTAGTGGGTTATTAAGCTCACGAATACCATCGTATTCGTGGCCCATATCATGACCTGGTTCTACGCCTGTTTTATCTTTAAAACACCAACGAAGTAAGACCGCACAACCAATTAGGGTACCAATCGTAATCGCACTAACCCAGATACTCCAGAATGTACTCATTACTTTGTCACTCCTTGATTTTTAGAACTTGTTGCCGGCTCGTCGTCTGCAAACACTAGGTTCGCATCTTCGTCGAAACGTGTTTTACGATTCTTGCCGTATGCCCACCAAACGATGCCGATGAAACAAGCAAAAACAGTAACAGTCCAAACACTTTGAAATGTAATAATGTCCATAATTATTCCTTATTTCATTGCGTGGCCAAGCGATTGAAGGTAAGCGATGATTGCATCCATCTCTGTTTTTCCTTCAACATCTTGTTTAGCGTTAGCAATTTGTTCGTCTGTGTAAGGAACACCAAATTGATTACGGAAGAGTTCAAGCTTCTGCTTAGTCAATTTGCCATCAAGTACATTCTCAGCAAGCCATGGGAAACCAGGCATGTTTGATTCAGGAACAAGTTCGCGTGGGTCTAGAAGGTGAACACGGTGCCACTCATCAGAGTAACGATCACCAACACGCGCTAGGTCTGGACCTGTACGCTTAGAACCCCATAGGAATGGGTGTTCCCAAACACTTTCGCCCGCTACAGAGTAGTGGCCGTAACGTTCAGTTTCAGAGCGGAAAGGACGAATCATTTGGCTGTGACATACGTTACAACCTTCACGAATGTAAATATCACGACCTTCCATTTCCAGAGCAGAGTAAACGCGTAGGTTTTCTACAGGTTCAGTCGTCTGCTTTTGGAAAATAAGCGGGGTGATTTCTACTAAAGCACCAAAGCTGATTGCAATAACGATTAAGATCGCTAGTAGACCAACGTTTTTCTCGACCAACTCATGGCGATTATTTGAATTTGAGCTCATTCTAAATCTCCTTAAGCCGGTTGAGGGATAGCTTTAAGGCTATCTTTAGGTGCAGAAACAGTTTTGTACGTGTTGTATGCCAGTAAGAACATACCTGATAGGAAGATGAAACCACCTAAGAAACGTACAAAGTAGAACGGGTAAGAAGCTTCTACAGATTCTACGAAGCTGTAAGTCAATGTACCGTCAGAGTTAACTGCACGCCACATCAGACCTTGCATCACACCAGAGATCCACATTGCAACAATGTAGAAAACTGTACCAATCGTTGCTAACCAGAAGTGAACATTGATTAGAGATACAGAGTACATACGCTCTTGACCAAATAGTTTAGGAACTAAGTGGTAAACCGAACCGATTGAAACCATTGCAACCCAACCTAACGCACCAGAGTGAACGTGACCGATAGTCCAGTCCGTGTAGTGAGATAGTGCATTAACCGTTTTGATTGCCATCATTGGGCCTTCGAAAGTCGACATGCCGTAGAATGATAGAGAAACGATTAGGAAACGTAGGATTGGGTCGTAGCGAAGCTTATGCCACGCGCCAGATAGAGTCATAATACCGTTGATCATGCCACCCCAAGAAGGAGCAAACAGAACCAAAGACATAACCATACCTAGAGACTGAGTCCAGTCTGGAAGTGCAGTGTAGTGTAGGTGGTGAGGACCAGCCCATATATACAGAGACACAAGAGCCCAGAAGTGGACAATTGACAAACGGTAAGAGTAAACAGGGCGACCAGCTTGTTTAGGAACGAAGTAATACATCATACCTAGGAAACCAGCTGTCAATAGGAAGCCTACCGCATTGTGTCCGTACCACCATTGCACCATTGCATCGATCGCTCCGGAATAAATCGAATAAGATTTAAACGCAGATACAGGAACAGCCAGGCTGTTAACGATGTGCAACACGGCAACCGTGATGATGAAGGCTCCGAAGAACCAGTTAGCTACATAAATGTGCGATGTCTTACGCTTAATCATAGTTCCGAAGAACACGACCGCATAAGCTACCCACACAAGAGTAATAGCAATATCGATTGGCCATTCAAGTTCTGCGTATTCTTTACCAGAGGTTAAACCTAACGGTAAAGTAATTGCAGCGGACAGGATAATCGCTTGCCAACCCCAAAAGGTAAAGGCTACGAGAGGGCCACCAAAGAGACGCGTCTGACAGGTACGTTGCACAACATAATATGATGTTGCAAACAGCGCACTTGTACCGAACGCAAAAATAACCGCATTAGTATGCAGGGGACGTAAACGACTGTACGTCAGCCACGGCGTATCAAAGTTTAGCTGTGGCCAAACTAATTGAGCGGCAATCAAAACACCAACGCCCATACCGACAATACCCCACAAAATTGTAACAAGGGTAAATTGACGGACGACCGTATAGTTGTAGTTTTGTTCAAGCTGCTTTTCTTGGCTCATTTGCATGCTTCCAATTTCTTATTTACTACACTTTACTTCCAACACGACTCACGTCGTAATGCCACCCAAATTAGAAAAGGAAATTCAGCCTATTCAGGGCTTTATTTCCACTTGCTGATTTTGAAAAAAAGTGGCATTTTCAACGCGACACTATACTTGAATTAACAAATCAATGACAGAGTAGTAACCTTACGCTTGGTCTGGAATTGGATTTTTATTTAAAAACTTTGAACTTTGTAACAAGGAGTAAAGATTATAATGGCGGCACAAAAGCTAACAAAAGGCAGGCTTGTTCAAATTATCGTCATGTTGGTTATTTTAATAGCGGCATTTACTTGGAGAACAGTGACATACGACCAAGACGAAACGATAAACTGTATAGTTTCAAAACCTTGTCAAATTACTATTGATAAACATAATGTTTTAATTTCGGACAATAACCTAGGCTATTTAATCGAAACATCTAAAACTGGCAAATTTATCATTAGCTATGATGAGAACGGAATTCTTGAGGAAAATAAAGCCTCAAATTGGGCGTTAAAAACGACCGATAAAGCCTCATCAATAACCATCACATTTCCACAACAGAGTGGCACATATTTGGTCAACATTTCCAAAGAATAACAGGGCGTGTAAATCACTCTTACCGCAGTTTGTTGATAGAAATATGTACTAAATCAGTAAAACTTAGTGCATAAAAGTGTTATAAATAGATTATTCATAAAGTATTCAGAAATCTATGAAATTTCTATCAAAAGTCTCTTATTCCTTAGACGATAAAATTGCGGTAGATGAGTTACTCTCTGGAGTTGAGACCCCAGAACAAATAGCTTGTCTCATTTGCTACTGTACAGAAGAGTATTCCACACTCGCTGTTCAGCGATATTTGGTAGACGCTCTTCCGAATACTCCTATCCATGGATGCACCACTTGCCACGGCATCATGACAGAAACTGGATTTCATTCAGGGCCCGTCATTGGCGTTCTTATCATCTATGACTCAGGGATCAATGCCTACGGAACCGGCATTGAGCACTTTTCTGACTCTATAGAAGCAAGTACCTTTCGAGCTATCGACAAAGCACTTAGAAATGCAAATAGAGAAGGTGAGATACCTGACTTGGTCTTACTTCATTCCACTCCGGGTAATGAAGAGAAAGTAATGGCGGCTATCGATACGAAATTTGGCACAGAAGTGCCTATTGTTGGTGGTAGCGCGGCAGACAATCAGGTTTCAGGAAATTGGAGCATATTCAACGAAGAATCGCTCTCTATTAATGGCGTATCGTTAACCGTCATATTTGCATCGCAATCTATATATTCATCACTAAGCTCAGGGCATACGCCGACTCAATTTTCAGGTACCGTCACCAAAGTAAGAAATCGAATATTGTTAGAGATCGACCATAGGCCTGCGACCACCGTTTATAATGAATGGACTAATTTTCATTTAGGTGGCAGTGATGATGGGTATATTTTTGAAAAGTCGACAGTTTATCCATTAGGCCGAAAGGTTGGCTCTTCTTACGACTACCCATACTTCAAGTTATCGCATTCGATCAGAGAAACTGAGTGTAACGGTATCGAATTGTTCACTGATATAAATGAAGGTGACACCATCTATTTGATGCAAGGCTCTAAGCAACAACTGATCAGTCGTGCCGCTAACATCATTCATTCTTCTTATTATAATGACATGGACCTTGAAGAAAAATTAGGGGCTATCAACATATTCTGTGCAGGACCAATGCTGCACCTAAAACAAGATATGGATGAGGTATGTAACCAGATAAATCAGGCGCTTAACGGCCTCCCATACATATGTCCTTTTACTTTTGGCGAGCAAGGAAGGCTCTCTGGTCGGGAAAACGCGCACGGAAATTTGATGGTATCCTCAGCAACGTTTTATAGGTTAAAAAAGTAATGAGTTCCGAAGGTCAAGAAGCGCTGCAAGAAGCTCGCATTGAACTACAAAAACTAAAACTCCGTGAACGAAAACTCGCTGAAGAGAATAGGGTGATCTTATCAACTATCTCTGCGATCAGTAAAGCGGGTAACATTTCCGAGATATTCTCTAGCTTGGAGTATGTCCTCAAAAAATACATCAAATTCGATGACTTTATTGTAGTTTCAAGGGTAGGGAACGACGGTGCTTTCAAAACCCTGCTAACCAATAACAAAGTCTTTGAGCAAATGAACTGGAACGATTGTGGCAAGCTTTCGCGTGTCATCAATGGAGAATGCGCCATCCTTTTTGAACCCAAATCTTTGGGTGAATTCAACTCTTTGCATCCCATTGTTCTCGACCAAATTAACTCTGTTCTGATCACTGGTCTAGATAGTGGACTGACCCAATCCGTCATTATCTTTATCCATTCCAACACCAAGCACTTCAGCATTGAAACCAAAGCAACCTTAAATCGTTTCCGTCCTCTTATTGAACGAGCCGTTTTCGATATTGAGAACAAAGAGAAGCTTGAAGCAACAGTAAGAGAACGAACCGCAGAGCTAGTAAACGCAAGAAAGGAAGCAGAAGAAGCTAACAAAGCGAAGTCTGAGTTTCTAGCTATGATGAGTCACGAGCTCAGGACACCGTTGAACGCCATTATTGGGCTTATTGACACACTAAAATCCACCGAGCTAACTGAAGAACAGCAATCTATACTGCTTAATATGAGTACATCGTCTGAACTTTTGTTGGCAATTATCAGTGACGTGTTGGATTTCTCTAAGATTGAATCTGGATGTTTCTCGTTAGCTCCTCAGTGGAATAACGTAAGAGACACTGTAACTTTTGTTTTGTCGGAACAAAGAAAAGCCGCAGACAGCAAGGGATTAGCCTTAACAGTGACAACCGATATCCCTGAAGATGAGCTTCATTATATCGACCAGAGCCGCTTAGCGCAGATCCTCTTTAATTTGATTGGCAACGCCATCAAGTTTACTGAGCGTGGACACGTACATGTATCGATCAAGTATCAACAAAGCTCATTCTATATAACAGTAGAAGATTCAGGGATTGGAATCAGTGCCCAGCAGCTTTCGTCATTATTCAGTCCGTTTGTTCAAGCTGATAGCACGATTACCAGAAGGTTTGGTGGCACAGGTTTAGGATTAGCGATCACCAAGCGTCTTGTTGAATTAATGCGAGGCCGAATCTTTGTAAACAGCGAACTAGGACAAGGCTCCAAATTCGAAGTGCAATTGCCAGTTTCAACGAGAGTCGTCTGTGACAAGACAAACAGACAAAATGAACTGCAGATTCAAGAAGAACCAAGAAGTCGATACTCAGTATTGGTTGTAGAAGACAATCCAACCAATCAAATGGTCATAAAGTTAATCTTAACGCGACAAGGCCACGAGGTGTTCATCGCGAGCAATGGAGCAGAAGCCATTGGCTTTATTGAACAAGGCAGCGATGCAATCGACATTATCTTAATGGATGTGTCGATGCCGGTAATGGATGGATTGACCACAACCAAATACATGAGAGATGCAAATATCCAAACACCAATTGTCGCGCTAACGGCACACACATCAGTAGAAGACAGATTTTCTTGCTTAGATGTAGGCATGAATGATTTCGTCACCAAGCCAGTAAGAACCAAAGAAATTACAGAAGCAATTGATAGGCTCATGCTTGAAGTCTAATAAACATATTCTGAATCGAAGATTAGGATATATGTTTATTAGGTATTTTATGGTAAATAGCCTTACTGTTAAATAGAACACCGGAATAGCACTAAAAAGAGAGGCAGGGCATCACACAAAGATACCTGCCTTATCAATACCGAATTGTATTTAACATAATATACATAATGCGCACTTGGGTTAAAAGTTTATCAGGGGTGATTTTAGCTTGGATACACCATATTTAACTTTGGCATCTTTGCAGGCTTCGTCTGCTGTTTTGTATGGACCGTGAACTTCAACTTGACCACAGCGACCACTTGATAAAAACCATTCATTAACTTTAAAACCATGCAGATGATTTAGCTCTTGTACCGTATCTTTAGTGACGTTCGATACCATACATGTTGGTTCATCGTCTTGCTCATTTAAGTAACCGAACAGCTGAATTGGGTATTCCATTAGCTATTTCCTTTTTTATTAGTTAACAAAGCCGAACCGCAAGCGATTTGGTTTATCAGTTCCAGTTGACGCTCTTGTAGATCTGCTACCAGTGCTCCCGGGCATGAGCCAGTACTTAAGAATGCTGTTATGTCAGATAAACAACCTAGAGATTCTCTCAAGTCTTTGTTGGTAAAGTTCATAGTTCAATCTCCATTGGCGTGATGATTTTTCCGTACTTCTTCAGCTCCACAGAACCAAAGTTATTAACGATATAAGAAGAGCTATGAAAGGTATAGAACCCAGCTTCATAAGGTAGTTGCCCTTCTTCTAATTGAACTTTTGTGAGCGTCGGGAAACGACCTTGCAAATACACATAAGCGTCTTGTTCGTAAATGGTACGTGGTGGCTTGCCATCTTTTCCTGGCATGGTTCTAGGTGTAATTTTTACGTCTTCTTTGAATATTTCGATTTTTAACATGGTGCTTTTCCTATGCGTATGCTTTGAAAGGTAAAATATTGGTTTCGGCTACAACTGGCATCTTGTACCAAGGCGGAATTTCGAGCGACTGAACCCCGATAACCTCAGAACGTTTAAGCGTCGGACACATGCGACTAACATCAAATTGTTGACCAATATCGATACCAATCGCTTTTAGGCGTGCTTTATGTTCGTAAAATTGACTATCTTTTAAAATGCTTCTTAAATCTGTTCCGTGTTGCCACATTATGGCGTAACTCTGCGTTGCGTTGGCTGCTTGTCGGCTCCTTACTACGCCTAGTGATAAAAGTTGGTCTGCAAAGGATTGATGCTCGTCGTGTGATATCTGTGTTGTTTTCATAGCATTCTCAATGTCTTGTAAGTGGTTGTAGAAATCTTGCTCTGTTGTGATGCCGTAAAATTGTAAGTCGTGTCGTTTTAATAATGCTTGCCTCAAACTGTGCTCTTCTCGAACAACGCCAAATGACTCGCAATAATCAATAAGCTTGTTCACGTAATCTAATGCTTCTTGTGATATCCCTTCTTTTTTACGTTGGTCTTTTAATAAGTGTCTCTGTAGGTCAACAGCTTTTGCATAGAGCTTGTCCATTATCCAAGTAGACCCTTCACCCCAGTTACAAGTATTACCATCAGGATAAAGCTTAGGTTTTCGTCCTCGACCAATTTGCATAGAAGAAAGACCTCGAATAAAAGAGCGCTCCTTACCCTTCCCTACAGCTAAATTCCGAGTCCAATCTATCGATGTGATTTCAGCACCATTACCAATCAATGAAGACGACTTACCATCAGCAGATTGACGGTGAGCAAAGCGAGTGTTTTTGGTAAACGGAGGCAAGTTATACGAGGCCAGAATATGGTTATAAATAGCTACACATTCATCAAGCGTCTGTAACCCGAAGAGGTTGTCCATACGCTGCCAGCGTGACGGGTTCCCTTCAACTCGAACACGAGTGCCATTACATCGAATAGTTAACTTTGTACTGTATGAGCCTTCTAATATTTTCTGATTAACCGTCGGTGGAAGGTTTTCACCAGTTTCTAATTCGACTCTTTCAATAACATGACGCCCCACGAGAGGAAGATTTCCTTCATGGTGATCTTGTTGTATGAAAAGTTGGTCAATAAAAAACAAATGAAAACCCTGTCAAGAACCAATACAAACACTTTTATGTATGTACATAGATATAAATGTATGGCTGAATAATATGACATATAAAAGTAGGTGTAAACTTAAACTTAAGTAAGGTTTTGAAATGGATTACATATATATGAGTGTTGGTAGCGTTCTTAAAGACAGACGAATTAACTTAAACATCAAACAAGAAGATATTGCAGAACAGATGAAAGTGACGGTACAAACCGTAAGTAAATGGGAAAGAGATATTACTGAACCCAAAGCAAGCCAAGTTTCAAAGCTAAGTCAGATTCTCAAAATTTCAGAGAAAGAAATCTGCCAAGGTGATATCCAAAGCCAAAGGATTGATCCTCTAGATTTTGTTAGGCGCGTTGGGATATTGATGCAGCATGTTCCACATACTGAAATGCTAATAGGTATGCATAAGTATATTAATGATGCCGAAGGATTCATTAACATGCTTTCTCAGGTCTCAGAGTACCCTTTTGAGCTTTTTGATATTGAAACAAGGGAAAATGAGATTTTTCATGCAAAACTAATGTTAAAAGCAATCGAGAATGGTCAAGTTGATGCTAGCGAAGAAGACATAAAAAAAGCAAAAGAACATGCAATTAAAGTTATAGAAAAAGAAAAATAGTCCGGATGTCCGGAGTTAGTTGGGGTGTTACAGGAACCCCAACCCTTCGGGTGACCGATTGAGATTTTGAAGATGACCTTTTAAGGTCATTTTTTTTGAGCTGAAAATACCAAAATGGTACAAGAGTCCACTATTAAAGATAGTGGACATTCGAAAAGGAAAGCCCCGACCCCGCGCTACGCTTGCCTCGGTGTTCGGTGGCTTTTCTCCTTTTCTCCTTCTCACCGTCCTTGCTCAGTCTTCGCCGTCCTTGTTCGTCGTCAAGCGTCGAGTCATCGATAGAAACGAAAATTGGGAGTGCTCTGCACCAAAAAGCTATTATAGCAAGATGAAGGGAAGGTTTTGTGATCTTCTTTTGATGGAGTAACGCTTCGCTGCTTTTCGGGCATTTGGGGGAGCGATGCCCAAGAACTGTATCGAGTGCCCTTATCCCTGCGGGGCTAGTTCCGCTCATCCTCGTCGCTTGCGGTCGGGTGTCTGATTTGTAATAACCACCACCTAATAGAGAAGTACCGAAGTTCTTGGTCTCAGACCAAAAAAGCAATCAACGCGTCACGTTTGCGCGTAACTTAAAAGCATGCAATGATACGAATCCTACTTTATAAGTAGAAACGAGAAAAACCACAATTAAGTGGCTTTTTTTTCAAACTAACCCTACTACTAGATTGCAGTCTTCTCTGTAGGGTCCCTTTAAACTAAAAGGTACAATATGAAATACTTAGAAATAGTGTTAATTATCATAGATTTATTAGGTAAAGCTCTTGAGCTTATCAATCATTTGATAGGTTAACATTCAAAACTTATGTGGGGCAAAGTTAGCGCTGAGCTCCACAATCATCTAATCATTTCAACTGTTATCAAATGATGTATGTTTCTCTTTACATTGTCAACGTGTTTACAGCAATTTGACGGGGGGGACTTCTAGAATTAATGCGCATTGTGCAAATTATGTTACGGGTTAACTTCTAACAACGATTTTCCTAACGAGCATCAAAAAGGCCAGACAAGCTGACCTCCTCATTGAGCATGTTACTCGCCCACGTTCTTATTCAGTTAAGCACAGCAAACCACTCAACATAATTTAAACCCATAATGCGCACTTGGGTTAAAAGTTTATCAGGGGTGATTTTAGCTTGGATACACCATATTTAACTTTGGCATCTTTGCAGGCTTCGTCTGCTGTTTTGTATGGACCGTGAACTTCAACTTGACCACAGCGACCACTTGATAAAAACCATTCATTAACTTTAAAACCATGCAGATGATTTAGCTCTTGTACCGTATCTTTAGTGACGTTCGATACCATACATGTTGGTTCATCGTCTTGCTCATTTAAGTAACCGAACAGCTGAATTGGGTATTCCATTAGCTATTTCCTTTTTTATTAGTTAACAAAGCCGAACCGCAAGCGATTTGGTTTATCAGTTCCAGTTGACGCTCTTGTAGATCTGCTACCAGTGCTCCCGGGCATGAGCCAGTACTTAAGAATGCTGTTATGTCAGATAAACAACCTAGAGATTCTCTCAAGTCTTTGTTGGTAAAGTTCATAGTTCAATCTCCATTGGCGTGATGATTTTTCCGTACTTCTTCAGCTCCACAGAACCAAAGTTATTAACGATATAAGAAGAGCTATGAAAGGTATAGAACCCAGCTTCATAAGGTAGTTGCCCTTCTTCTAATTGAACTTTTGTGAGCGTCGGGAAACGACCTTGCAAATACACATAAGCGTCTTGTTCGTAAATGGTACGTGGTGGCTTGCCATCTTTTCCTGGCATGGTTCTAGGTGTAATTTTTACGTCTTCTTTGAATATTTCGATTTTTAACATGGTGCTTTTCCTATGCGTATGCTTTGAAAGGTAAAATATTGGTTTCGGCTACAACTGGCATCTTGTACCAAGGCGGAATTTCGAGCGACTGAACCCCGATAACCTCAGAACGTTTAAGCGTCGGACACATGCGACTAACATCAAATTGTTGACCAATATCGATACCAATCGCTTTTAGGCGTGCTTTATGTTCGTAAAATTGACTATCTTTTAAAATGCTTCTTAAATCTGTTCCGTGTTGCCACATTATGGCGTAACTCTGCGTTGCGTTGGCTGCTTGTCGGCTCCTTACTACGCCTAGTGATAAAAGTTGGTCTGCAAAGGATTGATGCTCGTCGTGTGATATCTGTGTTGTTTTCATAGCATTCTCAATGTCTTGTAAGTGGTTGTAGAAATCTTGCTCTGTTGTGATGCCGTAAAATTGTAAGTCGTGTCGTTTTAATAATGCTTGCCTCAAACTGTGCTCTTCTCGAACAACGCCAAATGACTCGCAATAATCAATAAGCTTGTTCACGTAATCTAATGCTTCTTGTGATATCCCTTCTTTTTTACGTTGGTCTTTTAATAAGTGTCTCTGTAGGTCAACAGCTTTTGCATAGAGCTTGTCCATTATCCAAGTAGACCCTTCACCCCAGTTACAAGTATTACCATCAGGATAAAGCTTAGGTTTTCGTCCTCGACCAATTTGCATAGAAGAAAGACCTCGAATAAAAGAGCGCTCCTTACCCTTCCCTACAGCTAAATTCCGAGTCCAATCTATCGATGTGATTTCAGCACCATTACCAATCAATGAAGACGACTTACCATCAGCAGATTGACGGTGAGCAAAGCGAGTGTTTTTGGTAAACGGAGGCAAGTTATACGAGGCCAGAATATGGTTATAAATAGCTACACATTCATCAAGCGTCTGTAACCCGAAGAGGTTGTCCATACGCTGCCAGCGTGACGGGTTCCCTTCAACTCGAACACGAGTGCCATTACATCGAATAGTTAACTTTGTACTGTATGAGCCTTCTAATATTTTCTGATTAACCGTCGGTGGAAGGTTTTCACCAGTTTCTAATTCGACTCTTTCAATAACATGACGCCCCACGAGAGGAAGATTTCCTTCATGGTGATCTTGTTGTATGAAAAGTTGGTCAATAAAAAACAAATGAAAACCCTGTCAAGAACCAATACAAACACTTTTATGTATGTACATAGATATAAATGTATGGCTGAATAATATGACATATAAAAGTAGGTGTAAACTTAAACTTAAGTAAGGTTTTGAAATGGATTACATATATATGAGTGTTGGTAGCGTTCTTAAAGACAGACGAATTAACTTAAACATCAAACAAGAAGATATTGCAGAACAGATGAAAGTGACGGTACAAACCGTAAGTAAATGGGAAAGAGATATTACTGAACCCAAAGCAAGCCAAGTTTCAAAGCTAAGTCAGATTCTCAAAATTTCAGAGAAAGAAATCTGCCAAGGTGATATCCAAAGCCAAAGGATTGATCCTCTAGATTTTGTTAGGCGCGTTGGGATATTGATGCAGCATGTTCCACATACTGAAATGCTAATAGGTATGCATAAGTATATTAATGATGCCGAAGGATTCATTAACATGCTTTCTCAGGTCTCAGAGTACCCTTTTGAGCTTTTTGATATTGAAACAAGGGAAAATGAGATTTTTCATGCAAAACTAATGTTAAAAGCAATCGAGAATGGTCAAGTTGATGCTAGCGAAGAAGACATAAAAAAAGCAAAAGAACATGCAATTAAAGTTATAGAAAAAGAAAAATAGTCCGGATGTCCGGAGTTAGTTGGGGTGTTACAGGAACCCCAACCCTTCGGGTGACCGATTGAGATTTTGAAGATGACCTTTTAAGGTCATTTTTTTTGAGCTGAAAATACCAAAATGGTACAAGAGTCCACTATTAAAGATAGTGGACATTCGAAAAGGAAAGCCCCGACCCCGCGCTACGCTTGCCTCGGTGTTCGGTGGCTTTTCTCCTTTTCTCCTTCTCACCGTCCTTGCTCAGTCTTCGCCGTCCTTGTTCGTCGTCAAGCGTCGAGTCATCGATAGAAACGAAAATTGGGAGTGCTCTGCACCAAAAAGCTATTATAGCAAGATGAAGGGAAGGTTTTGTGATCTTCTTTTGATGGAGTAACGCTTCGCTGCTTTTCGGGCATTTGGGGGAGCGATGCCCAAGAACTGTATCGAGTGCCCTTATCCCTGCGGGGCTAGTTCCGCTCATCCTCGTCGCTTGCGGTCGGGTGTCTGATTTGTAATAACCACCACCTAATAGAGAAGTACCGAAGTTCTTGGTCTCAGACCAAAAAAGCAATCAACGCGTCACGTTTGCGCGTAACTTAAAAGCATGCAATGATACGAATCCTACTTTATAAGTAGAAACGAGAAAAACCACAATTAAGTGGCTTTTTTTTCAAACTAACCCTACTACTAGATTGCAGTCTTCTCTGTAGGGTCCCTTTAAACTAAAAGGTACAATATGAAATACTTAGAAATAGTGTTAATTATCATAGATTTATTAGGTAAAGCTCTTGAGCTTATCAATCATTTGATAGGTTAACATTCAAAACTTATGTGGGGCAAAGTTAGCGCTGAGCTCCACAATCATCTAATCATTTCAACTGTTATCAAATGATGTATGTTTCTCTTTACATTGTCAACGTGTTTACAGCAATTTGACGGGGGGGACTTCTAGAATTAATGCGCATTGTGCAAATTATGTTACGGGTTAACTTCTAACAACGATTTTCCTAACGAGCATCAAAAAGGCCAGACAAGCTGACCTCCTCATTGAGCATGTTACTCGCCCACGTTCTTATTCAGTTAAGCACAGCAAACCACTCAACATAATTTAAACCCATAATGCGCACTTGGGTTAAAAGTTTATCAGGGGTGATTTTAGCTTGGATACACCATATTTAACTTTGGCATCTTTGCAGGCTTCGTCTGCTGTTTTGTATGGACCGTGAACTTCAACTTGACCACAGCGACCACTTGATAAAAACCATTCATTAACTTTAAAACCATGCAGATGATTTAGCTCTTGTACCGTATCTTTAGTGACGTTCGATACCATACATGTTGGTTCATCGTCTTGCTCATTTAAGTAACCGAACAGCTGAATTGGGTATTCCATTAGCTATTTCCTTTTTTATTAGTTAACAAAGCCGAACCGCAAGCGATTTGGTTTATCAGTTCCAGTTGACGCTCTTGTAGATCTGCTACCAGTGCTCCCGGGCATGAGCCAGTACTTAAGAATGCTGTTATGTCAGATAAACAACCTAGAGATTCTCTCAAGTCTTTGTTGGTAAAGTTCATAGTTCAATCTCCATTGGCGTGATGATTTTTCCGTACTTCTTCAGCTCCACAGAACCAAAGTTATTAACGATATAAGAAGAGCTATGAAAGGTATAGAACCCAGCTTCATAAGGTAGTTGCCCTTCTTCTAATTGAACTTTTGTGAGCGTCGGGAAACGACCTTGCAAATACACATAAGCGTCTTGTTCGTAAATGGTACGTGGTGGCTTGCCATCTTTTCCTGGCATGGTTCTAGGTGTAATTTTTACGTCTTCTTTGAATATTTCGATTTTTAACATGGTGCTTTTCCTATGCGTATGCTTTGAAAGGTAAAATATTGGTTTCGGCTACAACTGGCATCTTGTACCAAGGCGGAATTTCGAGCGACTGAACCCCGATAACCTCAGAACGTTTAAGCGTCGGACACATGCGACTAACATCAAATTGTTGACCAATATCGATACCAATCGCTTTTAGGCGTGCTTTATGTTCGTAAAATTGACTATCTTTTAAAATGCTTCTTAAATCTGTTCCGTGTTGCCACATTATGGCGTAACTCTGCGTTGCGTTGGCTGCTTGTCGGCTCCTTACTACGCCTAGTGATAAAAGTTGGTCTGCAAAGGATTGATGCTCGTCGTGTGATATCTGTGTTGTTTTCATAGCATTCTCAATGTCTTGTAAGTGGTTGTAGAAATCTTGCTCTGTTGTGATGCCGTAAAATTGTAAGTCGTGTCGTTTTAATAATGCTTGCCTCAAACTGTGCTCTTCTCGAACAACGCCAAATGACTCGCAATAATCAATAAGCTTGTTCACGTAATCTAATGCTTCTTGTGATATCCCTTCTTTTTTACGTTGGTCTTTTAATAAGTGTCTCTGTAGGTCAACAGCTTTTGCATAGAGCTTGTCCATTATCCAAGTAGACCCTTCACCCCAGTTACAAGTATTACCATCAGGATAAAGCTTAGGTTTTCGTCCTCGACCAATTTGCATAGAAGAAAGACCTCGAATAAAAGAGCGCTCCTTACCCTTCCCTACAGCTAAATTCCGAGTCCAATCTATCGATGTGATTTCAGCACCATTACCAATCAATGAAGACGACTTACCATCAGCAGATTGACGGTGAGCAAAGCGAGTGTTTTTGGTAAACGGAGGCAAGTTATACGAGGCCAGAATATGGTTATAAATAGCTACACATTCATCAAGCGTCTGTAACCCGAAGAGGTTGTCCATACGCTGCCAGCGTGACGGGTTCCCTTCAACTCGAACACGAGTGCCATTACATCGAATAGTTAACTTTGTACTGTATGAGCCTTCTAATATTTTCTGATTAACCGTCGGTGGAAGGTTTTCACCAGTTTCTAATTCGACTCTTTCAATAACATGACGCCCCACGAGAGGAAGATTTCCTTCATGGTGATCTTGTTGTATGAAAAGTTGGTCAATAAAAAACAAATGAAAACCCTGTCAAGAACCAATACAAACACTTTTATGTATGTACATAGATATAAATGTATGGCTGAATAATATGACATATAAAAGTAGGTGTAAACTTAAACTTAAGTAAGGTTTTGAAATGGATTACATATATATGAGTGTTGGTAGCGTTCTTAAAGACAGACGAATTAACTTAAACATCAAACAAGAAGATATTGCAGAACAGATGAAAGTGACGGTACAAACCGTAAGTAAATGGGAAAGAGATATTACTGAACCCAAAGCAAGCCAAGTTTCAAAGCTAAGTCAGATTCTCAAAATTTCAGAGAAAGAAATCTGCCAAGGTGATATCCAAAGCCAAAGGATTGATCCTCTAGATTTTGTTAGGCGCGTTGGGATATTGATGCAGCATGTTCCACATACTGAAATGCTAATAGGTATGCATAAGTATATTAATGATGCCGAAGGATTCATTAACATGCTTTCTCAGGTCTCAGAGTACCCTTTTGAGCTTTTTGATATTGAAACAAGGGAAAATGAGATTTTTCATGCAAAACTAATGTTAAAAGCAATCGAGAATGGTCAAGTTGATGCTAGCGAAGAAGACATAAAAAAAGCAAAAGAACATGCAATTAAAGTTATAGAAAAAGAAAAATAGTCCGGATGTCCGGAGTTAGTTGGGGTGTTACAGGAACCCCAACCCTTCGGGTGACCGATTGAGATTTTGAAGATGACCTTTTAAGGTCATTTTTTTTGAGCTGAAAATACCAAAATGGTACAAGAGTCCACTATTAAAGATAGTGGACATTCGAAAAGGAAAGCCCCGACCCCGCGCTACGCTTGCCTCGGTGTTCGGTGGCTTTTCTCCTTTTCTCCTTCTCACCGTCCTTGCTCAGTCTTCGCCGTCCTTGTTCGTCGTCAAGCGTCGAGTCATCGATAGAAACGAAAATTGGGAGTGCTCTGCACCAAAAAGCTATTATAGCAAGATGAAGGGAAGGTTTTGTGATCTTCTTTTGATGGAGTAACGCTTCGCTGCTTTTCGGGCATTTGGGGGAGCGATGCCCAAGAACTGTATCGAGTGCCCTTATCCCTGCGGGGCTAGTTCCGCTCATCCTCGTCGCTTGCGGTCGGGTGTCTGATTTGTAATAACCACCACCTAATAGAGAAGTACCGAAGTTCTTGGTCTCAGACCAAAAAAGCAATCAACGCGTCACGTTTGCGCGTAACTTAAAAGCATGCAATGATACGAATCCTACTTTATAAGTAGAAACGAGAAAAACCACAATTAAGTGGCTTTTTTTTCAAACTAACCCTACTACTAGATTGCAGTCTTCTCTGTAGGGTCCCTTTAAACTAAAAGGTACAATATGAAATACTTAGAAATAGTGTTAATTATCATAGATTTATTAGGTAAAGCTCTTGAGCTTATCAATCATTTGATAGGTTAACATTCAAAACTTATGTGGGGCAAAGTTAGCGCTGAGCTCCACAATCATCTAATCATCTAATCATTTCAACTGTTATCAAATGATGTATGTTTCTCTTTACATTGTCAACGTGTTTACAGCAATTTGACGGGGGGGACTTCTAGAATTAATGCGCATTGTGCAAATTATGTTACGGGTTAACTTCTAACAACGATTTTCCTAACGAGCATCAAAAAGGCCAGACAAGCTGACCTCCTCATTGAGCATGTTACTCGCCCACGTTCTTATTCAGTTAAGCACAGCAAACCACTCAACATAATTTAAACCCATAATACGCAGTGGGCTATAGCTTCCTTAGTCTGCATCATCCATAACGCAAAACCTCCGCAAGCCATTGAAATGCTTGATAATCCTAGCCCGTTAAACTTTTTTGCCATGCGTTCCCACATCTGTTTTATCTCTGGATTTTCGTTGCGGTCAGCGTGCAAACCTATCAAAGCGACCTGTGGGTCTAATTTTGCATTTTCCGCTAAAAAAACCGCTTGCGAATCAGTGAGATAGCGACGCCCTTTGCGAAAATCACTGATTCTCTGCTGTGGTATGTTCATATCGTGCGCTATTTGCTTGTCTTGTACGTATTTTTGAGCCTTTTTATAGGCGTCTAACAGTTCATTCTGGTACATGGCAAATCCTCCGTTTTCCTAATCATAGCTTATTGCTAACCATTTTTGGTGTATTGCGTTAACCAAATCTGGTGTGTATGATTTTCCTCGCTAACCAAATTTGGTTAATCAATTTTGACTGTCTAGGTCTGGGCTGTTCGCCCTTGACGCTTATAGCTCGGCTTAGACGGTCATTCCCAACTCAATAATCAGTCAAGGTGGTTGTTATGCGTATTCTTCAAGTTTGCTCTGGGGTTCTTCCTAGATACCTTTCTCATTACATTGTTACTGATACGGGGCTTACTCCTGTAATCACGGTTCATAAAGATAAAGCTTTGCCTTTGACCGATGCCGATTCTCAAGATGCTTTCAAGCGACTTCTTCCTTTTTGGCCTCAAATGAAAGTGATTGAGGTTTAATCATGGCTTACGAGCGCGTTTTCGACCTCAAAACGAAAAGCTTTGAAATGATTGATTTCGTTCCGGTTCAATCATGGGCAACGGCTGAACATGTTCATGATAATCAGTTCGATTACTTGTCTTCATACAAAGACCATACGCGCTCTAATTATCCTCTTGCGGCTTCGGTTGTCCCTGCGTTAAATCATCAGATTCACGCTCATGATGTGACGGGGCTTCCTTCTCTTGCTTATCGCCCTGCTCCATTGCTTTGTAATTCTTTGCCGTTTGGTTTAAAGCGCAATGGTGATTTTACTCGTCATATGCTTCGTGCTTACAAAGATATGTGTAAGCAAAAGGAAGAGATTGACGCGGCTTACGCTTTACATCGTGCACATGAACGACTCACTAAAAACGGTTATAGCGCGGCAATGCCTGACGATGATATTCGCCAGCTCGCTGAAAACAAATCTAAACAATTTGGTCGTGCTGTCGCTTGTCTTCCTGATGTAGAAACACAATTTGAAACTTGTGTTGCGCTTCTGGCTTCGCTTGGTCTTGGCTTTCGTGAGGAAGTTATTAAAAAAGCTGAATCGAATAACGAGCTGCATTCTCTTGTTGCTCGTGCAATTGATAATAACTGGCTTGTTCGTCAGTTACGCAGAAAGTGTGCTTATGAAGTTGAACAGGTGGCGCGAGACTTGGCACTTGTTGAACGTCATAAGCAAATTTATTGTTCTGATTTTTCGGTTCGTAGACACCGTGACCGCATGAAATCTAATGAGATTGCATTAGAAAAAACGGTGGCCTTTGATGAGAACGACCCTCAAACCTTTTTTACTCTTTCTGAGTTGTCGGCTAAATCAGTTTCTAATCCAGAATTAAGACGTAATGAAATGTTTGCCCGTCTTAATGGCTTCGAAAACATCGCTAAAAAATCAGACCATGACGCGGTGTTTTATACGGTGACTACTCCGTCAAGATTTCACGCGGTTTCTGGTGGTGTGACTAATCCCAATTGGGAGAAAGCAGGACGACCGGACGCGAGACAATCACACGATCATTTGATTGGTGTTTGGTCTTCGCTTCGCAAAATTTTGGATAAGAACGATATCAAAATCTATGGGATGCGCATTGTTGAACCTCATCAAGATGGTACGGCTCATCACCACATGCTTTTGTTTATGGAAAAAGAACATCGAGCTTTTGTTACATCTGAGTTTAACCGTCTAGCCCTTGCTGATACGCCTAACGAATCAGGTGCTAAAAAGTACCGTTTCAAGTCTGAGCTAATTGATTTTAGTAAAGGTTCTGCTGTTGGTTACGTGGCTAAGTACGTGAGTAAAAACGTTGATGGTAAACACATCGATAAAGACCGCAGTTCCAATCTAGATGGTATTGCGGCTGCTGAACGCGTTGTCACTTGGGCGCGTGTGAATCGTATCAGACAATTTCAATTTATAGGCGGTGCTTCTGTCACTGTTTGGCGTGAGCTTAGACGCTTACGCGAAGAACTTAACGAGGAAGACGCTATGTTTTCAGACTTAAACAACGAAGAACATCTAACTCTAGAAAACGTTCGCAGGGCTGCGGATGCGGGTGACTGGGAAGCGTTTTGTTATGCCATGGGCGGTGTGTTTGTAAAGCGCAAAGACCAAACCGTCAAGGCTGCTTATGAAGTGACTAACACTATCGAGAAGCTAATTGAATCTGGTGGTGAATACTCTACTACCCGCTACGGTGACGCGGCTCAGGCTCGTATCTCTGGCTTAATGTTCCGTGATGTTCTTGTAGTCACTCGCTTTAAATCTTGGAAAGTCGAAAACATAGATAAATTCATTGCTTCACAAGAGAAAATCATGTCTGGGACTGTGGACTGGTTTGATGCTTTGGAGCGCGAGAAAGAATACGAATACATGCTAGATAGCCAGTATGAAGAATACGAGAAGCATCTAGCCCGTATGGATGAGATTGAGGCGCTTGTGCTCTTTGGCTCTTTAGAGCCTCGTGGGGCCTGTTCGGTGGGCGTAGCCCCTCCGGATAGGTTTCACTAGTCTCCTTGGACTTGTGTCAATAACTGTCTTTTTCTCTTTTAACCAACAAATTACGTCAAGAAAGGAAACACAATATGAAACTTGAAGGTTTGATTTTAGACGATACCGATATCATTCAAGAAACAAAACCCGCTCGTGGTACGGGTGAGGCTTTGACTGTAGGTAAGTTGAAACTGATTACAACCAATCCGACTAACACTATCGAAGTTAAGATTTCCTCTGAGCTTTGGGCAGGTGGTAAGGCCGGAGAGGTTTTAAAATCTTGCGTTGGTAAGCGTATGCAATTCAACGTTGAGTATAAAGAATTTAGTTTTGGTAATGATGAGGGTAAGCACGTTGCTTTGAACGGCTTCCACTTATTCGATTTACCACAGCTCTCAAAAAACTAAGTAATTAGGTCTTAGTGCTATGTCTATTTGTGTGACTGTTATTGATGGGATTTTGCAACAATCGTCTGGTGATGTTTGTGATTATGTCTTGGTCTCAAAGGAACAGTTAACGCACTTGGTTGATGGTCAATTTGATTGGTCATTACTTGAATTCGACAAGTCATTGTATGAATTCGTTGTCGGTCAGAGCTTGGCAACCTTTGTTGGTGGTCATGTTCTAGGCCGTGTATTAAAACACTTTCGTTAATCCATTTAGGAAAATTATTATGTTGAAATTACGTCAATTGGTTAGCAATAAAATCCTTGTTGCTTCTGTCGCTCTTACTTCTGGCTCTGCGTTCGCTGAAGGTGCAAATGAAACCGCGATCACTGCCGCTGTCGATGCGGGTAAATCTATGGTCAGCCTTACTACTTCTGGTGTAATTGGTATCGCTGCTCTGGGCTTTGGTCTTGGGATGGTGGTCGCTTGGCTCCGTAAGTAATGATTATCTCCGTTGTTCTTGGCTCTTTAATGTGTGCCTCATTTCTTTATGGGGTTTATACCGGAGTCATAGCAGGTTGATTGATTGGGAGCTTCGGCTCCCTTTTTTGATCTTCTTGGGGGTTATATTCCTTTGTATATTTTTGTTTTAACTGGTTGTATTTGGAGAATGGTGTGAAAAGATTTATCTCATTTTTTTTAGTTACTGTTTTCTCTTCTAGTTCATTTTCTGCTGTTATTGGTTCCAACGGTAAAACTTATTCGTCTTTTGAAGCTGCGGTTGAAGCCATTAAAAGCACCTGTAATAAGAATACTCATAACTCCCGTTATCGTGGTGTTTATAACGTTCGAGTTGGTACAAATAGCATTACCTATAGACCTTATGATTGGCAAAATGATTCTTGCACCTCTCCTTATGGTTATTCAGGTAGTCAAGTTACCATTACTTTTACTGAGGATGCGTGCGGAGAAATGGAAGGTAAAAGTTTAGGTACTGTTACTTTCCCTGAAGGTACTCGGGATGTTGCATCCCTTTGTCGAAATTCTTGCCGCGCTAATTCAGACTTATTTTTCCCTGCTGCAACTCCTCCATATGGCGTTTTTACCTATACGGGCTCATCATGTGACGGCTCGGAAAGCTCCGGTGGTGAGACTGGTGGTGGTGAGACTGGTGGTGGTGAGACTGGTGGTGGTGAGACTGGTGGTGGTGAGACTGGCGGTGGTGAGACTGGCGGTGGTGAGACTGGCGGTGGTGAGACTGGTGGTGGTGAGACTGGCGGTGGTGAGACTGGTGGTGGTGAGACTGGCGGTGGTGAGACTGGTGGTGGTGAGACTGGCGGTGGTGAGACTGGCGGTGGTGAGACTGGCGGTGGTGAGACTGGCGGTGGTGAGACTGGTGGTGGTGAGACTGGCGGTGGTGAGACTGGCGGTGGTGAAACTGGCGGTGGTGAAACTGGCGGTGGTTCTACGGGCGGTGGTTCTACGGGCGGTGGCGGCTCTACTAACGGTGACGGTGACGGTCTGACAAAAGCTCAATTACAAGATGCTCTTCAAGGTTTCTTTGGAAAATCAGGTGCATTTAATGCACCAGGGCAAGGTGACGGATACGCTACTAACACGGTACTCACTACAGCAGTTGATGATTTAAAAACTGAAATTGATGACCTTGAAGAAACACTTGAAAGTAAGATTAAACAATCCCCTTTGAAGCTCGGTCAAATGTCATTCTCTGACGGCTCATATGACGGTACAAGCTTCTTTCTTAGTCGATGGGATGTTGATGTTGGGTTCAACTTGTTCAGCTCTTTAGGCTCTAACAACACCAATATGATTCGCACCGTTATCTTATTTCTTGCCACTCTACTCGCTGGCTTTATTTTGCTTTCCTCTGGTCGCTCTAAGGTATAAATCATGGAATATTTCTACAGCGCACTTGATTACATCGTTACTGTTTTCGGCAGTATTTACGACTTCTTCGCCTCGATACCTGACTTGTTTTTGGATGTGTTCACTTACGCATGGTTTTGGTTCATTAAGCTCTATATCTATCTAAAAATCCAAATGCTCGAAATGGCCTATAACGTTGCCTCTTTGCTGCTTTCTGAATATGAGGTCTATACGGTGTTGAACATGGCCTTTAACAAACTTCCTTCAGACTTACGCTTTGCCTGTTACCAGTTCGGTATTGTTGATTCAGTTCGAATTGTTGTTGATGCATTTGCTACGGCATTTGTACTTAGAATTATGGGGTGGTGATATGGCTGTTTCCTTTCGTCATGGCTCTAACGGGGCTTATAAAACCGCTTATGTTACATGGTTCGAAATCCTCCCAGCTTTGCGTGAGGGTCGTATCGTTGTCACTAATATTGAGGGCTTGAAACCTAAAGAATCTATCGAAGAATTGTTAGGTGAAAAGTTTCCAGATTCAGCACGCTTAATTAGGATCTTTACACGATCTTCTGAGGGGGTAATGCTCTGGCAAAATTGGTTCAACTGGATGCCTCTTGGTGCATTCGTTGTGATTGATGAGTGTCAGGATTTGTATTGTCCCGAAGCAGGATTTAAGCGTGAGAAATTCTTACAAAAACCCTTTTCTGAGTTCGTAGATTACTTACCCAAAGACTTCTCAGAACTGTTCTATTCTCGTTGGCTTCCGGTTGACCCTGATTCGTTCGAAGTGGGTGACGTTGATGATTGTGAACGAACCCAGCTCGATGAAAATAACAGACTACTCTACCCGTTCGATTTCTACGGTGCATTCATGCGACATAGAAAATACCAATGGGATATTGTCATGCTCACACCTGATTACACCGCAATCCCTACTTGGTTAAAAGGGTGTGCCGGAGAAGCTTATTCACATCGCTCAACGGATACCTTCTTTCGAAGTCGCAAGCCTAGGATTTTTAACCATTCTCCAAAATCCACTAAGACAGCTCCTTCCACTAAGGCCGACATGGCTAGTAGTACGACTAAGAAAATTCCTGTTGATGTATTCGCGCTTTATCAGTCCACGGGAACCGGAGGCTTTAACGCCACTAAATCTGACATTTCGGTTTTGAAGTCTCCAAAATTCATTCTTGCGATTCTTATCGGTGTCGTAGCCATTGGCAAATTTTTATGGGATTTATCTTATGTACTATCTGATTCTGATGTGGGTGAAGTTCAAACGGTTGATACGCCAGCTTCCGTTCCCAACTCGGCTACTTTATCCAATTCGACTAACGTTCCAGTATCTAAAAATGTTCCTATCGAAGATGGGAAAAGTTCTGTTCGGGTGGGTTCTAGCAATGTTACTTCTCAAGCTTCTTCTGAAAGTCTTCCTGATGCTGTGAATCCTTTCTTTGATGCTTTTCCAGTATTCAACGGCTCTACAGCGGTTTATCTTACGTCAGTAAATAGAAAGGTTTATCCAAAGGGGTTTGGTGAGTATTCGGATTTTGTCTTTAGGATAGATAAAGGGGTAGATACTTTTTATATACGCTCGGCTGTGTTGAATCGCTACGGCTACCGCTTCGAATTGATTGATGATTGCTTGATTCAAGTGCGCTCTAAATCAGTATCAAGGGTTTTAACGTGTCCACCTACATCTAGTGGCGTTGCTATTGCTTCTGAAAGTAACGATTTGATGAGTGGTAGAGTCGAAGACGTTCAAAGGTCTGTTGATATTTTTAGTATGTAATTTTCTTTGCCGCATAGCGTGAGTCGTGAGAGCTGAACAGCGAACGCGGCGCGGCATGATGATAATATAAATTTTAATGAGGTTCTTTATGCAAAGTATAAATATAACGGCTGATGATATCGATATGATTTCTCAGGCTTTCGCTATCTATGGTTTTATTGGTGTTCTAGGGGCGTTGTTTTTTTATGATCTCTTGGGTTGGTTTGCTCTTGCATCTGTTAGGCGCTTTAGAGCATTTTATCGAAAGTATCAATTGATAAAAGTTTCCACCGATATTAGCGAACGTAGAGCTAGAGCTAGAGCTAGAGCTAAGGTTTCCTGATAAGTGTTTTTTATGAAAGGAGTGTTAAGTGCAAAGTTTTATTGAAGTATATGATTTTGTTTGGTGGCATTTTCCATTATGGGTGGCTGGTTATGGCTTGTGGTGGATGTTTTGGTCATTGCTTGGTGCTGATGTTCGTCATTCTCGTTGATTAGCTTTTGCCCCGCAGGGACTAGGCGCTTTTGGCGGGAGTCTCGTGCTTTACCTATCAGTTTTCCTACGGGAACCCCGCTTGTTTTCCGGTTTTGACAATCCCCCCTCCGCCCTGCTAAGCCTTCTTTTTGGTGCAGGGCACTGCCAGTTATCGATTCTATTGGAGCACTAACATAGTGCTAGTGCTCCTCGACTGTATTCGCAAACGCAGTGCGCCAGTGTTTGAACGAAGTGAGTCTTGCACCTTACTATCGATTGTGATCAAATGTTTGCATAGGGGGGTGGTTCAATGAGTCGAAACAAGAAATATGAAGATAAGATGAAATCTAAAGGGTTCAAGAAAGTTACACTTTGGATTCCACAGGATAGAGAATCCGACGTTAAACAAGCTGCATCTGTTATGTGTGATTATGAAAATCTTACAGTTGGTGTTTTGAAAGACGTTCACACAGGGCGTATGGTTTCAATGCACTAAATGAGCCCCGTCACTGGTGACATTATAAAGCCCCTCCTCGGGGCTTTTTTTCTATCTAGATTTTATATTTGCTATAGCCCTTGCTGTTTTCAACAAGTACCTCGATGTTTTTATTTCTATTTCGGATTGGATCTCTAATAGGGCTATTCCTGCTAAAATTTGCTGTGCTGTCACTGTTTGGCCTGTTGGTAGTTCTAACCCTTGTCTATGCATTTTGAATTGCTCCCAGTCTTTCGAGTCGTTCAACTCTCGACCTTTTGCCATTCTCATAAGCCTTTTGCATTCAGGGGGTATTGGTTTTCCATCATCCCAACCTGTGACAGTTCTCACAGTTTTAAAACATAGATTTGCTGTTTCTTCCTTGCTTATACAACAAATGTATTCACGAAAAATGTAATTCTCGGTCATTTTTCGATGGTGCATATATTACCCTTTTATTATAAAAGGGTTTATATACATTAGTGATAGTTATGTAACTAGACACATTTAACGTAAACTCACATAATACGCAGTGATTGTACGTAAAATGTGAGGGGTTTCAGTGCCTTACTCCTTACGGATTTTGCACACAACGCCGGATTAAGTCCTTAATGTTGTTGGTTTTATGGATTTTGGCTGCACGTTTATGCACGTTGCGTTCAATATTGTTGGCTATACTTGGTTTTCGTATCTCTGATTTTTACGCTGACGTGTCGCCGTTTCCAGAGACTTTCGACTACAAACACACTTTATGAGGAGGAAAAAAACTTTGCACGCTTGTCTTAATTTTTGAAGGAGATCACATGCTCACGCCACACTTTGCGGATCTCGTGCATCATCACTTTGATGATATCCACGACGCCGCGGCCTTTTTTCATGTTCAACCGATCACGGTCCAGCGTTGGCTCTCAGGTGAAGTCCCTGTGAACCCGATGGCCGAAAAATTGATGAACATCCACGCTCGCGGTTATTTGCCTTTAGACCATCGTTGGAATGGATTTAAAGTGCACTTTGACCGTGCCACCTTGATCACGCCTGAACGACGCGAGTTTAATCCGAAAGAATTGCTCAGTTTTGCGTATTGGCGCGACGAACATCGTCAGCTCGTCGAACGCCACGGTCGAATTGATTCCCCAAAGTTTTACCCACCTAAGGAGCATCCGATGCCATTTCGTGGCGGTCGTCGTATGCCAGCGAAACCTTGGGTACCCACCAAATTCAAGTAACACTTCACGTAGACCTTAGGGAATTACCATCAGCATAATAAGAACCAAAAATGCCAATTCATGGTAATGAATCCCTATTGTAAGGTACCGAGAAAAAGGTATGACTCTCCTATCCTATTTTATACGTTGGCACTATTGTGATTCACTCTTAAACGCTTTGTTATAAATACTTAGCGCGTTACTAAGCCTTTGTAAATCATTTACGTCTTCAACGGTTATCATATCATTTTCAGGGTTTATTAAGTCGTTTACGTTTAAAGCTGCTAAACATCGAAAGGTAAATCTTTTGAATACATAGTGCTCCCTTAATGTATTTATAACGCCGCATTATGTGGTGAACAACGCGACCACCCAAGCCTAAACCTTGCCATATTCAGCACTAAAGCCGACCCAAACTGAAATTGCCAAGCGTTTAGAATCCGTCATAAATGCCTTGTTATGTTTATAGTGTCAGATCTAAAATAGGTCCTAATTTCACTAAACCAGCTTGTATCACCGCACAAATAGACAAAATTAACGTCAATAACGCTAACGCTATTTGCAGTTTAACATTCAATTTGTGCCGCCTCTCTTCAATCAAGAATTGTTCAAGTGAAATAATTGATTGACCAGTCACCCAATATTTATTGCCGTCAAAGGTAATATCACCTGAAGCTACAAAAGAATCCAAGTGCATTTTTAGTTGGTTCTTATACTTATCTCTATCAGGATGCCCATAAAATCTTAATGAGTGCATTTTAGATAGCAAGTAAAGCAAATCAAAACCCTGATTATTGTAACCATAATTCTCTAATAAATATTCTAAAACCTCATAACGAGATTTAAGCTTCAAGTCAGTTCTATTATAGCTTTTCTGAATAAACAAATTACCAAGTCGCAATACCTTTATTTTTAAGTAATCCTTCTTAGTCAAGCAATGAAAGATAAACGAGTTTATACCTTGATAGGTCGTATAATAATTTTTCAAATAATGTGTAATTGATAAACTATCAGTATTGATATCAGAAAGCTCTATTGTACTCTTAACATCAAATATACCTGTTTCCGGATTTCGTTTATCTAACTGCACGGTATTATTGTCTAACTTTCGTACGTTTGCTAATGACCCATCATTTAGCGTAATAGTTAACGAATAGAAGTCATTGTTTTCGCTATCTGGACCAGACATGGGAATTACAGAAGGTGCAATCTTAGACAAAGCTTTTTTGAGCGCCCATTCTTTAATATTTATACGCATAATTTTCCTTAAACATAACGCCCCGTTAAGTGGTGAGCAACGCAGACCACCCTACCTAAACTATTGGGCCGTAATCACTAAAGCTGAATCAAACCGAAAATGCCAAGTGTTGGGAACCAGTATTAAACGCTTTGTTAGGAAAATTTTCAAACAATGTTATCCTGAATCAACATGTAGAGAGAAGATATACCTTTTTTAGTTAATTCTTTGAGTTTATCTTTTGCTTCTTCTTCCACAGCTTGAACCATAGAGTCAGCTAAGCTATTTCCACTATCTGGGTTTATAGGATCTGGAATTGACTTTAGAGCTTCTAACCCTTTTAGGGTTAATACACAATCAGGCAAGGTGTACTTAGTAGTATTTTTCGTTCCACTTTTAGAACGAATAAATCCCTCTGTTTCCAACCAAGCCACTGTTTGGTAGAACACTTCCCATTCATGTGGAATCACATCTTCGGTCTTACGATATTTAGTTATTCTGCCTACAGGCGCTTTCGATGACATAGGAAAGCAACTAAGCAAATGAACTAACACTTCACCAGCGATTTCATTAAATAACTCATAATTTGTACTTGGCATAAATCCTCATTTGCCTAAAGCCACATTAAGGTGTGAGCGGCGCTTACCTATACTTTGAGCGAAGCGAAAACGGCAAGCGTTGCGAATCACTCTTAAATGCTTTGTTAGTTGCGTACCGGCGGCTGTTGAGGAATTCCCCATCCAGATTGTCGCTTCTTCGGTGCTGTAAGAATTTCGATGCGCTCTTGGTTTGATAAGCAAACGTCAATACCATACTCGGTTAACTTGTAACTAAAATATTCATTGCCGTTATAATCTGAATCATTTAATTTTTCGACCATGCCAGACCTAATGAGCTTTATCATAGATAAATTGATTTGCGCTGAACTACGATCATATTTATCAAAGCAATTCATTAAACTCCAACTAGCACAGCCATCTACATCGGAGTTGGTTGACTCAAGTAAAACTGACAATGCGAGCATGTCAGTATCATTGAGAGTCGCTAATTGTTCATTAACGTCTATCCGTGGCTTTACTTGAACTGAGCTAAGTTCAAGTAAACCTTGGGCTTTAAAAGCTCGCTTGATTTGTGTAGCCGAGTAATTAAGTGAAGATGCCAAATCTTCATCCGTTCGGTTTGCATCAAAGTCTGTTGGTGTAATACCAAGGAGGTCACTTGGAAAATGAAGTTCAACATCACGTGGTTTTACAATAAAGCATCTATTCTTACCAATTGCGCCAATAAATAGACCAAGTTCAAAAACGACATTATCCCTTACAACATACTTTTCCCGAGCTCTCATAATTGCCAGATCATCAGGAGAGAATATAAAAATGGAGAAATCCACAGATTTAGCTTTGGAAATCAAATCATCGAGAGCGTTACTTGATAGGTTAAACGTCCCGTTTCGCCATATTGTGACTTCTGCATCAAACTCTAAGTTCTCAGCAACAGCATCTGCAATTGGCAAACTTTCAACCGATGAACCTATAAATACCCTTGGTTTTCTCATTACTTCTCCATCTTCTTACTTTATTCTATCGCTAAAGCAGCTAACGCCGCATTAAGGTGTGAGCGGCGCTTTGTTATGTGTCTGAACTATATGACTTTTACAAAATATACTGGCGACGTATTTTCAGGAAAAGTCGATACAATTGGTGCAGCTTCAACACCCCATGCAAAAAACGTTTGCTTGTTGCAAGCAGTACAAGTTGCAGCATATTCGCCGTTAACTTGAAATACTCCATTAAGAGCTGCCTGATATTTCATGCCACATTCTTTACACACTACATTAGTTATTGAGTACGACATTACCACCTACCTGTTTGATTTATAGTAAGATCGTGAACCAATTTTTTTGAATTCTACTTGGTTCTGATCTTGTAAGTGGCGAGCTAACGTTGCGAAAAGCCACCCAGTTTTATTATCAGTTTTGTTACCTTGCGGGTAAGCATTCTTAGTAAGATTAAGCTGTTGCTTGATAAAAGCTGCTGGTACCCAACCTTCGTTAAACCCTGATTCAGACTTAACTATAAAGCTTAATACTTGCTCCGCCATCTCATTAAACAGTTGATCTATTTGATTCTTTTCTTCCACCAATGCCTCCTGACACATAACGCCCAACTATGCAGCTTAACCCAAGACTGTTAACAACCCCGACGCAATGAGGCTACCAGATATTCCTTCAAGAATATTACGTATAGTTTTTACAGACTCATTAATAATTGCAGGTTTTGGCTTCGGGGAGTTTAATTGCACTTCAACAGTTGATACTTCAGCTTGAAGCTCTTCTTTTAATGGTGCATCGATTTCTAGTTGAGTACTGTACTTATTAAACTGTTCAATAAACTCTTTTAAGTTATCGACACCTGATTCATTCACCGACAAAGTCTGGGAAGCTCCGGCAGAATCCTGCTGAAGCTGAGAATTCGTCATATTCTGAATATTATTTGTAACTTGGTAAGTAACATTAGAAGCCGCCTGCTTCTCTTCTTTAGAAAAACTCATACCGTCACCGATGACTCCTTTAGACTCAAGCTCCAATGCCCAGTTAAGGACTTCATTGCGAACAGACTCCAATATTGAGATTATACTCGTTTTCTGAGCAACGAGAGTAGGTTCTAATGGATAATCCATCCATTCCATTATTTGATTTTTTGTAGATTGATCGAAAGGCACGCTGAGGTCATTTGATCCACCTTCTAAGATCGAATCTAACTCTCCAACTGATTGATCAATTTTTCTCTTTGATAATTCATCAGCTATTGGCTGACTCTGAATATGAAGTGGTTGAAAACCATGATATGGATTGAATACCTTAACCTCCCCTTTTATTTCTCGGTAATCAGGGATTTGATCTGAGCTTACACTATAACCGTTAAGCTCATTATTTAACCACACCTCGATATCTGCGATAGACAGTTTCCTAGAAACGACTAAAGCTTTTCTTAGTAAAACGGATACATTAACCGTAGGATCGAGTGCATCTTTTTGAAGCTCTAAAACCAACCCTGACATATTTGCTATTCCTCTAATCTATCGTCGCTGCATAACGCCGCATTAAGGTGTGAGCAACGCTACCACAAAACTTAACCAAACCACCGTAAACACTAAACCCAACGATGGAATGAAAATGCCAAGCGTTGGGAATCACTCTTAAATGCTTTGTTAGAATTAAAAGTTTCCGATCCGCTTTTTTGTCACTAAGTTAATATCATGTAATTTATAACTGTTTTTATTACCATGCCGACATGAAAAATAAGGACTTCTCCCTATGGAAAACAACCAAGATTTTTTTTCTAGATTATTCTCAGAATCCACGTCAATAACCCCTACATTTGCATGGTTTGCTAACAACAACATGCCATACCAAGCTTGCTCATCTGAGTTACTTTCAAAATTTCTTTTTAATCCAAAGTACTCTTTATAGTCATGTTTAAAAGACAAGTTAGAAAAAAGTAATGTGTACTGTAATTTAACTTTCGAAGGTAAAACAGTTCGATTTATTCCCTTAGGGAAAGCTTTTGACTGCTTTAAATCAAAAAAAGTGTCGTTGTAACTAACCGCTTGCCAAAGCGTTCTACTAGGTTTTCGTCCGTGTCCCTGCAATGGCAAAAAGTGTTTTACTTCCACACCAAAGTACGATGGGTGAAAACCATTATTAATTAACTCTTCTTTAGGATACAAAATATAGTCAACTCTTAAAGTCTCTATTTCTGAAGAGTGAGTCCCTGAGACTTCTGTAAAAATATAGAACCATCTTTCAAAAGTACTCACAAACCAATTAGCTAATTGTTCTTCATCTTTAAAGTAAAATCGGTCTAGTTCCTTATCTTTAAACTCAGGAAAGGATGTTGATATAAGTAAAGCTTTCTTCTCACCAATTGGGGTACCTACTTGCCTAAGACAACTTTGACACTGGTATACATGGTGTTTTTTTCTCTTAGTCAGAATCACTTCTGTATTATCTGTACAATTTCCACAAACTGTCATTACTTTCCTCTTAATTCTAACAGCTTATTAGACAGAAAAATTCTGCATTTAAATACGGAGTTTATCTATCTAGTCTGATTTATGGGGAGGGATTATAACCATTAACCCTATTGATAACAGTGATTTAAATCATTGACAATGAAACTGCGTGCTTAAAATGTAGATTCTCGTTATAGAAATGCAAAAAGAGCTACTTCTTGAGAAAGCAGCTCTTCTGATGGGTGTAAATTATCAGCGTTTTTTGTAACGTTTTCGTGTGGTATTTGCCCTAACCACGCGCCCATTTCTTAACGTGTAGCCTTTCATTAACTGGCCATTTTGCTTTCGGCCTTTGCATTTATAACCTTTCTTAGCCATTGGGGTCCTCCAATTTTCGTATCCGTTGCTCTTGGTCTTGTTGCACTCGTTTTATCCAGTTGATGTCTGTTTTTAAAGCCGCAATTGTGCCAAGGCTTGAGACTCCACCTGTAATAAGAGCGATGATTAACGCATCGAGGTACGCCATCACTTCGTTTTCCATCGAGATGCGTAGTATTCAAGTAAGTATCGCACCATAGCGCGCATGCCTAGCGTATCGACTACAACAGCACCTACGACAAACCAATAAGGGTTGGGGATGTTCTGCAGTGAATTAAAGCCTTGTTCGACATATGGCGCGTAATTGGGAATGAAAGACAAGATGAGTGGTACGAAAACGACGAGCAGGATAAATTCATCCTTAAATCCCCTATCTCGAATGCTGATGTCATCAAGGTTACTGGCCTGCTCTTCGCCATTTTGTAATCGACGTACCCTCGCCTGATGCTTCTCATTTTCGAGTTCATCTTTACGCTTTAACGCCTCAGCTTTGTTTTGATTGAGCTGCTTATACGTCGCTACGCCACCGGTCACAAGATTCAATAATGCGCCAATCATGGGTACACCAAACGATTCAATTCAACATGTGGACCATCTCTAAGGCTTTTCCAGTCACCGCCCCAAATGATAGAGACATCAAGCTCCCTAGCCGCTTGTTTAAAGGCTTTACTGATGGCTTCGTAATACTTAAAGTCCCACGTCACCTTGCTGTTTTCATCATAAGCCACGAAATCAATCGCATGCCCGGATTGATGGCGACTTGGACGTTTGTGGCCGTCTAATTGGCTCAAGCCTTCCTGATAGAGTTGGTATTGGCGTTTGGCGGTACGTAGCCCTTCGGTGATACCGAAATCGTATGGTGAGATCTGTAAGGCTCTACGGACAACTTTCTTCAAATCGCCATGTACACCGAGCATTCGAGCTTCACTGCGAGCAGACAACACAAAGTTGCTGACCGACTCATCGATGGTTTTCTTATTCATAAGATACACTCCAGCCAGTACCCCACTGGCGAGTAACACTATCCATCTCATTCGTCCTCCGACTTCACTAAGAGTCTCGAATGCAGCGTAACGCTGGCGTCAACGTTGGAGACGGTGATCTCAAGCTTGGTCGCAGCTTTCGGTTTAATAAGAAACAGTGGATAGCCATAAAGGGAATTCGAGGCAAAATACAGATACAAGAGACGAGAAGACACTTGTGTATTGTTGGCCCTGAGAAATCTGATATAGACGATGCCAGGTTTCGCCAAAATCCGAGAGGAACTACTGCTCTGATTATGTGGCGTTGCTTGTGCTTGCTTAAAACGCCTAATGGTCAAATCGAGTAATTCGGCGTGATTTGAAAGTGGGAACGTCGCCTTTCGATTTGAGCCGAAAATGAATTTCATTTGATTGTCGTGCTTTGCTTCCACGTTCAACAAATCATCATTAGGGCTCGTAGGCTCAGGATTGGTTAATGACAGCATCATAGCGCTTCTCCTACTTTAAGGCGGTCGCTCGCGGTACCTTTCAAGCTAACGGCTTGATTAGTGTTGAGCATCAAATGCCCGCCCGGACGTAACTCCAAGAAACCTTGCACAATAACCGTGCTTTCATTGGTAGCCAGAGCTTGTAAGATGAGCGCCTTTCTCGCGCTTTTCTCTCGAATGCGTTGATAGCCTCCCGTCATTAACAAGGTGCCATTGCCAATTCTGGCGAACGTCACACGTTCCGGCTCTGACGTCACCTTGAGTTCGGTATTAGTGATTGTCGCTTGCACATCCAACGAGGTGTTGCCTACCTCAACATTCACCGGTTGTTGAATACGTTCAACGGTCAATGGCTGTGTGATTTGGTCAACAGTTACCGGCTCGGCCACTCGATTGACATTGACCGGTGTTTGAATCTGACTAATCTTGGTAGGTGTTTGTATTTCTGATACTTTTAATGGGGTTACAATGTCACTAATTTTGACCGGATCGAGCAGTTTTCTAACGTTTATTGGCTTTTCAATTTCACTGACTAACAGCGCATTGTTGACGCTGATTTTCTGAGCCTTGGTCATAATCAGTAAATCCGACACTTGGTATTCAAAGGTCACATCTACGGCTTGATGATTGTGTAATTCGAGCTTATCCAGCGCTGATACATCAACGGTGTCACCACCAAAGATCTCAACTGGACGCATCGTATCGCCCTGCAGCAGTAACGAATGCGTAGTGTCGCGTAATATAAGGTACTTACCGGACTGACCCGCATTAAACGTTAATGTGTGATCGGGTTTAAGAGTGTGAGTCTGTTTCATGATGAGCGCCCTGCCATCAAAACACCGACCGTGATAATGGTGCCGATGATCCCCATTGTGAGAGACAGTTTCTTCAACATTGAATTGTCCGATTCCGAGGTGCCGGTTTGCTCTCGAGATTTAGCACCATCGGCCAAAGCGATCGCCGCTTTAGTAGTTTCCGTTTGTTGGCCTGCCATCGACTTGATTGAATCAATCGCGTATTGGCTCACTTCGGATTGTTCTTCAAGCGCGGAAGCCCCAAAACCAAACGCTTCGTCAACGGTGTTGTCGACCACACGCAGCGAATTATCGACCATGTTCAGTGAATCCCCAACGACCGATTCATTGACTCTCAAGGCTTGGGTGCCAAAATCAAATGCTTCTTCTGCAGTCCGTCCAGCAATGGCCATTGCGCCATGATCGGTCATGGTCAAATTGATGTCCGAGTCACTGACGCCCGACATCATCACGCCGGTATTATCGCCACCCACCGCGGCACTGCTGCTGGTATTCGTGGTCGTTGTGGTGTTGCTTTGACGACTTCTCGAAGAACTTCTTCCACCCATATCCGCTAACCTTATTTGTAAAACTCGCTCATCACCGTGACGTTCAATTTCCTGAACCGGTAATTTCAATCGTCTTGCAATGAATCGCTCGGCACCATCACGATAAAAATGCGCTCGCACCGAATCAAAGCCATGCTGTTTCGCATGCTCAACGGCGGCCAACGTGCCGGTGGCCATATCACCCGACAAACCGACAACAACCAGTTCTTTGGTACTATTTTTAAGTCTTTCGCCACGCAATAACATGACAGTGTCACTTATTTGATACGTCGCCTCTAAGCCTTGTGCTACCTCAGTTTGTGCTTGTTCGTAGTAGTCTCGAAGCACCGGTTTTAACTGTTGATGAACCTGTTGCCATGTCGCCGGTCGCAAACTAGCGTTTTGACAGCGCATACAAGGCAAATAACGCCATCAATACAATGAACCACCACGGCATTCCTTTGGATTCACCGAGGCTGATGTGCCCGCCTTCGAATCCACTGTTGTTCGTGGTGTTACCTGCCGTTCCAGAGGTCGCTGGCCCTGCCATACCGCCTTGCAAACCGCCGCCACCCGTCAGTGATGTTAATGATCCGAGCATCATTGCCCTCCTTTAAACCAAATCCATGAGGCTATGATGATCGCCACAAACAACACTTTGGTTATTCCTTTGCTCGCGCTGATCCCGATAAGACTGCCCGCGCCTACGCCACCTAACACCCACAACACTAATGGCATGACCTTCTCCCTATTTTCGAAATGCGAGTACGCCCAATAACAGCACCACCATCAAACCCATTCCGCCACCGACATACAGCAAGGTTTGATCAACCTGACGTTGCCCTTGAGGTGTAGTCACGGCGTTCCCTCTGTCATCGACGACAGGATGATTCGGTTGTTGGGTCTTATCTGGGTTAGTTGACTGGTCATTACTCGGAAAAAGCCACGACGCGTTTTCCCCTACGGAATCCAAAGCACCCGAACCAAACTCTAAGAGATCATCAAAGAAGCTTTTCATCGCCGTTCCTTATCCCGTGCCACTTTGCAGCACTTCAGGACGTGTGACTTTTACCGATTCCACTAAGATAGGTATCGATCCAGGGACATCCGTTGTCGTGACAGAAAACTTGAGATTTGAGCTGTGTTGCGTTGGAAACAACTCATCAATAGAGAACCCACGAACAATTGGGTCAAAATGGAAATAACCGTCTTGTGGCGTACGCTGATTACGCTTGGCATTGGCCTCTGAAATAAAGGTGTTGGCTTCGTACTCTTTGACAAAATCTCGCTCTATTTCAAGCTTGCTGATGTTGTCGTGCATAAAATGCATGCGCCTGATACTGATAAGTGGACTCGTCACCAAGTTGGTGAACTCATTCTCACCTTGGGCATTGGCTGGCATGGTTTCGCGTTTGATCATTGGAACCAACACGCGCATGGCTTGCGAATTGCTCACCCATGCATGGACTTGAATCGACAATGCTGCGGCGTTGGCCGCCTTGCTCTTGAACTGAATATCGAGGTGAATGTTATCGCCAAGTTCCGTCACTAAACCGGTGTAACGCACTCCGTTTTTTGTTCGCGCCACAATGTCACTGAACGGGATAACAAAATGCCCCGCAATGGCATCACGTCGCTTATAACGCTCTAGCATCAACAGCTCTTCGCCACTCAGGACATAGATCTCTTCCGCATTCAGGGTGATCGCGATGCGTAACATATCCGCCGCGCTCGCGTTGGTTTCGAGGATAAGTTCGTGGTATGTCGGGCCATTAGGGATAGGCAACGTGCCTTTTTGTCCCCACGACGCGCCAACCATCGAATTGAGTTTGATAGGTTTGACTGACATCGTGATCCCCTTTAGAACCAGCCAGAACGACCGAGTAACTTATCTAGGCCACCGACTTTATTATTCACGGCAAAGACGATTGCACCCGTCGTTACCGCCGCAATTCCGGCGACAATCGCCACGTTTTTCACATTCAATCTCATGGGAGTTCCTTTGGAATGATTGATGCTGTTAACGTGGCTCTTTCATATCAGAATCACCAGTCCCTAAAGCCTGTTAGGTAAAGGGTTTAACCTATTAGGTTATCTCTATCGGTTTGGGTAGATTTTACCTTGCTGCCATTTCCCTAAACCCGGGGATTTGAGAATGTAATCGGCGAACTTTTTACGCCCTAAATGCTCACGGTCAACGCAGCTTTGCAGTGAAAGAATGGCGTCGATTGGAATGTCGAAATACTCAGAGATGTACTTAGCGTTACGCCTTGAACTGACCGCGCCCACATACACATACTTGGATTCATCAAGCACAGTCTTTGGCACTTCTTGGCCACGTTGAAACGTCGCATGCATAACCAAACCAAATCCGCGTCCACCGGTCCATAACTCGCCAGCAATGCCATCGAGCTTGGACGGTGAATGCGTGAACTTAGCGAGCTCTTCAATCACGCAATGCAGCTTTTTAGGATGATGGCCATTACCCAACGACCACACCATACTGGCGAACTGCTCAAGGTTTTCTCGCGTCCTGTCTTGTTCAACCAGCGCCAAACGAAACGCGGCCTTTTTCTTACGGGCAAACCACGCTTTATGATAGAACTCGTCGAAGCTGTAACACGCTTGCACGCGACCACCTTTAAGTGGCGCCTCAAGATGCTCACTGTAGGGATCAAACATCACTACTTGAGACTGGCGCTCAATGAAGTTAAGCCGGCGAATGGCCGTGGTTTTACAGCTGCCCGTCGTCCCCATATAACAAACATGCTCGGCATTGTGGGCGTTATTCTTGTTCACTGGATTGGGTAACTTCACCGTCAGCCTCCTGTGGCGTTTCGGGCTCGGTTGCCTCCATTTGGGCTTGCTTTAATTGACGCACTTGTTTGGCACACCCGCCGATCAAGGTCATTGAAGCCATGGCAAAGATGAATTCACCTTGATATTGCCCAAACCATTTCAATCCTACGGGGCCGTATTTTTGGAGCATTGGCGAAGCGGCGTCTAACCACTGATTACCGGCTTGGGTTTCAATTTCAAATGGCACATCGAAAACATTAGCGACGGTCATTTCCACCACGCCCAAGCCATACGACAACATCATGCGCGCGTCTTCTTCACCGAAGCTGATCCCTTCAGATATTGATTCGGGTTCTTGAGGATCTTCTGATTGTTCCGTTTGCTCTCGTTCTTGTCTCAACGCATTCACCGCCTCTAAGGCTTGTTGATCACGTTCATCCAAGACGTTGTCATCATGGGTGGTTGTCGTTTCAATGTTCATGGCTGATTCCTGATTTTTTTCTGGTCGATAACGCGATCCACAAGAGGCAACACGTTCCAATTAATGCCAATAACGACCAACCTAACCGAAGATTTGTGGTTTCGGTGTTTACGCTCTCTGACGGTTTAATCACGCTAGAAGCCTTATCTGGCTTGGTTTGAGTCGATTCTAAAGGTGGCGTTTTGTTAGGATTAACGCCATTACTGGATATATAACCAGTAATGGCTTTTTCTGGACTGGAAACCATGTGGTTTGTTAACCAATCTTGAAACGGTTTACCTGCGCTTTGGTTGGTTTTGCAACGAGGACAAATCGTATAAAGCTGGCCGAGCCGACGCTTATTTTTGGGCGGGTCGCCTCCTTCAAGGATTTTGTGCTCGCCAACGGCGTGTATCGTGCACACTTCACCGCACCCGTGTGTTGGGCACGCAATGTAGCCTTTGATTGGATTCTTACTGGCCATGCTGCGCCTCCAACTCACACAATCTAAGATGGAAGTTTTCCATGAGTGCTTTGAGTAGTTGAGTCGACGTGGTGATGTGGTGGCTGGCTTCTTGCGCCGCTTGGATAGCAACTAAGGGCTTTTTCAAAGCCGAGATACTGTCCCAGTCGGGTACCGACTGAGTGAGCGTCTGTTGTACGCTCTCCAGATCCCTAACCAATTGATGGTAAGTCTGTTGATGGTGATTCATTGTCTTTTCCTCTGTCTCACGACGTTGGTGTGTCCCTGTCTCTCGACGTTAACCAATAGATTATAGCAATCAAAATAAGAAACCTAATAGGTTTTGATTATCAAAAGCCAAGTTAGATCCCGACTTCTTTTCCTGCTAAGCCGTCGCGTAGCGACTCAAAGCTGGTGGCCGTTCAACGTTTACCGTGTTTATCGCCATGCTACTCAATGTCTCGCGCCGTTAAGCTCCAGCTCGCTTGCGAGCACGTAGAGCGCCATCATTATCAAAGTTATCCCCGTGTTTCACGGGGTAACAGTAACTCTCCCTTACATCTATCTTTAGATAGATCACTAGTCTTTAGACTATGCGTTGGGATCTTGTGGAATAACGTCATGGAGCAGTTATGACGGCCATACATGAGTTACTGACGCGCTTATCCACAACTCGAGTCCCACTGATTCAAACTCGGTCATTTTAAGGACAATATTGGCTAAAATGGGTCAAATATGAGGGTTTAGACGGATCGAGGCGCAGTTTGGCCTATGTACTTTAAGGGAAAGTAACTGCGTTAGTTTGAGTTGCACGACGGGCAAACTTACGCAATAAAGTGATGGGTGTGAGTAAATAACGAAGGTGAACGCCGGTTGAGGCCGATAATTTCTTTAGGTTCTTGGTCGCGGCTTGTTTTGCGTTCAAGTACGCCAAGTTCAAACCAATATCGCGGAAATACTTGTCTGTTATACGCTTTATCGACGCCAGTCCGTACCAATCTCCATTAATGTTTTCGCGTGGTTGTTTCGATGTGATCCACCCACGGTCTTTGGCATACTTCACACACTGTTTAACTCTCCATTCAGGTAATCCGGTTCCTCTCGCGACATTCGCCCAAGTACGCAATAAGAAACCATTCGCGGTCACCACACCGACTTTACTGGTTCGAAACTCCAGTTCGCTGACAAGGTAATCCATGACGCGCGCGACATCAGTTAGATATTGGCGTTGTGTGGACTTGCCAGATGGAGACAACAAATAATCGTATTGAGATGGGTTATCGAGCAGTTTTATCCAACGGCCACGATTCAGCGCCGCTAAAGGACGGGCACTTCGTTTGTGTTGAGAGGCTTTCTTTGGGCGAAATTGGTTCATAACAAATCAAAGCCTGCTAGGCCCCTTTGTTACGATTTTTGACCGCCGATTTTTGGCGTTCTAATATCTGTCTGAGTGAGACTATCAACAATCTGACACTCGATCTGAGCTTGCCATCTTTCGCGGCTTGCTCAGCAGCATTTATCGTTTCATCCACGTCTGGTTCATGATTTTTCATACGTCCTTCTAGCGCATATCTAGCCCGATCAAGTTCACCCTATCCGAATTTTTACCTACTGGAAATGCCTGTCAGGGATGGTAATTCGGAGGGTTCTATCTTTTAATCGGTTCAAAGGACGGGAATTCATATGCACACTATTAACTATACAAATGCACTTTTAGATAGAGTAAAAGCCAAGTATGACCTACCTTCAGAGTATCAACTGGCTAAAAAAATCAAAGTAAGTGACAAACGACTCTACAACTGGCGAAGAGGCATCTCTGGCATGGATTGGGACGTCGCGTTCGAGATCGGTGATATGTTAGGCGAAACGGATCAGAATGTGGTCTTTGGTCTTCTACCTAATAAGCAGAAAAATGAAAGAGTTATTAGAGTGTTAGAGGAAAACGGGCCCGACTAAATGGGCCGCCAAAACTTTACCCCCATATACATAATACGCAGTGATTGTGTTAGAGCAATTTAGTAATGTCCGGTTTGAGCCATTTTAAAATGTCCTCCTAAGCTTACCTATATTGGTCTGCTTAGGAGTTATCCGGATGCTTATTACTATGAGTGAAAAAGATATTCAGCGATTCAAGGTGCTTACTGACGTACGTGAAAAACGACTACGCCAAGTTGACGCTGCTATCATTTTGAATCTGTCTGCGCGTCATATCCGACGTTTGGTAAACAAACTTGTCTCTCTTGGCGCTCAAAGTCTTACACACGCAGCGCGTGGACGCCCAAGTAATCGACGCTACTCAGAACATTTCAGAATTGAAATACTGAAACTTATCCGTGAGCATTACTCTGACTTCTCACCAACGTTCGCTCTGGAAAAACTGACTGAACGACACAATCTATCCGTCTCTAAAGAAACACTCCGTCAATGGATGATCGCCGACGGACTGTGGCTTCACCTTCATCGACCTTTGCAACTAGCCTGAATTAGACACCAACTAATACAACTTCAAATCCATGGTATCCACTAACTCTAAAGCTATTTGACCAGTCCTCCACATTAAGAACAAACTAAGCAGCCTTATAGCCATTCCAAAAGACCAAGCGTACTGTCGAATCACATAATCTAACTTATCTATTTTTAGCTGATTATATTAGCAAATTGAATTGATGATCAGGATCTATCAATAACATGAGCTCTCGTTTCTCAAGCCACCTAGCTCTGTTTGGAGAACAATAGTCTTTGTTTCAAACTACTTTTCAACTCAAAATTCTCCTCTTATGCAAGATCGGTTGATAATAAGTTACAACGTAATACAAAGCGAATAACCATTTTTGGGGATGTGATTACTTTGTCTTACAACTGAGATGCTGATATTTCTATTATCAATGAGTCATTAAAATCAGAGGTTTAGACCGAATTTCAATTAGTTAGCGCACCTTTTGCCTGTTAATATACTTTCGAAATCAATAACTTATTATATAAAAGGCTTTACATGAAAATCAGTAAAATCGCCCTATTGCTATTCACCACTTTTGGCATCAGCTCACACGCGCTTGCTAGTGAAAACGAGAACTCACCTAGAGAGCATGGCCATTTTTATGCAGGTGTCGATATCGGCTTTTATAATGAAACTGAACTAGAATACAGCGGAAGTGCAATTGAAGATTCATCTGACCTATCCGACCTGAGTTATAACTTAGTTGGGGGATATGAATTCAATACTCACGATGTGGTTAAGCTAGGGTTAGAGGCTGAGTACCGACAAATTGGAAAAGTTAACTTTAGCGATGTAATGGACATTGAAGGCCAAGCTTTCTTCGTAAATATCAAACCGAAGTTCATTGTTAAAGGTGACGTAGTCGATTTATATGTATCAGTACTAGCTGGGGTTGGCTCTATGGATATGGAAGCGAATTCTGACTCTAAGTCTGAGGCTGGCTACCAAGTTGGTGGTGAGCTTGGTGCAATCGTTACAGACAATATAGACATTCACCTTGGTTACCGAAATGCACGCGTTGAAATAGACTCCATAGATGTTTCATCACAAACAGCTTACATCGGAGCAAGGTACCACTTTTAAACTCTCTCCAACAAAACGTCTTATTGCAATTAAGCCGAACTCTTTTGGTTCGGCTTGAATATTGATATTTGCTCCCCTTTACCCCCACAAAACGTTACGTTGTCTCTTCATGAAATAACACTTCCTCTGTCAAATTGGGTTCACACAAAACAAACTTCTTAAACAGACTGCTATTTAGTGTTTAAATTTTGATCTATCAGGCAAACATCTTAACAAATAAGGTGACTAAGCAATCAAATGCAGTTCACTCACGTCGAATTTGTATAGTTAAATGCTAATATCTGGCAATGTTGTAAACTAGGTGTTTGATATGTTGCCTAAACTTTATAAGTTCAGAACGCTTCATGATAGAAACATACAATCTATCTCTGAGTGTTCATTGTGGTTTGATTACGCTAAAACCTTTAACAATCCTTTTGAATCGAACCACATATTTGACCCAACCCTTCAGAACGAGTTCAAGGTGATGTGCTTTTCCCAATCGAGCGACCACCCTATACTTTGGTCTCAGTACGGCGATAGCTTCAAAGGCATGTGTATTGAATACGACCTCAATCATTATGATGGAGAAGCGAAACTCAATTGTTTTAAAGTGCAATACGAAGATGACCCGACTCGATTTAGTTTGCCGTCTACCCTGGATTTACAAGGATCGGATTTGGGCACTGCACTATTCAAAATTAAGCATTCGAATTGGCGGTATGAAGAAGAATATCGGTGGGTTTTACATGATGACGAGCTCATTGGGAACAAGCTGTACCTAAACAAGGAGTGCTTAAGTGCTGTTATCCTTTCAGAGCACGCTCCGCCAGATAGAAAACTAAAAGTCCTTATGATCTGCCAAAGCCTTGGAATACCGGTCAAACACGCAATTGCGAGGCAGAATTCCTGTACTTTTGAAGTCGTCAATTAAATCAGATAGATAGCTAACGTACTGTTTAACAAACTTAAACATCACCACGAGTTACATTGTAACTAAAAGAGGAGCCGTATTAGATTGAGGCTCCTCTCTTTACATGTTTGTGGTCAACTTACCAGGTATTCTGGCCTGCATTTGCTCCATAGTCGCTACAGACATCTGAACCGTTGAAAACCAATAAGGTCGATGTTTAATATTAAACAATTCGCTATTCTCTAGGGCTTCAAAAATAGAGAACTTTCTGCCCTGCGAAAGCGCTGCACCGTACACGCTTCTTTCAAGGACTGGGATATCGTGAACTTCTTCGAGGATCGCACGTTTAATAAACTGGTTACTTGGGCTCCAATCTATGTAATCGACGAGTTTTTTCAGTAGCTTAGTGTCTAAGATTTCTATCATAGATTCGAGAAACTGTGTGTTCGGGATAACCTCTGTACACGCATAGTATTCGTCATGCTTGTCGCTTGCATCCCGATAACCAAGCATGGTTTTAACGAGTGCATCTTCAAACGTCGCTGAAAAATGATTACAAATGACGAATAAGGGCAGCGTTCTTAATACTCCAAGCAGAATACCAGCGTCTGGCTCTTTTACTGATGTTTCTTGTAGTCTCATTCTGGTCGAGTTTGCTGTCACGACGAGGTGTTGCCAGACCTTAGGAACAATAGGCTTGATGTTATCATCAGACCATTTAATGAGTTGCTGACTCATGAGTAGTGGAAAGAGTAATTTACAATTTTCTATTCCAATTTGTCTCGCTGCTACTTTTGGATCCAGTACCACTTTTGATTTTTTACCGTATTTTTCTGTAAATTCCGGATTCGACACAAACTCAATAAGACTTGAACTTAGTGGCCTACTTTCAGCTGAAATTTGATGCAACTTGGAGAAGTTCAAAGATGACGAATAAGCGACACTAGCGAAATGGTTAAAATCCGGAAGTTCAGAAAAAAGAGAGCTCATCAATGTTTGTTCAAGCTTCTCGATCATCAACTCGGAAGCTGTATTACACACATCATCTATGACGTAACGTAATGTCTTTTGCTTTGCGACGACTTTTTCACGACGAGCACTGACTCTGTCTTGTTCACATCGCAACAGAATTCGCTGATTGTGAGATATTCGATCATTCTCATCGAAAATAACGCTATCACAATAGCGATTTTCCAAACTTAACAGTGTGTCTACTGTCGTTTGTTTGAGTTTAAACTTTGGAGAGACTAACCACTTATTGAAGTGTTTTTCTACGTTAATTGAAACTTTTCTCGATATTTCAATAACTCCAGGAGTGTAATTTTTGTTTGCTAACAACAACCGTGACTTTCCTTGACATAATCCTAGCTATTCATCGTATTATATCCCAGCTATATATAATTAAGTCAATATTAATAGATATTTAAGATGTGCTAAGAACCGAGGATGTATAATATCTCCCTAAACATTTAGTTATAGTGTATTGGAGGTTCGTGTCGGAAGAGCAAGATCGTTGACTAACTTTCAATGTGTAAACGAATGTACTTTTCAAGGAAGCTGTATTTAAACTTTCGATTATCAGGCAAGTGTTTTCGCGCTTGTTTGCACACTCGGCTATCACCAGAAGTCATAACCTTTTTAATTCGGGCATAGCCTTTAGAGTGCCGCATTTCGATCATTAGGTCGCAGTACCCTTCGAGTTCGATCGAACTTTTCTTCATCCCTTTGAGGATTGAAGATTTAATTTTCTTTGCAACGGGATTAATTAGTGCATCATCAGCGAGTATGCTTGGAGACATAAAGCACAACAAAAATACGAGATGTTTCATACTGTTCTCAACTATGTGGTGTTGAGAACAGTATGCAAATTATTAGGAGAAGTATGAGGTTAAATTAGTACTAGAGATTAGTAAGCAAACCATGGTTTCAAAAGTTATGCCTTCTTGGAGCCTTTAGATTTGAAGCCATTGTGAGGAAATACGTTTCGAATACGTTGTTGAACATTCTTAGGAATATCTTTCGTGAACTTCAGGTTATAACCTGAACGCTTTGCGTAAACCTTAAGCTCTCCTTGAAATGCATTGTTATGACCGATTTCTTGAAGGTTGTGCTTAAAGCTAGGCGGTAAATGCCCTTTTACTTGTTCAATCGCACCTTCTTTGAACTTTATCTTCAGAACCGGTCTATCAATTGCGACGAGCCAAAAAACCAATACGGCTCCAATTAAGATTACATACATCATAATGCCACCACTATTGCTGCTTATTTGTCGTCGGAAAGAAGTTTACTCAAATCTTCTTTGAGACTGGTTACTGTTTTGCTGGCCTGCTCACTTCGAGACGCTTCACTAACCAAATACTCTATTGCATCAGATAACGTACAACCGAGCTCGTTTGCTCGTTGAGATAGCTTTTCCCAAACACGATAATCAAGATCGATAGACTTCTTCTTAGTATGAACTTGTTCGGCGTTGAAGTGACGTTTGCGCTTGGCTCTGATCGCTTGTTTAAGCTTGTTATCAAGCTCTGGCGACATGTTATTTGAGATCCACTCAAGAACGCCTGTAGGTTGGTGCTCTAGCTTCAATAAAGCTTGCACGGCAACATCAGCTTCACTTGAATCAATATGGCAGGTGATCGAATCACCTTCTTTCCATTTTTTTACCAGGTAGTTCCATTTCCAACCACATTCTAAATTTTCAAGCTGCTGATATTTCATGTCTAATCTCGAGAGTTAACCTAGTGACAGCGTAACCCATAATGGGTTGTTTAACAATTATTGTCTTGAAAGAATAGACCAAGATCATACTTATATTAGCTTAGTGTTTAGTAACTACAACATAGACCTATATGACTCCCCGCTTTTTCTATATACTCCCTACCTTATTATCATAATCAGACATTTAAATGACTCAAGTAGATTGGCGACATGTAACGCCTCAGTACGATGAATATAGCGCTCAACTAGAGCAATTCCCTGACATCTCTCCTTTCACATTCTCAGATATTCAACATAGATTTAGAGATGCGCTAACCCGTTTTGTACGCCTATCCAATCTTTCACGAGTTCTACTTGTTAATGCGCCTGACAATTCGATCTATCGTCAACTTATCGTTGAATCTTTAACGACGGAGTTAAACAACGAAGCTCAGCCTGTTGTAAAAACCGAATCTTTAAATGCAGCTACTTTGTTTGACCAAGTTCAGGCTAAAAATGGTGACATTGTAGCAACAAAGCCAGGCCTACTTTCTAGAGCAAACAATGGCTATCTGGTTGTTTCAGCCAATCTGATCCTGGCAAACCCAGGAAGCTGGCTATTATTGAAATCAGCGCTTCTCGGTGAAGCTGTTGAGCCAATTAGCAGTTTTCCTGAGCATCTAAATCAGGCTCCTATCGAGGCACTGACATACAACATTAAGTTGATTGTTGTCGGAGACCGCGCTCAACTTGGTGATCTGGATTACCTAGATGGCGATATTCAAACAGGGTTTTGTCTATTTAGTGAAATAGAACAAGATATTAAGCTCTCCAATGAAAGCCTAATGCAATACCTTGGCTATCTTAAGTGGTTGCAACGTCGCTATAACCTTCCAACGATAACTCAAGAAGCTTTGGTAGGAATCCTAACGGCAGGCGCAAGAGAAACGGAAGATCAGAGCTACATACCGCTATGTCCGATTTGGCATAACGCGCTGTTGAATGAAGCGCTCATCGAAGCAAATGGTGGTGACATTGATATTCACCATATTCAACAAGCTCAACAGCACAAGTACAACCGAGAGTCGTACCTGCCAGAGCGCGCCCTTGATGATATTCGAGATGGCCAAGTCATCATCGAAACAGAGGGTGAGCAAGTAGGACAAGTTAACGGCCTGACGGTTATCGACGTTCCTGGACACCCTATTTCTTATGGTGAACCGGCTCGTATTTCCTGTGTTATTCACTTTGGCGATGGCGACATTACCGATGTAGAAAGAAAAGCAGAGCTTGGTGGCAACCTTCACGCTAAAGGCATGATGATCATGCAAGCGTTCGTAAGCAGCGCGCTAAACCTTGAAGATCCGTTGCCATATGCTGCTTCTGTTGTATTTGAGCAATCATACTGCGAAGTTGATGGCGATAGCGCTTCTCTTGCTGAGCTTTGCTCTCTGGTAAGTGCTTTGTCGGAATACCCTATTAATCAACAAATAGCGGTAACAGGTGCTGTCGACCAATTCGGTCGCGTACAAGCCGTTGGTGGGCTAAACGAGAAAATCGAAGGCTTCTACCATGTGTGTAAACACAACGGGCTAACTGGAGAACAAGGCGTGATCCTTCCAAGATCTAACTTAAGACATCTTGCTCTGAAGCCAGACCTAATTGAAAGCATCAAAAACGAAGAATTCCATATTTGGTCTGTCTCTAATGTAGATGAAGCTATTCCTCTTATTATGAACGCACCATTTAGGGACGAAGAACAAGAAAGCGTTCTGAGTAAAATCGCGGAACGTATTGAAAACTTTGAAAGACATGAACACCCAATTGGAATTGTTGGACGCATTAAAAACTGGTTTGTCTAGTACTGATCGGACTTGTTTAGCGTACACCTGTTCACTAATATGCACCTATCAAAAATCGGAGTAATTGATAATGCAAAACAAACGTGATTCTTACACTCGCGAAGAGCTTCTAGCATCAAGCCAAGGCGAACTATGGCCAGAAGGCCCTCAACTTCCAGCACCAAACATGCTAATGATGGATCGCATCACTAAAATGTCTGAAACTGAAGGTGATTTCGGTAAAGGTTTGATTCTTGCTGAGCTGGATATTACTCCTGACCTATGGTTCTTCGATTGCCACTTCCCTGGTGATCCAGTAATGCCTGGTTGTCTTGGCCTAGATGCAATGTGGCAGCTTGTTGGCTTCTACCTTGGTTGGGTTGGTGGCAAAGGCAAAGGCCGTGCTCTAGGTGTTGGTGAAGTTAAATTCACTGGCCAAATCCTACCTACAGCTAAAAAAGTGACTTACGAAATTCACATGAAGCGTGTTGTTAACCGTCGCCTAGTAATGGGCCTTGCAGATGGTCGTGTTCTTGTTGATGGTAAAGAGATCTATGTGGCTAAAGATTTGAAAGTTGGTCTTTTCCAAGATACATCAGCATTCTAGTCTAATAGTTAGATTTTTAATAAAGCAGCCAATGGTTGCTTTATTTTTACGTCAATATGTTTAGTTATAGTGCATTAAAGTGTAACTAAATAACTCTGATCAATGATATGTCCACCAGCGAAACAATCTTAAATCACTTTATAAACTGCCCATTCGCGGTTTATAAGGCATTGTATAACTCTCAGAAACTAACAAGGCTCCAGTTGTTATAATCACAACATGGAGCCTTGACCTTTGAATATGTTCGCCCTATCTACTTATAGAGACCCGAATGCTTATCATCTTTGGCATCACGCCAACCACCTAACCAATACGATTTAGAATCCATTTGGCTATATGGGCAAGCTTCTTGTGACCTGCCATTTAAACCAGCTTTGTAACCTTGAGATTGTGCTCGTTCTAGGCGATCACGCTTTTGTCTCTTCATAGTGCAGTCCTCATACGGGTGTTCGTTTACTAACATACAATGATTACAACTTCGTGGAGTTTTGTTGACTCCAACTTTAAGAATCGACCACTTTTTAACTTTTCTCAAGGCGAAAAAAAGCCCGAATTCAGAATTGTGAACTCGGGCTCAAGAGATAAAATTATTTAAATTTTCTACGGAACCCTAACAGACCAAGTACAGTCAAACCTAACCAACCTAGACTACCGCCTTGACGATCAACTTTCTCTGAGTCAGCGCTACGAGTTTGAATATCTGCTTTGCTAGCTCCAGCAATCGGAATCAACTTAACAGCAACAACCTCTTCGACTGCATTAGATGCAGCGCCACCACAATATGAGTTATGTGACGTTGTATCGTATGGTTGTGTTGTTCCACCAACGGTACACTTGATAGCTGTTGCTGAGATCACACCTGCATCGTTGATACCTGAAGCGTCAATAATTCGAAACTTGTTGTTTTCTCCAGAAGCGTTGCCATCATTCGTTAGATCATCTAACCACCAAGCTTTGCTCTCAAACAACGCTATTCTTGATGCATCAGTACCAGTCGCCTGATACGGATAAATAAAACCTCGATGACGACGCTCACTACCATCTACTTCACGAGTTGTTTCGGCATCAATTTGACCAACAAACTCATTGAAGTTATTGACGGCTTTAGCTTCACCACTAGCACCACCAAAGAAGATACCACCAGACAAGTATGTTGCAGTCGGGTTTTTAGCATCCGTTACAACGAAAATCTTGTTACCTGCACTACCGCTCTCAGGTACATAGCCGTTACGTTTGGAATAACCAACAGCAAACAAGTTGTCGTTAATATCGGTCGCTACAGAGTTACTGTATCTTGCATCGTCATTCGATGAACCAGATTTAACTTCTGCACCACTAATCTGTGTAGTAGTCCATGTTGCAGTATCAAGATCTAATGAGCTACTCACAAAAACACTTGCATTCATGTCTTGTAGGTCACCATTACCATCTGCGGTGTTATAGCCTACACCGTAAAAAACAGAGTTCGACTCAACAATTGAGCGCATACTGCCTTGAGCAAAATAGTCTCCTTGTTGAGCATTGCCACTTCTTATCCAATCGATTGGTTTTGTTGTGGTGCCATCCCAAATCGCGGCTTTAGAGGCAAAGGCCTTATCTGGTTCAGAAGTATCTGTCGGCTTAAACTCCTCAGATACACTACCTACATTGTAAACTTTGCCGTTACTCGCTTTTATCGCGCGCCATGCTCGAGTTTCCGAAGAACCCTCAGGAGCTACTGAAGCAGTATGAAGAGCATTGTTACGGATACCGTCTTTTGATTTAACACCCAAAGGCTCGACAGTTAATGCATCGTTCACAAAAAGTGAGTTAATGACCGTATTTCGATCCGTGAATGTATCCCCACCTTCAACAAAGGCTTTCGCATTAACGTAAGTAAGATCGTTTCTTTCCTTACTCCATGTATCATTCCAACGATTTTGAGCCCAACTCTCACAGGTAGAATATCTTAACTCTCGGTAACAATAGTTTTCAAAATCATCGAACTCTTGAATATATTGGAACGGTGCGTCCATTGCGAAAGGAACTTCTTCACGATAACTTACAGCTTCAAGAGTATCGCGAGTTTCACCAGCTAATACATATGATGAACATGCCTTGCCATCAATGCTATCCCCACCAAAACAACCTAAGGTAGCTGTGAGATCTTGAGCTACTGTAGGAAACGCTGCTGGCTCTATCGCAACACCAAAGATTTCAGATGCACCAGTAATCGAAGTTTTGACTTCAACTACGTCATAAAGCGCAGCATTGGCATTAGTTGCAGCAAATACTAATGCTGCAACTGTTGTTAATTTAAATTTAGTACAAGTCATTATTACTTCTTAACTTTCCTGTTGTAGTGCCTCGAGCTCTTCCCAGCGCTCAAAAGCAACTTCAAGCTCCTGCTCTACTGCAGATAGCTTATCTAAAACTGGTTGTGTCTGCTCTACAGATTTTGAGAAGAAGTCTGGATCATTAACTTCTTGCTGCAGAGTTTCAATCTCGGTTTCCAATTCTTCCAAACGCAAAGGTAACGTTTCTAATTCTCGTTGTAGCTTATACGATAACTTCTTAGGTTTAGCTTTAACTGGCGCAGTTTTGGGAGTTTCCTCAACAACTTTCTCTGCCTTTGCTGGCTTTTCAGCCTGACGATACTCCAGTGCTTGTGCTCTTTGTTTCTGAGCATCGTGGTAACCACCAACAAACTCTTCAACTACACCGTTACCTTCAAATATCCAACTCGTCATTACCGTGTTATCAACGAACTGACGATCGTGGCTCACGAGAAGCAACGTACCCTCATAGTTGGCAAGCAAATCTTCTAAAAGTTCCAATGTTTCGATATCTAAATCATTGGTAGGCTCATCGAGAATCAACAAGTTATTCGATTTAAGGAAAATACGAGCCAATAACAAACGGTTTTTCTCACCACCAGACAGCGCTTTAACCGGTGTACGAGCACGTTTAGGAGAGAACAAGAAATCTTGTAAGTAGCTCAGAGCATGACGCTCACGTCCTCCTACAGTTACTTCTTGCTTACCATCAGCCAGGTTATCAATCACCGACTTCTCAGGGTCTAGAATTTCGCGGTATTGGTCGAAGTAAGCCACTTCAAGCTTAGTACCACAATGCAAACGACCTGAATCGGGTTTAAGTTGATCAAGAAGCAGTTTAAGCACCGTACTCTTACCGCAGCCATTTGGCCCGATAAGTGCGATACGGTCGCCGCGCATAATGTTGAAGCTAAAGTCTGTAACGATCTCTTTGCCTTCGAATGCAAAGTTAAGGTTCTCAGCTTCAAATACAATTTTACCTGAACGTGCAGACGTATCGATTTGGATATTCGCTTTACCTTGTACTTCACGACGATCTTGACGCTCTTCGCGAAGCTTTTTAAGGGCACGAACACGGCCTTCGTTACGCGTACGACGAGCTTTGATACCTTGACGGATCCAAACTTCTTCTTGCGCTAGCTTTTTGTCAAATTCAGCGTTTTGCATCTCTTCAACACGTAGCGCTTCTTCTTTCTCTAGCAAGTAGTTGTCGTAATCACCAGGGAAAGAACTTAGCTTGCCACGGTCAAGGTCGACAATGCGTGTTGCCATTGATTTGATGAAAGCACGGTCATGCGAGATAAAAATGATTGAACCGCGGAAGTCTTTTAGGAAAGCTTCTAACCATTCGATCGTTGCTACGTCCAAGTGGTTGGTTGGCTCATCAAGCAGTAATACGTCTGGGTCGCATACAAGCGCACGTGCAAGTGCTGCTTTACGTTGCCAACCACCAGACAGTTCCGTTAATTTGGTATTTGCTGTTAGTTTAAGTGCAGCAAGAACATTACTTACGCGATCTTCAAAACGCCACGCATTGGCATGATCCAATTTTTCTTGAACGCGGGTAAGACGGTTTAAATTTTTTTCGCTAGGGTCTTCTGCAATAACATCAAGTAAGTTGTGGTATTCCTTAAGCAACTCACCTATTTCAGCTAAACCACCAGATACGTATTCGTAAACAGAGCCCTGCTCATTACGAGGAGGATCTTGCTCTAAACGAGATACAACCACATCTTGTGTGATCTGCATCTTGCCGTCGTCCATGATGATGTTGCCAGACAAAATCTTCATCAACGTTGATTTGCCTGCACCATTACGGCCAACCAAACACACACGTTCGTTTTCTTGTAGTGCGAAATCCGCACCATCTAATAACGGGTGATCGCCAAACGCTAATTGCCCATTATGAATTGTAAGTAATGCCATTCTTCTTTAACCAATCGTTAAGTTCTAACAAGCCAAATGGCCAGTTAAGCTCTGAGTGTTGAGACAAATCAGAGCTTTCAAATTTGAGCACCGGAATAGTGACCCCGTAACGGGAAAAGAGCTCATCATCCAATGCGATATCCACCACATTGATCTGATGACTTATATTCAACTGTTCCGTGAGTTTGAATGCCATCTCACATAGATGGCACCCTTCTGTACTGTAGAGAGTCAGCACTATATATCCTTATACAATCTCTTAATTACTTATGAGTAATCAACCAGCAGTTATGAATGTGCTTGTTGCGAGAGAAATCCAGAGGCAACGTCTTAGACGAGATATTCTGAGCTTTAAGACCCAGCTCTTCCAGTCCTTCCATATCCATCTTGAAATGACGCTTGTTGTTAGAGAACACAATCGTGCCTTCTTCTCTTAGTAGACGCTTTAAATCTTCCATCAACTGGATGTGGTCACGTTGAACATCAAAAGATTGATCCATACGCTTAGAATTTGAGAATGTTGGTGGATCAATAAAGATCAAATCGTAAGATCCTTGCTCTTTCGCCAACCATTGTAAGCAGTCAGCTTGAACAAATTGATGTTGACGACCAACACGGCCGTTCAGTTCCATGTTCTCTTTTGCCCACTCAAGATACGTGTTCGACATATCAACAGTCGTTGTAGAGCGGGCGCCACCTACTGCAGCATGAACAGAGGCACTGCCTGTGTAAGCAAACAGGTTCAAGAAATCTTTACCACCAGCCATCTCACCAATACGACGACGAGTAATCTTATGATCTAAGAACAAGCCTGTATCTAAGTAGTCATGAAGGTTAACAATCAGCTTAACGCCGTATTCGTTTACTTCTAGGTTAGAAGAGTCTTGAGCCATCTTCTGGTATTGAGAACGACCCTTCTGCTTCTGACGAACCTTAAGCACGACGTTATTTGCTTCAACGCCAGTCACTTGAATAGACGCACGGATGATATCGGTTAAGCGACGCTTAGCTTTGTCTTCCGGCACATCTTTAGGTGCTGCGTATTCTTGAATCACAAGGTGACCTGGGTATACGTCAATCGCTACATTGTATTCTGGTAAGTCAGCATCGTAGATACGGTAGCAATCTAGTTGCTCTTTCTTGGCCCACTTACCGATTTTGCCAATGTTCTTTTTAAGACGGTTCGCGAAATCAGGAGCAATCAGCTGTTCTTGCTCGCCAGTAGGACGCTCAGACATAGGACGGTCTGAAATTGAGTAGTTCTTCTGGTGACACGGTAACGCACCGTTATTCAGTTTGAACTGTTTGTCTGCACGCATACGCAAGCAGCTAAGTAATTCATCAGAACTTGAGAAGATAGAAGCATTGCAACCGCCAAACTCAGCCTTCAGTTGAGCACCAAATGCCGTGTAGAGTGCAATCAGGCCCGGTTCTGTACCTAGACGCTCACCGTAAGGCGGATTAGACACAATCACACCATCAGTAAACTCTGTTGGGCGTTTAAGCTTTGCAGCGTCACCTACTTCGAATTCAATCAACTCTTCAACGCCAGCTCGACGTGCATTGTCACGCGCCGTTTTGATCATGCGTTCGTCGTTGTCATAACCGAAGAACTTACATTCTACTTTCTTAACGCCACGACGGCCTTGAACGTTCGCTTCAGCTTTAACTTCAGCCCAAAGCTCTGGTTCGAAATCTTCTAGTGATTCAAAACACCATTTCTGACGTTTCACACCAGGTGCCATGTTTGCAGCCATCATCGCTGCTTCAATCACTAACGTACCTGAACCACACATTGGATCTAGGAAAGGTTTGGTTGCATCCCAACCACTACGAAGAAGAATCGCTGCAGCAAGAGTTTCACGCAATGGTGCACGACCGGATTCTGGACGGTAGCCACGTTGATGAAGACCACTGCCTACCATATCCACACCAAGGATCGCCTTGTCACGATGCAGACGAACGTGAATGCGGATATCAGGATTTTCTTTGCTGATAGATGGACGCGGTAAAGACTTCTTCTCAAAGCAATCTACAACGGCATCTTTTACTTTCATCGCACCGTATTGGCTATTACGGATTTCGTTGTTCGTACCATTGAAATCAACAACGAAACGCTTAGTGCTATGGAATTGATTTACCCAGTTAACCGCAGTGGTCGATAGGTAAAGATCCATGTCATCCATACAAGTGAATTCTGAAAGGACACGTACAAATCGAGAAGCCAAACGGCTCCACAAACAACAACGATAAATTTGCTCATTGGTGGCTTTGAATTTAACACCTGCTTGAACAGGTTTTGCGTTTGTAATCCCTAGTTGGGTTAGTTCTTCAACTAATAAATTCTCAAGGCCATTTGAGGTAACCGCTAGATATTGATTCATAGTGTTCTTTTATTGATAAAAATGAGCTCGATTATACCTGAATTTGTTACCAGAGCATCACACTAAACTCGTCTTTTCATTGAATCTTTCGACTAACTGCTTAGCAAATGGTCAGTCATGAAGCGATCGCTTACCCGCACTCCCTTACAACACAACAACTCTCAATCTCACAGAAATAACACTCATCGATAGGCCCAAACCATTAAGTGCATTTATATTCACCCCTAAATTGGTATATACCAGATGGGGGTTTAGGTTGAAACTTAGCAACAAAAGACCTCAAACAGGGAATAAACAGAGGAAATCCGCTATCGATAGTGAGAGAATCGGTCGAAATTGAGGTTAAAAAAGATACGTTTTTTACAAATTAAATAAGTGAACAACGTCATTCAAATGAATGAACTACGTCGTATCTATTGAGATAGGCTTTTTTAGGCACAAAAAAATCGGCTATTAAGCCGATTATGGGGAAGGTATTACAGGTTTATTCGTAGCGATATTTGGTCGAAATAGTGTTCTATTAACGCTCTAGGTTAGAGGTTAACCCACCATCGCAATATGCGTTTGATGAAGGATAGCATTTGCGTCAGTCATTCTATCGTGCATGACTTTAATCGAGTCTCCAAATCGTAACCCTTTTGAAGGCGTTAGGAGGAACTCTTCTAAGTCTACAAATGCACATAAACTCGCACACTCTCCTACTTCTAATACAATGAAGTAACCAAGGCTATGCTCGTTATTCATTTGTACAATATCCCCTTCTTGAGGATATTCATGGCCTACGCCTTGTGAGTCGAAGAACCAGCTTTTAGGCTGTACAGGCTTATGAAAACGCTTCGCGGCCACACAATAAAGTGCAAGCTCGGCTTGTCGTGGCTCAGACAGTTCTAAGCCAGAAATTTGTTCTTTGAAGGTTTGGTAAGAAGATGCATCATCAACAGTGAATTCATTATCTTTAAAAGCGCAGTCCACCAGCTTATTGCGGACCAGATTCGTTTTAAAAATCATATCCTCTCCGAGGTTTAGCATCAATGAACATTGCTGCTCATCGTAATACCAACTCCATGTATCGCTAGGTTTAAGCATCATTTCGTCTCACACTGTTGAACCATTCCATTAGGTAAAACGCAAAATTACCTTCAATTACAGTAATTTTACTGCTCAACAGGCAAAAAAAAAGAGGAAATGAATTCCTCTTTCTTATCGCTTTTCTCTACAACTCAGTGAGTTACAGTGTCTCTTTTATCAAGACAATACCGGATTATAGATTTTCAGTGACGACTATTAGCTTTCAACCTATAGATCTTGCGAACTACCGATTTTACTAACTATAGATTTTTAACGATGTCACGAACAAGGCCTGGACCTTTGTAGATGAAACCAGAGTAAACTTGTACAAGCTTAGCGCCTGCCATCATTTTCTCTTTTGCAGCAACGTAAGAGTCAACACCACCTACCCCAATGATCGGTAGTTGGTCGCCTAGCTCTTGGTGAAGTTTACGAACAACTTCAGTACTGCGAGATTGAACTGGACGTCCGCTTAGGCCACCCGCTTCGTCGCAATGCTTCATGCCTTCAACGATACTACGATCCAATGTCGTGTTAGTTGCGATCACACCATCGATCTTATTTTTGATCAATGATTCGCAAATTTGGCTGATTTCGTCATCACTTAGATCCGGAGCGATCTTAAGAGCAAGCGGGACATATTTGCCATGCTTCGCTTCTAATTCGGATTGCTTGGTTTTTAGTTCAGACAACAGATCATCAAGTGCTTCGCCATATTGTAGCGAACGAAGTCCTGGAGTATTTGGTGAAGAGATGTTTACCGCAATGTAACCCGCGTATTGGTAAACCTTCTCCATACAGATAATGTAATCTTCTGCGCCCTTTTCAATTGGCGTGTCTTTGTTCTTACCAATATTGATACCTAAGATGCCGTCATAGTTCGACTTCTTAACATTCTCAATTAGGTTATCTACGCCTAGGTTGTTAAAGCCCATGCGATTGATAATACCTTCGGCTTCAACAAGACGGAACAGACGTGGTTTGTCATTACCTGCTTGTGGACGAGGAGTAACAGTCCCTACTTCTACAAAACCAAAACCCATTGCGCCAAATGCATCAATACATTCGCCGTTTTTGTCTAGGCCGGCAGCAAGGCCAACTGGATTTTTAAAAGTAAGACCCATGCATTCTACAGGTCGGTGAGGTAATTGTTGGCGATACAAAAGATCAATAGGTGTGCCGGTGAAGCGTTTGAAATTTTGGATTGCAAGATCATGTGCCTTTTCGGCATCAAGTTGGAAAAAGCCAGTTCTGGCTAGACGGTAAAGCATTGTGCCTCCGATAGAAAAAAGCGCCGTGTAAACGGGGCGATATTATTTACTTATTTACCCAACTATTCAATCTATTACTGTCTGTAAGGGTAAGATAATCGAGTTTGCTAACGAAAGAGGTTTATTATTAAGCAAACGTTACCGTATCCTCCAGTGAATGGTCTATTTGACTATCATTCATGTAACGAACATCGTTTAACTCGGCCAATTAGAAGCTAACTTTATCAAGCATAAGTTACTCAACGAAATAATTGGACACGTCATTTACTATTCAACCAAACGACACTGTTCTGCCAAATAACATTGCTCAGCCAAACGAAAAAGGCAGACCTAATGGCCTGCCCTTGTTTCTTTTCGTTTTTATCTAGTCGCTAGTCTGTCGACATACAGTTTAGATTCAATAGCATCAATTCGCGTAGTGCTACTGAGAACTTAGCAAACTCATGAACCGAACCCACTTTGAATTCGTTCAAGATGCTTTCCCAACGATGCAGAGAAACCGAGTTACTTTCCATCCAGTCATCAAGCGCTTTAATCACATCGATGTCTGAAGCACAACCGCAGTTAAGCACTTGGCCAGTTAGCTGACGTTGCTGCCAATCCAGATCTTCTCTGAATGCTGCACGTGCCAGCGCTTGCCAATTGTTGTCTACTGCTTGACCATTGATTTGCTTCAAGAACCAGTGCAAAGACAAGCGATCGCCAAGATTAAAGTAAAGCTTAGACGCTTGTTGTACTGTTTTACCTGTTTCACGAGCCACTGTGGATATATCCAGTGCTGAGTACAAGCTAGACAAACGCGCAACTGAATTAGCTAACTCAGCGTTTACGCCTTGGTCAATCCATAACTGTGCCATTGCGTTATGCTCTTCTACTTCAGAAGCCACTAGGTTTTCATCCAGTTTCTCCGTGATAGTAAGAACATCGCCTTGGTAAAGTTCAATCAATGCTTTCACTGACTGTTTACCTGTACGGTTTCTTAACAACCAACGCGCCAAGCGACGAAGTGTGCGGCGAACATGGTAAATCAATTCATACTGAGCTTCAGAACTTGAAACATTATCCAGTTCACGGATGCTCTTCAGAACATGGCCAAGACCGTAGATTTCACGTGATGCCGCGTAAGCATTTGCAATATCAACAATGTTTGCGCCCGTCTCTTCTTGCAGACGAGTAACGAAGTTACAACCCATTTCGTTAACCATTTGGTTAGCCAGTGCCGTCGCAATGATTTCAGAACGTAGTGGATGGTTATCCATATGCTGAGAATAGTTACGACGTAACGCTGTTGGGAAGTATTGCATAAGCTGTTGAGCATGGAATTCATCATTAGCGATATCATCACTAACAAGATCTTCTTTAAGCACCATTTTTCCGTAAGCAACAAGTACAGAAAGCTCTGGTCTTGTTAGGCCTTGGCCCTGCTTTTCACGCTCAAGCAGTGTTTCGTCATCTGGGATGTATTCCAAACCACGATCTAAGTACCCTGCTTTTTCCATTGTATGAATAAAGCGGATTTGCTCTTTGACTAAGCCAACACCTTGATGCTCAGTAACCGAAATAGACTCAGCTTGGCAATATGCGTCGTCTAGTACGATTTCGCCCACTTCATCTTCCATCGATTCAAGCACTTGGTTACGTTGCTTAACGGTTAGATCTCCATTAGACACTAAACCATTCAAGAAGATCTTAATGTTTACTTCATTATCCGAACAGTCAACACCACCAACGTTATCAACGAAGTCAGTATTAACGCGGCCACCCGTCAGCGCGTATTCAATACGACCCAATTGAGTCATACCCAAGTTACCGCCTTCACCAACAACCTTAGCTTTCAGGTCACGGCCATCGATACGAAGCACGTCATTTGCACGGTCACCTACGTCAGTATGAGTCTCGTTTGAAGACTTAACGTATGTACCGATACCGCCATTCCATAGAAGATCAACCTGCATAGACAAGATCGCTTTGATCAAGTCATTTGGTGCCATTGATGCTTTCTTAGTACCCAGCATTTTCTGAATTTCAGGCGTCAAAGAGATAGACTTCGCTCGACGAGAGAAGATTCCACCACCTTGCGAGATAAGGTCTTTGTTGTAATCTTCCCAGCTTGAGCGCGGTAGATTAAACAAGCGCTCACGCTCTACCCAGCTTGATGCTGATTCTGGATTCGGATCGATGAAGATATGCATGTGGTTAAACGCAGCTTGCATACGAATATGCTTAGACAACAGCATGCCATTACCAAACACATCGCCCGCCATATCACCTACACCGATAGCGGTGAAATCCGTTGTTTGACAGTTGATGCCCATTTCACGGAAGTGACGCTTAACAGATTCCCAACCACCTTTCGCGGTGATACCCATTGCTTTGTGGTCGTAACCGTTAGAACCACCAGAGGCAAATGCATCGCCTAACCAGAAGTTGTACTCATCAGATACTGAGTTTGCGAGATCTGAGAACGTTGCTGTACCTTTATCGGCAGCAACAACCAAGTACGGATCATCTTCATCGTGACGAACAACACTCTTCGGTGGGATAACCTCGCCTTCAATAATGTTGTCTGATACGTCTAGTAGTGCACGGATGAAGCGCTTGTAACAACGTTGACCTTCAGCAAAAATTTCATCACGGCCAGACATCATATGCTGACGCTTACAAACGAAACCACCTTTTGCACCAACCGGTACAATTACTGTGTTCTTAACTTGTTGTGCTTTAACTAGGCCTAGAATCTCAGTACGGAAATCCTCTTGACGGTCTGACCAACGTAAACCACCACGAGCGACTTTGCCGCCACGTAGATGCACACCTTCAATGTCTGGTGCGTAAACAAAGATCTCAAACGCAGGAACCGGTGCTGGAATATCTGGAATCTCGCTTGGTCTCATTTTTAGAGCCAACCAAGGTTTAGACTGTTTGTTGTCGTCTAACTGATAGTAGTTAGTACGAAGCGTTGCTGTGATCATTTCCATGTAGCGACGAATGATACGATCATCATCCAAGCTTTCTACATGATCCAACTGTTCAGTGATCTTCTTAATAAGATCTTGTTGGCCTTTCGCGCTGCCCTTTAATTTAGGATCAAACCGCTTGCCGAATAAGCTCACTAACCCTTTCGCTAGATCTGGGTAATGAGACAATGTGTCTTCAATGTATTGTTGGCTGAATGGGAAACCAACTTGGCGCATGTAACGTGCATACGCACGTAAGATTGAGATTTCACGGCCAGAAAGACCTGCACCCAATACCAAGCGGTTGAAACCATCGCTGTCTAACTCACCCGCCCAAATCGCAGCAAAGGCTTGTTGGAATAGATCGCGAGCTTCACGAAGATCAATCGTCTTGTCACTCTTATGCAGCATCGAGAAATCAAGGATCCAATAAGTCACCCCATTGGTCTTGCGCACTTCATAAGGTGATTCACCAATAACGCGCAGGCCAAAGTTTTCAAGCATTGGCATAACATCAGACAGGTGAATCGGTTCATCACTGTGGTAGAACAGCTTCAAACGAACGGCTTTAGAGTCTGCTGCCTCTTCTTGAGGACGGTAGAAAAGCATGCCAAGTTTGTTGTCTTCACTTAGTGCTTCTAGACGCTCGATATCTGCAACAGCAGAACCAGGCATCATGTCTTCTTTGTACGAACGTGGGAATGCACGCATGTACTCTTTCGATAACGGAAGACCTTTGCTCTCACCGAAGTTAGCAACGATTGATTCAGACAGGCGGTCATCCCACGTAGACGATACTTCCATTAAATTTTGCTCAATTGTTTTCACGTCCACATCCATGTTGTTGTTATCAACACGAACAATATAGTGCGTTCTTGCCAGTGGGCTTTCAGAGAAGTATGTCGTGAATTCGACTTCTTCTTCGCAACCGAAGTATTGCTTCAAGATGCGCTGGGTTTGACGACGAAGCTCGGTGTTGTAGCGATCTTTTGTTACGTAAACCATACAGCTGAAGAAACGGCCAAACGGGTCTTTGCGAACAAACAAGCGTAGAAGATCGCGATCTTGCATTTGTACAACGCCCGTACCCACTTCAAGTAGCTCTTCTTCTCGAGCTTGAAGCAGTTCATCACGCGGATAGTTTTCTAGAATATTGTGCAGTGCTTTGTAAGAGTATGAACCCTGACGGTAACCACTTGCATCTAAGATACGCTCAACTTTCTCGCGAACTAGAGGAATGCTTTCAACGGTTTGGTTATAAACAGCAGAAGTGTAGAGACCTGTAAAGCGGTGCTCACCAATGACCTTGCCGTTTTTGTCAAACTTCTTGATGCCGATGTAATCATTGTAAGCTGGACGGTGAATGCGTGAAGCCGTGTTGCCCTTGGTTACGATCAATACATACGGTTTTTTCGCTTCTAAGCGTGCCGAGTCAGAAAACTCAGACAGCTTAACGTTACGTACACGATCTGAATTTGCGAACAAACCAAGGCCTTGCTCCTTGGTAGGTTGTAGTTCAGTGTCGCCATTTACAGAAACAAGGTCGTATTCCTTGTAGCCCATAAACGTAAAGTTGTGCTCACCTAACCAACGAAGGAACGCAAGCGTTTCATCAAAGCGCTGACCATCAACTGGAATCGTCTCTTTTTGCTGTTCAACTTGATTGGTTACTTCTTCAAGTCTTTCTACCATTTGTAGCCAGTCATTAACTACAAGACCTGTATCGGTAAAGATATCCAACAGCTCTGTTTTAAGCGCTGTCATTTCAGCTTTGCTGCTAAGACGGTCAACCTCAATATGGAAAAGCGATTGGAATGCACCTTCATTGTTGCTGACACCAACCACACTTCCCTTATCAGAACGGGAGATTTGTGTTGGGTTGTGAAGCATAAGGTGAGAAGAGAGGTCGAGGCGAGTTAATGCCATTTTTACAGAATCAACGAGGAATGGGCTATCTGGTACCACTATCTCAACGATAGTGTGAGTCGATTGCCAGCCTTGACGACTTACTGTCGGGTTAAAAACACGGACAGAAATTTCGTCGGCTTTCTTTTCATTGATGTGATGCCATAAGCTAACTACAGCACCGTATAAATCGGATTCGTTTCTCTGAGTTAGGTCGTCGTGAGAAACGTTACTAAACAAGTGTTGAGCAAGTTGAGTTACGAGAGGTCGATGAGCAAGGTCAAGTTTGTCTTGAATCAGTTTGTACACTTTTTCAAGTAAAACTGGAACCACAGTTTCACGTGCGGTCATAGTCACACTCCACAATTAGAATTATATTTTATTATTAGGGGGCTTACTTAAGCTGGTGTTTGAATTGAGCCGTTGAGCTCTTTTCTACTAACGAGTTAAGCAAAGGTAATGCATTCATTTATTGTAAAAGCATTATTGAGAAATAGTTAATTGTTTTGGAGGTGGTAAGAGGTGAAATGTTTGATTATGTGATTAAGATTCCTTTTAACTCACTAGGCATGCCAAGGTTTACAGAGCTTCCAACTTAATAAACTTATTTTTTTGGTCAGTTGTCAGTCTAAACTGCCCTCTAACCCCTATTTGTGTAAGAAAAGGTCTGAACCGAGTTGCAGGTAACTGTAGACGCAATCCAGTGGTTGTTATCACTTGAACTTTACTTGCTGCACCAGAATAGCTGGCCAAAAACTGCTGATATGAGATGTTAAGTTGGAAAATATAGCGATTCATACAATACCTGTGCAAATATACAGTACCAGTATTTTTTGGCACTTAACGATGTCTGAATGTGAAACTGAGCTTGAAACTGCTCTAGCTTATCGAAAATTCGATGAACCAGAAACAAAAAATCAGCGGCAGAGATTATCTACCACTGATGACTTTTCTTAATAAGTAAACAGCTTATAAGTAAACCGTTAACCTTGAGAACGCTTAACTTAAGCTTCTAGTGCTTTCGTTACTTTCTCAAATAGGTCTTTTGCTAAGTTATCCATGTTCTTCAATGTCTCGAGTTCTTTCTTGATCAAAGCTTGGCGCTCTTCATCGTATTTACGGAACTTAAGCAAAGGATCAATCAGACGTGACGCAACTTGCGGGTTGCTGCTGTTAAGCTCACGCAAGATTTCGCCTGCAAACTCATAGCCCAGGCCTGACTTGTCGTGGAACTGAACCGGGTTAATGTTTAAGAATGAACCGACCAAGTTACGAGTACGGTTCGGGTTTTTCAAACTAAACGCTTGGTGTGACATAGACGCCTTGATCACTTCAAGTGCGTTGGAACTTGGGTTCGTTCCTTGAAGAGCAAACCACTTGTCCATGACAAGACCATCGTGTTTCCACTTGTCGCTGTAATCCGCCATTAAAGTTTCACGACATGGCAGTTGCGCACTGTTCGCCGCGCCCATTGCAGCCATTGTGTCTGTCATGTTGTTTGCTTGTTGGTACATAGCAACAACCAAATCATTACCCTTTTCAGTATGCGCTAAGTAACCTAAACAAACTTTACGTAACGTACGCTTGCCAATTGAATCATGGTCAATCGTGTATTCTGCTAATGCATTGCTGTGGTAAACCGCAGCAAGTTCATCTTCAAGCTCTTTTGCTAAAGTCACTTTCATTGAATGAAGTACTGACGCAACCGCATCGATATCAACACGCTCGTACCAACCCGATACTTCATTATGGCTTGGTAGAGAAAGCATCTCTGCAATAAACGCAGGTTCTAACGAATCGCTGAGCAATACACCACGGAATGCATCAACCACTTCAGAAGAAAGTGCAAACTTTTGACCTTGTTGAACGTTATCTACGTTGCTACGGATGTATTTCGCTAGCAGCATTTGCCCTGCATCCCAACGAGAGAATTCGTTACGAGCATTCACCATCAGGAAGATCAGCTCTTCGTCTGAATAGTTGTATTCAAGTTTCACTGGCGCAGAAAACTCGCGCAGCAGAGATGGAACTGGTTGCTCGTCTACATTCTCAAACACAAACGTTTGTTCCGCCTCTTTCACATCTAATACATTATGAATAGGCTGACCGTTACATTGTAACTCAATCACTTCACCCGACGCTGTGTATAGCTCGATATCTAAAGGGATATGCAGAGCTTGCTTTTCAGTTTGCTCATGCGTTGGCGCTGTTACTTGGCGAGTCGTTAACGTGTACTCTTTTTTCTCTGCGTCGTAATGGCTTTCAACAGAAAGTGTCGGGGTACCTGATTGGCTATACCATAAACGGAACTGAGACAGATCAACGCCCGATGCATCTTCCATCGCCGCTACGAAGTCTTCACATGTTGCTGCGGTGCCATCGTGACGTTCGAAGTACAGCTTCATGCCTTTTTGGAAACCGTCTTCACCCAACAATGTGTGGATCATTCGGATCACCTCACTGCCCTTTTCGTATACCGTCAATGTGTAGAAGTTATTCATTTCTATCACTTTTTCTGGACGAATTGGGTGAGACATTGGGCTCGCATCTTCAGCGAATTGTGGGCCGCGAATAATACGTACGTTGTTGATACGGTTTACTGCACGAGAACCAAGATCAGATGAGAACTCCTGATCACGGAAAACCGTTAAACCTTCTTTCAAGCTCAGCTGGAACCAATCGCGACAAGTAACACGGTTACCGGTCCAGTTATGGAAGTATTCGTGACCAATAACCGCTTCGATACCTAGGTAATCGGTATCTGTTGCTGTTTGGTCGTTCGCTAAAACGAACTTAGAGTTGAACACGTTCAGGCCTTTGTTTTCCATCGCACCCATATTGAAGAAATCAACGGCTACGATCATGTAGATGTCTAAGTCATACTCAAGATTGAAACGCTCTTCGTCCCACTTCATTGAGTTAATCAAAGAAACCATCGCGTGGTTTGCGCGGTCTAGATTGCCTTTGTCGACAAAGATTTCGAGGTCAACATTACGACCAGATTGTGTTGTGTACGCGTCACGAAGTACATCGAAGTCACCCGCAACTAAAGCAAACAGGTACGCAGGTTTTGGATGTGGGTCTTGCCATTTAACCCAGTGACGACCGTTTTCAGCTTCGCCTTCATCTACACGGTTACCATTACTTAATAAGAATGGGTTTTCAGCTTTGTCTGCGATGACTGTTGTCGTGAATTTCGCCAACACATCTGGGCGATCCATATAGTAAGTAATGCGGCGGAAACCTTCAGCTTCACATTGAGTACAGAACGCACCACCCGATTTGTACAAGCCTTCAAGTGCGCTGTTCCCTTCAGGGTCAACTTCCGTCACGATCGTCAATGTAAAATCTTTCGGTAGATCATTCAGAGTAAGTAGAGTTTCAGACTGCTCATACTGCGTCCACTCCTTACCTTCAACTAGGACAGACACCAACTTCAAGCCTTCACCATCAAGTACTAATGTCGAGCTTTCTTTCTCCTGCTTAACACTAGAAACAGCGGTAATAATGGATGCTGAATCGTACAAATCGAAAGTAAGATCGATTTCAGAAATAGTGTGAGATGGTGATTGATAATCTTTACGATACTTGGCTTGAGGTGTATGTGCCATGACGGGTTCCTTTTGATCGTTATACGTAATTATTTTTTAACTGTATATATCTAAAGGTTGAGCGCCAATAAAACAAGGGGAATATTGAAAAAAGGAGGCATTGTAGGAAAATGCCTCCATATTTTGCTATTTTATCAATCAAATTAGATAGGAACGCCTAATAAACAAGCAACAAACCATATTATCAACGAGTTCAATTTTAGGGCTAAAACTCGCACTTATCGAATACGATTAAGCACCGCAAACATGTCTCCTTCTTCACCTTGAAGCGTCAACACATCACTGTTTAATGTGTAACGAGTGCCGTGTTCGCCGTTCTCATAAAGCAACACCAACTGGTCACCTTCGGTGTAATACACTCCACGACGAATAACTTCACCACCTTCTTCATCTGATACTCTAAACATAAATATAAAATCAGGTTGAAGGACTAAATCCATTTTTTGAATGTTACTCGCACGCAAGTCACTTCCGGACAGTTCGGCGCTTGACCATATTCCCGCCAATGCGTTTGGCAAAGCCTTGGTGAACATAACACCGTTAAGGTTCAGCATATTGTGGTTACTGCTGTAGGCGTAAACCTGAGGCTCTGAGGTGTTCAAACCCAAAATAATTGTGTCTTCATTGGCATTGTACAAACCTTCCCAATGGTCGACACTGTAATCTTTCTTTTGAATATCAATAGAGAATGAGTAGTTTGAGTCAAGAGTCAGCTTGATTGCTCTAAAGTTTTCAGTGCCTTGCTCAGGATCTGGATTCATCAAATACCAATCACCAAGCAACAGAGGAAGGTCAAAATGAGATAGATTGCTATCGCTTTTTGATTGTTGAGAGTTCGAAGCAACCTCACTCCCGAAAGCAACAAAACTTAAACAAGATAAAAATAGTAGAATCCATTTCATACGCACGCCCTCGTTTTCTTTAAGCTTAGGCACGTAATGAATAGAAAGCGAAAAAATATGATCCAAGTCACTAAATTTTAAGTGCAAAGTAACTTAAATGTCATTATTCGACGCAAAATAGAGCCAAATAACCCTGAGTATTGAGTGTTCTTTGCGACAATCTCAACGGTTACATTCAGGTATTCCTGTCAAATCATAGACACAAAAAAAGCGAGCCTAAGCTCGCTTTTTAAAACCGTCACCTTTAACAAGGCACGTTAGAGTCTATTTCTTGATCATATCCAGCATGATAGCAACTGATTCATCAAGATAAGCATCCGGGGCTTCGTAGTCTTTGGGAATATCATCCAACGTTTTAAATGCCTCTAACTTAGCGGCTTTTTGACGTTGGTTAATACGCTCTAGACGAAGCGCATCCGCATCATCACTCTCTTGTTGACGAACCTTTTCATTAAGAGACAGGTCGTTGTCGTCTTTATCTGCCTTATATTTTTCAATATCTTGCGCGATAAAGCCAAATTCCATGTCAGTAGCAATGCGAGCTTGGTGTTGGGCAGTCAAAGCAACTATTTTTTCATCGTTACGCTGTAACACTGAGTAGTTTGCTTTATCAATGCTGTCCCAAGGTAGAGCATTATCTTCAACACTTTCACCCGTATCTGCTGGATCAATTGGCGTTGGATAAGCAATATCAGGTACTACACCTTTGTTTTGCGTACTGCCACCATTGATTCGGTAGAATTTCTGGATTGTGTATTGAACGTAGCCCAACTCTTTATCGAACAAATCATAGATATGATTCAAAGAGCGATGTTGTTGCACCGTTCCTTTACCGAAAGAGTTTTCGCCAAGGATAATCGCACGACCGTAGTCTTGCATCGCTGCTGCAAAAATCTCAGAAGCTGACGCACTGTAGCGATTCACCAATACCGTTAATGGGCCTTGGTAGCTGATTTCGCCGTCGGTGTCGCTGTTCACTTTGACACGACCGTAGCTATCGCGCACCTGAACAACAGGTCCCTCTTTGATAAATAAACCAGAGAGTTCGGTTGCTTCAGTCAGTGCACCACCACCGTTGTTTCGAAGATCAACGATAATACCTTCAACACCTTGCTGTTTAAGCTCAGTGATCAGTTTATCGGTATCTTTAGAAAGACCAACATAGAAACTTGGTACTTCAAGAACACCAATCTTCTTGCCATCTTTCTCGATAACTTCAGATTTAACAGCGCGGTCTTCTAAACGAATCTTGTCGCGTACAATTGTGACAACGTGACTTTTTGCATCATTACCTTCAGGCAAGATCTGTAGCTTAACTTTAGTCCCTTTCGGGCCTTTAATCAGTTGCACTACATCGTCTAAACGCCAGCCGATAACATCAACAACCTCTTCACCATCTTGGCCGACACCAACAATACGGTCACCGTCACTCAATTGTTTGCTGTTTGACGCAGGGCCACCAGCAACTAACGAGCGAATAACGGTATAGTCATCAGTCATCTGAAGCACAGCACCAATACCTTCCAAAGATAGATTCATCTCTGATTGGAATTGTTCTGCATTTCTTGGAGAAAGGTAACTGGTGTGAGGATCAACTTCACGCGCAAATGCGTTCATGTAGATTTGGAAAGCATCTTCATTATGCGATTGCGTAATACGTTTCATCGCATTGTTGTAACGCTTTTCCAAAACCTCTTGAATCTCTGGCCACTCTTTACCAGTAAGTTTTAGATTCAACGCGTCGTATTTAACACGCTTCCTCCAAAGCTCATTCACTTCGGCGATATCTTTCGGCCATTCCGCTTCACTACGATTGAGCTCAATACTTTCATCGGTATCAAACTTAATCTCAGTGTCTAGCAAAGACAGCGCATACTGAAAACGTTCAAAACGCTTCTGCATAGAAAGATTATAAACATCGAAAGCAATCTGGTTATTACCCGCTTTCAGCTGGTCATCAATTTGCACAGATGATGAGGAGAAAGAGTCAATATCAGCTTGAGTGAAGATATTACGATTATAATCCAGCATCTCTAAATAACGATTAAAGATAGCTTGAGAGAAATCATCGTTGAGATTGAAGTGTTTATAGTGAGAACGAGTAAATCGAGAAGTAACACGTTTACTAGCAGTTTCGTGTTGGACCTCAGGAGCGAGTAAAGGTAAATCGTCCTGATCTAATTTGGCTTCAAGAGCCTGAGCTGAAGCTGCTAGACAAAAGCTAGCAGCAATCAGTGTCAATTTTGAACGGCATTTCATGCGTAGGAGTATCTCCTTTAAGCGCGCAAGTGCTCCGCTTTAACAACCATTTGTAGGCCGTTTGCTAACTGAACACGTACATCTTCCTTATTGATTTCAACAATGGTCGCAGCCATGTTTCCTGTACCCATGTTCACATTTACTTCTTTGCCAGCGATGAATTCATCGGCGTTCAAAGCGCGTGTTTCTACAGGCTTTTCTACTTTTGGTGCTTTAGGCGCTTGACGACGAGGCTGTTGAGCTTTCTTCGCCTTAGTTTTCGCTTTGCCTTCTTCACGAGCTTTCTGTGCTTGTTCTTTACGACGAGCCTGAACTTTCGCTTTGCTTTCTGCAAGTGTAGCTTTAGCGTGTTCTACGTGCTCTTCTTCTAATGTGCCACACGCGTTGCCGTCTAGGTCAACACGATCTGCGCCAGCTTTTACGCCGTGCAGGTAACGCCATGATGATGTGTACTGTCTTAACGCTGCACGAAGCTGAGTCTTACTTACTTTTTCGTCTTCATTTAGACGTTCAGCAAGATCTTGAAAAATACCAATTTTAAGTGGTTTTGCTTCACCTTCTAGAGTAAAGCATTTAGGGAAACATTCAGCAACATATGCGATAACTTCTTTGCTGTTTTTTAACTTTTCAGTGTTTTCCATGTGGGTTCCTGGTTTTTGCGGTTTTCCGCGAGCATTAAGAAAATATTTTTACGTATTATAGAGAGATGCTTGGGAAAAACCACAGTAAGAGAATAATTTATGCCTTGTTCGCGTGCGAATTAAGCACCTTTTCCACTTCAGCCATAAAAAATGTCAATCCGTCTTCATCAATTTGAGAAAAACGACCAATATTTGGACTATCGATGTCAAGAACACCCACGACTTTACCATCGATAGAGAATGGAATAACGATTTCTGAGTTACTTGCAGCGTCACAAGCGATGTGACCTTCGAATTCATGCACATCATGAATGCGCTGAACTGTATTCGTCGCAACTGCAGTTCCACAGACTCCACGCCCAACTGGAATTCGAACACACGCTGGCTGACCTTGGAATGGACCAAGCACAAGCTCATCTTGTTGCATTTGCTTATCTTGCTTCATTAAGTAAAAACCAGCCCAATTAAGTTCATCTAATTCCATGAACAATAGTGAGCTAATATTTGCAAGATTTGCAATTAGATCGGTTTCTGATTCAATTAATGCAACGGCTTGTTTGGTTAAGCGTTGGTAATGTTCTATTTTCATATTAACTTCCAATTAAATTGAGACTTCCATTATCAAGAGAACGCAGTAAAATGCGGCCATCAAACTAAATAGGACTTATTCTCATTACAATGAACAATTCAGAAGACACTATTAGCCGTTCTTGGTTGATAACTCAAGTAAAAAAACACAAGTCCAAATTACTGTTTGCTAACTTTGTTGCCATTATTGCAACCTTAATTAGTGTCCCTATCCCTCTGCTTATGCCACTCATGGTCGACGAAGTTTTGCTTGATAAGCCAGCTTCAGGGTTAGAGATGATGAATCACCTACTTCCAGTCTCGCTGCAAACCCCAACTGGCTATATTGCTCTTACTCTCTTGTTAGTTATCCTGATGCGCTCTGCTAGCCAAGCGTTGAATATTCTACAAGGTCGTCAATTTACTTTAGTTTCCAAAACGATCACCTACCAAATGCGTAGCAAGATGATCGATAAACTTGGCCGCATTAGCATCCGACAATACGAAACCAAAGGCAGCGGCGGTATTAATGCTCACCTTATTACAGACATAGAGACTATTGATAAGTTCATTGGCTCGACCCTTTCTAAATTTATCATCAGCTTCTTAACGGTGCTCGGTACCGCTATCGTCTTACTATGGTTAGAGTGGCGTTTAGGGCTGTTCATTCTACTGGTCAATCCTGTTGTTATTTATTTTTCTCGTAAACTCGGTAGCCGTGTTAAACACCTCAAAAAATATGAGAACCAATCTTTTGAGCGTTTTCAGAATCGCTTAGTTGAAACCTTAGATGGTATCTACCAGCTTCGTGCCGCTAACAAAGAGCGTATCTTTCTGGACGAACTGAAAGTTCAGGCAAACCAAGTAAGAATCGATGCCGATAAATACGCATGGCAATCTGAAGCCGCAGGTCGAGTGTCCTTTTTATTGTTTCTATTAGGTTTTGAACTGTTCCGTGCTGTGGCAATGCTGATGGTATTATTTAGTGATTTAACCATTGGCCAAATTTTCGCAGTATTCGGCTATTTGTGGTTCATGCTCGGCCCTGTTCAAGAGTTGTTAGGGATTCAGTTTTCGTGGTACAGCGCGAAGGCCGCGCTTCAGCGTATTAACGACCTGCTGCTACTTGAAGAAGAGCACCGACCGGTGAGTAAAGTGAATCCGTTCAATGAACATCAAGAAGTGACCGTCGACATTGAAGATGTTACATTCTCTTACACATTAGAAAACACTGTTTTAAATAGGCTATCCTTACACATACCTGCAGGTAAAAAGGTCGCTCTAGTCGGTGCCAGTGGCGGAGGTAAATCGACATTAATACAGTTGCTGATTGGGGTTTATCAAGCCGACTCTGGGTGTATTCGTTATAACGGTGAAACAACGGACGACATCAGCTTTGATGTAATTCGTAATCAAATTGCCGTTGTTTTACAGCAACCTATACTTTTTAATGACACATTGAGGCATAATCTGACCCTTGGCGCCGAATACGATGAAATGTCGCTATGGCGTGCGCTTGAAGTGTCTCAGATGCAAGATGTGATTAAGCAGCTGAGTAACGGTTTGGATACTCAAATTGGTAGGAATGGCGTTCGACTGTCTGGTGGACAACGACAACGACTGGCCATCGCCCGTATGGTGTTGAGCAATCCGAAGTTTGTTATTCTTGATGAAGCAACATCAGCACTTGATACCGCGACAGAGTCAGCTCTGCACAAAGCGCTAAGCGAATTTTTGAAAGATCGCACAACTTTGATTGTGGCCCACCGATTATCAGCAGTGAAACAAGCTGATCTGATCTATGTTTTAGAAGATGGGCAAGTCACACAGACGGGAACACATGGTGAATTGGTTGAACAACAAGGACTTTATCAAACACTCTATGGCAGTGTGCAATCGCACGCCTGATGTTTGTCGTTCTAGTAAGTTAAGTCATTTCGATGTTTTGACCAACGCTTCAACTTGGGAGGTCTTGTGACCTCCCCCTCTCATCCTGTCACCGCTGAATCGTTACCAAGCGATCAACCATCGTCCGGACAACCACAAGGTAAGCACTTGTGCGACAGTAGTTCTGTACGACTATGCCAAGGCTGTGAACTTCCAATAGACAAGATGGACATCCCACATGGGAAGTCAGCTTACTGCCCTAGGTGCGGAACTCAATTATACCGCGGAGGCACGCCTAGCCTCTCTGGAAACCTAGCCATCGCAGTCACCTGTTTATTGCTATTTATCCCTTCTCATTTCTTTGATTTCATCAGTATCCGCCTGATTGGCGTAATGATACCAGCCACACTGCCATCGGGTGTTTTTACCTTAATGGGAGAAGGCTTCCCACTGCTTGGGTTACTCATTTTATTCTGCAGCTCTATCGCGCCGTTCCTTGTTTGTACTTCTGTGCTTATCACACACGCATCATTGCGTTTTAAAATTTTCACACCATTTCGTTATTCGCTAGCGATTATCCAAACCTTAAAGCATTGGATGATGTTGGATGTGTTTTTGGTGAGTGTGGCTATCTCATGTTTCAAACTACAAGACTATTCCGATATTTTTGTTGGCCCCGGTTTAATTGGATTGATTCTACTGCAGCTATTCAGTGTTCTACTGGTAAGCCGCATTAGTGTGCGACGTTACTGGGAAGCTTGGGCTCAAGAATCAGACTACTCTTTTGAAGAGAACAAAAATGTTCACTGCCACAACTGCCACCTATCTCAGCCTGAAGGTGACGCTTGTGTCCGTTGTCACCATGACTTATATCACCGCAAGCCCTACTCTATACAAAAGACTTGGGCACTGTTATTTGCAGCATCCGTTGCCATAATACCCGCGAACGTGATTCCAATTTCAATCGTAATCACCAACGGTCAAAGGCTAGAAGACACGATCATTTCGGGTGTAGCTTCACTCATCAATACTGATATGTACGGCATCGCTGCGATTATTTTTATTGCAAGTATTGTGGTTCCAGTGGCCAAGATTCTCGGTCTTACGTACATACTGCTTTGTATTCAAATGAAACGAGCACGCTATCATAGGCAAAGAATGATCATCTATTTCATCGTGAAATGGGTCGGCAAATGGTCGGTGATGGATCTCTTTGTTATTTCGATCATGATGACATTGGTCGACCGTGGACAAATTTTAAACTTTACACCAGGTTATGGTGCTGTGGCTTTCGGTGTCGTTGTTGTTATGACAATGCTGGCAGCGGAAAGCTTAGATCCTAGGCTAATTTGGGATAACCACACCTCTAAAGATGAGTCAGTGAATGAACAACAATAACCAATCACAAACGTCATATTCACCAGAAGTTAGAAAAAACAAAGGGATCTCGCCTTTGTGGATTCTGCCGATTCTAACCGTAGCACTTGCTGGTTGGCTGGTTATGAAGTCAGTACACGACGCAGGACAACGTGTGCAGATCTACTTCTCGGATGCCGCAGGGTTAGTCGCAGGACGAACCACGATTCGCTATCAAGGTTTAGAAGTGGGTATGGTTCGTGATATCACGTTGTCCAAAGACCTCTCAAGCATTTATGTTGATGCAGACATCTATCCTGAGGCTCAAAAGCTTCTTTCAAAGGGAACACGTTTCTGGCTAGTGAAACCAACAGCAAGCCTATCTGGCATTTCTGGTTTAGACGCCCTAGTTTCGGGTAACTATATTGCGATTCACCCTAGTGAAACCAAAGAAAAACCAGAAACGGTGTTTCACGCCTTGGAATCGTCACCTTCTGACTTATTGGCGTCCGAAGGTCTCAATATATCTCTGACGACCAAAGACCTCGGCGGCGTATCTGTCGGTTCACAAATTGTTTACCGCAAGATCCCGATTGGTGAAGTTTATAACTATCAACTCAATGAGAATGCTAAGTCGGTAACCATTCAAGCGGCCATCAAAGACGAATACAGCCATATCATTACCGACCAAAGTCGTTTTTGGAATGTAAGCGGTTTGGGGGCGAGTATCGGCTTCTCCGGTGTTGACGTACGATTAGAGAGCTTAAGTGCTCTGCTTGGCGGCTCCATTGCGGTCGACTCTCCGGGAGAAGGCCAGCCAGTCGAGATGAACACTGAATTCAAACTCTACCCCGATCTCAAGACCGCGGGTCGTGGTATCTCAATCAAAATAGCAGTACCAGACGACAACAAGATCAGCACAACTGGTGCACCTATCATGTACCGAGGGATCGAAATCGGTCAGGTTACCGATCTATCGTTGAGTAAAGGTCGTGAAAACGTCGTCGCTTCTGCCGCTATTCAACCTGCATTCAGTGACTTTTTAAACAGCGGAAGTAAATTCGTTCTAGAAGAGGCTGAACTATCTCTAACGGGCATGAAAAACCTTGCTAATTTAGTGACAGGTAACTTCCTGACATTAGTACCCGGTGAAGGTGAAAAATCTCGCCGATTTACCGCTATCCGCAAGAACGAATTCAGTCAGGAGCAAGAAAAGTCTGTAGCGATTCGTCTAACCTCTAACAATTCATTTGGTTTAGATGTCGGAACCCAATTGCTTTATAAAGGCATAGCCGTTGGTTCAATCATTGATGTTGGGCTGGTTGAAAGTGTTGGAACCGGTAGCGACAAGCATGAAGTATTTATGGACGCGCTGATCGACAACCAATATGCACACCTTATCAAAAGCAATAACCGCTTCTTCGTGACAGGCAGTGCAACGGCAGAGCTTACAGAGTCAGGGTTAAGCGTCACAGTACCGCCAGCCAAACAACTGTTGAGTGGCTCTATTAGCTTTGTGAGTGAAGGCAACAGTAAGTCTCGCTCTAACTATCAATTATTCCAAAGTAAGTCATTAGCAGAGATCGCGAAGTTCAATCAAACTGGCTCTAAAAAGATGTCGTTGTTTGCCAGTGAACTGCCTTCTATCTCGAAAGGAAGTCCTCTGCTCTACCGTAACCTTCAAGTCGGTAGTATTTCTAACTTTCAGCTTGCAGATGGTGGCGTAAGAATCGAAGTAACCATCGAAAACCGTTACACGCACTTGATCAACAAGCACACGGTTTTCTGGAATCGCTCAGGTGTTGAAGTCGATGCCTCTTTATCAGGTATCAGCATTAAAGCCGCACCGGTTAAAACGCTGATTCAAGGCGGTATTGCCTTTGATTCACTACCAGGGATCGACAACAAGCTGGGTAACGTTTGGAAGCTATATGCCGATTCGAAATCTGCAAGAAAGTTTGGCCGTGCGATTACCATCACCTCTTCTGGCGACCAAGAAGTCAGCAAGGGCATGGCGATCAAGTATCAGGGCGTAACAGTTGGTGAAGTGACTCTCGTGATTCCGAACTTTAACAAAGGTGGCATCGAAATTACCGCTCGCGTTTTGCCGGAATACGTTGAGAAAATAGCCGTCGCAAACAGCCACTTTTGGTTAGCAGAACCGGAGATCGGCCTAAACGGTATCAAAAACGTATCAGCACTACTCTCTAAACACATCAATGTAGAACCAGGAAAAGGCGAAAAAACTACGGCATTTAAGCTCAGCCAAGGCCCCGTTCAACCTGAAGGCAAAGTGTTTACGTTGCAGAGTGAAACAAGAGGTTCGGTATCTGAAGGCACACCGATTCTATTCAGAGAACTAGAGATTGGTTCTGTGATTGACGTACAGCTAGGTGAATTCGCTGACCGTATTATCTCAACCATTCAAATCAAACCTGAATTCGCCTATCTGATTCGCTCAAACAGCGTTTTTTGGAATGTATCTGGGGTTGATGTCTCTATCGGTTTGTCTGGCGCAAACATCAAGGCTGGTACAGTAGATAGCTTGTTAAGAGGCGGGATTACTTTCTCAACGCCACCAACGAATGAACTCCAACCGTTGGCAGAAGAAGACCAATCTTTCTATTTGTATCCTCAAGCCGAGGATGAATGGAAATCTTGGAGAACCGCCATACCTCGCCCTTAGTGAACTAAGTTTCTACACTGAAACACACACAATTCAACTTAAAATGCAGCCAAACGGCTGCATTTTTATTGTTTGAAGCAAATTTGGTTTAGGACAATCTCATTTTGCTTTAAACTGCGCGCATTAACGCTATAAATCGAGATACCCTTTTGCACGCTAACGTATATATCCCAGAAGAATTCCTGACTCATATTGAAGGCATCATGCCAAGCCATCTAGATATGGCTTCATTTGTCGCTTCTTGTCAAAAGCCACTTCGTAAAAGTATTCGAGTGAACACACTGAAGATCAGTGTTGAAGATTTCCTCGTACGCACGAAAGACAAAGGTTGGGAACTGGAACCAGTACCTTGGTGTGAAACGGGTTTTTGGATCACTGCAGATGAAAGTCAAGCGCCTTTAGGCAATACAGCAGAGCACATGTCCGGCCTATTCTACATTCAAGAAGCCAGCTCGATGATGCCACCGTCAGCTCTATTCCAAGGTGAAGAGAATTATCAAGCCGTGTTAGACACTGCTGCTGCACCCGGCTCAAAAACGACTCAAATAGCGGCCTTGATGAATAACCGTGGTGTACTGGTTGCTAATGAATACGCAGCAAGCCGTGTGAAAGTCCTTCACGCCAACATCGAGCGCTGTGGCGTGCGTAATGCAGCCCTAAGTAACTTTGATGGCAGAGTCTTCGGCGGCTGGCTACCAGAGCAATTTGATGCTGTGTTGTTAGACGCACCCTGCTCTGGTGAAGGTACGATTCGTAAAGACGCCGATGCAATGAAGAACTGGACTTATCAGTCTGTGGTCGATATTGCCGACACTCAAAAAGATCTGATTGAAAGTGCTTTTCATGCTCTCAAACCTAATGGTGTTTTGGTTTACTCAACCTGTACATTAAGTACCGAAGAGAACCAACAAGTATGTCATCACCTAAAAGAGATGTTTGGTGACGCAGTTGAGTTCGAGTCTTTAGAAAACTTGTTCGACAATGCAAAAGCAACCACGACCGAGGAAGGCTTTCTTCATATCTTCCCGCAGGTTTATGACTCGGAAGGTTTCTTCGTTGCACGTATTCGTAAACTTGCTTCTGTGACGCCACCAGAAGTGAAAAAGCGTTTGGGTAAATTCCCATTTGAAAAAGCCAATAAGAAAGCGCAGCAAGAAGTCGCTGATCAGCTTTTAGGTGCACTGGATATCGAGTTACCAAGTGACACCCAGGTATGGATTCGTGACAAAGACGTTTGGCTATTCCCTGAAGCACTAGAGCCGATGATTGGCGAATTCCGTTTCTCTCGTATGGGCATTAAGATCGCAGAGACTCATAAGAAAGGCTACCGCTGGCAGCATCAGGTAGCAACAACGCTCGCAACGGGCAACGAAGCGAACATTGTAGATCTGAATATTGAAGACGCACGTGAATGGTTTATGGGACGAGATGTTCGCCCAGAAGGCTTGTCAGGTAAAGGCGAAGTGCTGGTTAAATACAACGGCGCGATCATTGGCCTTGGTAAGTGGGTTGGCAACCGAGTGAAGAACGGTTTACCGCGAGAGCTAGTACGCGATAAGAACCTGTTCTAATTATGCTTAGCGCATGCGAATAAACAAAAAGCCCAAACAACGTAAATTGTTTGGGCTTTTTCTATTCACATCAGATAACTCGGTGCGATTAAAAACAATGTCGAACCAACGATTAATTACATAAATATCAATTCAAGTCACTATTTGCGTTATGGAAAATCGCACATCGAGAAATTTAAACTAGACTTCAGTCTATCAGACAAAGAATTACAACGATTAGCGTAGGCTCTTCGGAGCCCTTTCCCCTAAGCCCAAACAGGAAGGTTTGGGCTTCTTTTTGACCGACAGACTCGCTTATTTAGTTAAGCGAATGCCTTCTTTGTCGATCGAGATTTTGCCAGACTTGTACAAACCACCAATGGTCTTTTTGAAGGTACCTTTACTGGTTCTGAATGCAGAGAAAATCGCATCCGGTGAAGACTTGTCATTCAATGGTAAGAAGCCACCTTTCTTTTCAAGCAAGTCTAGAATCTTAGTGCTTAGATCATCCATCTTAGCGACGCCAATCTTCTGAAGAGACAAGTCAATCTTACCGTCTTCTTCACGAACATTTTTAATGTAGCCTTTCAATGTCTTACCGATGAACAGTTTACCGATGATGTCGGATGGGAAAATCATGCCCCAGTGCTCGCCATTCACGATTGCTTTGTAACCCAATTGGCTACGTTCAGCGATGATGAGATCCACTTGCTCGTTTTGCTTATAAGTCGCAGGCGTGTTGTCTAACCACTTGTTGAACTTTGTTGTACCTACAATGCGGCTAGATGCTTTATCAATATATACATATACTAAGATTGACTGACCTTCGTTTAAACGGCCACGTTGCTCGCTGAAAGGAACCAGTAGGTCTTTGCCTTTCACACCCCAGCTCATGAATGCACCGGTGCTGTTTACACCTTCAACCGTCATCAAGCCAAACTGCCCTACTTGAGCGATAGGTTTTTCAGTGGTTGCAGCGATCTGGTTGTCAGAATCAATGTATAAGAAAACATCTAGCTTTTGACCAATTTCAACACCTTCAGGAGTAAATCGTTTCGGCAGCAACACCGTTCCATAGTCGCTAGCGTCAAGGAATACACCGAAGTCTGCTTGTTTTACTACTTCTAGGTTGTTTATTTGACCAATATTAATCATCAAGATTGTCTCTACTTTAAATTTGGCGGTGATTATACGTGATCTCTGATATGCTTTCGCTAGTTTCATTCATATTTTTATATTCTAGGAGACATCGTTGATCACCGTTGATAAACAAGATGCGATAACACTTAAAATTAACCATGCGATGGCTAAGACAAAAAAGCTCGATATGGACGTTTATCTATTCATTCCCGGTGAACTTGGACTGACGCCTGAAGTCCTTTCTGAAAGCGCATTTTTCTACAGTTCAATTACTCAGAAACGCGCTTACTACAGTGATAAAACGCTGCTACCTCTAGTACACAGCCGTTTAGCAAAACGTGGTCGACTCTCCATCACGCAGTATCGTGTTAGTTTGAGTTTGTTCGCTTATCAATATGTTATCGCGTTAGACAAAGCCGTCAGCAGCTTGAATAAAAATGAGAGTGACAATGTCACGGCTGATGAAGTAGATGAAGTCATCGAACTGGCTCTCGATATATTAAAGAAACTGCGCCGAAGCATTCCTTATGAAGAAAACCTTAAACGTTACTATGCCAATATAGATAACTACCTATCTTGGTACACAGAGCAGAAGTTCTTATCACTGGTTTCCCATATGCCACGCGGCAGTGAATATTCGACCATCAAAGAACGCCTATTAACGCTTTGTGATAAAGAAACCGCTCACCGCAAGCTGAATCGATACAACTCAGCCAAGGTTAGAGAAGATGTCACTCGTTTGAGTAACAAGATGCGATTGCTGCGTCGTTTGATTGAGCACCCTATCGTCCTCAAAGAAAAGACGACATCGATGGGTAAGAACGTGAAGCGAGCCGTTAAAGGCATAGCAACAGGCTTGGTCATGGTGGTGGTTACCACGACCGTCATATTGGCTCGTGACTTCCTAGGAGAGATTACCGCGTCTTTCATCGTGTCCATGTCATTCATCTACGCTTTGCGTGAAATCTTCAAGGATGATTTAAGGGATATACTTTGGCGTTGGCTGCGCAAAGGAAAACCAAAGTGGAAGCGTCGCTACTTTGACCCGACAACAAATAAGTCAGTCGGTCATAAGCTTGAATGGTTGGATTACGCCAATTTCTCTAAGTTAGCGGACAAAATTCAGTTGATTCGTAAGAAGCGAGTTGTTCAGCGCGAAGAACAAATTTTGCATTATCGTTCTCAAACCGAAATGTCGACATCAACGTTTATGAGTGGTTACGAAGAGACGCGTGAAACACTGTCCGTCAGCCTGAGGGCTCTCACTCGTTTGATGGATAAAGGTTCAAATAACGTATATCGACTAAATGAAGGTCAAGTAAGTCGTGAGTCAGTAGAAAAACGTCACCTGCTGAACTTGATCATCAAAGAGAACAATCATGATAGCGAACCGACTTATTATCGCTGGAAAATCGTAATGAACCGTTCAAAAATCGTTGATATCGAGCAGATCACTCAAGAGTCATAGTCTTTAGCGGATGTGGGTACGAAATAAGGTATGTGGGTGCGAAATCCACATACCGCTCTTTCATTTCTCACCGTTTCTTAGTGTTTCCACAAAGCTTTTAGCTACTTTCTAGAAGGCACTTTCTTAATAGAAAGCGTTAGTGTGAATTCAGCCATCGGTTCATCACCATGCAGAGACGGACAAGTCGCGATAATGGTCACAGGTTGGTTAACACGCTCTCCAGTCGACATGGTTTCAGCCAACATGGTATTGATTAGCTCTCCATCGTTACACGTAAAATGCACATCTCCCTCAGGGCGCTTCAAAAAATTGCCCGTCACCTCTTTAAATGCCAGCGAGATTTTTTCACCTTGTTGCTGCGACTTACTCATGGCAAGAAAACCGCCTGCGACATCAGCACCCACAGCCAACACACCAAAATACATGCTATTAAGGTGATTCTTCGTTCGCCTTTTAAGAGGGATTTTCACTTCAACATGTTGGTTATCCAATGCGAGCAGCTTTGGGCGACACAACCAGATCAATGGCACTTTGAAAAAGCCAAACATACTTAAATAGAAATTTGCTTTTTGTAGAGGGGTCAACATTCGGATTACCTAATCAAATTAGTCAGCAGACCAGTTAATCCGTTAGCGATAGAGATGTCAAAAAAATGTTACAAAAAAGAGATATCACGTCTCCATGATATCTCTTCATTTTCAAACTCTTGCAACAAGGGAAGATTAAGCCGTAATAACGGTATCAACCCCTTCCAGATCCGCAATATACCCTTGAAGTCTTGGGTAATCGACCAAACCTTGAGTCACGATTAGCACAGGCTTCTTCGCGTGTTGAGTCGCTTTTACGATGCTAGAGATCAACGTAATCACCGCTTCATTCTGTGGGTCAAACGCATGTTGCTGAGCTTCATTCTGCTTATCAACGCCCAACGCAAATTGAGTCAGACTGTCAACGTTCACTGCCGCACCGTCAAAGTAATGCAGAAGTCGTTCACTAAGTAGAACGGCAGAAGGGACATCACACGAGAAGAGTACTTTTAGGCCATTCAAGCCGCGTGGTAAACCTTGCTCAGCTAACAGATCAATGATTTTCGCGGCGTCACTCAGTGCTCGAACATAAGGAACAACGATTTCAACGTTGATACCTTGCTCACGCAGGGTTTTGATCACCTGACATTCTAGCGCAAAAGCCTTGCTGTATTCTGGTGTCGCATAACGCGCTACACCGCGTACACCCAGTGCAGGGTTTACTTCTTCAACTTCGCAGTTGCCGCCAAGTAGAGAGCGGTACCCATAGCTGTCGGCACTGCTCAGCGCAACACGAACCGCATTATGGTTTGGCTGAACTGCAGCTTGAATAGCGACAACTAAGGTTGAAACAAAATGTTCATCAACACTTTTATCACCAAGAATCGCGTCTAAAGAGGTTTTCTCAATATCAGACAAAGTATCTAAATGGCTTTCAATACTTGGATGATAAAACACACGATCCATGACCAATTCAGACAGGGAAACGTACAAGTGGTTGGAATTATTATTATCGTTATAAGAAGGCAGCACATCACCTAAGACAAGTTCTGGGTGCAAAGTGCTTTGATTTTCTTGAGTCATTGCTGCTCCAGCATTTTTATGTTGTGTTCAAACGAAAATACCGATAGCTGCCTGTTAATACAAGTGAAAATCCCCTATTTGACGCTGGCCTGCTGATAAAAATAAGAATATTAGCAATAACTGAGATAACTTTGACGTAAGAGAGTTTATTCCTCTGTTCAATTCCGTTATCTTAACCACTTCGCAATAGAATAAAAAAGCTATCACATGCCATTAAAAACTGATGAGTTGAGAACCCAAGCTCTGGGTCCTATGCCAACTCCTGCCGAATTAGGCAATGCACACCCTATTACTGACGACGTTGCTGAGCGCATTAAAAACTCTCGCCGCCAAATCGAAGATATCCTAATGGGTCGTGATGACCGCCTATTAGTTATCGTTGGCCCTTGTTCTGTTCACGATACAGATGCGGCACTTGATTACGCTGAACGCTTAAGTCAAATTCAAGACCAATACAAAGACGAACTGTTCGTTGTAATGAGAACCTACTTCGAGAAACCTCGTACAATTGTAGGTTGGAAGGGTTTGATTACCGATCCGAATCTAGATGGGTCATACGCACTTGAAACTGGCTTAAACAAAGCACGTAAACTGCTGCTTGATATCAACAAGCTTGGCCTAGCTACCGCGACTGAATTCCTTGATATGATCACGGGGCAGTACATTGCAGACCTTATCACTTGGGGCGCGATTGGCGCTCGTACGACAGAATCTCAGATTCACCGTGAAATGGCTTCAGCGCTTTCTTGCCCAGTAGGCTTCAAGAACGCAACCAATGGCAACATCAAGATTGCAATCGATGCGATTCGTGCTGCGCATGCTTCACACTACTTCTATTCTCCAGACAAGAATGGTCGTATGACAGTTTACCGCACTTCAGGTAACCCATACGGCCACGTTATTCTACGTGGTGGTGATAAAGGCCCTAACTTTGACGCTGAATCTGTTGAAAACGCATGTAAGCAACTGGCAGAAGTTAACCTTCCTGAACGCTTAGTTGTCGACTTCAGCCACGCAAACTGCCAAAAGCAGCATCGTAAGCAGTTAGAAGTGGCACAAGACATTTGCGAACAGATCAAATCTAACAAAAACCAAATTGCAGGCATCATGGCAGAAAGCTTCATTAAAGAAGGTAACCAGCCAATGACTGACATCAATAACCTAGAATACGGTAAGTCAATCACTGACCCTTGCCTAAGCTGGGAAGATACTGCAACCATGCTAGACATGCTTGCAACTGCAATTAAAGATAGAAATTTAGCTTAAGGAACGAACACAATGCCATCATTTGACATTATCTCTGAAGTAGAAGCAGTAGAACTACGTAACGCTGTAGACAACGCAAACCGTGAGCTATCGACTCGTTTCGATTTCCGTGGCGTTGAAGCTAGCTTCGATTACAAAGACGAATCAGTAAAACTGACAGCGCAAGATGACTTCCAACTAAAGCAGATGCGCGACATTCTTCGTAGCAACTTAACGAAGCGCAACGTTGATCCGAACGCGATGGAAGCGAAAGCAGCAGACCAAACAGGTCGCACTTGGCACCAAACGGTTATCTTTAAGCAAGGCATCGAAACTGACGTTGCTAAGAAGATCGTTAAGCTAATCAAAGACAACAAAGTGAAGGTTCAAGCGTCTATCCAAGGCGACAAAGTTCGTGTAACTGGTAAGAAACGTGATGATCTACAAGCTGTTATGGCTTTAGTTCGTAGCGGTGAACTTGGTCAACCTTTCCAGTTTGATAACTTCCGCGACTAATTTCTGAGTTTTAGCGACTGCTTATTTAGGTTGCTCATTCATCAGCACAATATCGTGTTCGAAATAGCAAAAAGCCACTTCTTCGGAAGTGGCTTTTTATTTATCTAGAGGTTTTATTCAAGGATCGTAAGGTAAGTACGAACTGAACTAGATAGTTCTAGTCTTAGCTAATAACTTTAGCGGAAGACAGTTTCAAGTCTTTGCCGATTAATAGATTGAACTCAACACTTACTGGTGGAATAAACACACACACACGTAAGTTCTCTTCCCTTGCCTTCTCAAGCTTTGTCGATAACTCTCCACTATTGCTGAAACCCTCTCTCTCGGCGTCTCTGCGGCACAAGTCAATGTAATCAAATGGGCATTCTTTAGGTGACAGCACCAATTCTGCTTCTTGCATCAGACGCAGCGCCTTCATTGAGAGAAGTTCTACATCTTGCTCGAACTCAATCCAAGTCACTTGCCCTTCATTATCGACAGGTTCCGCCAAAGATTGCTGATAATAAGCTTCAAGTTGCTCGCGTTCCGTGGCTTGATTGATGAAACTGGAAGACAAAAAACGCTCCCAGAATTTGCGGCGTTCATCAACAGTAGGAAAGGACTCTTTAATCGAATTGCGTTTTGATGCACCAAAGTCTGCGATCAAACCAATATTCTGAGGCAAGACGGTTTCGAGTTTTTCTCTAATATTTCTCACCAAAACAGGTGATGCACCCCCGCTTGAGATCGCAATTTGGATTCTTCCGCGATTTATCATTGAGGGAGTGATGAAGTCACAGTAGGGTAAGTCGTCGACCACATTGACAAGAATACCCAACTTTTTTGCATCATTATGTACTTGATGATTTAGGTCTGGGTTGTCTGTGGTTGCCCACACTTGTAAGTAGTTTTTCGAGATAAGTTGTGAAGAATAAAAGTTTTGAACCCAATGGACTTTATTATCATCAACAAGCTGCTTTAAGTAAGGCTCTACCTTGGGGGACACTAAAGTGACATCCGCCCCAGCTCTTAACAAGCTATCTACTTTTCGGCAAGCAACCTCACCCCCACCCACCACTAAGATCGGCTTATTTTCTACATCTAAAAACATTGGGAAATAACGCATGTTCTTCCTTGAGGTGACTTCAATAACTATTCAGCCATGCTACCAAATTTGGAGCATATTAATAACTATCCGAGTGCAATAAAAATATTTATTCACCAAATTTCAATCTTTCTGAAGTTTAATGTTTCATCATTGTGATATTGATTCAGAATATTTACCTAGTCAATTGTCAATATAAAAATCTAAATCTCGTTGCACCAACAGTGTGAACCGCTGCACTATTTACATTAAGTTAACATTTGGTCATTCTAATTGTGTTCGGATTTGTGATTTCATTCAAAATTCTTTTTAAATTATACATTTGTGAAAGTACGGATCCTTTCCTAACCTTATAAATAGTTGTTTAAATCGCACACAGTTTCATTTGCAAAATGCAACCAGTTTGATTTGAGTAACAAGGTCTTAGAAAGCGCAACACATATAGAAAAACTCAAATGAGCACGAGTATCAGGTGTCACCTGGTTAACAAGGAAGGATACAAATGACAAATAAACTAACACTTCTTGCTTCAGTAGTAGCTGCATCAACTGCGATGATGGCAACATCAGCATCAGCGGCAGAAAGCACTCTGGACAAAGTCACATCTCAAGGCTTTTTAACTTGTGGTGTAAGTACAGGTCTTCCAGGGTTCTCTAACCCTAACTCAAAAGGTGAATGGGAAGGAATCGATGTTGAGTATTGTCAAGCTCTTGCAGCTGCTGTACTCGGTGACAAGACTAAAGTTAAGTATGTACCTTTAACAGCGAAAGAACGTTTCACTGCCCTTCAATCGGGTGAAATCGACGTACTATCTCGTAACACAACATGGACACTACATCGTGATACTGCTCTAGGTCTGAACTTCGTAGGTGTTAACTACTACGATGGTCAAGGCTTCATGGTTAAGAAAGAACTTGGCCTTACAAGTGCTCAAGAACTTGATGGCGCTTCAGTATGTGTACAATCAGGTACAACGACTGAACTTAACCTAGCTGATTACTTCCGTAACAGTGGTATGTCTTACAAGCCAGTAGTATTTGATACTGCAGCACAAACGTCTAAAGGTTTTGATGCGGGTCGTTGTGATGTTCTTACAACTGACCAATCTGGCCTATATGCACTTCGCTTGAACCTAGCCGATCCTAAATCTGCGCAAGTACTTCCTGAAATCATCTCTAAAGAACCACTAGGTCCTGTTGTTCGTCAAGATGATGACAAATGGTTCAACGTAGCTAAATGGACACTTTCAGCGATGATTAACGCGGAAGAGTACGGCATCTCTTCTAAGAACGCTGATGAAATGCTTAAGTCAAAAGATCCAAACATCAAGCGTATTCTTGGCGTTGACGGTCCTAAAGGTAAAGGCCTAGGTATTCGTGACGATTGGGGTTACCAAGTAATTAAACAAGTTGGTAACTACGGTGAGAGCTTCGAACGTACTGTTGGTACAGGTTCACCACTACAGATCTCTCGTGGCGTAAACGCACTATGGAATGCGGGCGGCTTTATGTACGCTCCACCTATCCGTTAATAAATTTCCAAGCATCAATTAGGGCGGACTTTTCCGCCCTATTTATTAAATGGATTTGAGGTTATAGCAGTATGAAACCTAATGAAACTATTTCTCCAGCTCAGGCAAAGCCACAGCCCAAAAGTGCCAACCTTTTTTACAACCCCACTTTTCGCTCAGTTATTTTCCAAATTCTCGCTGTCGGAGCACTCTGTGCTTTCTTTTACACGATCGTAAATAATGCACTCACTAACTTAGATTCCCGTGGTATCGCCACTGGTTTTGATTTTCTCTCCCAAGAAGCTGGTTTTGGTATCGGCTTAACTCTCATTGAATACGACGAAACGTTCTCATACGGTCGTACTTTCTTTATCGGTCTTCTCAATACCGCTTTAGTTTCTGTGCTAGGTATCATGCTAGCCACGGTACTGGGCTTTAGTATGGGTATTGCTAGGCTTTCTTCAAACTGGCTAGTGAGTCGATTTGCGGCGGTCTACATAGAAATATTTCGAAATATCCCTCTTCTTCTACAAATATTTTTTTGGTATTTCGCCGTTCTACAAGCATTACCTTCCGCTCGTCAAAGTATGAGCCTTGGTGAAGCTATTTTCTTGAATGTACGTGGTCTGTACTTCCCTGCCCCTGTCATGGAGCAAGGCAGTAGCATTGTTATCGCTTCGCTAATTGTCGGTATTATCGCTACGTTTGTTATCAACATCTGGGCTAACAACAAGCAAAAATTAACGGGTCAGCAAACACCGATGGGGCGCATTGCCGTTGCACTCATTGTGGGTTTACCACTGGTTACTTACTTTGTTATGGGCATGCCTATCTCTGCTGAATACCCTGTTTTAAAAGGGTTTAACTTCAAAGGTGGTATTAGCATCATTCCTGAACTTGCCGCATTGATGCTGGCTTTAAGTATCTACACAGCTGCATTCATCGCTGAAATTGTGCGTTCAGGTATCAACGCGGTAAACCATGGGCAAACAGAGGCTGCTATGTCTCTAGGACTCCCGCGAACAAGAACTCTTAAGCTCGTGATTATTCCGCAAGCACTAAGAATTATTATCCCACCACTAACCAGTCAGTATTTAAACCTGACCAAAAACTCATCACTTGCGATGGCCATTGGTTATCCCGATCTTGTGTCTGTATTTGCAGGAACAACATTGAACCAAACTGGACAAGCTATCGAAGTAATCGCGATGACAATGGGCGTCTACCTGACTCTAAGCCTATTAACATCCGCTCTAATGAACATATACAACCGCAAAGTAGCGTTGGTGGAGAGATAAGATGAGTACACATCAATTTCAACCTGATCTTCCGCCTCCAGCGAACACCGTTGGGCCTGTCGGTTGGTTAAGAAAGAATCTATTTAATGGACCAGTTAACAGTGTCGTCACTGTGGTGCTTGCTTATTTTGCTTTCACTTTATTGTGGGCAATAGCAGATTGGGCATTCATTAACGCTGATTGGATAGGAACAACACGAGATGCTTGTACAAGTGATGGCGCTTGTTGGGTGTTTATTAGCGTGCGTTGGGATCAATTCATGTATGGCTTCTACCCTGAAGCTGAACTTTGGCGCCCGCGCTTATTCTATATCACGCTTGCGATATTCGTTGCTTTGTTAGCCTACGAAAGAACACCAAAGCGTACTTGGATTTGGTTATTTTTTGTAAACATCTACCCTTTCTTGATCGCTGGTCTTCTTTACGGCGGCATCTTCGGACTAGAAGTCGTCGATACACATAAATGGGGTGGATTGCTAGTTACACTGATCATCGCGCTTGTGGGTATTGTTGTATCACTGCCAATTGGTGTCGCACTCGCACTAGGTCGACGTTCAGAAATGCCAATCATCCGAAGTATGTGTACCGTTTACATCGAGATTTGGCGTGGCGTACCGCTGATTACGGTTCTATTCATGGCCTCGGTAATGCTTCCCCTCTTTCTATCAGAAGGAACAGAAACCGATAAACTGATCAGAGCGCTTGTTGGGGTTGTACTATTCAGTGCGGCTTACATGGCAGAGGTAATCCGTGGTGGTTTACAAGCAATACCAAAAGGTCAATACGAAGCGGCTGATGCGCTAGGGTTAAGCTATTGGAAAAAAACGGGGCTTATCATTCTGCCTCAAGCTCTAAAAATCACAATCCCTTCAATTGTGAACACCTTTATTGGTTTGTTCAAAGATACCAGTCTAGTTTTGATTATCGGTATGTTTGATGTACTAGGGATTGGCCAAGCCGCGAATACCAACCCTGAATGGCTTGGTTTCTCCACAGAAAGTTATGTATTTGTCGCGTTAGTGTTCTGGGTGTTTTGTTTTGGCATGTCGAGATACTCGATTTGGCTAGAAAACAAACTTCACACCGGTCACAAACGATAATTAACAAGATCAAGGACGTATTATGACGCAGCAAACAGAAAACAACTCTCAAGGTCTTATGATCGAGTTAAAGGACATGAACAAGTGGTACGGTGAGTTCCACGTTCTTAAAAACATCAACTTGGAAGTTAAAAAAGGCGAGAAGATCGTTATTTGTGGCCCTTCAGGTTCAGGGAAATCAACGATGATTCGTTGTATTAACCGCCTAGAAGAGCACCAAAAAGGCCATATCTTTGTATCCGGTAATGAGCTAACTGAAGACCTGAAAAACATTGAAGCCGTTCGCCGCGATGTGGGTATGTGTTTCCAACACTTTAACTTGTTCCCTCACCTAACGGTATTGGAGAACTGCACCCTAGCACCAATCTGGGTGAAGAAGATGCCGAAAGAGGAAGCAGAAGCCATCGCGATGAAATTCCTCGAGCGTGTAAAAATACCAGAGCAAGCGGATAAATTCCCAGGGCAACTGTCTGGTGGTCAACAGCAACGTGTGGCAATTGCTCGTTCTTTGTGTATGAACCCTCAAGTTATGCTGTTTGATGAACCTACATCAGCACTCGACCCTGAGATGGTGCGTGAGGTGCTCGATGTAATGGTCGAACTTGCAGAAGAAGGCATGACAATGTTGTGTGTAACGCACGAGATGGGCTTTGCTAAAGAAGTTGCCGACCGCGTTATCTTTATGGATGCGGGAGAGATTATCGAAGAAAACAACCCAGTCGATTTCTTCGAGAACCCACAATCGGATCGAACTCAGAACTTCTTGAGTCAAATCTTGCACCATTAATGTGATACTATACTGATATAGACAGAGGCGGCTTCGGTCGCCTCTTCGTTATTAAAGCTTCTTAAAATTGTAAACATGACACACTAGTAACAATTTGTTACATCTTGAGAAACACTTAAACGACTATTTTGATTATTATTTTAAGTATACAGAAGGAATGAAAGACTTGATTTTTCGAACTTTCAGCCCCATAAATGTACTAATAACTATTGAAGTCACCTTACGAGGAAGATTATGAACAGCCCTATGTTTTCACGCACAGCAACTCAAGAGAATGCTCTGCAAACCAATAAAGTGTTGCGTAACACATACGCACTACTGTCTATGACACTACTTTGGTCTGCTGTTGTAGCAGGCGTATCTATGGCGATGAACCTTCCTCGTCCTGGTCTTATTATCATGCTGGTTGGTTTTTACGGCCTACTATTCCTAACAGAAAAGAACCGTGACAACGGCATGGGTCTTGTGTTTACGTTCCTGTTTACAGGTTTCCTAGGCTACACGATCGGTCCAATCTTAAACATGTATGTCGGCGCAGGTATGGGTGATGTCATCCTAACTGCACTTGGCGGTACTGCGCTTGCCTTTATGGCAGCATCAGCTTACGCACTAACAACTAAACGCGACCTTTCATTCCTTAACGGTATGTTGATGGCAGGTTTTGTTGTGCTGCTAGTGGGTATGGTTGCAAACATCTTCCTACAGATGCCTCTACTATCATTGGCAATGAGCGGTATGTTCATCCTGTTCTCGACTGGTGTTATCTTGCTAACAACGCAAAGCATCATCCGTGGCGGTGAAACGAACTACATCTCAGCAACGATCAGCTTGTATGTTTCGATCTACAACATCTTCATCAGCCTACTAAGTATCTTAGGTATTATGAACAGCAACGACTAATCATAGTTCGTTCAAAATCGAGCCCAAGAGCCTGTCTCTTGGGCTTTTTTGTATCTGTAGATGCAATATTCCTAGAGATAACGACAATATCTCTTGAGAAAGGTAAACGTGGTCATGTACCCTATTTACTGAGTTAAACTGATTCTGGACTAAACATGTTTGAATATAACGGCAAACAAATTGAAACCGACGCTCAAGGCTACCTATTGGACTACACACAATGGGACGAAGGGATGATTGAAATCCTGGCTGAAGACGAAGCGATTGAACTGACTGAAGCACACTTGGAAGTCGTCCATTTTGTAAGAAGCTTTTACGAAGAGTTCAAAACCTCTCCAGCCGTTCGTATGCTCGTTAAAGCAATGGAAAAAGCCCACGGCCCTGAAAAAGGTAACAGTAAATACCTGTTCAAATTGTTCAAGAAAGGCCCAGCTAAACAAGCTACAAAGTTAGCGGGTTTACCTAAGCCAGCGAAATGTTTATAAGCTCTATCCGCTAACAAGATCTACCTGTAAATACTGTAGCAACAGCGCTACAGTATTTTAAACTTTCCAGCAGAAACAGTCCGTTTATCCGTCTCATTGATTTGATGCTTAACAACTTGGTCTACTGTAGCGCTAGACGGCCCCAACTGTAGCCACGCGTATAACTTATCTATCTGCTCCATATCCCCAACCGCTAATACTTCGACACGACCATCGTTTAAGTTCTTTGCATAGCCTGAAATACTCAAGGCGTGCGCCTGCCTGCTTGTGTGATAACGAAAACCAACACACTGAACTCGGCCTGATACGACAAATATACATTGTGAATTTTTCATAACGTTGCCTCATAAATTATATGAATGATATAGTTGAGACTCTATTCAATCACCGTTTGGCGGTGGCATTACTTCGAGTATAACGATTATGAAAGAAATCCCATTTCGTTGGATTGACAAATATCTCATTCACCTAAAAATCCAAGAAAAGTTCTATCTACTCTTCTTATTACCTCTTCTCGCCCTGGTTATTTTAACGCTTGTTTTAGATAGTGCTGCGGACTCTTTACTGGCCCACCTTTATCAAGAAGAGATGCTCTTGATGAAAGGACTAATAGAGGCCGGTCAACTCACAAAAGACCAAGTGGCTCAGCTTGTCAGTAACTCTGACACTATCTCCCTAGGTTATGGCGCTGGCTCAGTTTCGGTCATGAACGGTGCATTCAGCTTAATCGCCAACCACGATCAAAACCTTTGGTCAGCCCTCTCAGCTACTCAAGTTTCAATCATTGCCGTTACTCTATCTCTGATCGCGTTAGGCGTTTATTACATCATGACGTTCATTGGCGGTGCGATGTTCTCTATGAACAAAGCATTAAGCACGTTAGCGAATGGCGATCTCACCTGTCGTATGAACTACTTCCTCGTTCGTGATGAATTCAGTGAAATCGCAATTACTATTGATAAAGTAGCAGAGCGTGAACAAAACATGGTGTTATCGATTCAAGAGTCTGTCGCTCTCATGCAGCAGATCAGCTCTGACTTAAACCAATCAACACAACAAAGCTCAGACATCTCGGGTAATCAACAAGAACACCTGAATAGCTTGGCAAGTGCTACGGAACAAATGGCAGCGACGATTCGTGAAGTCGCAACGCTTGCTCATGAGTCGAGCTCTCAAACGATGGATGCTCGTGGCGTAGCGCAAAGCGGGCAATTGAAGGTTTCTAATACTCTAGAGTCTATCTCTAACCTATCTCAAGAGATCCAGTCGGCTTCACAAGCAGTAGAAGAACTTGATGCCAACGCTGCACAAATCGATGAAGTGGTCGCGACCATTAATGGGATTTCAGAACAGACCAACCTATTAGCACTCAACGCGGCTATCGAAGCTGCTCGCGCTGGTGAACAAGGTCGAGGTTTTGCGGTCGTTGCTGACGAAGTTCGCGCTCTTGCAGGACGTACTCAACAAGCTACTGTCGAAATTCAAAGCATGATTGAATCATTACAACGTAACAGCCAATCGCTTACCAAGCTGATGGAAGTGACGGTTAACAACGCGAATGAAGGTCAAACGTTGATGTCAGAAGTGAACGTTGAGATCGGCTCGTTAGCTGAGAAGAATCAATCAATATCTGACAGCAGTACCCAAATTGCGACCGCCTCTGAAGAGCAAGGTGTGGTTGCTGATAATATTGCACAGAGCGTTGCAGAAATTCGTCACCAATCAGACAGCATTTGCGAAATGATCAGTAAGAGTAATTCCAATGTCGATCAGCTGCGCAAGCAAAGCGACACCATGGAAGGCTTACTGACAGGTCTGAAAGCTTAATCATTAAGATCTGAACATAAAATATCGATACTTGGGCTGCTTCTGCAGCCCTTTCTTATTTGCTTTTCGATTTGACTTCCCCGACAATACGTCTCCTTCAAATTTCAACCAACAGAGTAAATCATGACTCCTTCTATTCATCTAGCTAAAGCCCGAGACAAATCGTTACGTCGTAAACACCCATGGGTATTTTCACGCGGTATCGATAAGGTTGAAGGCGAGCCACAACAAGGTGAAACTGTAGACGTATATGCTCAAAATGGTCAGTGGCTTGCGAAAGCAGCTTACTCTCCTGCTTCTCAAATTCGAGCTCGTGTTTGGACATTTGAAAAGGAAGAAATCAATAAAGCGTTTTTCATCAAAAGATTTAAAGACGCACAATCACTGCGTGAAGATATTATCGAACGCGATGGTTTGACAGGATACCGCTTAACGGCAGCTGAATCTGACGGCCTACCAGGTATTACTATCGACAAGTACCAAGACTTCTTAGTTTGCCAACTACTTAGTGCTGGCGCTGAGTTCAACAAGAGCATTATCGTTGAAGCCCTAGTTGAGTGCTTCCCTGATTGCAATATTTACGAACGCTCTGACGTAGCAGTTCGTAAAAAAGAAGGCTTAGAACAAACTGTCGGTGTACTGCATGGTGAAGAGCCACCTAAGTCAGTAGTCATTGAAGAAAACGGCGTGAAGATCAGCGTGAACATCATGGAAGGCCATAAAACGGGCTTCTACATGGATCAACGTGATAGCCGTAAAGAGTCAATGAAGTACGTTAAAGGCAAAGATGTTCTTAACTGTTTCTCATACACCGGTGGTTTTGGCCTTTACGCACTTAAAGGTGATGCTAAGCGTGTAATCAACGCAGATGTATCTCAGCTGGCTCTCGATACAGCTAAGTTCAACGCAGAATTGAATGAGTTCGACATCTCAAAAAAGCGTGCAGTATTCCTAAACGCAGACGTATTCAAACTACTTCGTGAATACCGAGATCAAGGCACTAAGTTCGACGTAGTGATCATGGATCCACCAAAGTTCGTTTCAAGCAAAAACAACCTAACATCAGGTGCTAACGGCTATAAAGACGTTAACATGCTTGCGATGCAAATCCTTAAGCCAGGTGGAACACTACTCACCTACTCTTGCTCAGGTTTGATGGGAGCTGACCTATTCCAAAAAATCATTGCTGATGCCGCTCTAGATGCAGGCAGAACTGTGAAATTTGTTGAACGCTTCGAGCAAGCTGCCGATCACTTGATCGATACGGCTTACCCAGAAGGTTTCTACCTAAAAGGTTTTGCTTGTAAGGTTCTCTAATTTTAGAGCTTTAGAGTCTAGTTTTTATAGCAAAGCAGACGTATTAAAAAGGGCCTTTCGGCCCTTTTTTGTTATTGGTCTGGTAAGTTCACAAAGAGTTGATTAACCAAGTTACTCAAATCACTGCTTATCACACTGCCATCACCTTGAGCGTTGACAGAGTCAAACTGATTCCCCGTATTATCGAGTACAATCGTTTGTGTCTGACCACTGTTATTGGCACCTTCAGAGATAGTGATCACCAGATCTTTATCACCACCGCCGTTATCCACTTTTTCAATAGCGATGTGATCTAGAAGATCAGACATATTATTCTCAGTCGGTAGCAGTTGAGAGATATCCAAATGATCTTCACCCAAAGCAAAGTCGGTAATGGTATCAACATCGCCTTGGAATGGCTGGTCAACCCATTGGAACAAGTCGTCGCCGTCTCCTCCAACCAAGATATCGTCACCTAAACCACCGATAAGCGTATCTTCACCACCTTGACCATACAGAATATCGTCGCCTTCGCCGCCCGATAAAGTATCATTACCACCACGAGTATCGGATTCTACATCAAATAAATCGTGATTCTCTTTAATATACTCATACATTTCAAGCTCAGTAGCGGGATGTCCATTTCGCATCTCTAAGAATGTTTCTAGTGCTTCAACGCCAGAGCCATCAGCAAGGGTATCAGGTTTAACCAAACCTGCCTCTACCCAGGGTAAATTATCAGTATTAATAACGTCCGCAAACAAAATGTCACTTCCATCTCCACCATTAACTATATCGTTTCCAACAGGAATCAAGTTGATCTCTTTACTGCCTTCATTAAGGACGGCTTGCAGATCTGACGATGTATTTACAATTTCAACATCACCGGTTGGCGCGATAATTGTTTGTAGCTTAAATTGATCCAAATAAACGCTTGCAGCGTTACTACCCCCATTATCTTCGAACACCGAGATAATTAGTCGGTAAGTTCCTTCATCCAACATGTTAGAAGATATATTGCCATCATCGCTTCCAGATTGAACATTGGACCAATTACCATTATCTAACCTTTGTATTGCCCAATTAAATTCATCACCGCTACCAAAGTCACTTGTCTTATCCGCAACAAATGACAATTCAGAATAACTGTCACTAGCAACAACAAAACTCGGCATAATGATTTCAGTTTTTCCAGATTGGTTTCCTTTATCCGATAGTAATAACCAGCCCCCGTTAACTTCGACGACTCCACTGTCTTGACTGATTATTATATTTTCAAGGCCCCATGCTTCTCCAGAGTTAGATGAGAAATCAGCAAGGGTTTCGGAGATCGAATTATATGCCGTGTTACTGCTATTTGTATTGTCAAAGAACTTCAATATATTTTCATTAATTCCTGAGCCAATACCTACCGCTCTAACTGAAGAAATTGCTGCTAAATCGTTAAATGAGTCAACAGAATCAGCGAACTCTTCGAACTCAGTGGTAGTTCCATTCGAGTTATGGTTATTAGATACAGTTGGTACGCCATCAGATAAGAAGAACGACAAATTCTCATAATTATCTGTTGGCTGTTCATCGAACCAACTTTTTGCTCCATCAAACGCATCTTCATAATTTGTGGCACCATCGGCAGTCAGCGCATTGATCGCGTTTGTAACTGTTGACGCAACGTTCGAAGAATCAAGTCCATCCAAGTCAAGTGTTTTACTCGCGCTTCCTGCAAAACCTACCAATGCAACATTAATTGTTCCGGGATGATCCGCTATGTTGGTAAGCATTTCTATCAACGCTAATTTAACGACACTCAACTTCGATGCAGAATTACTTGTGTTTAATGGGTCATTCATGCTCCCTGAGCGATCAATGATCAAAGCAACATTATAATTAGTGGCTTCAGTTTGAGTAGTTTGAATACCTCCCTTGTCACCTAAAAGGACATCATTTCCTTTCCCTCCAACAAGCGTGTCGTCTCCATTTGAAGAGCCAGACTGAATAACCAATGCTCCCGTTTGGGATTCTGCGAATCTAGGATTATCGAGTAAATTACCTTGTTCATCGATTTCTTGGGCTGACGCAGTTACTGTCAAAGATGGAATATTCCCTACGGGGGCTTCAACAACTAGAGTTAGTTTACCTTCCGAATCGAGGTTGCTAGGGTCAATAACCCAAGTCCCATCACTTTGTTTCACACCAGATGACAAAATAACGTCAGAAGGTACGTTAGTAACAACCAAAGACATAACTTGTTCGCTACCGTCCGTATCTATAAGGTCTATATCTATATTTAGTTCATAAATTTCCGCAACTTTGACTAAAGAACCACTTGATACGTCAAATTTACCGTCAGACAGATATAATGTCTCAACACTATAGAAGTCGTGGTTTGCATTGCCTAAACCGCTGTGGGTAAGCGTGAAATCGGAGGCCCCCTCTGTCTTAAACACATAGTCAGCGCTGGCTCCAACCAAATAGGCAACATCAGTACCGTTTCCGCCATAATAAGCGGTACTGGTCGTCGCACTACGAGAAATAAATATATCATTACCTACTTCATCAGCAATATCACCGACTAGATTAATACTGGAAGATACGTCAATCCCTCCGACCAAAATATCGCTACCATCGCCGCCTTGTAGGTTTTCAGTCACAACGCTTGATGAGCCATCACTGCCTAAAACAAGGTCATCCCCTTCGCCAGCCAAGACTTGCATGTGACCACCAGTTCCATAAACGATTGTATCGTTTCCTCCTAGGGCTGATAACCAAGTTCCAGATGTTCCAAGATAATTACTATCGTTGTCGGCGCTACTATCAATGACTCGGCCAGTTGTTGTAGCAATAAGTGAGGAAACGATAGAATCTGCGACGTTTCCTTCAACATAATTCAAGCTGGTAGTTACTGACAAACCATCACTGACAGGATTAACTTGCGTTGTAACAGTTGCGGTATCAACCAGCCCAGAGTTATCTATAATAGTGTAGGAAAAAGTAGCAGAACCACTAACGCCTGAATTAGGTGTGAAAATTATTTGACCAGTCAATGCATCATAAGAAATAGTTCCGTCATTAGAACTAAAACCGTCAGGCACTATAGAGAAGGTATCACCAGCGTTAGGATCGTAATCGTTTTCTAACAACAAAGATGAATCGATGGCAAGAGCCTGACCTTCATCAACTTGGAATACATCACCAATCAATGGGAAATCATTTAGATCATGCTCCCCGTTATTATAGTTTCCATTGCCATCTACGGTACCGAGGTTGATATCCAAATTCGCTGCACCACCTTGGTCCCAATAAACAATCTCAATAGAATGGTAGCCTGAACTATCAATGGTAAATGGATTATGAAGCGTTGTAGTAGATGATTGGTTTTGGTCAACAGTAGCCACGGCAACACCATCGATAAAAATAGTGTAACCGTCATCTGCTGTAACTTTGAATGCATAATCTCCGGGCTGCAAATAAACAGAGCCACTCATCTTAATTACACCATCACTGTGATCAGCAACTGAACCTTCTAACGACGAAGCATCATTGTTTAAGAAGTCTTCAAACTGGGTTTGAGAACTCAATCCGTTGTTGTTTCCATTTAATGTATAGTTAATGTCCTTGGCTTCGAACGTTAAGTCAGCATCTTTACTAGCAATAACATCGAGTGCGTCTTGAACAGAATCAATATTGCCATTAACGCTCTCATTCGAACTGTAATAGTATCCTGATAGCCCACCAAACACTGAGACTGTATCGTCTTGAGCAACAGGCGATTGTCCAACTGAACTGTCTGATATAGTCAATTGAGCTGTTTCGTCGCTGACCAAACCATCCGAATCAACCGATTTATAATCTATTTCCTCAGTAAGTTCCGCACTAACTACGTCGACTCCTTTCAATGTAATATTTGAGTTCTTATTGGGGTTATCCGAACCATCTTGTGTAGTGAAAACTCGCAACTCAGTAAATCCATCAGCAACAGAGATGTTAACGGTAGCATTACCATTATTGTCTATTGAAAGAGCGTGCTCACCAGTTTCGTCACTATCAAAATAGAAAGTACCGACAACATTACCATCTTCATCGAGAGCGAGTACCTCAATACGACCGCCAGCATTATTTCCCGCATTGTAGTTTCCGAATACGCTACCAAATTCAATATTAGCCTCTGTAATGGTTGCACCGGATTGGGAATAATCAACAGAGATATATTCTTGGTTGCCACCGCTAACTACATCCAACTCACCGCTAGTTGAATTCGCATTAGTTGACACACCAAAGCCATCCTCTTGGTTTTGACTGTCGTAAACCAAATAAGAATTTGTATCGACTACATTAGCGTCAGTTGGGGAGCTACCGTCGTAAATACCAGAGCTTATGATTACGCTCCCTTGTAGATAACTTACGCTGCTAGATCCATTATTAACTTGGTTTGCGAAAGTACTAGCGACGAAATCAAGTTTATCTACCGCGTTGGGATCCTGTTCATACTCTACTTGGGCGTCACTACTTATTATATCGTTTGCTTCAATTAATACTTTTCCACCACCTGAAACATCATACAACTTACCGAACAATGGCTCTTCAAGGACTTGTACATCTACTGGCGTCCCTGAAATATCATCTTCAATATCTGCAACGTTGTTTTCGTTACCAAATTGTCCGGAGTCGAACGTAAAAAACGCTTCATCGTTATTGTCTAAACCCACGGTGAAGTCTTCGACTGTTGGCAAGTCGTTCGTGCCATTGATCGTCACTTTCACGACTTGCTCTGTGCCGTCTACCGACGTCACCGTGAAGCTTTCGACTTTGCTGTCGCCAACATTCATCTCATTGAACGCACTGTTCGCCACGAACGTCCACTCGCCATTTTCCGCGATGCTGAACGTGCCGTTGGTGCCTTCGATGCTTGTCGCTGTGAAGGTGTTGTCTGCGTTGTCCACGTCCGTCGCGGTCAAGGTGCCGCTTAGGCTCAACGCCGCATCGGTTTCAGAGGCCACGACCTCTGTGTCGCCTGCGATCGTCGCCGCATCGTTCGTGCCATTGATCGTCACTTTCACGACTTGCTCTGTGCCGTCTACCGACGTCACCGTGAAGCTTTCGACTTTGCTGTCGCCAACATTCATCTCATTGAACGCACTGTTCGCCACGAACGTCCACTCGCCATTTTCCGCGATGCTGAACGTGCCGTTGGTGCCTTCGATGCTTGTCGCTGTGAAGGTGTTGTCTGCGTTGTCCACGTCCGTCGCGGTCAAGGTGCCGCTTAGGCTCAACGCCGCATCGGTTTCAGAGGCCACGACCTCTGTGTCGCCTGCGATCGTCGCCGCATCGTTCGTGCCATTGATCGTCACTTTCACGACTTGCTCTGTGCCGTCTACCGACGTCACCGTGAAGCTTTCGACTTTGCTGTCGCCAACATTCATCTCATTGAACGCACTGTTCGCCACGAACGTCCACTCGCCATTTTCCGCGATGCTGAACGTGCCGTTGGTGCCTTCGATGCTTGTCGCTGTGAAGGTGTTGTCTGCGTTGTCCACGTCCGTCGCGGTCAAGGTGCCGCTTAGGCTCAACGCCGCATCGGTTTCAGAGGCCACGACCTCTGTGTCGCCTGCGATCGTCGCCGCATCGTTCGTGCCATTGATCGTCACTTTCACGACTTGCTCTGTGCCGTCTACCGACGTCACCGTGAAGCTTTCGACTTTGCTGTCGCCAACATTCATCTCATTGAACGCACTGTTCGCCACGAACGTCCACTCGCCATTTTCCGCGATGCTGAACGTGCCGTTGGTGCCTTCGATGCTTGTCGCTGTGAAGGTGTTGTCTGCGTTGTCCACGTCCGTCGCGGTCAAGGTGCCGCTTAGGCTCAACGCCGCATCGGTTTCAGAGGCCACGACCTCTGTGTCGCCTGCGATCGTCGCCGCATCGTTCGTGCCATTGATCGTCACTTTCACGACTTGCTCTGTGCCGTCTACCGACGTCACCGTGAAGCTTTCGACTTTGCTGTCGCCAACATTCATCTCATTGAACGCACTGTTCGCCACGAACGTCCACTCGCCATTTTCCGCGATGCTGAACGTGCCGTTGGTGCCTTCGATGCTTGTCGCTGTGAAGGTGTTGTCTGCGTTGTCCACGTCCGTCGCGGTCAAGGTGCCGCTTAGGCTCAACGCCGCATCGGTTTCAGAGGCCACGACCTCTGTGTCGCCTGCGATCGTCGCCGCATCGTTCGTGCCATTGATCGTCACTTTCACGACTTGCTCTGTGCCGTCTACCGACGTCACCGTGAAGCTTTCGACTTTGCTGTCGCCAACATTCATCTCATTGAACGCACTGTTCGCCACGAACGTCCACTCGCCATTTTCCGCGATGCTGAACGTGCCGTTGGTGCCTTCGATGCTTGTCGCTGTGAAGGTGTTGTCTGCGTTGTCCACGTCCGTCGCGGTCAAGGTGCCGCTTAGGCTCAACGCCGCATCGGTTTCAGAGGCCACGACCTCTGTGTCGCCTGCGATCGTCGCCGCATCGTTCGTGCCATTGATCGTCACTTTCACGACTTGCTCTGTGCCGTCTACCGACGTCACCGTGAAGCTTTCGACTTTGCTGTCGCCAACATTCATCTCATTGAACGCACTGTTCGCCACGAACGTCCACTCGCCATTTTCCGCGATGCTGAACGTGCCGTTGGTGCCTTCGATGCTTGTCGCTGTGAAGGTGTTGTCTGCGTTGTCCACGTCCGTCGCGGTCAAGGTGCCGCTTAGGCTCAACGCCGCATCGGTTTCAGAGGCCACGACCTCTGTGTCGCCTGCGATCGTCGCCGCATCGTTCGTGCCATTGATCGTCACTTTCACGACTTGCTCTGTGCCGTCTACCGACGTCACCGTGAAGCTTTCGACTTTGCTGTCGCCAACATTCATCTCATTGAACGCACTGTTCGCCACGAACGTCCACTCGCCATTTTCCGCGATGCTGAACGTGCCGTTGGTGCCTTCGATGCTTGTCGCTGTGAAGGTGTTGTCTGCGTTGTCCACGTCCGTCGCGGTCAAGGTGCCGCTTAGGCTCAACGCCGCATCGGTTTCAGAGGCCACGACCTCTGTGTCGCCTGCGATCGTCGCCGCATCGTTCGTGCCATTGATCGTCACTTTCACGACTTGCTCTGTGCCGTCTACCGACGTCACCGTGAAGCTTTCGACTTTGCTGTCGCCAACATTCATCTCATTGAACGCACTGTTCGCCACGAACGTCCACTCGCCATTTTCCGCGATGCTGAACGTGCCGTTGGTGCCTTCGATGCTTGTCGCTGTGAAGGTGTTGTCTGCGTTGTCCACGTCCGTCGCGGTCAAGGTGCCGCTTAGGCTCAACGCCGCATCGGTTTCAGAGGCCACGACCTCTGTGTCGCCTGCGATCGTCGCCGCATCGTTCGTGCCATTGATCGTCACTTTCACGACTTGCTCTGTGCCGTCTACCGACGTCACCGTGAAGCTTTCGACTTTGCTGTCGCCAACATTCATCTCATTGAACGCACTGTTCGCCACGAACGTCCACTCGCCATTTTCCGCGATGCTGAACGTGCCGTTGGTGCCTTCGATGCTTGTCGCTGTGAAGGTGTTGTCTGCGTTGTCCACGTCCGTCGCGGTCAAGGTGCCGCTTAGGCTCAACGCCGCATCGGTTTCAGAGGCCACGACCTCTGTGTCGCCTGCGATCGTCGCCGCATCGTTCGTGCCATTGATCGTCACTTTCACGACTTGCTCTGTGCCGTCTACCGACGTCACCGTGAAGCTTTCGACTTTGCTGTCGCCAACATTCATCTCATTGAACGCACTGTTCGCCACGAACGTCCACTCGCCATTTTCCGCGATGCTGAACGTGCCGTTGGTGCCTTCGATGCTTGTCGCTGTGAAGGTGTTGTCTGCGTTGTCCACGTCCGTCGCGGTCAAGGTGCCGCTTAGGCTCAACGCCGCATCGGTTTCAGAGGCCACGACCTCTGTGTCGCCTGCGATCGTCGCCGCATCGTTCGTGCCATTGATCGTCACTTTCACGACTTGCTCTGTGCCGTCTACCGACGTCACCGTGAAGCTTTCGACTTTGCTGTCGCCAACATTCATCTCATTGAACGCACTGTTCGCCACGAACGTCCACTCGCCATTTTCCGCGATGCTGAACGTGCCGTTGGTGCCTTCGATGCTTGTCGCTGTGAAGGTGTTGTCTGCGTTGTCCACGTCCGTCGCGGTCAAGGTGCCGCTTAGGCTCAACGCCGCATCGGTTTCAGAGGCCACGACCTCTGTGTCGCCTGCGATCGTCGCCGCATCGTTCGTGCCATTGATCGTCACTTTCACGACTTGCTCTGTGCCGTCTACCGACGTCACCGTGAAGCTTTCGACTTTGCTGTCGCCAACATTCATCTCATTGAACGCACTGTTCGCCACGAACGTCCACTCGCCATTTTCCGCGATGCTGAACGTGCCGTTGGTGCCTTCGATGCTTGTCGCTGTGAAGGTGTTGTCTGCGTTGTCCACGTCCGTCGCGGTCAAGGTGCCGCTTAGGCTCAACGCCGCATCGGTTTCAGAGGCCACGACCTCTGTGTCGCCTGCGATCGTCGCCGCATCGTTCGTGCCATTGATCGTCACTTTCACGACTTGCTCTGTGCCGTCTACCGACGTCACCGTGAAGCTTTCGACTTTGCTGTCGCCAACATTCATCTCATTGAACGCACTGTTCGCCACGAACGTCCACTCGCCATTTTCCGCGATGCTGAACGTGCCGTTGGTGCCTTCGATGCTTGTCGCTGTGAAGGTGTTGTCTGCGTTGTCCACGTCCGTCGCGGTCAAGGTGCCGCTTAGGCTCAACGCCGCATCGGTTTCAGAGGCCACGACCTCTGTGTCGCCTGCGATCGTCGCCGCATCGTTCGTGCCATTGATCGTCACTTTCACGACTTGCTCTGTGCCGTCTACCGACGTCACCGTGAAGCTTTCGACTTTGCTGTCGCCAACATTCATCTCATTGAACGCACTGTTCGCCACGAACGTCCACTCGCCATTTTCCGCGATGCTGAACGTGCCGTTGGTGCCTTCGATGCTTGTCGCTGTGAAGGTGTTGTCTGCGTTGTCCACGTCCGTCGCGGTCAAGGTGCCGCTTAGGCTCAACGCCGCATCGGTTTCAGAGGCCACGACCTCTGTGTCGCCTGCGATCGTCGCCGCATCGTTCGTGCCATTGATCGTCACTTTCACGACTTGCTCTGTGCCGTCTACCGACGTCACCGTGAAGCTTTCGACTTTGCTGTCGCCAACATTCATCTCATTGAACGCACTGTTCGCCACGAACGTCCACTCGCCATTTTCCGCGATGCTGAACGTGCCGTTGGTGCCTTCGATGCTTGTCGCTGTGAAGGTGTTGTCTGCGTTGTCCACGTCCGTCGCGGTCAAGGTGCCGCTTAGGCTCAACGCCGCATCGGTTTCAGAGGCCACGACCTCTGTGTCGCCTGCGATCGTCGCCGCATCGTTCGTGCCATTGATCGTCACTTTCACGACTTGCTCTGTGCCGTCTACCGACGTCACCGTGAAGCTTTCGACTTTGCTGTCGCCAACATTCATCTCATTGAACGCACTGTTCGCCACGAACGTCCACTCGCCATTTTCCGCGATGCTGAACGTGCCGTTGGTGCCTTCGATGCTTGTCGCTGTGAAGGTGTTGTCTGCGTTGTCCACGTCCGTCGCGGTCAAGGTGCCGCTTAGGCTCAACGCCGCATCGGTTTCAGAGGCCACGACCTCTGTGTCGCCTGCGATCGTCGCCGCATCGTTCGTGCCATTGATCGTCACTTTCACGACTTGCTCTGTGCCGTCTACCGACGTCACCGTGAAGCTTTCGACTTTGCTGTCGCCAACATTCATCTCATTGAACGCACTGTTCGCCACGAACGTCCACTCGCCATTTTCCGCGATGCTGAACGTGCCGTTGGTGCCTTCGATGCTTGTCGCTGTGAAGGTGTTGTCTGCGTTGTCCACGTCCGTCGCGGTCAAGGTGCCGCTTAGGCTCAACGCCGCATCGGTTTCAGAGGCCACGACCTCTGTGTCGCCTGCGATCGTCGCCGCATCGTTCGTGCCATTGATCGTCACTTTCACGACTTGCTCTGTGCCGTCTACCGACGTCACCGTGAAGCTTTCGACTTTGCTGTCGCCAACATTCATCTCATTGAACGCACTGTTCGCCACGAACGTCCACTCGCCATTTTCCGCGATGCTGAACGTGCCGTTGGTGCCTTCGATGCTTGTCGCTGTGAAGGTGTTGTCTGCGTTGTCCACGTCCGTCGCGGTCAAGGTGCCGCTTAGGCTCAACGCCGCATCGGTTTCAGAGGCCACGACCTCTGTGTCGCCTGCGATCGTCGCCGCATCGTTCGTGCCATTGATCGTCACTTTCACGACTTGCTCTGTGCCGTCTACCGACGTCACCGTGAAGCTTTCGACTTTGCTGTCGCCAACATTCATCTCATTGAACGCACTGTTCGCCACGAACGTCCACTCGCCATTTTCCGCGATGCTGAACGTGCCGTTGGTGCCTTCGATGCTTGTCGCTGTGAAGGTGTTGTCTGCGTTGTCCACGTCCGTCGCGGTCAAGGTGCCGCTTAGGCTCAACGCCGCATCGGTTTCAGAGGCCACGACCTCTGTGTCGCCTGCGATCGTCGCCGCATCGTTCGTGCCATTGATCGTCACTTTCACGACTTGCTCTGTGCCGTCTACCGACGTCACCGTGAAGCTTTCGACTTTGCTGTCGCCAACATTCATCTCATTGAACGCACTGTTCGCCACGAACGTCCACTCGCCATTTTCCGCGATGCTGAACGTGCCGTTGGTGCCTTCGATGCTTGTCGCTGTGAAGGTGTTGTCTGCGTTGTCCACGTCCGTCGCGGTCAAGGTGCCGCTTAGGCTCAACGCCGCATCGGTTTCAGAGGCCACGACCTCTGTGTCGCCTGCGATCGTCGCCGCATCGTTCGTGCCATTGATCGTCACTTTCACGACTTGCTCTGTGCCGTCTACCGACGTCACCGTGAAGCTTTCGACTTTGCTGTCGCCAACATTCATCTCATTGAACGCACTGTTCGCCACGAACGTCCACTCGCCATTTTCCGCGATGCTGAACGTGCCGTTGGTGCCTTCGATGCTTGTCGCTGTGAAGGTGTTGTCTGCGTTGTCCACGTCCGTCGCGGTCAAGGTGCCGCTTAGGCTCAACGCCGCATCGGTTTCAGAGGCCACGACCTCTGTGTCGCCTGCGATCGTCGCCGCATCGTTCGTGCCATTGATCGTCACTTTCACGACTTGCTCTGTGCCGTCTACCGACGTCACCGTGAAGCTTTCGACTTTGCTGTCGCCAACATTCATCTCATTGAACGCACTGTTCGCCACGAACGTCCACTCGCCATTTTCCGCGATGCTGAACGTGCCGTTGGTGCCTTCGATGCTTGTCGCTGTGAAGGTGTTGTCTGCGTTGTCCACGTCCGTCGCGGTCAAGGTGCCGCTTAGGCTCAACGCCGCATCGGTTTCAGAGGCCACGACCTCTGTGTCGCCTGCGATCGTCGCCGCATCGTTCGTGCCATTGATCGTCACTTTCACGACTTGCTCTGTGCCGTCTACCGACGTCACCGTGAAGCTTTCGACTTTGCTGTCGCCAACATTCATCTCATTGAACGCACTGTTCGCCACGAACGTCCACTCGCCATTTTCCGCGATGCTGAACGTGCCGTTGGTGCCTTCGATGCTTGTCGCTGTGAAGGTGTTGTCTGCGTTGTCCACGTCCGTCGCGGTCAAGGTGCCGCTTAGGCTCAACGCCGCATCGGTTTCAGAGGCCACGACCTCTGTGTCGCCTGCGATCGTCGCCGCATCGTTCGTGCCATTGATCGTCACTTTCACGACTTGCTCTGTGCCGTCTACCGACGTCACCGTGAAGCTTTCGACTTTGCTGTCGCCAACATTCATCTCATTGAACGCACTGTTCGCCACGAACGTCCACTCGCCATTTTCCGCGATGCTGAACGTGCCGTTGGTGCCTTCGATGCTTGTCGCTGTGAAGGTGTTGTCTGCGTTGTCCACGTCCGTCGCGGTCAAGGTGCCGCTTAGGCTCAACGCCGCATCGGTTTCAGAGGCCACGACCTCTGTGTCGCCTGCGATCGTCGCCGCATCGTTCGTGCCATTGATCGTCACTTTCACGACTTGCTCTGTGCCGTCTACCGACGTCACCGTGAAGCTTTCGACTTTGCTGTCGCCAACATTCATCTCATTGAACGCACTGTTCGCCACGAACGTCCACTCGCCATTTTCCGCGATGCTGAACGTGCCGTTGGTGCCTTCGATGCTTGTCGCTGTGAAGGTGTTGTCTGCGTTGTCCACGTCCGTCGCGGTCAAGGTGCCGCTTAGGCTCAACGCCGCATCGGTTTCAGAGGCCACGACCTCTGTGTCGCCTGCGATCGTCGCCGCATCGTTCGTGCCATTGATCGTCACTTTCACGACTTGCTCTGTGCCGTCTACCGACGTCACCGTGAAGCTTTCGACTTTGCTGTCGCCAACATTCATCTCATTGAACGCACTGTTCGCCACGAACGTCCACTCGCCATTTTCCGCGATGCTGAACGTGCCGTTGGTGCCTTCGATGCTTGTCGCTGTGAAGGTGTTGTCTGCGTTGTCCACGTCCGTCGCGGTCAAGGTGCCGCTTAGGCTCAACGCCGCATCGGTTTCAGAGGCCACGACCTCTGTGTCGCCTGCGATCGTCGCCGCATCGTTCGTGCCATTGATCGTCACTTTCACGACTTGCTCTGTGCCGTCTACCGACGTCACCGTGAAGCTTTCGACTTTGCTGTCGCCAACATTCATCTCATTGAACGCACTGTTCGCCACGAACGTCCACTCGCCATTTTCCGCGATGCTGAACGTGCCGTTGGTGCCTTCGATGCTTGTCGCTGTGAAGGTGTTGTCTGCGTTGTCCACGTCCGTCGCGGTCAAGGTGCCGCTTAGGCTCAACGCCGCATCGGTTTCAGAGGCCACGACCTCTGTGTCGCCTGCGATCGTCGCCGCATCGTTCGTGCCATTGATCGTCACTTTCACGACTTGCTCTGTGCCGTCTACCGACGTCACCGTGAAGCTTTCGACTTTGCTGTCGCCAACATTCATCTCATTGAACGCACTGTTCGCCACGAACGTCCACTCGCCATTTTCCGCGATGCTGAACGTGCCGTTGGTGCCTTCGATGCTTGTCGCTGTGAAGGTGTTGTCTGCGTTGTCCACGTCCGTCGCGGTCAAGGTGCCGCTTAGGCTCAACGCCGCATCGGTTTCAGAGGCCACGACCTCTGTGTCGCCTGCGATCGTCGCCGCATCGTTCGTGCCATTGATCGTCACTTTCACGACTTGCTCTGTGCCGTCTACCGACGTCACCGTGAAGCTTTCGACTTTGCTGTCGCCAACATTCATCTCATTGAACGCACTGTTCGCCACGAACGTCCACTCGCCATTTTCCGCGATGCTGAACGTGCCGTTGGTGCCTTCGATGCTTGTCGCTGTGAAGGTGTTGTCTGCGTTGTCCACGTCCGTCGCGGTCAAGGTGCCGCTTAGGCTCAACGCCGCATCGGTTTCAGAGGCCACGACCTCTGTGTCGCCTGCGATCGTCGCCGCATCGTTCGTGCCATTGATCGTCACTTTCACGACTTGCTCTGTGCCGTCTACCGACGTCACCGTGAAGCTTTCGACTTTGCTGTCGCCAACATTCATCTCATTGAACGCACTGTTCGCCACGAACGTCCACTCGCCATTTTCCGCGATGCTGAACGTGCCGTTGGTGCCTTCGATGCTTGTCGCTGTGAAGGTGTTGTCTGCGTTGTCCACGTCCGTCGCGGTCAAGGTGCCGCTTAGGCTCAACGCCGCATCGGTTTCAGAGGCCACGACCTCTGTGTCGCCTGCGATCGTCGCCGCATCGTTCGTGCCATTGATCGTCACTTTCACGACTTGCTCTGTGCCGTCTACCGACGTCACCGTGAAGCTTTCGACTTTGCTGTCGCCAACATTCATCTCATTGAACGCACTGTTCGCCACGAACGTCCACTCGCCATTTTCCGCGATGCTGAACGTGCCGTTGGTGCCTTCGATGCTTGTCGCTGTGAAGGTGTTGTCTGCGTTGTCCACGTCCGTCGCGGTCAAGGTGCCGCTTAGGCTCAACGCCGCATCGGTTTCAGAGGCCACGACCTCTGTGTCGCCTGCGATCGTCGCCGCATCGTTCGTGCCATTGATCGTCACTTTCACGACTTGCTCTGTGCCGTCTACCGACGTCACCGTGAAGCTTTCGACTTTGCTGTCGCCAACATTCATCTCATTGAACGCACTGTTCGCCACGAACGTCCACTCGCCATTTTCCGCGATGCTGAACGTGCCGTTGGTGCCTTCGATGCTTGTCGCTGTGAAGGTGTTGTCTGCGTTGTCCACGTCCGTCGCGGTCAAGGTGCCGCTTAGGCTCAACGCCGCATCGGTTTCAGAGGCCACGACCTCTGTGTCGCCTGCGATCGTCGCCGCATCGTTCGTGCCATTGATCGTCACTTTCACGACTTGCTCTGTGCCGTCTACCGACGTCACCGTGAAGCTTTCGACTTTGCTGTCGCCAACATTCATCTCATTGAACGCACTGTTCGCCACGAACGTCCACTCGCCATTTTCCGCGATGCTGAACGTGCCGTTGGTGCCTTCGATGCTTGTCGCTGTGAAGGTGTTGTCTGCGTTGTCCACGTCCGTCGCGGTCAAGGTGCCGCTTAGGCTCAACGCCGCATCGGTTTCAGAGGCCACGACCTCTGTGTCGCCTGCGATCGTCGCCGCATCGTTCGTGCCATTGATCGTCACTTTCACGACTTGCTCTGTGCCGTCTACCGACGTCACCGTGAAGCTTTCGACTTTGCTGTCGCCAACATTCATCTCATTGAACGCACTGTTCGCCACGAACGTCCACTCGCCATTTTCCGCGATGCTGAACGTGCCGTTGGTGCCTTCGATGCTTGTCGCTGTGAAGGTGTTGTCTGCGTTGTCCACGTCCGTCGCGGTCAAGGTGCCGCTTAGGCTCAACGCCGCATCGGTTTCAGAGGCCACGACCTCTGTGTCGCCTGCGATCGTCGCCGCATCGTTCGTGCCATTGATCGTCACTTTCACGACTTGCTCTGTGCCGTCTACCGACGTCACCGTGAAGCTTTCGACTTTGCTGTCGCCAACATTCATCTCATTGAACGCACTGTTCGCCACGAACGTCCACTCGCCATTTTCCGCGATGCTGAACGTGCCGTTGGTGCCTTCGATGCTTGTCGCTGTGAAGGTGTTGTCTGCGTTGTCCACGTCCGTCGCGGTCAAGGTGCCGCTTAGGCTCAACGCCGCATCGGTTTCAGAGGCCACGACCTCTGTGTCGCCTGCGATCGTCGCCGCATCGTTCGTGCCATTGATCGTCACTTTCACGACTTGCTCTGTGCCGTCTACCGACGTCACCGTGAAGCTTTCGACTTTGCTGTCGCCAACATTCATCTCATTGAACGCACTGTTCGCCACGAACGTCCACTCGCCATTTTCCGCGATGCTGAACGTGCCGTTGGTGCCTTCGATGCTTGTCGCTGTGAAGGTGTTGTCTGCGTTGTCCACGTCCGTCGCGGTCAAGGTGCCGCTTAGGCTCAACGCCGCATCGGTTTCAGAGGCCACGACCTCTGTGTCGCCTGCGATCGTCGCCGCATCGTTCGTGCCATTGATCGTCACTTTCACGACTTGCTCTGTGCCGTCTACCGACGTCACCGTGAAGCTTTCGACTTTGCTGTCGCCAACATTCATCTCATTGAACGCACTGTTCGCCACGAACGTCCACTCGCCATTTTCCGCGATGCTGAACGTGCCGTTGGTGCCTTCGATGCTTGTCGCTGTGAAGGTGTTGTCTGCGTTGTCCACGTCCGTCGCGGTCAAGGTGCCGCTTAGGCTCAACGCCGCATCGGTTTCAGAGGCCACGACCTCTGTGTCGCCTGCGATCGTCGCCGCATCGTTCGTGCCATTGATCGTCACTTTCACGACTTGCTCTGTGCCGTCTACCGACGTCACCGTGAAGCTTTCGACTTTGCTGTCGCCAACATTCATCTCATTGAACGCACTGTTCGCCACGAACGTCCACTCGCCATTTTCCGCGATGCTGAACGTGCCGTTGGTGCCTTCGATGCTTGTCGCTGTGAAGGTGTTGTCTGCGTTGTCCACGTCCGTCGCGGTCAAGGTGCCGCTTAGGCTCAACGCCGCATCGGTTTCAGAGGCCACGACCTCTGTGTCGCCTGCGATCGTCGCCGCATCGTTCGTGCCATTGATCGTCACTTTCACGACTTGCTCTGTGCCGTCTACCGACGTCACCGTGAAGCTTTCGACTTTGCTGTCGCCAACATTCATCTCATTGAACGCACTGTTCGCCACGAACGTCCACTCGCCATTTTCCGCGATGCTGAACGTGCCGTTGGTGCCTTCGATGCTTGTCGCTGTGAAGGTGTTGTCTGCGTTGTCCACGTCCGTCGCGGTCAAGGTGCCGCTTAGGCTCAACGCCGCATCGGTTTCAGAGGCCACGACCTCTGTGTCGCCTGCGATCGTCGCCGCATCGTTCGTGCCATTGATCGTCACTTTCACGACTTGCTCTGTGCCGTCTACCGACGTCACCGTGAAGCTTTCGACTTTGCTGTCGCCAACATTCATCTCATTGAACGCACTGTTCGCCACGAACGTCCACTCGCCATTTTCCGCGATGCTGAACGTGCCGTTGGTGCCTTCGATGCTTGTCGCTGTGAAGGTGTTGTCTGCGTTGTCCACGTCCGTCGCGGTCAAGGTGCCGCTTAGGCTCAACGCCGCATCGGTTTCAGAGGCCACGACCTCTGTGTCGCCTGCGATCGTCGCCGCATCGTTCGTGCCATTGATCGTCACTTTCACGACTTGCTCTGTGCCGTCTACCGACGTCACCGTGAAGCTTTCGACTTTGCTGTCGCCAACATTCATCTCATTGAACGCACTGTTCGCCACGAACGTCCACTCGCCATTTTCCGCGATGCTGAACGTGCCGTTGGTGCCTTCGATGCTTGTCGCTGTGAAGGTGTTGTCTGCGTTGTCCACGTCCGTCGCGGTCAAGGTGCCGCTTAGGCTCAACGCCGCATCGGTTTCAGAGGCCACGACCTCTGTGTCGCCTGCGATCGTCGCCGCATCGTTCGTGCCATTGATCGTCACTTTCACGACTTGCTCTGTGCCGTCTACCGACGTCACCGTGAAGCTTTCGACTTTGCTGTCGCCAACATTCATCTCATTGAACGCACTGTTCGCCACGAACGTCCACTCGCCATTTTCCGCGATGCTGAACGTGCCGTTGGTGCCTTCGATGCTTGTCGCTGTGAAGGTGTTGTCTGCGTTGTCCACGTCCGTCGCGGTCAAGGTGCCGCTTAGGCTCAACGCCGCATCGGTTTCAGAGGCCACGACCTCTGTGTCGCCTGCGATCGTCGCCGCATCGTTCGTGCCATTGATCGTCACTTTCACGACTTGCTCTGTGCCGTCTACCGACGTCACCGTGAAGCTTTCGACTTTGCTGTCGCCAACATTCATCTCATTGAACGCACTGTTCGCCACGAACGTCCACTCGCCATTTTCCGCGATGCTGAACGTGCCGTTGGTGCCTTCGATGCTTGTCGCTGTGAAGGTGTTGTCTGCGTTGTCCACGTCCGTCGCGGTCAAGGTGCCGCTTAGGCTCAACGCCGCATCGGTTTCAGAGGCCACGACCTCTGTGTCGCCTGCGATCGTCGCCGCATCGTTCGTGCCATTGATCGTCACTTTCACGACTTGCTCTGTGCCGTCTACCGACGTCACCGTGAAGCTTTCGACTTTGCTGTCGCCAACATTCATCTCATTGAACGCACTGTTCGCCACGAACGTCCACTCGCCATTTTCCGCGATGCTGAACGTGCCGTTGGTGCCTTCGATGCTTGTCGCTGTGAAGGTGTTGTCTGCGTTGTCCACGTCCGTCGCGGTCAAGGTGCCGCTTAGGCTCAACGCCGCATCGGTTTCAGAGGCCACGACCTCTGTGTCGCCTGCGATCGTCGCCGCATCGTTCGTGCCATTGATCGTCACTTTCACGACTTGCTCTGTGCCGTCTACCGACGTCACCGTGAAGCTTTCGACTTTGCTGTCGCCAACATTCATCTCATTGAACGCACTGTTCGCCACGAACGTCCACTCGCCATTTTCCGCGATGCTGAACGTGCCGTTGGTGCCTTCGATGCTTGTCGCTGTGAAGGTGTTGTCTGCGTTGTCCACGTCCGTCGCGGTCAAGGTGCCGCTTAGGCTCAACGCCGCATCGGTTTCAGAGGCCACGACCTCTGTGTCGCCTGCGATCGTCGCCGCATCGTTCGTGCCATTGATCGTCACTTTCACGACTTGCTCTGTGCCGTCTACCGACGTCACCGTGAAGCTTTCGACTTTGCTGTCGCCAACATTCATCTCATTGAACGCACTGTTCGCCACGAACGTCCACTCGCCATTTTCCGCGATGCTGAACGTGCCGTTGGTGCCTTCGATGCTTGTCGCTGTGAAGGTGTTGTCTGCGTTGTCCACGTCCGTCGCGGTCAAGGTGCCGCTTAGGCTCAACGCCGCATCGGTTTCAGAGGCCACGACCTCTGTGTCGCCTGCGATCGTCGCCGCATCGTTCGTGCCATTGATCGTCACTTTCACGACTTGCTCTGTGCCGTCTACCGACGTCACCGTGAAGCTTTCGACTTTGCTGTCGCCAACATTCATCTCATTGAACGCACTGTTCGCCACGAACGTCCACTCGCCATTTTCCGCGATGCTGAACGTGCCGTTGGTGCCTTCGATGCTTGTCGCTGTGAAGGTGTTGTCTGCGTTGTCCACGTCCGTCGCGGTCAAGGTGCCGCTTAGGCTCAACGCCGCATCGGTTTCAGAGGCCACGACCTCTGTGTCGCCTGCGATCGTCGCCGCATCGTTCGTGCCATTGATCGTCACTTTCACGACTTGCTCTGTGCCGTCTACCGACGTCACCGTGAAGCTTTCGACTTTGCTGTCGCCAACATTCATCTCATTGAACGCACTGTTCGCCACGAACGTCCACTCGCCATTTTCCGCGATGCTGAACGTGCCGTTGGTGCCTTCGATGCTTGTCGCTGTGAAGGTGTTGTCTGCGTTGTCCACGTCCGTCGCGGTCAAGGTGCCGCTTAGGCTCAACGCCGCATCGGTTTCAGAGGCCACGACCTCTGTGTCGCCTGCGATCGTCGCCGCATCGTTCGTGCCATTGATCGTCACTTTCACGACTTGCTCTGTGCCGTCTACCGACGTCACCGTGAAGCTTTCGACTTTGCTGTCGCCAACATTCATCTCATTGAACGCACTGTTCGCCACGAACGTCCACTCGCCATTTTCCGCGATGCTGAACGTGCCGTTGGTGCCTTCGATGCTTGTCGCTGTGAAGGTGTTGTCTGCGTTGTCCACGTCCGTCGCGGTCAAGGTGCCGCTTAGGCTCAACGCCGCATCGGTTTCAGAGGCCACGACCTCTGTGTCGCCTGCGATCGTCGCCGCATCGTTCGTGCCATTGATCGTCACTTTCACGACTTGCTCTGTGCCGTCTACCGACGTCACCGTGAAGCTTTCGACTTTGCTGTCGCCAACATTCATCTCATTGAACGCACTGTTCGCCACGAACGTCCACTCGCCATTTTCCGCGATGCTGAACGTGCCGTTGGTGCCTTCGATGCTTGTCGCTGTGAAGGTGTTGTCTGCGTTGTCCACGTCCGTCGCGGTCAAGGTGCCGCTTAGGCTCAACGCCGCATCGGTTTCAGAGGCCACGACCTCTGTGTCGCCTGCGATCGTCGCCGCATCGTTCGTGCCATTGATCGTCACTTTCACGACTTGCTCTGTGCCGTCTACCGACGTCACCGTGAAGCTTTCGACTTTGCTGTCGCCAACATTCATCTCATTGAACGCACTGTTCGCCACGAACGTCCACTCGCCATTTTCCGCGATGCTGAACGTGCCGTTGGTGCCTTCGATGCTTGTCGCTGTGAAGGTGTTGTCTGCGTTGTCCACGTCCGTCGCGGTCAAGGTGCCGCTTAGGCTCAACGCCGCATCGGTTTCAGAGGCCACGACCTCTGTGTCGCCTGCGATCGTCGCCGCATCGTTCGTGCCATTGATCGTCACTTTCACGACTTGCTCTGTGCCGTCTACCGACGTCACCGTGAAGCTTTCGACTTTGCTGTCGCCAACATTCATCTCATTGAACGCACTGTTCGCCACGAACGTCCACTCGCCATTTTCCGCGATGCTGAACGTGCCGTTGGTGCCTTCGATGCTTGTCGCTGTGAAGGTGTTGTCTGCGTTGTCCACGTCCGTCGCGGTCAAGGTGCCGCTTAGGCTCAACGCCGCATCGGTTTCAGAGGCCACGACCTCTGTGTCGCCTGCGATCGTCGCCGCATCGTTCGTGCCATTGATCGTCACTTTCACGACTTGCTCTGTGCCGTCTACCGACGTCACCGTGAAGCTTTCGACTTTGCTGTCGCCAACATTCATCTCATTGAACGCACTGTTCGCCACGAACGTCCACTCGCCATTTTCCGCGATGCTGAACGTGCCGTTGGTGCCTTCGATGCTTGTCGCTGTGAAGGTGTTGTCTGCGTTGTCCACGTCCGTCGCGGTCAAGGTGCCGCTTAGGCTCAACGCCGCATCGGTTTCAGAGGCCACGACCTCTGTGTCGCCTGCGATCGTCGCCGCATCGTTCGTGCCATTGATCGTCACTTTCACGACTTGCTCTGTGCCGTCTACCGACGTCACCGTGAAGCTTTCGACTTTGCTGTCGCCAACATTCATCTCATTGAACGCACTGTTCGCCACGAACGTCCACTCGCCATTTTCCGCGATGCTGAACGTGCCGTTGGTGCCTTCGATGCTTGTCGCTGTGAAGGTGTTGTCTGCGTTGTCCACGTCCGTCGCGGTCAAGGTGCCGCTTAGGCTCAACGCCGCATCGGTTTCAGAGGCCACGACCTCTGTGTCGCCTGCGATCGTCGCCGCATCGTTCGTGCCATTGATCGTCACTTTCACGACTTGCTCTGTGCCGTCTACCGACGTCACCGTGAAGCTTTCGACTTTGCTGTCGCCAACATTCATCTCATTGAACGCACTGTTCGCCACGAACGTCCACTCGCCATTTTCCGCGATGCTGAACGTGCCGTTGGTGCCTTCGATGCTTGTCGCTGTGAAGGTGTTGTCTGCGTTGTCCACGTCCGTCGCGGTCAAGGTGCCGCTTAGGCTCAACGCCGCATCGGTTTCAGAGGCCACGACCTCTGTGTCGCCTGCGATCGTCGCCGCATCGTTCGTGCCATTGATCGTCACTTTCACGACTTGCTCTGTGCCGTCTACCGACGTCACCGTGAAGCTTTCGACTTTGCTGTCGCCAACATTCATCTCATTGAACGCACTGTTCGCCACGAACGTCCACTCGCCATTTTCCGCGATGCTGAACGTGCCGTTGGTGCCTTCGATGCTTGTCGCTGTGAAGGTGTTGTCTGCGTTGTCCACGTCCGTCGCGGTCAAGGTGCCGCTTAGGCTCAACGCCGCATCGGTTTCAGAGGCCACGACCTCTGTGTCGCCTGCGATCGTCGCCGCATCGTTCGTGCCATTGATCGTCACTTTCACGACTTGCTCTGTGCCGTCTACCGACGTCACCGTGAAGCTTTCGACTTTGCTGTCGCCAACATTCATCTCATTGAACGCACTGTTCGCCACGAACGTCCACTCGCCATTTTCCGCGATGCTGAACGTGCCGTTGGTGCCTTCGATGCTTGTCGCTGTGAAGGTGTTGTCTGCGTTGTCCACGTCCGTCGCGGTCAAGGTGCCGCTTAGGCTCAACGCCGCATCGGTTTCAGAGGCCACGACCTCTGTGTCGCCTGCGATCGTCGCCGCATCGTTCGTGCCATTGATCGTCACTTTCACGACTTGCTCTGTGCCGTCTACCGACGTCACCGTGAAGCTTTCGACTTTGCTGTCGCCAACATTCATCTCATTGAACGCACTGTTCGCCACGAACGTCCACTCGCCATTTTCCGCGATGCTGAACGTGCCGTTGGTGCCTTCGATGCTTGTCGCTGTGAAGGTGTTGTCTGCGTTGTCCACGTCCGTCGCGGTCAAGGTGCCGCTTAGGCTCAACGCCGCATCGGTTTCAGAGGCCACGACCTCTGTGTCGCCTGCGATCGTCGCCGCATCGTTCGTGCCATTGATCGTCACTTTCACGACTTGCTCTGTGCCGTCTACCGACGTCACCGTGAAGCTTTCGACTTTGCTGTCGCCAACATTCATCTCATTGAACGCACTGTTCGCCACGAACGTCCACTCGCCATTTTCCGCGATGCTGAACGTGCCGTTGGTGCCTTCGATGCTTGTCGCTGTGAAGGTGTTGTCTGCGTTGTCCACGTCCGTCGCGGTCAAGGTGCCGCTTAGGCTCAACGCCGCATCGGTTTCAGAGGCCACGACCTCTGTGTCGCCTGCGATCGTCGCCGCATCGTTCGTGCCATTGATCGTCACTTTCACGACTTGCTCTGTGCCGTCTACCGACGTCACCGTGAAGCTTTCGACTTTGCTGTCGCCAACATTCATCTCATTGAACGCACTGTTCGCCACGAACGTCCACTCGCCATTTTCCGCGATGCTGAACGTGCCGTTGGTGCCTTCGATGCTTGTCGCTGTGAAGGTGTTGTCTGCGTTGTCCACGTCCGTCGCGGTCAAGGTGCCGCTTAGGCTCAACGCCGCATCGGTTTCAGAGGCCACGACCTCTGTGTCGCCTGCGATCGTCGCCGCATCGTTCGTGCCATTGATCGTCACTTTCACGACTTGCTCTGTGCCGTCTACCGACGTCACCGTGAAGCTTTCGACTTTGCTGTCGCCAACATTCATCTCATTGAACGCACTGTTCGCCACGAACGTCCACTCGCCATTTTCCGCGATGCTGAACGTGCCGTTGGTGCCTTCGATGCTTGTCGCTGTGAAGGTGTTGTCTGCGTTGTCCACGTCCGTCGCGGTCAAGGTGCCGCTTAGGCTCAACGCCGCATCGGTTTCAGAGGCCACGACCTCTGTGTCGCCTGCGATCGTCGCCGCATCGTTCGTGCCATTGATCGTCACTTTCACGACTTGCTCTGTGCCGTCTACCGACGTCACCGTGAAGCTTTCGACTTTGCTGTCGCCAACATTCATCTCATTGAACGCACTGTTCGCCACGAACGTCCACTCGCCATTTTCCGCGATGCTGAACGTGCCGTTGGTGCCTTCGATGCTTGTCGCTGTGAAGGTGTTGTCTGCGTTGTCCACGTCCGTCGCGGTCAAGGTGCCGCTTAGGCTCAACGCCGCATCGGTTTCAGAGGCCACGACCTCTGTGTCGCCTGCGATCGTCGCCGCATCGTTCGTGCCATTGATCGTCACTTTCACGACTTGCTCTGTGCCGTCTACCGACGTCACCGTGAAGCTTTCGACTTTGCTGTCGCCAACATTCATCTCATTGAACGCACTGTTCGCCACGAACGTCCACTCGCCATTTTCCGCGATGCTGAACGTGCCGTTGGTGCCTTCGATGCTTGTCGCTGTGAAGGTGTTGTCTGCGTTGTCCACGTCCGTCGCGGTCAAGGTGCCGCTTAGGCTCAACGCCGCATCGGTTTCAGAGGCCACGACCTCTGTGTCGCCTGCGATCGTCGCCGCATCGTTCGTGCCATTGATCGTCACTTTCACGACTTGCTCTGTGCCGTCTACCGACGTCACCGTGAAGCTTTCGACTTTGCTGTCGCCAACATTCATCTCATTGAACGCACTGTTCGCCACGAACGTCCACTCGCCATTTTCCGCGATGCTGAACGTGCCGTTGGTGCCTTCGATGCTTGTCGCTGTGAAGGTGTTGTCTGCGTTGTCCACGTCCGTCGCGGTCAAGGTGCCGCTTAGGCTCAACGCCGCATCGGTTTCAGAGGCCACGACCTCTGTGTCGCCTGCGATCGTCGCCGCATCGTTCGTGCCATTGATCGTCACTTTCACGACTTGCTCTGTGCCGTCTACCGACGTCACCGTGAAGCTTTCGACTTTGCTGTCGCCAACATTCATCTCATTGAACGCACTGTTCGCCACGAACGTCCACTCGCCATTTTCCGCGATGCTGAACGTGCCGTTGGTGCCTTCGATGCTTGTCGCTGTGAAGGTGTTGTCTGCGTTGTCCACGTCCGTCGCGGTCAAGGTGCCGCTTAGGCTCAACGCCGCATCGGTTTCAGAGGCCACGACCTCTGTGTCGCCTGCGATCGTCGCCGCATCGTTCGTGCCATTGATCGTCACTTTCACGACTTGCTCTGTGCCGTCTACCGACGTCACCGTGAAGCTTTCGACTTTGCTGTCGCCAACATTCATCTCATTGAACGCACTGTTCGCCACGAACGTCCACTCGCCATTTTCCGCGATGCTGAACGTGCCGTTGGTGCCTTCGATGCTTGTCGCTGTGAAGGTGTTGTCTGCGTTGTCCACGTCCGTCGCGGTCAAGGTGCCGCTTAGGCTCAACGCCGCATCGGTTTCAGAGGCCACGACCTCTGTGTCGCCTGCGATCGTCGCCGCATCGTTCGTGCCATTGATCGTCACTTTCACGACTTGCTCTGTGCCGTCTACCGACGTCACCGTGAAGCTTTCGACTTTGCTGTCGCCAACATTCATCTCATTGAACGCACTGTTCGCCACGAACGTCCACTCGCCATTTTCCGCGATGCTGAACGTGCCGTTGGTGCCTTCGATGCTTGTCGCTGTGAAGGTGTTGTCTGCGTTGTCCACGTCCGTCGCGGTCAAGGTGCCGCTTAGGCTCAACGCCGCATCGGTTTCAGAGGCCACGACCTCTGTGTCGCCTGCGATCGTCGCCGCATCGTTCGTGCCATTGATCGTCACTTTCACGACTTGCTCTGTGCCGTCTACCGACGTCACCGTGAAGCTTTCGACTTTGCTGTCGCCAACATTCATCTCATTGAACGCACTGTTCGCCACGAACGTCCACTCGCCATTTTCCGCGATGCTGAACGTGCCGTTGGTGCCTTCGATGCTTGTCGCTGTGAAGGTGTTGTCTGCGTTGTCCACGTCCGTCGCGGTCAAGGTGCCGCTTAGGCTCAACGCCGCATCGGTTTCAGAGGCCACGACCTCTGTGTCGCCTGCGATCGTCGCCGCATCGTTCGTGCCATTGATCGTCACTTTCACGACTTGCTCTGTGCCGTCTACCGACGTCACCGTGAAGCTTTCGACTTTGCTGTCGCCAACATTCATCTCATTGAACGCACTGTTCGCCACGAACGTCCACTCGCCATTTTCCGCGATGCTGAACGTGCCGTTGGTGCCTTCGATGCTTGTCGCTGTGAAGGTGTTGTCTGCGTTGTCCACGTCCGTCGCGGTCAAGGTGCCGCTTAGGCTCAACGCCGCATCGGTTTCAGAGGCCACGACCTCTGTGTCGCCTGCGATCGTCGCCGCATCGTTCGTGCCATTGATCGTCACTTTCACGACTTGCTCTGTGCCGTCTACCGACGTCACCGTGAAGCTTTCGACTTTGCTGTCGCCAACATTCATCTCATTGAACGCACTGTTCGCCACGAACGTCCACTCGCCATTTTCCGCGATGCTGAACGTGCCGTTGGTGCCTTCGATGCTTGTCGCTGTGAAGGTGTTGTCTGCGTTGTCCACGTCCGTCGCGGTCAAGGTGCCGCTTAGGCTCAACGCCGCATCGGTTTCAGAGGCCACGACCTCTGTGTCGCCTGCGATCGTCGCCGCATCGTTCGTGCCATTGATCGTCACTTTCACGACTTGCTCTGTGCCGTCTACCGACGTCACCGTGAAGCTTTCGACTTTGCTGTCGCCAACATTCATCTCATTGAACGCACTGTTCGCCACGAACGTCCACTCGCCATTTTCCGCGATGCTGAACGTGCCGTTGGTGCCTTCGATGCTTGTCGCTGTGAAGGTGTTGTCTGCGTTGTCCACGTCCGTCGCGGTCAAGGTGCCGCTTAGGCTCAACGCCGCATCGGTTTCAGAGGCCACGACCTCTGTGTCGCCTGCGATCGTCGCCGCATCGTTCGTGCCATTGATCGTCACTTTCACGACTTGCTCTGTGCCGTCTACCGACGTCACCGTGAAGCTTTCGACTTTGCTGTCGCCAACATTCATCTCATTGAACGCACTGTTCGCCACGAACGTCCACTCGCCATTTTCCGCGATGCTGAACGTGCCGTTGGTGCCTTCGATGCTTGTCGCTGTGAAGGTGTTGTCTGCGTTGTCCACGTCCGTCGCGGTCAAGGTGCCGCTTAGGCTCAACGCCGCATCGGTTTCAGAGGCCACGACCTCTGTGTCGCCTGCGATCGTCGCCGCATCGTTGATTGGATTAACACCCACATTCACTGTAAACGTATCAGTTCCACCCTGACCATCAGAGACGATAATCGTGAAGTTGTCGCTGCCGTTGTAATCATCGTTTGGTGTATAGGTCCAGTTGCCTTTGTCATCAACAGTCACTGACCCATTAGACGGATCGCTGCCTTTTGAAAAGCTTAACGAGTCGTTATCGTCATCTGATGCAGACAGTGAGCCGCTCACTGGTGTGTCTTCGTCGGTGGTTACCTCAACGCTGTCGCCCAGTGGGTTGCCGTTTTCATCGGTGATGACTGGGGTATCGTTGATTGGGGTAACGCCAACATTAACTGTGATCGTATCAGTACCACCCTGGCCATCTGAAACAACGACTGAGAAACTATCATTGCCGTTGAAGTTATTATCTGGTGTGTACGTCCAACTACCGTCGCTATTTAGAACAACGGAGCCATTGTTTGGAGATTGAGACAGTGAGAACGTCAGAGCATCATTGTCTACGTCAAGAGCGTTTAGAACGCCGTTGACAGGTGTATCTTCATCTGTCGTAAAAGTTACGACGTCACCAGTTTCAGCGTTGTTCGAATCAACAAAAGATGGATTACTGTTTAAAGGGGTTGCTGATTCAGTCAATGAACGGAAGGCATCAAGAAGACTCAGGCTCTGAGTGCGAGACATGCCCAGAGCTTCAAAACCCGTTGTTACGAAGTCGGTACCAGGGATGGTTTCTTCGCCATCTCGCTCGATGGTTCCGCTCGCACTTAAACTAGAACCATTCTGACCAGCAGCGGTAGCGAACTCTTCACCTAACTCTGTTGGGTCTTGACCTTCTTCTAATGCAGCAAAAATATTCGCTATGTCTTGGTCAAGTTCAACTTCCCCACCTTCTTCTGGTGAAAAGCGTTTTGCTAATAACTGAGGTTCATTGGATCCGTTCTGGGATTCAAGAACGACATCCCCTGTTTGTAGTGGTTGGCCTTCTTCTAAGACTTTAATCGTACCATCTACCGAGATAACAATGCGCTGGCCAAATGCTAATGCACCACCCAAATTCAATGTTGTCATGTCCATATAAACCCCTAAAAAATCATTTTCTTGTCATCAACGTCAAAATAGTGACATTATATTTATAATATTAGTTAAAATATAACACCTAAAGTCATATAATTCATAGTTATGAATCCATTATTTAACAACGTCAAACACAGGGTGATGACAATGATCACATGAAGTGACAATTCAGGTGCTCAAACCAGTAATATAAGTTATTGTGTTAGCGCAAAATAATTCGAATATTAACGTAAGATTTAAGTGCTCAAAAACATCATAAAACGCACAGCGATCGGTTAACAATTTTTCAACTATTGACGACTGCTATTTTAGCGATCGTAATTTTTTTGGCGGTTCATCTAAATTTTGTATATAAACGTTCAAACTGCAAATTTAGATGTTGGCCTATTTTGGGGAGATGCAAATTGAATTGGATTCAAACGACTACATTAGGGTTAGCTATAGCACTGAGTTTACCGACTAAAGCCCAGACCCTAGAGCAAGCCGTTGCGTTTACTTTAGAAAGTAACCCTGAAATCAAAAGTGCTTATAATGAATACGTCAGCAAGCGTTATCTTAATGATGCTTCTGGTGCTGCTTACCGACCAAGTATAGACTTAGATGGCGGGATCGGATACGAACATACCGACCTTGCTACCAATCAGGACACAACCGACCTGACACGAAAAGAAGCAACGATTACGCTTACCCAACTGATATGGGACGGTGCAAACACCTCTAATGATATCGATCGAACTGCCGCTGACGCTGAATCAGTTCGCTATCAATTGCTATCAAATGCTCAAGATATCGCACTAGAGGTGACTAAGGTGTATCTTGACGCCGTAAAAGCCTATGAAGTGCTGTCACTTTCTGAAAACAATCTAGCGACACACAAAGAGATATACAGCGATATTCGTAAGCGTGTTGAATCCGGAATAGGTTCAACAGCAGATATGTCACAAGTAGAGGCGCGTATTGCGAAAGCACACGGTAATTTACTTGCGGCTCAAAACAATCTTTTTGATACCCACACTCAATTTAAGAGGCTTGTTGGCCAATCTCCGCTTGGACTAACTTTCCCTCGTGCAGACGCGGGCGCTATTCCTTACACTGTTGACGGTGCATTGGCAAAAGCGTTTAACCAGCACCCTGTAATTAAGATCGCTCAAGCCGATGTTGACTCAGCAAAGTATCAATACAAGCAGTCTAAGAGTACCAACTACCCGACTGTTTCTTTTGAAGCCGCTCAAACCTGGCGCGATGATGCCGGCGGTACAGAAGGCAGCAGCGATGAATTCTCTGCTATGGTTCGTTTGAGATATAACTTGTACAACGGTGGGTCTGACCAAGATCGTGCTGAAAGTGCCGCTTATCAACTCAACAAAGCAAAAGACCTCCGCGAGAGTACTTACCGTAATGTGGAAGAGAGCTTACGTTTATCATGGAGTGCGCTTGATTTAACCGTACAACAAAAAGAGTTCCTATCTGACCACGTAGACTCGGCATCAGACACAGTTATCTCGTATGAGAAACAATACCGCATAGGTAAGCGTACCCTTCTCGATTTACTGAACACCGAGAATGAATTATTCGAAGCTCGTAAAGGCTATTTAGACGCTAAGTATGACGAGCAATACGCAAAATATCGCGTAATGAACGCAACTGGTAACCTACTCATCGGTTTACGAGTTGAGATCCCAGAAGAATGGAATGAAAAGGTGGAATATTAATGAAGCTTACCAACACAGTATTATCGCTTTGCTTCATGGTTGTATCTGCCAATGCTTTAGCTGAAAACAACGAGGACGAATTTGAATATCGCGCTCTTCCGCCTGTTACTCAAATTTACGACCTTCAAGATGATGACAATGACGGTGTAATCAACGCGCGAGATCTGTGTGTCGATACTCAGATTGGTGCAGAAATAGATAACGACGGTTGTGGTTCATATTTCGAGTCATCAGAAAAAAAAGAGCTTCACATACTCTTTGCTAATAACTCTACAGAAATTAATCCAGTCTTTCTTGGCCAGATACGCCAGATGGCCGCATTTTTGAAGCGTTACGAGGGCACGACCATTGAATTGCAAGGTTATGCTAGTAAAGTGGGCAATGCAGAACACAATTTAAAACTGTCAAAAGAACGCGCATCGCATGTAAGACGCGCACTCATCAGCAATGGAATTCAACCATCTCGAGTCAACATCGTTGGTCATGGTGATTCTGATTTCAACAGCGATGACACCCAAATCAATCACGCATTGCATCGAAAAGTTGTCGCTTCTGTTGCTGGCTTTAAAGGCAATATCAAAGAAGAATGGCATATCTTCACCAAAATCAAAAAGTAGCTTCTACCTCACTCCACCCATACTGAAACGTTATCTTAAGCTAACGTTTCAGTATTCTTATAATTCCTTGAATAGCATATACCTAAGCCGTCTATAATGTTAATCTTGCGTCGTTATCAACATAGAGAATTAATCCATGAGCAAACTAACTGCTGATATTCAAGAAAATCTAGAACTTTTCGTTTCTGAAACACAAGAAACTAAACTGGTGTGGGGCCTTCGCAATGATGAAGGTTGGCTAGCATGTGATTCAAGTGAATTCGAAAACAGCGAAGTGATGCCGTTCTGGTCTTCAAAAGAAGATGCTCAAACTCATAACGTTGAAGAATGGGCTGATTTCGAAGTACTAGAAATTCCACTAGATATCTTTGTAGAAGATTGGTTACTGACTCTTGCTGAAGACGGCGTTCTTGTTGGTACTAACTGGAATGCAACATTAGAAGGCAAAGAACTAGAGCCTTCTGATCTGGCGAAACTATACATCTAGTTTCCAGTATCGGCCGTGTAAACGCGCATGGCCGATATCTCTCTAATTTATGCTATCTGTCTGAGAGATATCATAAATTAGAGACTTCACCCGCATAACTTCATACCAAAACCATTCAAAATTTGAAGCAAGATCAAACTAAACATAGAATGTCGTTCTTTATCTGAATAATAGTCTGTTGTGATTCGTTCCGTTTTACTTACCTCCCTGATTTTCATTAGCTTTTTTACTGCTAGCCAAGAATCACCATCAGATCGATATTCCTCAAAAAATACTTCTATTCTCGGGGCTATTGCAACCCCCAACGCTAACTGGAATGCCCTCTATCTTTCTACACTAGAACGCTCACCTTCTCGCGCATTGAATATGTTGCAAACCCGCTATACAAGCTTGAGTTCTTTTGGAGACAAACTCTATATATCATCTCTCTTGTATCACTACATGAGCCACAGAGATCAGCCCTTCTATGGTATTGCCTCAATAAACGACGAGTACCAATCCATAGAAGAGTCTTTTATTTCAGCGCTAGTGATGGATGGACAAGGTCGATATCAAGAAGCTCAGCAAGGCTTTTTAACACTGTTGACCAAAATGCAATCACGTAACGATTTGACGGGACGTGCGTTGTTAAAATATCAACTTTGTCGCTCTCTTAACGAGCAGGCCAAATATCATCAAGCTAACTACTACTGTTCTGCGCTTCAAGCTGACTTAAATGGCATTGCTGATCCAGTCTTACCAAAGTTTGCAACTTATCGAGTGATTGCCAACAATCAACATTTTCGTAGTGACTATCAAGCGGCCCTAAGTACTTATCTGTCACTGATCAATGTCTTTCCACAAGGTCACGATATCTCCGGGATCTACAACGATGTCGGCAATTTACTCAAAGAACTCAAACAATACAAAAAATCAGCACAATACTTGGAAGAAGCTCTGGTACTAAGGGACGATGCCTCTGATTTAATGAAAGCTCAAGTACACCATAGCCTTGCTGATTTATATTTAACTCAAGCCAACAATGAACGAGCGATTGAACACTTCCTCAAGGCTAAGGTATTGCTAAGTACGTCTTCTCATAGCTACGGAATCGCACTGACAAATTTAGGCTTAGGCAGAGCCTATACACAAACACGACAATATGATTTAGCGAGAGATTACTTAATCGAATCTCTGTCTGCTTCTAATGAACTGAACAATGATGTCATTCGTATCAACGCCTATTTGGCAATCAGCGATATGTTTGAGGAGCGTAAGTTAACAATAGAAGCACTCAATTATGCTCAACAAGCATTAGAGTTAGCAGAACTTGTTACGAGGCATAAATACATCGCTCAAGCACTTCTTCAACTTTCAACAATCCATCAGAAACTCGAAGACTACAAGCAAGCTTTCTATTTCTATCAACGATACTCATCCATTCAGATGGAAGCACGAGACATCGACAACCGACTTGCTTTTGAGGCGCTTGATCTTACGCACGCTAAATACGAACAAGAATTAGAAAACTCTTTTTTAACGAATCAAACTAGACTCGATCGTCTTCATATCGAGAAAATGGAACACCAGCGATTGATGTACAACATCATTGTCGTACTTTTAATATGCGCAGCGAGCTTTACTGTGTTTACCAACAAGAGTATTCGCGCGAGAGCGGCTATTGATAGGATGACTAAGGCTTATAGTCGAACCGAAATAATACGAAGAATCAAACGAGTGAAATGTTGTAACGGCGCGAACAGGCAACACGTTCTGGTTTTGCTAGACCTAGATAAGTTCAAAAAGATAAATGACGAACATGGCCACCCTACTGGTGATCGAGCACTCGTCCATATTAGTCAACAAATAAGAAAGCACTTGATGAATGATGAATTGTTTGGCCGCTTAGGCGGTGAAGAGTTTCTTATCATGCTGACCGACACGAAACCTTCAGAAGTCCGGGAGCGTGTTGAAGAGTTGCACTACGCGATATCCAGCACTGTCTTCTTATCAGAAAGCAAAAAGCCACTTAATGTAACCGCGAGTTTTGCTTATCTAGCAACCTCAAACGCATTAAGTGACTTTGATGACTTGTACTCGGTTCTTGACCAAGCACTTTATCAAGCGAAGAGTAATGGCCGAAATTGCATCATCGATGCTTATAACGACCCAATAGACTTACCTGATGTTATTTATTCTCAGCCTGTTTACGAACCAATTCAGCCATAATGCCTTCGCGATCACCTAGGTAATCGTTAAGGCCAACTTTTCTTAGTTCACATGCAGGACAATCACCACAACCGTCGCCGATGATGCCGTTGTAGCAAGTCAGAGTTTTATTGCGAACAAGCTCAAGTGCTGAATATTGGTCAGCCATCGCCCATGTTTCAGCTTTGTTCAGCCACATCAATGGTGTTTTGATATCGAGCTTCTTGTCCATGCCTTGTACAAGCGCAGAATTCATCGCTTTTACAAAATCATTGCGACAATCAGGATAGCCAGAGAAATCTGTTTCACACACACCAGTAATCAAAGTTTCAGCACCGATTTGGTACGCGTAAATACCAGCCAGTGTTAAGAAAAGAATATTACGACCAGGAACGAACGAGTTTGGCAATCCATTCTCTTGTAGCTCATGTGATACAGGAATATCGTCACGCGTTAGAGAGCTAATCGCTAGCTCATTCAACAGGGTCACATCCATCACTTTGTGTGCTTTCACACCAAGCTCTTTTGACAATGACTCTGCCACTTCAATCTCTAGCTTATGGCGCTGACCATAATCAAACGTAATCGCATGAACTTCATCATACTCTTTCAAAGCTTGAACAAGACAAGTGGTTGAGTCTTGACCACCACTGAATACTACAACTGCTTTTTTCATCTTAAATCCTTACGAGAATCTTTTACTAGCGACTTATCTAGGCCAGTAAACAAATACGATCTATGCGATGCTCAAATATTTGTGAGTTTGAATAGATAAACGCCAGTTACGTTCAATACAAGTGTCAATACACAGCTGTGTTGCACGTTCTTTTTGGCTAATAGGCTGAAGTGCAATGACTGTCTTTTCTGGAACATCGGCTCTAGCAAGAAGAGTATCAAGCTGCTCGATATCTTTACCTGTGCCAACAGGGTGCTTGATTTCATTCGCACGAACAAGTGCGCTATCAAGGATGTCCAACTTGGCTTTCATTGCGATTTTCGGTGACACCGTAACCCAAGTGTCCGATGTGGCTTTTACTTCTGATGTTCCGCTGGTCTCAATCTGACAGCGACAACCGTGTTGCTCAAATGCTTCAGTAAGAGGGACAAGATCATAAATGCACGGCTCGCCACCTGTGATCACAATGTGCTTAGCTGTGTAACCTTGTTTGATGTATTCATTCACGATTCCTTGAGCATCAATTGCTGACCAAGTTGGTGAATCCTCTGTCTTAACCATAATATCGCCAAGGCTAGTTTCATCTTCAGGTAACGCTTCCCACGTCTGTTTGGTGTCACACCAAGAACAGCCTACAGGGCAAATTTGTAGACGAACAAAAACAGCAGGAACGCCGGTAAATACGCCCTCGCCCTGGATGGTTTCAAACATTTCATTAATCTTGTACAACTTACCCTCAGCTCAATCATTTGATGAAATTAATCAACCGCAGACCTTAAAGCACTTGCCCCTTTTGGTCAAACAAATGAGTACTGATAAATGAGTTGATCAAAGCCCTAGCCTGAGCTTTCAAGTTCCCTTATCCTTTCGCCCATTAGATTTTGTTAGCTTTTAATTTTTGGTAAGGAAAAACATGTACAAACTGATTGCTCTTGATATGGATGGCACACTACTTAACAGTGAAAAAGTGATTTCTCAAGAGAACAAAGGCGCGATAGCTAAAGCTCGCGCTGCAGGTGTGAAAGTGGTTCTGGCTTCTGGTCGCCCTTTAGAAGGCATGCAGAGTAAGCTAGACGAGCTTTCAATCAACGGCGAAGATGACTTTGTGCTCTTCTACAACGGCTCTATGGTTCAGAACGTTTCAACAAAAGAGATCATTCACAGCGAGATCAGTAATGGCAAAGCCGCGAAACAGATTGCTGCATTAGCACAAGAGCTAGGTGGTTATGTGCATGCCTTCAGCAAGCTTCATGGCTTAATCACACCCGAGAACAATGAGTACACAGCGATTGAAGCGCGTATTAACGGCTTAGAGATTACCGAGTTCGACTTTTCGCAACTAGAAGACGACCACGAAATCATCAAAACAATGATTGTCGCTGAGCCAAGCAAGCTGACTGAAATCATCGGCAAGTTGCCACAAGAGCTTAAGACTCAGTTTACTATCGTGCAAAGTGCACCATTCTTCTTAGAGTTTTTAAACCCAAATTCAAACAAGGGTGTGGGTATTGAAGCAATCGCTAAACATTTGGGGATTACAGCGGAAGAAGTGATCTGCATGGGCGATGCTGAAAACGATCACCATATGCTTGAATACGCGGGCATGGGTATTGCGATGGAAAACGCAATGGAAGAAACCAAGAAGCTAGCTGACTACATTACAGCAAGTAACGATGACCATGGTGTCGCATTAGCTATCGAGAAGTTTATCTTTAACTCATAATCGCTAAAGTGACATTAATACTCTATTACAAGAACGACAAAGGCTGTGCATTGCACAGCCTTCTTTCATTATAAGTGACTAAGTTCGCTTACTGTCTTTTCCAAGGCAAACGAAAGGCCACGACCCCCAACAAGATCAACAACGGGAAACGTAAAGTTTCAATAACAAACGAAGCGATACCACTGAAAGACACGAAACTACCAGCCCAACTTATCAATAGATTCTCCGCTAGCAACATCACAATCACGCCAATCACAATATTAAACGAGAACTGACCCGTTAGCGGTTTTGAATCTGTTAACGTCACCAAACATGCAATCGTCATTAAAATCGCAACCCAAAACGTGAACGTTGGCAATGGCCAAATTACGGTTAAGATGATTGAGAGTAAACATAAGCCCCACCACACGCTTTTTGAGCTTAACAATACACTGATATCGATATCAGGCTTGCTGTCTAATCTCACGATATGCCACGTCGTTAAGGCACCTAAGACGCCGCCCATCAACACATCACTAAAGAACGCACTGCCTGAATAAGTTTTGAATAACATGATCCACAATAGTCCAACTGTCACTATCAACAGCGATTTCTGATCTGTTAAGCGTTTGAGCTTCCAACAAACTAACAAGGTTAAACTAACCCATAAAGCCGCCAACAAGCTCGGAAAACTATACCCACTGCTCGTCACTAGCTTTAACGTTGGGAGATAAGCATGTGGGCGAGGAAAACCAAAACCCTGATGAGCGATTAAGGTAAGCAGAGTCACTGATATCAGCGTGAAACCAAATTTCAATGCGAAATTACGACCAAAATGCCAAGCAACTAGCGGCAAGATCACGATAAAGATCCAAGGCTTTGCTAAGAAGTCAGTCAAAAGTACCGTATTAGCAAAAACATTCGACAGGTTATCGAACGTGTTTTGAAGTGAAACAATCCCGTTCAATTCCGCTTGATGAACTTTAGGAGCTGCGCCCACCAGCTCAGTCACGTAAGTCACTGGTTGATTTTTCGCGGATAGAAAAAATTCGTTGATCTCAGACCATTGTTCAGGATAGCGGTATTGGTTTGCTTCCAATTCAGTTGGCGGCAATAACATCGCGCGACTCACTTCAACACCATAATGAGGCGCGAACCAAATTGGTAGCTCAAAGCCACCTAACTCATTTCGAGCTTGGTAGCTGATCACTTCAGAATCAGAAATACAATCATACACAACGGCACTGTCGGTATAACCCAACACATCACCGACCGTAACAGACAAGCCAGCCTCTTCCCAAGTTTCACGTTGCGCTGCGATAGCTGGCGGCTCACCAGAAACAACGGTACCACCCGGCAGAGATAAATGACCGGTGATCAATTCATCAACCAACACGATTTGGTTATCAGCACGTACTACACACAAAGCGCCCGCGATGTGATCAGGCAAGGTATTGTTAGCCCAAGCGGAAGTAGCACTCAAAAGGGACAGAATAAAAACTAATAGATATCGAGTAACCAACGAATTTACCTAAAAATAAGAGAAAAAATGAAAGACTGCTAATGCATCGTATTGTAATCAAACCCAAACAAAATCGCTGTCTATGTTTTGTTCAAAGCCTTTCTCATCCATTGAATGTGAGGTATGAACCCCATTTTTTGATAGAAGTCCTTGGCAGGTAAATTAAAGTCCCAAACCTCTACAAAAACCTGGGTAACACCATAGTCTTCAAAAGTAGATTCAACGCGATTAAACAACATTTGAGCCACATCCGCTTTTCGATATTCCGGCAACACAAAAAGCTCATCGACACTGCCCATCTGAACCGGTTTACTCACGGTAGAAATAAGCTCACAGAAATGCCCCGAGATAAAGCCAACGATCAGCTCTCCTTTTAATGCCACATACACCAAGCACTCAGGATCATCTAAGTATCGTGCAATACTCTTTTCCTGCTCTATCTCTTCGGCCGTTTTAAAATGTTCAGGACACGCAATATGATGATGGTGGTGAAGCTCAAACATCAACTCATTCAGTTGCTCTAGGTCGGTGTGCTTTGCAGCCCTTAAGGTGACATTCATGACAAGTACGCTTCTCAAACCTAATTGATAATTAAACTGAGTCTAGTTTACTTGCAGTGAGTATCTATACAAGTTATTGAATTAATTCGTTGTTTAAACTGCGTGTTTTAGATGCAAAAATGGCCACATAGAGTGACCATTTGTTTTGATTTGGATAGAACTGATAGAACGTGTATCGAAGCTCTCGCTTTATGCGCCGTTGTCTTCTTTCTCTTCATTGAGTTCAGCAAGCTGTTGTTCCAGTTCAATAAGCTTAATTTCCGCTTCTACTTCAGCGACACGCTTTTCTGCATCAGTGCGGTTATCCTGTGCCAAACCATCTGCTGTAACTTGGGTTCTTTGAGCATTTCGAGCGTCGTCAGTATCTTTCATCGAACCAGCAACACCGCCAGTCACGCCACCCAGAGCAGCGCCCTTAACGGCCAAACTTGCATCTCCAGTCAATGCACCAGCCGTAGCACCTAGCAATGCACCACCTATAGCACCGCGGTTACGCGCAGCGTTTTCATTTTCGTTATCTGTCGCTGGTGATGCACAACCAGAAAGAGTCACAATTAATGTTGCTAGCAATAAAGGTTTAGTGAATGTCATGAGTGTCTCGCTTAGTTCTTCGTTTGGAATGAAGCTATCTTAAGCAGAACCGTTAACCAGATAAATAAAGCCACCTTTAGACGATACATCATACTTAGCTATGTATTTCGCAGTTAACACATAACCGATTGATGACGTATCGCATTGGTGTACCTAATTCATCAGACACAAAAAAGGCGACCAACAAGGTCGCCTCAAGAATGATTGCCGTTCAGGTTTAGTCTTTAGACCAAAAGTTCTGCATATCCGCAGCACTTGGAGGTGGTCTTACGCCACAATCTCGATAATGATTTTTATCACCTATTCCCAGTATTTTACCATTTTCATCATTAATCATCGCTGCGACTTTCACACCATCACCAACATGACGGGTCAACACGACAATTTCACCGGCTCTTTCAGATCTTACCGCGCCCAAGATTTGGTATTCATAGCGGCCTTTCCTTGAATTAACAATCATCTTCGAGTTAATAGGATCTGCTTTATACCCTACGCCAATATCAAAAACCGCTTGATACAAATCGACACCAGTCTTAGATACGCATTTAAATACCTTGGGATGACTCAAAGGTTCTAACAACGTTCTGCTGATATCATTCTTTGAAATGGCAGCATTAGCAGCACCACTAACAAGTAAAGTTATGAGTAAAAGGTAGGCTCGCATAAAAAGACCTCAATATGTGGGATTCATAATGAGGTCATATTAAGCGCAATGGGTAAGCGAATGAATAAAGTAGAGTTTAGGTAAACCATCACGTTTGGCTATGCGTTTATAAACGCACCAAATAGAGATTAACTAATCTTCAAAGTTCATCTACCTAGCTTTTCTGCAATTTCCGTTAAGCTTGTTGGATCATCAATAGTTGAAGGCACCACATATTGCTCACCTTCGGCTATCTGTCGAATAGTTCTACGCAAGATCTTACCTGAGCGCGTCTTAGGCAGCCTCTCAACCACCAAGGCTTGCTTAAAACATGCAACCGCACCAATCTCGTTACGAACCTTACCCACTAGCTCAGCTTGCAGTTCAATGCTATCTACTTTCACGCCATCTTTTAGCACAACTAAACCCAGTGGCAATTGCCCCTTCAAATCATCGTGAATACCAACAACAGCACATTCAGCGATGGCAGGGTGACCACCAACAATCTCTTCCATTTCACCAGTCGACAAACGATGTCCTGCGACATTAATCACATCATCAATACGCCCCATGATAAATAGATAACCGTCTTCATCAAGATAACCGCCATCACCCGAAACATAATAGCCCGGGAACTGACTCAGATAGCCAGACTCAAATCGGTCATGGTTGCGCCAAACCGTCGGTAGACAACCTGGTGGTAATGGGCGTTTAAGCGCCACAAATCCTTGTTGATTAGGCAGAGCTACTTCGCCTAGTTCATTGAGGATCTCCACTTGATAACCCGGTACAGGTTTCGTTGAAGACCCCGCTTTTACAGGCAAAGACTCTAGCCCTGTAGGATTTGCAGAGATAGCCCAACCCGTTTCGGTTTGCCACCAATGATCGATAACCGGCTTATTAGTATGAGACTCAACCCAATCCAATGTTGGCGGGTCTAAGCGTTCTCCCGCCATGAAAATCGACTTGAGCGATGATAAGTCATAATTGGTGAGCAACTCACCTTCAGGATCTTCTTTCTTGATTGCTCTAAACGCTGTTGGCGCGGAAAACAACACATCGACGTTGTACTCTTCACACACACGCCAGAATGCGCCTGGATCTGGTGTTCTTACCGGCTTACCTTCAAACAGAATCGTAGTGCAGCCGTGAATCAATGGTGCATACACAATATAGGAATGCCCCACTACCCAGCCGACATCAGAAGCCGCCCAAAATACGCCATCTTGCGGCATATCGTAGATGGTACTCATCGAGTATTTCATCGCGACCGCATGACCACCATTGTCGCGTACAACGCCTTTAGGCTTACCCGTAGTGCCTGATGTGTAAAGGATATACAACGGATCGGTTGCCAAGACAGGAACACAACTGTGTGGCAATGCATCGTTAACCGCTTGTTGCCAAAGTACATCGCGTTCATGGTTCAATTCGGCTAAAGACTGCTCTCTTTGGAATACCACCACTTTCTCAGGCTTCCAGCGGCTGTCCATGATCGCGCGATCAACCATCGGCTTATATGGCAGCACCTTGTTTATCTCGACACCACAGGATGCCGTGATCAACACCTTGGGCTCGGCATCTTCAATTCGAACGGCAAGCTCATGAGGAGCAAACCCACCAAACACCACTGAGTGAACCGCGCCTAGTCGTGCACAGGCTAGCATTGCCATTGCCGCTTCAGGAATCATTGGCATATAAATCACCACACGATCGCCTTTGGTAACACCTTGCGTTGCTAACATCCCCGCGACTTTAGCCACTTGGTTACGCAGTTGGTCGTAGGTGTACGATGATTGAGTCCCGGTAACTGGAGAGTCGTAAATCAGTGCCACTTTATCACCACGACCATTTTCGCAATGATAATCCAACGCCAACCAGCACGTGTTCATCACCCCATCAGGAAACCAGCGCTCAATACCGTTATCGTCAGTTTGTAATATCGTTTTTGGTGACTCAAACCAATCTATCGCTTGTGATTGTGCTTCCCAGAACGAATTTGGATCTTCCCTCGCCCATTGATACTCGGTGATATAGTCTGTTTTTCTGTTCATTCGATTCGTAGCAGACATAGTGCCTCCTCCATGATTTATCCATTTTCCAAGCGCCTAGCTTTTGGCTGTTCACTTGGGTGCACTCTTTTCTCAGCGTTGTGTTCGTGAACATTTAGCCGTTCACGACAATCGCTTTACTTGGAAAAAGGCACACGAATGGCACCTTCCATGATCACTCGGGCACTACGACTCATGATCGCCCTTTCAATTTTCCAACCGTTTTCTGTTTGCAAAGCTTTAGCTCCCACCTTTAAGGTTCCTGATGGATGGCCAAAGGTCACAAAATCACGGGAACCCTCACCGGCTGCCAAGTTCACTAACGTGCCCGGAACACTCGCCGCTGAAGCAATGGCGACTGCAGCTGTGCCCATCATGGCGTGATGCAGTTGCCCCATAGACAAAGCTCGCACCAGAAGGTCGGTATCGTCAGCTAATACCGATTTACCACTTGAAGCTTGATACGCTTGAGGCTTAGCAACAAACGCGACTTTCGGTGTGTGTTGGCGTGATTCCGCTTGTTCTAAAGAATCAATCAGCCCCATTGCAACCGCGCCATGTGCTCGGATGGATTCAAACAGAGCCAAGGCTTTTGAATCGCTGTTGATATCCGATTGAAGCTCTGTGCCTTGATAACCCACCGATTCAGCATCAACAAAAATGGTTGGTATTCCTGCATTGATGTATGTCGCTTTGATGCAACCCAGATCTGGAACATCTAAGAAATCGACAACATTCCCTGTTGGAAACATTGAACCACTCGCATCGGCTGGGTCTAGGAAATCAACTTGGATTTCAGCGGCGGGGAAAGTGACACCATCGAGTTCAAAATCACCCAATTCTTGGACTTCACCATTAACGATAGGCACGTGAACAATGATGGTTTTCTCTATATTCACTTGCCATACTCGCACCTCGACCACACCGTTTTCTGGAATACGGTTTGAATCGACTAAGCCACTATGAATAGCAAATGGGCCAACCGCTGCAGATAGATTTCCGCAGTTACCACTCCAATCGACAAACGGCTTGTCTATTGCCACTTGACCAAAGAGGTAATCAACATCGTGATCGGCTCTGTTGCTCTTCGATACAATCACGGTTTTACTGGTACTGGACGTTGCGCCTCCCATACCATCGGTTTGCTTGCCATAAGGATCTGGACTGCCAATTACTCTCAGCAACAACTTATCTCTCGACTCTCCAGCAACTTGCGCTGATTCAGGCAAATCACTTAGGTTGAAGAAAACGCCTTTGCTCGTCCCGCCTCGCATATAGGTCGCAGACACTTTGATCTGTTTATTGTTCATCACAAGCTCCTACTGGGCGAGAAAGTCTTTGGCGAAACGTTGCAACACGCCACCAGCGCTATACACGTTCACTTCGTCAGCGGTGTCTAATCGACAGGTTACTGGGACATCAAGCTTTTCACCGCTTTTACGAGTGATGACTAGAGCCAAATCAGAACCTGCTTCAATGTCACCGTACACGTCGTAAAGCTCGGAGCCATCAAGTTGTAAGGTATTGCGATTGGTTCCCGCTTTAAACTGCAAAGGCAACACGCCCATTCCAACTAAGTTGGTTCTGTGGATTCGTTCAAAGCCTTCGGCAACAATCACTTCAACACCCGCTAAGCGCACCCCTTTGGCTGCCCAGTCACGTGATGAACCTTGTCCATAATCGGCACCAGCAACAACAATCAAGGGTTGTTTACGGTTCATGTAGGTTTCTATCGCTTCCCACATTCGCGTAACTTGACCTTCGGGTTCAACCCTTGCTAATGAACCTTGCACGACTTCTCCTGCGTCCTTCACCATTTCGTTGAACAATTTCGGGTTGGCGAAGGTTGCTCGTTGTGCGGTTAAGTGATCACCTCGATGGGTCGCGTAAGAGTTAAAGTCCTCTTCCGGCACTTCCATTTTGGTGAGGTATTCCCCCGCTGCGCTCGAAGCGAGAATCGCATTTGAAGGGGATAAGTGATCCGTAGTGATGTTGTCACCCAGAATCGCTAGAGGTCTCATTCCAGATAGGCTTCGTTCTCCCGCAAGAGCCCCTTCCCAATAAGGTGGTCTGCGTATATAGGTACTTTGAGGTCGCCAGTCATAAAGCGGCTCAGTAGTCACCTGATCCTCGTCTGGCTGGAACATTTTTACGTAGATTTGTTGGAATTGCTGTGGCTTAACATGCTCACAGACAACGGCATCGATCTCTGCATCACTCGGCCATAAATCACTTAAGTAGATTGGCTTTCCATTGTTGTCCGTACCTAAGCTATCTTTCTCGATATCAAAGCGAATCGTACCCGCTAAGGCATAAGCAACAACCAATGGCGGTGACGCTAAAAAGGCTTGCTTTGCGTATGGATGGATTCGACCATCGAAGTTTCGATTCCCCGATAACACGGCGGTTGAATACAAGTCGCGGTCGATGATCTCTTGTTGGATTTTAGGATCTAACGCCCCACTCATACCATTACAGGTAGTGCACGCATAGCCGACGATACCGAAGCCTAATTGTTCAAGTTCAGGAAGCAAACCTGCCGACTCGAGGTAGAGCTTGGCAACTTTAGAACCCGGAGCAAATGATGTTTTGACCCACGGCTTGCGAACTAATCCAAGTTGATTGGCTTTCTTAGCCACCAGTGCGGCAGCGACCACGTTTCTTGGATTACTGGTGTTAGTACAAGAGGTAATTGCCGCAATGATCACGGCACCATCGGGCATCTGCTCGTCGCTGTACTGCTTAGCATGCTGCTCTTTCCAAGATGCTTGACTGATACCTTGTTCAACCAACTCTCTGGTTGGCAAACGACGATGGGGATTAGATGGCCCTGCAATATTTCGCTCAACTTTTGACAAATCAAACTCAAGTACGCGCTCATATTGAGCAGAATCTAGATCGTCAGCCCATAGCCCGGTTTGCTTGGCGTAGCGTTCAACTAATTCAACCTGCTCAGGCTCTCGTCCTGTGAGTTTAAGGTATTGAATAGTCTGCTCATCGATGTAGAACATCCCCGCAGTCGCACCGTACTCAGGGGTCATATTGGATATAGTGGCACGGTCGCCAATAGTCAGTGCACGAGCACCTTCACCAAAGAACTCTAAGTAACTAGAAACCACTTTTTCATTTCGAAGAAACTCGGTAATCGCAAGCACAATATCCGTTGCCGTTATCCCTTCTTGTCGTTGACCCGTTAGCTTCACGCCCACGATGTCTGGCAAACGCATCATCGACGGACGACCGAGCATCACAGTCTCGGCTTCCAAGCCACCTACACCGATAGCGATAACGCCCAGAGCATCAACGTGAGGAGTATGACTGTCGGTACCGACACAAGTATCAGGAAACGCGATGCCTTCTTTAGATTGAATAACTGGAGACATTTTCTCCAAGTTAATCTGGTGCATGATCCCGTTACCCGCTGGGATCACACTCACGTTTTTAAACGCGGTTTTACACCATTCAATAAAATGAAAACGGTCTTCGTTTCTGCGCTCTTCAATCGCGCGGTTTTTATCAAATGCTTCGTTATCAAACCCGGCATGTTCCACTGCCAAAGAGTGATCAACAATCAGTTGAGTTTCGACCACTGGGTTCACCTTGGCAGGGTCTCCGCCTTGGTCGGCAATCGCATCGCGTAAGCCAGCTAAATCAACTAAAGCGGTCTGACCTAGAATGTCATGACACACCACTCGCGCAGGATACCAAGGAAAATCTAAGTCGCTCTTGCGTTCAATGATCTGTTTTAAGCTGTCTTCAAGGGTTTCAGGATCACAGCGTCTTACTAATTGCTCTGCCAATACTCTCGACGTATAAGGCAAGGTTTTATAGCTACCTGGAGATAGTGCTTCTACCGCTTCGCAAGCATCGAAATATTCTAAACCCGTTCCCGGTAAAACCTTTCGATACTTGTTTTCATCAAGCTCTTGGTTTCTTTCAAGTTTTACATCAGACATACATCCACCATTATCTGTTAAATTCTATTCGTTGTTTCTTGAGGCCTTGTCGTATGAAGACGGAAGTCACCTCGAGATTTAAGTCGGCTCGTTATAGAGGGCTAACGTAGATGAATAGGTAGCCAGTCTTGATGCTCTGGCCCGGTGTAGTCTGCACTTGGACGAATGATGCGATTGTTTTCTCTTTGTTCGAACACGTGTGCTGTCCAACCTGTGAGGCGGCTCATCACGAAGATCGGAGTAAATAATTTGGTTGGGATGTCCATGAAGTGGTAGGCCGATGCATGGAAAAAGTCAGCATTACAGAACAGCCCTTTCTCGCGCTTCATTACCGCTTCAACACGCTCAGAAACGGGGTAGAGCTGTTCATCTCCCACCTCTTGAGCTAGCTCTTTTGACCAACGCTTGATTAGAGCATTTCGTGGATCGCTCTCACGATAAATGGCATGACCGAAGCCCATGATTTTGTCTTTATTAGCAAGCATATTCATGATGTTCGCTTCAGCCTCATCGGCGGTTTGCCAATCTTGAATCATTTCCATCGCGGCTTCGTTTGCACCGCCATGTAAGGGGCCTCGCAACGTACCAATAGCTGCTGTGACACACGAGTGGATATCCGACAGCGTTGATGCACACACACGAGCGGCAAAGGTTGAAGCATTAAACTCATGTTCCGCGTAAAGGGTTAGCGAGCAGTGCATCACCTTCTTATGAAGTTCACTAGGCGCTTTATCCGTTAACATTTTCAAGAAGTAGCCACCCAGACATGCTTCACTTTGATCTTCAGTATCAATTCGCACGCCATCATGGCTAAAGCGGTACCAATAACAAATAATCGCAGGAAAAAGCGCGAGCATTCGTTCAGTCGCGGGCAGTTGCTCAGAAAAATCAGTCTCTTGCTCTAAATTACCCAACATTGAACAACCCGTTCTCATCACATCCATTGGATGAGCGTCTGCAGGGATAAGCTCTAGTGCTGCTTTCAAAGGTTGAGGCAAGCCGCGCAAACCAACCAACAGTGTTTTGTAATCATCTAGCTCTTTTTCACTGGGTAAATGACCTCTTAGTAGCAGATGCGCCACTTCTTCGAACTGAGCATGATTAGCAAGGTCAGTAATATCATAACCACGGTAGGTTAAGCCGGTTCCTGATTTTCCTACCGTACATAGCGCCGTGGTTCCCGCACTCTGGCCACGTAGACCAGCACCACCGATTGCAGGTGTGCTTACTGGTGCACTTGCTGTTTTTGTGCTTTGTGTTTGGTTTTCTGTTGAAGCCTTATCGACAGCTGCTTTATCACTCAAAGATACAGACATGGTGAACTCCTTTTCTGTGTTAGCCGCCTGCACTCTTTGGTGCTGCCTGTTTATATGTCCGATGATCTTTATCTTCGGTATTGGATATGGCGACTAACCATTTCACGTTATTGGATTAAGTTGATTTTTGATTAATTGAAACTGGTTTTACCCTTCGCTTGAAAATAACTGATCAAGCTTGTTCTCGTAGTCGTGGTAATTAAGGTGCTCGTAAAGCTCTTTACGGGTTTGCATCGAATCCAACAGAGCTTCTTGATTACCCTCAATTAACAAATGCTTGTAAACATTCTCAGCCGCTTTGTTCATCGCACGGAACGCACTCAATGGGTAAAGCACCATATCGACACTCGACTGCGCCAGTTCGTTACAGTTATAGAGTGGCGTTTGCCCAAACTCGGTGATGTTGGCCAAGATAGGCACATGCTTACCCGTTGCTGATTTCAGCGCCGCCGAGAACTTCACGTATTGATCGAGTTGATTCATCGCCTCAGGGAAAATCATGTCTGCGCCCGCTTCAACACATGCAATAGCTCGTTCAATCGCACTGTCAATTCCTTCAACCGCCAATGCATCCGTACGCGCCATAATCACAAAGCTCTCATCGGTTCTAGCATCGGTTGCCGCTTTGACTCTATCGACCATCTCTTGCTGACTAACAATTGCTTTATTTGGTCGATGACCACAGCGTTTCTGAGCGACTTGGTCTTCCATGTGAATTGCCGCTGCGCCTGCTTTCTCCATCGCACGAATCGTTCGTGCAATATTGAATGCGCCACCAAAACCCGTGTCGATATCCACCAGCAAGGGCAAATCACACGCATTGGTAATACGTTCAACATCCACCAACACATCGTTCAATGTGGTGATGCCTAAATCAGGCAAACCATAAGACGCATTGGCGATGCCTCCGCCAGACAAATAAATCGCCTGATGACCCAAGTTCTTTGCCATCATCGCGCAATACGGATTCACCGTACCGACGATCTGCAATGGATCGTTGTCTTGCACAGCTTGTCGGAACTTAGCTCCTGCTGATAACTTCATAATGACGCTCCTTGTTAATTGTTAATTTCTAACCTTTATGACTAATGATGTTTAGCTCTCGCCAGCGAAGAACCGCTGGCAAATACCAGTCGCCAGTTAATCAAGATCTTTGGATTGAATTTGTTGCTCTATAAGCAATCGGCTACCCGAGATGTGTCTTCGCATTAGCATTTCTGCTAGCTCTTCATCACGGTTGCGAATCGCTTGTAAAATGTATTTATGTTCATCAAGCGCCTCTTTTGGTCGAGACTGTGCTCTAGGCGATTGGTAGCGGTACATGCGTAATAGGTGATAAAGCTCATCACACAGCAGCGAAATGAGTTTGCTGTTACGACTCGCTTTGATAATGCGGTAATGGAAATCAAAATCCCCATGTTGATGAAAATAAGAAGAGCCTTCGACTTCATCGATATGTTTAGAATGTGTCGACAATAAGCCTTCAAGCCGAATCAACTCTTCTTGTGTGATGTGTCTCGCCGCTAATCGAGCAGCCATGCCTTCTAATGCTTCACGCACCGCGTAAAGCTCAAGTAGTTTGTCTGCTGAGAATGTAATAACTCGCGCACCAACATGTGGAATACGTTCTATCAGGCCAAGTCCTTCAACACGCATTATCGCTTCACGTAATGGACCTCGACTTACTTTAAAGCGTTTAGCCAGTTCAGGTTCCGAGATCTTACTGCCCGGAGGTAATTCACCGTTAACAATTGCCTCAACGAGGTATTCCGTCAGGTTTTCTGACTTGGTGTTTTCTTTATCGCTCACACGAGCTTTCGTGTTTGCACTTAAGGTGAGATCTTTTATCGCAGTATTCATATTCACGCTGCTCACTTCTGATTGTTGAGCCTTAATTGTCAACAATTCCATAACATGAATATAAAATACACGATTAAATTGTCGACAATCAAGCTAATTGTCGACAATTTAGACTAAGGTAGTATTTTTATTAACCACAAGAGAAGTAGTAAAACGAAGCAATAAAAGACAATAAACACATGTTATTCATAAGCTTAAATAACAAATGAGTGTACCAACCCTTACCCACCCCAAAGTTGGTCGAAAGCAATGTGTCGACAACTGACAGTCAACTTTTAAAACGCAGATCCATCCATCAATGATCTCAACCAAGATATAGGTATCAACACCCTTTCTCTCCGTTTAACTCCAAACCACAGATATAAAAAAGGCGCACTCATGTGCGCCTTTCATTCATAGAACTCGTTCTAACAAACCAATCTTTGGTCAAGCAATCTGGCGAGTCACTTCGAGGTATTTATTGATATCAACAAAATCAATCTGTTCCGGTTTCAGATACTCTTCTGCATATTGGATATGCGTGCCGCTGGTCAAGAACAGTCTAAACAGCTCGATATCTAGATGCTCATCCAGCGCCATTTTGTACATAATGTCGACAGCAACGCTAATTGGCTTCGCTTTCTTGTAAGGTCGATCGGCAGCGGTTAACGCCTCAAAAATATCAGAAATAACCAAAATGCGTTCTGGGATTGAAAGGTCGTCTGCTGTGAGCTTCCTTGGATAGCCTGTGCCTTTGAGTGTTTCATGGTGAGTCGACGCATAACGAGGTACACGGCTTAGCTCTTTCGGGAATGGCAGGTTTTCAAGCATCTTGATGGTACCAAGCATGTGCTCATTTATCTTAAACCTATCTTCAGCAGTTAAGGTGCCACGAGCAATACTCAAGTTATAGACTTCACCTAAATTGTATAAGTGCTCTGGAACGTCCATCTTGATCTGGTGTTTCGGGTCAAATTCTAATGGCCTATCCCTTTTCACTATGTGCTCAGGCTTATCACTCAAGAGTGGCTCTGTCGCAGGTAAACTTGAACTAAGTACCCTATTCATCGCCTCTATTGGTGACAAACCGAGTTGGTCGTCGAAATTACGAGTCCAAGTCGTTTCAGCGATAGATCGAATACGCGCGACTTTATCATCACTCATAAATTCACCACCAACGTTCGATGTCGCGATAAACGCAAAGTCATCCTGTAGTTGTTGCTTCGTCGCTGCAAGCTCATCGGTTATCTGTTGCGCTGGTAGCGTGCCTTCAAGTTGTTTCCTCAAAGCCGTAATTTCCGCATCACGCCAAAGTACCTCAAATCGCGTTCTCACCTCGTGAATTCGGTTGTAGTTGGCCTCAAGTTTCGTTCCTTTATCGACGATATGCTCAGGTGTCGTGATCTTGCCACAATCATGAAGCCAAGCCGCAATTCTAAACTCACGGCGCTCATCATCATTTTCGAACTTAAAGTCTTTGAAGTGCTCAGACTGCGATTTTTCAGCCGCATCAGCCAGCATCAAACCCAGTTCTGGTACACGATTACAATGCCCTGCTGTATAAGCGGATTTATCATCGATCGCTTGAGCGATGAGTTTGATAAACGACTCAACAAACGCCTCTTGAGTTTGCTCATGTTGTTTGAGTTCTGTCGACATCTCTTTAACTGCAACTGACAGCTCCCATATTTCCTTAATTCGAGTATCCAGCACGGTCACGCTGTCATAATCACGCTGCTTAATCTTACTCGTCTCTGCTTTTAACTGACGAATAGGACGGACAATAGGCGCACCAAAGATCCAAGCTACGGGTAAGGTTAGGCTCATCAAAAGCACGGTCACGCCAATAGAGGTTGCCACTCGCTTATTCACCGCACTATAAATTTCCGCTTCTGGTATCGCTACTGCAAAATATTCAGAGTACTGCGCGCCCGTCTCAATCTTTTTCAGATATAAGCGCTTAGCTTCACCATTAAGCACAATCTTAACCATTTCGCCTTCAGTGGTCGCTGTCGCAGTTCTTTCATAGAGCTCCGTATAAGGGATGGTTGTACCGGTATTTAGGGCCGGATGTTGAAACCACTTTTGCGATAATGCGGCTTTTTGTTCTTCCGTTAATGCATTTATGGCTTGGTTGATGATTGGTAACAGCTGTTGATGTTTATTCTGCAGCACAATGTGAAACTGGTTTGGATAGCTCGCTTTCAAGTCCGATAGCGCTTCATTCACTTTGAGGTTTGCATGGAAAAATTTATCCAATGAAAACGACAGCACGGGCTTAGCATCGAGTACCGCAAAATATTCACCATTTTCAACAGCATCCAATGCCGATTCCATGTCGGAAAACTCAACAAGCTCGATATTTGGGAAGTCTGCTCTCAACTGAGGTGTAATCGACCACCCTGATAGAATCGCGACTTTTTCACCTTCAAGCTCAGCGTAATTTGATAGGGTTTGAACGTCACCTCGAGTGACAACAGAGAAAGGCAGTTCATATATAGCGTCAGTGTATAAACCTTTCACGCCGTTGCTTTCGTAGTTCTGAATTGAATGCAGGCCATCAATGCTTCCCTCTTGAAACTTGCCGGTTAACTCCGCCCACGAAAAACCATTCACAAATTCAAATCTAACCCCGCTCATCTCACTGATCATTTTTAAGAGATCAATCGCGTAACCGTGTGGTTCTCCAGATACAGAGAAGTCCATCGGTCCCCAATCATTTTGATTAGAGAACAACAAAGGAGGTGTTTTTTCTATGATGGCTTGTTGCTCAGAAGACCAATTGATTTCACTAGCTTGAGGAAATACTTGTGTCGTTTCAACATCACGATTAGACGCGATAATGTTGCCGGATTTGGAATATAAGAAAGATTCAACCTGACTGTCTTCATCAAGATCCAATGCACTCGCAGATAACTTGCTTGCCAAAGATGACAAGACGATATCGATGCCTATCACATGTTGTATATCGCCAGCAGCTTTTGATTCAAAGGCTAGAGAATAGGTCTGTCCCGTTATCTGGAGATGCTGGAAAAGGTAAGGCTGCGTTTTTTCAACCGTCTCTGTATTAGCGGATTCATACCAAGGTCTTGTCGTCGGAAAGTAATTACTCGGTTCTGTCTTTGACTCCCTGAGATTAAACTCAAGGTCATAGTATTTGGTCGTACGGATACGGCCTGCTTCTCTATCACTGATCTCAATCACAACCCACCGGTCTGAACTATCAGCACCGATTTTATCTCTCACAAAAGGAGATGATTCCAGATTGATAATCTGAAAGAAACGCTCGTTAGAAGACCCAATATAAATACTGTAAAACAGCGGATTGTCTTTTATCGCTTCTGAGAGAATTCCACGCGACTCTTCCCGAGAGATCTGGTGGCTAATAGAGCGATGTACTGAAGAGAGTAAACGAGCAGTATTTATCGCGTCTGAGTCGACGTTACCGATATAGTCGCTTAAGTCCTGAGATACCATGGTCAACTTGGACAAGGTATGCTCTGTCGCCATTTTTTTACTGAAGTAGTATTGAAGTGAAACCGCAACGATCGCTGTCAGTACCGTTGCAAGCAAAAACATCCCTCCAACGGTAAACCGTAACGAGATTTTTGTGTTCGTCATTATTCTATCCTTGAATAACCACTAGCCCAGAAATGTAACATGCTAGCAATATTTATATTATTACTACGGCATACTGTCTCTAGCAACACATTATTCTATATATTATTTAAGATCTCCCTATATCCCCCTCTGCGTCGCAATAACCTCGTATTTAAATGACACTTAACAATATAAAACGGCAACTAATTACCATAATTAAACTAATGTTATTTGTTTTCATAAAATGGAAACACCTCACGCCTTTGTTAAGGTGCTTATTATATTATTTACTTTATGCTATAAATTTAGATATAAAGTTTTAACATCAAGTCAGTTCGTTAGTATCGACATAACCTTATGTCAGGACACCTTCGAGCATTATCAGGCGAGCCTATGACGGATAATTTCTCCCCTTCTGCCAGTACGATTGTGGCAAAAGATTCTAAAAGCAACGAGCATGCAGTCAGCGATTTTGCTATTTCTGAGTACTTATCGAAGCCTTTTAAAATCGAACTAACAGTCATTTCAAAGAACTTCGTTATCGATGACCAACTGGGCCAAAAACTCTCTATCACCCGCTTTGTTAATGACACCGATAACTTGACCGCTACGCGAGTATTCAACGGCATTGTTACACAAGTTCAACTGCTGGGTATGGACAGTAATCTGCAGTACTCTAGTTACCGCGTCACCCTAAGGCCATGGTTCTGGTTATTGAAACACACCCACTCTTTCCGTGTTTATCAAAGCCAATCGACCAAAGACATCGTTTCAGATGTGCTAACCCAAGCTGGTTTCAGTGGCTCCTTTAAGGCTGGCACGATGCCCTCGTCAAAACGTGAATATTGCGTTCAATACGATGAAAGCGACTTTGATTTTGTAACACGCTTGCTCGCAGAGGAAGGCGTTCACTACTTTTTTCAACACAGCGATTCCGACCATCTAATGATGCTGCAAGACGCGCAGAGCCCTTTTCAAAAATCTGATCCTAGCAAACTCGACATGATTGAAGTTCCTTCAGGCAGTAATCCATTACTTGATAAATGGATGCCACAAAGCCAGTTTCATGGCGCCAGCATCGAATTAACCAGTTATGACTACTCACAGACTAAACTTGTGAGCAGTAAAGAGAAGAAATCCAGCCATACAATCGCTAACAACACCAAGTTAACGAAACAGTTTTACCCGAAACTTGGCATCACGGGTGGAATGGAAGATCTCGCCAGTAATCTAGTTAAACGACGTATCGAACAACTAGAACAAAATTATCAAACTGTCGAAGCCGAAGCACAACACGATTCATGTGAATTAGGTACATGGTTCTCACTGTCATCCCACTTAGACAAATCTCAACTCGGCGATTATCTGGTCACGGAACTTCACACTCGATACAACACTGAAAATCACTGTGAGACACGGCTCACCCTACTTGATACTTCAATTCCTAATTATCCGACGCCGCGAGATAAGGCCAGAATACACGGCCTACAAAGCGCAATTGTCGCAGGAAGCACCGCGGGTGAGATAAATCAGGATGACCAAGGCAGAGTTCGTATTCAGTTTCATTGGGATACGGAGGCCTCTGGTGACAAAACAAGTTGTTATGTGCGGGTTGCTCAGATGATGGCAGGCAGTGGTTATGGTGCTCAGTTTATCCCGAGAGTAGGACAAGAGGTACTGGTCAGCTTTATTGATGGCGACCCAGACCAACCGATTATTACAGGAAGCGTCTACAACAGTAAAAATCCGCCGCCTTACAAAGAAGCGAACTCGACGAAAACAGGCATTAGTACTAAGTTAAGCGGATTGGCCAATGAACTCTATTTCGATGATAAGAAAGACAATGAGCTCTTGTATATGCACGCGACCAAAGACTTCACCAAAGAAGTCGAGAACAACCTGACTGAGACAATCAAAGGCGAACTGCTACAGAAAACAACCAAGCAAGTTACCGTCTCAACTGAAGATAACTACACATTGAGCTCAGACAAAGCGATCAGTGAGAAAGGTAAGTCCATCTCGCTAGAAGCCGATGACAAGATAGAGCTGACGGTAGGATCAAGTAAGATCACCATGTCTTCATCTTCCATCAGTATTGAAGCCAGCAACATTGATATTAAAGCGAGCAGCGCGCTAAACCTTGAAGGGTTGAATGTGACGAGCAAGGCAACATCCGCCAATAAGATATCCGGTGTGACAACCGCTCTCGAAGCAACAAGCTCCAACAGTATCAAAGGACTCAGTGTCGCCATTAAAGCGGATACGACACTGTCAGCTGAAGGCTCATTAAGTGCCGAATTTAAATCTGGTTTGAAAGGCACTTTTGATGGCGGAGTGATGGGCGAGCTGAAAGGCGCAATTGTTAAGGTGAATTAATGTGTTCAAAGAAAGTCACCTATCAATATCAAATCGCGATGGAAGATCATCAGTCACCTCGGACAAAATTTAGGTAGAACGAAAACATGTATAAGAAAATTCCATATCAGACTGGCAGACAATTACTCGACAGGTTCTCTAGCTCTGACGAAGCACAAGCTCTGATTGATGAAGAGCTCAACATTGATGATTCCATTGAAGCTTTATTGGAAAACGAACTCTATTTCGACTTGGTTCAGTTTCTTGCGCACGGGCTGCCTGTTCGAGAAGCCATTTGGTGGGGCGCGCATACACTCGATGCAAGAAATGATGTGTGGTCTACAATGCAAAAACAGTGTATTTCAACAGCCAAGGCTTGGGTGAAATCACCTTCAGAAGAACAGAGACGAAAAAGCGAGCTTTTTTCCAACAAGCTTAAATTGAATTGCGGGCCATCTTGGTTGGCTCAAGCCGTATTCTGGAATGGAACAGGCAGTATCGTGGCTCCAGATTTACCCAGCGTTCTGCCCGACCCGTTTCTATACTCGAAGGCAGTCGCAGGCGCGATCAACCATTCTGCGGCCTTACCCAATTGGGATAAAACCGACGAGTACTATAAGAAATCCATTGGTATTGCTCTCGAGCTTGCCAAAGGCAGCCAATCATAAAGTTACAGATGACAGGAGTGAACGATGACATTAGCCGCACGATTAACTGATATGCATGTTTGCCCAATGCAGACGCCCGCGGTTCCACCCATTCCCCACGTTGGCGGGCCAATCAGTGGACCAGGAGTCCCTACGGTTCTCATTGGCAATATGCCAGCCGCGACGCTTGGGGACATGTGCGTTTGTGTCGGGCCTCCAGATAGCATCATCAAAGGCAGTGCCACTGTGCTCATAATGAGTAAACCCGCTGCGCGTATGGGCGATACTACAAGCCACGGTGGCACGATTGTTCTTGGCATGCCAACCGTGATGATTGGTGGTTAAACACCTTACATTTCATAGGGTTTCAAATAATCGTGACATCCGTCCACTTTCTTAGATGAAGTTCAAAGTTTTAAGTAAATATCTATTTTGCATGAGACTTTTCAAGAAAAAGCTCTAGAATTAATAAATGTTAACAAGTGTTTACGAAACATAAGGAATATGTATCGAAATTAACACTTAATGCGAGCGGGATAACAAATAGATTTTTTACAGGATGTATATGACAGAAATCGCTAACCTACTTGTTCCAATCTCAAATGAAGAGCCATCAGGCTCTTACTTGAAGTTAGATCGAAGTGCCTACCGCAGCTTGAGAAACGTTTACAATAGCGCTCAATCTTCATTTCGACAGTTGGTTGAAACGCCTGATGCATCGTCTGACCCCGCCATTGTTGATGCCAATACAGAAAATTGGGCTGAATTGAGAAAAGTTTCAGAAGAAACACTTGCTGAGCAATCTAAAGACCTCGAAATATTAGGTTGGTACATCACTAGTCAACTTTTCACTTCAAAGCCGTTTTATAACCTTGCTAACGCTGTCCCTACTCTGAATCTTTTCATCGACCAATTTTGGGACACGCTCAATCCAATGCCACCAGAAGCTAAACTCAAAGCTTCTGACGAGGCAGAGAAAGCAAAGGAAATCACTGAATTCAGAACTAAACCCCTACTTCAATTAGTTGGAGAGTCTGCTGACTCAAGCTCTGTGTACATCCCTTTTCAAATGCTCGATTTTTGCGGTGGTGTTACATTCGGCGATTACCTCACAGCTGAGCGTAAAGGCAACATTGCAGAGCTGAAAGAAACAGCGTTAGGTTTGTTTGATCAAAGCGTTTCAGAAATACTTTTTCAATTGGCGAATATTTATAGTGAATTAGAAATTGCCGAAAAAAACCTAGCAGGAAAATGCCAAGCCGTTGGCGCAACCGTTATCAGTTTCAACTTCATCAAGACCAACGTGCGTGATCTGATTAAAGCAATACATTTTCTTGTTGGAGAAAAATTCACGCCTTGGCCTTTGGATAACGACTTCCACGTTCTACAGAACGCACCTGAGGAGCCTCAGCAAAGTGATTCGATACATTCGGCATCCCAACAATCGAATTCAGCCTCGAACGACTTAGGTTCCGCATCTGAAGCAAACCAAAGTCCAGGCCAAGCTAACCCAGTAAATCAGGGTAATGAAAGTGTTGCTAATGGCAGTCCGGCTCAGGCAGCAAACGGTCAACCCGCTCAAACTCAAATGGCCGTACAAAATGTATCGAGCATCAACGGCATTGTGAATCGTGACCATGCGTTTCAAGAGATTAGAAAAATAGCGGAATACTTTAAAGAAACAGAGCCTCATAGCCCTATCGCTTTCTTACTTGAGCGTTCTATTCGTTGGGGCTACATGAGTTTCCCTGAGTTACTCCAAGAAATGGTTGGCAATGACAATGTCATCGCCCAGATCAATCAAATGACCGGAATGGACAACCTAGACAAACTCGATTTGTCGGGAAAGTCGGTTCCTCTAACAACTTCCGCTCCGGTGAGAACTCCGGTAGCGACCTCGACTATTGAAGAGCCAGCGGCAGTATCGCCAGTTCCTGATAGTTCAAATAGTACGACAGATACAAACCAAACATCTGAACCGACTTCCAACTCATCATCGAGCAGCCTGCAAGATTTTGAGTGGTAAAGCACATTAATGCGTTGAGCAAGGAGAAAGTAATGGCTTCTATTTTTATGAGAATTGATGGTACGACACCAAAAGGTGCAGCAACGGTAGAAAAGATCGGGGGTAAAGATGGATTCTTTGCACTTGATAGCGTTTCTTGGAGTGCAGTGCGTGGTGTTGGTATCGATGTAGGTAATGCAAACAATGCGGACCAAGGTATGGTTGCTCTTGGTGAAGTCAACATGACTCGTGGCTGTGATGGTGCAACACCGCATCTAACCACATTCTTATATGCGCCAGGCCCTGAAGGTCGCACTGTTGAAATCGTGATGACAAAACCAAACCGTGAAGGTTCTGGTGCTGATCCATACCTGATTCTAACGCTAAAAATGGCTCGTATGTCTAGCTACAACATGTCGGGTACCGACGGTTCACTTCCAAGCGAATCATTCAGCCTAACCTACACAGAAATTTCTAAAGCTTACTACATTGAATCAGACGGCGGTAAGATCGAGAAAGGCCCTGAAGTTGGCTTCGATGCTACTACAGCTAAAGTTACTTCAACTGCTAAGTAATTAAACAAGGAGAGTTACCGTGGCACTAAATTCCCAACATAAACGCGTAAGTAAGAACCGCGTAAGTATTACCTATGACGTTGAGACTAATGGCGCTGTAGAAACCAAAGAGCTCCCTTTTGTTGTTGGGGTTATTGGTGACTACTCAGGCCACAAGCAAGATAAAGAAGAAGTAGAAGATCGTACCTTCTATAACGTTGATAAAGACAACTTCGATACGGTAATGAAGCGTGTAGGTCCAGAGCTATCATTAAAAGTCGATAACGTTCTTGCTGGTGATGACAGCCAATTTGCGGCGAGCCTTAAGTTCAATTCGATGAAAGATTTCGAACCTGAAGCGATAATCGAACAGGTTGAACCGCTTAAGAAGCTAGTCGAAACCCGTAATCAACTGAAGGTACTGCTTTCTAAAGCCGATCGTTCTCGCGACCTAGAAAAGCTACTTAAAGAAGTTCTACAAAGTGCAGATACGATTAATGCTCTTTCTGATGAGCTTGGTATTAAAGAAGAAGGAGCTGAGTAATGAGTACTGAAACTGAGAATCAAGCGCAACCGGAGGCGGCGGAAGGCTCACTGAGCTTCCTAGACCGTGCGATTGAAGCAACCACTCAAACACCCGCTGACACCACGAAAGAACTGTTTTCTGTACTAACAGAGCAAGCTCTTTCTGGCACGGTGACATGGGATAAGAACGTTACAAAGACCATTGAAAACGCTATCTCTGAGATTGACAAGAAACTGTCTCAACAGTTATCTGAAGTCATGCAACAGAAAGACCTACAAAAGCTTGAAGGTTCTTGGCGTGGTCTACAAAAACTGGTTAAAGAGAGCGAACTTGGCCGTGATCTTAAGATCAAAATGGTCGATTACACTCAAGAAGAGCTGCTTGATCAATTCGAAGATGCGCCTGCGATTGACCGCAGCCCACTATTCAATGCGGTTTACCAAGGTGAGTTCGGTACTGCTGGTGGTGAACCTTACGGTACGTTCATTGGTGACTACGAGTTTAGCGCGAAAGATGAAGATGTTGCCCTACTTCGCTACATGGGTGAAGTTGCTGCAGCGTGTCACGCACCATTCATTGCTGCTGCAAATGCTGAGATGTTTGAGTTTAACGACTTCCAAACCTTCTCTGAAGGCAAACCGGTAGCCGCTGGTTTTGACTCTCCTGCATACGCAGCATGGAATTCATTCCGTGAAAGTGATGATGCACGTTACGTAACGCTAACGCTGCCTCGTACTCTGGCTCGTCTACCTTATGGTGACAAAGGTCTAAGTACGGATGTGTTCTCTTATGAAGAACTTAGCACTGATATGGATGGCAATCCTAAACCAACCAGCAATGATCAGCTAGTTTGGTCAAATGCAGCGTATGATCTGGGTCTTAAAATGACTCAAGCGTATACCGCGTCTGGCTGGTGTACTTCTATTCGTGGTCTAGATAACGGTGGTAAGGTCGAGAATCTTCCAAACCTAACTTACAAGTCTGAAGCTGGCGATCTACTTCAGCAGTGTCCAACAGAAGTTAACCTAACAGATGAGCGCGAGAAAGAGCTTTCAGACCTTGGTTTCCTTCCTTTGGTTCACTACAAAAGCTCTAACTACGCAGTATTTATCGGTGGTCAAACAACTCAGAAGCCTAAAACCTTCACTGACCCAGATGCAACAGCAAACGCGGCAATTTCTGCGCGCCTACCTTACATCATGGCGAGTAGCCGTATCGCCCACTACTTGAAAGTAATGGGTCGAGACAAATTAGGCTCGAATCTTGAAGCTCCGGATATCAAACGAGAGCTACAACTATGGATCGACCAATACACCAACGCTGGTGCAATTGGTAATGAGCAACGTGCAAAAACCCCTCTTTGTGAATCTCGCATTGAAGTGGTCGAGCAACCTGGTAAGCCGGGTGCCTACTCAGCAGTCGCTCATTTAAGACCTTGGTTACAACTTGAAGAATTGACTACCTCAGTTCGAATGGTTGCGAAGATTCCAGGCTAATATGGATTTGGCCGGAGCAATCCGGCCAAAATTTTGTATGAAGTTAAATACAGAATGGCAAAACAAATTCAACCAATTAGATGACACAGATAATACCTTTATGAAAGAGGCTTTATCTCTGTTATCTGAGCTAGACAAACACTCCTTAAGCTCTAAATCCTCACTAATTTCATTGATATCAACACTTATATCAACAATCGATACTAAGCTCAGTTTGCAGCTTGATGAAGTCTTACATGAACCAGAGTTTCAAAAGCTAGAACGTAACTGGCTAAGCCTTCAACAACTTGTTTCCCTACCCGTCAGCTATCAAAGAGCTCATGTGAAGCTACTCGATATGAATTGGGCGGAGATCTCCAGTGACGTAAACCAAGCCTATTCAACCAAATCCAGCGACTTGTATAACAAGATAGGCAACAACGAATTGAATACCTTAGGTGGAAACCCTTTTGGTTGCATCACATTCAGTCACCCTATCTCGATGGACATCGATTTTGACGCTGATTACGACGATCTGTTTACCGTAGAACTGTTAGGAAAATTAGGTGAAGCGACACTCTGCCCTATGTTGTTTTCGCCAGTCTCCACGTTCTTTGGTGAAAGCGGCGCAGATTGGCTATCAGACATAGAACGTATCAACAAGATCCTTTCCGGCCCCGACTTTAAAGCGTGGCAAGATTTACGCAGTAAACCAAGTTCTCGCTTTATCGGCATGGCGCTTCCTCAAGTGCGCCTTCGTGAGGCTTACCAAAACCGACGAGCAGGATTTATTTATAACGAGCAAGGTAAAGGCTGTTGGGGTTTAGCCAACATGGTACTGGCAACCACGATCATGCGAGAGTTCCACCGTGTGAACTGGTTTGGTTTTTTGAAATCTCGTTGGAACGATAAGCTTCAAGGCGCCGTCATCAACCTTCCTGCGAATCACTATTTCGATAGCCACCTGCAAAAGCCAGTAACGGACATTAGCTTGTTCGGGCAACTGTCGAATTTCTACGCGCAGAGCGGCTTTATCCCATTAGCGAAGAGTCCTTTAACCGATAAGTTTTACTTCAATGGTAACAATTCGATTTGGCAATGCGGACAAAGTGACAACGACAAAGTACTGACCCAAATTCAAACCACACTGATGTCTTGCCGAATCGCGCACTACCTAAAAGTTCAAGTAAGAGAGATGATAGGTAGCTTCAACAACGCCACAGAATGTGAGTTGTTTTTAACACACTGGATAGAGAAGTTCTCAAGTAACGTTTCATTTGCCAATGAGGAAACCTTATCCAAATACCCACTCAGCTTCGCCAAAGTGAGCGTGACGGAATCGAGTTCTCAAGCTGGCAGCTTCGCTTGTACTCTGCGCATTGTTCCTCAATACCAGTTTGATTACTTCAGTGGCGAAGTGGTCCTAACTACCGACCTAAATGAGGTGGCGTAATGAGCTTTTGGACAACCTTTATTAGCGATTCGAAGCCTTATAAGGATGCAGAGATTGAAGACATCAAGTTCCATCTCACCAAACTCCTAGAAGCTGAGGCATCACTGACAGACATTGACAACAGATTGGTCGAAGTAAACCGTTCCAACTTGAAGTTTGGTATCGAAGATATTCAGTTATTGAGTGCAACCTTAGAAAAGACTCAGCTTACCTTACGTATAGAAACATGGATTAAAAGCTTTGAACCACGATTGCACAACATATCCGTTGAGCTAGGTGAACGTAAAGAAGGCGATAACTCACTGTCGTTCAACATCATTGCCAAGGTAAAGACTAGCTATGGTGAACAGGACCTAATCTTTGATTCCAAAATCGCATTAAGCGACTTAACGACCTCTTTAGAAGAAGATAACTATGACTGAACCTATTATGCGTTACTTCGAGCAGGAACTGGCCTTTGTGCGCCGTTCATTAGGACAGTTTGGCCAAGAATATCCGACGCACGCTGAAAAGCTCAATATTCATCAAGGTAAGATCGAAGATCCAAGTATGGCTCGTCTCTTGGATGGCGTAGCACTATTAAATGCGAAGGTAGAAAAGAAGCTATCAGAGCAGTTACCTGAGGTTATTGAAGGCATTTTAAGTGTCCTCTATCCTTCTTATATTCAGACTGTGCCTAGTGTCGCTTATCTTGAATTAACTACCGAAGACGGCCCTGTTGAATCCAACATCTTGCCAAAAGGGTCTCTGTTTTCGAGTACAAACACAAAAAATGAGTGCTTATTTAGAACCGTTGATGAACTTAAAATTGCCCCGTTTAACCTAAGCAACATCAAAGCTTTAAGCGCCCCATTTAGTTTTAACAGACCCAAATCGGCCAATCAAAGCTCTGCTGTTGTTCAAATATCACTGAACACTGGTGACCCAGAAGTACATTTCAGCCATTTAGAACTGAATGACCTCGATTTCTTTGTCAAAGGGTTTGAAAATAACGCAGACTCACTAGTCGAACTTCTTCTCAATAACACCTTGTCGATTTCGATTTCAGACAGTGAATGCGCTCGACACGTAACCGTTGATAGCCACCAGCTTAAGAACCGAATTAGCGACCTCGAGTTTAAGTTTCTACCTGAGCATGGAAATCAATTCACGGGTTACCAACTGATTAACGAATTCTTCTTTTTCAAAGAGAAGCGACAATTCTTCAGGCTCAAGAATTTTGCCGAATACGCGAGACAATTTGACGAATCTGAAATCGTCATTAACTTATTCATGTCATCATTACCGTCTGAGTTTATCCGCTTATTCAATAAAGATGTCTTCAAGCTCAATGTGATGCCCGCGATTAACTTGTTCGAACAAACAGGCGAGCCGATCCCTTACGATCACAGAACCCTTTCTGTTCCAGTCAATGCCGACGCGCACAGTGACAACAATATCGAAATCATTGAAATTCAGAACGTTTACGAAATCACGCCCAATGGTGAGATACCTTTAGTCCCTCTTTTTAAAGAAAAATATTCACACAACCAACAGTACGACTACTGGCAAAGCAAACACAATCACTTCGGTGAAATGAGCATTGCGATTTCGTTATCTGAAACGCCAAATACTGAATTCAGTAAGCTACTCGGTACTCGCTTACTGTGTACTAATGGCAAACAAGCTTGTGGTGTAAGTGGCACGTTAGAATGCCTAGAAAGCATCGACCTACCCGGTGAGTTTTCACCTATTTATCCACCTTCAGCACCCATTCCCAAAGAAGTTGACCAAAACATCCATTGGGAATTTATTAGTTTACTGAACACCAATTTTTCATCATTGGTGCAATCGAGCAACCCAGTCGCCGACCTAAAGCACATGTTGAGTTTGTGTAGTCGTGAACAGGTATCAAGCGCTGAAATTCAGATGATTCATTCCATTACGTTCAACTCCCAAGTGTCCGCTATTCGCGTGTTGGGCAAGAACGTGTTCTCTCCCGGAACCGAGATTGAACTGACACTCGATGCGACCTCCCCTTATTTGGCGTTTGCCGATGTGTTAAATCGCTTCTTCCAGCAATTTTGTAGCTTTGACCGATATATTCAACTCAAGATCCGTATTTACGGACGAGATGGTATCGTCAAAAAGTACCCTAAAATTCACGGTAGTCAATTGTGTCTATAACGCAGAAAATATCGGTAATACCGCCAGCGATACATAGTCAAAGCGATGGCCATAGGGAGATGATATGAAGAACTTCATCGAAGATTTAGCAACTCAGCCTGAGAAATACGACTTCTCACAGGCGATGAGGTTGTTGGATCAACTTCAGTCCCAAAGTACCGCGCCGTTACAGATTCAATTGAAATCTGAGGCAATGCCGACGGGCAATCCTCAGGAGATTCAATATTTCTCGTTAAAGGGAAATAAGGCCAAGCTCAGACTAGCGAAGCAAGCGCTCTCTGGCGTTAAAGGCGTGATACCGAATTATATTTACGAAGAGCTATTAGCGGCGATACACAACGAAGATCATTCTCTGCAAGATTTTCTGGACGTGTTCAATCAAAGACACTTCGAAATTACCTATCGAACCAATGCACGACGTTGGTTGCTCGTTGAAAGCGAACAAAACCCGAAGAAAACTGCGTTATTGAATCACTTAGCGGCGCTAGGGAAAGAACACAAAGAGTACCTTCAATACTCTTTGCTACTGAGCCAACAAAGCCGCAGCCTTACAACTTTGAAAAAGATCCTAAATGACTTTTTCCCTTATTCGATAGAAGTTGAGTGTAAAGCCTTTGAACGACGTCTTTTACCTGCAGATTCATTGACTCGAATCGGTACTGACCGTGACTTCAACAGTCGCTTAGGACAAGGTTTTTTAGTTGGAAAAACCTGCCTAGCCCACTTTAATAATTTGAATATTTTCGTTACTCCGGAAAACAGACAGGAGTTTCTAGAAATTCAACAAGATGATCAATTTGCCAAAGCCGTGTTGTCTTTGACTCAGCATTACCTAAAAGACAGTACGCCCATTGCCATTTACCTGAACGTTAAGCGTTCATATTTAACCAGACCCCGTTTATCAAGCAACGTTTCTATTGCCGCTCGTTTAGGTGAGATTGACTACCTAGCACCTGAACGTAACCCCAATGAAACCGTAAAGATTTTGCTTTTGTAGTTCGTAATACGGAATGTATAGATTATAGAGATACAAGGAATTGACTATGACACAAGTAACTCTCACTAACTTAGTAGGAAAGCTATCTCCCGAGCTAAAGCAAGCGCTGGAAGCGTCGGCGGGCGCGGCGATGAACCAAGGTGTTGGAGCGATAGAAACAGAACACTGGATTCTTCAACTCATCTCGCAGAAAGACGCAAAACTCATGGCGCTGTGCGAATCTCAAAAGCTTTCATTAGACGCACTAGTTAATGAACTGACCAAGAAAATCTCTATGTTGCCTAAAGGTAATGAAGGTCAGCCAACATTAAGCCACAGCTTAACTGAGTTGATCAAAGATGCTTGGATGATTGCATCTGTAAACTACGGTCACGGTGAGATTGTCAGCTTGCACCTTATTCAAGCGCTGATGCAACAAAACGTACTCGGTGTGAGTACCCTGCAGCTTGAAACATTAAGCAGTGTGTCTTTAGAATCTCTGCAAGGTCTGATCAAGAAAACCCCTATTGCACGCAACTCTGCCACGCCTTCAGCTACTGGAACTGTCGACACCACACCCGCAGGCAACGACGCATTAAGCAAATACACCGTCAACCTGACTCAACAAGCGATTGATGGGAATATCGACCCAATTTCTGGCCGTAATGCCGAAGTAAGAAAAGCGATTGATATCTTATGTCGTAAACGCCAAAACAACCCGATTATGGTAGGTGAACCTGGCGTGGGTAAAACCGCAGTTGTCGAAGGCTTAGCACTAAGAATCGCCGCGGATGAAGTCCCGAGTGCGTTACAAGGCGTACAAATTCACTCGCTAGATCTTGGGTTACTGCAAGCTGGAGCTAGCGTTAAAGGTGAGTTTGAAAACCGCTTAAAAGACGTCATCAACGAAGTGAAAAGCTCTGAAATTCCTATCATTGTTTTCATCGATGAAGCTCATACGCTCATTGGTGCAGGCGGTGCTGCCGGACAAAACGATGCAGCCAACCTTCTCAAACCAGCACTAGCACGTGGTGAATTCAAAACCATTGCAGCGACAACTTGGGCTGAATACAAAAAGTACTTCGAAAAAGATCCTGCTCTAACACGTCGATTCCAAGTCGTAACCATTGAAGAACCTAACGCTGAAGATGCAATGCAAATGCTGCGTGGCGTAGCCGCTTCATTGCAAGCTCACCATGGTGCGTTTATCGCAGAGTCAGCAATAGAAGCAGCGGTTAACCTATCTATCCGTTACCTACCAAGTCGTCAACTACCAGACAAAGCAATCAGCCTGCTCGATACCGCCAGTGCACGAATTGCACTGACACAAGGTGCGAAACCTGAGGTATTGGAAACGCTAGAGCAGACCATTCGCTATCAAGAAAACGAGAAGTCGGCGCTTGAGAAAGAGGATGCCTTGTTCTCCAACAGTGCTGAGTTAATCAAAGAGCTCACTCTATCAATTGAAGAAAACCAAAAAGCATTGGCTGCTTATTACACGCGTTGGGAAAAAGAGATTGAGTTAGTCGACCAAGTCAAATCTGTTCAACAAGAGATAACCGAAGAACAAGAGCAAAATGCGGTTGATTCCAACAAACAGAAGCAACTCGATACTCTAAGAACTGAATTAGCGGGTCTTCAAGGGGAAGAACCTCTTGTTTATGCCATGGTCGACGACAACACCATTGCTCAAGTCATTGCCAATTGGACAGGTATCCCTGTGGGCAACATGATGAGTGATGAAATCGCCAAGCTGCTTACCTTGGAAGATGAACTTAATACTCGAGTAATTGGCCAAGATGTTGCGAAGAATGAGCTAGCAAAAGCGATTCGCATCTCCCGTGCTGGTTTAACCGATAATCGTAAACCTATTGGTGTGTTCTTGATGTGTGGCCCGAGTGGTGTGGGTAAAACCGAAACCGCCATGGCGCTTGCGGAGCAACTGTACGGAGGTAGTAACGACCTTACCGTGATTAACATGACCGAGTTCAAAGAAGAACATAAGATCTCTATGTTACTCGGCTCGCCTGCCGGTTATGTCGGCTTTGGTGAAGGAGGTGTGTTAACGGAAGCTATTCGACGCAATCCTTACTCAGTGCTTCTATTGGATGAGATGGAGAAAGCACACCCTGGCGTGCATGACTTGTTCTATCAAATCTTCGATAAAGGCCATATCAAAGACAGTGAAGGTCGCACCGTCGATTTCAAAAACACCATCATCATTATGACGTCGAACGCAGCCGACCAAGCTATCTGTGATGTATGCGCTAAAACCACAGACCGTATCGACAACGATGAGTTACTTGAAGCCATTCGTCCAGATCTGCAGCAATACTTTAAGCCAGCTTTCTTAGGCCGAACCACCATTGTTCCTTATTACCCACTTAATGATGAAGAGCTCGCGAAGATCACTGAGATCTCTCTAAACCGAATCAAGAAGAAACTTGCAGAGCAATATCAAGCTTCATTCACTTGGGATGCGGATTTCATTCAGTTCGTGGTTGACCGTAATACCGACCCAACCACAGGTGGCCGTGCTGTTGAACAAATCATTAATCGTTCATTGATGCCTAGATTGGCTGAAGAGTGTATTGGTCGTCTAAGTCGTAGCGAACCGATAACTCAAGTTACTGTTAGCGCGACCAACAATAGTGCCGACTTCGATTTATCTATTAAGTAGGTCTTAACTAATGAACAGCAAAGCCAGCCAAACCTTGACCAAACCTTCATTACTTAACCTGTCTCTTCGGGTTAAGTTGATGTTGGCGATCATGGCGGTTTTGCTGTTTTCCATCACTTTAAATGCTACGTTAAACTATTTCAATTTCGAGAAAAGACTCACTGAAACCTCAGATTCTATCTATGAGATTGTGTTGGAAGAAACACATAACGATATCAACCAAGCCATCAGTTTGGGCTTACCTCTCTCAGCTATATCCAACATCCAAAGTATGCTGGACCGTCGTTTAAAAATCGTTGACGGTATTACCGCCTTGGTGGTCGTCTCTAGTTCTGGCGAACGACTATTTAGTACCGGAGAGGGAAATAAAGAACATGACCGTCAGCTATCGCTCGACATCACTAACTCCTTTGGTTTAGTCGAAGGCCAAGTAAAGCTCTACTATTCCACAACGCTGTTAGAGCAACAGAAAACTTTCTTGCTCAAGCTCCAGTTTCTCTATTCGGCAATTTGGATACTACTCTCTTGCTTGATTGCCTTTATCGCCTTGAAGTACCTATTGAAAGGTATTGTAGGCCGAGTAAAAGGCGCAACTGCAATATTTGAATCCGCTACCGATTCGGATGAATTGCTACCAACGATTACCCAAGCTCACAAGGCGCTGCAATCACCTAACTCATTGTCTAAGTTTGAGAAGTTAAAAAATAAGCACTTTCCTGTTTTCATTATCTCACTTGCTATCCTTCTAACGATCATTGCTAACCTTGGGGTTTCGTATCAATCGCTAGACAAGTTTTCACAGATTTACGAGGTTAAGCTCGAACAAAAGTCCAACCTGATTGGCGACTCGTTAAATCAGATGATTAAAGGGTTACTCGATAAAGGCGTTCCTGACGACAAGCTGCACGGCTTAGAAGAGGAGTTTGCTTTCTTCGTTGATCACCATAGCGAAATTCTCTCGATTAACTTTGAAGGACAGTCAGGCTCTTCCTATCGCTACCCTGAAGAACAAGTTGTGCACCCTTCTATTCGAGAATCGACGTTCTCACTCAACAACAGTCATACGATTCAATTGAACGTCACCACAGACAATAATTTGATCATCAACCTACTCAAAGAAAGCGTCATGGACATGATTACCGTGTTGGTTGCCTCTTGCCTTGTGGTGGCCGAAATCATTCTGTTCATGTGCAATTTCATGATCATTTCGCCTTGGAACCAAGTAAAGAAAGTGTTCATGTTGGTGAACCGAGACATCGTTAATCACTTGGCGAAGATCTCTACGCGCGATGAAATTGGCAAACTGCTTAACCTCACCAACCATGCGATCATTAGGCTCAATCCTAATCAGCCATCTCAAGATATCGACAAACAAGACTTTCGATTCATTCGCTTGCCGCTGTTTTTATTGGTGTTCTCAGAAGCGTCTTCGTTGGCCTTTTTCCCTAGGTTCGTCTCTTCGCTAGAAAACACAACCGGTTGGATACCTGAAAACCTAGTCACTAGCTTACCCATATCCCTATTCATGCTTTGCTGGGCCATCTCGCTGCCGTTTGCTGGTTATTGGTCAGACAAAGTAGGTAGAAGACATTCGTTAATGACTGGGGGGCTAATCACTTGTGTCGGTTTAATCGCGACAGCTTTCGTTCAATCTTTAGAATTCTTGCTGATAGCGCGCGCTTTCACGGCTGTCGGCTACGGTATCGTGTTCATTTCGGCGCAAGGCTATGTCTCAGATACCACCAATGATTCTAATCGCACCAAAGGCATGGCGACTTTCTTGTCATCATTCTTCTCTGGCTCTTTATGTGGTGCAGCTATCGGAGGAATCTTAGCGGAGAAACTTGGGTACTCAGAAACGTTTATGCTCGCAGGATTACTAGCAACTCTCAGTGTATTGCTTGTGTATGTGTTTTTTGAAAAATCAAACACCGGAAACTCAAGCAAGCCCGTCAAATTAAAAGATTTCAAGCTGCTGTTAAGTAACAAGTACTTTGCCTTGATCACGATATTCAGCGCCATACCAGCAAAGATCGTACTCACCGGTTTCCTTTACTATATCTGCCCTGTTTATCTCCAATTCCTTGGCGAAAGTAGCTCTGTATCTGGGCGTGTGATTATGGCTTATGGCCTCGCGATCATTCTAATTTCACCATTGAGTGCCATTTTGGTCGACAAACTCAAAAACAAAATGGCCTTTATTTTTATTGGCGGATTACTTTCGTCCCTTGCCTTGCTCAACTTCTATTTTTTCCAAGGCACGTTAGGGTTGCTACTTATTGTGATTATTATTGGTATCGCACACGGCATCTGTGTTTCTCCTCAAATCCCTTTAGTCATCGACCTACTTTCTGGGCAAGGGATCGAGAAAGGCAAAATCATCGGTATTTTCAGACTTACCGAACGTATTGGTAATATCGCAGGGCCTATGTTAGCTGGGGTATGTTTAAGTATCTTCGGTTACGACCAAACCATTCTTATATTTGGCGCGTCATTACTTGCAAGTTCCTTTAGCTTAATTGTCTTTTTCTCAATATTTCTGAAGTCTGATAAACAGAAGCTAGGGGTTCAATCATGAGATTTATAGTGTTCGTCCTTAGCTTTATTTTAATAACCCCACTTTCCTTTGCTAAAAGTGACGAAAAACATGTCATTCTTTTATTATGGAGAGGGGTAACCGATGCCGAGCAAGGCTTCATGGATTATCTATCGCAGCATGTTGATGTGCGGTTTACCATTCTCGATGCGAATAGGGATAAAGCACAGCTCAAACAACACATTCAAGATCTAGAATATAAAGATGCCGATCTCATTTATTCCTTTGGTACGACTATCACCTTGAATTTACTAGGGACTTATACAGAACCCAGCGAATTTAGAATGAATAACTCGACGCCTGTTGTGTTCAGTATTGTCACCGATCCAGTGGGTTCTAAGTTGATTGCTGATTTATCTTCAGACGATAGAAATTTTACCGGTGTATCGCACATCGTACCCCATGAAATACAATTTAAAGCGATAGAAAAACTCAATAACATTTCAAGCCTTGGGGTTATATATAACGCTGACGAAAATAATTCGATTATCACCGCAAATAAAATGATGGAGTTATCGGAAATTTATAACAAGCGTGTTATGTTGTACCCACTAAACATTGATAAAAGCAAGTCAAACAGCGACTTAATTAACCTCACGATAAACAATATGAAACGTGATGGTGTCGATATGGCTTATTTACCACCTGATTCATACATCATCACCCAAGGAGGGGAAGTCGTATCAGGGCTACATTCGAAAGGTATCCCCACATTTTCGGCAACCGAAAGCCCAATAAGAAACCATAAGGCCTTATTTGGTATTGTTAGCCGCTACTACAATGTTGGTCAATTTGCTGGATACAAAGCGAAGAACATATTGAAAGGAACTCAAAAAGCTTCAGACATTCCTATAGAGTCACTTAGCCAATATTCCTATATTGTTAATATCGAAGCCGCTCATAAGCTCGACTATTACCCGCCAGTGTCAATATTGAAAATTTCTGAAGTGATAGGACACTCTAATGATGTTAACTAGAGCCTCAACCATCAGATTATCGTTACTCACCCTACTCATCTCGACGTTTTGGTCGATGAGTGCTTCTGCTCAGGTAAAAACTGGGCCATCTCGCCTAATGCTTACCACGCAAGATTGGCCGCCGTACCAAACCTATGAAAACGCCTCAATGCAAGGAATCGCATTAGACAAGGTTAAATGCGCCTTAGGCATGATGGGACAACCTTATCAGCTTACAATGACCACTTGGTCTGACGCACAGCTGCGTGTTCATAGTGGCAGCCAACACGGTTTCTTCGTTGCAACCAAAACCTCAGAACGTGACGAATACGCTACGCTCTCAGCGCCTATCGCGAAACAAACTTTAAATTGGTATTTTGGTCCAGGAGTGGAGCCGAAGGTTGATGAATTGTCAAAATTAAACCTTAACTTTTCTGCCAAATTTGGCTCAAACAAATGGTTTTGGCTAAAACGTAATGGATTTAACGTCGTTAAGCAGCCACGAGATGCTAAAGTATTACTAAGACTTTTAAAACAAAGGGAAATTGATGTTGTTTTAGAGGATGAGTTGGTCTTTAAAAGAGAACTGGATAAAGCCTCTTTACCACTCGATTACTTCAATTCGACGAACTTAGATACCAAGGATATGGGGGTCTACTTCTCGAATCGATTCCTTAAAACCTATTCAGGTTTCTTAGACAGTTTTAACTCAGCCATATCCAAGTGCAAGGAGTAGCCATTGTCCATCAGTGTCCACATGATTTCTGTACCTGCTGAAGAGGTCGTATCCTCTAGAGTGACGTATCTGCCCGAAAGTGGCGGAAGCTTAGGTCGTTCTCCATCATGTGATATTGCGCTACCCGATCAAACGAAATGGATCTCAAGAACTCACTGCCAGCTTTACCCAACAGACCGCGGTTACGTGATTAAAGACATCAGTAACAATGGAGTGTCGTTAAACGACAAGTCGCTGGCAAAAGAGAAAGAGTACGTCATTACCGATGGTGACATCATCAAACTGGGTGGCTACACACTACTGGTGAGCCTATTAAGTGACCCGAAAATGAGCGCGACCAATAACACCACACAGGATGAAACTTTTATAGAACCTTTCAACTTAAAACTCGATGACAGCGACACAGACTTTTTAGATGACGCACCACAAGTCTCGACTGTTAAGAAAACCTCAAACTTCTCTTCGAAGAATGTATTGAGTGACGACCCCTTCTCGTCTGATCCTTTTGAAGACTTAGATGACGACAAAGTCGTGCCCAACATTGAAGTGGACGAAATCGCTCATGGCGATAGCAACGTTCTCTCTTCTACTGAATTAGAGTACTTACCGGTTAATGTTGAGAACAATACCCGTATTGAAGAGTCTATCGACAAACTCATTACGTTAACTGAAAAGAACCAGCAGTACTTACAGAACCCACAGCTACAACAAAAAGCACTGTTCGACGCGTTGGAACAGACGGTTGATCAGTTCTTAAATGAGTTTGCACCAAAGCAACTTGAGAACCAGTTTAGCGAGTACGTAAGTAACGGCATTTTTACCAACAAAGATAAGAAGTATTGGAAGATCTACAGAAAACACTTCCAACACCGCCAAGACAACGGAGATTTCAGACGCCAGTTCAAAGCGCTGTTTATGGAGAACATGCAGAAGCAAAGTGAGGAAAGAGAATGAAACGTCTCATACTCTTATCCCTTTGTTTACTGATCGCAGCATGTTCTTCATCAGATCCGGCTCCTGTGGTCACTCAATACTCGTTGACCGTTAAAGCGGATGCGACAGTCAACCAATACAATGACGACCAAGCTAATCCAGTAGTGGTTAGGCTTTATCAATTAACGGACCAACAACTGTTCAAGCAACTTCCGTTTATTGATTTATACAACAATGACTTGCAGTTATTGGCAGCCAACCTAGTTTCAAAACAGGTATTACCCATTGTACTGCCTAGCTCAGAACAAAAGCTGACGTTAGATATCAATAAGAACACTCAATACATTGCAGCACTGGTCGAATTCGCTGATTACCAGAATAGCACCACCAAGACCGTTTTGATGATGCCTTCCGACCCAGAGCAAACCTTAGAGTTAACGATTACAGGGAAGAAAGCAGAGTTAGCCGTGATACAGCCTGACTCCAGCTGGTGGCAAATCTTTTAATAAAAAAGCCAATATATAAAAATAATAGAAAAGGATTTTACGTGGACGCTTTCAAAAAAGTAGTTTGGCAAGAAGGGATGTTTATTGCGCCTCAGCACTTTCAGCAACAAGACCGCTACGTGCAAAACTACATTCGTCAGAACATCGAAACACTGGCTGGTTTTGCCCCTTTCTTTGGCATCACCGAATTAGTGCTGAACCACGATCTATTGAAGATCGGTAAGTTGTCTATTCCAAGCTGTTCTGGCGTGTTCCCCGATGGAACCCAATTCAATCTCAAGCAAGAGATCGTCGTCGACATACCTAAAGGCACCATTGAAACCATCGTTTACCTTGCTCTGCCAATCTCTTTGCAAGGCAACAATGACTACAGTGAAGACGGTCAAGAACAGAGCCGCTACATCACCCGCTCAATCAACGTCTTCGACACATCTACCTCTGAAAATGCCAGTGTTGAAGTTGATGTCGCACAGCTTAATATCGGTCTCAAGTTTGTTGGAGAAGACACGTCTGGATTCACCCTGATTCCCGTCGCTAAGATCTTAGAAATCAGTGATTCCGATGAAGTGATGCTTGATAGAGCTTTTATTCCAGCCTGCTTACATTACGGCGCTTCAACGCTGCTTAGCGAACGAGCCAAAGAAATTCATGCGCTGGTCAGTAACCGAGCTCAGAACCTTCTTAAACGCATCGAGGCTGGCCAAGGGCAAAAAAGTCCTCAGTCTATGATGCAAGATTTCCTGTGGCTTCAAACGCTCAACACTTGGCTACCGTGGTTTGAATTAACCATCAGTAACACCAAGTACCCAACGCACGAACTGTATTCAAAGTTAAAACAGTTTGAAGCCCAAGTTATGGCGTTAACACCGGCGATTCCAGATGAGTGCCAACCTTTAAAATATGACAAGCTCTACGACAATTTTAACCCGCTATTTTCGAGCCTGAGAAACTTACTCACGCTGGTTCAGCAAGATTCAGTCATCGAGTTCAAATGGGACATTTCACTGTTTGAGAAACGCCGTTTACTTCGCACGTTGATCAAAGACCCTAGCAGCGTTTACAACCGTCGTTTCGTTCTGAGTGTTAAGTCTGACATCAGCAGTACAGAGCTAAATGAACTGTTCCCTATTTCCGCGAAGCTCAGCAGTAACAACAAGATTGTGGAACTCGTTCGTAGCTCGCTGTCTGGCATTTCGTTAACGCCACTTCCGATCGCACCGAGTGAGCTGAAACCGATGCAAGGTGTAGCTTATTTTGAAGTCGATACCAAAGACCGGAATTGGTTGGATATGCTCGATACACGTGATGCGATTGCGCTGCACGTCGACGCTCGCATACCCGCTCTCGAAGTCGTTCTATACGCGTTGAGATAATGGCCATGGATTATTTAGACGAAGAAACACTTGTCATAGATAAAGCATCAAAAGGCTCTGCGAATACAGAGTCTGACCAAGCTTTCTCTAAATTAGTTGCGGTGCACTCCACCAGCACCCAAGAAGAGTTTCTGCGTCACTTTGATAAGGCAGAGAATCAACTGATCAACATCAGTAGTGATTTACTGACCAAAACACTCAAGATCTCAACGCTGTCTGAACCCGAAGATTTAACCGTTTTCCGCGAGCAGTTTATTCAAGGCATTAACGATATAAAAGCTCAAGCCACTGAGCTTACCTACCCTATTGCCGTTATCGATAAACTTTGCTTTTTGTATGCCGTAGTCATCGATGAGTTCATCATCTACACCGAATGGGGAGAAAAACGCGGCTGGGAAAACAAAACACTGCTTAGCGAACTGTTTGGCATGCGTAATGGTGGTGAACTCTTCTTCTCTGTTGCTGAAAAAGCCGCAAGACAGCCACACAAACTGATCGATCTTCTGGAGATTATCTACCTCTTCATCAATATTGGATTCAAAGGCCAATATCGTGAAGGCGGCGCTGAACAGTTAAAAGCATTCGTCCACCAACTAGAACAAACCATCAGTCAATATCGTACCGCCAGTGGTGTTCACTGCCGCACGAAGGTAAAGCTACCTGACGTAAGAAAACCGACAAGACGTAAGCGTTACTTCATTACTAGCTTGTTTTTCTTTTGTTTGATAGCAACCAGTATTGGTTTAACAGAGTTCTGGTACAACAAAACACACGCACAGCGATCGCGTGATTTCACCTTTTTGCCGAACTTTAGCCAACGCTACGTTCTATCTGGAGAAATCAAAGACATTGTTTTCATCAGCCAAGATAATGACTTGGAAAACCCCCCTCGTCACGCGAGTAAAGCTGACGCGGTAGAAGCCGAAAAAACGACTAACTTCACGCCAAGCTCAGCCAATTGGTTGGTTCAACTCGCGACGTTCTCAAATAAAAAGAATGCCCAAGCTTTCATCAAAAATCTCTCTCCGTCAGCTTATGAGCCAATAATCTCACCTTACAAGAAATACTATCGAGTGATATTAAGAGCCAACACCTCAGAAGAAGCGAGAACAGCCAAAGCTTGGTACGTAGAAAACGACCAAATAAATGCCATTATTGTTCGCACTTCTGCGCATGACTTAAACAAGGAAGAGTCTAACTGATTATGCCGGATGCCAAATCAAACAAGTCAGGCAACGTTAAGAAAACAGTAGGCATTTCTGCCCTAGCCTCTGTCGCCTTTTTTACCGTCGCCTCTAGCGTTATTTTGCTAACACCACTCAATGCTTATTTGGTGTGGGCACTGACCACTATCGCCATTATCTCTACGCTTATCGGCTTCATTTGCTATTGGGTGCTCATCAAACGCAGCGCAAAATCGCAACAAGAGTCTTTCGACAAAGAACTGATCCAGAAAAGAAAAAAGCAATTAGCAAACCATTTCAAGCGCATGATCAACGGGCAAAAACGCAAAACTCGCTTAACCAGCCGTTACGATCAACCGATTTATTTACTATTGAGTCAAAACCCAAACAAAGACAAAAGCATCATCACTCAAATGGGTTACGAAGCCTACAAGCTTGATGACTTCGGCAATGACATTGAATTCCCTGTTTTGTTTTGGGTTAGCGAGCATTCTATTTTGGTGTCGGTAAGTATGGGCGAAGACCAACATCCTGAATATCTAAAGACACTCACTCAATCACTCACCGAGTGGCGCCCGAGACAAGCTGCAAATGGTCTGTTACTCACTACTGATGTATCGTCGCTACTGGAAAATAATGAAAAAATAACGCAGCAAGCTGATGAGATAAAATCAACTATCAAGACATTTAATCAAGCATTCGGTGTCAGCCTACCGATTTATAACGTCATCTCCAATATGGGCAGCATCAGCGACTTTTGTCAGTTCTTCTCTGCTTTTGACGAATCAAAAAGGGATGAAGTATTCGGTGTCACAGCCCCTTACTCTGCACACGGTGGTATCGATGCGAACTGGTATAATGATGAATACGATCATTTAATCAGTGAGTTGATCGCTAACATGAGCAACGCATTGGCTGGCCAGCTGAATCAAGATTATCGAAATTCTATTGCTAGTGCGCCTTTCCAGTTTGGACTCTTGAAACAAAACCTTTGGCTGTTCCTCAATCGATTATACCGAGGTGAACAACTCAGTGATGCCCTGCAGTTCAGAGGCTTCTATTTCACTCATGACGGCCAAAGCTCTCCGCAATCAGACTTGCTAGCTAGCGCTGTATCTTTTTCTGTAGGTCACGAACACTATCAACAGAATGAGCAAATTCCTGTTAATCAGACCTTGTTTGCCCAATACCTCATGACACACGTGATCTTATCTGAACGCGAGTTGGTCGGCGTAAACAAGCGCAAAGAGAACACTTTGTTGGTTAACCAAGTACTGTTCACGCTCTCTTGGGTTGGCTTACTCGCGGCTGTGTTGTTGGTAATTAAATTCGACTTTGACTTCCAGAACCAACGCGAGACCAGAGCGGATGTGATGCTTGAGCGCTACAAAGAAGCGATATCTGCCTCACCTTATGACATCGAGAATATGGCCGATAACATTCCGAACCTGTTTTCACTACAGAGAATCTATAACCTCTACAATCAGCCCGAGCCTTGGTATAGCTTGCCGTTTATGCCGAACCCTAGCATCAAGAAAGAAGTGGAAGAGGCCTATTTCACAGAGCTACAACAGGTGCTTATCCCTTCGATGGAAAATACGATCGAGAAAGACCTGTTTGTATATGTAAACTTAGAAGATCAATCACAAACGCTGTCTCTGCTTAACAACTACCGTTTACTTTTCAGCAAAGACAGAACTAATGTCCAAGAGCTTAAAAACTACTACATTCGTACGCTGCAAGATCAAGGAGAGGCGGATAGCGTCAACATTGCTCAGCTTGAAGTACTGTTAAATGACATCTTTGCACGTAACTTGACGCCTATAAAATCGAATCATGACTTAGAGAGCCTCGCTAAGAAAGTGATTACCCAGACAGGTATTGAAACCCTGTTGTACGAACATATCCAAAGTTCTACGGCTTACGCAAAGCGGGTCGATATTCGTGGTGAGTTAGGTGATAATTTTGGCTCAGTACTCCAGTTCTCGCCAAGTTACGCCGGCTACTTAGTTCCTTATATCTACACACCGACAGGGTTTAACGAACTCGATTTATCGGTCAATTCCCCGACTCTTAAATCTGCATTGCAGTCTTATGAAGGCGTTGCTGGAGCTTACCCTAGCGCACTCGAGCTTCATCGAATCAGCAGAGAGTTAAAACAAACCTATCAGAATGATTACATTAACTATTGGCGTGATTTAGTTCGTAATGTCGAAGTCAAAGAAGTGGCCGGCCCGACACAACTAAAAAACACGTTAACGAGCCTGTCGCAAGCCAGTAATAATCCACTAGTCAGTTTGTACTCGACGATCGCCAAGTACACCTATGTAGAACTAGAAATACCAGCTAAGAATGACAAGGAACAAGATCCTGCAAGCATGCCGATTCAAGATCCTGATAAAAAAGAATCCGCTCGTCAGATATCTCTTAGTTTCCAAGCATACAAAAAACAGGTCTCTGCCAATGACCAAGGTAAGAAGCCCATCGACAACCTACTGACAGCATTCATCAACGCGAAAAAGTGGGGAGACAAGTTTTACGAGACCAAAGAGCCACAAAAGGTCGCCTTTGAAACACTGTCTGTGACGTTGCAAGCTGGTAATCCGATTGCGTCACTATCAAGCCTGTCCAACAATCATTTAGCTGTCGCTGAAGAGCTGATTAATAAGGTGGTACACCAGAGCAATGAGACGGTGATGTCGTTAGCTCACGATTACTTGAATACAGCGTGGTCAAAAGAAGTGTATCAACCTTACCAACAACGATTAGCTTCGTTTTATCCGTTCAACCGAAAATCCAAATCGGACGTGAGTGTTGCGGATGTTAAAGCCTTCTTCGTAACTAATGGCATCGTTGATAAATTCTCTCAAACTCGTCTAAATGGATTCATCAAGAACAATGACGAAGCACCCTACTTACCGGGATTACTACCCGGTACAGGGTTATCCATTACGCCTGAAGTTTGGACAATGATTGATAAGGCCGCTGATATAAAAAACGCCCTATTTTTAGCTGATCCATCGAACATTCTGATCAATTTCCAACTGAAAGCCGTCGATATGACACCAAACATCACGGAGTTTTCGATCATTTCGGATAAGCCTATCTTTACCTATCGTCATGGCCCAACACTATGGAGTCAACAATCATGGCAAGGTGACGCGAAGTTTATCGAGAAGTTAGGCATTCAACTTAATGCTCAGGATTCTACAATTGGCCAAAACACCGTAAAAGGGACATGGAGTTGGTTCCGCTTGTTTGAGCCAAACGTGAATTTTACATCCGCTCAAGATACTCAAGTTGAGTTTGTTTACGGTGACAGCAAGGTAAAACTGACCATCAAAACTCAAGGTCAGTCGAATCCGTTTGTTCCCGGTTTCTTCTCTGGATTCTCACTGCCAAGTGGTATTTGATAACGCATTTTCAAACAGCTCGTCTTGTCCATCAAGGCGAGCTCAAACTTCTGAGGATGATATATTCTCAAAAACGGACTTGAACGATAAAAAGCTTCTGCAAGTGTTCAAGGCTCATGGATACACTAACCTCTCTCGTTTAAGTTCACGGGTTTTCAAAGCCCAACATCCTAGTTGGGGGCTGGTTACGATAAAATCTGCTCAAGAGCTAAAACACCGTCATTTCTTAAAACAAGAGGCGGAGTTCCTGTATTCAAATACCAATTTCAATACCGACTCGAATAAAAAAGATATCTGGCCGAACTATTGTGATTACTTTTCTAGTCACAAGAGTGATTGTTTAGTTCTTTCTTACATGAATGGTAAAACACTGCTAGAGATACAAGCAGATTCAGATTTGGCGGAATGCTTACCCTCCCACTGGGTTCGTAATTTAGAAGCTACGATTAACCAAGTCCACACGTTAGGTTTCGTTCATAGTGATATTAAGCCATCCAACATTGTATTCAGCCCGCAAGGCCAAGCCCAACTCATTGATTTTGGATCTGTTACTAAGATAGGCACGAAACGCGAACAGCTTCGATTTGAGAGTTACACGCCTAGATACTCTAGACAGCACTTGGTCACTAGCAAGCTTGACGATTGGTTCGCTCTCGCGGTTATGTTAGAGGAATGGATAGATGATTCAGCCGTCCTGCCAAGTCGATATGAAATTCTATTGAAGCAAAACCGGAATACCGAACATACCAGCAGGTAACAAAAAAGCGGATGACTGATCATCCGCCTTTTACATTCATTTAAGCACATTACGTCTTCGTTTGGCCTCGGTGGTTAAATAATTCAGATAGCTTTATTATTCAGGTACTAGGAGCGATTCTAGTCCACCAGCCACCGTGGCCGCCAATGCTTTGGGAGCAAGGCTTTCTTTTACGCTCTCTTTAATTGTGGTGCCATTGAAGAGATTTTTGACCTGCTGTTTACGCACTGCCTTAGTAAACGCTTTTTCATCGGTTCCCGGAATAAAGTTCGGTTCGCCGCGCGCGGCATTTAACGCCTGCTTCACTCCCGGTTTATTACTCTCTAAAGCGATTTCGCTATTGGCAATAAACGCCTTAGCCTCTTCTTGCAATGTGGCATAAGCACTTAGAGTCGATTTCTGGAAAGATAACTTAATCACGGATGGGTCAGTGTTCACCTTACGGCCAAACTTACGCTTAATTCTTCGAGTTAAGCGAGTCCTCATATTCGGAGGTGGTGGCGTGATATCGGTAATTGAGAGAAAATTATATGGCGAACTATAACAAGGCATGCAAACCATGTAAGAAGCGATGACAGGGATCTCCTCCAGCTTCATTTTGAACCAGTCTCGGAAAAAGTTCGCGCCAATAACATCCCTCTTCTGATTAAGCATCACGCACTCTTGCTTAAACTTACGAAACTTACGCTCCATTACCCACTTGTCGTATAAACCGCGGAAAAAATTGAAGATAGAAAGAACGGCTTTAACAATACTAGTTACGGTAGCACCAATTCCTGAGCTGGCTAAGTTAATCGCGATTACACCACCATGAGCCAGTGCAATCATTGAATCTTCGATCGCAACAGCGCGAATCTCACCACGAATTTTATCAATAACATCAGCACCAACACGCGTCGTTGTCATTGAACTAAGGTGGCGAGTTTTATGATTATTAACCGCTTTACCCAGCGCCGAGTAAATTCGTGTTGCCGCTTCTTTGATGTCATCAATCGCAGGGGCTAGGTCGGCAAATATTCGTTTAACCAAACTAGGGATCATAGCGAGAATCTGAGCCTTAATATCATCCATCGCTATGGATGTAATACTCTTCGCATAGTCCAAGAATTTTTCTTTTATCTGTTCGGTTATGTTTTCAATCATACCAGCAAGGCTTGTTCCACTCCCTGTCACAGCCTCGGTAATGGTGCCCGTTAAGCTGTCAACTTCTGTTGCAGCGGCAACAGCAATTTTAACCTTATCAACTTTAGTCACACCCACCAAATCTGCATTCGCAAACAGCGATAGCATGTCTTTCTGAATGATGGTCAGCCCTGTATTCGGCATCGTACGTTCTCCCTGTAACAAGTCCACTTTAGATTTGAAAAGTTACTTGAACGACTAAGTACCTCTGAATTATTCAGTCTTAGCAAACTCGATCCTGAACTATTCAACCTTGATCGCACTACTACACAATCCATGTCGTTATTCTTTGTTAAATAAAGGTTAACATATAAAATATCTATTCATAGAAAGGGACTCCATTATTTCCTTTTAGATTCCAAAACCAATAATTAACCCTCCAGAAATCATGCATTTCCACCAAATTCCACTACGCTTTAATAGCATAGAACATAGCAATCTGATTAAATTTTTTAGGGACGAAAAATGAATCAAATTACGACAGATAAACCCATTATTCTGGTTGTTGATGATATCCCAGACAACATCCATACACTCTCAGGGATCCTCAACGACGATTTTAAGATCAAAGCAGCGACATCTGGCGAAAAAGCATTAAAGATAGCTTCCTCCTCACCAAAACCTCATCTAATTCTTCTCGACATCATGATGCCGATTATGGACGGCTATGAAGTCTGCCGCCGACTTAAAAGCGACCCTGTCACCTCTGACATTCCAGTGATCTTTGTTACCGCTAAGACAGATGTAGTTGATGAGCAACGTGGTTTTGAATTGGGCGCCGTGGATTACATCACCAAGCCTGTTAGCCCACCGATTGTCAAAGCGCGGGTTGCTACCCATATTTCTCTGTATGACCAAAACTTGGCACTTTCTCGTAAAGTAAGGCAGAGAACGGAAGCTCTGGCAATGAGTCGATTGGAGATAATCCGTAAGCTCGGTCGTGCAGCAGAGTACAAAGACAATGAAACGGGAATGCACGTTGTAAGAATGAGTTACTACTCGAAAATTCTTGCTCAACACTTGGACGTTAATGACGATTGGGTAGAACTTCTTTTCCAAGCCGCACCAATGCATGACATAGGGAAAATCGGTATCCCCGATTCCATATTAGGCAAACCCGGAAAGCTGGATCCTGATGAATGGGAAATCATGCAAACACACGTCACCATTGGTGGTGATATTATTGGTGACAATGACTCTAAACTACTCAAGCTTGCGCAAGAAATTGCGCTCTATCATCATGAAAAATGGGATGGTAGTGGCTACCCTCACAAGCTATCCGGTGAAGATATCCCTCTCAGCGCGCGAATTGTAGCGATTGCCGACGTATTCGACGCACTGACCAGCGAACGCCCATACAAAGAAGCTTGGCCTATTCAAAAAGCCATTGAACTGATTCAAGAACAAGCTGGCCATCATTTTGATCCTAACTTAGTGCCTATCTTCATAAGTAAGCTCGACGAGATGTTAGCGATCAAAGACTCTTTTTCTGATGAACCAGAACACTAAGTTCGCTGGTACTTTATAAATACAGGTATTTTATGAATACTGTTTCAAGATTTGCTAACGATTCGAAAATAATCTTAGTCTCTTTTCTCGTAGCGGCTATCGTTGTGTTTTCCGTCGCAGTGGGCGCTTGGATTAATCTCAATAACCGTTTCATCGGCGTTGAAGAATACGCTTCCAGTACTCGTGTGCTGACCTCCCTAGATAAACTGCGTGTTTATGAGCTGTCTTTCAGTAACGACTACAACGAACAAGTCATTGCTAGCTTTAATAAAGAAGCAGAAAAAACGGTTCCTTTAGCCAATGAGTATGCTAACCAATATGCTGCGTCACTGCCAATCAATCTACTGACGGAGTATTTGATTCAATTCAAGCAATATGCCGAAATTATTGAATTAAACCAATCGACCCGGGCGCTTATGAATGAACGTTCCAATGCAGCGACAGAACTGTTGCGGGAAATTAGGAACTTACACAACCAAGCCATTAACCAAAACATTCAAAACATCAGAGGCCTGAGGTTAACCAGTGAAGAACTCACCAACATTGCCTTAAAAACCAGTCAACTCACCACTCTCGCGGTTAATATACAAAACCTCGAAAAAGAGTATTTACTCGACGGTAACCTAAAGACCTACTCATTAGTCAAGCTAGAGATGCAAGAGGCTTCACAGTTAATCCTAGAGTTACAAGGTCAAATCACAGATGACAAAGGACAACAGCTTTTAGCAATCGTTGATAAAGCAAAAAATCGCTATTACACCAACTTGGTTCAACTTCAGGGTGTACCCATCTCGTCGAAAAAACTAAGATCCTCGCTTATCAATCAGGTCACCCTGAGTGGTTCTGAGTTTTCTCGCTCGGTTGGTTTGCTCTATCAAACCAAACAGAGTCAAGTCGCGGAATTGAATCATCTCGTTTCTCAATCTCAAGCAGAACTCTCTTCCCAATTGCTCATTGGGCAAGACCTATTGGCAATTCGCACGCTACTAAGCCGTTCAAATCGATTCAACCGAGATTTTCTGCTCGCAAATTCAAAGGAACAGAAGCTCATCGCCGACAAAGTGTCACATGTAATTAATGAGATGCAATCTAAATCAAGCAACGCACAACGACTGATTGCCTTGTACGCACCAGAGGTAAAAATTACTGCCTTTGACGACCATATCAGCGTTTATGAGGCGCAATTCACTGAGTTAGTGAATTCACAAAGGCAGAGTCATCAGTTACTCAAAGCGATGGATAAAAATTTCTTAGAGCTGCGAGATTTCGTTTCTCAGCGTCACTTGGCTGAAAGTGTCAATGTTAAAGACTCGTCCAGTGTGACTTACCATTTGGCCGTGGGTGGTGTGATTTTCTTCATCATTATCTTGTTGATGGGGTTACTCGCTAACAAAGCACATTCAGCGTTAGAAACCTTCGCGCACAGCCTAGCTGCTGCACGTGATGAAGCCGATGCCGCCAATCATGCGAAATCAGATTTCTTAGCTAATATGAGCCATGAAATTCGTACGCCAATGAACGCCATCATTGGTATGAGTTACTTAGCATTGAAAACAGATTTAACCAAGGCACAGCGTAACTACATTCACAAAGTGAAGCTCTCTTCCGATACCCTACTGGGGCTAATCAATGACATTCTCGATTTCTCGAAAATTGAAGCAGGAAAACTCGACATAGAGAAAGTCGATTTCCATCTAGAGAATGTGCTCGACAACATAACTAACTTAGTCGGGCTGCGCGCGTCAGAACGAGGTCTAGAACTACTTATCCAAGTCGATAGAGATGTGCCGACCAATCTTATTGGCGACCCTTTAAGGCTTGGGCAAATATTGATTAACCTAAGTAACAATGCCGTCAAATTCACGGAAAAAGGTGAAGTGAAGATCTCTATCTCTGTCGCGGAAAGGCAAGGCGATGATATCAAATTGAACTTTGCTGTTTCAGACAGCGGAATTGGTATGACACAAGAGCAAGCCGCTAAACTGTTCAATAAGTTCACTCAAGCGGATAGCTCTACCACTCGAAAATATGGCGGTACAGGCTTAGGCTTAGCGATCAGCAAAGAGCTCAGCCAATTGATGGGTGGAGACATTCACGTCTCAACAGAACTTGGTAAGGGCTCAACCTTTTCGTTTACGATTGCCACTCGCGTTAGTCACTCAATTCAGCAGCATCGAGTTGTAGTACCTACTTCAATTAACAATTTGAAAGTCTTGGTCGTCGACGATAACTCCAGTGCTCGCTTGATCATGGGCGATATCCTAGAGTCGCTCAAACTAACTCCAACGCTGAGTTCATCCGTTGATGAAGCGCTTGCTGAGTTACACACTGCCGACGCTCAAAGCCAGCCATTCGATTTAGTGATATCGGATTGGAAGATGCCTAAGCGAGATGGTGTCGACTTACTTGAAGCTCTAAACCTCGGGCAACCGTTAAGCATGATGCCTAAGATGATGATGTTGACCGCTTACGATCGAGAAGAACTTGCAGAAGCTATCCAACAACGCGGCTTTGAGATTCCGAGCATTCTCGACAAACCCATTACCTCCTCTCATCTCTATGATTCTATCGTTTCCCTCTATGGACTCGACTCAGACCGCGTATCTCGCAACGAATTGGAACAACAGAATCAACTCGCTAACGTGCAACAACTGGCTGGAGCTAACATATTGCTAGTTGAAGACAATGAGATAAACCAAGAGCTCGCAACAGAGCTTTTAGAAGGGCAGCAAATTAAAGTGACCATTGCCGAGAATGGTCAGCAGGCGATAGACCTTTATCAACAAGCCATAACTGACGACGTGCCTTTCGATGGTATTTTGATGGATTGCCAAATGCCAGTGATGGACGGTTACGAAGCAACCCTGCATATTCGTAACAAGATAAAAGACGCACAAATCCCAATCATTGCGATGACAGCAAACGTGATGGAGCGGGATAAAGAAAAAGCACTCAACTGTGGGATGACTGACATTATCGCTAAACCGATTGATGTCGGCTCGATGTTCGCGACCTTAGCCAATTGGGTGTCACCTTCTAACCCAGTGCAATTTAATGTTGCATTGCAAGAATCCCCTAACGCTCCACAAGATAGCAACAACGCAGAAAAAGTACCTGAGGCATTACCAATCATTAACGGTCTTGATACCAACATGGGATTAATGAGGGCGAGCAACAATCACACCTTATACACGAAGCTATTGAAACGATTTGTTGAAGCCTACTCTGACAAAAGCACCTTAACTGTCGAACTATCAAGTAGTGCTCAACAACGTTACTTGCACACTCTCAAAGGTGTGGCCGGTAACCTAGGGGCTAACAACTTGCATAGTCTATGTGAAAACCTAGAATCCGAAATCACCGATGACGACCTAAAAGAAAAGGTCATCAAAACCACGATTGAACTCAGCCAAGAGATCGCTAACTCGATCTGCCACACAACAGTCGCCACCGAGAATACACGTGACCAACAAACAAAGCTGGAGACATCGCCTAATCAGCCAAGTACTGAACTATACGGCCAATTATTAGAAGCGGTATCCAATGATGACACCGAAGCTCTCAACATTGTTCTTAACATTGAGGACGGTGCTGTGGTTGGGCTAACACCTTCGGAATTTAAAAGGTTGGAAAGCGCACTCGAGGAGTTTGATTTCGATAGCGCGACTGAACTGCTAAAAGGCTCAGCGCTGGCTAGTTCATCATGATCGAGAAACACTAAATATGTCATAAGTTACAAACTGTTAAAGAGAGCCCAAGTGGCTCTCTTTTTTCTTCTGGTTCCAACAGTAAGGACATCCTCACCTCCCCGTGAACTTTATGCACTTTATTCACCCAATGTTCTTTATCCTCAATATCGCCGCATTACAGACAATTCATTAACACATCGTTAACTTTAACTTCATCTGCTAAGCAATACCCTACTCGTGTGTTTAGCAGCTAGATATAAAACATAAGTTTCTCTCCATTGAAGAGATCCCCTACATAAGGAACGTGAACCATGTTCAAGGCACTGAAACCTACTCTTGCGGCTTCTATCATCGCAGCAACCTTTTCTTTTAACACTTTTGCTGCTGACGTAGAGAAAATCCACTTCCTAATCCCTGGCGGCGCTGGTGGCGGTTGGGATATGACGGCTCGTGGTACGGGTGATGTATTAGTGAAATCCGACATCGTAGAAAATGTCTCTTTCCAAAACTTGTCTGGTGGTGGCGGCGGTAAAGCCATTGCACACCTAATCGAGACGGCTCAACGCCAAGAAGACACGCTGATGGTGAACTCAACACCTATCGTTGTGCGCTCGCTGACCGGTATCTTCCCTCAATCTTTCCGCGACCTAACACCCGTTGCAGCAACTATTGCTGACTATGGTGCAATCGTTGCGTCTGCGGATTCGAAGTACAACACTTGGGAAGATGTAGTAAAAGAGTTCGAAAGCAACCCACGTAAAGTGAAAATCGCAGGCGGCTCGGCTCGTGGCAGCATGGACCACCTTGTTGTAGCGGCAGCGTTCAAAGGCGAAGGTTTTGATGCGAAGAAAGTGCGATACATTGCTTACGATGCAGGTGGTAAAGCAATGGCGGCTCTATTATCTGGCGAAACGCAACTGCTTTCGACAGGCCTTGGTGAAGTGCTAGAAATGTCTAAATCAGGCCAAGTAAAAGTATTGGCAGTAACGGCACCAAAACGTCTTGATGCGGCACCAAACATCCCAACACTGACTGAGTACGGCAACGAAACAGTATTTGCTAACTGGCGTGGCTTCTTCGCTGCACCAGGCACTAGCCAAGCAAAAATCGACGAGTGGAATGTAGCGCTTGGCAAAATGTACAAGACTGATGAATGGCAAGTGGTTCGTGACCGTAACGGTTGGATTGACAACTACAAAGCTGACAAAGATTTTTACGCCTTCCTAGAAGACCAAGAAAAACAGATGGGCGACCTAATGCGTGAGCTTGGTTTCTTGAAATAACCAGCAACCATAGAGGGTCTATGTGCCCTCTTACTCTTTCCTTGTTTCGCCGTACATGAGTTAACTTCAAACTCCTTTGTTTATTCGTAGACGTATTACTAACACTTGCCGATTCGTTGTAAACGCAAGTGGCTGATAAACCAGTACCGTAATTCGCTTACCTTTGGTTAGTGATCCCAGACATTTCATTAACTCGCTCATGTACGGCTTTTTTAATTTCTATACCATCCTAAATGGAGTTGGATATGTCGGACTTACCAACCAAATTTTTGAGTAAGGAATCTTTGCTATCGAAAGATCGCATCGGAGCCATGATCTTTATGCTGGCGTGCTTGTGCTATGGCTACCAAACCACGCTAATTCCTTTGTTTCCCGGTGACGAATACGAACCCTTCACTGCAAGAACTTTACCTACCCTATTAACGTTTATCGGCATCGGCCTGTCGTTGATCCTACTAGTTACAGGACAACCGGACCAGAAGGTTTCATGCGACACAACGCCGTTGAACTGGAAGCTGCTCATTGGCTTTTTAGTGTTAATGGCTTTGTACGGTGTTGGACTGACTTATCTTGGCTTTGTTTTAGCAACCAGCTTCTTCTTGCTCGCTGGCTTTTACCTATTGGGTGAGCGCCGTAAATCTGTTCTATTTGGCGCGTCATTTCCTTTCGTTATCGCGTTCTTTTTATTATTAACTCAAGGCTTAGATATCTACCTAGAGCCTGGTTTAATCTTCACTCTTTGGTAGGGATAACATTATGTTAGACGGAATTTTACAAGGACTTTCGACCGCTGTGATGCCAATGAACATCATGATGGTAATTGTGGGCTGCTTCGTGGGTACCTTCATCGGTATGCTTCCGGGGCTAGGTCCAATTTCAGCAATCGCGTTGATGATCCCGATTACATACGGCCTAGATCCTTCTTCTGGCTTAATCTTAATGGCAGGTGTGTACTACGGCGCAGTATTTGGTGGCTCAACGTCATCAATCTTAATCAATGCTCCAGGTTGTTCTTCAACGGTAGTAACCGCATTCGACGGCTACCCTATGGCACAAAAAGGCCAAGCTGGTAAAGCGTTGGCACTAGCAGCCTACTCTTCTTTCACTGGCGGTACGCTGTCAGCAATCATGCTTTTGATTGCAGCACCGGCTCTAGCAAGCGTCTCATTGAGCTTCCAGTCGTCAGACTACTTCGCATTGATGTTGTTAGGTCTATCGGCTGTAGCTGCGTTTGCGGGCCCAGGCCAGGTAATAAAGGCGTGGATGATGACCATTCTTGGTTTGATGCTATCTACTGTTGGTATCGACAAAGGCGTTGGTGTTGAGCGTTTCACGTTTGGCCTAACAGACCTAATGGATGGCTTTAGTTTCCTACTTCTTGCTATGGCAACCTTCGCTTTAGGTGAGACTTTAATGGGTATTTTGAAACCTGAGAAAGACACCAGCGGCGAAGAAAGCCAAAAGATGGCCGATATTGGCAGCATGAAAGTGACTAAAGAAGAGTTCAAAGAAGTCGCGCCCGTTTCGATTCGTTCTTCAATTCTTGGCTTCTTCACTGGCGTGCTTCCAGGTGCTGGCGCGACGATCGCAGCTTTCTTAAGCTACGGCATGGAACGCAGCCTAGCGCCAAAAGACAAGCAGAAAGAGTTTGGTAAAGGCAGTATTCGTGGTCTTGTGGCTCCTGAATCAGCAAACAACGCAGCTTCAAGTGGTTCATTTGTACCGCTGTTAACACTCGGTATTCCGGGCTCTGGTACTACAGCAATCATGCTCGGTGCATTGATTGCCTACGGTATTCAGCCGGGTCCTCGCTTGTTCGTTGAGCATCCAGATGTATTCTGGTCGGTAATTATCTCGATGTACTTTGGTAACATTGTACTGGTTATCTTAAACCTACCGCTGATCCCATATATCTCTAAACTGCTAGCGGTACCAAGAACGGTACTACTGCCAATGATTATCTTCTTCTCAATCACAGGCGTGTACTTGGTGTCTTTCAACACGATGGATGTGTTTGTGATGCTAATTGTGGCAATGGCGGCGATAGCGTTAAGGCTGGCCAACTTCCCACTCGCACCGTTACTGCTTGGCTTCATATTAGGTGGTTTGATGGAAGAAAACTTGAGACGCGCACTGATGATCAGTGATGGTGAACTCAGCTTCCTTTGGGAACGCCCTATCACCATGACCTTCACTATTTTAGCGGTATTGGTTCTATCTAGTCCGATTCTGGTTAAGCTGTTCAAGAGCTTTAGAGCAAAGCCTGTTGAAGTGTAAACTTGGCTTAGCTTAGAAAAACAAAACGAAATAAAGGGAGCCTCAGGCTCCTTTTTTCGTATCAGTCATTTCAAAAAACCACAGCTCTAAGATGGTAGCAAACTCACAAACCGACTCCTGAAAAACACATATCCCTGATATTAATAACAAAATCAAGTAAGGTGATTCATCATTTAACGCATTGGATTCTAAAACTATGGATTGGTTGATTCTATTCTTGTCAGGTGTGATTGGTGGCGTGTTGAATTCCATTGCAGGAGGAGGCAGCTTCATCACCTTCCCCGCTCTATTGTTTGCAGGTGTTCCACCAATAGCAGCCAACGCGACCAATACCTTTGCTTCGTGTGCTGGATACATTAGCGGAGCCTACGCTCTGCGCCACGAAATTCAATCTGGTACCAAACAACTCAAGCTCGTTGTTGGGCTATGTGTAATTGGTGGCGGCATTGGTGCATTTTTACTACTACACACGCCAGAAGCGCTATTTACCCAATCCGTACCTTGGTTATTACTGTTCGCCGCTCTACTTTTTACCTTTGGTGGCACACTCAATAAATGGCTAAAGAAAGTAACCGCTAAACATAAGCACGCCACCAGCGCAGGCGCGTTCTTTTCAGCGTTATTACTTTTGATCGTGTGTATTTATGGTGGTTATTTTAATGCAGGCTTAGGCATTGTGACATTGAGCTACTTGGCACTGGCAGGGTATACCAATATCAACGTGATGAATGGCATCAAATTGTTGGTATCAGCATGCGCATCACTCGCGGCAATCGTGTTCTTCGTTGTGAATGGTTCGATTGATTGGCCGTCAGGCATGGCCGTTTTGTTTGGGACATTGGTCGGTGGTTACTATTCAGCAAAAGTTTCTCGTCGTATCCCACAACAATATGTTCGCACCACAGTGATCATTGCGAGCTTTTTGATCACCGCTTACTTCTTCTATGCCAGCTAAGTTTTATGCGAAATACGTTCTATGCAAACTAGCTTTTACTCGAACTACTTCGTGCTGCAATCACGGTTTCCGTTAGCTGAACACAACGTAAATCGTTAAGCATTGAAGAGGTGCCAAAGAAACCTTAAATCCATCATTGGTTATTTTATGAACCATAAAATAACCAAGCCAAAATGTGTGAGACGAGCCCTTTAATTAGCAAATTTGATAACAATTTAGACTGTTTTTTAGCCTTTATTTTGCTAAAGGTGGGATAATTCTCCTGTCGAAAGTGAGACTTCATTAGGAGGCGTTATGAACATTAAACTCGGTCATGTCATGTCATCAAGTCGACTCATTTGCTTTGTCGCTTTTCTTGCTGCCACATTCGCGTGGATTCTAAAAATGCCCGCTCTGTTTTCTGTGTCAGCGCTATTCTTACTGATAAGCGCTATTGTCTATGGCGTTGACCTTTGGAAGAATCAAAGAAAGAACCGCGAAGCTTAAGGCGAACGACTAAAGCGACACGCATTAAAAAAGGAGCACTTAGGCTCCTTTTGTATTTTATGCTTATCGCTTTAGCTGATTAGGCTATTTCGACGGCTTTTCTAGCGACGCCTTTCTATTAGCGACGGAAATTACGACCGTTGCCGCCACGACGCTCTTTAAATGCAGACGCCGCTTTAGCTTGTGATGCTAGAATCGATTCAACCGTTAATTCCATTGGCTCACGAGGCTCTAACCCGTGACGGAATGTACGTGAACGCGGAGGCATCTGGTATTCGATATCTGAAGCTTTAGGCATGCGCTTGAAACGGTAAAGGTAGAAATTCTCTACTTTCTCACGAGCCCACTCTGTTTTCTTCAAGTATTTAACGGCACTTGCTACTGTCGGCTTAGTGTTAAAGCAGTTCATGCGCATTGCTGCATCCAAAATTTCCCAACCGTAATGATCCACTAATTCAGTGATCATGGTGTCCAGCTTTAAGCCATGCAGTGGGTTGTTTTGTTGCAGTTCGATTCTTTCTTCTTCAGTCATAACATTACCTTTTCCAAGGCAACTAAAGGCCTTGAATTTACTCTAGAACACCATCATCACTGACCGCTTCTAGCTCAATCATTTGGGCATATCATCCATTGCCCTTATCTATGCCTTTATGATGGCATAAAGCATGCTCGTTATCCTATTTATCTTTCAATTTAATTTTAAAATGGTCACTTACCATCCTGATGTTGCGTGTAATACAGCCGCCCCTCCTAAAAGGGTCTCTCTTAACGATCCACCAAACTCGCTCAAGTTAACAAAAACCATGATAGAAGAATGAAATATCCCTACTTTACCAATGGAATTTAAACTTATTAGAACGCAGTGTTGCTAATTAACAGCGAGGTGCTATGTTAGAAGTGGTATAGAAACCTACTAATAATGATATTAAACAATGATATAACTATAAATAAAGGTTGGCTTTGACCATGTTTGACTACTCCCAAATCAGCAGAGTAGCCGCCCAAGATAAAGACATTATCGCTATCGTTGATGATCTCTTTCGGCTAGCTCGCGAACATTACCCCATTCTGTCTAGGCTTTCGGTCGTGCTGTGCAATGAAAATAGAGCATCGAATTATTTTGTTTCGGATACTCTGTGCCAAGAAGCTGAGCATCGCTACATCGAGCAAGAACTTAAGCCAGAATCAGCTTTATCTAGAATGGCTGAGTCTTTAGATACTCGAATCATCCACGACCTCACCACCATTAGCCCAACCAAACAAATATCTCACCTGCTCGATATCGGTCATCAAAGCAGTTACACAACACCTATTCATCATCAAGAAAGTAATCTTGGGTTTGTGTTTATCAATGCTTCATCCACGGGGTTCTTTGCTAACCAAACTATCCAGTGTGATATCGCTTATCTCACTCAAGTGATCTCTAGCCTTTTCGTTCAATGGTTTGAGCGCCAACGTCACTTTCAATCCGCTTTGGCAATTGCTTTAAACATGGGTCATGCTCGAGACCCAGAGACTAAAGAACACCTCATTCGCATGGGTAAATACAGTGAACACATTGCTCGTACTCTGTCGCACAGCAAGGAAGAAATAACGCACCAATTCATTCACCGAATTCGGCTGTATGCGCCCTTTCACGACATAGGTAAATATCGAATTCCAGATAAAGTGCTATTCAGTAGCGCACGCTTTAATGAAGAAGAAAGAGCCGTCATGGACAACCACACCTTGTACGGTGAAGAAATGATTAACAATGTGGTTGCCCTATCATGCCATAGCGCTATGTGTTCTGAGGAAATTCAATTCATTAAAAATATCGTACGTCATCATCATGAAAGGTTTGATGGCACAGGGTTGCCCGATGCTTTGAGTAACACAGCGATACCGCTCGAAGCACGCATCGTGACATTAGCCGATGTATTCGATGCGCTGATGAGCAAAAGAGCCTATAAGCACGCGTGGACACTCGATGACGTCATGGATTACATTGAGGCTCACTCGGGTTCGATGTTCGACCCTGAGTGTGTTGTGGCTCTTAAACAAAACCTAGATGGCTTTATGGCAATTAGGGAGCAATACAATGATGATGTTCAACCGCACGTCATGACAGCTTGAACTGTAACGCCTTGGTTGTGTAGACCAAAGAAAACGCGAACCAACAAAAAAGGATGCCAATTGGCATCCTTTTGTTTTCTAGTTTCAGCTGAAAGAACGAACGTGTTCTTTACTGATTCTAACTAACGATTATACGTCGTAAGTTGTAGAAGCAGTGTCGCCGCCTGTACCAGTCCAGTTTGTGTGGAAGAATTCACCACGTGGACGGTCAGTACGCTCATAAGTGTGAGCACCGAAGTAGTCACGTTGAGCTTGTAGAAGGTTCGCTGGAAGACGAGCTGTAGTGTAGCCGTCTAGGAACGTTAGTGCAGAAGTCATACATGGCATTGGGATGCCCGATTCCATAGACTTAGCTGCAACTTTACGCCAAGCGCCCATGCAGTTGTCTAGGATGCCTTTGAAGTATGCATCTGAACCTAGGAAAGCGATCTCTGGGTTCGCTTCGTAAGCATCACGAATGTTGCCTAGGAATGCAGAACGGATGATACAACCGCCACGCCACATAAGAGCAACGTTACCGTAGTTTAGATCCCAGCCGTTTTCGTTCGACGCTTCACGCATTAGCATGAAACCTTGAGCGTAAGAGATGATCTTAGAAGCAAGTAGAGCCTGACGGATTGCATCAACCCACTCTTGCGTGTCGCCTTCAACTGGAGCAACAGTCTTGTCGAACAGTTTCTCAGCTTCAACACGTTGATCTTTAAGTGCAGACAGGCAACGAGAGAATACAGACTCAGTGATTAGAGTCAGTGGGATACCCATGTCTAGTGCATTGATACCTGTCCATTTGCCTGTACCTTTTTGGCCAGCAGTGTCTAGGATCTTCTCAACTAGCGCTTCACCGTCTTCATCTTTGTAGCCAAGGATGTCAGCAGTGATTTCTACTAGGTAGCTATCTAGCTCAGTTTTGTTCCAGTCAGCAAATACAGCCTGCATTTCGTCGTGGTTCATACCTAGGCCATCTTTCATGAACTGGTATGCTTCAGTGATAAGCTGCATGTCACCGTATTCGATGCCATTGTGAACCATCTTAACGAAGTGACCAGCACCGTCGTTACCAACCCAATCACAACAAGGCTCACCCGCGTCAGTTTTCGCAGAGATACCTTGGAAGATAGGCTTAACCGCTTCCCAAGCTTCAGGAGAACCGCCTGGCATGATAGAAGGACCGAAACGAGCGCCTTCTTCACCACCAGAAACACCCGTACCGATGAAGTGGATGCCTTTCTCACGAAGAGCAGCAACACGACGGTTAGTGTCTGGGAAGTTAGTGTTACCACCATCAATGATGATGTCGCCTTTGTCTAGAAGTGGTACAAGCTTGTCGATGAACGTATCTACAACGTCACCAGCACGAACCATAAGCATCACTTTACGTGGCGCTTCTAGCTTCTCAACTAGCTCTTCTAGAGAGTAAGCACCAACAATGTTAGTACCTTTAGCTGGGCCTTCTAGGAACTCGTCTACTTTCGCAGCAGTACGGTTGTGAGCCACAACTTTGAAGCCGTGGTCGTTCATGTTTAGGATAAGGTTCTGACCCATTACTGCTAGGCCAATTACACCGATATCACCTTTCATTATTTTATCTCCTTGCGGCTATTCGCACTTATGCGATAGCACTTGCTGCATTTGAATCTAGGAACCACTCTGTTTCGCCAGTTTTAGACTGGATTTTCGCTGCCGGGTAAGGCAGTTCTGAAGCAGGAGTTGTATGAATTTCTTTAACGATCTCAACTTTACCTGCACCCAGTACTAGGTAGCTGATTCGTTTTGCTGCTTCTAAAACTTTCGCCGTTTTAGAAACACGGATCTGGCCCGACTCTGGGTGAGAAGCTAATACAGATAGGTTCTCATCTTGGTAGTCAGTTGCGCCCGGGAATAGTGAAGCTGTGTGGCCGTCTGCGCCAACACCTAGCAGGATCCAATCGAAAACAGGCGTGCCGTTTTCTGTTGGAATCACGTCTGCCATTTCTTTCGCAAAACGCTCTGCTTCTGCTTTTGGCTCATCTTCACCACGGATGCGGTGGATGTTTTCAGCAGGAAGGTTTACTTGTGTAAACAGCAATGCGTTTGCTTCACCGTAGTTACTTTCGGCGTCGTCTGGTGCCACGCAACGTTCGTCGCCCCACCAGAAATGAAGGTTATTCCATTGAATGCCTTCTGCATATGGTGCTTGAGCTAAAAGCTTAAAAAGCATTTTTGGCGTGCTGCCACCCGACAGTGAAATGTGAACAGGTTTACCCTGCTCGCTGTAAGCTTTCATTTCGTTTGCTAGGTTTTCAACGACTAATTCAGGCGTTGCAAAGATCTTGTGATTGATCATAGTTCGCAGTAATCCGTGTCTGTTAAGTTTTTGCATGGGAAACGCCATGCGCGGCCATCACGCTGCAGAAGCTCATCGGCTTCTTGTGGGCCCCAAGTACCACAAGCATAGCCAAACAGTGCTTGAGGGTCTTGCTTGAAATCTAAGATCGGTTGAACGTACTTCCAACATGCTTCTACCGCATCGGTACGCGCAAACAGAGTCGCATCACCGTTTAGTGCATCAAGAAGAAGACGCTCATAAGCTGTTAGCATTTGAGTTTCAGGCAAATCAGAGTAAGAGAAGTTCATTTTCACTTCTTTTGCTTTAAAGCCTGCACCTGGCTCTTTCAAACCAAAGCTCATCTGAATACCTTCATCCGGTTGGATACGGATAATCAGCTTGTTCTCTGGTGCATCTTGACCAAACACTGGGTGTGGTGTGTTCTTAAAATGAATCACGATTTCAGTCACACGTGTTGGTAAGCGTTTACCCGTACGTACGTAGAAAGGAACCCCATTCCAACGCCAGTTGTTGATGTGTGCTTTAAGACCAATGTACGTTTCAGTACGAGAGTCATCTGCGACACCATGCTCTTCGCGGTAACCAGGCAAGTGCTGACCACGAACGTCTGATGCTGTGTATTGACCTAGAACCAAATCTTTACGTAAGTCGTCTTCTTCCAGTGGTTTCAGACACTGAAGTACTTTAACCACTTCGTCACGAATAGAATCTGCATTGATTTGTGCAGGTGGCTCCATACCAACCATTGCTAACACTTGTAGCAGGTGGTTTTGGAACATGTCACGAACTGCACCAGAACCATCGTAGTATCCGCCACGCTCTTCAACGCCAAGGAACTCAGCACCTGTGATTTCAACGTATTCAATAAAGTTACGGTTCCACAGTGGTTCAAACATCGCGTTTGAGAAACGAAGCACTAGAAGGTTTTGTACCGTTTCTTTACCAAGGTAATGGTCGATACGGTAGATCTGGTGTTCTTGGAAGTGATGATGGATCTCTTCATCCAGCGCTTGAGCTGATGCTAGATCGTAACCAAATGGCTTCTCAATGATCAGACGACGCCAGCCGTTCTTCTCATCGTTCAGGCCATGTGCAGCAAGGTTTGCTGGAATCACACCGTAAAGGCTTGGCGGGGTTGCCAAGTAGAACAATGTGTTATGGTTTTCGAATTGGTAGTCTTGCTCAAGCTTGTCCAGACGTTGTGCTAGACGAGCGTAATCGTCTACATCTGAAGTGTTGATCGCTTGATAATGCAGATGTTCAATAAATGCATTCAGCGTCTCTGGCTCAGTTTTTTCCATTTCCTGAAGAGACTTCTTCAGCTTCTCACGGTAAGACTCGTCGCTGTACTCAGTACGGCTCACTCCAAGAATCGCAAAAGATTCTGGAAGTTGATTGCTAGCATACAGGTGGTACAAAGCAGGAATTAACTTGCGGTAAGTTAGATCTCCCGACGCACCAAAAATAACGATGCTGCTGTTTTCAGGTATTACCATCATCTTTCCTATAAAAACAAGGTTTTTAGTATTCGCCAAAGGTATCAGCGACATACGAAAATAGATAATAGGTCTTGGCTATTACATCAATAGCGAGTGCCTATTACACTTGAGAATGCGTTTGGTAAACGAGGGTGAATGCTATCACCTCTATTCGGGACAGTATTGTCTATGAGTATTTGATTTACATCAACCACTGTGAAAGCAATCGATTAAATATTGACTCATTTCGAACAAATTCTAGTCGATAGCGAAGTTAACAAAGGTCGAAATAGCAGTAAATCGGCATTCTCAAACATTGTAGTAAAGAAAGAATGCCATCTGGTCTGTGGAGTGAGTAGTAGATTGGTGTTAAAAAGTAAACCGTTCTTATTCAACTTGTTTTACAGTTGAAATATGACAGGATTGTGTCTGTTGTTATCTGTCTTGGGGAAGTCACATTTGTTGAGCGCGACTACTTTCTCGGCTTGTTATAGCAACGTTCAGGTCGCCCTACTGTGCCATAGTTTAAGTCAGCCACTAACTCGCCAGTTGTGATGAGAAATTCCAAATAGCGTCGAGCTGTCGTTCGGCTTGCTCCAATGCGTTCGCCTGCCTCATCCGCAGTAATATCAGCGATGTCGGCTTGTTGAAAAATGGCTCTAATTTTATCAAGCGTTACGCCATCAATCCCTTTAGGTAACGTAGAAACCTTTCGAGAATCTGCCTTGGCATTGGCTTGCAGCATCTTATCGACCAAGCCTTGGTTTAAGTCAGACACACTTTCAAATTCTTGTTGTTGCGATTGGTACTTTTTCAGTGCCGCTTCCAAACGAGGAAACATCACAGGTTTGAGTAGATAGTCGACCACTCCACCGCGCATCGCTTGCTGAAGGGTGTCGACGTCTCGAGCTGCGGTAATTAGAATCACATCACAGCCCTGATTACTGCCACGAACATGGTTCAAAATATCAAGTCCGCATCCGTCCGGCAGATACACATCCAATAAAACCAAATCAGGTTTTAAGATATCTAACTGCATTAACGCTTCAGACTGTGTGGTCGCAATTCCGACCACATCAAAGCCTCCCATCTGTTCTAAATAGCGATGGTGAAGCTCTGCAATCGCAATATCATCTTCAATGACCATGACTCTCGTGATTGCGTTCATTTATGTTCTTCCTTTAACCATTGTATTCCTGTCACGACGATCTTCAGTCGATCGCTCCGTGCTCAATTATTATTGTTGTTCTTCTTTCGGTAAATACACCGTCATGCGTGACCCAAAGTCGGAGTTATCAATCATTTCTAGCTGCCCTTGATAACGGTCAGCAAGCTGTTTAATAAGGTACAAACCAACACCTCGGTTCTGCTTCGCTTTACTCGATACGCCTTTTTCGGTAAGCGCATTGGTTGCCAAGTGTTTTGGCAGACCACACCCCTTGTCTTCGACTTCCACTATGATTTCATTGCCAAAGTCGCTGATCGACACATCGATTACGCGACGAACTGGTGCTATTGACCCTTCTTGTTTAATTGCCATCATGGTGGCATCAAACGCGTTATCAATCAGGTTGCCAAGAATTGTCACGACATCCTCTGCGTTTAACCACGCGGGTAATGCCTCGAGCCTTGATCCCTCTTCCACTTTAAGCTCTAACCCAATCTCTCGAGCTCGCTCTGTTTTGCCTAAAAGCATGCCTGCAATAAGAGGGTCTTTCACCGTCTCTCTTAAGAACTCAATTAAGCTCTGGTAATGAGCGGTTTCTTGACCAATCAATTGTTGAACAGAGTCCAGCTCACCCATTTGAATCAAGCCACTGATCGTATTGAGCTTGTTTTGATGTTCATGCGTTTGCGACCGAAGTAAGTCTGCATACTCTTTAGTTTGAGAAAGCTGATCGGTTAAATCGTTAATCTCATCTCGTAATCGGAAACTGGACACCGCACCAACCACTTCACCCGCCACTATAATTGGGCTGCGGTTGGCAATGATTCGCTTATTGTTCAGGTACAGCTCAACATCGTGATCGGTATCGCCAGTCGATAACAGCTGTTCTAAGTCACTGCCCACCAACACATCTGATAGACGTTGCTGATTGAGTGCTTTATCTCGGTCTATAGACAAAATATCGCAAGCGCTTTTGTTTATTGAGCGCAAAATACCGTTCTTATCAATGCTCAAAATACCTTCTTTCACGGTACTCATAGTCACATCAAGTTCTACATATAAGCGACCTATCTCTTCAGGTTCAAAGCCTAAAATAGCGCGCTGAAAACGACGAGACACATAGCTTGAAATCACCGCATTGACGGCAACCACCAGCAACGCCATCACAATCAAAAAGGCTAAGTAAGGTTCGATTCGATCTTGCAAAGAATCCAATAGATAACCCACCGACACTACCCCAATAACGGCACCTTGGGGGTCTTTTACCGCAGATTTACCACGGACAGAGAAGCCAAGTGAACCTTTAGCCGTCGACACATAAGACTCGCCTAAGATCAGCGCTTTTTGGTTGTCACCACCGCGCATTGGCTTACCTAGCCTATCGTCATAAGGGTGAACCAGGCGAATGCCTTTTTCGTCACCGACAACAATAAAGGCAGCGCCAATCAGTTGAGTCAGGTTTCGGAATTTGATTTGAGTTTCGTCGGATACAACATAAGGAGCACCATTGGGATCAATGGTTCCGTTTTGTTGGATAGCGCGCAAGACAACTGGAGACTCGGCAAGAAAATCGGCAACACCTAGTGCTTTCAAACCCATCTCTTGCTCTTGAGATTGTTTGATATAAGAAAAGCCGGCTGCTGAAAGTATTAATAGTTCAACAAGGCCAGTCACCGTCATGATAATCAGCAACCTTTTTCGAAAGCTGACATTACTCCATTTCATACAAAACCGTCCCTAGTGCTTAATCATCAATGTTAACACCAAGTTAAAGGTATAGCCTTTTTGCTTATGCGAATTTGTGACTGTTACTCAACTAAATTATTGAGCGGATTGTTAATTGATATTCCTTTACGTTATGCAACCAGATTGACTGTTTATTTTTAGAACTGATTAGCTCTAAAAGACAAATAAACGAGTAAATATTGAGCTAGATCACTAAGCTTTTAGGTGTTTTTTAGGTTGTTTAAAATAAATACAATTATAATGGTTGCATATGCAGAAGTTCATTGTTACTAAGCTATGTGTCGCAATTTTAAGACAGCATTGATAACTGAATTTTCAGTTAACAGAAAGGTAACAATCATTCACTCAGTGGACGTGTCAGCACGTTACGAAATAACAAACTCGCCGTTACCGAACGTTTATCAATGTGCGTACCTCTCCAACCCCATTGATACAACAAATCAGTATGAGAACGAAGAGGCGCTACGTATCAATCGGCGCCCAATAAATAACACTGATAGGCAGAGTGACACCGTCGACACGAAACAGGATAAAAAACATAACGTACAAACATTGTTGAAAAGGAAACCAGGCAATGAAACGCGATAATTTTGGAATTTGCCTTACTAAGGCTATGCTGTTCAAAAACTTACAATCTACTTTTACTCATGTCAGAGCTTATGAGAAGGACGAGACATCCCCACTCGACCTAAAAGTATTGTTAGCTTTTCCACAAATGTCAGGCAGAGATTTATTACAAACCATGCAAGGTTCAAGACAATTGGTGTGGCGTGCCGATCACCATTGCCCAAGCTTCAAATAGAGCGCTTCATTTTGTAACAAACGCTTCTATACTGAACTTAAAGAGCACGCTTTGTCGTGCTCTTTTCGTCTCAGTGATCTTTAATATCCATATCACGTAACATATTACATTTAATTAACGAGTTATGAGAGTTTCTATTCATGTGAGACAATCAACTCAAGACAAATGATGATCCCCCTGTTAACATTAGAGCTAATACTCTAATTTGGTATTTAATGCAGATGACCAAACCAAAATTACGATGCCTTGCGATTACCAGTATTCTTATCGGTACTATCGGCGCGCCAAGCTATGCAGCCCCGCTTTCTTTCCCAGAAGCGTGGCAAATATTACAAGAGAACAATAACTCTCTTGCCGCTCAACAAGCGAATGTTGAGCGTTATCAGCACCTTCAGAACTCAACAAGTAGTCTCAACTTGCCTTCAATCACTTTAGGGGCTAACTACACGCACCTTGATAGTGACGTGACGATCAATGGTGAACAGTTCGGCGATAGCTTAAGCGGCGTCAATCCAGCATTTGCTCCCTTGTTAGCTCAATTGGGTGGTATTACCTCAACCATCACCGAACAAGACATCTTCAGCTCTTCCATCCGTGCTATTTGGCCTATCTTTACCGGCGGACGAATTACCGCTGCGCAAACTGCTGCCGAAGGTAAAAGCGAAGAAGCGCAAAGCCAGTTGTTGATGGAAAGGCAAGCTCGCTACGAAGACTTAAGTAAATATTACTTCTCGGTGATCTTAGCGGAAGATGTAGTCAAAACACGTCAAGCCGTTGAAGCAGGATTAACTCAACACCGTGATTTCGCTATCAAGCTTGAACAGCAAGGGCAAATTGCGCGAGTAGAACGCCTGCAGGCGGATGCCTCTTTAGATAAAGCCGTTGTCGAGAGAACTAAAGCGCAGAACGATCTCAAGATTGCTCAACTAGCGCTGACACAGATCCTTGGCCAAAGCCAAAGTGTCGAACCTTCAGAACAACTCTTTATCAACAAAAACCTGCCTCATATGGACGTATTTGTTGATCAAACACTCATGACCTACCCAGGCCTTAAAATCCTCGATGCAAAAGAGAAACAAGCGAGTAGCTTAATCAAGGCAGAAAAAGGCAAATACTACCCAGAAGTCTATCTATACGGTGATTACAGCCTGTACGAAGATGACTCGCTAGCCAGTGAAATGAAACCCGATTGGTTGGTCGGTATTGGTGTGAATGTACCGCTACTTGACACATCAGGTCGTTCCGACAAAGTTGCTGCCGCTCATAGCGCCGTGTCTCAAGTTCAGTTCCTCAAGTCGCAAGCCAAGCAAGACTTAACCGTTTTGGTACAAAAGACCTATCTTGAAGCGAACCAAGCCATTGAAGAAGTTCAAGGCCTCAACTCAAGCCTGTCTTTAGCTCAAGAGAACCTTTCACTTCGGAAAAAAGCCTTCACTCAAGGGTTATCTAATTCGTTAGAAGTGGTTGATGCTGAGCTGTACCTTGCAAGCATTAAAACACAGCAATCTGCTGCTCGATTCAAATACCTAATTTCTCTTAATAAGCTGTTAGCACTCACCAGCGAAATGAATGCTTATTCAAGTTACTTAACGTCTTCTGTCCCGTCTGACTTCGATTCAAAAGCAGACACCGCTAGCCAGTCAAAAGGATAATTCATGAAACCTATTAAGCCACTTATTCTCTCTCTGGTTGGCATCGGCATTATTGGCTGGGTTGGGTACAGCTTTTACCAAGCATACCAACCACAGCCTGTTAAGCTTCAAGGCCAAATCGATGCGCAGCAATACAGCATATCTTCTAAAGTACCCGGCCGAATAGACGAAGTTTTCGTACGTAAAGGTGACTCTGTTGAGAAAGGTGAGTTGATCTTCTCCCTACTTAGCCCAGAAATTGACGCTAAATTAGAGCAAGCAAAAGCAGGTCAAAAAGCCGCTGGTGCTTTAGCAAAACAAGCAGAAAATGGGGCTCGTACTCAGCAAATCCAAGCCGCTAAAGACCAATGGTTGAAAGCAAAAGCGGCAGCCGATCTCATGGACAAAACTTACCAACGTGTAAACAACCTTTATAACGATGGTGTGGTTGCCGAGCAAAAACGTGACGAAGCTAAAACACAATGGCAAGCAGCGAAATACACCGAAAGTGCCGCCTTCCAAATGTACCAGTTAGCGCGAGAAGGTGCGCGTGATGAAACCAAAGTCGCGGCAGCTCAAAAAGCATTAATGGCGGCTGGCGCCGTGGCAGAAGTTGAAGCCTACGCAAAAGACACGCAGATCCACAGTTGGTTTAGTGGTGAAGTGGCTCAAGTACTATTAAGTAGTGGCGAGTTAGCACCTCAAGGTTTCCCTGTTGTGACCGTAATTGACACTAAAGATGCATGGGCGGTGCTCAACGTGCGTGAAGACATGTTGAAACATTTTGAGAAAGGCAGCCAATTTGAAGCTTACCTTCCAGCTCTGGATAAGTCGTTAACATTTCAAGTTACTCATATTGCCGTAATGGGTGATTTCGCGACTTGGCGTTCAACGGATGCAGCACAAGGCTTCGACTTACGTACCTTTGAAGTAGAAGCTCGCCCCGTTGATACAAGCGAGACACTGCGCATGGGTATGAGCCTTGTGGTTGAGCTTTAGGTGACATATGTCTGCTAACTTTCGATCTATAGGCTCTCGATCTACGACCTCACAATCTAGAGGCGCGCAATCACCTGATCACCGTCGAGTGAAAAATACATTGCTTAGGCAGTGGGCGATTGTTCGTAAAGACAAATGGTTGTTGTCTTGCCTAACTTGGATTCCTTTGTTGCTTGCCGCCAGTATTTGGCTGATTTTTTCACAAGGGATCGCTCGAGACTTACCGGTTGCGGTTGTCGATCTTGAACACAGCCAAATCTCGCAACAGTTCACGCGCCTTGTTGATGCGTCACCTACCCTAAAAGTGACTCAGAAATACAGCTCGGCGAGTGAAGCGGCTAAAGCGATGATTGAACGCGATATCTATGGTTATGTCGTGATACCAAGACATTTTGACCGAGACCTTTTTCTAGGCTTGAACCCGCAAGTGTCCGTTTTCTATAACAGTCAATTTATCTTGATCGGCAAACTGGTGAACTCGGCTCTGTTGCAGGCTCAAGGAACATTCAACGCGCAACTTGAAGTGATTAAACAGCTCTCGCACGGTGATACCACGGTACAATCTGCATTGGGGCAAGCGGTGACAGTACAAAGCCAGATTACACCACTGTTTAACAAGAACACCAGCTATGCTCAGTTCTTGGTGTCTGCGGTTATTCCGGCTCTATGGCAAATCATGATTGTGGTGGGCACGATATTGGTTTTAACGGCGAACGTTAGAGCTCGTGGCCTTCACGCATGGTTATCCAACGCCCCGATGAAGTCATTAACATCAACATTAACGCCCTACCTTGTCTTGTTTTTGATGTTTGGTATCGCGTTTAGCTTTTGGTTCTATGTCCTCTTAGACTGGCCGTTTAACGGCAGTTTTGTGGCATTAACCATTGCCCAACTGCTTACCGTCATCACTTGTATCATCATGGGGTGTTTGTTTTTCTTCTTAACGCTTGATCCAGCAAGGGCGATGAGTTTCGCTGGAGCCTTTACAGCACCAAGCTTTGCGTTCATGGGTATTACTTTTCCAGTAACCGACATGAACACGGCGGCGCAAATCTGGAGAAGCTTATTGCCCGTGAGTCACTACATCGAAGTACAAACAGCACAATCCAGTTATGGCGCGAGTGCGGCACAGTCGCTGATCAGCCTCTCCTCAATGTTGTGGTATGCAATTCCTGCTTTCGTGGTGATGTTATTAATTAAGAAACACTTGGCACAGTCAGCTCTATCTGCAAAAGCGGATCTATCTGCACAAGCGGCTATATCAGCAAAAGCAACATCGTCAACACAGCCAGATGCATCAGCACAACAAGGAGTAAAACGATGAGCTTTACTCAACTGCTCAAGCAAGAACTGTTAGCGGTACTGCGCAACCCTGTTGTACTTCTTACGGTATTTGGCGGTGTGGTCTTCTATTCATTCTTGTATCCATTGCCTTACGCAAACCAAGTTCCTCAACAGCTTAAAGCTTCCGTTGTGAACTTGGATAAGAGCCAAAGCAGCTACCAGTTAGAAAGAATGGTCGATGCCACGTCTCAAATTGACTTGGTACGCCGTGACTCCACCATCGCCGATGCTAAGCAAGCTGTTCTTAATCAAGAGATTGGCGGGTTCATCGTCATCCCGGAGAACTTCTATAAAGACTTGCTCCTAGGTAAGAGCCCGACGCTTTCTTACGCTGGTGATGCATCTTACTTCTTGGTCTACGGAACCATTGTTGAAGGGCTTGCCAAGGCAGGTGGCACGTTAGCTGCGCAAGTAAAGGTCAGCCACTTGTTAGTTGAAGGTGTGCCGTTAGAATCGGCTGCCAAAGGCTACAGCGCGTTTAGCTTGAACCTGAAACCAACCTTCAATAGTCGCATGGGCTACATCGATTACGTAGTTCCAGCCGTCTTTGTTTTGATCCTACAACAAACCTTGGCTATGGCTTCTGGCTTAGTCGGTGCAACACAAAACGCTCAATCGACGTTTGGCTATTGGAGTAAGACCTCTCCAGCGAAACTGATGCTTGCTCGCTGTTGTACCTTGGTAGGCATTTATTACCTGTTGTCTATGTATTACTTCGGCGCAAGCTTTTCGATGTATGGCATTAACCTGCTTGCCTCCATAACAAACATTTTGACCTTACTCCTGCCCTTCTTATTGGCCAGTTGTTTGATTGGGATTTTTGTCGGTGAGCTGGTTCCAAGAAGAGAGTTAGTCACGGTTGTGGTGTTAATCAGTTCAATGCCACTCATTTTTTCTTCTGGGTTTATCTGGCCCGTTGAAATGATGCCGGAATGGTTAGTACTGCTATCACAGCTATTTCCGAGTACACCGGCGATCCAAGGTTTCTTAGCACTTAATCAGATGGGTGCTTCTTGGCAAGAAGTGGCGTCTCAATGGACTCTGTTATGGGGGCAAGTCGCTCTATGGGGATCGCTGTTAGCGCTCAAGCTCTTTCATAAATCAAGTAAGAGCATCAGTCGAGTCAGTCCCCACTAGCTTAGCTAAGAATGTTGAACCATCAGATTTATGGTTCTTCAAAAAACCATTTAAAAGCTCTGATAAAGGGCTTTTTTATTATCCTCAGATCGGATTACATCTTAAGTCGTAAATGGTCAAAAACCTCCAAAAACATATCGAACATTCAACTTCGCCTACTTCCTTATAATCTGCCCCCTCTTAGTCATATCCACCACTCATCATCCCCCCACTTTCGTCCATTGCTCCAAGGTTTAGGTTGCTTTGACTGCAAAATCACGACTCAGGTTTTCATGGGAAGCGCTTTAAGCAAGGGGAAAAGCCTAAATAGCGAAATTCACCAGTTGCTATAGCTACGACTGCATATGCCTTTTCCAACCCAAAAAGCATCGACTTATTCCAAAACAATGACAAAACCCGAACAAATGTAAATTTATTGTAAAAATTTCTTTGATGGTATTATTTTTATGTATAGGATTATCAGTAGGACGTGGTAAGCCGAATGCCATAGTCTTATTGGTTCACATTCCAAAAGGATATCCATACAAAGCAAGATCAGTACTTATATTTGTTTCGTTTTTCGACCTAGATACAGCCGTTTATATTGTCGTCGAATGAACTAAATAAACCACTGAAATATAAAAAATCAAATAGAAACAAACACAACAGCAACAACATAATTTAATAAAAAGACAGGGAAAACCATGAAAAACATACGTGAATTATTTTTTGGGTTTATATTATTATTTAGTTCCAGTGCATTTGCAGAAGAAGGATCATTTAGTCAAAGTATCAGTAACTTGAGTAAAAGTGTTGATGGATTTTTCAATGACTACACAGGGTGGTTCGTTGGATTAATTTTTAAAAGTGTTCCGCTTGGTGAAGCGAACTTCCCAATCATTGTTGGTTGGCTCTTGCTCGCCGCGATTATCTTTACTGTTTATTTTGGCTTTGTTCAATTTAAACGTGTTGGTATGGCTATAGACATTATCAAAGGTAAGTATACCGACCCTAACTCCAAAGAGGATGGCGAGGTTTCTCACTTTCAAGCTCTTACAACGGCTCTTTCTGGAACCGTCGGGCTTGGTAACATTGCCGGCGTTGGTGCGGCACTTGCGATTGGTGGCCCTGGTGCAACATTCTGGATGATCTTGTGTGGTCTTCTAGGCATGGCTTCTAAATTTTGTGAGTGTACCTTAGGTGTAAAATACCGAACTATCCTACCTTCAGGCGTTGTTTCGGGTGGTCCAATGTACTACCTAAGCCAAGGTCTTGGTGAAAGAGGATTGGGTGGATTAGGTAAAGCCCTTGCTATTGGTTTTGCCTTAATGTGTATTTTAGGTGCATTGGGCGGCGGTAACATGTTCCAAGCGAACCAAGCACATGCCATGCTCACTTATGCATTTGATGTACCGAGTGAATACGGTGTCATCACAGGGCTTGTACTCGCAACCTTAGTGTTTTCCGTTATCGTTGGCGGTATGCCTTCTATTGCGTCTGTAACAGAAAAAGTTGTTCCTTGGATGGCTGCTCTGTATATCGGTATGGCTCTCATCGTTATCGGTTCTAACCTTGATCAAGTTGGTCCTGCGTTCAGTGCAATCTTTACAGGTGCATTTACCGGTGAAGGTGTAGTTGGTGGATTTATTGGTGCCTTAATCCAAGGTTTGAAACGTGCGACGTTCTCAAACGAAGCGGGTGTAGGTTCAGCAGCAATCGCTCACTCAGCCGTAAAAACAAAAGAACCAATCACCGAAGGTCTTGTATCACTATTAGAACCATTCGTTGATACGGTAATCATTTGTACAATGACAGCATTGGTTATCACTATCGCTGGCTTAAACGTAGGTCCATATGATGGAACAGGTTTAACGGGTGTAACTCTGACTGCTGCATCGTTTACTGAAACTGCAGAAGTGTTTAAATACACACTCGCTCTCGCGGTAATCATGTTTGCATTTTCTACCATGATTTCTTGGTCGTACTACGGTCTAAAGGCGTGGACTTACCTATTTGGTGAAGGCAAAACAACGGAACTGATTTTCAAAGTGATGTTTTGTGTGTTTGTTGTTATTGGTGCGACGATTCAGTTTGGCGCGGTAATCGACTTCTCTGATGCGGCTATCTTTGCGATGTCTATCTTCAACATTCTTGGCCTGTACTTCCTAATGCCTGTTGTGAAGAAAGAACTGCAATCATTTGTTGCACGTGTGAAATCAGGTGAAATCAAGACTTACGACAAATAGCTTATCGATTGTCGTTAATAGCACTGTTCTAAAAATTTTTGTAAGACCCTTTGCTTGAAAAAGCGAGAACAGGACTGCAACTTATCCAAATCCCTACCAGCTTAGCTTGTGGGGATTTTTTATGTCTGATTGAAAAGCTTTGTAGTATGCCTTAAGGTTTCAATAGCTAACTGGCGTCTGTGTTTTCTTGCTCCACTACTTCGGTAGATTGTTCTACTTTTTCTCGCTCAGCTGGTTCTTCGATCTCTCTATGTTCTCGTCGAGCTAGCAGCGAATAACAGTCATCAAAGCAATAGGCCACGGTACACGTTTCGCACTTATATTCAGGCATGCTCCCCTCCTTTGTCCCTTAAGATAGTCTAATCACAGAATGACAACAGACCGCGTGTTCATCCTTGAACCCCACCATTATGCTATTTCCCTAGCGAGCAATTATGCGTGCAAAGTCACCCAATATTCAACTCGCCACATATGAACAGCAGTTTTACGATTCTAATCACAGATAACCTTAGTAACAACGTGCAAACGTAGCCTAGACATTCAACAACACAATGAACACTTTCACTCACTTTTCATCATTCAAGCCCAACCCTCTGCTGTAAGCAACCCAAAGGCAGGGAGTACAAAGTACGATACCAACCGCCACATAAACCAAGGTATTGAAATCCAAAGACGCACCAGATTGTGGCTGTACCAGAGCACTACCGAGCAATCCCCCAAAACCCACAGCAAAATGTTGCAACGAACTTTGTAAACGAATCAAAAGCATGCGTTTGCTGACGCTAAGAGCGTTAATTAATTCAACAGATAGAACTAAAGTCCGAGTAGAGCTCACCACGACAAAGACAACAAAAGCCACAGCAGCGCTGACCACATTGAGCGAACCAAAGCCCCAAACGATAGAAATGACCATGCCCAATGATAAACACACTATGAGGCGAGAAATTGCTTTATCAGTCCCCCTAATACGTGCGAAAGCTTGCATCGCTATGAAGGAACAGGTTCCGCTGATGGCATAACAGTATCCTAATAACGTTGCTGATATTCCGAGGTTCACCTCAAGCATCACTGGGAACTGCGTAGAGACCAGAAAAGTACCCAGTACAGCGCTGAAAGCCAACACAATTGCAAAACGAAGATCCCGACTACATAAATAGTCACCTAACTTAAACTTTTGACTATCAGTGAATTCCGGTTCTGCAGACCCCTCTTTTAATTGAATAGATGGTGACAGAGATACCACAGCGCCAATCAGCAACAGTAATCCTGCGATAACCTGAAAACCGAGTCGCCATTCCCCCATTGAAGACAGAATGATAAGCGCCGGTACGCCCGCACTTAACGCCAATGGAAACGAGCTCAGTAAAACAGCAATGTTTCGCTTTCTATCGTCATCACAAGAGATCAACGTAAGATAGTTCAGGTTTAGAACGGCTAAAGCCCCACCAAATAGTCCCGAGAGCATTCTATAAACGATCAAGAGATCAAAATCTGAGGCCACTGATGTCAACCACGTCGTTACAGCTAAACCTACAACGCAAATATAGACTCGTTTAATTTCTCTATTCGGGTCTAAACTGCCTTTCGTGAATAAACATATCACTGCAGCCGCGATAGCATAGGCTGAAACAAGGTAGCCAGCTTGCGAGGCATCATCTCTTAAGCTCAGGCTTATTGTTGAACTTAATGGGACAATAATAAGAGCATCAAGAGCGACTAGAAAGTGGATTACAAAACAACATAAAATGGTATGACGTGGTAATAAAGCCTTGAATTTCATTAAATACTTAATTAGAAATAACACTTTAATTCGATTTGTACTTAACAATTTTTACTCTACTTTATTGATTGATAATGGTGTTATTGTACAAAGTGAAACTGGTCAACAAAGTGGCTATTGTTGGTTTCATAATCCAACATTTCGGGATAAAGATGATTAATCAAATAGAACAACAATGGCTTCGAAGCTTTCACTGTGTCTTTGAGAACAACAGCTTTAAAAAAGCGGCGGAGTTTTTAGATTTACCAACATCAAACGTTAGCCGCCACATCGCCTTGCTAGAGGAAAAGCTCAATACTCGGCTGTTTGAAAGAACCACTCGTAAGATTGCGCCAACAGAAGCTGGCGAGAAGCTATACCAATCGACACAATCTTTACTGGGTCAGCTTGATGAAGCGCTAGAGGAAGTAACTCGATATTCACACGGCGTAGAGGGACAACTAAGAATATTGATGCCAGACACACCTGCACTCGCACAGGCTGTCATTTCATTCTGTACTGAGCACCCCAAAGTTTCATTGTGTTGTGACACGAGTTTAAGTCCTAAAGACGATCTGCTCGATGGTTTTGATCTTATCTTGAGCTTTGGCCGAGGCAAGCTACCTGACAGCAATTGGATAGCCCGAGAAATTAGACGCTGGCCAAGTGCTGTCGTTGGATCTCCGGAGTTAATTCAAGACTCCAAACGTCCATATCAAATAACAGATTTAGTCCACGTCCCATGTATCAGTAGCTTAACAGCGTTGAGCGGAACGCCTTGGGTATTTAGAAGTACGGAGGGAGAGCTTATCACGCAAAAAGTTAGTTCTTCATTTCGAGTAAATAGTGGAAGCCTTGCCAAAGCAGGAGCCTTAGCTGGCCTTGGGTTTTCTATACTGCCAATCGAAGCCTGTGTTGAAGAGATCAAAGCAGGATCTTTAGAGGTCGTAGAACTCGAGCATAAACCTGAAGATTTAGTTTTATATGCGTTTTATGCATCACGAAAACATCTAGCAAAGAAAATATTGATGTTTATTGAACACTTACAAACTAGTCCAGATCCCCTTCAGAAATAGTCTCAACGTATTCGCCATATACTATTGATAGTCGTAACGAAAAACGCCCACACCATTTTCATGATGTGGGCGTTTGAATATTTGCTGTCACACATTCGCTAGCAAACAGGCTTACTTATGAGTGGGCTAAGCGCCTGAGCTTATAAACCCATCTCTTCAGTTAGCGTTTTAATTTGCTTAAGATCCATGGTGTGAACTTCAATCATTTGTCTGATATCACTCAGTCGAGAGTTCGCGTTATCTTGTTTCTCACAAGCGTCAGATTTCGCATCCCATGATGTTCCATCTAAGAAAACATCACATGCCTTTTTCAATGAACCAAGGCTCAGCTCAAGCTCATCTCTTTCTTTTTGTAGTTTTTCAAGCTCTTGAGATATCTGTAATTCTTTTCGGAAGACTTCACGTGAACGTTCAAAAAGGGTCGATTGCATATCAGCCTGACGATTCAGCTTTTGGTTGTTTTTCTGAGTTTCTTCTAGCGTTTTTTTCTGCTCATTAAGCTGCTGCTCTAATGAATAATTCGCTTTTTCTAAAACGGCAGACTGCTTCTCTAAATCTTTCAGTTCTTTTTGATGCTCTTCGGTCTGCTTCACTAAAGCGGCTTCTACTTTTGCATCGATCTCGGTATCGACTTTTGCCACCTTAGCTTCAACAGACGTCATCAATTCGGTTTTGCTGTCGCGCAGTTCTTGATAACGAGTTTCGAGTACCTGATAAGTAGACTCCCACTTGGAAGCCGTCACTGTAGAACCGATTAAGCCACCAAGAGCTAAACCTATAACCGCAGCAATGCCGATATAAAGCTGACTGCGCTTATCGCGTTCTTCAATAACAACCACTTCATCTTGTTCGCTTTGTCCAGATTGCTGGTTCACTAGCGGGTACTCCCAAAAATATGTTTAACGTTACGCGGTCACTGACACTAATACCAATACTGATAGTGTAGGCTCAGTTAAACCTATCGCTCAAGTCAGAAGCACTTAAGCTTTGCTAACACGTTCATTCTATCTGCTCACAGACAGATTTAACGAGTTAACTCCGAAATCATCAGGCTGGCAGTATACAAAAGGAAGCTGCTAACGATAACTATCACTACCCATTTTTGCAGTTTTTCGTTTGTCCGGTAACGAAACAGCACAAATGCCAAAGCCAATAAAAAAACAATCGCTATTAATCGAGTCATAACTCCTCCTTGTTTCTCTATTTTATACCATTTAAATAAACAAGTTACGTCAGAGACTCGTTGTTTGATCATTTAGTTGAACAACATTTGAGCAAACAGATATTTTGTAGCTGACATCACATTTTATATGATCTAGGATACGCCTACAGATTACCTAATTATTTAGGTAATTGTTCCGATGAAGACTGCAGGAGAGTGGTTTTTAACTAAATTTTAACATTTAGTTAGATTAACCCGCCGAAGAAGTAAATCTTTCAGGCGCTTTATGCTGGAGAAATCCAGAAAAGTGAGGACTGTCGTTGGAGGAACCTCTGGAGAGAACCGTTAGATCGGTCGCCGAAGGAGCAAGCTTAGTGCCCGTTACTTATCTATAAGTGATTCGCTAAGTGAAACTCTCAGGCAAAAGGACAGAGGAGTGGAAAGCAACCGCCTTAATTAACAAAAGAATTCTATCTAGAAATCCGTATGTATTAAGTAGTGCTATCGATCTCTGTGATCTGCACTGCCTTCCCTCTTCTCCTTAAATTTTTAATTTATTAAGGGGAAACTATGAACCACCTACAAGCTACACTACAAACCATCAACCAATTCGTTTGGGGACCACCACTGCTTATTCTGCTAGTGGGAACGGGTATCTACTTTACTTTTCGCTTAGGCTTACTCCAGTTTAGACACCTTCCAACTGCACTAAAAATGGTGTTCACCAAAGACAAATCCGGCACGGGTGATGTATCGAGCTTCGCCGCTTTATGTACAGCGCTTTCTGCAACGATTGGTACCGGTAATATCGTAGGTGTAGCGACCGCAATTAAGATTGGTGGCCCTGGTGCCCTATTCTGGATGTGGCTTGCTGCTGTCTTTGGTATGGCAACCAAATACGCAGAATGTCTACTGGCTGTTAAATACCGTAGAACCGATAGCAATGGCGAAATGGTTGGCGGCCCAATGTACTACTTGCAATACGGTGTCGGCTCAAGAGTCTTAGCGGTGATGTTCGCTGTGTTCGCTTTGGGGGTTGCCTGCTTCGGTATTGGTACCTTCCCACAAGTTAACGCTATCTTAGACGCGACTGAAATTTCATTTGGTGCTTCGCGAGAAATGTCTGCTGTCGTTCTTACGGTATTGGTGGCAGTTGTAACCCTTGGTGGTATTCAATCTATCGCTAAGGTGGCAGGAAAAGTCGTTCCTACCATGGCTATCATGTACATCGTCGCGTGTTTAAGCGTTCTGGTTTCCAATGCAGACCAACTATTGAATGCCATTACCCTTGTTGTGACTTCTGCGTTTACCAATACAGCAGCAACTGGTGGCTTCTTTGGTGCGAGCATCATGCTTGCTATCCAATCAGGCATCGCTCGTGGTGTATTCTCGAATGAGTCAGGCTTAGGTAGCGCACCAATGGCAGCAGCCGCGGCCAAAACGGACTCGTGCGTGAAACAAGGGCTGGTCTCTATGACGGGTACCTTCTTCGATACCATCATCATCTGTACCATGACAGGTCTGGCGCTTATCTTAACGGGCGCTTGGCAAACCGACCTTTCTGGTGCTGCGATGACCACTCATGCATTCGCTGTCGGTTTGAATGCAGACACGCTTGGTCCAATGCTGGTTTCTGTTGGCTTAATCTTCTTTGCATTTACCACGATTTTAGGCTGGAACTACTACGGCGAGCGCTGTGTTGTTTTCTTGCTAGGTACTAAAGCGGTTCTGCCTTACAAGATCATATTCATTGCGTTGGTTGCTTCTGGTGCCTTCTTAAAGCTCGACATGATCTGGCTGATGGCTGATATCGTGAACGGCCTGATGGCAATTCCAAACCTAATTGGCCTGATCTTGCTGCGTCGCGTCGTCATCGAAGAAACAAAGCTATTCTTCAAACCTTTAACTTCTTCAAGTGATTGTGAAGCCGTTAAAGCGTAACCTGAATTGATTGAATACAGCCCGCATTAAAATGCGGGTTTTTTTATATTTATTCAAACGTTAAACTAAAAAAATCATGACTAACACTTATACCCTTACATATAAAATGATATTAATTAGGCCGCGGTGCGAATTAACACATCTCATAGAAAGCTAATAAAACCAACTCTTAATTAGATGTTACTTATATTTAACAGATTATGTATAAATGGCCGTTTTTTAGTCATAAACGAATAAACAACGCTTTGTTTCTACCACACAAAAAATAACTAGAATAAAACATGTGACTTTAATTCATATAATAGTCCGTTTATAGTCATCTACATTGTTGAGAGAATTATAATAAAAATAAAATGTTGGCTATATGATCAGATTCGACCCAATTAAAAACCGTATTTATAACGACGAACGTTCTATTAAAATAGGATATCGTGAGACTCGTGTTTTAGAGTTATTACTTAAAAACTCACCAGAGATTGTGAATAAGCAAGAGATCATTAGTTTCGCATGGGGAAGCGAATTCATTGGTGATACATCACTTGCGAAATGCATCAGTTTACTCCGCCAAGGATTCGTGAAGCTCGGCATCAAAGAGACGCCAATCGTGACGGTACCAAAGGTTGGTTACCGCCTTATAGATGATTGCGTCTTTATTGAGTCGCAACCACAAAACGGAACCACGATTCCTCTCACTCCAGTGAGCGATCAAGTTCCACTCGATAACAGCAGTATTGCGGCCTCTATTGCAAGTAGCCATGAATCTATACCTAAACCAACGTCGCCTGCTCACCAGAAAATCAGATCACACAGAAATAGACTGTGTTACTTCACAACTGGTTGTTTGCTGTTTGCATCAGCGCTGCTGGCTTTTGCTAAGGTGCACGACAGAAGCCTTGGCGATATCAACTCAGTCAACCGACTCAATGAACAGTGGATTGGTCAGGTTCAAGTGTTCCAAGAGTCTGAGATGGCCATGAGCCCTGAACTAGAAGCCATTCTCTATAAATATCAATGCGATTGCGTGGCATACATTAGCGAAGAACCTGACTACTCTGAGCTTTCAATACTCAATAAAGAAACACGCCAGTCCGTCAATATCTTTTACACACCCACGCAATTAGATCGTGCGAGTAGCGAAATAGCGTTATTCCTAGAGAGAGGCCAATTATGATGCCATTTGTTGCTCTATTTTCCGCGTTAGCTCTATTGGTTGGCATATGGAGTATTCCTAACTCTCCACCGCAAGAAGAGCACCGTTACCAACATAGCGTGGTAGACCTCATACTCGATGGAAATGTATTACGTACCGATGGGCTCACCAAAATAAGTAACAACAAAGTTCTGCACCTGATGTCGGTTCAAGATGACAACATGCCCGACCCTATTGTTCTACGGTTTAGAGGTGAGGCTGGCCCTTCTCAATCACTTTCCTTTGCAATATCTGGCACCATTGATTTAGTCTCAGTACAAAAAATAAATAAAACAATGAATGACAGCTTATTGTCGCCCTATCTACTCATCAACAATGACCCATTAACGTTGAAGGTTGATGTCTTAAGTTCGAATGATTTATTTGCCATTATTCGAACGTGTAATACGGGGCGAACACAACTGCTGGCTAAACGATAATTTATCGTTATTTGGCTACCAACTGAATTTATCGACGTTTAATTAACACCATCCTGAATATTACACATAAAAAACGGATGGTTATTTTTATAGCTATGTCAGTAAGTAACTCTCACATTTAAACATTCGATTAATCGGATGTTTAAAACAACTGATTGCATTTAAAAACCTAAGTACAATTTATATCGTTATTGTTAATTCACATATCAACATAAAGCTGTAGACGATGTGAATAATATGTCTCCTATTGTACTTACTCATTCACCTCACATGTGATTAAACAACGTCAAAATAATTTGACGTTAAAGTCGCGAGAATAACATCTCATTTTTCTAAAAATGGTTTGAGCCCCATCAAATAATTGACTTCCAGTTGCATGCAATTTCACCATAAAAACACTTCTAGCAATACAAGTCATTGAATTAATGCGGTAATTTAATTCAACCCTTTTCAGTATCTATCTATTTATCAACATGAAAAAGTGAATTGGTCTTGTTAACTGCACGGCGCACAAAACATTATCAAAATAGAAAAATTACAAACGAGGGAATTGTTAATGATTAATATAAACAGAAGTCTCTTAGCAACCGCAGTGTTGTCTGTTCTATCTACCGGTGTGAATGCAAAGGTTTACCCAGACCAAATAGTGTTTGACCAACTTGGTGAAGATGTATGTCGCTCTGGTTATCGTCCTTTAGACCGTTATGAGGCTGAAGAACAGAAGAGTGCTTTGGTCGCTCGTATGGGCACTTGGCAAATCACAGGGCTGAAAGGAAACTGGGTGATCATGGGGCCTGGCTATCATGGCGAAATTAAACAATCGAACAGCGGGTCAACGTTCTGTTATCCGAACAATGACCAATCTGAAATTCCAAATTACTCTGCTAAATCGGTGCCAGAAGGCAGCGAGATAGATGTTGAATATGACTTAGTGAACAACCGCAATGATTTTGTACGCCCTCTTAGTTATCTAGCGCACAACCTAGGTTATGCATGGGTTGGCGGGAATAATAGTCAGTATGTTGGCGAGGACATGACGATTAAACGCTCAGGTGACTCTTGGGTAATACAAGGCAACAACAGTGGTTCTTGTAATGGTTATCGCTGTGGGGAAAAAACTAAGATCACTGTCGACAACTTCACCTACACGGTTAACGACAATAATTTTTGGCACGGCGATGTCGTCGAGTCCGATCGTGAACTGGTTAAGACCGTTTATGCAACGGCAAGAAACAGAAGTAACATCGCACAACAAGTCGTTGTCGATCTGAAAGTCGATGAGTCTACAAATTGGTCAAAAACGAATAGCTATGGGTTCTCTGAAAGTGTTCAAACAGAGAATACATTCAAGTGGCCTTTGGTTGGCGAGACTAAGCTAACGATTAAGTTAGAAGCGAACCAGAGCTTTGCTGAAACCAATGGCAACTCCACTAGCGAGCAAGTAACACTTCAAGCTCGTCCTATGGTTCCAGCGAATTCAGAGCTTCCGATTCGAGTTGAGTTGTATCGTTCAACCATCTCTTATCCTTACCGATTCAACGCTGACATCAGTTACGATGTTGAATTCAACGGCTTCCTTCGTTGGGGTGGTAACGCATGGCACACCCATCCAGACAACCGCCCTTACAAAGCTCACACCTTCACTATGGGCCGTAGCAGCAATGAATCAGCCGATATTCGGTACCAATGGGATCACCGATACATTCCAGGCGAAACGAAATGGTGGGACTGGGGCTGGGCGATCAAAGAAGCCGGTTTATCGAGCATGCAGTACGCGACTGGAGGAAGCTTACGCCCATTCCACTCTTACGTATCTGGCGATTTTAACGCTGAATCTCAATTTGCAGGCACTATTGAGATTGGACAAGCAACGCCAATTACCAACAGTGTTCGAAGCAAAAGAAGTGTTGATTCAGTCAATGAAACCACTGAGCGCATTGGCGATATCGAAGTTACCACCAACTTTAATGCAGATGAGTTGAGTGACTTAGGTTTCGAAGGCGCTGAGATGAACATTAGCGTTGTTGAATAACACAGTGGCTCACATCTAACACTCGGTTTACCAATAACAAAAAAGCCCACGATACGTCGTGGGCTTTCATCTATTCATCTATTCATCTATTCATCTGCGACAGAAAAGGAAAACTACGCAGGCTCTTCCATCAGAAGCTTAACGCCAAGCCCCACCAGCACCATGCCCGTCACACCTTCCATCCACTTCATAAAGCTCGCGTTTTTAAGCAAGTTTTTAGCGGAGTTCAGAGCCCCAGCCAAACTGCATTGCCACACCATCGCAATCATAAAGTGCACCGACGCCATCACCATGGATTGCAATAAAGGTGAACCTTCTGGGTTTACAAATTGAGGCAGAAAAGCCAAATAGAAAACCGCCGTTTTCGGGTTCAGCACATTAGATAAGAAGCCTTCGCGCAGAGAACGCTTGGCACTGTATGCTTGCTTGGCCTGCTCACCGACCTGCATCCCGCCGCCATTTTTCATCAAAGCGCGTAGACTGCTTAAGCCAAGCCAAATCAGATAAACCGCACCCACCATTTTAACGGCTTGAAAGAGCTCAGCTGATTGAGCCAGAATCGCGGAGATCCCTACAGCAGAGAAAAAAGCATGCACATAGAGGCCGCCACAAATACCAAAGCTCGTCATACAGCCATCAGCTAAGCCCGAACGGCTAGTATTGCGAATCACCAATGCCGTATCTAAACCCGGCGTTAGCGTTAAAATAGTGATGGCAATTAGAAATGCCTCAAAGTTCAAAATATCCATATCATTGTCATTGTTGTTCAGCAATCTATCATCAATACCGTGTATCTGAACAATTCGCAAGCAACAATTGCCACCAGCTATACAACTCACTGATTTTGTGCACAATGGTACAGTTTAATTTGTTAAGAAATAGTAAATTCAAGGCATCGTACCGCCTCCTGCTTTTATCGCTAGATCTTCGACTACGAAGTACAGCGCATTAAAAAGCAGAGCCATAATCAAAGTACATGAGAGATGAACCTTAACCGAAAGGATGTTAAGGATCATTTAAAGAAACCAAATTAAGAGTAGTCAAATGAGCGCATTCAAAAAACTAGTCGAACACTCTCAAAAATGTTCACGCTTTCAACACCTAGCCTCGATTTGTGGTTGGGACCAAGCTTCAATGATGCCATCTGGTGGCAATCAAGCTCGCAGTGAAGCGATGGCCGAGCTTTCGGTTCATATTCACGGCTTAATGACTCAACCACAGCTTGGCGATTGGATTTCAGACGCTGAAAACGAAGCGCTAAATAACGAACAGCAATCGTCTCTGCGTGAAATTAAACGCCAATGGCAACAAGCCAACCTACTCCCAGAAAAGCTGGTTGAAGCTAAATCTCTAGCAGGCTCAAAGTGTGAACATGCATGGCGTAGCCAACGTGGTAACAACGACTGGGTTGGTTTCGAAAAGAACTGGCGTGAAGTGGTTGAGCTGTCTCGTGAAGAAGCGCAGATCCGCGCAAACGCAGCGAACCTAACACCTTATGATGCCATGCTTGATATCTATGAACCCGGCACGAGCTCTGCTTCACTTGATATCTTGTTTGCAGACGTCAAAACATGGCTACCAAGCTTGATTGACGAAGTCATCGAAAAGCAATCGAGTGAGCAGTTTAGCGCGCCATCAGGCATCTACTCGACTGAGAAACAGAAAGCACTTGGCTTAGAAGTGATGAAGCTGCTTCAGTTCGATTTTGAACATGGACGATTAGATGAAAGTGTTCACCCATTTTGTGGTGGCGTGCCTTCAGACGTGCGTATCACGACTCGCTACGACGAAGCTGAATTCGTGCAATCATTGATGGGCATCGTCCATGAAACAGGACACGCACGTTATGAGCAAGGTTTACCAAAACACCTAGCAGGCCAACCCGCCGGAGAAGCTCGCTCGATGGGCATCCACGAATCTCAGTCTTTATTCTTCGAGATGCAAGTTGGCCGCAGCGACCCATTCATAGGGCACTTAGCAAACTTAGCGGGACAGCAGTTCTCTGGTTCTGAGTTTGAGCAAAAGAACTTCCAGAAGATCTACACTCGAGTGAAGAAAGACTTCATCCGTGTCGATGCCGATGAACTGACCTACCCTGCACACGTTATCTTACGTTACGAAATTGAACGCGACTTGATCAACGGCAACATCAAACACACCGATGTTCCAGAATTGTGGAACACTAAAATGCAGTCATACTTGGGTTTAAGCACTCAAGGTAATTTCACTAATGGCTGTATGCAAGATATCCATTGGACAGACGGCGCATTTGGTTACTTCCCATCGTACACATTAGGTGCGATGTACGCGGCACAGTTCATGGCTTCAATGAAGAAGACGGTCGATGTGAACTCAGTAATTGAAAGCGGTGATCTATCCCCTATCTTCACTTGGTTAGAATCAAACATTTGGAGTAAAGGCAGCCTGCTGACCACCGATGATTTGGTGAAAGGCGCTACGGGTGAAACCTTGAATGCACAGTACTTTAAAGATCACTTGAGAAGCCGTTACCTATAATCACCTCAAAGAGCAGCGCTTTCGCTGCTCTTTTTTTGTTCGTTATGTGGGAGATGTAAATTTACTCACTTCGTCTCCTCTTGAACCATATACGCCCATTCTTTTGACAGTAAGAGCTCTTATAGGCCATCAGACGAAAAACCAAGACATCGAAAAATGGAATTTAAGTTTACACTGACGTACTCAGGACTCATTCCACCAGCGATTGTTAAATAAATACATCGGCGTATAGTGACCATTTTTAAAATACAACGAGAGGATATTAATACCTGTGTTAATTACGCCGCCTTAAACGCTCCATCCCCCCTATAGCTCTCACTGCTAACCGAAGCTTAGTACTAGCCTTTAGTATCTTGCTCACTCTTTGCGCTTGTTAATTATCCGCCTATCTTAGGCTGCTTTTTCGCGCCAAAATTTTATCAAAGAAGCACTCATCCGTACCCCAGATCTATTTCTGGTGCGTTTTGCCGTGCCCAAATTGAGAATTCAATGTACAAAAATATCAAACTTGATTGGATGTCGAACATCCGTGGAGACCTACTTGCCGGTCTCGTTGTTGCACTTGCTTTAATTCCTGAAGCCATCGCCTTTTCTATCATCGCTGGCGTTGACCCTAAAGTTGGCTTGTATGCCTCTTTCAGTATTTCTGTTGTAATTGCTTTTACCGGAGGCCGCTCAGGGATGGTTTCCGCCGCCACTGGAGCCATGGCATTATTAATGGTCACCTTAGTAAAAGAACATGGCCTAGAATATTTATTGGCTGTCACCGTGCTGACCGGTGTTCTACAAATATTGGCAGGATATTTGAAGCTTGGTAGCCTCATGCGGTTTGTCTCGCGTTCTGTCGTAACTGGCTTTGTAAATGCCCTCGCTATCTTAATTTTCCTTGCTCAACTACCCGAACTCACCAACGTAACTTGGCATGTGTATGCGATGACCGCTGGCGGCCTAGGGATCATTTACCTGTTCCCTTACCTTCCTGTTATTGGCAAATTAACCCCTTCTCCTTTGGTGTGTATCATCGTCCTTACTGCGATCGTAATGTGGTTCGATATTGATATTCGTACCGTAGGCGATATGGGGAACTTACCTGACACTTTGCCTATCTTCCTATGGCCTGATGTACCTCTCAACTTAGAAACCTTGTCGATCATTTTCCCCTATGCCGTTGGACTTTCTGTAGTAGGTTTATTGGAATCGATGATGACAGCGACGATCGTTGACGACCTTACCGACACCAGCAGCGACAAGAACCGAGAATGTAAAGGACAAGGCATTGCTAACGTCTTTACTGGCTTCTTAGGTGGTATGGCTGGATGTGCCATGATCGGGCAATCAATGATCAATATTAAATCGGGTGGTCGCGGCCGATTATCGACGCTATCAGCTGGTGTATTCTTATTGATTATGGTCGTTTTTCTTGGCCCATGGCTAAAGCAAATCCCAATGGCAGCATTGGTTGCTGTGATGATCATGGTCGCGATCGGAACGTTCTCTTGGGGCTCTATTCGCGATCTAAAGAAGCACCCTTTATCGACGAACATTGTGATGCTTGCTACGGTCATTATTGTTGTGGCTACTCACAACTTAGCAGTTGGCGTACTTGTTGGCGTGCTGCTTGCCTCACTGTTCTTCGCTAACAAGATCAGTCGAATGATGGTCATCAAAAATGACAGCCTGGAGCAAAACAGCCGTAGATATACCGTTATCGGACAGGTCTTTTTCGTTTCATCCGATAAGTTTATTGAGTCGTTTGATTTTAAAGAAGTGATTGAATCTGTGACGATAGATTTATCTTCGGCACACTTCTGGGACGTCACCTCCGTTTCAGCATTAGACAAAGTGGTGGTTAAGTTTCGCCGCGAAGGGACACATGTGGACTTGATAGGAATGAACCAAGCTACACGTACCATTGTCGACAAATTTGGCGTGCACGATAAACCCGAAGAAGTTGAAAAGTTATTAGCCGGACATTAAGGAAAACACATGAAAAACATAATCGCTTGTATTGATGGCGCTAACTCTACAACTTCCACCTGCGAAGCCAGTGCTTGGGTTGCGAACAAAGTAGATGCTCCGTTGGTTCTCTTCCACGCTTTGGATCATTCAACTCAGCCCGTGGTGAGTGAATTCTCTGGCCAAATAGGGTTAGGGAGCCAAGAGGAGTTGCTTGAAGAGCTGGCTGAACTGGACGAAGCGCGCAGTAAAATCATGCTAAAACACGGTAATACGTTATTGGAAGAAGCTCAAAAATGGGCGTTAAGCCAAGGTGTGAAAGACGTGAGCAAATTGCAGCGTCACGGCAGTTTATTAGAAGGACTCTTGGATCTTGAAGAAAAGTTACGTGTGTTGGTTATCGGCAGATCAGGAGATTCTCACTCAGTCGGCTCGCAACTTGAAACCGTCATTCGCTCGATTAAAGCTCATATACTCGTTGTGTGTGAAGGCTTTAAGCTTCCAGACTCATACCTGATTGCATTTGATGGCAGCGCCATTAGCGAGAAGCTAATCGACAAGGCGATTCAAACCCCTTTGCTAAAAGGATTAGATTGCCACTTGGTGATGATTGATGATGGCGGAAGTAAAGACGCCGCGTTCGAAAAGGCAAGAGTCCAACTCGAAGAATCAGGGATCAAAGTAACAGCAGCATCACTAACCGGTGCGGTCGATAAAGCACTTATCGATTACCAACAACAGCATGAGATTGGCATGATGGTGATGGGCGCTTACGGGCATTCTCAACTGAGACAGTTTTTTGTGGGAAGTAATACCACCAAAGTTCTGTCGAACAGTTCCGTTCCTCTCTTGTTAATTCGATAGGTTTTCGTCGGATCCCAATTCATTGGTGAAATCCCGATTGATCCTTATCTAAGGCAATAAAAAATGGCTAAACATCGTGATTTAATCACGCATGTTTAGTCATTTTAACAATCCGTCGTATTCCACTAGCCATTTTTTCCGGCTTAGTTAGCGACCCATTCTATAAGTCATCGACCCTATAAATTACCTAACCTAAAAGCTATCCAGCCTATAAATCACCCAACTTATAAGTCACCAAACCATCAGTGTTAACAGTGAAAGTCCAAACATGGTCGCCTTCAACAAAACGATACTGATTGTCTGAGTCAGTCGGCTTCACTTGTTGCAAGAAAACCTGAAGGCCTGACTCCTCAATCAAAAAACCACCATGCGAGGTGTTATTGTCGAGGTTATTAACCACCTCAATATCAATCGTCGATTCAGGCAAGATGTCAGGCAAGATGTCAGGCAACCACCCTCTTTCAAACAAGCTATCCTGTTGCGCTTCTGCGTATGTCGCGTATTGATTTGTAACAGCATCAGAACAGCCTGCTAATAGAACCAAGGCTGATAGTAGGGATATAGCTTTCATTTTATGACCAAATACTTATAAGTTTCAGACTGGATCACAATACAAATTGGCGACTCCAGAACTACTTCGAATACATCATTTTAAAACGGCCAATCACCGTCGTACTTCCTAGACACCAGACAAACTTGTTAGTAAGCATCAATGCCAAGATCTCGTACCACACTTTTCACACTTAAATTCTTCTTCGTGATCAAGGTGGAATGATCCGGCATGAGAATCACCTTTAAACAACAAAGTCGTTAAATACTCGAATAAGATATGAAAGCTAGATTGCTTAACCTCTAGTGCTGAATCTTCAGATTTTTTGATAGGGACATGCGGAGTCAAACGTTGACACTTTTCGCAATTGTGCGGGTGCTTAATGTATTTATTATCAAACATTTATATAAACCAAGCGAAGATATAAAACGAACTGCACAATATCAGTTTATCAATCAAATCTCTAACATCATATTCAAGGCGCCATTTGGTTAAATGGCATCAGCAATTCGATAGTTTAGACCTTCAAGGTCACCATTAATCCTTAGAAGCTCTTGGTTTCTCGTCAGAGGCAATCTTTTCGATGCGAAAGAAGCATCAAAATAGAACACCTTAGAATTCTGCATAATACATGCTGTATGCGTTAGGTTGATGGCTGGAAAGTCATCACCAACTCATTTCCATCGGTGGTCTTAGTTTCAAAGCCAAAGTCTTGATAAACCTTAATAGCGGCGACATTGCTGGCAAACACAGCCAGTCTCAACTCTTTTTCAGAACGTGACTCTAAAATTGTATTAGCTTTAGCCAACATCTTAGACCCAATGGCTTGCCCTCTAAATTTTGCAGAGACATACATCTGAATGATCTCTAAAGCGTTCCCACCAACTGGTGTTAAACCGCATAAGCCAACCAAATCCTCACCGACAAAAGCGCCAATCATCACACTTTCTTGATTGCCACTTTCAATAAGCCCCTCAAAATACAGAGTCGGCAATTGCGATTGAGCTTCGTAACCTGAACCAAAGCACTCAGGGTGTAATTTCAAACTTTCAAGCCTTACTGCACGGTACTTTAGGCTATCTTTACTTGCTACAACTTTACAATCAACGTCCATATTCTCTCCGAGATAGTGATGAATTTTGCGTATTTCAAGCGAAGCAATACTTGCAACATTTAAGAGTGGTTTAGCATGTTTTTTTAGCCATGCTTGGGGGCAAACATGATGATCGCCATACCAAAGAGTGCTATTGATCCACCAACCAAGTCCCACATCGTCGGCTTTTCGCCATCAACAAGCCACAACCATACCAGTGCAACTGAAATGTACACACCGCCATACGCGGCATAAACACGGCCTGTTGCTGTCGGGTGAAGCGTTAATAACCAAGCAAACGCAGCGAGACTTATTGCAGCAGGGATTAAAAGTAATATGCTCTTGTCTTGCCTAAGCCACAGATACGGTAAGTAGCAACCTACTATCTCTGCTATTGCCGTTAAAACGAAAAGACCCACGGTTTTAAATTCAAGCATAAAAACCTCGAAATGGTGAAAGACGATACCTCGCTAAAATGCCCCTAAAGTGAGGCATTCAACCAAAGCCGTTGTTCTTGATATGTTACAAGCAATCGACATCACTTGTTAGAGGTAAACTCAAAGATAAATACCGAGCATAACGAATCAACTTAGACGCTCTATATTTTGTTTAGATACCGTATATTGCTGTTTAGATCCACCGTCTTACTTTACGGCAATAGTCCTCGTAGTCTCGACCAAACTTATCGCGCATCATTTGTTCTTCAAATTTTATGTACCATCGGTCAGTCACAAGGACAAAGATCGCCGTAAGCAAAAAAGAGGAATTCGCGGCACCGGTCAGTATTGCAAAACCCAACAATGAAATAACAAACCCCAAATACATTGGGTTTCGAGTGTACTTATAGACCCCTTCTGTTACCAATAGGGTTGGCTCATCAAACGTCATGATGTTTGTGTTTCGTTTTTTGAATAGTCGCTTGCCAGACATCGCCAGTAAAAGCCCAACACCAATGACAACCAGTCCAGCTAGGTTATACGGATAAAGCATGTGATGAGGAGAGCCAAGCCACCAGCATATTAAGCTCATACTAATGACGAAAATCAGGAAGAGAATGGGAGGTAATAGTTTTTTCATTTCGATACTCCGTTAAAAGAGTCATCAAGCATATAAAAACCGAATTGCCTTCACCTTAACCTATGTTAAGCCCATCTCCCGACGAATTCTCGATAGAGTCACGTCAGTAACCCCTATATACATCGCCACATGGCGAAGCGGTATTTTCTTACTTTCGTCACCAAATTCAGTTAAGAATTCTTGGTAGCGTTCTTTGGCACTCAACAGGAGAAAGCCAGCTTCCCTTCTCTCTTTCTTGAGCACAAGACGTTCGAATAATTTACGCAGGAACTCGCCCCAATTGCGGTGACTTCTCGATAGCTCAACTAAATTTTCATAACGTATTGAAGCAACTGTACATTCCGTCAGTGCTTGAGTAAATAACGGGCTAGGACTCGATTCGATCAATGAGATCATACTAGTGAACGCGCCACCTGCTCTCACCAGAGATTTATTACGTTCATTTCCCTCTTCATCGATGTAAAAATACCGGCCGATCCCATCGAGAACAAAGTGAACATCTGATACAAAATCACCACTATGAAATATGTACTCTTTCGGTTGGTATGTCTGAGTCGTGAAGTATTGAACAGCCAATTCCACATCGTTTTCGCTCAATGGAGCTATTGCTGAAATAGTATCGTGTAATCGTATTTTGTGGGAATTATCCATAGTTCCTACTCAACCTAATTCGTTGACAGCACAACTACGCGATGCCTGATGCCATTGTCATAACCTCTCCCTCGGTTTGCACGTATTACTGTGTATATCGCTTACCACTTTCTATCTAAGTCTTCGCTATAGAGTAAAATAGCTCGCTGATACTCTTTAATGGCATCGCTATTTGTTGTCGACACCAAAAGGTCGAGCAATATAGACATCGCTTCCTTATGACGCCCTACATTGTACAAACACATAGCATAAAAAGGCTGAACTTCTATTGAATCAGGATACTCACTCAGAGTCTGCTCGAAATAACTCAAAGCCTCTTGATATTGACCCAAGCTTCGATAAGTAGAAGCCAAACCAAATAAAGCATCAAAGCGCTCTGTCGCCGACAACTCGCCAGACAAAGACAAGAGGTAATGATCGATAGCTTCAAGCTCTTTACCTTCATTGTCATATGACCACGCAATCTGTAGATGAGCTTTCGCCGCATAATGACTATTGGTTAGCAACGTCTCTAGTAAAGAGCGAGATTCGTGATACTTAGCTTCTTTACGTAATTCAATGGCTTCTTTGATGACCTGTTCCATAATTCCCTCGAAACTTATAACGATTATCGACTAGTGGTTAACCTTAACGATTAATCCTAACAAATGTTGAGAATCAACCATCAAAATTTACCGCCCTACTGCTGACTAGTACATATAACCTAACCAATCGATGTCGCCTTCCGCCCATTGCTTACCACTAATTGGCTTAACATAGAACTCATCTATATGCTCGACAGCAACACCATAGTTTGTGTGCTCATGAAGCCTCAACCAAGAATGAGTTCCGTTAATGTTGATATACCCTCGAGAGGAATAAAATTCCTTTAAGTCGGAGATAAGTACAATGAAATCCACATCACGATCTTCAGCAAATGATGTGACTTCAGATAACATCGATGACCCGATGTTTTGTCCTCGATGTTGCTCGGCTACACAAAAATCAATGACACCCAAAACTTTGTAAGTCATACCGCCTACTTTTATCACGCGATAATCCAACCCAAGATAACCAATAAGTTGATCTTCTTCGTACTGTAAAGCTCGCATATGAGGGAGTTGTTTGAAATACGAACGTTCCACTTGGTGATCAGGAAAGGACTGATTTCTCAAGGTTTCAATAGCTTTTTGCTGTGCTTTTGTTAAATCAATTTCATTTACTATGTTCATACTTTCCTTGTAATCGGCTAATGCTACTATTGAGCTTCTAATCGCGGATAGACAAGTGCTCAGTTCGACGAGAATAGGATGGCTCTTAACTAAAATGAAGCTTATGAAGAGAACGTCATTAGGTGATAACTATCTAGCTCGTCACCATAAGTTGAAGTAATCACAAAACCATTTGAATGGTAGAAATCAGTAGCGTTTTCATTAGCAACCAAGCATTTTAAGCTCAATGTAGAGTAATGTTGTTTACTGAGATTCAATAGTCTTAAACCTGCTCCATGGCGTAATCTATGAGGGCTAACAAAAAGATGGTGGATAAAAGCATCAGGTTCCCAGATCGAAACAAACCCTAATACTTCGTTCCCTTCCACAGCAACCCAAATTTGTTCACCGTCAGTATCTCGTTCAAAATCTGACAGTTCAAATACGTTGGTATCTTGCCACGTAAACGTCGCAGATCGAGAATCTAAATATAACTGCCTAAGTGCAGGTAAATAGTCACGATGATACTTTACTATTTCCATTATTCGCCTTTATACCGGATGTCCAATTAAGCCACTTTTAGTGCGCCCCAGACCCAACGGTATCAATCACCCTTCAGCATGTCTAAGAAAAGCTGCCTGGACTCTGGTGTATTATCTCTGTGTGTTTCATAACTTACGTGCGCTTCTGAATCCACCAATGGCTCCAATTTAATGCTCCAAAGTGCTCTCAATTGGTTCGGTACGATCGAATACCGGACATCGATAATGCGCATTTCATCCATTGGATCTTGTGCCACATAGCCATTTGAGAACCAGCGGAAACGTTCAATGTCTTTTGCCTGTTGAGAATCAGGATCGAGCCATGAAAAATCTCTGCTAACGTTGAGTTTAGCGATTGATTCGCCAGGGTATGTCTTAACAGAGGTACCGACCCGCACAGCATCTACGTAGTATCGATTCTCTGTTTCGTACACCACCTTCCAAACTAGGATATTCGCAAAGCTCGGCTTAGCCTCTAACCGGATAGGCGTATGTTGTCGCTCTTGCGCTAGCTGCCATCCTACAACCTCTGCTCTATCCCTTTGTATCATCCCAAGCGTTGGATAAATCAAAGCCCAAAGAAACGCGGCACGAGCCAACCAAGGGATTCGTTTCCATGTTGCAAACACAAGCAAGATTAAAATAGGCAGTGTATAGACAGGGTCGATAATCGAAATGGTGTTCCAAGCATAGCGTTCGTTGGTGAGAGGCCAAAACAACTGAGTGCCGTAAGTAGTGCATGAATCCAACAAAGCATGAGTGCCATAACCCAACGCACAATACAGCCAACTTTGTTTAAAAGAGAGGCCACGCCTTTTGGCGATCAATGGATGTAAAACCAACGCGCAAATCAAGCTGCCAATGGGAATAAACAGAAGTGAATGAGTAAATTGTCGATGGAACTCCAAAGCCAACAAAGGATCACTCTGCGATCGAATAAACGCATCTAAATCTGGCGCTAATCCAGAGAGTAAACCCAAAACTCCAGCAACCACCAAGTGCTGCTTTTTGCTCACCGATTGTGACAACGAAGCGCCTAGCACGCCCTGCGTTAACGGATCCATACGTCACCCATTTTTAGCATTCCATTGAATCGAATAAGTACATTTAGCTATAGCAGTGAATCGAGTCAAACAACAAGATTTCATCAACAGACTCATAGACATAATCGTATAAATGTAGACTGGCAAACAAAAAAAGAGCAGCTTCATGACTGTTATTTTCTGCGTCCACCAATAGCTCACACGTCATATAAATAGCTTTTTCGCTTACAACTCTTCCCAACTTGTCAGTTCACACTTCCGATACGTCCAAAGGTAATATGCGCTCATAAAAACAGCATAAAAGGCACCAGCGATGAATGATTCATACAATAAGTTTGAAAAGGTCACTCCCTCTCTCGATATGCTTAGCAGCGATGTTAAAGGAAGGAAAAAGGCGAAAAACTCAACAAAGCGCACCACTACATTGCGTAGAAATGGAACATAGTAAGGTGGTCTTAACTTGATCCCAGCCTTACGCAACCATTGATGCAAAGGAGCGTTGTAGTTCCATTTTGAAATCTTAGCGGCTTGGAGTTGTTGCAATGCCCTCTCAAGCTTTCTTCCATAGCTCATGTTGGTGTGCTCCTTAAGAGTGAACATTAAACACTTGGGCTCCTAGCCTTACTTAAAGTATCCGATCAGTTCGCTCAGCCTGCCCCTTGCGAACATTGCCCTTGTGGTAACCTTCTAAGTTAAGCCACCTTTAACGCTACCAACACAGTTCGTATTGGCTATTTCGTTGTTTAAGCGTTAAATCAGAGAAACCATCAACAATGAGATCAGCTAATGATAAATCTTCTTTTTCATGACTGGTCAAAATGGCGACCGTAAAACATCCTGCATCTTTAGCCGACTTAACCCCCGCTGGAGAGTCTTCAAACGCAACACAATTGCCCGCATCTAAACCTAAGTTTTGAGCCGCTAATAGAAATGGATCTGGATGTGGTTTCCCATTAGTGACGTCTTCTGCGCAAATCATATTGGCGGGAATCTGAAAACCAGACGCACGCAAACTAGTTTCCGCCACTTTCCTGGGTCCACTGGTTGCGATAGACCATGAATGCAAAGGTATGGTTGACACAAAATCTAATGCACCATCGATTTCGGTCGCAGCATTCATAGCTTCCATTGCAATCTCTTTTACAACAGCTTCTTCTTCAGGGTTTGAGTATTTTGAGCCGACTAGCGCAAGTGTTTCACTGATTTTTCTGCCATGCACATGGGGGAGTACTTTTGAGAACTCAATGGCGTTTTGTGTTGCCCATTTCCGCCAAATATTATTGATAACCTGTGTCGTATCAACAAGAGTCGCATCGACATCAAAGATAAAACCTTTACAGACAAACGTATTCACTCACCTAACTCCTGAACATTGACACTTCGATACTTAAACACAACGCAGACTAGCGTTTTATTAAAAACTGCATCGGATAAATAGATTGCAACTTTAACCTTTCTTAACGTCCTAGCTCGCACGTAAATGCTTACCACATTTACCTACGAACCCTCAAAAAAGTCGACCATTTGTCTTTCACGTCAGGCGTCAAATCCAAGGTGAATTCATAACCTAAATGATTCTCACGAGTAATCTCAAAGCCTAGATGCTTGTGAAACTGTACTGACAATTCGTTTATGCGTAACACGTTACTGACCAGAACATTTGCTTGATTGTTCTTGAGTGTCTCGGCAATTGAACGGAACAACGCAAGAAAAGCGGCCTTGCTTCGGTAACTAGGATGAACAACAAACATCGGCACAAACCATCGCCCATCACCCAAGTTACGCAGCGTTGTGTATCCTATTAATTGGTCTTTCCTGCGATATTCGAAAAGTAACCCTTGCTCAATGGATTCAGCTCGTGACGCTAAGTAAACTTCTCTCTCGATTGGAAACCCAGCCTCTTTAGAAATGGCCTCCAAAGTAAGCATGTCTAGTTCTAAATACTCTTCCATAATTCCCTTAACCACGAATGCTTGAATGAATGGCTATCAGTATTAAGTCGCCACTTAATCGTACGTCACTAACACTGAAACCCAACCCTAAAGTGCCATGCATTATGAATCAACCTAAATTGCCTATTTAAACTAAAACTCATCGCTCGTATCTCGCTCATCGTAGTTAGGGAAGTCGATTTTCAGAAAGCCATTTTCATCGAGAGTAAATGATACTCTCCCGCGTTCTATTCCCGATTCATTCATGTCAGAGCATCCACGGAAGACTTCCCAATCAAACGAATAATTAAGCTGATACTGAATACCTTCTATGTAACGCACACTTTGGACCTTTATACCGTTCACGTTGTGAGCCATATGATCTATGTGAGAAAGGTCAGGGATTAACTTGCTTTCAAAGTCACTCTTTTTTTCAGTGAGGAAAACGGCCAATTCAGAGCATAACTCTGAACCGCGAACTAAAGATTTAGACGAACTAGAAAAGATCACGTTCAATTACTCCCGAGACCAATGTTGAATTTGAGTATTCACGCCTAATTAAAGCGAGAAACGATTAACATAAAATATTTTATTTCAATAACTTAAGAACAAAACCTTAAACCTAGATTTCGTGTAGCAAATATGTAGCTTGATAATTCTACATGTTTGAAGCCAACAACAGGTAAGTTTTGACTCATGTCTGGACAAAAGTGAGTTAGGCGTTTCAAACATTAACGATACATCATAGAGGGGCGATATCCGCAAGCTAGAACCAACTCCCCGATAGTTGTCATACGATTAACCGAAAAGTGTAATGGTTAAGGCTGACACTATTAGCCCAAATATCGATATGCAGAGTCTCTTTGTTACAGTCTCATTGTACTTATACCAACCAATCAAAATTGAAAACACAGTCGAGAATCGTCTTAGCGAAGATACAAAAGCAACGTTTCCTATCGAAGCAGCTTGATAAAATGTCAGTAAAGTTAGTAGGTGAGCCAGAGCGGGGACAATTAAAGAAGTAAAGTCACTTAAACTTATAGTCGATGCCCGTATTCTGAGCAGAAAAGGCAAATAATATAAGAACATGACTAAGCATATGTGCGCCGTCCAATTAACAGCTCCAATCTGACCAGAACCATCTTTATGAATGATTGAGCTAAGTGACCAAAGCAGAACGACACATATCATGCTGTTTACCGCTTTGTCTTTTATTATGCTTATTAGGTTTAAACTCTCACCATAAAATATAAAAAAGATCGCAGAAATTATTCCTATGAATCCAAACAAGGAAGGGACTTCATTGTAAAAAACAAAGTTTAAAACTAGCTGGAATACAGGGACAAAGCATAAAAGAGGAATGACTTTGGCTAAGGATCCATTGCGCAAAGCTAAGAGATAAAATGTCATAGCAGCAGCATCAAGCGTGGCAGCCGAGAACATCATTATCACTAGATCAGCGTCGTAGCTCACCTTTTCGAGAATGAATATGCAGGATAGACAAATAGGACAAAGAATGAGCAACATTACCGCTGTAGATTGTATTGCTGATAATCTAGATGTCGACTGTTTTAATGAGACATCCTTCATGGTTAAAAAAACAGCGGATAAAAGAGAAAATAAAACCCACAAAATAGAGCTCTCTAAGTAAAGAATAGTGGTTCTATGTTCTATTGAAATTCAATGGTGTTAATTAACAATTGTTAATGCGGTTTTTTATTCTTGATAAACTAACAGGGCTTATCCCCATGTAATTAGCGATATCAACGCTTGTTAAGTGTTTGACCCAATGCGGAAAATCATTAACTAGATGCTTATATCTTTCTTCGTGTGTATTGAGCAGAAAAAAACTTTCCTTTTTTTCTTTATAAAGCAGTTGCTGTTCTAGGAGCTGAATTTTTGTGTTAACCCATTCTTGAGAATTAAGCATACTCATTGGGACTTTAATGAATTCTACTTTAGTTAATGATTCAATTTGATAGCTAGACCCTCGATTCTCTATCCAACTCGAAAAAAGTATGCAAAGGCTTTGTGGAAAATAAAACTCCTTACATCGCTCTACTCCTGAATCGGAATAATGGCAGGCCTTCAAGATACCAGAGACCAAATAGAATGCATGGGTCTGCGCTTCGCCTTGACGTAGCAATACACAAGATTCATCGACTAATGAAGTTGAAAACGTAGAAAAATAACGTTCAGGATGAGTAATACCTAGCCCTTCAAAAAATGAGCATACGGATTCTATATTTTTCATATTACCTACAATATTCCCTTGAATGGTAGGCTTTGCATTACCCTACACGTAAGCCCTTTCATACAGAAACGAAAGTTAACCACAACAATGTCTAACTTGTATAGGGGCAATTTCGAGTTAGCAAGTGCAACGAGTAAAGTTCAACCTGAGAAGATTTTGGACAAAAATGAGTCAGTGACTTTGCTAGATTAGTCATTCACGGATAACTTCTGGTATCCCAAAGTTAAGAACGGCGCCTCTATGCGAGATGCCGGGCGTGAAAGCTTTTGGACATTTTCGAGCACGGTTAGTTTTGTCGCTTTTTAAATTACGCACTAATAACGACTAACTATGTGTACTGGCCATTTCACTCGTCAAGCTTTGGCCCGTTGCGCGTTATTACGATTGCTCTCCACAGTACAGTTTTACTAGTACGAATAATTCGCGATTGGGTTAATAGGAGGTCTTTCCTATATATATCTAGCGCCCGAACAAAATTAATAAAACATGTTGATGCTGGTCTGCTTTTATGTCTAAATTCAAGGAGATAGGTTTAGGTCATAACCGGGAAAGTGGGATAACCCAGTTCGAGACTGTAAAGGTTTGGCAGGTCAACAGAGTTTTGTGGTGGGATTGGTACTCAGAAAGATATCAAACCAATGCCACCTAAAAGGATATTTAAATAAATAGCGAATACTTAAATGCTAACGAAAATTAAGTTACTTACATACTACTTCAATTTTAGTAGGTTAAAAATTGAGAGAGATTTTCCTCAGGAGAATTCATATACAAAGGCCCTTAGTGCACTATACTGGTTAGTTAGTTACATATTAGCTGCTTTGTTTTTCGCTCTATTACTCAATGTTGTTGACTATGATGTCATTGTTGATGCATGGCCATATGACTTTGGCCGAGAGCATGGAAAAAACTTTATTGCTCCAAGTGCTGTATTTTTTCTGATGGTTTGGTACCTGATAAGGCGAGCTTTTATAGCATCCTTCTTAAACAAAAAAGCAATAGCGGAGATAAAGCAATTCTATCGGTCAGAGAGCATTGAGCAGAAAGAACATGACTATCTAATTAATATTGATACTTTTCTATTCTTTGCCACCACGACATCCATCGTTTTTCAAGTATGGCCCGCTTTTATGGTCTGCTTTGCATTATTTTCCGCTCAGGAAGTATGGATACGGAAGCGTTTCTCACCAAGTAAAAGCCAGAACTAACATTACAGCCTAATCAGCGACGCTAAAAATACGCATAAAAACGCATTGATTAATGTCTGCCGAGAAACTCACTTTTTGCAAGAATTTGGGAGTAAGTGAGCATTGATTCTTCGAAGTCAGTCATGAGGAAAAGCACGGTGACTTCAGTGGCGCGTCTGCCACTAAGTAAATGCGTTAACAAACTTCGGGGCACAAACGTGCCAGCGACGATCATGCTGACACGCCTCTGGACAAACCCTTCTTAGGGCAGTCACTTAAATTAGGCAAATGCTGATAATTTTTGGGAATGGAAAGTCACTTTATGAAATGTCTAATTTTGCAGGTACAGCTCAGATCACGCAGAGAAGTTTCGGGGCAGATAATTTTCACTTTATTGGCTGTTTATTCAATTTAGAATATATCCTTGGATTTGTTGAGTGGTTATTGTTTTTTAGTCTAAATATAAATTACAATGCTATTTTTATATATTAATATACTAATGATGAAAACAAAATTATCCCTAATATTTTTACCTTTTTGCTTAGTTGGCTGTGTAAATATGCAAGAGTTAGACTTGGTTAATCAAGGTGAATATTTAGTGCTTGAGAGAGACCTAACAAGAATTAGGACTCACGCCGTTTTGGGTATTCAAGACTTATTTCCAACATCTTGGGTTGAGGGTGTCTCCTCCGGAGTATATGTTTCAGAGGGGCAAGATTCTCAAGGTATTTTTTATCAAAGTGTAAATTCCTGCATCGGTTTAGAAAACAAGAGAAAAATGGTCGGATACATGCATGGGTGGGACTGTGGCATTTGGGTTCCCTACAATAAAAATGAAGTCGTTAAATCCTACATCCATAATGATAGCCACACTTTTGGGGCACCTTCCTATTTGGATTGGTACGCGGAATTTACATATGACCAATTTGAATCAACTTTGAAAAAACAATAAGAAATAGAGGCAAAGGGGAGCAATTTTATCTCAAACTTGCACAAAGATGTTTGTTGATTCCCTTGCTTTAGTTGTTAACTTTTTCTAAACGAGTCTCTTTGAAATGGTTGAACGTCTCATACACTCAACGACCCACCTGAAAGATGACTCCAAGAAAAGAGTTTTTCTTAATGAAAAAAGTTCAAATAGAGGAAGACGCACGCCCCTAAAATTTTTAGAGCATTTGATCTAACAAGTTTTGGGGCAAAAATGCGTTAGCTAGGATTTCACAAACTCGGAGATAAAGAGAAACAGCTTAACGGGGATTACATTAAGATCTAGGCAGCACTGCCGCCTAGTTTAAAACATTCACATCATCAGCCAGCGCTGCTAAACAAAAACTAAAGAACGGCGACGCCTTCAATCTCGATCACAGAGTTAGCGTTCGCTCTCTCGATTATTTTTAATAAGGTTGTTTGAATGAGCTCATTGTCTCTGATTTCCGTTTCACATGAGAAACGCTCTTCTTGGACACTATCGCCCTCGCCTAGCGCGAATTGAACAGACACTTCAGTCGCGCATTCTTTGGTAGCGCCGTAGTACGCTAGAGTAATTTTAGGATAACCGTTGAAGCCTTTTTTGACCTGTTTAGCGATACGTTTTTTAGCTTTATCCAAGTTCATATTACTTCCTGTTTAATAGTGTTCCTAAGACCAATATAACGCCCAATTCATTAGTAAACCAACACAAATCTGAACCTCACGTAAAACACCTTTGCAGTAAAACCATTAAGGACTGCAAGTGCCAAGCAATAGGAATCATTTTTCAGAGCTTAGCTATCAACCTGACTCTCGGTTGGACACCTTTTCTAACCACATTGAGCTGATGTACTGCCCGTTTTTCTTTGCGTACTCATTGAATACTCCGACTTCTCGAAAACCAAAACTCTTGTGTAACGCAATTGAAGCATCATTTGGTAACGCGACTCCAGACAAGGCTCTATGAACACCGTGGGTGCTAATGGATGAGAACAACTGAGAATACAACTGAGATCCTAAGCCTTTCCCTGTTACCTCTTCCGACAGATAAACGGTGATTTCAACAGTCCCTTCAAATGCTGACATCACTCTGTATTGTTGAGAGCACGCGAAACCTAGTAACGCACCATTTTCTATCGCGACATAAAGTTGATGTTTGCTGTTATTTGAAAACTGAGTGAACCACTGTTGGCGGTTTTTCCAACGTAAATTCCTCTTCTTCAAATCGAGCATTAGTGTGTTGAATATAGAAATTGAAGATATCTGTGATTCCTGCAACATCAGATAACCTCCCGACTCTGATTTCCATGTAATGTCCTTTAAGTTGTCGATCCCTTTTCTCTACTTAGGACTCGCATTTGGAATCCGAGTGCAACACCGAGCAAAATGAATTAATACGAGGCGCCATTTATTTTTCGGACAGGAATACTAGAGAGCAATTCATTTTCAGCCATTCTCATATTCACCGCCACGATATCTTCTGAGCATTTTTCTGTTGTTACGTAGTGTGTTAAACAACCACACAAGTTACAACGATGAAACTCAACTTCCTTATCTCCCCAACAATAGAAATCAGTCTTGTCTTTGGAATCAATTCGAACCTGCTCCGGGGGAAAATACGCCCAAGCAGCAGCATAACGACGACAAATAGAACAATTACATTCGCCAACCTCTTTAGGTATTGAGCTCAACGTTAAGTTAACATTTCCACAATGACATTTTAATTCCATGTAACTACACCTCAATACATTTACCTGTAGACATTGCCTCCAGACGGTCTCCAAGTACTTCTTTCAACAAACCATAAGCCTTCTGGCCGGTACAGTGCCCTGTGTAAAGTTTATCAATCGGATATTGTGATAGCTCAATGCCGAGATCTTTGATGCCTTGCTTGGTTCCGCCAATACTATTGAATAGTGGTAACCCAACGAGATGAAAGCCCCCAACAACCGCCTTAATCTTCTCTCCTGGGAAAAGATCCATCGCAGTATCAACCATGTTGAGAACGCCACTGTGCGCACAACCGGTGAAGATAACTAAACCATCACACTCTTTGATTACCAATAACAACTCGTGATCGAACGAATCTTGCTCCCATCCACTTTGAGATTTTGTATAAAGGTATTGATTTCCCTTTGGCTTCACATGCTTCGAGTTGATATCTGTGACGGCAAAAACATTTGGGGCAATTTCAGTCGTTTTATTGATGAAGACTAACCGATCATTATTATTTTTTAGGAGCTCTGCATTGATGCCAACATCACTTTTAAACCCATAAGATCGAAAGTAATAACTCTTTTCTTCGCAGTTTTTTAAATACACTCTCGCTTTGGAATTATGTTCAACAAAAGCGGCAGTGCCATTGCAGTGATCATGGTGTCTGTGCGATATAACGGCTAAATCGACATCTTCAATATCAACATCCAATAGAGCAGCATTTTGGCAAAACGTACTGCCACTTCCCATATCGAATAATATCTTTGAGCACTCAGTTTCAATATGAAGTGACAGCCCTCGCTCAACGGCTAAATCTTGCCTTTCATCTAATCGGGTATTATCTACCAATGTCGTTATTTTCATGGCTTCCTTCAGGCTCTTTCTAACGCTTACGCCTAGAGAATAATATCGGCTCCCTTATCGAGGGTCTACTGCGCCCCTGTGGTACTGAGATCAGAGATGGGGAATAGCGGTATTCCGAATCAACATGGAACAAATTCCTATGTTCGTAGTTTCAAAATTAACGTCCAACTTTCAGGACTCAATACACATTTTGGAAGGTAAATATTACGTTTTTGCATAGTATCTACAGTATAAGAAAGCTTCACGACTGACCCGATTTGACGAGGTAAGAAACTACTTTTCAAAGCTATGTCGCAAGCAAAACCATTAAAACGTAGATGACCGCCTGATATTTCAAATGAGCTACCGCGGAATTGCCACCATAACGTTAAGATTTTTGCTGCTGCCGCGACGCAATATATCAACCCAATAGTTTGCAGTAACGAATGATCACCGCCTGAGAGCCAATAGACAAGCGCCAGTGCAACAGCAATAAATGACAACTCTGAAAATACGTATTTAATAATATTTAATTGGATACGACTGTCCATGATTCCTCTCGGTAATACAGCATGGTGAAGATGTGAACAACTTAGTTGTTAAACGAAAAACTAACGTGATAGTAAATCGCCATGTTCGTTTTGGTGGTTGACTCTGCAGGATTGAAACGTCAAGTCTTGATAATCACTCTATACGGTTGATTTCCCCTTTAACCAAATTTGATACGTATAATCAATGTTCGAGTTAAACTTCTGCTCAAACACCTGATTGAAACTATCAGGAAGCGAAGGGAATAATACATCCCCAGAAATGTCGCTATGAATGACCGAAAGGTGCACTGTGTCAGCCTGATCGACTAATGCTTTATATATTTCACCACCGCCAGACACAAAAACATGCTCAGTCACTTGAGTTAAATAAGCCAACGCAAACTCAATGCTCGTGAAATAGAAAACATCTGGATCAGATGAAGTAATTTTCGAGCGAGTTACTACAGCATATTTCCGATTAGGTAATTTACCCATCGAATCGAACGTTTTACGCCCCACGATAAGCCACTGATTGTAGGTCATCGCTTTAAACAGCAACTGCTCCCCTTTTACCGTCCAAGGAATATCCAGCCCAGAGCCAATAACTCCGTTTTCGGACACTGCTGCCATTAAAGATATTTTCATTTTCCCTCCAGAGAACGAGTGCAGCAAAGCCATGAGCAACACACCTAACCATTGTGTCTTAAACACTAATTATTAATTGAATTGAAAGCTCGACTAGATTGTCCGCCCTTCTGAATACATCGGTCAATCTGGCTGTAATTCACACCAGTTCGCTTTGGAGTTAGTGTAGTTCTGAGCATCGATTTTGACTGGAACACCCACGTCGAATGTCGAGTTTTCAAGTGCGATATTTTCTAGAGGAAGTCCGTTATGATGTATTGTTCTCGAAAGAAAAACCGAAGTAAGCAGCAATAACAACTGTAATACGTAGAGGATTGTCATCCCACATGGTTCTGACAGGTTGCACCATATGGGACAAAAGCGCGGCTACAGGTCAATCATTCATTCCGTAGTCATAACTAATACACCGGTTACTTAGCACTATGCTCCTTTATAAAAGGAGTGATTCTTTCAAGTAATTGTTGTTGCTTATCTTGAGCTTCTGTCATGCCAATTTGCGCTCCAAGCTTTGCTAGCTCTGGCGATTTTTGTATCAGCTTTTGCCCAATTGGCGTGTCGTAAAACTCTATTATTTGGTTCATTTCCGTAACGGTAAATTGATTAGAATAGAGCTTTGCAATTTCGATACGCATTTTTACTCTATCAATATCATTTTCAAACCAATCTTTATAAAGATCTTTTAGTTGGTCAGTTTCTTGAGAATTAAGCTCAAGCTTACTCGCTATCTGATTAACGATTGGCAACATAGCCTCGAAACCACCTAACATTTGTTCATCAACGTCCATCGCCGTCAACAATTTTTGCGCAGTTTCAAACTCAACGGAAGTATTAGCTTGTGCAAATGTACAAATGAAAACTGACAGGACTAGACTAACCCCTTTAAACATGCTGATTCCTTTTATTTGATAGAATGCTATGGCGTATAACGGTTATTAAGCAGACTGCGTCTGATTTCTCACTCTAAGCTTTCTGCTCCGCTCTTTAAGTTACTAATCTTACTTGACTTACTTTATAAATAACAAGAGGTTATATAACTTTTATCTTAATTCATTGTAGATATGCAACATTACGCAAATTTTCACAGGTTTATTAACAAAAAACTCAGTTTCGTTTTGATTGATACATGCTAAAAATCCTGAAAACTGATAGAAATAATAATATTAAAGATCCAAAAATATCATTACTGATATATTTTTAATTGAATAAAATCAGTACATAAAATTCAAACAGCATTGAATTTACTAACGCATATACACCCACCCACTTACGATAAACAATAAGATTTAATCTCTCAAAGACTTGTCATAACACATGATATTAGAGTGCTGCATATAGACTTACTATAAAGCAGTGGGAAAGGGTATTTAGATTAAAATCAGGAACAAAAAATTAGCCCACAACGTCAAGTAAGCTAGAAGATATCAGCCATTCAAGGTACGTCTTTCAGCTTCACTGCAAACCTGGAAAATAGTCAGAGTCGATAGTAATATTTTTAGAACGTTAGTTATGCGTATTCCTACCAGTTGTATTCCATTTGCCGAGCGACGACCGCGGAAAATTCTAAACCATAGCGCTCAGATATCAGATGTAAGCTCATATCTATACCAGCAGAAATACCACCTGAAGTTGTGAATTTACCTGATGTCACCCAACGCTGCTCGGTAGTCACATTTAAATCAGGGAACTGCAATGACAAATCAGAAATATCTTCCCAATGAGTAGTAACGGTTAACCCTTTAAGTAATCCAGCTTTAGCCAATAAAAATACGCCAGTACAAACTGACACAACTTGTTCAGCATTCGGCTCAACGGATATCAACCAATCCAGTACATTCGACTTGTTCATCTCGTCAGTATGCACACCACCAACTACCATTAACAAATCTATCTCTGGATGATTTTGTAACGAGTAGTCAGCCAAAACTTTAAACCCACCACGGGCAACAACTGGCTCGGCGTGCTCAGAAACCATGAATACATTTAGATCTTCAGCACCTAAGCGCTTTGCCGTACTAAAGACTTCAAATGGCCCAGAGAAGTCGAGAACTTCTGCTTGATTATAAATATAGATACCGATGTTCATTGTACCTCCATGTACAAAATGATGAATATTTAGACTAACCTTCGCATCTTATTTACAGCTGCCTATTTTCAACGGCGATAGAAAGGAGGTGTGCCTGTATAACAGATATCGTGAACACGATTAACGGCACGACTATTGAAAATAACGAGACGAAAATTATAAAGCCAGACATAAACAATTTCTCAATGTAACCAGAGCTATGATCCCAACCCGCGACGTGGCCATCTGCAAATAAACCGAATGCACCATAATAATAAAATGCATAAATCACAGCAGACTTGTGCCATGAACCTCGTTGGAGATCATCTATTGTATAAATCGATGCGAAGCCAGCTAAAACAACGCCCAACCATAAGAACACAAAGTCGGTCGGGTAAACTGACGCTGTGGCTAGATACTCTCCTCGAGAACTTAGCCATACAATCACAAACCCTATAGTCAGCGTAATTAACGCATTTTTAATGATTAACCATCTCATACTTTCCTCCTAGGTTCAGTATGGATAGGTGCCAATATAGGATTGTGTGAAAACCCGATCTTTTCGAGCTGCCTCAATAAAATTGGGGAGAGAAGTCAACATGCGTTAAACATTGGGCAGCACCAAGCACGTAGCCCATCATCACTGTGCGATTCAAAGACTTGAAAGCTCGACTAGCTTGTTCGCCCTTCTGAATACTTGGGTAAATCTGGCTGTAATTCACACCAGTTCGCTTTGTAGTTGGTGTAGATCTGAGCATCAATTTTGACTGGAATATCCACGTCGAATGTCGATATCGCTAGTTCGATGTTTTCTAAAGATTCACCTTGGACTCTGAAGCCTAAACTTGAACCACAGTTGGAGCAGAATGTTCGTGTTGCGCCGTTTAAGGCCACAAATTCTTTGAGAAAATCACGGCCAGAAAGCCAGTTTAAGCCTTGTACGCCAACTAACGTCCCGAAAGCCGCGCCATGAAATTTTCGGCACATTGAACAGTGGCAGTTTGCGGCCTTTTCGCTGAATCCATCAACGGAAAAACGTACACTTCCACACAAACACGAACCTTTAAAACCTGTACTCATCCTGAGCCTCCTTCCCTTTCATACAATGTGTTAACTCATTGGCTATTGCGGGCTTCTAACCATTTAACGCATTACGCCAATATTGCACCATTTTATCAGAGACAGAACCAGTTTCATTGGCTGCTGCGATCAAGAAGTCACATAAGTTGGTCGCAACCTCTTCATTGCCTAACAACTACAAACTGCGAATTGCTCGCGTTGGCCGTATCTATACTTAAGCGAGCGTCTACTGTGAACTTTCCGATTTATTCCGCTGTTGCGCTTCACTGAGTTTTTCTTTCGCTAAGGCTTCTTGCTGGTCTAAAAAGCTAAAGAAGTTACTTTCGCTAATGAACGGATTGTTCGAACCATCGGCATTTCGTTTCTCACGATTAGCGAATAGATGATTCTTATGGGGATGGTTAGACAAATTCACGCTCACCACAGGTGGCTGCAAAGCGCTCTCTCTCACTCTGTCCATGCTCTCGAAGAACTGCTTCGCTAGCTTTGGATCTCGTGCATTAATACTGTGACCGCCAACTACAAATGCGCGATGTGATGTGCCGTTGTCTTTCACCATAAGATCTATTGAATAATCCCCTTCTGTGTGGCCGGGCGTAAGGTAGAACTTAAACTCATCCGCACCGACAATAAGACTACTGCTATCTTGCACAAAGAAATCTACCTTGGGCGGCAAAAAGGTATTCTTACCACTGCTTTTGTTGGCTTGAGCTACGGCTAACTCATAACCCTTCTCCGTCATCACGACCTTTGAACCATATTCAGACTGGAGAAATTGCGCTCCACCAGCATGATCAGAATGGCCGTGAGTCACCAAAATATGAGTGATGGCCTTATCTTGTAACCCAAGCTTTTTTAGATTGATGGGTATCCACATCGAATAAGGGAAATCGAGTGTATCAATCAGAACTAATCCCTTTGCAGTCTCTACCGCATAAGACGACACCCATCTATCACCAACGTAATAAACGTTATCGAACATTCGGAACGGTTCAACATAGCCGTTTTTAATCGACATTTCCGGTACGTCTTTAGATGCCATTGCACTGGTCGAAACCAATAACAACAAAGCCAAAACCAATTTTTTCATTTTACTTCCTAGACTGATAACGACGCATAAGTTAGCTGTAACGTCCTAATTAAATTCACTGTTCTAACAGACGACACTAATACTCTGTGACACATTTTAGCTCTGTAGTATGTCCAGGCAATCGTTCCTGAAGAAAACACAATGCATCCGCTAGGGTTATCAGGTGTTGATTCGACGTATACCCAAAAGCCAATCGGTGGACATTGTCATAGAGTCCATCTGAATTACCTGATCTTTGACACTGATCTAAGATAGCTTGATCAATCTCATCGTCAGGGTATTCCAAAGGGCTATTGGCCTGTTGATAGAGATTAGAAATCATCGACTCATATTGCTGTCGATGCAAGCACTCATGAAATTATTGCAGCCGAGCTAAGTTTGTCGACGGTTACAGATGGAGAAGTACTCCGAACTTACTGAAATAAGCACGCCGAAGTATCCTTGAGGTACTGGAGGCAAGCTCGGCACTCATGTGGTGTATAAAGACTATGCATTAACTTCAAGTATGGTTGGCGTTGGCGTTGGCGTTGGCGTAGCGTATAAGTTTTAGACTTAAGCCAGCAACCAGCGTGTTAATAACTGAGTACTAAAACCTGAACGACTAAAAGAGATAGGCAATATATGCACCGAAGATTACATCTTTCAAAGACAATATCCTTCAGAAAGCGTCCTTCGGTGCGTATCATTTCAAGCGACTGACATAGATGACTAGCGTAAGTCGCTAACATAAGAGGCTAGCGTAAGCGTCTCAACACAACCTGCTGGTCAAGCTCATTCTGATAGTCCGTGTAATCAAGCCCTTGATCAAATATGTACTCAGTGACAAGAGTACGAATGCATTCAACTAACGTGCTTGCTTGCCAAGGCTTTTCAAAGTAACGGTCGATGCCTGCTGCATTAATCGCATTGATTGTATCAGTATGAGTGGCCTGCCCCGTAAGAAGGATTTTCTTTGTATTCGGAAAGCGGCTGTCATGGAACACTTCAGTGAGTAACTCCACGCCCGTTTTCCCTGGCATCACATGATCAGACACGATGACGGTAATGTGTTCGCCTTCTGCATCAAGTTCATCAATGAGATCAAGCACTTCTTGTGCTGATTCACAATCTTCAATATTCAGCCAACTCGCCAGCGGCTCTAAGTCTTGTACCACTGCGCTCAGTACTTCTCTCTGGTCATCGACACAGATTAAATTAAGCTTCTCCATGTTCACCCTCTACTGGTAACTTGATTCTAAATACAGTTTTAGAAGCATCACTTTTCACAATGATACTTCCGCCATAACCCGCCACAATCCGCTTAACGATTGATAAACCCAAGCCCAATCCAAACGATAAACCACCTTTTTTAGTGGTGAAGTTGGGCTGAAATATCTTTCTACGAGTCCCCTCGTCTATCTCAGGGCCGTTATTCGTGATCGTAACTAATATTCTTTTCTTACTTAATCTGGTCTGAATTTCTATTGCAGCATCGTCTGAATTCGACATTGCATCGCAAGCATTCTTTACAATGTTGACCCAAATCTGAACAAGCTCTGTTTTCGAGCCTTTAAAAGTCGGCAAATCTGCGGGGCTCAATCGCACAGATACTCTACGTAACTCACTTTGTAACAACGATAAGGCATGGTTAATGGAGTCGTTAATATCAACCGCTTCTTCGGTGTCAATATCAATTCTGCCAAGTTGTTTAACCGATTTTACGATGCCGACGGTGTGTCTAGATGCCAAACGTAAATCATGTAAATCACAGCCCATCTGCCAAAAACGAATCGCTTCTTCTGGTTTTTTCAGCCAATGTTTTGAAATAACGTCTGTTGTAGATAAAGCGTCAATTGGAATCGCCTTTGCAAGAGAGCGTGCAATGTTTTTGTCTAAACCATATTTTCTTTCAAATTGTCGCCCACGTGTTCGCGCTTCTGACGACGACGTTTTCTGACCATGCATTAACCCAAAATCGAAAAATTGACTGGCTTCTGGATGCACTTCTTCAAGTAGCTCCATGATGACCGTTTCAAGTCGGCCAGATTTACTATTTACTACACCAATAGCGTTGTTAAGCTCATGGGCAATCCCTGCAGCCAATTGACCCAAGGTCGTCATTTGCTCAGCAGTATGTAACTTCTCTAGCGCTTTTTGTTTCGCTATCGCTTCTTGTGTTGCACGGCGTTGACGACGCGACAATTCATTGACAATCACAGGTGTGAACTGTGCGGTAAGAGGGCCAAATTTACGCTCATCTTCTGCCGGCGTGTCTTTATCGATCCACGCTAACTCAACATCGGTTTTAGCAACAACCGTTGAAGATGCTGTCCAATTACCTGAAAAGAAGCTATGAACGCCTATAAAAGCCCCACTACCCGCGCTAAATACTCGCACTTGCGGTGTATTCGCTTCGGAATAAAACCCTTCCAGTTCTCCACTAAACACATAATATAAACGAGTGTTTAACGCTGATTGCTCAATAATGGTGTTACCGGCACGGCACGTCACCCGACGTTCTGTCTGATTAAAATAACGATCGATAAGTGCTTCTAGCTTTTGTTGATACACGTATCGTTATCCTATGTGACCAATTGAATGTAGCACCCACACCATAACAAAACTCAGTAGCACACCAACCACACCCAAAATAATACCGATTCTGGCCATTTGATTACTTTGCACATGACCAGTGGCATGAGCCAACGCATTCGGTGGCGTACTGATTGGCAGCGACATACCTAATGAAGCGGCAAAAGTCACAACCAGAATTAACGTTAACTCACCGCCGAGTGGCGTGAGTGAAGCCATAGACGAACCTAATGCGGCCATAATTGGCATTAACAAGTTAGCCGTTGCGGTATGAGACATAAAGTTTGCCATTACCAAACACAAGAACGCCGCTCCGAACAACACCACATATGGTGAGTAGGAATCAAACGGAATGCTGTGTACCACGAGTCTTGCTAAGCCAGTTTTATCGAGAGCTAAACCAAGCGCAATACCACCTGATACAAGCCACAGTACGTCCCAAGAAATCTTTTTCAGGTCTTCTTTATTGATGATCCCTGTGAGTGAGAACACAGCGACAGGAATAAGAGCGACGGTATAAGAGTTCATGCCATGGCTTGAGCCCATTAACCAAAGAATGATGGTCAGCGCAAAAGTAACGTATACCGCAATGGCTTTAGGCGTTTTAAGGAATTTACCTTTGATGCTTAGCTCGATTTTCTTTTGGTCAGCTTTGTACATAAAGCCTATTAAAAACCACGCTAACGCCATCATAATAACGACAAACGGCACACCAAATGCCATCCACTCACCGAACGTAATTAGATTATCGCCAACTAAATATTTAAGTGCGATAGCATTCGGCGGGGTACCGATCGGGGTACCAATGCCACCGATGTTAGCGGCAACAGGAATACAAAGCGCAAACGCTATACGACCGGGGTCTTTGGGGCCAAACACAGCCAGTACCGGCGTTAAAATAGATAACATCATTGCCGTTGTTGCCGTGTTAGACATAAACATCGAAAAGATACCAGTGATCAGCATTAAGCCGAGCATCACAAACTTTGGATCTTGTCCAAATGGCTTCAATAATACACGGGCTAAGTTTACGTCTAATCGATACTTAGTGGCGGCCATCGCTAAGAAGAAACCACCTAAAAACAGCATGATGATTGGGCTAGCGAATGTCGCCATGATATCGCTGTATTTTAACAGCTCACCAAAATGTTCTTCCCCATGATCAAACCTTAAAAAGATCAGTCCTTTATCCGACAACATCAACAATTGCAGAACGATAATAACAACAGACGTCGCGTAGATCGGGATAGGCTCGAACACCCAGCACAATGCCGCTAATAAAAAGATCGCAATAACGCGTTGTTGAATAATCGTAAGGCCTTCAAATGGAAACGCTGATAGCGGCATTACGAGGATAATGAAAGGAATTAAAATTGGGATAATGTATTTAATATAGGGGCGCATAGCACAAAAACTCTTCCTGAGATAACAACTACTTAGAAATTAGATTTAAAGTTCTAATTTAGATCCGACAACGAATTATCGACCTCTTATCACTATCTCACTATCGGCTAGATCAATGATTACGTAATCGCGATATCCCCTTTTTCGATTCTGTGCGCTACCTCTACGTTTGTGTGTCATTTACTGTTGCAATTAAATTCCGAGAAACAAAAGGCAAACGTTCGCCTTTGCGTGGGAGAACCGTAAACTTCGGCGCTTGCACCGTTGCAGAGTACTCGCCTAAAACTTCAATCTCAGTTTGGTCTATCTGCTCATTCGTTTTAAGCTACACATTGTCTGATTTAGCGAAATAGTTGTTAAGGTGATTCGAAGCCAAATAGGCTTTTAAAGAATGAGGTTGGTGGATGCTGGCACTGCTATAAAGTGCCTTTTCTAATAGTTGGTCGCTTGTCATGTTTCCTCCGTGAAACTGACGCATTTGCCGGGTGAACGTTAAATATAGGGGGTTGAAATAAACTATTGGTGCGATAGCCTCATGTTATGTGTGTTATTCGGTTCTTGCGGAATCTCGTTCTCGGTTTTCTTTGTCGATATTTACTTCCAGTGTACGAAAGTGTCCCATTGCAACGGTCGTAGCGACAACTGCCGTAGCAGGAGCCCACGCCTTCTCGTTGTATACAAGATTAGATAGAACAAACAACCAATGGTTTTCTGAAAGAACCTTTAAACCAAACGAAAGACATATTTCATTAATTAAGGCTGAACTAGCAATCAAAAATATTGCAATAACTAAGAACTTCCCCAACCAGTGCGCAATCCAAGTAGCCAATGTAAGGAAAATATTCAATTTATACGGTATCTCGGTTAGAAGACTCATAAGCTACCTTTTGTTTCTTAGTTATTCTAAGCACATAGTGCCAAATTAAGGCGTTGAAAACTTTGACACATTAGCTACATCATTGTGCCTAAACACTAAACTTCCTTGAATTGAGGACGCCAAACGTTGTGACTCAAATATCTTGTTAGCTTTGTTCTACAATACTTTTGCCTAACTTACCTAAGAATTCTTTTTGATCCGGGTTTAAACGTTCAAACTCTGTTAAGGGGAGACGTTGTGATGACAAAAACTTTGACACCATACCGATAGGAAATACTTGGTAAGAGTAGTTATCATGCGAGTATAGAGCCTGAAAAACAGCTAAATCTAACTTACCTTTTTCACAACCGAATAAATGAGAACAAGCCATTAAAACTCTTTCTTTTGAGCTATCTGAAGTCTTGGGACCAAATATTATCCCTTTGATGTGACGACTATTTACTTTCAGGCAACGATGCTCTGAAGGTAGATCTTCATAAGTGGGGAATAATAAGCGAACCTCTTGCTCATACTTCCAATCAGTGTACTTAACTAAACCAACTTTGTTTTCTTCCATACGGTCAATCATACCTAGGAAGTTTTCTGGGACGTCGTAATGAAACTCTCTTTCGCTGTAACGAAATTTATGTATGAGCCTTTCGAAAGCATTAACTTTACAAGGCTGTTTAGAGTAACTAACGTCTTTTAACATTAAGCTTTCAAAAGCATAGTGACCTATCTCATGCCAACCATTTTCTGTCTCTCTATGGCCAGACAAGTTGCATAAAGTCGATTCTACATCAACAAAACCATCAGAGCTCTCATATATAACTACAAAACCAGTTTCTGCTGCCCCATAGTGCCCCCACATTGTAGGATTTATCGCGTTTTGGGAAAATGAACAAATATGTTTGTTTTCTAGAAGTTCACTCTCACTTAGTGCTAGCAAATAACTTTCAGTGCATTGCTTAATCTTAACCTTTTCTTCAGAGCTAAACTCTTCGCCGAGTACAGCATCGAACCCGTAATTAAACAGCAGAGTAGTATCATATACAGTTAGGTTTCTTTTCTTTATTCGACTAAAACCAGCTTCAAAAATAGGTTCAGCCAATTTAACTAACTTGCATGCATCTTGATGAGAGCTAAATATAGAAGATTCAGAGCAAACTTTATACAACACATAATCTACAAATCGCTCCCAAATCTCTTTTGGGCCATTAAATATATATCTAGCTCGACATTCATGCCGATCATTCAACTCGCTTGCAGAGGCAAAATAGACTTCGCCACGCTTTAGCATCATTAAAGATAGAGGACTAACATTCTGATATTTGTAAAAGTACATTTGTAAACATCTCAACTTACATACATTCGAAAAGCTAGCGCCAAATTTAGGCTTGATCAACGCTACTACCCAAGTTAACCCATTGTTCCAAAAAATAAATCATATCCAACCTAAAATTTCGAGCGTTGGGAATCACTCTTAACGCTTTACTAAACGCACCTTTATCTCTGCTAGAAAAACTCTTTCAAGGTATAGTCACGAGCTTTAAGTTCTTTTGCGACTTCTGTTTTCCATGCACCAGCAGCATCTAACCCAACATATACAACACCGCTAATATCATTTGGTGTTTCAACATCACCTCTAACAAGAGCACAAACATTCTTTCGACTTAATTTAGCCATTAGATAGCCATGTTCAAAAACAACATTTTGTCTTGCACGTTGCCTTGGCTGTACTTTGGTTTCGTGGATGCCTCGACCGTGATCACAAGCCGTGTAGAGAACCAAAGCAAACCCAGCTTCATCAGCATAATGTTCAATTTTTTCTATGATCGTTTTACCCCCACTTGCTTGCTCATGCAGAATGATCGGTATTAACCCTACGCTTTCTACAAACCTTGCTACTTCCTGCTTAGCTGCGTTATCTCGACCATGCACGATGAATACTTTGTCTTTCTTAGGTTCTGAGATGGCTTTTTGATGTGGTGATTGCACACTAAAAGTCTGTTTCATAGGCCCTAACTTAACAGCAGGTTGCTCTCCAAATTCTAGATAATTGCACACAGAAGCGAACTCTTCAGAAAGATATGTACGTCTTTCTGCGTACGTACCTCGTTTATTTTTAATAAAACCCCAAAATGACGCCAGATCACGGTGAAGCTTAAGCCAACCCGGAAGCATAGGTGCTAAAATAGGATTTTTTAACAACTCATGTCGAAGTTGCACAAACTCTGAATTGTCAGCATCTCCACCAGTTGCGGAACTAGTGAGCAAGTTGCTCAAGTAATTTACCTTATCAAGGTCACTCAATAAAAACTCAATACTCATCACTTAACTTCTTAATAAAAAATTCTCATTATAACAATATGTTAGTGGGTATGCTTAATGCTCTATTTGGGTATGAGCAACGCAACACTTGGTGAAAACGCCACTCGTTGCGAATTAGTCTTAACCGGTTTGTATGGGTACATATCTATGACTTTCCTTTCTTAACACCTCTTTAGCTAAACCTGATAAATCAGGAAACACCAATGAGTCAGTTATACCAACTGCTTCTAAATCACGAACCATCGTCGGTATAACACTGTAAGGTATCATTATTTTGACCAACACATCTCTTATTGGTTTGTAATAATCAATTTCCCAGATATTTGCACCATGCAGAGTAAAGTACCCTGATTGCGCTCGAATACGTTTATCAATGTGATTTGGGGAAATGGCGACAGGTAACATATTATTAACTCCACCTTTACTCATTGGATCAATGTACATCTCCCAACTTTCATACTCCTCGGAAATCGGAATTATTCGTTTTTCTAGAATCGAGGCTTCGTTAAAAGTTTTAGGGCATAAGGCAAAAACAGCTGCAGCATGTGTTGAAAACTCCCCAGCTTGTGAAGACAAGTAGTCTTCCAAAGAGATTTCTTCGTCATCATACTGCTCGCTGTTAGAAGGCGTTGATTCAATAGCAAAATATAGTGCTATCAGAGCATTTGTTGTCCAGTCTAGCAGCCTTGTCGGAACTCCGTAGTGCTGCATTAAAAACATCCATTCAAATTCATTTTTAGGCTCTGTTTCCAAAAATGGACCAGCTTTCATTTTAAATTCATCAAACATTCGCTCTGCAGAAATACCACCGACTAGCCCACCACCAGAGCTGAACTGTTGGTCTGGAGTTACTTTATTTCCACGCCCGTCGGTCAACGGGACTGTGTTCCTCAAGACAGATGGAATCAACCGATGAGAAGCCGACGAATGCCCTCGAAACCACATTTGATCGCTATCTCTCGCGACACTTGATGTAACTGATATATATTCAGATAAGCTATTTACTACATATTGCTTCAAAATTGACTCCTATCCTGTGCCCTAACGCCCACATTAAGCGGACTAAAATTGTGTGCCAAACTTGTTGAGGAACGAAACATGGCACACTGTTTTAGTTCTGTTTAAATTGACTTGTTAGGGGAATTTTTATTTTCACTCTTAGTGTTTGTAAGCTGCTCAACTCTACTATTAATCATTATGTACACATTTGATGAGAACATGCCCACGAAAATTGCGACTAGAGCCATTGCATAAAAATCAGAGGGGGAGCTTGTATGTAATGAAGTCATATCCACTCCACTTTTTTCTACGTGTGGTGCTAACAACGAAACAAAAATACCACTTTTAATTCCTACCCATGAAAACATTCCCATCATTCCTGATGATATAATAACAGTTGTATTTTTTACGAGTGTTAATCCCGACATAAGGACTCTTGAAATAGCTCCCAGTGAGCCCAAAAAAAGTGGAATAATAAGGAGCACTAATGCATTAAATGCCCGACTTATAAATGAAACAGTATCCGACTCTATTATATAAATTGCAGGGTTATTTATAGAAGCAAAAATAATAATCATTGAAGCAAAAATAAACACCACAGACATATTATACAACTTTCTACGATCTGCTTTTTTTTCATCTTCTTTTATTTTTTCTATTTTCTCTTCTTTTAGCCTCTCTTTATGCCTAAGCTCTGCTATATTTTTTTGCTCATTGCTTTCTAATATTTCTATCTGCTTTTCAGCTTCCATCAATTGCTTTCTAAGATCTTTTAGTGCTCTTTTGTAATCCTCTTCATTATATTTTTGGTCTTCTAGCTTTCGGCCTATTTCTGGAAGCGGTTCAACTGAATCAATGTCCTTCTTGTCTGCCTGAAATTCATCTTCATTATCTTCTAGTTTTTCACCTGTTTCTGAAAGCAACTCATCTGAATCAATAGCTTTCTTGTCTGCCTGAAAATTATCTTCATTATTTTTATTTATATTACTAATAGACACTTTTATTCCTTGAGTAAATGAGAGAAACAATTCCCCCTAACCGCTATTAGACAGAGAAATTCTGTACTTAAATGCAGAATTTTTCTATCTAGTTTCTTATGTAGCCTATCTTAAACGACTGACTCCTTTCATAACAATTACTTATGCTTGCTAATTTGGGATTGAACAAGAAAATTTGGGATTTTTCTACCTAACAGAACTAAATGAAGAAAGCTTGATAACTTCTCTGGATAGTATTGTTAAAACAAGTTTACTATTGATAATAAGGACAATATTCAACTTCCAAAAACTCGGTTATTTACTCATTTGTAATTAAGTTAAAAACCGAAAAATATCGAAGTCAGCTTAGGTAAAGTTACTCTATAAATTAAAACAAATCAGATTTTAATAACTCACGCCCTATCATACGTTTACGATAAATAACAAACTTAGGTTTTATAAAAACAATTTGATCAATAAGAGATTTTGTAAACTTTGAATTACATACCATAAAATTCAATCTCCCTGATAAACTTGTCATAAATCCAAATGCTCTTCCAATCTTGATTCGCAACACATGGCATTATCGTGTTGCATATAGACTTCCTATAAAGCCGTTGGGAAGAAGGAGTTTATATTAAAATCAGGAATGAAAAATGAACCAACAACGTCAACTAAGCTGGAAAATAGCAGCTATTCTAGGTACATCTTTTGGCTTTAATGCACACGCTGCAGAAATGGTCAGAGTCGATAATGATGCATTACTACAACAAAGCCTCGTCGCTCAGTCGAAGAGTGTTGCTCCACTTGAATTAGGTTTTTCTGAAGTTAAACGGGTGGTATTACCCAATGGAAAAACGAAAGTCCGTTACCAACAAACTCACTTAGGTTTACCCGTCTTTGATACTTCGGTCGTGGCCACCCTTTCCAAGAACCAACCCACTCAAGTGTTCGGTTCCATGGCACAAGGGATCAGTGGAGACCTATCCAGCATTGCACCAAAGCTGAATCAGGAGCAAGCGATTGAAGCCGCACTGTCCGCTCATCGCACGTTTACTGTCGGCAAAAAGTCGATTGAAAATAAAAACGCGAAACTGATGGTGAGATTGGATGAGAACCAAGTCGCCCAAGTGGTGTATCTGGTCGATTTCTTTATCGCGTCCTCTATGCCAGAGCGCCCTTTCTATTTTATTGATGCCACGACTGGCGATGTTCTCCAAAAATGGAATGGGCTAAACCACGCTAAAGCATTAGGTACTGGCCCAGGTGGTAATATCAAAACCACTCGATATGAATATGGCAGTGACTTCCCTAGCTTTCCCATCGACAAAACAGGCACGACGTGTAAGTTAGAGAACGATTCGGTTAAGACGGTCAACTTGAATCATGGAACCTCTGGCAGCGCTGCCTACAGTTACAACTGTGCCGACGGAACCAACTACACCGATCATAAATACATCAACGGGGCATACTCGCCTCTTAACGATGCGCACTACTTTGGTAATGTCGTGTTCGATATGTACAAAGAATGGATGAACACATCTCCTTTAACTTTCCAGCTGACGATGCGAGTTCATTACAGCACCGATTATGAAAATGCCTTCTGGAATGGTACATCCATGACTTTTGGAGATGGCAAAAATACCTTTTACCCATTGGTCGATATCAACGTGAGTGCTCACGAAGTCAGCCACGGCTTCACAGAGCAAAACTCCGGTCTGGTGTACCGAAATATGTCGGGTGGTATGAATGAAGCCTTCTCAGACATTGCAGGCGAAGCGGCTGAATACTACTTGCGTGGTAATGTGGATTGGGTGGTTGGTAGCGATATCTTCAAATCGGAAGGTGGTTTGCGTTACTTTGATCAACCTTCAAAAGATGGCCGCTCGATTGATCATGCCTCTCAATATTACGACGGTTTGAACGTTCACTTATCTAGCGGTGTTTATAACCGCGCCTTTTACCTTTTAGCGAACAAATCGGGTTGGAATGTACGTAAGGGCTTTGAAATATTCACAGTCGCAAACCAACTGTATTGGACGGCAAACAGTACCTTTGATGCTGGTGCTTGTGGCGTAGCGAAAGCCGCAACAGACATGGGCTATGTGGTTGCCGATGTTGAAGATGCTTTTAATACCGTCGGCGTGAATGCAAGCTGTGGTGTCACGCCTCCAACTGGCAATGTATTAACGAAAGGCACACCGATTGCGAACCTAAGCGGGAATCAATCATCAGAGAGCTTCTACACGTTCACCGTTGATTCTGCATCAAGCGTGACGGTTTCAATGTCTGGCGGTTCAGGTGATGCCGACCTTTACGTGAAATCGGGAAGCAGGCCAACGACATCGAGTTACGACTGTCGCCCTTATCGTGCTGGAAACAATGAGCAGTGCAGTGTGAGCGCGCAACCGGGCGTGACTTATCATGTGTTACTGCGCGGATACTCAAACTACTCAGGCCTAACATTGCGTTTGGATTGAGTTAGCGCGAGCCTCTGTCGATAATACAAACTAAAACGCCTACTCACATGAGTAGGCGTTTTTTATATTTCAGAGCTCAAGCTTAAAACTTCGCTGGTAAAGAGTTCCCTTAACCATAAATTCACGATGTCGTCGTTGCGGTTGCTGTGCCAATACACGCTCAATGATGGGGTTTTGTATTCAAATGGCAGGTCTAACATCTTGATTTTGCTTTTATCAAAGTAAGCATTCGCGATGGACTTAGGGAAAGTCGCGATCCAATCACTGTTATAAATCGTGTCAGAGAAATCAGCGATGGAGTTAAGCTTTCTCGCCACCTTTCGTTCAGAAAAGATAGGGCTGTGGAACTCGGTTAATTGATGCACTCTATAATTATCATGAGTCAGCATCACGTGCTTTTCAGACAGATACCTTTCTAAAGTCAGCTGTTCTTCTATCTGTGCGTGGTTTTGGCTACACACCGCACACAACTCATCACTCCAAATTTCTTGGCTCTGCAATGTTGGATGAGCGTTGGTGAGATCAACAACCAAGTCGATCTTTTTCTCTCGAATATCTGTGACCATATCTTCTTTGATATTGACCACTTCGATAATGCAGTTAGGCGCTTCTTTTTGAATTTTATCCAAAATCTTAGGCAAGATAGCGCTGCTTGAAATACTCATCGCTGCGATTCTGAACGTGTAACTGCACTCTTGCGGATCAAAGTCGTGAGTTTCAGGTAAGGAATGCGAAACGAGCTTATACGCTTGCTTAAATATAGGGTACAGATCGTTAGCGACCGGAGTCGGCTCAAGTGTGTATGATTTTCTAACGAAGAGTAAGTCTCGATACTCATCTCGAAGCTGCTTAAGATGCGCACTGAGGCTAGGTTGAGATATGTTGAGCCTTTCTGCTGCGTACGTTAGGTTTCCCTCTTCATATATAGCGATAAAGTAATATATGAGGTTCAGGTTAAATCGTTTCATTCGAGCTCTTCAGGCAATCATTAAATTTAATAAACGATCATAAATAATACCGTTTAAATGACTCCACATTATCGTTTTTTAATTCTATATTTTGGTTAGGGTTATGACAGAGCATTGTTAAAACACTAATTAAAAATAACATGCACTAGTACGGTAGGATATGAGCAATTGAATTCCAAAAATAGATAAGGTCATGTTTTTAATATAGATATAGCTTTTCCTGATATCTAGTATAGGTGTGGCTTTATATTAGAAACAGCTTGAGTTTGCCATAATTACCGGTTCCTAAACATACACTTATAGAAATAGAGAATGATGAACCGATTTGTAAAACCGATAATAATCTCAGCAAGCCTAGTAACTTTATTTGGCTGCGTAGGTAGCAACGCAGTAACGGGTAAACTAATGGAGTTTAACGTTAAAGCCGTTGATAACCGTTACGCTCGTGGTGGCTTAAACATGCTGCTTGCTCCTGCTTACGGAATTACCGTTGCTGCCGATTACATCGTGTTTAACTCGCTGGAATTTTGGACGGGTAAAAACCCAATCAATAAGAAACCACACATCTTTGATAGCAAAATTGATACCTACATTGATGTTAACGACCAACTTGATGACAGCCTAACAGAAGCGCCAATCGACCCGCTGGCAAAGCATGTGATTGATCACAGTGAAATGAAAGTAATCAACCAAGATGAAATCATAATCGAGTTAACTTACAACGACGGTACTCGCGCGACACTGACAGGCCAACGCTTTGGTGATGAAGTGCACTACTCTCTCGATAACCAAGTGATTGCCAAAACAAGCTTAGAAGAAATGCAAATGTACATGGCAGCCGCTAAGCAATCGTAAGTAGCGTAGAATTAACTGATACACCCCCATCAAGTCAGTTAGTCAGTACCTATAAAAAGAGAGGTTAGCCTAGTCGCTAACCTCTCTTTTTTTGTTTATAGTTTTTGCTTTATGGCTTATGACGAATAGCCACAACTAATAAGCAAAGTAAGGAGAAAAACGTTTCACATTCAACTGACGAGTCATGTTACTTAGTTGCTCTTCTCGGATGTCTTGGAATTCATCGAGTCGCTGGTAAATAGTGAAATATCGATTAATGTTTGCGACGTATTTTACTGGCTCTTGGCTAATGTTTTTTCTCGCAATAACCTCAACATGGTTAAACCACTTATTTGGATTAAAACCCTGCTTGGCTGCCAATACTCTCATTCGTCTTATTTTAGCTGGGCCTGCGTTATAAGCGGCTAAGCTGAAATGAATCTTATCGATATCGGACAACTCTGGAAGATCAAAATATCGATCGTAGATGAAACGTAGATACTTACTGCCAGCGTGAATATTGCTTTCTAAGTCGTAGACGTCATCAATATCGACGTACCAATCACGTGCTGTTTTTGGCATCACCTGCATTATACCGACTGCACCACGATGCGATATTTTTGTGTTATCTAAACCGGACTCTTGGAAAGCCATCGCTAACAATATGAGCCAATTGATTTCATACTTTTCACCGTACGCGACAAACAGTTCTTCGAGCTTCTCTCGCTCTTCATTTTGCAGAGCGTTCGATGCTCTATTCATCCATGAAATGCTTTCGAGATAACGATTGTCGATGACATTACCAAGCAACGTACCCTGCTTTGAATCTTGTAAATACTGATCGATTTGAGCTTTCAACTGTGGGTTATTTTTACGTATAGCCCAAGCAATATCCGCATTGTGCCTAAAGGCGAGATCCCTATGAATTCGGATATCTTGTTCTAGGTTTCCCCACAACTCCAACTTATGACTATCGACAATCGTTGCTGTGATTTTTCCACGCTTAATCAAATCCAACAGTTCCAGATCTTGGATATTGTTGTTTAATAAATGGATGTAGATCGGCACCATACCGTTCTGTTCTAGCTGCTTATTCACGGTATGCACACTGCTGATATAGCTGGAGTTCTGTTTTAGCCAAACTTCCTTACCTTGTAGCTGAGTGATGTCGGTAATCAACGGAGTAGAATGGTTCGTCACCAACAGTTCATCAATGTCGCTACGAATGGGGATGCTGAAATCGACCAATTGCTCTCGCTCTTTTGTGACGGTTAAGTTCGCCACCGCAATATCGCCTCGGCCTTGATTTAACGCACTCAGCAGTTCACTTCGTTCAACCGGAATAACCTGAACACGCAGCAAAGGATCACGAACCTTCAACGCCTGTTGAAAGTAATGAATTTGTTCCGCGAGAATCCCTTTCGGCTTGCCATTTTCAATATGATAAAAGCCAACATCACCAGAGACTAAAACACGAACAACGCCTTTTTTCTGCAGCGCATCGAAGTCACCGATATAGGATTTATGGGCGTTGTCAGACACTTCGAAACCAAAAGCTGATTTGGAAATAATAGAAATAAAAACCAACACCTTCGATAAGCGTGAGGCGCCATTAAAATTCGTCATATTTAGTATTCCTAATGCGGTAGAAGCCCAAAAACCTCAATTGTGTCGTATGGGAGGTCTTTCACTTGAAGCAGTTCAACGTGAAGGAACTTGCTTAACGTTGGTCGAGTACGGAGATTATTGCTGTTAAGAGTAACGTGGTGTGCGCAGTGGATCGTTTAAGTTGTGTTATTGATTAAGGGAGACGAATTATACCTAAAACCACCCGCTCCGAAATATCGAGCTCGCTATAGTCGATATAGGTGATTCCTATAACTGTTACTGGCGTACAACACCCTCATTATCTCGTAGTCAACGTCCCGCTCATGAGCATCAACATCAAGCATTAAGAACGACGTGTTATAAATAAACCCTATATCTTGTATAGGCTACAGCGCATTAACGAAAGCCAACCACCCTTGCATAATACGGCCGAAATTTTCTTCCCATTGGAATAACCATGTTAAAAAAATCACTGCTTGCCATTTGCTGTTTCGCCACTCTATCAGGGTGTGGTTCGCCTTCTCAAAACACCACACAAACTAAAGTCGACATGCTCGCCGACAACTTAGACATGTCGTTTGAAATCGTTACAAACTACGGCAACGAAAATGGTATTGCTTGTGCAGAGCTCAAAGCGGATTACGCATCTTGCAACTTGGTCAACATCGTTCTGACCAATGATGGGTCTCAAGTAAACATCGAAGATTGGTCGATCTATTTCCATAGTATTCGCCCAGTCTTAGAGAACCGTAACAAAGAATTTAAGGTCACGCACATAACCGGAGATCTGCATAAGATCGAACCGAGTGATCACTTCACTGGCTTCCAAAAGAACAAGACCCATACTATTCCGATCATATCCGAAGCCTGGCAAGTCTCTTACACCGACTTTATGCCGCGCGCCTTTGTGTTTGCTAAAGGCGCAGAAGCAAAAAACATCGCATCTACAGATACGGAAGATCTCACTATGTTCGTTAAAGGTTTGGACCAATCTCAAGTTCGATTCTCTGTCGACGACAACAACCCAAGATCAACCGCAGAAAGCCGCTTTGAGAATAATCAGGACATGATATTTAGAGAAGCGACGGGCGAGATTCTACCAACACCGAAACACGTAGAGTTCACTGGCAGCTACTTACCCATTATCCAAGGTCTCAACCTAGATTCACTGCCGGTATCAGATTCAACTAAGCAAGCCGTGATTAACCAAGCTGACATGATGGGGATTAGCAATCTGGAAAGTGGTATTAACATCAATGTTCAATATCAAAATGCCGAACTGATTAAGGATAAAGAGAGCTACCAGCTAGAGATCAACTCAGACAGCATTAACATTGTTGCTATCGACGAGATTGGCGTGTTCTATGCGATGCAGTCGCTCCTCAATGTCTACGACCCTTTCTCTCGTTACACCATTCCAACCATGAAGGTGGTCGATGCACCAAGGTTTGAATATCGAGGTTTCATGGTGGATGTCGGCCGTAACTTCCACTCTAAAGACACGATATTCAAAACCATTGAACAAATGGCCGCCTTTAAGATGAACAAACTGCACCTTCATATGGGTGAAGATGAAGGTTGGAGACTAGAAATTCCGGGGCTACCTGAACTGACGGAGGTCGGCAGCCAACGTTGTTTCAATGAAGATGAACAGAAATGTTTGATGCCGCAACTCGGTTCAGGGGCTAGCAGCGATAACTTTGGTTCAGGGTATTTTTCTCGCCAAGATTACATCGACATTTTGCTGTATGCCAAAGCACACAAAATCGAAGTGATTCCTGAATTTGATATGCCAGCGCACGCGAGGGCCGCCGTAATGTCGATGGAAGCTCGCTACCAAAAATACATGAATTTAGGTGACGTTGAAAAAGCGGAGCAGTATCGCCTTCTCGATCCACAAGACGAATCCAACGTGACCACCGTTCAGTTCTATAATCGTCAAAGCTTTATCAACCCGTGTCTTGAGTCTTCAACACAGTTCGTAAACAAGGTCATCACTGAAGTTAAGAGCATGCACGAAGAAGCCGGCATGCCGTTAACCCAGTGGCATTTCGGAGGAGACGAAGCCAAGAACATCAAGCTTGGCCATGGCTTCCAAGACATAAACGATGTGCCTCAAGTGGGCAAAGGACAAATTGATCTGTCCAAAGAACACAAACCTTATGAGAAATCGCCTCAGTGCTTAGCCAAGATCGAATCTGGTGAAATAGAAAACCAAGACGCACTGCTGAGCTACTTTGCCATCGAGGTTTCAAAGCTATTAAAAGAGCAGAACGTATCGACCTTCCAAGCATGGCAAGACGGGCTAAAGTACGTTGAGAATTCAGACGCTCTTGCCACCGACAACACACGTGTCAACTTATGGGACACGGTTTTCTGGGGAGCAAGCGACGCGTCGAGCCAACTCGTGAACGATGGTTATCAAGTCGTGTTGTCTAACCCTGATCATATCTATCTAGACATGCCTTACGAGGTTGATGAACATGAACGCGGCTACTATTGGGCAACACGAGCCTCTGACACTCGCAAGATGTTCTCATACACCCCAGAGAACCTGCCGCAAAATGCAGAACTAGCGAAAGATAGAAATGGAGATTCTTATACCGCTAAAGGAACGCTCACGCCGAACCAACCTGTTTACGGCCTCTCAGCCGCTCTGTGGTCTGAAACCATCAGAACTGACGCTCAGTATGAATACATGGCCTTCCCTCGCCTAATGGCAGTCGCTGAACGAGCGTGGAACAAGGCGGAATGGGAATTAGAGTATCAAGCCGATGTCGAGTACTCATCCACCACAGAACGTACTAACATGAACATCTTGACCGACGATTGGAGCCGGTTTGCCAGTATTCTTGGTCAACGTGAATTGGCAAAAACGGAAATGAGAGACATCACATACCGCTTGCCCGTTCCGGGAGGGAAGATCCTCCAAGGTAAACTGCATATGAACTCTCAGTTTCCGGGCTTATCTTTAGAATATTCAACTGACAACGGTCAATCTTGGCACGTCTACCTCAATGCAAGTAAACCTTCAGTAGAGTCCAGCGTTTTGGTTCGTAGTGTTTCTCACCTAGGGCACCGAACCAGCAGAACCATTGAAGTTCCATATGGCCAATAAACGAATACAGCGGAATAGCCATTAAACGCGCAATTTGAAATTCTAAGTATTAATAACCGCGAATCGATCAAGCCTGCCCATCATGAGCAGGCTTTCTTTTTGCCTACAGATACGATGTTGTGGAGTAAACACCGAATGTACTCATAACAAATACAAAGGAGTTAATTATATTGCAGAACCCCTTATTGATTGGTTTATAAATTTGCATATATCAAGCCAGTGCCAACTTAATATTTTATAAATTATTTAAATTGAGATCCTGTGCTGTACAACGAGATAAAAATGACTGACTAAGTTTTGAACACATTCACGTTGCTGATAGGTTTTATCCTGTAGGGCAAATGCTCTATTAATGATAAAAACTAAAATAAGGATTATTTATGAGACCATCTTTTTCTATCAGTATGGTACTTGCAACGACAGTGGTTGGCTTCCAGTCTTATGCACAAAATATTGAGACAACAGATTCATTAGGTATTGCAGAAAGTAGCGCAGTGCAAAAGCAATCTCTGGCGTTGCAGATCAGTGCCCGCTACTCCGATCTTGAGCTTTCTTTAAAAGACCAGATAACAGAAAAGCAACTGTCTACACCGATAGACAAGCTTAACTCAGCCAAGCCCTACTCCGCGTTTTCAAGCAAGATGCAGAAAGCCGACCTTAGCTACCGTAAGATGAAAGGGGTCAACGACTTCAGTGACTCTTTGCTAGAGATTCGCATGGCCGATGAAGCGATGATTGAAGCTTGGAAGAACGGTGAGAGCCCGCTGTTTGCCTTCGAACCATCAGGCGATGATTCAAATTGGCAATACATTGAAGCCTATGATGTGTATGGGCAGGTTCACGAACTAGACGTGTACCAAACGCCAGACGTTCCCGTATTTGTCATTGATAGTAACGGCGCAGAAGAACTCAAAGCAGGCCTAATGGCAATGCAGAGCGAGATGCAGAAACTAGGCACCACCACGCAAATCAATAGCGATAGCAAAACTGACGCCAATACCCCCAAAATTCAGAAACAAACATTCTTAGGCAAAGCGACTCGCTCAATGACGATGTCTGAACCTGAAGAATTGAACACCACCCAATTATCTAAGATTCGTTTGGCCATTGATAGAGAACCGTGGATCTCTGGCAAAGCTGAAATCTACGCTATTGTCACTGGGGTTGATTCAAGCCGTATAGAGCCACAGATCGACCTCGTTGAGATGCCTTATCTGGATTACGACAAACAAACTTATTACCCAAATCAAACCGTCATTTTCTGGCCTCGTTACCGCTGGGGCGCTGCCGATATGATCTTGATGGAGCACGACGATGGTACTGACTATAAAGCGTTAGCAAAACTATTGGTTCAAGCCGCTGAAGAGATACTGAAGATGATTCCTGATCCAGAAGTTCAGGGGTATGCGATTATCCCTCAGATCACAGGCAAGATTATCGACGTAATTCCTGATGGCGTATTAGTGAATGATGATGACTTCGTGGACGTGTATTACACCTTAATGCAAAACACTCCTTATGTTGATCGCCCAGGCGCTGGCGGTAATGCGGTAGCTTCGTTCACCCCTGTTACGATTTCACCGACAGAGTAAATCGTTTCTTATTTAATTAGGGCTTAGTCACATAAGCCCTAACTCTTCATTATCGAAGGTGAGTAAAACATAAGAGACATACTGAGAAGCTGATTACAGGGAGTAATCGAACACGATGATGTCATCTAACAAAGGACGAAATACATCTTTCAGCGCATCATGCTCTGGGTGCGGAAGATAGTTTTGACGCCCCGCTTCATCTGCGAACGTCATTAAAACGGAATGGGTATAACCTTGGTTCTTGTTTTCTGGGCTGTCATTTAGCCCCCACTCGACTGAAGTCACGCCTTCAACCTTACTTGGCATCGCTTCAAACAGTCCTTTCAGCTTCTCTATTTCAGAAGCTTCAGCCTCTTCTTTAAACTTAATCAGCAAAATATGACGAATCATTCCCGTTTCTTTTCGAGTCATTCCTAGTCCTTTTCGAGTCTTCGTTTGCTTGTGTGTCATTCGAGCCCACATCAAGTCGTGAGTTAACGTTAATAGAACCACAAAATGCCACACGTTACACACCATGCCAAGGCTAGATCACTAGAGTTTATAAAATATTCCAAATCCCAAAACGAAAAATGCCGCACCCAAGGGCGCAGCATTTCTCATGACAATGGTAAGCACATCTTTAACGTTAATCACGACGACCTGTAAGCTGGATCGCTTGATCTTGATCTACGTTCTTTTGGAATTGGATTCCGCCGTTAGACGCTTCATTTCTTCCTTCCAGTGTTAAGTCAGATTCAACACGCTCAGCCTTTACTTGATTACCTTCGCTTCTTGTCATGTCGATAGTACCTGTATACGTACCATCGGCAGCAAATGCAGTATTCATTGAAAGCGCCATCAAGCCTAATGCGATTAGTTTTTTCATACGTCACCTCTTATTGTTTTAATTCTTGTTGTTTGGTTAGTGTGTTGCTTTGTTGAGGTAACTTTAACAACCCGATGTTGTGCACTCGAGGAAAACCAAGATTTACAAAATAGAAATCGCTCACAATCAATACAGTTTTAAATCAATGTAATAGTCACATTTTGACGCTGTTCTGTCTTAACTAGAGACTCTCAAGACTATGATACTAAGGTCAGATGTTTTTCTTTCGTGTAACTAACGCGAGAGCTCATCCTTATCAACTCAATTCGGAGTGCTTGTGGACTTCAATTTAGATATCCAAAATATCTTGGTCATCAAACGTATGTACGAACTTCGTCATGTTGGTTTGGTCGCAGAGTCATTGGGCAAAACGGCAGGGGCAATCAGTAAAAACTTGTCTAAGTTAAAGGTTCAGCTCGACGATCCCTTGTTCATTCAAACCAAACAAGGTTTCGAACCTACTTCATTCGTAGAAGCCAATATCGCTAATTTTGAGCAGATTCTGAGTAGTGTAGAAGCGATAAAGCATCAAGAGTTTTCCCCTGAAACTTACCAAGGCGATATCAAAATCTACGCGAATACGCTGTTTTGGGAACGTTTTGGATCCAAACTCTACTTCGCTCTCAGTAAAGAAGCCCCGAATGCTCACTACTCATTCCTGCGATGGGGAAGCAATGCTAGAAACCAACTCATAGACGGCGAAGAGGCGATAGCGGTGCACTACTTTGATGAAACCTTACCGCAGTCGATTTCTCAAATGGATTTCGGAAAAGGAAAAGTGGTGTTCTTTGTAAGAGACGATCACCCAGCGAAAGACTTTGAGTCGCTCGCCAACTATCCGACGGTTCTATTTAAAACGCCTGGATGGAATGACAATAAGTACCCAATTCTGGAGCGTCTCAGAAACATTGGCTTTGAAATAAACCCTAGAGCAGAAATCGATCACCCAGCGATGATTCACGATATCATGCTCAATTCAGACTATTTTGGGATTACGCTCAGTGGCAGCGTACCAGATGGATGTCGAAGTATTGATTTGCCAGAAAAACTGACTATCGATGTCAGCTATGTAATGAGCTGTCGTCGCTCACAGAAAGACGCGCCTTTGAATCAATGGCTATTACAAATTCTGAAATCCGCTCTGAAAAACAAGCAAGCGTAGATCAACCGATAACGGCTTTATGATCGAAAAAAGGCTCCTTAAAGGAGCCTTTTGATTAGTGACTATTCGCTTATGTTTTTATTTTAAAATGCTTCTTCGAGCGTTTGTTCATTCTTTTTTCCTGCTTGTTTCTCGCTTATTTCTACCTCTTTCAAACGCGCCGTAAAGTGTCTTAACACAGGCGGTTCATAGGTAAAGTCGAGCCCTTTCACTTTGCCTGCGTTCTCTTTCACCTTTTCGAACGCTTCAATAATGAAATCCATGTGGGTTTGTGTGTAAGTCGCGCGTGGAATGGTTAAGCGCAATAATTCTGCAGGGCATGGATGTTGCTCGCCCGTTGCAGGATCACGACCTTGCAGTAAAGAACCAATCTCAACCGCTCTAATGCCCGCCACTTTGTACAGTTCACACGCCAACGCATGTGCGGGGAATTGGCCTGCTGGAATATGAGGAAGCAGTTTACCCGCATCCACAAACGCGGCATGACCACCCGCTTGCTGACACACGATGCCCATCGCTTCTAAGCCATCAACAAGGTATTGAACCTGACCAATGCGGTATTCCAACCAATCTTGACGCATGCCGTCATAAAGGCCAACCGCAAGGCGCTCCATCGCGCCGCCTTCTAACCCACCATAAGTTGGGAAACCCTCTTGAACGACACACAGGGTTCGACAATCTGTGTACACATCCATGAAAGAGTCATCTTTGAAGCACAACAAGCCACCCATTTGTACCATCGCGTCTTTCTTGGCCGACATAGCCAAACCATCCGCGTATTTGTAAGACTCACGAGTGATCTGTTCGATTGTCCAATCTTGATAACCGACTTCACGCTGCTGAATGAAGTAAGCATTTTCAGCGTAGCGTGCAGAATCCATAATTACTGGGATATCGTACTTCTGTGCGATTTCATACACGGCTTTAAGGTTGGCAATAGAGACAGGTTGTCCACCAGCCGAGTTACAGGTAATGGTGCTCACAATATAAGGAACATTAGCCGCGCCTGCTTCTAAGATAGCTTCTTCCAGTTTCACCACATCGAAGTTGCCTTTGAAATCAGCGTTCACTGAAGTATCAAATGCTTCTTTGGTATAAACGTTTTTCGCCACACAGCAATTCACTTGGGTGTGACCTTGTGTTGTATCAAAGAAGTAGTTCGACAGCGCGACCATTTTGCTTCGGTCGAGCCCTTTCTCCATTTCGCGCTTCTTAATCAGAACAGGAATGTAAATCTGCTCTGCACCGCGCCCTTGGTGTGTTGGAATCGTCAACTCGTAGCCGAAGATATCTTTCACCGCATTCGATAGTGCATAGTAACTGCGACTGCCGCTGTAAGCTTCATCGCCCATCAACATCGCGGCTTGCATACGTTGAGTAATTGAACCGGTTCCGCTGTCGGTCAATAAATCGATGAACACATCATCACTGTCGAGTAGAAACGGGTTCATGCCCGCTTCGACAATGGCTTGCTCACGATAAGCACGAGTTGTTCTTTTTACTGGCTCTACAACGCGAATACGAAACGGTTCTGGTAGATGTTTGAAGTTTTCCATAATAGTACCTTTCAATAAATTCAGCCTAAATCGAAAAAGCCAAATCCATTATTTTTAGATATCACGAGTCATCACCATTAATTTAATTTCACGCATAATCACTATCGTGATGATTACGATTAAAATTAATAGCTATAAATAAATTATTTAATCAATGACGTATTGATTAGGATCCAGTTAATAATGACTAAGAGATAAAGAACCACATGCATAACAACACAAATAACGGCCACATGAGCTACGACATATCTTAAAGAAAGAATTAACAGGATTGGGCAAAGCTCAAGGGCTCTGCTGGCGCGTGACGCCTAGAGGGTACTACTCTGAAGAAAGGTGGAACGAGAGTTGGTGATCTAAAGTATACCAAGCTAACAAGGTTAGCCATGTTGTTGATTGCCATTTCAGATACATGTTCACAATATATCCCTACGTTGAAATCAAGGTGATCCGAAATTTAAATATAGTGCAATTGTTTTATAAATACAGCGAAAGAAAGTATAAATGTGATCAATATTTAGAATGAAAATTAAATACCATAGCGTGTTATATAAACTGTGAATACCATCATTTTATATACTATTAAACTAGTTCGCGAGTTAAACAAACATCGATAAATAACTGTAGTGGTAAATAACGGTAGTCCTAAATAACAGTAATGAAAAACAGTTGCGGCAATAAGTGTTCAATAATAAGTAATGGTAGATTAAAACAAGCTCTGATAACCACTGAGTTCCGTTAACTCATCGTCATCTTTAGCCTCATCAGAGCTTGATTACTATTGTTATTGTTATTGTTATTGTTTTGCCATCGCTATTGCCATTAAATCAGGTTACTTCTTCTTAACCACTTGTTTAATCGCCATTTCAGCTAACTTTGGAGTCGCGGCTTTCAGCGCACTTGGTGCAACCTTTTTACCAGCTTTTACTGCTTTGTTCAGCTGTCCTTTAACCGACGTCCCTCTTTTCATTGCTTCAAAACGTTGGCGATTTCTCTGAACGTTATTTGCGTCAGCGATGCGTTCGAGCAACGCTTGCCTTAAAGTATCTAAACCAAATTCCGCCTTTTCTGGAGCAATCGCCAGCGGCAAAGCAATGTCCGGCTGTAACAGTGTTTGATTATATTCGAGCGCTTGAGCAATGATCTTTGCTTTGGCCGATCTTGGGTTCTCTAAGTCATACGGAGGTTGCCACTCATCTACAGGCTTTAACCTATCCACTTGATTCACAACCGACACCACAATCGGCTTCTTGCGCGAGATGTTATTAGGATCGTCATAGAAAGCATCAAATCGATCTTTCAACTGCTTATCCAAATCACGTGCAGACTGATTGGCTTTAAGTACCCACAGCACCACATCGGCTTGAGTCATCTCTTTAAGCATCTGCGCTTCGGTTTTAGCATTACCATCAAGCCCTTGCAGATCAACCACTCGAACGTCATTGTCGTCGACAAACGCGTTGTATACGGTTAAAGTGTCGGTTGATGGTAGAACATCGACCTCGGCAACCAGCTCTTGCTTAAGCGCATTAATCAGTGAGGATTTACCTGAACTTGTTTGCCCCACCAGCACAATTCGCACAGGCTCTAATTCTGGTGCAAAACGTTTCTCGTCGACTTCAGACACATCAGATGCTTTTAATGCTTCATCTTCAATGCTGAATCGCCCGCTATAAAGATCAATCGCCACCGCGGCTACTTCATCGAGTAAGGCCTGTTTGGCGGCGTATTGCATGTCATCGACCACGCCTTTGGTCATGGAAGATGTCGCTTGCTCTCGACCTAAATCGGAAATCACCTTCAATGGATTCAAATACAGGTTTTTAAGGTGGTTGCCCCAGATAGCCGCCTTGAAGATCTTCTGCCCTAGCTCACCGTATTTGTCATAGGCTTCGTAGCCCGCTTTGATGTAGGAAACCTTGAGATATTCGATACCCGGAATGTGTTCTTTCACCACCAACTTGTAGCGGCGGCTGACTTCTTCAAAAAGTTTGAGCCCTTCAGGGATGGAGAAATCGAGCGATTTCTTATCAAACTTTTTGGCGACAAACTCAAGCACCTCTAAACCGGTTTGGTCGAGGTTACCCCACTCTATCTCGACCATTAATTGTTGGCGTACATAGTGTTTCGAATCGTTCCAAATCGACAGCTCCGCTTGAGACCATTCATCAGACGCTTTGACCATCGCATCATTGACCAACGCACCATCAGTGTCAGCAGTCTTAGGCGAAGATTCGGTTTCACCCTCGCTCGCTGGGTTTGCAGACTTATCGCTATAAGTTGGCTCGCGAGAAGAGCGGCTAGAGATGAATAAAGGAATGGTGAACACCAAGGTACTCACCGCTATAGCAATCGACATTTCCAACAAATAGCCGTATTTAACCGCCAAGAAGACACCAAAACCCATCATGATAATGCTTGGGAAGATCGCCGAAATCAGCGCAATGCCCCAACGTCCACTAGACAGAACGGCCAATAATCGAAATAGGTTTCTAATTTTCTTCATAGCCCGACGCCGCCTTACCTTTTTTCAGGGATTCTTTGTAGATTTTTTGCATCTCTTTTTCAGAGACTTCTTCGCCTTTGTTCTTATGATAGAAGTAAAAACACGCCGCGCGACCTAAACCATAAGAGGTTCCGAAACTCATTGCCGCTGCTGCCACCGCGCCTACCGTTTGGCCATAAACCGGAATCAGCTTTATCAGCTGTCGAGTGCCCAATTTCATACCGTATTGCAACGCAAAGCTGCTTCCCAAAGTGCCTATCAACTCGCTAAACACTCTCTTGTTCCATTCGACACCATATTGGTTCGCTAAACTATGGAGCATTTTCGCTTGGATCGCAGGTACAGACACCAAGCCAACACCCGGAATAAGGTCGCTCGCCGCGGCGCTTCCTGCATACCAAAGCACTTCATTTTCTACTTGATCAAAGTTGGCTTCTTCTTGAGTTGAATGTTCTTTGTCTACCACCATCATGCCGATAACAGGAAGGATGTTGGTCAGCTTTTCTAACAAAACGTCATAGTTATAAATTGAGCCACTGTTATTGCTCAAATCATCCGTTTCAAAATCCACCGCGACGGATTCAAAGCTCTTACCCCAAACCGTTTCTACTTGGTTGATGTTGAACAGAACCTGTCTTGCTCGGTCGGTCTCACTCGAAGACAACACCGCCGTATGAACAAGCAGCAAGTGCTTAATTTTCTTTTCCTTCTTAATCTGTTTCAGAGCAGCAAGTACCGAGGATTGTTCAGGTTCATCGGCTTTCATCACCACGACTAACGCATTACCTGCCTGACCAATCTCTTCTAGGTCTTCTTTCGCATCGTAATTCGCTTCACCCAAACCTCGGGTATCGAGAAAGCGCATCACCGGTTTGTCTTGCGGAAACTCATACGACATCGCCGTCATGGTACATGGCGCAAATCCATTGCCGACTTCAACAGAAGAGTCACCCGTGACCGCTTGAATAAACGATGACTTGCCCGCGCCCGTTTTACCCAACAACCACAAGGTCGGAAGATGCGTGCGCTGATATTCATGAGCCTGAGTCAGATCGGGATTCTTGCTCGGATTGATGAAGTCTTTTATTTGATCAAACATGGTTAGACTAACTCTCACTTGATGTTGAGATTCGGGTTGGTGACAAGGCGCGATGACTTATATAATCACATCATCGCATTTTACTTAAGTTGTTCAGTGGCGCGTTTGTTCAGTGTCACTGTTTTACAATGCTTAAGCGCTTGTTTTTATGAGCCTGTTTTATATACGGTTCTATCACGTATTTAAGCCTGCTCCAAGCTATTGATATGCATGTAGCCATAGTTACCTCGGCGGTCTATTCACAATGAGTCGCCAGCAACAAACACAGAGAGCTCAAAAAGAAGTATGGAACAAATTTATTTAGCAGGCGGATGCTTGTGGGGCGTGCAAGAGTTCATTAAATATGTACCCGGAGTGATCAGTACAGAAGCCGGTCGTGCCAATGGTAGCGCCCAGCCAACAGAAAACGAGACAACACAAAGTGATGAGACCCAAAACGCTTATGATGGTTACGCAGAGTGTGTCCAGATTGAGTTTGATCCGAGCATCACGTCAGTCACGGTTTTGATGGAGCATCTGTTTGAGATCATCGACCCATACAGCGTAAACAAACAAGGGGTTGATGTGGGCGAGAAATACCGCACGGGTGTATACAGCACTAACGCCCTGCACTTATCAAAAGCTGCGAACTACATTGCCTCTCGTGAGGACGCAGACCGAATCGCACTCGAGATATTGCCGTTAACTCACTATGTCGCGAGTGATGAGATCCACCAGCATCACCTAAGCCAATATCCTGAGGATCACCACTTATGCAATATCCCTTGGGATCTGCTGCATAAGTACAAATCCTAGGCTTGAGCTTCCACCTAGCCGCTAAGATATTTAGCCTAGAATCTAGAACCTAAAAAGCCCCAGAACGCTGACACGATCTGGGGCTCGTTTTTGTCGTTGCCAGTTAAAAACTGACTTTATGCCACATTACTTCTTGGTATTTTCAAGCACATAATTTGGACCCGCTGTTTCAGCCGTGACAACTGCAAGTTTAGACACGTCTGCACCTTCGCCTTGGTAAGCGTTGATGCCGTTCTCAACCGTCATTTTTGGTAGTTCAACCGAGTAGCTTTCGATCAGTTCAGAATCCGTCACTTGACCCACGTAAGTTTCGTCTGTGTAGGTTGTGCCGACTAATGGGAAGTCATGAGTTGCGCGAACACTGACAAACTCAGGTGATTGTGAGTTATCAACCACATTGTGTTTGAACGCCACATCCACACCTGCGTAAATACCTTCAACTTCTGCGTTGTTGAATAGACTTACACGGTGGCTTTGGTTGCCGTATACAATGCCCCACTCAGTATCAACGAGAGAGTTATTCTCAATCGTGATGTTTTTCGGCGTCCATTGCTTATTCAGCTCTTTGCCCTTCACTGACTGATCTAACTGCTCGCCATTCGCTACATCGATAATGCCGGTGTTAATAACGATACCGCCACGCAGGTCAGCGTTACCTTCAATCACACCATCGCGACCACGAGTATTCGCAATGTAGTTGTTACGAATCACATGGTCTTCATCGTAGATACGCATACCGCCAGTTAGGCGTTTCTCGTTACCCAAAATCATGTTGTTCTCAACCGTATTGCCTTTACCGTGACGCAGTGAAATCAGTGCCGCGCTTTGGAAGATGGTGTTACCTGCAATCGTGTTGTCACCCGACTTAATAGAGATAAGCTCGCGCTCGCCATCCATATCGATCATTAGGTTGTTTACGAACTTAGAGCTTGAATCCCACTGTGAAGATTTAGAATCGCCGATGCGAATCGCTTCCCAGCTGTTGCCGTTGTAACGAATCGCTTCTTTGATATCGAATTCATTAAACTGGTTCGGTTTCTGGTCCATGAAGATGTTATTTGCGATCAGGTGGTTATCCGGTGTGTCATCTTTTTGAACACCGATCAAAGTGCCGCGCTTCTGCTTACCTTCGAAACGGTTGTTGATCACTTTACCGTCTTTGCCCCATAGCGAAACCCAAAGGTACTTTGGATACTCAGAACGACGCTCGTCTGGCTCGTACGTGTAATCGTGGTTGAAGTAGTAGAACGTTGAGTTTTGCAGCGTGTTGCCATTACCCATCATACGTACTGCACCAAAGCGTTCGTTAGGGCCACCTTCGGTAAATACCAAGCCATCAAGCGTGATGTCATCGCCTTTTAGCTCGAACTGAATCAAGCCAGTGATCCACGCAGAACCTGCTTGCTCTGCCTTAATGGTGATATCACTCGCCGTGATAGTGACTTGACCTAAGTTCGCGTATTTACCGTTAGGGATAACAACTTCGTCGCCATCTTTTAGGTTTTCAAATTGTGCTTTAAGCGCGGCCACTTGCTCTTCTGATGCAACGTCTAAGGTGTCGCCATCAACTTCAGTTAGGCGGTCACTGCTCAATAGGTAACTACGGTCGATTTCGCTGATAGCAGGCGCAGCTTGTTCAGCGATACTGACTACTGAAGCTGTTTTTTCTTGTGTTGTACAGCCTGTTGCAAAAGCGAGCGTGAACGCGCTAATAATGCTTACCGATAATAGTTTTTTGTTCATCGTACATCTCACGTTAAATATTGGATTATAAAAATGACGACCACCCATTCAGGTGGTCGTGATGTTATTTTGGATGCGTATTGAATTAGCCTTCGGCTGGAGTCACTTCGTCTTGTTGCTCGACTTTGTCATCGACCGCTTTAACAAGTAACAGACCGACAGAGAACACAATCAAGCCACACAGAACGAATACCATGCGTCCCCACATTGGGTTTGGCAGTACAAACATGGTCATTACGCCCACACCCGCTACCGCGATAAGTGAACCCAACATACGACGTTGCTTGTTATCCAGTTTCTTCTGTTCATTACTTTCAGCAACTAATGGTGTCGCTAGGTTGTTGAAGAACTTGTCGACATCTTTCTCACGGTGTTCCGGTAATGGTTTGTAGAACAGTGTTGAAAGAACAAAGAAGCCAGCTGTAAATACGATGTGACCGATAAGGCCGATAGCCACTTTCAGGTCAGCCCACTCACGACCCGTTAGCTCATTTAGACCGAACCAGTTTTGGATCATGTCAGCAGTGATAACGAAACCAACGAAGTAAGAAACCACACCACCTACAACTAGCGTGCCCCAACCTGCCCAATCCGGTGTTTTACGGATGAAGAAGCCACAGAATGCTGGAATCGTCATTGGGAAGCCGATCAATGCGCCCACATACATCATGGTGTCGAAAAGGCTCAGACCTTTAAGAGAGTTGATGAACAGAGCAACCAAGATGATTGCGATACCGAAGAAGGTAGACGTTAGCTTAGAAACAACCATTAGCTCTTTCTCTGTCGCTTTAGGGCGAAGAATCGGCTCGTAGAAGTTCTTAACGAAGATGCCTGAGTTACGGTTTAGACCAGAATCCATTGAAGACATCGTTGCTGCAAACATAGCGGCAATCAGAAGGCCAACCATACCAACTGGCATGTACTCTTGAACGAAGTAAAGGTAAGCGAAGTCAGCGGCTTTACTGCCTGCTTCTGGGTAAGCTGCTGCTAAATCAACACCTTGACCCGCCATGAACCAAGAAGGCATGAACCAAATGATTGGACCAAGCGTCATCAGTACACAAGCAAGGAGTGCTGCTTTACGTGCGTTGTTTGAATCTTTCGCAGCAAGGTAGCGGTAAGAGTTCAACATGTTATTGGTAATGCTGAACTGCTTTAAGAAAATGAACACAGCCCAAATGCTAAAGATGCTTAGGTAGTTAAGGTTGTCACCCGTAATGAACGAGTCCGTTGGGAAGTCGCTAATGATTTGAGTAACACCGCCACCGTGGTAAACCGCAACCACAGCACACGTCACCGTTACTGCCATGATGATAACCATCTGCATAAAGTCAGATGCGATTACCGCCCAAGAGCCGCCCGTTACCGACATTATCAGTACGACAAGGCCTGTTAGGATGATCGTGGTTGTCATGTCGAAACCAAAGATCCCTGATGCGATGATCGCAAGGCCGTTCAACCAGATACCCGCAGAAATAACGCTGTTTGGCATACCCGACCAAGTAAACACTTGCTCATTCACCTTACCAAAACGCATACGAATCGCTTCAATTACCGTCACAACACGCAGTTGGCGGAACTTCGGAGCAAAATAGAGGTAGTTCATTAAGTAACCGAATGCGTTAGCGATGAAGATAATCGCTACGGCAAAACCATCGGTAAAGGCTTTACCTGCGGCACCCGTAAATGTCCACGCACTGAACTGGGTCATAAATGCAGTTGCACCTACCATCCACCACAACATGTTACCTCCCCCACGGAAGTAATCACTTGTCGTACTTGTAAACGTTCGGAACATCCACCCTATCGCAATTAAGAATAGGAAGTAGATGCCAACTATCAGGGTATTGAGTTCCATCTTTAGACCTTTTATTTATGTTTTTTTGTTGAGGTCACTATAGATAGATGGCAAGCATATTTGTACTACAATAACCCAAATGCGTGACAGTGATCTTACAGTCTGACACTCAATTAATCATACAAGTGATCGAGTTCAAAGTTGCACCACCTAGGAGCGCAATTCCTCAAGTCAGTGCAGTCATCCGCACTAAATTTCGACCAAAACCCCGAAAAACATGAACAAAGTCTCTAAAAACCAAAGAATGCTCGTTAAAAATTATTATTCGTCACGATCAAAGCTCAAATGCGAACAACAAAAAAATCGTTAGATATAATTTATAAAAATGAATCAAACCGACACATTTGTAGTACAAATAAGATTGGATATTTGCTTTTAAAAGTTCCCTATATTAGGTAGCCAATAATGAAAACTTGAAAACCACTATTAGATACTGACAGGGATACACGGAAGTGAAATGCTTTTAACACACCCGTTACAGTTTCTCTCGTCCATTAAAAAGGTGTCATTATGAAGAAATACGTTCCAATCTTAATTGCTCTTAGTGCGGTATCTTCTATGAGCTATGCAGCAACACCACGTGAAGATGCTGTTGACTACTTACAGATGCGTAAAGGCGTGGCTTACCAAGTAAACCATTCAAAACCCTTTACTGGTCAATTTGAAGAGAAGTTTGATAACGGCCAAGTCGCGACCCAAGCTCAGTTTGCTGACGGCCAAGAATCTAGGGTTAGAAACTAACTGGTATCCGAATGGCCAAGTTGCCTCTAAAGTGAATTACGTTAAAGGTGAACTACAAGGCAAGGCAGAAACCTGGTATCCAAACGGACAGAAAAAAGCAGAACTCAATTATAAAGACAATGAACTATCAGGCACCGCCTCTCGTTGGTATCCCAATGGTGAACAAAGCCTGACCGCTGAATACAGCGACGGACAAAAAGATGGTTTGGTAACGGACTACTACCCTAACGGTAATAAGGCAAGCCAAGCGAAGTTCGATGAAGGTGAAGTCGCGAACGGAAAACTAACTCGCTGGAATACTAACGGTGACAAGGTTGAAGAACTGACCTTTAAAGACCACAAAATCACGTCTAAACAGGTGTGGATGCCGACAGAAAGCTAAATACAAACGGATGAGTGCTCGTGTTACAAAGCACAAGTACTCATCTTCTTTAATCTCAAGTAAGCACTGTGCTCTCCATTAACAAGATCTATTGACCTAATCTCCCCCTCCCTCCTTTTCCTCTCCCTTTATGTCCAAAACAATCACTAATAACAAAATAATCACCAATAGCCATTGAAAATAATAAATATTTAACTTGCGCACAACCTTTCCATAAAATACTGTAAGCAAACGTTTCCGTTGCGAGTCAGATCTCAATTACCGACCTCGTAAGCTATCTACACGCAAATAAGAGAAACACGATTCCAAATACGTTGTTGAGTCATATTGTTCTGCTTTGGTGCCCGCCTATGAAAATTAAAACCTCCCTCTTTAGCCTAACTTGTTTATCCATTGTGTCTTTGTTGGTTGTTGTGTCATTCACTGAACTGGCCAACCTGAAATTGATCAAACTTGAAAAAACGCTGATCAAAGTAAAGTCGCTCGAAGTCTCTATGCTTCAGCTCAATAGAACCGAATTAGAGTTTCTAATAAGCCATGAGAAAGCACTCAAGCCGGTATTCGCCAAAGAGTACTCTCACTTTCAACAATTGATGGGGAACTTTTCCGGCCTGCTCACAGAGTCTGACATTGCAGTCCCAGAGCTAGAAAAACTGACACTTGAAGTGAAACAATACGACAAAGACTTCTCTTTGATGGTGGATGCGACTGATCGAAATCCGGCAAAGGTCGCGGAACTGAAATCAGAAATGAAGATGCTGTTTGAAGACATCATCTCAATATTCATCAGCCTTGAAGGCCGCTTAGAACAGCAGGTCGAATCAATTCAACAAACCATTACGACCTTTATTATTGGTTCCATTGTTACCGTCGCAGCATTACTAATGGCACTATCTTTTGGCATTTCATCTCGTGTCGCAAAGAAAATAGCCTCGTTAAACTCAACCATGTTGTTGGTATCGCAGCAACGTGACTTTACCGTAAGAGCCGACGACAGCGGAACGGACGAAATAGCCGATATCGCAAGGGCGTTTAATACCGTACTCGCTGATATTCGTCAGTTGGTCGGCCAAGTTCAGGGCTCTATTCAAGAGTTAGGCAACATATCTAACCAGCTTCAGCACGATGGAATGGAAGTTGAGAGTGCTTTAAACAAACAGCAGCAACAAACCGAAAATATTGCGACCGCGATAAACCAGATGGGCAGCAATATTCAAAATGTGGCCACCAACAGTGAAAATGCCTCATCCAATGCACAAACCAGTTTCACCACGGCGAATGATGGCCTGAACGACGTAGCATTCACCAGAGACACCATCAATACGCTTTCGACTGATCTCGTCAGTGCGAGTGAAGAAGTGAACCGCCTCTCTGTTCATTCCGAGAAAATTAATACGGTTTTAGAAGTGATTAAAGGCATTGCAGATCAAACCAACCTACTTGCTCTGAATGCAGCGATAGAAGCGGCGCGTGCTGGCGAACAAGGTCGTGGCTTTGCGGTGGTTGCGGATGAGGTAAGAACCCTAGCGGGCAGAACTCAGCTTTCAACCGAAGAGATTTCAACGATTATTAAAGGCGTTCAAGACCAGACCCAAACGGTAGTGAATACCATTCAAAACTGTTGTGAGAAAGGCAACAGCAGTGTCGACTCTTGTGAGAAGGCACATTCAAGAATCACATCGGTTATCGCGGACATGGAAACCATTCTAAATAACAGTTTGGAAGTGGCGAATGCAATGAAGGAGCAAAGTGAAGTTACGTCAGAGATCATCGAAAACGTAGATGCCATTAAACAGCTGACACTGACGAATGTAACGAGCGCTTCAAAAAACGCAGCTTCTGCCACGTCTGTGGTAAAGCAAACGGATTCACTTGAACGTGCTGTCATCAACCTAAAAGCCTAGCTCTTAAGCCGTGGTTTACACACTTATTGAGCCTCAAACGACTCTCTACTCAAATTTCAGATAAAAAAACGCTCATGTTGCCTGTATCAACATGAGCGCAAGGGCAGATCTTCGACTACCATCCCCTACCTTTCTTAACGAAAGCAGAAGTTATAATTAGAATAGTTGGGAGCAATAATCAAAATGCTTTCGCAAGCACTTCAACGATTTCTTCTTTATCGCAAGTTAGAACAACGAGTAACTATTCGAACCCTGTTCATTCCTATCAAGTTCATACTTATATAGCAGGCTATGTCACTGCCTTGCCTACTACATTTCAAACCATCTCTATTGAGCTTTAAATCACCTCAAGTAATTGCCTCATGCTCTTAAAGCGGTTGGATTTAATCCAATTAGCTTCGAGACCATTCTTACTTATTCGGCTTTGCACTGTCAGTGCATCCAATCAACACAGCAAAGTTATGTGTTGCTATAGAAAGTTAGTAAATAATAATGTATTACAAATAAAAATGATATATAAAGGTTCAATTTTTTGCTGTAGCGCACATTTATTGACGAACAAAACCATTAAGGACCATCACCTACAAACCAATAAACAACTAAAAATCATTAACTTACTGTGATATCTCAACTTTGTAACCCTTTGTAAACAGTGGTTTTGTCATTACAACACGATCTAATTCACAGATCATCACGCCTCGGATCGTTACCATATTTGTATTATTTAAATGCAAAACAAATTTGAAATAACCAAGAAATAATTTCGAAAACAAAATGCATTGAAGACAAGAACTACTCTATTTGGCTTGTAATTATGGCCAATACTCAACCTATAAATATGGAACTAATACCATGAATAAAACTAAAATCGTGATTGCTGTGGCATCTGTACTCGCTGCTGGCTCTGTATCTGCTGCGTCTTTCGATATGAGACACGAATACAAGAGTCATACAGATCAACACGCTACTCGTGTAAAACTTGGCGATAGCATTGGCAACTTCCTTGTAGATATCGAAGCGAAATTCAAGGGAGAAGACGGTAAATTCATGGAAGATTTGAAGAACAATGGTTGGGAACTTGGTCTAAATTACCGTCATGTACTAAACGATAACTGGACAATGACTTACGGTATGCCAATTGAAGGTCGTGAATCTGGCGTTACATACAAACCTCAAGTTCGTGCAACATACAAAGTGGATAGCGTTGATGGCCTAAGCCTAAGTGCTCGTTACCGTTACGATATGAGACAGAACACGAGCACAACTGAGTACCAGCTCGACGATGATGGTGACATTGTCGGTGTTGAGAAAAACATTGATAACCAACGCCGCCACCGTCTAACGGCAAACGTTAACTACTCAATGGAAAACTGGCGCTTTGGTCTAGAAGGTAACTACTACAAAGCGGATGGATATGACATCTACGACAACGACGATACCAACTACGAGTTGAACGCTAGTATTCGCCACATGATGGGTCAATGGGCACCGTATGTAGAATTTGGTGATGTGAGCACTTCATCAACAAAAGCAACTCGTGAACTACGTAGCCGTGTTGGTCTAACTTACAGCTTCTAAGCCGCACGCTACGTGAAAAATCTAAGATAATTACTGTCCTAATTTTCTAAGACCTAACCAAAAGCCAGCTTAATCGCTGGCTTTTTTATGCTTTGAAATCAGTTCATTCAATAAGAATCGAGAGATTGAAATTACTGCCCTAGTGACTAATTCGATATAGAAATGAAAGTGTCACTTCATCATTAGGGACCACTCGCTTCTGCTGAGCTAACAACAATTCTGCTGTTGAGACTGCATCCGCTAACGCATTGTGGCTGTTGTACTCGGGAAGCCCATACCTTTCGCGAGTTCCAGCCAAGGTTAAGTCGACCTCTTCATGATTGCTGATCGCTTTCTCCATGCTCTTCTCAATACACAGTGTATCTAGCCAAAGTAAAGGCAGCTGCCTTAAGCCATAGCATCTCAATAGATACTGGCTAATGAACTTCTCTTCAACCACACAAGCGTGCGCGACGATGATCTTACCTTTTGCGGCTTCGAAAAACGTCAGCATAGCATCATGAATTGAAGCACCCTCTTCCAGCATTTGAGGTGTGATGTGGTTGATAACCGCGGTTTCAGCGTTGATCTGCGAATCGTTATTGAGATAGATATGCTTGGCCGACGCTAAGTCTATTCGCCCCTTAACCACATCGACCCAACCCATGGACAAGATCAGATCTTGTTCGCTGTCTAAGCCCGTGGTTTCTAGATCCAACACGATATAGTCGCTGTCTTTAGCCAAGTCCGTCATTTCAGGGCAAGGTTGTTCAACAAGATCGTGCAACGCTTCTGGCAATTTAACCGTATTCAAATACTGCTTACGCTTACGTTTAATTCGCTCAAGCGGATGAAAGTAATTTAAAAACGATTTCATTAGCGCGCTCCGAAACGGATTTTCGCTGCTTCTTGAAGATCGGCAATGATCCTAAAAGCATCTTTCAAGTGCTTACGTTCAAAGCTACCAAAACTGTCTGGGTTGATGTTGTTATCTGGCACTTCACCGTTCTTCAGGGCTTCTAACTGATGACCAAAACGGAAAGACAGAATGAACTGATACGCACCAAGGATGTTCTTGAACGCATCATCACTCAACATGCCTTTTTCATTGGCAGCTGCGAAACGTTCGTCGGTTGCTGACAAATCACATTCCACCGCTAATCCGTAAATACGTGCAAGATCGATAATCAAGTTAATGGCGTACTTCTTCACGTTCAACGTTTTCTTGTTCTCACCTGACTTCTCTAATACCAAACTATTGAAGATACCCAGTGGCGGATTGGTGTTCACCGCATCTTTCACTAGAGTGCTTAAGAACTCACGGTTACCTCGAATATTGGAATGCAGCTCATCACGAAGAATGCCTTCAAACTCACTGTTGCCATAGATAGTACGAATCTCTAGGAACACACTGATGTTCAGTAAGCGTTCGTACTCAGGGTTTGCGACCCACTTTTTATAGTAGTGCTTCCAAACACCGAGTGGCTGGCACCATTTTGGTGTCGCCGCCATGAATTTACCCGGACACAGTGGGTAATCACAGCTTGCTAATCCGTTCGTTACCATCATCGCTAGGTGTTTAAAGTAAATTCGGTCGCTATCGGTTGCATCGTCTGCCAGTACAATCGCGCTATCTTGGTCCGACAACATATGCACTTCATTACGAGCGTGCGAGCCCGCAACAATCCAAGAAAAATCACAAGGTGGTGGGCCTAATTTATCAATCGCTATCTGAATCAATCGGCGTGTGTAAGCGTCCATAATCATGGTCATGACCTTACCGACCGTTTCAGGTGCCACTTTGCCTTCCACCAGCGCTTCAAAAATGGCTTGTCGTTCTGAAGTAAATGAAGACATTGTTTTTACGCTACCCGCATATTTGATTTTCTCGATTAAGAAAATCGCTTGAACACGGTGGTTTTGAACTAAGTGAGACGTAGTAAGCAGACCAACAACTTTGTTCTCTTTCACAACAGGCAAGTTACGGATGTTGAATTGCATCATGATAGACGCGGCATGTAACACAAGATCATCCGGTTTGACCGTCAGTGGAGAATGCGTCATCACCTCGGAGATAAGGTTATCGGTACTGACACCATGAGCAATCACTCGCTTGGTCATATCGCGATCGGTGATCAAGCCAACAATCGTTTCACCTTCGTAAATCACCGCACAAGGTGAGCGTTGATGCAGCATTTCGACCGCGACCGATTGGATAGTTTGTTCAGACTTAACGATGGCTACCTGCCCGCTTGCCACTTCTTCAACCTTACGAATGAATAAGCCTTTCTCTTTATTTGACCACACCACATCCAATGCTGACTTCAAACGAACCTGAGCCTGCGACGCAAAGTGTTCTGCGCAGCTTGGAAATGCCTTGAACAGCGCTTGAAGTGCCGAGTGTGGAATCACATAAAGTAAGGTGTTTTCGATTGCGATCGCTCGATAACCTTTCTCATCGTTGACTTCAGAGTCTAAGAACGTAAAGCCGAACAAATCTTCACAGCCTAAACGAGCACGAAGTACACCATCCGACTTTCTTTGTTCCATAGAGCCGGTTCGAATGATGTAGAGCGACTTTTCTTTACCCGACTCACACAAATCAACCACATCCCCTTTGCCGAGATAAGTGATCTGAACATTAGAGGCAAGTTCACGAAGCGCTTGTTTAGGGATCTTATCAAAAGGGTCTATCTGACCGATAAATTGAAGAATATTTGGCAAAAGAGACTGAGGCATAATCACACTCGCAATAATTTAATTAGTATTATTATATAACCAATAACGCTAGTTGCTAGTGCTTTTAACAAAACAACAAACAATAGAGTAAATATTGGACATTGGTCAGGTTTTCATCAAATTTGAATACAAAAAAAGCACGTATCAAACGTGCTTTCTTATCGTCCGGTTTGGTAACCGTTGCGATGTTAACTTTATTTATCTTAGCTTTTTGAGATAGAAACCCTAAAGAGTGAACTTAGAAATCAGCACTAAAATACCTTCTAAAACAATTAGCTAAAACAATTAACTAGCAATTGGCAATCTATGATTTGTTTCTAATAGATGACTTGCTGATGCTTGACGTGCTTTGTCACTATTGCCAGCCATAATCGCTTCATAAATAGCACGATGCTCATTAATGCATGTACTTCCCTCTTCCGAAGAGTGAGAAATAAAGTTAACAAACATGGTCGTTAAAATATTACCGAATGGTAGGTAGAAGTCGTTACCCGTTGCGTTGAAAATCAAGCTATGGAACTTCATATCAATATCTAACCAACGCTCTTTATCAAGAGTCTCTTCGCTAGATATCTCTACCATCTTTTGGAAAATTTCTGATAATTCAATTCGTTGATCCGCAGTGGCAAATGTAGCCGCCAATGCGCAAGCTTCAGGCTCAATAGCACGACGCAAACCTAAAAACTGGTGACAGAATTGGTCTGTATCTGCCAGTCCGTCCATCCATTCGATAAGCTGTGGATCTAAGAAGTTCCAGTATGCACGGTCGACAACACGAGTACCAATCTTAGGGCGAGATTCTAATAGGCCTTTTGAGGTCAGAAGCTTAACCGCTTCTCTTAATGCTGTTCTACTGATACCAAATTGCTCACACAGAGCCATTTCACCAGGGATAATAGAACCTTGAGGCAAATTGCCCGACAAAATACCACGAGCGATTTCACGTGCGACTTGCACATGAAGGCTTCGCTTAGAGCCTGAAATAGAATTGAAATGACCAGCCATGTGTCTACTTACTTATTAGATATGTATTATTTAATTCGGACTATAACACTGATTTATATCTCGACCAACTCAGCATCAGAATAACGTGAGGTCACTACCAATATAGGCTAGAGCATTATTTTAACAATCTTGTAAGTATTAAGCTCATCAAACCAAACAAGCCCATTTATTCATACAAATAGTTCTTATTTACACATTTTTTGTATGCGTTAACTCACAAAACCACTCTTCCTGTCGCTATTTATGCCGTTAATGATCGGTTTTGAGATGAACATCCTTGAATATAGCAAGTGTTATTGTATGATTTATTAATGCAAATGATCTACAATATAGGCGACTCTGATGTTTAACGATTTAAAAGGCAAACGCATTCTAATTACTGGCTCTACTGCTGGTATGGGCTTAGCTACCGCACGTATTTTTGCAAAGTACGGCGCAAAGATCGGCATCAATAGTCGTGCTTTCAGCCCAAAAGTGGATGAGGTTCTAACAGAACTGACTGCACTTGGCGGCGATGTTGCGTTTTTCCCAGCAAACCTAATGGACACATTAGAGTGCGAAAGATTAGTTAATGAGTTCACCGAACATTTTGGTGGTATGGATGTGTTGATCAACAACGCAGGTGGCTTAGGCGGGCGTGCAAATCTCGAAGACATCGATGACGAGTTTTATGAGCGAGTCATGGATCTAAACGTTCGCTCTGCATTGATGACAACCAAGTTCTCTATTCCCCACTTACGCGCCTCAGCGGCTGAGTCAGGTCAAACATCGTGTGTTATCAGCACGGGTTCTATTGCCGCTCGCGAAGGTGGTGGTGTGGGTGCTGGTATCTATGCCGCTTCAAAAGCGTGGTTACACGATATTCACCGTAACTGGGTGAAAGAGTTTGCGAAAGACAATATCCGTTTCAACATTGTTTCTCCTGGCACTATCGACACTGCATTTCACGATGATAAAAGCGACGAGCTGAAATCAAACATTGCTAACAACATCCCAATGGGACGTTTTGGCAGCATCGAAGAAGTCGCCCCTACTTTTACTTTCTTTGCATCGCACGCTTGTAGCGGCTACATCACAGGACAAATCCTAGATGTTAACGGCGGACAAATAGCGCCTTAGTAGGTAGCTAAGTTAAATACATAAAACCTGTTTGACAGGTACGAGTAGATGAGGGAAAACCTCACACTATATTAGACGTATACACTGACACCAAAACGCCAGATTCGTCTGGCGTTTTTTGTTTTTAAAATTTCAATTTCAGGTGGTTTAAATGTCAATATTTACATTGGTGGAAGATTCAAGCCGCCGAATTCATGTTCAAGTCGCGAGACAAATTGCTCGCAAAATCTTGTCTGGCGAGTTAGAAGAAAATCAGAAATTACCCAGTGAAATGGAGCTGTGTGAGATCTTTGGAGTCAGCAGAACTGCCCTTCGAGAATCGACTAAGCTACTTTCAGCAAAAGGGTTGATTGAATCCAAGCCTAAAGTGGGCACTCGCATCAAGCCAAGAACGCAATGGCACTTTTTAGACCCGCAATTACTGTATTGGATTCAAGACTTAGAAGACACCAAGCCCTTCTTATCTCAATTTTTAGGGTTAAGAAAAGCGATTGATCCAGAAGCGTGTGCGCTTGCTGCATCCAACGCTACGGTAGAGCAACGCAAAGAGCTTTCGATTCTTTTCCAAAAGATGACCATCGCGGCAAACGGCTTTGATTATGAAGAGTGGACAACGAACGATCATCTGTTTCACCAAACGATTTTTCTATCGACGGGTAACCAATTTTATATTCCGTTTGCGAACATTCTCTCGACAATCTTCAAGCAGTTTATCGACCATTCAGCCGAAGGCGGCCGCTTCTGTTTAGAAGAGCACAAAGCGATATACGATGCGATTATGTCAGGCAATGCAAATCAGGCTCGAATCGCCTCTCAAGCCTTACTTGATGATGAAAACCAAAAGCTGTCTAGAGTTGAACTAGCCATCGCATAACCGAGATTTACCAGACTGACTCGTGTACCCCAATACACGAGTCAGTCATGTTTTAACGCCCTTTTTTAACCATCCATTACCGTAGTATTTCACTTATAAATGGTGAACTCGGGTCCTCTCAGAGAAAACTTACGGTTATACACATAAGGTATTGTTTGTGTCTTCGCAATCGTATGTAAGGAAAAACTTCTCTCTCGCTTGGCCCCTAGCCTTAAACGCATTATTGATGCAGTCGATGTTAATGATCGACACGCTATTGGTTTCTCCGCTCGGTGAGATTCCTCTTGCTGCCATGGGGATTGCTACGACCATCATCGCGTTTGTGTTGGGTATTCAAATGGCGCTGGCGAATGGTACGCAGTTGGTTCTCAGCCGTGCGGTTGGTTCTGGTGTCACCTCTTCGTTATCCAAAGCATTTTGGGCAGGATTGTTCATCAACTTTGGCGTCGCAGCAATATTCTGGCTTCTACTTACCTTTTTTGAACAACCTTTAATTCAAGCCTTAACCGACGATAAAACTCTTCACCTTGAGATCAGCCACTATCTGGATATTTCAAAATATCTTGTGATTTTTACTGCATTAACGCAGGTTATCATCGCGTTGTTTAACGGGTTAGGAAGAACCAAAGTTCCATTTAAAGGCTACTTGATCGAATTACCGATCAACGCTGTGCTCTCTTATGTGCTTATTCACGGCTTCACAAACTTCGAAGGGATTGGCGTACAAGGTGCAGCGCTCGGCAGCGTTATCGCTATCACTATTCGTCTTGTGTATTTGATTCTGTGTGTTCACTACGACTCATCTGTTTCACTAAAATTGGATACGGAAAAGTCAGAATTCGTCACCAACATTCGTCGCCACTTCATTGAGATATTCCCTGTCGCTGCGAATGTGACCATGCTTTCGATTGGTGCCACGATTTACCAATTGCTGTACTCGCAACTCAACATCAATGCCTACGTAGCGATTACCTTGGTGATGCCATGGATACGTGCTGGCACTCAATTTATTACCGCTTGGGCTCACTCTTCCGCGATTACGATCAGCCAAGCGATCGGTTCTAAGAAAATGGGTGACTTGACTAAGAACGTTGATACCAGTATCGATGTCGCAGTCGGTATATCTGTTGTTTGTGCGGTGTTGTTTGCAGGCTTAAGTTTGGTGATTGGCGATGTGTATCCAGACTTAGATCCTTCTACCTATCAAGCATTGGCTGTTATTGCCCCCCTCTACATCTTCTTGCCGATCGTTCGTGGCTACAACACCGTTCACGGACACGTATTAAGAGCACTAGGCAAAACAACTGACGTATTCAAAATCAACTTTACGGGCCAATGGGTCGTTTCAATCCCGCTTTGCGCATTAATCATCTTTGGTTTAGACGGCTCAATCTTTTGGGCATTTGCTATCCAACCATTCGAAGAGATAGTCAAAGCGTTCCCATTCCGACATCTAGCACGTAAGTCTTTAAAAGAATTTGATGCGAACAAAGCGAATGAACTGATGTATGACTGATCGTCTTACCTAGCTCCAGAAAAAGCTTTAGCTGAGCTGTCGAAAACAACCTTGCCACTTGGCGAGGTTGTTTTGTTTTAGGGGCCAGAATTTGGGGTCTAACTAAATGGTAAATATTTAGTGGTAAGTAGTAGTGACTGGAGGTTTGGTTGAGATGAGTTAACCAACGTTTAAGCATTGGATAGTATTCACAGTCAACGCATCACTAGAAACGGTGGAGCGAACGCGACTGACAAAAAAAGGCCACTTAACGTTGTGTTAAGTGGCCTTTGAACATGTTCTTTGAAGCTAGCGTATCGATCGCCCTACTCTGTTATCTATTTAATCAGCTCTAGCTATTAACTGCTAACTGCTAACTGCTAACTGCTAACTATTTTCCATTCAGCTTAAGTGCTGAGAAAGTCACACTGTTGTAATCGCCATTCTTTTTATCGACAGCGAAATCGCCAGTACCACCACAACCAGGCCCCCATACTGGGTGAGAATCACTCACGCTACATTGGCCGTATGCGCCAGCTTTGTAGTAGAAGTCATCTTCCGCGTAACCCGTAGGTGAATCAAGTTCATCGATGCCCTTACTCAGGTCGATTTCATACTTAACTGTATCGTGGCGAGCAGTTTCAAATGTCAGGTACATCATGGTGCCTTTCACTTCCACTTTGTAACTGAACTCTTCACCTAACGCTATCCCCGCTTCACCCGGCTCAGCTGGGTTTTCCCAAGTATTGCCCCATACTGGGTAAGCAATATCGGCACGGTTAGGATCTTTTTTCTCTAGGTTACGTTCATAGTTCCAGAATACTGAACCCATTTCTTGGTCAGGAAACTTCTTATAGAAGATCTTCAGTGGTTCATTACCATGCCCATAACCGGTTCCAGCTTTGATTAGCTCGTTGTGTTTTTTAGCATGAATCTGACCAACCACAACAGAATGCGCTGGGTATTTTTCTGGGAACTTAGCATTAACTGAGACGTGATTCACTTTTAGCGTCGCTTCTAGCGTTCCACCAACCGCACTGTATTCACTCGCTGCTGGGTGGCTCGACAATGCCCACTGGTTTCCTTTATCGGCCGTATCAATCGAGAAATCGGCTCCGCGCGGCATCTGACGTAACTCTGAGCGAGCATTTTTCGAGTTCTTAGTCGTAATAGCTTGGTTCTGCACTTCAAATACAAGGTTGCCGTCTTTATCGAGATGGAAGAAATCACTATGTGAGTAGCTCATCATGGCTACCCCTTCGATTTCATCAACACGACCATCTTCATTAATATCCGAAGGAATCGTTATTTTCCAATTATGCATATCGAATTTATCGGCAGGTACGGGGTAAGAAACACCGTTATTTGCGAAAGTAACCATTGGCACAGTCGCTAATAACGCCACTGCTAATATGTTTTTCTTAAACATGACTCATCCTTTATTGTTAACAGATACTGAGTACACTCTCAGCACAGAAACTACTTTTGAACACGAATTAGTACTAAATATTTTCTCTTCGACTTAAATAAACCAACCAGTAAATAAGATTTACACTTAGCCATCTTTTAACTTTTATTAAACATTTGGCGATGGTTTGTATCTATATCCCTCAACATGCTCCGCTATGTTAGAACCACAATAACTAAATCATCGACAAAAACGTGGGACTACTCAATATTTGTATTATTTTAACACATGGTAAATTTCAATAACCCAAGGTTTGTTAATATGAGAACTGAGTCATGATTGATTTGATAGACAAGCCTTAAATTGAGATATTCATAACATTTAGCTATATAAATAGGCCATTAGTCGGAACTTTTGATAGATCTCACAGAAATTTAACCCAGGAATAAATACCATATTTGTCATACATTAATTCAATACCATGTAAGGTATTGGTTTGTGAGCCAGGGATACATTGGATGTATCCACAATAAAAAAATAATAGTGAGACAAAGGTATGAATTCTGTTACAAAAATTGCCGCAGCTGTTGCATGTACTCTTTTAGCGGGCACAGCGACTGGTGCAACTCTTGATTATCGTTACGAGTATCGTGCTGCGACGGATTATACAAAGACTAATGGTGATACGGCTCACGTAGACGCTCGCCATCAACACCGAGTTAAGCTAGGTGAAAGCTTTAAGCTGTCAGACAAGTGGAAGCACTCTACTGGTCTAGAACTTAAATTCCACGGTGATGACTCTTACTACGATGAAGATTCAGGTTCTGTTAAATCAGCAAACAGCCAGAGTTTTTACGATGGCAATTGGTACATCTATGGTATGGAGATCGATAACACTGCGACATACAAAATAGACAATAATTGGTATCTACAAATGGGTATGCCTATTGCTTGGGATTGGGATGAGCCTAATGCTAACGATGGCGACTGGAAGATGAAGAAGGTTACGTTTAAACCTCAGTTCCGCGTTGGCTATAAAGCAGACATGGGTTTAACAACTGCTATTCGTTACCGTCATGAATATGCTGACTTCCGTAACCACACACAATTTGGCGACAAAGATTCTGAAACTGGCGAACGCTTAGAATCAGCTCAAAAATCTAAAGTTACACTGACGGGTTCTTACAAAATTGAATCTCTACCTAAGCTTGGCCTTTCTTACGAAGCAAACTATGTAAAATCTTTGGATAACGTACTTCTTTATAATAGTGATGACTGGGAATGGGATGCTGGCTTAAAAGTAAACTACAAGTTCGGTTCTTGGAAACCTTTTGCTGAAATCTGGTCATCTGATATCAGTTCATCGTCTAAAGATCGCGAAGCAAAATACCGTGTTGGCGTAGCTTACTCATTCTAATTAGAAAATAGTCAAATGATTAAAGCCCCCCTCTCCTCTTGTAAAATTTTGGGGCATATTTAATTACTTTATTTTAAAGAATAGGACGTTCTAATTAATATTGTTTTAATTCTAAAAAATATTAGGCGCCTATTCATTATCTATTTCTTATGTGATTTACATATGGATTTAATATCATAAAGAGAATATTTCATGCAGATTTCTAAAGTCGCTACAGCTGTCGCTCTTTCGACAGGTTTATTATTCGGTTGTAACAGTGATGGTTTACCTATCCCGACCGATGGTTCTACTGATCCAGCAACACCAACTTCAGCATTATTAAATGGTTATTGGGAATTTTCTGACACAGCAGCATTCTCAGCTGCCTACTCTTCATCGAGTAGTGATGATTTACCCAATGTCTATCGCTTTTCTGCAGATGGTGAAACACTTTATTACTACACTGACAATTCAGCAGATGCCACACTTGGTGAATACGAACGATTTGAAACCACTTATGAAGAGACAATTGAAGATAAAACTTCAGGTCAAGTCGCGTTCACACTTTTCAATGATGACGGTACGGTAAGTACGGTATCTGTAGATGGCGACTACTCCGCTGCTGACGGTAGCCTTGCTATTAGCGGTAATATTCCTGTCTCAGGTACCGACCACAGAGATAATACTGAAGTTACTGGCCCTGCAGACACCGCAGATGAAGCTTCAGGTGTGGATAACGCTGCTCAAATTTTAGATACATTAACGGATGACACCGGTGAGCTAAGACTAAAGATCTTGAACACCAGCTCCACCGTTGGAAAAACAATCTCTTCGGGTAAATTGACTGTTGATTTGACTTATCAACTCAACCCTGACAGCGAACAGGTTGATGAAGGTCAGAACAACTCTTATATTTCGCTTTACTCAACCAATGATGAGAACGATAAAGTAAGTAACGCTTATCACCATGGTGATATAGCAATTGGTGACGGTATTATTCAATATCGTGACGCTTCAGGCTCACTGACAGCGACAGGTGGCACTTTTGATGCAAACAGCACATTTGATGCGACTGTCGAGGTGGTTTGGACGCCAAACTCACATACTTTTACCATCAATGGCGAAACATACACTGGTGCAGTGTCTTCAGATCCAGGTAGCTTTAAAGAAGTTCAAGTTATCGCACTTCGTCTAGGCACAAACAGTGGCGTAACACCCTATGAGCTAATTGCTGACAACCTTAAAGTATACTCACTTGATGAGTCTACTGGAGAGTATGTTGAAGAGTTCAAAGACAACTTTAACGACTACTCTGTTGGGTATGACTTAAACAACAACCCATATAACAGCAGTACTTCTGAAGCTACAGTTATCAACTTATCGGGTGATGACGGAAGTAATGGCGGTGACGGTGACGGTGACGAAACTATTACAAAAGCAGACTTTGAGTGGAATTTCTCAGATGTTGATGGTGGTACTGGTGTAGGCAAAACTCTTAAGACGAGTAAAAATGACGATAACCCTAAAATGGTTGTAAATGGTGCCGCATCAACTGGTGGTGCAGTACACATTACCCAGTCAGCTGTAAGTGGATCATACGGCTATTACTACACAACAATGGACAGTACTTCAGACCCATTAGCCTTTGTAGACGGTACATATTCTATGGAGGTTGTGTTCAGTGTTGATGATGTAACTTTCAACTCTTCCGCAAGTCAAGATCTACAGTTGTTGGAGAACACAGATAGTAACAACGGTTACAAGTTGATTATCGATAAGACATCATTAAAGCCTAAGTTCCGAGTTTATAACGGTACTGGTAATACTTCGATAGAGGCTGAAACAGCGATCACAAATGATACATTCATGCATATTCTAGCTACGTTCGACAACGGTGAAGCAAAGTTATACGTCAATGGTGTTCTAGAAAAAGAAGGCACTGGCTTAACATTTGTTCCTAATACCAAAGATGGCGACAAAGTCTATATTGGTGGTGGTTCAAACAGCTCTCAAAAAAATCTAGAAGGTGTACTTGATAACGCTGCATTCTTTAATGATGTGTTAACTGCTGATGAAGTGGCTGCACGCGCAAACTATTTCGGTTTTAATGCAGAATAGTTAGATTCATAACTAAGTACTCTAGCCAGCAACATTTGTTGCTGGCTTTTTTTGTAACTGCCCTCAATTATCTAGCCATCCAACATACTTCACATCAAAGATGCCAATCTAAGTAAAACCGTCCCTTGTGAACCTTACTCAAATCTCCCAGTTAGGTGCTTTTAATCTGAAAAGACTTAACGGTAATAACAAACTATGAAAGCCTATACATTCTCTCCCTCTTAGAACAACACTAGCTAGCCCTCAACATACCAATCGAAACCACCAACAAGCATCCACAGGCTGTAAATTCACCTCTGAATATGAGGAAACTTTCATGAGTATTGATACCAATGCATCTGTTGGTTTAATCACGCCCAAGACAACCTAAGCCTATCGTTCTCAGTAACAATAGCTTGAGCCACGGCTTACCAATACAGGCGCATAGAGCGAATAGGAAGCTCTGTTGAAGATTGAACAAGGGGTGAGAGACCAAACATAGAGCTTAGAAATAAGGCTAACCATCAGCCCCTCTACTTGATCTATTTAACGGCCTAATATTTCCTCTACCCAAACAACAGACACAAAAAAGCCTCCGAACTCTACGAGTTGGAGGCTATATTTTATCCGGTTAGATTACTTTTTGTATTGATCGTGCGATACGTCTAGCTGGTAGAAAGTCGCTTGTGAGTAATCATCTAGGTCGCCACTGATGTTTTGGTTGTAAACACCCGCTTTGAAGTACATGTACTTGCCGCCTGCGTCGTAGCCGCTGTTGCTCATATCAACTACTTGTACAACGTCGTCTTTACCTTCGCGCATTAAAGTAACAGTCATCGTGTTACCTTTAACGTCAATGCGGTAGCTGAACACTTCGCCAAGTGCGATACCATCTTCACCTACTTCTGCCGTCATATCGCCCACTAGAGGGTAGAAGTCCTCTTTTGTTGCGTCTTGGCTTTCGTGTGCAAAGTAAACTGCGCCCGTTGCTTGGTTTGGCAATTTACGGTAGTACAAACGAATCGGCTCATCGTTTTGATCGTGAATCTGACCAATGATAAAGCGACCTACTTCATTCGCATTACCCGTCGTTGTCGCGTGGTCGATTTTCAACGTTGCTTCAAGAACGCCGTCGATACCAGCCGCAGCTTCTAAGTCAGACTCAGGTGCGCTTGAGAATACCCAGTTGTTCTTGTTAACACCTTTAGTGCTAATAGACTGATCACCACGACGCATCATTTCACGAAGCTCAGTACGTGCGTACTTAGTGTTTTTAGATGTACGTACACCTTTCACGTAAGCTTTAAATACTAGGCCGCCGTCGTCAGCTGTGTAGAAGATTTCTGGATGTTGGTAACCGTTTGCAAGGTTCCACTCAGACACATCATCAGGCTTGCCGTTTTTGTCATGATCGAATGGTTGAGATAGGTACCAGTGAGTCATGTCGAAGTTTTCGCTCGGTGCATTACCGGCAACTGGTGTCGCTGGTAAGCCTGTCGGTACTGGCAGTGCGCTACGAGTGTCACATTTAACCGAAGTCTCACAAGGGTAAACAGCTGCTACGCCGAAGTTACCAGTGCGCAGATCTTTGCGTGCGGCCTTATGGGCTTTCTCTGCCGCTTTCATTTCAGCGATCATTACTGCTTCTGCAGCAATAACGTCTGAAGTGATGATATGGCTAGCAGGACATGCGTTAATGCTACAGTTAACTGCAGCTAATCCAGTCACACTGTTCCAACCGTTCTTGGTGTTACCGTGACCAACGTATCTTACGTAACGTGCTTTCACCACAGGCTCAAACTGAAAACGCTCTAGGCCAATAGCTTTACCTGAGCTCAGTTGGTTTTCTAGTACCGTCGTCCAGCTTTCACCATCGACACTAACTTGAATATCAAACTTAGATTGGCGCTCGTTACCTTTACTGAATGATGCTTGAACAGCGTCAAATTCTTGCACTGAACCATAATCCAGTGTTGCCCACTCACCATCACCCGCAGAAGACCAACGTGTTGTTAGATCTTGGTCAATAAGACGATCAGGGCCGTTACCATCATGGCTACTAGCGGCAACAGCAACTGGCGTCAGAAGCGCTTCACCAGTTTCTTTGTTATTTGGAAAATCAGCAGTAGGCGTGCTCGTGCTCGCACAACCAACCGCAAGTAGAATAGAAGAAGCGAGTAAAGTTTTTAAAGTAATTTGTTTCATATTTAATCCATTATTATAATACAAAGACAGCGTTCGTAAGTGAAAGCTAAATCAGCAAACACGAGCTATAAGGCGATTCACCTATCAGTATTTGCGATAACATGAAAATATTACGTAATCTTATAATACAAATAAAACACTTCGTTGGATAAATGAGACTAGGAACACTTTCCGATTTTTCCATACTTTAACTGGATCACACTTCCTATTGATAAAAGACAATCTATAATAATTTGGAATGCGAAATGAACTAGCAAGCGCAGATCAACGGACCCGCAATAGTGAGCATTTGTATGGCTCGAGCAGAACCTTTGTCGTTCAAAACACATACTGCAAGCGTCCAAAAAGCAAAAAAAAGACCACATTGTTAGGAGTCAACATGGTCTTCGAAGCAGTCATTTTTGTTATTTAGACGTCAGCTTATTCAATAATGTTCAGCTCTAAGAGAACTAAAGCTCACATCAAACACCTCACCGGCATAGTCGTCGTGAGACTTAAATTGTGGATAGATACCCGCTTTGAAATAGAAAGCAATATCTGTCGATGCCCAATCTGACGTTAACGACACCGTGTCCCCATCCTTATCTGTGTAATCTTGTCTCCAAAGGATTGAGTGATAAACAGTATTGGTTCCATCTGCATCATGGGTTGCCAAGTAGACACCGTCTTGGTTCGCGCGAATCGTATATCGCCACTCTTCACTGGCTGCGTATGTACCCAATTCAACACTGAATGGGTCACAATCGCCGCAATCTTGATTGTTGCGCTCAAAATCGGAGTTGAGTATAACTCGGACGGGCTTGCCCTCTCCTTCCCATAAGAGCTTCACCAATGCTTGATTGATCTTCCAACCATGAATTTGCCCAAGTACCACTTTTGGATCTTGGTTATTAATGTTCGGATAGTCTTCGATTCGCAAAGTTGCACTTAACTCGTGACTGGTTGCGTGGGTTCTAGTGTCGTTCAAATACCAACTTGTATCTTCATCGCTGGTGCTGCAATCCGGTTGAGCACTGCTTTGATACAGCTCCCTGAGCTCAGAGCGAATATAGCTAGAGTTTTGAGTAGAGGTGCCATATCCCATATCTGCTCTAAAGTGCATTCTCCCTTCATCGGTATTGAAGTAAGAAAGGTTAATATCGCTGTGATACACGTCGCTGTCATTTGACAGAAGATCTTTACTCGATTCACAACGTTCCGGTTCTAATTCAGCAGCGCTATCACCACCGCTTCCATACCAAGTATCTTTACTTGTCGGAATGGTCAGCTTCCAATCATTAATGTCCCAATCGTTTGACCCGTTGATTTGAGTCGTGGTGTATCTCAGCGCTTGATAGTAAGCGGTCGCTTCACCATTCTCGAATTGGTTATAGATACCCGCTTTAAAGTAGCTCAACAGGTGCTGCCAGTACGCGATATCTTGATTCACTTTTACTTCGTCATTCACTTTGATCGACAGTGTGTTCTCATAAACAGAAAGATCAAACTTGGTAAAGCTATCCAGTTCCGCCTCACCTAGATCGTAACGATTGTATGAAGTGGCATAACAATCCGAAGAATCAGCAGCACTGCTGCAGTCAATCGCATTGTTCTTCATAACAGCCCAGTAATGTCCTGTGAGGCCGTCCCTCTCTTGTTCCCACACCACACGCAATAACGGATGAGGAATGTAACCTGTCCCACTCTCATCAGTACCCTTATTGTGTATCTGTAGCAATGTCACTTCATCATGATCGGCAGGTGAACTCGCCATTGCATGCTCGATATCAGGTAAGCTTATCTCCGCATACAAGCTTCGTCTTACACCAGTTTCATTGATATCGAAGTTTTCTCCCTCACGAACCTCAGAACGCATCTTATAGTTCGCCATTTTAAAAATTAGGTTTTCCGTCTCTTCATCTGCGTAAAAGTAATCACTGATGTAACCATCGAAATCGCCATCTTTAACTTCAGAGGTTTTGTTTCCCTCTGTGCCGTTAGGATCCGATACCTGAAAGTCAGAATTAGAGAGGATGTTTTGATACTTGGCGATATCGTAAGGTGCGACAACGCCATAAGACGTCCCTGGATTGCTGTTATCAGAAGGGTCATTGCTGTCACTTGAACTATTTGAACTGCTTCCACCGCAGCCATACGTAAGCGAAGCGAGCACGACGACAAAAATTGGCTTATTCACATTTATCTCACTTATCCATAAGAGTTAAGTGATAATGTATATTTGTACTATTTTATGTCAATTGTCCGTTTATCAGAATGTGAGATACGGCAAATGAAGTGATATGAGCTGGTTTTACCGAGGATTTAGAGACAAAAACAACGTAGAAAGGCCACTCTAAACTCGACAGGCTTGGAGCGGCTCTCAAGCTAAAAACCAAAATTAACGCATTGATTCTTAGTGTTTATTGATAGAAACGTCAGACTTTAAAGCTACTCATTAGCTCGCTAACGCTGCCATTCAGTATTTTGATCTCTGCCGACTCTGTCAGTTGATTTTGGCTTAGCTTATTGAGCTCCTCAACGAAGCTTTCAATCTTATGCATGTTCTTAGCGATACTCTGAATCAGGGCGTTTTGCTCGACAGAAGAACCTGAGATATCGTTATTGAAACGACTCACGGTCTCCATCTGTTCCGTCAGCTTCGCTAGCATGTTTACCGCTTGGACAACTTGAGCACGAGTCATCTCGCAATTGCTCTTCGTTAACTCTATCGATTTGACCAAACCATCTGATTTCGACTGCAAGCCAGACAGCGCCTCTTCTATTTCAGAGGTACTGATTTGAGTTCGATTTGCTAACGCACGGACTTCGTCAGCCACCACAGCAAAACCTCGACCATGCTCGCCTGCTCTCGCCGCTTCTATGGATGCATTCAACGCTAGCAAGTTAGTTTGCTCAGCAATGCCACCAATCACAGACACTATCGACTGGATGCTCTGCGTTTCATTAGCCATAGAACGAATATCATCCGACGTCGTACAAACTTGTTTCTCAAGATCACTGATGTACGTTTCTGTCACGGTGTTGATTTGCTTAGTCTCATCACTAAACACGGCCGCATCTCGCGCTGCTTCTGCGGCTGACTGTGAGTTCTTCTCTACTTCACTTGAAGCTTCAGACAATCCATTAATCGCAGAGACTACTTGAACCGTTTCATCGGTATGAACTTTCAGCACATCGCTGGTTTCTTTGCAGCCTTCTCGAATACTTAATACCTTGGTATCAAGATCCGAGTTCTTGAATTTCACGTCTTTAACCATCTCTTGAAGGCCAATGATGAACAAGTTGATGTCTTTGGCGATGTGTCCTAGATCGTCATTGCCTTTTTCAGCGAGCCTTTGAGTTAAGTCTCCATTACCTTGAGAAAGGTCATGAACGATTTTTCGCAGTGACACGATTGGGCGGTAGAAACGATTCAGAAGTAAAATCATCAATATCACCGAACCGAATACACAGGCGACAATCAGCATTCGCGTATTCGACATCACACCATTCAATTGATTGAGCGCGAGTTCTGGGTCAATACTTGAGATCATGTACCACTCTTTCTGACTGCCAATATCGACCTTCTTAGCCATTAAGATTCGCTGATTGCCATCAATTACACCTTCAATGAATTGATCAGGTAATTCGATAGCCTTGTTGAGTTTCATTAAGGCGTCAGCAGAAGAGATATTGCTCTGTGGAAGCACGTTTTCTATTGTGGATGCGACAACCATCCCTCTCTCATCCACGATGATACCTTTGGCTTCGTAGATGCTGTCCAGTTGTTCAAGCTGAGTTTCCAAATCGTCAAATCGAATGTCCGCCATGATTACGCGATCTTGGTATGAGTACGTCACCCCAATCATAGGCACTTGAGTACTTCTAGTGAAAAACAGATCACTAAAAGATAAGCCTGATTTCAATTTCGCTTGTTTATACCAAGGGCGAGTCGTTGGGTTGTATTTTTCTTTGATTCCGACACCGTTAGGAAAAGACTCGGAAGGTCGAGAAGTGTAAGAACGGCCGTCGTCAAAACCCACCACAATCTTGTCAATGCCACCGAGCTTAGCCGCGTAATGCATCAGCGCTTCATTCGGCACTTGATATGGGGATTTCATGAACTCTTGTGCAACGGAATTGACGGTATCGATGGTGCGTTGGACGGTACTTTCAATCTGATTAATTTCTATCGTTAGCGAGTGATCGATCTCGTTATAAATCGTTTGGTTTACCTGGTCTGTTGCCAAATCAAGCGTAAACCAGTTCGTAAATGCCAAAGCACTAGAACTGACGATCGCCACCATTAAAATCAATTTTCCTTTAAACCCTAGAGACAATTTTGAATTCATAAAACTCATCATCCATATCAATCTATGTCTATTATTTTCATCCAAATGAAATGGTTATTTTTACATTATCGAAGATACGGGAAGCGAAAGTCTTTCATGCCGAACCATCGTCACAACCACCAAGTTAATTAATATTGTATGCTTAATTAGACGCCCTTTCTGTGAGCGATATTGATATATTAAAACTGGTTAAAACCACCCTGTGACATAGGTATCATTTATGATTCCTCCATTTTCCCACCATTAGATTAAACGGCGTAAATTTGGATTTAACTCATTTTTTGAACGATTATCTCGTAACTTCGTCGATACTCTTCTTCGCTCTATTCTTCCTCCCAGTATCATCGAGTCGATTGAAAAACGAGTACTGAATCACATTTAGACCAACCAAGCATTCACTAAAGGCATTCAAACTTTAGATTTATTTGTAATACAATAACCCTTAATGTATGGTGTATTTGAATCATAACTTAAGTTCTTTCTGGATGCTTTTGTGCAATTCAAAGTGGTAATTGAAGCAACTCGCTTTAAGGTCATTGAACACGTTTAACGCAGAAACTGTCGGGGGATCTCGTTAATCGTTATTTCACTTGGATTGTTCATTGGTTTTTCCAGACGGCTAGTCCGAATACGCCCACACAGTCACCAGCTGTGTGGGCTTTTTTTTGCTTTTCATTGACGTTGGGGATGTGATTGCTCAGCTGCACTAACTATCACGCATCAGCGCTGCTTTGAAAAACATAAGAATGGTGAGTCAGGTTATGTCTAACAAAGCGTGTCTAGAACAAAGAGTTTCTAAAGAAATTAAGTGCTAGCGAGAAGCTTTGTAGCATTGAAAGGTCGCTCTAAAATGAGAGTAGAAACAGGTAGAGTTTTACGAAGTTAGAACAGAAAAAGAAAAAAGGTAGAGCTAGAAGAGTAGAATTGATGGTAAAAAGCTTTGCGAGGAAGAATGAAACCGTGGAAGCAAACAGAAAGTTGTAGGTACTTGGAAGTTGAGATAAAACTGGCTTGTAGAAAAGACTTTGTGTAGATAAAAACGAACCTCGCTGAGGTATCGCCGTCTAACAGACAAGCAATACCCTGGCGAGGTCGTACGTCGATTACTTCTCTAGTTTAGCGAAGTAGTCGAAGATTACTGGTACGTCGTTGTTGCCCATGCCTGCGTCAACAGCAGCTTGTAGGCTTGTCGCAGTACCTTGAGCGATTAGAGACTCAGTACCTAGCTCTTCACAAAGAGCAAGGAAGTAACCAAGGTCTTTGTTAGCGTTAGCAACAGAGAAACCTAGCTTCTCTTCGCCGTCTACTGCGTAGAACTTACAGAATTGCATGAACGGAGAGTTAGATGGGCCTGCAGACATGATGTCAAACAGTTGTTGGCCATCAACACCAGCGCGTTGAGCAACAGCGAAAGCTTGAGACATAGTTGCAACAGTCGTCATACCCATGAAGTTGTTTACAAGCTTAGTCACGTGACCAGAACCTAGAGCGCCTAGGTGGAATACGTTTTCGCCTTGCTCTTCAAGAACAGGTTTAACTTTGTTGAACGTTTCCATGTCGCCAGCAGCCATGATGTTCAGAAGACCATCTTTAGCGTGTGCAGGAGTACGACCTAGAGGTGCGTCGATCATGCCCGCGCCTTTTTCAGCAAGAGCTGCACCGATTTTCTTAGTAGAAGCAGGGATAGAAGTACCGAAGTCTACTAGTACTGCGCCTTCTTTGATGCCCGCTAGAACGCCGTCTTCGCCGTAAACGATTTTTTCAACAACAGCTGAAGTTGTAAGACAAAACTGAACGATGTCACTTGCAGCAGCTAGTTCTTTAGCAGAAGTGAATGCAGTTGCGTTACCGCGATCTGTAACGCGAGCAACAGCTTCAGCGCTTAGATCCATTACGTTTACGTGGTAGCCGCGCTTTTGTAGGTTTTCAACCATGTTGCCGCCCATAAGACCTAGGCCAATGAAACCGATTACAGGTTTAGTCATGTTCAAACTCCAAATATAGTATTGTATGATTATATGCTCATTATAATAACTACGTATTTCTCGTTACGCAATAGTTTTAGGGCATTGATTCGATGGTTCGATGCAAGTTGTGACGGGGATTCACTTTACGAGAAAATATGGGTCACGCTTTGTACTTACAGGAACTATTTGCCACTTTAAAAACCGTCTATTGATAAATAACATACGTTAAATGTCATACGATTAGTAAGAACAAGCTACGCCTTTACCTATGTATAGTTCACTACTCCCTTACTCAGCCAGTGATTAAACTGTTCACAGAAAAGTAAGTCATAATAATTTCTAGGAAACAGGCGTTGGCGCCCTATTCTTCTAACAGAGCGATACATGCGGGGTCTCGTATATGACTCCTGCACATTTCATTCAACATAGTGGCTAAGTACTACTCGGTCTTTGTGTATCAGTGTCCAGATTCAGCCCTTGAACCACTGACTTGGCATCGAGAAGTTATTTATCTCTGGCCAATCAAGTTTTCTTTCAACCTTGTGAGTTTGCCAACTTATCCAACTTAACTCGCTCGCCAAACAAAAAAACTCCGAGCTTTCACTCGGAGTTTTTAATATTTAGCTTCTGTTACTTCAGCGAATTACAGTTCGATTGAAACCGTTTCGCCATCAACATTGAGCAATAGCGTGTTGCCTTCAAGCTTGTGAGACACTTCAACTTGCTCGCCTTCGTTCTTATTAGGAACGAGAAGCGTCAGGATGTTGTGCTCTTTCGATGGTTTGAATTCCACTTCAACGTGACGGTGGATCTCAAGATCTTTGAACTCGTATGGGTCAACTTCGCCGAAGCCTTCAACGTTCTTAACTGAAGTAATGCTATCAGCAGACTCGTTGATGAAGTTTACGTCTAGGTGTGCAACTTCGCCGCGGATAGTGAAAGACTTGTCAGCCACTTCGTTTGCGAAAGTTGTGTGCATTAGCCAAGTCATGTCTTTCTCTTCAGAAAGCGTTGCCTTGTCTTGCATTACGAATACTTTACCTTGAACGAACCAAACTTTACGCTTGTAAGATTCAATTTCAGGAACGAAGTACTTATAAGATGCCGTTGCATCACCTTCAACCATCTTCACATCAGATTCAGTGTCGAAGTCAGAGATAGCGCCGCCCGCTTCGATACAGAAGCGATCTTGGTGGTTTTCGTAGCCTGTGTTCTTGTTCTCGCCGTACTGACCTTTACCACCGAATAGTGGAAGGTTTTTAGAGAACGTTTGACGACGCCACTTAGTGTGCATGTCTACACCGAAACCACCGTAGTAGCCAGTGATTGATGCTAGCGTTTCACCGAAGGCATGCAACGTGAATGCGTTTTGGTCACCGTGAGAATGGCTAATTGAGCCAAACGGAGAACATTTGAATACCATGTGGATATGGTTATCACGCTCAGTCATCTTGTTGTGGAATGCAGCCCAACCCGTGATTGGGAATACCTTCAACAGTGGATCGTTCGATGGTGCTTTCTCTTCAGGTGCATCCCAAAGGAAGTTAAAACGAAGATCGTCGTAGCCGAAGTCCCACCAACCGAAATTGTAGAATTTGGTGTGTGCTTCAGTATCACGGCCTTTCAGCTGGTTGTAGTACCAAACGTACTCAGGCTTCTGGTTAACACCTGCGTAATGCTTGATGTTGTAAGCCAGTTTTAAACCTGGGAAATCGCCGATTGAAGACTGGTCACAGAAGCTCGCGCGCTTAGAGTGAACCGGCATACAGTAAAGTGGGAAGTCACCTGTGTTTTCATAGAATGTTTTGTTAAACATGTCTACGCCACAGTATGCTTTCAATAGGTCGAATGCTTCGCCTAGGAATGCCGTTTGTGTGTTCCAGTAGTCTGGACCTTCAGCCCAACCGCCGTCTACACCGCCCCATGGTGGGTAGTGTACTGCGTAGTATTCTAGAGCGTAAGCGATGTACTCGCCTGCTTTCGGGTGATCGTGGTAAAGCGCGATACACGTTGGGATGATAGCAGAAGAGATAGAACGAACACCGTGACTGTTTAGAGGGTTGTTCAATAGATCAACCGTCACTTTCAAGTGGTGCATGATTTCGTCCAGACGCTCAATCAAAGCATCTTGAACTTGCTGGCGTTCTTCATCTGTGAAGTAACCGTGTAACCAATCGTAACCCCAAGCCATAGCAGCGATAACACGGAAAGCCGCTTCATCGTTATAACCACGAGAAGTCACACCTTCTGGATCGTATGTAGACAGTTTTAGAGTCCAAGCTTTTGCTTTTGCAATTAACGCTTCGTCTTCTTTTACAACACCAGCAATCGCTAGGTTACGTGTCGCGTTCAGTGCCATTTGGCAATCAACGTACATTTGACGCCAGTAAGGACGCCATAGAGAAGCTTTACCTACCGTCTCAGCTGGGTACGCTTGAGGCTCTTCAAAAGGAGCAGTCTCAAGGAACTTAACTGTCGAGTTGTTGTAGAAATCATCAAACATGCAGTGAGCTTCGTCAGCTTTCACTTTCGCTTTGAATTCTTCTAACTGATCAGCTTGAACAAGAAGACGCGGACGTGCTTCGCTCAAGGTGTCTAGGAATGATAGGTCGAAGTCACGTGTTTGAACTTCGATAGGGAGTAGGTCTACAAGATTACCTGCTGAAGTATCATTTTCCAGCTTCATCTTCCTGATTGCATCAAGAGATTTTTGGTCGCTCATTCTAACTCACTTATTTTTCAAGTTGATTGAAAGGAATTAGCAATAATATACGTCTTATTGTAGGACAATTGAACGTATTTCGATTCAATCGTACAATTTTTTACAGTTTTCGTGATTTAGGTCTGATGTTGTAAAGCAGACACGTTTACTCGCTTCGTAAAGCAAAAAAATGCGACGCCCTTTCGAGTCGTCGCATTCTATTATAAACGTTTTCTATGGTTTAGCTTTCGGTTACTGCTTTCGCCTGCTTGCCGCCGTCATCGACCGCTTTAACCAGTAGTACACCAACACCACCAACAATCACACCACAAAGGATGAAGACTAGGCGCCCCCACATTGGGTTAGTGAGTAGAGCCATTAGCATGATACCAACACCTGCTACCGCAATCAGTTTACCAAGCATTTCGCGCTGTTTGTTATCCAGCGCTTTCTGCTCAGCCGACTCAGCAACAAGTGGCGTTGCTAGGTTGCCGAAAAACTTATCAACGTCGGCTTGACGCTTCTCAGTTAATGGCTTGTAGAACAAAGTCGATAGAATGAAGAAACCACCCGTCAGTGTGATATGACCAATTAGGCCAATCGCAACTTTAACATCTGACCATTCACGGCTTGTTAGCTCTTCTAGACCGAAGACTGAAGACACCATTTCAGCATTAACAACAAACCCTACGTAGTAAGAGACTAAAGCACCGACCACTAGCGTACCCCAACCAGCCCAATCCGGAGTCTTCTTAATAAAGAAGCCAAGGAATGCAGGGATTGTCATTGGGAAGCCGATTAGAGCACCGACATACATCATTGTATCGAACAGGCTCAAACCTTTAAGCGAGTTGATGAACTGCGCGATAAGAATAATAGCGATACCAAAGACTGCAGAGGTAATCTTAGAAACAGTTACTAGCTCTTTTTCACTTGCCGTACCTTTACGAACGATTGGTTCATAGAAGTTCTTAACAAAGATACCTGAGTTACGGTTTAGGCCAGAGTCCATTGAAGACATTGTCGCGGCAAACATAGCAGCAACTAGAAGACCAACCATACCTGCTGGCATGTATTCTTGTACGAAGTATAGGTATGCAAAGTCACCCGCTTTTTTACCTGCATCTGGGTAAGCAGCTGCTAGGTCGACACCTTGACCCGCAATGTACCAAGAAGGCATGAACCAGATGAATACACCACAAAGCATAAGTACACAGGCTAACAGTGCCGCTTTCTTAGCGTTCTTTGAGTCTTTAGCCGCTAGGTAACGGTAAGAGTTAAGCATGTTGTTAGTAATAGAGAACTGCTTCACGAAGATGAAGAATGCCCAAATACTGAAGATGCTTAGGTAGTTAATGTTATTACCAGAAAGGAAAGAACCGCCTTCCGCTACAGGGAAGTTATTAACGATTTCACCAACACCGCCGCCTTGCACTACTGCTACAACTGCACATGTCACGGTTACTGCCATGATGATAACCATCTGCATGAAATCAGATGCGATTACCGCCCATGAGCCACCCGTTACAGACATCGCCAATACAACCAAACCGGTAATCCAGATAGTGGCTGTCATGTCGAAGCCAAAGATACCCGAAGCGATGATTGCTAGTGCGTTTAACCATACACCAGCAGAAACAACACTGTTTGGCATTGAAGACCAAGTGAATACTTGTTCGTTAGTCGCACCGAAACGCATACGAATTGCTTCGATTACCGTTACTACACGTAGCTGGCGGAATTTAGGAGCGAAGTATGCAAAGTTCATGAAGTAACCAAATGCGTTGGCTACGAAGATGACCGCTACTGCAAAACCATCGTTATACGCTTTACCTGCCGCACCGGTGAATGTCCATGCACTAAACTGGGTCATAAAAGCGGTTGCACCAACCATCCACCACAACATATTACCGCCCCCGCGGAAGTAGTCACTGGTGGTACTTGTAAATGTTCTAAACATCCAACCTATCGCAATCAAGAATAGGAAATAAATGCCAACAATAATTGTGTTGAGTTCCATCGTGTGTCCTTTGTCCGTTTTAATTTGTTACGAGGACTATAGGAAATTCGACTCTTTATTTGTAGTACAATAATCCAAATAAGTGATGGTGATCTTATTTTGATTGATTAAGTTAATTATATATATGACATAGGATGGAATATGACCAATTCATCAAGGCAATCACTGATATTTTAGATGAAAATTTGACCGCTCAAAAAAACAAACAAAATAACAATTTAAAATCAGATACTTACATAGAAAGGCGAGACTTTGCGCACTAAATTAAAAATGCAACCAAATACATATAAATATAAAGTCCTCAAAAATAATCAAAGCCAAGCTAAAGGGCAACCCAGCCCATTAATCACACAATAAATCAGTGTTTTCCTTAAAATTGACAAGATATTCTCGTTAGAATTCAATTCAAATTTGTGTAGTGCTCTTATCTTTAGATCTAAATACAAATGGATGAGAAATCACCTCAATCGAGTGATTATTTAGACCATTTCCTGATGAGTTAAGAGAGGAGATTTAAGATGCTGTTTCTGGGAGTGATAAAGAGAACGCGCAAAGACTAGGGGTATTGAGCAACCCGAATAGCTTAAGAAAGATGGAAAAATGATTGAACCAAAACAGTGCAACACACTTCCTAAAAACAAACCGATTAGCTCGCTAGCATATTCGTATGTATCCCATTGTTTTATAGGGTGCTCTGTTATCACGCCAAAATAACTGGATCTGAGTGCATGTATATCCAGCTCAATAAAAGACCAGAATCACACTATTTCCGACATAACATGGTCAAAACAAGACCGACGTCTTGTTAGAAGACTTTCACTTGTGATCGTTCCCCGCTTCCAAGCTTTCGTTAATTGAAGAATTATTGTCATACAATATTCTATATATCTAACCAGACATAAGGACATGTGCATGCGCTCAATGAAAGATATCACTCAAGACGCTATCGATATCGTTAAACCCTCTATCGACAAACTGTTTGAAAGAACCAATAGAAAAGAACTGCATATTGTCGTTATGAATCCACACCTCAAGCCTTGGGAAGCCTCTTTTGAAGACGCCATTCTTTATGAAGAGTCTTTAGGAACCCCTGATAACTGGACTATCAAGTTTGATCACCTTGCTCGTAAGAAAGCTCAGCAAGCATGGCGAGAATCAACAAGCAATCTAACACTTCATTCCCAACACCCATCTTCATTACGTGACGAAGACTTACTGTTTTATGGTTCGTTTGTTTACGGAAACGTGGTTGTTGCCTGCAGTGGCGTACAACAATGGTATGACATGCTGATCAGTGGCTGGATAGCGGTAGCTATTGAACAGCTAGCAATGCATGAATACCAAACAGAAAAAGCAGAAAACCCTACAAAAACATATCGCTAATAATTAGAAACAGAAGGAACTTAATATGAGTAAATTATTGAAATCCATCATGCTGGCTGCCGGCATACTTGTTTCTGCAACATCGATTGCAGCTGACTACCCGAGCAAGAACATTCGCTTAGTTGTCCCATTTGGCGCGGGCGGCGGTACAGATGCCGTTGGCCGTACCCTTGCAAATAGTACGAAAGACATTTTAGGACAAAACATTTCAATCATGAACCGTACGGGTGGTGCTGGCGCCGTTGGTATGAGCTTTGGTGCTCAGCAGCGTGCGGATGGTTACACATTAACAGTAGTAACACGTGAAATTGCTTCACTTCCTCAAATGGGTTTAATGCGTCATACCGCAGATGACTTTAGACTCATTCGTTTAGTTAACTTAGATCCAGCGGTCGTATTGGTTGCAGCAGATAGCCCATACAACACGATTAACGACCTAATTAAGGAAGCCAAAGAAAAACCAGGCAGCGTAAAATTCGCTTCAACCGCTGCGCCAAACTTCTACCTAATGTCTCTTGAAAAAGACCAAGATATTAAACTCAACGCCATCCCTTACAACGGTGCATCAGAAGCAATTCCTGCTGTATTAGGTCATCACACAGACGTGACTATGGTTACTCCTGGTGAAGCTATCGCTCAACTTCGTTCAGGCCAACTAAAAGCATTAGGTGTCATGTCTGAAGAACGTATTCAGTACATTCCAGATGTTCCTACTTTGAAAGAGCAAGGCATTGATGTAGTAACAGGTACATGGCGCGGTATTGGTGCTCCAAAAGATACACCTGATGCAGTAATCGAGAAGCTGGGTGCTGCATTTGATGAAGCAATGGCAAGTGAAGAGTTCAAATCTTTCATGGAGAAAGGTGCAATGACGATTCACAACCTTGATGACAAAGCCTTCACTGAGTTTGTCGCAGAAGATACAAAATCACTGACTCAATTAATTCAATAACCTTTGTTCGGAGGCACAACGATCAGTTGTGCCTTTTTTATCGGTCTGTACCTTTCCCTTGCTTTACTTTTTAGGGGTAAATTCTATGTCTAACGCCAACTTAAATCGGAATGTCGTTTTCCCTTCCATAATCATCATATTGAGCGCAATAGCACTCGCGTTGATTACTCAGTTTGATCGTCCGATGTATCAAGATGCAAGTGTTGATGCAAAATTCTTCCCGATGATGATTGTGATTGCTCAGATTGCTATCTGCATTGTTCTCATCGTTCAACACAAACTCAAAGGCGTCTCAGAACAACAAGAACCGATGATAAGCAAGATGTCTATCTTCGGCGTTGCCTTTCTTATTGGATACGCATTACTCATCAGTGTGGTTGGCTACCTTTACGCGAGTTTGATTGCATTTATGTTCTACCTCGTTTACTTCAAAGTGAAGAAACCAATTTACTACGTTGTCGCCGTTGTCTTTGTGTTTGCGGTTTACTATTTGTTTGGCGAGGTGTTTTACATCGCGCTTCCTGAAGCAACTTGGTCGTAGGAGGTCATATGTTTGAATATCTAATCGATGGTCTCGCAACGGCTGTTAGCTTCGCAGTGCTTCCTGTCCTTGTTTTTGGTGTACTGGGCGGCGTTATTTTAGGCGCACTACCCGGCCTTACAGCGACAATGGGCGTTGCGATTCTCCTCCCGTTTACCTTTGGCATGGAACCGACGTCAGCCCTCGTGATGTTAATTGGTGTATACATTGGTGGCATTTACGGTGGTTCAATTGCCGCAATACTGCTTAAAACACCGGGGACACCAGCGTCTGCAGCAAGTGTACTCGACGGCCACACCATAGCTGTTAGAGGGCAAGCAGCAAGAGCATTAAGTATTTCGGCTGTTGCTTCATTTATTGGCGGGTTACTCAGTACTATCGTCCTTATTGCAATTGCACCTAAACTGGCGACCTTTGCACTGCGTTTTAATGCACCAGAGTACTTCGCACTTGCTCTGTTTGGTTTAACTATCATTGCGAGCGTTTCTTCGAACAACATCTTTAAAGGGTTACTTGCGGGTACGATTGGACTATTGGTTTCTACCGTTGGGCTCGACCCAATCAGCAGTGTGCCAAGGTTTACTTTTGACATCATGGATCTCTACAGCGGAATCAATGTCATCCCTGTTTTGATTGGTCTGTTCGCTCTATCTGAAGCATTAAACCAGTTAGAGAAGCTATTCTCTGAGAAGAAAGTCGTCGCGCCGAAGTTTGACCATAAAATGTTGAGCAAAGGCGACCTTAAAGAAATGCTACCAACCGCAATAAAAAGTGGTTTGATGGGAACAACCATCGGTTCTGTACCGGGTGCAGGTGCTGATATTTCGGCATTCGTTTGTTACAACGAAGCCAAGCGCTCATCGAAAAATCCAGAAGAATTTGGTAAAGGATCAGTACGAGGTCTAGCAGCAGCCGAATCTGGAAACAACGGTGTAACGGGTGGTTCGTTGGTTCCATTGTTAACACTTGGCGTTCCGGGGGATGCTGTGGCAGCAGTTCTGTTAGGCGCACTCATTGTTCAAGGCTTAACACCGGGGCCTCTGCTGTTTGCCCAAAACCCTGAAGTGGTTTACGGCGTATTCAGCTCGATGTTGGTTGCTAACCTTGTGATGTTGGTGATTGGTTTACTGGGTATTCGTTTCTTCTGCCGCATCATTGAAGTACCCAAGATCATCATGATCCCAATTATTGTCTTCTTGTCGATCGTTGGTGCTTACGCGATTAACAACTCGATGTTTGATGTGGGTATTGCGATCGGTTTTGGTCTATTGGGCTTTATCTTAACTAAACTGGACATTCCGTCTTCGCCAATTCTGCTTGCGATCATTTTAGGGCCAATGGCAGAAACAAATCTGAGGAAATCGCTGCTGATGTACGATGGCAGTTGGTCTTTCCTTTATGAGCGCCCTATTGCACTCGCGTTTATCGTGCTGGCTGTATTCTCTGTTTATTCAACGTTAAAAATGAAGAAGAAACAGAAACAAAAGGAAACTGAACAATGTCCATAGTTGACTGCTTGTTCAATGGATAGCGATTAAGGCATAGCATTTAGCTTATGACCTAAAACCTATAACGTTAAAAATCAAAGCCAGAGACCTACGTCTCTGGCTTTTTAGTACACAATAAACAATCAATTTATGCAAAAAACAGACAATAAAAAAGGCATGCACTTGGCATACCTTTTTAGTTCGTTTATCAGAACGTGAGGCAGTTCATTTCTATTACGCTGTAGCCAAACGGTGGTTGGCATCTTGCAAGTGAACGGCAGAAGCAATTCTAGCCTTGTCACAATCACCGGCCATGATAGCTTCATAGATTCTGCGGTGTTCATTAATACATGTGCTTCCCTCTTCAGAAGAATGCACGATGAAGTTAACAAACATCGTAGTCAGAATATTACCGAACGGTAGATAGAAGTCGTTACCTGTCGCATTGAAGATCAAGCTATGGAAACGAGTATCAATGTCTGTCCAACGTTCTTGGTCAAACACTTCAGCTTCATCCACCTCTACCATTTTTTGGAAGATCTCTGAAAGCTCGATACGTTGTTCAGCCGTCGCAAATTTTGCCGCCAGTGCACACGCTTCAGGTTCAATCGCACGGCGAAGGCCTAAGAACTGTGAACAGAATTGGTCTACGTCGGTTAGGCCGTCCATCCATTCAATCAGTTGAGGATCAAGAAAGTTCCAGTATGCGCGGTCTACTACACGAGTACCGATTTTCGGGCGGGACTCTAATAAACCTTTAGAGGTCAATAGTTTAACTGCTTCTCGAAGTGCCGTTCGGCTGATACCAAACTGTTCACACAACGCCATTTCACCAGGAATAATAGAACCTTGTGGCAGTTCGCCAGACAAGATTCCACGAGCGATTTCACGCGCTACTTGCACGTGCAGGCTGCGCTTCGAGCCCGAAATTGAATTAAAAGTGGTAACCATAAGTTCACTTATTTTATATGTTATGTTTATGTATTATTTAAGGATCACTATAACAGTATTTCAACCTACAGCCAATTGAGTAAAATCAAAACGAATCACAGCTTATTAATTTACTCGCCTAATCAATCACTTAGAAAGTATCTAACTCTACTCTGCTAGAAACATTATGTTACACCATTCATAAATCCGTCATCAAAAAGCATCGGTTCTGTCATCCTCGATTCCTATACTTCCTTCCAACAAATCACTCTATTGGACTGACATAATGAAACCGACAAAAACAAATCTCACGCTTAAAAGCGCGATTACTGCTGCGCTGATTTTTTCTGGTTCTGCATTAGCGATGGATACGCGATACGAGGACCGCTCTGGTAACTTGGTCGCCGATGTCCCCCAAGATGAATCACAATGGGTGGATCCAAACACGCTAATTTTTGCTTACACGCCAGTTGAAGACCCAGCAGTATACGCTGATGTGTGGAGCGAGTTTTTGAGCCACCTTGAAAAAACAACGGAAAAAACGGTTCGTTTCTTCCCTGTTCAAAATAACGCAGCTCAAATTGAAGCAATGCGTTCAGGTCGTCTACATATCGCAGGTTTCAACACAGGTTCAACGCCGCTAGCAGTTAACTGTGCTGGCTTTGCTCCATTCACAATGATGGCGGCTGAAGATGGCTCTTTCGGTTACGAAATGGAAATCATCACACACCCAGGTTCGGGCATCGAAAAAGTGGAAGACCTAAAAGGCAAAAACCTATCATTCACATCGCAAACGTCAAACTCTGGTTTCAAAGCCCCTTCTGCGATTCTGGATGCTGAATACCAGCTTCAACCTGAGCGTGATTTCAAACCGGCTTTCTCTGGTGCGCACGACAACTCCATTTTGGGTGTGGCACACAAAGATTACGACGCAGCAGCCGTCGCTAACTCAGTACTGAACCGTATGCTTTCACGTGAAGTCGTGAAAGAGGGTCAAATCAAGAGCATTTACAAATCACAAACCTTCCCAACAACGGCTTACGGCACAGCGCACAACCTGACACCAGAGCTTCAAGAGAAGATTCAAAAGGCCTTCTTCACTTTCGACTGGGAAGGCACGAAACTTCAAGAAGAATTTGAGCGTAACGGCGAAGCGAAGTTTGTTCCGATCACTTACCAGGAGCACTGGGAAGTGATCCGCACTATCGATACCGCGAATAAAGTGTCTTACACGTGTAGCTAAGTTCAACCGAACTAAAAAGCCAATCACACATTGATAAAACTAACTGCGGGCTTACGCGCCTGCAGTTATTCATCACTCTTTCGGTTTACTTTCCATGCCTGTCTCAGGCGAACTCTTAGTACACCGCTCTTATAGGAATTCTATGTCTACTCTTACCCTTAAAGGGCTTACCAAGCACTACTCCAGTTCTGATAAAGCCCTGACCAACGTTAGCTTATCGGTGAATGCCGGCGAAGTGGTTGGATTGATTGGCCCATCTGGTGCGGGTAAATCAACGCTGATTCGCTGTATTAACCGACTAACCGAGCCCACCAGCGGCGAAGTTATCTTCTCCAACACCAACCTTGAGGCACTGTCTAAGCGACAACTAAGACATTCACGACGTGAAATAGGGATGATTTTCCAAGAGTACGCATTGATTGAACGCTTAACGGTGATGGAAAACGTACTATCTGGGCGTTTGGGATACGTAAACTTCTGGCAAAGTTTTACTCGTCGCTTCCCAGAGTCGGATATCCAAGCCGCTTATGCCCTACTTGACCGTGTTGGCTTATTAGAGCACGCCAATAAAAGAGCCGACGCCCTATCAGGTGGCCAGCGTCAACGTGTTGGTATTGCACGCGCACTCGCTCAGAAACCAAAATTACTTTTGATTGATGAGCCAACAGCAGCACTTGACCCACGTACGGCTCGCCAAATCATGCGATTGATCAGCGAGATTTGTTCAGAGCAACAACTCCCTGCGATCATCAATATTCACGATGTTCAGTTAGCCAAACAGTTTGTCGACCGTGTTGTCGGCCTAAATGCTGGCTGTGTGGTATTTGATGACAAACCAAATTTGCTGACCGAAGACGTACTCACACAGATCTACGGTGAAGAAGATTGGAGCCAACAAGTAGAAGAAGAGGAAGATGATCTCATCATCATGAACCCTCGCTTGTCTGAGGCAACAATATGACTCAGCCATATCCAAAACAAGCTCAACGGCATTTAAAGTCTGCACAACAGAACCCCAAACAATACCCGACACAGTGGGCCAAGCCGCCACTGATATCTAATTCATGGTTACGTTGGAGTTTGATCATCATCGTCGCGGTGTACTTATACCTTGCGACTCAATCGGTACACGTCAACTGGGCTCGAATTTACGAAGGCAGCGAACGCGGCTGGCAGTTCATTTTGGCTTTCATGAACCCAGATTTTGGTGGCCGTTGGAACAACATCTCACAAGGTTTGATTGAGAGCTTAACCATGACGCTCACATCAACCGTGGCAGGTGTCATTCTTTCAATCCCATTCGGATTAGGCGCAGCCAAAAACCTTGCCCCTACTCCCGTTTATCTATTCTGCCGTGCGTTTATTTCGGTTGCTCGTAGCTTACAGGAGATCATCGTTGCGATTCTGTGTGTGGCTCTGTTTGGCTTTGGTACGTTTGCGGGGTTTGTCACGCTGACATTCGCAACCATCGGCTTTCTCGCAAAACTGTTTGCCGATGAGATTGAAGCCATTGACCCAGCACCACTCACCGCAATGCGTGCGACTGGCGCGAGTTGGTTACAACAAGTGAACTATGCGATTCAAGCACAGGTAATGCCACGCTTTATCGGGCTTTCGATGTACCGACTCGACATCAACTTTCGTGAATCTGCTGTAATCGGTATTGTTGGCGCAGGGGGTATCGGCGCAACATTGAACACCGCCATGGACCGCTACGAATACAGCGCAGCGGCCGCTATTCTATTGATTATTATCGTGATCGTGATGTTTTGTGAATACCTATCGACCATCATCCGCAAGCATGTGCAGTAAGGAACGACCAATGAGCACGCTAAATGACACACCTTCAAGCGCCATGAATCGTACCCAATGGGAACGTTACGACAGTAAACAGAGCCTAATGCTATGGCTAGGCTGGCTTTGCTTTGTTGCCCTAACGGTTTTTGCATGGCAAGTCATGAACAAGGACACGATTTGGTACTTTGTGACTGACTCACCGAATCAACTTGCTGATATATCGTCACGTATGTGGCCACCAAGATGGAGTTATTTAGAGTCACTTTGGAACCCTTTGTGGGACACAATCAACATCGCAACACTTGGCACACTGTTAGGGATCGTACTGGCATTTCCAGTCGCGTTCTTAGCCGCCCGCAACACAACGCCAAGCACAACGTTTATCAGGCCTATCGCACTGTTCATCATTGCGGCAAGCCGTTCGATCAACTCCCTAATTTGGGCGCTCCTGTTGGTGGCTATCATCGGCCCGGGGTTATTGGCCGGTATTATCGCGATAGCGCTACGTTCGATTGGTTTCGTGGCTAAATTGATGTACGAAGCGATTGAAGAAGTGAACGTCACGCAGATGTCAGCGATTCAATCAACGGGGGCATCCCCACTGCAAGTATTGAACTACGGCATTCTCCCGCAAGTAATGCCAAGTTTCATCGGCACGAGCTTGTTCCGTTGGGACATCAATATTCGAGAGTCTACCGTCTTAGGTTTGGTGGGCGCAGGCGGTATCGGCTTAAAACTGCAAGAGTCGATGGCAATGCTCGCATGGCCTCAAGTAACCGTGATTTTCTGTGCGATTCTAGTGACGGTCATCTTCTCCGAATGGGTGGCTGCCAAAGCAAGAAAAGCCCTTATCTAAATACTAAAAACAACGTCAAATAGACGGTTAGCTAGTCAATAAGATCAAAGCCTACTCACTGAGTAGGCTTTTCGTTTGTTGGAACGTTCCATTTGTTTCCTATACGCATAAAAAAACCGAGCAACTCGCAGTGAGTTACTCGGTTTGACTTATTCCCGATGTATTCAGTCGTTGTTGGTATCAACGAACGATTTTGCAATCACGACTGAATTCAATGTGATGCTTCGTTCCCGCAAAGCACCACATCAACACAAGCCATCGTTAAATAACTTGCGTGTCAATCATTTACAGTTGAGCAAATGATCCTTCCCACGAGTATGTCTCACCCGCGAACTCAACAGTGTGAGTTGCTTGCTGCGTGTCTTCAGCTTGGTTTGAGATACCGTAGTGGTAAGTGTTGCCAGAAGTAGTCTGAATGCGAACAACAGTCCCGACACTGTTATGGCCCACAACAGATACTGATTTAACTAGACCACGAGCGCCTACAGAGGCTTCGATAGACTCGTTAAAGTAACCATGCGTTTCTAGTACAGAAGCAAACACGTGGTTTTGACCAGACTGACGTAAGATGAACGCAGGCTCACTCTTAAGATTGAAGTCTGGATCGTTAGCACCAGTGCGAGCAAAAATCACTTCGCTGCCCGCATTCGCGCTGGTTACTAGGCTGTAGTAGCTGCTGTCATGTAGCCAGCTAACTAAAGAACCTTCTTCGTTCACTTTGCCTGAAGCCACGTTCCACAGATGTTGGTAACCGTTGTCTTCACCTAGCGGCTTAAGCGTTGTTTCCATGTTGTAATCAAAGTCAGTACGGATGATCTGGCCAGAGTGGTGAACTGGTAGGTCGTACTGGTGCTCAGCGTCAGCTTCGATGCGGTACACATCAATCACTAGCGGTTTTTCGAACTCAGGAAGTTCAGCAAGAATCACGCTGCGTTGCATGTCTACGCCAGTGTAGTACTCAGAAATAGTGCCGCTCATGCCTTGTAGAGACAGGTCGTCTGCTACGAAGAAGTGCTTTTGACCAAACTTAGACTCAGCCAATGCGGTGTTGAAGTTGTTCTGTGTTTTCTGATCAACCGTTACTGTGTTGTGAGCAACCGTCTGCTTACAGTAAGACTTGTTCTCTGGGATGTAACGCCCGCCAAACTTAGGCTCAACGTTTACCCAGCGACCGAAACCGTAATCGTGCAGCACTTCGTGGCCACGGTTGAATACGCTTAGGTGCAGGCCATCGTAGTGACCGTGGTCTAGCGCAGAGTGGTACTGGTGATCGCTGCCGTGTTGACCAAACCAGATCAACGCCATTGTGTCGTCGTCTTTCTCATCACGGTGACGAAGAATGCTAACGCCGCCTTTCTCACCTTCAGGGCCGTCGGTAACAAACAGGCTACCCCAGTTGAATGGTTTGATTTCATCAGCTGCTTCAACAGCATCAGACAATGTTTGACCTGAAGCATGAACCCAAACGTTTTGTTGGTGGTTAGCCATACCAAGCAGAGTTTCAGTCTGCTCGTAACGGTGGTAACACACAGACGTTGCCATGATAACGCCTTCATCGTTGATAGAGATTGTCTTCGATGAATCGTTCAGAGCTGGCAATGTACCGTCTGGGAATGCGGTTTTGAATACAGAGTAAGACGTTGTCTTGATCACTGAATCGTTGAATTCATAGATACCCACTTCAGGCTGACGACGTTCAATCGCTTCTGCGAACAGGTAGATTGGACGTAGAGAGAAACGGTGGTAGTAAGGACCTTCCATGTAGTAGCCGTCAGGCGAGAACAGTTGGTCAAGTTGCGCTAAGAAACCGCCGCTTACTTTATCTAGTTTCAGGCCGTAAAGCGCTTTGTCTACAGACTCTTGGTCGTTGATTGCGTAACCACAGATACCTACTGCTGCCACTGCCCATAAGCCGTGGTTGTGTACGATATCGAAGTCGTGCGCGTAAGTCACAACGAACATTTCGATCATTTGCTTAAGAAGATCGTCTTCGATCAGACGTTTTTGCTCTTCAGAGATCGTGTGGTAGATGCAGCTGTACGCACAAGAAGCGTAAAGCATCCACATGTTCTCGTTCAACGTTTGGTGGAACAACTTACCCGGAGGGTTAGAGTCACGGCTTACGTTGCTTTCAAGCGTTGGGTATACCGTCGCGTACGCAGTGAGCATATCAACGATGTAGTCACGGTATTTTGTTTCCTCAGTGATAAGGAACAAACGGCCAGCTAGATCCATGTGGATGTAGTTTTGCTTGTGACGGTTATGTTCGTAACCGCCGCCTTCACCGTGACCTGGAACTTCAATGCCAACTTCAACCATGTAAGCGTCAGTTTGTTTAATATCGCGAGTCAGTGTGTTACCTAAAAGGCTATCCTTGCCAAGTTCTTTACGAAGCTCTGCTGCTTCATCAAAGTTAAGTAAAAGTGGTTGATAGCTCATTATTATTTCCCCTGCTCTGCTGTGCTTGCTAATTCTGGGTTTAAAATTGTTTCTACTGAGTAGAAGCCTGTCCAGCTGTATACTTTGCCGTTCAGTTCTACTTTGTGTTCAGTGCTGTCAGTCGCGCCAAGTTGGTTGCTGATCATCACTGTCACGTTTGATTTCTCTGTCGTAATTTCTACTACTGAACCGATATTGGTGTGAGCCACTACTTTGATGTCTTTCACAACACCACGTGCGCTTACAGATTGCTCGAATTCTTCGTTGAAGTAACCATGCGTTTCAACAACAGAAGCAAACAGTGTTGTTTCGCCTTTGCTGCGTAAAATGAATGCAGGCTCTGAACGTAGGTTGAAGCTTGGATCGTTAGCGCCAGTGCGAGTAAAGATCACTTCAGCATTGTCGTTAGAGGTTGCGCCTAGCCAAGTGTAGTAAGTGTTGTTTTGTAGCCAGCTTACAAGTGCTGTGCCCTTCACTTCACCGCTTGCCACGTTCCATAGGTGTTGGTAACCGAAATCGTCACCTAGAGTGTTTAGCTCTTTGTTTGCTTGGTATTCAAAGTTAGTGCGAACAATCTGACCCGCATATTGGTGTGAATAGTCGTATTGGTGTTCGCCTTCGCCGCCTTTTGTAGAATCTAAGCGGTATAAGTCTAACAATAACGGAGATTCTAGCTCTTCAAGGTTTAGCATGAACACGCTGCGTTGCATGTCAAAGCCTTGGTAGTGATCGTTAGCAAATGCACTCATACCGTTAATTTGATCGTCTTCTACTTTAAAGAAGTGAGGTAAACCGTGTACTGAGTCTGCACGTTCAACATCAAAGTTGTTCTGACATTTTTCATCAATCGTAACTGCATTGTGAGCAATCGTTTGACGAGCGTAAGATTTGTTTTCGTCTAGGTAACGGCCGCCGAATTTAGGCTCAACGTTCACCCAACGACAGAAGCCGTATTCACGTAGCACTTCTTGACCACGGTTGAAGAAAGAAATACCCAGCGTATCAAAGTTGCCGTGACCCATGCCGTGTTGGCCGTAGTTCATAACAAGTTGAGAAACGTCGCCTTTCTTATCCTGCATACGGATAAAGCCTTGCGCACCGTTGTGACCTTGAGGGCCTTCATTCAATTCAACACTTGGCCAGAAAGGCATGCCGATTTCTTTCTCTGCAGAAGCGGCTTCGTATGCTTTAGATAGCTCAAGACCACATGGGTGCATCCATACTGCGTCTTGAATCTTCGCCATACCAAGAATGTTTTGGTCTACACCGTTTTCAGAAGAGTAGTGCTTACTGTAAACACTTACCGCAACCTGAACACCCATGTCTGTGATACCCATTGTACGAGAAGCATCATTCAGAGCCGGGAACTCACCGTTCGGGTAAGCCGTCGCAAGCATCGCTTGTACTGTGTTGCCAATCACGCCACCTTTGTAGTCATAGATATCTACTTCAGGCATGTGGCGGTGAATCACTTCAGCGAACACACACGTTGGGCGAATCGCATAACGGTGGTAGTAAGGGCCTTCCATGTAGTAACCAGAAGGTGCAAATAGCTGAGAAACTTGCGCTAGAAAACCGCCAGTATCGTTACGGTCGATGCCGTACACTGACATCTCAAGGTACTCGCGTTTGCCTAAAGCAAGACCACAGATACCGACAGCAGCAACAGCCCAAATGCCGTGGTTATGGATACGGTCAAAGTCGTGTGCGTATTTAACAGTGAACATTTCTAGCATTGGTTCAAAAATGCGAGACTCAATGTTGTCACGCTGCTCTTGTGTCAGTGTCGAAGCAACACAAGAGTAAGCTAAGCTTGAGAACATTAACCAGCAGTGTTCGTTCAGGATTTGGTGGAACAAACGACCGGTAGGGTTGGTGTTTTTCTGTACGTGATAATCAAACGTTAGATATTTGTCTGCGTACTCTTCGAGTAATTCTGTAACAAAGTCAGCGTACTTTTGCTCTTTAGTGATCAAGAACATGCGACCAGCTAGGTTCATGTACGTGTAATTTTGCTTGTGGCGGTTATGTTCGTAACCCCCAGCTTCACCATGACCTGGGACATCAATAGGTAAACGCATGAATGCTTCTAGATCTTTCGCGTTCGCTGCAATGGTTTTGCCCATTAAGCTAGAACGGCCCACTTCAAGATGAAGCTGCTCGATTTCTGCTTCAGTCAACAATACTGGTTTAGTCGTCATATTCTTTGTCACCCTCAATAAAGAGTTTATCTGCTTAAACTTTGATTAAATTTTTAAACTCCATATAAAGTAATACAATAAGAGCTTTAATTATACCTATTCGTTACCAAATGATGATTAGAGTCACACAATCAACCGTAAGTCATTGATAAAAATGACTAATGATAAATATCAGCCATTTATTAAGTTATTGATTTATTTACGCTATATAAAGTATCGCTTGATCAATATCACACAAATTTAGATATATTGTATTACAATTGAGCTCATTCCCTTATGATGGATCCAAGTTAAGTAACACTTAAAAGATTTAAACAGATTAGGAGATACACAATGAACTCTTTCTTTATCCTAGATGAAAACCCATGGGAAGAACTTGGTGGCGGCATTAAGCGTAAAATCGTTGCTTACACTGACGATCTTATGGCTGTACACCTGTGTTTTGATAAGGGCGCGATTGGCCATCCTCATACTCACGAAATTCACGACCAAATCGGTTATGTTGTTCGTGGTAGCTTCGAAGCTGAGATTGAAGGCGAAAAGAAAGTCCTTAAAGAAGGCGATGCTTACTTCGCTCGTAAACACATGATGCACGGTGCGGTTGCACTAGAGCAAGACAGCATCCTTCTTGATATCTTCAACCCTGCGCGTGAAGATTTCCTAAAATAATTAATAGCGCAACCTCAGTTGCTAAGGTAAGCATATGAAATCATTAAACATCGCGGTCATTGGCGAGTGCATGGTTGAGCTACAAAAGAAACAAGACGGGCTTAAGCAAAGTTTTGGTGGCGATACGCTGAATACGGCACTTTACTTGTCACGCTTAACAAAAGAGCAAGATATCCAAACAAGCTATGTTACAGCGTTAGGTACTGATCCATTCAGTGTCGACATGTTGAAAAAGTGGCAAGCAGAAGGTATCGACACGAGCTTAGTGGCTCAGCTTGATTACAAACAACCAGGGCTTTACTACATCGAGACCGATGAAACTGGTGAGCGCAGCTTCCACTACTGGCGTAGTGACGCTGCCGCGAAATTCATGTTTGATCAGCAAGACACCCCTGCTCTACTTGATAAGTTATTCTCTTTTGACGCGGTTTACCTAAGTGGTATTACGCTTGCTATCTTGACTGAAAACGGACGTACGCAGCTATTCAACTTCTTAGACAAGTTCAAAGCTCAAGGCGGCCAAGTATTCTTCGACAATAACTACCGTCCTAAACTTTGGGAAAGCCAACAAGAAGCAATTTCTTGGTACTTGAAAATGCTTAAGTACACTGACACGGCTCTACTCACGTTCGATGACGAACAAGAGCTGTACGGTGACGAAAGTATTGAACAGTGTATTGCACGTACGTCTGAGTCTGGTGTGAAAGAGATCATCATTAAACGTGGTGCAAAAGATTGCTTAGTGGTTGAAAGCCAAAGTGCTCGATACGTTGCACCGAACCCTGTAGACAACATCGTTGATACTACCGCAGCTGGTGATTCATTCAGTGCTGGCTTCTTAGCTAAACGCTTAAGTGGTGGTAATGCTAGCGATGCAGCATTAGCAGGTCATATTGTGGCAGGGACTGTGATTCAGTATCCAGGTGCTATCATACCTCTAGAAGCGACGCCTGATTTGTCTCTATAATTACGCACTTTATATATTAATCAAGGGTTTGCTTAGTTGAAAGCAAGCCCATAATTAACGTGAGAAAGAATTCATGACTACATTAAATGAACAACTAGCAAGCCTAAAAGTAATCCCTGTAATCGCTATCAACCGTGCTGAAGACGCTATCCCTCTAGGTAAAGCACTTGTTGAAAACGGCATGCCATGTGCAGAAATCACACTACGTACAGAATGTGCAATCGAAGCGATTCGCATCATGCGTAAAGAGTTCCCAGACATGCTAATCGGTTCAGGTACGGTACTGACTAACGAGCAAGTTGATGCATCTATCGAAGCAGGCGTTGATTTCATCGTAAGCCCAGGTTTCAACCCTCGTACTGTTCAATACTGTATCGACAAAGGTGTTGCAATTGTACCGGGTGTAAACAACCCAAGCCTAGTTGAGCAAGCAATGGAAATGGGTCTTCGCACGTTGAAGTTCTTCCCTGCTGAGCCTTCTGGCGGTACTGGTATGCTTAAAGCACTAACCGCAGTTTACCCTGTTAAATTCATGCCAACTGGCGGCGTAAGCTTGAAGAATGTAGATGAATACCTATCTATCCCTTCTGTACTTGCGTGTGGCGGTACTTGGATGGTTCCAACTAACCTTATCGATGAAGGTAAGTGGGACGAACTAGGCAAACTTGTTCGTGACGCAGTTGATCACGTTAACGCTTAATCTGTTTTAGATTTCGTGATAAAGCCTCATTTCGGTGGGGCTTTTTGTTATCTGAGGTTTTTCAATAACTGAAGATTTTGTTATCTAGGTCTTTGAGTAACTGAAGTTTGATAGTTTGTTGGACAAACCAAGCCCCCAACACAAGAACAACAGAAAATTTGGCGGATAAATCGCGTAGATAAAGAGTACGGATAAATAACGAACAGATCGGGACGTGAAATAGAAAATAGCGACATAAAAACAATAAGCTACACTTAAATTCCAGAAACAATATTTTGCGATTTAGCACTGAGATTTAACGTGAATCCGATCGCACAACCATGCTCAGTTGTAGCACATTTGTTACGGTTATAATTAAAATCTTATAAATAAGCTCAACCAACACACCATTACTTATATTGTAATACATATAAACATTTGAGCATCAATTTTCCTTGAATCTGAAGCAAATCATAAAAACAAATAAACCCAACAAAAACAACATCTTAAATTAACTTACAGAGCCATTCCAAAAATCAATGCGACCTAGATCATACTAAAGACATATTGTAGTACAAATAAACCTTTGGACGCGTTAATCTAAGCGCAGTTAATTATGATATTTAAAAGGCTGAAAAGATGACTATTGATACTTTTGTTGTTCTCGCCTACTTCTTCTTTTTAATCGCTATTGGTTGGATGTTCCGTAAGTTCACCACGTCGACTAGTGATTACTTCAGAGGGGGCGGCAAAATGTTGTGGTGGATGGTTGGTGCAACCGCCTTCATGACACAGTTTTCAGCATGGACGTTTACAGGTGCCGCAGGACGCGCGTTCAATGACGGTTTCGTTATTGTAATCCTATTCTTAGCCAATGCTTTTGGCTACTTCATGAACTATATGTACTTCGCTCCAAAGTTCCGCCAACTTCGTGTGGTAACAGCGATCGAGGCTATTCGTCAGCGCTTTGGTAAAACGTCTGAACAGTTCTTCACATGGGCAGGAATGCCTGACAGCCTTATCTCTGCGGGTATCTGGCTAAATGGTCTCGCTATCTTCGTAGCAGCGGTATTCAACATCCCAATGGAAGCAACCATTGTGGTAACGGGTATGGTTCTAGTATTGATGGCAGTAACAGGCGGCTCTTGGGCGGTTGTTGCTTCTGACTTCATGCAAATGCTTGTTATCATGGCGGTAACCATTACTTGTGCGGTTGCAGCTTACTTCCACGGTGGCGGCTTAACGAACATCGTTGCTAACTTCGACGGCGACTTCATGTTAGGTAACAACCTAAACTACATGAGCATCTTCGTTCTTTGGGTTGTGTTCATCTTCGTGAAGCAGTTCGGTGTAATGAACAACAGCATCAACGCTTACCGTTACCTATGTGCAAAAGACAGTGAAAACGCACGTAAAGCGGCAGGCCTAGCATGTATCCTTATGGTTGTTGGCCCACTAATCTGGTTCCTACCACCTTGGTACGTAAGTGCATTCATGCCTGATTTCGCATTGGAGTACGCTTCAATGGGTGATAAAGCGGGTGATGCTGCTTACCTAGCATTCGTACAGAACGTAATGCCAGCAGGTATGGTTGGTCTTCTTATGTCAGCAATGTTCGCTGCAACAATGTCTTCTATGGATTCAGGTTTGAACCGTAACGCTGGCATCTTTGTAATGAACTTCTACAGCCCGATTCTTCGTCAAAACGCAACTCAGAAAGAGCTGGTTATTGTAAGTAAGCTAACCACTATCATGATGGGTATTATCATCATCGCGATTGGCTTGTTCATTAACTCTCTACGTCACTTGAGCTTGTTCGATATCGTAATGAACGTAGGTGCGCTAATTGGCTTCCCAATGCTTATCCCTGTACTACTTGGTATGTGGATTCGTAAAACGCCTGACTGGGCTGGTTGGTCTACGCTAATCGTTGGTGGCTTCGTTTCTTACATCTTCGGTATCTCGCTTCAAGCAGAAGACATCGAGCACCTATTCGGTATGGAAACAGCGCTTACTGGCCGCGAATGGAGCGACTTGAAAGTGGGTCTTAGCCTAGCGGCTCACGTAGTGTTCACCGGTGGTTACTTCATCCTAACTTCTCGCTTCTACAAAGGCCTATCGCCAGAGCGTGAGAAAGAAGTTGACCAACTATTCACTAACTGGAACACGCCGCTAGTAGCGGAAGGTGAAGAGCAACAAAACCTAGATACTAAACAGCGTTCAATGCTTGGTAAGCTTATCAGCACAGCAGGTTTCGGTATCCTAGCAATGGCTCTGATTCCAAACGAACCAACAGGACGCTTGTTGTTCCTACTATGTGGCTCAATGGTACTCACCGTTGGTATCCTACTGGTTAACGCATCTAAAGCTCCGGCTAAGATGAACAACGAGTCTGTTGCTAAATAGCTAAACAGCTAAACAGCTAAACAGCTAACAAGTTAAACCAATAATGAAGCCCATGTTATTCGATAACATGGGCTTTTTATTTGCTTTCCATTCATCAAATCAGAATATGAAATGCATCTCTATCAATGCTCACAAGCCCATCGAAGTCCCTGTCTCCTGCCTTCGCTTTATCTTCTTTTACAACCTTTCCAATGGTTTGATCTCTTTCTCTGGTTGTTTCTGTTACTTTGAATGACAACACAAACACAACAGATAATTACAATGAAAAAAACATCACTATTACTTGCTTCCATTACTCTGGCTCTTTCTGGTGTAGCACAAGCTGACCAATTAGAAGACATCCAAAAATCAGGCACACTTCGTGTCGGTACTACAGGCGACTACAAACCTTTCTCTTACTTTGATGGCAAGAGCTATTCTGGTTATGACATTGACGTAGCCAAGCATGTTGCAGAGCAGTTGGGCGTTGAATTACAGATTGTCCGTACTACATGGAAAGATCTGCTAACCGACCTCGACAGCGATAAATACGACATCGCGATGGGCGGTATCACGCGTAAAATGCAGCGTCAGTTAAACGCAGAACAAACTCAAGGCTACATGACCTTTGGTAAGTGTTTCTTAGTTGCGAAAGGCAAAGCAGAACAATACAACAGCATTGAGAAAGTGAACCTTTCTTCTGTGCGTGTTGGCGTCAATATCGGCGGGACTAACGAGATGTTTGCGGATGCTAACTTGCAAGACGCGAGCTTCACACGTTACGAGAACAACCTAGACGTTCCGCAAGCCGTTGCGGAAGGTAAAGTTGATGTCATGGTGACAGAAACTCCTGAAGGTCTATTCTATCAAGTGACAGACGAGCGTCTTGAAGCTGCTCGTTGTGAGACACCGTTTACCAACAGTCAATTCGGTTACTTGATTCCTAAAGGTGAACAACGTTTATTGAACACTGTGAATTTCATTATGGATGAGATGAAATTGAAAGGCGTTGAAGAAGAGTTCTTGATCCACAACTCTCTTAAGTAACTCTTTCGATTTATACAGTGACAAAAAAGAGGCCAGCATTGCTGGCCTCTTTCGTTACGGTTTAATGGTTCGCTTTAACCGTGAGTGATGACATTCTGTTGCACTAACGCATCCAAAATATCTGACGGCATGGTGCCACTTAGCGTTAACTGAGGAGCAAGGTCTTCAACCACAATCACTTGCTCTGTGGTGCCCAAACCATCAGGGTTGATGGTTAGCTCTACATCATTTCCATCCACTTTTGCATCGATATGTTGCAACAGCGTCGTCATGTTCACAGTGGCATCTTTCAGTTCCGGCAACACCTCTCGTAGGTCAATCTGATCGCCTTCAGATAGATTGAAATCGGTAATCGTGTCTGCGACACCATCTTCAATATTAAGCCACACAAACGAATCCATTCCATTGCCACCCGTCAGGATATCGGAACCACCTCCACCAATGAGTGTATCGTTGCCGTCACCGCCAACCAACGTATCGTCACCCGCGCCACCTTCCAGTCGGTCATTTCCAGAACCCGCAGTTAGGTCAGTCGCATTCGCACCGGCCAATAGTTGAATATCGTCGGTTTCCGAAGCCAGGTTAATGTCGACCGCGTCAGACACAATGTTCAAATTCAGGTCAATCGACGCAGAGGTCGCTGTATCGTTGTTATCAGTCTCTTCAGAAACCGCCTCAACTTTAAGCGTGTAACTACCCGGAGTTTGAGAAAGCCCTACTGCTTGCAAGCTTTCGATTGCATCCGCCGTTGCTACCCAAACACCGCCACCGAGGTCGGTCACAGAGCCAACATCACTGGTGATTTGAGCACCAGCAGGCACATCACTGATATGCAGCGTTAGCTCCTCAGTAATGTCCGTTAAGGCAGCGATAATTCCAACCAAAGGAATGCCACTCGCACTGACTGACTGGCTCGCAGTAATGTTTCTCACGTAATTAGACGCAGTATCAATCGACAAGGTTGGCGCATTCGCGACTGGTGTTACCGCGATGTTGTAAACAACAGGCGTCGTCTCTATCGCGATACCAGAAGGGTTTCCGCTGTCTTTGGCGACAACTTCTAAGCCAATGCTATTGGTCGGAGACAGGCTCGCATCAAGGAACACACCGCTTGGACTGGTTGGTGTATCAATCAGTGCATTTAGGTCACTCAAAGTGCCGACTAAGATAACCGAACCAGTGTTGTTGCCGTTGACCATCACCGTAGTCACTGCCGGAAGTGAAACGTTCAATGTACCGTAATCCACTGTCAGCGTGACGGTCATGAGATCATCGGAAAATGTATCAACATAATCAGGGTCACTGACATTGATACCACTCAATAGCTGACCAGCGTCCTCATCAACAACCGTGGTGACACTGTCACCATTAACGACAGGTGTATCGTTCACTCCATCGACAATCGCGGTGATCTCCGCAGTATCGGTTAGGAAATCATTGGCACCGTTGGTAGTACCATCATCTTCGACGGTGTAGGTGAACTTAACGTTACCGTTGTATTCATCAGCCGCCGTAAATATCCAGTACGGGCCAGTAATCATAGCGTCATCAGCACCACCTATGTTCTCAAAGCGCTGTAACTGGCCTTGGCCTTCGTCGAGCACCAGATTAGTCACGGTAATCGTGTCGTTTTCCGGATCGCTAGTAGCAGCAATTAAGTCTTCCTCTTTGATGATCAACTGACCTTCTTCAAGGATGTTACCTAAGTCGATATCCGTTGCCACTGGCTGATCATTCACTTCTGTTACCACAACACTGATTTCGCCGGTATCTGTTAAGAAATCATCAGCGCCATTGGTTGTGCCATCGTCCTCAACGGTATAAGTGAACTTAACATCACCGCTGTACTCGTTGGCTGCGGTAAATACCCAGTATGGGCCAGTGATCGTCGCATCATCAGCACCGCCCACGTTCTCAAAGCGTTGTAATTGGCCCTGACCTTGATCGAGCACCAAACTGTTCACAGTAATCGTGTCGTTTTCCGGATCAGTGGTTGCTGAAATCAGGTCTTCCTCTTTGATGATCAACTGACCTTCTTCAAGCATGGTGCCCAAATCAATATCCGATGCTACTGGCTGGTCATTGACTTCAGTAACTACGAGGCTAATTTCAGCATTATCAGTTAAGAAATCATCCACACCGTTGGTGGTACCGTCATCAATGATGTCGTAATTGAACTTCACATCGCCATTGAAATCACTGGCTGCAATGAATATCCAGAATGGTCCAGTTATCCCAGCGTCATCAGCACCACCAGCATTTTCATAGCGTGTAAGCTGACCTTGCCCTTGAGTAAGAGTCACACCGGTTACTGTGAGATTGTGGTTTTCTAGATCAGAACTGGCTGCAATCAAGTCACTTTCAACAATCACGATTTGACCGTCTTCCGCAATCGAGCCTAAATCCACATCAGTCGCCACCGGAGCGTCATTCACTTCCGTCACCTTAATGGTGAACGTAGTTTGATTGGTTTGAGCGGTATTCGGATCACCCGCGTCAATCAAGCCGTTATTGCCACCATCATCGAGCGTTGCATTGATCGTAACTAAACCACTCTGGTTGAGGTAGTTCTGGTCTGGATCGGGTTTGAATGTCACAGCCCCATTGGTCAACGCGGTATTGATGTCGGCCTCTTTACCTGTAATCACCAATGAGCCGTCAGGTTGCAATACAAACGTCACGTCAGGTGAGCTCGTAAACTCAAATACACCTTGCGCTCCTGGCAGTGTTTGATCCACTTGTAACGTCAGAACATACGGCGCATCTGGGTTATCAAAGTTAGCGTCAACATCGTAGATACTGAAGTTGTCGATAGCGATGCTAATATCTTCTGGCGTTTCAATGTTGGTCACATTCACAAACGTCGGTTGATCGTTGATAGGATCAATCACTAAATCAACATCGAAGCTGGTTGGCGTACCTAAGTATTCGGTGTTGTCAGCGTCTGTATCCACCGAGCGAACCGTAATTTGCAATGGCCCATTGATGCCAAGCGCATTGCCCGCATCGCTGTTGTGTTCACCCGAATTAAATACGATCTTATCGAGTGACTGAGCAGGAACATCAAGTGTCCATAGTTGTGTCGCCGGATCGTAGCTAGCCAATGTCGTGCCATCTGGATAGAAAATAGAAGCATCTTGAGGCACACCCGCCACTTCAACTCGAAGTGTTTCAGGAGCATTTTCAGTAAATGTTCCGCTTCCTGTTGCAGACAATTCTTTGTCCAAAATCGTCGCATTGATTTCGATATCAATGTTTTGGCCTTCATTGCCTGTCGCAGAGTCAGTTGGGTTAGTATCGACATCATCGCCAACAGGTACCACATGCAGTTTGAAGCTTGGCAAGTTTGCCGCAGCAGTAGGCACGCCCAACAAAGATTCTTGAGTGAAGACTTCAACGCCAAACTCGGCCGTACCACTGAAGTTTTTCGGTGGTAAAATCCACAGCTCACTCAGGTCGAATGACAGTCCTGATGCTTGGGGCAGTTGAACACTCCATTCACCACCACCGTTGTTCTTCACTGTGTAAGTTGAGGCAGCATCTGCACTCATTAAGAAGCCATCTGGTACACCCGTAAACTTAATCGAAACGAACTGCTCTGAGCCATCAAGGTCAGTCAATGCGATCGATACTGGCCCCGTACCGGACAAGGAAATAAGCTGATCTTCGTTACCAGTAATCTCGATAACATCCGGATCACTACCCGGCCCTGTGACAGACACTTCATCCACCACAGGAACGACTTCAAAGCTGACACTTGTAGAGAAGGTATCGGAGTCTGTTGCCGTACCCACAGGAGAAGCTGGATCATTATAGGTTGCTGTATCGGTAACGGTGCCGCTGACATTAACCTGCACTTGGTTAATATCATTGCCCGTTGGGTAATTTTCGATTGCCCTAAAGAGCACATTATCGAGTGCACCTGCCGCAATTTCAGCCTGGTTAAACGTCACAGACGTACCTAATGAGGTACCCGTATTGTCATAAAATGCGCCTATAGAAGGATCGTCCAACGTCAAGGTAATCGATGTAAACTCTTCTTGACCGCCTTCGACGCCTGATACTTGATCCGAAATAGTCGAATTGAAGTCGAGTTGAATATAAGTGTCTTCGTAACCCACCGGATCTTGTCCGGCTTGGCCATCGTTATCGACAGGATTAAAGGCATCATCAAGAGAACCCACGACATTCACCTCAATCGTTGGGTCCGTCTCCGCATCCGGTGCGACTTTGATGATAACTTCGGTCACTAAGGTCTTCTCATCGCCAGATTGTAAATCTTTGGTCACTATGGTCATTGGCAACCTAAAGTCACCAGAGTAGTTTGGTGGCAGGTTCAACAACAAACCTGAGGAATCGACGGTTGTACCCTGTTCAACTGTTGTCTCGTAAACATATTTCCCGTTCACAAAGTCAACATCACTTCTTCCCGAGAGGCTAATCGGGAATGATGTAGTAGCATCAATGACCAGGATACCATCAATGATCACCGTCACTTGGTCAGGAGAATCATCACGGCCCGTAAAGCTCAAAATGCCATTGAGTGCCGCGCCGAGATCAAGTTGAGTATCTTCAACCGCATCGATAACGCTGTCTTGAACAATGGAGATCCCAGCTGCAACTTTATCCGGAGCAACGAGTACTTCAGGATAAGAAAGCGTTACCTCACCAGTGCGTTGCTCTTGGACGGACGTTTCATTGTTGGCATCTCCAGGATCTGACACTAAGGTATGAATCGTCATCTTGATATTATTAAAGTCCCCTGCCACGTCATCTGTATCATTGGCAGGGGTGAAATCTAATCCATTGGGTGCACTGACGCTAAAGGCATCTTCATTGGTCACAACCCATCGGCCACCACCTTCGTATGAGGCACCCGTTACTAAAAGTTGCCCTAAAATATCATCCGACAACGCGCTTCCGTCAGTGTTAGTCAGCTGAACAATCACTTCGTCAACTTGCTCTTCTACTGTGCTTAAATCCGTTTCTTGGTATCGGACGACGTATTCACCGTCCCAGATTTCATCTCCGTTAGTATCCGTCGTTTGGTTATCACTGTTGGTTGTAAATTTAATTACGCCATTAGCGTCAGCCGTAATCGTAGTCAGATCTACAGAGCCATCTTCGTTTGAAACAACAATCTTGTTGTCGGCATCTCCAGGCTCAACGACAGGCCGCACGACAACATTAATCGTACCGGTGATCGTCGCCGTTACAATGCCTTGCCCAGGGTTTGAAGCATCGACATATTCATGATCTCTCTCTTCAATCATTACCACGGTATCAAGCGTGAAATCAGTACTTGAATCTTGAGCTGGTGTGATTTGGATGAAGTTATTGTTCAGCGCAATTTGAGTGAACTCTTCTGGCGTCTGGCCACTCTTAGGTGTGATGGTTAAAGTGCCTGCGGCAGCATTGTAAACCCAAGTGACGTCGCCATTAACCACAACACTTTCAACATCCGTTGGAATGTCACTGATGATAATAGAAGTGAAATGCTCATCGTCATCAATATAGTCAGTACCCTCTGGGTGCCAATCAATATTGATAGCAGTATCTTCATTCCCACGAGTCACTGTATTGTACGTCGCTGATGTATCGATTATAGGTTCGACTAGCACTCGAATTTCTTGATCAAACGTAAGCGTGTGACCATCATTCTCGGTCACAATCACTTTACCTTGGATGTGGATATTCTCTGTCGATGAGTCGACAGGTCGAATGCGAATGCCTGAGGTTTTACCTGCCTCAGTAATGTTCGCTTCGTAGATAGGTTTGGACAAGTCAGGACTACCGCCCGGCCCAGTTTCGTAACCGACAAAGTTAAGGTCAATCACTGTACCGTCACCGTCTTCTAGAACAACCCCATCGGGTATACCCGATAGAATAACGGTTATTGATTCTGAACCGTCGTCAGGCAATGGGGTTTGATCTACAGCTGCCGGATCAGGTCTTCTTTCTCCAGATAACACAGTGAAGTCAAGCAGAGCAAAGTTATCACCGTTTTGACTTTCTTGAATCGTGGTTTGAACGCCGGTTATGCCACCTTCGTTAAACGTCGTCCAATCTGTACCATTCGTCCCACCATAAGGCGTGTCGGCAACACCTTTGACCTCGACGTTGACCGTCTTAGTACCCAGTATTTCTTCATCGACTTGCGCACCTGAAGAAAGGTTCGCGGTGTCTTTAACCACACCGGTGACATCGAAAGTAAAATCCACATTGCTGTGTTTGGTTGGAACAACTTCCACGTTAGCCAAATCGGAATACGCAATTTCTTGGTAATCAACGCCATTGATCGTGATGGTCGGAACGACTGTCGTGGTACCTAAAAAGTAAAGTACCGCGCCTTCAGTAACATTGCTGATACGAACAAACAGCTCTTCAGAGCCATCGGTATCCACTGACCCAGTCATGGTGATGACTTCGTCTAACGTGAACGCGTCTTTGTTGTCCAAAGGACCAATGTAATCAGGGTCATCGATGTTATCTTCGTTGATCTTGATACGACTCACACTGAATTTGCCCGGGTCGGCGTCAGCAGTGACATCAATAATGATATTTTGCTCTACAGAACGAGCGGTCGTCTTATCGTTTGTTCCACCGTTGGTTGAATCATCGTATGGGTTAAGCGTCTCTTCCGTAATTGCCGTCACTTTGAACTCAATTTGCCCAGAGAAGTTATCAATAGGGTTAACTACGGTGCTATTGATATCAGCAGATGCAATGATATAAACACCATTAACTGGCGTAAGTACTGTGCCATTTTGGTCAAGCAGCTCAAACTTCCCGTCGCCTTGAACAGCTTCAAGCTCATAGGTAATGGTTTCAGTTTGGCTATTATCTTGTGACACTGCGTTCAGTTGCAACGTGACATCGTCTTCATCTTCGTTCACTTGATATTGATACGTGCTACTGGTGTCATCCCAAGTCGCAATATCCGCTACCGCTTCAATCTCGATTCTGAAGTTTGAGTTAATGGTGTGCTCCGTAGTGCCATTTTTCTCAATTTCAAGCTCATAGCGAACTCGCCCACCAGCTTCATCTGAACTAGCGTGTTGGTCCGGAACAAAAAACAGATTATCTATCGTCGCGATAGTTTGTCTTGGTTCATTCGGGTTTGGAGCAAAACTTTGTTCGAGTTGAGGAGAACCAAATATAATGCTCCCATTTGGCGCAGGCACTAATTCAATATAATCAGTACCATCGAAGTAATAAAACGTACCTTGATGACTGTCACCTCCATTCGGGCTTTTAATCGTCAACTGCCCAATAGATTCAGCGTTGTCTTGGTCATACAGGTTAACTTGCAGTGCAACTTGCGCTGGTGCATTAGGCAAACCATTTTGGTTATCTTGAACATTCTCAAGAGTCGGCTCATCACCTGTTGCGTAAGGTATGGTTGAGTCTCTACCAGCATCCTCGAAGGTCGTCACTTTCAGCGCAATTCTTGTAGAATCCCTATCAGTAATAGTGATGTCTAACGGTGTTTCAGAGGTGTCTAAATCGCCATCCGTCGCAATCACGTTAATCGAGAAATCGATGGTGTCTAGGCCGTCATGATCGAGATAGCCGTTAGCTCTGAATTCAACCTCACCATTTGAGTCGATACGTAATCGACCAAGCTGACGAGTATCAGCTCCTCCATTTGTTTGCTCGTAAACGCGAATCTGTTGGCTGCCACTATTTAAATCAAAGCTGCTACTGTACGATCCATTGTTCCCAATACGGAAAACAATATCCGCTCCATTATTTGAGATGCCCTCAATTCGACTCAGTACCGCACCATCAGCCCCCACATCTGTTGCATTTGCAAACATGTCGACTTTAGAGTTGTTGTAACCCTGCCCTTCAAGACGGGTGATTGATTGAGTTGTCACCAACGGAACATCATCCGTCACTGTGATTGTCAGATCAATCGCGTTTGATTGGTCTTGGTCAAAGTCTTCAGCCACAACTGAGAAACCAAGTTCGATGTTGTTTTCATCGGCACCATCAGGGTGTTTGAGGGGTTTAAACAGTTCAAACTGGTAACTGTTGTTTGAGGTATCGAAAACAATTTTGAATACCGCTTCATTACTCGTTACGGTTTGAGCAACATAGGTAAATGTTGTGCCTACCTGTGAAACAGTTAACCACTCTAAGCTTTCTCCATCGGAGGTTAAGCCAGCTAGAACCAAGTCTTCATCAACCAGTTCATACTTCACAACGCCATCGGCACCTTCATCGACGGTGAATAGTCCATTAATAATGGTGTCTTCAGAACGATCCGAACCAATCCCAGTAAGATCGTCTTCATCAACAACGGTTTCACCGGTCGGAGCAGTCATCACTGGCACATCATCTAGCACCTCGATTGGCAATACATATTGGTTAGAATCATCGCCATCACCGTCAACGGCAACAACATCAAACGGTATTGTTAATGTATCGAGGTTACTCGGTGTCGTGGCGTGATTGAGAGGGCCCAGCAAGGTAAAGGTGTAAGCACCATCATCAGTCAATACTAATGTAAAAATTGGCGTTCCACTTGGGTCGGTTGCCCCTTGGTAGGTGGTCGTGTTAGCAGCACCAGTGATTTCGGTGATCTTAATACCTTCACTGCCCGACGATAGCGTTGCTTCCAGCGTTGAGATATTACGCAGCTCGTAAACCTCAACTTGGTCTGCACCTTCTGTGGTAACAAACGAACCCGTTGCTTGTGCCAGAGTGCCTAAATCATCTTCATCAACCACAAACGTACTCGCGACAGTCGTATCAGTAATGGTTGGCACATCATCAGTAATGGTCACCGTTAACGGTTTCATCGCTGAGTCAGTGTTATCTTTGTCGACAGCGATAACTGGTAAGGTAAAGATTTGATCGTTATTACCCTGTACTGGCAAGTGATCTAACTCTTCCAGTAAGGTGAATGTGTACTCTCCTAGAACCATGCTGCTAAACGTGATGGTGAAGATATCCGTTTGAACACCGCCGCTTTCAACGTAACCAATATAATTATCGCTGTTCAGAGGATCTTCTTTTAGCTGAACCACCAAGCCATCCGCTTTCAGATCACCTGATGTGTTGAATTGAGCCGTATCAATGCGGAAGTGGCTGACATCATCACTTCCTGCTGTGAAAGTAATGGTTTCAGTTTGGCTCACAGGTAATCCCGGTGAAGAGCCGTCGACCAGATTCGCTTCTTCCAATGCAACCGTTGGTACTGTGTCTATTACTGGTGGAGCACCATCTGCAATAGTCAGCGTCACTGTTGAAGTGACAATATCGCCATCTTTATCTTCCGATGTCACCGTAATGGTCTTAACAATGTCACCACCCGAATGATCGAGGTTACGGTTAGGTTCGAAACGTACATCACCTTCAAGATTGATAAACAGAGAACCTTCAGTGAATACAAACTCTTGCTCACCCGTGTCGGTTTGTACCAAGGCTGTTTCAGCTTGATTGTCATACACAAACTTAGTAATTGTCGCGCCATCAGCACTTTGCGCAGGCATCACATCAAAGACTGCTGTAGTCGGTGTACCAGTGGTTGGTTCAGTAATGTTGAGCGCACCGGATTGCATCAGCTGAACATCATCGGTGATGGTGACTGTCAGCGGTTTAGACGCTGAAATATCACCATCGGTATCTTCTGCATAAACAGAAAGATCAAAGCTCAGATCGTTATTTCCTAAGCCATCAACATGGTCTAAACGTTCAAGCAGAGTAAAGGTATATTGGCTCGGATTCGTGTCATCAAAATCCAGAGTGAAGATAACTTTCTCAACACCCGAACCATCCGTCGTAAATGCTACGTAGTCGCCAGAGTTTGCAGGGTCTTCGCGCAAACTCAATTCAAGGCCATCCGACTTCAACGCGCCATTGGTATTGAACAGCCCTACTTCCACCACTATTTCAGCAATATCATCACTGCTTGCAAGTGAAGTAATGGTTTGAGTCATACTCACAGGGTTTACGCTAGGCGTAGAACCATCCGCAAGTAAGCTTTCTGACAATGCCACACCCGGCACAACGTCGATTGTTGGCCCATCACCATCAACAATGGTGAGAGTGACTTTTGATGAGAATATGTCGTTATCAAAGTCTGAAGAGGTGAACACAATCGATTTAACAATGTCGCCCGCAGAGTGATCAAGGTTCCGATTTGGCTCAAACCTCACATCACCATCTAATGTCACAAACAGTGAACCTTCAGTGAAAACAAACTCTTGTTCACCGCTGATACTTTGATTCAGAGTAATTGGAGAGCTACCGTCGTACGTAAACTGCGTAATATTCGCGCCGTCTGCACTTGGTATTGGCATCACATCAACTGTAGGCGTTGTAGGAGTACCAGTATTAGGCTCAGTGATGGTTAAGAAGCCATCTTGCATTTGCTGGATGTCATCTTCTATCGTAACCACTACATCGCGCTTTGTTGACTCAGAATCATCTGTATCAACAGCATAGATAGGTAAGCGGAAAGTAAGGTCGTTGTTGAGCACGCCATCAAGATGGTCGAGTGCCTCAATCAAGGTAAATGTAAACTGAGCTTTGTTTACACTATCAAAGCTAATGGTAAATACATCGGTAACGTTACCCATACCATCATCGGTATAACCAATGTAGTCACCAGCAGAAGCAGGATCTTCTTTTAGTTGAACGACAAGACCATTTGATTTCAACAGATCGCCCGGATTGAATTCGTTGGTCGCAATTCTAAAGTGACTAAAATCATCACTTCCTTCGGTGTAAGTGATTGTGTGAGTCGAACTGACTGCAGAACCACTTGGCGTCGAGCCATCCGCTAGGTTAACTTCCGATAAGTTAACATCTGGAACCACATTAATAACTGGATTGATACCATCTTTGATCGTCAAAGTGACGTCCGCAGTATCGGTATCGTTATCAAAATCACTGGTGGTGACGACAATCGTTCTTACGATATCGCCAGATGAATGGTCAAGATCTCGGCTCGGTTCAAAACGAACCTCCCCTTCAATGGTGATGTACAGCAACCCATCAGTTACAGTAAAGACTTGTTCTGTAGAGACGCTTGGGTCTAACGTTACAGCGGTGCCACCATCGTAAGTAAACTGTGTCACTTTCGCGCCATCAGCACTCTGCGTTGGCATAACATCAATGATTGGTGTCGTAGGTGGCGTACCCGATGCCAAATCAGCTAATGAAGGCTCAGTGATACTCAAGGTACCATCTTGAACGCCTTGCACGTCATCGGTGATCGCAACCGTCATCGGCGACATTGCAGAATCATCACCATCCGCATCAACCGCTAACACAGGGACATCGAAACTTAGTGTATTGTTTTGTAATCCATCGACATGATCTAATGCTTCAAGCAGTGTGAACGTGTATTGCCCTAAATTACTCGTCGAGAAACTGATCGTGAAGACGTTGGTTTCTACGTTAGAACCGTCTTTAACGAAGCCAATGTAATTACCAGAATTAGCTGGTTGCTCTTTTATTTCGACATCTAGCCCGTTCGATTTCAAAGCCCCTGAAGTATTGAACTGCGTAGGGTCAATTCTGAAATGGCTTACGTCGTCACTACCTGCGGTGTAGGTAATGGTTTGTGTCATTGTCACTGGATTACCGGTTGGCGCAGAGCCATCAGCCAGTTCCACTTCAGATAACGTAATTCCGGGAACAAGGTCGATTGTAGGAAGGTCACCATCAACAATCTTCAGCGTCACGGTCGAAGTAACAATATCGCCATCGAGGTCAACAGACGTCACCTCAATCGACTTAGTAATGTCACCGGCAGCATGGTTTTGGTTACGCACAGGTTCGAAACGTATTTCACCCTCTGTCGTAATGAATACCGAGCCTTCCGTGAAGACAAATTTTTGTTCACCATTTACATTTAAATCAAGGCTTTCTGCAGTATTACCATCGAAAACAAATGAAGTGACTTTCGCTCCATCAGCACTTTGGCTTGGCATAACATCAAAGGTATTTGATGTTTCTACACTTGCTGCCGGCTCACGACTGGTGATTGTGCCATCTTGCATCAATTGCACATCGTCGCCAATGGTCACACCAAGCTGAGAAACTAACGAGTCATCGCCATCACTATCCACCGCATACACGGGCAGATTAAAGCTTAAATCGTTGTTGCCACGCGCATCTTGATGATCCAGAGCTTCGATTAAAGTAAATGTGTATTCACCTAAGGTTCCGGAGTTGAAGTCCAGTGTAAATACTGTCGTCTCTACATTAGACGAGCTGGTAGTAAAACCGACGTACTGACCAGAGCCTTGAGGATCTTCGCGCAGTTCGACCGCTAAGCCATTCGATTTAAGTGAGTCGTTAGTATTGAACTCGGTTGGTTCTAAACGGAAGCGAACCACATCATCACTTTGGTTGGTGAAAGTAATCGTCTCCGTTTGACTAACCGCACTACCACTTGGCGCAGAACCATCAGCTAGGTTTGTTTCTGAGAACGTAACGCTTGGTACAGCATCGATGGTTGGAATATCACCATCGGTAATGGTCAGCGTAACGGTTGAAGTCACAGGATCGTTATCAAAATCACTTGAAGTAACGACAATCGACTTCACGATGTCTTCGCTGGCAGAGTGGTCAAGGTCTCGATTCGGTTCAAAGCGCACTTGGCCTTGAAGAGTGATGAATAGCTCACCTTCAGTGAAACTAAACTGCTGCTCGCCTACGATGCTTTGATCGAGTGTTTTAACAATACCGCCAAATGAGAATTCAGTGATCGTCGCACCATCGGCACTCTGATTTGGCATCACATCAATGGTGTTGGTTGTGATGGTTCCGTCTGCAAGGTTTGGCTCAGTAATATCTAACGTACCGTCTTGCATTATTTGGACATCATCACCAATGGCCACATTGAGTTGAGACACCAGTGAATCATCGCCATCACTGTCGACAGCGTAAACAGGCAGGTCAAAGCTTAAGCTGTTATTCGCAAGGCCATCCACATGGTCTAACGCTTCAAGTAAGGTAAAGGTGTATTCGCCCAACGTACTTGTAGAGAAGGCAATCGTGAATACAGGAACTTCAGTATTCGAGCCATCGGTAATAAAACCTATGTAAGTACCCGGATTAGCAGAGTCTTCTTTTATCTCGACCGCAAACCCATTCGATTTAAGTGCACCACCCACATTGAACTCGGTTGGTTCAATACGGAAGCTGGTCACATCATCACTTTGATTGGTGAAGGTAATCGTCTCAGTCTGACTGACTGCACTACCGCTTGGTGCTGAACCGTCATTAAGGTTGGTTTCAGACAGAGTCACACTTGGCACCGCATCAATGGTTGGGATATCACCATCAGTAATCGTCAGCGTCACTGTTGATGTCACCACATCGTTATCTAAATCACTTGAGGTCACCACAATCGACTTCACGATATCTTCGCTCAGCGTGTGGTCAAGATTGCGGTTTGGTTCGAAGCGAACTTCACCTTGCAAGGTGATGAACAGTGAACCTTCAGTAAAGACAAACTTCTGTTCACCTGTATCGTTTTGATCGAGCGTTATTACCGCTCCGTTATCGTAGATAAACTGAGTGATTGTCGCACCATCGGCACTTTGACTAGGCATCACATCAACAGTGGCTGTCGTCGGAGTACCCGCAGCCAAATCAGCAACCGTAGGCTCAATAATATTAAGCGCTTGGTTTTGCATGACCTGTACATCATCACCAATGGTCACATTCAGTTGAGACACCAGTGAATCATCACCATCGCTATCAACGGCATAAACAGGAAGATCAAAACTCAGATCATTCTTCGCTAAGCCATCTACATGATCTAGAGCTTCAAGTAAGGTAAAGGTGTATTGGCCTAAATTAGTATCCGATAAGCTAATCGTAAACACGTTAGTTTCAACATTCGGAGCAGTCGTCACAAAACCGATGTAGCCGCCCGGAGTGGTTGGGTCGGGTTTCAGCTCAACCGCCAATCCATTTGATGTGAGAGCACCACCAACATTAAACTCAGTCGGTTCAATGCGGAAACTCGTCACGTCGTCACTTTGATTAGTAAAGGTAATGGTTTGAGTTGAACTTACCGCACTTGCATTCGGAGCAGATCCGTCACTCAGATTCGTTTCTGACAGCGTAACGCTTGGCACTGTGTCTATGGTTGGGATATCGCCATCGGTAATGGTTAGCGTTACCGTTGAGGACACAAGATCGCTATCGGAATCACTTGAAGTTACGACTATCGACTTCACGATATCGCCACCAGTATGGTCAAGGTTGCGACTTGGTTCGAAACGAATATCGCCTTGCAGAGTGATATACAGTGAACCGTCAGCAACCACGAATTTCTGCTCACCCGTGTCGCTTTGGTCAAGCGTCAATACCGCCCCACCATCATAAGTGAACTGAGTAATAGTCGTGCCATCAGCACCTTCTTCATCAAGTACATTAACGGTAGCTGTCGTCGGAGTACCTGCTGCCAAATCTGCAACCGTTGGCTCTTCAATTGTGAGAGAGTCATTAACCATCACTTGAATATCATCAGTGATAGTTACAGCCAGTGGCGACATTAACGAATCATCACCGTCGCTATCGACAGCGTAGACTGGCAAGTTGAATGTTAGATCGTTATTGCCTTGAACAGGCGTGTGGTCAATCGCTTCCAGAAGCGTGAAGGTGTACTCACCCAGCGTGGTACTGCTGAAATCGAGTGTAAATACCGTGGTTTCGACATTTGAAATATCAGTCGTGAAACCTATGTAATTACCTGAACCTGTTGGCTCTTCTCGAACCTCAATGCTCAAGCCATCGGACTTGAGCGCATTGTTAGTATTAAATTCACTTGGTTCTAAACGGAATTTCTCAACGTCATCACTTTGATTAGTGAAAGTGATGGTTTCCGTCTGACTAACCGCGCTGCCACTTGGCGATGAGCCATCAGTTAAATCAGCTTCTTCAAGTAAGACGCTCGGCACCGTATTAATAATCGGATTGTCACCATCAGTAATAGTCAGCGTAATGGTTGAAGTCACCGGATCATTATCGAAGTCGCTTGAAGTCACGACTATCGACTTCACGATATCTTCGCTAACAGAATGGTCTAGATCGCGGTTCGGCTCAAAGCGCACTTCCCCTTCAAGAGTGATATATAGCTCGCCTTCGGTGAAGCTGAATTGCTGCTCACCTGAAATGCTTTGATCCAGCGTGTTTACAACACCGTCATACGTAAACTGAGTGATCGTCGCGCCATCAGCACTCTGATTTGGCATCACATCAATGGTGTTGGTTGTGATTGTTCCGTCGGCAAGGTTTGGCTCAGTAATATCTAACGTACCGTCTTGCATGATTTGGACATCATCACCAATGGTCACATTAAGCTGAGACACCAGTGAATCATCGCCGTCTGTATCAACCGCATAAACAGGCAGATCGAAGCTCAGATCGTTATTCGTTTGGCCATCTGCATGGTCTAACGCTTCAAGCAGAGTAAAGGTGTATTCACCCAACGTACTCGTAGAGAAGGCAATCGTGAACACTGGAACTTCCGCGCCCGAACCATCAGTAATAAAACCGATATAACTACCTGGGTTAGCAGAGTCTTCTTTTATCTCGACCGCAAAACCATTTGATTTTAACGCACCGCCGACATTGAATTCAGTAGGCTCAATACGGAAACTCGCCACATCATCACTTTGGTTCGTGAAAGTAATCGTCTCAGTCTGACTGACTGCACTACCGCTTGGCGCAGAGCCATCAGCAAGATTGGTTTCAGACAAAGTAACGCTTGGCACGGCATCAATGGTTGGGTTATCACCATCCGTAATCGTCAGAGTTACTGTTGAAGTCAATACGTCATTATCTGAATCGCTTGAGGTCACCACAATCGACTTCACGATGTCTTCGCTGAGCGTGTGGTCTAAATTACGATTTGGTTCAAAGCGCACTTCACCTTCAAGAGTGATGAACAACTCACCTTCCGTGAAGCTAAATTGCTGCTCACCGTTGTCAGATTGATCAAGCGTTCGAACTTGCCCGTCATAAGTAAACTGAGTGATCGTCGCGCCATCGGCACTCTGATTTGGCATCACATCAATGGTGTTAGTTGTGATTGTGCCGTCTGCAAGATTTGGCTCAATGATATCTAACGTACCACCTTGCATGATTTGAACATCATCGCCGATGGTTACGCTCAATAGAGAAACCAAAGAATCATCACCATCGCTATCAACAGCGTAGACTGGCAAGTCGAAACTCAAATTATTATTTGCTAGGCCATCTACATGGTCTAACGCTTCAAGTAAGGTGAAAGTGTATTGGCCTAAATTGGTATCTGAAAAGCTAATCGTGAATACGCTGGTTTCAACATTCGAACCATCCATAACAAAACCGATGTAACCACCCGGTGTGGTTGGGTCGGCTTTCAGTTCGACGGCCAATCCGTTTGATGTGAGAGCGCCACCAACATTAAATTCAGTCGGTTCAATACGGAAGCTTGTCACATCATCACTTTGAGTGGTGTAAGTAATCGTTTGAGTTGAACTCACCGCGCTGCCGCTTGGTGCAGAGCCATCACTCAGATTGGTTTCCGACAAGTTCACAGTTGGAACATTATCAATGGTTGGGATATCACCATCGGTAATGGTCAGAGTGACGGTTGAGGTCAGCACATCGTTATCGGAATCGCTAGATGTCACCACGATCGATTTCACGATGTCTTCGTTCAGCGTGTGGTCTAGATTACGATTGGGCTCAAAGCGTACTTCACCTTCAAGCGTGATGAACAGTTCACCTTCTGTGAAGCTAAATTGCTGCTCACCATTGTCAGTTTGATCCAGAGTTCGAACTTGCCCGTCATACGTAAACTGAGTGATCATCGCGCCATCGGCACTTTGATTCGGCATCACGTCAATGGTGTTAGTTGTCACTGTGCCAGCGGCAAGATTTGGCTCGACGATATCTAACGTACTATCTTGCATGATTTGAACATCATCGCCGATAGTGACGTTTAACGGAGACATCAGCGAATCATCACCGTCACTATCTACCGCATAAACAGGCAGATCAAAGCTGAGGTCGTTGTTGCCTCGAGCATCTTGGTGATCCAAGGCTTCAAGTAAAGTGAAAGTATACTCACCTAATGTAGTGCTAGAGAAACTCAGCGTAAATACCGTGGTTTCTACATTCGTAGCACTGGTCGTAAACCAATATAGTCACCCGACCCTGCCGGATCTTCACGTAACTCAACGGCTAAACCGTTCGATTTAAGATCGTCGTTAGTATTAAATTCCGTTGGTTCAATACGGAATTTCTCAACATCATCACTTTGATTGGTAAAAGTAATGGTTTGAGTCGAGCTTACCGCGCTGCCACTTGGAGCAGAGCCATCACTCAGATTAGTTTCAGAAAGGGTAACGCTTGGAATAACATCAATCGTCGGGTTATCACCATCAGTGATCGTCAGCGTTACGGTTGAAGTCAGAGAGTCATTATCAAAATCACTTGAAGTCACGACAATCGACTTCACGATGTCTTCGCTCACCGAGTGGTCTAAGTTTCGGTTCGGCTCAAAGCGCACTTCACCTTCAAGGGTGATAAACAACTCACCTTCAGTGAAACTGAATTGCTGCTCGCCAGTGTCATTCTGATCAAGTGTTCGTAGCTGGCCATCATAAGTAAACTGAGTGATCGTCGCGCCATCCGCACTTTGGTTTGGCATCACATCAATGGTGCTGGTTGTCACCGTACCGTCGGCCAGATTTGGCTCGATGATATCTAACGTACCGTCTTGCATGATTTGGACATCATCACCAATGGTCACATTCAGTTGAGACACCAATGAATCGTCACCGTCTGTGTCAACCGCATAAACAGGTAGGTCAAAGCTCAGATCGTTGTTATCTAAACCATCCACATGGTCTAACGCTTCAAGCAGAGTAAAGGTGTATTCGCCTAACGTACTCGTAGAGAAACTAATGGTGAACACTGGAACTTCAGCGTTCGAACCATCAGTAATAAAGCCTATGTAAGTACCCGGATTATTGGGGTCTTCTTTTATCTCAACCGCAATTCCATTCGATTTCAGTGCTCCACCCACATTGAACTCGGTTGGTTCAATTCGGAATTTGGCTACATCATCACTACCAGCGGTAAAGGTAATCGTTTCGGTAGCGCTGACCGCACTTCCGCTTGGAGAAGATCCATCAGCTAGATTGGTTTCAGAGAGAGTAACAGGAGGGACCAAATCAATGATTGGATCTTGGCCGTCAGTGATACTTAGCTCAAGCGTTGAGGTATCAGTGTCTCCATCACCATCTTCAGCTAAAAATGAAAATTGTTTGACGATAGTTTCGCTGCTTGAGTGGTCGATATCACGAGCGACTTCAAAACTGAAATCACCGTTTAATGAGATAGTGACGACACCCTCAGTAAAACTAAAAGTTTGAGTAGCATCGGGGAGCAGGCTTTGATCTAGCGAGTAATCAACACCATCATAGTTAAACGATTGAATTGTAGAGCCATCTGCACCTTCAAAGTTGAATAGGTTATACGAAACCACGGTATCGCCCGCTAAAGTCGGCTCAGTGACAGATTCAACCTTATCGACTAACTCAACAACATCATCTGTGACATTAACGAGAATCTCAGCAGCTTCTGGTGTGTTCGAACCCCCAGATAGTGCAGAGCGGTCACCATCTGCATCAACGGCATAAATTGGCAATGCAAAAGTTAACAGCGCATCTTCAGCACCTTGATGTGAAAGGTCTTCATACAGGTTAAATTCGTAAGTCCCCAATGAAGGGCTATCCACTTTAACGTCAAAGACCGTAATTCTCGAACCATTGACCTCAACATAACCTTCGTAAGTTCTTACACCGTTGGTTTCATCAATCAACTCAAGTAGCACAGCCTCACCATTTGAAACCAAGCTGCCGCCAGTATTAAATTCTGCCGGTTCAAGTTCATAATGGTCAATGATGTCACTTTCAAAAATATCCGCGGTAATACTGCCGCTGCCAGACACTGCCGCCGTGCCCTCTTGTGAGCCGCCAACAATACCCGCTTCATCAACATCAATACTGTCAACATTAATGATAACAGGGCTATCACCATCAGTGATGGCAATGTTGATGGTATTGGTTACAACATCTTGGTCGAAATCGGTAATCGTGATTGGTAATGCAAACGAAAGAGTATCGGTTCCAACTTCTTCTATCGGTTTAAACTGTTGAAAGTTATACGTGCCATCAGTATCTAGGGAAATGGTAAGAACAACCTCACCTCGACCTTGAATGGACAGAGTAATCGTTGTTCCATCATCAGAAAGTCTGGCAAGCGTGTTTTGATTATCACTGAGCAACCCATCAAACTGGTCCAGTGCACTTGCATCAAATACGACTGATTGAAGATTATCACTACCAATATTGGAGAACGTTCCTTCGATTGCCGCGCTGCTAGTTTCAACGTTAGTGATATTTACACTTTCAGTCGACGGATCTACCCCGTCAAACACTGAAACTTGTGCGTTGACGGGTGTTGCTAGCGGATTCCCAGCAATGTCTTCGCCTTGAATATCAAAGGTAATATCTATTTGATCGCCAGTATAGGAAACTTGGCCGCCACCGACAGACGGAACATGATCAATCGGCTGAAAAATCGTTGTGGTTAGAGAAAGCTCAATGTTATTACCAGCACTGACGGCATCAATATCGATGTTTAAAACTGTATCGGAACCTTGAACACCAACGATAGAATTGGTCGCTGCGTCATACGTGAAGGTGACGGGCAAACCACTTGAGGTAATGTCGCTGTTTAATTCACTAAGCAGTGAAGCGAGGGATAGCGTTTCTGGAATGAAAGAGTCAGGGGCGAGAGCTAAACTACCAGCAATGATCGTTTCGGTAGTTGTTATAGATTGGGGATAGGTATTGCCAGATATGGAGCCTTCAGTCAGTGTTTCACTGATTGATTGACCACCGGATGAACGAGTAATTGACCTAAATTCTTCTCTGTCTTCATCAACGGTTTGTTCTGCTAGACCAGCGGTCTCAAAGAATGTCGATGGATGAGTTTCTGTGTAGTTATAATCAATCGTCACAAAGCCAGCATTTGCAGAACCTAATCCGCCACCAGCAGCCGTTGCCTCTAAGATTTGAGTCGGATCGGCACCACCTAAAATGGCTTCTTGAATTGCAGCAAAGTCGTCTTCGGTGAAGGTTTCTGCGTCTGTTTGCTGTAAATCAAAATTAACCTCACCGGCGATTGGAGCGTCTACCCATGCGGCAGTCTCATCAACACAGCCAACACAATTCTCTCCAACCGGAATCGAATCATTCTGAACGCCTAATACAAGCTCTGACTTGTTGGCCGTAATCACGATCTCATTTTCACGGATGATATCGCCAACTGAAATCTTTCTTGCGCTGCCGTCAGGCTTAACTACGACGACATCTCCACTAGTTGCTTCAACTACCGCAACCTGGCGCGAAACTTCGATATCCATATATCCCCCGTTGTCACAAAGCACTATTCTCTAGAGCTGCGAAAATTATTTGTAATAGCAATTTCAGGTTTTAATTAAACACATATTTAGCTCTCATCAATGGCAATCCATTGTTATGCCCAATCGGCTTGAAAAGAGAGAAGTATTTCACCTGTTTTTTTATAGTTTACTTACCCTTAAGCCTAGTCTTCCCCATAAAAAATGCCATGTCTGTGCGACGAGACGTCTTTTCACAAATCTAGGTATTGTGGCTGGGATTTGAAAACCTGAGTTAAAAGTTAGTAGGATGCTGATTTATATGCAAATAAACGCACAGTGTAATTGCACCTTTTCGTTTTATAAATATATACAGTAATAAAGTTGATAAATCATTAGCGAATATGGGGTATTAATAGAGGTGAGATATGCGTTAACAGCAAAGCAGAGGTAAGTCCCATATTTGAGACAACAACCAGCGTAAAGATGATGTATTTCTACCCAGAATCAATTAAACGACTTGCATAAGGCACACCTGATAGCGCATTAATTCATAAAAGGGAGAAGCTGCTCCTTTCCAACGATGAGTTACTCTATTTGTCCACCACCAAAAATAAAAAAGCCCACTAAGTTGAACCTTAGTGGGCTTAAAATCAGTATGTAGCGTTACACTGTTAACAATCAAACACTATGATTTAGCGAGGCGATTTGCCGTCCAAACATAAAGCAGCTCTAGTGCGATAGTTGCACCAGCTAGAGCCGTAATTTCGCTTTGGTCATAGGCAGGAGACACTTCTACCACATCCATACCAACCATATTGATGCCCTGTAAGCCACGGATGATTTTGAGCACTTTATCTGAATTCAAACCACCACACACTGGCGTGCCGGTACCCGGTGCAAACGCAGGGTCCAGACAGTCAATATCAAACGTTAGGTAAACTGGCTTATCACCAACAATGCCTTTCACTTGAGCAATGATCTCATCCACGCTCATGTCATTCGCTTGCATCGCATTGATGACATTAAAGCCATGACCTTCCTGCTTATACTCTGTACGAATACCTATTTGCACAGAATGCTCAGGCGAGATTAGCCCTTCGTTTGGTGCATGATAGAACATGGTGCCGTGATCGTAACGACTGCCCTGACTGTAAGTATCAGTGTGCGCGTCAAAATGAATCAAAGCCATTTCACCGTACTTCTTGCCGTATGCTCTTAGCAAAGGCAATGTAATGAAGTGATCGCCACCTAAACCTAACAGTGTTTTTCCACTGTTTAGAATCGCATTTGCAGCCGCTTCTAAACGCTGAGTTAAATCTTCAGCATCACCGCAATCAAACACAAGATCGCCAGCATCAATCACCGAGGTATGTTCAAATACATTGAAGTCCCAAGGAAACTTTTTGCCTTCCCACGCCAAGTTTACCGACGCACGACGAATCGCATCAGGCCCCATACGAGCGCCCGGACGACCCGACGTCGCCATATCTAACGGCGCACCCAACACAACCACATCAGCATTGTTATCAATTGGGTTCTGTACCAATGGACGACGCATAAAAGTCATCGCATTGGAGTACAACGAGTAATCTGGTTTCGTAAATAGATCGTTCATTAAAAATCCTCAAGATAGGTGTAACCCATCAAGCCTTGCTCTAACTCTTCAAGCACGCTTTGTTGCTCTTGAGCTGGTACTTTCGCCGTGACCAAATCTTTGTAGTTCTGACGAATCAGATCTGTATCGATGTGAACATAACGCATCATGTCTTCAACCGTATCGCCTTCATTGATGTAGTCGATATTCGCTTGACCGCTTTCATCAACATTCACCACTACACTGTGGGTATCACCAAATAGGTTATGCATATCACCCAAGATCTCTTGGTATGCGCCGACTAAGAAAAAGCCCATCAGGTATGGTTCATCTGGGTTCCACGCAGGCACTGGCAGCGTTGTTTCAATACCTTGACCGTCAACATACTGGTCAATCGTACCGTCAGAATCACAGGTGATATCCAATACAACAGCACGACGCTCATCCGCATTGTCTAAACCACTTAGAGGCAACACTGGGAACACCTGATCTATACCCCACGCGTCTGGCAACGATTGGAACAGCGAGAAGTTCACGAAGAACTTGTCGGCTAAACGCTCGCTCAACTCGTCCAAAATTGGACGGTGATAACGGTTCTTAGTGCTCATTCGAGAACTAAGTTCATAGTTAATACGCAAAGACATCTGCTCTGCCCAAGCACGGTGCTGAAGATTCAGCATACCTGTGGCAAATTGATTGTGCGCTTCTGCGATATCACTCTGCGTGTCGTTGTAGATCTCGATCAACGCTCGGTCATCATTACCCGCATCTAGCTCTAAGAAGTTCTTCCACATGTTGTTTAGCAACATTGGTGCGTCAGCTTCAGGCGCAGCCATATCTTCCGGAGAATAGCTTTCTGTACCGATCACGTTAGTAACAAGAACAGCGTGATGCGCAGTCAACGAACGACCAGATTCAGAAATGATCACAGGTTGTGGCTGATTATAGAGCTTACAGATATCCCCCACTGTCATTACGATGTTGCGTGCATACTCAAGCAAGCCGTAGTTCATTGAGTTTGAAGACTGGCTACGTGTGCCGTCGTAATCCACAGCCAAACCACCACCAACATCCAAGTACTTCAATTGAGCACCGATATCGCGCAGTTCACAGTAGAAACGAGCCGCTTCGCTCACACCATTTCGTACATCACGAATATTGGCCATTTGTGAGCCAAGATGGAAATGTACTAACTCAAGAACATCAAGCTGATTTTCTGCTTTTAAACGTTCAATAACGGTAAGCACTTGTGATGCAGACAAACCGAACTTCGACTTCTCACCACCACTTGCTTGCCATTTTCCTGCGCCTTGAGAGGCAAGACGAATACGCAAACCTAAACGAGGTTTCACGCCAAGCGCTTTCGCTTCAGAAAGAACAAGATCAAGCTCTGACAGCTTCTCTAGAACGATAAAAACTTTATGACCCAACTTTTCGCCAATAAGCGCAAGACGGATGTATTCTCTGTCTTTATAACCGTTACACACGATCACGGAGCTTGCTTTTTGAGCCAGCGCCAATACCGCTAATAGTTCAGGCTTGCTGCCCGCCTCTAGGCCTAGCTGCTTTTGCTCTAATTGAGCTTGGCTCGCTAAGATCTCGTCAACCACTTCTTTCTGTTGGTTAACTTTAATCGGGTAAACAAGCAGGTAACGGTTGTCATATTGATATTCGTCGATCGCTTGGTTAAATGCGTTACAGATATTGTGCACACGTTGGTGCACTATTTGAGGAAAACGCACAAGAGCAGGCAAACCAATATTTCGCTGCTCTAACTGTTTTACGATCTGACTTAGCGGAACTTGATGATCGGTTTCGCTCGGTGAAACATACACCTCGCCATTATCATCAATTCCATAAAAACCTTGGCTCCAGTGCTTTACATTATACTCAGCACGGATGCGTTCCAAATTAACCGAATTTTCCAATTCTAGAGACCTCACACTATAGGGCCATCGACAGAAGATACCTCATTGGAATAGCGAGGTATAACCCAACAAAAAACGTTCGAAAACGATTTGTTGGCTGCATTAACCGATATTATTAAGAGTGAGTCCAACCATTGATATTTGTGGTTACGATTACGTTTTTTTATCGTCGATCCGACTTAAAGTGACAGGTAAGGTATTACAAGGTTTTAGGCCAAAAAACAGGCTGAAGCGCATTAGATTTAAAGCACTTTCTAACAAAAAATCAGGTGAATAAAATACCAAAGACACATAAAATTCTTGGCTAATCTGGTCAAGTTAAGTCAGGGTTGTGACAAATATAACCACTTATCTACCCGAACTGTCGCTATCATCCCGATACCTTGTATCCTGTTATCCCATGCCTATTGATGAGTGCTAAATCATGTCTGAAATGTACACTACCTATGCTAAGCAATACGACTCTGCTGCCCGCGATAATATTTACAATGCACTACTTGAACGCCCATCAACAATGGCATTGCTTGATGATGTAAAAGACATGGATATTGTCGACCTAGGTTGTGGATCTGGTATTTACGCGCAATGGTTTATTGACCAAGGCGCGAATAAAGTGACGTGCACCGATCTATCTCAGGATATGGTCGACTTGGTGAACGGAAAACAAATCCCCAATGTGACCGCATACGCGCAAGATGCTGCTCTTGGCCTACCGAATGAACAAGATAACAGTGCCGATGTCATCGTGTGTCCGCTAGTCTTGCACTACATTGAAGATCTAAAACCCGTCTTTGATGATATTCATCGAGTCCTTAAGCCCGGTGGTTACATCGTCTTTTCAACACACCACCCTTTTGCTGACTTTGAATGTACGATTTCTGGTAATTACTACGAACGTGAATTCATTCAAGAAGAGTGGTACACGGTAGGCACGCCCGTTCAAGTGAGCTTCTACCGCCGTTCTTTAACCGAACTTTGCCAAGCGGTGACTCAATCAGGTTTGCTGATTTCAAAAATCACGGAAGGCACTATCGATGAGAAAGCCAAAGAAATTTCCGAAGCGACATACGAGCGACTGTCAAATAACGTTAACTTTATCTTTCTCCGTTGTGAAAAGGCCCCTGCGTAGTCATTAAACGCTTATCTCGGTGCCTTTGACTCCGTTAAAGGCACTCGTTATCTTCTTATCTTCTTATCTTCTTACGATAGCTATTATCGCCCAACGTCTAAGCCGCTTTTCCTCAATTCCCCTTCGAACAAACAACGTGCAACTGAACAAAAAATAAACTTTTCTCGCACATATCTTGTATTCGGTTCAATCTTCTTGTAATTTTAACCGACCGACCAATCGGTCAGCTTTCGAATTTAGGGGATACTATGAGCCATAATCTAGACCTTGAACCAACCACGTCGAACATCAACGACATGGATCAAATATTCAACCGACAAAAAGATCACTACCGCAGTAATGTTCATCCAGCGCTTGAGCAGAGAAGAAAAGACCTCTCGAAATTAAAAGCGTTGCTAATGCGCTACCAAGGGCAATTGATTGATGCGGTGTCTGAAGATTATGGCCATCGAGCAAAACACGACAGCTTGATTGCTGATATCACCCCTTCTCTTCACCAGATCAATTACAGCCTGAAGAACCTTAAGAAATGGTTGAAGCCATCTCGTAGAAAAGCAGGCTTAATGCTGGCACCTGCGAAGATCACCGTTCATTATCAGCCAGTGGGTGTTGTCGGTATCATTGTTCCTTGGAACTTCCCTGTGATGCTCTCTTTAGGGCCCCTCATTACTGCGTTGGCGGCAGGTAATACTGCAATGCTCAAGATGTCGGAGTTCACTCCAGCGACCAACCGAGTGTTAAAAGCCATGTTGGCTGAAGGATTTAACGAAGATCAGGTTGCGATTATCGAAGGTGAAGCTGACGTTTCCGCGAAGTTTAGCCAACTCCCGTTTGATCATATTCTATTCACAGGGTCGACCTCTGTGGGTAAGCACGTAATGAGAGCAGCAGCCGATAACTTAACGCCAGTAACTTTGGAATTGGGTGGCAAGTCTCCCACGATTATTGCTCCGGACTTTGATGTCGCTGACGCCGTTGAACGCATCCTATTTGCAAAAAGCTTAAACGCTGGCCAGATTTGCGTGGCACCCGATTACATCTTATTGCCACGAGAAAAAACCGACGCGTTCATCACAGCTTATAAGCAGTACTTCAAAAAGCTTTATAAAGCCGGTATTGAAAGCAAAGACTTAACCTCAGTCATCGATATGCGCCAATACAATCGCTTGAAGGGTGTGATTACAGATGCTCAGTCTAAAGGTGCGGTTATTCACACTGTCACCGAGCAAGCACAAGATGATGTGAACCACAGAATGACGCCACATCTTCTAACCGAAGTGAACGACGACATGGTCGCAATGCAAGAAGAGTTGTTTGGCCCTATTCTGCCTATCGTGCCTTATGATTCGATTAACGAGGCAATAAGCTACATCACCACCCGAGAACGTCCACTTGCGCTGTACCTAATGAGTCACGATAAGAAAACCCAAGACCGATTCCTATCGGATACTCACTCAGGCGGTGTTTGTATTAACGACTCGCTAGTGCATGTAGCAGCAGAAGATGCGCCGTTCGGTGGCATTGGTCCTTCAGGCATGGGACACTACCACGGCATTGAAGGCTTTAAGACCTTTAGCCATGCCAAAACCGTTCTAAGTAGAGGAAAAATTAACTTCACCAAGTTAATGCACCCTCCTTACAACAACCCAATTAAAAAGATTCTGTTCAAAGTACTAAATAGATGATTACGAAAAGGCAAAAAATCCTAGATGCTGCACTCCTGCTCTTCTCTCAGCAAGGGCTAGAGGGCACATCTACAGGACAAATAGCGAAAACGGCAGGCGTGGCGAAAGCGACACTGTTTCATCACTTCGAGAACAAATCTCTACTGATTGATGAACTGTTTCGTGAACTGAAAATAGAGCTATTTTCTACCCTTGACCAGCACACAGAAATCGCTGAACAAGATCGCTACCAAGCCTTTAAGTTCATGTGGATCACAGGGCTTGAATGGGCGTTAGAAAATCCAGTTGCGATGAAGTTTTTCACCAATGTTCATTTCGACCCGACGACTCAAACTCGAGAAGTGATTGTTTCAAAGATGTTCGCATCGTTAGACGAGATCATTTTGAAAGGACAAGAAACTGGTGAGCTGATGGTGTTAGACATCAACCTTGTTAGGCACTTCATCCACAGCCACTTTTTGATTTGTGCAAACTGGTTGATTGAGCAGAATGAGTTACCACCAGAGCAGTCAGGCAAGTACATCAGCGATAGCTTTGACATGTGTTGGCGAGCTGTCGGCGGACAAAACCTGTAATTTCCACATTCGTTGAAGCCTTTGCTTTCAAAGAACACTCTAAAGCGCCTCATGGTTATATCTATATAGGCATGAGGCGCTTTAATTATTTGGATACATTTTAATCACATCACTATATTGACTTTAAGCACCCTCTTTCAGTAACATCCCACCATCATTTCAAAAGAGAATAACGCCATAATGAAGTACTAACATCCTGACATCCGATTTATTTTTATAAAAATCATTTGGACACTCGGGGTTAGTGGGCGTTACTTCGTCATCTATTTTCGCGACAAATCAAGTTCTTAAAGATCCGTTTTTTGACAACATTTATCTTGCAGAACTGTACCTCAAAGACAGAAATTATCTCAGCGCAGCTTTTCTATCTTTGATTGGTCATCTACCTAAGTAACGTCTTGGCGATCTATTCTTAGACTCCTATGTTGGAGTCTATGTAGAAAAGCGCCTCACCCCTTTTACTCGTTTACACGTAAAGGGAGGTATTTTATGCCTACTATATTAGCCAACAATCTCTCATTCCAACTCGATACTGGTGAGTGGTTATTCAAAGACATCACCTTTCATCTGAACACGCGCCTTACAGGTCTAGTTGGAAGAAATGGAGCCGGGAAATCACTACTGCTTTCGTTACTGGTCGGGCAAACACAACCCACATCAGGCAGTGTTTCCAAACAAGGCTCGATCGGCTTTTACTCCCAGTTGCCTTCAAAGCTATTAGATAGCACAACCAGCATTGCTGACTTCTTGGGGATCGCCGAAAAGTTAGACGCATTACACGCCATAGAACAAGGCAGCTGCGAACTTCAGCACTTCAATATCGTTGGCGAGGATTGGGATTTACAAGCGAACACAAAGCAACTTTTAGCCACATTGAAAATAACCAGCGGGTTGACCACACCTTGCCATACATTGAGTGGTGGGCAACTCGCCCTTTTACAGCTTCATCAATTATTCGTATCAAACCACGACATACTGATTCTCGACGAACCTTCAAACCATTTGGATAGCGACGGACGCAATTGGTTACTAGAACAGTGCCAGTTGTTTGAAGGCAAAGTGCTTGTCGTCAGTCACGATCGAAGTTTGTTGAGACACATGGAAGGGATCTATCACCTCAACAGTTTGGGCATGCGTTTCTATAAAGGGAATTACGATGATTACTTCACGCAAATGTCGAGTCAAAGTGAAGCACTGGACAAGCAGATAACGCATCACCAATCGGAGAAGAAACGACTCGAGCGCCAAGCTCAGACTAACAAGGAAAAAGCACAACAACGTGAATCTCAAGGTAACCGACTCCGAAAATCAGGTAGCCAACCCAAGATATTATTGGATGCCATGAAAGATAAAGCAGGGCGAACCCAAGGAGCATCAGCAACAAGCCACAGGAACTTAAAGGATCAAAACCAAGATAAACTTCAATCTCTTAAAGAACAACAAGAGCAACTGAAGCCACAAGCGTTGTACCTACAACAAGCGAATAGTTCTAAAAAACACTCACTATTAACCGTTGAAGAGTGTCGCCTAAGTTTTGGTTCTGGTGCTCCTATTAGCTTCTCGCTATCACAAGGAGAACGATGTTATCTAACTGGGGCTAATGGGTGCGGAAAATCGACACTGTTAAAAGCCATTCATGGCCAACACTCGAACTATATCGGTTCCATTAAGCGCTTAGGGGCGACGGTATACTTGGATCAACACTTTGGCTTGCTAGACGCCAACGACACTATGTTCGATAGCTTAATGACACACAGCTTTGGGTTAACAGAGAGTGACGCACGAACCTTGTTGGCTGGAATAGGGTTCAGACGAGACTCCGTATACCGAAAAGTGGCACATTTAAGTGGTGGTGAAAAAATGAAACTGGCGATGTTGATCGTTAGCCACAAGCAAGACTCCCCGCTTCTATTACTCGATGAACCGGACAACCACCTAGACATCGACTCAAAACAAATATTGGCGTCCGCTTTACGTGAATACCAAGGTGCATTTATCTTAGTGAGTCATGACAGCGACTTTGTTGAGGAGGTCGGCGTCAGCCAAAATCATATACGACTTTAACTTTCTTAAATTCGTTCACTTAGCTTAGTTAAGCGAGCATCGTTCCGGTGCTCGCCTTTCTCGATTGAGACAAGTAAACTACGCGCCTCGAACATCTATTCATAAGGCTAAGGTTTGCATACTCTAGAACAACTAAAATCAGGGCAACTTAAAGGTATTAAACGCTTAAAACTGTCAGAAGGTCTCACCGAGTTTCCTTTAGAGATCTTGGAACTTGCTGATTCTCTTGAGATCCTAGACCTTTCAGGCAATCAGCTGTCAGATCTACCAAAAGAGTTATCACAGCTGACTAACCTGCGTATTATCTTCGCGTCGAATAACCTATTCACGCACCTGCCTGATGTTCTGGGGTCACTTCCTAAGCTCGAAATGGTTGGCTTCAAAACCAACCAAATCAAAACCGTTAGCGAGCAGTCTCTGCCTACTCTATTACGTTGGTTGATCCTGACAGACAATGCAATCGAGGTTCTCCCTCACTCGTTGGGTGAAAGACCACGCCTGCAAAAACTCGCATTGGCGGGTAACAAGATTCAAGTTTTACCAGAAAGTATGGAAAACCTATCGAATCTTGAGCTGGTTCGCCTGTCTGCAAACCAACTGACTGAATTCCCAGAGTTCCTCATCAAACTACCAAAACTGGCTTGGTTAGCGTTTGCGGGTAACCCGTTTTGCAAACACCCAAGCAGCTTAGATAGCGTGCCTGCCGTAAGCTCGCAATGCTACTCACTCAATCAAGTGCTGGGCCAAGGTGCGTCTGGTGTGATTTCTCATGCTAACTGGTTAAATGGTGACTTTGATTTCCCACAAGAAGTGGCGGTTAAAGTATTCAAAGGCGAAGTAACAAGCGACGGTTACCCACACGATGAACTCGAAGCGTGCCTTCAAGCTGGTCATCATAGCAACCTAGTGAAGTCTATCGCTCAAGTTGATGAAGAGAACTACCTAGCATTGGTGATGGAGCTTATCCCGAGCAACTATTACAACCTAGGCTTGCCCCCTACTCTTGAAAGTTGTACTCGTGATACGTTCAACGAAGGCTTCGAGCTTTCAATTGCTCAGATCAACAGCATTACCGAACAAATGATTGATGTGTTTGAACACCTTCATGCCAATAAGGTTTGTCACGGTGACTTGTATGCGCACAACACCCTAGTCAATGAGCAAGGCCAAATGATCTTTGGCGATTTTGGAGCAGCGACTATCTACGATTACCTAACAGAAGAGCAGCAACAAGGAATTCGACAAATCGAAGCTCGCGCTCTCAAGTACTTTATTGAAGACCTACTGACCGTATGTGCAAAGCAAGACCAAGACAGCGAGCTTTATACTAAACTGGCGAACTTCGAAGCTTAATAGTTCATTGATCAGAAGTACTCGGTCGAATTGAAAACAACAAAGCCAACATCACTGTTGGCTTTTTATTTGCTCATAAAACGAATCAGCGTTTAGCTTTCAACTTGAACAAGCTTCAAGTACGAATGTAGCTCACCGTTCTTATACTCAACCGCAGAGTGGATATTGAGGTCTTTACACGCGACAACATCAAACTGGTAACGATTGTCACCTTTATTGATTTCGACTTGCAGCAACCCGCTTTTCAGCAACCAATGACCTTGGGTTTCAAATCGGTCAAACAAACGATATTCCGTTAGACTACCATCAGAATGAAAGTGAACCTCGGTAATGTACCCTGCTGGGCAACTTTTTACCCAAGTCCGCCCTAAGACATCTTCTTCAACAAAGTTTCTTTTGCTCTCGCACCACTTTAAATAATCGGCACTCTCGCTCAGTTCACTATCAAGGTCATTCTTAGACAGTAACGTTTGGTCTTGCTGTTCACGACAGTAAAGCTGAAGTAGTGTCTGCTGGTTATTACTCATAAATCGCCATCCCTAGCTAGTCAATCTAATCCAATCAGGATTAAGCTACCAACTCATAAGAGACAACATAAAGTTCAGAGATCCCTGGGTAGATATCTTGAATCACACCCTTCAGAACTTCTAGCGTCATGTTCTCTTGCTGAGCATGGAACTCACCTAATTCATCAAACAGGATTGGTTCAACGCTAATGATCTTAAGATTACAGAATACACGTCCTTGCTCTAGCGTTGATACTTCTACAACACTGCCCGGCTGGTAATCGCGCTCAGATTCATCACGAATCGTAATGGTCTTTTTGCCTGAAAGGATATCGGTTTCAAAACGTTCGAAGAACGTCATAGTAGTAGGTACGGTCATTTATCTCGGTCGCTTAACATTTAAAGGTTAGGTAAATGTTTATATACCAGAATGCTTGTTCAAGCGAATAAAAATTAGATGCGAGATGCGAGATGCGAGATGCGAGAGAATGCGGCAAAGCCAAATAGCAGGCAATAAAAAAGGAGAACCGAAGTTCTCCTTTTATTAAACCTTTAAGCTAACTCTAAATTATAGAGATGCTTTCGCTTTTTCAACTAGAACAGCAAATGCTGCTTTGTCGAATACTGCGATGTCAGCAAGAATCTTACGGTCGATCTCGATAGATGCTTTCTTAAGGCCATTGATGAAACGGCTGTAAGATAGACCATTTTGACGAGATGCCGCGTTGATACGTGCAATCCAAAGTTGACGGAATTGACGTTTCTTGTTGCGACGGTCACGGTAAGCGTATTGACCAGCTTTGGTAACTGCTTGGAAAGCTACGCGGTAAACACGTGAACGTGCTCCGTAGTAACCTTTAGCTTGTTTTAGAACTTTCTTATGACGTGCACGAGCTTGTACACCACGTTTTACGCGAGGCATTATGCTTCTCCTAAACTAAACGAATTTATAAACTAAAAAGAATTAAGCGTATGGCATCATACGTAGAACTTGAGCAACTTCACATTTAGGAAGGATCGAGTTCGGACGAAGCTGACGCTTGTTCTTAGTAGTACGCTTAGTCAGGATGTGACGTTTACCAGCGTGCTTAAACTTAATACCACCAGCAGTTTTCTGGAAACGCTTAGCAGCACCTTTGTTGGTTTTCATCTTAGGCATGATGAATAACTCCGCATTGTTGAGTTGTTAATAACATAGTAATTAGGGCGAATAAAACCCCGCAACCTGAGGCTGCAGGGTTTAATTACTTGCAAAGCCGTTAATTACTTCTTTTTAGGGGCCAACACCATGATCATCTGGCGACCTTCAATTCTCGTTGGGAAAGATTCGACAACTGCAAATTCTTCAGTATCTACTTTCAAACGATTAAGAACGTCAACACCGATTTCTTGGTGAGCCATTTCGCGGCCACGGAAGCGAATTGTTACCTTCACTTTGTTGCCGTCTTCAAGGAAACCAGTCAGGTTGCGTAGTTTTACCTGATAGTCTCCAATATCAGTTCCAGGTCGGAATTTAATTTCCTTGATCTGAACCTGCTTTTGCTTTTTCTTCTGCTCTTTCGCAGCTTTGCTCTTCTCGAAGAGGAACTTACCGTAGTCCATCACACGACAAACTGGCGGCTCGGCGTTAGGGCTGATCTCTACAAGATCCATACCAGCTTCATTTGCAGCTTCCATCGCTTCAGCGATTGTTACTACACCAACAGCTTCGCCGTCTGCGCCAGTTAGACGCACTTCACGAACGCCACGAATGTCACCGTTTAAACGGTGCTGGTTTTGTTTGGCCGGTTGTTGGCCACGTCTTCCGCCTTTAATAGCTATTCCTCCAGATTGAGCTTACGGCTTGAAACCTCGGCTTGGATGTATGAAATAAAGTCATCCACTTTAAATTTGCCAAGGTCCTTACCTTTACGTGTACGTACTGCAATTTCGCCGGCTTCCATTTCTTGGTCACCACACACAAGCATGAACGGTACACGTTTCAAAGTATGTTCGCGGATTTTAAAGCCAATCTTCTCATTTCTCAAGTCTGCTTTGACTCTAAATCCACTTTTTTGCAGTTTTTTCGCAATTTCTTGTACATATTCAGACTGTTTGTCTGTAATGCCCATAACAATTGCTTGTTCTGGCGCCAACCACGTTGGGAAGAAGCCAGCGTATTCTTCAATAAGAATACCGATGAAGCGTTCTAGTGAACCTAAAATCGCGCGGTGAATCATAACTGGCGTGTGACGCTCGTTATCTTCACCTACGTAAGTTGCACCTAAACGTTCTGGTAATGCAAAATCGAGCTGCACTGTACCACATTGCCATGCGCGGTCCAAACAATCATGCAAAGTAAATTCAATCTTAGGTCCGTAGAACGCACCCTCGCCTTCTTGAATCTCGTATGCAATCTCCATCGCCTCAAGCGCTTGCTTAAGATCGGCCTCTGCACGGTCCCACATTTCGTCTGAACCTACACGTTGTTCTGGACGAGTAGATAGCTTAACAACGATGTTTTCGAAACCGAAAGTTGTGTAAGTATCGTAAACCATTTCAATACAAGCTTTAACTTCTTGCTGAACTTGGTCTTCAGTACAGAATACGTGAGCATCATCTTGAGTGAAGCCACGAACACGCATAATGCCGTGAAGTGCGCCAGACGGCTCGTTACGGTGACATGAGCCAAACTCAGCCATACGTAGCGGTAGATCACGGTAAGATTTCAAACCTTGGTTAAAGATTTGAACGTGACCAGGACAGTTCATTGGCTTGATCGCGTATTCACGGTTCTCTGAAGAAGTCGTGAACATCGCTTCAGCGTACTTATCCCAGTGACCAGAGCGTTCCCAAAGAACACGGTCCATCATTAATGGGCCTTTAACTTCTTGGTAATCGTACTCAGTCAGCTTCTGACGAATAAATACTTCTAGCTCACGGAAGATAGTCCAACCGTTGTGATGCCAGAACACCATGCCTGGTGCTTCTTGCTGCATGTGGAATAGATCTAAGTGCTTACCGATTTTACGGTGATCACGCTTAGCCGCTTCTTCTAGACGCACTAGGTGAGCCTTAAGCGCTTTCTTGTCGTGGAATGCAGTGCCGTAGATACGTTGAAGCATCTTGTTGTCACTGTTACCACGCCAGTAAGCACCCGCTACGTTAAGTAGTGTGAAGTGTTGGCAGAAGCCCATATGTGGAACGTGTGGACCACGACACATATCGATGTATTCTTCATGATGGTACAGGCCTGGACGATCGTCTTTAGAAACGTTCTCATCCAAGATTTCGATTTTGTAAGTCTCGCCGCGAGCTTCGAATGCGTCACGCGCTTCCTGCCAGCTAACTTTCTTCTTAACAACCTGATACTTGGTCTTCGCTAACTCTTTCATACGCTTTTCAATCTTTTCTAGATCTTCTTGCGTTAGAGAGTGCTCAAGGTCGATATCGTAGTAGAAACCGTTATCGATGGTAGGACCGATCGCCATTTTCGCTTCTGGAAAAAGCTGCTTAATCGCGTGACCTAAAAGATGAGCACAAGAGTGACGAACGATCTCAAGGCCATCAACTTCATCTTTAGCTGTGATGATTTCTAGGCTTGCATCGTTTTCGATAAGATCACAAGCATCAACACGCTCGCCATCTACACGACCAGCAATGGTTGCTTTCGCAAGACCAGGACCGATTGATAGGGCAACATCTAGAGTTGATACAGGGTTGTCAAATTGACGCTGACTACCATCAGGAAGAGTAATAATTGGCATTATTTGTCCTTTACAGTGGTGTTGCACACCAAGCAACACATGAAAATGTTTAATATATGTTTTTCAACCAACAAGTATGTTGATCGGAGATATATGCATAATAAAGATACCCACATAGAAGCAAATACAGATGCCCCATTTGTGAGTAGCCGAACATTGTAACGAAATTATATGAAATGACAATGACAGAGAGAATCTGCCCGCTCTACAACCACTTCGTTCCATAAGGTTTTATCGTAATAGTGTTAACTTCCCTGCCCCTTCGAACCCTCTTCCCAATCAAGCTGTATCAACTCAACTAATTCTCCTATCTCTTTTGAGTTCGCTCTTCCAACTGATCTCTTACAAACGAGTTTTTAGAACTAAGCTATATAGAAGCAACGGAATGCGGATGAAGTGCATATGGGAAAACAGACTACTTTTATATCGTTCATACCACCTTTACCATTACTAATAGCAACGGTTGTTTTTACTCCAACCGCATGGGCCAACAAAGATTACGGTCCGCTAATCAGTTATACCCAAGCACCATTACAGTCAGTCCGTCTTACTCCAACGCTCCGCTCTGGCTTTCCGCTCGAAGAAAATAAGGTTGAAGTGTTTGCTTCTTTCACCGCCGCGAGTATCTGGGCCAATTCCCACGACTATCATTTAGACTATTATCAGAACCAACTTCAAACAGGCCTGAAATGGCAACTAACCACAGCATGGCAAGTCGAGTTCAATTATCGCTGGCTATACGCTGCTAACAATCACCTCGATAAAATAACCATCAACTACCACGATTTACTTGGCCTCGACCAAGCTGGACGAACTCGAAAAGACCGACACCAATTTGATGTTTACGCGCCAGACCACGACATCAATATTAGAGACTTCTCTGGCGACACGCTGACTAGCGCTTTCACCCTCTACACTCAATACCAAATCATAGACCTTGAAAACCACGGTTTGTCCTTTGGTGTATCCCTTTATCACAACAATGTCAGCCACGGCGCCTTCGAAGGAAACAGCAACGAGCAAAGCGCTCAATTCAACTATGCATACCAACTCGACATCAATACCTTTTACACAAGCTTAGGGTTCGCCAATCAATCTAATCGAGAGGTAGAAAATGGCTTTTCACACAAGAAAACAACATGGTCATGGATGGGCGGTTATCAACTCTCGCTATTTGAAAACCATGAGTTACACCTTGAATACCGTTGGTATGAAGGTGCGGAAGTTGGTGACACTGAGTTTTCAGAAGCCGCGAATGAAATGATGTTTGGGTATCGATATCTCATGCAACGCTCAGCGATCGAGATATCTATTATCGAGAACATCTTCAACATGGACAACTCTACCGACGTTGCCTTCCAATTGGCCTATCGGCATCAGTGGTAAACCCATGTCAGGACGGGACAGATAGTAGAATCAAAAAAGCCGAACGGATAAGTTCAGCTATAGAAATCGTACTATCTTGTCTCTATTAATAGAAAAAGCGACTACTTACAGAAAGGCAACTACGCACTCATGATTCTTGATACAGCGTTGCGGATGTCTGAGTCAGCCGCGTTTGCAGGCAAGCTGAATGAGATGTATTGGTCGCCACGGAAGCTCATTGAGCGGTCGATTTCTGCTAGGCAGTGAACCATTGAACCTTCTACGATGAATGACAGCTCGATCTCTTTGTTGTTCATGAAACCGCCGCTACGAAATTCAATCTCTTGGTAGCATCCCGAACGTGAAGCAAAGCTGTTGCCTTTCAAAAAGCCCTTCTCTACGTCTGCTTTCACCATTGCCATACCCGATGCTTCAACACCTTGGATAATTTTAGCGACCGTTGGCAATGGGTGTACGGAGATGAAGTCACGGTCTTTAGGGTCAATCGCGAAGCCGATATCTAGGTTGGTTTCTACCCACACGTGACACTGATTCATTTGCGCGTTCAACGCGGTGACTGGCGTTTCATCATTTAACTTAAGACGGAATGGCACCAGTTTGGTTTCACCCGGTTGGATAACGAAAGGCTCTACGGCTTGAATACGACCTAACGAAAATGTTTCGTAGCTGGTGCTACCTTCCGTTTCGACTTTTACTTCTGTGTTGAGAACCAAGTTGATCAGGTCGATTTGTTGCTCAACGTCGCCGCCAACAATGTGAACATTGCCAGACAACTCTCCACCTTGGAAAACTTCAATATTATCTAAGACGGTATCAACTTTTGCTGCACCGATGCCCAACGAGGCCTTTAATTTCTTAAACATATTATTTCCCTTTCTAATTATCTGATTTACGAATAGTTATTGCGTGACAATTTGCGACACTTGCCTCACAGAATCAAGCAATTTGCCCCATCTATGTTGAATAAGGTCACATTGCCCGAGGAAATGTTGAAATCATGAAAAAATCCGTTACTCTATTTGTATAGTCAAATAAGGTTTCATTATGTCGAAAGCGCCGCTCTACCTTCAGATAAAACAGTTCATAGACGACAATATAAGTAGTGGTCACTGGCCAGTGGGTTACCAGATAACCACCGAACTCGAACTCACAGAACAGTTCAAAGTGAGTCGAATGACAGTGAATAAAGCCATTCGAGATCTGGTGTCTGAAGGCAAGCTAATTAGGAAGCCAAGGCTGGGTACTTTTGTTTGTGAACCAGACGAAAAGGCGCAATCTCCGCTGCTTGATATCAACAACATCGCACAAGAAATCAAAGACCGAGGCCAAACGTATACTAGCCAAGTTATCAAACACGATAGTATCAAGGCTGATGAAAGCACGGCTACACGGTTAGGTGTTATGATTAACGCAGAAGTGTTTTATAGTGAAATCATCCACTTTGCCGACAATACACCGATACAATTGGAAGCGCGCTGGGTGAACTCTCAAGCTGCTCCAAAATACCTAGAGCAAGACTTTTCAACCTCGACACCCAATGAATACCTTTCAAAAAGCTGCCCGTTAAGTGCTATAGAGCACACGGTTGAAGCCATTATTCCTGACTCTCAAATCAGAACGTCACTAAAGCTTTCTGAATCAGAGCCTTGCCTTCTTTTGAATAGAAGAACATGGAGCAAAGAACGGCTCATCAGCTTTGCATTGCTCTACCATCCTGGCTCTAAGTACAAATTAAGCTCCAAGATACTTCTAGATTAAAGAACATCATCCTGATCGCCGATCACATTTTTGCAACATCAACTTGATTCGGGTCAGCGTTTAGCCTATTTATTTGTATATACATTTAATATTTAGCAAAGATCTAGGTGATTATGAATTTGATCCTCAAAAACGCACGAGTGGTCTCCATGAGTTCGGGAGCCGATGGTTATCAGCCCTCTTCCCCTCAAAATATCGTTATCGAAAACGGTAAGATCGTGTCCATCTCTTGTTCAAACCACGAGGCACTTGCTTCTGAATTAGAACAAGTAAGTGTTGATGGTTCTTTGGATTACGTCACCTATGACTGCAAAAACAAACTCGTCACCCCTGGGTTAATTGATTGCCACACTCACCTTGTATTTGCAGGTAATCGTGCCAATGAATTTGAGCAGCGTTTGAATGGTGTGTCTTACACCGACATCGCCAAGCAAGGCGGCGGCATTCTGGCGACAGTAGCCGCGACCCGCGCAGCGCAAGAATCCGAACTGGTTGAAATGGCTTTGCCTAGACTCGATGGCCTGCTAAGAAGTGGCGTAACCAGCATCGAAGTAAAATCTGGCTATGGTTTAACACTTGAAGATGAGCTCAAGATGTTACGCGCAGCTAAAGCGTTAGAGAATCATCGCCGAATTAAGATCACCACCACTCTCCTTGCAGCGCATGCTGTGCCACCTGAATATAAAGAACAACCGGACAGCTATATCGATCTGGTTTGCCAAGAGATCATTCCTAAAGCCGCAGAGCAAGGACTCGCCGATGCAGTTGACGTGTTCTGCGAATCTATCGGCTTCAATTTAGAACAAACCGAACGTGTATTTGCAGCAGCCAAAGAACATGGACTAGCGATTAAAGGCCACACAGAACAACTTTCTAATATGGGTGGCAGTGCGCTTGCAGCAAAATACGGCGCACTCTCTGTCGACCATGTTGAGTACCTTGATGAAACTGGAGTAAAAGCACTGGCAGAATCAGGCACAGTTGCCACCTTGCTACCCGGTGCTTTCTACTTCCTGAAAGAGACTCAACAGCCACCTATTGCTTTACTTCGTGAACACAACATTCCAATGGCGATAGCGACCGACTTAAACCCCGGAACTTCTCCTTTTGCTGACTTACCGCTAATGATGAACATGAGCTGTACCCTGTTTGGTACGACGCCTGAAGAAGCGCTACGCGGTGTAACTTGTAACGCTGCAGCTGCCATTGGCGACTCACAAACTAAAGGCAAAATTGAAGTTGGTTATGCCGCTGATTTAGCTATCTGGAATATCGAGCACCCTGCCGATCTAAGCTATCAAGTCGGTGTTCCTCATCTTCATAAACGCATTGTTAATGGCGAGGTGTGTCATGACTCAATCTAATTCCAACGGCATTCAAAAGACCCCAACAACCGTACATAACTTTGTGTGGACAGGACGTAATGATCTTGAAGATGGCGCACTCGGCACACGCGTTCATCACATTACCAAACAAGTGCAACATAGTGATTTAAGTGACGAGCTTAATGACCGCGCCATCGCCTTGGTAGGCTTTGCCAGTGATGCAGGTGTTGCAAGAAACAAAGGACGAGTGGGCGCAAGACAAGCACCCAACCTGATTCGTCAAGCGTTGGCTAATATGGCTTGGCACAGTGACGCACACATCGCGGACCTTGGTGACATCGAATGTAACGATGGTCAACTCGAAGTCAGTCAAAAACAGTGTGCTTCTGTTATTGCTAATGCTTTATCAACCAACAAAGTGATTACCCTTGGCGGTGGTCACGAAGTTGCTTGGGCATCGTTCCAAGGTCTCGCTGAGCATCTACATAAAAAAGCCGAACACCTTTATAAAGATCAGCCAGTACACAAACCTAAGATCGGCATCGTTAACTTTGATGCTCACTTTGATCTTCGAGAATTCGAAAGCGACATTGCTGATGTTAAACCCAGTTCAGGCACGCCTTTTAACCAGATCAGCGATTACTGCCACAAGCATCAATGGCCGTTTCATTACGCTTGTCTTGGCGTGAGTGGTGCCAGCAATACCAAAGCGCTCTTTAACAAAGCTGACCAACTGGGCGTTTGGTATGAACACGACCGCAACATGACCCAAATAAACCAAGTCGCTCAACTGGTTACGTTGCAAAAATTCATCGCTGAGTGTGATTACCTCTATCTCACCATTGATCTTGATGTTTTCCCCGCTGCGACTGCACCGGGTGTAAGTGCACCAGCGGCAAGAGGCGTGAGCTATGAAACGCTCGCTCCTTTTCTAGAACAGATTTTCCAACACAGTGAAAAACTCATTATCGCGGACATTGCGGAATACAACCCAGACTACGACGTCGATGGCCAAACGGCTCGATTGGCGGCACGTTTGTGTTGGGATATAGCCAGTGCAATGGCCAGCGACTAATCCAGCGATACCGATAACTACAACTACAACTACAACTACAACTACAACTACAACTACAACGATATAACGTGAAACAGAAGGAATTCCAAAATGACGGAACACCACAACAGTGACCCTCGTCTCGATACGACTCGCGAAATTCGCGCACCTCATGGCACCACTTTGCGCGCTAAATCTTGGTTAACAGAAGCACCACTGCGTATGCTGATGAACAACCTAGACCCTGATGTGGCAGAACACCCACATGCATTGGTTGTGTATGGTGGCATCGGTCGCGCGGCACGAGATTGGAAATGTTATGACAAGATTGTTGAAGTATTAGAGCGTTTAGAAGACGACCAAACGTTACTGGTTCAATCAGGTAAACCTGTAGGCGTGTTCCCGACTCATAAAAACGCACCTCGCGTACTGATCGCGAACTCTAACCTTGTTCCACACTGGGCTAACTGGGAGCACTTCAACGAGCTCGATAAAGAAGGCTTGATGATGTACGGCCAAATGACAGCGGGCAGCTGGATCTACATTGGTTCACAAGGCATCGTTCAAGGTACTTACGAAACGTTTGTTGCTATCGCGAAAAAGCACTTCCAAGGCGAAGCAAACGGCAAGTGGGTTCTAACGGGTGGTCTTGGCGGCATGGGTGGTGCTCAACCTCTTGCTGCAACGATGGCTGGCTTTTCGATGATTGCGGTTGAATGTGATGAATCACGAATCGACTACCGCTTGCGTACTGGCTATGTCGACAAAAAAGCCACCAGCGTAGATGAAGCGATGGCAATGATTAAAGAATCAGACACACCAATATCTGTAGGCCTATTAGGCAACGCTGCTGATGTATTCCCAGAGTTAGTTGAACGCAATATCACGCCTGACGTAGTGACTGACCAAACCTCTGCCCACGATCCACTGAACGGCTACTTGCCGCAAGGTTGGACGATGGAGAAAGCAGCACAAGAACGTTTAGTTGATGAAGCGAAAGTAGTGAAAGCCGCTAAGCAATCTATGGCGATTCAAGTACAAGCCATGCTAGATCTTCAGTACCGTGGTGCTGCAACCGTAGATTACGGCAACAACATTCGCCAAATGGCACTGGAAGAAGGTGTGGAAAACGCATTTGATTTCCCAGGTTTCGTTCCCGCATATATACGACCTTTATTTTGTGAAGGCGTCGGTCCGTTCCGTTGGGCTGCCCTTTCTGGCGACCCAGAAGACATCTACAAAACAGACCAAAAAGTAAAAGAACTGATTCCAGACAACCCACATCTACACAACTGGCTAGATATGGCGCGTGAACGTATTCAGTTCCAAGGCCTACCAGCGCGTATTTGTTGGGTCGGCTTGAAAGATCGTGAACGTTTAGGCCAAGCATTCAATGAAATGGTTAAGAATGGCGAACTGAAAGCACCAGTTGTTATCGGTCGTGACCACCTAGATTCAGGTTCAGTGGCAAGTCCGAACCGCGAAACAGAAGGCATGATGGATGGCTCAGATGCCGTATCAGATTGGCCTCTATTGAACGCCCTTCTAAATACTGCGGGTGGCGCAACATGGGTTTCTCTGCACCACGGTGGCGGTGTTGGAATGGGCTTCTCGCAACACTCAGGAATGGTGATTTGTTGTGACGGCAGTGAAGATGCATCACAGCGTATTGCTCGTGTACTTCACAATGATCCGGCCACTGGCGTTATGCGTCATGCTGATGCGGGTTACGATATTGCCAAGCAGTGTGCTAAAGAGCAGAAGCTTGATTTACCTATGCTAAACGAAGAACTTCGTCGCCTTTAATGTCTGGAGAAAACATGTTGAATTTATTACTTAAACCAGGACTTCTAGGCCTACCTGAACTGCGTAAGATTAGCCGTAGCCCTGTGAACTTATCACTTGATCCAGCAGCGATTCCTGATATTGAAGCGAGCATGCACGTCGTAGAACAAGTGATTGCTGAAGATCGCACTGTTTATGGTATCAACACGGGTTTTGGCTTATTAGCAAATACCAAAATTGCGCCTGAAGATTTAGAAGTACTACAGAAAAGTATCGTGCTTTCTCACGCAGCGGGCATTGGTAAATTCATGTCTGATGAAACTGTGCGTTTGATGATGGTGCTAAAGATTAACAGCTTGTCTCGTGGCTACTCGGGTATCCGACTCAAGGTCATCAATGCCCTTATCGATCTTGTGAACGCACAGGTTTACCCATGTGTTCCACAAAAAGGATCAGTAGGTGCATCTGGAGATCTTGCTCCCCTCGCCCACATGAGTACGGTACTGCTAGGTGAAGGCCAAGCACGTCACAACGGCAATATCATCACTGGCCTAGAAGCAATGCAGATCGCTGGCTTGGAACCAATCACACTTGCGCCAAAAGAAGGTTTGGCGCTGTTAAACGGTACTCAGGCATCAACTGCATTTGCATTAGAAGGCTTGTTTGCAGCTGAAGACTTATTCGCGTCTGCAACCGTGTGTGGTGCAATGTCTGTAGAAGCCGCGCTGGGTAGTCGTCGTCCGTTTGACCCTCGTATACACCGCGTTCGTGGTCATCGTGGCCAAATGGATGCAGCACTTGCTTACCGCCATATGCTTGACCAAAAGAGTGAGATTGGTGAATCACATACTTGTTGTGAAAAGGTTCAAGATCCTTACTCACTGCGTTGTCAGCCTCAAGTGATGGGTGCTTGTTTACAGCAGATTCGTAACTCAGCAGAGACCTTAACGATTGAAGCAAATGCCGTATCCGACAACCCGCTTGTTTTCGCTGACGATGGCGACATCATTTCAGGTGGTAACTTCCACGCAGAGCCCGTCGCAATGGCAGCCGATAACCTTGCATTGGCCATTGCCGAGATCGGTAGCTTGTCAGAGCGTAGAATGGCACTACTGATTGATAGTGCGCTAAGCAAACTACCGCCTTTCTTGGTCGATAACGGCGGAGTGAACTCAGGCTTTATGATTGCTCAAGTAACATCAGCAGCATTAGCAAGTGAGAACAAAACCTTGGCTCATCCGGCGTCAATAGACAGCCTACCTACTTCTGCAAACCAAGAAGACCACGTATCAATGGCCACCTTTGCCGCTCGTAGGCTTAGATACATGGCTGAAAACACCCGTGGGATATTGGCAGTAGAATATTTGGCAGCAGCACAAGGGCTAGACTTCCGCGCTCCGAATCTATCTTCTCCTCGTGTGGAAGAAGCGAAACAGATTTTGCGTGAAAAAGTCAGCTTCTACGATAAAGACCGATATTTTGCACCGGATATTGAACAAGCGAACTTATTGCTCAAATTATCCGTTCATAATCACCTAATGCCAGAAGGCACTTTGTGCAGTTTCTAGTACTTAAAATACTTTAGTCGACACTAATTAAAGTATCATATAAACAAGGGCTATTAATTAGCCCTTGTTGCATTGAGCCAAAGGCCATATCTCCCTTAAAATCGTCACATACCATCCAACGTATTTATCTAATCGACTGATATATAAGCAAAGTTAACTGGATAGACCATTAGAACGAAGTTAGTTAGCTATAATCCACCCCAGATTTGATGACTAATAGCGATACTATGTTTCTGACACCTTACTTTTCTACTGAAGACAATCAATTTCAATTCACTCGTGAACAGGCTAGCCACTTTGCTAAAAAAGTAGCCGCTGACTTCAACCCAATTCACGATGAAGACAACAAACGCTTCTGCGTGCCTGGCGATCTTTTGTTTGCAGTACTTCTGCAAAAAGAAGGTATCAGCCAAAAAATGCGTTTTGATTTTTCAGGTATGGTGGGTAACGGTATTGCGCTAAGCGTTGACAACAAGTGTGAGAAAGAAAGCTCACTGGTTGACGAGAAAGGCAAAGAGTACCTACACATGTCTTGTGAAGGTGAAAAGAGCCACGATCAAGCATTCATCGAACACGTAGTAACAAACTACGTTAAGTTCTCTGGTATGAACTTCCCACACATCATGGTTCCTCTTATGGAAGAGCAACAGATGATGATCAACTGCCAACGCCCTCTTGTAATTTACGAGAGCATGGAAGTTGAATTTACTCGTCTAGACCTGTCTCACCCAGAAGTTGAATTCTCAGGTGCGACTTTTGATGTTGAAGGCAAGCGTGGCATCGTGACACTGAACTTCGATTTCAGAGAAGACGGCGAAGTGGTAGGTAAAGGCGTGAAACGCATGGTAGCAAGTGGTCTTAAGCCATACGACCAAGCTTCTGTCGACGACCTAGTAAACCGCTTCAACGAACGTAAAGAGATGTTTCTAGCTCAGTTCGCAGCTGCCGCTTAATCAACATCCTTATTTACATATCTCGATGTAAATAAGCTCTAGAATAAGATCAATAAAGCCCAGCTTGATATCCTCAAGCTGGGCTTTTTAGTTTTTAACCATCAAATTATATTTGTACTGGTTACTTTTTGAACTTCAGTGCCGAAGGTAACTTTCGTACAATCAAACCACCGAAAAGGACGAGTAACCAATGCCAAGACAGTGAACCACCGCTGCCGCCGCCTGAGCTTTTTGCGTTCTGCGTGCCCTCAGACTTAGATATCTTTATCTCATCGGTATACGCAAAGTTTGTAATCGTAACTCTGTCGTCCCCATCAGAACCAAACCAATCTTTCACATATTTAATCATAAAACTATTATTAGTATCTCGAACCAACGGTAGGTTCACCGAGCCAGCAAGCTCACCCGATTCTTTGTCGAATTCTTCTCCGTTGAGATAGAACTTAACGTAATCATGATCCAGTTCAGACGATAATGTAATATCGAAAGAGACCGTACCTGTAGGGATACCCTCAACAACCAACATTGTCGATTCACTATTACCTATTGATGGAGAGACGATTGTTGCTCCTTCGATACCCCACGCTTGTGTGCTGTAGACACCACTGTTTGGTATGCTGACATAAGAGTTCACAGTATTCGTTACAGATCTCGCCCCTATAACTGAAGCCGTTGAAGTAACCGTGCCTAACAATAAATCAGTGTCAACATTAATACCAAATTCATGTTCACCTATTGAGTTTAGGTCGTAACTCACCACAACTTCACAGCTTTGCCCTGCTGTTAAAGTGCTACATCCGTTGTCCGTTATAACGGTGTCGTAATAAGGTACAGGAGAAACATGATTTACTTCGATATTTTGATCAGACTTGTTGGTAAATTCAAAAGTATGTGAGACAGGCGCCAATAATCTTGCACCTAGCATTTCCATTTGACGATAACTAAACCCCGCTTTCTGTTCATTAATCCAATCATCAAAGTAACTAATATTGGTATAGACTCCGTAAGCGTTGGCCTTTGCACAACCGTCACCCCAACTTACAATGCCCAGTTGCTCATATTTTCCATTTGTCGACAAAACGATTGGACCACCACTGTCACCCTGACAAGAGTCATAACCACCGTCCCTGTAACCCGCACAGAATGCATCACTGCCAACAACGCCATAGACACGACTACATTCATACTGATTAACTAAAGGAACATCCACCTGATACAGTTCACTCTTGGATAGGGAACCATCTGATGGGTCCTGATCTCCCCAACCCATTACCGTTAGCATCTGACCATCATTGAGGTTATCGCGAACGTAGCCATCAACGAGATTCACCACTGACTCCGATGGCTTATCTACAAGCTCGATAATCGCTATATCACTGTCGTTCGTTTTATAGTTATAGTATTGATGTAAATAAATATTCTCAACAGCGTATCTATGTTGTGCCGCTTGAGAAGCAGAAAGGTTGGATACGCCAATCACCACATCGAGATCTTCACGACCATTATCGTCCACGCAGTGAGCAGCAGTGAGGACATATCTCTCGCCAATGAAGCTCGCACCACAAAACTGACCGTCATAAGCGTTCACGTTTCTTGAGACTAGCGCAGCCATAAATGGCCAATTTCCTTGTGTTGCTTCTTTACCGTTTATAATTCGAGCTGAAACATCTGCCAACACCGACGTTGAAGACAGACTCACTACACAGACACCTAGCGACAACCATTTCGCCTGAACAATTTTCATTACCTAGCCTTTATTCATTTTAATAATGAAGCGCAGACTATTTTATAAGAAATCAATATGAAACCTAAAACACATTAATTTGTGATATAGATCAACCAAACGATAATGATTATTATCTAATTGCTTGATTGTATCTGAATGCACATCAGATCCAGCGTCTAACCTTTTGTTTGTAATCAACATATTCCGCACCGAATAATTGCTCTAGAGCGCGTTCTTCTGGCTTAATTTGGAACTGATTCATGTAAATTACGAATACAAAACTGAACAAAACACTGAATAAGTTTTGGAAGAAGTAGCCAAAGCAAAACAGTAGGATAAATAGCCCTAGATACATTGGGTTTCGCGTGTAGCCAAAGATTCCACTGTCAACGACAGCAGAGGCGGTTTCGACTTTGATCGGATTAACGGTGGTTTTCTGTTTACGAAACTCCCATATGCCTGATACTCCAATAACGCCACTCAATACAATCCCGATACCGAGCACAGCCATTCCATAAGGCAGTGTCAATGTTCCTTGGCTCAACTGCTGAGCACAGAAGTACGAGGCCATGAATACAATAATGAATAGTGCAACGGGTGGTATTTTTAACTCTAGAAATCTCATAGCTTTCCTTATTAACAATTCCATTGTTAGTTTAGAAAAAAGCCCAGCAATTGCTGGGCTAAATGTATTAAAGAATTTTTGCGAGCGCCTGTAATGGGTGGGCAAGCTTCTCACCCTCAAAACGCTTCACTTGGCTTCGACAGGAATAACCCGTCACTAAGCAACGCTCTTTCGGTAAGTCTTGCATCCTTGGCTTCCAACTTAGACCGTATATATCTTTCGACATTTGTAGCTTATCGACTTCGTGCCCGAAGGTGCCCGCCATGCCACAACAGCCGACAGGAACGCTGGTTAACGCAGCACCAAAGTGTTTGAAGATAGCGCCCCACTCTTTTTCAGCGTTCGGCATTTTGGTCTTCTCAGTACAGTGAGCGAACAAGTACCACATCTCTTCACTTGCGGAACGAGCCTCAAACTCACCCAACGATGGCATTAACCATTCATGCACAGTCAGTACATCAAAGTCTCCACGCTTGTCAGCCAAGATCTCAACGTATTCATCGCGGTAACAAAGTACAAGAGCAGGATCAACACCCACCAAAGGTATACCGATATCAGCAACCATTGACAAGAAATCCGATGTTGATTTCGCTTCACGCGCAAAACGACTTAAGAAGCCTTTAATGTGGAGTGCTTTACCATTTGGTTTAAATGGCAGTAATACCGGAGTTTTACCAAGCTTTTGAGCCAGAGTGACGAAGTCTTCAACTACCTCTGCATCATAGAAGCTAGTAAACGGGTCTTGAACGATCAACACGTGCTGTTTCTTCTGCTCAGAAGAGAGCCCTTCTAGATATTGAAGATCGAAGAGTTGCAGCTCTTTGCTCGCCAGACGATTTTTTAGCGTAGGCACCGACATCAATGGTGCATCGACATAACCGACCGTTTTAGCCGTTGCGGTTTGTATCCACTTTTGACCCAAGGCAGCGTTAACAACCTTTGGCGCTTTCGCCATTAACGGCAGCATGGTTTCAATGTTAGCGACTAAATAGTCTTTTGCTGGGCGTTGGTAACGTGAGTAATAGATATTCAAGAATCGAGAACGGAAACTCGGCACATCGACTTTAATCGGACACTGGCTCGCACACGCTTTACACGCAAGACAACCGTTCATCGCTTCGTGAACTTCATGCGAGAAATCGTATTCATGGCGTTTGTTCATTGTATTACGAACACGTTCCACCATGGTTTTAACCGGAGTATTGTCCTTCAGCGCTTCTTGCTCTAAATCGAGAATATCGACGCCTTGTTCCGTTAACTGACGCAACCACTCTCTCACTAAGCCTGCGCGGCCTTTTGGCGAATGACGACGATCAGCCGTGACTTTCATCGAAGGGCACATTGGCGAGCTAGTATCGTAGTTGAAGCACAAGCCGTTACCGTTACATTCCATCGCTTGTTTGAAGCTATCACGAACTTGTACGTCGATCTGACGGTCATAGAAGCCACGCTTAGTATCGGTGACTTTCACCAATTCAGCGTCACTTTCCAATGGCGTACAGATCTTGCCTGGGTTCATCTTGTTGTGCGGGTCAAACGCCGCTTTAACACGTCTTAACTCAGTAAACAGCTCTTCACCAAAGAAGTCAGGGCCATACTCAGAACGGAAACCTTTACCGTGCTCACCCCACATCAAGCCGCCGTATTTCGCCACCAGCTTAACCACTTCATCAGAGACTTCGTGCATCAGTGCTTCTTGCATCGGGTCACACAGATCAAGTGCCGGACGAACGTGTAATACGCCCGCATCAACGTGACCAAACATGCCGTAGTTCAACTGTTTTGAATCGAGTAATACTCTAAATTCAGAGATGAAATCCGCCAAGTTTTCTGGTGGTACACAGGTATCTTCAGCAAAAGCGACCGGCTTAGCTCGGCCTTTCGCCGCACCTAACAGACCCACCGCTTTTTTACGCATGTTGTAGATTCGGCCAATGCTCGCTAAATCGCTGCACACTTGGAAGCCAATCACACCCGCTTCTTCGGTTTCTACCATGCTTTCAAGCTGTGCAGTCAACGCTTGAACTTGTTGTTCAACTTCCGCTTCATCTTGGCCTGCAAACTCAACCATGTTGATGCCAAGCATCTCTTTATTTGGAACATCCATCAACAAATCGCTCACGGTGTGCCAAACGATGTCTTGCTTCGCTAGGTTCAATACTCTTGAATCCACCGTTTCTACAGACAGCGCTTTCGCTTCGACCATGAACGGCGCATTACGCAGCGCAGAATCAAACGTGTTGTATTTCACGTTAACCAATGTGCGCGCTTTCGGAATCGGCGTGAGGTTCAGCTTTGCTTCCGTAATGAATGCTAATGAACCCTCTGCGCCACATAGGACACGAGTCAGGTCAAAGCTGTCATCTTCTTCGTTGATCGCATTCTTCAGGTCGTAGCCTGTAAGGAAGCGGTTTAACGGAGGGAATTTATTGAGGATTTGAGCGCGCTTGTCTCGACAAACGGCTTCAGTTACTGCAAGTGCATGGTGAGCAAATTCACCTTCAGCAGGCAAACCGTGTGATAAATCGGATTCGAGACATGAACCATCTGCGAAGACGGCTTGCAATGACAACACATGATCAGAGGTTTTGCCGTATTTCAAAGACCCTTGGCCAGAAGCATCGGTATTGACCATGCCACCTAAGGTTGCTCGGTTACTAGTTGAAAGGTCGGGAGAGAAAAAGTAGCCGTAGGGACGCACAGCATCGTTCAATTGGTCTTTAACGACACCAGACTGAACTCTCACCCAGCCCTCTTTTTCGTTAATTTCAAGAACGTTATTCATGTGGCGTGACATGTCAACCACGACACCTTTCGTCAAGGATTGACCGTTGGTTCCGGTACCGCCACCACGAGGGGAAAAAGTCACTCGTTCGTAAGCAGACTGAGCACCCACTTTACCGATCAAAACAACATCGTTTGTTGTCTTGGGAAGAATGACCGCCTGCGGCAATTGCTGGTACACACTGTTATCAGTCGCCACGGCCAAACGGCTCGAATATTGAGACTCAATGTCGCCAGTAAAGCCCGCTATTTTTAGTTCATCTAAAAAGCGTACGACAACTGGATCGACATCAGCATTGAGTTGAAGTCTTGGTAACATTTGCTTCCTGCCCCTACTTCGCTGATCCTATCAGCATTGGGTTATCTGAGATTTTTAGTAATTTTCTTTGAATTTCGTCACTTTACTACTATTAAGATCATATAAAAAGATGATCAAATCAGAATCTGAATGCAAGAATGGAGAAATAGTCACTTTCGTCTTAATTCAGTCGCAATATACTGAATAACATTTTGTTTAAGACATCTCCATGAGCACATAACAATGAAAAAAAACAAAACAGTCACAACTGAAGATATTCTTCTTAAGCTATGCCAATCAGTATCAAGCGTACTCACTTCAGCGACGGCTTCTCAGGTGTCCTATTCAGCTATGGTGCAAAAGATTAACAAGACCAGTCTTAAACCAGATTTTGGTTGCTTCGTTTTATTTGACGGCGGCTTTTCTGGTCTTGTTGTAATTAATTTTACGTCTAAAGCGGCGCTAGAGATCTATACCAATTACATGCGTAACATGGGCATGCCAGAAGATGAGCTCGCGGTACTTCACACGTCTGACGAAGTGGGCGATGTTTTGGGCGAATTAATGAACCAGTTGGTTGGTGATTTCACGAACAAAATTCGTAAAGAACTGCAAACTAACATCACGCAGAACCAACCGAAAATGCTCGCACTGAACAAGCAAGTTAACCTTTCTGTTGATACTAACCTTGATCGTCCACAAGCTCGTCGTGTGACTTTCTCGACTGCAAACAACAACATCTTCTATCTTGAGCTTGCAATGGATAAGACAGAATTCATCCAATTGGAAGAATTTGAAATCGCTGAAGACGAATGTCCAGATAGCATTCTTGAAGCGACTCAGAAAAAAATGCAAGAAGCGAACAAACCAGCACAAAGCTCAGGTAACGATGCAGCAGCAGATCTACTCGATGAACTTGGGATCTAGTTTGCTAAAGCTCTAGCCATAATGACAAATTGTGTCACTAACGCCATCAATGCTCTTGATGGCGTTTTTTATTGCCCCTCTACATCGCCTTCCACACTTGCATCAGAGCCCTTTTAATACGATCCAAGCCAGTTTGGGCTTTCTGTTATCTGACAAAACATGTAAAATGTCGGACTTTTCAAAATTTGCGGTAATGATTAAGTAGTCGATGGATAAGAAAAAAGCCCTAAAGAAAATAGCCAAGTGTCTTGAGCTTGGAAATTCAGCGAACGTCAACGAAGCGGCCAATGCAATAAAGATGGCGCATAACTTGATGCTGAAATATGGTCTCGAGAAAGACGATATTGAATTTATCAAAATGGGGAAAACTCAATCCAGTCACCTGTTGCCGGCAAACATCAGCTCTACTCTGTTGCGCGTTATTCGTGGTATCAACACTAAGTTTGGCGTAGAAGCCGTGTTACTGAACCACAAAGGCCTTAAGCGTGTGGAATTCATTGGCGAAGCTGACCGCGCGATCTTCGCTGCCTTCGCTTTCGACATCATTTATCGTGAATTGAACGAGCATACTGGCCAATTCAGAAACAGCTTTGCAGGATCAGGGACAGGTTCACTCGAAGTCACTCGTCGCGTAAATTCTTACGTTTCTGGCTGGGTAGAAGGTGCGCTTGAAAAGTTGCCAACCATTACCCCGGACGACGAGTCAAACAACAAAATCAATAACTATATTGATAAAGAATTTGAAAATATTGACCGTGAAACCTTCAAACAACAACTAAGAGAAGCGATGAAAAACCTCACCGCAGACTACGAAGTTGGTTTGAAGAAAGGTCGCAAGTTGTCTGTTAATCGTCCAGTTGGCGGTGCCCAAGCAGTTAAAAAGATAACTAAATCATAGTGCCACTTTACATTGCTTCAGCGTATTGATAAAAACCATCATTAAGACTTACAGGACTAATTGTTGTCATTCGTTACTTATATGTTTGACAGAAGTACATGATGGAGAAATACGTTGAAAAAAATCACACTAGCCCTAGCGCTTACTGTCGCTTTAACGGGTTGTCAGGCAACTCAACGCCAAAACGCTACAACTGGCGAATCTGAGACTAACTCTGCAACTCAAGGCGCTCTAATTGGTGCAATCGCTGGTGCCGTTGCTGGTGCTGCTACTGGTGACAACTCTAAAGATCGTGGTAAACGCGCACTGATTGGTGCGGCAGGTGGTGCAGCTGTTGGCGGTGGTATTGGTTACTACTTTGACCGACAAGAAGCAGCACTTCGCGAAGAGCTAATGAACTCTGGCGTTCAAGTAGAGCGTGTTGGTGAGAACCAGCTTCTACTTCGTCTAGAAAACGGCATTGGCTTCGAATCAAGCTCTTACGCTTTAGAATCAAGCATTCACAACACACTTCGCGGTGTTGCTCGTATCTTAGTTGAATACCCAGACACGAGCCTAGTGATCGAAGGTCACACTGACAGCACTGGCAGCGAATCATCGAACCAAATCCTTTCTGAGCGTCGCGCTGAATCTGTTCGTGCATTCTTGATTTCTCAAGATGTCGCTGCAGGCCGTGCTATTGCTCGTGGTAACGGTGAACGCTACCCTCTATGTGACAACAACACGTCTCAAGGTCGTGCTTGTAACCGTCGCGTAGAAATTCAAATCTTGCCGCTGAAGTAGCACGATTAAAGCCCAGTTACCTTTATCTATTGAATTAACCACTATATAGTTGCTTGTCAGTCGTATGGCTTATTTTAAGCGTTACGACTTAACACTCAGCCACATAGCGTATTCATACTGATACATCGGCACTGGGCTTTTTTACGAGACTTATCTTTTGCTTATCTTATCCAACTTCTGGTCATCGTCACTTCTTAGAACTCTATTTCTAGCCCTAGTCTTTTCCACGATACAATTGTTCGCCCCACATTTCGTTCATGCGAAAAGCAGCAGTGAACTCTCATTGGATCCACAACCTCAAGACTCAACGTCTCAGTATCGATTAGCCCAATCGTATGAGCTGGGTGCTGACGTGCCTAAAAACATCGATGACGCATTCTATTGGTATTCGCAATCAGCGGACAGCGGCAATGCAGATGCGCAGTTTAGACTTGGCGAATGGTACTTGGCGGGAACAAGCGTGGAGCAAGATAACAAACTCGCCTTAGAATGGTTCATCAAAGCGGCATTGAAAGGTAACAAGCAAGCGCCTCTAGAAGTAGCCAAGATCTATGAGTCCTCACTTGATAAAGATCTACTGCAACCGTTAGATGCAGCGCAGCTATGGTATGAAGCAGCTTTAAAAAACAATCCTGATGCAGAAGATGGCTACAATCGCGTTCTGGAAGCACAGTTCAACCAACAGCGTGCCAAGCAAATCTCTTCGATTGAGCAGCTCAATGACAACGTCAGTGCAGAAGCCAATACAAATCCACCAACTACCTTCCCTTCGACACTAACTTCTAGAGACCAAGCGACACACTCTAATCTAACAAGCTCTGACTATATGATTGGCGCAGTGCTGGCCGTTTTGATTGCAATAGTGAGTATCAGCGCGATTCTGGTTATCTCGCGAAAGCGACAAGGCCTGAAATCTGGTGAGTTGAATCAGCAGCAACAGACACTTGAAGCACAACTTAGTGCGAAAGACTTCACCATTAAGCAGCAAAAGCGTCAGCTTCAAACCATCTACAACGAATTGAAGAAGCAGAAAAACAACAAAGGTCTGAATGCTTTGCAAGTGGCCTGTGCTCTCTTTGGCTACACACCTAGATCTATTCCTGACCAAAAAAGCATTAAGATTCGATACAAACAACTCTCTAAAATCTATCACCCTGACGGTCATGGATGTGACGAAGAAATGAAACGTTTGAACAATGCGCTAAAAACCATTTTACAAAATGTTACAAAACCGTAAACAACTACACATATTCATTTTCCAAGATCGCAAAGATACCGATTTTATTAGTGTTGCAATCGATCCCCCTCTCAAAAACGGGTAACAAACTATTAACTAATGGGTCTTACTTGTGTCATAATTTGCGCCGAAAATACACCTGACTTAAACAGGTGAGGAGAAAATATGTTCACAATAGAAGGCGTTTGTGATTGGTGCAAAAAGCCAAGCCTAGTAAAAAAGCACGACTACCTAGATGGTAAGTGTCATCATGCATGTAAAGAGTGCAATGATATTGCAACCATTGATGTTCGCCAGTTCAATATTGGTGAAATGGAAATGAGAACAAAACTCTCCCAAGCAACACTGAGATAAGTAACACCGTTGAAATATAAGAAAGCGCCTAAGGCGCTTTTTTTGTATCTGGGGTTTATCTTCTTATCTTCTTATCTTCTTATCTTCTTATCTTCTTATCTTCTTATCTTCTTATCTTCTTATCTTCTTATCTTCTATACAGGTATATACAGTACTTTTCTGAAAAAACCACTGTATACACCTGTATAGAAATCACATTTCTTCAATTTATGAGACAAAATATAAAAATCAGTCGAATTTAATTTAACAATAAGTATCAACAACTTAAACAGCACCCCCTTACTTACCTGCAATAAAACGACCAATAATCCCGCAAAAACCGCTTGATCTTATAAGCAACAAAAACTACTGTATACACATACAGCATGTATATAAGGACAGCAAAATGATTCAAGCACACGTTAAAGCCCAACACTCTAGCCCGCTAGTTCACTGCGCATTTACATCAGTTTCTCGTAAAAGCAAAAACTCAAACGAGGAAGCGTTGTTCGCAAGAATGGCGTTGCTGTCCAATCAACATCAATGGCTGCTGTTTACTGCTCAAACGCCAAGACCATCTGCTAAGCAGCTTAAGCAACACAATGTTTGCTGCGAGCGTGTTATCCATATGAAAGCGTCGAACCAAATGAATGAAGTAGAGACAGTCGAGAAAGCAATACGCTCAGGAAACGCAAGCGCAATCGTTGCGAGTACGTCGATCGACTCATTCAGCCAACAATACCTAAGAACGTTAGGCCAACGCTTTCAATGCGAAGTGTTCTTCATGGATGAAACTTCAGAGCGTATTCATTAAGCCAACCTCGCTTAACAATTTAACTCACAAACTTAAGTTAACGTAACAGCATAGCCCCAAAACACAGCCCAACAGACTGCCTTCCCCTGCCCTACAATTTGCCAATTTTCTAGCGAATAGTTAGGCGGGGGTTTTTATTTGATCAATAGATTTAGCAATCGTTTGCTTTTTATCTGGAAGCAAATAGTAGATTGGGTATAATGCCCGTCTAATCATGTGCACACCGCACTTCTCTGTATGACGTTTGATAAAAGATAGGAATGTCTAAATGAGCCTTGCTGATCAAGTTCTTGCCGTAAATGATGACCTACCAATCCGTACTGATAAACCTGTCCACAGTGGCAAGGTTCGTTCGGTCTACTGGTTAACTGAAGAAGATAGCCAACGACTAATTAAAGAGAAAGGCTACAATGTAGCGCCCGATGCGCCTTTAGCCATCATGGTGATCAGTGACCGTATCTCTGCGTTTGATTGTATTTGGCGTGGTGAAGGTAATCTTAAAGGTGTTCCAGGTAAGGGAGCGGCTCTGAATGCTATCTCTAACCACTGGTTCAAATTGTTTAAAGACAACGGCCTTGCTGACAGTCACATTCTTGATATCCCTCATCCATTCGTATGGATTGTACAAAAAGCTCGCCCAGTCATGATCGAAGCGATTTGTCGTCAATACATCACAGGCTCTATGTGGCGTGCATACGCGAACGGCGAACGTGAATTCTGCGGTATCGAGATGCCTGAAGGCCTTGAGAAAGACAAGAAATTACCTGAGCTACTGATCACGCCTTCGACAAAAGGGATTTTGAAAGGGATTCCTGGCGTTCCAGAAGCGGATGATGTGAACATCACTCGCAACAACATCGAAGACAACTTCGCAGCGTTCAACTTTACTCAAGCAAGTGACATTGCGCATTACGAGAAACTTCTAAAAGAAGGCTTCAACGTAATTAGCCAAGCGCTAGCAAAAGTCGATCAAACCTTTGTCGATACGAAATTTGAGTTCGGGTACGTGAACGATGCTCAAGGCAAAGAAAAGCTTATCTACATGGATGAAGTGGGTACGCCAGATTCATCTCGTATTTGGGATACTCAAGAGTACAGCAAGGGCAACATCGTTGAGAATTCTAAAGAAGGATTCCGCCAGTTCTTACTTAACTACTTCCCTGACGCGGATATTCTTTTGAACAAAGAACGCATGCCAGAACGTGAAGCATTAGCTCGTGACAATGAACTTCCTTTGGATGCATTGATGTCTCTTTCTCGTACTTACCTTGATATCGCATCGAAAATCACCGGTGGTGAGATTGTATTAAGCGACAATCCGAAGCAAGAAATCATTGATGTACTTCGTGCCGATTACGGACTAATTGATTAGTCGACTAATCACATACTAGAAAGCTAGCTAGTAAGCACAAATTTTAGATACTAAAAGGGCCTCAATATTGAGGCCCTTTTTACAATGTATATTTAATCAAAGCTTGATAGTGAACTCTTCACCAGAGTTATCTGCAATCACCAAATGACTACGCGATTCAATATAATCAATCTGCTCGTCTTCAAGCGAATATGGCATGACAACCTTGAGCTCATTGATCCCTTCTAGCTTGGCAAGCTTAAGCAAGGTAACAATGTTCGACTCATCACTTTTACGCGTCGACATTGATTTCAATGCCATTTGCCATAAGCGATCTTCCGGGCTGGCGAGCTCTTTAATGCTATCTCTCCAGACAGTACTGAATACTGGCGCAATAGTGGTGAGAGCTTCCAGAAAAGTCCATTTTTTACTGCATGAGGCGCCAAGAAATGTTGTGTAATCGAACTCTACACGCGTCTCTTCCTGTTTATCCATGATGTCCCCCGACACTTTGGCAACACAATATACTCAATATCTATCAACTCTTTCTTTATAGCAATAGGATATAGAAGAATGGTCTTTTATGACCTTTTGATTGGTTAAAAAGGCATATAAAAATCAAACTTGTAACATAAAAAACACTGAAAAATCATATATGCACCTATTTGATTAATATTTTAGAGATAAAACTTATCCATCTATTTTATGTCGATAATCCGACTCGCTTTCTTATATTGAATCCGCCAACCAGACCATGTTGGAAGCTCCCAACGCTTAGGCGATAGCTTTCGACTCCCCGACTGATAATGCACATGAATTAGCTTTCTTGCAGGGAAGTATTCAACATCAAGATGTAAGTCAGCAAGGCTCAATGCAAACGGGTATTTTTCCGCAAACTCTGGATATAGCCAAATTGGAATTCCATCAAACGGCATATCAGAATGTTCAAACATTTCCAACTCGCAGACATCCGTGACACCTAACACTTCAAGTTGTTCTATAAACCATAGCTCAAAGTTCATTTGGTCAATTTCTGGTCTGTATTGGACTTGTTCATCGAGCCCAAGTTTCACATACAGCTGCCAATGTTTGATTTCTTGAGTACGAGCTTGTGCAAAACCGGGAAGATGGGCGCCTTTTAACACAAGATCGACGATTGGCTTTAATGATAACTGACCTTCTGCCGCAGTAAGCTTGCTCGTAATCGTACGGCCTGCGTACACCAAAGCCATCTCAGTAAAGACGCCATCATCATTAACCACGGTTTCACCTTGTTGCCACTCTCCCATCTCCGCTTCAATCATAAGATCCAAAGGAATAGGTGCAGTGACCGTAGCTAAGGTCAGTGTTTGCTTAACGCCTCTTCCCGGCAAACTATGGGTATCAAGCACCAACATCGCTTGTGCATTGTCCGGGAAACGATTCTGACGACCGAGCACCACCTCTAACGTTCCATTAGCAAAGGCTTCTTTTCGTTTCAGTCTGCGTACGAACACCAGTTCTGGGTGAAGTTGAACAATAGTGTTAAGCAGTTCAATGCGTTGGAAACGTGACGCGACTTCTAGCTGAGGAAGCTCAAACACCTCCCGCATTTGCTTAGCCAGTCCTTGTGCTTCATTCAGTGCCTGTTGGTCGATGTCTAAATGCGGATATTCGCGACCACGCACAATCTGAATCAACAGGCTTAAATCACACCCTTCTTTCTCTTTTTGCGCTAGTGCTTCAAGATGTTCTGCATTGTTCGGTAACTGATACAAGCGAGCCGGAACGGACAGCGCCGCCGTGAGATCCACCATCGCTTCTTTAAGTGCTTTGGTTTTGATTCGCGTGACAATATCGGCATACAAAGCATCAATCGGCAGCGGGTAGAGCTTTTTGCCGTGCTCAGTGATTTGATGGTCGGTATTAATCGCTTCCATCATCAACAAGGTTTGTGTTGCGCTGTTTAACGACTTCTCGGGGATTGGATCAAGAAAATATAAGCTCTCGATCGAGTTGCCACAACATGCCGCGGCCAACATAGGTTCGGTTAATTCTTCGCGTTGCAGTTCGGGCGGTGTCACTAACTCCAACACTGCATGCTCACCATATAGACGCACACAAACACCATCCATCACCCTGCCCGCACGACCAGCTCGTTGCTTGGCACTGGCTCGTGATATGGATTTAAGCATCAGAGTCGTTCTACCGTTTCGTTGAACGGTGCGTCTTTCTAATCCTGAATCTATCACAACACCAATGTCAGGAATGGTTAACGAAGTTTCTGCCACGTTGGTGGCAAGAATGACTTTCCTCAAACTGTCGCCGTCGTTTTTAATTTCGATATTACGACCAGCGAGCGCCAAATCTCGCTCTTTATCACTGACCGATGCGTGCAGTTTCACCACTTGGATATCTGGATTCTTTGCCAAGGCTTGTTCGCATTGCACGATCTCTTTTTTACCTGGCAGAAAAACCAACATATCGCCAGAAGAAGCGATCAATTGATGATTCACTTCTTCGGCGATGCGCTGCTCTAGATGTCGAATATCAGGCAGTATTCTGGATTCGTTCGCTCGGTGTTCAATATCCACTTGATAGGTGCGACCTTCGCAGCTTATCCGACCCGCATTCAAATAGTGAGCGAGACGTTCCCCTTCGATGGTTGCAGACGTGATCACCAAGCGATGGCTCTCTTTTTGTTTCAGAATCGCCACCAGCAAATCGATATCCCAACGCCTTTCGTGAAATTCATCGACAACGATGACATCAAAGCCAGCAAGCCCATCTTCAGATAGCCAGCGCAACGCGATACCGGGAGTAACAAAAACAACATTGGTTTGCTCGTTGTATTCCGATTCAAGCTTAATCGCATAACCCACTTTACTACCAAGCTTCTCGCCCGATTGCTGTGCGAGATATTTAGCCAGTGAAGTACACGCGATACGCCTTGGTTCAACCACCAGAACTCGCCCGTGTTGGGAAGCCCAAATTGGTAAGCGCGTAGATTTACCTGATCCGGTTTCAGCCTCTACGACAAGGTGAGAATCAACGATTTGTTCGTGGAATACGTTTTGATAAGCATCGATGGGCAGTAATGACATAAAGAGGGAAAGTCGCAAAAAGTGTGAGCAAAGTATAACGAATTATGACGTTCAAATTCGATAAGTGTGGGACATGGGTAAGAATATCATTTTGTTTGCAAAGATCGGAGGGAAACTATTTACAATTGAATAACTAAACCGTTATCATTTTTCAGTTACCCTTTCTCCCATATTAGGCATCCAATGAACAACGATAAACGCCCTCTATATATCCCTTACGCTGGTCCTGCTCTACTAAGTACCCCTCTTCTAAACAAAGGCAGTGCATTCTCTGCTGAAGAACGTAGCTCTTTTAACCTTGAAGGTTTGTTACCGGAAACAACCGAAACAATCCAAGAGCAAGTTGGACGTGCGTACAAGCAATATTGTAACTTCGAAAGTGATATGGATAAGCATATCTACCTTCGTAACATCCAAGACACAAATGAAACGCTTTTTTATCGTTTAGTTCAAAACCACATTTCTGAAATGATGCCTATCATTTACACGCCTACAGTTGGCGCAGCATGTGAGAACTTCTCAAATATTTACCGTCGTGGCCGTGGTCTGTTTATCTCATACCCAAACCGCGACCGTATCGATGATCTACTGAATAATGCGACAAACCACAACGTTAAAGTTATCGTGGTTACGGATGGTGAGCGCATTCTTGGTTTGGGAGACCAAGGCATCGGTGGTATGGGTATTCCAATTGGTAAGCTAGCACTTTACACAGCTTGTGGCGGTATCAGCCCAGCTTACATGCTACCAATCGTGCTTGATGTGGGTACCAACAACCCTCAACGTCTTGCAGACCCAATGTACATGGGCTGGCGTCACCCTCGTATCACAGGTGCTGATTACGATGCATTCGTTGAAGAGTTCATCCAAGCGGTTCAACGCCGTTGGCCAGATGCTCTAGTTCAGTTCGAAGATTTCGCACAAAAGAACGCAATGCCATTGCTTGAGCGCTACAAAGATCGCATCTGTTGTTTCAACGATGATATCCAAGGTACAGCAGCAGTAACAGTTGGTTCTCTACTTGCAGCATGTAAAGCAGCAAACACCAAACTTTCAGACCAACGTATTACCTTCTTAGGTGCGGGTTCTGCTGGTTGTGGTATTGCTGAAGCCATCATTGCTCAAATGGTGTCTGAAGGTATCAGCGATGCACAAGCTCGCTCTCAAGTTTACATGGTTGACCGTTGGGGTCTGCTACAGGAAGGCATGCAAAACTTGCTTGATTTCCAACAGCGCCTAGTACAAACCAACGCGAACACCAAAGATTGGGAAAGCGACGGTACGGGTTTCTCTCTACTAGACGTTGTTCGTCATGCTAAACCAACCGTATTGGTTGGTGTATCTGGCGCACCGGGTCTGTTTAGCAAAGAAGTCATCAAAGAGATGAACCTTCACTGTGAACGTCCTATCGTATTCCCACTATCAAACCCAACAAGCCGTGTTGAAGCAACACCAAACGACATTATTCGTTGGACTGATGGCCAAGCATTGGTTGCGACAGGTAGCCCGTTTGAACCAGTAACTCATAACGGCACCACTTACCCAATCGCTCAGTGTAACAACAGCTACATCTTCCCTGGCATCGGCCTTGGTGTATTGGCTGTGAATGCTTCACGCATCACTGATGAAATGCTGATGGAATCAAGCCGTGCGCTTGCAACGTGTTCTCCACTAGCCATCAATGGTTCAGGTGCTCTACTTCCACCATTGGAAGAGATCCACACCGTGTCTAAAAAGATCGCTCTTGCTGTTGGTAAGAAAGCTATCGAACAAGGTGTTGCACTAGAGATCACTGAAGAAGCACTACAACAAGCGATTGACCAGCACTTCTGGCAGCCGGTTTACCGTCGTTACAAGCGTACTGCATTCTAATAAAACGTGCTGTACTTTGAATAAAGCGTACTGCGCTTGGAATAAAGAGCGTTAACTACTCTTATAAGAGCCTCTGCAACTGCAGGGGCTTTTTTCTTTACATTGTCTTGTCTTTTTAACTGATTTTTCTCATTTTTATTTGGTATTATCGAGCACTCAAAAAATTATGCTCATGCACAAAGGACCTTACCGAGAGTGAAATTCGATTCTCATATCTTTCGCAACTACTTACCTAAAGCTTGCAAGAAACTGCAAGGCTTTTTGTATGGCTCTTTCCTAGTCTTTCTGGTGGGCAGCGCTGCGGTTATTGCGATCGATTTTTGGGTTTCATGGCAGGCTAAAGATCGCATCATCTACGAAATCGATGAAGTACCTGAACGCGAAGTCGCCGTTGTGCTTGGCACCAGCAAATATTTAGGCAGAACACTCAACGATTATTATAAATATCGAATTGAGGCCGCAATTGAGCTTTTTGATCGTGAGAAGGTCAATCAATTCTTACTTAGTGGTGACAATGCTCATCGTTCTTACAATGAACCTTGGACGATGAAACGCGACCTATTGAGAGCGGGTGTCCCCGACGAGCGTATCAATCTGGATTATGCTGGCTTTCGAACTTTGGATTCCATTGTTCGTGCTAAAAAGATATTCGATACCGATAACTTCCTCATCATCACTCAAGAATTTCACTGTGAAAGAGCACTGTTTATCGCAAATTCTTATGATATTCATGCGCAATGTTTGGCGGTTTCCGGTCCAACTCATCACTCAGGCCTCTCAATACGTTTAAGAGAAGTTTTTGCACGAACCAAAGCGTTTCTTGATCTGTATATTATGGGCACGACACCCAAATTTTTAGGGCCTAAAGAACCGATTCAGCCGAACCCAAAACAAGAATCATCCCCGATTCCTAGCCCGATTGCAGACCCAGCAGATACCGATGTGTAGAAACCTACACATTTTAAATTTGTTGCCTCACACTTCCCCACTGTTACACAAAAACACACCAACACGCCTTTATTAACTTAAGTAACATTCTCCCAACAAAGTCTGACCCTACATCAAGCCATACACCTCGAAGCTTTTTACTTTGAGGACTGTATAACTTGAAAACAAGATTCCTCGAAAATAATAAGCACCACTCAATGAAGTTGGTGCACCAATAAAACGAGGATAAACAAAAGGAGCGTCTTATGACGGCACTTGTTACTACACTGAAACACTGGTTGTTTACCCGCAACAGCATGATATTAATCGGCAATTTCGCGTTATTTGCACTTTTGATCAATACCCTCCCGTTCGAAACACAAGTGAACACTGGCCTAAGTATTCTCGTGTTTGTTGCGATCTTATGGTTAACCGAGGCTATCCACGTCAGCATCACCGCTTTGCTCGTTCCCCTATTGGCTGTCTTGTTCGGTGTATTTAACACGCCCGCTGCTTTGGCAAACTTTTCCAACCCAATCATCTTCCTATTTATGGGTGGTTTTGCCCTTGCCGCCGCACTCAACAAGCAAGAGCTAGATAAAGCGATTGCTGACAAAGTGCTGATACTAGCGAAAGGTAAAATGTCAGTGGCGGTATTCATGCTATTTGGTGTGAGTGCTGGATTATCAATGTGGATTTCAAACACAGCGACCACCGCGATGATGCTGCCTCTTGTTCTCGGTATCATGAACAAAGTCGACCAAAGTGAAGACCGCAACACCTACGTATTCGTACTACTAGGTATCGCTTACTGTGCATCGATCGGTGGTATTGCAACCGTGGTAGGTAGCCCACCGAACGCAATCGCAGCTGCAGAAGTTGGCCTGAGTTTTACTGAATGGATGGCGCTTGGCCTACCGATCACGATGATCTTACTGCCAGTCGCGATGATTATTCTGTATGTGATGACTAAGCCAAAGCTTGACCACAAATTCGAGCTAGACCACGCTCCTGTTGAATGGACGAACAGCAAGAAAATCACACTGTCTATCTTCCTTCTAACGGTAACGCTTTGGATATTCGGTAAGCCAATCAATGCAATGATCGGCGGCTTCTCGAAGTTTGATAGCTTGGTTGCGATTGGCGCGATTGTACTGCTTGGCGCTTCTAGAGCGGTCGAGTGGAAAGATGTTGAGAAGACAACGGATTGGGGCGTATTAATCCTATTCGGTGGCGGTATCTGTTTAAGTAACATTCTGAAAGCGACCGGAACCAGCGTATTCCTTGCGCACTCTCTTAGTGGCTTTTTAGAAACAGCTGGCGTACTTCTTACAATTCTAGCGGTAGTAGCGTTCGTCGTATTCCTAACTGAATTCGCAAGTAACACAGCCAGTGCTGCACTGCTTGTCCCAGTCTTCGCAACCATTGCTGAAGCACTAGGTATGTCGCCAGTTATCTTGTCAGCTCTGATTGCTGTTGCTGCTTCTTGTGCCTTCATGCTGCCAGTTGCGACACCGCCGAATGCGATTGTCTTTGCTTCTGGTCACATCAAGCAGAAAGAGATGATGCGAATCGGTATGGTGTTGAACCTAGTTTGTATCTTAATACTGACACTGTTCGCTTGGATCTTCTGGTAAGCACGAACGCCTTATAGTTAGGCTCTACCTAAACTGGCTGCAGCTCCCCCGCTCAGCCAGAATAAAAATAAAACGCTTTTCCCTTTTGGTGGCCCCGCGTCACCTTTTTTGTTTTGGCTACTGGCGAAATAAAACAGCTCATCACTCTTCAGAACAACCTCATTAAATCGCACTGGGCACTAAGCGCGTCCAACCTAACAGCAGCATAGAAGCACACATAACCCAAACAACAGTGGCTAATGAGAGTGTCGACACCAAGTTATAGCGATAACTGAACACATAAACCGCGCCAAGATAAGCCGCGTATGGCACAAGCGAAAACAGCCCAAATAGCGCCGTTGTGCGTAACTCCACCATAGTTTGTTCAGTACCAACAATGTAATGAGCAATCAAAGCAAAGGTAGGAAACAACGGCACTAAGCCAGCGATGTAAAAGCTCTTACTCTTCGACAACAGCGCAATCAGTAAAACGGCAGCCGCACCAAGCAAGCATTTAAAAAACAGTGAGATCATTTCAATACGTTATCCAATAAACCAATAAACCAATAAACCAATAAACCAACAAAGGCTCTAGAGGGTAAACTCATATAGCGCCCATAAAAACGCCACACGTCACATATGCACGTGTGGCTTATAAAGTAATCGACACAATTATCAGATTAGTGACTCAAGATCACCTGATTTCGCCCAGAATGCTTCGCTTGATATAAGGCTTCATCAGCGCGTGCGATCGTCTCCGTCACCCTCTCTTGCTTCATTTCAGCAATGCCAATACTGCAAGTGAGCGAGTCGCCATGGATCCAAAGATGTTGGCTAACCAAAAGTCGAATCTTCTCAGCCTTTCTTTGCGCTTCACCCGCTTCGGTTTCAGGGCAAAAAACGATAAACTCTTCACCGCCCCAACGCACCAATTTATCTGTCGCGCTGATAGAACTGCCCACCACCATACTGAACTCACGCAAAATATGGTCGCCCATTTGGTGTCCGTATTTGTCGTTCACACTCTTAAAGTAATCAATATCTAAATACAGCATGCTCAGCTTTCCATGGCCCTGCTTCACATGCTGTGACTGCATCTTCAACCAATCACGAATCGCGTGACGGTTGAGTATTCCAGTCAACTCATCTCGGTGAGCCATTTCTGAAAACTCGAAGTTTTGTTCTCTCAATGCTCGATTGACGTTCTTCAAGTGATGATGTCTTTTCTCTGCAATCACCATACGCTTTCTTGATCGGTGCAACTCTGAAAGCAGGAACACTGTGCCCGTACCTACCCAAACAAACAGCAAGATCATAAACAAGCTTTCACCCGTGATATACGTGCCTTCGAACTCAATACTGCGTATGACAATTCGATGGTGACCAAGCTTCGCACCCGATGCCGTCGCGAATTCGACCATGTTGACGTTCGAATACTCAGGCGCGGAATGCTCCAACGCAATATCGTTATCGGCGAGCCACCATGTCATCACTTGTAAATTGTCGATCGGAATCTCAATAACTCCGCCATCCACGCCAGGCGAAAACTCCATACCGTTGTACTTATGCGTGTACTCGTCATCAGGAATTGAGTAAGCGGGATTATAGTTGCGTAGATACGTTCTTAAACGACCGCTTGAATCCGCTTCCGCATGATAATCAATATTCACTCTAAAGGTGTGGTACTGAGAAAGGTCAAGGCCAACCGTGATGTCTGGGTTAATACGAATCGATAGGCCGCAATAAGGCCACGGATACTCTGACTCTTTAAGCTCACAATCGAGAATATACTGCCCATTTTGATAGGATAATTGGGACGTACTGACGCCTCTATCGACTTGATCGCTGGTCGCAATAAATTCATATTGGTCGGGCGTAATTGCCGTGATCACACGATTTCCGCTCACACGGTAATACTGGACAATCGCCAGTGTCGTGATAACTAAAAAGATGACTATTTTATGGATCCACTTCACGTCTAAGCTTCCGGCTTAAGGTCCCTATAGTTGGGATTTCACGATAAAAATAAGTTAGGTAAATTAGTGATCTTAATGCCAATAATTTACTAAAAAACGTTATATCACGCCTGAACAAAATGTCATACCATAATTTTATCCGCGAATTATTCACGCCGAGAATCAAGTAATATTGCGTATAAAAACAGGCTCTATTTGTTATACTCATCGCATAATCATCGTTAACCGTAGCGCCTGCTGACAGAGCGTCCGAGTCGACGAAATAATAATCAAAATACAACGAGTAATGTCATGTCTTTATTAGCAAAAGGAACACTCAAGAAAATGAGTGCTTCGCTCGATGGTGCGGTTACCTACCGTTTACCTGTCGGTGAAGAGTTTGTAGAGCTAAACCCTCTGATTGGTAAAACCATCAACCTCACTCACACCGGTAATATTTTTTGCTGCTCGTGTGGCAAGAAAACCAAGAAAAGCTACTCTCAAGGCCACTGCTTTGTGTGCATGAGAAAGTTAGCAAGCTGCGACATGTGCATCATGAAGCCAGAAACTTGCCACTACGATGAAGGCACGTGTCGTGAGCCTGAATGGGGCGAAGCGAACTGCATGGTTGATCACTTCGTTTACCTGTCGAACACATCAAGCCTTAAAGTGGGTATCACTCGTCATACTCAAATCCCGACTCGCTGGATTGACCAAGGTGCCACTCAAGGCCTACCAATCTTGAAAGTGAAAACTCGTCAGATCTCTGGCCTGATTGAAGTTGAGTTAGCGAAACATATTGCTGACAAAACTAACTGGCGCACCCTGCTAAAAGGCGATGGCGACGATATGGAGTTGGTAGAAAAAGCCAAAGAACTTTTGCCATTGGTTGAGGATAAAATCCAAGAGATCAAAGCGAAGTTTGGTGACGATGCTATCGAGATACTAAGTGAGAACATCACGTCACTCAGCTACCCAGTTGAACAGCACCCAGTGAAGATTGTCTCGCACAACTTTGATAAGAACCCAGAGGTGACAGGTGTACTTCAAGGCATTAAAGGCCAATACCTAATCCTAGATACGGGTGTGATTAACATCCGTAAATTTGGCTCTTACGAAGTTGAAGTGTCTGCATAATTTGTAGAGCTTAAGCGTTTCTCATAGTGAGAACAGCTTAGCTAATAGCCAAAACTAACAATGCCCTGAAGCGAACACTTCAGGGCATTTTCGTTAAGAAATGTCTTCATTTTGAAACATTAATTCGAGGAATTAATGCGCAACCACATCGCCACACACGCGATTCTTGCCAGCCGCTTTCGCTCGGTAAAGAGATTGGTCAGTTAGGTTAACCAGCGCGTCGATAGAAACAGTGCCCTCGCAAGCTCGACTATCACTCACTCCGATACTCACGCTCACATTAAAACGAACTTGCTCATCAATCTTAAATTCGGTTTGATTAAACTGTTGGCGAATCAGATCAGCGACTTGATGAGAAACTTGAGGTGACGCGTTAGGGATAAATACAATGAATTCTTCACCGCCCCATCGACCCGTTACACCACCCGCTTTCTCGACATTACGCTTGGTAATATTAGCCAAAGCGCAAATAACCTCGTCACCCACCATATGCCCGTAAGTATCATTGATCGATTTGAAGTCATCGATATCCAACAACATACATGCGAGATGAGTGCCTGAAGCAAGATGCTCCCGTAACCATTCATAAATGGCTCTTCGGTTAAGCAAATCAGTCATTTCATCGTAATTCGCTTGGTGAACCAACCGCTTTTCCAGCATCACTTTTTGAGTCACGTCTTCAAGCACAACCTGAACGGCTGGCTGATCTTTCCAAGTAATCGCATTGTCGTAAATATTAAAAAACCGATGAACACCGTCGAACCCAATATTTTCAACCACCGTGCTCGTACCCGACAGTTCACCAGACACAATCGCTTGATAGTGCTTATAAATGCCATCTGTATTTTGCTGTGGCACCAACTCAAGAATGGATTCCAACGCTAAGACTTGCTCGATGGAAGATCCACCTTGCAGTTTGACCCACGATTGATTGACCATCAACGGCTTAAAGTCTCGGTGAACCAAGATGCCCTGCCCTGATTGCATGATCATATCGTGGTACATCTGGTCTTGCTCACGCACCACATTTTGCAGCTGAATCGCAGGAGAAAGATCGATGACGGTTACTTGCAGTGCAGGCCTGCCTTGCCACTCAGTGACATGGTCAATAGAGAACACCGTAAACTCTCTGCCATTGCGATCAATATTGGTATAGGTATGAACCTGAGGGTCTCGTTGACCACCGACGGTTTCTAGATAATTCTTATAGGCCGCAACATGAAAATCTTCTGGAATGAGATCCAGAAAGCTATCAATATTAGACAGTAGTTCTTCGGGGGATGAGTACCCATAGATGCGAGCATAATTAGCGTCAACACTAACTACATTCATATCTTGAATAGTTATTACACCGTACGTGGATTCAAAATTTATTGAAGACATGGCCAACTCCGCACTCTCGCTATACTCTTCAAACTGGAGCATAACAACAAATCCTGCCAACGCTTCCACACAATCTATCACGCGTTAGGGACATTAATATTTCCTGTAGTATATCGTACTGTTGCGGGCTTCTCTACAATTCAATCACTAGCACGAGTCAACAAAAGTAGACAAGTCTCTCAATCCTATTGTTCGCGTCAGAAAACAGAAAAAGATAACCTATATCTATGTAACTATTATCTTTTTCTAATTTTGGTTTTAAATTGAACGACGTAAGCCGTTCGTTACTCATTCCAATCGGAAAAATAAGCGACTAAGAAGTCGATAGCCAGCCTTGCTCTTTGTGGAAGAAAGCGACGGTTCTGGTATACGATCCAACTGCTTGTACCTGCTCCCCAATATTCTTCTAGCACTGGAACAAGCTTTCCATTGGCAAGACCGCCATTGAAGCTGCTTTTGGGAAGATAAACAATGCCAAGCCCTTCTTCACAAGCTTTAAGTACCGCACTCGAGTTATTGCTTTTCCAACGCCCATGCACGCGCACCGCATTTAACGGTTTTCCGTCTTTCTCAAACAACCACTGATCACTGTTGGCAATAATACAGCTGTGCAACTTCAACTGTTCAGGCTGTGTTGGAGAACCGAATTGTTCGATGTAGTTCTGACTCGCGGCCGCTGCCATTGGGCGATCCACCAGCTTCCTTGCCACCAAACCCGAATCATCAAGTCGACCATAGCGAATCGCGAAATCAATACCATCTTCGATGAAGTTAACCATATTGGTATTGAAGTTCATTTCGATAGTCAGATCAGGGTGGTCTTTCGCAAATTCCATCAGCGCCGCGGCAACATGATTTTCAGCAAACGCACCCGCAGCACTCACACGCAAAGTACCACTCAGCTGAGCTTGTTGAGATGTGACTTGTTCATTCGCCTGTTGCAGCCCAATAACCAGATCTTTGCATTGCTGATAATAGGTATGCCCAGACTCAGTCAAACTCACCATACGAGTGGATCGAGCCAGTAAAGCCACACCCACCCGCTCTTCTAATCTCGATACTTGGCGACTGACATGGCTGGTACTGCACCCCAGTTGTTTCGCGGCCGCAGAAAAGCCGTGACACTCGGCTACCGCAACAAATTCATTAATACCTTCAAAGCTATCCATACTTCACCTGTTTACATCTAACGAGTTCACATCCGACTAATTCACATCCACTATTGCTATATAGCAATAATGTTTTGCCTACACAGCATATTATCACTCAAATGGTTTACTACTAGTATTACAGGTAACGAAACAGCGGTATCTAAATCAAAACAACGACGCTGAAACCAAACAAACGTGCTCAAAGGAACGAATCATGAAAAAAATACTAATCCCAGTAACTAACCACGCAACATTAGGCGATACAGACCAAGCGAACGGTACTTACGCTCCAGAACTGACTCATGCACTGAAAGAGATCATTGCTGCGGGTTTTGAGTACGACATCGCGTCTATCAAGGGTGGTAAAGGTCCACTGTATGGAACCGATATTGAAGGTGATTCAGTAAACGCAGAGATCTTGGCGGACGATGACTTCCAGAACCGTATTAACAACACAATTCCTGTAAGCCAAATTAACGTAGAAAGCTACGATGCCATCTTCTACCCAGGTGGATTCGGCCTACTTTCTGACTTAGCAACCGACGAGCAATTCGCAACGATTGCAGCTAAACATTATGAAGATGGCGGTGTGATCGCATCAGTATGTCACGGCCCAGCAGCACTGCTTCCGATTGTTCTGAGCAATGGCGAGAAGCTATTAAGCTCTAAATCGGTGACTGGCTTTACTCGTGAAGAAGAGATCGACTTTGGCACCATCAATGACATTCCGTTCTTATTGGAAGAGTCTCTTGCTCGTAGCGCAGCGCGTTTCAACAAGGTTCAACCTTGGCATGAGCTTGTGATTGTTGATGAGCGAGTGATTACCGGTCAGAACCCAACCAGTGCGCACGCAGTAGGTGCAGCTCTAGTTAAGCAGCTGTCTTAGTTCAATCACGGACTTTTCGATTAGCGATTAGCGATTAGCGATTAGCGGCTTTAGCCTTAATAGACTTTGCTAAACAAATATAAGTTAATGAAACAAAAAGAGCACACTTCCCACTCAATATTATTGAGAGAAGTATGCTCTTTTCTAATTCTGTAGCTATTAAGTGCTAGTGACTTCTTGCTAATTACTTCTGCTAGTGGCTTCGCAAGATCCCTTCAAGCACATTGAACAACAAGTCGATCTCTTCAATCGAGTTGTAATGCATACAACCAATACGCACCACGCCCTGCTCTTCAATACCCAACTGCTTCACCAGTCCTAATGCGTAGAAGTGACCATTCCACACACAGATATTATGCTCACCCAGCTTCTTAGCGATGAACTCTGGAGAATGGTTTTCAAACGTAACGGCAAAGGTTGGCGTTCTTAGATTCGAGTCAAACTCGGTTTTTCCGTAAAGCTTTGCCCCTTCAAGATCGGACAAGCGTTTCAGGAAGTACTCACTGAGTTGGCTTTCATGCTTATTATACAGCGCGTAGCTTTGCTCTAAACGAGAACGCAATGAATCGGCGGGATCGCCTAACTGCGCCAAGTAATCTACCGCCGCAATCACACCGGCAAGGCCTTCAAAACTTTGCGTGCCAGTCTCAAATCGACCTGGGCCGATATTGGTTGCAGGCTCTACCTTGTAAGGTTTTAGAGTATGAAGCCATTGAGGCGCAACATAAGCAATGCCAACATGCGGGCCGAAGAACTTATACGCTGAACACGCTAAGAAATCACAATTCAATTGCTGAACATCGATCAAATGGTGTGGCGCGTAATGCACGGCATCGACATAAACCTGCGCACCATGCTGATGTGCAAGCTCGATCACTTTTGCCATGTCGACAATAGAGCCCGTCGTATTCGAGGCAAACGTCACCGCGACAAGCTTGGTTTTCTCGTTAAGTAGCGATTCAAAATGTGCCATATCCAAACTGCAATCCGACTCGTCTACGCGAACTTGGCGAACAATCGCGCCTTTGTCGTCTGCCGCTTGCTGCCAGCTCGATACATTTGAGTAATGGTCTAACGCAGTGACGATAACTTCATCGCCCTCTTTCCAATCGCGGCTGATCGCTCGGCTTAGTTGGAAGGTCAGCGATGTCATATTCGCACCGAACACAACGTTGCCAGAAGACTCCGCATTAAGCAGTGCTTGCGCCGCTTCTCGCGCTTGCTGCATTAAGCTTGTGGTCTTTTGGCTAGAAAAATAGTGGCCGCCTAGGTTTGAATTGAAATGGCCTAGGTATTCGGTCATCGAAGCTAAAACATTTTCTGGCACCTGAGATCCACCCGGACCATCAAAAAAGGTCACAGGCTTACCGTTATGATATTGGCCTAAAGCACTAAACTGTTGGCGTACATCATTAAGAGTGAAGGACATTGCGCGCATCCTTAGCCGTTAGAACAAACACATCCATATAGCCCATCTTATCGTGGTCTATGGTACGAATCGGCTGTGCATTATGCCAAAGCTTACTGTCTGCCAGCATCGCAACCTCACCATCGCCTAATACTTTTCTAAAGAATGGCGCTTCATGTGAGTCTTGGTACAACATGATTTCGCCACCCACAATGTTATGTCGGTTCACACCAATTAAAGCGATGTGGTCAAAACCATCTTGGTGAACCCCTTCAGGAGCAACCTGTGTTTCTTCAAAAATAGCGGCAATACGAATTTGATGGATTTCGATTTCTTGCCCGTCTTCAAGTCCGTTGGTTTCAATAAACAGTTCACACATTTCTTGCATGCCTTCACTGCTTAGAATATTCGCTTCAATCGGCTCGAACTGACGAACAACGTCACCTTGAAAGTGATTAATGTTTTCAGACTGAACAAAGTTATGTTTGTCTTGCTCAACGACTTGTCCATTACTGAATTGAACCACCGAGTACCTTCTCAATCGAAACTGACCATCCGCATGCTCTGTGCTTGGAAGCTTAGAGAATGATGGTGACAACTCCTCAACCGCGTGGTTACTGAGGTTGGTAATATGTAGGGTATTTTCGTGAGCATGTAACATCATCGACTCCTTAATGATTGTTAATTAACTTTCGATATTTAACGTTTTGTTTACATAAAGGATACTTGAAGATCTTGTCAAATCAACATTAAACAATCATTTATCCCGTCAGATTTAATAATTCAGACACTAAATCTAACTTAAAAATCAAAACCAGTGTATAACACCAGAATAAAAGATGACCAACTCTTAAAACTAGCACACTCCACTAGCTAGTTATAAATCCCTACAAATTTAAATTTAACGATATTATTAACTAACAAACTATGTTTCATATTGTGTCAGCCCTTTCGCTTCAATACGCCAGCCTCCTTACCTGAGTTCAGGCATCACGTTCACCATCATTAATTTCTATGCTTTTGCACAATGAAATACGACCTATCTATCAGTTGCCAAGCTATTGATTATTTACACAACAAACTGAAATTGGTTAATTTATGAGTAAGCCAGAAACCAAACGCCTTTGCTTGCGCGTCTGGAACAGGTCGAGTTCGGGGGGAACTCGGCCGCCCTCAAATCAATTTGCTTCCTTTCAGGTCGTGGCTTCACTGTCCTTTCTCGTAATAAGCTTTTATCTAGAGTCTTGATGGCCTGAAGTGTGCTAGCGCTAGGTGCCCCCCTTTCTCTGACAGTTTGTTGAATAAGTTAGTTTTGCCTATACAAGCAACGTATTTAAACAAGTAGGATCACAGTAGTTAGTGAAATGTCCACTCAGGCTGGATCAGAGCACTACGGAACAATGTCATTGATAACGCATCACAGACCAGAGTCGCGGTCATTCTGGTGTTCATTGAGCAACCAACTGCTTGCCGTGAGTACAAGTCGATAACAACGGCTAAATACATCCCACCTTCACTTGTCGCTAGATAGGTAATATCTCCAGCCCATTTTTGGTTCGGTGCTGTCGCATTAGAGTCTTGCTCAAGCAAGTTCGGCGCAACAGGAAGCCGATGCTTGCTGTCTGCCGTACATTTGAACTTACGTGCGACAGCAGCGACACCGACTTTGTCTGCTAACTTAAGCGTTTCGACTTTAAATTCAGGAGTATGTTTGATTCGTGTTTTCTTAGTTGTCATTGTTCACCTCATTAGTGATTGTACTCACTTAACTCAGTGTCCAAATTCTGGTGCGAATCCAAGGATATGGTCGTTTTAATTCGCCAAGAAGGTGATAAGTCAGCACAAACAATTCAAATCAAATCAAATCAAATCAAGCACTACATAAGCTCAGAAAAATTGACGGATAAAGCTTTACTAGAGAGTACGCGAGCACACTGGAGCATTGAAAATCAGATGCACTGGAGATTAGACGTTGGTTTTTAAGCAAATGAGTGTCGAATACGTCGAGAGCAAGCTGGTGAGAACTTAGCTGTTTTAAGGCATATTGCTTTAAACCTGCTGACGGAAGAAACCAGTTTAAAAGCTGGGATAAAAAGAAAGTAGAAAAAAGCGAACCGTAGCAACAGCAACCTTTCTCGAGTCCTTGCAGGGCAAGGTGCTTCGTAATCTTGCCCTATTTACTAGGCACTAAAGAATCCTCTTCCTATATAGATATTCTGCATAGCTATGTTTTTTGTTTTAGTTATAAAAACTGTCTCGCGTAGCTCATCAGAAATTGAGTTTTGGCAAATTCACTAAGACTTAATAATCAGTCTTTAGAAATAGATAACGCACTATATAGCTGGCTATAAAACGGTGATAAAAAGTAGATAAACTAATGATAAAAGAGCAAAGCGAATTAACTCTAACCACTTGTTATAAAGGTAAAATTTAATAATTAGTTTTTGATTACCCTTAATTTATAACAATGTGTAGATGTTTCATTAGTATTTGTCTCACACCTACTCAATGAGAGAAACAACATGACAAATAAACTACTTAACCTTTCTATTGTAACGCTTGTAGCATTTTCTACATTTGCTCAAGCAGCAAATGATGACATTTTAGATACAGCATCCACAACAGCAGAAATACAGGTTGAGTCAACGATTACTTGTGCCGATTTTTTAGAACTAGACCAAGAAATTATCCCTATCAGCGTTAACTATTTAATGGGTTGGGATTCAGAAACACAAAGTATTGATACTCATAAAGTTGAAGATTTTGACACTATCGATATCACTCAGATTGTGGAAATTTGTGAACAAGAACCAACGGCTTTAGCGGTAGAAGTTATTGAACAACAAACCGCAAAAACAAACGCAAAAAAAATTGAAAAAGCACTGTAGGACTAAATAATGAACTCAAATAAAACAATCGCTATCGCACATACTCATGCTGACGCAGAGCATTTAGTCACTCAGTTAGCAAAGCAGGGTTTCCCTATTGATAAAATGTCGATTATCGGCAAAGGCTATGAAACGGAAGAGCATGCTACGGGCTTCTACAACATTGGTGACCGAGTCAAATCTTGGGGTAAAACCGGCGGTCTATGGGGCGGTATCTGGGGAGCGCTTGTTGGTTCTGGTCTTTTTTGGTTGCCGGGTGTTGGTGCTGTACTTGCTGCAGGTCCATTTGTTGCCACGTTAGCAGGGGCAGTTGAAGGGGCAGTCATCACTGGTGGGTTCTCAGCATTGGGCGGTGCCTTAGCGAGTGTTGGAATTCCAAAAGACAGCATTATTAAATATGAAGCTGCAATAAAAACAGATAAGTACCTAGTCATGCTTGATGGTACTGAACAGCAATTGCTTGATGCTCAGGTGTTTATTGAAGATCACCCTGGCAGTTCAATTTAATTAATACACTACTTTAGCTTATGTTTTTGAATACTCACACTGCAACTAGGTGTGAGTATTCAACTGAATAGCCAGTAGATAAAGGTTCTTTTAATATACGAAAGCAATTTTTATTTTTCGAATAGCTTTTGATGACTAAAGGTAACATCATGGGCTGTGGAACGACCACTAATTTACTTTTCATTCAAAAGTTTGTATTAAATTCTTGTAATCGATGTCTCCGTATTTACCTGATTGGTAGTCCTTATATGCGGTGACAATTTTCGTTGCTGTTAATAATAAAATGGTCTCTTCAAACTTCGGGCATTTTGTATCTGATCTACCACATAAACCTTAGACATCAAATTAATCGACTTTCCATATCTATATTTATTCATAAGTCGCTAATATTCAATTTTCCAAAACTCATTTATGTCCAAAAGCAAGCTTCAGAACCCGTAATTCGTCTGCACCCACTACACCATACAAGCATCTTCAAGGTCGATTTCAAAATCAACGGGTGGCAGGTTTACTAAATGCTTGTTCGTTGCATTCAGTAGTTCGACTTTCGCGGGCTTCCCTACTTCGTTTGTGTAGATAGTCGCTAGATAAAGCTTGTCTGAACGGTGGAACGCATCGTGAAAGCTCACTTCTTTGTTTAGCAAACTGGTTAGCAATGGTTTGGTTACCGGAATGTAAGCCCACTTAATGCATTGGCCGTTGTCGTAGTCCCCACTCCAATACACCATAAACCTTTGAGTGTTTTCATTCTTAACCGAAAAGCACTTCGGCCCTAAGACGTCTTGATACACTTCCAGTAGTTCCAATTTACCTAGCTGTGTGCCTGTTGGGAGTAAGTTCATCGCTCGTTCCTCATCTTTCTAACGTTGCCTATCAAACCTTGCCTATAATCTTATAGTTAAACACTGTTTTTATATACAGTTATTTGGATGTATTTTGATATGCCCGTTCGAAATCGAAAAGACGGCAGCAACAATCCATGAAGAAGACGGTGGGTTCGCCGATCTTTAAGCCACGAAAACGTTTGTCTCCATTAAGTTCTAACGTATAACGATTAATTACACTTCAGCCCTTGTTTAACCTTTTATTGCCTCCATATTTTCCATACAATCCTAAGCGATTATAAAATAAAACAAATTCAATTTCGGAGTCCTCATGAGCGACGTAAAGCACTGTAATTTATTGATTCTTGGTTCTGGCCCTGCTGGCTATACAGCTGCAGTTTACGCTGCTCGTGCAAACCTAAATCCAGTACTGGTTACCGGTATGCAGCAAGGTGGTCAGCTTACAACCACAACAGAAGTAGAAAACTGGCCGGGTGACGCTGAAGGTTTAACGGGCCCTGCTCTAATGGATCGCATGAAAGAGCACGCAGAGCGCTTTGAAACAGAGATCCTGTTCGACCACATTAACGAAGTAGACCTATCTAACCGCCCTTTCCGTCTTAAAGGCGATTCTGGCGAGTACACGTGTGATGCATTGATCATCTCAACAGGCGCATCGGCTAAGTACTTAGGTTTAGAGTCTGAAGAAGCATTCAAAGGCCGTGGCGTTTCTGCTTGTGCAACGTGTGATGGTTTCTTCTACCGCAACCAGAAAGTGGCGGTAGTTGGTGGTGGTAACACGGCTGTTGAAGAAGCACTTTACCTATCTAACATCGCATCTGAAGTTCACCTAGTTCACCGCCGTGACACGTTCCGCGCTGAAAAGATCCTAGTAAAACGTTTAATGGACAAAGTAGAGAACGGCAACATTGTTCTTCACACTGACCGCACGCTAGATGAAGTTCTAGGCGACGACATGGGCGTAACCGGCGTTCGCATTAAAGATACTCAGTCTGATAAGACAGAAGATATCGAAGTAATGGGCGCATTCATTGCTATCGGTCACCAACCAAACACTGAAATATTCAAAGGCCAAGTCGACATGAAAGATGATTACATCATTGTTCAGTCAGGTCTTGAAGGTAACGCGACACAAACCAGCATCCCTGGCGCATTCGCTGCGGGTGACGTAATGGACCACAACTACCGCCAAGCAATCACTTCTGCTGGTACAGGTTGTATGGCTGCACTGGATGCTGAACGCTTCCTAGATGGCCTTAACGATAAGTAAATCTGAGATTGCAGATTTGATTATCGGTGCTCTCGCCTCAGTAGATGCAGGGCGTCATCACATTTTGTTGTAAATCCCTAGAGCCCAGTGGTATATCCACTGGGCTTTCTTTTGTATACTAGCCGCCCTCAACAAATAATAATTATCATTAAGCCTTCATAATGGATAAGAAAAAACAACGCAGCTTGAACAAGTGGCTTAAGCAACAGAGTAAGTTAGCGAAACGCTGGCTTATGATTGCGATTAGCCTTGGCGTACTTTCAAGCGTGTTCTTAATTGCTCAAGCAGCTCTTCTCGCCTCTATTCTTCACCAGCTGATCATCGAAAATGTCGATAAATCTGAACTGGTTGGTCATTTCGCAGGCTTGGCATTATCGGTCGTTGGCCGTGCTGGCTGTACATGGGGACGTGAAATCGCAGGTTATCGCTGTGGTGAACAGATCCGTGTCTACATAAGGCAACTCATCCTAGATAAGTTACGCGAGTTAGGCCCTGCTTATATCAAAGGCAAACCTGCCGGTACGTGGGCAACCCTGTTGCTAGAACAAGTAGAAGACATGCAAGATTTCTTCTCTCGTTACCTACCTCAGATGTCTCTGTCGGTAATGATTCCATTCATTATTTTGGTTGTGGTGTTCCCAGTAAACTGGGCAGCAGGACTGATCTTCTTGATTACTGCTCCACTGGTGCCGATGTTCATGGCACTTGTTGGTATGAAAGCGGCCGATGCAAACCGTAAAAACTTCAAAGCGCTGCAGCGTCTTTCAGGTCACTTTTACGACCGTTTGCAGTCGATGACAACCATTCGTCTATTTGACCGCACCAACGCTGAAACAGAGGTACTGAAAGGTGCATCTGAAGTGTTCAGAACGCGTACCATGGATGTGTTGAAAATCGCTTTCTTGTCTTCTGCGGTACTTGAGTTCTTCACGTCTATCTCTATCGCGATGACGGCGGTTTACTTTGGTTTCACTTACATCGGTGAGCTTAACTTCGGCCACTACGGCGCAGGCATTACGCTATTCGCAGGTTTGTTTATCCTTATCTTAGCGCCAGAGTTTTACCAACCTCTGCGTGACTTAGGTACTTTTTACCACGCGAAGCAACAAGCGGTTGGTGCAGCTGAAAGTATTGTCGAGTTCTTAGAAACAGACATCACTAAGGTTAAATCAGGCGACACTCAACTCGATTCAGCTCAAGGCATCAATATTGAAACTACCGACCTAAAAGTGTTAAGCCCTGAAGGTGTTCAATTAGTCGGTCCTATCTCGTTCGCACTTAACACTCGCCAATCAACTGCGTTAGTTGGCCCAAGCGGTGCGGGTAAAACGAGTTTGATCAATGCTATTCTTGGTTTCATGCCTTATGAAGGAAGCTTGAAAATCAATGGCATTGAATTGCGTGACCTCGACTTAGCCTCTTGGCGTAAAACGATTAGTTGGGTTGGTCAAAACCCATTACTACTGCACGGCAGCATTCGTGACAACGTCACTCTAGGTAAGCATGATATTGCTGACCAAGTTGTCGAAAATGCTCTTGAGCAATCATTTGCTAGCGAGTTCGTTAACGAGCACGGCTTGGATTACATGATTTCTGATCGCTCTGGCGGCCTGTCTGTTGGTCAATCTCAGCGTTTAGCTTTGGCTCGCGCAATGATTCAAGACGGTCAGTTCTGGTTATTAGATGAACCAACAGCCAGCCTAGATACTCGTAGCGAACAGTTAGTGATGAAAGGCATCAATAGCAACATTGAAAGCCGCACTGCCCTACTTGTGACGCACCAACTCGCTCCTCTTAAATCGGTCGATAATATTCTGGTTATGCGCGATGGTGGTCTGGTTGAACAAGGTCATTACTCTCAGCTTTCGACTGCGGGTGGTTTGTTTGAAGAGATGCTGAACGCGAACTTAGCTCAACAAGATAATAAGGGTAATTTAGATGCGTGATTTACTGCCTTACCTGAAACTCTATAAAAAGCATTGGTTTGGCCTATCGCTAGGCATGCTATTGGCTTTTGCTACTCTGTCGGCTTCTATCGGCTTGTTAACGCTATCGGGTTGGTTTATTTCAGCTTCTGCGGTTGCAGGCCTTACGATTGCGCGTGAAACCTTCAACTACATGCTACCGGGTGGCGGTGTACGTGGTTTGGCAATGAGCCGTACTGCGGGTCGTTGGGGTGAACGTGTTGTCAGCCATAATGCAACATTCAAACTGTTAACTGATTTACGTATCTTCTTCTTCAAGAAGCTGGCTCCACTGATCCCAGGTCGTATCTCAAACCTTCGTGATGCTGACCTTCTCAACCGTTTGGTTGCTGATGTAGACGCCATGGATCACGTGTACTTACGTTTAGTAAGCCCAGTGACGGTTGGTGTGTTCGGGATTTTCTTCCTGACTCTGTTCTTGATGTGGTTTGATAGCTCGCTTGGTTTGATCTTGGGTTCTATCCTTCTGATCATGCTGTTGGTTTGGCCAATCTTGTTCTACAAGCTGGGTAAGCGTAACGGCGGTGAACTGACACAGAACAAAGCTGATCTTCGTGTGACTACGCTAGATTGGATTGAAGGCTACAGCGAACTGACTCTGTTCGGTGCAGAAGAACGTTACCGTAATGCGATTCTAGAAACACAGCAGAAGCTGATGGCGAATCAGTTTGTGAATGCCAACCTAACCGGTATGGCTTCAGCTGCACTGATGCTGTTCAACGGTTTGACGCTTGTTCTTATGCTTTGGCTTGCGGCTGACGGTGTGGGTGGCAATGCACCAGACCCGTTCATCGCGCTAATGGCGTTCGCTACTATGGCAAGTTTTGAACTGCTGATGCCTATCGCAGGCGCGTTCCAGCATTTAGGTCAAACTCTGTCTTCTGCTCGTCGCTTGAACGAAGTGATTCTGTCGGAACCTGAAGTTCAGTTTGCTGAAGAGAAACTCGACATCAACAAGCCGCTTGATATTACGTTCTCAAACGTGACGTTTAACTACCCTGACTCTGAGCGCAGTGTTCTGAATGCTGTCGACCTAACGATCCCTGCCACGAACAAGGTTGCGATTGTTGGTCAAACGGGTTCTGGTAAATCGACTCTGATTCAGCTTCTGACTCGCTACTGGGATCCTAAAAAGGGCTATATCTCAATCGCGGGCATTGAACTGACACAGTGGAACGAATCGCAACTTCGTGAATCAATCAGTGTAGTTAGCCAACGTGTCGACATTCTAAATGGCACTTTGCGTGACAACTTGTTGATTGCAAGACCAGAAGCAACCGATGATCACTTAGCGAATATCCTAAAAGACGTTGGCCTAGAAAAGCTGCTTGAGAATAATGCACTTGATAGCTGGTTAGGTGACGGTGGTCGTCAACTGTCTGGTGGTGAGAAGCGCCGTATTGGTATAGCACGTGCCATTCTTCATGATGCCCCTATCCTGCTTCTAGATGAGCCAACAGAAGGCTTAGATAAGCAAACAGAACACAGCATCATGGCACTGTTCGAGAAGCACTTTGAAGGCAAAACTGTTATCTTCATTACGCACCGTTTGATTGGTCTGGAGTCGATGGATTCTATCGTTCTGATTGAACAAGGCGAGATTGTTGAAAACGGCTCTCATGAGAAACTGTTAAACGAAGCAGGACGTTATTTCCAACTTCGTCAGGCAATCTAGTTAGCCTGCTTTCACAGCTTAAGTAAATTATTCAAAGCCCGAGTTTATACTCGGGCTTTTTATTGCCCGTCAACTTTGATTTTCTCTGAACACCGCAATCCATCAATCCGAATTTATAACTCTCATTCGGTTATTGATATCGGAGTTAATGCCCAAAGCGACATTTAAAATCATAAGGTTTGGCGAAGAAGGCGAAGGGTAAAATAAGAATGATTACTCAAGCTTATTCGTTGGGTATGACTTGGGAAAATCTAAATAATAGCCTTGGTAGTAATCTGCACCGTATCGAGCTGCCGTTTTGAGGTTGTCGCTGTTTTCGATACCTTCGAATATGACTTTAATGCCTTGTAAACTCGTGATTGTATTGAGCTCTGCAAGTAGGTTGTTTTCTGTCAATTCGTTCAGGCCAAATTCAATCAACATTTCCCGACTTACTTTGATGTAGTTAGGTTGTACCACCGCCATACGGCTATAGCCTGACCAACCTGTTCCAAAATCGTCTAACGCGAAAGATATACCTATGCTCTTTAGATAGGCCGTACCTTTATGTAAGCTTTCAATATCCGCCAGAGGACAATAATCCTCTACGATTTCAACAACAATCTGACTAAAGTCCACTTGCTCTTGTTTGATCAATGGAAGGTACAGATTGTCTAAGTCTTGCTCATGTGCGAAATATTTGAAGAAACAGGGAGTCAGATTCAGAAATAATTTGGTTTCTCGATCATAAATATTCGAGTTTCTAAAATTCCTCAAATGCATAATGTTCAGGAAAAACTTGAATCTAAACTCCGCCTTTTCGCCAAAGTCTTCGAGTATCTTGAAAAACTTTTTTATGTCGACGCGCTCTCCTTGCATCTCAATACGGCAAAGCGCTTCGTACCCAAACACCGTCTGACTGTCGTGATTGATGGATTGAAATACGCTGTGTACTTGATATCCAAGCACTGTCATCTCATATCGATGGTTGTCTGTGTTCCACTCAAGCATAGGGCGATCTCACTTAGGTTGATTTGTGTTACACAACAACTTCATCGAATCCAATAATATCGCTTCCGCTTCTTCTAACTCCATATTTTGAGCAAACACCACTTCCGCCGCTACCAACTCTTTAATGTGATCCATCAAGGTTTGTCGATCGCCCTCAGAGATGTTTTTGCTGCGTAGGTTACACAATCGAATCAACAGGCTTATCACATCCAACCCTTGTGATTCGACACAAGCTAGTTGTTTATACTCTTCAATACCATCCAAGGTATTCGTAACACATTCTTTAGAAACGACTTTCATTCCTACTCCAAAACAAGCAACGCTACTGATTATCCCTCTAACTAGTGATCTTCTATCCATGAATTAGCCGTTTATACTACGTAGACAAAACCTAAATCACCTCATGCAAAAATAACGAAAAACACACCAAATCTACATTCCACATATTTTTCAAACGAACCTGATTTTTGATGGCTAAAACTAGGAAAAAAAATAGAATCGACGGCAAATAGGTTAAGCGCAATAACGACGACAATAATTAATTTTTGAGAAATAGAATGGATAACGATAATTCACTAGTAATTAATGACGAGTTACATATCAACCTAAGCGATCGTTCAATCACCAATATAGAAAACAACACCTTAATCAAATTAAGGCCAAAACCTTTTCTTGTTTTACTTTATCTAGATACTCATCGTGGCCGTTGTATTAGTAAGGATGAACTTTTTTCCGAGTGTTGGAATGGTGCTATCGTATCCGATCAATCACTCACGAATACAATCAGTACACTAAGGAAAGCACTCAATACGATTGGAATCGTCAATATTAAGCTGACAACCGTCAGTAAAGCTGGCTATTTACTGGAAGATACAACCACGGATGAACAAGCCGATGAGTTAGATAAGCTCAGAATAGAAAATCACGACTCGGCTGATTGCCAAACTCTAGAATTACAGTTCTCCGAAAAGCAGAATGCTAACAAAGACGTTTCTCCCGAACGCGACAAAAAGTATGCGCGCCTAAAAAAGTTAATGATGTTAATGCTCGGCATTACCTCTCTATCGTTAATAAGAGGTTGTTACAACACGAACAGCATTGACAAGAGCATGAATCAACGTTCGGTATCAACCGAGAACATTTCATACAACCTTGTCGATTATACTGAAACCATAGATCTTGAAACTATTGAGGGAATAATAAGATTAAACTCATACAAAAACTGCAAGGCTAGCCATATTGATATCACGATAACTCAAAACAAAAATGGCATCTTCGAAACGGATTTTTCGATCATCTACAAAAATAAAGCGCGTAACTATTTACAGTCATACAAGGTAAGGAGTGACAGCTCCGAAGTTCGTATCGTACAGCTATCGAGAATACTTAGCTTATGTAAGCTCTCGTTTTAAATAGGTGTAATTTCTTCCTTATCCATTGATATAAAAGAATTAAATATTTTAGTTTGGTTTTCATTATCTATTTATTTGAACAAAACCTTAAGAATCTAGCTAGAGTGCGCTCGGCTTAAACACAGGGCCGAATCAAACAAATTCAAGAGACTAAACATGAAAAAAACGCTAACTACGCTAGCTGCACTAATGCTTACAATGACAATGGCAACAACAGTTACCGCTGCGGACTACCTAACCACCAGCGAGACGGCTCCGACAGGCAAAGACAACACACTGACCCTGTTCCACGACACAACACTCAATCTAGTTGGTAACAATTTGGCTGTGGGTGATGATCTACCTTCGGTCACATTGATGACTAACCAGAATCAACCATACGACACCACGGCAAAAACCGACAAAGTTCGTATCTTTAGCGTTTTAGCATCCGTTGATACACCGGTATGTGACCAGCAAGCACAGGATCTGTCTAAGTTTGTAGAAGCGAACCCTGCATTAACAAATAACATTGAATTCATCGGCTTAAGTGCAGATACAACGTTCGCTCTAGATCGATTCAAGACAGAGAAAGGCATTACCGACAAACTCACTTTGCTTTCAGATGCAAAAGACCACGTATTTGGATTTGAGTCAGGCACGCAAATCAGCGAACTTGGCTTACTTGCTCGTACTACTTTCGTTGTCGACAAAAACAACAAAATTATTCACATTCAGCGAGTTCCGGAACTCACTATGGTTCCAGACCTGAACAAAGCAGTTGAAGTAGCGAAAGAGCACTTTTAAACACTGCTCTTCAGTGGGCTGGCTGAGGCTGGCCCACTTAACCCTCTCTAGAGCAAAACATCGAACAATCGATAGAGGCAATCAATTATCACGAGTTCATTTGTAAGCATTATCAATACACAACTTACAAAAGCTTACTAAGAGGCAATACCATTTCTTGTAACATGCAGGCTTTATTGCTTGCAGATAACTTGGTTCCCTATGGTATACAAACTCACTATTCCAACTCTTGTTCTGACTACGATGCTCACTGCGTGCGGTGGTGGCAGTAGCGGTGGCAAGACCGCTAACGCCTCAAAGGGTGTCATCGACGCATCAAGCGCAAGCTCCGTTGTTACCTTAGGGAGCAACTATTCTCTGCACTTGAGTGTTAAGTCGATTACCCCAGGTACGGACAAAAACGTGAACATTGATATTACTCAGTATGGTAATACACAGAAAGCGAGCGGCAGTTTCGCGCAAGTTCACGGCATTCCTGAGCGTAATTATAAAACCCAAAGCGATGCAGATATCACCTTCTCTGTAACGGCAACAAACTCAGCGGGTAAAACATTCGACGTTGAAAATTTCAGTATCTACTACGAAGACTTTAGATCAACAACAACACCTGAAGACCTTGCTATTGCTGAAGTTGAGAACAATATAAACAACGTTGTTTTATGGCAAAACACAGATACGATAACTATCGATGACGACTTTATTGACGCCAACAGTTCAATTAAATTTAATATAACAACTCAAAGGCCAATGAACCTCTACGTTCGAGTTGGTAGCACTTTGAGCAATGGCATTCAATTTGTTCCAACAAAAAGCTCCTATAAGCGAATTGTCAGTGTTGATTGCTCAACGATTTCAGATACCACTGACAAGTTGCTCAAGAATGTCATGCAACAGCAGACTTGTGTAGAAGCTCATGGCTATAAAATCCCATTGTTAATTGAAGACAAATCTGCAAACAATTCGGAAGCAAAGGTCGCGCATGTTAAGAACATCATGCAGTATTACCTTGATAGCTTCCCCGCTGAAGTGACTAAGGCAATTTACGACAGTAAAGCAGCGATGGCATTCCTATCAGATGAACACTGGGAAAGAAGAGTTGGTGACTTCTTAGAAGAAAATTATCGCTTCCAAGATCTGTTCGCGACTGAAACTACAGACACGACAACAGGCGAGAACAAGCCGGACTTGGCAATGAAAAGAGACGCCGCGTTTGAAGAAATCATCCACTTTGTACACGATTACGGTGTGATGAATTTAGCGGTTCAGTCACCTTCATCAAAATGGGGCGTGATGCAAAAAGAGTTAGATGAACTGAATGAGAAAGCGATTCTTTCGGGCTCTTACTTTCCTAACGGCCAAGACTCGACGATTGTTGAAGCTGATCTAGACGCAGAGTCGTACGACCAAGAATACCTAGCCTACTCTCTTTATGCCTACTACGACCTCAACTTTAAGGGTTACAACGCGCAAGAGTTAAGCTCAGCAACATTCGCAGAGCTACAAGCGAACGACCCTGCGATGGTTAAATTTATGGAGCAGTACTTCCCTACTCGCGCAGCACTTAAAGCTAAATTCCCAGGCTACCCGAACAACTAGTTTGGCAGCTTAAGGCTCTAACGAGCACGCACAAAAAAGCCGAATGTGATTATCACATTCGGCTTTTAAATTACCTGTTAGCGCTTACAGCTTGAAGCGGCTAATTTCGCTTTCTAGCTCGTGAGACAGTTCAGACAGCTGCGCTGCTTGCTCTGCCGCTTGGTGTGCTTCGTCAGCCAACTCGTTAGACACGTCACGGATTCCCTCAGTGTTACGAGTAATCTCAGACGTTACTGACGCTTGCTCTTCTGCAGCAGAAGCAATCTGTGTTGCCATATCGCTAATGCGTTCAACGGCAGCATGAATTTGCGTTAGGCTTGCAGCCGCTGAGTTTGCGTCATCAACACTGGTTTCAGCAAGCGTACGGCTATCATTCATGATGTTAACCGCTTTGCCTGTTGTACCTTGAAGTAATTCGATAGTTTGTTGAATCTCTTGCGTTGAGCCGTGTGTACGTTGGCTCAGAACACGAACTTCATCAGCAACAACCGCAAAGCCACGACCTTGTTCACCCGCACGTGCTGCTTCAATAGCGGCGTTTAGTGCAAGTAGGTTCGTTTGTTCAGCGATACCTTGAATGTTCGACAAGATAGCATTGATGCTGTTGCCGTGCTCTTCAAGTTCTAGAATCACGTTTGTTGCGATTTGAACTTCTTGAGCCAAGTTTTGGATTGAGCTTTGAGTCTGTGTCACTTGACCAGTACCGTGCTCACACGCACCAACCGCTTCAGATGAGTTCTGAGCTGTGTGGTCAGCGTTACCCGCGATTTCTTGTGTTGCTGCAGCCATTTCGTTAACAGCTGTCGCTACCATGTTGATTTCGTCTTGTTGCATCTGAATGCGAGCACTACGCTCTTCAGCTTGTGATGCCGTTTGACGCGCTTGGTTACCCAACGCAGCAGACACTTCACTTAGCTTAATAACCATAGTGTGCATGTTGCCCACGAAACGGTTGAAGTTTGCAGCAAGCTGACCAATCTCGTCATCGCTCTTAGGCTCAAGACGTTGAGTAAGGTCACCTTCACCTGAAGCAATTTCTTCAAGTGCAGCAGAAACACGGTTTAGGTCGCGGAATAGGAAGCTCACTAACCAAGAAACCAATACGATCACGATAAGCGTAATTACAACAGCCGTCATGATTAGCTGAGTAAGCAGTGTTGAGTGATTCGCTTCTTCAGTCGCTCGGTCCATCTGAACCGCGAAGATCCAGTTAGTGTTAGGAACTTTAGTGAAGTAAAGCAGCTTCTCAGCGCCACGCTCTTTGATGATCTCGATGCTACCAGTACGCACTGCGTTCTCAATGATAGGCATAGAGATGTCATTTGAAAGCTGGCTTACCGGCTTAAGGCTCAATGCTGAATCTGGGTGTGCTAGGAATGTGCCGTCAGAGGCATCAATTAGCATCGCGTTTGCATTGTCACCAACATCTAGGCTGATTACATCGTTCACCAATTGATCGATAAGTACATCTGCACCCACTACACCAACAAGTTTGCCGTTATGACGCACAGGTTCTGCAATTGTTACTAGCAATGCTTTAGTGATCGCATCTTGGTAAGCAGTCGTGATGATTTGCTTACCCGCTGCGTTTGCTTCTTGGTACCAAGGACGTTGACGAGGATCGTAACCTGCGCGATTACGTTCAGGATGTGAACGGTACATTCCGCCTTCTGGAGTACCTAAAAAGATATCGTCAAAACCGCCCGCTACACGAGCTTGTTTAAGGAAAGGAACAACATCATCCTCTCGTGAAAAGTCATTAAATGCTGATGCGATATCGGTACGGATATCAATCCAGTTTTTAATACCTTCAGATGCTGCTTCTGATACGCTTTCAGCTCGTAGGTATACGCCATTACGAGTCTGTTCAAATAATTGGTTTGCTGACAACCAAGTCAACGCTGTAGCCATAACGACAACAGCAGATAGGCTAGCACCTATCAACTTCTGCTTTAGTGTTAGTTTCATGTCAAAGTTTCACGAGTGGTGGGAAATCTCGCGAGATACTACCCAATATCAGTATTAAATTCGAGCGATTTCACAATTTAATATTGGAATAAATTTTTATGTAAACCATGGCCTTAGCTTATGCCAATTCCTTGGCTTTTCGCCAAATTCACGGCGCTATTAAGTGTATGGTTATTAGGAAACATGTCAGCTTCAATACGGTAAAATAGGTATTGGAATAGATAGAAAAATAGATGTAAAAAAGGCAGGAGAGTTTCCTCACCTGCCTTCTTATTATTTAGCATTCGACCGTCTATAAATCGCGGTCAATTTTAGCGTTTTTCTGTACGCATACCCATTAGCAAGCTCACACACATCAGTAATAGAATGATGGTGAACGGCAATGCTGTCGAGATAGCACCTGCTTGCAGAGCTTGTACTGCTTCTGTACCGCCAACCCACAATAGAGCCACAGCGATCGCACCTTCAAGGAACGCCCAGAACACACGTTGAGGCACTGGCGTATCAACTTTACCACCCGCGGTGATGCTGTCGATTACTAGAGAGCCTGAGTCAGACGATGTAATGAAGAATACTAGAACCAAGATAACCGCAATGATTGATAGCAGCGTACCGAACGGCAGAGCATCAAACATTTGGAACATCGCTAGTGATACATCAGTCAAACCATCTTGACCAAGGATACCCACATTATTCACGATTTGATCAATCGCCATGCCACCAAATACTGACATCCAAATGATAGTAACCGTCGTTGGAACAATCAGAACCGCTGTGATGAATTCACGAACAGTACGACCTTTAGAAACACGAGCGATAAACATACCTACGAATGGAGACCATGAGATCCACCAAGCCCAGTAGAATACAGTCCAACCATGCATCCACGTTTCATCTTCACGACCGTGAGGGTTACTTAGTGGAATGATGTTTTCAATGTATGCCATCAATGTTGTTGGGATAGAACCTAAAGTCACCGCATAGCCGATTAGAGCCACTAAGATAAGCAGTAGGAAAGCAACCAACATGTTGATGTTACTGATAACTTTAACGCCACCATCAATACCGCGAAGTACTGATACAACCGCTAATAAGGTTACTACGGTAATAACAACAACTTGTAGCCCTAAGCCAGCCTCGATTCCAAAGACATGTTGGATACCACTTGCTGCTTGTTGCGCACCTAAGCCCAGCGACGTCGCCAAACCAAACAGAGTTGCAAGAACCGCTAGAATATCAACAATGTGACCAGCCCAACCCCACGCTCTATCACCCAAAATTGGGTAGAAAATAGAACGAATAGAAAGAGGCAAACCTTTATTGTAAGAGAAGAAAGCAAGTGACAACGCTACAACACCATAAATAGCCCAAGGGTGTAGACCCCAGTGATACATGGTTGCACCCAATGCCAGTTTTGCAGCTTCTGGTGTGTTTGGTTCAACGCCTAACGGGGTTTCAAACCAACCAGTGAAGTAAGCAGCGGGTTCCGCCACACTCCAGAACATTAGGCCGATACCCATACCTGCGGCAAACAACATCGATAGCCAAGACATGAATGAGTAATCTACGGTTGCATCAACGCCACCAAGGCGGATTTTACCGTATGGCGAAACAATCAGGCCTAAACAGAAAATAACAAAAATGTTACCAGACCAGATGAACAACCAATCAAACGAGTTGATGATTTGGCCTTTAACACCATCAAGTGCTGCTTTTGCTGATGCGGTATCTGTAATAAGAATACCGATCAAAAACAAAGTAATTAGGCCTGCGCTAATACCAAATACAGGGTTATGAACATCAAAGCCCCATTTTTGGACGTTATCTTGACCGACAGTGTAATCCGTACTGTCGATACTGTATTTATCTATACCTTTAGTCATTATCCCTCTCTACGGAATACTAATACGGTCTGTTGACCTCATATCCCTTACTTACCTGCGACTTAATCACAAACTCGAACATACGATCCAAGTAGTACAAGCTGTTGTCACATAATTCAAATACTTGGATGTCTGAAGTTTAGCAGGTTAACTTATTGTTTTCAGTAAACCAGAATCGGTTCGATGAGTTTTCAAGCAAAATTCACGTAATTACTCAAATTACTGACGAAAAAAAGGCCGACTCTGTCGACCTTTATTTGGAAAATACTTTTAGCTCAAAGCATTTTGCTGCTTAACCAATTGATTTTCTGTCCGTAAACCTAACAATAAGCTTAGGCACATAAGCAATAAAATGAATGCAAATGGTAACGCCATTGATACCGTTCCGGCTTGTAGTGCTTGGATGGATTCAGTACCGCCAACCCAAAGTAAAACCGCGGCAATCGCGCCGCCCATCAACGCCCAAAATACACGCTGTGGCACCGGTGCATCGACTTTACCACCAGAGGTAATGCTATCGATAACTAACGAACCTGAATCCGAAGAAGTGATGAAGAACACCATAATCAGACCAATCGAAACGACTGAAAGCACAGAGCTCATTGGCAGCGCATCATAAGTGTGGAATAGAGAAAGCGTAATATCTTGCAGACCATTGATCCCAATCTCACCAACCTTGTTCGCCACTTGATCAATCGCGATACCACCAAAAATAGCCATCCAGATGATGATTACTGTCGTTGGGATGAACAGTACAGCAACGATGAACTCACGAATCGTACGACCTTTAGAGATACGAGCGATAAACATACCAACGAACGGTGACCAAGACATCCACCAAGCCCAGTAGAATACCGTCCAACCCTGCATCCAAGTTTCATCATCACGACCATGAGGATTACTTAAAGGAATAAAGTTTTCGATATAGCCCATCAATGCCGTTGGAATGGCTTTAATACCTGCCATGCCACCAGCGATGGTCACGAAGATTAGCAAGCCCAAAGCAACCAACATGTTGACGTTACTTAGAACCTTTACACCGCCGTTAATGCCGCGAACCACTGACATTGTTGCTAAGAAAGTGACCACTGCGATAACAATCAGCTGCATACCGATACCACCATCGGTACCAAACACATGGTTAATACCACTGGTAGCTTGTTGTGCGCCTAAACCAAGTGATGTTGCAAGGCCAAAAAGCGTTGCAAGTACAGCCACGATATCAACGATATGACCAAACCAACCCCAAGTTCTGTCGCCTAAGATCGGGTAGAAAATAGAACGAATTGAAAGCGGTAAGCCTTTATTGAAGGTGAAAAAAGCGAGGGCTAGAGCAACAACGGCGTAAATAGCCCAGCCGTGAAGACCCCAGTTGTAGATAGTTGCACCGAGCGCCAACTTAGCCGCTTCAGGAGAATAAGCTTCAACACCGAGTGGCGTTTCATACCAGCCCGTGAAGTAAGCCACTGGCTCTGCAACACCCCAGAACATCAAACCAATACCCATTCCCGCGGCGAATAACATCGACATCCAAGATAGGTTGGAGTGCTCTGCTTTGGCATCATTGCCACCAATACGTATTTTGCCATACGGGGAGACAATGAGGGCAAAACAGAAAATAACAAAGATGTTTGCTGCCCACATGAAGAAACCATCGAAGTTACCGATGACTTTCCATTTAATTCCATCAAGTGCTGATTTTGCGGTTTCAGGGTCTGCGACTAAAAGTGCGACTAGGAAGAGAATAATCGCTCCAGCGCTGATTCCAAATACTGGGTTATGAACATCAAACCCCCATTTCTGAACGTTATCTTGTCCTACTGTATAATCGGTATTATCAATACTATACCTATCTTTTACAGGCTCCATGCTTCCTCTCTAATTTGTAGCGCACAGTTTGCAACATTGCATTCGGCGCTTAAATTTCGAAAAGAAGAATATCAACCTGTCGCAAAAATACTAAAAAAACCTCCAAAAAGTAGGCGTAAATGGCAAAGTTAGTAATTAAATTACACTTTTCATGTAATTTAGCGTAAGATCAGTCTACAAGCCCCAAATTGATAGCATACTTAGCCAATTCTGCAGTTGAGTGAATATCAAGCTTATGCTTAATGTTTTGTCTGTGTGTTTCTACCGTTCGGTAACTGATATTTAACCCCTTCGCGATCTCTTTACTGCTCTCCCCTTTTGCCACCAATTTCAACACCGCTTCTTCACGTCTGCTCAATGGATTCTTGACAGATTGAGTCGGAGTAATCGGTTGAGTAAACAAATTCTGCGTCACTTTTTCACAGAAATAGGTCGAGCCTTGATTGACCGTTTTGATCGCCTGCACCATTTTTTCAGCGGAAATCTCTTTCAACATATAGCCGACTGCGCCCGACTGCATCACCTTCATGATGTATTCACGGTTGTTATGCATGGTCAGCATCAGCACCTTCGCATCAGGGTCTTCTTCTTTAATCAGGTGGGTTGCGTCAATGCCGTTCATAATAGGCATGCTAATATCCATCAACACCACATCGGGCCTTAAAGACTTAACAACCTCTACCGCTTCTAAACCATTACTGGCGGTACCTATCACACAAATATCTGGCTCGAGTTCCAATCTCGCCATAAAGCCATCCAGTACCACTTGGTGATCGTCAGCGATCACAACTCGAATAACTTCACTCATTCATTAATCCCTCTAGTGTCAGTAACACTGTAATTTCCGTTCCGAGGCCAATCTCACTCATCAGTTCAAAATCACCACCGATGAACTCCACTCGCTCTCTCATATTACGCAGACCAATCCCTCGTTTTTCCATCGCTTTATAAGTGTTGAAACCGACACCGTCGTCTTGGATCAGCAGTTGCAATACATTGCCAATTTGCTGCGCGATAACCGTCACTTTGGTCGCTTGTGCGTGCTTTTCTATGTTGTTCAAAGATTCTTGCACGACTCGATACAAGGTCGTTGCGGCTTCTGATTTGAGCTTGCCGGGTTGAGTGCTGAACAAAGTCTCGACCTCAATACCCGAGTGCGCCTGAAAATCCAACAACAACGAAGATAATGCCGCTTCTAAGCCGATATCATCCAGTGAACTTGGTCGAAGTTGATGGGAGATGTGCCTCACCTCTTCAATCGCTCGCATCAGCGAATGCTGAGACTTATTCAAGTGCGCTTTGAGATCTTCATTTTGTAACTTATTACCAAGCAGTTCTAAATGGCAACGACTTGATACTAATAATTGATTAATACCGTCATGTAGCTCTCGCGCTAAATGCTTCTTCTCGTCTTCTTGAAACATCACCGTTTTATGGGCGAGCTCTTTCAAATTATTATCCGCGATTCGATGCTCGTGCATGTTGATGGCTAAGGTCAACACGATGATCACCGCCACGGTCACGCTTAAAATGACCACAATGGAAAAGAACGTAGTTTCAATATTCTTGTTGATCGCAGCCTGCATCGAAGCCACTTCTTGATGTACGTCTTCAATATACAACCCCGTGCCAATCATCCAATCCCAACGTTCTAACCAAGCCGCATAGCTCAGCTTAGAGACCACTTCGCCGGTTGAAGGCTTTTGCCACAGGTATTGGTGAAATCCTCCTCCGGTTTGCGCTTCCTTCAACAACGCTTCAATTAGAAAGTCGCCATCTTCATCTTGCAGTTGAAGTAGGTTTTGCCCTATCAACTCTGGCTGGATTGGATGAACCAAATTGGTTCCGTGGCGATCATACGCAAAGAAGTAACCGTCAGAGCCATACCTAAGTTTAGACAATATGGTTCTAACTTCTCTTTTGGCTTGGGCTTCTTGGATATCGGGATCGTTGTAGATATGTTCGATGGCATCAAATGCGAGATCGACAGTGTCTTTGAGGGCGTTTTCACGCGACTTGATTAAGCTGTCTCTGAAGATCTCGACCTCTTTCGCACCCAACGTCTTGGTTTGATGCAACGAGATCCAACTAATACTCGCCGTTACTAGCAGCAACGGGAGTAGCGTCAGCAAAATCAGCTTAGCTTTTAGAGGCATTCCTTTCCCTCACAAAAAACGGCTTACTGAACATCAATAAGCCGTTTTACTTTATCAATTTATAGATAGCCGTTGAAACATATCATTCACATTCTAGGCTTCACTCACATTCCATAGAAAGATGGGAAAGCGAGAAGTGATCCAAGTACGAGGATTTGAATCAGAATGAACGGCATCACGCCTCGGTAGATGTCCTTTGTGGTGACGCCTTTCGGTGCTACCCCTTTCAAATAGAACAAACTGAAACCAAATGGCGGTGTTAAGAATGAGGTTTGCAGGTTCATTGCAATAAGGATAGCAAACCAAGTCATGTTGATACCCATCAACTCAGCCACTGGCGCAATGATCGGGACGATGATGAAACAAATCTCTACGAAGTCGATGAAGAAACCCAGAATCAAAATAACCAACATGGTGATGATCAAGAAGCCCCACTTCTCACCTGGTAGCTGCAACATCCACTCTTCAACTAGATAATCACCACCGGTATAAGTAAACGCCATCGAGAATGCCGTCGCACCAAGTAGGATAGCAAAGACCATCGCAGTCACTTTAACTGTCTCTTTCGACGCAGCAAACACCATCGACCAACTAAATTGACCGTATAACAGTGCAAGAACCAATGCACCTGCACCACCTAGCGCTGCCGACTCGGTCGGAGTTGCCACACCAGCAAAGATAGAACCTAATACAACAATGATCAGCGCTAAAGGTGGAAGAATCGCTTTAAGCGCGTTAAACACTTCTTGCTTACGGCTAATGGAGTCATCACGCTCAATAGGTTGGGCCGATTCAGGGTTCAGTTTTGCGTATATCAAGATATAAACAATGTAAGCACCCACTAGCATTACGCCCGGCCAAATTGCCGCTTGGAACAAATCCCCAACAGGTACACCCAATACATCACCCAATAAAATCAAGACGATGGATGGCGGAATGATTTGCCCTAACGTGCCAGAAGCACAGATGGTGCCGCAGGCTAAGCCTTTGTCGTAGTTATACTTGAGCATAACAGGCAGAGAGATAAGCCCCATTGCCACTACTGAAGCACCCACTACACCCGTTGATGCGGCAAGTAGTGAGCCCACTAGCACGGTCGAGATAGCAATACCACCTCGAACACCACCAAACAATCGCCCCATTGACTCAAGCAACTGCTCAGCAAGCTTGGTCTTTTGTAGAACAAGCCCCATGAAAACGAACAATGGAACGGCCATCAGCACCGTATTTTCCATGATCGATTGAATTCGATATGGCATGAAGGCGAACATTTCGATGCCCTCAGCCCAAACGCCAAAGATTAACGCGATACCACCAAAGGTGAACGCAACCGGGAAGCCAAGTAAAAGTGCAAACAAGGCTACGAAAAACATTACTATTCCAATCATGTTCAGCCTCTACTTATTCTTTGTATGAGTATTGTTTGCATGGATAAGGTGCGGATTAAAGATCTTGTTCAGTGAATGCAGGATTAAACCGACGCCACTGAGTGCCATTAAGAAGAACGACAGCGGGATCATCGCTTTAATGATCCATCGGTAAGGAAGGCCTCCGGGATCGCCCGACGTTTCACCGAGGTTATAACTTTCTTTCGCAACATCGATTCCAAACCAAGCAACCAGCAAACAGAAAGGAAGCAGGAAGACAACGGTGCCTATTAGATCAATGATCGCTTGTGCCTTGAAGCTGAGTTGTTCGTAAAAAACATCAACTCGCACGTGACCACCGGCTTTGATGGCATAAGGAACACCTAACAAGAATACGGCTGAGAAAAGGTGCCATTCCATCTCTTGGAAGGCGATAGACACATCGTTAAAGGCGTATCGCATCACAACGTCATACACAACGTTCGCAACAAGAAGGATAAACAACATACTGGAAAGCCATCCCAGTGCGTCACCGATACGATTAAATAGGCGTTCAATATAAATTAGACTTCGCATTCCCGACTCCATGGAATTTGAAAAGACATCGCGCTATAGAGTTAGTTCAGCTAAAACAATTAGCGCTAACAAGATGTACGACGTAGAAAGGGTTCTTAGACGTATTACAGGATTTATCCTGCTTAATTATTATGGTTAAAATGAACCCGCTGCTTATCTGCTTATCTGCTTATCTGCATAGATACTTAGATGCTTAAGCCCTTAAGCACAAGCTATGTAACAGTGCTTTTGCTTTGGGTTCATTTAACTTTTAGGTCAACCGCTGTCGACTATTTCGCTTGGCTATTTAAATAAGCTCTGTGTGAAATATCCGTCCATGAGCGCACTTGCTCTAGGTAGCTTGCTTGTGAAGCTTGGATCTCTTTTGCCAGTGCATCTTTCTCAGCATGTGCCGCAAGTAGGCGATCGTTCGCTTCTTTCAGTGCCGACATGACTTCTGGCGGGAAATCTTTCACTTGAACGTCTGGGTATTCTGTTTTCATTGAAACCCAGTTTTTGCCGCTTTCATGCGTTGCTTGTGTATACATGTCGTAAGCCGCTGTACGCATTGCAACACGCAAGATTTCTTGTAGGTCTTCAGGCAGTTTGTTCCACGTGCGTTTGTTCACTAAGAATTGAAGCTCTGAACCCGGCTCATGCCAACCTGTGTAGTAGTACGGTGCGATTTTGTGGAAGCCCATTCGTAAATCAAGAGATGGACCCACCCACTCTAGTGCATCGATCGTACGACGCTCTAAAGACGTGTAAAGCTCACCTGGGGCAATATTGGTAGGTTTGGCGCCTAGCTCCGCTAGAATCTCGCCAGCAAAGCCTGGGATACGCATTTTCAGACCTTGTAGGTCTTCCACGCTGTTGATCTCTTTTTGAAACCAACCACCCATCTGGATATCCGTGTTACCACCAGGGAACGACATCAAGTTATGTGGAGAGTAAACCTGCTCCATCAACTCCATACCACCACCGTGATAGAACCACGCGTATTGTTCTGCTGGCGTCATACCGAAAGGCATAGAAGTGAAGTAAAGAGTGTTTGGAACTTTACCTTTCCAGTAGTAAGAGCCAGAGTGACCCATGTCGTATTGACCAGACTTAACCATGTCAAAAACGCCTAGAGGGGCTTTGTGTTTGTTTGCTGAATCGATTCTGATTTGAAGTCGACCATTCGACATCTTCTCAGCCATCGCTGCCATGTTCTTAGTTGCATCACCGAAAACTGGGAAGTTTGGTCCCCACGTTTCTGCAAGCTTTAAACGGTAAACCTTATCAGCGGCTGTAGCACCAGTAGCGACCAAAGCTAAACAAGCCGCAGCGGTTACTGCAACGTTTTTAAAAACTCGTGTAAGGGAGTTAGAAATGAGACTCATGTTCACGTCCTTTGTTGGGTTAACACTCTTTCTATGAGCATTTTTTATGATTCAACATAAGAGTGCACCGTGATGAGGCAACAAGATATCAGGGAGAGCACGCACGCATGGCGTGAGCAAAGTTACGTATTAGACCAAAGGATTACGTAGAACTACGTAGGAGATGATTGAGAAATGTCGATTTTAAAGGACTTAGACCATTCACTGGGAGAATGCTTGTTGATAAATACCTAAGTATTAATAATTAAACATCGTTAACAATTGATTGCCATTTCGTGATGGAGACCTATTTCATCATGCACCAAATATGCACCCAAGCGCATTTAATCTATAAAAATCAAGGTTTCAGAGAATCAGACGCCCTACTTTGGGGCTTGGTAAATATTGGAATGAAGAAGCTGGAAACTAGAGAAGAAAAAGAAGAAAGAAGATGTAATCAAGACCACGAACTAAAAGGCACAAGATGAAGTATTTACCGTCAACCACACATCAAACATCAGACATAAAAAAAGCCTCGATAATCGAGGCTTAAAAACTTTAACGAAGCGAATGTAATCCCGCGGGATTAGATAGCTTTGTAGATAACCTTGTTACCTGCAAGTTGCTCTTTCGCTACTAGGTTTTCTTCAAGAAGTTTTTTCAATGCGCCTGTTGCCCATGAAGCTGCTTTCGCGTCTTCTTGACCAGCTGCTAGGCCGATACCTTTAGGGTTAATGCCTTCAGCATTGCTAACAACGATGTCTAGAACTTGTTGTTGCTTAGGAGTCAGTGCTACTGCAACTTCTTTTGTTGCTGCTACTGCTTTCTCTACCGCTGGTTTTGCTGCTACAGTTTTTTCTGCTACAACTTTCTCTGCGACAGGCTTCGCTTTTTTCGGCGTTGCCACTGCTTTAACTACAGCCGCTTTAGTGCGTTTCTGCAGTTTAGCCTGCACCTTACGCTTATGAGCAAGTCTCATTGAATATTTCTCCAGTTCACTGCTCTTTTCGCAGTGGTGAAAATTTGAAGCGCGATTTATACCAAAAAACGGGAGCTATTTGTAGAGTGAAGCGTCGAAAGTCGACGAAAAATACCGATATTGTCTACTACCGTCTATTATTTAAACATAGACTTATCAATTTAGGGTCATATACACTGGTTATCCATCCAGACAAAAATATGAAAACTTGGTGTTGCCTATGGACACTCGTCACCTTACAAATTTCTCTTTGCCTGCATTTACGCAATCATATCGAATTATTGCCATCATTTTAGGATTCGCTTGTCTAATCATGGCGTTATACATTGATAACTCAAAATTACTGATCGTGGGTGCATTTTGTATTAGTGCGCTTTTGGGCACGGGCTATTATTTGATGCTGCGTAGTAGAGTGATGTTCACGCTCACCCCCACTCACTTTCAGCAGCATTTTTATAAAGGTGGATGGGTTTTAAAGTGGAGCAATATTGAAAAGATTGGCCTGTGTACTTACGAACAAGAGGGGTGGCATCAACCTCTCCCTTGGGTGGGCATTAAAATGAAAGATTACTCACCCTACCTTGACTCTATCTGCCCCAAAATAACCTGCGAATTATTGCTGAGCCAGCGAGCACTGTTGTACCTAGGAGCGAAGCAAGCAGGTAAAGAATCAAACTTTGAAGATATGGTGCTCGACTCATCGCATTACCATGCACGTTGCACAGAAAGCGGCTGTGTTGAATTGAGCCAGTATAAAGAGTCAGAGAATATCGACGACGATAACGTCAGTGATTACCAGCCACAGACTGCCCTTGATTCAGCCATTGAATCGAACACTCAAAACGCGTTGATTAAAGATTATTCAGGATTACAGGCGATGCTTGCCAACAGAATGAAATATCAAAGAGGATTTCACGGCTACGATATTTTCATATCAACCCATGATATGAATATCAGTGGAGAGGAGTTTATTGGACTGGCTCGACGCTACTTGGCAGCGGCTGAGCGTCTTTCTGATTAAAAATAAACAAGCTTAGAAGTAAACTCGCTCGCAATAAAAAAGCCTAGCTTTCATAAGAAAAGCTAAGCTTCATTTTCAATCGTTCTTCTATTAAATCAGAGACCTAGTACAGAGGCATTTCATCCGCTACGAATGGGTTTGATGCGCGCTCACGACCAAATGTAGACTCAGGACCATGACCCGGTACGAATGTCACGTCACTGCCTAGTGGCCAAAGCTTAGTCTTGATTGAAGAGATAAGCGTGTTGAAATCACCTTGAGGGAAATCCGTACGACCAATAGCACCGTTAAATAAAACATCACCAACAAACGCCATGCGCGCTTGCTCGCTGAACAATACAACGTGACCTGGAGTATGACCTGGCGTGTGAATCACATCGATAACTTGATTACCAAAAGTGACTTTGTCGCCCTCTTCTAACCATGTGTTTGGTTCAAAAGCTTTGCACAGTGGGAAACCAAACATCTGGCTTTGGTTCTCTAAACCTTGAAGCCAAAAGTTGTCTGCCTTATGTGGGCCAACAATGTTCACGTTCAAGATTTCAGCAAGTGGCACTGTTCCGCCCACATGATCTAGGTGACCGTGAGTCAATACCAAGTTCACCACTTTAACACCTAACTCTTCGATGATAGCAGCCAGTTGCTGAACATCACCGCCCGGATCGACAACGATGCCTTCCATTGTCTCATCACACCACACAATTGAGCAGTTTTGAGAAAACGAGGTAACAGGGACAACTTGATACTTAAGAGACATATACAAACCTTAGAGGGCAAACTGAAATTTGGGCAAACTATGACATTGGATGTTTACTTTGACAAGTACCAAGCATTCGCTCGCAAATTCAGCTTAACACTACCAACTGCGTACTGGACCAGTATCAATATGGATAAAGTTGCTACGTGCATAATAACCGACACCACCCGCGTTCAGGCTTTTGGCTACGTCTCTTAATTCTTTTAGGTTAACACCATCAATACGGAAATCGATCGCTTTACCTAACATGTGGTAGCTCTTCTTGGCTACGCCACTCGACTTTGAGCGCAGTGCTTCATTGGTCGCTGGAGAACGGTAACCAGAGATGATTTGAACTTCTTTTTGAATACCCAGTACATTTTGAATCTGAGTGATCTGATCAAACAGGTTCTTATCCATTGGATGAATCTCATTGCGGCGGAAGTCACGGCAAAGCTTACTTAGACGAGCCATTTCATCACCAACATAGTTAGTGCCATCGAAATAACAGGTCTCTAATCGTTCACCGGTGTGAAGGTTGTTCATGCTAATCGTTCTTGGTTGATCAGGGTATGAAGCAAAAGCGATGGAAGGAGTGATTGAGGCGACAACAGCGGTACCACCAGCGTAAGTCAGAAACTGACGGCGTGAAAATAAACTTTGAGACATACAGCAAAAAAACCAATTAGATCGAACGAAAAATGCACGATACATAATGGAAATTGCTGCGTCAACGTACAAAAACCGCCCAAAAGGTTAGTATTTGTAACCTTTGCACGGTTAGTTATTGATCCACATTATAATTTTATCAATAGAAGCTTAGTTGTCATTTTTTGGTCAAGATCACCCTTATTGGCTTCACTGATAATTAACCACCCTCTTTATCATATTGGTAGATGTCACCACGATACTGTATGCCCCCTTCTTCAAACAGAACGGTTTGATAGATGATATGCACGGGGATTCGCTTCTTGAGGCGAACCTTAGTATTAGGAGCAAGGTCGTTACTTTGGTTAGGGACTTTCCTTACCTTGGTGGCAAACAACAATTCAGCCAATTCCTCTGCATGTTCGACACGTATACAACCTGAACTATAAGCTCGGAAGTCATCATTAAACAGGCCTTTACTTGGTGTATCGTGCAGGTAGATGGCGCGCTTATTAGGTGTGTTGAACTTGTACAATCCTAGTGCATTACGTGAGCCCGCCTGTTGACGCATTCGATATGGGAACGAATTGAAATTGATGGTTTGCCAATCGATATCTGTGGTGTCGACGGTTTCCATGGTGCGCCAACCGTCAATCACTTGAAAGTTGTGTGTTTCTAGGTAGCTTTCGTCCGCTTTTACTTTAGGCAAGATGTCTTTCACCATGATTTTCCATGGTACGTTCCAAGTCGGATTTAGGATGACCGAATCTAGGTTTATCTCTAAAAGCGGTGTTTTTCGCGACTTTCTACCCACGACGACTTTGGATTCAAAGACCTCTTCACCATCTTCCCAATACTTCATATCAAAACTAGGGACATTTACTACGATGAGTGAGTCTCTGTCTCGTGGCCATAAACGAACACGTTCAGCATTCAGAGCCAATGACGTCAATCGATCATCAAAGCTCATGTTGATCCATTTGATCGTATTTGGCCCGACGATCCCATCTGCCGTAAGGCCGTGCATATGTTGGAAGGATTTAATGGCTGTTTGCAGATCTCGATCGAACTCTGGGAAATCAACCGCGATCATCGAGGTATCAACACCGATCAAAGCAATACGTTCAACAAGAGTCGCCTTGTCTGAAAGCGGGTCACCCAATCGCTTCAAACCTTTCTGTTTATAACGTTCAATATTGAGTTCAGAAGCGGTTTCTAGCACGGAATAGGTCGCCTTGAATTGGTCAAAATCTCCAACAGGCGGAGCGTAGGACAATACCATTTCTAATAAGTAATCGTTGGTGACACTGCTTTTCAATCTCATCAGAATATGAGGAGAAGGCGCAGGTAATTTAGAATGCAGCTTACCCGAGAAATACCACTCTTTACCGGCAAGTGGTGCATTCTCAATATAGCTTAGGTAATAGATAAAGGTGTCGGTTAACAAGATATCCAATTCTTGCCATTGACCACGAGATTGATACTGGCGGATTTGTTTTAACTGACGATCAAAAAGAGGCGCCATTTGTGCTTGTTCTAAAAGCGACAATTGGAATTCAAACGCCTTAACAAGTTCAGGCGAATCCCAAAGAATTGGAAGAGAAGAGTCTTGATAAATGCTCTGGGTTAGCTCTGGATAAATCAGCATAAAAGAGAGCTCTGAATCAGCCGGAATAAATCGGCTCTCGTCAGAACTCGTATAGCCCCATGCATGCACAGAAACTAACACCAATAATCCACAGAAGTATTTCGCTAACATGCTTAACCCCATCACCAATCATCTCATAAGTATGGCAAAGAAATAGGAGTAAGCATGTTATTTTTTAAGGAGTTTTATGAACTAAATTGCACTCCAGTGGTTATCCCACTGGACCGATGATTGTTGACTGGATTTCTCATAAGGCTTGCGTTGGCTCACCACACTGCCCGCTCCAGAGCTGAGTCGAAATTCACCATCAAGCAGCACGGCACCAGAAGCATCAGACAGCGCAGAGAGTTCTACCAATTCTTTGGTTTCTTTAGACCAAATACCGTAGCAGTTGCCTCTTGGCGAAGTCGCAATAATCCAATCATCTGACGCAGCAATACTTGCGATATAGTGATTAAATCTTGCCCATTGCTCAGGCTCCGCATTCAGTGATTCAAACTGTCCACCTTTAGTATGCATCGCCAACAGCGAAGGATACTCGTCTGGCTCGCCACGATATTGCTGACCACAAAGTACAGTTTCAGCACCATCATGGGCTAAGTGTCTAATGCTCAGCTTCTTGTCGAGCAATTCAACCTGATCAAGCAGCGCACCTTCAGGTGAAACATAACTTAGACTCGGTTGCATCGAATCGAGGTTTTTCGGTGTTCTACCGTCAGTATGAACGCCGCCAACGCCAATCGCGAGGTTTCCATCCGGCATGATGATCACTTCATGAGGGCCAATACCAAAGCCAGTGAATTCCTCGACCTTACGATAGCCTTGTGCGACATCGTAAACGCCAATCACACCTTGGCTGCTGTCCGTTTTCCCTTCAGTGGCATATAGTAACTTGCCATCTAATGAGTAAACGCCATGACCATAGAAGTGGCGATTGTTACCTTTCACGACCATCTTTATCTGCTGACCATTTTTATAGTCAAACACCATAAAATAGTCACCAGGACGACGAGCAAAAACCGCCGCATGTGATGATGTTGGGCAAATCGCGACGCCGTGACCACGAGCGGGAATCTGCAATTGATTCAATGGCATTCCATATTCGTCAGCCACAACTGCTGAATATTGGCCACGACCATTAAGCGCACAACCAATCAACTGGGGATCGTTCGACGCACTCGCCCCATCCTTTCGACTCGCACAGCCAAATGGAAGCACAGGAACAGCTGCACAACCCAGTGCAGCCTTGAGTAGCGTTCTTCGCGTAGTATCAGTCACCATCGGTAGCATTAAATCCTATTACCACGCCAAGCTCTATCGCCACTTCTTCATGAATCAGGTACTTCAAACGTTCTAGTTTGTTGTATTGAGTCAGCACATCTCGGTAGCCCTCTTTGCTCTGCAATAACTCAAACAAGCTAGAGTCTGTAGGCCAAGTATCTAGCGTCAATGTGAACTGCTCAGCAACACGATCAGCAAGGTCGTTTAAGCCCTTCTCTCTTAACAAGCCATCAAGACCATTGCCATCAGCCAGATAAAGCTTTTGAAGTGCTGCTACATTCGCTTTTAATTGAGTCATCGAGGTTTGTGCACGCCATGATTCAGAGAAGTAAGGACGCGGATGACCGATTTTCGCCATCGGGCGACTCAGCTTTTTCATGCTGTAATCAAGTTGGTTGGTCAATAAAGCGATGTATTCAGACTCCCAACGGGTCTCGTCTAACGCTAACCAAGGGTTAACCTGCCATGCCTGTGCAATCGAAGATGACTTAATCGCTAAGTTTTCAGTAATTGCTTGTGACGACTGGCAACCTAGCGCTTTGTCTTGAAGCAGTGGCGATTGCTCGTCATAAAGCGACCACTCCAATGCGCCAAGTCCTTGCACTGTCACACTCTGGTGAGCAATTTCGTCTTGAGACCAAACTTTATCTTGCTGAGTCAGCTGGCGCATTTTTAGGCCTGTGGTGTTCTTTTTGTCTGGCCAGAATTGAACATTCCAGCTCTCTTCAAGCGCCGCTGTTGGGCCTCTTTCTTGGCCTTGCAGTGCCATCCAACTGTTCATGGTGAGCTGCCACTGATTTTTCAAGGCATCTAACTCAACATCATTGGTTTGGCAGTAACCCTGCATCAAGACTTCTAGCTCATTTGCTTGCTTGGCGAATAGAACGGCTGAATCAAACTCTTGTTGATAGACACTGCGACTGATGTGATCGGTCGTGTCTGCTTGATAAGACACACCGTTAACCTCAGATGAAGCGGCTTGCTCACCCGATGATTGGCAGCCTGCCATGATTAATACCGACAAAGGCATTAACAAAAATTTATGTGTCATGCTGTTACCTTACTTCCTAATTTTTCTTCTAATTATATGAGTTCATTAAATACGAAACGACCGCTGACCCCGTATTCCTACAAGTTCAGCGGTTATGTGCTTTAGGTTAACTTATGCTTCGGGTTAACTTGTTCTTTGGGTTAACTCGATCGTTGAACGACTGAATCTCAGACCGACTATAGCGAATTCAAAAACGCCAGTAGTGCTTCACGCTCAGTGGCATTCAAAGACAGAACGTTTTGTTTCGCCATTTCTGCTTCACCACCATGCCAAAGTACCGCTTCCATAACGTTTCTTGCTCGACCGTCATGAAGCAGGAACGTATGACCATTCACTTCTTTGGTATAGCCTAATCCCCATAAAGGTGTTGTGCGCCATTCTTGGCCATTGGCAAGATACTCAGGTCGATTGTCGGCTAAACCTTCACCCATATCGTGCAACAACATATCTGTATATGGGCTAATTAACTGATTAGACAATGCAGGTAAGCCTTCACGCTCAGCCGTGCGGAATTCAGCTTGGTGACAACTTTGACAACCCGCGTCTTTAAACAGCTTTTTACCTTGCACAACAGCAGGGGTATCGATGTTACGACGAATAGGCACGGCTAAATGCTGCGAATAGAACTCAACAAAATCTAAGATGTTATCGCTGACTTCTGGCTCGCCACCATTCGGAAAATCATCACAGGTTGATTGCGCTGATGTGCAGTTCTCATTCGGGAACAAGCGACTGGTTAAGCCTAAATCACCATTAAATGCCGCCGCGTTTTGCTGCATTAGATTTGGTTGTCCTGCTTTCCAACCGAAACGACCGAGCGTCATCTCATTGGTTTGAACATCAAGAACATGATTAGCTTTACCTGAAATACCTTGCTTGTCCGCTAATTGCTGCTCAGCAAATCCAAGAATCGTTTCTTTTGAAATGCTCTCAAGTAAGCCAAGGCCAATCATTGGCGGCGCAACTCGAGCAGAAAATTCAGTTTTAGGATGCATCTCGCCGAAGGCAAGATCCGTAATCTTTAAAGTAGGTTTACGCAGAGTAACGACGGTGCCGTCTTTGAATTCAACAGGTACATCGGTGTAACTGATGTTCACTTTACCCTCTGGTTTCACACCTTGAAGCGCGAAATCTTGTAACTGGCCGCCGTATGTCGGTTCTGGAATGCCACCATCGCGTATAAAGGCTTGTCGCTGCTCTGGCGTTTCAGCAGGAATGCTTAAGCGAACCAACATTGAAACCGCGTTCTCATCGCCTTTTTCAGGCGCGTGACCACGACCATCTTTGATGTGACAGTTTTGACAACCGTTAGTATTGAACAATGGACCTAATCCATCACGCGCATCGGTTGATGATGGCGCAGGTACCCAAGGGTTTCTAAAGAAGCTGTTACCTACGCTGAAATCCAAGCGCTTGCTCATTGGCAAGTTGGCGGCAGGAAGAGAAAAAGCGTTCGCGCCCTCTTTCTTTACTGTGGTTTTGCCACCAGAGTAGGTTTCATGGGCGTGCAATGGAGATAAGAAAAACAGTGCGGTTAATAGTGAGGCTGAGAGATACGACTTCATACATTGCCTTGCTGTGTTTTGATTTTAGTTTTTATGTGGGTGTCACTTTCTTGAGTAGCAAACAATTAAGGGCTCCATAAGAGCCCTTATATTGGTTCTATACCAATCACAGTAAGTAAGTGTTCAGAAATTGCGCAGGAAAAAGGCTTGAGAACAAGGCGTAATTTTCTGATAAGTAGTTATTCTACAATCAAAAATTACAACGCAGTTATCGAGCGTTTTAACTAGCTAGGCTGACCAGTTATTTACTACGATTGGTATTAGCCTCGGGTTCTTAGAACTCGTGATCCGCTGTGTCTGGGTTTAGGCTATCAATGCCAATAACACCCGCAGCACGCTCAATTGCAGCTGTTTGAGACACTAGAGCAACAATTGTTTTGTTTACTAGTGCATTACCTGCAGCGTTGTCAGCAGCAATTAGCTGATCGAAGTGCTGGTTGTTTTTCTCTGCAGAAACAACAAGCTGACCAACTTGTGCACGTGCTAGATCAAACTGCTTTTGAATCTCTTTTGCAGCTTGCTCGTCTTTTTGTTCAACTAGGTCAAACAGGCTAGGGCCTGAAAGTAGAGAACCATCTTCACGCTTGTACAAGCCAGTGTATACGTTGTAGATACCTTGCTCGTTGTAGTAGTGAGAGTTGTGCGTGTTATCAGAGAAGCAGTCGTGCTCATCTTCAGTAGAGTTTGCTTCTAGTGCAACCTTCATACGCTCACCCGCTAGTTCACCTAGAGACAGTGAACCCATGCCAAATAGCATTTTACGTAGGCCGTTCTCGCTAGATTCAGAAAGAAGCTCTTGACGGTAGTTGCCTTTCTCGCCTTCAGCCCACTGCTTTTCCATCCATTCTAGGTCTTGGATAAGAAGTTCAGCTGATGCTTTTAGGTATGCACCACGACGGTCACAGTTGCCATTAGTACACTCTGCGCCAACAACGAAATCAGTGTAAGCACGCTCACCTGCACCGCTGTTTGTGCCGTTTAAATCTTGGCCCCAAAGTAGGAATTCAATCGCATGGTAACCAGATGCTACGTTTGCTTCAGAACCACCGATCTCGTTAAGATCTGCGATTAATTCAGGAGTGATGTTGGTTGCGTCTACTGTAGTTTGACCAATTTGGAATGTTTTGTTCGCAACGATGTTTGCGCTAGCGCCTTCGTTACCAAGCTCATATTGGTAATCAGAAGAAACGTAATCGATAAGGCCTTCATCTAGTGGCCATGCGTTCAATTGGCCTTCCCAGTCATCAACAACAACGTTACCAAAGCGGAATACTTCAGACTGTTGGTAAGGTACACGAGACTCAAGCCAAGCTTGTTTTACTTGTTCGAAATTGCCAGCAGAAGGAGAAGCTAAGAAGGTATCAATAGAAGAGTTCAACGCTTTTGCTGTAATTACTGAATCTGCAAACACTGCATGAGCAATATCTGCGTAATGTTCTACAACTTGATCTTGAGTTACTGCTGCGAAAGAAGAAGCAGAGGCAAAAATGAGTGACGAAGTTACGGCTTTGGTCACTAAAGATTTAATGGTCATGAAGCATCCTTGTTGAGCTTTAAATTATTATTCGTAGTAATAGTGCAAACCATTATCATTTACACTACGGATTGGAATAATACAAACTTACAATTTTATTGCAAGATAAATACAAAAAAACCTCACATTTGTGAGGTCTTTAAACATTTTTGTGTTAGGCGCAACAGTGGAGGCTAATCAGATGTCCAGATTATGCTTACCGTGTGAAACTTTGGCCTTCAAGTAGCTTTCGTTACCCGATTTAATGTGGGCCGAAGTGTTGACCACTTCTGCAATCTCAATACCAAACTCTTTAAGTTCGTTGATTTTCTTAGGGTTGTTGGTCACCAAGCGGATTTTTGTGGTACCCAAAGCACGCAGCATTTCTGCAGCTTCGGTGAAATCACGTAAGTCGTCGCCAAAACCCAAGTGGTTATTCGCTTCGTAAGTGTTCATCCCTTCGCTTTGAAGGCGGTACGCATCAATCTTGTTGTATAAGCCGATACCACGACCTTCTTGGCGTAGATAAAGAATCACACCGCCAGTTTCACCCATGATTTGAATGGTTTCGTCTAGCTGCTCGCCACAATCACAGCGAGATGAATGAAAAACATCACCAGTCAGACATTCAGAGTGCATACGAACAAGAGGTATGTCTTGTGTCTTATCGGCTGATTTAAATATCACAGCAACATGCTCTTTATCTGTTTTCAATCCATGAAAAGACAGAAGCTCAGCATCAATACTGCTTGTTACCCCTACTTTGAAATCTATTCTGGCACGTACTTCCGCCATATTTATACTCACTTGAAAATTCGATGTATTTAAAAACACTACATTATTTGTCTAAACAAGTTTTTGTAGCCAACTATCTAATGATAGACACTATGGGGCTGTTAACAATTTTTTTCAAGGTCGACTACGCACAAAGTGTTACATTATAACAATTAATCATCAAACAAGAAAAAACCCCACATTGGTGATACCAACATGGGGTTATAAATTAATCAGTTGCGGCTGAGGTTCTACTTTTTACAGAACGATCAACTTACTTGAGTTTGCTTCCAAATGACGAGTTGAACCCAAGCATTCTCCAGCTCTGTCAGTTCTTCTTGCGTGAGTGTAGAAATACTCGACTTGGCACTGTATTTTTCTCCCCACTTGTCCGATTGGACATGGGTATGGAATTCTTTTTTCAAATTTGAGATTAGGTTATCCACAAATACATCCTTATATAACAGTGCTCAGCCTTTATAATCTCTTAATGTTACAAAATACAGGTTAATTGGTAAACAGTAATACGTAATTTTTATGAGCTCTTTCTAACACTTTTTACTGATAAATATATAAATAAGAGAAAAAGAACGACCGGTAAGAGCCAAAGTAATAGCGTTGAAGCACTCATTGCGGGCTTGTAGAGTACAAATTCACCAAACCTTTCCGTCATGTATTGAGTGATTTCGTTATTACTCTTCCCTGCTTTCACCATATTAAACACAACAAGACGCAAGTCTTTTGCTATTGGAGAGTTCGATTCAATCAGATTTTGATTCTGACATTGTGGGCAGCGCAGCGATTTTGCCAAACTAATAGCACGCTGTTGTTGGTTAGGGCTTTCAAACTCAAATAACTCTACCTGAATGCTTGTATCTTTATCACCCGCCGTAAACAGATCTTCAGCTAATACAGGGAAGTTGACGACAATAGTAGCGCTCAGTATGAGCACTATGTTGAGCAGGAACTTCATCATCCATTTGTACCTTTAAAATAGTGAGCGAGTTCTTTGCGCCAAACCGATTCATTAATCACGCCTAGCAACTTCTTAACTATTTGGCCTTCAGCATCAACTAGATACGTCTCAGGAGTACCGATTACGCCCAACTCTAACGCCAACTTCCCTTTAGTATCGCTGATCACAGTTGAGTACGGGTTGCCGTCGTTGGACAATACATTAAGCGCAGCACCGGGGTTATCTCGATAATTGAGACCAACAATTGGAATGCCTTTCTTCTGTAGTTCGAGTAAAAAAGCGTGCTCGGTTTTGCATATTCCACACCATGAAGCCCATACATTGACCAGTTGATAAGGGTGTTGAGTAATATCAGCGAGCGTAAGCTTAGCCGTTTCAGAGCTTAATATTTCAGAACTTAATGCTTCAGAATCGAATGGCTCATTTGTAACGAGCTTTGCTGCCGTAAATTCAGGGAAAGCCCTTTTTTGCTCTGAAACGCTGGTCGTTTGTTGCTTACTGTCGAGCGCATATGAAAATGCAACGACCAAAGCAACAGCCACTGAAAATAGAGCAATGAGTTTATTACGAACGCTGGTATGCATACTGTGCAGCCTTAACGGTTTTCTTTTTACGATTGATCAGTGAAAGCACAGCACCTAGAATTGAGAACAGCCCACCAAACCATATCCAACGAGCATACGCTTTGTACTGAACTCGAAATGCATAAGCGGTAGCGTCAACTTTCTCACCCATGGTGATATACACATCGCCATGCCAGAACCATTTCATTGCGGGCTCGCTCATGTTCATCACTCGAACTTGGTAATGTCTTCTTTCCGGCGAAATAGAAAAACTTTGCTCGCCAGTATCTAGCTTAAGTATCGCCTTTTCAGCGGTAAAATTTGAGGCGACATAAAGCTCTGTATCTTCATGAGTAAGCGTCCAGTCCATAAACTCCACTTGTTCATCTGGGCTTAATTTATAACTGCGCTCAAACGAGTGGTAACTGTTCATTGCAGCGCCTACAGCCAAGACCGCGACACCAACATGGGCAAAGGTCATCACCCAGACTTTTCGTTGGAACTTGGAACTGCGCGTTACCGCTAAGCCATAAACATGAGTGAGTAAAACCCAAAATGCGAGTGACCATGTCATCAGAGCCATCACTTGTCGGTGGACTTGTTCCACTTGCCATGAATAACAAACGTAACCCAATGCCAACGACACCAAAGCTAACAATGAAATAACACCTTTGGTTGCTTGAGGTTTAACACTCAACAATGGGGCTAAGCCAACCACGCCAAGTGCGAGCAAAGCCAAAGGCGCAATCAACAGATTAAAGTATGGTGCACCGACCGATATATTACCTAATCCAAGCAGCTCAAAGACCATTGGATAAAACGTACCAAACACCACAACAGCGGTCGCCAGTACAAAAATGAGCACCGCAACTAGGCTTAAAAAGCTCTTACTGGCGAAGCTAGTAATCGGGTTAGATTCAAAAGACTCCCCTCTAATGATAAGAAGAGAGAAAGAGCTCACTAGCACCAACATCAATATAAGCAGCAGTGCGATACCTTTGGTCGGGTCGACAGCAAAAGCATGCACCGATGTGAGTACGCCGGAACGAACAATAAAGGTGCCTAAGATACTCAAACAAAATGTAATGAAAGCAAGGCTTAGAGACCACTTCAGAAGCTGTTGTTTGCCCTTGGCAACACCTAAACAATGCAGCAGGGCTGTCGAAGTGAGCCACGGTAACAAGCTGGCATTTTCAACAGGGTCCCAGAACCACCAGCCGCCCCAACCTAATTCGTAATACGCCCACCAAGAGCCAAGAATGATCCCGGCGGTTAAAAAGATCCAAGCGACTAGACACCAACTGCGACAATGGGCAACCCAATCAAACTCAATAGGATCAACCAGCAAAGCGGCAACGGCAAATGCCAGCACCACAGAAAAGCCGACATAGCCAAGGTAAAGTAATGGAGGGTGAAAGATCAGGCCGACATCTTGCAACATTGGGTTAAGGTCACGCCCTTCTAGCGGCAAGATCGAATTCATTTCAAATGGGTTTGATGCGAATAAGGTGAACCAAGAAAATATCGCGAGCAGTAGATTCATTACCCACAACACACGGCTTTGGTATTCATTCGAATAGTGTTTTTGTAAGGCAATCACGCCAGACCAGACGCTGATCGTCAGTACCCAAAATAACAAGGAACCTTCATGGCCCGCCCATACGGCTGCTAGCTTAAAAAATGAGGGTAATTGAGTATTTGAATGTTCAGCGACATAGAGAATAGAGAAGTCATCACTGACAAAAGCATAGCCAAGCAATGCGACAGAAGTGAGAGAAAACAATGCACTTGAAAGAGAGAAACTGCGGATTAAACTTATATTTTGCGTCCGTTTGTTTAGCATTTGATAAAACGAATGCACACCAATAATGCTACTGAGTACAGCAACCAACACTAAACTAAACAGCCCCAAAGAACCGACCATATCACCTCAATAAGGCTCCGCTAGAGCAGAGCCGATCTGAACACACATCTCATGCTTACTAAAAGCATGTTCATTAATAAGCAGATGTCTAGTATCCAACATCTGCTCACTAATAAACTTGCGCGAAATTAAGCTATCGTTAACTGCCCTGCATAAAGGACAAAAGTTCGCAGCATTAATACGCCCATTAGGCTTAGCGAAGTCACGGAGAAAATATACACCGAGCTATGGCGGATTGAGGTTGGTGTCACTGCATTCAGCAACAACGGTAAAACCATACCAACACCGATGACGCCATACCAGAACCAACTCGCCCAGAAACCACTGCCAATTGCGTTCCATACTGCTTGTTCACTTTGACCACCAGCGAAGATAAGTCCAGTAAAGAAAGTAATAAGAACAAACAACTCAAACATCACTACCGGGCGTTCAAATCCGTGGATCCATGAAATACTCGGGCTATGAGGTGATTCTTTAAAAACCAACACACCGAATAAAATACACGCCGCCGCACCCGAAGATAAACTCGAGAACAAGAACAAAATCGGCAGTACTGGGTTATTCAATAGTGGGAAGGTATTTAAAGCTGATAGCAAGAATCCGGTATAAGCGGCAAGCATCAGAGCAAGAACAGCTAAGAATATTTCCAAAGCATTCTCGAACACTTCTAATTTGCCAATCCAGTTACCAACAAAATCGAGTCGTCCTTTTAACCATGTTTGGTCATTCAAGAACACGACAATTTGATCTCTAAATATAATGCCGATCCAAAGGAACAAGATCACCATATACACTTGGAATAAGATCACACCCATCGACATCACAGACGTTGGATTATAGAAGATCATGATCTTCCAAAATGACAGTGGTTTTGTCAGGTGGAAAACCAAAATCAGCAGACCTGAAATGATCCCAAATGGCGCAAGAAAAGCTGTCGCCTTTAACACACCATTATGAGCAGGATCGCCTTCAATAACCTTGCGCTTAAGATAAATAGAGATCATTACGGCACCCGCCGACATCCCCGCGAGAAATAGATAGATTGCTATAATCCAGTCCCATACCACGGTACCAGACTGAAAAGCTGCGTCCCATGCACTCATAATCAAATCTCCCCTTTTTGGTGTGGCACTTTATAGAGTTTTGGTTGAGTGCCTAGATAGGCTTTATCTCTGTAAACCACCTCGGATTGAAGTACTTGGTTTATCTCACTCTTAGGGTCATTCAAATCGCCGAATGTCAGCGCTTTGGTTGGGCAAGATTCGACACAAGCAGGCAACTTCCCTTGTGCTAGATTGGTATCACGACAGAAGTTACATTTATCGGCTGACTTGTTCTCTGGATGGAAAAAGCGCACTTGATATGGACACGCTAACAAACAGTAACCACAACCGACACACTTCTCTTTGTGGACATCAACAATGCCCGTTTTTTCATCTTTGTAGGCTGCACCTGTTGGGCAAACCATCACACACGGCGCGTTATCACAATGTTGGCAAGAGTTACGAGTAAAACGGTAATCAACATTTGGATATTCGCCTTGGGGTTCACTCTTAATAATTTCTAAGCGCGACACGCCTTCAGGCACTTTATTCACTTCACGACACGCTTCTGTACAAGCAGTACAACCAATACACGCGGTTTCGTCATGAATCATTCCATAACGTTTAGCACCATCTTCTTGAACATTGGCCAACGTTTTACGACTTGTCACCGCCGCAGTTCCCGCTACACCCGTGGTAAAAATAACGGCACCAGCGCCTGCTAAAAAGTTTCTTCTTGAGCAGCTCATAGATTACTCCCCTTCTTTCTTCTGGTTGAAGTCTGAATGGCAATCCACACACAGCTTAATGGTTTGCTTTTTATCTAAGCCCAACACCTTTGCTTCAGTCGCATGAACATCATGGCAATTTGAACACGTTAAGTTTTGCGCGTGAACATCGTGGGTCCAGCTAGCTTCACGCAGATCATCAGGTTTGTGACAATCGATACATTGGCTATTGGCATCCAAAATTAAGCTAGGATCGAGGAAAACCTTTTCGGTTCCTGGTTGTGATTGAGCCGCGCGATACTTCACCACTTCTGGTGCACCTTCACGGTGATCGGGGCTAATTGAACTATGACAATCGGTACAATTTACTTCACGGCCAAGTAAAGCGTGTGCACTTTCACCATGTGAACCCAATACCGTTTCTTTTGAATCTTTATGGCATTGAACACACTTGTAGTCTTTGTCGCGGATTAATTCGACTTCATGTCTTGTTGATTCTCCTACTGGCGTAACAGCAGGCTCAGCAACAGCATGAATGGAATAACCATAGAGGCAGAATGCTAGAAGGGATTTAAGCATTATGACTATGGCCAATTTAATATTGCCCATTTTATCCTTTCCTTATACCGGCATTATTTAACTCTCAACTAAATAATATTCCGGTTAAACAAAAGTACCCTTAAACGATATTATTACCGCTTAAATGATATCAATTCTTATTTTGGATAAGCCACAACGCTTTCTATAGTTAGAATATACCTCTAATTAGGTAATACGAAATTTGGATGGGTTAATCTGTGAACGCAATCACCCTATTTATATCATGGTCAATCTAGGTAATTGATTGTTATATATGATAATAATTCTCAATTGAATTTTAATACCACTAACCACCAATACCTCTTTAGGGGTATATAAACTTCAACGTGATTGAAGTCACTACCGTTAATTGATCTAAGACAAGCTATATCCAACACGTAACAAAATGTGTTTGTTTATGAATTAATATAAACAGGAATTCTCCAGTTCTTAATTTGAATAGCAAACTCACAACGCTTGGTATAAGAATCAGTATATTGGAGATATCACTGTGAAAAAGCATTGGATACGTAATTCGGTCACAGCACTATTAATGGTTAGCGCATCACTAGCAAGCGCGACCAGTTTTGCTGCGTCTGAACAAAAAGAAATTGGCGACCCTCGTAACGACCAGTTCGAGCAAAACCACCCAGATCAATATCATTCATGGAGACAGACTTCAGAAAGCGAAGTTATTGAAGACGCACTAAAAGAAGATCCAAACATGGTCATCATGTGGGCTGGCTACGGCTTCGCAAAAGATTACAACAAAGCACGCGGCCACTTTTATGCCATTGACGATGTAAGACAAACACTTCGTACTGGCGGCCCAACGGACGAAAGCTCTGGCCCAATGCCAATGGCGTGTTGGAGTTGTAAGAGCCCAGATGTCGCTCGTGTTATTGAAGAACGTGGCGAAGATGGTTATTTCGAAGGTAAATGGGCGCGTCTTGGCAACGAGATCATTAACCCTATTGGCTGTTCAGACTGTCACGATACCCAAAGCGAAGGCTTTAAGAATGGTGAGCCAGCACTGAAGGTGACTCGTCCTTATGTTGAACGTGCATTTGAAACGATTGGTAAAAAGTTTGATGAACAAAGTCGTTTAGACCAACAAGCTTCTGTTTGTGCTCAGTGCCACGTGGAATACTACTTCACAGGGCCAACCAAAGGTGTGAAATTCCCTTGGGACCAAGGTACAACCGTTGGCGACATGGAACGTTACTATGATGCAATCAACTTTAAAGATTGGACGCATAAAGTATCGAAAGCACCCATGCTGAAAGCACAGCACCCAGGTTTTGAAACATGGCGCGAAGGCATCCACGGTAAGAACAAAGTCGTTTGTGCTGACTGTCATATGCCGAAAGTGACCAAAGAAGATGGCACCGTTTATACCGACCATAAAGTGGGTAATCCATTCGACCGCTTCGAAGATACGTGTGCAAACTGCCACACTCAATCGAAAGAAACCATGCGTAACATCGTTTCAAGCCGTAAAGCACAAGTACTGAACATGAAGCTGACAGCAGAGAAACAAATCGTTGCTGCTCACTTTGAAGCAGGCGCAGCATGGGAAGCGGGTGCGACAGAGCAAGAGATGGAGCCTATCTTACTCGATATCCGTCACGCTCAATGGCGCTGGGACTACGCTATCGCGTCTCACGGTATTCACATGCACGCACCTGAAATCGCTCTAGAAGTGCTAGGTACTGCCGTTGACCGCGCCGCGGATGCTCGTACTAAGATTGTTCGTTTACTGGCGAAGAAAGGCATCACCGATCCAATCGAGATTCCAGATATCTCGACAAAAGAAGCGGCTCAAAAAGCGCTTGGAATGGACATGGATAAGATGAACGCTGAGAAACAACACTTCTTAGACACGGTTGTTCCTAAATGGGAAGAGCAAGCTGAAAAGCGTGAAGCCAACTACGAATACTAGTTTCTTCAATTAGACCATTAAGTAAAAACCAGTCACACTATTGTTGTGTGGCTGGTTTTTTTAGGTTTTGGGGGAATACACATCAATATCGCCCCCCCCCCCCGATTCGCTCGCCAATTCAAGGAATAAACAATGAAAATCTTACTTTCACTTTCGGCATTATGTATTGCACTACTCAGTTCAAGCGTTCACGCATCTGAGCGTGCTGAAACAGGGTGGGAATTAATAGAGAAAGGCGCATTAGTGGTTGATGTCAGAACACCTGCAGAGTTCGAACAAGGGCATCTAGACAACGCCATCAACTACCCTCTTTCTGAAGTGGCTACTCACTTTGCTAAGATAGATAAAGACCAACCCATAGTATTGTATTGCCGTAGTGGCAATCGTTCAGGGCAAGCTTATCAATTCTTGCGTGCTCAAGGGTTTACTCAAATCCACAATGCTGGTGGCTTAATCGAAATGCGGGAAAACCAATAGTCTTAGAGATGAGAGCTTAAGTAAGATCGCCTCTTTAGCAATTAGCCAAGCTTAACGGATCATCTGTTTGGCTTGGTTGATCGAATGGATAATAGAGACACGATCAATGCCCTTCTGATTGGAATCTAAGATTTGAGTCCACGCATCGATCGCTTGTTGATAGCGCATGCTGATGAAGTGATCGGTCGCAATCAGCATCAATGCCGTACGATCATTGGGATCAAGCTGCATGGAGTGCTCCAACAACGCATTAACATCATCACTCATCGCTTGAGAGCTCAGATAATAAAGTGCGGTTGCTTTGGCAGCATAGAGGCCAGAAGGCGCTTGAGGATCTAAGCGAATCGCATAATCGTAGCAAGTGAATGCCGCATCAAACTCCCCTCTCTGCATGTACACACCACCAAGCTTAAACCACAAGTCGGATTGATTCGGGTCTTGTTTGAGGCTTTGTTGCAGCTCATCTTCGAAATCTGTCGCCGTGTAGTTATTGCTGTCATCCAAAGGAAGTTGAGGTAACTCTTGTTTCAGTTGAGACCAGACCAGCACGCTCAAAGCCACTGCAGTAAGAGAAATCACCACATTGCCTTTTAGATGGCTGCCATTGTTGCTCGCGGCAATAACGACCGCGATCAAAAACAGACTCATTAGTACCAACGCAACCAACAACCAGATATCCATTCCACATCCCTTTTATTTAGATCCATCTCTACTCTATCGTTTTCGTACTGCCTCGTTATTGATCAAAGTTTAGCGTTCGAGATTTAGTGATCAAACTTTCGCATAAAAGCGACGGGGGAAGGTTGGTACTGAGACCTAAGCCATAATCCAGAAGAGAAGAAAAGTGAAATGACAGGCAATAAAAAACCGAGCACTTAGGCTCGGTTTTTTCATTGGTAAGCTTAATTACTTAACGTAATCGAGATTACTCAGTGTCTTGCTCGCTATCACTTTCAGAGTCAGAAGCATCAGATGCTTGCTCTTCACTTGATTCAGAAACAACAGCTGTTTCAGCGTTTACTGCGTCAGCATTTGCTTCTTCAGTCTCTTCGCCTTCAACAATCTCCGCTTCTTCTACTTCGTCGATACGTTGTAGACCTACAACATTCTCGTCTTCAGCAGTACGAATCAGTGTTACACCTTGAGTGTTACGACCAACTTGGCTTACTTCCGCTACGCGAGTACGTACTAGTGTACCTGCGTCGGTGATCATCATCATTTCATCGCCTTCTTCAACCTGAACAGCACCAACTACTGGGCCATTACGATCAGAGACTTTGATAGATACTACACCTTGCGTTGCACGGCCTTTCGTTGGGTATTCAGCCAGCTCAGTACGCTTACCGTAACCGTTTTGAGTCACAGTTAGGATATCGCCTTCGTTTGAAGGAACAATCAGTGAAACCACTTGATCGTCTTCTGGAAGCTTCATACCACGAACACCAGAGGCAGTACGACCCATTGGACGTACTTTGTCCTCGTTAAAGCGAACAACTTTGCCCGACTTCGAGAACAGCATGATGTCGCTATTACCGTCAGTAATATCAACGCCAATCAGTGAATCATCGTCACGTAGGTTAACTGCAATTAGGCCGTTAGCACGTACGTTTGCGAATTGATCCAGTGATGTCTTCTTAACGGTACCGTCGCCTGTTGCCATGAAAATGAATTTCTCGTTAGAGAACTCAGAAACAGGCAGGATAGCCGTAATACGCTCACCTTCTTCTAGAGGAAGAATGTTAACGATAGGCTTACCACGAGCGGTGCGGCTTGCTTGAGGCAGTTGGTAAACTTTCAGGCGGTACGTTTTACCACGAGTAGAGAAACATAAGATGTTATCGTGAGTATTAGCAACAAGCAGACGCTCAATGTAATCCTCATCTTTCATCTTAGTTGCACTCTTACCTTTACCACCACGACGCTGAGCTTCGTAGTCGCTTAGGATTTGGTACTTAACGTAACCTGCGTTAGAAAGCGTTACTACAACGTCTTCTTGAGCGATTAGCTCTTCCATGTCGATGTCATGAACCGCTGCTGTGATTTCTGTACGACGTTCGTCGCCATAGATATCACGTACCGCTTCAAGTTCTTCACGGATCACTTCCATCAAACGCTCAGTGCTTGCAAGGATATGCATTAGCTCAGCGATCTCTTCTAGAAGTGCTTTGTATTCGTCTAGAATCTTCTCGTGCTCAAGGCCAGTTAGGCGGTGAAGACGAAGTTCTAGAATAGCTTGAGCTTGAGTTTCCGTTAGGAAGTATTGACCATCACGGATACCGTATTGGTCTTCAAGCCAATCTGGACGAGCTGCATCAGTACCAGCACGTTCAAGCATTGATGCAACGTTACCAAGATCCCAACCACGAGATACTAGACCAACTTTAGCTTCTGCTGGTGTTGGTGCGTTCTTGATCAGTTCAATGATCTCATCAATGTTTGCAAGCGCTAAAGATAGAGCTTCCAAGATATGTGCACGGTCACGCGCTTTCTTCAATTCGAAGATAGTACGACGAGTCACAACTTCACGACGGTGATCAACAAAACACTTCAACATATCTTTAATGTTGAAAAGTTGCGGTTGGCCGTTGTTCAGAGCAACCATGTTGATGCCGAAAGTTGTTTGCAGTTGAGTTTGTGAGTAAAGGTTGTTTAGTACAACTTCACCGACAGCATCACGCTTACATTCAATAACAATACGCATACCATCTTTATCAGATTCGTCACGCAGTGCACTGATGCCTTCAACTTTCTTGTCTTTTACAAGTTCTGCAATCTTCTCGATCAGACGAGCTTTGTTCACTTGATATGGAATTTCAGTAACGATAATTGTTTCTTTACCGTTCTTTTCCATTTCAATGTTCGCGCGAGAGCGCATGTAAACTTTGCCACGACCAGTCTTATATGCATCAACAATGCCCTTACGGCCACTGATTAATGCTGCTGTCGGGAAGTCTGGACCAGGGATGTAGTCCATTAGCTCATCAATAGTGATGTCTTCATTATTGATAAATGCTAAACAGCCATCAACAACTTCGCCAAGGTTATGTGGCGGGATGTTGGTAGCCATACCTACTGCGATACCAGAAGCACCGTTAACCAATAGGTTTGGTATTTTTGTTGGTAAAACTGCTGGTATTTGCTCGGTTCCATCATAGTTAGGAACGAAGTCAACCGTATCTTTATCAAGATCCGTTAATAGCTCACCAGCTATTTTTGACATACGAACTTCGGTATAACGCATTGCCGCAGCTGAATCGCCGTCAACCGAACCAAAGTTACCTTGGCCATCGACTAACATATAGCGTAGTGAAAACGGCTGAGCCATACGAACAATTGACTCGTATACCGCACTATCACCGTGTGGGTGATATTTACCGATTACATCGCCTACTACACGAGCAGACTTTTTATATGCTTTGTTCCAATCATTACCTAGTACATTCATCGCGAACAAAACGCGGCGGTGTACTGGTTTTAGGCCATCACGCACATCTGGAAGGGCACGACCAACGATGACGGACATCGCGTAGTCTAGGTATGAACCTCTAAGCTCATCTTCAATATTTACGGGCGTGATCTCTTTCGCTAGATCGCTCATAGAGCCATTTTCCCTCTATAGTCAGATCGTATTTTTGAATACGTATAAGACCGAAAAATATAACACAAATTTACCTACGGAGGCATCACTTTCCCTCTCCTTTTACCATCTTGTGACCCTTGTAGCCAATCTATTGATGAGAAATTGCACCTCAGCGTCATATCTTGCTGAAACATGGTCACTTTACATCCAATAAACTAGCAAAATTGTAGATCTTCTGGTCAGCAGGAAAAGGCAAGTTATAATGCCTGCAATTTCATGGATGCATTATTTAACTTGGAAATGCCGATTATGACTAAATCACAGAACGTAGACCCAGCAGAAATCAAAAAATTCGAAGACATGGCGTCGCGCTGGTGGGATCTAGAAGGGGAGTTTAAGCCACTACATCAAATCAATCCGCTGCGCTTAAATTACGTGCTAGAGAAAACCGAAGGCCTATTTGGCAAGAAAGTCCTTGATGTTGGCTGCGGTGGCGGTATTTTGGCTGAGAGCATGGCTGTAGAGGGTGCGGTAGTTACCGGCCTAGATATGGGTAAAGAACCGCTAGAAGTCGCTCGTCTGCACGCATTAGAAACCGGCACCAAGCTAGATTACATCCAAAGCACCATTGAAGACCATGCTGAGCAAAACCCACAAACTTACGATGTGGTGACGTGCATGGAAATGCTAGAGCACGTACCAGATCCACAATCGGTTATCTCGGCTTGTTCAAAGTTGGTTAAACCGGGCGGACATGTGTTCTTCTCGACATTGAACCGTAACTTTAAGTCTTACCTGTTCGCTATTGTTGGTGCAGAGAAGCTACTTAAGATTGTGCCAGAAGGTACTCACGACCACGAAAAGTTCATTCGACCAGCTGAACTCATCAAGATGATCGACAATACACCTCTGCAAGAATTAGGCATTACTGGGCTGCATTACAACCCACTAACAGACACGTATCGTTTAGGGTCAAATGTCGATGTGAATTACATCGTCCACACTCAAAATTTCGCCCAATAACTGTTCCTATCTCTAACAGTATCCCTACCGTAAAATCTTTTATAAAAAAGCCCCATGAAAAGAGTTGCAATTACCATAAGATTGCGACTTTTTTCAGTCTAAATTTCGTGCGCCAGCTTCCATTTTGACCACCTCGATTTAAATTTAATCACCTAAAATCCATCGCCCATTTTGCCCAAAGATCAAGGGATTTTTTTTTATGGGAGTGCAAAAATAAAGCATCATTAAAAGGCGGCTTTTATACAATCAAGTCACATCTAACCTCATCAGTTAGTGGTCACTTACAGTTTTTTTTAATCCACCACTTATCCACAAGCAACCCAATTTCTTTACCTTGAAAAATATCAGTTGTAGCACTATCTTGTAACCCAACAAACAAATGACCCCCATATGTTGTGTTTGAACTACAATGTATGGGTAGACCAAGATCACAAAGCCGAAACGTAATTTACAAAAATTACACAGAAATACACAAAAACACGGCCTTGTTCAGTTTTGTTAGGGAAATTAAGCAGAATGAACCAACAACTTACTGTTACCAAGCGTAACGGGCGCAAAGAAACGATCGATTTAGAGAAAATCCATCGAGTGATCACATGGGCAGCTGAAGGCTTGCACAATGTTTCTGTATCACAAGTAGAATTGAAAGCTCACATTCAGTTTTACGATGGCATTACCACGACTGACATTCATGAGACAATCATTAAGTCAGCAGCGGATTTAATCTCTGAAGAGACTCCTGATTACCAATATCTAGCAGCACGTCTGTCAGTGTTCCACCTACGTAAAAAAGCGTACGGTGAATACGAGCCGCCTGCTCTTTATGACCACGTTGCAAAACTGGTTGATATGGGTAAATACGATAGCCACCTTATGGAAGACTACACGAAAGCTGAATTCGAAGAGCTTGACGCGTACATCGACCACAAGCGTGACTTAAACTTTTCTTACGCGGCGGTTAAGCAGCTTGAAGGTAAATACTTCGTGCAGAACCGTGTAACAAAAGAAATCTACGAGAGTGCTCAGTTCCTTTACATCCTAGTTGCTGCGTGTTTATTCGGTAAATACCCGAAATCAACTCGTCTGGATTACATCAAACGTTTTTACGACGCCTCGTCTACGTTTAAGATTTCTCTACCTACACCAATTATGTCTGGTGTACGTACGCCTACTCGTCAATTCAGTTCATGTGTACTGATTGAGTGTGGTGACAGCCTTGATTCTATCAACGCAACAGCAAGCTCTATTGTTCGTTACGTATCTCAACGTGCTGGTATTGGTATCAACGCAGGTCGTATCCGTGCGCTTGGTTCTGAAATTCGTAATGGTGAAGCGTTCCATACTGGCTGTATCCCTTTCTACAAATACTTCCAAACAGCAGTAAAATGTTGTTCTCAAGGTGGTGTTCGTGGCGGCGCAGCAACCGTGTTCTACCCACTATGGCACGGTGAAGTTCAGTCTCTATTAGTACTGAAAAACAACCGCGGCGTTGAAGAGAACCGTGTTCGTCACATGGACTACGGTGTACAGCTGAACAAGCTTATGTACTCTCGTCTTGTTCAAGGTGGCAACATCAGCCTGTTCTCACCTTCTGACGTACCTGGCCTTTACGACGCGTTCTTCGAAAACCAAGAGCGTTTTGAAGCGCTTTACGTTAAGTACGAAAACGATCCTTCAGTGAAGCGTGAAACGGTTAAAGCCGTTGAGCTATTCTCTCTGCTAATGCAAGAGCGTGCTTCTACTGGTCGTATCTACATTCAGAACGTTGACCACTGTAATACACACAGCCCGTTTGATTCTGAAGTAGCTCCTGTTCGTCAATCGAACCTATGTCTAGAAATCGCGCTACCAACTAAGCCGCTTTCTAACGTAGAAGATGACGAAGGTGAGATTGCACTATGTACGCTTTCGGCGTTTAACCTAGGCGCAATCAACGAGCTAGACGATCTGGCTGAACTTTCTGAACTGGTTGTTCGTGCTCTAGATGCACTACTTGATTACCAAGACTACCCGCTTCCAGCAGCACGTAAGTCGACAATGAACCGTCGTACTCTAGGTGTGGGTGTAATCAACTACGCATACTACCTAGCGAAGAATGGTGTTAAGTATTCTGATGGCAGCGCAAATGGCCTGACTCACCGTACTTTTGAAGCAATTCAATACCACTTGCTAAAAGCGTCTGTTGACCTAGCGAAAGAGCAAGGCCGTTGCCCATCTTTCCACGAAACCAACTATGCGAAAGGCCTACTGCCAATCGATACTTACAAAAAAGATATCGACTTAGTATGTGAAGAGCCACTGCACTACGATTGGGACACGCTACGTGAAGAGATCATGGAGCACGGCTTACGTAACTCTACACTGACAGCGCTTATGCCTTCTGAGACTTCGTCTCAAATCTCGAACGCGACTAACGGTATCGAGCCACCACGTGGTTATGTATCAGTTAAAGCGTCGAAAGACGGCATCCTGAAACAAGTTGTTCCAGATTTCCTAAATCTTAAAGACAACTACGAGCTACTTTGGAACATTGGTACTAACGACGGTTACCTGCACTTGGTGGGTATCATGCAAAAATTCGTTGACCAAGCTATCTCTGCAAACACTAACTATGATCCAAGTGTTTACGACAGCGGTAAGGTACCAATGAAGCAGCTGCTTAAAGACTTGCTAACAGCGTACAAGTACGGTGTTAAGACGCTTTACTACCATAACACGCGTGATGGTGCTAAAGACGACCAAGGCGATGCAGTTCAAGTGCCGGAAGAAGATTGTGAAGGCGGCGGTTGTAAGATCTAAACCGCAATAAACATTAAGACCCCAGAGCAGTTATCTTCTCTGGGTTTAAAGCATTAACAGGGTTCGTTTTATTACGGGTCCTTAAAGGATTTGAGGCATTTATGGCTTACAGTACTTTTTCTCAACAAAAAAATGACCAATTAAAAGAACCTATGTTCTTGGGTCAGTCGGTAAACGTTGCACGTTACGACCAACAGAAATTCGAAATCTTCGAAAAATTGATCGAAAAGCAGCTTTCTTTCTTCTGGCGTCCAGAAGAAGTAGACGTGTCTAGCGACCGTATCGACTACAACAAGCTTCCTGAGCATGAAAAGCACATCTTCATCTCTAACCTGAAGTACCAAACTCTTCTAGATTCTATCCAAGGCCGCAGCCCGAACGTTGCCCTACTTCCTTTGGTATCACTGCCAGAAGTTGAAACTTGGATTGAGACATGGTCATTCTCTGAAACGATTCACTCTCGTTCATACACGCACATCATCCGTAACATCGTGAATGATCCAGGCGTAGTATTTGACGACATCGTTGAAAACGAAGAGATCCTAAAGCGTGCGAAAGATATCGCGTTTTACTACGACGACCTAATCAAGCTGACGGCTGACTACCACCGTTACGGCGAAGGTAACCACAACATCAACGGCGAAGACGTTAAGATTTCACTTCACGACCTGAAGAAGAAACTTTACGTATGTCTAATGTCTGTAAACGCACTAGAAGCGATTCGTTTCTACGTGAGTTTTGCATGTTCATTCGCATTCGCTGAACGTGAGCTAATGGAAGGTAACGCGAAGATCATCAAGCTAATCGCTCGTGATGAAGCACTTCACCTTACTGGCACACAGCACATGATCAATTTGCTGCGTAACGGCCAAGATGACTTCGAATTCATGCAGATCGCTGAAGAGTGTAAGCAAGAATGTTTCGACCTATTCAAAGAAGCGGCAGAGCAAGAAAAAGAGTGGGCAGAATACCTATTCAAAGATGGCTCTATGATCGGTCTAAACAAAGACATTCTTTGCCAATACGTTGAATACATTACCAACATCCGTATGCAAGCGGTTGGTCTAGGTACTGCTTACCCAGAAGCGACATCGAACCCAATCCCATGGATCAACGCTTGGTTGTCTTCAGATAACGTTCAAGTTGCTCCACAAGAAGCTGAAATCAGTTCTTACCTAGTTGGTCAAATCGACAACGAAGTAAAAGCTGACGACTTTGAAGGATTTGAGCTGTAATGCCAACAATCAAAATCAACAAGCTGACTTCGATTGAATCTAACCCGTCGAATACTCTATTGGAAACGATGGAACAGGCGGGCTTAGAACCAGAATACAACTGCCGAGATGGGCACTGTGGTGCTTGTCGTTGCACGTTGGATTCGGGTGAAGTTGAGTACGTTGGTTTTGCTATGGCTTACACACAAGGCGATGAAATTTTGCCATGCATCTGCAAAGCAAAAACCGATTTATCGCTGAGTAACGTAACTCACAGAAGTAAGCAGAAGCGCGCCTAAGCCAATCAGCTTAAGTTTGTTTCGTTTCATTTAGAGTTGCGTGAATTCAAATGTTTTTAAACACTTTAGGTTTAAAGCAACGCTTCTTCAAAGATAACAAGTATTAAAAAGGGTCCGCCTCCTCTTGGAATGCGGACCCTTTTTCTATTTATGCCTTTAGGTATCTGAGACGACTCTCCTATCACTCTACCAAAGTCTTCCTGTTGGTTTGTGTCATACGAAGCCAAACGTTTATTGCTGAGTCAGGCTAAGAGTCACAGAGCCAATGTAACAAGCGCTTCGGCACTCTCCGCAACCATTACACTTATCTTTGTCCACTGTAGGCAACTCTCCTACTTCAATGTGTATCGCACCTGCTGAACACGCAATTTGGCATGCTGAACAATCCATTTGCATGTAATTATTGCAGCTATCAGCAAAGCTCGGCTTGAGATCAATATAAGGCGTGACCGTTGGATGAAGTGCGCCAGTCGAGCACACTTCACTGCACTTATCACACAGCGAACAACTGTTGTAATCCAAATTCAGCAGCGCACTGCCCTCTAGCATCTCAATAACGCTATTTGGACACGCTTGCTCACACAAACCACAACCGTCACAAAGACGCTCAAACAGCACCTCATCAACCGCTCTTGGCGGCCTAGCATGTAGGCGCAGTGATTTCTCTTCATAACTTGCCGCAGCTTTAACCGGCTTAGAGAGTCGAGTTAAGAAACCACGCCTATTTGAATTTATTTGCTCAGGCATTAGTCGATATATAACTTTTTGGTGGCTACGTTTAAATTATATTCAGATGTTAATTGATTAAGCCAATTTATTACATCGCTTGATAGCTTCTTATAAAATGATAAATCTGATGCTGTATTTAATTTCTCTAAATAAACAGAAGACCAAGTCAATAAATGACACTCAATCAATTCACGGGCTGAATTAATATTATTATTTTCTAACAAATACGCATGGGCGAATAGCATTAAACCAAATTGATCTTCTGGCTCTCTTAACCCCGTGTCTAGTTCAATCTGATTCAATTCTAAAAACTGGCGATACTCAACCGTAGAAGCGCCGAACACAACGCGGTCTTTATCTAGGTACACAGAGCCCCAAGGTGGTGCAGGCATGTCTCCAACACCTTCAAACAGGCGGCTAAACTCTGTAACTAACGCATCTTCCTGTTCATTTTGAAGTGCCAGCAAGCACGCTTCTGATAGTACTTCACTCTCGACCAATGCTTCGACAATGGTTAACAACTGTTCTTTACTTGCCGCTTGATAAAATAGCGAACCCAATAATTTATGCGTATCGATAATCATTATTATTTATACCGTAATAGGTTTTAACGACAATTATATTAATTAAACCATTCCATTCTTTGATCTAATTTATACATTCAATTCATAAACTTTAAATTGAGCACTTATTTGATTCCTATCAATCAACATTTAAAAATTAAAAGACAAAAACAAAACTACCTATAAAGTGCTAGTCATCAATAACAAAAGGCATCTTAGAATGACGAATAAGAAAGAATCTGGGGTAATGAATCTTACTCGAAGAGGCTTCATGAAAGCTTCTTCTGCGGTAGGTAGCGCAGCAGCTCTCGCGGGCGGCATCGCTTTACCTTTCAAATCCAGACCAGTAGCGGCTGCAGTTGCTGAGAGTGTGGATGAGAAAATCGTATGGAGTGCATGTACGGTAAACTGTGGCTCTCGCTGCCCATTACGTATGCATGTGCAAAACGGTGAAATCAAATACGTAGAAACCGACAACACAGGTACTGACGAATACGGTCATCACCAAGTTCGTGCTTGTCTACGTGGACGCTCTATGCGCCGCCGTGTTTACAACCCAGATCGCCTGAAATACCCAATGAAACGTGTTGGTAAACGTGGTGAAGGTAAATTCAAACGTATTAGCTGGGAAGAAGCTTACGATGAAGTTGCTGGCACCATGCAACGCCTTATCAAAGACTACGGTAACGACACCATCTACCTAAACTACGGTACAGGTACGCTAGGTGGCACTGTCACAAAATCTTGGCCACCAGCACAAACGCTGATTGCTCGTCTAATGAACCTAAGTGGTGGTTACCTGAACCATTACGGTGACTACTCAACAGCGCAAATCGCGAAAGGTTTGAGCTACACCTACGGTGGTTGGGCAAACAACAACTCTTTCTCTGATTTAGAGAACACTAAGCTTAACATCCAATTTGGTAACAACCCTGCTGAGACTCGTATGTCTGGCGGTGGTCTGATCCACCACTACGTAGAAAGCAAAAACAAATCGAACGCAAGAACGATCATCATCGACCCTCGCTACACCGACACTGCTGGCGGCCGCGAAGATCAATGGATCCCAATCCGTCCTTCTACGGATGCTGCATTGGTTGCTGGCCTTGCGCACGTGATGATCACTGAAGACCTTGTCGACCAACCGTTCTTAGACAAATACTGTGTCGGTTACGACGAGAAGACGCTTCCAGCATCTGCACCAAAGAACAGTGACTACAAATCTTACATCCTAGGTTTAGGTGAAGACGGTGTAGAGAAGACGCCAGAGTGGGCTTCTAAGATCACAGGCATTCCCGTTGATACTATCGTCAAGCTTGGCCGTGAGATGGGCACTGCAAAACCATGTGCTATCCATCAAGGTTGGGGCTTACAACGCACTGCAAACGGTGAGCTAGCTTGTCGTGCAATCGCAATGCTGTCGCTACTAACCGGTTCTGTTGGTGTATCAGGTGGTTCTACAGGTGCTCGTGAAAGTGACATCAACATTCCATTTGTTCGCTTCCCTACTGTGCCAAACCCAGTTGAAACTTCCATTTCAATGTTCATGTGGACAGACGCGATTTACCGTCACGATGAAATGACCGACATCACTGATGGTGTTCGCGGTGCAGAGCGCCTTAAGAACCCTATCAAGATGATCTGGAACTATGCAGGTAACTGTATTATCAACCAGCACTCAGACATCAACAAAACACACGAGATCCTTCAAGATGACACCGCGTGTGAAATGATTGTTGTGGTCGATAACCATATGACATCTTCTGCAAAATACGCCGATATCATCCTGCCTGATTTAACAACATCAGAGCAAGACGACTGGTGTATGGATGGTAAAGCAGCAAACATGCCTTACTTCATCTTCGCGCAAAAAGCGATCGAGCCTCAGTTCGAAGCCAAATCTATCTACGAGATGTGTTCTCAATTGGCGAAACGCATGGGCGTGGAAAAAGAGTTCACAGAAGGCCGTACTCAAGAGCAATGGATTGAGCACCTTTACGCGGAAACTCGTAAGAACGATCCAACACTACCAACCTTCGAAGAGATGAAAGAGCTGGGTATCTACAAGCGTAGCTACGACCACCACTACATCGCTTACGAAGATTTCCGTAAAGACCCAAAAGCGAATCCACTGACCACACCAAGTGGCAAGATCGAGATCTACTCAGAGCAACTGGCTGATATCGCGAAAACGTGGAAGCTGAAAGAAGACGAAGTGATTCACCCACTTCCTATTTACGCGGATTCTTTTGAAGGCCACAACGACCCACTAGCAGAGAAGTACCCACTTCAGCTAACGGGTTTCCACTACAAGGCTCGCACCCACTCGACATACGGCAACGTTGCAGAAATCAAAGCAGCAGCACCACAAGAGTTGTGGATCAACCCTATTGATGCGAAAGAACGTGGTATCGAAAACGGCGACATGGTGAGTATTTTTAACGACCGTGGCGAAGTTCATATTCCAGCGAAAGTGACACCTAGGATTCTTCCTCGAGTTGTCGCGCTAGGCGAAGGTGCATGGTACGCACCAGATGGTCAGAAGATCGACCATGCAGGCTCTATCAACGTGCTGACCACTCAGCGCCCGAGCCCACTTGCTAAGGGTAACCCTCAGCATACAAACCTAGTTCAAATCAAAGCGCTAACGAAAGCATAAGGTAGGTTGGAATGAAACAATACGGCTTTTACATTGATTCAAGTAAATGCACGGGTTGTAAAACCTGTCAGCTTGCTTGTAAAGATTATAACGATCTAGACATCAAAACGAACTACCGTCGCGTATACGAATACGCAGGTGGTGGCTTCACTCAAGATGGCGATACCTGGGTTCAGAAAGATGTCTTTTCTTACTACCTTTCTATCGCTTGTAACCACTGTACTAACCCTGCGTGTGTGAAAGTATGTCCTTCGGGCGCGATGCACAAGCGTGATGAAGACGGTTTGGTTGTGGTTGATGAGAGCGTGTGTATTGGTTGTCAGCACTGTAGTAATGCATGCCCTTACGGCGCACCGCAATACAATGCGAAGAAAGGACATATGACCAAATGCGATGGTTGTTACCAACGTGTTTCTGAAGGCAAGCAACCTATCTGTGTTGAGTCTTGCCCACTTCGTGCATTGGAGTTTGGTGAAATCAACACACTTCGCGAGAAGTACGGATCTGGTGCAGACGTGGCGCCACTGCCATCTTCAACCGAAACACTGCCAAACATCGTGATTAAGCTGAACAAGAACGCGAAGCCGACTGGCGATACCAGTGGTCACCTAGCAAACCCGAAGGAGGTGTAAGATGATTTTTCATGAGTGGTCTTTGATCTTCTTTACGGTACTGGCTCAAACTGCGGTTGGTGGTTACTTACTGATTGGCGCACGTGCACTGGTACTTGGTCATGACGAAGAGATGCTGAACAGCTACAAGGTTCCAATGTTCATTCTATGGGCACTGATGGGGCTTGGTTTCATGTTCTCGACAACGCACCTTGGTTCTCCACTGCGCGCGTTTAATGCCTTTAACCAGCTAGGCTCTGCTTGGTTGTCTAACGAAGTGTTCTTCGGTGCAGCATTCTTCGCTGTCGGTGGCCTGCAATGGCTATTGTCTGTGCTTAAGAAAGGTGGCGTTGCTATCCAGAAAGCACTGATGGTTGGCGCGATGGTGTTGGGTGTTATCTTCATGTACGCGATGATCAACGTATACATGATCAACACCGTACCGACATGGGACAACATCTACACACCACTGAGCTTCATCATGACCATGGTTGTGGGTGGTTTGCTGCTGTCTCAGTTCGTGATTGTATTCGCCAACGACAGCCGCTTTACCGTTGACCGCAACATCACGATGCTGGCTGTTATTGCCGTTGCTATTAGCTTGATTGTGACAGTAGGAAAACTGAACCTAATCGGCGACATCCAAACTTCAGCAGCAAAAGCCTCTGAGTTGGTTGACGGTTTAGGTAGCTATGTAATTCTTCAAGTGGCATTGCTGATGGCAAGCTTGCTAGTTTGGATTCTACCTATGCTGAACAAAGCAAAAGTGAACCCAGTAAACCTTGGCTTAGCATTGGTACTGTTCTTAGCTTCAGAACTCATTGGCCGTGGTTTGTTCTACAGCTTACATATGACAAGCGGTTTGTAATCACAGCCCTCTTGTTTAGTTATCTAGAAGGCTAGATAAACTAAAGGCCCAACACCTATTTAGATGTTGGGCCTTTTTATTTGTTCTGATTTAACCTTAGTTGCAGAGGTCTTGGCTCAAGAGGACCTGGTTAACTAAAAGAGCTGCTTACTTGATGATAGCTGAAGGAATAAACATGTCTTTCAATCGCTTAACCGAAGAGTAAGTGCCAAACATAGGTTTGTTGTCTAAGTGTCTTCTCAGCATATCTGCCGCAACGGTTTTGATGATAGTACGCGCGTCTTCACGATTGTACTGGCGGTAAAACTCAAGCACTTGGCCCCACTCGCCTGCTTCGCTCGACAGTGCAATACTGAATGTATTGCCTTCCAACTTGCCCGTCACCAAGGCTAATTCAGTACCACACTTTTCTCTTGTTGCGCCTGCTAATGCAAAAGTCGCCGCTAATGGATCGCTCTTTTCAAGCTCACTATCTTTTGGTTCAGCCATAACCCAAGAATGCCCAAAGCAATCTTCAACCTGCTCATTCGATTGTAACCAAGCCGACAATGCACCTTTGGTCGACACTTCAGACACAGACAAGGTTTTCTTTCTCTCCGCCATGATGTGGCCAATATGATCAATCATCGGCTCATCAACACTGACTACATTGCTCTCTAACAGCTTGTACACCATTTGTAGCAGCTTAACGCGGGTTTCTAAGCCAGACTTAGGGCCAAACAGTTTAACTTCAATGAACGGCAAATAAGAGCGATAACCCAACTCATAGCCTTCAGGAAGCTTCAGTTGGTCCAACACATCAGAGATACCTGACTCAGATAAGCCAAAGGTAAATAGACGACTGCACTCAGAGGCAACCACTTGAGGATAAGCGCGCGACAAATCAGGTAGGATTTCAAACGTCACCATGCGCTTGAATTCACTCGGTACACCCGGCGTGAAATAGAACGTCGCATCATTGATTTTCAGCTTGAAGCCACATGCTGTGCCGACTGGATTATCGACAATCTCAGAGCTTGCTGGCAACAAGGCTTGTTTAAGGTTGCTGTCAGGCATCGGCATGCCACGTCCAGCAAACATCTCTTCCATGCGATCTAGCCATTCAGGGAACATGACTAACTTCTGCTCTGACGCTGCTGCAGCGGCGGCCGCACTCATGTCATCCGTTGTTGGCCCTAAACCGCCATTGACGATAACCACATCATAGTTAAAGCTCAGCATCAGCAGTTCTTCAATGAGAGCATTCATTTGGTCACCCACAGTAGAACGTTTGGCGAGAGCAAAGCCGTGTTGGTAAAATTCTCCAGACATCCAAGCTGCGTTTGTGTCTACAATGTCTCCATGAAGAACTTCTTCACCTGTGCTTAACATTGCGATTTTCGTCATATTTCTATCCCTTGTGGTCATAAAAAGACACTGCATTATTCATAAACTGGTCTATGGTTGAATTTGAGACATTCCAGCTTTTCACAAATATTATTAATGTTAAATCTAAGGTTTTCTTAGGAAAAGCGACAAATTATTAGTTCCCTAAATCAGGCATTTAATAGATAATTGTGACTCTGATCAATTCTTAACTTCTCATGGAGACCCTTGTGGCCAAATCACCGTTACTAGCGAAGGTTACTGCTGCATTTTCAATGCTAATGTCAGTTAACTCGGTTGCAAGCCAATACGACTTCGACCAGCCAATCAACCTTTCTTATTCGGATGAATGTGCTCAAGACTACTGTGTTAATGATAGCTTGTACACCTACAAGCCAAGTGCCAATTACGCACTGAGCGAATCAAGTGACGAGTACGACTTCTCAATCCAACAACCAAAACATATGTTGGTGAGTCAAGAGAAGGATTGGGATTATCTAATGGGTCAAACCTACACTATTCTGGGTTTAAGTGTCGCTACAGTGGGTCTAATGACTCTGCTACCTGAAAGTATCACTAAGTGGGATGATGACCAACGTGATATCAGCTCATTAGGTAAAAAGTGGAAAGATAACGTGTCTGAAGGCCCAGTATGGGACCGCGATGAACACTTCCTAAACTACGTGATGCACCCATATTTTGGTGGTGTTTACTACACCGCAGCTCGACACGCAGGTTACGATGAGTTTGAGTCTTTCTTATACTCTTGGACCATGTCGACCTTCTTCTGGGAATACGGTGTAGAAGCATTCGCTGAAGTGCCTTCTTGGCAAGATCTGTTCATCACTCCATTCTTTGGTGCGGTTGTCGGTGAATTGATGCTAGAAGCTGAGCAAGACATTGTGGCTTCAGGTGGCGAAGTGATGGGCTCTCAAACCATGGGTGATGTTTCTCTATTCTTCCTAAACCCTGTTGGCCATATCCACTACTGGGTAAGTGACGCTTGGGGCGGTGATGCAGAAGTTAACCTGAATACCAACCCTTGGTGGGATAACCAAGATGCAGCAAGATTCGCATACGATGCAGGCGCACCTTATGACTCTCAGTTTGTTGGTATGAACTTTAAAGTTACGTTCTAAAATAGCTTTCAGTCTCTGAACTCTAAGTTACTGCATTCCCAGTAACAACGACGACTCTTCTAAAAAGCGGCTCTCTAGCCGCTTTTTTTGTGCCCTACTCTCCATTCTCTTTTTTTGCATCACAGCTTAGTTTCAAAAATTGACGCAGGTCAAACATTGTTCGATGTAAACTTCTACACTGAAATTAACGAACTTTATCGCGTGATATCAAACATTTAATTAGCAACGATTAATTGAGACTTTGGGGGCTGATATGAACAGTACATTTATCGTAAACTTTATCGGAAAAGCATCACCAGCAACAATCAAGCAACTTGCTGCGGTTACTCACGAAAACGACGGGAAATGGCTCATTAGTAAAGTTAACTTTATTGAAGACCAAGTCGCAGGCGTACTCAAGGTTCAACTTCCAGCCATCAACGAATCAATTGTGAAAGAAGCTTTCAGCGCCAATGCTGATCTTATCGTGCAATTTGTTGATTCAGACCATACTCACAACGCACAAGATACGATCCATCATCTACGACTCGACTCTAACGACCGAGCTGGTATCGTGAATGAAGTAACACACGTATTAGACAGACAAGGCATCAGCATTCTAGATATGGATTGTCACCGCGTGTTTATCGCCGGAGGCGGTGGTGTTAGCTCTAGTTTATTTACTTCCAAGATTGCGGTTAAGCTACCAATCGAAGTTCAAATTGATGACGTGGTTAACGAGCTAGAAACACTCAGCGAAGATACTCGAGTGATGATTGAGGGTTAGTTGTTAGCACTTAACAACACAAACTAAGCGTTATCTAAAAATAAAAAAGAGCAGCTCATCGGCTGCTCTTTTTATTGTTCTAAAGTAAGATTTCGCTACTTAACCGACCATTGTGACAATGAACGTTTGAAGTCTTCATAGCCGAATTCATTTAGCTTCTGAACTTCGCCACTGCTACGTTCGCAGTAGATTGATGGCATTTTTAGGCCATTGAACCAGTTTAGTTTCACCATGGTGTAACCCGCACTGTCTAACAGATGCAGTCTTTGACCAATTTTCAGCGGCTCATCAAAGCTTGCTTCGCAGAACTGATCGCCTGCCAAGCATGAACATGAACCAATCACGTAGTCATGGTTACCGTTTTCAGAGGCTTCCAATACGGACGCTGGTTCATTGTAGATAAGCGTATCAAGGCGATGAGCTTCGGTTGCCGAATCGACAATTGCCGTTTTCTTCACGTTCTCGACAATATCAACCACAGTCACTACTAAGTCAGTTGTCTTGGTAATGATAGCTTCACCCGGCTCTAGGTACATCTGCACGCCGTGCTTTTCAGAGAAGGCTTTTAGCGCAAGACCCAGTTTCTCGATGTCATAACCCGGCCATGTGAAGAACACACCACCGCCCATACTCACCCAGTCCAACTTATCTAAGTGCTCACCAAACTGTTCTGAGATTGAATCAAGCAGGCCGATAAAGGCATCGACGTCTTTGTTCTCACAGTTCATGTGGAACATCACACCATTAATCTCATCGAAGATCTCTGGTTTGATGTGATCTGCTTGTACACCCAAACGAGAATATTGACGCGCTGGGTTTGCCAGATCTTGTCCTGCGTAGCTCACACCTGGATTTAAACGTAAACCCAGCGAAGCCTTACCTTCAACAATATGACGGTAAGCGGCAAGTTGGCTTTGAGAGTTGAAGATCATCTTGTCGCAGATATCCGCAACTTCTCTCACGTCATCTTCGCTGTAACCCACACTGTAAGCGTGTGTTTCACCACCAAAGGTTTCGTGGCCAAGCTTCACTTCGTATGGGCCAGAGCTTGTCGTGCCATCGAGGTAAGGTTTGATGATGTCAAACACACCCCATGTCGAGAAACACTTGAGTGCCAATACCAACTTCACACCTGAAATCTCTTTCAGCTGCTTAGCTATCTCTAAATTCGCGATCAACTTGTCTTCGTTGATCATAAAATAAGGCGTTTTTAGTTCGTTGTTTTGCATGTTAATACCTTGCGGCCCTCAAGTTCACGAAGGCACATGATAATCGAACAAAGCCGACGCAACAGCATCGGCTTGTAATTATACGTTCTCGTCAATCATATGACGTTGAATGGAATTCGCAGAGCTTTGACCTTGTCGCTAGGACATCGCGCGGAGTTTACGAACGTAAATGAGCACGATGGACAACGCGACGAGGGCAAAGAGCCAGAAATTACTTCAAAGTGTGGATCAGAGGTAAACCAGCTGTAGGCTCTAGCTCTTGAACGTGCCAATCTAGACCGATTTCCGGCATAGTTGCTAGGAACGGGTCTGGGTTTAGCTGTTCCATGTTGAATACGCCTTTATCAGCCCATTCGCCACGGAAGAACTGAAGTGCAGCAGTAATTGCTGGAACACCTGTTGTGTAAGAAATCGCTTGGTGCTCTACATCTTCGTAAGCCACTTCATGGTCTGCGTTATTGTAGATGAAGACACTGCGCTCTTTACCGTCTTTCTTACCTTGAACCCAAGTACCGATACACGTTAAACCAGTGTAACCCGGAGCTAGAGATGTTGGATCTGGTAGTAGTGCTTTAAGAACATGTAGAGGCTGAACCACAGTGCCGTCATGTAGCGTTAGTGGATCAGGGCTAAGAAGACCGATGTCACGCATGCAGTTGAAGTAGTTCAGGTATGCATCACCAAAGCCCATCCAGAATTCGATACGCTTAGCTGGGATGAACTCTTTCATTGAACGAACTTCATCGTGCGCCATTGAGTAAACTTTGTGAGAACCACAGTTCGGGAATTCAAACTCAAGCATACGAGAGTGACAAGGTACTTGCTTCCACTCTTCATTTTCCCAGTAGAAAGAATCACCTTGGATCTCAAGCATGTTAGTTTCTGGGTCAAAGTTTGTCGCAAACTTCTTACCGTGGTCGCCAGCATTCACGTCCATTACGTCAATTGAGTCAATCTCATCGAACAGGTGCTTAACCGCGTACGCTGCAAAGATTGATACCACACCTGGATCGAAACCCGCGCCAAGAATACCTGTGATGCCCGCTTCAGCGAACTTCTCACGGTAGCCCCACTGCCAATCATAAGCTTGTGGTACTTGTTGGCCTTCAGAACATAGATCAACCGCAACCGATGTATCTAAGTAAGATACTTTCGATTGGTAACACGCTTCCATGATCGCCATGTTTACCCAAGGAGGACCAGCGTTGATCACTAGATCAGGTTGAACTTCTTTAATCAAAGCAACAAGTGCATCAACATCGTCAGCGTCTACTGAACGAGCTTCTAGTTTCTTAGTAGAATCTTTAAGGTTGTTTTTGCCCTTGATAGATTCGATGATTTTTTCACACTTCGCGATTGTGCGAGAAGCGATTGTGATATCACCCAGTACTTCGTTATTTTGTGCTGCTTTGTGTGCAACAACCCAACCAACGCCGCCTGCACCAATTTGTAGAATAGCCATAGTTTTAATTACCCTTGTTGTTCTGCTAGCTCAATGGCTAGAGTTTGAATTTTGTTAATTAAAGATTTGAAATCTGATGTCGTTAAGCACGGATTCAAGATGGTGAATTTCAGCGCGCTTTTACCATCAACGACCGTTTCGCCAAGTACTGCAACGCCACGAGTCAGCGCCTCCAGTCTTAACATTTGATTCAGTTTGTCCAAATCCATAGCGCTGTTTGCTGATTGCCCATTGCTAGGCACCGAACGGAACAGCACAGTCGACAGTGACGGCTCAGCAAGAAGTTCAAAATCATCATGCTTCTGAATCAGGTCGGCAACCTCAAGCGTCTGCTCTAGAAGATGATCGTACATATCACCCAGTTGCTTTGGTCCAACACTTTGCATCGTCATGAAGACTTTCAGTGCATCGAAACGCTTGGTGGTAGCGATAGACTTATCGACTAGATTTGGCAGCTCATCGTGCTCGCGATTCAAGTAGTCTGCGTGATGCAGTAGGTACTTAAAGTTCGCTTTGTCTTTCAGCAGCACAGCGCCACAGCTGATGGTTTGGAAGAACAACTTGTGGAAGTCGACACTCACTGAGTCCGCTTTTTCGATACCTTTTAAACGAGCTTTGTGGCTACTTAAGATAAGCGCGCCACCGTAAGCACTGTCGACATGGAACCAAAGATCTTGTTGGTTGGCGATGTCAGCAATCGCTTCAAGATCATCAATAGCACCGTGATCGGTTGTGCCCGCAGTACCAACCACAGCAAAAGGAATCAGACCTTGAGCTTTAAGTGCTTTCACTTCTGCGTCTAGCAAATCTGGCTTTATGGTGCCATTTGCATTCGTATCAATGCAGCATACTGCCGCTTCGCCTAGCCCTAGTAGAGAGGCTGACTTTTGAACCGTGAAGTGAGATTTCTTTGAACATAAGATACGAAGCTTGCTTGCGTAGTCTGGTAAGCCAAGCTTTTGGATTGAGTGGCCATTGTGCTTATCTGCAACCCAGTCTCTCGCAAGCAATAAGCCCATTAGGTTACTTTGCGTGCCACCGCTTGTGAAAACACCGTCAGCTTGTGCGCCAAGTTGGTATTTGTCACACATCCAATCCACCACACGCTGCTCAACATAAGTCGCAGCAGATGCTTGGTCCCATGAATCCATTGATTGATTCAACGCCGCGATAATCGATTCCGCAGCTACCGAAGCCATAAGAGGAGGAGTGTGAAGGTGCGCAATGCAGTCTGGGTGTTGCACGAAGATGGAGTTTGCAGCGACAAGGTCTGCAGTGCTATCTACAACATCAACCAAAGCGTGTTGATTGTTATCGAGATCAACAGCATTGATAGCAGCTTCTAGCACTTTTGGTTCTAAACCTGAATAAGGGGTTTCAACTTGTTCAAAAACGGCTTTCATCGCTTGAGTGGTTTGGTTCATCACGCTAGCAAATTCGTTGCTACCGCCTAAACCTGTCTGGATGAAATGCTTATTCCATTCTTGGTTAGTCTGTTCGCTTGAAGCTGGGTCTTGTTGTAAACCACCACCCGCTGCGATGATCGCTTCTTCCATGACGCGTAACGCAAAGTCGATCTGCTCAAAAGAGATAATCATTGGCGGAAGGAAACGAATGACAGAACCATCACGACCACCCTTTTCAACCATCAAGCCGCGCTCTAATGCTGCTCGTTGAATCGCTAACGTCAGTTCGCCGTCTGATTGTGGTTCGCCAAATTTGTTGAGTTCACCGTTTGGTTGTTTGATCTCAGCGCCAAGCATCAGGCCTTTACCACGAACTTCAGCAATACAGTTCACACGCGATTGAATCTTCTCAAGCCCATGACGTAAATATTGGCCTGCGATGTTCGCGTGCTCAACCAAACCATCACGTTCGATGATTTCCAACGCCTTAGCGCCAGACACCATTGCTAATTGATTACCACGGAATGTGCCAGTGTGCTCACCCGCTTTCCAAGTATCGCTGCTCTTATCGAATACAAGCAGCGACATAGGCAGTCCGCCACCAATCGCTTTAGACAAGCACAAAATATCAGGATTAACGCCTGACTCTTCAAACGCAAATCGATGACCTGTTTTGCCGACACCACACTGGATTTCATCAAAAATCAGTAGGATACCATGCTCATCACAGATGCGACGTAGACCTTGTAGCCAAGACGCCGGAGCTGGAATCACACCGCCCTCACCTTGTACAGGCTCAACGATCATCGCGGCAGGTTTCATGATGCCAGATTCGTCGTCATTCAACATACGCTCGATGTAACGAATGCTCGCGTTAGCACCCGCTTCACCACCAATGCCAAACGGGCAACGAAGGTTGTATGGGAAAGGCATGAAATGTACGTCAGACATTAAGCCACTACGACGTTCTTTAGTGCCAAGGTTACCCATCATGCCCATGGTGCCGTTAGTCATGCCGTGGTAAGCACCACGAAAAGCAAACATGGTGTTGCGACCTGTAGTTTGCTTGGCTAGCTTGATCGCGGCTTCCACAGCATCAGCGCCAGACGGGCCACAGAATTGAAGAACCGAGTTCGTTGAAAAGTCTTGAGGGAGAAAAGCTTTAACTCGCTTGATAAACGTCTCTTTTGCTTGAGTCGTAATATCAAGAGTCTGGTATGGCAAACCTGAATCGAGTTGGTCTTTAAGTGCTTGGTTAATCTCAGGGTGGTTGTAACCCAGAGAAAGTGTACCAGCACCGGCTAAGCAATCGAGAAAGAGTTGGCCACGAGTATCTTCAACTAAAACACCACATGCTCGTTTAATAGCAATCGGTAGGCGTCTTGGGTATGAACGAACATCCGATTCATGCTGTTCTTGCTCAAGCAAAATAGCGTCAGGTGTTAGGTCGTAAGTTCCCTCTACGATAGGAACCATAGTTGAAAATGAATTTGCGATAGTATTAATATCGACTTCAAAGGCGGTAGTCATAAAAGTCCCCTTGAATGTGTTCATACTCACCTCCATCAGACGCAATTGCACACCGTCCCTCTATTGATTTAGAGAGAATTCATAGTGAAACACGCGTATTGTCTAGAAATGAGATATAGCTGTACGCTCGCATAAGTCAAATGACGAATACGAAATTAGGCCGTCTTAGGACAGCAAAAATTAGTTAGCGTGAGCTCAAGGTTCAGTAATGCTACTGTTTTGAAGAATTGGACATTTGTGCAGTATCGGACAGCTATGAAGAACTGGCCCTTTTGGAAATGCAGAGCTGATTAGCAATGTTGTTATTAGTGTGTTCAATGTTGGGTTTCCCATTAGCATGGCGAATTGCGCCATAAGTATCCCGTCTATCAGCTAAAGGCTAGCTGATACCTACCCTACGTAATGTCCCAATCAGCAAGAATGGTCACTACGCGTATCCCCCAGAAGCAATCGTTGCTCTTCTTGAACATTGTTCATTCCGAGATTGCGCGGGAAAGTAACATAAAGTGAAATGAACGATCAATAGTTTTTAATAATCGCTTGATAAATAGGAGCGGTGACCGACAAATTGCTGAAAATATCGTCAACACTATCGTTAGGGAAAGAGGTCCCCGGTTCATTCGTTCCTCATGCCCGAGGATGACGACGCGTGTGTAAAAACGTTGCTAGTGAGGTTTTGAGATCTCAGCATCCTTTCGTCACTCCCTAGTACGAAGAACGAGCTCAAAGGGAATCTCGCAGTTAATGAGTCTTAAAGACCAACAAAGTAATAAGATGAGTCAGCCTCAGAGGTCATTTGAGCACAAACGTCATTCCCTAGCACGAGGAACGAGTTCATAGGGAATCCCTCTTTTAAAAACTAACTTATCTAAACGAACTTGATTACGAAATTATGAGATAGAGATAGGTATGAATTCTAAGTGTGGGTTCGAACAAGAAGAGTACTGACATGTAAAAGCTAAAAGCCAAAAACCAAAAAGCCCGAACATTTCTGTTCGGGCTTTTTAATTTGGAGCGATACATCGGGTTCGAACCGATGACCTCAACCTTGGCAAGGTTGCGCTCTACCAACTGAGCTAGTATCGCATTTGCTACATCCGTTAAGACGTAGACTTTAATAGATGGTGCCCCGGGCCGGACTTGAACCGGCACAGCGCGAACGCCGAGGGATTTTAAATCCCTTGTGTCTACCAATTCCACCACCAGGGCACGCAATTCTTTATTGCGATGCCGATTACTGAAAAGTAAAACACCATCTTAATGCTGACGCCAATCAACATTACAAATTTTGGAGCGATACATCGGGTTCGAACCGATGACCTCAACCTTGGCAAGGTTGCGCTCTACCAACTGAGCTAGTATCGCATTTTCATTACTCTACGAAAGAGATAATGGAGGCGCCTCCCGGAGTCGAACCGAGGTCCACGGATTTGCAATCCGCTGCATAGCCACTCTGCCAAGGCGCCTTAGTAACTCCAATCGAATCGCTTATTGCCATCCTCTTGGGTACGGGATGCATTCTACGGATTCGAGCGTTTGAGTCAATATTATTTTTGTATTTTTAATTCGTTTGAATAGATTTCATACGAAACAGGCTAAATAGCTGACTTTGTGTGCAAAGCACTTTGTGGACAGGCTATTCAAAGGAGATCTATATCACATTAGATATCCACTATTGATAACTTAACCTTAGGTTAAAGATCAAAAAAGCGAGCCTCAGCTCGCTTCTTCATCAATGGTGTTTTTCGTCTAACAAATCATCTTTGGCCGCCATCAAGTATTGCGCCATTGACCAGTAAGTAAGAACGGTTGCAACATAGAGTGCAATGTAACCCACCCAAACCATCCAGTCGTCGTATCGCCAGATAAGTACCCAAAGAGCAAACATCTGAGAAACGGTTTTCACTTTACCAACCCAAGATACCGCAACGCTTGCACGTTTGCCGATTTCAGCCATCCATTCACGAAGCGCCGAGATAATAATTTCACGACCAATCATGGTCACCGCAGGAATCGTCACCCAGATCGAGTGATAATGCTCGGTAACTAAGATAAGAGCAGTAGCAACAAGCACTTTATCCGCCACAGGGTCAATAAAGGCACCAAAGCGAGACGTTTGTCCGAGTTTACGAGCCAGCATGCCATCTAGCCAGTCAGTAAAACCCGCTACCCAAAACACCATTGCAGCAGCAAAAGGAGCCCATTCATAAGGTAGGTAAAAAACAACAACGAATACTGGGATCAAAAATAGTCTCAGTAAGGACAAAATGTTAGGTATATTCAAACGCATATTATTAGGCTCTTATCAATTGCGCTTTAATGGTGCGGGATTTTTACTATTGTTTCAATGCTTGATAAATGTTTTCTGCCAAAGAATGACTAATGCCCGGCACTTTGGCTATTTCTTCGACAGTTGCACGCTTAAGTTCTTGTAAGCCACCCATATATTTCAACAAAGATTGACGACGTTTAGGTCCTACCCCTTCGATTCCTTCCAAAGCACTGGTTCGGCGAGTTTTACCTCGTTTCGCTCTGTGCCCTGCTATCGCGTGATTATGACTTTCATCACGGATGTGCTGGATAAGGTGCAACGCTGGTGCATCGCTTGGTAAGTTAAATTCCTCACCTTCAAGAGTAACTAAGGTTTCTAAACCCGGCTTACGGGTCACACCTTTCGCGATACCCATCATTCTTGGTCGAAATGGCCAATCACCCCAATATTGAGAAATGATCTCATGAGCGCGGTTGAGCTGACCTTTACCACCGTCGATAAAAATGATGTCTGGGATCTTATCGACATCAAGTTGCTTCGAGTAACGCCTCTCAAGCGCCTGAGCCATTGCTGCGTAATCATCACCACCAGTGATGCCAGTGATGTTGTAACGGCGGTATTCCGGCTTAACAGGGCCTTCCTGATTGAACACCACACAAGACGCTATCGTGCTTTCACCCATGGTATGACTGATATCGAAACATTCCATGCGCTTGATAGCATCCATCGACAGCACTTCTTGAAGCTCTTTAAAGCGCTGGTTGATGGTCATCTTGTGATTAATCTTGGTGGTAATAGCCGTCAATGCATTGGTATTCGAGAGTTTAAGGTAACGACCTCGAGTACCTGAAGGGTTGGTATTGAAGTGAATCTTACGACCCGCCACTTCACACAAGGCTTCTTGAATCGGTGTAATATCTTCCATCAAATCGGCATTGAGAATCAAACGAGTTGGGATGGTTCTCGCTTCATTATGCGCAAGATAGTATTGGCTTAAAAAGCTCGAAAAAACCTCTTCTCGCACCGTATTGTTGGGAATTTTTGGGAAATGGCTTCTACTGCCTAAAACCTTGCCTTGGCGAATCATCAAGATATGAATACACGCTACGCCATTCTCTTGAGCAAAGCCCAACACGTCCATATCTTCCATTGAATCGTCAGATACATATTGTTGTTCTTGCACGCGTCGAATCGCTTGGATTTGGTCACGGAACGCGGCAGCTTGCTCAAAGCGAAGCTCTCGGCTTGCTGTGTCCATCTTATCGATGAGCGTCTCAAGGACTAACTTGTCCTTCCCTTGCAAGAACAGACGAACGTAGTCGATAAGTTCACTGTACTCTTCATCAGAGATGATTGAGCTGACACATGGCGCAGCACAACGGCCAATCTGATACATCAAACACGGGCGCGTTCTGTTGGCATAAACCGTATCTTCACACTGGCGAGCAGGAAAGATTTTTTGTAGTAGGTGCAACGTCTCACGCACAGCGCCGGAATCAGGGTAAGGACCAAAGTATTCGCCCTTTTTCTTTTTAGCACCACGATGCATCGACAAACGAGGATGCTTGTGACCGCTAATAAAAATATAAGGGTACGACTTATCATCACGCAAAAGTACGTTGTATTTAGGCAAGTACTGCTTGATGTAGTTATGCTCAAGGATGAGCGCTTCTGTTTCCGTGTGCGTTACAGTGACATCGATCTTGTCAATATTGCTGACTAAAGCGCGTGTTTTTTCACTGTCGACTTTTTTACGGAAATAACTGGAAAGGCGTTTTTTGAGGTTCTTAGCTTTACCGACGTAAATAACAACAGCCTCGGCGTTATACATTCGATAAACGCCGGGCTGCTCTGTTACTGTCTTGAGGAATGAGACTGAGTCAAACAAGTTGGTCACTATACGATCTCAGTGTTAAAGGGTCTCAGTGTCTAACATTCCATGTCTAATCGCTAAATGCGTCAGCTCTACATCGCCACTGATATCCAGCTTACTGAACAAGCGGTAGCGGTAACTGTTGACTGTTTTAGGACTTAGATTGAGTTGTTCTGAAATATCCGTCACTTTCTGACCTTTGGTAATCATCATCATGATTTGAAGTTCACGTTCAGATAAGTCTGCGAATGGATTTTCAGACGCAGGCGAGAATTGGCTCAAAGCCATCTGCTGCGCAATTTCTGGCGAAATGTATCGTTGGCCACTATTAACCACTCGAATTGCATTTACCATTTCATCCGGACCTGCCCCTTTAGTAAGGTAACCAGCAGCTCCAGCTTGCATCACTTTAGTTGGAAACGGATTTTCCGTATGAACAGTTAAAACGATGATTTTAACATCAGGGTTGAAACGCAAGATTTTCTTGGTTGCTTCTAAGCCACCAATACCAGGCATATTCATATCCATCAAAATAACGTCAGTATTGTTAGTACGACACCATTTTGCAGCATCTTCACCGCTTTCAGCTTCCCCTGCTACGTTCATTCCACGGACGTCTTCAATAATACGTCGTATCCCTGTGCGAACCAGCTCGTGATCATCTACAAGGAAAACATTTATCAAACTTGTATCTCCACACTATTAATTGGCTCTGCAACCACTGTGTCATTTCATCTGTTTGAAACAATTGAACAAAGGAACAGTGAATCGCAGCATTGAGTATATCTTAACTTAATTACTAAAAAAAAGCTCTGTTGAATATGTGCTGAAACACGAACTTTAGCAAGTACTTATTAACAAACAAGCCAACTAAAACAACAAGCTTTTTCTAAAAATCAACCAGTTAAAACAACACCCAATAAAATTACACAAGATAAAGATATTTTCAATACCATTGAATAGCCATTCGCGACAATTTCACTTATTTGCTTATAGAGTCCCGTTATTTGCCTCTGTTAACTAGGATTTAGTTAGTATTTTTGCTGCCTGTTATGCGCTGAGGGTCGCTAGGTGGTAGTATTCGATTCCCAATTTCAATAGGTTACTACATTGGATATTCAGCAAGGCTTTGTACTCACAAGACAAGCAAGAGACTTTTCAGGGCGCACACAAATCGACTTGTGGTTAAGCACTCCTCAAGGCCCTACTCTACTGACTATTCAAAATGAAAAGCCTGTATTTTTTGTCGCGCAAAATGATGTTGAAGCATGTCAGGCTATCGCAGCGAAAGAGTCTATCAATTGCCAGTTAAAGCCTTTAGAGCTAGCAACATTTGACCAAACCCCTTTAGCCGCTTGTTACACCTCTCTGTCGAGAAGCAGCTTCGGGTTAGCTCAAGCCTTTAACGGTGAAGAGATCCAAACCTTTGAAAGTGATATTCGACTGGCCGATCGTTTCTTGATGGAACGCTTTATCAAGGGCAGTATCGAATTCACAGGCACTATCACCCCAAAAAGACAGCATCGCAGAGTATCGAACGCAAAATGTCGAGCTGGCGATTACTTGCCAAACTTGTCTGTGGTTTCGCTTGATATTGAGTGTTCGGAAAAAGGTGTGCTTTATTCCATAGGCCTAGACAGTCCAATGGATAGCCGAGTGATAATGATTGGCGATCCACAAGAAGCAGACACCAATATCCAATGGGTTGCCAACGAGAAAGCGCTGCTTGAAGCTATGATTGCGTGGTTCTCCGAGTTTGACCCGGACATCATCATTGGTTGGAATGTCATTGATTTCGACTTTAGGCTGCTGCACAAGCGTTCAGAATGGAACGAAGTGAAACTCAGTATTGGTCGCGACAATCAACCGAGTTTCTTTCGCAGCTCCGCACAAAATCAGCAGGGCTTCATTACCATTCCTGGTCGCGTGGTTTTAGATGGTATCGATATGCTTAAAACAGCAACCTACCATTTCCGCTCTTGGTCTCTTGAGTCCGTGTCACAAGAGTTGCTGGGCGAAGGCAAAGACATCCATAATGTTCATGACCGCATGGATGAAATCAATCGAATGTTTAAGTTCGATAAGCCTTCACTTGCCAAGTACAACCTTCAAGACTGTGTGCTCGTAAACCGAATCTTCGAACACACTCACCTACTCGATTTTGCTATTGAACGTTCTCGCTTAACTGGTGTTGAACTTGATCGCGTTGGCGGCTCTGTCGCTGCGTTTACTAACTTATACATGCCTCAGATACACCGAGCGGGTTACGTCGCGCCTAATTTAGAGCCCGAGAACTGGATCGCTAGCCCCGGTGGTTATGTGATGGATTCCATCCCTAACCTGTACGACTCGGTTTTGGTACTCGATTTTAAGAGCCTTTACCCATCGATCATTCGATCTTTCTTGATTGACCCAATGGGCCTGATTGAAGGGCTAAAGCTAGAGCTAGGCTCCGAAGAAGACCAAGCAGTGGCTGGATTTCGTGGCGGTCAATTCCACCGCTCTAAGCACTTTTTACCAGAGATGATCGAAAATCTCTGGGCAGCGCGTGATGTCGCAAAGAAAAACAACGAGAAAGCTTTTTCTCAGGCGATTAAGATCATCATGAACTCTTTCTATGGCGTGCTGGGTTCTTCTGGTTGTCGTTTCTTTGATACTCGCTTGGCATCCTCTATCACCATGCGTGGGCATGAGATCATGAAGCAAACCAAGGTTCTGATCGAAGATAAAGGGTATCAAGTAATTTACGGAGATACCGATTCAACTTTCGTGTCTCTTAATGGCAGTTTTGAGCAAGAACAAGCAGACGAGATTGGTCACTCCCTTGTGGCTTACATCAACGACTGGTGGACGAATCACCTGAAAGAGGTCTACAACCTCACCTCAATACTTGAATTGGAATACGAAACCCATTACCGCAAGTTTCTAATGCCGACCATTCGAGGCTCAGAGACAGGATCGAAGAAACGTTATGCAGGTCTAATCAATCAAGGTGGCCAAGAGAAGATCATTTTCAAAGGTCTTGAGAGTGCAAGAACCGATTGGACGCCTCTCGCACAGCAGTTCCAACAAACCTTGTATGAGATGGTCTTTCACGACCAAGATCCAAGTGATTATGTTAGACAGTTTGTCGATGAAACATCCGCGGGCAAACACGATGACCTACTGGTTTATCAAAAGCGCTTGCGCCGTAAGTTGCATGAATACCAGAAGAACATTCCGCCACAAGTTCGCGCTGCTAGATTAGCCGATGAGATCAATGCCCAGCTTGGTCGCCCACTTCAATACCAAAACAAAGGACGTATTGAATATTTGATTACGCTGAGTGGCCCAGAGCCCAAGGAGTATTTGAAGAGCGGTATCGATTATCAACATTACATCGACAAGCAGATTAAACCGGTCGCAGAAGCAATTTTGCCGTTTATAGGATTGGATTTTGAAAGAGTTAGCGGGCAGCAGCTAGGTCTGTTCTAGATTGAATTCTCTTTTCGAAGCGCCATGAGACTCGAGATATCTATTAAAGCTCGAGCCAGACATAAAAACGAAAATAACAGATGAGTGCTTAACTCACTCTGCTTTTTCATATCAATGGATAGCTTACGATCTTGATAGCTTACGACCCCCTACCCGATTCGAAACTCAGTTTTCTGATACTGCTTAACCAGCCATTCACCAAAACCATCAAGAATTCCTATCACTGAACGTTTTGGAATCGCTCGCCCAGACAGCAATATACCCAACCTTTGAATCTCAACTTCTTTCTCTGGATGATATCTCAAGAACTGTTGACCGCACTCCATAGGCGCATCGAACCAGTTCTTATCTCGGTACATAATCAAAGAGTAACTGGCTCGCAGAAGCTTCTTGGCAATAATCACCTGCGCGGCGACTTGTTGTTCTGGCGTTGTTGCTCGGGCAATCTTATTACGATAAACCGCTAACCAATTCTCCGCGTCCATATTCCAGTGTTTGGCAATTTCCCAACTCGTTTCGAAATCGCCATAGCAGTCTGATAAATCTTCACCATGCACACACACCGCTAAATGCTTAAGCATGAAGCCCCAGGTAAAGATATTGTCGAAATCAACTATCTCGCTCACCAAGGTGGTTTTGATCGCCACTTGAGTGACCTGAGGGAAGCTCTTTTGGAAGCGCCATTTGATGGTATTCAGCAGCGTGGTTCGTTGATCTGGGAAAGGACGATGGGTAACCACAACCACATCTAGATTCGAGCGACCGACAACGGCTTGTTTGCGTGCCACGCTGCCATAAACATAGACACTGTGCAGATTAGAACCTAACCCACCTTTTAGAAAGGTAATCAGATCGTTAACCACAGGTTGAAATTCAGGTTGAAATGGCTGTGTTGGGTCAATAACAGGTAGCTGCATAGGTCGTTTCGGTAAATAAAATAATGATTTAACTGTCTCTCTATGATCGCTTAGGTGACTTTATGATTCAAGCTATTCCTATTTATAGCATCTACGAGATATAATCACCGGATAGACCCAATAAGGACAAACACAAAATGCCTAGAGCAAGTGAGATTAAAAAAGGTTTTGCGATCAATGTTGATGGCAAAACAGTACTAGTTAAAGATATCGAAGTAACAACACCAGGTGGCCGTGGCGGTCAAAAGATTTACCGCTTCCGTGGTCACGATGTAGCAACTGGCGTTAAAACAGAAGTTCGTCACAAGGCTGACGAAATCGTTGAAACGATCGACGTAACTAAGCGTGCAGTGATGTTCTCTTACGTTGATGGCAACGAGTACATCTTCATGGATAACGAAGATTACACACAATTCATCTTCAACGGTGAAATGATCGAAGACGAACTGCTGTTCATCAACGAAGATACGCAAGGTATGTACGCGATTCTTATCGACGGTACTGCGGCGACTCTTGAGCTACCAACTTCAGTTGAGCTAGTAATCGAAGAGACAGACCCTTCAATCAAAGGTGCATCTGCTTCAGCTCGTACTAAGCCAGCTCGTCTGTCTACAGGCCTTACTGTTCAAGTTCCTGAGTACATTGCAACTGGCGACAAAGTTGTTGTGAACACAGCTGAACGTAAATACATGAACCGCGCAAGCTAAGATACTGATTATGACCGAAGCTAACGACCTAATGTCTTACGACGACGCAATTGACACTGCATACGACATCTTTCTAGAGATGGCTGCTGATAATCTTGAACCTGCAGACGTGATCTTATTCACCGCTCAGTTTGAAGATCGTGGCGCTGCAGAACTTGTTGAAACTGGTGACGATTGGGTTGAACATGTTGGCTTTGAAGTCGACAAAGAGATCTACGCTGAAGTACGCATTGGTCTTGTAAATGAAGCTGATGATGTCTTAGATGACGTATTCGCTCGTCTGCTGATCAGCCGTGACCCTGAACACAAGTTCTGTCACATGTTGTGGAAACGCGACTAGGCTCTTCTTAAACCAGCTCAGAGTACTGAGCTGGTTTTCTTACGACTTCATAGCCTCATCACTTTACCAAACTGCAACTCTACAAAATTATGACCAAAGCAAAGACAGATACCCTATCCAAAGGCTATGCCTGTGTTGGATTAGTAAATCCCAAAACCCCTGAAAATGTTGGCTCAGTAATGCGAGCAGCTGGTTGCTACGGAGCAAACTCTGTATTTTATACTGGCACCCGTTATGACCACGCTCGACAATTTCATACCGACACCAAAGAAAAGCATCTTGAGTTGCCTTTGATTGGTGTTGAAGATCTTAAAGACATTATTCCTGTTGGCTGCGTGCCCATCGCAGTTGATTTAATAGAAGGCGCTAAGCCTCTACCTGATTATAAGCACCCACCTCGTGCTTTTTATATCTTCGGCCCTGAAGATGGGACTCTAAAAAAAGAGATCACGGACTTCTGTCGTGAAACCATCTACGTTCCGACTAATGGCTGCATGAACCTTGCTGCCGCGGTCAATGTTATTTTGTATGACCGCATGGCGAAGGGTGACAACTTCTCGAATCATTTGAAAGTGACCTAATACCAATCGTAGTCCATAGTTAGTCACCCTAGCGAGTGAAGCACTTCTAGCTAGTTATTCACTTCTACTTGGTTAAGCACTTCCACATGATTTGAACTGCGTCATATTCAAGACATAAAAAAACCTGCTAAGTTAGCAGGTTTTTTGTATTCGAAACGTTGGATTAAGCTTAAGAACTGTAGCAACTACTGGTGTAATTACTTACGTGATCTTGGCTTAGCCGGTTTAGCCGGGCGTCCGTTGTTCAGTTTAGGCTTTTTGGTAGACTGAGGTTTACCATTGGTCGCTGGAGCACTACGACCTGAATCAGGTGTTGTAGTACCGCGAGTTGCAGGCTTCTTACGCTTAGTCTGGTTGCTACGGCCTTTAGGAGCATTTGCGCGCTCTTCGTGACGCTTAACAGCACGACGAATTTTCTGGCTGCGAGAACGCTCACGCTTACGAGAAGTGTTTGCAGGATCAAGGTCCAACAATGTCTCTTTTTCTGGCTGAAGTTCAACAAGCTCACGCAAGTAGTTTACTTCTTGAAGATCTAGCTCTTTCCAACCGCCACGAGGCAGTTTCTTATCAAGGTAGATATCACCGTAACGTACACGTTTCAGACGGCTTACTGTTGTTTCTTGTGATTCCCAAAGACGACGAACCTCACGGTTACGACCTTCGTTAATTGCTACGTAGAAAGTATGGTTCATACCTTCACCGCCAGCGTAAACCACATCTTCGAAACGAGCCATACCATCTTCAAGTTGAACGCCACGAGTCACGTTCTTAACTTTTTGCTCGGTTACTTCACCAAATACACGTACTAGGTACTCACGCTCAACCTGACGGCTTGGGTGCATTAGGCGGTTAGCTAGTTCACCATCGGTTGTGAACAACAGTAGGCCTGATGTGTTTGCATCAAGACGACCAACTGAAATCCAACGAGAACCACGGATCTTAGGTAGACGATCGAAAACAGTACGGCGACCTTCAGGATCGTGACGAGTACAAAGCTCACCTTCAGGTTTGTAGTAAGCAAGTACACGACAAACCACTTCTTCAGAGGCTTTGCCTGTAATTGTGTGGCCATCGATACGGATCACTGAGTTCTCGTCTTCAAGACGCTCACCCAATTTCGCAACTTGACCGTTAACACTTACACGACCAGATTTGATTAAACCTTCTAGTTCACGACGAGAACCGTGACCAGCTCGCGCTAAAACCTTCTGTAATTTTTCGCTCATTTACTCTTTTCTACCTAATTGTCGTCTTCACAGACGTCGAATGAATTTTTCGCGACCAAATCGCGGTCGCGTATTATCGCAAATAACCTGCCAAAAAGCACTTGTTATTTACTCTGGCAGGTTTGCTGTTTCGTTACAGACTGTTAATCAGTAACGCTATTATTCAAACGGCGCTGGATCACCGGCACCACGACGTAAAACAACAGCGTCATCGTCACTGAAGTCAATAACCGTAGTAGGTTGTTCACCTAAGTAGCCGCCATTCAAAATGACATCAACCGCATGCTCGAGGCTGTCACGAATTTCTTCAGGATCCGATTCAGTTGTCTCGTTACCCGGAAGAATCAGAGACGTCGACATCAATGGCTCGCCCATTGCTTCTAGAAGGTCTAGGGCAATTTTGTTGTCTGGTACACGAATACCGATCGTTTTACGCTTAGCGTTCATCAAACGCTTTGGCACTTCTTTTGTTGCTTTGAAAATAAACGTGTAAGCACCTGGCGTGTGCGCCTTAAGCAGACGGAAAGCCACGTTATCTACTCGTGCATACAGTGACAACTCAGAAAGATCACGGCATAACAAAGTGAAATTGTGCTTATCATCGATTCGACGAATTTTACAGATGCGTTCGAGTGCTTGTTTATTCTCAAGCTGACAACCCAGTGCATAACCTGAATCTGTTGGATAAACCACAACGCCGCCATTGCGAATAATCGCAACCGCTTGAGTAATTAAGCGCGCTTGTGGGTTATCTGGGTGTACATAAAAAAACTGGCTCATTGTTGATCCTCGTTATCGAATCTCTCGACTCTATCATCAGAAGGAGCTGGTTCACCTAAAGACTATTCAGATGGTGAAACCGTTTGAAACTCCCAATCTTTCCATACTTCTTCGACCCCAGAAGGTAGCCAGAGATTACGTCCAAGTTCCATCCATGGGGATGGGTAATGGAAGTCGCTGCCTTGGGAGGCTAATAGTTTGTATTGTATAGCATAATCTGCAAGTGTGCGTCTTTCTTGTTGCGCTTGCTGAGGTTGAGCCACTTCCATAGCGTCACCATTTGCTTCAACAAATGCAGCTAATAGACGCTTAACCCACTTGGCGGTAAGGCCATATCGCGCAGGGTGAGCTAATACCGCTTGACCACCAGCCGCATGAATAGCCGTGACAGCATCACTCATTGAGCACCATGTTGGCGGCACATAACCTGGATTGTTGCGCGTAAGAAACTTTTTAAACACCTGCTGCATGGTTTTCGCGTAGCCATTGTCGACTAACCATTTCGCAAAGTGTGCTCGAGTAATTGGTGCATCACCTGCAATCAACTTAACCTCTTCTAACACACCTTCACGGGTCGCTTTCTCAAGACGTTGAGCAATCATCTCTGCACGTCCGACACGGTGTTGCTTCTGTTGTTCAATTAACGCTTTCAATTCTGGTGATTCAGGATCGACATTTAACCCAACAATATGGATATCTTTGTTTTGCCAAACGGTTGAGATCTCGATGCCGTTAATCAACTGAATAGGAAGATTGTTATCAGCAATATAGCTGCGTGCTTCTGCAAGCCCATCAGTCGTATCATGATCTGTAATCGCTAACGCTTCGATGTTAAAGCCTAGCGCTCGGTCAATCAGTTCAGGTGGAGTAAGTCGGCCATCTGAGGCTGTTGTATGACTATGTAGATCAATTCTCATATATTCTTTTTCATTGTTTTCAATTTTTATCGTTATATTTGTGTCAACGCACTTGACCTGCAAGCGCAAAACTAGTTAACTAGTACACAAATACGAAGTGTCACATTTGATAGGTTCACTATGTTACAAGAATTTAACCAAAACCATAAAGATAAAGTTTTAGAACTTTCTTCAGTAGAAGCAAGTTCAGAGCTTAATTGGTGGCGCACTTGGACAAGTTCTTGGTGGGCCAACGTGTACTTCTAATTAAACAGTTTGTTTATAAAAAAGTTATCACTAAGCCCGCTTTCATAGCGGGCTTTTTAATTTGTCGAACATCTCACATTCAACTGACTAACAAATCAACGAATTGACCATATTCTAGATTGGGTGAAAGGTATCTTTATGCGACTATGTACGGCAGGAAATTTAAAGAATCATAAAGGAGGTCTTGTGAACAAGGCCATTGAAATCAAAAAGCTGGGAACCATTGAGGTCATCAACTCTTCCGTTCCTTACTCGCAAGATCCAACCAGTGTTTTTCATACTCTGTGTGAAAACAAAACAGACAGTCTGTTGTTGGAATCTGCTGAGATTGAATCTAAACAGAACCTGACAAGCCTACTCCTTATCGACTCTGCTGTTCGCATCGTATGTCGCGGACATGAAGTAACCTTTCAAGCGTTGACTCAAAATGGTCAAGCGCTAATCGAACACCTAGCTCAAAACGTCAAAACAGAGATAAAATCTGACCTTACGGATAACGTATTGACGCTGACTTTTATCGAACCAAGCAACGAATTAGACGAAGATTCACGCTTAAGAGAAGCGTCTTCATTCGATGCACTGCGTTTGGTTCAACACAGCTTTGAGCAAGACGCGGATAACAAACACGCGTTATTCATGGCTGGCCTATTCGCTTACGACATCGTGGCGAACTTTGAACCGCTAGGCGATGCTGAAGCAACAAACAACTGCCCAGACTTTGTTTTCTACGTTGCCGAGACACTATTGCGTTTCGACCACCAAGAAAACGAAGGCCTGCTTCACGCGAGCTTGTTTGCTCAAGATGAAAGCATCAAAGCGCAATTAACAGAGCGCCTAGCCGACATTCAAACACAGTGTCAGTCATTGAAAGCCATCACCGAAGTAACACCGCTCGACAACGTTGACGCTGTACCAAGCGTTTCAGATGAAGACTTCTGCCAAACGGTTCGTAATTTAAAAGAATACGTCGTTAAAGGCGATGTATTCCAAGTGGTACCTTCGCGTCGCTTTACGCTACCTTGCCCTGCTCCACTGGCGGCTTACAAAGAACTCAAGCAAAGTAATCCAAGCCCTTACATGTTCTACATGCAAGATGAGCTGTTTACTCTGTTTGGTGCTTCTCCAGAAAGTGCACTGAAGTACGAAACTGAAACCAACCAAATCGAAATTTACCCAATTGCAGGTACTCGTCGTCGCGGTAAACGCCCAGACGGTCAAATCGATTTCGACCTAGATAGCCGTATCGAACTTGAACTGCGTACCGACAAGAAAGAAAACGCTGAACACATGATGCTGGTCGACCTAGCACGTAACGATGTGGCACGTATTGCAGAAGCTGGCACTCGCCACGTAGCAGACTTGCTGAAAGTTGATCGCTACAGTCATGTGATGCACTTGGTTTCTCGTGTTGTTGGTCAACTACGTGAAGACTTAGATGCCCTGCACGCTTACCAAGCTTGTATGAACATGGGTACGCTAACAGGCGCACCAAAAATCCGTGCAATGCAGCTTATTCGTGACGTAGAAAAAACACGTCGTGGTAGCTACGGCGGTGCAGTTGGTTACCTAACTGGTGAAGGCACGTTAGATACTTGTATCGTGATTCGCTCTGCTTACGTTGAAGATGGCGTAGCTCAAGTACAAGCGGGCGCGGGCGTGGTGTTCGACTCTGACCCGCAAGCAGAAGCAGATGAAACTCGCGGCAAAGCTCAAGCGGTCATCTCTGCGATTCAAGCTGCACATACTAAGAACATCTCAAATAAGAAGGAGTCGTAATCATGGCTGATATTGTATTCATCGATAACTTCGACTCATTCACTTACAACCTTGTAGACCAGTTCCGTTCATTAGGTCACAGCGTGAAAATTTACCGTAACAACATTCCTGCAAAGGTTGTTGAAGCGGCGATCAACGAACTAGACAACCCTGTTGCACTGCTTTCGCCAGGCCCTGGTGCTCCGGCTGATGCGGGCTGTATGCCTGAGCTGATTCAGCTACTAAAAGGCAAAGTGCCAATGATTGGTATTTGCTTAGGCCACCAAGCGATTGTTGAAGCCTACGGTGGCACCGTTGCAGGCGCTGGCGAAATCATTCATGGTAAGGTGTCGATGATGGAACACCAAAATCATGCGACTTACCAAGGCTTACCTTCGCCGCTGGCTATCGCTCGCTACCACTCTTTAGTAGCAACGCATGTATCTGATAGCTTAACAGTGACCGCTGAAGTCGATGATTTGGTAATGTCTGTGGTTCAAGAACAAGACAAGGTTTGTGGATTCCAATTCCACCCTGAATCAATTATGACGACCTACGGTGCAACGCTTCTGGCGAACGCTATCGAATGGGCTCTTGAGAAGAACGCCATGCTTGATAAAAAGACTAACTAGGACGAAATCATGGAACAGATTAATAAGCTTTACGAACAGCAGTCTCTTACTCAAGAAGAAAGCCAACAGTTATTTGATGTGATCATCAAGGGTGAGCTAGACCCAATCTTGATGGCTTCTGCTCTGACTGCATTGAAAATCAAAGGCGAGACGCCAGACGAAATCGCTGGCGCGGCGAAAGCGCTGCTTGCGAATGCAAACCCGTTTCCACGTCCTGATTACGATTTTGCAGACATCGTAGGTACAGGCGGCGACGGTCACAACACCATTAATATCTCAACGACTTCTGCTTTTGTTGCCGCAGCGTGTGGCTTAAAAATCGCGAAGCACGGTAACCGCAGTGTATCGAGCAAATCAGGTTCTTCTGACTTACTGGACTCGTTCGGCATTAACCTAGCGATGACAGCGGAAGACACCCGCACGGCTGTTGATGAACTTGGCGTAGCATTCCTATTTGCTCCGCAATACCACGGTGGCGTGCGTCACGCGATGCCTGTTCGTCAAACTATGAAAACGCGCACTATCTTCAACATCCTTGGTCCACTGATTAACCCTGCTCGCCCTAACATCGAGCTTATGGGTGTTTACAGCAAAGAACTTGTACTCCCTATCGCGGAAACCATGCTGCAAATGGGCATGAAGCGTGCTGCCGTTGTGCACGGTAGCGGCCTTGATGAAGTGGCTATTCATGGCGAAACCATCGTTGCTGAAATTAAAGATGGCGAAATTCACGAATACACAGTGAGACCGGCTGACTTTGGTTTGAACACTCACCCGCTTGAAGCTATCAAGGGCGGCGAGCCAGATGAAAACAAAGCCATTACAACGGATATCCTGACGGGTAAAGGCACTGAAGCCCAAGTTGGCGCAGTAGCCGTCAACGTTGCTCTACTGATGCGTCTATTTGGTCACGAAGATCTAAAAGCCAACACACAGCAAGCGATTGACGCGATGAACTCTGGCAAAGCGTACGAGCTTGTACAAAAGCTTGCTGCACACGCCTAACGAACGACGAGACAAAGAACATGACACAGACTACCGATAAACTGTCGACCCACGTTTCAGTCAAAGAAGCTGAAATGGCGGAAGTATTAGCAAAAATCGTTCGTGACAAATACCAATGGGTTGAAGCGCGTAAGCAGACCCAACCATTGGACGAGTTTAAAGCGGCGTTAACCGCAACAGACCGCAGCTTTTATGATGCTCTGAGCGGTGAACAAACCGTTTTCATCACTGAATGTAAGAAGGCATCACCGTCAAAAGGTTTAATCCGTGACGAGTTTGATTTGGACTACATTGCATCGGTTTACAACAACCACGCAAACGCGATTTCAGTGCTGACAGACGAGAAATACTTCCAAGGTGACTTCGAGTTTTTGCCAAAGGTTCGCAGCATTGCTAAGCAGCCTATCCTGTGTAAAGACTTCATGGTTGATACCTACCAGGTTTACTTAGCTCGTCACTACTCTGCTGATGCTATCTTGTTGATGCTATCGGTATTGGATGACGAAGAGTACCAAGCACTTGCTGAGGTTGCTCACTCGCTCAACATGGGTGTACTAACCGAAGTCAGTAACGAAGAAGAGCTTCACCGCGCAGTCGCTTTAAAAGCAAAAGTGATCGGTATTAATAACCGTAACCTACGTGACCTTTCGACGGATCTGAACCGTACTAAAGAGTTGGCCCCGTTGATTCGCGAACTGGCTCCAAACGCAGTCGTGATTTCAGAGTCTGGCATCTACACGCATCAACAAGTTCGTGACCTTTCAACATTTGCAGACGGCTTCCTAATCGGCAGCTCTCTTATGGCTGAAAAAAACCTAGAACTTGCGGTGCGTAAAGTAACACTCGGTGAAAACAAGGTGTGTGGTTTAACTCATTCTGATGATGCCGCGAAGGCTTATCAAGCTGGTGCGGTATTCGGTGGTTTGATTTTCGTTGAAGCGTCTAAGCGTCATGTGGATATCGAAGCGGCTCGTTTAACTATGAGTGGCGCACCGCTGAACTACGTGGGTGTGTTCCAAAACCACAGCGTTACTGACGTTGCAAAAACGGTATCTGAGCTAGGCCTATTCGCTGTGCAACTGCACGGTGATGAGTCTCAAGCATTTGTCGATGAGTTAAAACAATCACTACCTGAAAGCGTTGAGATTTGGAAAGCTTACGGTGTTGCTTGCAGTGCTGAAAACGGCGCTGAAAGTGCGCTACCAGAATTACTGGAAAGCAACGTGACTCGTCACCTACTAGATACTAAAGTGGGTTCTCAAACGGGTGGTACAGGTCAGGCGTTTGATTGGAGCCTAATCAACAACCAAAGCGCAATCATGTTGGCAGGTGGTCTAAACCCAGAAAATGCTAACCAAGCGGCTAAGTTGGGTTGTTTAGGATTAGACCTAAACTCTGGCGTTGAATCCGCTCCAGGTAAAAAAGACGCAGACAAACTGCAACGCGCTTTTGCAGCGATTCGTAATTACTAGTCCAAGCTCGGCTCTAGGAATTAGAAAGCAGAAACTAAAAACATATTTGTGGGCTTTGCCTTTTGCGAAGCTCAAACAAGATTGAATGACTTGGTGTGAAGACACATCAATAGAATTGAAGGAATAACACAATGGCTAAACTCGATGCCTACTTCGGTGAATACGGTGGTCAATACGTACCGCAGATCCTAGTGCCAGCACTAGACCAACTAGAACAAGCATTTATCGATGCACAAGCCGATCCTGAGTTCCGCAGCGAATTCATGACGCTTCTGCAAGAGTACGCAGGTCGACCAACGGCACTAACGCTAACGCGTAACCTGACTAAAGGTACAAAAACCAAACTGTACCTAAAGCGTGAAGATCTACTTCACGGCGGCGCACATAAAACAAACCAAGTACTTGGCCAAGCGCTGCTTGCTAAACGTATGGGTAAGCAAGAAATCATCGCTGAAACTGGCGCGGGCCAACACGGCGTTGCTACTGCTCTAGCGTGTGCTCTATTAGGTCTTAAGTGTCGTGTTTACATGGGTGCAAAAGACGTTGAACGTCAAAGCCCGAACGTGTTCCGTATGAAGCTAATGGGTGCAGAGGTTATCCCTGTTCATTCTGGCTCTTCAACGCTAAAAGACGCATGTAATGAAGCACTACGTGACTGGTCTGCAACTTATGAAGACGCGCACTACCTATTGGGTACTGCAGCGGGTCCTCACCCATTCCCAACGATTGTTCGTGATTTCCAACGCATGATTGGTGAAGAAACGAAGAACCAAATTCTAGCTCGTGAAGGTCGCCTTCCAGATGCCGTTATCGCTTGTGTTGGCGGTGGTTCAAACGCTATCGGCATGTTCGCTGATTTCATTGAAGAAGAGTCTGTTCGCCTAATCGGTGTAGAGCCTGCTGGTAAAGGTATTGATACTGACCAACACGGCGCGCCGCTTAAACACGGTAAAACCGGTATTTTCTTCGGTATGAAAGCCCCACTGATGCAAGATGAGAACGGCCAAGTAGAAGAGTCTTACTCTGTATCTGCGGGTCTAGATTTCCCATCAGTTGGTCCTCAACACGCGCACCTAAATGCCATTGGCCGTGCTGAATACGACAACGTGACCGATGACGAAGCGCTAGAAGCGTTCCAATTGATTGCACGTAAAGAAGGTATTATCGCAGCGCTAGAGTCATCTCATGCTTTGGCTCATGCAGTTAAAATGGCTCACGACGACCCTGAGAAAGAACAGCTATTAGTCGTTAACTTATCTGGTCGCGGTGACAAAGACATTTTCTCTGTACACGACATTCTTAAAGAGAAAGGAGCATTATAATGGATCGCTATCAATCACTCTTCACTCGCTTAGCTGAAAAGAATCAGGGTGCATTTGTACCATTCGTAACGGTTGGCGATCCTAACCCTGAGCAATCACTTAAGATCATGGAAACCTTGGTTGAAGCGGGTGCAGATGCACTTGAGCTTGGTATTCCATTCTCTGATCCGCTTGCAGATGGCCCAACAATCCAAGGTGCGAACATTCGTGCTTTAGATTCTAAAGTAACGCCAGATGTGTGTTTTGATCTTATTGGTCAAATTCGCGCTAAATACCCAGAGCTACCAATCGGCCTACTGATGTACGCAAACTTGGTTTACGCACGTGGTATAGAAAACTTTTACGAACGCTGCGCAAAAGCAGGTATCGATTCAGTATTGATTGCTGATGTACCAACCAATGAAAGCGGCGAGTTTGTTGCTGCAGCTAAGAAGTTTGGAGTTCACCCAATCTTTATTGCTCCGCCAACAGCAAGCGATGAAACACTTCAATCAGTTTCTGAGCTAGGTGGCGGTTACACATACCTACTTTCTCGCTCAGGCGTAACGGGTGCAGAAACAAAAGCAAACATGCCTGTGACAGCCCTACTTGATCGTTTGAACAAATTTGATGCGCCACCAGCACTGCTTGGTTTCGGTATCTCTGCTCCTGAACAAGTGAAAGAAGCGATTGTAGCGGGCGCTGCAGGTGCTATCTCTGGCTCAGCGGTTGTGAAAATCATTGAAAACAACGTTGAACAACCAGAAGCAATGCTTAAAGCACTTGCGGAGTTTGTTACGCCAATGAAAGCGGCTACGCAGAAATAATCGACGGTCATTAAATAGAACCAGCGATTCAAATACTAAAAGGCTCCACAACTGTGGAGCCTTTTTTATTACTCGTCATTCACGCTAACTACTCTTCAGCTTTCATCGCTTTCTTAATCGCTGCCTCATTGAGCGTCGCTTTGATTGGGTCGGTTATCTTCTCCACTAGGTCGATGGGCATTGGAAAGATAATGGTGGAGGTTCTTTCGTTAGCCACCTCGGTTAACGTTTGCATATATCGCAATTGAATGGCGTTGGGCGCTTGATTCAGCACTTCGGCCGCTTCCCGTAACTTTGAAGATGCTTCAAGCTCACCGGTTGCATGTATTACCTTAGCTCGACGAGAACGCTCGGCTTCCGCTTGTTTAGCAAGGGCTCGCACCATACTGTCATCCAGATCAACATGCTTGATCTCGACATTGGCAATCTTGATCCCCCAGTTATCGGTGTGTTGATCCAGTATCGCTTGTAAGTCTCTATTGAGCTCTTCTCGCTCAGACAACAGCTCGTCCAACTCATGTTGCCCAAGCACCGAACGCAGCGTTGTTTGTGAAAGTTGGCTGGTCGCTTCAAGGTAATTCTCAACGTTGTTGATCGCCATCTTCGGATCCAGCACTCGGAAATAGACCACGGCATTCACCTTGACCGACACGTTATCGCGTGTGATCAAATCTTGTGTTGGAACATCCAAAACGATAGTTCGTAGATCCACTCGCACAATTTGTTGGATAAAAGGAATGATGATAATCAAGCCAGGCCCTTTCACACCGTAAAAGCGCCCGAGGAAAAACACCACTGCACGCTCGTACTCGCGCAGCACTCTGAACATGCTGGCTATCAACAAGATAACGAGCACGATGACAATACCTATAGTGTGTATAAACATAACCGCCCCCTAATGGTAACGATGGCTAAGCAATTAATAATTCAATAACGTTTGTACTAGCATTCCACGCTAACAGTCCGCGCTAACTAGATTTAAATGATGTCTCATCGGGCAACGCCTCAACATCCAACAACAACCCAGTCAGTTTGGTCACTCTAACAAGCTGCCCCGCTTGCAATTCACTCGCGCATTTGGCTTGCCAGATCTCACCTTCAACTAATACTCGACCCGCACCGGGGAAGCCGCTTACCACTTTGCCAGTGTCGCCGACAACCGCTTCCATCCCCGTAGTCACTGGTTTGTTTCTCACTCGGACTAGCATTGATATTGTTACGACGATAAAGGCAACAGAGAACAAACTGATCCCAATGATTAGTGGCAATGCAATTTGATAACCCGGCACTTCGGTATCCATCAGCATGATCGAGCCCAATGTAAATGCGGCGACGCCACCCAAACCGAAGATACCAAAGCTCGGGCTAAAGGCCTCTGCGACCATTAAGGCAATTCCCAATAGGATTAAAGCAAGGCCCGCGTAACTCACCGGCAGCATTTGTAAGGAGTACATAGCTAATAACAGACAGATACCGCCCAAAACACCCGGTAGCCCGACGCCAGGGTTATAGAACTCAAGCAACAAACCATAGATACCAATCAGCATCAGAATGTAAGCGACATTTGGATTAGTAATCACCGAAAGCAAACTAAAGCGCCAGTCTTGTTCTCGCTCGACAAAAGCAACATCACTAAGTTGGACTTCCTGACTGACACCGTTGATGGTGACGGTGCGCCCGTTACTCAGTTCAACCAATTGCTGAAGGTCGCTGGCAATAAAATCAATCACGTTAAGAGTCAGTGCATTCTCAGAATCCAAACTTGCTGCCTCTCGCACTGCTTTTTCTGCCCATTCTTCATTACGGTTGTGTAACTTGGCTAAACTGACTATGTAAGCCGCTGCATCATTGATAACTTTCTTTTCCATCGCTGTGGTGGCTTTTACTTGGTCTGAGTTCTCTTGTTTCGTTTCGTCTTGCTCACTCGCAGCCGTGTTGTCGTCTTTATTGGCATCGTCTTGAGGAGATAACGGATTAACAGGCGCTTTGCCACCGCCAAGAGACACAGGGGTTGCTGCACCTAGATTAGTTCCGGGCGCCATGGAAGCAACGTGGCTGGCAAGTAAAATATAGGTTCCGGCGCTCGCTGCTCGTGAACCCGCAGGCCCAACCCAAGTAGCGACTGGAATCGGTGAGTTGGTGATGGATCGAATAATGTCACGCATCGACGAATCTAACCCGCCAGGCGTGTTCATTTTCAAAATAATGAGCTTTGCTTGCTCATCGTGAGCTTGTTCTATTTCTCTAGTGAGGTAATCACTGGTCGCCGGACCTATCCCTCCGTTCACCTCAATCACCCAGACATCATCGGCCTGAGCAAACACTGAGCTGAACAACAGAAGAAACGCAAACAAGTACTTTAATATAAAAGTCATAGCCCCTCTCCTTACAACTGAGATGCTAGATAGACGTTTTATTTAAAGCGCAGAGGTAACATCTTGGTAATAAATAGATACCTTAAGCATAGTTCAGGCTAAATTTCACACAACACGTACCTGTGGATTCACCTCAACATAAACGTTCAAAAAACACTCACAAATGAAATCAAAATGTTAATGGAACGTTTTCAACACCAACGCTTGCAAACCATTCACAAAATCTCCAGTGAAAAAGCTTTTATAAATTCAACAAATAGCATCGCTATAAAAAACCAAAGCAAACGATTGCTTTGTTGTGCAAAATCAACAAATGACATTAGACCACCTGTTTTTCAGAGACTTTCACCTCTGCTCATATTGATAAATGTAAAGGATACGTGTAAAACTCGTCGCGAAATATTAATCCAATGGTACATCGTACATTGGTGAGTAGTTCTGGGATTTTTATATTTAGTAGCACAGAGGTTATGGAAGTGTTAAAAGAAAAGAGTTTACTAAGTAACATCGGCATTCAAGTCGTTATTGCAATGATCATCGGTACTGTAGTCGGTGCGATGATGGGTGACAGCGCAACTATGTTCGCTCCACTGGGTGCTATCTTCATCAATTTGATCAAGATGCTGGTTATTCCTCTAGTCGCGGTTGCCCTAATTTCAGGTGCAGCAGGTCTAGGTAATAGCTCATCGGCTGGTAAAGTCGGTGTAACAACACTGGGTTACTTTGCACTAACGTCTGCACTTGCTGTAGCACTAGCGCTTGTAATGGGTGAAGTGTTCGAACCCGGTCGTGGTATCGATGTTTCTGGCGTTGAAGGCATGTTCTCTTCAGAATACGCTGCGAAAGGCGAACTTCCAACGTTCTGGGCAACCATCACTGGCATGATCCCTACCAACGTTTTCCAATCACTGAATGAAGCAAACATTCTGCAAATTCTCGTTTTCTGCTTATTCTTTGGTATTGCGATTTCTAAACAAGCAAAAGAGAAACGTGACCCTATCATCAACGGTGTAAATGCTATCGTTGACGCTATGGTATGGATGATCAACAAAGTTATGATCATTGCACCACTTGGCGTATTCGGCCTAATGGCTGAAGCAGTAGGTACGTTTGGTTTTGGCGCGCTTATGGTCGTGTTCAAGCTGTTCATTGTTTACATCGCTGCGATTCTTATCTTCGGCTTTGTTGCTTACCCACTGATGATTCAAATCTTCACTAAGACTTCAGCTAAGAAGTTCCTAGTGGCAATGAAGAAGCCTCAAGCGGTTGCACTATCAACAGCATCGTCAATGGCGACACTACCAGTAACAATGGAAACGGTAGAGAAAGAACTTGGCGTTCGCAACTCTACGGCTTCATTCGTTCTGCCTCTAGGCGCGACGATCAACATGTCTGGTAACGCAATTTACTACGGCCTAGTTGCTATCTTCTTTGCACAGCTGTTCAACATCGACCTTTCTATGGGTGCTTACGTTGCTATCATCGTAACCTCTACGCTAGGCGCAGTTGGTCAAGCGGGTGTTCCAGGTCCTTCTTTCCTAGTGGTTGCGGTTCTTCTAGCAGCTGGTATCCCTATCGAAGGTCTACCTCTGTTGTTCGCTCTAGACCGTATCTTCGACATGATTCGTACTGCTCTTAACATCACTGGTGATGCAGCATGTGCAGTAATCGTTGATTCTCTAATCAAAGACGAAGAACAAGAAGCTGAGCTACAAAAACAGCAAGCGTAATATTAAGCTTCAGTTTTGATTGATAAATAAAAACCGCCTTCATGAGGCGGTTTTTTATTAGGCAATAGTCAATATTGATTCGGTAAATCTTACTCTTGTAAGACTAATTGATTAATCCGAACGCACGAGGCAGAGCCAAACTAATTTCAGGAATAAAAGTAATGGCCAACAATGTGACGATCAATACGGCACAAAACGGCATGATACTTCTTATAACACTCTCTATCTTGGAACCACTGACACTACAACCTACAAATAGCGCCGTGCCAACGGGTGGCGTTGCAATACCAATACATAAGTTGAAGATAATCATCATCGCAAAGTGAATTGGATGCATGCCTAAATGCTCAGCAATCGGCATAAAGATAGGGGTAAAGATCAATACGGCTGGCGTAAGATCCATAAACATACCCACAATCAGTAGAATCAGGTTCATCAGAATAAATATGATAATTGGATTATCTGAAATAGAGAGCATCCAATCGCTGATCATGGTTGGTAGACCGGTAAACGCCATTGCCCATGACATGATGGTTGAAGCACCAATCAAGAACAACATAATGCCAGTGACCTGAACCGTTTCTCTACAAATTATCGGGAAGTGTGCCCACTTGAGGGTTCGGTAACAGAGTGACAGTATAAAAGAGTATAGAACCGCTATACATGCCCCTTCGGTTGCAGTGAAAATACCACCAATAATACCGCCAATAACAACAACAATAAGCCCTAAGCTTGGCGTTGCTTGCCAAACAATATTCAGTACATCTTTTGCTGTGAAGCCGTCATTCGCACTTGTTTTGTAGCCTCTCTTTTTAGCGATGAAATAGGCGACGACCATACAACTTAAACCCATTAAAATACCTGGGACATAACCTGCGATAAACAAAGCCGCTACGGATGTTCCACCCGAAACAACTGAAAACACGATCAATGAATTACTTGGCGGTATTAGTAAGCCTGCAGGGCAAGATGCAACGTTTACTGCTGTTGCTAAGTTTTTATCATAGCCATCTTTTTCTAATTCAGGGCCTAAGGTTTTACCAACCGCAGCTGCTGCTGCAACAGCTGATCCTGAAACGGCGCCAAACATCATATTGGCGAAGATGTTCACGTGAAAAAGTGAGCCTGGGATCCAACCAACCAAGAGCTTTGCAAGGTTGATGAGTCGACTCGCGATACCACCCACATTCATTATGTTACCAGCGAGGATAAAGAAAGGGATGGCTAATAAACTGAAACTATCAATACCGGTAATGATTTTTTGACCCGCAGTAATACTGGCGACTTCAAAAGGTAAGATGAAATACATGATCGTTAAAGATGACATGGCAATTGCAATCGCAATGGGCATGCTAATCGCGATCATGAATAAGAATAGGCCTAGCAGCCAAACACCAATGGACAAATCCATAATATAGAGTCCTTTTTAAAACTTACTTTTTGTTGGGTTCACAAAAAAGATCAAACGTATTCATGACCAAATAGATGAGGATAATAACGGCTGAAATCGGCAATATTGAATAAACCGTCGACATCGGTAATTGCAGTGCGGGAGAGAGTTGTTGTGTGGTTCTTCCCATTAAGGCGATGCCACCTTGAAGCATTGCTAGAAATACAAATGCGCCAGAAATCACATTGATAAGTAGGTGTAATGCTATGTGTGCTTTACCCTTAAGATAACCATCCAATAACGTTATAGCTAAGTGTCCTTTGATACCGAATAAGTAGCTTGCTCCTAATAAGCCAAGCCATACCATTGCATAACGAGCAAGTTCATCAGTCCAGTTACTTGGGTCATTCAAAACATAGCGACTAAAAACCTGCCAAGTGACAGTAACGACAAGTAACATTAATGCAAAAGAAGATACAAAAAGAATCAACCTATCAAGTAGGTTTCTGAAAGTTGCTAACATGATGTGATACCTCAAAAAATTTTGCCTTAGCAAAGCCAAGGCAAAATTATATTTTCACTAAGACTGATTAAAGAACTTCAATTTTTTCAATGAATGAAGCTAATTTAGGGTCTTTTTTCGCTTCATCAATCATAGGTTTAACAGCGGCACGGAAAGGGGCTTTATCAACTTCAACAAACGTTACGCCTTCTTTCATTCCTTTCTCTTTGTTCATGTCGTCTGTTGCGTCCCAGATTTTGATCTGCTCTTCAAGAGACTCAGCTGCTGCTTCTTTTAAGATTTTTTGCTCGTTAGCCGTTAATGAAGCCCATTTGTATTCTGAAATAATGATCACGTCAGGTGTCATCATGTGCTGATCCATAGAGTAAAATTTGGCAACTTCACTGTGTTTCATTTCAACTAAGCTAGAAATATTATTTTCAGCTCCGTCAATTACGCCTTGTTGCAGTGCCGTGTATACCTCATTGAAAGGTACAGGTGTTGCTTTACCACCTAATAGGTTAACCATTTCCATCATGGTTGGAGAACCAGGGACTCGAACTTTCATGCCCGCTAGATCAGCTGGTGAGTTGATGGCTTTTTTAGCGTAGAAGCTGCGTGTGCCTGAATCATAGAATGTAAGACCAATGAAGCCTTTACCTTCGCTTGAAAGCAACATCTCTTGTGCAGCTTCACTTCGCATGAACGTTCTCATATGTTGAACATCACGGAATAAGAAAGGCAGTGCATTAACCTTAAACGTTGGTTCAAAAGATTCGGCTAGCCCACCATTGATTTTGGCCATATCAATCGCGCCAGTAACAACTTGTTCCGCTTGGTCACGTTCAGAGCCTAATTGACCGTTTGGAAAGATCTTAATCGTAAGGTCACCATTCGATTTTTCTTTAACTTTATCAGCCATGATCACCATGCCTTGGTGAGCTGCGCTTTCTAATGACATTGCATGCCCTAAGGTCAAAGTTTTTGCTTGAGCGCCAAATGCCATAAGAATTGAAGCCGCTGCAATCGTCAGTAGGTGTTTTTTCATGTTCTTCTCCAGAATCCATTTTGTAAGAGGTACAGTTTTTATATGCAACGCTATAGCTAAGTTTGAAATCTAACGTTCAATTGCATACCGCTCATAGCAGTAACGTTTCATTACAATATTCTTACCCTATGAATTTTGTATTACAATAATATGTGTATATTTTGTGAGCTAAGGTTTATCTATTGGCTTGTGAACCGAATTGATTGTGATACCAATCATATTTGGCATCAATTGGACCATTAAGTAGTCTAACTTCGGATTTTTGGGAATTTCGATCACTTCCAACTACTTTTAGAACAATCTGTTGGCAAAAAATACACTTGCATATTTGTGTTATTTTAAAACCTTGAAACCATTTGTAGAGCACGAGCAAAGAAGGTCTTATCGATTGAAAAGCGAGTCGTCAACTGTGATTTCTGAGGTGGTAGAGATAAGGTTTTAGGCTAAACGTATGGAACAAACATGGATAAGCAGGGATAAAGGCAATAGAGAGAAACTTGATAGGACGAATTGTTTGTAACAAAAATCCGAGAGCCTCACAGCCCTCGGATTTTTGTTTTTGGTATTCTAGTTTTTAGGCGTTAGACGAATTACAAATCAGCGCCATAGATATCAAACGTGAAGTACTTAGCGGCGATCTTGTCGTAGGTACCGTTGGCTCTGATCTCTTCAATCGCGGCATTGAATTGTTTAGCCAGTTTTGAATCCTGCTTTCTTAACGCTAGTGCCGTGCCCTCGCCAATGTAGGCTTTGTCGGTTACTGCTTTGCCTTTGAATTCAAAGCCCTCACCTTCTTTCTTGTCTAAGAAAGCCAATGACAGTTGATCTGAGTTACCGAAGGTTAGATCTAGACGACCGTTTTGCAGATCCAGATACACTTCATCTTGCCCGGTATAACGCTTAATGTTTGCCACATCGCCAAACTTGTCTGTTACGTAGCGATCATGAATCGTACCTTGCTGAACACCGATAGTTTTGCCCGCTAAGCCAGCCTCATCTACGCTGAACTCCGCGTTTTTAGCAGCAACAAATACGGCTGGTGTTTGGTAGTACTTATCGGTGAACAAAATCTTGCGCTTACGCTCTTCGGTAATACGCATCGACGCCATGATCACGTCTGACTTTCTTGCCAATAAGCTTGGAATTAACGAATCCCAACTTTGTGAAACCCAAGTACAATCGAGTTTGGCTTGCTCACACAAGGCATCAGCTATCTCAATATCAAACCCGACAGGCACACCGTCACTATTTTTGTAGTTGAATGGCGGATACGTAAAGTCTGACGCTAAACGGATTTCTTTCGCCTGTACTGTTGTACCAAGTAAAGCGGCCGCACAAGCGAGTCCTAGTATTATCTTTTTCATCATTGCCATCCTAGATATGATCTTTATCGAGTTGAGATTGAGTTTCTTTATGTTGAGATTGTTGAATTTGTTTGTCTTGCTGATTCTTTCTTATTTCGGTTTGGTAGCGTGAAAGTGACGCTATCACTTCCGCCATGCTCTCTGGGCTACCAATGCTGATTCGAACGCAGTTACGTAAAGCCGGTTCGTGGTTTTGGTTCCTTGTTACAATGCCATCCTTCGTCAATACGCTAAACAGTTCATGCTCCGATTTTTGACGTAACAAAATGAAGTTGGTCGATGACGGATAAACGTGTTCAATAAAGTCGAACTGCATTAACTCCGCAGCAAACTGATTACGAATCTCTACCAGTTTAGTGGTCGCCTCTTTCATCACCGCAACACGCTCATCAGACAAAGCTTCTAACACAATCTGAGAAGAACAATCTGGCATTGGGTATGGGGGAATCAGCTTAGATACGTATTGCATCACGTTAGGGCTCGCCAAAATAAAGCCACAACGTACGGCTGCGAGTCCAAACGCTTTGGATAAAGTACGGATAACGACGAGATGTGGATAACGCTCAATAAGGCTCACGGCCGATGTCTGAGGTTCAAATTCAATATACGCTTCATCGACCACGACTAGCGATTTGCCCACGGTTCCTTCCAGTACCTCAATAAGGTCAGCTTTTGGAATTACGTTGCCCGTTGGGTTGTTTGGTGAACAAAGAAAGACAAGATTAACCAGTTCAGACTTCTGCACGATATCGGCGACATTAAGATTAAAGTCTTCTTGTAATGGTGAGTCTAATGTCTCGATAGCGAGTGCATCGGCGCAAAACTCGTACATTGCGTAAGTCGGAGAACAAATAAGGATATTGTCTTGTGCTGGTTTGCAAAAGGTTCTGATCAGTAAATCAATCGCTTCATCTGCACCACGAACAGCAACAGTCGCGGCATCAGTGCCACAGTAATCTTGATAAGCCTTGGCAATGTCTTGCGGTAAGAAATCAGGGTAACGATTGTAACCTTGCTCATCTTCGAACAAAGCATTTTCCAGTTCATTGGCATTTAGCCAGACACGTCCATCGCCGCCAATTCTTCTTGCTGATTGATAAGGTATTAATTTTTTTACAGCTTGAGGCACTAAGCTATCAATAAAAGATGTCAAGAAGCTATCCCTTTCATGTAATTACGATTCCTTCATCACTGCCTTTATATTCAAAATATGTGACTTATACACATATTGAATCACAAATGATGATTAAGTATTTACATTCAAACAGAACACTATTGATAAATGAATCGAAATAATCACATAATAGCCATGATAAAAAGTCATAGGTAAAGCATGAATAAAACTCTCCCTTCAACAAAAACACTGCTCGCGTTCTTGTCGACGGCAAGGCACCTCAACTTTACACGTGCTGCACATGAGCTCAATGTCACGCAAGGTGCGGTAAGCCGTCAGGTGCTGTCGTTTGAAGAAAGTCTCGGGTGCGATCTTTTCTACCGACATGCTCGCGGGTTGTCCTTAACACCTAAGGGAGAAGAGCTGGTTCCGCTGATTCAAGATACCATCCAACAACTGCAATCGGCGTTAAATCAAGTTGCCAGCTCTCCATCGAAGATCAAGCTCAACGCACCAAGTTGTATCACCTCTTGGCTATTGCCTAAGTTGATGTCATTTCAGCAAGCCTTTCCTGAAATTGATGTAGAGTTGACCTCAACCATTAAGCACGTTTTCGAACCAAGCTTTGATCCTTTTGATGCCGTCATTACCTATGGCAAGAAGCCAAACCAACAATCGATTGTTAGCCAACTCTTGTTCAACGAGCAACTGGCGCCCGTCTGCCAAGCACAAAGTATTAAACCCAGTCACCTTGCCAGTGGTACCTCTTCTCTAATCAAGCCACATAAACTTGCTCAATACACATGGCTACACGCCAATAACGAACAGAGTGACTGGCGACTTTGGTTAGAACATATTGGAAGTCATGACCTTTCAAGCAAGAAAAACCAGCAATTCGCGACACTCGATCAAGCGATGAACGCCGCGATACAAGGTTTTGGGATTGCGATTGGTGACATCACTCTCGCCAAGCAAGACATCGATTTAGGGAGATTGGTCAAGGTTAGTGAAGGAAGTGTATTTTCTGGCAACGGTTATTTTTTACTGCAACCTAAAAACCGTCAAAACCCTTCCCTATCAACACTGGTTGACTGGCTTGTTGATTAACGGCCTATCAAAGTTACCAAGTCAGAACCATCAAAGCTTGAGTAGCTCGTCATAATGAGAATTTTACGATTCTCAAAATAAAACTATTTCCCGGTAGCTACGTATTGGTGTTTAGAGATTAGAACGGACGTTTATTTAACTAGTTGAAAAGAAAATTAATTCAACTTTTTACGTCAGAAATTCTATCCCAATGGATAAAATGGCATTCGAATTGCTTTGTCATAGATAACCCAACCAATATACAGCAGGTTGCATCAATAACATTGCAGCTTGTCACGGAGGATAGGCTATGACCTTACAAAGACATACATATTACGGCTTGATTCACCACGGAATTAAAACCTTATTAATGGATAGAATTGGCCACTTCACAGAACGCGAATATCACGAGTATCTTGATCTGACGACCGGGAAATCAACGTGTTTTGCGATGAGTGAGCAAGAGCTTGAAAACACTTTAGACACGTTGAAGAGTGAGGGCTACCTTGAAGATATCAAGAAACTGATCCCACGCTACCAAACATCGTCGATGCGGTGACAAGGAGTTCAAACAAAATAGTTCTGCAGCCAATTGTCTTGGGCTATTTAGCATCGAGGCAATTTTGGTTAGACTGTCTGCAACTCAACTAACTGGATACTCAGTGCCACATGAAGCAAATTCTTGATTTCATTCCTCTCATTATTTTCTTTGCGCTTTACAAGATGTACGACATCTACACGGCTACCGGTGCATTGATTGTTGCTTCCGCAGTACAAATCGTTTTGACGTACATCATCTACAAGAAAGTAGAGAAAATGCAGATCATCACATTTCTGATGGTTGCCGTATTTGGTGGCATGACCATCTTCTTGCACGACGACAATTTCATTAAGTGGAAAGTGACCATAGTTTATGCATTGTTCGCTATCGGCCTGACCGTCAGTCACCTAATGGGCAAGTCAGCGATTAAAGGCATGCTGGGTAAAGAGATCTCTCTTCCGGAAGCGGTGTGGGGCAAGATCAGCTGGGCTTGGACTTTGTTCTTTACTCTATGTGCCATTCTCAACGTTTACGTTGCTTTCAGCCTACCCTTAGATGTTTGGGTAAACTTCAAAGTGTTTGGCTTACTGATCGCTACTTTTGCATTTACCTTGCTAACAGGTGTCTACATCTATAAGCATTTGCCAAAAGATCAGCAGAAAGAGTTAACGGATAAAAATACCGACGAGAAGTAACCCTAAGGGATGAGTCCCCATCCCCTTTTTGATACAATCATTATCAATATGCGATTTAACAGTGGCCAATGATACTCGTGATCATTGGCCACTGATTGTTTGTGTTCGGTGAATACGTTAAAGAACGACCACCGCGAGTCCCGCAAACACATCTATTTAAATTTAAAACAATCAATACCATTAAGAGTACAACAATGACTATTCAATCAACTTTGAACCCGATTGGTTCTTTACTTCTTCGCACTTTGGCGATGCCCTCTGATACCAATGCAGCAGGTCAAATATTCGGTGGTTGGATAATGTCTCAACTGGATCTGGCTGGCGGAATATTGGCTAAAGAGATCTCAAACGGAAAAATAGTCACCGTGTCAGTATCAAGCATCGAATTCAAACAGCCAGTGTCGGTTGGCGATGTAGTCTGTGTCTATGGCGACTGCACCAAGATTGGTCGTAGCTCGATGAATATCGACCTAGAAGTATGGGTTAAGCCGGTACTTGATCACGGCATCGGTGACCGCTACAAGGTGTGTGGCGCGACATTCAACTACGTTGCAGTAGACGAAAGCGGTAAACCTCGCCCAATCAACAAATAGTCCTTCGGCGACCTTATCTCTCTCAAAGGTCTTTAGTCATTTCGATTAAAAATGCTAAAGACCTTCTCACTCTGCCGCACCATTTCACAATTTCTTATCATTAGCTCTTCCAATACCCATTAGTTCGCGTAAATTAGCCAGATAACTAATTTAATCGCTCTAATTCAGTGAAGTAACATAAGGATATCTCAACATGTGGTACGTGATTTTTTCTCAAGACGTCGAAAATTCATTAGAAAAACGCCTAAGTGTTCGCCCACAACATCTAGAACGCCTACAAACACTTCACGATGAAGGTCGACTTCTAACAGCAGGTCCAATGCCAGCTATCGATTCAGATAACCCTGGTGAAGCGGGTTTCACAGGTTCTACTGTGATCGCTGAGTTCAACTCTTTAGAAGACGCACAAGCATGGGCTGACGCAGACCCGTACATTGATGCTGGCGTCTACCAAAACGTCATTGTAAAACCATTCAAGAAAGTATTTTAACGTGAAAAAATGGATTATTGGCTCACTGGCAGCGGTTCTGCTTGCAGGCTGTGCTTCAAGCGAGCAAGACAAACAAAGACAGCTTGAAATGATGGCACAACACCGTGCTGGCGTTTTATCTGCTGGCCTGCCGATTGAGTATGGCCCACTGTCAGTCATGCGTGTACTTGCGAAAAACACCGTGATTGAGATCATGATGATCTACAACCAAGATGCAAAAGGTGCTAAGCCTTTAAACCAAGTTGTAGATATGAGTGTGAATAGCTACTGCACCAACTCAGAAGTAAGAGCAAACCTAGACATGGGCTTGGCTTACAACATCAAGATTCGCAACACTCGCGGACAATTGATGGTTGAGAAGCTGATCAGCAAAGATACTTGCCAGAGCAGCAGCTAGATTCGATATTCGAACAAGCATTAAACAAAAAGGCCTCGCATTTGCGAGGCCTTTTTTGTAGTTCATCGTGGATTAGCGGGTAAGCAAACCCTAGTATTAGTTATGCTCAAGCTTCTGCGGCTTCCCACTCTTTACGCAGTGTCTTAGTCGCCGAAACTAAGTTAGTTAGTGCTGCTTCTGTCTCTGCCCAGTTGCGTGTCTTTAATCCACAATCTGGGTTTGCCCACAAACGTTCTGCTGGGATTTTTTCTGCCGCTTTCTTAAGTAAATCCACAATCCACTCTTCTGAAGGAATGTTCGGCGAGTGAATATCGTAAACACCGGGGCCAATCGCATTCGGGTAGTTGAACTCTTCAAACGCTTTCAGTAGTTCCATGTTCGAACGAGAAGTCTCAATGGTAATCACATCGGCATCTAGCGCAGCCACTGAATCAATGATCTCGTTGAACTCGCTGTAACACATGTGTGTGTGGATCTGAGTCTCTGGCTTGGCACTCGCTGCTGAAATCTTAAAAGCATCCACTGCCCACTCTAAGTATTCGGCATGGTCGCGCTTTTTCAGCGGCAAACCTTCGCGAATAGCAGGCTCATCAATTTGAATAATGTTAATGCCTGCGTCTTGCAAATCCGACACCTCATCGCGCAGCGCAAACGCCAATTGATTGGTGATCTCTTTACGCGAGATATCTTCACGTGGGAATGTCCAACACAAGATAGTGACAGGCCCAGTAAGCATGCCTTTCATCTGCTTTGAAGTCAGAGATTGAGCATAGGTAGACCATTCCACCGTCATCGGTTTTTCACGCTCAATATCCGCCACCACAATTGCTGGTTTCACGCAGCGAGAGCCGTAACTTTGTACCCAACCAAACTTAGTCGTTTGGAAGCCGGCTAGGTTTTCTGCGAAATATTCCACCATGTCATTACGCTCAGCTTCACCATGCACAAGCACATCTAAATCAAGGGCTTCTTGACGTTTGACCGCATCCGCAATGTGACCTTTTAGTGCGTTGGTGTATTCCGCTTCACTCAATTGACCAGTGCGGTAAGCACTACGCTGAACTCGGATCTCACCTGTTTGTGGGAATGAACCGATCGTTGTGGTTGGTAACAGTGGTAAGCCAAGAACTTCAGACTGATGCGCCGCACGTTCTGCATAAGGCGCACTTCGATCTGCTAACGCTTTAGTAATGGTATTAAGGCGCTCTTGTACCTGAGGCTTATTCACATGAGTCGCACTCTTACGAGCAACAATTGGTTGGCTGTACGTCTCACACGCTAAAATGGCATTATGATCGCCATCTAACGCAGCCCCCAATAAACTCACCTCGGTGACTTTCTGTTTTGCGAAGGCAAACCAACTATTCACTTCTTCGCTGAGCGAATCTTCTAACTCTAAATCCACTGGGCTGTGCAGCAGCGAACATGAACTTGCCACCCACAGTTTGTCTCCTAGCTTCTCTTTCACTGGCTGTAGCAGCTCCAGCTGTGTGGCCAAATCAGCACGCCACACATTGCGACCGTTAATCGCCCCTGCAGAAAGTACCCAATCTTCCGGTAACTTGTTTACCACTTCATCAAGTTGCTGCGGTGCTGCAGCCAAGTCGATGTGTAAGCCGTTGACAGGCAGTTCTACGATTTTATCTAGCGTGTCAGTCACCGAATCAAAGTAAGTGGTAAGCAGCAGTTTCACATCGCCTTGAATCACTTGATAAGCCAACTTGAATGAATCAGCCCACTTAGTCTCAAGTTCCAGAGATAGAATGGGCTCATCGATTTGAACCCACTCAACACCCAGCTTGGCAAGTTTAGCCAAAATCGCTTGATAGGCAGTAAGAAGGCGAGGCAATAGAGTTAAGCGATCAAAGCCCTCTTCCACTTCTTTGCCTAAGTACAGATATGACAGTGGGCCGAGAAGTACAGGCTTAACTTTGTGTCCTGCTTTTATCGCTTCGTTCACTTCGTCAAACAGTTGTGGCCAGCTCACCTCAAAGGTGTCGCCTTTACTGAACTCAGGAACAATGTAGTGGTAATTGGTATTGAACCACTTAGTCATGTCGGAAGCAGCCGAACTGTCTTTAGTGCCATCATTCGACGTATGCGTACCACCGCAGCAAGTAGATTGAACTTGAGATTGACCACGACCAACGCGGAACAAGGTATCTAAATCAGGGAAAGCTTTTTCATCTTCAGAACCACCAGCATGGCGTTTTGGCACGTGGCCTAGAAGTAATGTCGTTGTCAGAACATGGTCGTACCATGCGAAGTCACCCGCAGTTGCAAAGCTAAGATTCGCGTCAGCTTGTACATTCCAGTTACGATTTCTTAATTCGCTGCCGAGTTGCTTGAGCTCAGATTGATCGATTTCACCGCGCCAGTATTTCTCGAGCGTGAATTTGAGTTCTCTTTTCTCGCCGATACGTGGGTAGCCAAGAATATGCGTTGTTGTCGTCATGAGTCTTTTCCTTATTCGATAATTTTAATTTCCGGTCAGACTGCCTTTGATGATTTCACTTTCCCACAAAGGCGTCTGGATGGCTAAACTATCTCCTTAATCCGATCTATGGACAACGTCCAAATATTCATCTTGTTTATTAATAATATTCATCTTGAATCATCCAAAGATGAACAGTTTAAATCCATCTGGACATCTAGACGTTTACAAAAGATCAAAAACACCGTAGGGTGATTATTAAGAAATATTGAATTGGCTTAGGGAATATGAGGAATACTCATGATAGAGCTTAAACACCTTCGAACATTGACCACCTTGAGAGACAGCGGATCGTTAACAGCCACTGCGACCTCTCTTCACCTGACTCAGTCGGCGCTTTCTCATCAATTGAAAGACCTTGAAGCGCGTATTGGCGGTCAGCTTTTCCTGCGTAAAACTAGGCCAGTGAAATTCACCTCTGAAGGTGAAATCTTGCTTAAGCTCGCGGATGAGATACAACCAAAGATTGCTAAAGCAGAGAATGAGTTGGCGAGCCTGAAAGAGGATGTGAATGGTCGGTTGCACATGGCGATCGAATGTCACTCATGCTTCCAATGGCTAATGCCCGCTTTGAAAGAGTACCAAGTTGCTTGGCCAAGCGTGACGCTAGATTTCTCGTCAGGGTTCGGCTTTGAACCTTTACCGGCTTTGATGGCTGGGGAATTGGATTTGGTGATCACCTCAGACATTCAGCCGCGTTCAGAGGTCCATTACGAACCGCTCTTTGATTTTGAGATGCGTTTAATCACCGCTATTAACTCCCCTCTGGCGGAAAAACCAAGCATCGATCCGCAAGATCTTAGCGATATCACGATGCTCTCTTATCCAGTTCAAAAGCAGCGTCTTGATGTTGTGAAGCACTTTTTGCAACCGGCAGGCGTAGAGCCGAAGAAATGGAAACAAGCAGACAACACATTAATGTTGGTGCAAATGGTATCAGCAGGTCTAGGGGTTGCAGCCTTACCTAATTGGGCGATCAGTGAGTTTTCAAGACAAGGGTTAATCGCTAGTAAACCATTGGGCAACGGACTTTCAAGACGATTGTTTGCTGCGGTAAGAAACTCTGAGAAAGACAAACGTTATCTGCAGGCTTTCTTTAGTACGGCAAGACAGCAGAGTAAGAGTCACCTAGATGGGATTGAGGTCGTTTAAGTGATTCATTACTGGGTGAGTTCAAGCCTGTGTGAAGCATAATAAGTAAACGCCAGAAACAAAAAAAGTCACAGATTATCTGTGACTTTTTTATTACCAATACCGACAACAGGCAATGAGTGTTAATTCACGATAGAAGAAACTCTCATTGTGAGCTTATCTTGAGTAAGACTTGAACTGATTCGTCAGTGGGTCGTATTGATAGCCAAGCATATCGAGCTTACCGACGACACTTTCTATATCCATTTCATACATGCTGACCAGCTCTTCAAAACTATCGCATTCCAAACGAAGCTTTTCGTTGACGATCCCGAGCAAGATAATGCTATCGAAACCTTTGACGTTGCTTAAATCCATCCTGAACTCCTAACGAACACACGATTAGAATTAAGTTTAGAACGCTTACCAGCCGCGTGCTTAAAAACAGATCACACTTCTTTCGCTAGCACGGAATTTATCGACTAAAAGTTTCACGAGCTCGACAACCTCTTACAACGCCCAAACCGGTGTTAAGCCAATCACTGACGCTAATAACATCAGCAATGCTATCGTTAACTGCAACTTCTCAGGTGTTTTGACAAACAGCAAATGCCAACACCAAACAACGATAGAAGAGATAAGCAAAGCAAAGCTAAACAACAAGGTTGAAATAACAGGTTCTAGTTGCGCTTCAGACAGTGAATAAACATTAATCACGGTCGCCAACACCACCAGCATGCCACTTAATACGCCCACAACAGGCAGAACGCGGTGAAATGCTTGTAAGCGCGTTCTTGCGATAGTCAGCAGTAAATGTCCGAAAGAAGCACCCAGTAAAGCCACCAGCAACACAGTCGCAATAATACCGACGGGTTTTACCTGTTCGCTTGCTTGAATAGCAACGTATGACAACGCCAAACCACACGCAAGATACATCACCCAGATAGGGCCTGAATCACGTGTCTTCTTAGTTTGAACTTGAGAATAGAAATAGAAGATAGCGAATACGATCAGAAACGCTTCAATTCTTAATGAAGCAACAGCAAGCCAAAGCACGCCAATCGCAGGTAACATCTTGTGAATACGGCCACGTTGACCAGGGCAAATATCACCCTTCACTAAGATTAAAGTTAAGATCAGTTGGGCTCCTAATAGCATGGGAGCAAATTGTACTAATAATGATTCGACCATTGTGGAGATACTTATTCAGACTTATTTTCGCGAATAATATCAAAAACTGCCCCGAACACTAATCAAAATCACAAATTAGCGACACGACTCAACGCTTCTACTATGCTGTTTTATGGTGTGGCGAGTGGACGTTAGCGACTGAATCCAGAAAGACACCAGAACTAACAGGGGCATGTTCTACTGGCTAGTCTAGCCTCATGCCGCTATAATTCCCGCCTCAAAAATCAGAGGTTGAAATATGTACAGCGATATCACTCCTATTCATGAACACAAAAAATACTGGGCCGAGTGCTACGGAACAGCACCCTTTTTGCCTACCAGTAGAAAGGAGATGGATGCTCTTGGATGGGATAGCTGTGACATTATTATTGTAACTGGTGACGCTTATGTCGATCACCCGAGCTTTGGTATGGCTATCATTGGCCGTTTGCTTGAAGCTCAAGGTTTCCGCGTGGGCATCATTGCTCAACCAAAGTGGGACAGTAAAGATGCGTTCATGGAACTAGGTAGACCTAACCTATTCTTCGGCATCACTGCGGGTAACATGGATTCCATGATCAACCGCTACACCTCTGATCGCAAACTTCGTCACGACGATGCCTACACACCAAACAATGAAGGTGGTAAGCGTCCTGACCGTGCAACTCTGATTTATTCTCAACGTTGTCGTGAAGCCTACAAAGGCACGCCAATCGTTCTTGGTGGTATTGAAGCAAGCTTACGTCGCGTTGCGCACTACGACTACTGGTCTGATAAAGTTCGTCGCTCTGTCTTGTTTGATGCGAAAGCAGACATTCTTCTTTTCGGTAACGCTGAACGAGCACTGGTTGAAGTCGCACACCGAATTGCCGACGGCGAAGATATGTCAACGCTGACAAATATTCGCGGTACTGCAATCAACCTGCCTGCAGCGCCTGAAGGTTACAAAATTATCGATTCTTCTCGTATCGAAAAACCGAACAAAGCCTACGTTCCGGTTAACCCGTACGAAGTAGAAACGCAATGTGATACCAAGAAAGATGAAAAAGAAGAAGTAAAAGCACAGCCAATTACGATTCGTCCTTCTCGTCACGATGCAAAAACAACCGCGGTTCGTATCCCTGGTTTCGAAAAGCTCAATAACGACCGTATTCTTTACGCTCACGCTAGCCGCATTCTACATCTAGAGACCAACCCGTATTCAGGTCGTGCTCTTATTCAACGCCACGGTGACCGCGAGCTATGGGTAAACCAAGCGCCAATTCCTCTTGCAACTGAAGAGATGGATTATGTGTTTGGCCTTGCTTACAAGCGTGTTCCTCACCCTATGTATGGCAAAGCAAAGATTCCTGCATACGACATGATTAAAACTTCGGTTAACATCATGCGTGGTTGTTTTGGTGGTTGTTCTTTCTGTTCAATCACAGAGCACGAAGGTCGTATCATTCAAAACCGTTCGAAAGAATCTATCTTGGATGAAATCGAAGACATTAAAGATAAAGTACCTGGCTTTACCGGTACCATTTCTGACTTGGGTGGCCCAACAGCGAACATGTATCGCTTAGGTTGTTCTGATCCTAAAGCTGAAATTAATTGTCGTCGCCCATCATGTGTGTTCCCTAAAATCTGTGAAAAACTGAACACAGACCACCAACACACCATTGACCTTTACCGCTCAGCGAGAAAGGTTCCGGGCATCAAAAAAGTGATGATCGCATCAGGCGTTCGTTATGATCTTGCGATTGAGTCTCCAGAATACGTTCGTGAGCTTGTAACTCACCACGTTGGTGGTTACTTGAAGATTGCTCCAGAGCATACTGAAAAAGGCCCTCTGGATCTGATGATGAAACCGGGCATGGGCACTTACGATCGTTTCAAAGAGATGTTCGAGAAGTACAGTGCTGAAGCGGGTAAGAAACAGTACCTAATTCCTTACTTCATCTCTGCTCACCCGGGCACGGAAGATGAAGATATGCTTAACCTTGCGTTGTGGCTGAAAAAGCATAACTACGAATGTGACCAAGTACAGAACTTCTACCCATCGCCAATGTGTAATGCGACGTCGATGTACTATTCAGAGACCAACCCTCTGAAACGCGTGAAATACAAAAAACGTGAAGATGTTCCTGTGCCGAAAGGTGATCGTCAACGTCGTCTGCATAAAGCACTGCTTCGTTATCACGATCCAGAAAACTGGAAGATCATCCGCGAAGCACTGATCAGCATGGGCAAAAAGCACCTAATTGGTGACAAAGCGAACTGCTTAGTCCCTGAAGAAGATTTTGAAGCTCAGACACCGGCACAGCGTCGTAAGTCTGGTCGTCACGGCTCACAACGTTTTGCGACTAAGCACAGCAAAGCTCAACCGGGTCTTGGTGGCGAAAGCCCACGTAACCATTCTAAGCCAGGTGGCAATAAGCCTAAACCGGGTGGTAAGAAGCCAACAGGTAGCCAAAGCAACGGCAATCAGGGCAACGGAAAGCAGAACGGTAATGGTAATAAACCAGCAACTGGCTTCATCAAAAAAGCCCCTGCTAGCCAGCAATCGCAAGGCAATGGCGGCGGAAATGGCAAGCCAAACCGCAGTAAAGCGGGCAATGGTCAAGGTGGTAAACCTGCAAGTAACGGCAAGAATCGCCAACGCGCAACACAGCGTTAATATAGCGACTTCATTTACTTGATTATCATAAAAATAAAAAGCGCAGCTATTTAGCTGCGCTTTTTTGTACCTGTTACAAATGAACTACCCAAAAGTTTCACTTGGTTATGTGAATACAAGGGATTCTAACGGGTAAAGACCCAATATTGACTAAACAGATAGTTAGTAACCATGCCTACCAAAATACCAACCGCCATGGCAATAAATACTGCCCCAGTAAACGCAGGTAGTAATTCAGTCATCAGTTTAAAACATAGTAAATTAGGTACTGCCGATATCGACGCTGAGAACATGAACTTTTGCCACTGAATCAATTTTTGAGACCAATTACCCTGCCCTTTGAACCCAAAGGTCAGCACACGATTACCAAACCACGTTGTCGTTGCGGCTGCAATGAAGGAGACAATTCTCGCAGTCATTAAGGGCAACCCAATAACGTAATGCAGCAATGCAAACACTAAGCAATCAACAACAAACCCGCCAACACCAACCACTGCGAACCGAACCATCTTGTGATGGGACTGAAGCCTTTGGCTTTGTGTCTGAAGCTTGTTATTGATCATTCGCAGCCCTGAGTTAACGCTGAACATCACTTTCACTTCGAATGTGACTCAACGACAAATTTGGTTTGATGTTTTGGCTATGACAACTGAATAAAGCGCGCTTTACTTTAACCGTCGGCTCCAAAATACACGTTAACGCGTTGTCTTTAATCTTGGTTTCGACTTCCGCTCTTTTACCAATCAAATAGAACTTGTCGATGCCATCGAGTTGCTCGATATCAAGTAGCTTCTTCGCTTGACCATGGCTATAAAATTGCCCAGAGAACGGTCGCTTCCCTACATAAAAACTCGGTGATGAATCAGTGATCTGTTCGAAGATGATACGGTCACTTTTCTCATTCGCCTTACCTAAGTTCAGGTAAACCATCGCGATCATCAATAAGACGGGTAGAACTAAAGCCACGCTTGAGAACCACTTCTTATCTTTTTCCACTACGAGTATAGCAACCAACAAACCAAGGGCAGGAATACCCGGTAACACGTAAGCTGGGAGAATATTGCCCGCCATCGTGAAAAGGATCAGAGGCGAAATAAGCCAACACACAAGGAATGAAAACAAGCCGCGATTTTCAGTATTAATTTCTGCAATTTTCTTACGTCGAGCAAATGCCAATATAGGCAATACAATCGACCAAGGGGCCGCAGCTTGAATCCAGAATATCCAGATCATGCCTCGCGCTTGATCATGGGCAGAGCCGTAAAGATCCCCCTCCCAGCCACTCACAACAAATCGCTTAAAGTGTTCGCCAACGATGAAGTAGTCAATGAAACCCGGCGTTGCCATTTCCGCCATGATGTACCACGGTAAGGCAATCGCCAACATCACGCCTAAGCCCGACAACAATGGAAAGCGTTGCCAAAGCACTTTGAAAGCGCCAAAGAAGCCGTGTTGTAAGACTAGCCAAGGAAATACTGCGATGCCCATAATGACAATCGCTACAGGCCCTTTTGCAAGCAAGCCTAGTGCTAAACCAATGAAACTAACATAGCCCCAAGATCGATTAGTCTTCGCGCTACCTTCTCCCTTCCAATCCTCTCCTCCTTTCCAACATAGGTAGAAACCTAACATGGCAATAGTCATCGCTAAGGTTAATGCGATGTCTGTCATCACAGCACCCGCCGCGATTGAGAAAATACCGCATGTCGCCAATACAACGGATGCGACTAAAGCACTTTGCCCTGTTCGTTTCGCCATGTAAGCCGTCAACAAAATCGTTGCGACACCCGCTAACCAATGCGGTGCGCGAACCGCAAATTCACTCAAGCCGAACAACTCAATACCCGCAGCGCTCATCCATGTGAACAACGGTGGCTTACCCCAAAAAGGAATACCGTAATCAAACTGAGGTGTTAACCAATTGCCAGTTTCCACCATCAGACGTGCCATTTCGCCATAGCGCGCTTCTGTGGTGTCCATTAATGGATAAGTTGCCAGAGATAAAAGCCTTAGAACCAATGCAAAAGCCAACAAGTACCATAAGTGCGTTCGGTTCAGGCTCATGCTGATTCCTCTAATTTAAAATGTGTTTTTAATGCTGGTGTATCGACCACCGATTGGATCAGATACAAAGGACGATTCTTGGTTTCAATGAAAATACGACCTATGTACTCTCCCATTAAACCAATACTCAGAAGTTGAATTCCGCCAAGGGCAAGTTGAACGACCATCATTGATGGGTAACCCGTGATCGGCTCACCAAACATCATGGTTTTGAACACGATGACCATCCCATACACAAAAGCAGTCAGCGCGACTAAACCTCCCAATGCGGTAGCGATGCGCAGCGGACGAATCGAGAACGAGGTAATCCCATCCATCGCCAAACCAATTAACTTGAGGTAGTTCCACTTGGTCTCGCCACAGAAGCGAGCATCACGCTTAAATTGGATCGTCGCTTGTCGGAAACCCGGCCATGAAAAAATGCCTTTCATGTAACGGTTACGTTCTGGAAGTTGATTAATATGATCGACGACTTCACGGCTCAACAGTCGAAAGTCGCCCACGTTCTCAGGCACATCAATCTTCGCAGCCACGTTCATGACTTTGTAAAAGCTCGCCGCTGAAAACTTCTTAAACCACGTTTCACCATCACGCTGGCTGCGCTGCATGTTCACAACGTCATAGCCTTCGCGCCATTTCGCGATCATTTGCGGTATCAACTCCGGAGGATCTTGTAAATCAGCATCTAATAGGATTACGGCTTGTCCACGACAATGCTCAAGGCCAGCGCTCATCGCTGACTCTTTACCAAAGTTGCGGCTTAAACCAATGACCGAGATTGAGCTATTGATTGAAGTGAATGAACTCACCAAGCCCAAGCTGTTGTCTTTGCTGCCATCGTCGACATAAACAATCTCACTTGTGATCGGTAAGCTATCGAGAACCTTAGTGAGGCGAGAATGGAACTCTTCCAACACCTCTTGTTCATCGTAAAAAGGCACAATGATAGATAGAGATACCGCAGGATTGATTTGCGATGTAGATATCTTAGGGCGGCTAATATGAAGTTCAGACATAATACGTTCTTCTATTTTTTAATCTGAAGCCAATCTACCCTCCCATAAGTGAAAGTTATGTTATTGACATATTTTTCACGCTCACTCAGGATAATGTTACTGTCTATTTCTGTATGAGAATCAAAATGAAACGAGTTCTATTAGTCGAAGATAACCGTGAAATTGCAGGTGTCTTGTTTGATTATTTTGAGTGTATTGGCATGGATCTCGATTACGCAGATAACGGTGAGCTTGGCTTGCAACTCGCGATGGATAACTCGTTTGATATCATCATATTGGATCTGATGCTGCCAAGAATGGACGGCCTAACGGTTTGCAACAAGCTAAGAGACCAAGGTAATACAACTCCGATCCTTATGCTTACCGCATTGGATAGCCGTGAAGACATGTTGAAGGGCTTTGAACACGGTGCCGATGATTACCTCACCAAGCCTTTTGATTTGGATATTCTAGAAGCAAGAATGAACGCGCTGGTTCGTCGTTACCGCGGAAAAGTAGCCTCTTCTAAGCTGCAGTTCGGCGAGCTCACCATCGACCAAAAAATCCGTAAAGCTTACCGACAAGACAAGCTTCTTGCGCTCAACCCAACCACTTACACCATACTTGAGATGCTTTGCCAAAGCGCACCTGAAGTAGTCACTCGCGAAAATATCTCGTACAAATTATGGGAAGAAGACGAGCCCAACAACGATGTGTTACGCAGTCACATCTATCAATTGCGTAATCAGCTCGACAAACCTTTCGACACCCAAATGTTGATTACTGTTCCTAAAGTAGGATTCCGTTTGGAGTCATCGAATTGATTTCAAATGTTCTCTCCAGCACCAAAACCCTAACTGGCCGCTTAGCGGTTTTCTTTGGGTTAATGGCCGTGATTGTATCTGCATTCGTCTATGTGGTGTTTATTGCCGCACTGTATTTGTCTGAAGATCGTGTTGGGGAAAAGCGCATTCTTATCGATCGCAACTACGCGGTTGGCTTATTCCAATCTGGAGAAAGTGGTGAGATTCGCATTGATGACCTCACAGTGGCATACAACGACCTGGCTTACATTCCAAAGAAATACACTAAATATATAAAAGGAAAAGATAGCTTTCTGGGCGAAGTTGGCGATGAACCCGAATCACGCATGGTGTATGTCGGTGAGTATTCTGATGAAGGAGAAACCCACCCAATTGTTCTGTTGTCTGAAATCGATCGCGTCGAGTTTGATATCTATGAATTGGTGTATGCGACGACATTTATGTTAACCCTTCTCTCAATTCTGATATTCAGCTTTGGGGCACTACTCTATAGACTCTCCAAGCGTTTGATTGAACCATTCAACTCGCTCTCCGCCCAACTTGAATCGAATAAGCTCAACCTAAACGAAGAGTTTGGTGTGAGTGACGATGCGGCGGTGGAATTTCGTCAACTGACCGATCAACTCAATCAATATCGCCGAGAAATCAACTCCCTGCTCAAGCGCGAACAAGCCTTTGCTCGCTACTCAAGTCATGAACTGAGAACCCCGCTGACGGTCGCTCGCGGGGCAAATAAATTACTACTTCGCAGCGAAACAACCGAGTTTCAATCTCGCCAAGTTGAACGTATTGATGACGCCATTGTTCAAATGTCAGAAATGGTCGATGCCCTGCTTGGTCTCGTTCGTTACGAAAGAAACAGTGACGATGCACCGCTGCGCTTGTTCACCCAGCAAGAATTAGAGACTATCGTTTCGAAAAACTCGTTGCAGGCAAAAGAGAAAGAAGTCGAAATAGCCTTACAGATTCAATCAGAACCAACCATCCAAGCCACCAGTACCATCATGAATATGTTGGTCGGAAACTTATTGAGAAATGCGATTGCTGCGACCAATAGCGGCACCGTAACTATCACTCTTTCCCAAGACACTCTTGTGATTGAAGACCAAGGTGAAGGCCTTCAGGAACAATACAACCCAAATGGTCATGGGCTAGGCTTGTTGATTGTCGATGACTTGTGTCAGCGCTTCCATTGGGACTTTGAATTGTTCAATCGTAGCTGTGGTGGCTGCACCGCGAAAATCGCCTTTCAAACTGATTCACCCTTGTCCATATCAGAGCAAGTAAACTCGTAGCACTAAGTTCAATATCCGACGAAAACTTGATTTAGTTGGTTTACAGCACTCGCTCGCTACTAGATACTCGTTGGCCCTATTTGATTTTAAAATGCTGGCTCTTTAGTCAGCATTTTGTCTAAGTGCGATGAAACTAAATAATAGCCCTGTAACTCAACATCAATACAACGACCACACCTTTTTCTTAAAGCGTGACGACCAGCTTCACTCCCACTTTTGCGGCAACAAAGCCCGAAAATTCATGAAGCTGTTGGAAGATGAGCAACCAGAAATCACCACTTTGATCAGCTATGGTTCTGCTCAGGCGAACTCTCTGTTCTCACTCTCCGCACTCGCAAAGATCAAAGGCTGGACGCTTGAGTTTTACATCGACCATCTTCCTCAATGGCTGCAAGAACGCCCTACCGGTAATTACCGTGGTGCGATTGACCTTGGGGCTAAGGTTATTTCAACCAAAGAGATGGGCTCTGAACTTCATCCACAAGAATATATCGAACAAGTAAGACAACCAGACTCACACTGCATTGTTTTGCCAGAAGGTGGTCGCTCTCAGCTTTCTGAATATGGCGTAAAACAACTGGCGATGGAAATACTCAGCTGGACGCGCTTCGAAAACAAACACGATTTCGTAGTTGCACTGCCCGCTGGTACTGGTAGCACAGCGCTGTATCTTCATAAACATTTGAAGCTGCACAACATCCCGGTTTTAACCTGTGCATGTGTTGGTGGCAGTGATTACTTAACGCAGCAGTTCAATGAGCTTGGCGAGACCGATCACCCGCAGATATTACCGCTCAAAGCTAAGCACCACTTTGGTAAGTTGTATCAGCAGGATTACCAAACTTGGTTAGATCTAAAAGAGCAAACCGACGTTGAGTTCGACCTGCTCTATGACCCATTGATGTGGCAATGCTTAGGACAATGGCAAGAAGACAACCCGACCAAAACCATCATCTACATCCATCAAGGTGGCATCTTAGGCAACGAGTCGATGTTGCCGCGCTATCAGCGTAAATATCCAGATATGTGCAGTAGCACGACCAACGCTTCCTGGTAATTGTTCTTCTAACTTCTAACTTCAGCTATTTGAATTTCCGTTTTCTGAAAACAACGGCAAACAGCCATCACACTTAATACGTGATGGTTGTTTAATGTATTTCTCCTTCAGTCTTTATCTCCACCGTTACACTTCAAATTAAAGACGGAAATCTGGCGAGAATCATCGCGTTATCTATACTTTCGATTTAAACGTCACTGTCATCGAAAGGAATAACGCATGCGAACACTCACTACGCTAGGCTTGTTTTCAGTTTTACTGCCCTTCTCTGCAATTTCGGGAGAAAACGTCACTTATCAAGTCGACGGTATGGACTACGAAGGTTATTGGAGTGAAGCCAGTGATCAGGCTCCTTTGGTGCTGCTAGTACATGATTGGGACGGCTTAACGGATTACGAAAAGAAACGTTCTGAGATGCTCAATGAACTGGGTTACAACGTGTTCGCCATCGACCTATTTGGCAAAGGTATCCGCCCAACCGAAGTGAAAGATAAAAAACAACACACAGGTGAGTTGTATAAAGACAGAGAAAAAATGCGAGCGCTGCTCAATGCAGGAGCCATGGAGGCCAAACGACTTGGCGGCAACTTAGATAACAACGTGATGATGGGATACTGCTTTGGCGGAGCCGCTGTTTTAGAAGCCGCGCGTGCGGGCATTCCTTCGAAAGCTTATGTCACTTTCCATGGCGGTTTATCAACACCGAAAGGCCAAGATTACTCTCAGACCAAAGCTCCTGTGGTCGTGTTTCATGGCACTGCAGATTCGATGATTTCAATGGAAGATTTTGGAAGCCTAGCAGCCCAACTCGAATCGACCAAAGTCCCACATGAAATGATCACTTATAGTGGAGCACCACACGCCTTCACAGTATTCGGGTCTAATAACTATCAACATGAAGCTGACCAAAAATCCTGGGATCGCTTTACTCATGTGTTAGAAACCACCACTAGATAAGCAGCAACACTAAAACTAAATCAGCCTATGCTTAGTGATAAACATGGGCTAATTCGTATGACCAAGTATTTTGATGAGCTACAGGTAGCGATGAATACTCAAGTCATCGGTTTTGATGTCACTAGCCGAACCGCTAACCACGCTTGCCAAGATCTTTCCTGAGCCACACGCCATCGTCCAACCCAAGGTTCCGTGCCCCGTATTAGTAAACAGATTCTTAATCGGTGTTTTACCGATGATAGGCGTACCATCCGGCGTCATTGGCCTTAACCCAGTCCAGTATTCAGCCTTAGAAAAGTCACCCGCTTGTGGGAAAAGATCTTTTATCACCATATCAATCGTGGCTTTGCGTTTTTCAGGAATGAGATAATCAAAACCAGCAAGCTCTGCCGTTCCTGCAATACGAATACGATCATCAAATCGCGTCATCGCCACTTTGTAGGTTTCATCCATCACGGTAGAAGTCGGTGATTTATCAGCATTCACAATAGGCAATGTCAGTGAATACCCTTTGACTGGATAAACCGGGACAGACAAGTCGACTTGTTTCAACAGATCTCGAGAATAACTGCCTGATGCAACTACGTAAGCGTCCGCTTTGAATACACCTTGAGTCGTTGTAATACTCTCGATGTTTTGATTCTGATGATTCAAACTTACCACTTCAGTATCAAACACGAACCTAACACCGAGTTGCTTGGCTTTCTCAGTCAAGGTTAAACAGAATTGATGGCAATCACCAGTTTCATCGTGTGGTAAATACAGACCACCCACCAGCTTATCTTTAACGTCTGCTAAGCCCGGTTCGATGGATAAGCACTGCTCAACATCAAACAACGAATGCTCAATACCGCTCTCTTTAAGCAGCTTCATATCTTGTTGAATGAAATCCAATTGTTTCTCACTTCGAAACACTTGCAACGTCCCTTTCTGTCTGCCCTCATAAGCCAGTTCTTCAATGGTTCTTAGCTCAGTCAGGCAATCTCTGCTGTAGTTTGCGATTCTCAACATTCGAGATTTATTCTGTGCGTATTTGGCTTCATTGCAGTTAGCGAGCATCTTAGTCGCCCAAGAAACCAATTCAGGGGAAAGTGACGGTTTCACTTTTAGTGGCGCATGCTCTTGGGTTAACCATTTCATCGCTTTAAAAGGGATTCCGGGGGCTGCCCATGGGGAAGAGTAACCGTAAGAGATTTGGCCAGCATTCGCAAAACTGGTTTCCTTACCACTGCTATCTTGACGGTCGAAAACCGTCACCGAGTGGCCCTCTTTCGCCAAATACCATGCGCTAGTCAACCCAATAACACCACTGCCAATAACGATAACTTCCATTGCATCCGCCTTTTATGTCACGCAACATTCTTGTAACTTTCGGACACTTTATTGGGCGGACATTGACTTAACAATACAGTTAGCGTTGATAAAAAGTCATCACTGCATAATGAAAAGAAATACGCGGGATTACAAAATGATAGCGTGAGCATCACTACGTAAAAAAGACGTGTTCTCCATCAAGAAATCAAGGAAGGTTTCGGCTTGAAGACTCAGTTCTCTGCCTTTCAAAGATTGCACCTTAACGGTCGCTTTAGATAACACCTCAATCTCCGTTGGCACAACTTCTATACGGCCCGATTCTATCTCTTCGAGAACCGTCAGCTTAGGCATAAAAGTGACGCCAAGTCCCGCAACAACAAAGTTAGTCAGCGCAGTCACCGAGTTGGTTTGTAATTTAGGTTGGAGATTAAAATGCGACATTTGCTCGGCGTGTTTCACTAATCGTCCCATGCCAGTCGATGTATCGATCAAAGCCAGCGACACATCTTTGATTTCTTGCAGCGTCACAGGTGTCTCTTTCATTGTTAGAAAGTGCCCTTTCGGAGCGATAAGTTCTAATGGGTGACTGCGTTCCACATGCGTTTGTAGTTTTGGATGCGGTGCTGCTGCGTAAGTAATGGCAAAATCGATCTGCTGATCTTCAAGCATCTTAACGGCATCAAGAGCACCGGCTATTTCTATCGACAAGTTGATGTCTGGATAGCGGGTCATAAAGGTCTGCATCGGCTCAGACACTAAATTAGTTATAAACCCTTCACCTATCGCAATACTGACGCTACCACCGGTCAGATTTTTAAGCTTGGTCAATTGAGTTAATACTGCCGCCTCACCTCTTATAATGGTGCGATAGTGGTTCAACAACTCGTTTCCCGCTTCCGTTAAATAGGACTGACGGTTATTGCGCTCCCACACTTTCATCTCAACTTGATCTTCAAGTTGAGACAACATACGACTCACTGCGGCCGGATCAACATTCAGCATCTTCGAGGCTTTACGTAACGAACCGTATTTCGACAAAGCATTAAGGTATTCCAGCGCGCGGATATTAAAGTGGTGCATTCAACTTCCTTGTGATTCCTGTGACACTCAGAGCAAGCGTCTCATAAATTCAGTATTAACCTATATTCGAATTTGACGAGATAGGGCTTGCGCTCATCAACTTGTGCACCGAGTCACTTCAAGACAATGGTTGGTTGGCTATTTAGGTGTTTTATTTGTTCCTAATAAGACAAGGGCGATAACTTTCGTTATCGCCTTTTGAGTTGATGCTTCCTATCGGGCACAAGTATCTTCAATGATGGACTTAGGTATCAAGCACAAGGCTCGGTCGAATCAAATTATAGATACAATCTAGTTCATCACTTTTTTGAAACTGACGGTTGATAATACCACCAGCCATATGAGGATGACCGCCACCAAAGCCAATTCCTTTGTCGTTCAGTACCTTTCGAATAATCTTCGCCACATTGTTTTTTGAACACTCGGAACGAAGAGAAATAAAAGTTTTTTCACTATTTCTAGCCATTAGAACGACGATATCAAGCTCATCGACGCCAAGTAGAAAATCACCTAACACACCGAGCATATTTTTAGGACACCCTTCGGGAAGGACAGCAAACGCGGCATTTTTTTCACGGCGCATACTTGAAAGCATTGCGTTAAAGAGTTGTAGTTCATGGAACTCCACTTGGTTTCGACAAATCCTATTAACCATCTCATTATCGGCTCTGGCTTGAAGATACAACAATGCCCTCAGGTCTGCTGCTCCCACTGCTCGCGTAAAATTTGCGGTATCAAAACTCAGACCAACCAATAAAGCTGTGGCAACACGCTTTGGCATAGGTAAACTGAAGTAGCTGTAATACTCAACCATCATAGTTGCGGTCGAGCCATAATCAGGGCGAACATCTGCATACCACACAAAGCCCGGCGTTTTCACTTGGTGATGGTCAATTACACCGACTTCTAAACCTGGGAGATCAGTAATATTCTTTTCGCCAATGCAGCCATCAACCACAATGATTTTATCATTAGGTTGTAGTTTTAACTCTTTGGGCTCACAAACTGGAATCTCCAGCCAGTCAATTAGATTCCTGAGTGAGACTCTATCTATATAACCGTGAAACGTAATAAATGTGCTCAGGCCTTTCTTTCTTAATAAATATGCCAGTGCGTATGCGGAAGAGATTGCATCATGATCAGGGAAGTCATGAGCTTGAATAATGATTCTGTTATCACCCTTAAGCCGATCTAGAAAGCTTTCGAACTTTAAATTTGCCATATTCCAACTGTTAATAAAGTTCTAGCTTCGCAAAAAGCTAGAACTGACGTGTTAATGGTTAAGTCTTATGAATTAAACGATATTCTGTGTTAGACAAAATAGCTTCTTCTAAAGCACCGACACCTAGAGTACTGTAACCATAGAAGTTCGGGATCGTGCTCATACGCAAAGCTCCTACGTTTTCCGCGACATTCTCATCCATGGTCAATGAATCCACGACTTCAGCAAGTAACGCCTTACTCTCCTTTGTCATTGGCGAGACAAATTCACTGACACCACTGATTGAAGAATATAAGTAGCCAAATTCACCACCGTTATTTTCTTCAATGTAGTAATTGCCAGTTCTTGCAAACGATGCTCGGATTTCATTAACACTCTCAATGGCACTAAAAGAGTGAGAGAAGAAATCCGAACCACCTGCGTGCTCTAGAGTTTCTGGAGCAAAACCTTCATTAGGGAATACGAGATAAGCAACAATGGCGTTGTCCCGCGTGATAGCCGAAAGAATGAAGTTGTCGTCTTGATAATACTTGATCACATCGTTCGTTGTTGCGCGCTTTATATAGACAGGTGCACCAAATGTTTGATCCAAAGTTTCAGCGGATGAACGAATATAAATCTTATCCAGCTTTCTATGTGATGGAATATCCGTCATTTGAGAAAGACCGAAATCAAACATTTTTTCTAATGCATCGAAGCTGTCATTAAAGCCGCCCAAAGCAATAGAAATAACCGAGACTAAACCAATGGTGCGCGCTATCCCGCCTTTCTTTTGCTCTTCTAACAGTGACTCTTGCGTATCCTGAAGTTCTTGCAGTTCTTCTTGTATATCTTTTTGAAGATCTGTGCTGTGTTCTTGAGACATTATTAACCTTTAATCTCGTCGATCTTATCCATTAAAGCATCTGTGCCGTCTTCGGCTTTTTCTTGCACTCGCTCAAACGCATCAGTATCCATGATGCTTTCAATTTCATCGCTGTAGTTAAGACCAAGGTAAATACCAATACCGATAAACGCTAACGCGAAAATTTTAAACATAGTTACTCTCTACTCTTCCACTAATAGAAAAGTACATGCCTACAACATGTACTTTATTTTGCTCTACTTATCTCATATATGACTTAATTATCACTTATACAATGCAATACGACTGTTTACTTTCTTTAAGTAGTTCTTGGTTTCATCGTATGGCAGGTTAGCAACCAGTTGGTCATAGACTTCTTGTGGCGTCAGTTCATTAATCACCTTAGAAGCTTTACCAATACTGGTAGAGCGATCTTTATTAAATGCTCTCGCCACGTTGCCCGCGCCGGTGTTATATGCCGCAATCACACAGTACAAACGACTTTCGTCATTTTTGATCCTACGTAGATATTTGCTGTTCAAGATATCTAGATAAGCCGTTCCGGTTTCTACGTTAATCACAGGTTGATACAAATCAGCCACTTTCATCGGCGCATCAATATTGCGAACTTGTTTGTTCACATCATGCCCGGCGCTGGTTGGTACCACTTGCATCAAACCAAATGCTGGAACGTGCGATTTCGCATCAGGACGGAAAGCCGATTCCGAGTGCATAATCGCCATGATCAATGCCGCATCAATCTCCCAGTTTTTACTCTCTTTCTCAGCTAAAGCGCTGTATTTGCTTGCGCGCGCTTTTAAGCTGTTTTCAGGAAGTTTAACTTTGTAGGTCACCACCTTTTTCGGCTTCACTGGCGTAGCAGCCACTTCCACTGCAGGCACAGGTTTTACGGCAGGCTCAAGTTTCACAGCGTTAATTTCAGGTACTTTTTCAGCTGCGTTCTCTATGGTCTTTTCAACCACTTTCGAAGGCTGCTTTGGTTCTGCGACTGGCTCTAATTTAGCGACTTCCTTAGGGGATTCTACTTTTTCAACCTGTTCAACCTGAGGCTCTGGTCTTGTCACTTCAATTCCGTATTTAGCACGCATTTCGTCGTACAGCTTAGTCTGTGCTGCAATACGCTGTTGCGCTTTGCTTATGAGTGCCAGTTTTTTGTTGTGAGCACGCTGATAAATAAATGAATCTGGAATGCCAGTGTTTGATTGAATAAGACGCTCAGCTTGAACATCAAGCTCATTCATTTGACTTTGCGTTTGGTCGATTACAAAGTCTTTTTCTTGTTGCTCTTTTTCCAACGAGTACAACACAGCATGGTCTGCCGCTTTCAAGTCGGCCAGTTCAACACTTTGACCTTCCACTTCAACAGGAATCTCTTTTACAAGCACTTTGATCTCTTCAGGTGTGCTGTCTTCATCAACCAAAACAGATACCGTTGCGGTATTACTTTCATAGTCGACGGCAGTCTTCACTTGATCGTCTTGCGAATACTCGACATGTTTGGTTTGAGATGAAACCTCACCTTCACCCCAATTCTTGATCAAATCGCTACGGCGCTGATCAAGATTATTTGTGTATTCGTCGCGCCATTCTTCGTATTCATCTAAGTAAGCATTTACATAAACGTGGAACTCTTTGACCTTGTCTTCTTGAGACTGACTGGCTTTAACAATTGCGTTGTCTAGCTGCTGCTTTTGGTCTTCTGATACAGCCAGAGCTTGACTACTGACTGCGGCTGAGATGACCACAGCCAATACCGTCTTATTGATCATTTTGTGCATAGTTCACTCCAAGAGTGTAGAGAAACAAAAGGCCACTCAATTGGCGGCCTTTTTCATATTTACTCATCGCAATTAAGCGGTTACTTTTTCAATGCTTCGAACGCTGCAGCAAGGTCTGCAGCCGCTTTGTCGTTGTTGAATTGGTTCCACAGTGCAGAATCTTCACCAGCAACTTCGTCGATAACTTTGTTCATGTTTGCGTCGTATGCAGCTTGGTCCATACCGACTAGAACATACAGGCCACCCGTTGGGCTTGCTTGGCTCACGATGACACGACTGTTGGTTAGTGTTTTGTTGACAACCGACTTAGTGATGTTTTCGAATGTCTCTTTAACATCTTCAGTTACAACAGTTACCCCCCCAGCAGCTGAAGTTGACGTTACGCCCTCTGTCGCCGCTTGGAACAAGTTGCTCACATCAGTTTCAAATTCAGCAGCAAGGTTTACACGTGCATCATTAACGGCGATCTTGCGCATCACAGTCATACCCGCTGCGCTTTTCTTGGCATAGCCCTTAGCAGCAGTAGCGATATCAGTAGGAATCACATCGCAGATCCAGCCCGGTGCTGATACAGTAGGTGCATCAGGGAAAGTACAAGGCGCAAAGTTTTGCGCTTCCTTAACTGTCGTATTGTTGCTCTGACAACCAGATAAAATCGTCACTAGTGATGTTGCAATAAGTAGTTTTTTCATAAATTAGATGCTATTCCTAAGGTTTTTTTCGTGGCATTCTAAATCGGTAAAATCGCATTGAATGCTTGATGCATCTACCTTACCCATCGTGCCCTTTTTCACTTTTAGTGAGAGCTCTTCATCGATCACGATCCAAGAGTGTTTGTCAGTTACGGCGTTAATCTCGTTATTTACAACGTAGCCTTCACCGATTGGGTAAATTTCTGTGTCACCTTCAAGAGATTTCATAGCGTTCGAGAACACAATATCTGCACCCGGTTTAATTTTTTGTTGTTTACCCATCGCAACACGTACTTGAGTCCCAGCTGCACATTGGCGCATCTCTAGAACCGGTGCACTTGCCGCCAACATCTTGCTCAGGTCAGTCGAATGATCTACTGCTTCTGCCGCTGCTTTCGCTGCCATTGAGCCGTAACCGGATTCACTTACCGGACAACGAGAATTGCTCGTTTCTGACGATGAATAAAAATCACCTTCAAGCTTAATGCGCTTCATCACTTCCATGCTTGGCAGAGCAACAACTTTTGCAATCGCCTCTACGTCAAAATCATAGCTACATGAAGCTGGAACAACCTTGGTCTCGCCTTCATCATTCTCGTAAGTACGACGCTCGCTGAAAGAGGTACTCAAGTCAGCACGAGTGATCTCTGTGATAACCGCGTAATCAGCGATTGGTACACCTTTACTGCTTAGACGGCCACTTTGTTCAGCCAGTTTGATCTCGCTTTTCACTTTGTTGGCAATTTTACGATCAACAAGATTTGCACCCGTTGCATCGATCTGTGTTTCTAGCGCATTTCGCATTGCTGCCTGCATCTTTTTCGATGCAGAGTTCTTGAACTCAAGGTCAACAGGTAGGACAACAACTTTAGTGTCGTCTGAAGAAGGCAACTGAATGTCAGCGGCTTCGATTTCTACGCGTGTATCAGGCGTACATACTTCACTTACCGACGCACAACCAGACAAAGTTGTAAGCACAGCACCAGCCACCAGTGTTTTCTTTAACATTTATTCGCTCCGAATATATTCGTTTTATTTTATTTTTATAGAATCTGGAGTTTGCTATTTGATTAAACCTAGCGCTGTCCAAATCCCTTGTTCTTTTACTTGCTCATCGAAATGGCGAGCAGCCCCTTCGTCAGCATATTTGTAGTTAGTGACAGAGTTACCCGTAGAAATAATTTCACTGCGAGATACTGTTTTCGAATTCATGTTGACCACTTTGATACTCGAAACCAATGTAGAAATAAATGCGTCACCCACTTTATTTCTTCGGCGCTCTGAATCCACCTTCAGAATATGTGTTTGGTTCTTTCTCTTAGATGTCGATGTGGCAATATAAAATTCAGAAAGCTGATTGCCTAATAACTGGACTGCCTTGCTCGATTCTCGATCAGATGAAAGGCGAATATTGATTTGGCTACTTACTATTTCGTACGTAACCACGAATTTCTCGATTGAACTAACGTCAGCTTGATAGTTAGGTCTTAAGGGCGCGAGCATAGCAATACGTACTGACGCGTCGTGCTGCATCTGATATACGGTGCGGTTATCCAGCCACCAAAGTAGTTTATCTTCATGCTTTAGAGCTGCGATTTCTCTCTGTGCTTTTCGGTTAATACCTTCAATTTCACGTATTAACTGCTGAGTCACTAAATTCTTCTTTATTTTAACTTCGACAAATGCCCCGAGATCGTTCTCTTCCATCTGTAAGTATTCAATACCATTTAAAGTCAGTGACTCTGTTTTAGTATTCACTTTATTGTCGACTAAGCTGTTCGAGAAGTCAGAACCGTTTGTTTCTCGCACGGTATCGCGCATGTAAAAACTGGATTCGACTTGAGTCCACAATTTCTCGTTTATGTTGTTTACAGCGATTTTTTTTGCGTGAGATAACGTGCGTGCTTGAGCAACGGCATAAATATAATCATCGTTATCAAATTTAGGTTTTGAATACCATTCTGGTTTAGTTGACTGACATCCAGAAATTATAAAAACCGAAATTAAGATGATAAAAAAATGAGCAACATTTCTGTTCAAAGACATTTACAACCGATATCTGAAAATTTGGCGCAATCTTATATACACATTTTAAAACATTCAAATATCTCAATTAATATCTTTGATTTGTTTTTAATCGAAATATGTTTAATTTTTATTATTTTTTTGATCGTTATTCGATCAATTATCGATGATTTAATAGTTTTAATAATACAAGACTCTGTTTATAAAGAGTTTTGTCTCACTTATGAAACAGAGAGAAATTAATTATTTTTTTAATATAAAACGTGAGGAAGATCTTAAAAAAACCTCTTCCGAGATTAAAAAATGCACATGTTTTTTATTGTTTTTATGATGTTGATTCAATAAAAAATTAAATATCGCTCAATTAGCACCCACACCAAAAGGGTAATTTTAACTCAAGAGGTTATTAATTTACCTACAACCATAAAACACTAGGTTAATAAAAAACCAAAATACCATTTATAATAATTATAAAATAAACAACTTAACGGTTAATTACATAAATAGGACGAGTATTTATATGAGATTGAGTCACTTAAGGAAGGTGATGAATAAGACGGGGAACTCCCCCTCGGAGAAGAGGAAAGCCTATTTTTAGGACAAGTTTAAGGCATTTATTAATTATAAGAAATGGACCTCATCAATGAGGTCCATTAAGGGAAAGCATCAAGTCGATAGTCAATCTCGATGATTTATTTTAAAGCAAGTAGCTTATCGACAAACTCCGAAAAACCATATCCGCCGGGTTTCTTCATAACAACAACCGGATGATGCGATAACTTCGTCCAATAGTGTTCAATGTTCGCTACACCAACACTGAAAGGCAAAATTTCAAACATGTATTGGTCGTTCATCGAATCACCAACATAGCAACTACGCTCTATTATCTCTTGATCAGATAGCCCCTTCTCTTTGAGAAAGGCGGTCGATGTCGCTTTCTTAGAGTGCTCACCATACCAAGCATTAATGTGAATAGAGCTTGCTGTGGCATGTGCACCTAAAGCGTGAATCTTAGAGACAATCTCTTCAATAATGCCATCATCGACTTTTGGACGGTTTTGACCGATGTCGATCGCCACCTCACACAAACGGTAAGACTGATCCAGCGTTAAACTGAGCTCTGGATAATCGCTTAAAATAGCTAATACTTGCTCTTTCAGCTTACTCTGATTGGCACTGACTTCTGGCAAAGGGATATCAGAGCGCAATGTCAGATAACCGTTTTTCTTTTCCATTATAAACGCGCCGTTCTCACCGAGAACCGCATCGACAGGCCATAGCTGAGCAATATGATCACACCATCCAGCACAAGCCCCCGTCACAGCCACGACCTTTTTCCCCGCATCTTTTAACGCTTTCAACGCCACCAATGTTTCTGGAGGCAACTGACCTTGCCAAGTTAAGGTATCGTCGACATCCGTCAGTACCCAATCAATGCTTTTCCAATTTTGGTCTAAATCATTCGTTACCGAATTCATTTCTACACCCTCAAATCTAAACTAACTTATTAGTGTTAAAGTAAATTCGGTAAAAACATCACTAAACTTTCAGAGAAAGTCAGCAACATCAACACCGACAATAAAGCGAGTAGCAAAGGCACTACTTCTTTTACAAAGTCGACCATACGAACCTTCAAGATGGAACATACAGTAAACATCATCGAACCGAACGGTGGCGTCACACCACCAATCATAATATTAACGATCACGATAATGCCGAAGTGCACCGGGTTTACGCCTAGGTTAAGCACAGCCGGAAGCAACAATGGCGTTAAAATGATCATCGCGGCACCACCTTCGATGAACATCCCTACAACGAGCAACAACACGTTAATCAACAGCAACAAGAGTAACTTGTTATCAGTAAGTTCTATCAAAGCAGACGCAACATTGTGCGGGATTTGCTCTAGGGTCATGTAGTAACCGAAGACCATCGCTCCAATAATAATGAACATCACACTACTGGTGCCCTGCACCGTTTCACGCATGATTAACGGGATATGTCGCAGGCCAAGCTGACGATAAACAAAAATGCCAATAATCGCACAAAGCAATACTGCGATTGCACCCGCTTCTGTCGGTGTAAACAAACCAAAACGCATACCAAGAATAATGCCGAAAGGAATCAGTAACGCGGGAATCGCTTTTAGAAAGTAATGAAAACGCTCTTTCGCAGACGCAGGCTCGGAACGAGAAGGCTTATAACGACGCTTACGTGCGATAAACGCGATTGTCACCATCAGCGATAACGCCATCAAAAAGGCAGGAACATAACCCGCGATAAACATCTGATGAACGGAAACATTAGCTAACAAGGCAAAGATGATTAAGTTAATACCCGGTGGGATAACAGGACTGATACTTGATGACGCAGCCGTCACTGCAGCTGTAAATGGCAGATCATAACCGCGCTTAGTCATTTCAGGCGCAAGGATCTTTGATTGCATCGCGGCATCGGCATTCGCAGAGCCAGAAATACCACCCATTAACGTACTCAACGCGACATTCACCTGCGCAAGACCGCCCGTTTTATGGCCAATCATCGAGTCTGCAAAAGCCAATAAGCTTTTACTGATTCCCGCATAGTTCATCACCGAACCAACCATGATAAAGAACGGAATGGCCAACAATGGAAACGACTCTGTCGAGCTAATAAAGCGCTGCATTACCAAGCTGACGGGAATTGAGTCATTGATAAATAAAAAGTACACCATTGCTGACGCGATCAATGAAAACGCAATGGGTATATTCAATAGAAACAGAACAAAAAGAATGAGGATTGGAAGATAGCTTTCCATGAATCGTACCTACTTAAAAGAGCGCTTTAGAGAAGCAACATCGCTGACGATGAATCGAACCGTGTGGATTGCCATCAATGAGAAGCAAAGTAACAACACACCATTGATAGCAAAATATGACATGCCCATCACTGGTGTTACCTTGTTAGATAGCATCAAGTATTGATAACTCAGAACGGCCATCAAGATGTTCAGAGCCAGTAGGAAAACAGAAACACATAATCTAAACGGGATTTTGGCTTTTTCAGGCAGCATGGCAACCACCACATCAACACCCATGTGAAGCTTATGCTTATAGCAGGAACTAATGCCTAAATAGACAGCCCATATGAAGCAAATAACCGAGAGTTCTTCACTCCAAGGGACAACAAATCCAAAGCCATAACGTAAAACGACGTTAATGATGACCACTAAAACGGTAATCGAAATAGCAATAGAGGCGAGGATTTCTTCAATATTTTTCAATAAAAACAAAAGACTTCTCCAGTAAAGCACCCAACATCACGTCGGTTACTTCAGGAATAAAACGGCCTGAAGGAAATCAGGCCGTCTTAATTAACAAATTAATCTAAATTCGCACAATTACTGTGCAGCTCGAATCTCTTCCAACTCTTTCATGATCGTTGCGTGTATACCTTCGCTCCATGTTGGGAACTGGTTGTACACGTCAGCCGTCAACTCATTGAACTCATCAGAGTTAACTTCATTAAACGTAACGCCTAGCTCTTCAAGTTTTTGAGTGTATTCAACATCAAGCTTAACCAGCTCTGCAGTATTAGATTCTGCGCCCGCTTCTAGCTCTTCATTGATGATTTGCTGTTGCTCTGGCGTAAACTTGTCCCAAAGAGTCGGTGAAATGTAGATACCAACCGTGCCTAGGAAGTGTTTAGTCAAAGACATATTCTTCGCTACTTCATAGATTTTGGTTGAGTACATAGTCAGGATTGAACCTTCAAGGCCGTCAACAACACCTTGTTGAACGCCTGCATAGGTTTCTGGGAATGGCAGAGAAGCTGGAGCCGCGCCCATTGCTGAAAGCGTGCTGATAAACAACTGACTTTGTGGAACACGGATACGCATCCCTTTCATGTCTTCAGAGTTCACAATCTCTTTATTAGTGATCATGTGACGGAACCCAAACATGTAGTCTGCATTCAGTACTTTAATGCCTTTCTCTTCAGCTTTAGCCTTCAAGCCCGCGACAAATTCCGTATCCATCATCGCTAAATATTCATCATACGTGTTGTACAACATTGGGCCTGCCAGTGCAGCGAAGTCTGGTACGTAATCGCCTAGGTAGGTTAAATCCTCAACAGCAATCCAGTTTGCGCCGTTAACCACTTGTTCCAAGTTATCTTTGTAAACCGGTAATTGACCACCAGGAAAAACTTTAATGTTTACCGAACCTTCAGTTCTTTCGCGTATTTTGTCGGTCGCTTTGATAAGTTCTTGTGTTAACAACTCATTTTGAGTGAACACAAGGCTCATGTTGATATTGATCGGCTCATCTTTAGCTTCAGAACCAGCCTTGTCAGCTTCACCACAACCAACAAGCAGCGTTGCCGCCATAATTACTGTACCTAATAGCTTTTTCATTTTTTATCACCTTTTCGTGGCTATCGTTTTCTAAATATAGAGGGTGTTATTAAGTTTTCGTAGAGTATGTAAGTGAATTATTACATTCATATGAACATTTACCTTAGCCACTTGAACATATTGAGTATAAGGTCTCACTATTGTATAAACTCTAACCGACTTCCTTTAACTAGTTCTCAGTTAAAATCGGTTGATATAGTCAATCGATAATAAATCTGTAATAAAACAAAGCTAATGTCCCCTAAATTTTCAAATGAACATCGAGAATGCATTATGATTACAGGCCACCGCGGTGCCGCTTCTTTAGCACCAGAAAACACGCTAGTCAGTATTGAACAAGCAGCGAAAGCAGGCGCAAATTGGGTTGAAATTGATACCCAGCTCAGTGCCGACGGTATCCCTATGGTTTTTCATGATAGAACGGTAGACCGCTGTACTAATGGGACTGGGAATATTGCAGATTTAGATTTAACCGCTCTCAAAACGTTAGATGCTGGCAGTTGGTTTGGTAGTGAGTTCGCGGGAACAACTATTCCGACGTTAAGTGAAGCGCTAGACAAGTGCCTAGAGCTCGAACTAACTCTGAACCTTGAGATCAAGATATATGACGATAAGGCGATAAAACCTTTAGTTGACCAAGTTATTGCACTGATAAAGCAAAAGGACTTCCCTAGTGAAAAACTGCTCATCTCAAGCTTCAAAAAGGATGCACTAAGTCAGTGCCAAGAGTTAATGCCCGAAGTTAGACGAGGGTTTATCTGCGAAGTATGGAATGATTTCAGCCTTGAATCACTTAAATCACTCGACCTTTACAGCATTCATATTGACCACCGAATTCTTGATGAGAAAACGGCGAAAGCGATCAAAGATTCAGGTGCGGTTCTTAAAATATGGACGCTAAACGACCCACAACTGACGAGTAAATACCTCAACCTGGGTGTTGATAACATCATTACCGACGTACCAAATAAATTTTAGTGAGCTTCTATGGAACTGAACCACCGCCAAAAACAAATACTCGCGACGCTTAAAGCGAATCAAGACGTACAGATTGATCATTTAGCCGAGCTATTTGCCGTAACCACTCAAACCATTCGTCGTGACGTCAACCACTTATGCGAGCAAGGTTTAGCACGAAGAGTGCATGGAGGCGTGAGCTTACCGACAACACTGACCAACACCAGCTATCGATTCCGCGCTGGCGTTGAATCAGAAATGAAAGACAGTATCGCGAAGGCTGTTGCAGACGCGATACCTGAAGGTTCAACGGTAATGATGGGCATTGGTACGACCGTCACTCGTATCGCACAGTATTTATTGGCGAAGCCAGCATTGCGAGTGATCACCAATAACCTGCAAGTCGCTCGAATCCTCGAAGCAAACGAGCAGATTGAAGTGTACTTAGCGGGCGGTTTATTTCGAAGAGAGCATCAAGACATGGTGGGAAGTAGCGTGGTCCACTTCTTTTCCGATTTTGAAGCCGACATTGGCATTTGTGGTTGTGGCTCTGTAACAGAAAGCCATTTCGCCATGGAACATGAGCAAGTTGAAGCCGACCTATCCAAATCGATCATAAAGAACAGCCGTGAAAGCTGGCTTGTCGCGGATGCCAGTAAATGGGGCCGTTTTGCTGCACTAAAAGTTGCGTCACTGGAGCAATTTGACTGCATATATACCAATAATAATCAGCTGCCTTCAGAACTAACAATAAGGCTGATAGAAGGAACTTAATATGAGGCCTTTATTCGTAAAGTATTCTATTCGAAATCAAGGCGACTCATTAAAGTCACCTTGATTTCTAGCCATTGATTCTAATAAAAATCACTATACAGAATCGGTGTCGCCGGTGGGAATTCAATAGGCTGCCAACGATCATTGAATGTATATTTGGCATAGAGCATAAAATGGTTTGGTGTGTAAAACTCCGAGCGCTGTAAATCCAGTAATGCACCTAAATACCAACGCTTACTCACGCGTTTTTCAACAGCCGCTTGAAAAGATGAACCAAAACCCCCACCCGATTCAGACGTACCATTTAGGCTCAGATAAGGTGCGTCTTCTTGCGTCCATGAATTGGAAATAGAGCCACTTAATAAATACGACCAAGTGTTATCGTATCGACCGTAGTAATTGACGGGTAACGAAATCGACAGATAACTTTGCGGGCTGTAATAGCCACCATGGCCAAGGGAATACTCACCAAGGTTTTTATCATACCCAAGATAAATCAGGTTTGTTCCGATACTCAAACGCTCGTGATCAGTAGAGATCAACTTGTAATAAGCGCCACCAAGAACGCCAAGTCGATTGTTATCCTCGACATTTTCACCCGTTAGCGTGTGATATTGAAGGCTGCTCCAAAAACCATAAGGCCCCCCAATATCCCAACTGGTATTAAACTTGACTCCCGTTCTTACAACCCCACCCCACTTAGTTCCTTCTATGTCGGAAGTACCAGAAGGAACTGACATTCCCGCGTAAGAGAGTGTACTGCTCGTTTCTGGACGACGAGAGGCAACTGCAGTCCAGCCAAACTGTCCTAAGTCACCATCAACACTGACACCCCCAACCCAAGTCGTGTGGTCAAAACCTACTGGTGTGGTACCGATATCAGCACTCCAGTTTTTAGCTTGCCAACCAACACCCAAAGCTAAACCCGATGAGCTATCTTGGAACTGTTCGCCTGATGAATTCGATGATTTTTCATAATATTCGAGCTCTCCGGAATCTATTGATACATAGTCAGCTCTAAGTAACAAATGACCGTCCCACTCTTCAATTGGCAATCTAGCTTCAATCGGGACTTGATTCGATTGATTTTGACCATCACGAGCACTGTAATCCCAACCAAAAAGTATGTGGCCATCGCTACGGTCATGTAATGTATCTAAATCCGACTTCACATTGCGTGTTAACCAATAATCATCACTATTATTGTACAACTCTCGCAACGTAGGAGTCGTCGTTTCTGCAGGGCTTTGTCGTTCTGCTTTCTCAATTCGGTCACTGTTCAGTGCTTGATAGGCTCTCTCTTCAGCTAATAGCCACTGTTCATTTTCCATCGCAATTGCCATACCGTCTCGGTATTCGAGCACACCCGCATCTGCCTTGCTATCTAGTAATGCGTTGAGCTGATTCGCGTCATCTACGTGTCCTTGCTGATTAAATATACTCGCCGTGGTCATCAATTGTGATGCCGTTAAGAAGTCAGCCTTTTGCTTTAAGATGGGATGATATTGGTTATAGACCTCTGTATCTCCATTTAATGCGCTTACACGTAACATTCCAATTTGAGCTTGGGTTTTGTAAGGTTCAGATTCTGACAATACCCTACTGTAAAGCTCTAAAGACCGATCTAAGCTTTCATTTTCTAGCATTAAGTCAGCCTCAGCCAAAATACGGCGTGTTCTTAGTTCATCAAACTGCAAAAACTCTGACGCACTAAAATCTTGAGCTTCAAAACTAGGGGCTAGTTCGTCAAACCAATCATCAAAATCTTCAAATTTAATTAAACTTACCATCAGCCCACCATAAGCCAGTTGCTCATCGGTAGAAATAAATGAAGAAGGTTCGATGCTACGGTAGATTCTCTCAGCTTCTGGTGATTCACCAACGTCAATCCAAGCCCCGGCAATGCGAGACAAAGGCTGAACCTGACCTTGATACTGTACTTCTAATCCCTTCAACAGATCCGAGACTGCTAAAGGGGATTCTTGATAGCGCGTTTCAATACCTTGGAGCTTAGAGTCTAGTTTTAACCGGGTAAGGGTTCTCTGCATTGAGCTGGTTACTTGTTGCTTTGGGATACTTTCCAGTTCAGCTATAGCTCGATTAACTCTAAAACTCTGTGCAAGATAAAGTGCATAAGCAAACTTCATTTCAGGATCAGAGGCATCTTTTGCCCAATCTTCCATCAACTGATCCGCACGAGGCTTATTTCCCATAGAACGAACAACGCCAGCGATGTCCAATCTAAGCCAAGGAGAACTAGGGTTTAATTGGATAAGAGCTTCGACTGACTCAACCATAGCTTTATCATCATTGTTAGCAATTGCGTTTCTTAAGCGAATAAGAATGATCTCAGAATCGATACTACTAATCTTATCTTCAACAACTTGCTGCTGAGCTGATGAGTAGCTATTTGCGACTTCTCGAGATCCATCCCAATCCCCTTGATTGATCTTAACGTCAAGTCGCCCCCGCAATGCTGAACCATTCAATTTATCTAGTGCTAAAGCCTGGGAATATGCTTTATCTGCCGACGAATATTTTTTCTGCTCGAGATAGAGAGCACCGAGTGCAACAAATGCATATGGCTGTGTTTTATCAAGTACTAACGCCTTACGGTAGAGACTTTCCGCTTTGCCTCGTTCGCCTTTTGCTAACTGGCGATCACCTTGATCTAAATATGCCCAATACTGAGATGTTTCAACCAGCGTAGCCCATTTGGATGAGGTATCTGGATTTTTGTCCAATTGTTGAGCTTGCTTAAAATACTCTAGTGCTTTTTCTTGTTGTCCCTTGCGCAGGTAAACCTTACCCATCCCCCCTAAAATCTCTGGATCTTTAGGACGAGTAGTGAGCGCATAGCGCAACTGAGCTTCAGCTTGATTTGTTTTGCCTAATTCGAGGACTTCTAATCCCTTCAGCTTTGCAAGGTAAGTAGGATCTTTACGTAATTTCTGTTCTAGTTTCCATCGTTCCTTCGCCGTTTGATTTGCTTTTTGAATCTCTAAATCTGAAGGATAGTAACTCGCCAGAATTGCGTATTGCTCGGTCACTGATTTTGATATGGGCAGTTGTTCTAAGGCTCTTAACCAAGAAGTAGCCGCGCTCGTTCCCACGACAGGTGCCAACGCTAGTTGTCGATAAGTATCCAAAATCCAAGGGTCGCTCGGATTGTCTTTGCGTATATGATTGGCCAATGCAAGCTGAAATTGAGGAACTCCTGGGTAGTCAGCATTCAGACGTTCAAGTCCAATCTTCACTTGACGCCAGTTACCATCTAAGTTGGCTTGCAGTTGCAGGTATTCAAGTTCAAGAGCAGCTGAAGGCATACCGTTAGGGAAAATGATTTGGTAAGCTTTAATAGCTTCTGTGTAGCGGCCAGATTTAGCCAATAACTTAGCTCGCTGATAATCGCCTCTTTTTTCACCTTGAATGGCCATTATTGAAGACAAAGAGCGTGCTTGTGAGGAATCTGGGGCGATATCTTTTAAGCGCTGATAACTTTGCTCAGCCAGTTCCGGCTGCTTACGCTTCAAGAACATCGTTGCTTGATAATAAAGCCCTGATAGGTTGGCTCTTTCAATAGCAAACAACCTCTGTAGAGTACTTTCTACAATATCGTCGCGACCGATAGCATCAGCAAGCTTTAGTTGGTTGACTAGCCATTCCACAGAATCAACTCTAGCAAGTGAAGAAGAAAACTGAACAAGTTGCACAGGTTGATAAACAAGATCGAGCTGAGCCTTGGATAGAGGCGCTGAATTCACGCCTATCGCCTTAGCCGTACCGACAGAAAAAAGACCACTCACCACAATAGCAAGGGGTACTAGCCAATAAGAACCTACTCTTACTGACATTGCTTACTCCATGCTGGTTGCAACTCTCCATGTTCGCCAAATCTAAAACGCTCATTGTGCCAACCAAGACCAAACAAGCTCAAGACGTTGTCATAGTAATGGTTGTTTTTACCAGTCACTACTTCATTTTTAGCCCGAGTAGCCTGTGCTACAAGTAGTTCTGAATTGTCCATCGAAGCAAGTAATGGTAATGCGGCGGCTGAAAACCCTGCGCTTCCTTTTTGAGAATACTTGCCGGTTACTGTATCAACCTCACGTGGTGGTGCTCCCAACCGTTTAATCGCTGAAGCAAATGGCTGCATTCTATTAACAAGTTGTGCTTTATGTTGATTCTGTTCATTGAGCATACCCGCCCACAAATAAGTGCGAATTGCGTTATAACTCCCAACAGAGCCCGTGACTTTATCTTCGGTAAATTGTTTTTCGTTTAAAGTTACCCAGTCAGGGCTAAAACCTTTCGCCAATGTTTGATCAAGCATTAGAGCACTTGATTGGTACATTGAATCCCACGAGTATTGTGGGTAGAGTTCCTGCATACGGTCAATCAGCTGTAAAGGAACATAGCTAGGGTTCAAACGATAGCCATCATCACCGAGATCAAATCCCTTAGGCGCTGGAAGTAAAATAGTGCCAACATCAGCAAGTTGAACCGACTCTTCTCTCAATATACGAGCTGCTAATAAATGCCCTAAAGATTGATAGTAATAGTTATCCCACAAGCGCCCCGCCTCACCCAACGCATAAGCAATCCACAAGTCAGAATCTGATGCAGGGTTTGCATCGAGTATGCCAAATTGACCATCGACTCTCTCTCCCCACAGCCAAGCGGGTAACCTTGCAGTTAAGTCGCCACCCGCTAAATTTGTTTGAGTCCAGTTCAATACTTGCTCAAACGCTTTTTGGTCATTAGCAACCAACGCAAAAAATAGAGCATAAGACTGACCTTCAGATGTGGTAATTAAACGCTCATCACTACCATCAATTACTCGACCACTATCAATATATGTCGATTTAAAATTGCTCCATTGAGCCCACTCACACGTAGCGGCCATAAGCTGAGGAGATAGTAATAGCGATAGCAATAAGATTAACTTTTTCATTGTTCATCCCCCTCAGTTTTCTCTAGACGCTTGGCTGCGACCTGACGCAATACTCTCCACAGCACTATAGTTACAATAACCATCATCAACGCGGCAAAGCAGGCAATAAGAATCGGGTGACTAGAAAAGTGATACCAAATTAACTGCCAAACAGGCAACTCACCAACATAGTAGTGAGCACCGACATTGTAACTCGCGACTTCATCATTCCTGAGCGTAATTAAGGAGCCAAACATATGTTGTACTTTACCGGAATCACTTAAAGCACTATCTATTGACGCAAAATCAGATGGGTGCGCTGCCATGATCGATACCAAACTACGATTACTTGTAAATGGAGACTCCATTCCATAAATCGCTGCAAATGATCCATTAGCCTCAACTGAAACATAATCTGTTGCGTCTTGTTTAGCATTGGAAGGGTTCATCCAGTTCATCCCAAGCTGTTGCTCATTTTTACTTGGTAATCGAATTTGACGCTGTCCGGCTTCAATAACAAGATTAAGTTGCTCTGGGTCATAGCCAGCCTCTTGAAGCTCGCTAGCAACGCCAATACTTAATATGTCTTTGTCTGCCAAAGATTCACTATCCCATTGATCGGTCACCATTACCTGAACACCCGGATAACCAGAGTCGCTGCCTAATGATCCCATAACATTGAGAAAAGTTTGCAGTGCTTCTATCGGCGCATGCTTCGGTAGAATTACCGCAGTTTCGGACAAATCAGCCATCCTTGTGTAAGGGAAGCCAGATGTCGCAAATGCACGCATATTAGGCATCTCGATGTAGTGAGGGAAGCCACTAAAATCGATAGTTGAATCACCATCAACGACTGCGTACTGCTTACTAGGTTGAGTAACTTGGCATTGTCCATCCGTCACAGAAGCAAAGCCAAATTCAAAGTCGATTTGGTTCTTACTACCCACTTTAAATGCTGGAATTCTTACTCGGTCGTCCGAACTCAAAAAACTGTCATCCAGCAAGGGAACTCGAACACGGTTAGAGTCACCACCTTGTCCTTCAGTCGTTAAGTTGAATGCCTGAATAAACTGATCATTAATACTTAGCGTCAAACGAGATCCTGAGTGATCGTCGGTTGGTGGAGAATAGCGATAATTTAAGTCCATCGGTATACCACGACTCTGCCAAGTGAAGAGGTCCGGCGGCAAACGCAGGCTGACACTAATCGGCGGAGGTGTACGCCCTTCAACTTGGAGCGCACTTTTTTGCTCCACGAGCTCAGATAGAGCCACGGGACGGTCGGTACTCACCCAGTTAGGCGAATCATAAGGCACTCGTGATTTTATCTGTTTAACTTCATTAATCTTCGCGATTGGTCCAGTCAATATTTGGTTGCCTAACGCCAAGCCTTGAACTGCCGTATTCAGGTCATCACTATCACGTCCAACAACTAAAAGAAGTTTCACGTAAGGATTCGTCGGATGAGTAATAACTTGTAAGTAAGGGCCGTCGGTGTCGGGAAAGTCCCGCAAGAAATCAGGTTTATTATCATTAGTGATAAACACGACTGCATTACGGTTTGGCAAGGTATCCAGACTCAAAGGGAATTGTGCTCCTCGCCAACTCGCTAATGCACCAAAATACGAGCTGAGTACACCAGCTGCTTTGATATCATCAAGGTTGTATTGATCGCCAATAACCACAGGTAAATCTAATTGACTGAAATCACGAACATCAAAAAACGGTGCTGGTAATAAGCTCAAATCACTCTTGATCAAAGTTTTCTGAACAAACATTTCAATTCGGCTACTTTGACTTATCTCAGCCCAAATACTCGAATCATTTGGATTTGCACAATCTGTTTTTGTATTGCCAATCAACTCAAAGCGTATTTGGTTATAATTGCTGAAATAACGTGTATCTAATGGCATCGACAAACTCAACTTTTGCCCTTGCTGCCCTTCAACGATAGAAGTCACACCCATCAGTTCATTGTTCAAATACACTTTTACGTGTGAAACCAATGAGAGAAGTGCTGGGGATGGAGTGATATCAAAGTACAAAGTCGCCTTTGAAACGACTTCATCAAGTCGAGAACCGAACCCGACGTAGGCACTTGCCTCACTTCCTTGAATCGCAATCGAGCCTGTATAGCCAAGTTGACTAAATGGAATGACGCGTTTAACTACTGCGGCATTTTTATTATCTACCTGTAACGCCTCAGCAGACATTTCTGACTGATATTGTTTAATAGTTTGTGCGGCAACGTTGCCCGACAAACACGCGATGGAGAGTGCAGCTAACGCTGTTATTGTTTTATTATTTAGCATGACTTGGGGTCCTGATTGGGACATAGCGTGGTCTTAGTGACCAAATAAATTCGAAACACTTTAAAAATATATCCACACTATCCCTTATAAATTTAGGGCTGTGCTTCAATAAACGTTTATAGCCGTTAAACCCTACCTGAAGTACGGCTCGCATACTCGATAGCGGCTTATCTGACTGATACCCTTGCTGCCATTTCGCCCATGTATCAGCCCGAGCGAATGTACATTGGACATATTGAATTTGTTGCAGGTGAGACAATTGCTCCAACTGAAGACCAAAGATACCTTTAGAAGCATAGGCAACGGTCATTGGGAAAACGAACTCTTGTCCACCACGTTTGAGTACGACTTCTAAACACTGGCCAAGCAAATGCTCACAGGTTTTGTCCTCAACACCATCAATCTCGACTCTAATCCCACCTAGAGAAAAGTCTTTCATTTCCGCTTGAATTAGGTGCCCTGTATTAAGCTTCACAGCAACCGGCATCGAGACTTCTACTCGATGGTCTTTACGAACTTGTTTTGCCTCAACCGCTACGGCAACCGCAGCACCCAAGATCAAGAGGTTATATAAAGTCCAAACAAGATTCACAACGACCGTACCAACCTCATCATTCGGCCCCCAACCTAAACGGTAGAAACCCACGCCAGCCCCTAGAATATTCAGTGCAACGAGGACGAGGTAAGGCCTAGAGATTACCCAATCGTAGTGAGACTTTTCGACTAAGCCGCCTTTAGCCGTTACGTTAAAAGTACCTTTATGGGGAGCAAACAATGCAACAGTAGTTGGTCTTGCGATATACCAAGCTAGAACTGTCTCGTAGACCTCCCCCCAAAAAGAATAACGATGGTCGCCCTGCATTCGCGAGTTAGTCATGCTGGCATGCACCATATGTGGTAACACATAGAGAATAATAGCTAGCGCCGGAGCGTAAATTACATATGAATGCAGTATCAAAAAGGCCAGAGGTGCAATTAGAAACACTATCCTTGGGATACCGGACAAGAAATGCATCATCGCGTTTAGATAGCATAGTCGTTGTGACAGCTTGAGCCCTTTTCCTTTAAGGGGATTATCTACACGGAATATCTGAGCCATACCTCGAGCCCAACGGATGCGTTGACCAACGTGTGCAGATAAGGTTTCAGTTGCCAAGCCCGCCGAAATGGGCTGCTTTAAATACGCTGAGCGATAGCCAAGACGGTGCATTCTAAGAGAGGTGTGCGCATCTTCTGTCACCGTCTCAACCGCAATACCTCCAACCTCTTCTAACGGTTCACGCCTTAAAACAGCACAAGAACCACAGAAAAAAGTAGCGTCCCATAGGTCGTTGCCATCTTGAATCAAACCATAAAACAAGTTCCCTTCATTCGGCACATTTCGGAAATTCGACAAGTTACGCTCAAATGGGTCAGGAGAAAAGAAATGGTGAGGTGTTTGTATCAACGCAAGCTTAGGGTCTTTAAGGAACATTCCCATCGTCAACTGAAAGAAAGCACGCGTCGGAATATGGTCACAATCGAAGATTGCGACATACTCACCACTAGTGCGCTCTAATGCATAATTGATGTTGCCAGCTTTGGCATGTTCATTAGTAGGACGACGGATATAGTTAACTCCAACACTCTTAGCAAAGTCTCGAAAGCTGTCACGCTTGCCATCATCAAGAATATGGATGTTTAATTTATCTTTTGGCCAGTCAACGCCAAGCGACGCATAAACGGTTGCTTTAACAACGTCCAGGTCTTCGTTATAAGTTGGAATCATCAAATCGATAGTTGGCCAACTTGAATGGTCTTTGGGCATAGAAACGGGCTTTCGACTTAAAGGCCAAATATTCTGAAAGTAGCCTAGTAATAGTACGATCCAAGAATAAGTTTCAGCCAACAACAAAATGCCGCCAAGAATCAAAGCTATCGGGTCATCCCAATTTAGAGTGGACGAATAACGCCACCACAAATAACGACACGAGGCCGTAACAGAAAGAATAATGAGCAACATGGTTGGGAAGCGCCCAGGCATACGGCGAACCATCATGGCCAAAGCCCAGAGCAACAATATAAATACAGTTTGAGCCTGATAACCGAAAGGGACGGTAAAACAGAGCAACGCGATAAAAACGACAAAGAAAAGCAGCGTGTAGTTTAAAAACATCGCTAATTTACTTTCTTTCATTCGCTCGCGAATTTCTGAGCCATTGGTTTGATCCGCTGTTTTCTCTAGCCAAACAACCAATTTAGATATTTGATCCAGCGGTATATAAAAGACTTTCTTAAGCCAAGCCGAGACTTGACTAAAGGCTTTGGTCACTTTCTTAGACACAAGAACACAAGGGGTCTGCTTAAAAAAAACAAGCCACAGCGTTTGAATCATAAACCTAACAGGATCAACTAATCTCGGAGCAGCAAAGTTGATATGAGGGTACAAATGTAAAGGCAGCTTCCATGTAGGTATACCCGCAATAACTGGTTTCAAAAAGACAAAACTCAAAGAAAACCAAACCGACAAAATAAACTCGCCAGCCCTTGTACCACTGCAATTCCAGAATTGCTCATAGGCAACCTTCTGGGATTTAAATTGATCGGTTATCCAACGCTGGAAAATCAAATTCAGGCTACGCATAAGTTAGCCCTGGGATTGCTTAGATGAAAACGTTGAAACGCACCAGAAAGCGAGAGACTGAAAATCTTTAGCAGCCTGACTAATCGGGGAAAAATGCTGAACAGTAGTAAGGTTAGCAACACAGTCTAGTAAGGCAGTATCACGATGGATCAGTACTGGCACTAATATTCGACCATACTCTTTTTTCAAAACCAACATAAAATCACGACCTACTTCAGTTTCTGGTTGATAGTGACTAATGAGAATTCGGAGTTTTCCCATAGCGACTAAGTCATGAAAGAGTGGATGATTTTGAATCCACGATTGAAGTGCGCTATAGCTAAGTGCATCGGCCGTAATTGTAAGAAATACCGCATCTATTGCATCAATAGCGCCGTTGGCCAATAGGTTGTTTAGATCAGAAAGCTGCGAATGGAACAATTGCCACTGTTCACCCTGCTCTTCGCTCGCATTTAACGTGGTTTCAGCTAATGAGTTCAGGAACGGAGCTCTATTCTGTTCGAATTGATGCTGTTGTTTAGAGGATAACTGACCGAAGGGAAGAAACACCGCGCCCTGTGGACTCTGGTAGCCAGCTTCAAACAAGGAAAGATTTTGCAACATTCTTGCTGCCCACCCATCGTGCTCTCCATTAAGGAGGCCTAGATGGAGCCCTAATAAATTCTCAGGTGAAGCATCTATCGCCAGTACCTGCTTATTGATCTTCACTAAAGCCTGAGACAAATTCGCAGTAATAGTCGTAGAACCACAACCACCGCGCAAGCTAACAAAAACGAGACGTTTCATATCGCTTTCGCTTCTAAACCTGTCTGCTTTTTACCAACCCAATGTTCGGTATCATTGACTCGCTTTGATTGAAATATTAACCACTTACTTTTCACTTGTGTATAAGACTCATTCTCTGTCATTTCAATATACTGATGTTCAGTTAAGTTATATGAAGCGTAGATCGAATTAATGTCTTTTGCTGGTTCAGCCACTCGATATTTCCAAAATAAAAGCACAAAAACACAGAGGTAAAGACGTTCCTGTCAATTCCTTAAGTCTGTATCCATTACGCTGATAACAATTTAACGCACGAACCTATGCGCAGAATCTTTGTAGAATTTAAAAAAATGAACCGTGGAATCTTGGTTCGCACTCGTTCCATTTAATAGATGGTCTCTTCTTAGATATTAAAGAATGAGCAACTTAAAGCCAGGTTGTAACTGCTTACTAAATATCTATATTTAAAATCAATAACATGGAAACATTCATTCACAATGGCTATGATATACGATGTGACACATAACTATTTGAAAAATTATAATATATCTATTTTAATTTTCGATCAAACTTGATTAAAATATCTACGTCATTTTATTGTCATAAATTAGTTGCGTAGCTTTAAAGTATAAGTCCCTTCGTTATATGCTACTTACCAACTAACAAATAAGCCATTGAACTTAAGGAACTTTATGCACTCGATTCATGGATTACCAGTGACCACCAGTGAAAGAGAGTATGAATCTGTATACGTCAATTTGTTTACTCATAAGCGACTAGCAATTGATTCCTTATTCAGCTTACTAATAAATCAAGACAACACATCACTTACAATCTTCACAGACAAAGAAACATTCTTGACTGGAATCACTGACGAAGTCATTTCAAAGATCAATAACTTAGCAAACACATCACTAGATCAAATGTATTTTGTTAATACTCATCAGTCAAAAAAAACAATTAACCCTATTTTGCTATCCAGAGATATTCATAAGATAAATATAAAGACAGGTTCTACTTATATTTTATTTATTCATGACTCCTTACTCGCTCATTCTAATGACAATGAAATTAATGAGTTTCTACGAAACATCGAAAAGTTGGCCATTAACAAAAACTTAGCTATCAGTTTGTGTATTTATGGGAACCTTGCAACATCCGTATTAAAACCTAAACTACTCACGAATAACCGACATATAGCTGGGTTAGCGACGATGACACCAATAGACGAGTCGACTTATAATTACCTCGTTGATTTTTGGTCGAACAAACATGGGGTTAAGTCAGATAGCGAATATATCCTAACGAGCTCAAACAGCCATCAATTGGAAGCTACTTTGAATCAGAGCCTAAACTCGACAGGTACTACTGAAGACAGAGCAGACAGCGAACGGATTTATGTAAGTAAAGAAGTTTTAGGTGAGGGAGTTAAGGCGCCCAAAAGCGTGCATTTAGCCAATGACAATCAGACACTATTGAGCATGATTGATAGTCCAAGAGCATCAACCGTGATCTTTAGTTGTGGCGATCAAAGTGAAGTTAGGCAGCTAGCTATTGACTGTTACAGGTTGCGAGCCAAAGCAGGTAATCAGTTAAAAATAGTTATTCGAGAGACCAACCAGTGTCTGCGATATACGGATGAAAAGTTTCTACTGCGGGCGGGAGTCAATTTGATCTGTCCAGTTCAAGTTCCTCACATGCGCTTTATGACTCAGGTCGAGGCCATACAAGGCCAAGTATCGACTCGCTCCTTGCCTAAAAATGTTGAATCACTGCTCAAATATGATCTGAAGTTCGGGAACAAAGGCTATTTACTCAACAAAGAGTTTACCAATTATTGTAGCGATGTTATTGCAATATCATCACGCTCAAGCATTCGATTTGCACTGATCAAGCTTAATCTATTACCCGGAATGACCCCTGAGGAATGTTTGCGACTTTGCCATATTCGCCGAGACGGTGATATTGTCACAGCCTGTAATAATGCCCTGTATGTTCTTTTTAGTGCTATCCGTCATAACGATATCAATGTTGCGCTGAATAACATCTTCGAGTTTCCTATTCGCGATCTGTTCCATACGGTTCAAACCTATGACACTCAACATGATATCGAAGCCGAACTGCAGAACATAATAGAAGATCAAACAGCAATCTCTCCCGAAGTGTCGAAACTAACGACAGAACAGAAAATATTTTCAGATATTTCTCAACCCATTGCTGACATAACTCCCCTATTCGCCATAAAAACAGTCATCGCCTCTAAGGGAAACATATGAACATTAACGATTTCCTGCTTACGGCAAGTATCAGTACCTCTGTCGGGGTGCTAATAGGGTACTTCCTGCGCGATGCTATTGAGCTTGGTAAACGCTTTTATCAACGTCATCTGACTCGTTCACGATATTTCGAACAAGATGTGATTATCACTAAAAATAAGAAGCTTAAATAATGAAACCTCATGTTAAGGATTCCATTTTTGCAAACCTAAGTTTAGGTTGGTGGAATGTCTATTTTATCGCCAAACTAGCCCTTTTCGTTCAAGGGACAATTGACTTCCACCCAGTTGAAAACTTTGCTTTATTGCTGTTTATACTGCTCCCAGTGGCAGTGAAACCAATCAACGCATTTCGCCACCTAATAGCTATAGTGATAGCAGCTTGGCTATTACATTATGACTCTTACCTCCCTCCACTGGATAGGCTTTGGGCACAAGCAGGACAATTGGTACAGTTTGAGATCGGATACCTTATTGAGCTTATGGGAAGATTTGTTTCACTCGAAGCTCTCGTTGGCTTATTCACTCTATGCGCAGGTTATTTCATTCTAAGTAAGTTTTTGCGAGTCTCAGTCTTTGTAGTCATAGCCATGCTTTATGTCAGCTTGCCAGGCAATACCGACTCTTCAGCTCAAGTTGTTGTTAGTTCAAATTTACCACAAGAGAACGATTCTGTGGTGGAGCGTCCAGATCAACCGCAAATTGCTGAAATAAACGATCAGTCCCTCAACAAATTGACAGCCGACTTTTTCGAACAGGAAGCGTCTCGTTCTGTCTCGTTTAGCCCGGACAGCAAAACAGATGCACCCTTTGACTTATTGTTCTTAAGTATTTGTTCAGTAGCGTGGGACGATATAGAGATTGCTGGTTTAGCAAATCATCCGTTGTTTAAAGAATTTGACATCATGTTTGATAACTTCAGTGCAGGCACGTCATACAGCGGCCCTGCTGTTATTCGACTCTTAAGAGCGAGCTGTGGACAGCAAGAACACAGCCAACTGTTTGCATCAGCTCCATCAAACCAATGCTATCTGTTTGATAATTTGAAAAACCTTGGCTTTGAAGAGAACCTGTTAATGAACCATAACGGTGTATTCGACAGCTTCCTTGAGTTGATAAAAAAAGATGGAGACTTACAAACAGAACTCATGTCTCAAGATGGGTTTAAACCTTACCAAAAGTCATTTGATGGCTCATCGATATTCAGAGACAAGCAAGTCCTAAATAACTGGCTCCAACAAAGGCTTAACAGCAGCGATGAAAAAGTAGTCGCACTATATAATTCAATCTCATTGCATGATGGCAATAGAATCATCAATTCAAAATCCAGTACTTCAATGATCAGTTATAAAAAACGTTTGAAGAACCTACTTGATGACCTTTACGGTTTTTTCAAGCAACTTGAAGCGTCAAAGCGCAATATCGTTGTTGCCCTCGTACCAGAACACGGAGCAGGTATGCGTGGTGACAGAATGCAAATACAAGGTATGAGGGAAATACCCGCCCCTGCCATTGTACATACCCCGGTTGGTATTAAAATTTTTGGAGAAAATATTGAGCGTAATGGTGAAACCGAGCATGTTAAAGCACCTTCAAGCTATCTAGCGCTTTCGCAATTGGTTGCCAATATTTTGGAAGAAGATATCTATAGCCGTCGCCAGTTCACCCCAGCTAAATTAGCTGAAAACCTGCCGGAAACTCCTCTAGTGGCTCAGAACTCGGGCTCGACAGTGGTAGAGGTAAAAGGAAAATACTACATTACTCTCGATGGCTCTAGTTGGATTGAATACCCAAATAAATAAAAAGGTTGCCTACGTAGAAATAGGTACGTGGCTAATTGAGCCAGTATTGACCATTTGAAAATTTAGTGTTGCTTACGGCAAATCAAAAATCCCTATCAACAAAATTGGTAGGGATTTTTACTTTTATGTTGGAAACAACAAATACAGCTACATCCCGACAAAGAAGCTAATCACCAATGCATTAATCAAATCGACAAAGAAACCACACACTAAAGGCACCACAATGAAAGCTTGTGGGCTTGCGCCATAACGATGCGTAACGGCAGTCATGTTCACAATCGCTGTGGCAGTCGAGCCGAGAGTAATGCCTCCGAAGCCAGAACATATCACCACTGAGTCGTAGTTTCTTCCCATCAAGTAATAGACGACGAATATGGTAAATAACAGGGAAAGCAAAATTTGGATACTCATGATCACCGAGATATAGCCAAACAACCCATCAAGATCCCAGATTCGGAGCCCCATCAATGCCATGGTTAAGAACATCCCCAAACAGATGTCAGAGATCATCGCTAAACCTTTGCGACCTTGAGCTATTTTCTCTTGCGTACGACGCTTCTTAAACAACGCTCGACCAATGTTCCCGATCAGGATACCGGCGATTAAGCAGCTTACGAATAGCGGGAGTTTTAAGCCCATTGAGTCAATAACTTCACTCAAGCTGTAACCAAGCATGAGAGTTAGGTTTAAGATTAACCAAGCCCACAGAACGCCGTAGTGGCTTAGCTCTGTTTTTGTTTCACTCTCTTGGTACGCACCGACCGTCACGTCTTCTTCATTCGATGGGCTAATTTTGTGTTTATTAAGTAGGTAGTTGGCAATTGGACCACCAATCACACACGCCGCAATCAAGCCAACCGTGTTGGACGCCACACCGAGCTCTAGCGCGTTCGAAATACCAAACTCTTCAACAAACATTGGTGCCCACGCCAACGTTGTACCTACGCCACCGATTAAGCTGACAGAGCCGGACAATAAGCCTGCTTTAGGATCCATTCCGAAGCCAGAAGCTACCGCCATGCCGACCACGTTTTGCAACACGATAAAAACAGCAGCAAGAAACAACAGAATGAACAACGGTCGCCCACCCTTGATCAGCGTTTTAATATCCGCTTGGAGTCCGATGCCAGCAAAAAAGTAGAGAAGCAAAAAATCTCTGACATCTAAGCTAAAGGTGATTTGGATTTCAAAAATATAGTAAAGCGCAGCTACGGTCGCTGCACAAACAAAGCCGCCGATAACAGGCTCTGGTAATGAATACTTCCTTAATAATTCCGATCGCTCGATCAAACCTTTACCAATAAACAGTAATGAGATCGCGATAGTAAAGGAGAGCAATGGAGAAACTAGGGTTTCTGTCATGGGGTTATGGATTCCTAATAGTTAGATTATTAATATTGCGTACTATTAATAATCTAGATTCATGCCAAAAATCAAGCGTTTATCGACGATAAAAACACCTAAGATCGTTCAATCTGCGACGGCATTAATAGAGGAAATGACTATCAAGAAATGATTAAAGGGACTGATACTAAGAATGGAGCGGATGACGTGGAATCTAGAGGCTCTAAAACGAGAAAACCCCAGCATTTCTGCTAGGGTTTTGAATAGTGGTGGAAGGATGGGGATTTGAACCCCAGATACGCTATAAACGTATACTCGCTTTCCAGGCGAGCGCCTTAAGCCACTCAGCCATCCTTCCACAAATTGTGTGTTGAGCTTGTCACTCAACGAGGCGCTACTTTATTGATTCTGCTTGCTTTGGTCAAGGGGCATTCTCAAAAAAAGTGCCTTTTTCGGCTTGTTCGATTACAAATTAACTCATTAGATCAAAAACAAACCAAATTTCATTCTATCGTTGTACTTACGCTTGTTGCTTTTCTTAAGCTTGTTGGTAATAGCCAGGAACTCTAAACCATTTACGGCACATATCTAAGAAGTAACCGTACAACACGCCCATACCACATGAGATTACAGCGTTACTGGTTACAGCCGTGACGATCTGGTCGCTTGAAGCACCAACCGCCAATAAAATACCGGCATACACAGGCGACTGGAACAACACGTAAGCTAAAAGGTCAGATATATTCTTCATCAACGAACTTTGTGAAAGCTTTGCACCATTACGCAAGAACCAATCACGAAAAACCCCATAAGGCCAAGCGATAGCAATGTTTACCGGAATAGATAACGTTCGAGAAGCAAGAGATTGCTCAAACGTCATACCTGAAATAAACACTTCTACGATCATGCCAGAGATAAAACAGAAAACTACCATAGCAAATGTATCCGCCGCTGCGTTACGAATACAAAATGGACCACGAGACTTCATTAATACCAAACCTAAAATATATCACTGCCTACTGAGTGAATTAGCAACATATAAACAAGGTTCATTTACACCCTGCCAGATAATGTCGCTATTAAATCACAAGATTAGTAGTCATACATTCCAAATTAAAAATCAAGTTGTAAATTAACAACCAAAAACCACTTGAAAAGCAGTTACTTCCACCAATAAATCTTATTAAGGTCAAATAGTAGACAATTCGTTATTATTTTTCTGTAATTAAATAACATCTAAGCCATAGGTATATTTACAGTAATGATATTGATGACATCTTGAGAAGGAGGCTCTCCCAGAGATACCTGTTCTAGTGCCTTATCAACTTGATAGGTAAGTTCAGCATTGTTCATTGGCTTGACGTGAACACGCAGACTCTCTAACGCAAATCGAATCAACTCTAGATTATTGTCTTCTAGTGCTACGTAAAGCGTGACCAGAAGTTCTTCTGTGTTGTCTTTGTTTCGTAGGTCAGGTTTAGGCAACGAGCGGCTTTGGCTTTTTTCCTCATGAAAATGTGTTTTGGGCACATTTCCGTTATGTCTGTCTAATCCATGTTTTTCTAGACCATGACCTTCTCTTTCATGAATGGCTTGATCATGATTGTTGTCGTGATTAGCGCTATCTTCCTCGTGGAACTGGTAAAGCTTGTTTGAATAACGGAATAACGCGTCATCAAGCTCTCGTTCATCAATGGGTTTCGCAATAATATAATCCACGCCGGCGCCGAGCATCCGTTCACGAGTCTCTTTGAAAACATCAGCAGTACAACCTAAGATCAAGACTGATGAAACATCGCCAATCAGAGCGCGAATCGCGGTTGTTGATTCAACACCGTCCATTACAGGCATATGGTTATCCATCAACACCAAATCAAAGTGCTCAGCAACGACGGCTTGTATGGCAAGCTCACCGTTTTCCACGCTTTTACACGTGAACCCTTTGCTGTTCATGAATGTTTCGATGATGATTGTATTGGTTCGGTTATCCTCCACAATCAGCACTTTCAAGCCAGAATAATCCAACTTCTGGTGAGGCAAGCTCTCTATCTCTCCAGGCTGACAGGGTTGAATCTTTAGTCGAACATCAAAGCTCGTGCCTATCCCTTCTTCACTGGTGACTGTAATACTGCCATCCATAAGTTGGGCGATTTTCTTTACAATCGCCAAGCCAAGGCCTGTACCGCCAAAACGCCTTGTTGTCGACGACTCTGCTTGTTCAAAAGGCTTGAAAATACGCTTTTGGGCTTCTTTGGAGATCCCAATGCCAGTATCACGAACTCGAATACTGAGGTAAGTCTCACTCCCTTCTACGACTTCTTTGAGATACACCTCAACGAAGCCTCTAGAAGTGAACTTCACGGCGTTGTTCAGTAGATTAAACAAGATTTGGCGCAAGCGTGCTTTATCCGAAAAGTACCAACGACCAGAAGGCACCTCAGAATACACTTTGAATTGAAGCCCTTTCTCGGAAGACAATGTGTAGTAAACACTGTTAATACTGCCGATGATCGAATCAAGCGGGAATCGAGTTTCATCCAAATCTAACCTGCCCTGCTCGATTTTAGAAAAGTCTAATATCTCATTGAGTAAAGTCATCATATGATCGCCCGAATCATACAAACTCTTAAGATGCTTCTCTTGGTCAGAATTTAGCGGCGTTTTTAGCAAGATCTGAGCGGTGCCCAACACCCCATTCATTGGCGTGCGGATTTCATGTGACAGGGTCGCGAGAAAAGCTGTTTTAGCATTGGTTGATGCTTGAGCTTTGACCTTTTCCGCTTCGAGGTAAATGGTCTTTTCGTTGAAGGTCTTAATCAAGTGGCCGATTTCATCATCACTTGAATAATCAACATCAATGATTTCACCCGCTTTCGAACCATCAACCTTAGCGGCGATGGTTGTTATCGGACTAATCAAATAGCGGTTCAATAAGTAATAACCAGCCATTACACACAGTAGTAATAGCGGCACAATACCGCCCTCGATACTCATCACTTGGCGAAAAACTTCGTCTGCCACACGTGACTTTGAGTTAACCACATCCACTTGCCAACCGAATTCGCCAAATTGGCTGCTACTGATGTAGATCCCTTCTACGAGATTGAAGTTATGGGAAACCAACACTTGGTTGAGTTTATCTCTCAGCGTAATACCAAGGTTGTACTCTTCTGCATGGTTTTTGATGAAACCCAATAGCTCTTCGAGGGAAAGATCCACAGTCGCAACGCCCGCGAAGGTTCCATCGTAATAATAAGGGGAAGAAGCAGTGATCATTCGAACGTGTGTGTATGGGTCGATATACACATCACTCCATGAGATGGTTCCCTGTGGTTTGTCTACGACAGACGTGTACCAATATTCTTCATGATATGGGGCGTTTTTAGGGTTGTTATAAGAAAACAGTTGGTCAATCGTGCCGTCGTCGGCTTTGTTGAAAAAATAGCTGTTAAGCAGCTTTTTAGAATCCAACACATAAGGTTCAGGCCAAATACCCGCGCTGACGATCGTGTCATCACTCGCCGCCAACATCGACTTAAACAGCGGGATGACATCGTCACCATTGCGATGTGCCTGAGCGAAACCAACTAAACTATCAACAAAGCCTTGAGAGCTACTGAGTGGCTCTGTAATCAATGCGGACAACAACTCCGTACGCAAGTCGAGGTTTTGTTGTAATTTGGCACGCACAGGGGATTCTACGACGTAATAAGTCACACTGCCGACAATGGCAATAAACATCGCAAGGTATAAACCAAGCGCTACCATGCTTTTTTTCTTTAAAGACGACCGTATCTGCATAATTCTTTTATTGTTTTCTTTTCTGTTAAACCTAGTGTTTATCACCAACGACATCAAGCCTTTTTAGATTGAAGCTTGATTGGCACAAGTTCATTGGTACTATAAGCGCAAATATGTTCCCTTTTACGGTACCTCACTTTGACCTTACAAGATATTCTTGCGCTTCCAGAGTTGGAAGGAAAGCTAATCACAGAACACAAAACCATGGGATTTGTCACTGCAATGGCAGCGGCGCCTAATGTGTTAACACCGCATGAGTGGCTACCGTTCCTTTGGGGTGGTGAAGAAGTCGCTCCATTTACGGATGGTGAACAACTTGAAAGCTACATTGAAGTTATCATCTCTCTTTGGAATAAAACACGTCCTGAACTAATCGAAGGCACGTGGGTTTGGCCTGAAGATTGCCAACTGGATGATGCAGAAGTGGTGAATACCGCAGCTCGCGATTTTTGTGAAGGCTTGCTTCAAGGCTGGCAGATCGCCCGAGATGATTGGGAAACACTGATGCCTGAAGACAGCGAAGACAACGCCCTTGTCGGTGGTGTGTTACTTTCACTTAGCATGCTTTACGATCCAGAAACGTCAATCGCAACGCTTGCAGAGCAAGGTATTGAAGGCCTAGAGCAATTTGAAGAGATCTTCAACGCAGTTCCTGTAATGCTTTGTGGACTAACGCAGCGCGGCATCGCGTTGGCTGAAGCGCAGTAACCTCTGCCAAAGAAACAAGCTCTACAAAAGATACTAGTCAGCTAGTGAATGAGCTCGACTCGCTCAACCGAACGATAACAAAAAGGCCTCACGATGAGGCCTTTTTTAGATCTGAAGGAATGGTGTTAGTTTAAAAGCCTTTCCAATCGAAGTGATCGATTCGTTCATCGGCAATATAAAACAACTTAGTCCCACTGCTGACAACTTGATCAAGTTCTGGGTTAAGTTCAATTCCACGACCCGTATCAATCGCGATCAACGTTGCTTGATACTTCTCTTTAAACACAGAGAAAATAGGCGCAACGGTCACAGGCTCGGCGTTTTCAGGGAAGTACGTTGAATACTGTGTCATGCCTCTTGTGGAGCTTAATAACTCTTGATGAAGCGCACTAGAACCTGGGTCAACAGCAGCTTTAGCCAGCATTTCCGCACCAACAGCAGGAATACATTCTGAATTTGGACAATGCTTGTGTAGCAGGTCGCTCAATGCTTCATCTTTAAAGTAAACCAAAAGGTGGGCCTTCGGATTTCGGTTCGCGCAGTAGAGCGCCGCAGATAAAGTGATGTCGTCTTCTGGGTTATCAATCAAGATGCAACTTGCTGACTCGATGCCCGTTTTCTCCATCTCTTTGCCATCAGTGTAGCTATTCACTTTAACGAAATTGATTTCACCAGGTAGCGGGTTCTCAATATCTGAACGAGTACATAATACGATTGGTCGCTTGCCCGTTTCTTCATGCTGCAACATGCGAATGAGATGAATGGTTCTTTGCTCATTCCATCCAAGCATCAAAATGTGGTTGTCCACTCTAACTCTCCTTTTTCCTAGCAAGCCTGCTCGCCAATATTCAACACCTTCTGTCGCCACTTTACCGAGTAGTGCGGCGAAAAGGCTCAACCCGCCTGGAATCACAAATAAAATAACTATCCACTGTCCCGCAGCCGTGGTCGGTGACAAATCACCATAACCAACTGTAGAAGCCGTCACCACCAAGTAGTAAGCAAATACGGTAACCGAACTGGTTAAATCTGTTTCACCCGCCAAATACAGCATCGACCACGATAGAACTATGTAGCCAAGAAAAGTGAACAGTAAGTTTTTGCCATTCAAAACAAAGATGTTTGCTTTGATCCAGCGTTTGAGTTGTAACCAGATTATCATTCAAGCCTCTAATCCATTTCTCTTAGTTACATGCTAGAAAAAATACGCGATATCAACAAGATGTATCATCAGAAAAAGATACATGACCACAAGATTGATATGGTCGCCCTATACTCAGGTACAAAAAAACCAGCACTATTGGCTGGTTTTTCATACGTTAGATAAAAGAACGGCTTACGCGTTACCTTTTACCTGCACATTAAGCTGTTCAGCAAAATCTAGCATGCGGTTCAATGGAATAAGAGACTTAACGCGTAATTCGTCAGAAACGAAGATTTCGTGTTGCTCACCACCATGCTCAAGTGCATTTTCAATCGCTTCAAGGCCATTCATAGCCATCCAAGGACAGTGTGCGCAGCTACGACACGTTGCACCAGCACCCGCTGTTGGTGCTTCAATCAGTTCTTTTTCAGGAACCAATTGTTGCATCTTGAAGAAGATACCTTTGTCAGTTGCGACAATCATCTGTGGATGAGGCAGCTCTTTTGCCTTCTTAATTAGCTGGCTCGTTGAACCTACAGCATCAGCCAGTTCAACCACACTTGCTGGTGACTCTGGGTGAACCAAAATAGCCGCTTCTGGGTAGACCGATTTCATTTTCTTCAAAGCATCCGCTGAGAATTCATCATGAACGATACACTCACCTTGCCAAAGCAACATGTCAGCGCCAGTTTGATTTGCGATGTAAGAACCTAGGTGGCGGTCAGGGCCCCAAATAATGGGTTTGCCTTCAGCGTCTAGGCTTTCAACGATTTCTAAAGCAATGCTCGACGTAACCACCCAGTCTGCACGAGCTTTAACAGCGGCAGAGGTGTTCGCGTATACAACCACGGTGTGGTCAGGGTGAGCATCACAAAATTCTGTAAATTTGTCAGCAGGACAACCAAGATCAAGTGAACATTCAGCTTCAAGCGTTGGCATTAGAATGCGTTTTTCAGGCGTAAGAATCTTCGCAGACTCACCCATGAAACGAACACCAGCTATGATCAAAGTGCTTGCTGAATGACGGTTACCGAACTTAGCCATTTCTAAAGAATCGCCAACGAAACCACCAGTTTCTTCAGCCAGAGCCTGAATTTCAGGATCTGTGTAGTAGTGTGCAATTAGAACTGCATCTTTTTCTTGAAGTAGTTTTTTGATGTTCGCGATGTGGGCCTGTTTCTGAGCGTCGCTCAATGGAACTGGCTTCGGCGGAAACGGGTAAACTGTATCGATTTTATCTAGTATATGACTCATTGCTCTTGCTCTACGCAACTTCTTCCGAGGATTAGAGTATTCTACACAGGACAGCGATGAGGATCAAAAAGGATTGGTTGCAAGCGATGACTAGCTAAGACTTAAAACGCATAAACAAGGTGATGCGTTGGCGTCACAAAGCGGCTGAGTAAATATTAAGGAAGTAAGCTGGTATAAAAAAGAGGTACCTGAGCACCTCTATTTTTTTTATAAGTGGGTTTTGGCCACTTTAGCCGAAGCACTGTTTGGGTACTCGGTAACGACTTGTTGGTAATATTTCTTAGCTTGCGTCGCATTATTGTTGCGTGCAGCTATGTCACCAAGCTTAACCAGCGCATCTGCTCGCTTGTTTGAGTCTTTGTACGACACAACAGCGGCAAAGCTCTTCACGGCTTCTTTATCTTGCTTCTTAGCGAAATAAAGCTGACCTAACCAGTAATGTGAGTTAGGTGTGAAGGTAGAATCTGGGAAGTCTTTTTGAAACTTTTGGAATGCTGCGATAGCCCCCGTGTAGTCTCGTTGCTTTAGAATCATATCTACAGCATTTTGATAAGCGGTTTGCTCATCGACATCAGTACTGAACGTACCAGAAGCATCTTTAGAGCCTTCGCTCGCTGCCACTGCTACCGTTGCTGTTCCTGCTGCTTTCACCTCGCCTCTTACACGATCCAGTTCAATGAACAGTTCACGTTGGCGCTCTAGCATTTGCTTCATATCGTAACTGTTTCGTTCCAGTTCACCACGAAGTTCACTGATCTCCAGTGCCATGTCGTCGATTTGCTGTTGCATTTGAAGCTGAACGAGGTTGCGATTTTGAAGCAGGCGCTCTAAACGCTCGATATCTGATTCGTTAGAGGCTGCTGATCGAGAGGAAGATGATGAATTGGTTGCGGTGCTATTGAGATCGGATACTGGAGCTGGTGCAGCGAACGCGATGTTCGCTGCACTTGCCAGTAACGAAAGCAAAATGACTCGCTTTGTGTTACTGAACATGAGGCAATTCCTCAATTATATAGCCTACTAAAATTAGTAAACTAGTACTGCGCGACGGTTTTTAGCGTACACATCTTCAGATTGACCTAGAAGAAGTGGCTTCTCTTCACCGTAGCTTACGATAGAGATTTGGTCTGCTTGAACACCTAGAGCTTGTAGGTATTTCGCTACAGCTTGTGCACGACGCTCGCCAAGTGCGATGTTGTACTCAGGAGTACCGCGTTCATCAGCGTGACCTTCGATAGTAACGTTCATGTCAACGTTGTTGCTTAGGTAAGCTGCGTGAGCTGCTAGAATTTCTTCGTAGTCGCTAGCGATAGTAGAGTTATCGAATGCAAAGTAGATTGTTTGAGTTTCGCGTAGCGCTTGCTCTTTAAGCTCTTGCTCAGACAGTTGAGCGTTAGCATCAATTGGCGTTACAACAGTTGTGTCTACGTTGCCTTCTGAACCTGAAGTTGTTTGGTTGCTTTCAGTACCTGAAGTTGCAGATGTTGCTTCATCAGTTGAGCTACATGCCGTTACTGCCATCACTGGTAGTGCAATCATCAAGCCTTTAAGAACTTTGTTAAGTTGCATCTTTTTTTCCTTACGTTATCAAACTTAGTTTCTACAGCGACTAAGTGCTATAGATAGTTAATTGCCACAATAGTTAACACTATCAATAGCTAAAAGAATGTATCACCTTAACTAGAGGAACGGTGACCATGCAGGCGCTCTTACGCGTCCGTTGGTTGCCGGTAATCTAGCTTTAAAACGACCATCGATAGAAACCATCGATAGCACGTTTGTTTTGTTGTAAATAGAGCTATAGATAACCATACCCCCATTCGGTGCAATGCTTGGAGATTCATCTAACAGTGTTTTTGTTAGCACCTGAACTGCACCGGTTTCCAAATCTTGCTTAGCCAAGTTAAAACCTGAGTTGCTACGATTTACCATGATCAGGAATCGTCCATCAGGGGTGATCTGGCCACCTAAGTTTTGGCTACCTTGCCAAGTAATACGAGAAGTCGAATTATTGGACAAATTTACATTATAAATCTGAGGTTTACCACCACGATCCGACGTGAAAATAAGAGACTTGCCATCTGGGTGCCAGAATGGTTCAGTATTATTAGAACGCCCGCGGGTAATTTGAGTCAGCTTACGGCTAGCAAGGTCAAGTGTGTACACTTGAAGGCTGCCTGTTTTCGACAATACCAATGCCAATGTCTTACCGTCTGGCGAGAATCTTGGCGCGCCATTGTGACGAGGGTATGACGTCACCTTCTCACGTTCACCGGTGTAAATATTCATAATGAATATTTCAGCTTGGCCATTTTGGAAGCTTACATAAGCCAGCTTCTTACCGTCTGGAGACCATGCTGGTGACATTAGAGGTTGTTTAGAGCGAAGTACTAAACGCTCGTTGAAACCATCGTAATCAGCAACACGAAGTTGGTATGGGTATTTATCTTTGTCGTTCACTACCACGTAAGAGATACGAGTTAAAAACGCGCCTTTCTCACCAGTCAGTTCTTCATACACTAAATCAGAAATACGGTGTGCGTACTCTCTCAAGCGTTTACCCGGAACCGTCGCTTTCTTATTGAACAAAACGTGGTCTTTAGAAAGTACCAATTGGCCTTCATCACTTAACGCACGGCTTTGTCCTTTGGTCAGTTGACCACGAACAATGTCTATCAACTGGTAGTTGACGACGTATTGCCCTTCAGCATTTTTAGTAATGCTACCGGTTAGTAATGAATCAACACCTAAGTTAGTCCAAGCATCAAAGTCGACCTCTGTTTCGCTGTAAGGCGTTTGAGGCATTTTGCTTGTTGCAACTGGGCTGAATTTACCACTACGTTGTAAGTCAGAAGCGATAACCGCTGATACATCGTGTGGCAAAGGTCCTGCACCTTCCCAACGGAAAGGCACGATGGCAATAGGTCTAGCAGAGTTTATACCGTCTGTAATAACCAGCTCCAGTGCTGCATGTGCAAACTGGCTGCTTGTCGCTATTACAAAAACAAAACTCAGTAATAGTTTTTTTAACACAAGTTCGTCCTTTTACTCTGGTGATACAGTTAAATTGATGTCTTTCAGTGATTTCACAATGTCCGGGTCTTTCGGCAATGGATAAGATTGCACTTGTGCCACGGCACGCTTGGTTGCTGCGCACAAACGGCTATCGCCATCCAAGATGCTTAAGCTACCCAAAATAGCGTTTGAGCCCGTTGGAATGAGCTTAAGGTTCACTCGACATGAGCGTCCTCTGTAGCTGTCTTCTAACAATAAGTTCTGTTGAATGAGCTGAGTATAAATCGCACCGTAACGCTGTGCTTCATCACTAATAAATTGTTGTTTAGCCGAAGAGTTTTGAGTCGACTCAGTTTCAAGCCCAGCAAAGATATCGTTCAATGCTGCCTCTTGTTGTTTGCGCTCTTTTTCGGCTCTTGCTGCAGCTTCTTTTGCTTTACGGGCTTTCTCCGCTGCTGCTGCCGCTTCTTTCTCTTTCGCTATACGCTGCTTTTCAGCACGTTCAGCGGCTTCTTTTTCTTTGCGAGCTTTGTCTGCAGCCTCTTTCGCGGCTTTTTCTTTTGCCACGCGTTCTTGTTCAGCTTTGGCGACAGCCGCTTCTTTGGCCTTGCGTTCTTTCTCCGCCTTAACCACAGCGGCTTCTTTTAGCTTACGATCAGCTTCTGCTTTCGCGGCTTTCTTTTGTTCTGTCTTTAAACGAGCCTCTTCAACTTTACGTTGTTTCTCTTTTTCAACTCGGCGTTTTTCAGCTTCTCGCGTCGCTTTCGCTTCTTTGGCTTGTTTTTCTTTCAGCTTGCGGATGTTTTCTTCTTCCGCTTTACGATTCTTTTCAAGTCTCTCGCTTTCGCGACGTAACTTGTCTAACCGTTCTTGTTCTTTCTTACCCGCAGCTTCTCTTTGTTGACGAATCTGTTGGGCTTGCTTGCGAACTAACTGAGGGTCAATCACGACCGCCTGAACCATCTGCCCTGTTGGCTTAGGTTCTGACATCGTGAAGTCTGCTCCCCAAATAAGAGCGACGAATAGAATGACATGCAGCCCGATTGAAATTAGAAGCGGCGTTTTGAAATTATTGGATTTTTTATTATTCGCTTTCATGAATGCTACGGAGCTATTCCCTTATATCCGTTAAAAGGCCAACCTTGGGCACACCTGCACGGCTTAATTCATCAAGTAATAAAACAACTTCAGCGTAAGGCGTTGCGGCATCACCGCCGACCGCCACTGGAGAGTTAGGATTCAGAGACAATTCCGCTTTAACCCGAACAATAATGTCTTCAATTGACAGGCCTCGTTGAACCTCTTCATCGTTAACGCTCAAGCCAAGCTCACCGTCTTTGTTCACTTCAACGATAATGAAGCTCGCGTTCTCGTCACCCAGTAAATCTTGAGCTGACTTAGCCGTTGAAGCCTTTGGCAATTCAACATCAACACCTTGTGTGACGAATGGTGAGGTCACCATAAAAATAATCAGCAAAACCAGCATAACGTCGATGTAAGGTACAACGTTAATCTCTGCCGTCATTTTGCGTTTTTTAGGTTGGTATCCAGCCATCTATTATTCCCTGCCAGCCATCGCTTGACGGTGAAGAATACTGTGAAACTCTTCAGAGAAAGTCGCGTAGTTATGTTCGAGTTTACCTACTCGGCTACTGAAGCGGTTGTAAGCCATAACAGCTGGAATAGCAGCGAATAGACCCATCGCTGTTGCAATCAGAGCTTCTGCAATACCAGGTGCAACCATCGCGAGTGTCGCCTGCTTCACTTCGCCTAGTGCGATGAATGAGTGCATGATGCCCCAGACCGTACCAAAAAGGCCGATATAAGGACTGATAGAACCGACGGTCGCTAGGAAAGGTAAATTGGTTTCTAGCTCATCCACTTCACGGGCAACCGCAACGCGCATTGCACGACCAGTGCCTTCCATAATGAAATCAGGAGAAGTGGCATTAGATTTACGAAGGCGAGCAAATTCGGTGAAGCCTGCGTAGAAGATTTCTTCAGTACCAGAAAGCTCGTCTTTGCGTTTATTGCTCTCTTGGTACAATTTAGCAAGATCAACGCCAGACCAAAATTTGTCTTCAAAGACTTCTGTTTGTTTAGAAGCTTGAGATAATACTTTACTTCTTTTTATGATCATTGCCCAAGAAACAACAGACATGCCCATAAGAATCAGCATGACCATCTTAACTAGTAAGCTAGCTTCTAATATTAGGCCTAAGATTGAGATTTCAGCAGTCACTATTCGTTAGCTCCGTGAGAATAAATGTTGGCATTGCTTTGGGTTTCATTTTTTGATTATCGATACATGCTACCTTAACCATTGCTTTACACAATGCCTTGCCATCAGGATTTACGATCTCTTGACAGAAGACCAAGGTTGCTCGCTTCAACTCGTAAATATTTGTAATGACTTGTAAAGAATCATCAAGTCGCGCACCTTGAATAAAATCAATGTCCATATGTCGGACTACGAAACCGATATTTTGTTCTAACAAGACTTGCTGAGAGACGCCAATTGAACGCAACATCTCAGTTCGAGCGCGCTCAAAGAACTTAAGATAGTTGGCATGATATACCACCCCACCAGCATCGGTGTCTTCGTAATACACTGTCACAGGCCAAGTAAATGGCTTAGATAATCCCTGCAATTTGCTACCACAACCCAAAACGATAAAGATCTCACTATAACCTAACTCTTTATCATTAAAAGTATATGGCAGTGATTTATTTGATTTGAAAGACGAAAAAAAAGGCCATCTGTATAAGATGACCTCTTTTTGGCTAAAAACCCAACAACTACCTAGGTTTACTTTGTTATAAACCTAGTCCACGACCCCATTTAGATAAGGCGCAGCACGGTTAGATAGAGCAAAATCGTGAGTGAAACGTAAGGGCTGAATAATAACTGCCACATCCAAGCTCTTGGTTTAAAACCGATACCATAAACCATGCTCGAGCATACAGCCCAGATGAACATAGGCCCAATGATAGCGTTAAAGCCACCGATGCTTGCCGCATACGTTTCAGGATCCCACATTACTAAACCAACATGCATGAAACCCAATATTAGGGATAAAGCTCTTAACAGAGTCTTATCCATTGGTTGATGTAATTTAGCAACTTGCTCTGCGAGATTACTCACTGTCTTTATCCATCATTTCTGAATGCTCAAGCCAAAGAGCATTGATGATGCCGAATGCACATGCTAGAAGTACACCCAAAATCCATGCGAAATACCACATAAAATTTCTCCTAAGTTATTTAACTTCTAGCTTAGTAAGCTGAAACGTCGTTATCTTCGATGTGTTTCTTATCTAGACGACCAAACATTTTGTAGTATGTCCAAGTCGTGTAGCCCAGAATCACAGGAACCATTACCGCCGCAACTCCAGTCATAAGACCAAGCGTTAGCTCACTTGCTGTTGAATCCCACATAGTCAAACTATGGCTAGGGTTCAGGCTAGATGGCATTACGAATGGGAACATTGCAAAACCAGCCGTTAAAATAACACCAGCGTTAGATAGGCTTGAGAACAAGAATGCGAAACCACCACGCTCAAAGCGAGATGCAATCACAGCAAGTAGTGGCATTGCTACACCAAGAATCGGCGCAGCCCACATTGCTGGATACGTTTCGAAGTTTGTCATCCAAGCACCAACTTGAAGTGATACTTCTTTGTTTAGTGGGTTTGAATCAGCAAACGTATCGATAGTGCTTGTAATTACATAACCTTCGATAGATTGAACCCAGAAGCCACCAATAACGAATAGAGCAATAGCAATTAGGCCAGTGATCTGAGCAACGTTACGAGCGCGACTGTGCAGCTCTTCTGTTGTCTTCATTTGAAGCCATGTTGCACCTTGCATCACGAACAACATCAGAGCCAACACACCACAAAGCAATGCAAACGGGTTTAGCAGAGCGAAGAACGTACCATGGTACTTAGACATCATGAATTCGTTCAGTTCGAATGGAACACCTTGTAATAGGTTACCAAATGCCACACCGAAAATGATCGGTGGAACTGTGCCACTAAAGCAAAGTGCGTAGTCCCAAGTCTTACGCCATTTTGGATCTTCAATCTTAGAACGGTAATCAAGAGCAAGTGGTCGTAACCAAAGCGCAGCTAACGTCGCATACATTGCGAAGTAGAAACCAGAGAAAGATGTCGCGTAAACCAGTGGCCATGCAGCAAACAATGCGCCACCCGCAGTGATAAGCCAAACTTGGTTACCATCCCAGTGGGGGGCAATCGTGTTTAGCATAATACGACGTTCAGTGTCGCTCTTACCGATAACAGGTGAAAGGGCTGCAACACCCATATCGAAGCCATCAGTTACGGCGAAACCAACCAGTAGAACACCGATCAATACCCACCAAATAAGTCGTAAGCTTTCGTAATCAAACATAATATTCCCTCACTTATACTTCGACTGAACGGCTAACTTTGTCTTCAACAGAGTTATCGTTTTGTTCGAAGTGGTAACGGCCTGTCTTTAAGCTACTTGGACCTTTACGTGCGAATTTCAGCATTAGGTAAACTTCAGCAATTAAGAACACTGTGTACAGTGCCAGAATAGCGAATAGTGAAGTCCAAAGCTGTTCAATAGTTAGTGCTGATGCAGCCACGTTAACCGGTAGGATTTCACCAACCGCCCATGGTTGACGACCAAATTCAGCAACGAACCAACCCGCTTCGATCGCAATCCAAGGTAGTGGGATTGAGAATAGCGCCGCTTTAAGTATCCATGGTTTCTGTTCGATCTTCTGACGACACGTTTGAACAAACGCCGCACCGAATACAAACAGCATGATGAAGCCACAAGCAACCATCAGACGGAACGACCAGAATAGAGGCCAAACTGTTGGGATAGAATCATCCGCAGCCATTTGGATTTGGTCTTCTGTTGCATCAACAACATCGTCTGTGTAGCGCTTAAGAAGCAGACCGTAACCTAGGTCACCTTTCACTTCGTCGAACGCTGCAATGTTTTCTTCAGACTTGTCGCCTGAACGTAGCTTTTCAAGCAGCTCGTATGCGTACATACCAGTACGGATACGATCAACGTGATCATCACGTAAGTCACGCAGGCCCGTTACTTCAGTATCAAGCGAACGCGTTGCGATGATACCCATTACGTAAGGGATTTTAATTGCGTAGTCAGTATTCATTGTTTCTTGGTTTGGAATACCAAAAACAGTAAATGCAGCTGGTGCTTCTTCAGTGTGCCACTCTGCTTCTACCGCAGCGAGCTTCACTTTTTGAACTTCACCAAGCTCGTAACCAGATTCATCACCTAGCACGATTACTGACAAGATCGCCGCCATACCGAAAGATGCTGCAATCGCAAAAGAGCGACGAGCAAAGGCAAGGTCACGACCTTTAAGAATGTAGTATGAGCTGATACCAAGGATGAACATTGCACCCGTTGTGTAACCAGACGCCACTGTGTGTACGAATTTAACTTGCGCTACTGGGTTTAGTACAACTTCAGCGAAGCTCACCATTTCCATACGCATGGTTTCAAAGTTAAATTCCGCACCCACTGGGTTTTGCATCCAGCCGTTCGCTACCAAGATCCAAAGCGCTGAGAAGTTAGAGCCAAGTGCTACTAACCACGTTACCGCTAAGTGCTGACGCTTTGACAATCTGTCCCAACCGAAGAAGAAAAGACCAACAAAAGTAGACTCTAGGAAGAATGCAACAAGCGCTTCAATAGCTAGCGGAGCACCGAAGATGTCTCCAACGTAGTGAGAATAGTAAGACCAGTTCGTACCAAACTGAAACTCCATGGTTAAGCCTGTCGCTACACCAAGAGCAAAGTTAATACCAAACAATTTACCCCAGAACTTGGTCATGTCCTTGTAAATTTGTTTGCCAGTCATTACATATACTGACTCCATAATGGCAAGAAGAAATGCCATACCTAAAGTCAGTGGAACAAATAGGAAGTGATACATCGCTGTAAATGCAAACTGCAATCGCGACAGATCAACAACATCAATCATGGTAACTCCTTTGTGTCGGCTGAATGACACTTGTGTGATTATTCACCGCAAATATCCATGTTAAAACAATTTATATAATTGTTATTACAAATTGAAATTTGTAGCAAAAACGTACCGTTATAGTTAGATTATTGTTAAGCATGAGCTAATATAGCTGGCGCTAATATTACTGGTAAAATCAGTATGTTTCAAAAGGTTTATAGGAGAAGTCTGCGTTGATTTGTATCAATTTTATTCAAGCAAATTAGAGTTATTTTTAAACAATCATGATTAAAATCACACCAATTTTAGCGTTGTTAATAACCGCGCATGATATCTGTGACAAAAGCTCAGCACCACTTCAACATCCAAATTACAACTACCTATAAAGTATTAACAAAAGATATGACAGTTTATTTCATTTTTTGTTAGCTAAATCAAACTTGAAATCAAAGTTTCCATTTTTGAATTTCGATATTTAGCCTTTTTATCGATTTGCTCAAAGAGTTGTTATTCAATAAAAACCAAAAAATCCCAGCGCTTATGCAACTGGGATCTTTAGAAATGAATAAGTTAACGATTTGAGGGTTTGTCTATTCCGAAGTGTAAATACGCTCTGTCGGTAGCAATTCGGCCTCTTGGTGTTCTTTGCAGATAACCCTGCTGAATCAAATACGGTTCCAATACATCTTCAATCGTATCTTTTTCTTCACCAATCGCGGCTGCCATATTGTCGATACCGACCGGACCACCACCAAACTTCTCCATAATCGCAAGTAGAAGCTTTCTGTCCATGTAGTCAAAGCCTTTGGCATCAACGTCCAACATATTGAGTGCCTTATCCGCTACGTCTGGGCAAATATGTCCGTCGGCTTTCACTTCCGCGTAATCTCGTACACGGCGTAATAAACGGTTCGCGATACGCGGTGTACCACGAGCACGACGAGCAATTTCTAATGCCCCATCCGACTCCAATGAAAGTCCAAGGCAATCAGCGCTGCGCTGAACGATGTTTTGAAGATCTTCAACCTTGTAGTACTCAAGACGCTGAGTAATACCAAAACGGTCACGTAATGGCGATGTTAGTGAGCCAGCACGAGTGGTTGCGCCAATCAAAGTAAATGGAGGAAGGTCAATCTTGATAGAGCGAGCCGCAGGGCCTTCACCAATCATGATATCCAGTTGGTAATCTTCCATTGCTGGATACAAAACCTCTTCAACCACAGGACTTAAGCGGTGGATCTCATCAATGAAAAGCACATCGTTTTCTTCGAGGTTAGTTAATAGCGCGGCTAAATCGCCCGCTTTTTCTAAAACTGGACCTGAAGTCGTACGGATGCTCACATCCATTTCATTGGCAACAATGTTCGCCAACGTGGTTTTACCTAAACCGGGAGGGCCAAAAATCAACAGATGATCCAGAGCTTCATTTCGCATTTGGGCTGCTTGAATGAAAATCTCCATCTGGTTACGAACGTGGTCCTGACCTTGATAGTCGGCTAACGCCTTTGGACGTATTGCACGGTCGATAACATCTTCATCTTTAAAGACCGGATTATCCGGTGCAATCAGGCGATCGGCTTCAATCATAAATTCTGTTATTCCTAACTCTGCGTACAGGCAAAGTGAATGAGTCTATTTTCTAGAACAAGTATATGAGGTATTAAACCATCGACTTCAGTGCTTCGCGAATCAATTGTTCGCTGGTCATGCCATCTTTAGCCACTTGAGCAACAACTTTAGAGGCTTGAGTCGGTTTATAACCCAACGCAAGTAGTGCGCTTACTGCTTCTTCTTCAGCATCGTGAACCGCTGGCATCGAGTCCATTGGCGCAGCATCCGTTGCAGGCGTAAACAGATCACCTGCTCCCCACCCTTTCAGGCGGTCTTTCATTTCAACAACCAGACGCTCTGCCGTTTTCTTACCAACACCCGGCAGTTTAACCAGTGTCGAGATATCTTCACGTTCAACGCTCTGAACGAATTGGCTTGCCGTCATTCCAGAAAGGATACCAAGACCAAGTTTAGGGCCGACACCATTCGCTTTAATCACTTCACGGAACAAGGCACGCTCTTTAACAGTGTTAAAACCATAAAGTAGCTGAGCATCTTCACGTACCACAAAATGAGTGTAGATAATTGCTTCTTCGCCTACGTTTGGTAACTCATAAAAACAGCTCATTGGCATTTGGACTTCATAACCAACACCACTGACTTCAATCAATAATTCTGGTGGCTGTTTTTCTATTAATGTACCGCGGAGACGTCCGATCACAATTCACTCTCTTGATGGAATTTAATTTGAAGGACAGAATATAAAAGAACTGGATACTTATCCAGTTCTTTGTGTTTTTTGAAGTGAATTATTTAGGCTTGTTTGGCTTGCGAGACCACGCTGTTCAAGCTCGCGACCAATTCTTTAACCGAAGTCACATGACCTGTTAGCTCAGAACCATAATTCGCGACTAAGCCTGACACTGATTTAGTTTCCGCCACACTTTGCGCCACTTCTGAACTGGCGATATCGAGCTCTTTTAACGAATTCATCTGCATCGCCATAATATTGGTGAGCTGATTAACATCTGTTGAGATGGTTTGCACCTCTGAGATGATACCGTTCATCTCGCTCGCCGTGGTTTCGATGATTGCTCTGCCGTGTTCAACTTCTTCTTTACTGCGGTCTAACAAAGTTCGAATCTCTATCGCCGAATGACTGCTTTTCGCCGATAGCTCCCTTACCTGCTCAGCTACTACAGCAAAGCCTCTTCCTTGCTCACCTGCTCGAGCTGCTTCGATTGCCGCGTTAAGTGCTAATAGATTGGTTTGCTCAGCAACCGAAGTGATCAAATCAGCGACTTTCATGATCTCTTGATTACTTTGAATGATCTGACTGATTGCATCGGTTGAAGCTTCTAGTGACTCCGAGCTCTTTTGCGCTTTGGTTCCCACCGCTTCGCTGCGTTCTTTCAGTTCACCTACAAATGAATTGGATTCTTCAATGCCTTGAGTCATTTGATGGAGTTGTTGACTCATCTCTTCCGCAGCGCTCGCTTGAGATTCACAATTGACATTCAACACTTCGACTTGAGCATGCAAGTCTTGTGACTGCTGATCTAAATGAACCGAAACACCTTGTAGACTCTCTGAATTCGAATTGGCTTGGTCGAGCACGATAGAGAGCCGACCTTCACTTTGCGTCGCTTGGTTGGCAACGTGTTGGCTTTCTGAAATCGCATCTTCTGCCATTTCGATCGCCACCTCTTTTTGCTTAGCAGTAAAGGCTTGAGCAATGCAGATGACCACCAGTGGCATAATCACACCGGACCAAGTTTCTACCACTACCGCATCAGGGGTTAGCTCAAGCTGGGGAAATGCAAATCCATTGAGATGTGCAGACGTCATCACCAATGAAACACCGATAACCAGTCCACTCCATACCAAAGCCACAATTCGTGTTCCTGATAAGAAAAAAGCGACCACTAACAAAGGCACCCAATAAGCTTGAGTGGAAGCCACAACCCCACCACTTTGATAAATGATGTTCAACGCGTGGACAGCCATGCCGACAAAACCAAAGTTAAGTGCAAGGCTCGGCTTACTCGTCACACGAAGTAGCAGTGCCGAGATCAGTTCGAATACGATAAGAAATACAGATGTGGCGATCAGAAGTTGCTCTTCGTGCTTAGTCCACTTGATTAAGCTATAGACACCCACGAAGAATGCGATAAAAGTGAAGAGTAATAAGATATCGGCTTGTCTGACTTCGTTGTTACTCCACCCGTTGTTTTTAGGTAGAAACAGCGCGCGCCACAGCTTGATTGGGTTCATCAGTGATCATCCTTGATTAACTTGTAAGACCTCCGACCAATGTTAATAACATGTTAAATGATACGCAATGTTATTATCTGGGTTATGTTCGAAAGATCTCATTTCATCAAGGATTTAGAGGCGTATTGTTTTGATATGAGCCAAACAGGGCGTGAGGCTCATCAATAGAATAAGTTTAAAAGGCAGAATTAGGAACTAACAATAGAATGAGATTTAACGGTAACGCCCTTTTCTTGCTCCCGTTGCTTTGCCTGCAAGTGCGACCAAGGTTTTATTGGTGTTAGCGTGAGTGATCGCTACGCCTAGAGCATCGGCGGCATCGGCTTGTGGCTTAGCGGGTAGTTTGAGCATACTCATCACCATATTCTGAACCATAGACTTATCAGCGCCACCATTACCAGTCACCGCTTGTTTGATCAAACGAGCCGCATATTCATGTACAGGTAAATCTGCATTCACCGCTGCTACAATCGCACTGCCACGAGCTTGACCAAGTTTAAGTGCTGAATCGGCATTCTTCGCCATGAACACTTGTTCGATCGCGAATACGTCAGGCTGAAACTGAGTGATGATTTCGCTCACACCGGCGTAGATTTGCTTGAGTCGGCCTGGCAGTTCTTTTTCAGAGGTGCGAATACAACCGCTACCTAAGTAATATAGATGGCGACCATTTTGACGAATCACGCCATAGCCGGTAATACGAGAGCCAGGGTCAATCCCTAAGATAATAGACATAACTTCAAATACTGATTATTTATACATGCTTTATGAGCTTAGTATATCGAACGCAAAAAAAAATGCCCGTCAAATTAACGGGCATTTCGTTGTTCTGCGAAAGAAAAAGTTCTATCAAAAACTAAGTTTTGTTGAAAGCTTAAGTGCTATCTGAGACTTAAGCTCTATCGAAAACTCACTGCTTGATTAGAAAGTTGAGCTTAATCGTTTGATTAGTCTTCTTTCTTCGCTAAGTTAACAGCGATTGCTAGCTCTTCCAGTGATGCTGGGTTTGCTAGGCTTGGCGCGTCTGTTAACAGACATGCTGCAGCTGTTGTTTTCGGGAATGCGATAACGTCACGGATGTTCTCTGTACCACAAAGAAGCATTGCTAAACGGTCAAGACCGAATGCTAGACCCGCGTGTGGTGGCGTACCGTACTTAAGTGCTTCAAGTAGGAAACCGAACTTCTCTTGCTGTTCTTTAGCTTCGATACCTAGGATACCGAATACAGCCGTTTGCATTTCTGCGCTATGGATACGTACTGAACCGCCGCCTACTTCGTAGCCGTTGATTACCATGTCGTATGCATCAGAGTTAGCTGCAGCTGGATTTGCTTTTAGCTCTTCCGCGCTCACACCAAGTGGTGATGTGAATGGGTGGTGCATTGCGTGAAGGTTGCCTTCGCCATCTTCTTCGAACATTGGGAAATCAATAACCCAAAGAGGAGCCCATGCTTTCTTGTCTGTTAGCTCTAAGTCATCACCTAGCTTGATACGAAGTGCGCCCATTGCTTCAGCAACGATGTTCGCTTTATCTGCACCAAATAGGATGATATCGCCAGATTCAGCTTGAGTGCGCTCAAGAAGACCGTTGATTACGTCTTCGTTTAGGAACTTAGCAACTGGAGATTGGATACCTTCCATACCAGCAGCACGGTCGTTAACCTTCATCCAAGCTAGACCTTTCGCGCCGTAGATACCTACGTGCTCTGCATAACCGTCGATTTGCTTACGAGTCAGCTTAGCGCCACCCGGTACACGGATTACTGCTACGCGACCTTTTTCGTCGTTCGCAGGGCCAGAGAATACTTTGAACTCAACGTCTTTAACCAAGTCAGCAACGTCTACTAGTTCTAGTGGGTTACGTAGATCTGGCTTATCAGAACCGAAACGACGAATCGCTTCAGAGAATGGCATTACTGGGAATTGACCCAGTTCAACATCTAGAAGCTCTTTCCACATATCGTGAACTAACTTTTCAGTGATGTTACGTACTTCTTGAGAAGACAGGAATGATGTTTCGATATCGATCTGAGTAAATTCAGGCTGACGGTCAGCACGTAAATCTTCATCACGGAAACATTTAACGATTTGGTAGTAACGGTCAAAACCAGACATCATCAGCAGTTGCTTGAACAGCTGAGGAGATTGAGGAAGTGCGTAGAAGCTACCTTTATGAACACGGCTTGGTACTAGGTAATCACGAGCGCCTTCAGGTGTCGCTTTCGTTAGTACTGGTGTTTCGATGTCTAGGAATAGGTTCTCGTCTAGGAAACGACGAACGAAGCTAGAAGCACGTGCACGAAGCTTGATACGGTCGCTCATTTCTGGACGACGAAGATCGATGTAACGGTACTTAAGACGCTGCTCTTCAGAGTTCGTTTGGTTGAAGTCTAGTGGAAGCGCTTCTGAACGGTTGATGATCTCTAGACCAGTTGCGTAAAGCTCAACTTCACCCGTCGCCATATCTTTATTTACTTGGCTGTCAGGACGAACACGTACTTCACCAGTAAATTTGATACAGAATTCATTACGCAGTTGGTTAGCGATCGGAAAGATATCTTTCATATCTGGATCGACAACAACCTGAACGACGCCTTCACGATCTCGCATATCGATAAAGATAAGACCGCCTAAATCACGGCGACGGTTTACCCAGCCGCACAATTCTACAGTTTGTCCCGCCAGGGACTTGTTCAGGTTACCACAGTAATGGGTACGCATAATGAATTTCCCAATCTCTTAATTATTTACTAATTTCCAAGCTGTCAGTGGTCATTCCACACAACAGAGCAAAGGAACATTTATACGCGGAAACTCGCTTAAAATCGACCTTCCACATTCGAATTTATTGTGTTTTATCTGGCTTTGCTGCTTTTTAGCCCATCAAGTGCGCAAAGATTCATCAAAACCGAAAAAATTGTGCTAATTATATCTCGAAAGTACCTTAATCAGCAAAACTCTCGTACAGTAGATTTTCGTTTCAAACCAAAAACTTTTTGTAATGACTGATAGCGTGATGAATAACGGTGTAATAGATGGATGATCGTGTAATAACAACAGAAACTTTACCTCTAAGGCTTGGGTTAACAATGTGGTCTCATTCTGAATGGCAAAGTCAGTTTTATGGGAAAGGAACAAAACCCGCTGAGCGCTTAGAAAAATACACCCAAGTTTTTCATACCGTTGAAGGCAACACGACTTTCTATGCGACACCCAGTGTCTCAACGGTCAATAACTGGAAAGCCGCGAGTCACGATGATTTCAAGTTTACTTTTAAGCTGCCTAAGTTCATCACCCACCAGCAGCACTTAAAACATTGCCAAGCCGAACTCAAAGAATTTCTGCTCACTATGTCGCCACTGCATAGGCGCATTGGTCAGTGGACGATTCAATTACCCCATAGCTTCGAACCCAGCATGCTCCCTGCCCTGCAAAAGTTTTGTACCTTGTTTCCAAAAGACATGCAGCTCGGCGTTGAAGTTCGTCACCTTGGCTTCTTTGATAAAGGCGATGCCGAAAAACGTTTCAATCATTGGCTAATAGAAGAAGGGATCAATCGCATCATTATGGATAGCCGTCCTGTTTTCTCCGCACCACCAACCACAGAAGCGGTGATCGACGCACATCAAAAGAAACCACGTGTTCCGGTTCATGCCATTGCGACGGCAAACAATCCGATGGTTCGCTTTATTGGACATCCAGATCAGGAACCCAATATCGCTTTCTTTAAACCTTGGTTCGCGAAATTACCGACTTGGTTAAATGAAGGAAAACAACCTTATTTGATGATTCACACCCCAGACAATAATCACGCCCCTGAGTTGGCGATTGCTATCTATAAGCAGTTACAGACGCAAGTTGCTGAACACACACAGATAACCTTGCCTAATTTGGCGGAGTTTCCTGCTCAAAAAGGTGACCATCAAATCTCGATGTTTTGATAGTAAACAACCACTAACACGCGTTCACTTTCATCAATCTCAGTTTTCGTGACACAAGCGTTTTTTTTACGTAAAATACGTCCCCTTTTATTTGGTACGAATTCTGTGCCGATTACGCTGACTGTCGAGAGAGAATGCAATGAGCAACAAAGACAATATCTTTTCCGCTCCCATTGATAAAATTGGTGATTTCACCTTTGATGCAAGGGTTGCTGAAGTATTTCCAGATATGATTCAACGCTCGGTTCCTGGATATAGCAATATCATCTCTGCTATTGGCATGTTAGCTGAACGCTTCGTAAAACCACACTCAAACATCTACGACTTGGGTTGCTCTCTTGGCGCAGCAACGCTTTCAATGCGCCGCCACATCCAACAAGAAGGCTGTACGATTTTTGCTGTCGATAATTCGGAAGCCATGGTTGAACGCTGTAAGCTGCACGTAAACGCCTACCGAAGCGATACGCCAGTCCAAGTCATCGAAGCTGATATCCGTGAAATCGAGATCAAAGACGCTTCAGTTGTTGTGCTGAACTTCACCTTACAGTTCTTATCACCGGACGACCGCTACGCTCTGCTTGAAAAGATCCACGCTGGATTACGTCCGGGCGGTATTTTGATTCTGTCAGAAAAGTTTGTGTTCGAAGATGAAAGTTCAAATGAACTGCTTATTGATCTGCACCATGATTTCAAACGTGCAAACGGATACAGCGAGCTTGAAGTCAGCCAGAAACGCAGTGCTATCGAAAATGTGATGCGTCCAGACTCGATTCCAGTTCATAAGCAACGTTTTGAAAAGATTGGCTTCTCAAGTAGCGAAGTGTGGTTCCAATGCTTCAACTTCGGTTCGATGTTCGCGATTAAATAGCGCACATACCCAGTCAGCTCGTACTAAAACTTCATCCTCAAGAGCGAGGAACGAGCGAGTTGGGGATCTCTATCAAGTACGATAAACCGAGATTCCCTATCATGTTCGTCCCTCATTTTAGGGAATGACAAATTTAATTTTTATTTTAGGGTTTATTGACCCTATTAACTCAGTGAAAAACTATGTTTAATTTTGCCAATTTTTATCAACTCATTGCCCAAGACACTCGCCTACAGCCGTGGCTCAATGTTCTTCCTCAACAGCTGACGGATTGGCAAAATGCAGAGCACGGTGACTTTGACCGTTGGTTACGTGCACTGAATAAAATCCCGCAAGGCGTGCCTGATCAAGTTGATTTGAAAAACTCTGTGACTATCGGCAGCAGCACACCATTTCAAACGGGTGAGCTTAAAAAGCTAGAGAGCTTATTAAAGACGTTCCACCCTTGGCGCAAAGGTCCTTATACCGTTCATGACATTCATATCGATACAGAATGGCGCAGCGATTGGAAATGGGATCGTGTACTTCCTCATATCTCTCCGCTTAAAAACCGTTCTGTACTCGATGTAGGTTGCGGTAATGGCTACCACATGTGGCGTATGTTAGGTGAAGGTGCTCGTTTGACCGTCGGTATCGACCCGTCTCACCTTTTCCTTGTTCAGTTTGAAGCCATCCGTAAGCTTATGGGCGATGACCAACGCGCTCACCTTTTACCTTTAGGTATTGAACAGCTGCCAAAACTGGAAGCTTACGATACTGTATTCAGCATGGGCGTGCTTTACCACCGCCGTTCACCGCTTGATCATTTGATTCAACTAAAAGACCAATTGGTATCTGGTGGCGAATTGGTACTTGAAACGTTAGTGATTGAAGGTGACGAAAACGCTGTTCTTGTGCCTGTTGACCGCTACGCGCAAATGAGAAACGTGTACTTCTTCCCATCAGCTCGCGCACTGAAACGCTGGTTAGAACAAGTTGGCTTTGAAGACGTTCGAATCGTTGATGAAAATGTTACGACGGTTGGCGAACAACGCACAACAGAATGGATGACACACAACTCTCTGCCAGATTACTTAGACCCGAATGATCCAAGTAAAACAGTTGAAGGTCACCCAGCGCCGAGACGTGCAGTTCTTGTAGCGACAAAGCCATAAATTCGTTGCCCCAAACTATTATTCTGGTGACCACCGAATAATAGTTTTTGGTAGCAATGAAGCCATCACATCTGTCGCTGTAAACTTTGACTTAAAAGCGCGTAAATTGAACAAAATTTGACTTGTGTTTAATAAGTGAGCTATTTCAATTGGCGATAACTGGCGCAGCGCTCACATTGCGATTCAATATGACCAGACTCTTACATTAGGATGCTTCACGCATCCTTTTTTGTAGGCTAAACTTCTAAATAGTCTGAACTATTCTCTAATTTCCAAAGGTTTTTTTTATGTTTAAGCGATTATCGCCAATTGTGGCGGTTGGTTTGCTCTCTGGCTGTACCCTCACCAACGGTGCGGCCTACCACCAAGAAACTCTCGACGCTATTGCCCGCTCAGAGACAAACATCGCAAATAAGGTTCAAAACCTTGAACTGCAAGTCAGCAATCAAAGTGATTATATAGAAAGCTTAGAAGAGGAAGTTATCACCCTTTCTAACCAATTAGATGTTCACCTAACGAGCATGGAACACAAAGTTATTGAACAGCTAGAGGAAGAAGAACCTGTAGCAGTGACAACCCTACCTATCGCTACTACATCACAACCGACCATCCTTGGCGGAATCGAAAAAGTATCCATTGATTCTATCAACCAAAGCTTTGATGCGCGTGTTGATACCGGCGCAACAACCTCTTCTTTAAATGCTGTAGACATCAAAGAATTCGAGCGTAACGGTAAAGACTGGGTGAAGTTCCACTTAGCAGATAAAGCACAATCGCCAGAAGACCAGAAATGGATTGAAGCACCTGTTGTACGTTTTGTGAAAATCCGCCAATCAACCAATGATCAGACAGAACGTAGAGCTGTGATTGAATTATGGGTGAAAGTTGGAAAAATCCATGAAAAAGCGCAATTTACATTGGCGGATCGCTCTCAAATGAGTCACCCTGTATTACTAGGGCGCGAATTTATCAAAGACATAGCGCTAGTAGATGTAAGTAAAAAATACGTACAAACGGAAGTTAAATAACAATAGTAGGGTAAGCTATGACGTCAAGAATTCCATTTTATATCTCAATTTTCCTGCTTATCGTAGCAGGTATAACACTGAGTATGTTCAGACATACAACCTACGGTGTACCCTGGACTCCAGGCGAAACTAATCAGGTTTGGGACATTGAAGCTCGTATCGAATTCAATGCAGTGGGCAAAGAAGCAAAAGTTTCACTAGCCGCACCTCACACACAGTCTAACTTTACACTTATCGGCGAGTCAGCTTCATCACCAGGCTACGGTATTTCATACTTGAATACAGATTCAGGTCGCCGTGCTGAGTGGTCAATTCGTCATGCAGATGGCCCACAGACTATCTACTACAAGACCCAGTTCTTAGTCGATAGCCAAGCGAACGTTACCTCAACACCTCCAGAAGGTGATGTGGCTCAACCAAGCTTTGATGGTCCTGAAGAAGCCGCGGCCCTTGCTTTGATTGACAGAGCAACCAAGCGCTCAGCAGATAACATCACCTTTACTCGTGAGTTAATCAAAACGCTTAACGATCCAGACAGCCAAAACTCAGCGCTGATTCTGAATAACATGACCAAAGTGGATGCGACACACAAGCTACTTTCTGCCGCTAAAATCCACAACAAAGTCGTCGGTGTTATTGAGTTGGAAGACGGACGTCGTCGCCAATCAATCCAACACATGAACCAAATTTGGGATAATAACCAGTGGGTTCTATTCTCTCCTGAATCTAGCGAGCAACAAGTTCAACCAAACCTACTCATCTGGGACGAATCAAATGTCTCTTTATTAGATGTTGTGGGTGGCCAGAACAGTAAAGTTCACTTCTCGATGATTGCTCAGGAAATTTCACCAACAGAAGCAACCAGCAGTAAAGTCTCTGCCGACCAACTGTTGAACCTGTCGATCCACAGCCTACCGTTAGAAGAGCAAGCGATGTTTAAAACCATCATGCTGATTCCAATTGGTGCGCTTATCGTTGTGTTCCTGCGAGTTATCATCGGTCTTAAGACTTCTGGTACGTTCATGCCCGTTCTGATTGCCGTGGCATTCGTTCAAACGCAGTTGGTGACAGGTATTGTTGGCTTCCTACTGATTGTTGGTACTGGTCTTATAATTCGAAGTTACTTATCCAAACTCAACCTCTTGCTTGTGGCCAGGATATCCGCCGTAATTATTACGGTAATTATGATTATCTCGATATTTACTGTCGTCGCATTTAAAATCGGACTCACCGAAGGCCTATCTATTACGTTCTTCCCAATGATTATCTTGTCTTGGACTATCGAACGTATGTCTATCCTTTGGGAAGAAGAAGGCGCGAAAGAAGTTGTACTACAAGGTGGCGGCTCACTATTTACCGCGGTACTTGTTTACTTAGGTATGACTAACCCGTTCATTCAACACTTAACGTTCAACTTTATTGGTTTGCAGCTTGTAATTCTAGCGACCATCTTGCTACTAGGTAACTACACAGGCTACCGCCTAACCGAGCTTCGTCGCTTTAAACCGCTAGCGGAGGACTAAGTTATGTTTGATCAATTTACTTCACCGTTTAAGTTGAAAGACAAAGGCATAATGGGGATGAACAAGCGTAACCATAGTTATATTGGTCGCTATAATGATCGTTCCAAATATCCACTCGTTGATGACAAGCTTAAGACTAAGATTATTGCTGAACAGGCTGGTGCAACCGTACCAAAGTTGATTGGCGTAATTGGTCACCAAGCTGAAGTAAAAACAATCCATAAAATGGTTAAAGAGTGGCCTGGCTTTGTTATTAAGCCAGCGCAAGGAAGTGGCGGTAAAGGCATCCTTGTCGTGATCTCTCATAAAGATGGGGTTTACACTAAACCATCGGGGTCAACCATTAACGAAGAAGACGTAGAGCGTCACATCAGTAATGCTCTAGCCGGTCTTTTCTCACTAGGTGGTAAGAACGACGTAGCCGTAGTTGAAAACCTCATCAAGTTTGATGAGTGTTTCGAAGGCTTCAGTTACGAAGGCGTGCCAGATGTACGAATCATCGTATTTAAAGGCTACCCTGTGATGGCGATGATGCGCCTTTCTACTTCAGCTTCTGACGGCAAGGCAAACTTGCACCAAGGTGCTGTGGGTGTCGGTATTTGCATCGCGACCGGGAAAGCCGTGCGTGCGGTTCAGTTTGACCAACCAGTAACTCATCACCCAGATACAGGGAAAGAGTTGGCGGCACTTCAAGTGCCGCATTGGGAAAAACTACTGACTCTTGCATCTAGCGCTTGGGAAATGACAGGTCTTGGCTACATGGGTACTGACATGGTTTTAGACCAAGAAGAAGGCCCTATGGTACTGGAGCTTAATGCTCGTCCTGGATTAGCAATACAGATTGCAAACGGCGCAGGTTTATTACCTCGCTTGCATCATATTGAAAATCTAGGTACACCTGCTGAATACCCAAAAGCTGCAGAGCGCGTTGCCTACGCTGCTAAGCAATTTGGTGTTCACGGTAGCGAAATTGTACCGAGCTAATCTAGATGAAGAGCTAACCAAGTTAACCTTGGTCACTGAGTAAGTAATTCGATGCCTAATCGAGTTCAATAGAAAAGCCGCATAACTCTGAGAGTTACGCGGCTTTTTAATGTCTGAAGTTTAGGTTAGGCCTCTGTTGCTTCAATTTCGGGCTTGCGGATTGGGTCAATACGCACAGCCGCTACTTTAAACTCTGGGATCTTGGCATGTGGATCCGTCGCTGTCGTCGTCAAGCGGTTCACCGGAGATTCCACAAAATGGAATGGAATAAACACCACCCCCTTCTGCATCCTCTTAGTGACAAAAGCAGCAATCTCTATCTCACCACGACGTGTAGATACTTTTAACATCTGTCCATTGGAGATCCCTAACGCTTCAGCATCATGAACACTGATCATTGCACGCGGCCCGGCTAAGTTATCTAACCCTTTTGTTTTGCGAGTCATGGTACCTGTATGGAACTGCTCCAGCACACGACCCGTCGTTAGCACTAATGGGTATTCTGAATCTGGCAGCTCCGCCGCGTATCGAAACGGAATAGCTTCCATTTGACCACGCCCACGAGTGAATTGAGTTTGGTGCATAATACGAGTACCGTCAGGGTTGTTCTTATTACTCGGCCACTGAACCCCATTCACTGTAATATTCTCCCAACGTAAGCCACCATACTGCGGTGTCACTCTTGCTATCTCATTGGTGATATCGGCAACGATGTTATAGCCCCAACCACCGCCCATTGCGTTGGCGAGCATCTGAATAATCACCCAGTCTTCTTTCGCCTCACCTGGAGGTAATACTGCTGGGTTAATACGCTGAACACGTCGCTCAGTATTAGTAAAGTGCCCCGACTTTTCAGCAAACGAGCAAGATGGCAGAACCACGTCTGCATACTGCGCCGTTTCGGTTAAGAAGATGTCTTGAACGACAAGGAAATCCAGCGCTTCAAGTCCTTCAATCACGTGTGCTTGGTTCGGGTCACTGAGCACTGGGTTTTCGCCCATCACATATAAACCACGTACGTCACGGTGACACGCCGCATCTATGATCTCTGTGAGCGTTAAACCCGTTTCAGCAGGTAAATCGGAAACGCCCCACTCCATCGCAAATTTTTGACGAACCATTGGGTTATACACTTTCTGATAACCCGGTAGATTGTTTGGCAACGCGCCCATGTCACATGCACCCTGAACATTGGATTGACCACGTAAAGGGTTGATACCACCACCTTCAATACCGATGTTTCCACACAAGAGTTGCAGGTTAGCAATCGAGCGAACATTATCATGCCCTGTGGTGTGTTGCGTAATACCCATTGAGTAATACACAGCTGTGCGTTCTGCGGTGCCAATCAAACGCGCCATCGCGAAGATATCTTCGGCTTTCACACCAGTCACAAGTTCCACTTTGTCTAAGGAATAGCTTGGTGACATCACCTCTTGTAACAGAGTATCAAAGCCATCAACTCGGTCTTCAATATACTCTTGATCATACCAACCGTGCTTGATGATCTGTTGCATCACACCGTTGATCAACATCACGTCAGTACCCGGTCGATGCGCTAAATAGAGTTCAGCATGATCGGCGATATCGATCCTTTTTGGATCAGCGACAATAAGACGAGCGCCACCATGTCTCACCGCTTGCTTGATGTGCGAACCAATAATTGGGTGCGCCGAAGTGGTGTCTGACCCAATAATAAAGATCACATCTGAGTGCTTGATACTTGGAATATCATTGGTCATCGCCCCACTGCCCAGAGAAGCTTCAAGCCCAGTTACGGTTGAAGCGTGGCAAAGACGAGCACAATGGTCGACGTTGTTAGTTCCAAGCTCACGGCGGATGAATTTTTGGAAAGCATAATTGTCTTCGTTGGTGGTTTTAGCCGATGAGAAACCCGCTAGAGCATTGCTGCCAAAGCCTTGTTTAATCGCGGTAAATTTATCAGCGACCAGTTTAATCGCTTCATCCCAACTTGCGGGCTGTAGCCAGCCATCTTTGCGGATTAGTGGTGTGGTTAAACGCGCATCGCTGCCAACAAAGTCGAAACCAAACCGCCCTTTCACACACAACATCCCTTCATTAACCGGAGAGTCTCCCCCTTCGATATAACGGATTTTGTTTTTCTTCTCGTCGACATGCATCGTGAGTTTGCAACCCACACCACAATAGGTGCAGATGGTGTCGACTTTCTTAAGTAAGTCTGTATCACCTTGCTTTCTGTCACGGGCATCCACCATTGCGCCTGTCGGGCATGCCTGAACGCATGAACCACATTGAACACAGTTAGAATCGCCCATTAAGGTCTTATCGGCCCCGAAGTTAGGACGACACTCAGGCCTTGACGCAGGCTTACCATCTGATTGATTCATGAAGCTTAAAACGCCATGAACATTCTGTTCACGACACGCTTGGATACACTGACCGCAACTGATGCAGCGATTGGCATCAAAAATAATGAATTCAGAGCTGTCATCGACCGCGAATTTTTGTCGTGTTAAACCGACCTTAGTTTCTTCCGCGCGAATCGCTTGCCAGCTGTCGTTAGAAGCCACATCGATTTTATATTCTGGATGCGTTTGCGTTGCCTGGTATTCAGTCGAATAGTCTCGCAGGTCACAATCGGTATTAGCTTGGCAACCACACTCTAAACACCTTGCTGCTTCAGCTATCGCATCGGCATTATCAAAGCCAGTTTCGACTTCTTCAAAGCTTTGCTCGCGCTGCTCAGGGGTGAGCTCTGGCATGATCTTACGAGCCATTCGCTGTATCGCTTTATATTGCTCTGGATCAACGGCTTTTAGCTGCTTTTGCTTTCTTGAATTGAAAGGCTTAGCAGGGATCTGGTTCATGTCACCATTAAAGAATCGGTCGATCGCTTGCGCAGCAATTCGGCCATCTCCCACTGCTTCGACAGCGGTTGCAGGGCCACGTCGGAAATCGCCAATACTGAAGATATTGCCTGTTCCCGTGTGCATGGTTTGTGGATCAGCGTCAGCGGTATTCCAACGCGTTAACGGGATTTCTAGTGACTCATTGTCCATAAAGCTCAGATCAGGCTTTTGCGACACGGCAGCAATCACGGTATCGAAATCCTCAACAAAAAACTCACCCGTAGGTTTCGGGCTTCGTCGGCCAGAGGCATCAGCCGGCCCCAAAGCCATACGCTCTAATCTGATTTCAGATACATGACCATTTTCATCAGCAATATTTTCAGCTGGATTGGTTAAGAAGTGGAATTTGACGCCTTCGTGTTCGGCTTCTTCAATTTCGTAGTCTTCCGCCGGCATCTCATCTCGTGTCCGTCGATAAATTAGCGTGGTATCGGCTCCATCACGGACTGCAGTTCGAGCGCAATCAATCGCGGTATTACCACCGCCGATCACTGCGACTTTTTTACCTGTAGTGAAATGCTTGTCGGTCACATAGTCTTTTAGGTAATCGACGCCGAGGTAACAACCTGCTAAATCACTTCCGGTGTAATTCATTTCGACCGCTTGTGATGCACCAACCGCCAAACAAACCGCATCGAAGTCGTTGCTTAAATCCGACAATGTAAAATCAACACCTAACTTTTTGTCACATTCAACGGCCATCCCGTTGCGACACATCAACTCAATTTCTTTATCGAGAATCGACTTTGGTAAGCGATATTCAGGGATACCGTAACGCAGCCAACCACCCGCTTTGGGCATCGACTCATAAACACTGACGTCATAGCCCTCATTCGACAAATAATAGCCTGCCGTAAGACCACCAGGGCCACTACCGACGATTGCTACGCGCTTGCCTTTGTTTGGCTTCTTAGGGGGCATGTAACTCTCTTGAGCCGCCAGATCCGCGTCCGCTGCATGTCGTTTGAGCTGGCGAATCGCGATGGATTCATCGACCAAGTTACGACGACATTCGGTTTCACAGAAAGCAGGACATACACGACCAATCGAAAGCGGCATCGGTAGCGTCTTTTTAATCACCTCTATCGCTTTGATGTGAGCATTTTGAGCAATATGATGTAGGTAAGATTGGATATCGACGCCAGCAGGGCAAGCGGTTTGGCATGGTGCCTCACAGTCAGCGTAATGATCGGTCATGATGCGGTTCAACGCTTCTTGTCGATGGTTCGTTAACTGTTTTGACTGAGTGGTAATATTCAGCCCATTAGACACTTCAAGCTCACAAGAGCGAGTAACGCCAACGCCATCAACTTCAACGACACACAAATCACACGGTACTTTATCCGCTGTTTTGTTCAAACCACATAAAGATGGGATCTCCAAACCACATGTTTTTGCCGCTTCAAGAACAGTTTGCCCTTGCTCGACGATTCGATATTTCCCATCAATAACGATTTGAATCATACCTAAGTCCTACCTTTACCTTTCGCACACGCGAGTTATCAATAATTAAAATTTAAGCAATACAATATTATTAATATTATTAAACCTATGTCATTACCATACATTATTTGTGGTTTTGTGCGTGTGACCTCAAACAAGTTCCATTGATAATAACCATAAGGTGTGAGTGGTCTTATCAGTAATTATGAGAGTGGATTAGATGAAGAGTTTGAATGCAGTTTGAATTCAGAAAGTTATATTCGAGATACAAAAAAGCCCCTAATGATTAGGGGCTTTGAATAAATATCATTGAGTCGCTGTCGAGCTTATAACCCAGCTATCAAAGTTATTGTTCAGCTATCAAGGTTATTGCTCAGCTTCTTCGATAAGCTCTTGCACCGGAGATGCTGGTTTGTTTTGAGCAAAACCACGCAGGCCAACAACATGTACATGTTCGTGGTCTTTGAAGACCTTACGAACCAGTTTGTAAGTTGTACCTTTCTCTGGGCTAATGTTCTCTGGCGCAGCAATCAGAAGTTGCATACCTAAACGGTCACACAGTTCAAACAGCGTAGAAATCGACTTAGAATCCAGACGTGCAGCTTCATCAAGGAACAACAAACGACATGGAACGATATCTTTACTGCGAAGTCGACGAGACTCCTCTTCCCAGCTCTGAATAACCATCAATAGGATTGACTGACCCGTACCGATCGCCTCACCCGTAGACAGTGCGCCTGATTCCGCTTGTAACCAACCATCTGAACCACGGTTAACTTCAACACTCAGCTCTAGGTAGTTACGGTAATCCAGTAACTCTTCACCAAGAACTTGTGGAGAACGTTGACCCATATCGATATGTGGGTTCACACGTTGGAACAGTTTCGCCATCGCTTCAGAGAAGGTAAAGCGCGTTGATTCGAACAAGTCTTTATGCTGCTCTTGTTGAGTCGCTAGACCTGATAGCAAGATCTCGTGGCTTTCACGGATCTTAACGTTCAAACGCACGCCCTTAACCTGACCAAAGTAGATGTTCGACAAACCTTGGTTGAGCATACGAATACGGTTCTGCTCACGCTGAATCGTTTTCTTGATGATGCTTGCTACCGATTCAGAGCTGATCGCTAAGCGGTTTTCACGCTGCGTCAGTTCTTCTGTTAGACGAGCAAGTTCAACTTCCATCTCTTCGATTGCTTCAACTGGATCATCCGTATGAATGATGTCTTGGCGAATGCGCTCACGAAGATGTTGGTAAACCGCAATGTAGAACAGAACTTTACGCTCTGGATGCGCGTTGTCTTCAGATAGACGCAGCGAATCACGTAGGTCTTCATTGTCAGACACAGCCAAACGCAGTGCACCCAGTGATTTATCCGACATAGAGCGAAGCTCGCCTGCCGTTAGGTAAGCCAACTCACGTTTGTGCAGACGACGTTCAACATCATTCTCACGCGCTAAACGAAGTACTGAACACCAACCCGCTTTCGCTGCAACAACGAAGGTACGAAGCTCGGTGTACTCTTTCTGTACTTTCTTAAGACGCTTAGCCAGTGCTTTCATCTCAAGTTCAGTCGACGTAATAGTACGCTCGTATTCACTCTTACGACCACGTGAAGTGTGCAAACGCTCGTGCAGTTCATCACGACGACGTACAGCACGTTCTTCAGCGCCTTCATCAGCATTTACGCCAAACTCTTGAAGCTCTTGTTTGAACTCTTGAACCGTTTCTTGTTTCGCTTGATGTGAGCTCTTCAGTGCTGCCAATACTTGGTTGTACTGGTTCATCTGTTCACGAGCTTGCTTCAAGCCATCACGGCCTTTGGTTCTTGCTTGTTCTGCTTGAACCAACTTCGCTTTCAATTGCTCGCTCAGTTCGCTGCTCTTGTTAAGCAGGTCTACAGAGTCTGCATAAGCAAAGTAGTGACGACGTTCAATCAAATCAGACAGAGCAAACACTTTGCCTTTCAAGCTTTGTAGAGCTTGGTCGGCTTGTTGGTATTGCGCTTCTAGTGCCTCGAACTGTTCAGGATCAGCGTCAAGTGCTGAAACGATCTGCTCTAAAGACGCCAATGCTTTACCATGGTTGTTCAGGTACGACTTCGCTTCACTCAAGCGCTCTAGTTGCGCTTCCAATTCAGCAAGACGTTCAACCAATGTTTCGTCTTCTAAAATACGAACCATTGGTGCTAATTTATCTAGCGCACCGATTGCCTGCTTGCTTTGTAGAAGCTGGCTGCGTTGCTGTTGTTCTTTAGAGTCTAGCTCTGCCAGAGAACGAACAATTTGGTTACGCTTATCGCGAATAGACACTAGCGCCTGTTCAGGATCGGCGTTAAAAGCAACGTGTAGGTGCTTAGCTACAAAGTTGTTGAACGCTTGGTATAGGCGATTCAGCTTTTGTGCATCAAACGCCGCTTTCGCATGGTTTTCCACAACAACATCACGCTCTTCGCGTAATTTCTCTAATCGTTGCTCACGAGCAGCGCGACCAAACAATGGGATCTCAGGGAAACGAGAGTAACGCATTTGGCGATCATTCAGCTGAACGCATACCGCGCCTTCTAATTCGTCAGCATTGAATGAGCTGTCATCAAATGCATCGACATCACCTTCAAGGATGTAAAGGTCGTCTGGGCAATCTTCAAGATCCACCAGCTTCTCTTTAATACCATCAAGATCAGACACAACAATCGCGTGACGAGCCGGGCCATACATCGCACTGAAGTACGGTGCATCGCCAATGGTAATGTCGTCATAGATCTCAGAAAGCAGCACACCACCAAGGGTATCCGCTAGGCCTTTCAAGCGAGGATCATTAGAACCACCCGGAGACGCTAAGCGTTCAATCTCTTGTTCAAGTTGCGCACGACGAGTCGCTAGTTGATCTTTCGCGACCGCTTGAGACTTTTCGCCTTCAAGCACTTGCTGCATTTGAGTCATCACCGCTTGGCTATCTTCTAGCTCAGCATCCGTTTGATCTCTTAGTGTCTCAAGCGCATCGTTGGCAGTGATCCATGCTGGAGCAATTGACTCCAGTTTTTGAATCTCTTGATCGTGATTTTGTTGAACACGACGTTGCTCACTCTTCGCTTCACGCAGTTCTTCTTGAGCGTACTCAAGAGACTCGATCTGCATAGCATGACGTTCGCGTTCTTCATCAAAGATCGCTTCATCCGTGAGTAACACGTTGTGTTGCTTTTGGTATTCAGTCGCTAGCTCTTTAGCTTGACGCTGCTGCGCTACATCACGAGCCATATCGCGGTGCTGTGCACGCCACTGCTGTTCGTTTTCAACAACGTGTTTTGCGTTGCGACCTTTCTCTAACGCTTGTTTAGCGCTGTGAGACGCATCTTTACGCTCAACATCACCAACAATGCTTTTAACAAGAGACAGCGCTTTGTCGAACTGTGCAGAGGCAGCAGAAGACATGTCTAGCTTATGTTTAGTCGACAGTAGCGTTTGAGTGCTTGATTCTTCACGTGCTTTTAGCTCAGAAACCAAAGTTAATGCGCTTTCTGCGGTAATAGAGTCGTCACCCAGCAACTGCTTGGTTTTCTCTAATGCTTGAACGGCTTGTTGGTATTGAAGTGCACGAGTCTGCTGAACATCCAACGCTTGTTGGTAGTCAGCAAGCTGAGTTTTCAGGCTATCCACTTCTTCTTCAGTAATGGTTGCCTGCTCTTCAGCAAGAAGTACGCGTTCTTGAGCTTCTTCAACCACCATCATTTGCTCTTCTAGACGCTCATTAAGCTCTTCTAGATCTTCGCTGTAGCGAGCAATTTTCTCTTGCTGACGAAGTGCAGTTTGAACCAACTGAAGATGATCCGAAGCCGCTTGATAATCTTGTTCAAGTGCAGATTCTTGATCAACCAATTGCTCCAACTCTTCTTGAACTCGATTCAACAGGTTGTTTTGATTCAGCAAGGTTTCGCGTGAACCAAACAGTTCGCCACGGAACTTCATGGTTTGATCAAGCTTATTACGGCGATCATTCGCATGGCGCATGTAGTCAGCTGCCACGTAATTGGTCGATTCTGTGATCAAGTGTTTGAACAAGTCACGATCCGACTGAGTCGTTTTGATCGCTTCAAGTGTCATGCGGTTTTCGCGAAGTGCTGATTCCATGTCTTGGAATGCTTTCTTCACACCACCATTTTGTGGCAGAAGGTAATCACGCAGTGAACGCGTAATTGCACTTGAGATACCACCATAAAGCGATGCTTCAATCAGACGGTAGAACTTAGAACGGTCGCTGCTGTTACGCAGTTTCTTCGGTACCACACCGTATTCAAACATCTGTGAGTGGTAATCAACAATCGAAGAGAAAGCTTTAAAGTTAGCGCCTTCGTATTGCGCTACCGCCGCTTTCACGTCATTCAACTGGCATACGCGAGCATGGCTGTCTGAAACGTTCTGAATCAAAACATCGGTTGGTTTCACATGGCTTGGGAGGCCTTGGATAACAAACGGTTTGATGTCTACTTTCTTATCACGACCCGCAACTTGCTGCAGTTTTACCGCAAACAGTAAGCGCTGGTTACGAGAGTTCACAACATCTAACGCGGCATAACACGCGCCAGGTTGAAGCTTACCGTAAAGACCTTTGTCACGAGAAGACTGTGAACTGCCGGCTTCCGTTGTATTACGGAAGTGCAGAAGGCTTTGGTCAGGAATTAACGCTGTGATGAATGCCGCCATTGTGGTCGACTTACCCGCACCGTTACCGCCAGAAAGCGTTGTAACCAATCCATCGATATCAAAAGTACGCGCAAAGAAGCCGTTCCAGTTGATCATGGTTAATGATTGATACTTACCTCTTTCAATCATGCATCACCTTCTACTTTGTTCTGTTCGCCAAGGTTTGATTCATCATCAAAGTCGGCTTGATCGTTAAAAATGTCTTGCTGACCGTTTTCGTCTACGTCTAGTTCTAATGCGGCTTCTGCCTGGTCTTCATTTAGCAAGCTGCCTTGGTTTGGCTCTTGTGTATGAACCACGGCTTCACCATCACGGATTAGACGTAACTGAGCTTCTTTCATGTCGTCGCCAACACGAACATCAGCACCAAAACGGAACACCGCTTCACTGATTCGGAATTTGCCCGTTTCACCAATCGCAATCAGCATGCCGATACGACGTAAACGACGTAAAGATGTGCGTACTTTTTCAAAGAGCTTTTCTTTATCCAAGTCAGAACCCGAAGCTCGGTTCGTCGCCAGTTTCATCAGTTTTTTCTCATCAGCTAGCGAAATCAGTTCATCAAATAGCTCATGATTAGTAAAAATACCTTCGTGGGCTAAACGCTCTGGGCTTAGGTACAAAAAACACAATACCTTGCCAACGAGCATATCGAGCTCAGACAAAACGCTTCGGCCAATCAAAGACGTTGAACGCGGACGCAGATAGAAGAAACCTTCAGGCGCTTTCACGAGTTCCGTGTTGTAGCGTTGGTAAAAATGCTGAAGTTCCACTTCGAAATCAGAAAGCAACGCGTGGTTGTCTAAATCTTCTGTTGAAACATGCTTACCTGAACGCAGCATGCTGTCTAGCGCAGGGAACAACGGGTTCGCTATCGCTTTTACCAGTTTCTCTGGCATGTAATCATCAGTACTTGTTAATGACATTTGCTTGTACCTTTGCACCGAAATCGTTGATTGCCTGCCAATCTGGCTGAATAGCCTGATAGTCAGACGCTGAGTAACCTAAGCGCACGGCTTGGTCGACAACAATTCTGGCTAAATCAAAATGGTGTGTGCGAGGGTGTGCTGCGAGGTAATCGCGTAGCACAAGACCAAGATCAATTGGCGCACCTTGCTGTTTGTGAGCTTTTAACATCTCTGCAATTCGGTCTGAAAGCAGATCGTTCACTTGCTCGAATTCTTCGTACTCTACGTCGATTGGTGCTTGCCCCATCACTTCGTCATCACGAAGCACCAAGGCTTCATCACGAAGATCGGTGAGCTTTTCAGCATCGGCATAAGTCAGTAGCCAAGGCGCATCAAAGTAGTCGGTAACCGACTGACGTAAGCGTTGGCTAAAGGCACGGTTTTTATCCATATCAATCGCGGTACGGATAAACTTATGCACGTGACGGTCATAACCGATCCATAAGTCGATCGCCTGTTGGCCCCAACTTGTGATTCGATCGAGTTTCATTTGCAAACCAAACAAGGTTTCGCCTACAAACTCGAGTTCATCGTCACCGTACACAATTTCTTGAATATCGAGGATCTGGGTTTGCAGTTCGTCACCGGCCGCTTGCAAGGTATCTTGCAATTCTTTTAGCGTGGCTGAGGTTTCCGATAGCAAAGACTCACAGTTATTGATCGCTTCTCGCCAATCTTTATTAAGCAGATCAGCGATTTGCTGTTTGACAGTTTGTTGCTGCTCGTCCATCACCCGCTGGTTTAAATCGATCTGATCGAAGATCTCACCCACTGAATATTTCAAAACGCCATAAACGTTCTTTTGCCAGTGGCCAGGTGTTCCGCCTTTTTGCGCAGCTTCAATGGCTTTAGCCATCTCATCAGCAACCATCGAGAGTTGAATCGACAGTTTTAACTTAGAGAATTGACGGTGACGTAAGTAATAATCTGAAATTCCGATCGCAAGTGGAGAAAGACGGTAAATACTTGCACCGTCGGTGATCTCACTAGTAAAACGACTGATCAGTTTTTGTTTAACCAACTCGTTGATAGCGTTGTTTGCACGGAATGCAGACGCTTCGCCGGTATCTTCAAACAGACGAGTGACAATGGTAAATGCATCGTGCAATTCACCTTCACCTAGCTCTTCATCGAACCTTTCATTGCTTAGCACTGCGATAGCAATCAAAAATGCTAAACGCTCTGGCGGCAAGTTTAATGAAAAGTCATGCTGCTTGACCCAGCCTACCAACTCATCAATTGGCTGCTCTTCGGCAGTTTGAGTCATTTCACTCATTGTGGTTCCTGTTACTGTTTTTCGTAATATCGAACATGTTAGATATTACGCCTATTTCTTTATGACGCGGGCTTCTTACGATTGCATAGCGCATGTTGTGGCTTCTTTTACCACATTCACCGCTGCTATTGCGCAGGTTTTTGAGCCCAAACGTGAATATAACGGCCTAGTGACAGATATGGCTCTTGGCGACATAGCTGTTTTTCTAGTTCCAATACATCTTCAAATTGGTAATCGCCCATGTACTCCATATTACCTATGTAGTCACTGAAGGAACGAATGCCTGATTTACCACAGATTTCTAGACCAGCGTCTTCTATCCATTGATAAACCTCTTCAGGCTTCAAGCCTTTTTGTGGTTGCAGCTTAAACCGTTTTCGATGTGGCATCCCATTCAATACATGAGGAATGTTGCCACAAATCACATTTTTCAGGACTAATCCGTGGTGGTTGTAAAACATTATCGAGGCAACGCCACCGGGTTTTACTTGTTCCAGTAATAAATCAAGCGCCTCTTTAGGATCTGCGAGCCATTCCATTACGGCATGAAACATCACAAAATCGACTTGGCCTTCAAGGTGTTCTGCCACTTTTTGTACCGGAGAATGAATAAACCGATACTGTTCTAACAAACCCGCTTCGTTGATACTTTCTTGTGCAAGCTTAAGCATCTCAGAAGAGAGATCACACAAAGAGACGTTATGCCCTAACGCCGCAATTTTTTGCGACATCTGTGCAAGACCGCCTCCGGCATCAAGAACATGCAGAGGCGAAGCTGAATGGTCAAATTTGCTCAAAGCTTGTTCTAAATCTTCCCATACGATGATCTGACGGATCTCTCCTTTGTCAGAGCCGTAAATATTTTTTGCAAATTTGTGGGCAATATCGTCGAAATTACGGTCTTCAGTCACGGCTACTTGAGTTATTATGTCCTATCGTGCCTGCTATTCTGTCACAGGAATTTCAGGAATAAAGAGGCGATGTCTCTTTTTACTACTAAGTGATGTTTTTTCGGACTATTCGGATATGTTTGAGCTGAAAAAAGTAGTGTCTTCGCTATTGATGCCACTGCCAGCAATGTTAATTCTCGCTTTTCTGGGTTTAGCCCTAGTGATGTTTACTACCAAAAGGAAGACTGGTTGCCTAATTACCCTTTCAGCCCTCTGTGGTATTTTCCTAATCGCTTTCCAACCAGTTTCTAGTCAACTTTTAATGCCAATGGAAAGGCAACACACTGCATTTTTACCCGTCGATGAAACCGTCGACTACGTAATGGTTCTCGGAAGTGGTCACGTCGTCGATGATCAAATACCACCCACATCTGAGCTTAGCCGCACAGGTTTAATGCGCTTAAGTGAAGGGATCCGCATTCTACGCCTCTACCCTGGTGCGAAACTTATTTTGTCTGGCTATGGGGCAGGCACTGAAGTAAGTAATGCAAGAATGATGGCTAAGGTCGCGCTAGCACTCGGTGTCGCAAAACCTGACATCATTCTGCTTGAAACCGCGAAAGATACGTGGGAAGAAGCTCGCCAAGCCGCTGCGTTCGTGAAAAACAAAAGAATGGTGCTCGTGACTTCAGCAAGCCACATGACTCGCGCACTGAATGAATTCAATGCCGCTGGTATGAAACCATTACCCGCTCCAACCAACTACCTTGCACAAGAAGGGATTGTTGAACCTTGGAATAAGTACATGCCAAAAGCACTCTATCTTGAACAAACAGAGCGTTACTGGCACGAAACGATGGGATTGGTTTGGCAGAGCCTACGTGATTGGCTAGACACAAGCAGCGACCCAGTTGAAGAACCGATTGTTCTTCCTGCTGCTTCTAGCTTAGTCGATGAAAACAGCGCAGCTTCTGCAGCGCAACCTCAATAAACTAAGCTAATCAGTAACTCTGCGAATGAGTAAAACTGAGTAACCTAGTAAGTTTCAGCTGTTCAATTCGTTAACGGTAAAAACCAAGTAATAAAAAGCCGAGGCATCAATGATACCTCGGCTTTTTTACGTTCAAATTTTGTTGCTGACTAGAACTCCCGAAGAGAATCAGTCACCAGCAAACATGTAACCTTCACCGTGAACCGTCACAAAGATTTGTGGGTTCTTAGGGTCAAACTCCATCTTCGCACGCATGCGACGGATTAACACGTCGATGGTTCGATCGTTTGGAGCATCCACTCGGTGGCTGATCATGTTCAAAATACGTTCACGACTTAACACTTGGTTAGGGTAAGACGAAAGCGCAACGAGCAGCTCATATTCTGCTTTAGTCAGCTTAACTGGCTCACCGTTTTTACTTAAAGCACGACGAGGGATATCAAACGTCCACTCACCAAAACGAACCACAGATTCGTCTTCAGCTTCAACTGCCGTACCAACCGCGGTTTTGCGAGCCGCAGCAATACGCCAAAGTAAGTTTTTAACTCGAACTAATAACTCGCGAAGTTCGAAGGGTTTAGTAACATAATCGTCTGCGCCCATTTCTAGGCCTACAATTTTGTCGATGCTATCCGTGCGTCCAGTAACTAAAATAATCCCAATGTCCGATTGACTGCGTAATTCGCGAGTTAGCATCAATCCATCTTCGCCTGGTAAGTTGATGTCTAGCATAATGAGATCAACGTTGTTTTCTTCCAACACGTTTCTCATCTGAGCGCCGCTTTCCGCTTCGCTCACTGTGTAACCTTCGTTCTGGAAATATCCAACCAGCTTACTTCGGGTTACCACATCATCTTCTACGACTAATACGTGATAGCTCATCTACACCACTTTTCTTATTTAATAGTTTCAGTAACCATTCTATTCATAACTAGTAACAATTCTAGTGGTACAGCAGATAAAAGCGAGAAACATGAATATTTTTTGATACAAGACAATCTAAAACCTTGCTATTTATCGTCCATCGCAATTCAATATAGGCATTACGACTAACGAGTCACTTTGCGTTTAGCAAATAACCTTGTTATTGAGCCTTGGTGTGCTTATACCCAAATGACTTCGCGATGCTTGGGTATATAAACATCACAAGACTAAATCAGGATCTATGAAATGAAAGATACGAAAGCATTCAACGAACAAAGAGCTGAAATCTATTGGTGGCTATCAAGCTTGTTCGCTAAAGAGCTCACACAAGAAGAACTCGACCACTACCACTCTGTTGAGATCCGTTCTTTCCTGACTGGTTTAGGCGAAAACGAAACACTCAAGCCTGCGATTGATAAACTGGTAGACGCATTGAACCGTCTACAAACACGTGAAGATGCCCAACTAGAGCTGTCTGCTGACTTTTGCGATCTATTTTTAAAGACAGATAAACATGGTGCTCTACCTTACGCTTCAATGTATATCGGCGAAACGGGTCTATTAAACGACAAGCCAGCTAAAGACATGGAAGAGATCATGGCTAAGCACAACTTGGTAGTTAACCAAGATCTGAAAGAGCCAGCAGACCACATTGCTATCGAACTTGATTTCCTTGGCAATCTCATCATCCGTTCAAATGACACTGAGCTTGAAGAAGAATTAGAAAAATCGTTCACTGTTCAACAGCAATTTATTGAACATCAAGTCCTTACTTGGGTACCAAAGTTCAACGTTAAATGTTGTGAGATCGATTCATTCGGTTTCTATGCATCTGTGGCAACTCTTCTCGTGGCCTTCTGTAATCTGGACACTCAGTATTTAGCGGGTGAATAAGATTCGCTGATGATTAAGTAAACAAATTCAATAGAATGTGACAATTCACCCAGATTTCTGGGTGAATTTTATTGCGAGTAATTTCTAGTCAGTCTAAAATTGTGACCGCAAACGATAAAATATGAAACATTCACGAAATGCTATGCTTATTTAAGTTCAGAGCATTTCGGTGTTAAGACAAGCCGCTCAATAGCGGTTTTTTGTTTTTTAGCACTTTAGTACCCCAAAGAGCCCTACAAATTTAAGCTCTTAGTTAGGTAGCTTAACGGCTACTTTATTCCGTACTTTGGGAAAGTAGCTTCTAATAGGATAAAACCATGGCCACTATAAAAGATGTCGCTCGCTTAGCAGGCGTATCAACTACCACCGTTTCTCACGTAATCAACAAAACACGTTTTGTTGCAGAAGCGACTCAAGAGAAAGTAAATAAAGCCGTAGACGAGTTAAACTACGCACCAAGTGCTGTAGCGCGTAGCTTGAAATGCAATTCAACACGCACTATCGGCATGCTAGTGACTCAATCAACAAACCTCTTCTTCTCTGAAGTAATCGATGGTGTTGAAAGCTACTGCTACCGTCAAGGTTACACTTTGATTCTGTGTAACACGGGTGGTATCTATGAGAAGCAACGTGACTACATTCGAATGCTTGCAGAAAAACGTGTAGATGGCATCTTGGTTATGTGTTCTGACTTAACAGAAGAACTTCGTGGCATGTTAGATCGCCATGCTGATATCCCAAAAGTTGTCATGGATTGGGGCCCAGAAACCTCTCAGGCTGATAAGATCATCGACAACTCTGAAGAAGGCGGCTATCTAGCAACCAAGTACTTGCTAGAACGTGGTCACACAAAGATTGCTTGTTTAAGTGGCCACTTAGACAAAGCAGCATGTGTAGAACGCATCGCGGGTTACAAACGCGCACTCAATGAAGCGAAGGTGGCAACCGACGAAAAGCTCATCATTGAAGGTAACTTTGAGTGTGATACCGCTGTACTTGCGGCTGATAAAATTGCTCAGATGGAAGATCGCCCTACCGCAGTGTTCTGTTTTAACGACACAATGGCACTTGGCCTAATGAGTCGCCTGCAGCAGCAAGGTATTCGTATTCCTGAAGATATTTCGGTTATCGGTTACGACAACATTGAACTTGCGGAATACTTCTCTCCACCATTGACGACGGTTCACCAACCTAAGCGTCGTGTTGGTAAAAATGCATTCGAAATTTTGTTGGAACGCATTAAAGATAAAGATCATGAAAAACGTGTCTTCGAAATGCACCCAGAAATTGTTGAGCGAAGCACGGTTAAAACGTTAAATTAATTGATAAATCGAGTTTAATTTCATTAAGCGCACCTTTGAGTGCGCTTTTTTTATAAGCAGATAAAATAAACCCAGTTGCATAACACCAAGATCATTAATTGAAGCAATATCACATTTTGAAATATCAGGTGTGAGCCTCATTCAACAAAAACTTTATTCTATTCAGTCAGTCACGCACAGGGCAAACCACTCGAAAGAGTGAGACGCAAAGCTTCCGGCCTAAACCACTCGTTGGTATGGTAGCGGGGTTACCGATGGCAAAATGCGGTAATTACTAACAATTTAGTAATTTACGGCTTATTGACAATTTAATTGCAACATTTTGCTAATCTCTCGGACCTGCTTATTTGGTGGCGTAGTTCAAATACACCGAGATAGATAACATGGATAAACCGATACTAAAGGACTCAATGAAATTATTTGAGCCCCTAGGAAAAATAAAGTCACGCTCAATGTTTGGTGGATTCGGGCTTTTTGCTGATGACACGATGTTTGCTCTGGTTGTTAACGACCAGTTGCACATAAGAGCGGACAAAGACACAACAAAGCAATTCGAGCAACAAGGGTTTCGACCATACGTCTACAAAAAACGTGGTTTCCCTGTCGTCACAAAGTATTTCGCATTGCCGGAAGGCTTGTGGCAAGACCAAGAAAAAATCTTGCAGCTTGCTACGACGTCTTTGGGGTTTGCTAAAGAAGAGAAAGCTGAGCAATCTTCTGCTAAGCCAACTCGATTAAAGGACCTCCCTAACCTTCGACTCGCTACCGAGCGTATGTTAAAAAAGGCCGGGATCGATTCTGTAGAATGTTTATATGAATCTGGCTCTGTAAACGCATTTAACGCCATCAAGGAATCACATGCTTCCTCTGTCAGCATTGAGCTGCTTTGGGCGCTAGAAGGTGCGATCAATGGTACTCATTGGTCTGTTATACCGCAGCAACGTCGTGAAGAGCTTATCAGTCGCGTCAATTAATATTGTCAGTTCAAACTATCTACATAACTAAGCCGCATTCTTGCGGCTTTTTTTATACAAAAAAAGTAGCTCTCCTTTAAGCTAGAGAGCTAGCACTGGACTGGCTAAAAAGATGGACGGTAATAATATTTGTAATCAACTTTTACCATGGGTACAAAATTGATGGTTCCTGAAGAATCCATAATCTCTTTGACTTTAATAGAACCATTCTTGATTTCAAAAGATCTCACGTCTACCTTTTCAGAAGCTTGAGGAAGAATGCGACTAAGCTCAAAAGATTCTTTAGTATTCAAATCTTGCCATATTTTCTTTCCGTCTTCATAGGCTTGGTTTTCAGTAGATACTGTTTCACCTTTGAATATTTTTGACTCAGCGGCAACCCGGTGGTAAACACCAGCACCTGTTGCTTGAAAAGAGATAAGACCTGCAGTCGCAATAACAGTAATCAATGATAAAAATTTCATAGCTAACTCCTTAGTTTTATGCCTGAATCATTATCGGAACAACCTTTACGTCTCGATTGTTACGTATATAGAACGTACCAAGACCAAATGTATTTCAAATTCCTGTCACTTTTTATAGCCTTAAAATTTATTAAATAGAATTTGTTCAAGCAAAACAACCTCCTACCTTAGAAAGAAAAACACATCAGATCTAACATGTGTTTAACGTCGAACCTATCTGTCATCGGCCCATTCAAGGTGAAGTAGTCAGATGTATTTATAAAAATGGTCAGCAATCAAAAGCAAACTGACAGTTTTTTTATATCTGTTGAAAGTTAATCTATGCTTTGCCTGTCTATCTATACTAATTGTATGCATTGAAAAATTAGAGGAAGTATCAATGAGTAATAAAATGATATTGGGTATCGTATTGGTCGTAACCATCATCCTGTTAGGCGTCAATTTCGGCCAATACCTAACACTTGAGAATGCGAAAGCTCAACAAGCTGTTTTGAATGACTACATCGAGAGCAATTTTATTGCTGCTGCTGCGATTTACTTCGTCGCCTATGTCATGATTACGGCTTTCTCAATTCCAGGCGCTGCGGTTGTTACGCTGTTAGGCGCTGCCTTGTTTGGTTTCTGGAACAGTTTACTGCTGGTATCTTTTGCAAGTGCTATTGGTGCAACCCTCGCCTTCTTAAGTAGCCGTTACCTGTTACGTGACTGGATCCAAACTAAGTTTGGTGACAAGTTAGCAACCATTAACAAGGGCGTTGAAAAAGACGGGGCATTTTACTTATTCTCTCTACGTCTGATTCCTGTCTTCCCATTTTTCCTTATCAACCTGTTAATGGGGTTAACCCCAATGTCGGTAACTCGTTACTACATCACAAGCCAAATAGGGATGTTGCCAGGTACTGCGGTTTTCTTGAATGCTGGTACTCAACTCGCAGAAATTGATTCACTTTCGGGTATCGTATCTCCTTCAGTACTATTGTCATTTGCCTTGTTGGGGGTATTCCCAATTATTGCTAAATGGTTGATGAGTAAGTTTCGCTCAGCACCTGTGGCTGACTAACGTGTATAGCGGAATAACGTATATAGCTGACTAAAAGCCAAAGCCGAATAAGGTTCTATTTCAATGAAAATCTTCAGTGCATCGAATCCTACAGAAGCCCATATCATCTGTGGATTGTTAGAAAGTGAGAATATTGCGTGTGAAGTCCGTGGTGAGGGCTTGTTCGGTTTGAAAGGGGAAATCCCATTCACTGAGGAAACTGACCCTTACGTATGGTTATATGAGCCAGAATTAGCCAGTAAAGCCCGTAAGATAGTCAATGACTACCAAAAACAGCAAGATTCGATCATCTATGAAGAGTGGCGTTGCGGTGAGTGCCATGAAGTCAATGAAGCGCAATTCGGTTCTTGTTGGCAATGTGGTGCTGCTTCTCCAGAGTAAGCGTCCAAGTAACAAACCATCGATACTCCTCCCTTAAAATAAAAACGGGAAGCTAATATTAGCTTCCCGTTTTTATTTAATTCGATTTATTAGTTCTGATAGCGAACCAAGATAATCACTGGATTTGTTTTTGAATAAACGCGATAGAACGTTGGTTGAACTCTTCAGGGTTTTCAACATTACACACATGTCCGCAATTCGCTATTTCCACTAACTCACTCGACTCGTGCGCTTCAACCATCTCTTTTACGGGCTTGATGAACATGTAGTCACGTTCTCCCATCAAATAAAGAGTCGGGATCGGCAACTCTCTATCTTTGAAGTACTTCATAAGAGGATTCACATCAGCGGTTAGGATGAACCAACGTTTAAATTCTTTTTGACACAGTTTTTTGGCTTCACGGATAAATAGATGACGAGATTCTTTTTGGCTTTTCTGCGGCATAACAACATAAGCAAAAAGGCTGTATAGCCACATGTATGGAATGATGTGCTTGCTTAAATTACCCAGCTTTATTAGTACTTGAGAGCGAGTATTAAGCTTAGTCACGGCACCACCGAGTACCATTGAACGCACACGCCCTGCAGCTAATTCCGCTACGTTGCGAACAATAATCGTCCCGAGAGACATACCAACGAAATGCGCTGAACGGATTTTTAGATGATCAAGTACTTTAAGGATATCGAGCGTGACCGATTTGAACGTATAGCGGTTCGTAATCAGGCCTTTAAGTATATTGTCTGACTTACCGTGCCCTCTCAGATCAATGAGAAGCAAGTTGAAATGTTGTTTATACGCTTTGATCTGTTTGAACCAGATTGAGGAGCTGCCCCCCGCGCCATGCACAAACACAACCCATTCATCGCTCGTAGGGTGAGTAAATGTTTTATGAAATAATAAACTCTCAGACATACCTATCGCTTTAATTATAATAATGGAGCTATGCCTCATGGTGAGGCGATGGCTAAGGATATCACGCTATTGAGCAGATTAAGTGATAATAGTGTCAAACCTACTATTAGTCATGTGAATACCTACCCTCCTTTTCTACCTAACTAAAATGAGTTTGCAAGTTTTGTCTGCGTAAACGTGATGTGATCTGACCAGAAAACAAAAAGGCACTCTAGTCTCAGAGCGCCTTCTTTCATTACAAACGATTACTAGCTGTCAACTTAATTTTAAAACTATTTCAGCGAGTTAAAGTGCCGAATGGTACATCGCAAGATATTCTTTAGCCGCATCTTCCCAACTAAAATCTTGCTGCATGGCATAAAGCTGAACACGCTTAATTTCAGATGGGTTTTGTGCGTAAAGCAGTAATGAGCGATGTAACACAGCCAATAACGCTTGTGGTGTCGGTTCATCAAAAGCAAACCCAGTAGCGATCTCAGGATCCTGATCGTAATCATTTACGCTGTCTTTTAAGCCACCTACAGATCGAACAATTGGTAAAGTACCGTAAGCCATGCTGTAGATTTGGTTTAAGCCACAAGGCTCAAATTCAGAAGGCATCAAGAAGAAATCAGAACCGGCTTCAACTAAATGAGCAAGTTCGTTATTGTAAGCTTCTACAAACGAGAATTTGTCTGAATGAAGTGCCGATAGCTCTTTCAACTGACTCGCTAAAACCGGATCACCAGTACCCACAATCACAATCTGCAAGTCGTTCTTCAAGAACTGTTCGATGACAGGCAATAAATAGTGAACACCTTTCTGATTAGTCAGACGACAAACCATGCCATAAACCGCACAATCGGTGACTGGCAGGCCAACATCTTGTTGCAATTTTTGCTTACAAGCTGATTTTCCGCGAACCATGCTGTGTTTGGTCGCTTTGTATTTGCGAGGCAGGAAAGCATCCGTTTCCGGATTCCAGGCACCGTAATCACAGCCATTCAGAATACCAAACAGGTCGTTAGATCTGTGTTGGAATTCAGCTGCCATACCATGGCTACCTAATTCCGTCTTCAGCTCTTGTGCATAAGTTGGACTAACTGCATTCACTTTATCTGCACACAATACACCCGCTTTCAGCATCGTCACGTGAGTATCACTTACGGCAGCTTCCGGAACATTATGGCTGTGCATTTCAGGCAAAGACTGCAACTCTTCGTAAGAAAACACGCCTTTAAAAACCGCATTGTGAATCGAGATTACGCTGCGTGTATTTTTAAAAAAGTCGTGTTGTTGATAACGAGACTTAAGCAAGAAGGGAACAAAACCCGTATGCCAATCATTGGCATGAACGATATCGGGCTGAAAGCCAAGTTTAGGAAGCATATCCAAACACGCAGCACTAAAGAACGAGAAACGCTCTCCGTTATCGGCATAAGCGTGATTATTTTCAGCGTACATTTCAGGGCGATCGAAATACTTGGCACATTCAATACCAAAAACTTGAACACCTTCGACACTCAATTTCTTAACTTGATAAGCGGTGTGAGGCCAATGATCCAGCTCGGTAGCCAAGATGACTTCTGCTGAATCAATGTTTGGGATGTTTCGATAAGCGGGGATGGTCACTCGAACGTCTTGTTCGAGTGTTTGTAACGCTTTAGGCAGTGCCTTGGCTACATCAGCCAAGCCACCACTTTTAATTAAGCCTTCAACTTCAGACGCTACAAAAAGTACCGAGAGAGTCTTAGTAACCAACTCGTGCTCCTTTAGAAATCACGACTACACCATCGTCAGATACGTGGTAATGCTTTTTATCTTCTGTCAGGTTTACGCCAATCTGAGTGCCTGGTGCAATGTCGGCATCTTTATCAATGATAACGCGACGTAGTATACAACCTTCTCCAACCTTCACATCACCCAGTAAGATACTCTCGCTGATATCACACGCTGATGCGATATTGCTGCGGAAACCCAACACACTCTTTTCAATGCGCGAACCACGAACATAACTACCGCTGCACACAAGGCTATCAATGATCTGAATTCGGCCATTTGCCGAGTCAGTAAAGGTAGCTGGTGGCAGTGGCGGATAATAAGTGTGTAGAGGCCATTTGCGGTTGTATAGCGAGAATGGCGCATCTTTCTTAAGAAGGTCCATATGAGCTTGCCAGTACGCGTCAATCGTACCTACATCGCGCCAGTACACTTCTTCTTTTTCACCGGTAATGCGGTTGGTGCTGAAGTCATAAACAAACACATCACCACGTGGGAACATGTTTGGAATAATATCTTTACCGAAATCGTGAGTTGAATCAGGCTTATCTGCATCTTCTGTTAGTTCGGCAAATAGCTCTTTTGCTTCGAACACGTAGTTGCCCATTGAAACGAGCGCAGATTCAGGATCGCCTGGAATCGGCTTCGGATTTGCAGGTTTCTCTTCAAAGCCAATCATACGGCCTTCAGCATCAACCTCGATAACACCGAATTCTGATGCTTCAGCAAGCGGCATGCGCAGTGCAGAAACGGTTAGTGCTGCTTTCTTCTCTTTATGGAAATCAAGCATCTGCTTGATGTCCATTTTGTAGATATGGTCAGAACCAAAAATACAGACTTGATCAGGTTCTTCCAACTCCATAAAGCCCATGTTTTGGTAGATAGCATCTGCTGTGCCTTCGTACCAACGCTTTCCTTTACGCATTTGCGCAGGAATAGGGTCAATGAAGCGATCTGTTATACCACTGATATTCCAACCTTTTTTCATATGGTGGAACAGTGATTGTGACTTGAATTGTGTTAATACATAGATCTTCATCAGATCAGCATTAACGAAGTTGTTCAAAGCGAAATCAATTAAGCGGTAGCTACCACCGAAAGGAACCGAGGGTTTGCTGCGAGATTCAGTTAAAGGTCTTAAGCGAGAGCCTTCACCACCAGCAAGAATCATTCCCAATACACCAGCCATTTTATTCTCCATATATTTATAGCTTGTCGATGTCAGTACTCGTAGAGGTATCTTCCTCTGGGGGATGAGCACTAACACTTGTTTCGGTACTTAACGAATATCTATTCACATACAGTGACAGTATCCTAAGCCAAACGTTGTTATGTGTGCACTATTCTTTGCACTTGGTTTGATATACGTTATCGACTTTCCTGTCGATTTCAATTTTTAATACGCCATTCTGTGTTACGCAAGCTTATTGCTTTCCTAAGACTTAAAGCAGCTCACATTACACCGCCTGAGCGAAACATTACATTAACACCCGGCACACATCAGGTATACAACTAAACACTGCTCTGTGACTTACAATATTTTAATTAAGTTACATTCTCGTTAAAGTTTCATAAGAAGATAATATAAATTTTTTAATTTATTTCACCCTGCGAATTTAATAAATCTCCACAAGTGAGACAGTAACGCATACAGTTGCATAATTACTCATATTTAGATCAAAAAAAGCAGCCTAATGGCTGCTTTTTTGATCAATAAAGTTCAATTACTTTTCTTTGGGCTTCTTACGTTTATCCGTTACTTCCCATTTGCCGTCGATATACAAAGCGGTCCAACCAGAAGGTTTTCCGTCTACTTCAGTTCGAACATAGTTTTCTTTGGTCTTACGACTAAAGCGAACTACTGCTGGCTTACCATCTGGATCAGCAGCAGGTGCTGATGCTAGGTATTGGAATTTAGGTGAAATACGGTCTTTAAAACGAACAAGCTCTTCCACCAATGGTGCACGGGTTTCACGTGATTTAGGGAAGTTACTCGCCGCCATAAACAAGCCAGAAGCACCATCTCGAAGAACAAAGTACGCGTCTGAGTTTTCACATGGAAGCTCAGGGAAGTGCACAGGGTCCTCTTTAGGTGGCGCAACTTCGCCGTTTTTCAGAATCTTACGAGTGTTTTTACAATCTTCACTCGTACAATCCATGTATTTACCAAAACGGCCATTTTTAAGAACCATGTCAGATCCACACTTGTCACACTCAACAAGTGGACCATCATAGCCCTTCACTTTGAACTCGCCGTGTTCAACCACATAACCTTCACAGTTAGGGTTGTTACCACATACGTGCATCTTACGCTTATCATCAATCAGATAAGCATCCATTGCCGTTTCACAGATAGGACAACGCTTTTTAGCTCGAAGTGCTGCGGTTTCAACGTCTTCTTCTAGAACGTTGATAATGCCTTCTTCATCACCAAGGTTGATCGTTGTCTTACAACGTTCTTTTGGTGGAAGAGCATAACCAGAACAACCTAGGAATACGCCTGTTGAAGCAGTACGAATACCCATTTTACGGCTACAAGTTGGACACTCAATATCGGTTTCAACGATATGGTTTGGCTTCATGCCACCCGCATCTTCATCGAGATCCGCTTGCTCTAGGTCGCCAGTAAAGTCAGTGAAGAAGTTATCTAGAACGCCTTTCCAGCTCGCTTCGCCTTCTGCGATTTGGTCTAACTTTTGCTCCATACGAGCTGTAAAGTCATAGTTCATTAGGTCATTGAAGCTGCCATCTAGACGGTCAGTAACAATTTCACCCATTTTTTCAGCATAGAAACGACGCTGTTCAACTTTCACATAGCCACGATCTTGAATCGTCGAGATGATTGACGCGTAAGTTGACGGACGACCAATACCGCGCTTCTCTAGTTCTTTAACCAATGCAGCTTCAGTGAAACGTGCTGGTGGCTTAGTGAAGTGCTGTTTAGGGTCTAGAGCAATCAGGTCAAGCTTATCGCCAATTTGAACTGCAGGAAGAATAGTATCTTCGTTCTTACCCATTGGACGTTGAACGCGAGTCCAACCATCAAATTTAAGAATACGACCTTTCGCTTTCAGCGTGTACTCATCCGCTTTAACACTTACTGTTGTTGAATCGTATTGCGCTGGCGTCATTTGACACGCGACGAATTGATTCCAAATCAGCGAGTAAAGCTTGTGAGCATCAGCATCAACACCATTTAAGTCTTCAGACTTCACATCAACGCTTGAAGGACGAATCGCTTCGTGGGCTTCTTGTGCGCCCTCTTTGCTACCGTAAACAAGTGCTTTAGCTGGCAAATATTGCGCACCAAACTCAGAACCGATGTATTCACGTGCGGCCTCTACAGCCTCTGAACTCAAGTTAGTCGAGTCAGTACGCATATAAGTGATGTAACCCGCCTCATAGAGACGCTGAGCCAACATCATGGTTTTCTTTACGCCGTAGCCAAGACGCGTACTCGCAGCTTGTTGCAACGTTGACGTAATGTAAGGGGCAGACGGCTTACTCTTCGTTGGGCGGTCTTCACGTTTACATACTTCATATTGAGCTTTGTCTAATACACTGACGGCAGCTAAAGTTTGCGCTTCGTTTACCGGTCTGAAAGCAACACCATCTTTTTGTGCAACTTGCAGTCTAAAATCTGTTTTATCCGTCGTTTTAGTATCAGCATGCACATCCCAGAACTCTTCAGGGATAAAGGCATTAATCTCGCGCTCACGCTCAACCAGTAGTTTTACAGCTACCGATTGAACACGGCCAGCAGATAGGCCTCGTGCTACTTTTTTCCAAAGCAGAGGTGACACCATAAAGCCCACAACACGGTCCATAAAACGTCGTGCTTGCTGTGCGTTTACACCATCGATGTTTAGCTCACCTGGAGTCTCGAAAGCTTGCTGAATAGCATTTTTAGTAATTTCGTTAAAAACCACTCGTTTGTATCGCGTTTCATCGCCACCGATGATCTCACGAAGGTGCCATGCGATAGCTTCTCCTTCGCGATCCAAATCGGTTGCGAGATAAACATGGTCTGCGTTCTCAGCCAGTTTTTGCAATTCAGCAACGACTTTCTCTTTACCAGGTAGAATTTGGTAGTTCGCTTCCCACTCATTGTATGGGTTGATACCCATTTTTTTAATAAGCGCTTTACGATCTTTTTCTTTCTTGATACGAGCTTTATCTTCTGGGCTCATACCCTTGGTTGAAACTGCAGTAGCCTTTTTACCGGTGCTTTGACCTGCCGTTGGTAAATCACGTACGTGACCTACACTCGACTTAACGACAAAGTCTTTGCCAAGATATTTATTGATGGTTTTAGCCTTGGCCGGCGACTCCACTATAACTAGCGATTTACCCATATTGACTCTAACGTCCTTAATCACGATGCTTCAGCACCAACAATTTAACTTGTGGGCTTTTACGCATGATATTCTAAATTCATTACTTCTTTTTTTACTATTGTGCGAGATTACTAGAAGATCAACCGCTTTTTTCAAAATTGGATCTGATCGGTCGACAAATCGACGACTCAGCGGATAAAAGGGTCACAATGTAAAAAAGCGATAAAGTACTCACGAAGAATACTTGCAAGAGCCTATTCATCAGGCATTACGTATAAACGCGGTCATACTAAGCTTGTCCGCGAATCTAACGCGAGCCCCATTCAATTATTTTTGTCATAAATCACAAAATAAATGATGGAGATTCGAAAAGACTCTCTTATTCGGTTGTGAAATCATTGAATTTCTAGTGCTACACAATAAACTCAACGATATATTCAGTTATCAGAGATGAACTCATGACAAAGAAAGTAATAGCAGAATTTGATTTACTGCTTATCGCAAACCAAATTATCCAATCACATGATGACTACATTGAAGGCATGCGCACAAACAGCGTAGTAGAAAAAGACGACGTACTCGTCTTTAAGGGTGAATACTTCTTAGACAGCAACGGATTGCCAACAGAGAATACAACCGCAGTATTTAACATGTTTAAATACTTAGCGCACCATCTTTCAAAAGAATTTACGCTTCAGCAATAATGAAAAAGCTTGCCATTTAGGCAAGCTTTTTACTTCCTGAATCTCTATACACTCAGTATTTTTATTGACTCAGCATCTTCAGCTTGTCGAAGTAGTCAGGGAAAGTCTTTGAAGTACAACCTGGATCATTAATGGTCACAGGTGTATCACTCAACGCCACCAACGAGAAACACATCGCCATACGGTGATCATCATAGGTATCAATCGCCGCATGTGTCAGTTCAGCAACAGGGTTAACAATAATGTAATCTTCACCCTCTTCGACCTCTGCGCCAACTTTACGAAGCTCTGTCGCCATCGCCGCTAAGCGATCGGTCTCTTTAACACGCCAGTTGTAAACATTACGAATGGCCGTTGTACCTTTAGCAAACAAGGCTGTCGTTGCAATAGTCATCGCTGCGTCTGGAATATGGTTGTAATCCATATCAATGCCTTTTAGCTCGCCACAGCGAGAGATAACGTAGTCATCACCCCATTCAATTTCAGCACCCATTTTTTCAAGCGCATCAGCGAATTGGATATCACCTTGGATACTGTTTTTACCAATCCCCGTGACTTTAATTTCGCCGCCTTTAATCGCCGCAGCGGCAAGGAAGTAAGATGCCGATGACGCATCGCCTTCAACCAAGAAATCACCCGGTGCAGAGTACGATTGCCCCGTAGGAATTACGAACTCTTGATAATCGTTATTGATCACATCCACACCAAATTGTTTCATAATGTGTAGCGTGATATCGATGTAAGGTTTTGAAACTAATTCGCCATCAATTTTAATAGTCACTTCACCTTCAGCTAAAGGTGCAGCCATTAAAAATGCCGTCAAAAACTGACTAGAAATAGAACCATCAATAGAAACCGTACCACTCTTAAGGCCAGTACCCTTAATTTTTAACGGTGGGAAGTTTTCGTTTTCTAGATATTCTACATCGGCGCCTGCTGCTCGCAATGCGGTGACTAGATGACCAATTGGACGCTCTTTCATTCGAGGTTCGCCAGTCAGTACATATTCGCCATGGCCTAAGCATAATGCTGCGGCTAATGGACGCATCGCTGTGCCAGCGTTACCTAAGAAAAGTTCAAGAACTTGGTCGCTTGAGAATGCACCACCAACACCCGTTACTTCACAGATGGTTTTATCTGCAGACAATTGATAATCAACGCCCAACTGAGTCAAAGCATTCAGCATATGGCGGATATCATCACTGTCTAACAAATTGGTTAGGCGTGTTGTTCCCGTCGAAAGTGCCGCTAAAAGAAGTGCACGGTTAGATACACTTTTTGAACCAGGTAAGTTAACTTCCCCGCTCACTTTTTGAATTGGTTGTAACGTAAGGCTTTCCATTAAATCTTTTAGTCCTTGTACCACCCGAAGCCACTGGCGCGTATTTATTTTCGGGTGATGAATAATTCTTCGTACTTGCAGACTAACGAACTTTTCCGATGAACTCCAGAGCTAATCCCTCCGTTAAAGGCTATTAATTCGCCAACTAAACGTATTTACATACTAGTATGCTAGATCCACTCGCACGCCATCAGAAAAATATAGGATTCGCACGTCATCGCCACGATTAAACAACATAGAATTGTCGACATCTTGAATGATGTTGACCAGCTTATTGTCTTTAGTTTTGACCAACAACTCGACCAACTTGTATTCAACCCTATATTGGGTGTTACCTCGATTACGTGCAATGCCAGCCCCAGCAACAGCACCAACGGCCGTAGCCACCTCTTTACCCGTGCCACCACCGAATTGGTTACCGATCAAGCCACCAATCGCAGCACCTAATAAGGTTTCCCAACCATTCGCTTTCGATTCAACGATTTCCTGTTGCGTGATATATCTAACCGTATCAATTTCACCATAAACGACCTCGTTAACAGGGCGAGCTTCGTTCCGGTTGTAAGCTGCATTTGCCAACATGGGTAAAACAAGTAAAATCCAAAGCAACTTTTTCATGGTAAAACTCCTGAAGACCTCTTGGTCATTGATTAATCTGTAATGCGGTACTTATGACTATATACCTAACCGAGCTTGATACTACTAGTATAGAGTTTCCTTCGCCCTTTGAAGCCCTCGACGAACCGAATGGCTTGCTCGCCTTTGGGGGTGATTTGTCACCGATGCGAATTTTAAACGCTTATAGCCAAGGTATATTTCCATGGTATGGACCTGGGGAGCCTATACTTTGGTGGAGCCCTGCACCGCGAGCAGTATTTAATCCTAAGACATTCGAACCGTCAAAAAGTCTTAAAAAGTTTCAAAGAAAGCACAATTATCGAATCAGCATCAACCAAGCGACCGATAAAGTGATTGGTTACTGTTCATCGCTCAGACCTCAAGAAGAAACGTGGTTAAACGAAGACATGCAAACCGCTTACCGCGAATTGTCAGCATTAGGTTTTTGTCACTCGGTAGAGGTTTGGCAAGACGATGAGCTGATTGGAGGCCTATACGGCTTGCAGAGAGGTCAGGTATTTTGTGGTGAATCGATGTTTAGCTTGAAGACCAATGCCTCAAAAATTGCGCTATGGTATTTCTGCAGACACTTTAAGCAATTTGGAGGAAAGCTCATCGATTGCCAAGTCATGAATCCTCATTTGAACTCATTAGGCGCTATCGAAGTAGAAAGAGATGAGTTTCTTAGTGCTCTGAAAATACTCAAAGAAAGTCAACTTAACGATGGATGTTTTGAAGCACAATGGCTAGAGGGAATGCCTTCATGAGTTCAGATTTACAACAAATCAGAATTGGATTAACCGATAACCATGCTTGCAGCTATCTGCCACACCTCCAAGAACGTGTAGCAGTGACGCTCGATGAATTTATGCACACAGCAGATAACTACGAAGTACTGCTTGCGAATGGGTTTCGTCGCAGTGGCAGCACAATCTACAAACCGCATTGTGACAATTGCTCAGCTTGTCAGGCTATTCGCCTTTCCATCCCTGAAATAAAGTTTTCAAAAAGCCAGCGACGAATCCTGAACAAAGCCAAGTCATTCCACTGGGAATTTAAAGACACGATGGATGACAACTGGTTTGATTTATACAGCCGATACATTACAGCTCGTCATCAATCCGGAACCATGTATCCTCCAAAGAAGGAAGAGTTCCTACAGTTCTCCAAAAACGAGTGGCTTACTACGCAATACATGCACATCTACAATGAGAACCAGTTGGTCGGCATCGCTGTTACCGATGTTATGTCTCACTGCACCAGTGCGTTTTATACCTTCTTCGACCCTGACATCGATATCTCAATGGGAACCTTAGGTGTTTTGTTCCAGATTCAACACGCGCAAAAAGAGCAAAAACAATGGCTATATTTGGGTTATCAAATCGATGAATGTCCTGCTATGAACTATAAAGTACGATTTCAACGTCATCAAAGGCTAGTAAATCAACGGTGGCAAGGGTAGAATACGCGACAACTTTACATATTTTGATTTTAACGGCACAATCAAGCCGTTGAAAACCGCCAAGTTTCGAAAGAGGATTAGATGGCTAAAGAAGACGTAATCGAGATGCAAGGCACTGTCCTTGATACTCTACCAAACACGATGTTCCGTGTTGAGCTTGAAAATGGTCACGTAGTGACAGCACACATCTCTGGTAAAATGCGTAAGAACTACATCCGTATTCTTACTGGTGATAAAGTAACTGTTGAGATGACTCCATACGACCTTTCTAAAGGCCGCATCGTCTTCCGTGCTCGTTAATTTTTAATTATCGAATACGATAAAAAACGGAGCTCTATGCTCCGTTTTTTACCGCCTATACAAAAGCAAACAGATTAACTAATCGCTTTATAAGTCACTCTACTTCCTAAGGTAGCGTTCCTAACCCCGCATTACACCCAGCTAAAGCCTCACCCTTCAATGTTTAGCCCCAACTCTATACCGCCAAGTAAATACTCACTACTACGCTCTAGTTGTATCTACACGCATTCCTAGCTGTCTTTTCGAGCACGCAGATACAAAAAAACGCACAACCGAAGTCATGCGTTTTTATCAAAGTATTACGTTTAAGTGCGTCTAATCATCGTTAGTTACTAATAGTAGTTAACTGTGAGTCTCTAGCTCTTAGTGCATCACTTCTTCTTTGGCGCCTACGTAAACGAAATCCAGTTCATCTTTCTTCAGTGACACTTTCACAGTACCGCCGTCGACCAAACTACCGAACAACAATTCATTCGCAAGCGGCTTCTTAAGCTTCTCTTGAATAACTCGGCCCATAGGGCGTGCGCCCATAGTCTTGTCATAGCCTAGATGTGCCAACCAGTGACGTGCATCTTCCGAGACTTCTAAAGAGACACCACGCGCGTCCAGTTGAACCTGAAGCTCGACGATAAACTTGTCGACAACTTGGCTGATCACACTTGGGTCTAAACTGTTGAACCAAATGATATTATCAAGACGGTTACGGAACTCCGGAGTGAAGACTTTTTTAATCTCACCCATTGCATCTGGCGCATGATCTTGTTGGATCAGACCGATCGATTTCTTCTCGGTTTCCGCGACACCTGCGTTGGTTGTCATTACTAAAATCACATTACGGAAATCCGCTTTGCGACCGTTGTTGTCCGTCAAAGTACCGTTATCCATCACTTGTAATAACAAGTTAAAGATATCTGGGTGAGCCTTCTCGATCTCATCAAGTAACACAACAGAGTGCGGATTCTTGATGACTGCATCAGTGAGTAGTCCACCTTGATCGTATCCTACATAACCAGGAGGAGCACCGATCAGACGGCTCACAGAGTGACGTTCACCGTATTCAGACATATCAAAACGTAGCAGCTCAATACCCATCAGTTTAGAAAGCTGAACCGTCACCTCGGTTTTACCCACACCAGTCGGACCAGCAAATAGGAATGAACCAACAGGTTTATTGTCCGCACCCAACCCTGCACGAGTCAGCTTGATCGCTTCGCTCAATACATCGATCGCTGGATCTTGTCCGAATACCAACATTTTCATGCGATCATCCAGTTTCTGTAGCGTATCTTTGTCTGAAGATGATACTGACTTTTCAGGAATACGAGCCATTTTCGCAACCATCGACTCGATATCAGCCACGCTCACTGTCTTCTTACGTCGACTTGCTGGAGCTAAACGACTACGAGCACCCGCTTCATCAATAACGTCAATCGCCTTATCTGGAAGGTGACGTTCATTAATATACTTAGCAGACAACTCCACAGCGGCACGTAACGCTTTATTTGTGTAACGCACTTCGTGGTGAGCTTCGTATTTTGGCTTCAAGCCAATCAGAATCTTGGTCGTGTCATCAAGTGATGGTTCAACAATATCGATTTTTTGGAAGCGACGAGATAACGCACGTTCCTTCTCAAAAATACTGCTGTACTCTTGGTAAGTGGTTGAACCTATACAACGTAATTTACCACTGCTTAGTAGCGGTTTAATTAAGTTTGCAGCATCAACTTGGCCACCCGACGCAGCACCCGCACCAATGATGGTGTGAATTTCGTCGATGAACAAGATAGCGTCTTCTTCTTTTTCCAGTTGCTTAAGAATGGCTTTAAAGCGCTTCTCAAAGTCACCACGATATTTAGTACCTGCAAGCAGTGAACCAATATCTAAAGAGTAAATCACGCTGCTCTGAATGATTTCAGGCACCTGCCCTTCAACGATACGCCATGCAAGACCTTCTGCAATGGCCGTTTTACCTACACCCGCTTCACCCACTAACAGAGGGTTATTTTTACGACGACGACACAATACTTGAACTGTTCGCTCAAGCTCTTTGTCACGGCCGATGAGTGGGTCAATATTACCTTGCTTAGCCACTTCATTAAGATTGGTTGCAAAGTTTTCTAGGCGGTCTTCAGAATTTGCTTCTTCAGCATTTTCTGCACCACCGAATGAATCAGGCGATGAAGCACTGTCGCCTTCGTTGCTTGCTTTGGTAATGCCGTGCGAAATGAAGTTAACGATGTCTAAACGACTGATGTCGTTTTTCTTCAGTAGGTATGCCGCGTGAGATTCTTGCTCACTAAAAATAGCCACAAGCACGTTTGCACCTGTTACTTCACTACGACCTGAAGATTGGACATGAAAAACCGCGCGCTGAAGTACTCGTTGAAAGCTCAGTGTTGGCTGGGTTTCTCGAGTTTCATCGTTTTCAGGGATAAGCGGGGTTGTTTGATCAATAAAAATATCGAGCTCATTGCGAAGAGCATCGAGATCAGCCTGACAAGCTTGGAGCGCTTCCTTGGCCGCATCATTTTCTAATAATGCTAGTAGGAGGTGTTCGACAGTCATAAATTCATGTCGCTTGTCTCGCGCACGAGCAAATGCGCCATTTAAACTCGACTCTAATTCTTTATTTAGCATAAGTACCTCCTAAGGGAACAACAGTGTTGTTCGAGCAATTTATACTTGCTCCATTGTACATAGTAGCGGATGCTCATTTTCCTTTGAGTACATCCTTACCTGCGCTACCTTTGTTTCGGCTATTTCAGCACTGTATGTGCCGCAAATAGCTTTACCTTCATAATGAACCTTGAGCATCACTTCCGTTGCTTGTTCGATATCTAGTGAGAAAAACCGCTCGAGGATCTCGATGACAAAATCCATTGGCGTGTAATCATCGTTGTTCAACACAACGTTATACATAGCCGGTGGCTTTACTTTTGTTGCTTCTTTCTCCAGTAAATCTGAGCCTGGAGCTGCCCATTCGAAGTTTCTGCTCATATCAGCTTTGCTAAGGTTATTTTTCGGAATTCGTGAGTGCTTACTTAACTCAAATCTACCACATTCACGCTTTACGGTGTACTAAGAAACTGCACCAAGAAACAGTACCAAAAAATATTCCTCTATACTGAGCCTAATCCACCATTTCCATCGCTGCAAATAAAAGATCTCTATTAACAGAATTAACATATGTGATTGATTAAAAAGACACCATTACTATTGACGCTGACCATAAGATCACCACTAAGTTACTATTTAGTTAATAGTTTGTGGTTAACCTCGAATGTGATTTGTTATTAAAATTGATCACTTTTATACCAATTTACTATTGACTGCGCTCAATCATTAGCTACATTGGTGCTAAAAGGTTTTTCTTAAGCAACCTTAACAATAAGCAAAAAAATGCAACAACAAGGAATTATTACGCAAGGTAGCGTTAATTTCCGTAAGCAATGTACGAGATTCAAGTTATCAGCTGAAATCCGTTAGCTGGTAAGAATGATATCAATCGCACTTACGACAATTGATATAACAACGTTAGTAACAAAATGCATGAGGGATGTATAGCATGGCTACAGGTACAGTAAAATGGTTTAACAACGCCAAAGGGTTTGGCTTTATTTGTCCAGAAGGTGAAGACGGCGATATTTTTGCCCATTACTCCACAATACAGATGGATGGTTATCGAACCTTAAAAGCGGGTCAGCAAGTCGACTATGAAGTAGAAAGTGGACCTAAAGGCTCCCATGCCAGTTCCGTTGTTCCTGTCGAAGGCAGCGCCGCTAAATAGGCGATTGCCAAATCATGTGACCTCCATCAGCGTTAATTAACGGCTGACAGGTAAGCAGAATATTGAAACCGCTCATTTGATACCTTTAATAAAGGATTAAATGAGCGGTTTTTCGATCTGTGAGCTATAAAGTAGCTCACAGTACAATTCAAGGATGTTCGCCCTCAAGCTAGGTCTAGGTCTAGGAAAAATTATAAAAAAAGACGCTTTAACGTTATCGTTAAAGCGTCTTTCGTTTTGACTTAACCTATGACTTAACTGTCAGAGCAAGCGACTCGTTAGCAACCCATATCCATGACTTGCTAACGGTTAGTCCTAATCACTATGCGTCAATGAATGCGTTCAATGTAGCACTCGGGCGCATTAGCGTTGAAACTAGTGCATCATCAAGTAGGTAATAGCCCCCTAAATCACCAGCTGGACCTTGAGCGTTGTTTAGCTCAGCAACAATCGCTTCTTCGCTTTCAGCCAGTTGACTTGCAACACCTGCAAACTCAGCCGCTAGGTCAGCATCAACTGCTTGCTCAGCAAGCGCTTTAGCCCAGTATGTTGCTAGGTAGTAGTGGCTACCACGGTTATCAAGCTCACCTACTCGACGTGAAGGAGATTTGTTTTTATCTAGGAATTCACCGGTCGCTTTATCAAGCGCATCAGCGAGAACTTGTGCCTTAGCATTACCAGTTACTACGCTTAGGTGCTCTAGAGATGCCGCTAATGCCAAGAATTCACCTAAAGAATCCCAACGCAGATGGTTTTCTTTCTCTACTTGTTGCACGTGCTTAGGCGCTGAACCGCCAGCACCTGTTTCAAACAGACCGCCGCCATTCATTAGTGGAACAATCGACAGCATTTTAGCTGACGTACCAAGCTCTAGAATTGGGAACAAATCAGTTAGGTAATCACGTAATACGTTACCTGTAACAGAAATAGTATCTAGACCTTCTTTGATACGAACCAGAGAGTATTGAGTTGCTTCAAGTGGAGCAAGGATCTTAATTTCAAGACCATCTGTATCGTACTCAGGAAGATAAGCTTCTACTTTCTTAATAAGCTGAGCGTCGTGTGCTCGATCTGCATCTAGCCAGAATACCGCAGGAACACCCGAAGCACGTGCGCGAGTTACAGCAAGCTTAACCCAGTCTTGAATTGGTGCATCTTTAACCTGACACATACGGAAGATATCGCCTTCCTCTACGTCTTGCTCAAGAAGAACAGAACCAGAAGCGTCAACCACTTGAACCTGACCAGCAGCTTCTAGGATGAAAGTCTTGTCGTGTGAGCCGTACTCTTCCGCTTTTTGAGCCATCAGGCCAACGTTTGGTACGCTACCCATCGTTGTTGGATCGAAAGCGCCGTTCTCTTTACAGAAATCAATAACAGCTTGGTAGATGCTTGCGTAGCTGCGATCTGGGATCATAGCTTTAGTATCTTTTTGTTTACCTTCTGGATCCCACATTTGACCTGAAGAACGCAGCATTGCAGGCATAGATGCATCAACAATGATATCGCTTGGTACGTGTAGGTTGGTAATACCGCGGTCTGAATCTACCATCGCTAGTGGTGGTTGAGTCTCGTATACCGCTTGTAGGTCAGCTTCGATCGCTTCTTTCTGATCTTGAGGAAGCGCAGCTATTTTTGCGTATACATCGCCGATGCCGTTGTTAACATCAACACCGATTTCTTCGAATAGTTCACCGTGTTTAGCGAATACGTCTTTGTAGTAAACCTTAACCGCGTGACCAAAGATCACAGGGTCAGATACTTTCATCATCGTCGCTTTCATGTGAAGAGAAAGCAGTACACCTTGCTCTTTAGCCGATGCGATCTCTTTTTCAAAGAATGCAACCAAAGCAGCTTTGTTCATTACAGAAGCATCGATGATCTCTTTATCTTGCAGTGCAAAAACAGGCTTCAGTGTTTTCTTCGCGCCATCTTTGCCTACGAATTCAATGCTCACTTCTGTAGCACCTTCAATCGTTACTGACTTTTCGCTACCGAAGAAGTCTTTGTCGTCCATACTTGAAACGTGCGACTTAGAATCTGCAGACCATGCACCCATTGAGTGTGGATTTTTCTTCGCGTAATTCTTAACAGAAAGTGGAGCACGACGATCCGAGTTACCTTCACGTAGCACAGGGTTTACTGCACTGCCTTTGATTTTGTCGTAAGTCGCTTTAACGGCTTTCTCTTCGTCAGTATTTGCTTCTTCTGGATAATTAGGAAGTGCGTAACCTTTTGACTGAAGTTCTTTGATCGTTGCTTGAAGTTGAGGTACAGATGCAGAGATGTTTGGAAGCTTGATAATGTTCGCTTCTGGTGTCTTAGCCAATTCACCTAGTTCTGCTAGTGCATCACCAATACGTTGCTCTTCGTTCAAATAGTCAGGGAAGTTGGCAATAATGCGCCCTGCAAGTGAAATGTCGCGAGTATCAACGTTAATACCAGAAGAAGCTGTAAAAGATTGAATGATTGGCAGCAGAGAGTAAGTTGCTAGCGCCGGAGCTTCGTCTGTAATGGTATAGATGATCGTTGGTTTTTCAGTAGGCATGAAATTTCCCTATAGTTCTTACAAGCTCATTTAAAGTAGTGAGCATGTTATAAATTGACCAGTAAGCCACTCAAAGAGTGAAAACTGCTTACTCGATAGTCGTACTCTATCTTATTTTTCATACAATCTTGATGACAGCATGAACCAAATCCGTGAGTGCGTTGTTATAATAAAACACGAAGGTATAATTAAACAAATCAGGCTTAAGAGTCCATCAACTTGTTCTATTTTGTGTCTTTTAGGCGCGCAAATGATAGCTCAATTCCGTTTCAGTGAAAACTTTTCAGCACACTTCGTTTACATTTTTTCAAGGTAGTTAACATGTCTACTCGCTCTCGAGGCGCATCTAGCTCAGACAAACCAGCTCGTTCTGGTACCACATTAAAACAAAACGGTAATAGACCGAGCCGCGGCAGTGATAAAAATAACACTGGCAATTCGCACAAGAAACCGCACTCAAGTAAACACCGATACAAAGGCAAGCCTACTAGCGCAAAACCCAAGGTATCACTTGAAGATCGCAAAGTAATCTTATTCAACAAGCCTTTCGATACCCTCAGTCAATTCACTGACGGTGAAGGCAGGAAAACACTGGCTGATTTTATTCCTGTTAAAGATATTTATGCTGCCGGACGACTCGACCGTGACAGCGAAGGTTTAATGGTATTGACCAACGATGGCATCTTCCAAGCCAAATTAACTCAACCAAACTCAAAGTCACCGAAGACTTACTGGGTGCAGGTTGAAGGCGCACCTTCTGAGGAAGATTTAGATAAATTGAGGAAAGGCGTGGAGCTAAAAGACGGCATGACACTGCCTGCTCAAATTGAAGTGATGTCTGAACCTGTTGTGTGGGAAAGAACCCCTCCAGTGCGTTTCAGAGCCGCAATACCAACAACATGGTTAGCCATTACTATCATTGAAGGACGTAACCGTCAGGTAAGACGAATGACAGCAAATATCGGTTTCCCTACCCTGCGTCTTATCCGCTATTCGATGGGCAATATGAACGTGGGTCAGCTTCAACCGGGTGAGTGGAAAGAGATCTAGTAAATAATTAGTAGAAATGAAAAAGCGAGGTGCCTGTAATAAACAGGGACACCTCGCTTTAAAAACTTGGTTGTTTTACTTTTGGTCAATTAACCACTTTTGAAACGCTTTACGTTCTTCTTCATTTGCTCTTGAATACCACAGCTTAAGTTGAAGGGTATTTTCTGATTCTTGCACAGTGCTGCCGGCAGCGACCGTCGATCCAACTACTGCACCAGTTTGTACCGCCGCTAGTTCTTCTTTCAACGACCGAATCTTTCCTGAATCAAAAACTAAGCCTCTTTCTTGATTGTAGTCTTTTACCAACTGAGGGATATCACCGTATGGTAATGCACCTTGAGCTGGAGGTAAGACTTCTTGTTCCACTTCTACATCATCACCATTTATAGCAACCTTAAAAATTGGTTGCCCTTTATCTACATTTTTTTCAACATTACCAAATTTTCGACTCTTAAGGTCAATATCTATCTCTGAACCTTCGGGAGCATCAATAACCATGATATATGGTACTGTGCTGATAAATTCTCTCTTACCTTTATCACTCAGATAGCCGGTATAGTCCACCACAAGTTGATTTTCACCTGATGTGAACACTGCATCTTTTATGCTTTTTATCTGCTCACCATTGAGAGTGTTCAACGTAACCCCAGAACCTAGCTCAAGCCCAGCAGTTGCATATGGAGCAGAGAACAGACAGATAAAACTCAAATACCACTTGTTCATGTACAATTCCTTATCGATAAATGTAAAAAAGCCAGCATAGTGCTGGCTTTTATATAGCATAGTTAACTACAGATTAGAATGTGTAGTAAACACCAGCAGTTACGCCGTCAGCATCTAGGTCTGCGCCGCCATCAACTTCGAAATCTGCAGTTTGGTATTCTGCGAAGAATAGGATGTTGTTACGGAATGCGTAATCAGCACCAACTACTAGGTTAGTTGAATCAACATCAGCGATTGATGATACAACGCCAGTTGCTGATACACGTTCGTCTGTAGTTGCTACTGCGTAAGTAGTGTATAGACGAACTGCGTCTAGTTGGTAAGCAGCAGCAACACCCATAGTTTCGCCATTACCGTAACCAGAAGCTAGGTCCCAGTAACCGTAACCTTGGTTGCCTTCGTACTGTGCATAAGTAGCAGCTAGGTATAGACCACCAAATTCAGCAGAAGCAGAAACACCTGTTAGTAGGTAATCTACGTTTTCAGCTGCATCACCAGCGATGTAAGAAGCACCGATAGAGAAGTTGCTGAATGCGTAATCTGCAGAGATACCGTAAGTGTTATCAACACCATCTGTAGCTTCAGTATTAATGTCAGCTACAACTGTAAAACCTTCAACGAACTGGCCTTTGAATACAGCACCGTGACCAGAAGACTCTTTGTGGTGACCACCGGTAGAGCCCATGTAGTTACCTTCGTTTGTGATATCGTCTTTCTGGATAGCGTCAGCAGATTCTGCTAGGTCGCCAGTCTCACCGAAAGCCATACCCCAAGTATCAGTTTTAAAACCAGCTAGAACGTCATCGAACTTAGCATTGCTGCCGTCAGATTCGATTTCGAAAGATGCAAATGCTGTGAACTGGTCGTTTAGCTTCTGTTCAGCGTCTAATTGGATTTTAGCCCAAGTAGAAACGTCAGCGTCTTTCTTCTCAGAACCAACACCAGAAACATTGTCAACTTCAGATTGAGTCAGGTAGATATCTACCTCGCCTTTTAGGCCAACTTTAGTATCGTCGTTAGAGTAAATTTCTGCTGCGTTAACAGAAGTTGCTGTAGCTGCGATAGCTAGCGCTAATAGAGTCTTTTTCATAATAAATCCACTGCCTTTTCTAAGAATGGGAGATCCTTGCCCGGTTCCCTTTTATTTTTTATGACTGGTCATTACCACTCTTTGTTGGTTAATCACCGTCACTAAATTTCGAGGTCTAGATTGCAAAAGATTATCCTGCGTGTCAAATAAACTAAAAACAGACCTAAAAAAAACACAAGAACATAAAAATCAAACACTTACATTTTTTTTCATCATTTTACGAGCAACTTATCCTTAGTTTTATCAGGAAATATAATAATCCTAAAAAAGAACAGTACAGAACTTAACACCAAAAACACGATAAGAAACAACCAAAAATCAGAATTTAACACCTGTAGCTAAGTCTTTTTTAATATTTATATTTCGCAAGATAAATAAAATCGTTAAGTTCCTGATGGTTCAGTTTTTTTTTGTGAACGAGATCTACCTTTGATTCAAAAGCAAGCTATTTTGCCGTAAATGTACCGGCTAGTGATATGTGCTACTATCCTCGCTCCGTTACGTAGGTCACAGTATGCTAACTACTAAAATTCAAAAATCCATTCGCACCAGTTATCAAAACCTCCAAGATCAGTTGGACAACTTTGTACCTAGACGTGCTCAAAATTACCTTGTTGCCGAAATTGCGAAGACACTTTGTGGTCAATACCATAAAAGTAATCGCATGATCGTAGCTGAAGCAGGAACAGGGATCGGAAAATCACTCGCCTATCTCATGGCAACGATTCCTGTCGCTGTGCTCAATAATCGAAAAATCGTCATTTCAACAGCGACGGTTGCGCTTCAAGAACAGCTCGTAAATAAAGATCTCCCTCTATATAGAAGACTTACTGATAGAGAGTTCTCTTTTATACTCGCCAAAGGTAGACAGCGTTATTGTTGTACCGAGAAGTTAGCCGCCGCTTGTGGAGTTGATGGTGGGCAAATGGCGATATTCGACTCTAAGCCAAAGAAGAAAGACATCGAACAGCTTCAAACCATGTATCGTAGTTTGGCTCAAGGCAAATGGGACGGGGATCGTGACTCATGGCCTAAACCAATCGACAATATGATTTGGCAAATGATCGTGAGCGATAAGCACAGCTGTAACAACAGTATGCCGACTCATCGAGATTGTCCTTTCCAGAAAGCACGCTCGGAGCTGGATAAAGTCGATGTGATTATTGCCAATCACAGTTTGGTTATGGCTGATGCAGACCTTGGCGGCGGTGTGATACTTCCAGAACCAGAAAATAGCATCTATATATTCGATGAGGCTCACCACTTACCACACGTAGCGAGAGATCACTCTTCTGCAGCGGCGAGCTTAAAAGGCGCCGCTTCATGGTTAGAGCGTTTGAATCAATCCATCACAAAGCTTTCGGGCTTGGCGGATGAAAAGCGAGTGGGTCGATTCAGAAATGAATTACAAGATTCTGTTCAACAGCTAATTCCGACTCTGACTCAAATGAGCAAACAATTTGATGCTAGCCACTTTGAAGACGGCCTGTATCGTTTCGAGCACGGCGACTTACCAGAATGGTTGGAAAACGAATCCAAAGATCTGAAACAGTTGACTCAAAAAACAAGCCAAGCCGTAGCCAAAATCGCCGACCTTATCGCAGAGCGTGTAAAAGATGGAGAGCTTTCGGCAAAGCTAGCAGAACCAGCTCTGGCCGAAATAGGCTTCTATATACAAAGAACAGAAAATCTAGCTCAAGTTTGGCGTTTAATGGCTGAACCTAAACGCGAAAAAGGTGCGCCTTTGGCACGTTGGCTTGAATTGAGCAAAGAAAGCGAAGGGGACTTTGTTGTCAATGTCTCTCCGTTAGAAGTTGGTTGGCAGTTAGACCAGCAGATTTGGAGTCGCTGTGTCGGTGCTGTGCTCGTTTCAGCGACAATGAGAGCGCTTAACTCCTTCAGTTTTTTCTGTCATCAAGCCGGTATCAGCCAGAAAGAAGAGGATGGAGTACAGTTTTTAGCATTGGCATCACCATTCGATTACCAAAACCAAGCAGAGTTGATCGTTCCAGCGATGAAGTACGAGCCACAGGCGCCTCAGTTTACTGAATATCTTATTGAAATTTTGCCTAAGGTAATAGAAGACAACAAAGCCAATCTCGTTCTATTCTCTTCTTACTGGCAAATGAACAAAGTTGCCGAAGCTTTGGCAACAGATTTCGTTAAAAAGTCATGGGCTTTACAGGTTCAAGGTGATACTTCACGTACTGAAATCCTAAAAAAACATAAAAAGCTAATAGATCAAGGTAAAACAAGCGTTCTATTTGGAACTGGCAGCTTTTCTGAGGGTCTTGATTTACCAGGTGAGCTACTTGAAAATCTGGTCATCACCAAGATTCCATTCGGAGTACCAACCTCACCAGTTGAACGAGCACACTCTGAATATATCGAATCAAGAGGCGGTAATCCCTTCATGCAGATTACCGTTCCAGAAGCGAGTAAAAAGCTTATTCAATCTGTCGGACGGTTACTGCGTAAAGAAAGAGATTCTGGTAAAGTCACGATCCTTGATCGGCGCATAGTGACAAAGCGTTACGGGAAATCCTTACTCGACTCGTTACCGCCTTTTAAAAGAACAATAAAATACTAATTTAGCCATCTTATCGGTGGCTTCGGGTCTACCATCGCTTGACCTTTGCATTCACAATTGTGCATGACTAACCCAAAGGTTACTCATGCTGCTGCCCTACCAGCACATAACGAGAACAATAGCTATTTATGGAAATGATTGAACCAACCATGTTGGTTGTACTTGCTTTGGTTGCATTTGCAGCCGGCTTTATTGATGCTGTGGCTGGCGGAGGCGGAATGCTAACCGTCCCTGCTTTGTTATCACTAGGGTTGCCGCCACACATTGCACTTGGTACAAATAAACTTGCTGCGACCTTCGCTTCATCAACGGCCGCTGTCACTTATTATCGTAAAAAGCTATTTAAACCTGAATGTTGGATAAATGCATTCATCGCGACATTAATTGGTGCAACCATAGGTACTTTAGCGGTCGATGCGATTAGCACGGAGTGGTTAGAGAAAGTGCTGCCATTGGTCATTCTTGCTGCTGCGGTCTATACCATTTTCCACAAGACTCCGGATGTCAGCCACAATGTGTCTCCTAAGCCTTGCCCCGTTCTTAAGAAAAAACAAAAGTACCAAGGGTTCATACTGGGGTTTTATGATGGTGTTGCAGGCCCAGGTACTGGCGCTTTTTGGACAGTTAGCTCTATGGCTCTCTATCGTCTAAATATCTTACTTGCTTCTGGCCTATCAAAAGCAATGAACTTCACCAGTAACTTCACCTCTCTAGTTACTTTTGCAATTCTAGGGCATATCGATTGGGTACTTGGTTTAACCATGGGTGTATGCTTAATGGCAGGTGCATTCGTAGGGGCACACTCAGCCATTCGTTTTGGCGCTACTTTTATAAGGCCTGTGTTTGTAACCGTTGTTAGCGTTCTTGCGATTAAACTGGCTTACGAAGCGTGGTTTGTAAACTTATAGCCACCAGCATTCGGGAAGAGACATGAATCATTTTTCAAAACTTAAAAGTGTCCTTGATACCTTGATTGGCCATTGCTCTCAAGTTGATAAATCGAGGGGCGCTTACCATCAAGCGTTATTCGACAGAACCTTGTTTAAATGTAGCGCGTCTATTTTACTTCCCTACGCAATGGAAGCTCAGACAACCTACCGCACCATATTAAGAGAGCAAGCCAATAATCAGCTCACGGCATCTCGAGCGACTTACCTGACCGAAAAGCTAACCAATCAGATAGCGGCTGTCCAAAGAGAGTTAGCTAATCATGATTTAAGATTAGATCGAAAAAGTAAGTCGGGGAAAAGTCTCAATGACTTGTATAACGAACTCGCTCAGCACCAAGATTGGCAAAAGCGATTGGTCGATTTAGTACGAATACGAAAGTTAGCGTTTGATTCTGCGCCTCGCCACAGCAAGAAAAAAGCGGACGAGGCTTGGCAATTAGCAAAAGAACGGTTAGAACGCTGCAAAGACTCCATGAAAAATATTGAAAGATTGATCAACTTAGAGAACCCTAAGCGAAATGAGCACTGATAACTCACCATCCCCACTGGACAACGCCCCAGAAGAAGTTAAGTTAGCTGTCGACCTGATCTACCTGCTCGAAAGCAACGAAATCGACCCAAAAGTAGCGTTAGAGGCAATTAAAATTGTCCAACAAGATTTACAAGCCAAACTAGCATCTAGCATCTAGCATCTAGCATCTAGCATCTAGCATAAATATAGACAGGATTCACATGTACCAACTTAGCTTTTCTATGCCCGAGTTTCTTGAAAACTACTGGCATAAAAAACCAACCATCTTAAAAGGTGGATTCCAAAACTTCGTCGACCCTATTTCACCAGAAGAACTTGCTGGTTTATCGATGGAAGAAGAAGTGGATTCTCGCTTTATATCTAACCTTGATAATAAATGGGAAGCAGAACACGGCCCTTTCTCTGAAGATAAGTTCGGTGAACTCACTGAAACTCATTGGCAACTAGTCGTGCAAGCAGCAAACCATTGGCACCAAGGCGCTAACCAGCTGACTGAAGCTTTTCAACAATTGCCAAACTGGTTATTCGACGATCTGATGATCTGCTACTCAGCACCTCAAGGTGGCGTAGGCCCACATATCGATCAATACGATGTGTTCATCATCCAAGGTCAAGGTAAGCGACAATGGAAGGTTGGAGCAAAAGACGTAGGTCAGTACCAAGAAACCATTCAAGCTTCTGCTCTTCGTCAAATTGAAGGCTTTGATCCAATCATTGATGAGATTTTAGAACCTGGTGATATTCTTTACATCCCGCCAGGTTTTCCTCATGAAGGCACAACCTTAGAACCTTCAATGAGCTACTCTATTGGTTACCGTTCGCCAAAAGAACAAGAGCTAATCAGCAACTTTGCGGATTTTGTACTAGCGCATGATATGGGTGACGTTCACCTGCATGATCCTAAATTCAAATCTCAAGATAACTACGGCAAGATTCGCGCGTCTGATTTGAATAACCTAACGGAGATGTTGATGTCAGCGCTTGAAGAGCCTGAAACCATCAAAGACTTCATGGGCTGCCTGTTAAGCCAATCACGCCACCAGCTTGATATCGTTGCGCCTGAGCCTCTATGGACAGCAGAAGAGATCGCTCAACACCTAGAGTCAGAAGGTGAGATCCACCGTGTGTCTGGCTTAAAAGCGCTCTACCACGAGAATGAAAGCAACACGGCTTACATCAATGGGGAAGTGGTCAAGGTTGAAGAAGCGGATTCATCACTACTAAACGTACTTTGTGACGACGAGGTGATTAATTCAACAACCAATCTTTCTCCTTCAGGTGTAACCGTCGTGACGGAATTGGTGAATAAAGGTTACTGGTTTATCGAAGACTAACTTCGTTAATCGGTTTCGATGAATATCATCGAGATCTAAGGCCTTAGAACCTAAGAAAAACAAAAGGGACAAATGAAATCTTCATTTGTCCCTTTTTCTATTCAACAGCCAACTAAGCTTAAAAGCGATACCGTGAACAACTAAACCTTAAACTGATTCACCAGCTTTTTCTGCTGCTGAGACAATTGGTCAATTTCACTTCCCACTTGCTCAGACGCCGCCGCTTGCTCCAGAATCTTCGCGCTTAAATCACGTATGTTAACCACACTTTGATTCACTTCACCGGAAACGGATTGCTGCTCTTCAGCGGCTCGAACGATCTGACTGTTCATATCACTGATCGCCTCAATAGAAGTAAATATCGAACCTAGATCTTCAACCGCTTTCTGAACGTGTAGTGCTGTATCGTTCGCCAGTATGTTGCCTTCTTGTATCGCTTCAACAACATCTTGTGTTCCAGCATGAACCTTATCGATCACCGCTCTAATCTCACCAACTGAGGACTGTGTACGACTTGCTAGGTTTCTAACTTCATCAGCAACCACAGCAAAACCTCGACCTTGTTCCCCTGCCCTCGCGGCTTCAATAGCAGCATTCAAGGCTAGCAAGTTGGTTTGCTCAGAGATCCCCTCAATAACACTTAAGATCTCAGTAATATTGCCGTTATTCTTCGCCAGTTCTTCCACAATCGGAACAGCGCTCGACATACGATCCACCAACTTCCTCATTTCACCCGCTGAAAGTTCGATAACCTCTTGTCCTTGTTGAGCCGAACGGTTCGCTTCACAAGCAGCATCCACCGCTATTTCTGCATTTTGCACCACTAAGCCCGAAGTTTGAGTCATCTCTTCGGCAGCGGTAGCCACTAGATCCACTTCTTTGAATTGAGATTCACTGCTTTCACGCGTACTCGACGCAGACGACTTGGCCTGACTGGTTGTATTCGCGACTTGCTCTGTGGTTTGAATGACTTCTTTGATCGTATGTTGAAGTTTATCTAGGAATTGGTTGAAACCTTTCGATAATTGACCAATCTCATCTTGCGATTTAACTTCTAATCGCTGAGTAAGGTCTCCTTCACCAGAAGCTATGTCATTAAGTCTCTCAACAACTTGTCGAATAGGCCTAACGATAGACAGTGAAGCAAAGGCGATGATTGCCAGCCCGAAAACAATGAAAATGATACCAGCGATCACTTCCGTCTGAATGCCTTCGCTCAACTTAGCGCTGATAATAGAATCGAGTCGACTTGCATCAGCAACCACACTCTCTCTAGGGATCTCAAACAGCACACCCCAAGTTTGATTAGCAGCGATAACAGGAGCAAATGCGAGTAACCACTCACCGTTCCCACTCCACTGAGTCGTCACTTCACCTCCAAAGATAAAGTCGGTCATCAAATCGCTGTTTGTATTGTCACTTTGAAAGCTTGAACCAACTGCAATACTTGAGTCATCAGAAGCGATGACCGAACCGTCTAGGCTAACCACATAAACGGCACCTGCGCCATCAAACAAGCTTTGATCAGATTGAGTTACCACATTGGTTAAGCCGTCGAGTCTTAAGTCGATACCTAAGAAACCAATCGCCATATCATCGACTAAAATAGGTACAGAGATTGAAGACGTAAGTAATGCTTTACCACCACTATTTACTACTCGCGGAGTACTGATACAGGTTTGCCCTGAAGACAGAGGACAATAAAAACGTTCACTATTACTATCATCGCTTAATATCGATTCTGAAAGCACATTCGACAGAACATTCTCACCGTTATCGGCGACCTTCCAGTAAGGCGCAAAGCGACCTTTTTCGTTAGATCCAACATAATCAGCATCGACATAGTTCGCATCTTCACCATCGAGTAAATCTGGCTTAAAGACTAAGTACGCCCCTTGGATCGAATCAAAGTTTAAAACTGAGCGACGTACCATTTCATCTAATGCAGTACGAAGTTCTTCACTTGGCGTAAAGTTCTCATCCGCATTGTTTTTTAGAAACTGAGCACTAGAAGCCAGCATTTCTGCGCGGTAGATGGCTTCATCGACATAGCGTTGAGTTTCTTGAGCATTGAGCTGAGAAACAGACGCGAGCAATTGCTGAGTTTTATTGATAACTGATTCTGAACTTTGAGATTTGATGACTTGTTGATTACTCGTCGCGTTGTAGATCGAGAAACCAATAAGAGACAGTGAAGTAATGATTAGGCAACATCCTGCTAAGAGGGTGATTTTCCACTGTACCGATAGAGAGCGCATTTAATATCCTTATTTAAGCCAAAAGACTTCCATGACCGTCACTATCACATTGATGCTCCATTCCAGTGCTCAATGTAAATAAATGAGATGAATAGCTTAGCCGATGATTACATCACAAATTGCACACATATAAAACGAAAGTTTATAGAAATGTTAATAAGTCGTGTCATTTGTCTTTTGTTTCTGTGATTTCAAGAGCTTTCGCCTTGTCCCTCTAAGTTAAATTATTGAAGCTAGAACCCCCAACTTGCGATGCTTACTACTTAGATAAACGTTTTAAACTATCACTATTAAAAGGAATGTTGTTTTCTCAAGGCAACCTTTACTTGCGACATTTTAAGGGAACCTAATCACCCTGTACTTCTTTAAAACCCCACCCATTTCGGATTAGTTTTTATAATCCAAACCATAGATTTTTATCTTGATCAACTTCACGCTTTTTGATTGCTAAGTCGCCATTCAAGCTCTAATATCTCGCGCCTAGATTCCCTGAATACTTTATTCATTTGGCTCTCCTCAATGGAGCGCTAAGGCTTTTTACGTCTTTAATTTTTGGAGAGATACGCAAATGTCTGCCTCGTTTCCATTAGCGAAACTTACCTTTTTAATCGCGATTCTGACTGCCGTAGGTCAAATGACTCAAACGATGTACGTGCCTTCTATCGGTCATATGTCGGGTGAGTTCTTGGTTTCTGCATCTTCACTTCAAGCGGTGATGGCGTGCTACCTGATCCCTTACGGTCTGTCACAATTTGTGTACGGCCCGCTTTCTGATCGCTTAGGCCGTAAACCCATCATCGTTGCTGGTTTGATCATCTATATCATCGGCACTTTGGTGGCGTTGTTCGCTCATGAGTATCAATGGTTCCTAGCGGGCAGCTTTATCCAAGGCTTGGGCATCGGTTGTGGTGGTGCGATGTCTCGTACATTGACTCGCGACTGTTTTGAAGGCGAAGAACTGCACCGAGCAAACAGCCTAATCAGCATGTGTGTGATTTTCTCACCATTGATGGCACCTGTACTGGGTGGTTACCTAACAGAAGCTTTCGGTTGGCGTTCTAGCTACTTGTTCCTTGCACTGTTTGGTATCGCTGTTGTGATCACCATGATGACGAGCATGATGGAAACACTGCCAAAAGAACGACGTAAACATGAATCGGTTGTAAACAGCTACAAATTCGTTCTGTCTGACAAACGTTTCCAAGGCTTCTTACTAATATTGGTCGCAACCTTTGCTGGCGTAGCCGTCTTTGAAGCAGCGGCAGGCGTACTACTTGGCGGTGTACTTGGCTTACCTGCAACCACAGTAAGCTTGTTGTTCGTCTTACCCATTCCGGGTTACTTAGTGGGTGCTGGCTTATCTAGTTACATCGCACAACGTCGCTCTGAGCGCCGTGCACTGAATGTCGGCCTAGTGTCGATCTTAGTCGGCTCTGCCGTGGTGCTGATACCGGGTCTGTTTGGTCAAACGACTGCACTAACTCTGATTGGCGGCGCAACCATTTACTTCTTGGGCGCTGGCATCTTATTTCCAGCAGCAACAACGGGGGCACTATCGCCATTCCCATACCATGCTGGTACAGGCGGCGCGATCTTAGGTGGTATGCAGAACCTAGGTGCTGGTATCGCAACATTATTGGCATCGTTCTTCCCTGCTCAAGACCAGCTTCCACTCGGTTGTTTGATGATCGCAATGTCATTTATCGTGATGCTTGGTTTACGTTGGGTCAATCGTAAACATGACCACTCAAACGAAATGCCATTGGCTATTTAAAGTAAAACGCAAATCTTGCCTACACAAATAGAGGGACATGCTGAAAAGTGTGTCCCTTTTTTATTACCCGTTTACCCTCGCCTAGTGTCTACCACCAATTTCATAAAACATTACTTTGATTTTTTGAAAACAATAACAGACACTTACGTTGAAAGTGCATATCCAGAATCCAATTATAAATAACATCACTGGAAGAAAACTAACCACTAAAGGATGCTGGCATTAAAACGAGTAAGGTGCACACTAAGGATATAAAGATGCGTTTCGCTTTAACCACATTAGCCGTATCGGTCGCGCTTATCGCCGGATGCAGCAATCAAGGAATATCAACCATGCCCCACTACTCTCAATCGCAACTTATCGCTCAGCAAACCAAAGCCCCCGTAGCTAAGAAAGTCCCTCATGCAATGACGGTTCATGATGACACTAGAATCGATGATTATTACTGGATGCGCGATGACGAGCGCCAAGATCCAGAGATCTTGCAACACCTTGAGCAAGAGAATCAGTACGCAGAGACCGTGTTGAAACACACTAATGCATTACAAGAACAGTTATTTGATGAGATCAAAGGCCGAATCGCGAAAGATGACAATTCGGTACCGGTTCGTAAAGGCAGCTACTTCTATTCAAATGAAGTCACGGGTGACAACGAATACGAAGTTCACTTGCGTGCAAAAGACTTTGCAGGCACAGACAAGCAAGTCATCTTAGACGTTAACGCACTGGCAAAAGAACACGAATTCTTCAGTATTGGCGGCTTGACGATCAGTCCAAACGAAAACTTGTTGGCCTATGGCGAAGATACGCTGAGCCGCCGTGTTTACACCATTAAGATTAAAGACCTCACGACCGGTGAATATCTAACTGATGAAATTGAAGGTGCCTCGAGTTCAATTGCCTGGCAAAACGACAACCAAGCCTTCTATTACATCAAGAAAGATCCACAAACGCTATTGGGTTACCAAGTTTTCCGCCATGTCTTAGGCACACCTCAGACAAACGATGAGTTGATTTACGAGGAAACCAACACAGCTTACTACACTGGCTTAAGTAAGAGTAAAGATGGCCAACAAGTGTACATTTGGCACTCGAGCACAGAAACCAGCGGTGTTTCAGTCATCGATGCCAGTAACCCAAACGCGAAAGCAGAACTTTTTTACCCAAAGGAAACAGGCATTGAGTACAGCATCGCTAAGCTAGGTGATTGGAACTACATCTACACCAACTACCAAGCCGTCAACTTTCGCTTAATGAAAGTCACAACCAAAGATATGCACGACCGTTCAAAATGGGTCGATGTCATTCCAGCTGATGATAATACTCAACTTGTCGATTTCGAGTTGTTTGATGACCATCTTGTTTACGAGCAACGTGCAAATGGCTTATCTACAGTGAAAGTTCGTCAACTCTCCACGAGCAAAGAGTTCCCACTCGAGTTCAATGACGCCGCTTTTGCCGCTTACCTGACTGGTAACTATGAATTAGACAATTCAAAAGTTCGCGTCTACTACAGCAGCTTAACCACACCAGGCACTTACTATGATTTCGACCTAAATACAGGCGAATCCGAGCTAATGAAGCAAACACCTGTATTGGGTGATTTCGAAGCGGACAACTACCAATCAGAGCGAATCATGGTAACGGCTCGAGATGGTAAGCAAGTACCTGTCTCTTTGGTTTATCGTAAAGACTTATTCAAGAAAAACGGTACTAACCCAATCTACCAATATGGCTATGGATCTTACGGCTCGACGATTGAACCTACCTTCCGCTCAGCTCGCCTAAGCCTACTTGATCGAGGCTTCGTTTATGCAATCGCTCATATTCGCGGTTCAGAAATGCTTGGTCGCCCTTGGTATGAAGACGGCAAGAAACTGACCAAACAAAACACATTTAACGATTTTGTCGATGTAACCAAAGGACTTGTTGACGAAGGTTACGGCGCTCAAGATAAAGTATTTGCGGTGGGCGGCTCTGCTGGCGGTCTATTGATGGGCGCAATCATCAACCAAGCACCAGAACTGTACCGTGGTATTGGTGCACACGTTCCGTTTGTAGACGTGGTAACAACCATGCTTGATGAATCAATTCCTCTAACCACAAACGAATATGACGAATGGGGCAACCCGAACGATAAAACCTACTACGAATACATGCTGAGTTACTCGCCATACGACAACATTAAAGTACAAAGCTATCCGAATATGTTGGTAACAACAGGTCTGCATGACTCACAGGTACAGTACTTTGAGCCGATGAAGTGGGTGGCGAAGCTGCGTGAAATGAAAACAGACAACAATGTGCTGTTGTTCAAAACCGATATGGAAGCCGGTCACGGTGGTGCTTCTGGTCGATTTAAACGATTGAAAGAAGACGCACTTGAATACGCTTTCTTTTTAGACTTGCTAAAGACTCAATAGATTCCGCGTAACTGTAGGTATTCACACAATTTTACGTCGCCATTTAGTCACTACAAAATGGCGACAGAAGTTATTAAGCATGGTTAAATACGATGAACCATGAAATCAACCAAATCAAAAAACCTTTAGAACAAACAGTGACAAAGGTTTCCGAGAGGTATAAAAACAAATGAAAGTAATTAGCTTCAACATCAACGGCCTTAGAGCCCGCCTTCATCAACTGCAAGCGATTATCGACAAACATCAACCCGACGTGATTGGTCTTCAAGAGATTAAAGTGCACAATGAAGCCTTCCCGCTCGCTGATGTTGAAGCGATGGGTTACAAGGTTTACTTCCATGGCCAAAAAGCGCACTACGGTGTGGCTATGCTGTGTAAGCAAGAGCCTATCTCTGTGCAGAAGGGTTTTCCTACAGACAATGAAGACCATCAAAAGCGTATGATCATGGCGACGTTTGAAGACGAAAACGGTGAAAAAGTTACCGTGCTTAATGGCTACTTCCCTCAAGGGGACAATATCAAGCACGAGACTAAATACCCATACAAGCGTCAATTCTACAAAGACTTGATGACTTACCTAAATGACTATCACAACAAAGATGAACAAGTCATTGTGATGGGCGACATCAATATCAGCCCTATCGACGCAGACATCGGCATCGGTGAACCTAACGCGAAACGTTGGTTGAAAACAGGCAAGTGTTCTTTCCAACCAGAAGAGCGCGAATGGTTGAAAACACTGATGGATTGGGGCTTTGTAGATAGCTTCCGTTTACTACATCCAGAAGTAAACGACCAATACTCGTGGTTTGATTACCGCTCAAAAGGTTTCGTGGACAACCGCGGCCTACGAATTGACGTGGTACTGGCGACTCAGAAACTTGCTGATAAATGTACTGAAGCAGGTATCGACTACGAACTGCGCGGCATTGAAAAACCGTCAGATCACGCTCCTATTTGGTCGACGTTTAAGTAACGAGTAAATTAGTCATTATCAATAAAAAACGGCGCTATGAAAGCGCCGTTTTTGTATCAAAGAATTAGCTTCTCAGAAAATTAGCTAAGCGGTCTTAGGTAAGCTAGGAAACGTTTCTCTGCGAACTTGAAAATCGCGATGATGATAAACGTTAGCGCCATGTAGAACAGGCCTGCTGTTAAGAAAGATTCGAATGGAGCGTAGTAACGTGAGTTAACCAAACGTGCTGCGCCAGTCAAGTCCATAATCGTTACAATACCTGCAACTGCAGAGCCATGAAGCATAAATATCACTTCATTACTGTAAGCCGGTAACGCTCGACGAAGAGCACTTGGCAGAATGATACGGCGGTATGTCTTCGGTGTACTCATGCCATATGCTTTTGCTGCTTCAACTTCACCTTTCGGTAAACCGTTAATCGCACCACGGATGATTTCAGCGGTATAAGCCGACGTGTTCAGAATAAACGCAACCAATGCACAGAACCATGCGTTTTCCCATAGGGTATCTTTCACTGGGAAAAATTGGTCCATACCGTAGTAAATCAGATACAACTGCACCAATAATGGCGTACCACGGAAGAAATAGATGAACGACCAAGCAGGAGCGTTAATCAACATATTTGGGCTGTTACGAGAAATAGCTAATGGTATGGCTACACACAAGCCAATGATCAAAGCTACGCAAACCATCCAAGCCGTTGTCCATAAACCACTAAGGTAAATCGGCAGGCTTTCAATTATCAATGAAAAGTCCATAACTACCTCGCGTGGATACTGAATTTACGTTCAACCAACTTAAGCAAGCCCGTCGAAACACTGGTGAAGAATAGGAAAATAAGTGCCACTGTCATATAAAAGGTAAATGGCATTTTAGTTGAACCTGCAGCCAATGCGCTAACACGCACCATGTCTTCTAAACCGATAATCGAAACCAACGCGGTGGTCTTGAGTAGAACCAACCAGTTGTTACCAAAACCCGGCAGTGCATGACGAATCATTTGAGGTAATAGAATACGGCGGAACGCTAATACAGGGCCCATACCATAGGCCTTTGCCGCTTCCATTTCGCCGCTATCAACAGCCATGATGGCACCACGGAAGGTTTCAGCCATGTAAGCACCGAAGATAAAGCCAATGGTTAAGACACCGGCAATAAATGGGCTGACATCAATATAGTCAGGTAAGTAAGCGGTCCACTCGTGGTTAGGGTCACTCGACGTGAACCATTCATTGAGCCACTCATTGATGGAATACAAACTGTTGTTTAAAAGGATTTGTCCACCAAAGAAAATCAACATCATCAATACGAGGTCAGGAATGCCTCGAATAACGGTTGTGTAGAGGGTTGCGATAGCACGAGCCCAGCGATAAGGCGCGAGTTTAGCTAAGGCACCTAGCATACCAAGAACCATAGCTAAAATTAGCGACAGCAAGGCAACTTCGATCGTAAGCACCGCCCCTTTCAGGATCGAAGCTTCATATCCTTGTAAATCAAACATAATGAATTCCAACAGAACTGCGAAAAAGTTGGTAGACAGGGAGAGGATAACCTCTCCCTTAAGAAGTGACGCTAGAGATTACTGGCCGTATACGTCGTAGTTGAAGTATTTAGCCGCGATATCTTGGTAGATGCCTTTTTCACGTAGTGAAAGGATTGCAGCATCTAACTGTTTAGTCAGATCTTTGTCTTGCTTACGTAGAGCAATACCAAAACCATCGCCGAACCATTTAGGATCGGTTAGAGATGGACCAACAAACTCGTAGTCTTCGCCACCCGCTTTGTTTAGTACGCCTTCTTCTAACGCAGATGCATCACCCAGTACAGCAGCAACACGGCCATTAGCTAAATCAAGGTAAGCTTCATCAAATGAACCGTAACGAACGATTTCTACTGTGTCGCCGTAGTTATCTGTTAGGTACTTATCGTGAGTTGTTGCACGTTGAACGGCAATTTTTTGACCACTTAGATCATCAAAGTTAAGGCCTGCACCTTTTTTAGCGATGAACTTGTTTGGGATAAGTGCGTACTTACCAGTAAAGTCGATTTTTTTCTTACGCTCTTCTGTAATCGACATTGCCGCGATGATCGCATCATATTTACGAGCAAGTAGAGAAGGAATAATGCCATCCCAATCTTGCGCTACGATCTTACACTTCACCTGCATTTCAGTACAAAGTGCGTTCGCCATATCGACATCAAAGCCTTTTAATGAACCATCCGCTTCAGTCCAGCTAAATGGAGGGTAAGCACCTTCAATACCGAAGCGTACTGTTTTCCATTCTTTTGCTTGAGCTACGCCCGTTGCAGCAGTTGCAGCAAGTGCCGCTACTAATAACCACTTTTTCATATCCCTACTCCTGTGATTTAGGTTTTTATGTTTTGCTAATTTTAATATTGTGTTTGTTGTTACTTATTAAATTACTTGTTGTGTTTTATTGCTTATACCGCTGTCATTGACCTTAACAACAATATTTCAATTTTGATTTACTTCAATCGACTGCGTGCATAGCTGATTATTAGTAGATAGAAGAGATAAACTGTTGTAGACGCTCTGATTCAGGTGCCGTAAACAGTTTAGCTGGATCGCCCTGTTCTTCCACCAGACCTTGATGTAAGAACATCACGTGGTTGGATACATCACGAGCAAAAGCCATTTCATGTGTTACTACAAGCATGGTTCTTCCTTCTTCGGCTAAGTCACGCATTACACCAAGAACTTCCCCTACTAACTCAGGGTCAAGTGCAGATGTCGGTTCATCAAATAGCATTACTTCAGGATCAACCGCTAACGCTCTTGCAATCGCAGCACGCTGTTGTTGACCGCCAGATAAATGACCCGGGTAGTAATCTTTACGTTCATATAGTCCTACTTTCTTCAGTAGCAGCTCAGCATTTTCAATTGCTTGTGCTTTAGGTACGCCTAAAACATGAACGGGTGCTTCGATAACATTTTCGAGAACGGTCAGGTGAGACCAAAGATTGAAGCCTTGAAAAACCATAGCCAAACGAGAACGGATTCGTTGAACTTGTTTTTCATTTGCAGGAACGGAAACGCCTTGGCGGTTATTTTTCATTTGAATTAATTCGCCATTAACCCAAATTTCGCCAGCAGTAGGTGTTTCTAAGAGGTTGATACATCTAAGGAAAGTACTTTTACCCGATCCTGAAGATCCGATAATCGAGACTACATCGCCTTTATGCGCAGAAAGTGAAATTCCCTTTAAAACTTCATTTTGACCAAACGTTTTGTGTAGATCCTTTATGTCCAGCGCCGGTACATCTTTCATGCGCTTTCTCTCCCAAGTTTGTGAAAATGCAAGGTACTCCGACCTTTTCATGCGATACAAACTAGCACCACACGAAAAAACATGCAACAAATTATTAACCTAATAAATTGGAATAAATAGCGATTCACTCTGACTTATTATGCAAAAGGTAGCGTTTTCGCCTCAATTTAATGAATGAGTTCTATCAATAAGCTGTAATTACACTCCTTGCATTGTTTAAATAAAGTTAATCAAAATGAGATTCTCGTAGCTTGATGTCTCACAAGAAAAACAAGTTTCGTGAACTTAGATACGTCGAGGTCAGCAAAATATAATCTGCGCGTTCAACACAACATACCCACCATAAGTCACAATTATTTTAAGGTTATTGCATTGTAAGCATTTGACCGAGAGCCGTTGGGGCAACAAGTAATAGTGAAATAACTCAGTAAGAATTGGGCATTGAGCTCGAGTCATGGCGACAAAGGCTCGAAGAAGATAGGTAAACGTCAGTTTGTGAAAAAAAATTACATGATTCATCAATGAGAAGTTAATGAAACGCTTCGTTTTGTAGCTTTCTTTCACATACACTCATAAAGTGATCAAGATCAATCACCCTAAAGGGTAAGCTTGTTAGACTTCTCAGCACACAATAAGGCATTAAAAATGCCAAATATTTCTTTTAACTTAACTGCATAAAGCACATCAAAAACGTGCAACATAATGTTAATAAGTTATAACTAAGAAATAACGCAATTACGCGAACTTATAGAATTCAATTTTAGAATTACTAACATAAAAATATGAGGAATCTATGTCAGACGTTGTCAATAATGCGAACTCTGAAGTAGAAGAGAAAAGCTATAAAGAGCTTCACCGCCCTGCTTCTGAATTTGAGAGCCGCTCAGATTACTTAGATCACGAACTTCAAATCATGAAGCCTCGTCGTTTTGGCCTAAACCTTCCAGGCCGTGATTTCCGTTTTGAACTTGAAGATCTTGTTCCTGCACTTGCTGGTACCATTGGTATCATCGCGATGTACTCAGCAGTAATGATGTCTTGGGCTGATGGCCTAACTCAAGCTTGGGATCACGTAAACTTGGGTAAAGACTTCGCGATTGAAGTTGCTCGTGTAGAAATGCTTATTCCTGCACTGCTGTTCTGTATTCTTGCTTCTGGTTTCTTTAACCCTAAAGCAAACCTTGCCGGCAACCACGGCCCAATGATCCCTCTTATCGGTACCATCGCTCTCGCTGGTGCTCACCCTCTTGCATTGGCAATCCTTATCGGTGTCTTTGGTCTAATCCTAAGTTTCCTTAAAGGCGGCTCTAAACTTGTTAACCTGACTTCGGAAGGTACGGCAGGTGGCTTGCTTATCTTCTTAGGCCTAACCGGTACCATGAGCCAAATTAACTCGATTCAAGCATGGGCGGTTGGTCTTCAATCTTCTACTGTTGAAGCGGGTAGCATGGGTTACGTTGGTTTAATCGTTCTTGCTATTACTATCGCTATCTACGCTTTCTTAGCAAAAGTGAACAAGCGTTGGTTAGCTATCCCAGTTTGTGCATTCACAGGCCTTGCTATTGCATTAGCATTGGGTGCTGGTTTCGATATTGTATTCGAAACTGAAATGGGTATTCCAAACCTAAACCCAGTTTACTGGTGGGGTTCGACTTCTGAAGGTTGGATGCTTGGCTTGCCAAACGTTGAACACTTCATCGCTTCTCTACCATTCGCAATTCTTGCCGTAGCAATGTGGTCGCCAGATTTCCTAGGTCACCGTATCTTCCAAGAACTGAACTACCCTAAACGTTCTGAAAAAGTTCTGATGGATGTTGATGACACAATGACGATGTGTTCTGTGCGTCAAATGGTGGGTACTGCAGTGGGTGGTGGTAACATCACTTCTTCTTGGGGTACTTACATGATCCCAGCGGCAATCGCGAAGCGCCCTATTCCAGGCGGTGCGATTCTACTTGGCTCGCTATGTATCATCGTTGCGATTCTTGGTTTCCCAATGGACGTAGCAGTATGGCCACCAGTAATGCGTGTTGCGCTACTTGTAGGTGTATCTCTACCTCTACTTGAAGCAGGTATGCAGATGGTTAAGGATTCAAAAGATTCACAAGCTGCTGGTATCTGTATCTTTGGTTCAGCAGTTGTTAACCCGGTATTAGCTTGGGCTTTAACAATGCTGCTTGATAACAACGGTCTGATTGGTGATAAAGAGCGTGCGAAGCGTCTGTCATTCGTCGACAAGATTGTTATCCCAGTCGGTGTTCTGGTTATCTGTTTAGTAGCAATGCTTGCAGTTGGTATGCTAGAAAGCCAATATGGTCTAAAAGCTTGGCTATAATGGTCTTCACTACACAAAAGTAGTATTGAGACTAAAAAAAAGTTTGGGTGGCAACCCCTGCCACTCAAATTTTTTCAACTTTTTTTGGCATTTATTGATTTAGTTTAAGGTTTGCAGGAATTTTTTAGCGTAGTCTTGAATTCATAGAGTAAAGACAACATATAAAAAGTAGTGACAATATATATAACCATATGAAGCTTATATGCTCATATATATTGTTATTAATAAGAGTGTACTACCCTTACGAGGGGCGCTGGCTCAACAGTGTTAAGTACGAATTTTTTCTACTAAAAAGGTAGGTATGTCATGGCAGAGCAATTTGCTAAAGCTTGGGAAGATTTTGCTGCAGGTGAGTGGCAAAGCGAAGTAAACGTTCGTGATTTCATTCAAAAGAACTACACGCCATATGAAGGCGACGAGTCTTTCCTAGTTTCTGAAGGTACTGAGGCGACTAATACGCTTTGGGCTTCGGTAATGGAAGGTATCAAACAGGAAAACGCAACTAAAGCACCTGTAGATTTCGATACTTCTGTTATCTCTACCATCACTTCTCATGATGCGGGCTACATCCAAAAAGACCTTGAAACAATTGTTGGTCTACAAACTGAAAAACCACTAAAACGTGCAATCATCCCTAACGGTGGTGTACGTATGGTTGAAGGTTCTTGTAAAGCATACGGTGAAACTCTTGACCCGATGGTTTCAAAAATCTATTCAGAATACCGTAAAACACACAACGCTGGTGTTTTCGATATCTACACGCCTGATATCCTAAAATGTCGTAAGTCTGGTGTTCTGACTGGTCTTCCTGATGCTTACGGCCGTGGTCGTATCATTGGTGATTACCGTCGCGTAGCACTTTACGGTATTGATTTCCTAATGAAAGACAAAGCAGCTCAATTCGCTTCTCTACAAGAGCGTTTCGAGAACGGCGAAGATCTTGCAGCTACAATGCAATTACGTGAAGAGATCTCTGAGCAACATCGTGCTCTAGGTCAAATCAAGCAAATGGCAGCGACTTACGGCTTCGATATCTCTGAGCCAGCTCAATCTGCTCAAGAAGCTATTCAGTGGACTTACTTCGGCTACCTAGCTGCTGTTAAATCTCAAAATGGCGCTGCAATGTCTCTAGGTCGTACTTCGACTTTCCTAGACATCTACCTAGAGCGTGATATCGCTGCTGGTAAAATCACAGAAGACCAAGCTCAAGAAATGATCGACCACTTCGTAATGAAGCTGCGTATGGTTCGTTTCCTACGTACTCCTGAGTACGATGAGCTATTCTCTGGCGACCCAATCTGGGCAACAGAGTCTATGGGTGGTATGGGCATCGACGGTCGTACGCTAGTAACGCGTTCGAACTTCCGTTTCCTTAACTCTCTATACACAATGGGTCCTTCTCCAGAGCCAAACATCACTGTTCTTTGGTCTGAGCAACTGCCTGACGGCTTCAAGCGTTTCTGTGCGAAGGTATCTATCGATACTTCTTCTATCCAGTACGAAAATGATGACCTAATGCGTCCTGACCTTGATTCTGATGATTACGCAATCGCTTGTTGTGTATCACCAATGATCGTTGGTAAGCAAATGCAGTTCTTCGGCGCTCGTGCTAACCTTGCAAAAACTATGCTTTACGCAATCAACGGCGGCGTTGATGAGAAGCTTAAAATGCAAGTTGGCCCAGTTGGCGACAAGATCACTGACGAAGTACTTAACTACGATGACGTAATGGGTCGCCTAGACACATTCATGGACTGGTTAGCTAAGCAATACGTGACTGCGCTAAACAGCATCCACTACATGCACGACAAGTACAGCTACGAAGCGTCTCTAATGGCTCTTCATGACCGTGACGTTCGTCGTACTATGGCTTGTGGTATTGCTGGTCTGTCTGTTGCTGCTGACTCACTGTCTGCAATTAAGTTTGCTAAAGTGAAGCCAATCCGTGATGAAGACGGTATCGCAACTGACTTCGAAATCGAAGGCGATTACCCTAAATACGGTAACAACGACTCTCGTGTAGATGATATTGCTTGTGAACTAGTTTCTACGTTCATGAACAAGATCCGTAAGCTTAAGACTTACCGTAACTCTATCCCTACACAGTCAGTTCTTACTATCACGTCTAACGTGGTTTACGGTAAGAAAACAGGTAACACTCCAGACGGTCGTCGTGCTGGCGCTCCTTTCGCTCCTGGTGCAAACCCAATGCACGGTCGTGATGAGAAAGGCGCTGTAGCTTCACTAACGTCTGTAGGTAAACTACCGTTTGCTGACGCACAAGATGGTATCTCTTACACGTTCTCTATCGTGCCAAACGCACTAGGTAAAGAACAAGACAGCCAACGTGCTAACCTTGCAGGCCTAATGGATGGTTACTTCCACCACGAAGCTGGCATTGAAGGTGGTCAACACCTTAACGTTAACGTTCTTAACCGCGAAACTCTTGAAGACGCAGTTAAGCACCCAGAGAAATACCCTCAGCTAACAATCCGTGTTTCTGGTTACGCTGTACGCTTCAACTCTCTGACTACAGAGCAGCAAGCTGACGTAATCGCACGTACATTTACTGAGTCTCTATAAGCTCACGCTAAATAGATAAGTAAAATGATATTAGCCCCGCCAATGTGCGGGGCTTTTTTATATCACCCAGAAATTTATTATTTCGTCTTCGCTATACGAAACGTCAGATTGAGCAAAAAACCCGTCATCTATTCACTTTTTTTTCACACCTAAACTCTAATTACGGTACTATCTTGGTTCATAATTTAAGAGTAACTGCTCCATGAAATACCTGCGTTGTTTACCCCTGATCCTTCTCTCTTTTTCATCTTTAGCATCTGAGCGTTCTACGCTAACTTTCGCTTTAGATAATGATGGTATTTTTGGTGTCGACCAAGACTATACCAATGGCTTATTTCTGGGTTACACATCGTCAAGTATTACGCCATATAATTGGGTGAAACCATTGAGTCTTTCCTACTGGGGCGCAAGCTCTCTAGATAAATGGGAAATCACCATTGGCCACAAGATGTATACGCCTTCTGATATTGAGTTAGAAACGCCATCGGCTAATGACCGCCCATACGCAGGTTACCTACATACAGAATTCAACTACATCAGTTTGAACCCACAACAAGCCCAACGTTTTAACATTACCTTCGGTACAACAGGCGAACGTGCGCTGTCTGAAGATGCTCAAAAGTTGGTTCACTCGATCACTAAATCAGATGAGCCTCTGGGTTGGGAATATCAAGTTGACGATGAGTGGGCGGGGAGCGTTGGTTACTTAAGCCATTTCAACCTAATGCGTAATCAAGCGTTAGCGAATACTGACTACGAGATCTCTAACGTTTCAGAGATCAATGTGGGTAACTTTAGAAGTGATATCTCGACTGGCTTTATGTTCCGTTGGGGCACTGACTTAGGCGGCAACTTTGGTGCAGCTAACATCAGCACTGAAAACCCATTTAAAGCTGGCATGATTGGCGCATCTAATACGGGTTGGTTTACCTATGCTGGCCTTGAAGGACGTTACCGATTTAACGACCTAACAATCGAAGGTGATCGTTCAGGTGTCGACGAGTACGCCAATAAAAATAGTCAAGATCCAGCTATCTACGACGTAACATTAGAGAACATCCAAGCGACAGCCGTACTGGGTTTTGCTTGGTATAACCAATACGTTGGTGCCTCTTTCGCGCTAACGGCCAAAACGCCTGATTACGAAGAAGCGAAAGAATCAATGTACACCACTGGTGGCATCACCATGTTTGCATTCTTCTAGCCACCAGCAAGGGCTTTCGTCCTTAACTTTTCAAGTTTAACAAAGGCAATCATCTTCACAGGTGATTGCCTTTATTTTTAAAGACCTCGTTACCATTTGACCCTATTTTATGTACCGTTTTTGTAATAAAATAAACGGTATAAATTCCTCTACGAGAATAGCTCATGTCTACAACTGGTCGCATTCACTCATTCGAATCTTGTGGTACCGTCGATGGCCCTGGTATCCGCTTCATCGTGTTTCTTCAAGGCTGCTTAATGCGTTGTATGTACTGCCATAATCGCGATACATGGGATCTTCATGACGGAAAGGAAGTAACGGTCGAAGAGATCATCAACGAAGCAAAATCATACCGTCATTTCATGAAAGCCTCTGGTGGTGGTATTACCTGTTCTGGTGGCGAAGCGATGCTACAACCTGAGTTTGTTCGTGACTTTTTCCGCGCAGCTCAAGCCGAAGGCATTCACACTTGTCTTGATACTAATGGCTACATTCGTAAGCACACAGAAGTGATTGATGAAGTACTCGACGCTTCTGATCTAGTGATGCTTGACCTTAAGCACATGCGAGATGAGATTCACCACGATTTCATTGGTGTATCGAATAGACGTACTCTGGATTTTGCACGCTACCTGCACAAAATCGGTAAGAAGACTTGGATTCGTTATGTGATTGTTCCTGGCTACACGGATACGCCTGAAGATGCTCATCTTCTTGGTGAATTCATCAAGGATATGGATAACATCGAGAAAGTAGAACTGCTTCCATACCACAAACTTGGTGCTCATAAATGGGAAGCACTGGGTTACGACTACCCGCTTGAAGGTACAAACCCACCAAGCAAAGAGAAAATGGACGAGATTGTTGCCGTTCTTAGTCAGTACCATTCAAACGTAAAATACTAATACTGCTAAAGTTCGAATAAAGACGCTGCTCAGCCTCTATTTTAAACGCCTCAATTTCGATTGGGGCGTTTTGTTTTATGATTATACCAATCGTAGTAAATAACTGGTCACCCTAGCTGGTTAAAACGCTCAATAACTGCGTTAGAAATTTTGATTGTAGAATAACTACTTATCGAAAATTTCTGCCTTGTTCTTAAGCCTTTTTCCTGCGCTATTTATGATCACTTACTTACTGTGATTGGTATCAAAACAATCCTTTCACTTTTCTTTACAACTTTTGTTTATCAATTCAAAAAATCATATTAAATCCGTGTTGAGATCATGTTTCCACTCGTAGGAATGCTGTTACTCTTACTGCAACAAAAGAATACAACATCTAGTTTTTTAGTGAGGCTCCTCCCATGGAAATGACCAATGCTCAGCGTCTAATTCTATCAAATCAATACTACCTAATGTCTCAAATGGACCCTGAGAACTCAGCTAAATACCAACGTCTACAAACGGTTGTAGAGCGTGGTTACGAACTTCAAATGCGTGAACTGAACAAAGAATTTGGTTGTTTGACTGAAGCAGAATGTCGCGAAGTTATCGACATCATGGAGATGTACCATGCCATGCAAGAGTCGAACAAAATGCTAGCAGAACAAGAGCGCGCTGAAGTTGATCAACGCCGCCTACAGTTCCTAGGTTTTGATATCGCGTCTGAAGCACAAGTCGTACATTACGTACGTTTCCTTGTTGATTCTGAAGGTCTTTACCCTCAATTCGACAAAGCAGATCACCACTTCAATAGCCAAATGCCAATGCTAGAGAAATACCGCCGCATGCTAACAACATGGCGCAACTGCCCTCGTCAGTACCACCTATGTGCGACAGAGCTATCTCAAATCTTTAGCGCTTAATACGTTAAGTCATAAGCTTTAAGTTGGCTTATCACAGTTTCAAAAAAAGGGTTACTCATCATGAGTAACCCTTTTTTAATGTTCGTGTATAAACAGACAAACCAAAGTAATTAGAAGACGTAAGCAACACCGACGTTTGCAGCCATGTTAATGCCACTTTCAAGTATTGGACTGTTCTCAATATCACCTTCAAGGTTGGTATAACGAACACCGCCGGTTACTCGGATATTTGGCGTCACGTGTAAATAACCACCTAAGCCAATAAAGTACTGACCATCCCAGTCTGCATCGAATTCATTTAAATTGGTTCTCGCCGCTTCTGCTGAGCTCACCCCATACAGGTGATTATTCAAACGTTCACTGTTATAGGCATAACCAATAGAGGGTGTAATCGCCCAACCATTGCGACGAATCGGCAAACGCCACGCCGCTTCTGCATAGATGCCATTGTGCCTAAACCCTAAGTCAGAGCCAGCTGTCGCTTCAAACATCCCTACCAAGGTGATCACTTGGTAACTGATACCACCTAACACTGATGCTTTACGTTCATCTAATTTTTGAATATCAACGTTATCAGAATCACCCGGCTTTAATGTTCTAGAATCATAAACCGCTCGAAACACAATATTCTGTGGTGAGCCAGCAGGAAGTAAGCGATAACCTGCACTGAATCCACGCATGAAAAAGTGCTCACCTTCATAACCAATCATAGGGATCACCGCACGGTTTGACGGTGTATCTTTATAGACAGCAGGAGAATAAGAAGCGGCGACGCCCAGTGACCACTGTGAGATTTTTGCATGTGTTGCTGTCGAAGCCAGTAACGCAGCACTGATAGCCACTATTTTAAACCCATTATTCTTCACTACATCTACCTATTTATTGAGCAATTTTTGATAACGCCGCGCATTATATGGTACTTCATTCCTGCAAATCAATAGAGCTCAGTTATACATCTAATACACATAAATCCAATATGAGTATTATTAAGCGACCGAAAATCACAAAACAAACGGCTAGATCCTCTCGAATGTAAAATAATTGGATTCTACACGCCTCAAGTTGCCTATTGCGCTCACTACGTTTTTCACACGCAAAATTGTAAATAAATACATAATTGTTAAGCAAAATTGTGGAAGCGGGTCTAATCTTAAAATGTAGGGAGAGCCTATTTTTCAATCGCTCATCAGTTTTGACTGGTTAACAAGGGGAATGTGACTATGAGTATTTTTGACCACTATCAATCACGTTATGAAGCAGCCAAGGAAGAAGAGCTCACATTGCAAGAGTTCTTAGGGCTGTGTAAAGACGATAAAAGTGCTTACGCTAACGCTGCTGAGCGCTTACTACTGGCCATCGGCGAACCGGAGGTTATAGACACCGCTCAAGACCCCCATCTAAGTCGTATTTTCTCGAACCGTGTCATATCGCGTTACAGCGAGTTTAAAGATTTCTATGGCATGGAAGATGCGATTGAACAGATTGTTTCTTACCTAAAACACGCTGCACAAGGTTTAGAAGAACGTAAACAGATCCTTTATCTACTCGGCCCTGTGGGCGGTGGTAAATCTTCTCTTGCTGAAAAGCTAAAAGCACTGATGCAAAAACTGCCAATCTATGTGCTGTCTGCTGATGGTGAGCGAAGCCCAGTAAATGATCACCCCTTCTGTCTGTTCGACGTAAACGAAGATGGCGATCTTTTGAAACAAGAGTACGGAATAGAGAAGCGCTACATCCGCTCTATCATGTCACCTTGGGCGGCAAAACGCCTCCATGATTTCGGTGGTGATATTTCTAAATTCAAAGTCATCAAGCTCCGTCCTTCGATTCTCGACCAAGTTGCGATCGCGAAGACAGAACCGGGTGATGAAAACAACCAAGATATCTCTTCACTTGTAGGTAAAGTCGATATTCGTAAGCTTGAGCACTTCTCTCAAGATGATCCGGATGCCTACAGCTACTCTGGTGCGCTGTGTAAAGCCAACCAAGGTGTGATGGAATTTGTGGAGATGTTCAAGGCACCAATCAAGGTATTGCACCCTCTACTTACAGCAACACAAGAAGGTAACTTCAACGGTACCGAAGGGCTTTCCGCTCTGCCGTTTGATGGCATGATTTTGGCTCACTCGAATGAGTCAGAGTGGCAAACATTCCGTAATAACAAGAACAACGAAGCCTTCCTTGACCGTGTGTACATTGTAAAAGTCCCTTACTGTCTACGCGTCTCTGAAGAAGTGAAGATCTACCAGAAATTGCTTGAGCACAGTGAACTCTCAAATGCACCATGTTCACCAAGTACACTCGCTCTGCTATCGCAATTCAGCATCCTTTCGAGACTGAAAGAGCCTGAAAACTCTTCTCTGTTCTCAAAAATGCGTGTTTACGATGGTGAGACTCTAAAAGACACCGATCCAAAAGCGAAGAGTTACCAAGAATACCGAGATTATGCTGGCGTTGACGAAGGCATGTCTGGGCTATCAACGCGTTTCGCCTTTAAGATTCTGTCTCGCGTGTTCAACTTCGACCAAGCCGAAGTGGCGGCAAACCCGGTTCACTTGTTCTACGTTATTGAACAACAGATCGAACGTGAGCAGTTCCCTCAAGAAACCGCTGAGAAGTATCTTGAGTTCTTGAAAGGATACCTAGTACCGCGTTACGTAGAATTCATTGGTAAAGAAATTCAGACCGCTTACCTAGAGTCTTACTCTGAGTACGGACAGAATATCTTCGACCGTTACGTCACCTACGCTGACTTCTGGATTCAAGACCAAGAGTACCGTGATCCAGAAACAGGACAGCTATTTGACCGTGCTTCTCTGAATGGTGAACTAGAGAAAATCGAGAAAACAGCCGGTATCAGTAACCCTAAAGACTTCCGAAATGAGATTGTGAACTTTGTGCTTCGTGCCAAAGCCAACAATAACGGTCAAAACCCGGTTTGGACGAGCTACGAGAAACTGCGCACTGTAATTGAGAAGAAAATGTTCTCTAACACAGAAGAGCTACTTCCTGTTATTTCGTTCAATGCTAAGACCTCAACGGATGATCAGAAAAAACACGACGACTTCGTTGCTCGTATGATGGAAAAAGGCTACACCGAGAAACAAGTGAGACTGCTATCCGAGTGGTACCTAAGAGTTCGTAAATCCTCATAACCAAACTGTACTGAGCTGTTCAAGTGAGCAGCTCGTACAAACCAATAACTCTTACAACCTATAAAAAGTAGGATCGCGACATCAGCTGAGAGGGAGTTCTTATGGCACAATTTATCGATCGGAGGCTCAATGGCAAAAATAAGAGTGCTGTAAATAGACAGCGCTTCTTAAGACGCCATAAAGAGCAAATCAAAGAATCTGTGGCCGATGCAGTTAACCGACGCTCAATCACCAATACTGAAACGGGTGAAGACGTTACTATTCCTCATAAAGACATCAAAGAGCCTAGCTTTCATCAAGGCCAAGGCGGCGTAAGAGAACGTGTTCATCCAGGTAATGACCAGTTCATCACGGGTGACAAGATCGAACGCCCTAAAGGTGGAGGTCAAGGTGGCGGTTCAGGTCAAGGTGATGCAAGCCCTGATGGCGAAGGCCAAGACGAATTTACCTTCCAAATATCAAAGGATGAGTACCTAGACATTCTCTTTGAGGATTTGGCACTCCCTAATCTCGAGAAAAATCAGGTCAACAAAATTACTGAATGGAAGATACACCGCTCCGGTTACCAAAGTGCGGGGATTCCATCCAACATCGCTATTGTCCGCTCTCTACAACAATCTCTCGCTCGAAGAACGGCTATGACGGCGGGCAGAAAGCGTGAATTAAATACTCTAATGGAGCAGCTCGACCAAGTTAAAATGACTGAGCCTGCACAACCCTTTGAAGAAACACGTCTAAAAGAAGAGATCGCCGAACTGCGTAAACGCATTGAGAGCGTGCCATTCATTGATACCTTCGATTTACGTTACAAAAATTACGAGAAGCGCCCTATTCCATCCAGCCAAGCGGTAATGTTTTGTCTAATGGACGTGTCTGGGTCAATGGATCAAGCCACCAAGGACATCGCTAAGCGCTTTTATGTGTTGCTCTACCTGTTCTTGAATCGCACTTATGAAAATGTCGATGTGGTGTTTATTCGTCACCATACTCAGGCTAAAGAAGTCGACGAACATGAGTTCTTCTACTCGCAAGAGACGGGTGGCACCATCGTTTCTAGTGCGCTGAAACTAATGAAAGAAATTGTCGCAGATCGTTATCCTGCTAATGAGTGGAATATCTACGCAGCACAAGCTTCTGATGGAGATAACTGGGCTGATGACTCGCCTCGCTGTAAAGAATTACTGGTCAATACACTATTGCCGACTTGCCAATATTATTCTTACATCGAGATTACGCGCCGTTCACACCAAACGCTTTGGCACGAGTACGAGAAGCTAGAAGCGAGCTTCGATAACTTCGCCATGAAGAACATTAAAACGGTGGATGATATTTTTCCTGTGTTTAGAGAACTGTTCCAGAAAGAGACAGCGTAAGGGGGCTTGCCATGACAGCGAAATCAAACGTTGCAGAAAAAGACAAAGCGACACAGAAGAGAAACGACAAGATGCTGCCTGACGGTCCAGATTGGACGTTCAACCTCTTAGAGCAATATCACGTAGAAATTAAGCGTGTGGCGCAGCATTACCGTTTAGACACTTACCCGAACCAGATTGAAGTGATCACCTCTGAGCAGATGATGGATGCTTACTCCAGTATTGGTATGCCCATCAATTACAACCACTGGTCTTTTGGTAAGAAATTCATCCAAACCGAGCAAAACTACAAACACGGCCAAATGGGCTTAGCGTACGAAATCGTGATCAACTCCGATCCGTGTATCGCTTACTTAATGGAAGAGAACACGGTCACGATGCAAGCGTTGGTAATGGCGCACGCTTGTTACGGCCATAACTCGTTCTTTAAGGGTAATTACCTGTTCCAAACCTGGACTGATGCAAGCTCGATTATCGACTATCTATTGTTCGCGAAAAAATACATTACTGATTGCGAAGAAAAATACGGTGTAGCTGAAGTCGAGAAACTTCTCGATTCTTGTCATGCTCTCATGAACTACGGTGTAGACAGATACAAACGCCCTGAAAAGATTTCCATTGCAGAAGAAACCGCAAGACAAGAAGAGCGTGAAGCGTATCTGCAATCTCAAGTGAACGAACTTTGGAGAACGGTTCCTCAGAACAAAAGTAAGGAAGAAGAAACCAAGATACGTTTCCCTAGTGAGCCTCAAGAAAACATTCTGTACTTTATTGAGAAGAACGCCCCACTGCTTGAACCTTGGCAACGTGAGTGTGTTCGTATTGTTCGCAAGGTAAGCCAATACTTCTATCCTCAGAAACAAACTCAAGTAATGAATGAGGGTTGGGCAACCTTCTGGCATTACACCATTCTTAACCACCTTTACGACGAAGGCTTGGTGAGTGATAAGTTCATCTTAGAGTTCCTACACAGTCACACCAGTGTGGTTGCTCAACCCGCCTACAACAGCCCTTATTTCAGTGGGATAAATCCTTATGCACTTGGCTTTGCGATGTTTAGAGACATCCGACGCATCTGCGAAGAGCCCACCGATGAAGATAAAGAGTGGTTCCCTGAATTAGCCGGAAGTGATTGGTTAGAAGCGGTGCACTTTGCGATGCACAACTTCAAAGATGAAAGCTTCATCAGCCAATACCTTTCTCCAAAGATCATTCGTGACTTTAAGCTGTTCTCAGTACTCGACGACGACCGTAAAAACACCATTGAAGTCAGTGCGATTCACGATGATCCTGGTTATCGCCTGATTAGAGAAAAGCTCGCGGCGCAGTACAATCTAAGCAACCTTGAGCCGAATATTCAGGTGTTTAATGTCGATGTTCGTGGTGATCGCTCAATGACACTGCAATATGTGCCTCATGACCGAATCCCGCTAGATAAAGGCTACGATGAAGTATTAAAACACCTTTATCGCTTATGGGGCTTTGATGTAATTTTGGAAGAGCTCAAAGACACAGGTCATAGAGAAATATTGACCACCTGTCCGAAACGAAATGATTATGGAGCCAAGATTTAATGCTAATCACAATAAGTCAGTGATTGGTATAAGACTCCGCTCCCCCTACAACATAGTGGTTAAACCCGCTCGGAAGTGGAGCAATAAAAAAGCGCATAAGTCTGATGACTTATGCGCTTTCTTTTTTAAGGCTCAAACATCTTCAACAGGTACTAAACCTAGAACTAGATATTAGAGGCAAAACTAAATAAGCTTAAACAATCGGCTTTTGACCGCGTTCAATCAGCTTCATCAACACGCTGTCTGCAGATTTACCTGCAACGCCTGCTAGCTTATCTGACAGTTTTTTCTTTTGTACGTAGTGAATCGCTAGAACCGTCTTGTCCTTACATGCCGCTACGACTAAATCATCAGAAGTGCTAATCTCATCCACCAGCCCAAGTTCATGCGCTTGTGTACCAAACCAGTGCTCACCCGTTGCTACTTTTTCAAGATCTAGCGCAGGTCGATGGTCACGAATGAAGTCCTTAAACAAACCATGAGTTTCCTCTAGCTCTTCTTTAAACTTCTCGCGTGCTTTATCACTGTTCTCACCAAACATAGTAAGCGTGCGTTTGTACTCACCTGCCGTTAGCTGTTCGAATTCAATATCGTGCTTTTTAAGCAGTTTGTTGAAGTTTGGTAATTGAGCGATAACACCAATAGAACCAACAATAGCAAAAGGTGCAGATACGATTTTGTCTGCGATACATGCCATCATATAACCGCCACTTGCTGCTACTTTGTCTACCGAGATAGTCAGAGGTAGGCCTGCCGCTTTGATACGATCAAGTTGAGAAGACGCCAAACCATAGCCGTGAACCATGCCACCGCCAGATTCCAGTTTAAGCAAGACTTCATCACCTTCGCGAGCAACAGCCAGAACCGCCGTCACCTCTTCACGTAATGAAGCCACTTCTTTCGCATCAATGCTGCCATTAAAATCAAGAACGAATAGGTGTGGTTCACGCTTGCTATCAAGCTCACCCTCTTTCGCAGCTTTCTTCACTTCTTTGCCACGTGATTTTACTTTTTCTTTTTCCGCTTTCTTTTCTGCTTTATCACGTGCTTTGATGAAAGCATCATCATGCAAATGGTGCTCTAGTTGTTCAATCGTTTGTTTGTGGTGCTCAGATAGGTTCGTGATTTCCAGCTCACCTTTAATTGCGCTTGATTTTCCACCCACAGATTTAGCTATAACTAAAATTGCAATGATGGCGATTACAACGGTCGCAATCTTGGCTAAAAACAAGCCGTAGTCCAACAAAAATTCCAATGTCATATCCCCTATTGTATGAATTAGTGTATTGTAACCATCTTGTCACGATTACCAAGAATTTCTCATCATTCCTGCGGTTATCTGTGTGATTAAACATCAATGGAATGACGAACATAATAAAAGAAAGAAGGATAAGCACAGTGGATTACCCAATCTCTACAGATGCCCTCAAAGATAAAGTAATTTTGGTTACAGGTGCCGGTGCTGGCATTGGTCGCCAAGCCGCGCTAAGTTTCGCTCAACATGGTGCAACTGTTATTCTGTTAGGCCGCAATGTCAAAAACCTTGAATTGATTTACGACGAAATCGAAAGTGCTGGTTACCCACAGCCTGCGATTATCCCATTGGATTTAAAAGGCGCGACAAAACAGAACTACATCGACATGGCTGAAACCATTGAATCACAGTTCGGTCGTTTAGATGGTCTACTGCATAACGCAGGTGTGCTTGGCACGTTAAGTCCATTCGATCAAATCGATGAAGAAACGTTTGATGGCGTCATGCAAATCAACGTTAAAGCTGAATTTCTAATGACTCAAGCGTTACTGCCTGTCATTAAGAAAGCGGAAGCGGGTCGTATTGTCTTTACCTCTTCAACGGTTGGTCACTCTGGCCGCGCGTTCTGGGGCACTTACGCGATTTCAAAGTTTGCTACAGAAGGCATGATGCAGATCTTAGCCGATGAGCTTGAAGGTACCGATATCCGTGTTAATGCGATTAACCCAGGCGGTACTCAAACACGCATGCGTGCAAAAGCGTACCCAGGTGAAGATGCGAACAAGTTAAAAACGCCACTCGACATCATCCCACTGTATCTACACTTAATGAACCCAAGTGTGACAGACATTAATGGCCAATGTATCGATGCTCAACCTAAGTAGCTGATATTATGAGCAATAACAAGAAGTCGCTTTAATAGCGGCTTTTTTTGTATCTAAATCAACCATCTAATAGTTAGTTCACCTGATTTTCATCATTTCTCTTTGCATCTTTTTCATTGTTAAATATACTGTATAAATATACAGGTATTTAATTATGCATGAACTAATAAAAAACTTACAAGACCGCCAGTTAATCTGGAAAGGATTACAATCAACAACGCAAGGAAGTACCACTTCGACAGGCTATCCTCAATTGGATAAACAGCTTGATGGCGGCTTCCCGACGCACGGCGTTATTGAGGTTGAATCACAACAAGGGATCGGCGAGCTTCGCCTACTTACGCCCTATTTAGCTCAACAAAACTCGCAAAAACTGGCCATATTCATTAACCCACCAGGGAAGATCTGTGCCGAGTTTTTCAACGGCCAAAACATTCCACTAGAGAACATCCTAGTCATCCAACCTCAGCGTGATCTCGATGCATTATGGGCCGCAGAGCAGTGCCTCAAGAGTGGTGCCTGTCATTCTGTCTTGCTATGGGGTGCCAATTTAGAAATTCACCAAACCAAGCGCCTACAAGCGGCAAGCGAAACGGGCAAGTGTCTACAATTTCATTTTAAAGCCACCAGCCATAATCAGTTATCCCTGCCCGTTTCCTTAAGCATGAAACTGTCTTCTCACGCCCAAGGGTTAAAGGTTGAAGTCACGAAAAGAAAAGGCAGCTGGTCGTATGGCAGTTTTATTCTGGACATGAGCCAGAACTGGCCGTTACTCACAGAAAAAGTCATCGATGAAAACAGCTCAAATCAGGCGTTGTCTGGTAACACGGTGCTGGCTTTCCCTATTGCGAAGCAAGGCTAACGTATGCTGTGGCTGTATCTGCATTTCTCATCCCTACAATTGGACACCTTGTTTAACTCTAATGAATTAGGTTCGAACGAAGAATCACACAATCAGCCTCTTATCATCGTCGATGAGAAAGATCATCGTGCACTGCAAGCTAACCAAGCCGCGTTGCAATCGGGTATCACACTCGGCATGGGGCTAGGGTCTGCGGCCGCGCTTTGCCATAACTTACACGTCCACCCTTACAGTATTGAGCTAGAAAAAAGTAAGCTTAAAGAGATTGCTCAATGGGCCTATCTGGTCACATCCGACATGGCGTTACTGCCGCCAAATGGATTATTGATTAAGGCCTCTAACATGCTGTCGCTTTACGATGGGCTAGATAACTACTGGCATGAACTCAAAAACCATTTAGAAACGCTCAACATCCAGTTCAGCTTTGCTACAGGTTATTCGCCGCTTTCTGCAATCCTTTTAGGCAAACAATCCATCAACCAAGCGACGAACAATGTTGAGCAGATGAAAGCTTGGGTTAACCAACAAGCACTGAGTTCAAGCGAACTTCCTGCTAAACAAGTTGAGCGCCTGAATCGTGTTGGTATCAATGTCGTTGAAGACTTATTAAAACTGCCTTTGCAAGATGTCGCGCGCCGCTTTGATATCGACTTGGTGAACTATGTTGGTCGTCTTAATGGGCAGTTCAAGCACCCGATTGATTTCTATCACCCACCAGAGAGTTTCCAACAATATTTGGAGCTGCTGTTTGATATTGAAAACATCCTGTTCATCGAAAAACCTTTGCTGAAATTGTTGAATCAGCTCGAGTGTTTTTTGAGGTTACGTGACCGAGTGGCTTTCGAGTTAACGCTGACTTTGCACCTAAGGGATAAAGACGACCATCATGTCTCTTTTTATTCAGCACAGGGCGATTACCTTGCAGTCAAATGGGCGAACCTAACGCATCTAACCTTAGAGTCACTGAAGATAACGGCACCCGTACAGGGGCTGACTCTCTCTTTGATTCGTCATGGAGAACCGCAAGTTGCCTACCATGATCTTTTCGATGGCAATACCGGAACGCTTGCTGCGCTAGATTTGCTCTCGCTGCTTCAAGCAAAGCTTGGGCAAGCTTGTATTCAGACTCCCAAAATACTGCACGATCCTAGGCCAGAAAAAGCCAACAAATATTCACTGCCGACACTGGGATATACGGTAAAAAAGGGACAAATTTCCCAAGAGGTCACGCAACAAACTGCGACAACTCCCAGCGTCAGCCAACAGCGACTCAGACCGAGTATTCTACTGCCCGTTCCCGAAGCCTTAACCGAGAGCGTCACTTTATCTCAAGGCCCTGAGCGCATTGTTTCTGGATGGTGGGATGGCGAGAAAATCATTCGTGACTATTTTATTGCTCACAGTGAAAACGGTCGATGGCTATGGGTATTCAGAACGCCGGATAAACAGTGGTTCTTGCACGGTTTGTTCAGCTAGTCAGTTTAGTAAGTCGTTCTTGCCACTTGCTTCATTTAAACGCCCCTTTTCAATCATGTTCACTCGCAATGGTTAAGTGAGATTACGTTATGTCTCAGCAATACTCAGAGCTCTTCTGCCAAAGTAATTATTCCTTTCTAGAGGGAGCTTCGCATGCGGAAGAGCTTGTTTTACAGGCCGACTTTTTACGCTACAAAGCACTAGCTGTTACTGACGAGTGCTCGGTGGCAGGCATCGTTAAGGTTCACTCTGCGATCAAGCAACATAAACTGTCGCTCAAGCAAATTGTCGGGAGCATGTTTTGGTTAAATGAAGAGTGCCAAATTGTCTTGTTATGTCCGAATAGAAAAGCCTACGCCGAGCTGTGTCGTATTATTACCAATGCGAGACGTCGTAGTAGCAAAGGACATTATCAACTCTCTGAGTGGGATATCATGTCGGCTAAACACTGCTTCATTCTTTGGCTTCCTCAACAGAAAAATGAAGACGCACATTGGGGTCAGTGGCTTTCTCAACACCATTCTGGTCGATTGTGGATTGGCTTACAACGACACCTAAAACAAACCGACCAGCAATACACGGATTACTGTGTTGAGCTGTCACAACATCACCAACTTCCTATTACGGCCTGTGGTGGTGTGCTGATGCACAACGCTAATCGCTTACCCTTGCAGCATTCACTCACTGCGATCAAGTACCAACGTCCCATTACTGAAGTGGGCAGTCACTTACTCGCCAATGCCGAGCGCTGTTTACGCAGCATCAATAAGATCTCTCATATATTCAAAGCTGAATGGCTAGAAGAAAGCAACCGAATCTCTGGACTATGCGAATTTGATTTAGACAGCTTGCGCTACGAATACCCAAGCGAGCTGATTCCTCAAGGTGAGACACCCATGAGTTATCTACGCATGTTAGTCGAGAAAGGAAAACGAGTTCGCTTCCCGCAAGGCGTGCCTAACGACATTCAACAAATCATAGAGAAAGAATTGAGGCTAATTGACGAACTTGACTACCCTTTCTTTTTTCTCACCATCCACGACATCGTCATGTTTGCCAAAAGCCAAGGGATTCTTTACCAAGGTCGAGGTTCAGCGGCCAATTCCGTGGTCTGTTACTGCCTAGAGATTACCTCTGTCGATCCAAGACAGATCTCAGTGCTATTTGAACGCTTCATCAGTAAAGAGCGCGATGAGCCGCCCGATATTGATGTCGATTTTGAGCACGAACGCCGTGAAGAAGTCATCCAATACATCTATAAAAAATACGGTAGAGAACGCGCAGCACTTGCCGCAACTGTCATTTCATACCGCTTCAAAAGTGCAGTAAGGGATGTTGGCAAAGCTTTAGGGCTACAAGAAACTCAGCTTGATTACTTCATTAAGAACACCAACCGCAGAGACAAAAGCTTAGGTTGGCAAGCACAATTAACTCAATTGGGACTGCAACCTGACTCTTTAAAAGGCCAACAGTTTATCCATTTGGTTAATGAAATCATTGGCTTTCCACGTCACTTATCTCAGCACGTTGGTGGCTTTGTGATCTCTTCTGGCCCTTTGTATGAACTGGTTCCCGTCGAGAATGCGGCTATGCACGATCGAACGATTATTCAATGGGATAAAGATGATCTGGAAACCTTAGGGCTGCTTAAAGTCGATGTACTCGCGCTTGGTATGCTTTCTGCGATTCGTAAGTGCTTCGATCTGATCAAACGCATTCACGGGCGATCACTCACCATCGCAGAAATCACTCGCCTCAAGGACGATCCTCAGGTTTACGGCATGATACAGCGAGCAGACACCGTCGGGATCTTCCAAATAGAGTCACGCGCGCAAATGAGCATGCTGCCAAGGCTTAAACCGAAGACTTATTACGACTTGGTGATTCAAATCGCTATCGTACGTCCTGGGCCTATTCAGGGCGATATGGTGCATCCGTTTCTAAAACGCCGAGATGGTATTGAGCCAATCAGTTATCCATCTAAAGATGTGGAGTCGGTACTGTCGCGCACCTTAGGTGTTCCAATCTTCCAAGAGCAAGTGATTAAACTCGCGATGGTTGCCGCTGGGTTCACAGGTGGTGAAGCGGATCAGCTAAGACGCGCCATGGCGGCTTGGAAAAAGAATGGCAACGTCTTTAAGTTTAAAAACAAGCTCATCGAAGGCATGCAAAAACGAGGTTATGAGACAGAGTTTGCCGAACAGATCTTTAAACAGATATGCGGCTTTGGTGAATACGGTTTTCCAGAAAGCCATTCCGCCTCGTTTGCCGTTTTAGCCTATTGCTCAGCTTGGTTGAAATGCTACTACCCAGAATGCTTCTACGCTTCCTTGCTCAATAGCCAACCTATGGGGTTTTATAGCCCATCACAGTTGGTACAAGATGCGCAGCGACACAATGTGGTGGTTCTTCCGGTATGTGTGAATGCCTCACAAGACAACCATACTGTCGTCGCTCATCAAAATGGTTTGGCTATTCGCTTAGGGTTACGACAAATCAAAGGATTCAGCGAGTATGGAATTCAAAGCGTGCTCGCCAATCGCCCACATTCAGGGTATCACCATCCTAGTCAGGTAAAACAACTATCGATCAATAAAAAAGACATCGAACTGCTCGCCTCGGCTAATGCGCTGCACAATGTTTCAGGTGATCGTTTCCAAACGCGTTGGGCACTCATGGACTCCGCTTCTGACCTACCTCTATTTCGTCAGGCTTATGACAAGGTAGAGCACGCCTTGCATCAGCCAAATGAGATGCAGGATCTATTGGAGGATTTCACCAGCGTTGGCGTATCGTTAAACAAGCACCCTATCACCTTGCTAGAAGAAGCTAACCGACTTGGTCGGTTCACCCATATGAAAGACTTAAAACAACAAAGACACAAATCCATGGTCACGGTTGTTGGACTGGTCACTGGCAAGCAATCACCCGGTACCGCAGCCGGTGTCACCTTTGTCACATTAGAAGATAACACAGGCAATATTAACGTTGTGGTATGGGGAGCCACTGCACGCGCACAGCAGCAAGCTTATCTGACAGCGAAGGCTTTAAAGGTACAAGGAGTCTTAGAGAAGGAAGGCGAAGTCGTGCATGTGATTGCGGGGAAACTTATCGATATAACTGATGAAATTGTTGGCTTGAACACCAAATCACGAGATTTTCATTAGCGATTCAAATAACCCTTTCATAAACACCAGAAAAGGAAAAGGGAGGCATCAGCCTCCCTTCAATTCAAATCGTTGAGTTATGACTCAACTTCAGCTTCCGTACGTCTTTTCTTAAATTCCCTATATAGTAATAAGCTCAAAGTCATTACGACTTTTGAAGTCAACCATATCATTAAGAGGAACTACCTTAGATTGTGAGTGAAAAGTTACGCTAGTAGTTGAGCATATTTTGTTAAGAAAAATATGCTCCGTCAATATTAACAAACGCTTTCCATAAGGTCACTCAAAACAAACCGTACAGCTGCATTAATTATAAAATCTGGCGCATTCGCTCTTGAGTGACTTCAACCAAGAGATCCGGTTGGAATTTAGAAATAAAGCGATTACACCCTACTTTCTCAACCATGGCTTCATTAAAACTTCCGCTTAATGAAGTATTTAGCGTGATAAACAAGTCATGCATTCGAGGGTCAGTACGCACTTCATGAGTCAGTTTATAACCGTCCATTTCAGGCATTTCGGCATCTGTGATCATCAGCAGTATTTCTTGATTGATGTCTTTGCCTTCGTCACACCACCCCTTCAGCAGATTAAGCGCTTGTAGGCCGTCGCAACATTCAATAATGTTCAAACCCAGTTGCGATAAAGTGCCTTTGATCTGATTGCGCGCGGTTGAAGAGTCATCAACGATAAGCACACTACGCCCAACCATTTCATTGGCAAGTTGCTCATCTAAAACACCGTCAGAAATCGAAACGTCATAATCGATGATTTCAGCGAGTACCTTTTCAACATCAATGATCTCAACGATCTTATGTTGCTCTTCTTCTTGAATGTGGGTGATAGCAGTTAAGTAGTTTGCACGACCCGTCGTCTTTGGTGGCGGCTGAATTTCAGTCCACGTCGTATTCACGATGTTACGCACTTGTCCAACCAAGAAGCCTTGTACGGTTCGGTTGTATTCGGTGATGATTAAGTTATTTTCTTGAGTCTCATCACGAGATGGTGGGAAACCAATCGCGCTACGCAAATCGATAACAGGCACCGATTCGCCACGTAAAGAAGCGACACCCGTAATATGATGGTGAGAACCTGGCAGGCGAGTTAACACTGGCACTTTTAGGACTTCTTTCACTTTAAATACGTTAATCGCAAATAGTTGACGACTATTTAAGCTGAATAACAAGAGTTCCAGACGGTTTTCACCGACTAGTTTGGTTCTCTGATCAACCGAATTTAAAACGCCAGACATACAACACCTTAGTGACAAATAATAACTGAGGCTACAATAGCCTACTTCAATAGGTTAAAGCAAAGCGCCATTGCACAGAATGCTTAAACTAAGTACAACAAATAACGTTATACATAGTTTAAGGAGATGATAAGAGTTAGGTAAGGCTATAGGAAGAGTAAAAGAGGCTTAACCTTCAATGACTTTCATCAATAATTGACCATCGTATAAAGCTTGTTTAACAAGCGCTGCACCCGGCATGGTTGCTTGTTTATAGAATCGAGATTCCACCAGCTCTAAATCTTGATGGTAAACCGATAAACTCTGCTCTTCGATACACTTTTGAATCGCAGGATACAACACGCTTTTAGCCTGATTGATAACACCACCCACCAAGATTTTCTCAGGGTTGAATAGGTTAATCACAATCGCAATCGCAGAGCCTAGGTAACGGCCTAATTGTTCAATCACTTCTACCGCTAGTGGATCACCCGCCGCTGCGGCAGCACAGATTTGTTCAATCGTGACATCTTCAAACACAGTAAGTGTGGATTCTTCACCATTGGCTAATCGTTCTTTGACTTGCTCACGGATCGCCTGCGAGCTCGCAACCGTTTCTAAACAGCCTCGGTTACCACAATGACAAAGCTTGCCCTCTTTCTCGATCTGAATATGACCCAATTCACCGATGTTACCGTGACGACCTTGTAGAACTCGGCCATCTAGGATAATCCCAGCACCGACACCATGGTGAATCGAGATAAGAACTGAATTATCGTTATCTTGTGAGTGACCAAACAGCTTCTCAGCTAATGCCCAAGCTCGAGTATCATTGGCAATAAAGACCGGTAGACCTGTTTCTTTGTAGATCTCGGGGCCCAACGCTAAATTTTTAACGTTGTAGTGCGGCATCTGCAGCACAATACCTTGCTCAGAATTCACCAGACCCGGTAGAGTAACGGCAATACTGGTTACCCTATCAAGCTGTTCCGCATAGGTTTGGAAAAACTCATCAATTTCATGAAGAAGACGAGCAAGCACATCCTCTTGGTCACGTTCGTGAATATCAATTTTAGTATCGATAAGTACATCGCCACCCAACTCATGAAGCGCGATCGTGAGATACCCACGACCAAGACGCATCGACAGAAACTGCCAACCTTCATTATTGGTTTGCAAACCCACAGCAGGACGTCCACGAGTCGTGGCTTCTTGAACCGTCGTCTCATGGATAAGGTGGGCTTCAATAAGTTCGCGGGTAATTTTAGTAATACTCGCCGGAGCCAACTCACTTTGCTTGGACAGTTCGATACGAGAAATAGGACCTTTAAGGTCAATTAGTTTATATACACGACCAGCATTGACCTGTTTGATATGATCAATATGGCCCGGTTGAGCCATGTACATTTTACGCTCCAGAAATCATCAACGGGTTAATTTTTTTACTTTGCGAAGTAATTGTGAAGTGACTTGGTATATCGCCGTGACCAGTATCACGTATATACATGAATCTTTGTGTATCTAGTCAAATAGTTTAAGAAAAATTAACACCCACATCGATAATTTGAGACTTAATTTTCATAAAAAAACATCGTGTTTGAGTCCTAAATTCAATAAATAACAGCAAATACAGAAATATCTTCCTAGCTCCCAATAAATTATCAATTAATGCATATACTTAATTCTGTCTTGTACAAGATTTTCTAGGTCTCACCTTCGGAGCATTCATGACATCAGAATTAAGAAAAACAAAAATCGTCACCACTTTAGGACCATCAACAGATAAAGGTAACGTCCTTGAAGAGATCATCAAAGCTGGCGCCAATATCGTCCGTATGAACTTCTCTCACGGCAGCAGCGATGACCATATTCAACGCGCTGAAAAAGTCCGAGCAATAGCGAAAAAGTTCGGCACTCAAATCGCAATCCTCGGCGACTTACAAGGTCCCAAGATTCGAGTGTCTACTTTTAAAGACGGTAAAATCCAACTCGCAGTAGGCGACAAGTTCACGCTCGACAGCAGCCTAGGTTTAGGTGAAGGCAATCAACAAGCCGTAGGACTCGATTACAAAGAGTTACCAAACGATGTGTCAGCTGGTGATGTGCTGTTGCTTGATGATGGTCGCGTTCAATTAAAAATCACCGAAGTCGAAGGCTGTCGCGTTCATACTGAAGTCACTATTGGTGGCCCGCTGTCGAATAACAAAGGCATCAACAAGAAAGGCGGTGGACTGTCTGCAGAAGCGCTCACCGACAAAGACAAGCGAGACATCATCACCGCAGCTCAAATCCAAGTCGACTATTTGGCTGTGTCTTTCCCACGCAACGGCGCAGACATGCACTACGCTCGTCAGTTAGCACGAGAAGCAGGATTAGAAGCTCACCTTGTCGCTAAAGTCGAGCGAGCGGAGACCGTTGCCACTGTTGAGAACATGGATGACATCATAATGGCCTCAGATGTCGTCATGGTGGCTCGTGGTGACCTCGGAGTGGAAATTGGCGACCCAGAGTTAGTTGGAGTACAAAAACAGCTTATACGCCGTGCTAGAGCGCTTAACCGAACAGTGATCACCGCAACTCAAATGATGGAATCGATGATCTCCGCTCCAATGCCAACTCGTGCAGAAGTCATGGATGTAGCCAACGCCGTACTAGACGGCACCGATGCCGTGATGCTTTCAGGTGAAACCGCTGCGGGTGATTACCCCGTTGAAACCGTGAAATCAATGGCCGAAGTCTGTATCGGCGCTGAAAAGATGGCGGGCATTAACAACCAGTCTAATTACCGTATTGACCGCACCTTTGTCACGGCCGAAGAAACCGTTTCGATGGCGACCATCTACTCTGCAAACCATATGGAAGGCATTAAAGGTGTGGTGACTCTAACCGAATCAGGCCGCACCGCTCTGATGATGTCACGCCTAAGTGCCGATATGCCGATCTATGCGCTGTCTCGTAACGAAGGGACGCTGAACCGCTGTACTTTGTATCGAGGTGTTACCCCTATCTACTTCGAGACAGAAGCCAAAGACAGCTTTGATATCGCGCTGTCTACGCTCACTTGCTTGAAAGAGAAAGGACACCTTAAATTTGGTGACCTAGTGATCGTCACTCAAGGCGACATTATGGATGTGGCGGGCTCAACCAACTGCATGAGAATCTTGCCTGTCACTTAACATGGTTGTATTTGATTAGGTCAGTTCGTTGATCAGCGACCCTGCCAAGACCAAAAAAGGGTTATTGAACTAAGTTCAGTAACCCTTTTTCACTTCAGAACATTGTTAGCTCATTGCGTACTAACTTTCAAATTCGAGTATGACTTATCAATTTCGAATATTACTTATCAGCAGCGCAAGTCACCAACTGTGGCATATGTGAGCTGCGAGCGTTTTCCGTTGACGTATAGGTTTCTACAAACCGGTAACCCGCCTCTAACCCTAATTCGTAATCGTACAGCAAGTCTTCCTTGTCACTCATCAAAGAGCTCGACTTAAGCGGTTTGCTAGGTGCAATTTGAACAACAAACGCATCGTCCGGTGGGGAATTCAAAAAGTTCTGAGTTAATGAGTAGGTCTGATAATGAACCATCAACATGTCAGCTAAGCCAGAATCAAACTTATCGCCAATCAAATGACTTAAGCGATAAATATCATCAGCACCAAATAGCCATCGTCCACCATTGAGTAGATCAAGGTGCCCTCTATCGCGCTTTTGCTCCTTTGAACGGAGAATTTGCTGCTGAAAGAATGACGTCCAATCGGTTTTCCATTGTTCTACTTTTTGTTGCCAATGGTCTTGCACACTATCAAACGACTCACGGAACCATTCCAACTCTTCTGCCGAGATCGGCTTAGGAGCTTTCACTAAGGCGTGTTTACGTTGAATCTCATTGGATAGCTCAGCACCCTCTTCCAACACAGGCTCTGTACGTATCACGACTATCGAGCGAGCTTGCCTACGCCATGCTTCTTGCACAGGAATAGACGCAGACACGCCACCGTCAACATAAGCACTGTCACCAATGAAGATTTCATCATTGTATAAACGAGGAATGGCACAGGTCGCAATCATCACCTTGTACCAGTCTTCTCCCATCAACGGAAAATAATGGTCTCGTAAATCTTTTGAATCAGTTACTGCCGCAGAGAAATGGCGATCACCTAAGGTTTGTCGTCCTAAATCAAGATCAAGCTTGTATGGGTAAGCCATGATTTGCTCTAAGGCCCACTCTAAACCTAAGTTCTGTCGCTTTCGTATATAGGAGAAAAGATTGAAGAATTCTGGAGCCGTCGTTAAATCAAGAACAAAAGAACGACCTAGCCCTTTATCACGGCACAGATAGGCACACAAATTAAGCGCACCCGCTGAGGTGCCAAAGAATTCATCGAAGGGGTCAAAATTAGAAAGAAGAAATGCGTCCAGCACACCAGCCGTAAAAATACTTCGCTGTCCGCCGCCTTGGGCAACCAGTGCTGTTTTTCCAGCAATAAACTTAGCGTAGTAATCTAAGTCTATTGCCGAATCAATATTGGTTATAATCCCACTATTCATTATTCCCTGAGTATAAAAACTCAGCCTCGCAATAGATGGTATTAGCTACCAATCGCAATAAAGCCAAATGAAAGAATGATGGTGTAGATTACGACTGTTATTTGTAGCGCATTTTTCAGATTATGATCCATAAACACCTCTGGCTTATTATTAATTTGTCGAGTCTCTATTTAAGTATTATCAGGTGTGTGAAGTATCTTCAAGAATCGTCGAAATTAGTCGCACAATATTGATGTAACCATCACAATTAGTAAGTGTATGGATAAGGATATACTCATGAATAACAAAGCAAATATGATTGCGCTTGTTGCGCTCATTTCCGCTTCAAACTTGTATGCAGCACCGGAAATTATTATCACTCCGATGGTTGGTTATACAGGTGGTGGTAGCGTCGAAGACCAGGATGGTAATACTTATGATATGGAAGGTTCAGAAAACTTCACCTTCGCCATTGAAACTCCGCTTGAGAAAGGTCGTATCGGCTTTTTCTATTCTAATCAGAGCTCTGAACTAGAAACACTCAATCTAAGCTCCTCAATTCAATACCTGCACTTTCAAAGCAGTATCTACTACCCTGCTTCCTCTGCGTTGTCAGGATATCTAGGGTTAGGTCTTGGTGCGTCTTACGTTGATGTAGATTGGGCGAAAGATAAATATGGGTTCTCAACCTCCATCTTCGGCGGCTTGGAATACAAATTTAGCGATCGCTTAGCACTGAATACACAAGTGCGTTGGTTAGGTACGGTTGTCGACAACGACACATCCGGTGTTTGTAACGTGCCAAGCAATGGCCAAGACTGCATTATCCGTTTTGATACCGACTGGATGAATCAATTTCAAGCCAATGTTGGATTGAGTTTTACCTTCTAGGTGAGTCCCCATATTGCCTCAATAAGCCTTTAGACTAGAAGTATTCTAACGAAATGAAAAAGCCAGCTGGATGCTGGCTTTTTCATTATAAAAACGGTTTTTAGTTCAAGTTAGAACTTGTAGGTCACACCCAGTGCGCCACCTATTTGTAACTCAACACCTTTATACATGTCGAGCTCAGGGTGAACTTGTGCGTAAGCATTCCAACCTTCGTAGAAATTCACTTTCACGCCTAACGGCACACGCAAACCAAAATCATCATTCCATTCAGCCCAAGCACCAGCACCGACATACCAGCTTAAAGGCGCTTCAGTCTCAAACTGACCGCGCTTAAAAATATAATCGAATGCTGCACCATCATTACCGACTGTGGCGCGATACTTCTGATCGAACTCAACAACAACACTTAGATCTTGGTCGACGGCTAAGCCAACTTCTAGGTTTGGAGCTTCAGAAGCATGAGCTAGCGATACTCCGCTGCAACACATAAGGCCAATTAGGTAACGATGTTTCATAATATTCTCAGACTGTGTTCAAAAAAGGTAGATTACTTAAATCAAAACGGATGTTGTCATCATAAAGTTAAAGATAAGAGGTACCCAAAGCGGGCAATTGAGCACTAGCACATCAAGTTATTCGATAACTGATTGAGTTGAAAAGAGTAAGCGTAGAAAGGGATGTCATTGAGCAGAAAACAAAAAAGGAGGCCTTTCGGCCTCCTTTCAATCTATTGAATCAGTGAATTAACCGTTGTTACGGATCCACTCATCCATGTCTGTCTTAAGGTTGTCAGACTTAGTACCGAAGATAGCTTGTACGCCACCAGCAACTACAACAACACCTGCAGCACCTAGTTTCTTCAGTTTGTCTTGGTCAACAACTGCTGTATCAGCAACGGCTACACGTAGACGAGTAATACAAGCGTCAAGACCAGTGATGTTCGCTTTGCCACCGAATGCAGCAACTAACTCACCAGCAAGCTCTGTACCAGTTGCAACGATTTCGTCTTCTGACTCGTCTTCGCGACCTGGAGTTTTAAGGTCAAGTGCTTTGATTACAGTACGGAATACGATGTAGTAAATTGCAGCGTAACCAATACCACATACAACCATTAGACCCATCTTAGACGCGTTGCCAGATAGAACTAGGAAGTCGATTAGACCGTGTGAGAAAGATGTACCGTGTACAAAACCTAGAGTGTTCGCAAGAACGTATGCAGAACCAGCTAGTAGAGCGTGGATTGCGTACAGTACAGGAGCAACGAATAGGAATGAGAATTCGATTGGTTCAGTGATACCCGTTAGGAATGAAGTTAACGCAGCAGAAGCCATGATACCCATTACTTTAGCGCGGTTTTCAGGTTTAGCTGAATGTGCAATCGCGATTGCAGCAGCAGGTAGACCGAACATCTTGAACATGTAACCACCAGCTAGCTGACCGAAGCCATTGCCCGCTGCACGAGATGCGTCATCAGCAACTAGGTAACAAGTAAGAACACCGTTTTGAGTTTCGCCAGCAGCGTTTACACAAGTACCAGCTTCGAAGAAGAAAGGTACGTTCCAAACGTGGTGAAGACCAAATGGAATCAGAGAACGCTCAACGATACCGTAGATACCAAACGCCACTTGTGGGTTCTGGTGAGCAGCCCAATCAGAGAACGCAGAGATAGCGCCGCCAACTGGTGGCCATACTACAGATAGTAGGATTGCTAGACCAATCGCAGAGAAACCTGTGATGATTGGCACGGCACGCTTACCAGCGAAGAAGCCTAAGTACTCTGGTAGTTGAATACGGAAGAAACGGTTGAATGCCCAAGCAGCAACACCACCGACTAGGATACCACCTAGTACACCAGTATCGATTTTATCAACGCCCATTACACCAGCCATTACGCCAAGTGTAGCAGTCATGATGCCGTAACCAACGATAGCAGCTAGACCAGCTACACCATCGTTGTTAGTAAAGCCAAGTGCAACACCTACTGCGAACAGTAGTGCCATTTGACCAAATACTGAACCACCAGCTTGTTCCATTAAGTTTGAAACAATTTCTGGAATGAAAGGAAGATCTGCTGCACCGACACCTAGCAAAATACCCGCAACTGGTAAAACTGATACTGGTAGCATCAGAGACTTACCAACTTTCTGCAGGCTAGCAAAAAGGTTCTTAAACATGTTTATGCTCCTGATAAAGATAAAATAATTATATGGGTCCTAACGGCACACCCCCGTAGCCTATATGTTAGCACCCTGCGAAAATGTAACCATGTATTGCATTATATTTTCTGCCGCTAAATATATATTGATGGGGAACTAACTTTCTAGTCACTTACGAAATTTAGTTTCAAAACACGTCTTGGATCACATGTCAAATCAAGAAATGCAATGCTTTACAAGTAAGTAAACCACTGAAAATAAAGATTATTTTTCGAGACTCCTATTATTTTACGGGGTAAATAAAATAGGAGCTAATGTTATTTTTAGTAACAAAATTACAAATGTTAGAAATAGGGCTCTCAAGTTCAACATAATTAGTAAACATTAAAAAAAAACGCACTTTTGGTGATCAAAAACACAAAAAGGGAGCTTTCGCTCCCTTTTATTTCTTAACTTAGTTTTTTATCGCAAAAAAAGTTTTTGGTAGTTTTTGGTCGTTTGTTCAGCAACCTCTTTCATTGACAGTCCTTTCAACTGAGCAATATAAGCTGCCACTTCGACCACATATGCAGGCTGATTTTGGTTACCACGATATGGAACAGGAGCCAAATATGGAGAATCCGTCTCAATCAACAGTCGATCAAGCGGTAAATTCTTTACGACTTCTTTAAGTTCTGTGGCTTGCCTAAACGTAACGATCCCTGAGATCGAGATATAAAAGCCAAGTTCCATAGCCGCTTCGGCGAACGCTTGATCCTCAGTAAAACAGTGAATCACACCACCACATTTATCAGCACCGCCATCACGCAAAATCGACAATGTATCTTCACGCGCATTACGAGTATGGATGATCAAAGGCTTATTTAGCTCTACTGCCAACGCGACGTGTTGCTTAAATCGCAGTTGTTGGAGCTCTGCTGTCTCTGGTTGATAGTGATAATCTAAGCCAGTTTCACCAATCGCCACCACTTTGGGATTGCGCGCGTATTCACGCATTCTGTCTAAGCAAAAGTCGCTCTCAACATCGAGAGGATGCACGCCACACGAAGCCTTAACGTTATCAAACGGCGAGATCATCTCGAGCATATTTTCAAACGAATCCAGCGTAACACCAACAGAAAGCAGTTGGTCAACGTTTGCTGCTTTCGCTTTATTAACCACGTCTTCTACGCTTGTGTGTAAATCTTGGTAATCCAGTTTGTCTAGATGACAATGGGAATCTACGAACATGTTTCCTCGCAAGTGGCAATCAGCCAATTCATTATGAGTAGCTCCGTATTGAGCCCAGGGTGTTGCTTTAATTGTTCAATCAATATCAACAGTTTATTCGACGCTGCATAAGCACTTTGGTAAGACATCACTCCCGACAAAACACTAGCGCTTGGGGTAATCGCTTCACTAACCAAACCAAAATGCAGTTTTTGCACGTCAGACAATAAGTGCCATAGCCAACCTAGTTGAACCAGAGGCTCCTTACTCAATTCCGTAGAGAACTTCAACATGTCTGGTTGAACGCCTTTAATAACATCCACAAAGCCATCTAGTGCTTTGGTAGAAGCTTCGACGCCACCTTGATCAAACATTGCTTTAGCTTTCAGGGGTGCGTTGTCGTTCAATGCTAGTATATACTGAGGAACCGTTTTACCGACTTCTCCATTTAACCATGCCGATCCTGCATCCAATTGTGGGCACACCACATTAAATTGTTGGCAACGGCTAAGAATAGTTGGCATTAAGCGATTACTGTTGCGCGTCGAAAGAATGAAAATACAGTTACTCGCAGGTTCTTCCAGCGTTTTCAACAGCGCATTAGACGCCGATTCGTTCATCGCTTCAGCCGGATTCAACAAGATGACACGCAAGCCGCCTAACTGGGATGATTGTTGAGCCCAACGGTTACTCGCACGCACTTGGTCAACCGTAATCGATTTACCTTCTTTCTCAGGTTCAATCACATGGAAATCCGGGTGACTCCCCGACTTCATTAATTCACAGCTGTGACAAAAGCCGCACGCTTCACTTTCGTAGTTAACACACATCAGTGCCGACGTGAGCTGACTAACCAGCACTTCCACGCCAAGCCCTTCAGGCGCATTAACGATCACAGAGTTAGGAAAACGTTCTGCATCGAGACTTTTTTTCCACTCACTCCATACCGGTGTGAGCCAAGAATACACTTCAGCCATGACTACCTACTGTTTATCGAGCCAAGCACCTAGCGCAACTTTAATATCAGCAGCCACTTGCTCAATCTCTTGCTGTGCATTAACCACAAGAACCGTTTCGTCTTGTGCTGCAATCTCAAGGTAACGTTCACGCGTACGATCGAAGAATGAGATATCCATCTTTTCGATTCTATCGAGCTCACCACGGCCTCTAGCGCGTTCAAGCCCTACTCTAGGGTCAAGATCCAAGTATAGGGTTAGATCCGGCTTAAAACCGCCTAGCGTGGTTTCTTTCAGTGATTCCATCGTAGTGCGTGCGATCTGACGGCCACCACCTTGATAAGCTTGAGATGACATATCATGACGATCACCCAACACCCATTTGCCACTGTCTAGTGCAGGCTTGATGACGTTTTCTACTAGTTGAACACGCGCTGCGTACATCAGCAGCAGTTCAGTCATGTCTTGAAGCTTTTCGCCTTCGTGTTCTTCTTTGACCAATGAGCGCATCTTCTCGGCAAGCACGGTACCACCGGGTTCACGAGTATTAACGATGTCCGCGACACCAGCGGCTTTCAATGTCTCAACGATGGCATTGATTGCTGTACTTTTGCCAGCACCTTCAAGGCCTTCAACCACGATAAATTTCGACTGATTCATAATTCTTTCTTTATTTGTTTTTTCTTAATTGCTTTAAGTAAGCTCGTACTGCACGGTTATGCTCAGTCAAACTCTTTGAAAATACGTGACCGCCCGTTCCACTCGCAACAAAATACAGGTAGTTGCTCTTCTCTGGATTCAGAGCCGCGTTGATAGACGCTTTACCCGCCATCGCGATCGGTGTTGGCGGTAAACCGCTCATTGTATAGGTGTTGTACGGCGTTGGTGTGCGTAGATCTTTCTTACGAATATTGCCCTTGTAACTATCGCCCATGCCGTAGATAACCGTTGGATCAGTTTGCAGACGCATACGCTTGTTCAAGCGGTTAACGAACACAGAAGACACACGCTCACGTTCAGAAGCGACAGCAGTCTCTTTCTCGATGATAGACGCAAGAATTAACGCTTCATAAGGCGATTTAAGAGGCAGTTTATCCGCTCTGTTTTCCCACTCATCATTCACCACGTTCATTAGATCTCGGTGGGCGCGTTTCAACAGATCTAGATCCGTTGTGCCATAGGTATAATGATACGTTTCCGCTAAGAAAAGACCTTCTAGCTTTTCATTTTCAATACCCAACTTTTCAGCGATCTCTGTTTCAGACACACCGTCCAACGTCTGTTGAATGAATTCGTTATCTTTTAGCTGAGCAAGCCACTCATCAAAACGACTGCCTTCTACGAAAGTAATCGTGAATTGGTGTTCTTTCCCTTCGACCAGCACTTGTAGTGCTTGCTCAAGGGTTAAACCTGGCTCAAGCAAGAATGTACCCGCTTTTACGTCTACAAGCTCGGGATGTAACTTGCGAATCAGCTTCTCGTACGGAGATGCTTCAAACAGGCCTTCATTAATCAGCTGTGCGAGAACGCGGTTAAAGCTGCTGCCTGAAGCAACAGTAACAACTTGTGGTTTTTCTAATTGAATAACTTGTTTCAGGTTATCTTGCGCTTGGTTATAAACATAAAAACCAGCAGCAGCGGCTGCGATTAGGCACAAGATAATAAAAATAAATAACTTTTTGATCACGAGTTTAGTTGTCCTTGAAGGCTACGAGTAACGGTTCCAATGTTGAATTGGGTATCACTAATACGGGTAACGGGGGCAACCCCTAAAATGGAGTTGGTCATGAAAATTTCATCAGCTTGCATTAGCTGGGATAGGCTGTAGTCACTAATTGTAACGGAAAGTTCAACCTGATTCAGCGCGGTTAACACTTGCTTACGCATAACCCCAGCGACACCACTTTGCGTCAATTGAGGAGTGTGAATCGTCTGCCCTTTTCGCCAAAACAAATTGGCCATGGTGGTTTCAATCACATTACCTGAGATATCAAGCACCACGCCATCAACTTCATCGGCCTGGTCCATTTCATCTTTCATCAAGATCTGCTCAAGACGATTATTGTGCTTATGGCCTGCGATCAGTGGGCTCAAACCCAATGCTTGTTGGCAGATACCGAGTTCTACACCAGAATCTTGCCACGCGGAATAATGACTAGGGAAATCAAATGTACTGATGGTTATCGTTGGCTTGGCGATATTCTTGGTACTGTAGCCACGACCGCCAGTCCCACGACTAACGTGCAGCTTAATCCCTGCTTTTTCATTATGAGGCTTGTTTTTATCTTGAAGATTCGTTGAACCATCAAGGCTCTTTGTCCCATGAAGATCATTATCTTGGATATGTTGAAGCGCATTATCGAGCCAAAGGTTAACCACATCCCAATCAAGTGCGGAAATGCGTAACGCTTTAAGGCAATCATCGACACGACGCTGATGATCGTGAAAATGTTGAATCTGACCATCTCGGACAAGCATTGTCGTGAAACAGCCGTCTCCGTACTGAAACGAGCGATCCAAGATATCGATAGTTTGTTGGCTTTCTCCATCAACCCAGAACATGTTTTTCCCCATAAAAAGAAACGGCTCAATGCTAAAGCATCAAGCCGTTTAAAAACAAGTCTAATTGTGACTATCTACGAGTGTTTATGTCTTTAATAAGATGATTAAATCTTTTTGAAGATCAAACAGCCGTTTGTACCACCAAAACCGAATGAGTTACATGCAGCATATTCCATGCCGCTAACTTTACGCGCGGTGTGAGGTACTAAGTCAATATCTAAGCCTTCTTCAGGATCATCTAGGTTGATTGTCGGTGGGACAATTTGGTCAACCAAAGACATCGCTGTGATGATCGCTTCAGCAGAACCCGCAGCACCTAGAAGGTGGCCAGTCATTGATTTCGTAGAAGAAACCAATACTTGCTTACAGCCTGCTTCGCCAAGAGCACGTTTAATACCCTTAACTTCAGCTACATCACCCGCAGGAGTCGATGTACCGTGTGCGTTAACATAACCGATTTGTTCACCAGTCACGCCAGCATCACGCATAGCCGCTTCCATCGCTAGCGCGCCACCAGAGCCATCTTCACTTGGAGATGTCATATGGTAAGCGTCACCCGACATACCGAAGCCAACTAGCTCACAGTAAATCTTAGCGCCACGAGCTTTCGCATGTTCGTACTCTTCAAGAACCATCATGCCTGCACCGTCACCAAGAACGAAGCCATCACGACCTTTGTCCCATGGACGAGAAGCTTTTTGAGGCTCATCGTTACGAGTAGACAGTGCTTTAGCCGCACCAAAACCGCCCATACCTAGTGGTGTAGATGCTTTTTCAGCACCACCCGCTAGCATTGCGTCAGCATCGCCGTATGCAATCATACGAGCCGCGTGACCAATGTTATGTAGGCCAGTCGTACATGCCGTAGAAATAGCGATGTTTGGGCCGCGTAGACCACGCATGATAGACATGTGACCCGCAATCATATTCACGATCGTCGACGGAACGAAGAACGGGCTGATTTTACGAGGGCCTTTTTCAGTTAGAGCTTGGTGACCTGCTTCGATCAAACCAAGACCACCAATACCAGAACCGATAGCAACGCCAACACGAGGGGCGTTTTCTTCAGTAATAGTTAGGGCTGAATCATCTAAAGCTTGAATACCTGCTGCGACGCCGTACTGGATGAACAAGTCCATCTTACGAGCATCTTTTTTAGTCATATACTCTTCGCAGTTAAAGTCTTTAACTAGACCTGCAAAACGAGTTGAGAAATTGGTTGCATCAAAATGATCGATATTAACGATACCACTTTGACCAGCTAGCAGGGCTTTCCAAGAAGATTCTACAGTGTTGCCTACCGGCGACAACATACCCATGCCAGTGACAACTACACGACGCTTGGACACGATATTACACTCCGGGGATTGAGGTGATTTAAGATGAGGATAGATGAGTTAGATAAAACACAGGCGGTCAAGGTGACCGCCTGGGAGAGATTATTACTGAGCGCTAGTTACGTAATCGATAGCAGCTTGAACAGTAGTAATTTTCTCAGCTTCGTCATCTGGGATTTCAGTGTCGAATTCTTCTTCTAGAGCCATTACTAGCTCAACTGTGTCTAGAGAATCTGCACCTAGGTCATCAACGAAAGAAGCTTCGTTTTTAACTTCAGCTTCGTCTACACCTAGCTGTTCAACAATGATTTTCTTTACGCGTTCTTCGAGGTTGCTCATTTTTTCTTTTCCTTTACAGAGTTCGCTTTATGCGATGTTTTCCGTAGTTTATTCAATCTATTGAAAGTTGCAAGGTCAACTTTTCTGGTCAAACCACAATTTTCACGATTTTAACCGAAATTACGTATGATCTTGACTTAAATCATGCACAAATGTTGCACATAATTTACACCATGTACATACCGCCATTGACGTGAAGTGTTTCACCTGTGATATAAGCTGCCGCAGGTGACGCCAAAAATACCACAGCTTCAGCGATTTCGCGAGGGTCACCTAGTCGACCTGCTGGTACATTCGCCAAAGTTGCTGCACGTTGGTCATCATTTAGCGCTTTAGTCATATCAGTTTCGATGAAACCTGGAGCAACAGTGTTCACTGTAACGCCACGAGATGCAACTTCACGAGCCATTGATTTAGTAAAACCAATCACGCCAGCTTTTGCAGCTGCGTAGTTAGCTTGACCAGCGTTACCCATAGTACCTACTACAGAACCAACGTTTACAATACGACCTTGACGCTTCTTCATCATGCCACGCAATACAGCTTTAGACATGCGGAAGATAGGCGTTAGGTTAGTATCGATGATGTCATTCCATTCGTCGTCTTTCATACGCATAAGTAGGTTATCACGAGTGATACCTGCGTTGTTAACTAGAATGTCGATCGCACCAAATTCATCGTTGATGGTCTTCAGTGTAGCAGTAATTGAGTCAACATCCGTTACATTAAGAGCAAGACCTTTACCATTCTCGCCAAGGTACTCGCTGATTGCAGCAGCGCCGCCTTCAGACGTAGCAGTACCGATAACTTTAGCACCACGCTCAACTAAAAGTTCAGCGATTGCACGACCGATGCCACGGCTTGCGCCTGTAACTAGTGCAACTTTGCCTTCTAAATTCATCATAACTTCTCTATTAAATGGTTATTTACTTAGCAGCGTCTAGTGATGCAGTGTCATTAACTGCAGCAGCTGTCATAGTTTTAACAATACGTTTTGTTAGACCAGTAAGAACCTTACCTGGACCTAATTCTAGTAGCTTTTCAACGCCTTGTTCATTCATCGCCTGTACACCTTCAGTCCAACGAACTGGGCTGTATAGCTGACGAACAAGTGCGCTTTTGATTTTTGCAGGGTCTGTTTCAGCAATAACATCGACGTTATTGATAACAGGCAGTGCCGGTGCGTTGAACTCTAGAGCTTCTAGAGCAACCGCTAGCTTGTCCGCTGCAGGCTTCATAAGGGCACAGTGAGACGGCACAGATACAGGTAAAGGAAGAGCACGTTTAGCGCCTGCTTCTTTACATAGTGCACCAGCACGCTCTACTGCCGCTTTGTTACCCGCGATAACAACTTGACCAGGTGAATTGAAGTTAACTGGAGACACAACTTCATCTTGTGCCGCGTCTTCACACGCTTTAGCAATCGCTTCATCATCTAGACCGATGATTGCGTACATTGCACCAACGCCTGCAGGAACTGCTTCTTGCATCAGTTGGCCACGTAGCTCAACCAGCTTGATCGCTTCTTTAAAGTCGATAACGCCAGCACACACTAATGCAGAGTATTCGCCTAGGCTGTGGCCTGCTAGGTTTGCAGGTTGCTCTAGACCAAGCTCTTGCCATACACGCCAGATAGCAACAGACGCTGTTAATAGAGCTGGTTGAGTACGGAAAGTTTCATTTAGATTTTCTACTGGACCATCTTGAACCAATGCCCATAGATCGTAACCAAGTGCTTCTGAAGCTTCAGCAAATGTCTTTTTAACAACATCATGCTGTTCGCCTAGGTCAGCAAGCATACCGATAGCTTGAGAGCCTTGGCCTGGGAATACGATAGCAAATTTGCTCATTGTAATTTTCCTTTAAGCAAAGCAAAAAATTGAATAAGGCACATAAGTTATGTGCCTTGTTTGTTGATTATCGCTCGGGGTTAGAATTTAACTAACGCAGAACCCCAAGTGAAGCCGCCGCCAAATGCTTCAAGTAGAAGCGTTTGACCACGTTTAATTCGCCCGTCGCGAACAGCCTCATCAAGGGCCGTTGGTACGGTTGCTGCCGACGTATTGCCGTGCTTATCAAGAGTAATCACCACTTGATCAAGCGACATCGTCAGCTTTTTAGCGGTTGCCGAGATAATACGGTAGTTCGCTTGATGTGGAACTAACCAATCAAGCTCTGACTTATCCATATTGTTCGCCGCTAATGTGTCTTTAACTAGCTTAGAAAGCTGAGTTACCGCCACTTTAAATACTTCGTTGCCCGCCATGTGCAGCCATTTATCTGCATCACCGCCACGCTCTGGAACTTCTAGGCTTAGAAGCTCACCATATTTACCATCAGAGTAAATGTGAGTAGACAAAATACCTGGCTCTTCGCTTGCGCCTACAACCACCGCGCCTGCAGCATCACCAAATAAGATGATAGTAGAGCGGTCAGTCGGATCACAGGTTTTTGACAGTGCATCCGCACCGATTACCAAAACGTTTTTACACATACCAGTCTTGATATGCTGATCAGCAACAGACAGTGCATAAACAAAGCCAGAACACGCTGCAGCTAAATCAAATGCAGGGCAGCCTTTGATACCAAGCTTACCTTGTACCTGACATGCCGAAGACGGGAATGTATGGCTACTGCTGGTTGTCGCAACGATGATTAAATCAATATCTTCTTTGTCGATACCTGCCATCTCAATGGCATTCTCAGCAGCGTAAAACGCCATATCCGCAACGGTTTCGTTTTCCGCTGAAATACGACGCTCTTTAATACCTGTTCTAGCAACGATCCACTCATCGCTAGTCTCTACCATTTTCTCTAAGTCTGCGTTAGTACGCACCTGAGATGGCAAGTAGCTGCCAGTACCTAAAATTTTGCTATACATGAAGACTAATAATGCCTCTCGAGTAAAACCGCTTCCAAACGATCGCTAATGCGGCTGGGGACTTGTCGTTTGACCTCGTGTACTGCTTCACCAATCGCGTTGACGACTGCAGACACATCAGCACTTCCATGACTTTTAATGACAATGCCGCGCAATCCTAACAAACTTGCGCCGTTATACTGGTCGGGGTTCAAGGTTTTTAATTCAGTAAATAGCTCAGAAAACAACATTCTGGCGATCCAACCCTTTATTGTTGAAGCCATCATGCGCGTTTTTAGCTTATCAATAAAGAGCTGAGCCGTACCTTCGCACGTTTTTAAGCAGACATTGCCCACAAAACCATCACATACGACGACATCAGCAGCATCTTGAAGTAATTGATTACCTTCAATATAGCCTATGAAGTTCACAGACTGAGTATTAGACAACATTTCAGCGCATCGTTTCACAAGGTCATTGCCTTTGATTTCTTCTGCACCGATATTCAAGATAGCGACACGTGGAGCGCGACCTAAATGTTGTTCCGCTAATGCACTGCCCATTACAGCAAACTGAAACAGTGAATCTGCATCACTAGACACGTTCGCTCCTAAATCAAGCATCCATGTACGGTTGCCAGAAGCAGTAGGCAAAGCTGAAACCAATGCAGGCCTATCAATACCGGGAAGGAGTTTGAGTCTGAAACGAGATAACGCCATCAGTGCACCAGTGTTACCACCACTCACACAAGCATCAGCCTGTGATTCGGCAACCAGATCGATAGCAGCACGCATAGAATCTACCCTGACTATTACGTAAGGCTAGTGAAGGTTTTTCAGAATTGGAAATAACTCGATCACAATGCTGGATACTCAAACGAGAATCAGGCATTCGACCTAATGAAGATAATTGAGATGTGATCGCGTTTCGATCACCTATGAGAATGACTTTTAGCTCTGGGAAATACGACAGTGCCTGCACGGCGGCAGGCACTGTTACACGAGGACCGAAGTCCCCGCCCATTGCATCAAGCGCAACGGTTAGATTTTGCAAAGGTCAACCTTACTTGTTGATAACCTTTTTGCCGCGGTAGAAACCTTCGGCAGTCACGTTGTGACGTAGGTGAGTTTCACCTGAAGTTGCGTCTACAGAAAGTGCAGCTGTAGTTAGCGCATCGTGTGAACGACGCATGCCACGCATTGAACGTGATTTCTTGCTCTTTTGTACGGCCATTGACCCTACTCCTATGTAAATTCTTAAAGATACTTACTAATAAGTTATTTCTTTAAGTTTTTTAAAACATCAAATGGATTCGGCTTTTTATCTTCCTCAATTTCTTCAGGAAGTTCACCAAACACCAAGTTATTTGAGTTAACGCTACATTTCGCATCGTCGTGCATTGCTATTTGTGGCAATCCAAGGATGAACTCGTCTTCAACTAATTGAATCAGGTCTAACTCACCGTACTCGTTCAGATCTACCAAATCGTACTCTTCCGGTGCTTCCTCTTCACTTTTCTCGCTGTAAACAGGAGTATAAGTAAATTGGACATCGCACTCATGTGCGAAAACCTCATTACAACGTTGACACTCTAAATCGACTTCGACGTTAGCTTTACCAGAGATAACGACTAATCGTTGTTCATCAAGCCCAAATGACATTGAGACTTGCGCGTCACGTTTTACGCCTTCAGTTGTTTCAGTTAAACGCTTCAAAAGACTGACTTGAATGATACCATCCATATCGAGTCGTTTTTGAGCCGTTCTTGCCGGATCAACTGTACGCGGTATTTTTTCCTTTTGCATAGGGCGCGAATCTTATCTTCCAAATCGTGTTTAGTCAAAGGAAATGGCAAAAAAAATGTACTTTCCTACCTTTCCTGTTCAGAGCATTATGAATAGCAGGATAAGTTACGTTATCCTGAACTAAATGCTTACACGAATTGTAAATTAAAATGAGAAATTACCAACTAGTTTTAGCTTCTACCTCACCATTTAGGCAAGAGATCCTCAAAAAACTACAGTTAGGCTTTGTCACAGCGAAGCCTGACTGCGATGAAACGCCACTTCCAGAAGAGACACCTCAACAATTGGTAATGCGTCTTGCCGAGACAAAAGCCAAGTCTTGTACTGTCGAACAACCAAGCCTAGTGATCGGTTCCGATCAAGTGTGTGTGATTGACGGAGAGATCATCGGCAAACCGCATACTCGTGAAAAAGCGATTGAGCAGTTGTCTCGTCAAAGCGGCAAAAGCATCACTTTCTATACAGGGATAACCGTATGGAACAGTGAAACCAATCAAGCCGACACTCGCTTAGATACCTTCGTCGTGCATTTCCGCGATTTAACCGAGCAACAGATCATTTCTTATGTTGAGAAAGAGCAGCCTTATTACTGCGCCGGCAGTTTTATGTGCGAAGGGTTAGGTATCGCGTTATTCAAACAGATGGAAGGTAAAGACCCGAATACCTTGATCGGCTTACCTCTGATCGATTTAGTCGATATGCTTGAGGCACAAGGAATGAATGTGTTGTAACGGGTACTTACCACTCTGTTGGAGATTCCCTACTCCTTCCTTTGTCAGTCTAAGGAATGACGCAAGACGCCACTTTATTTGATCAGCTCATGATATAGAACGTGACTTTAAAAAGTCGTCATCCTCAAGAACGAGGAACGAGCGAGTTGGGGCTCTTCTACAACAGATGAAAACAAAAAAAGGTTGACGATATTCGTCAACCTTTATCATTTGCGGATAGCTGATACTAAATCCTGAAAGAATTATCTCTTTCGTATCTTGTATCTTCTTAAAGCTTACGTAAGCCAGTCAGTGCTTTTTCCAATCTCGCTTCCATTGGCGCCGAGATGTCCATCTTCTCTTCGCTACCCGGGTGGGTAAATTTGATATTGGCTGCATGTAAGAACAGACGATTCAGTCCTACTTTACCCGTATAAGCATCGAAACGACGATCACCGTAACGGTCATCCCAAGCAATTGGGTGGCCAGTGTATTGAGCATGTACACGAATTTGATGCGTACGACCCGTAATTGGACTTGCTTGAACCAAAGTTGCGTCTTGGAACTTTTCTAAAACTCTAAAGCGCGTTTCCGAAGCTTTGCCGTTTGGATTAACACGAACAATACTATTCACTTCGTTCTTCAGCAGTGGAGCATTAACAACCTTACAGCTGTTCTTCCACTCCCCCATCACCAAAGCAAAATAGTACTTCTGTACAGTTTTCTCGCGGAACTGTGCTTGAAGGTGTCTTAGCGCAGAACGTTTCTTTGCGATAAGTAGAATACCTGACGTATCTCTATCAATACGATGCACAAGTTCAAGAAAACGCGCGTCGGGACGAAGTGCTCTTAACGCTTCAATTGCGCCGAACTTAAGTCCACTACCACCATGAACCGCAGTGCCTGATGGTTTATTCAAAATCAGCATGTGATCATCTTCATAGATGATGCACTGTTCCAATTCCGAAACCTTATTGAGTTTCGTGCTTGGTACACTGTCTTCTGTTTTCTCTTCAATAGTGACTGGCGGGATACGAACTAAATCACCTGCTTTTAGTTTGTATTCAGCCTTGATGCGTTTTTTATTAACGCGGACTTCGCCTTTACGCACGATTCGATAAATCATGCTTTTCGGGATGTTTTTTAATTGGTTGCGTAAGAAGTTATCAATACGCTGACCAGCCATATCTTCGTCAATGTCGACGAACTGGACTTGGGTTCTAATTTCGCTCATGCGGCTATTGTATCACTGTCACTTTTGATAATTGAGGTTTTCTTAGCACTATTCCGTACTAATTTATCCTTAATCCTCACGGAATCCTCCCTAAATAGCGACTGAAGTCCTATATTTCTTTGATTCTTCGAACAAAAAAGCATCAAGATTCCTGCAAATTAAAATATCAATTGATAAATTATTTATAGACAGTGAGTTAGAGCTATCAAAACCCAAACAAAAACTGTTTTTTTTACCGCATTCCGACAAAGCAGATTGCTGTGTTTACCGACCGCTGCTATAGTTCACAGCTGCTATCAGTGGTTTGACTATTATTTAAACAGCTAACCATTCATAAGCAAGTAAATGAGTAGATAACTCAGATTAGACAGTGCTGCAATCGGCGTAAGACACGGTCAACTGAGTTCCTTATCGCTCTACTCACGTACGCTCATGTTGAGTATTCACCGCCACATCGCGGATCATAGGCTAACTCCCTATGATGACTGACGTGCCCCAGAGCATCCCTCTCCAGCCGGGAGGCTGCACCGATAAAGCCATGGGATCTGGCACCATGAGAAACGAATAAAGCGATAAGAACAATGATGAAAATAAGAAAAGACAATGAGAATTTCTAAATGAAAAGAATGTTAATTAACGCAACTCAAAAAGAAGAGTTGCGTGTCGCTTTGGTTGATGGCCAGCGACTGTTCGATCTAGATATCGAAAGTCCAGGTCACGAGTCAAAGAAAGCGAATATCTACAAAGGACGTATTACCCGTATTGAACCAAGCCTAGAAGCGGCATTTGTTGATTACGGCGCAGAACGTCACGGTTTCCTCCCTCTTAAAGAAATTGCCCGCGAATACTTCCCTGAAGGTTATACATACCAAGGCCGTCCTAGCATTAAAGAAGTGCTAAGAGAAGGACAAGAAGTAATCGTACAAGTTGAGAAAGAAGAACGTGGTAGCAAAGGCGCTGCACTGACAACTTTCATCTCTTTGGCGGGTAGTTACTTAGTTCTTATGCCTAATAACCCTCGTGCTGGCGGTATTTCTCGTCGTATCGAAGGTGATGAACGCACTCAACTGAAAGCAGCATTAAGCACTCTTGAGCTACCTCAAGGCATGGGCTTAATCGTGCGTACAGCTGGTGTTGGCAAAAGTGCAGAAGAGCTAGAGTGGGACTTGAACGTTCTATTGAATCACTGGGGCGCTATCAAGCAAGCTTCTGATTCAAATGCAGCTCCTTTCCTTATTCACCAAGAAAGTAACGTTATCGTTCGCGCGATTCGTGACTATCTACGTCGTGATATTGGCGAGATTCTAATCGACAGCAATACTATTTTTGAACGTGCACAAGCGCACATTCAATTAATACGCCCAGATTTCATGAATCGCGTTAAGAAGTACGATGGTGAAGTGCCACTATTCAGCCATTACCAGATTGAAAGCCAGATCGAATCTGCTTTCCAACGTGAAGTTCGTCTTCCATCTGGTGGTTCTATCGTGATCGACCCAACAGAAGCTCTGACTTCTATCGATATCAACTCTGCTCGTGCAACAAAGGGCGGCGATATCGAAGAAACAGCACTTAACACTAACCTAGAAGCAGCCGATGAAATTGCACGTCAATTACGTCTACGTGACCTAGGTGGTCTTGTTGTTATCGACTTTATCGATATGACTCCGGTTCGCCACCAACGCGAAGTAGAAAGCCGTCTACGTGATGCTGTTCGTTTAGATCGCGCACGTGTTCAGATTGGTCGTATTTCTCGCTTTGGTCTTCTAGAGATGTCTCGTCAACGTTTGAGCCCATCACTAGCAGAAGCAAGCCACCACATTTGTCCTCGTTGTACAGGTACTGGTGTTGTTCGTGATAACGAATCTCTAGCACTATCTGTTCTACGTCTGATCGAAGAAGAAGCTCTAAAAGACAACACTGCGCAAGTTCTTGCTGTAGTCCCTGTTCCTATCGCTTCTTACCTATTGAACGAGAAACGTCGCTCAGTAAACCACATCGAGAAGAACCAAGAAGTTAAGATCACTGTTGTTCCTAACTCTGACATGGAAACGCCACATTTTGAGGTTATCCGTGTACGTGAAGGTGAAGAGTTCGATCTACTGTCTTACCTACTGCCTAACAAGCTAGAAGCTCTAAAAGAAGCGGAAAGCAAAGAACCAGCAGAACAGACTATTCGTCCTAAGAAGATCGAAGAGCCCGCTCTGAAAGGTTTTGCGGCTCCAGCTCAATCAGCACCGACTCCTGCTCCAGCCCCTAAAGCTGTTGAAGAGAAGAAAGTTGAACCAGCTGCTGCAACGCAAGAACCAGGTCTAATTGGTCGTTTCTTCAAAGCTATCGGTAGCTTCTTATTTGGATCTTCAACTCAAGAAGAGAAGAAAGAAGAAGAGAAGCAAGAAGAGAAGCCTAAGAACAACCGCAACAACGGCAACCGTCAACGCCGTGATCGTAACGACAACCGTCGTCGCAACCAACGTGGTGAGCGCGGTGAACGTAATGAGCGCAGCGATCGTGGTGACAATCGTAACGAAAACCGTGACAACAAACGCCGTCGTAAGCCTGTACGTGATGAGAAGCCTGAAGAGCAAAAAGAAGCAGCTCCACAGCAAACTCGTCAACCACGTAAGCCTAAGCAAGATCGTCGCAATAAGCCACGTGAAGAGCAGAAGCTACGTGAAGAACAAGCTCCGTCTAAATTAGCAGAAGAAGGTCTACAGCTAGCAGCAGAAGCGCAAGCTGATAAACCTGAAGCGCCGAAGGCGAAGCCTGAAGCAAAAGCTGTGAAGATTAAAGAGCGTCGCCAGCGTCGTAAACTGAATAAGCAAGTTCGTGTTAAAGACCAACTAGCTCAAGCAGAAGCTGACAACAATGCCGATAACGCTTCAAAAGAGCAAAAGGCACAAGCAGCAAATCACGAACAAGCTGTAGCTCAAGAACAGAAGGTTGCTGAGCAAGTTGAAGCAACTCAAGTAGAATCAGAGCAAACTGAACAGGAAGAGCCGAAGCAACGTCGTAACCGCCGTTCGCCACGTCACCTACGTGCAAGTGGCCAACGTCGTCGTCGCGGTCGTGATCGTCGCCCTAACCCATTCCGTCTACGTAAAGGTGGTGTAGCTTCTCCAGAGATGGCTATGGGTAAAGTGATGCCTCGCTTCATTCCAAAACCTCACCATAATCAGACAAAACCTGAAGTGGCTGAAGTTGAAGTAGCAGTTGAAACTCAAGTTGTTGTACAAGAGCAAAACGTAGCTCAAGAGACGGCACCGCAAAGTAACACAGCTATGGCAGGCGGCTTTGCATGTCCTGAACTTGCGATGGGTAAAGTCATTATCCGCCGTGAAGAAGCTGAAACTGTCGTTGAAGCTCAGGTAACTGAAGCTCCTGCATTAGTTGAAGAAGCTCCGGTAGTTACAACACCAGTAGTCGAAGCTCCTGTTGAGACAGTTAAAGCTGAAGAGGTTGTAGCAGAAACAATTGTTGAAACTGAAGCCGTTGTTGAACCAGTAAAAGCGGTTGAAGCGCCTAAAGCTGAAAGTGCGAAAGTAGAAGAAGCTCCTGTGGTAAAAGCACAAGCTCCTAAAGCAGCACCGAAGGCAGTAGAAGCGAAGAAACAAGCTGGCTCTCCAATGACTAAAGCTCCTGGTCCTCAAGAGATCAAAGAGATTCAAGTTGTTACTGCTCCATTCCGTACTGAGCGTTTTGTATCGAAAGGTGCAGGTAGCCAAGCAGCGTCAAATAAAGCCGGCGCTGGCATGACTAAACCTCAATACTAATGAGCTTCGCGGAGTAATCTGCAGAGAACTATCTAAGGGCGACTTATTCATAAGTCGCCCTTTTTTTATATCCACAGTTCCGATTAGTTATTATAGATATATTACTCAAAATGGGGTTCAACCTTGAACTTAATCACATTTTTGGGTAGCATTCGCGCACTTATATTTTCGACACTTAGCTATTGCCGCTCTTTTTCATCACTGTTTGGCTACGCAATACACTCGTGTCGGTAAACCCATTTTAAGCATAGCTGAGCAAACATGTTCGAATTCCCACAATTTTCAAAGCACTCTGTAAAAAATGATGTGCTTTCAGGTCTTACAGTAGCCTTAGCTCTGGTACCTGAAGCCGTAGCATTCGCCTTTGTTGCAGGCGTTGACCCAATGGTTGGTCTTTACGCAGCATTCATCGTAGGTTTAATCACTTCTGTCTTCGGCGGTCGTCCAGGTATGATTTCTGGTGCAACTGGCGCAATGGCTGTAGTAATGGTGAGCCTAGTAGCAACCCACGGCGTTCAATACCTCTTTGCGGCAGTTATGCTGGCTGGCCTTCTGCAAATTGCAGCGGGTGTATTCAAGCTAGGTAAATTTATCCGTATCGTTCCGCACCCAGTAATGATTGGTTTCGTGAACGGCTTAGCGATTGTTATCTTCTTAGCACAACTTGGACAATTTAAAGCACCAGACGTAACCGGTGCACTAACTTGGCTACCAAGCGGTCAAATGACACTGATGTTAGGCCTAGTTGCACTAACAATGGGTATCATCCACTTCCTGCCTAAACTAACAACAGCAGTACCATCTTCTCTGGTTGCTATTGTTACGGTAACGGCTTTGGTTGTAGGCCTTGATCTTGAAACTCGTACTGTTGTTGATTTCCTACGCACTATGTCTGGTGATGAAGCAGCGACACTTGCAGGCTCTCTACCAACGTTCTCTATTCCGGCTGTTCCGGTTTCTTTCGAGACGCTACAAATCATTCTGCCATACGCAATTATCCTTGCGGCTATCGGTTTGATTGAATCTCTACTGACACTAACGGTACTAGACGAAATGACAAACACTCGTGGTCAATCTAACCGTGAATGTGTGGGGCAAGGTATGGCTAACGTAACGTGTTCAGTATTTGGCGCGATGGGTGGTTGTGCGATGATCGGTCAATCGATGATCAACGTAAACTCAGGTGGTCGTGGTCGTCTTTCAGGTATCGTAGCTGCAGTTGCACTACTGATGTTCATCCTGTTCGGCTCTGCGCTTATCGAAATGATTCCTCTAGCTGCGCTAGTGGGTGTTATGTTTATGGTTGTTATCGGTACGTTTGAATGGGCAACCTTCAAACTGGCTCGTCGCGTTCCTAAGCAAGACTTCTTCGTTATCGTTCTTGTAACTGTAGTTACAGTACTAACAGACCTTGCGGTAGCAGTTGGTGTGGGTGTTGTAGCTTCTGCACTAATGTTTGCATGGCAACATGCTAAGCACATCTACGCAGACACATCAGTAAACGCTGAAGGCTCAAAAGAGTACAAAGTTAACGGTCCAATCTTCTTTGGTTCAACCGCTAACTTCCTTGAGTTGTTTGACTCATACAACGATCCACAAGATGTTATCGTTGATTTTGCAAACTCACGCGTTACTGACCACTCAGCAATTGAAGCAATCGACACGATTGCCGATCGTTACGCTGCTCTGGGTAAAACACTTCACCTTCGTCACCTAAGCCAAGACTGTGTTGCTATGCTACATAAAGCGGGTAGCTTAGTTGAAGCGAACGTTGCAGAAGACCCAATCTACAAAGTAATGTCTAAGTAATTTTAGCCATCGCTTACCGTTAGATTTGGAAAGGCCGACATTGAATGTCGGCCTTTTTTATACCTGTCGTTTATATCTATTGCGGAAACACAGAACATAGATTCGGCATTAAATAGATCGCAATATCGCTTCACTAGACTCTTCAATTAAGTCCAATACCAACTCAAAACCATTCCCTTCGCCATAATAAGGATCCGGTATCTCTTGATATTGTGACTCTCCAAAGCTCAGGAATAGCGCAAGCTTGTATTGGAGGTGAGCCGGACACTGGCTCATTAAATCATCCAAATTTGCCTTATCAGCCGCGAGTATTAGGTCAAACTCTTCAAAGTCATTCATCACGACTTTGCGTGACGTAATGCCTTTGAAACTGTAACCACGTTTCTCACCTGCTGACTTTGAACGAGAGTCTGGTGGGTTGCCTTGATGGAAACCAATCGTCCCTGCAGAATCTATAACAACATCCACTTCTAGCTGATTAGCCTTCTTCCTTAATACCGCTTCACCTGTTGGCGAGCGACAAATATTACCCATGCAAACAACGAGTATCTTCTTCATTCGTAATCACCTGTTCTTCCGATGGTTTTTGCTATGGTTAAGTTAGGCTATGATAGGTGCAATCACAACTTAAAAGGATTTGTTATGTCGACTGAAGACAACAAAGAGCAACGCCATAAAGCAAGGCAACAGAAAGTAAAAGAACAAGTCGATGCACGTGTCGCAGCCGCGCAAGAAGTGAAAGGCCTGTTATTGGTTATCACTGGTAACGGTAAAGGTAAATCAACATCTGGATTTGGCACCATCACTCGTGCCGTTGGTCATGGTAAGAAATGTGCGGTCGCTCAGTTTGTGAAAGGAACTTGGGATAACGGCGAAAAAAACGTTCTCCAAAAACTGGATGTTGAATTCCAAGTCATGGGAACTGGCTTTACATGGGAAACCCAAGACAAAACAAAAGATATTGAAGCCGCACAACGTATCTGGAAAGAATGTCAGCGTATGCTGGCTGATGAGTCCATTGACGTGATTTTGTTTGATGAGCTGACTTATATGGTGAGTTACGGCTACATCGAGCTAGATGAGGTGGTAGAGGCTCTCAACAACCGCCCGAAAATGCAATCTGTGATCATTACCGGTCGTGGTGCGCACCGCACTCTGACAGAAATGGCGGACACAGTATCTGAAGTTCGTAACGTGAAGCACGCTTTCGAATCCGGTGTTAAAGCACTGCAAGGTGTCGACTGGTAATCACGTTCAACTAGAGATCCCCGACTCGGTCATTCTTCCCTCTCGAGGATGACGACTCTTCAGTGTTACTCCCCTAAATAAAGGACGAGCACCGATCGTCATTCCCTAGAACGAGGAACGAGTCTCATAGGGAATATCTTTGCTTACTAAGCCCGGATAATAATCAGCTCCCAAACAAAAGCGCCATTCCTACAGTAGGAATGGCGCTTCTTTTATAAGCGAGTCAGGTAAAGATTAGTTAAAGAAACCTTTCAACAAACCATCAACCGCTTCTTTAGTCTTCTCGTCTTTGATCTTGTCCGTTAGCTTATTCACGCCACGGTCGATCTCTTTCTGTGCTTTTTGTTTCAGCACATCATCAAAAACAAGCGCAAATTTCGGATCAGCCCACTGGCCTGTCACCTTAATAGGTATCGTCACATCTTTCAGATCATCGATGTTCTTACCACCCTGACCTTCTAATGAACCAACAATTGACGTTCTTACTAAGAAGTCGACGGTTTCATTAATGAAGTTTGCTTTGCCTTGGCCAGTAACACGTAGCAGTGGCGACTGTGCCGATAAGTCGTTAGTTGAAACCCAACCCTTATCAACTTTCAGTGTCGCTTTCATTGCGCTGAAGTCAGTCTTTTGAGCCTCATCTTTGCTTTCGACTTTTTCGCCTTTGATCTTAGCGTAGTTTTCTCGAATCAATTGAGCAACGTTGATACCGTTCACCGCGCCATCTTCGAAGTTAATCGCTATGGTTCCAACTAGGTTCTTCTTAATTCCAGTTGGCGTCAGGCTCTTACCCTTAACGTTAACATCGATATTACCGGTACCTTCAAGCATGTCGTTGTTTGCAACATCAACCAGCAGTGGTTGAACCTTCACGCCTTTGATTTTCTTCTTAGCCGTGTAAGTCGCCGGAGTTTTACGAGCGTCTAACTTCGCAGTAGCAGAAATAGAACCTTGGTAAAGATTCGATGTGAATGAGGTTAGCTCTGCGATACCACGGTTTACCGAGAATGCTGCTTTAACGTTCTGCATTTTCGCATTGCTCGCCTTGAACTTATCAATCGTGATGTCACCTTTCACGTCGAGCGTTTTCAATGCCGAAAGATCCGGTTCTACTTCTTTCGCTGGAGCCGAGCTATCAGCACTTGAAGTTGAGCCACCAGCTGAACCAGAAGGAGCCGTGCTTGCCGTTTCTGTTGCGTTACCTAAACCTAAGAACTCATCTAAATCGATGTTCGGGCTATGAAGAGAAAAACGAACCTTTGGTATTTCAGATAACGTTACGTCGGCTTTACCATCTAACGCGATAGAGTTAGCTTGCAGCTTCTCTAACACAAAGCTCAAGTGGCTCTTAGTTAGATCAAAGCTTAGGTCAGACAACATATCCACTTTCATTGGTGATTGAGGAAGCGTGTCGCCTTTGAATGTTGAGTCTAACGTTAGCTTGTTCAATGTTACTTTTGAAATCGCGCTATCGACTGTTAGCTCACCACCACCTTTAAGGTCAAGGTCAAGACCAGCAGCTTTACCAATCACAGCGTAAGTCAGTTGGTTAACCTTATCGAACTCAAACGTATTCAAGCCAATTTTCGCTGACTCGATCGACGTTGCTGGATCACTGAACTTCGCATTAAGGTCAATATTTCGTAACGCGTAGCTTGCGAAGCCTTCCGCTAATTTGAATTCAGCACTGCCGTTTGCAGAGAACTTCTGTTGGTTGTTTTCACCAGAAGCGGCAAACGTCGCAGTTGTCCATGTATCAACAGCAAACTCAGAAAGATTCAAAGACACATCGTATAGCTTAGTGAATGAACCCGCTTGCTTGTCGTCCATCTCAAACAATGCATTTGAAACAGTTACGCCTGCAAGGTTGATCGTCCAACCAGATGCTTCAGTTGCGCTTTGTTCTTGAGATGCAGGTGCAGATTCAGCATTTGCATCTGCAGCAGGTTCAGACTCTTGAGACGCTGACGCTTGTGTTAGTGCATCAATGTTCTTGCGACCATCTTTAAGCGTTTCTAAATAGAATTCTGCACCGTCTAGAGTGATGTTGCCAATCTCTAGTTGGTTGCTAAATAGCGGAGTAACCGAAACATCAACACCAACGGTATCAACCTTAAACAGGTTTGGTTGGGTGAATCCTTCAGGGTTACGTAATTCAGTTTGACCAAGTTCAAAGCCAATAGATGGGAAGAATTGCCAGCTGATATCGCCCTCGATCACGAGCTCTAGGCCTGTGTGTTTTTGGGCTTGTTCGACAATTAATGGCTTAAATTGGTTAGGGTTCACTAACAGCACTAGTGCCAGAATTGCTGCAACGACAACAAACACTGGTACAGCTATGAAAATGAGTAGTTTCTTCATCCGCATATTCCTTGCTTAGATTCCAAAAGAAAGTGGCACTATAAAAGTGCCACTGATTCGGTAAAAAATAAAGCTAAGTGAGTCACTTAGGCAAAATTTTATTCGATTAAGACTTCAACAACTTCGCAATGTGCGCTTTTAGCACGTCAATCGCAATACGGTTTTTACCACCACGAGGAACGATGATGTCTGCATGTTGTTTTGAAGGCTCGATAAACTGCATGAACATTGGACGTACTGTTTCTTGATATTGCTTAAGTACCGTGTCCATTGTACGACCACGCTCTTCTACATCACGCTTAACACGGCGTAGTAGACAGATGTCTAACGGTGTATCCATAAACACGCTTGCGTGCATTAGTTTACGAAGACGCGGGTCTGTTAGAAGCAGAATACCTTCTAAAATGATCACTTTCTTAGGTGTAAGTGTAGTCGTTTCAGAAGTACGTGTGTGCTCTGTATAGCTGTATTCAGGAACTTCTACCGCATTGCCACTCATTAGCTGCTGTAGGTGTTCACATAATAGATCATGATCCAGTGCATTTGGGTGATCGTAGTTAGTTTTAACACGCTCTTCCATACTCAAGTGGCTTTGGTCGCTGTAGTAGCAATCTTCCGTGATAACACCAATTTGATGGTCGCCTACTTTCTCGCGCAACTCATTATAAATTGTACTAGCAATCAGACTTTTTCCTGATGCTGAAGCGCCAGCGATACCTACGATGACACATTGATTATTATCAGACATTAATTTTGCACCCGATATGGTTTGGTGGTGGGAAGAGATAAACCGCCTGATTATAGGGGCTAAACAATATAGATTCTAGTCGCCATTCTTGCTAATTACAGTCAAATTGATGTTATCTATACATTAAATGAATATAATCGTTTGCTTTCGAATCACTAGCGTACAACTATTTGCACAAACCCAATGACTATCCAGCCAAATCCAAAAGCTATTTATCTCACCCAAATATAATTTATACGGCTTTAAGGCTGATCTACTCTAATCAACCATAGAAAAGTTAATCGCTTCCGGTCTTGCTTTTCCCGTCCAGAACATTTTCGCAGCCACATTTTCAGCTAATTCAAGGTAGTGACGAGTGTGTTCGCTGTCCGGACGACGTATAACGGTTGGGCAGCCCGCATCGATGTCTTCTCGTACATCAATATGCAGTGGAATCTGCGCCAAAATATCAAGGAAGAACTCTTCCGACATAGCTTCCGCGCCACCAGCTCCGAAGATATGCTCTTTCTCGCCACAGTGACTACAGATATGGTAACTCATGTTTTCCACTAAGCCTGCAACTGGCACGCTCACTTTATCGAACATCGCCACGCCTTTACGTGCATCGGCTAAAGCCAAATCTTGAGGTGTCGTCACGACTACCGCGCCCGTTACTGGGATCTGCTGTGAAAGCGTTAGCTGAATATCACCCGTACCCGGTGGCATGTCGATAACAAGGTAATCCAGTTCTGGCCATACGGTTTCATTCACGAGCTGACCTAATGCTTTAGCCGCCATTGGACCACGCCAGATTGCCGCATCATCTTTTGATACAAGATAACCGATAGAATGAGTAAAAATGCCATGAGCTTCGATTGGCATCATCCATTTGTTATTCTGTACTTCTGGTTTTGCGTCTAGTTGACCAAGCATCATAGGCACAGACGGACCATAGATATCCGCATCCAACAAGCCTACTTTTGAACCTGACTTAGATAACGCAAGCGCCAGGTTTACTGAAGTTGTGGATTTACCCACCCCACCCTTTGCCGACGTCACGGCGATAATGTTCTTAACGCCCTTCAAAGGTGTCGCGACGGTTGTTTCTAACGCAGATGGCTTCACCTTCACTTCAAATTGGAAAGCACTCACAAGCTTTTGCTCAATCTGAGAGTTGATCCATTGTTCCAGTTCAACCGCGAGCTGATTGGCAGCAAAAGGCAAGGTAATAACAAATGATCCACGCGGATCAACCGATACAATATTTTGGTGTAGCGCCCACTCTGGTATGAGGATTGGTGACTCGAACTCATTCAACCATGAACAGAAATCTTGCTTAGAAGTAAAGTTACGCATTGGGGCTCCTTTTTTTATTTATGCTATCACCCACGAGATGAAGACTGAACCCCTAAAAAACTAGGGGAATCCTTTGTCTGATACCTTGGCGTATCACACGTTATAAAGTAGTATTACCTCTCAAAATTTATACCTATCAAAAAAGCGAATTATTAAGTATGGCAACTGATCCAAGACAACTTTTGGTAACTTGTGCGCTTCCGTACGCTAACGGCTCTATTCACCTTGGCCATATGCTTGAGCATATCCAAGCTGATATCTGGGTTCGATACCAGCGTCTACGTGGCAACACTGTAAACTTCATCTGTGCTGACGATGCTCACGGCACGCCAATTATGCTTAAAGCTCAACAGATGGGTATCACACCAGAAGAGATGATCGCTGCTGTTAGTGAAGAGCATCAAAAAGACTTCGCTGGCTTTGATATCAGCTTTGATAACTACCACAGCACACATAGTGAAGAGAACCGTGAACTGGCTTCTCACATCTATCTAGAACTTAAAAAGAACGGCTTCATTTCTAGCCGTACTATTTCTCAGCTTTTCGATCCTGAGAAAGAGATGTTCCTACCAGACCGCTTCGTAAAAGGTACTTGCCCTAAGTGTAAGTCAGAAGACCAGTATGGTGATAACTGTGATAACTGTGGTGAGACATACAGCCCAACTGAGCTAATTAACCCTAAATCAGCGGTTTCTGGCGCAACTCCAGTAATGAAAGATTCTGAGCACTTCTTCTTCGACCTACCTCAGTTCGAAAGCATGCTTAAAGAGTGGACTCGTTCTGGCTCTCTACAGAATGAAACTGCAAACAAAATGCAGGAGTGGTTTGAGTCTGGCCTGCAACAGTGGGATATCTCACGTGATGCGCCTTACTTCGGCTTCGAAATCCCAGGCGAAAAAGACAAGTTCTTCTACGTGTGGCTAGATGCGCCAGTTGGCTACATGGCTTCTTTCAAGAACCTATGTGACAAGCGTGACGATCTAAACTTCGACGAATACTGGAAGAAAGATAGCACAACTGAGCTTTACCACTTCATCGGTAAAGACATTGTTTACTTCCACTCTCTATTCTGGCCTGCAATGCTAGAAGGTTCTGGTTTCCGCAAGCCAAACAACGTATTCGTACACGGCTACGTAACCGTGAACGGCGCTAAGATGTCTAAGTCGAAAGGGACATTCATCAAAGCAAGCACGTACCTAAACCACCTAGATCCTGAGTGTCTACGTTACTACTACGCTGCTAAACTAAACAGCCGTATCGATGATTTAGACCTTAACCTTGAAGACTTCACTCAACGTGTAAACGCTGACGTAGTAAACAAGATTGTTAACTTGGCTTCTCGTAACGCAGGCTTCATCACTAAGCGTTTCGAAGGCAAGCTTTCTGCTGAATTTGCCGAACCAGAGCTTTACAACGAATTCGTAGCAGCGGCTGAGCGTATCGGTCAACTGTACGAAACTCGTGAGTTTAGCCGCGCTATTCGTGAAGTAACGGCACTCGCTGACAAAGCTAACCAATACATAGACGAAAAAGCACCTTGGGTTCTTGCAAAAGAAGAAGGTAAAGAGAAAGAGCTTCAAGAAGTTTCTTCTGTAGGTATTAACCTATTCCGCGTACTCATGGCTTACCTGAAACCCGTAATGCCAGAGCTAGCCGCTCGCACTGAAGCTTTCTTAAACGAAGAGCTAACGTGGGAAGCGATTGCTACTCCGCTAACTGATCACGAAATCACTAAGTTCAAGGCGTTGTTTAGCCGTATTGATCCGAAGAAAGTAGAAGCAATGATCGAGTCTTCTAAAGAAGATGCAGCCGCTGAAGCGGCTGCAAAAGAAAAAGCAGAAGCGGAAAAAGAGCAAGCAAGCCAAACTGAACTAGACAAAGAGCCAATCGCAGATGAGATTGAGTTCGATGCCTTTGCAGCAGTCGATATGCGTATTGCTCGTATCATCTCTTGCGAAGAAGTACCAAAAGCGAACAAACTACTGAAGTTCCAATTGGACATCGGTGGTGAGACTCGCCAAGTATTCTCTGGTATCAAGTCAGCGTACAAACCTGAAGAGCTAGAAGGCAAGCTAACGGTAATGGTAGCAAACCTTAAACCTCGTAAGATGAAGTTTGGTATGTCTGAAGGCATGATCCTAGCTGCTGGCCCTGGTGGCAGTGACTTGTGGATCCTTGAACCACACGAAGGTGCTCAACCAGGTATGCGCGTAATGTAATGCCGGTTTAGCCACTTAAAGATCCCCATAACAGCCATGTTATGGGGATTTTTTATATCTATGGAAAATAAGCGTTCTCTGTTAGAGTCGCCCTCAACTATGCTATGTAGAGTAAAATGTGCTTTATCAAATCCAATATATTTGATTGGAGCCATATTCACTCCCAGATACCTTTTTAGGACTACCCTGTGACTAACAATGAAATCTTGCGTCGTATTCAACACGCACTAAACCTTAAAAATGCACAAATCATCAAAGCTATTGAACAAGCTGACGTTACCGTTGCTCACGATAAAGTGATTAACTGGCTGAAAGAAGATAACGACAAGTCATGCGCAACGATGAAAGACAAAGAGTTAGCGGTATTCCTAAATGGTTTCATCAACCTGAAGCGTGGCAAGAAAGAAGGTGAGCAGCCAAAACCTGAAGTTGCACTAACGAACAATATGATTTTCATGAAGCTGCGCATCGCACTAAACATGAAAGCTGAAGATGTACTTGATGTACTAGAAGTTGTTGGTGTGAGCTTGAGTAAATACGAGATCGGTGCTTACTTCCGCAAGCCAGAAAATAAGAACTACAAAGTGTGTGAAGACCAATTACTTTGTGATTACTTAAATGGTGTTCAGTTTACTAACCGCCCAGACTCAGAAGAGTTTGCAGGGTAAGTTACTGCCTATTGATAAGTTTTCACCAACTATCGATAAATAAAAAGCGGCGAGATAATTTGATTATCTCGCCGCTTTTTTGTTTTCTTTACGTCGTTTACTTAACAAGCAAACTTAACAGTACTTTGATGAAAAGACTTAGCTGTCATCTTCAGTAAAGTTTGTTGGCAACGTTGTTTTCATCTCGTTCCAAATCTGTGCGCTGGCGATACCGTAGTTACGAATCACAAGTGGCAGGTTTTCACGCTCACCACTTTCACAAATAACAAACAAGTCTTTGTAGAATTCCATGGCTAAACGACGAGCTTCCGGATTAGAGAAGTAGTAGCTGCCAACACGGTCGTACAATTTACGAACGCCGTTGAAGATCAGACCATAAATTTGGTTACCTGAATGGAATGCTAAACGTTGGAAAAGCATGTAATCGTAGAAGTTAAACGTTTTAGCAACTAAGATCGTTTGACGCTTCGCTTCATCTTTTTCTACGTCTTCTTTCACTGACTGTTTGATCTTGTCTGCATACGGAGAAGACTCTAGGAATTCATCCCATGTCGGTGCCGCAAGTAAGGCTTCACAAGATTCAATCACGTTAGTAATCGTACGCTCAGACGCTTCTTTATTTGCTTTGAATGCATAACGCATAAAGATAGGACTGATATTGGTACGTGCAGCAAGCAAGTCTTCTACCATTTTACTTGCGTTATCAACATCCAACGTCATTAACGTATCAAGAATATGAAGACCTGAGGTTTCCATAAACTGGTTAACTTTTGTTGGCTTACCGTGTTGGATCGTTAACCAACCATCACGAGCAAGACGTTGTAGTACTTCACGAAGCGTAGTACGTGTAACACCAATCAGTTCAGAAAGCTCACGCTCTGCGGGCAAGATAGAACCTGGAGGGAAACGGCCATTCCAAATACTTTCAATGATATACTTTTCTGCAAATCCTGCCGGGCTCTTCGCCTTAATGACCATCTACACTTCAATCCAATTTAATTATTATGTTCTAATTTACTCATCATACCACTAGTCTTACCTAGCTGAAATACCCCCAAAAACTTTACTCACCCAAATATAACAATAGAGCTAAAGCTCTAAAGTTAAGCACACGTTTACACTTAGAGTTTGGAAAGCAAGTGACTATAAATCACCATTACAACAACTTATTAACACAACAAAAACTGTTAAAAATCAATGGCATTGGTCATATTTACAAGGTAATTAAAATGCAATATTAAGTTGTAATAATCACACATAAACCGTCTTTATTATGTTGATTTCAATCATTTCGCTGAAATATTGATTCTAGTCGGTTTTTATCACATTTTAAGTGGTATGCTTGCGCTACTTTGATCGCGTTTCTCAACAAAAAAGAGGTATTTTTAGTGCTACAGGGCTTTTCCTGTTGACTAAATGTTATCTAAGAGTAGAGTTGCGCTCAAAAATAAGCAGTGCTTGAGTTTCTAAGGGAGTGACTTGGCAAGACCACAGAACATTACATGGAATGTAGTTTTTCTAAGTCACTGTTAGTTATAGTTTTTAATCAATTTTATAGCTCGATTCTCAAAATGTTGTATTGCTTGTCTATTCATAATCAACATAAAAGAGTATTAACATGCCGATGTCTCTCGGAAACGCTTTTATCAAGAACTTCCTTGGTAAAGCTCCTGATTGGTATAAACTTGCCATCATTTCCTTTTTAATCATCAACCCGTTTGTTTTTTTCCTAGTTGACCCATTTGTTGCGGGCTGGCTGTTGGTGGTTGAGTTTATTTTCACTCTAGCTATGGCTCTCAAATGCTACCCTCTTCAACCGGGTGGTCTATTAGCTATTCAAGCAGTCGCCATTGGCATGACCAAACCAGAAATGGTTTATCACGAGCTGCAAGCAAACCTTCCTGTATTACTCTTGCTCGTATTCATGGTTGCTGGCATTTATTTCATGAAAGAACTGCTTTTGTTCATTTTCACGAAGATCTTGCTTGGCATCCAATCTAAAATCTTACTCTCTGTTGCTTTCTGTGTTGCTGCTGCTTTCTTATCAGCATTCCTAGACGCACTAACAGTAATCGCCGTAGTTATTAGCGTTGCGGTCGGCTTCTACTCTATTTATCACAAGGTTGCATCAGGCAAAGGTACAACGTCTGCGCACGATCATACGCATGATGAAGAGATCTCTGAGCTAACTCGTGATGACTTAGAAAACTACCGTGCTTTCCTACGTTCATTGCTTATGCACGCCGGTGTTGGTACAGCACTGGGTGGTGTAATGACCATGGTAGGTGAACCACAAAACTTGGTAATTGCTAAACAAGCAGGTTGGGAGTTCGGTGAATTTATCATCCGTATGCTGCCTGTAACGCTGCCTGTTTTCTTCTGCGGTATTATCACTTGTGCACTTGTCGAGAAATTCAAAGTATTTGGCTACGGTGCAGAACTGCCAAATAACGTTCGCCAAATCTTAGTTGAATTTGACAACAAAGAACGCGCAAACCGTACAAAACAAGACGTAGCAAAACTATGGGTTCAGAGTGCAATCGCTGTTTGGCTTATTGTTGGCCTTGCGCTTCACGTCGCTGAAGTCGGTTTGATTGGCCTTTCAGTTATCATCTTAGCAACAGCATTTACTGGTGTAATTGAAGAGCACTCGATGGGTAAAGCCTTTGAAGAAGCGCTACCATTTACTGCCCTTCTTGCTGTCTTTTTCGCAGTCGTTGCTGTAATCATCGACCAGGGACTATTTAAGCCAGTGATCGACGCCGTACTTCACGTTGAAGATAAAGGCGCACAGCTCGCACTCTTCTACGTAGCCAACGGTATCTTATCGATGGTTTCAGATAACGTGTTCGTAGGTACGGTTTACATCAACGAAGTGAAAACTGCACTGGTTGAAGGCATCATCACTCGTGACCAATTTGACCTACTTGCTGTTGCTATCAACACAGGTACTAACCTACCTTCTGTTGCTACGCCAAACGGCCAAGCTGCATTCCTATTCTTATTAACATCGGCACTTGCCCCGTTAATTCGACTGTCTTACGGCCGCATGGTTATCATGGCTTTGCCATACACTATCGTACTGGCTCTTGTTGGCCTTGCTGGTATCGTGTTCTTTGTTGAACCGATGACAGCCTGGTTCTACGATGCAGGTTGGATCATTCAGCGCACTGGTGAAGTCATTGCTCCAGTGGTTTCTGGTGGTCACTAATCTGATTTTGTGTTGCGAAACACAATAAGTGTATCTAACTAATCAAAAATATTAGTTGATTAGGAAACTTATCCAAGATAAAAAGCTCTGAGTATTCAGAGCTTTTTTATTTTATAGACGGGATTAAATTCGTGAACTTTTTTGCAATGCTCAAAGACTTCTCTAAGGGACGTTTATCTTGGCTTTTACTGCTGGCTTTCATACTATTTTTTGAAGCGTGTGCCCTTTTCTTCCAGCACGTAATGATGCTTGGCCCTTGCGTGATGTGTATCTATGAGCGCGTTGCCATGCTTGCTATCGGTATCGCGGCAATGATTGGTGCTATTGCACCAAATAACCCGATATCACGTTGGCTAGGCCTTGCTGGTTGGGGATTTGGCGCGTACAAGGGTTTGACGCTGGCTTTAGAGCACGTCGATTACCAGTTCAACCCGTCTCCTTTTGCAACCTGTGACTTATTCGTGACCTTCCCTAGTTGGGCGCCACTAAACAAATGGGTTCCGTGGATGTTTGAAGCTTACGGAGACTGCAGCAAGGTTGTGTGGCAGTTCTTAGAACTTTCTATGCCTCAATGGCTAGTGATTATCTTCGCGGGTAACTTGGTTGCTTTCGGCTTTGTTGTTGTGTCTCAATTCGTTAAATCAAAGAATGACTAACAATTAGCTCATCATGTTCAGAAACGAAAAAGTCGACCAACAGGTCGACTTTTTTATTGCTTAAGCTTTTATCACTTAAAGAGAATCTGATGATCATTAAAGCTTAATCTATCAACAAGTCTCGATTAGCTGTTCTTACCGCAACATTGCTTGAATTTCTTGCCACTTTCACACGGACATAAGTCGTTTCGACCAATGTCTTTAAATGGGTTCACGCTTTGTGACTTATTACCCAACATGGCTTCATCTGCCGCAAGAGCCACTTCAGAAATCATCAAATCAATCTGACCAACCAAGTCAACAAGCGATGGCGGATTCTGAAGGCCAGCAGCGACCATTTGTTGTTGGGTTTGTTCTTCATCGATCGCCAGCATCAATGTAGTTAGCAGTGCTTGTAGCATACGCAGCGTACCATCCGCTACGGTCACACTTTGCCACTGCTCTTCAATCGTAGGCCAAACCATCATAAAGCCTTCCGCGAAATCAGCGAATTGCTCGTTAAAGTCACCTTCCGCAAACACATCGGCTAGTAAGTATTCACTACGCTGAATCAGGTTGTGCTGACGGTTAATTTGTTCCGTCACGATTGTTACCAGCTCTTTGCCCGCTTCAGGCACAACGATAGCCAGCCATTCTTCTGGATCTAATGGCTTAGTCGCTAGATTAGACGCAAGGATAGCACCTTCAATAAACTGCGGTGTAATGTCTGTAACTTGTTCTGGTAGGCTTAATAATTGATATGTCATGAAAGCTCGAGTGTTTTAAATCATTTTGTCCATTATAGCGTTATCAAACCCAGCATGTCGCCACTAACCGCTCAAGTAAACATGACAACAGGAGCCCCACTCTCGTAGTGACAATCCTGTGAGCAAGCCGTACAATCACGCCTCTTAATTTTCGGTCCACTCAGTTTCGGTAAAAAAACAGCATGCGAGTAATACTTGGCCCTATGGAGGGCGTTCTTGATCATCTAATGCGCGAAATTCTTACAGAGATTAATGACTATGATCTCTGTGTCACTGAATTCGTGCGTATCGTTGATCAACTTCTTCCCCCGCATGTTTTCCACCGTATTTGCCCTGAATTACATCAAGGCTCTCAAACCATGGCAGGTGTACCTATTCACCTCCAACTTCTTGGACAGCACCCAAATTGGATGGCTGAGAATGCCTTCCAAGCGGCCAGCTTAGGCGCTAAAGGCATCGATATTAACTTTGGGTGCCCTGCGAAAGCGGTGAATAAAAGCAATGGTGGAGCGTCGCTGCTAAAAGAGCCAGAGCTCATCTATCAAGTGGTGAAAGCTTGCCGTGAAGCGGTCCCTGCGCACATCCCCGTGTCTGCAAAAATTCGATTAGGTTGGGAACACCCTGAAGAATGTTTTGAAATTGTCGACGCGATCGAGCAAGCAAAAGCTGACGAACTTACCGTGCATGCGCGAACCAAAGTTGGCGGCTACAAAGCTAGCGAAATCAAATGGGATTACATCAACCAAATAAGAGAGAAGACCTCTCTGCCGTTGATTGCGAATGGGGAAATTTGGAACTATCAAGATGGCCAAGATTGTATTGAGGCAACGGGCGTCGATTCATTAATGGTCTGCCGCGGCGCTTTTAATATTCCAAACCTTGGTAATGTCGTTAAGCACAACCACCAGAAAATGCCGTGGGATAGAGTGATCGCACTTTTACTGCGCTATTCAGAGTTTCAAATTAAAGGGGATAAAGGCATGTACTACCCCAATAGAGTGAAACAATGGTTTGTCTATTTAAGTAAAGGCTACCCTGAAGCGAACGAACTGTTTAAAGAAATTCGTACTTTCAAGAAAGCGCCGCCTATCGTAGAGCGCCTACAACGCTATCAAGAAGAGCATTTCCACTCAGCTTAATATGTCTTAGCAAGGGAGAGTCATCAGCCCCTCTCCTCCTTTAAAGCGCAAGATCTCAGTAACATGGTTAAAACTCGATTCGGTCTTTACCGGTCGTCTTAGCCACGTACAGTTTTTCATCGGCGTACTTAAATATCTCTTCAAAGTTGAGTTTGCTTTGCTCCGTTTCAACAATGCACACGCCGCCAGATACCGTGAAGCCATTAGGGATGATATCCTCAGATTTAGAGCAAACCGCGCTTTTTACACGCTGCAATGTTCTGATTAATGTTTCTCGATCATCCCCTTTCAGATAGACAACGAACTCTTCACCACCAAATCTCGCTGCAACATCACTACTTCGAATGCTATTACTTATCTGGCGCGACATATAACGGATGACATCGTCGCCTTTATCGTGGCCGAAGGTGTCATTAATCAACTTGAAATCATCGATATCAAATACAGTTAAGGCGAACAGTTGATCATGCTCTACGCTGCGCCAAAACGCTTCTAAACCGCGCCGATTCAATAGTCCTGTCATTGGATCTTTAGCAGCAAGATCTTTGAAATAACCGCGTTCAATATTGGAATTAACGTAAAAAAAGATGGTTACAGAGAATAGATACACAATGATAGCGACAATAAGGCTGTCTTTTTCATAAACGAAAAAGTGTCGAGCCTCATCAACCAAATTCAATTCGTAGTACATAGCATGATGAGATGCTACGCCCTCTAGCTCAATTTTATGATAGAAAGCCGCGGAATCTCTTGGGCTAGTTAAGGTAGTATCAATAATATCGATTCGACCGGCTAAGTGTTCATTAGCAATAGCAAGTAGTTTTCCAGCATCAATATCAACCGATAACATCCCTTGATGTTCGCCTTTATGAAAGACAGGGATCGTCATGCTGATCATACGGTCAAGGGAATCAAACCGATATGCAGGACCAGATAAAGTCAACAGATCAGGGTTGTTGGCAGTTTTTTGCCAATATGGACGGCTTTTGATGGTCGAAAGTAATTCCTTTCCTAACCCTTTGGCAAAATCTTCCGGTGACGAAATAACGTACCCACGTTTATCAATAAAGTGGACACCATCGTGGTATTCATCAAGTTGCGAGAGAAATGAGAGAATAGGTGCTAGAGCTATTTTCTCCGAAGCACTTTTATAGGTACTACTTGTTTCTGTACATAAAGACTCTTCACCGACCAGCATGTAGTCAATATCAACAGAAGGGATATCGGTAGTTTTGCCTTCGGCAAGAAGCAGGCTATCAATTGGCCAAATTTGGCAAAGGCCATCAACCACCTGTTTGTTGTGGTCAAGGAAAAGAGGGTTACCTGATTTGTAGTAGTTTGAGAAACTATAATCTAGCGCGGTAACGATCTTAGTCGTTCGTTTAAAAACTTCTTCGATACGTTGAAATTCATTGCTGATGTCTTTCTCTACCGAGTCAAAATGGTTCTTTGCAATCAAGCTAAGTAACATCGCTGCGATCACAGCAGGGAAACCAAAAACAAAGGTAAGGCTAAAGTGCCTGTTAACTTTCATATCATGTGCTCTTAGCGCTTAGCTATTTTCATTTACCCCATTAATATTATGACATTAATTGCCAACTCTCTCGATGTAAAATAATGTAAATTCATATTAACAGCATAGCTTACGGCCAAATAACCCATTCGAAGTGAACAAAATAACCACTTATAAAAGAACAAATTAGAGAAATAACACCATTATGTTGAGTTAATTTACTAATTTCTATCAACTGTTTTAATACTGTTAACAAGATTATTTATATGCAACCTATGTTCATCATTCTAGTTATTACTAACGGCTAACAATCGCACGATCGATCACAGACTGAGGAAGGGTTACGCCCAGTTCACGAGCCGCATCCAAATTGATGACAAGCTGTGAGCTCTTCGCTGTTTTCACATTCAACTTTCCGGGCTTTTGTCCCTCAAGTATTGCCGCTACATAATCAGCAGTTTGAACACCTACGTCATAATAATCTAGGCCTAAACCTGCAATGGCGCCCTTCCCTACATAAGAGGTTGCCCCTGCGACAACGGGAGTACCCGATTGATTTGCTGCTTGGATTAGATCTTCAATACCACTTGCTACTGTGTTGTCGGTCAGCGCGTAGATAACATCTGATTTTTTAGCGACAGATTCAGCTTTTGATTCCACATCATCGATAGTCAGTGCTGTCGCAGTATAAAGTTTGAATCCATTCGCTCGGGCCGACTTTTTCAATAGCTTAATCAGTGCAACCGCGTTAGCTTCTGCAGGGTTGTAGACAACACCAATTGAACTCGCTTTAGGGAGCAGTTCTTTAATCAACGAAACGTGTTGCGACACAGGAGAGAGGTCAGAAAGGCCGGTCACGTTTTTTCCAGGGTTATTGAGTTGTTTGACAAGCCTTGCACCAATCGGATCGGTCACCGCAGTAAATACGATCGGAATAGATCGAGTTGCGGAAACCAATGCTTGTGAGGTAGGTGTGGCTATACCAACTAATACGTGAGGATTTTCGCTAGCCAACTCTCTTGCTATTTTTGCCGCTTGAGCTGGGCTACCATCGGCCATCTCATAGGAAAACTCTAGATTTTTGCCGGGTTCATACCCTTTCGCTCTTAACCCTTCAAGAAGCCCCAAACGTGTCGCGTTCAGATCAGGATGGTCTACAACTTGTGAGACCGAGACTTTGGCGATATTTGCCATCGCGCTGCCAGTCCATAGCAACAAAAAACAGCTGAAACCAGCCGTTAAAACTCTTCTTACAGAACCCATTAATATTCCCTTCATCAAGCTCTCGTTGTTATTGCTCGATCTAAAGAGACAACATCAAATCCACTATTGATATTTTTACCAGTAACCATTGATAAGTTGAAGTGATATTTAACAAAAACACAACAAGGCTCGAAATATGTGAGGAAAGGTAAGTTTACTTGAGTTATTAGGTAAGCAATGGAGTGAATAACGAGAGATAGGTGATATGAATAATGAAGTTCAAACGGAACGAGTCTGAGAACAAGCCAATATCGATGTGTAGCTGTCCTCAGACGATAGGGAAAGACCAGATATTCTTAGAACCAACGTTCCATTGAAGATTTATCTAACTGGCGGAAAGCGCGATTCAAAATGATCGCCAATTCTTTATAACGAGGGCGTGGCTTCATTGGTTCCAATGCAAAACCCGTTTCGCTGATCTTCTCATGCAGCTCTCGATACCAAGAAACCAATGCTGGCGGTAATTGAGTGTTCGAACGGTTACCTAACCACCACATGCCTTGAAGTGGCAAGCTGATCGCAAACAACGCCATAACAACAGCTTGTGGCATCGCATGATAATTATTGAAGACCATTTGTGTAAGAATACTAATAGCGGCTATCGCTGGCATCACTTTCACACCAAAACGCGTGGCTTTAATGATGCGCTGTTCAGGGAAGATAGCGTTTAACTCTTTTCGAACAGGCCAGAGATCCATGTACTTTTGGCCATCTTTTAAACTGCTCGCTAAACCAACTCTATTACTCATATGAGTCTCCCGTTAAAAAAAAGTTGAAATCATCAACTAAAAACACAAAAATTTGACGAAAAATAATATTCTTTCAAATTTTTTTGTTATATTTGCACAATATCGCTATTATTTGCAGACCTCAATCTCATTGTTGCCCTTATTTACAATTTAAGCAACTTTGGGGCGACTTCTGCAAGGAATGCAAAAGCCTCTTTTTCTGAAAAAGTGCGCTTTCACTTTAATACGGAAATTAACGTTTTTTTGACCAAGGTTAGTACGCAAGCCTATGTGCTTCGACTATTCTTGAGATTAATTTTCATCCTTAACTGATTTCGATCAGAAAAATAAACAGGTAGTCATTAATGTCTAAGCTAGTTTTAGTTTTAAACTGTGGTAGTTCTTCTCTTAAATTTGCTGTTGTTGATGCAGAAACAGGTGCTGAGCACCTAACTGGTCTTGCTGAGTGTCTTGGTCTTCCAGAAGCTCGTATGAAGTGGAAACTTGACGGCAAGCATGAAGCACAACTAGGCGCGGGCGCAGCTCACGTAGAAGCACTATCTTTCATGGTAGAAACTATTCTTGCTTCTAAGCCTGAGCTTAAAGCTAACCTTGGCGCTATCGGTCACCGTATCGTACACGGTGGCGAGCAGTTCACTTCATCTGCACTTATCACTGATGAAGTACTTAAGGGTATTCAAGACGCTGCAACTTTTGCACCTCTTCACAACCCAGCTCACCTTATCGGTATCGAAGCAGCTCAACAGAACTTCCCTGGCCTACAAAACGTTGCTGTATTTGACACTGCGTTCCACCAAACAATGCCTTCTGAGTCTTACCTATACGCTCTACCGTACAACCTGTACAAAGAGCACGGTATCCGTCGTTACGGCATGCACGGTACTTCTCACCTGTTCATTACTCGTGAAGTAGCTGGTCTACTAAACAAGCCAGTTGAAGAAGTTAACATCATCAACTGTCACCTAGGTAACGGCGCATCTGTATGTGCTATCAAGAACGGTCAATCTGTAGATACTTCTATGGGTCTTACTCCTCTTGAAGGTCTAGTAATGGGTACTCGTTGTGGTGACCTAGATCCTGCGATCATCTTCCACCTACACGACGCTCTTGGTTACTCTGTTGAAGAAATCAACAACATGCTAACTAAAGAGTCTGGCCTAGCTGGTCTAACTGAAGTGACTTCTGACTGTCGTTTCGTTGAAGACAACTACGGTGAGAAAGAAGAAGCAACTCGTGCAATGGACGTGTTCTGTCACCGTCTAGCTAAGTACGTTGCTGGTTACACTGCAACTCTAGAAGGTCGTCTAGACGCAATCACTTTCACTGGCGGCATCGGCGAGAACTCTGGCCCAATCCGTGAAATGGTTCTTAACCGCCTAGGCATCTTCGGCATCGAAGTTGACGGTGAAGCTAACCTTAAAGCTCGTTTCGGCGGCGAAGGTACTATCACTACAGCTAACAGCCGTATCCCTGCAATGGTTATCTCTACTAATGAAGAGCTAGTAATTGCTGAAGACACTGCGAAACTAGCAGGTCTTTAATTGATTTTTCTGACTAGCTTCACTCGAAGCTAGTCAGTTTTTCATACTACGAAAATGGGGCTCAACTTCTATTCCTACCCCAATTTAAATGTCGGTAGGAACAGAAGTTGAGCTTTTTTTATTTCCAATAGTCAAAGGTGTTCGTCAATGTCCCGTACTATTATGCTTATCCCTACAAGCGCTGGTGTTGGTCTTACTAGTGTTAGCATGGGTGTTCTTCGCGCTATGGAGCGTAAGGGCGTAAGTGTTTCTTTCTACAAGCCAATCGCTCAACCTCGTAGCGGTGGTAACCAACCTGATTTAACGTCTACTATCATCAGCGCAAACAGCGACATTAAGATTGGTGAGCCAATCGCAATGACTAAAGCTGAAGCTTTGATCGGTAGCGAAAAAATGGACGAGCTTCTAGAGTCTGTTGTTGAGCAATACAACAAGATCAACAAGGACGCAGAAGTAACGCTAATCGAAGGTCTAGTACCTACTCGTAAGCACCCATTTGCTAACCAAGTGAACGCGGAAATCGCTAAAACACTAGGCGCAGAGATCGTATTCGTTGCGACTCCGGGTACATACAACCCTATTCAGCTTAAAGAGCACATCGAAGTAGCATGTTCTAACTTCGGCGGCACTAAAAACAAGAATATCTCAGGCGTTATTATTAACAAACTGAATGCTCCTGTTGATGAAGCTGGCCGTACTCGCCCTGACCTTTCTGAAATCTTCGATGATGCAGATAGCGCTCAACAAGCGAACCTTGAAGTAATGCAAATCTTCAACTCTAGCCCTATCCGTGTTCTTGGCTGTGTGCCATGGAGCATCGACCTAATCGCTACTCGTGCGGTTGATATGGCTAAACACCTTAACGCTGAAATCGTTAACGAAGGCGAAATCTCAACGCGTCGTATTAAGAGCATCACTTTCTGTGCACGTTCTCTACCGCACATGATTGAGCACTTCAAACCAGGTTCACTGCTAGTAACTTCTGCAGACCGTCCTGACGTTATCGTTGCTGCGGCTCTTGCTGCGAAAAACGGTGTTGAAATTGGCGCAATCTTACTGACTGGCGGTTACGACATTCCAGAAAGCATTGCTAACCTTTGTGCACCAGCATTCGCTTCAGGTCTACCGATCTTCAAGGCTCAAGGTAACACTTGGCAGACGTCTCTTAACCTACAGAGCTTCAACCTAGAAGTACCTGCAGACGATAAAGAGCGTATCGAGTTCGTTAACGATCACGTTGCTAGCCACATCGATGGCCCTTGGATTGATTCTCTATCTGAAGGTACTCAAGGCATTCGTCGTCTAAGCCCACCAGCATTCCGTTACCAGTTAACTGAATTTGCTCGTAAAGCGGCTAAACGTATCGTTCTTCCTGAAGGTGATGAGCCACGTACTGTTAAAGCAGCTTCTATCTGTGCTGAACGCGGTATCGCAACTTGTGTGCTGCTTGGTAACCCAGACGAAATCCGTCGCGTTGCTGCACAACAAGGTGTTGAGCTAGGCGCTGGCGTTGAGATCATCGATTCTGCATCTGTTCGCGAAAACTACGTAGCTCGTCTAGTAGAACTTCGTGGCGCTAAAGGTATGACTGAAGTTGTTGCTCGTGAGAAGCTAGAAGATTCAGTATTCCTAGGCACTATGATGCTTGAAGCTGGCGAAGTTGACGGCCTAGTTTCTGGTGCTGTTCACACAACGGCGAACACAATCGTTCCTCCGTTCCAGATCATCAAGACTGCTCCTGATGCTTCTATCGTATCTTCAATCTTCTTCATGCTTCTGCCTGATCAAGTGCTTGTATACGGTGACTGTGCGATCAACCCAGATCCAACAGCTGAACAGCTTGCTGAAATCGCTATCCAATCTGCAGATTCTGCTGCGGCATTCGGTATCGACCCACGCGTTGCTATGATCTCTTACTCTACTGGTGAATCTGGTAAAGGTGCAGACGTAGATAAAGTACGTGAAGCAACTAAACTTGCTCAAGCGAAACGTCCTGATCTAGTGATCGACGGTCCTCTTCAGTACGACGCTGCTATCATGGAAAACGTTGCTGCTTCTAAAGCACCAAACTCTCCAGTTGCAGGTAAAGCGACAGTATTCGTATTCCCAGACCTAAACACGGGTAACACGACTTACAAAGCGGTACAGCGTTCAGCAGACCTAGTATCTATCGGTCCAATGCTTCAAGGTATGCGCAAGCCAGTAAATGACTTGTCTCGTGGCGCTCTAGTAGACGATATCGTTTACACAGTAGCTCTAACGGCTATCCAAGCAGACCAAGCAGCTCAAGCTGAAGAAAAAGTAATTAATTAATTTTTCTTTTGTAGAAGCAAAAAACCCTAGATTCTTATCTAGGGTTTTTTTATGTCTAATGCTTAAGGTTATTTGATGCTCTTAAGATGAATCTAGCCTCGCCCATGGGCTGATTCTAAATCTAGCGCAGGTCCTTTCGGCACAACTTGAGTTGGGTTGATACCTGTGTGACTGTAATAGTAGTGACGCTTGATGTGATAAAAGTCGGTCGTCTCTTTGATGCCTTCAATCTGATAGAGTTCTTTTAAGTAGCCCTGAATATGGACGTAGTCTGAAATTCGCTGCTTGTTACACTTAAAGTGGCCAACATACACTGCATCGAATCTAACCAGAGTGGTAAACAATCTCCAATCTGCTTCTGTGATATCATTACCCGCTAGATAACGATGTTCACTAAGATGTGCATCTACTTTGTCTAACGCCTCAAATAACGCGTCATACGCTTCTTCATAAGCTTCTTGTGTGGTTGCAAAGCCAGTACGATAAACGCCGTTATTAATGCTTGGATAGATGTAGTCATTCCACTCATCAATCTTCTTGGACAATTCCCACGGATAGTAGTCATCGGTGTTGCCTGTTAACTCATTAAATTCTGAGTTGAACATGCGGATAATTTCAGAGGATTCGTTACTCACGATGGTGTTGGTTTTCTTATCCCATAGCACTGGAACCGTTACTCGGCCTGAGTAGTCAGGTTTGGCTTGAGTGTAGATTTGGTGCATACGAGTATGACCAAACAAAGGTTCAGGCAAACCCATTTGCCAGCCTTCGCTCATCATATCGGGGCAAACCACTGTCACGTCAATATGATCGGTTAGGCCTTTTAGCTCTCTGAAGATAAGAGTACGGTGCGCCCAAGGACAAGCTAACGATACGTATAGGTGATAACGACCACTTTCTGGCTCAAACTGCGCACCAGCTTTGTTCTCGATCCAACTGCGAAAGCCCGCATCTTCACGAACAAACTTACCACCGCTTTCTTTGGTGTCGTACCACACATCGTGCCAAACACCTTCAACTAACTTGCCCATATCCAAACCTCTGTCATCCAAAATTTTTTATACCAATCACAGTAAGTAAATGTTCAGAAATAGCGCAGAGAAAAGGCTTGAGAACAAGGAAGAATTTTTCTGTTAGTAGTTATTCTACAATCAAAAATTCTAACGCCGTTATCGAGCGTTTTAACAAGCTAGGATGAGCAGTTATTTACTACGATTGGTATTAGTATAAGAAAAGCCTAATTTATTCAAAACTAGAAGAAGTTGGCTTAGTTGTTCGAATTATTTGAAGAAGGTTATTCATGAGAAATATTGGGAACAAAAAAAGCGCAACTCATAAAAAAGTTGCGCTTAAGCCTGTCACAGGCTGAACCGTTTTAAATGGGTTCTAGACTTGCACGTGCAAGCAAGATACTGCGTGTACGTCATCGCCTTGAATGGTTGGCTTGGTTTGCGCACAGGCCTCGGTTGCTTCGGGGCAACGAGTACGGAACACACAACCCGATGGTGGATTAATTGGTGATGGGAGATCACCCTCCAGCATCTGAATCGTTTTGCTGCGCTCTAAGCGTGGGTCTGGAATCGGAACTGCAGACATCAATGCTTTGGTATATGGGTGTTTAGGGTCTGAGAACAAGGCATCTGATTCACCTAATTCAACAGCATTACCTAAGTACATCACCAATACACGGTCAGAGATGTGTTTAACCACTGACAAATCGTGCGCGATGAATACCAAAGATAGACCTAACTCTTTCTGTAGTTCCATAAGAAGGTTTACTACTTGAGCTTGGATAGAGACATCCAGAGCAGAAACTGGCTCATCACAGATGATCATCTTAGGCTTCAAGATAAGTGCACGCGCGATACCGATACGTTGACACTGACCACCAGAGAATTCATGTGGGTAACGGTTGATTACGTTGGGTAGTAGACCAACCTTTGCCATCATCTCTTTAACTCTGTCCTTCACTTCCTGTTTAGAAAGCTCAGGATAGAAAGTTTGTAGAGGCTCAGCAATAATGTCTCCAACTGACATACGTGGGTTAAGCGATGCTAGCGGGTCTTGGAAGATCATCTGAATCTCTTTACGAGTCTCACGACGCTTCACTTCCTGCATCTTAGTCAGGTCTTGACCTAACCACATAACCTCGCCTTCAGTCGCCTCAACTAAGCCAATAATTGCGCGCGCAAATGTTGATTTACCACAGCCAGACTCACCTACTACACCCAGAGTCTCACCTTCGTAAAGGTGAACATCGACACCATCAACCGCTTTAAGGTTTGATGGTTTAGCCCAAGGCCAAGCAGACTTAGCCGCAATGCTAAAATGAACCTTCAGGTTTTTAATATCTAATAGTAATTCTTTACTCATTTTGTCCAAGTCTCCCAATCAGAAAAACAAGCACGCTGACGATCTTTCGCAAATGGCTGCAAAATAGGTGCTTCTTGCTTACAACGGTCCATTACACGGTGACAACGGTCCTGATAAGGACAACCGGTTGGTAGGCGAAGTAAGTTAGGTGGGTTACCTGGAATCGTCGGTAGAATTTCACCTTCGGTATCCAAACGAGGAATCGCTTTAAGCAGACCTTCCGCATAAGGGTGACTTGGCTCATAGAAGATTTCATCCACTGTGCCATATTCCATGGTACGGCCAGCGTACATCACTAGAACTTTGTCACAAGAACCCGCAACCACACCCAAATCATGGGTGATCATGATGATTGCTGTATTGAACTCATCTTTAAGCTCGTTCAACAATTCCATGATTTGCGCTTGAATGGTTACATCCAATGCCGTTGTTGGTTCATCAGCAATCAGTAGTTTTGGACGACATAGCAAAGCCATTGCAATCATCACACGTTGACGCATACCGCCAGAAAACTCGTGTGGATACATTGTAATACGTTTACGTGCCTCAGGGATTTTAACCGCTTCCAGCATACGTACTGATTCTTCGAACGCTTCCGCTTTGCCCATGCCTTTATGCAGCATAAGCACTTCCATCAGCTGATCACATACTTTCATGTAAGGATTCAGTGACGTCATTGGATCTTGGAAGATCATCGCGATCTGTTCAGCGCGAACTTTGTTCAGTGCTTTCTCTGGTAGATTGAGAATCTCATTACCTTCAAACTTTGCACTGCCTGAGATGATGCCGTTCTTAGCCAGCAGTCCCATCAGTGCAAATACCGTTTGAGATTTACCCGAACCCGACTCACCAACAATACCCAGCGTTTCGCCTTGGTTGAGTGAGAAGTTCAGGTCGTTTACTGCGGTTACCGTACCATCTTGCGTGGTAAATTCGACGCGCAGATCTTTGACATCTAATAAGCTCATTATTGCTTCCTTAATCTTTTATAGCTTTTAATTGCTATTTCTTTATCTGTCTTTTGGATCAAGCGCGTCGCGCAGACCATCACCTACGTAGTTAAAGCAGAACAGCGTAACTACCATGAATGCCGCAGGGAATGTCAGTTGCCAGATTGCAACTTCCATTGTTTGCGAACCTTCTTGAAGCAATGCGCCCCAGCTTGTCATAGGCTCTTGAACACCAAGACCAAGGAAAGATAAGAATGATTCTGTAAGGATCATGCTCGGGATAAGTAGCGTTGAGTAAACCGCAACAATACCCAGTACGTTCGGTACGATATGACGTGTAATGATTTTCCATTTGCTGACACCACATACGTGCGCAGCCTCAATGAATTCTTTACTACGTAAACTCAACGTTTGGCCACGTACGATTCGCGCCATATCGAGCCAAGCAATCGCACCGATAGCAACAAAGATGAGTACGATATTACGACCAAAGAACGTCACCAGTACGATCACGAGGAACATGAAAGGAACCGCGTATAAGATCTCCAGGATACGCATCATCACTCGGTCAGTGCGACCGCCAATGAAGCCTGAAGCTGCACCGTAAAGCGTACCAATCAGTACCGCTACGAATGCGCCCATCACACCAACCATAAGAGAAATACGGCCACCGATCATCGTACGAACGTATAGGTCACGACCTAAACTGTCAGTACCGAACCAGTGATCCGCGCTTGGCGCTGCATGCATTGCGTACCAGTCAGTATCATCATAAGCATGCTGTGCTAGCATAGGTAGGAAGATTACCGATAGCACCATGATAGTAAGGATAAACAAACTGACCATTGCCGCTTTGTTACGCATAAAACGAATACGCGCATCTTGCCACAAGCTACGACCTTCAATTTCCAAACTCTCAGAGAATTTTTCGATCGCTTCTAAGTTTTCTTTTTTCTTCAACATAACCATGCGTCCCTGCTAGTAGCGAATTTTCGGGTCAATAAGCGCTAGTAAAATATCAACGATTGCGTTGAACAAGATGAATAGGAAACCAATCAAAATGGTAACACCCATTACTAACGAATAATCACGGTTAAACGCGGCGTTAACAAACAGCTTACCGATACCCGGCAGGCCGAAGATGGTTTCAACAACAACTGAACCTGTGATGATACCTACGAACGCTGGCCCCATGTATGAAACAACAGGGAGTAGTGCTGGTTTGAGCGCATGTTTAAGAACGATATAACGGTAGCTTAGACCTTTAGCACGAGCAGTACGGATAAAGTTACTGTTAAGGGTTTCAATCATGCTACCGCGAGTGATACGAGCAAAGGTTGCTACATATAAAAGAGACATCGCGATAACGGGTAGGACGATGTACATATACGTACCACCGTGCCAGCCGCCGGCAGGGAAAATATGCCAGTGCAGAGAGAATAGGTAAATAAGCGCTGGTGCCAACACGAAGGATGGCATCACCACCCCGAGCATGGCGGTCGACATTATAGTGTAGTCGACCCAAGTATTGTGCTTAAGCGCGGCAATGGTTCCGACCGATACCCCCATAATCAGGGTAAAGATAAATGCTACAAAACCTACCTTCGCAGATACTGGAAGTGCAACCGCGATCAGCTCATTTACGGTGTAATCTTGGTATTTAAAAGATGGACCAAAATCACCCTGAAGGATGTTGGTCAAGTACGTGGTGTACTGTTCAAATACAGGTTTATCTAAGCCGTATTTAGCTTCGATGTTAGCCATAACTTCTGGCGGTAATGGACGCTCGCTTGAAAACGGGTTACCCGGTGCGAAACGCATGAGAAAGAAAGATATAGTGATCAGCACCAACATGGTTGGAATCGCTTCAAATATCCTTTTCATAATGAATTTAAGCATAAACTCACTCTTTTCAGTCCGTGACAATTAAAAATCAAATAGACACCGTGTGCGCTTTACGCACACAGGTCTAAGTTAGTTATATTTTATTTTTTATAGGAGGTTATTTTGCTTTGATATAAAGATCTTTTGAATAAATCTTATCTTCGGCGTTACCTTCTGGGTAACCACCTAATTGAGGCGATACTAGACGTGTTGTAACGTACTGGTAGACAGGAGCAATTGGCATGTCTTTAGCTAGCAATTTTTCTGCATCAATGTATAGCTTAGTGCGCTCTTCTTCTGAAGTAGAGTGCAGTGCTTTATCGATAATCTTGTCATAGTCTGCACTCTTGTAGTGCTGACCAGCAGTAGTATTTTGACTAACCATCAATGTTAGGAATGAAGATGCTTCATTGTAGTCACCACACCAACCTGCACGAGCAACGTCAAAGTTACCAGTATCTTTACTGTCTAAGTATGATTTCCACTCTTGGTTTTCGAGTTTCGCATCAATACCAAGCTCTTTTTTCCACATTGATGCGATTGCGACTGCAAGCTTCTTATGGTTTTCAGATGTGTTGTAAAGGAGATTGAACTCAAGAGGATTACTCTTCGTGTAACCAGCTTCTTCTAGAAGACGCTTCGCTTCAGCGATACGCTCTTTTTGAGAAAGTTGACCATACTCTGGAGTTACTGGGTCAAAACCAGCAGTAATTTCAGGAGTCAGGAAGTACGCTGGTTTTTGGCCTTGGCCAAGGATCGCTTTAGTCACGATATCACGGTCCATAGCGTAAGACATCGCTTTACGTACACGTACATCGTTGAAAGGCGCTTTCTGTGCGTTAAACTGGTAGTAGTAAGTGCACAGGTTACCCTTGATGTTTACATCTTGTGGGTATTCTTTTTGTAAGCGACGAAAATGTTCGTTAGGAACTTCATATGTGAAATCTAGCTCACCAGAAAGGAAGCGGTTCATTTCAGCAACTTGGTTTTCGATTGGCAGGAACGTTACTTTATTAAGAACTGTGTGTTCGTTATCCCAGTAATTTTCGTTACGAACAAGCTCAAGACGCTCGTTAACTACCCATTGATTTGGAACAAATGCACCATTGCCAACAAAGTTTTCTGGTTTAGTCCATTGATCACCGAACTTCTCAACAGTTGCCTTATGTACTGGCTTAACTGTTGTGTGACCCATCATCATTACAAAGTATGGTACAGCTGTATCTAGCGTAACTTCTAACGTGTAATCGTCTACAGCTTTAACACCTAGCTCACTCTTATCTTTCTTGCCTGCAACGATGTCTTTCGCGTTCGCCATTTTGGTATATTCCATGTACCAAGCGTATGGAGAAGCGGTTACAGGATCAACAGCGCGCTGGAAGCTGTATACGAAATCATTTGCTGTTACAGGATCACCGTTAGACCATTTAGCGTCTTTACGTAGGTGAAATGTGTACGTTTGGTTGTCTGTCGTTTCCCAGGTCTCAGCAACACCAGGGATAGTCTTGCCGTTAGCATCTTGGTTTACTAATCCTTCTAGCAAGTCACGAATTACGTGTGACTCTGGAACACCTTGAGATTTGTGCGGATCCAGCGTTGCTACTTCAGTACCGTTACCGCGAACAAGTTCCTGAACTTTTGCTAGTTCTGTACCTGCTGGAACTTCAGCAGCGATAGAAAGAGTAGAAGTGGCAGCCACTGCCAAACCAGCACCTAGAAGAAGGGCCTGAGTGATTTTATTCTTGTACATTTAATAAACTCCAAGTTTTTCGTATTGCATCCATGACTTCTTTGCTAAGTTCACTGAACGGCAGTGATTTAGATTTATTTAGCTAAAAATTTAAGCATAAAAACCTAAAACCTTACAAAGATTGAGGCACACACTATCAACCATTGAAGTAATTTGCCATAAACAAGTCGCAAAAAATCGGATAATTCTCCGATTTACTCAAGGTAATAGTGTAAATCTCTAATAAAAACCTAATGAATAGTTAATTACACATAGGGATTTATTAAAAAACAGCCTTTAGTGTTGATGTATCTGAATTGATACTTTTATTTAGCATCTTATGCTAGAACACTGTCGGCAAATTAACATTAATGCCACATGAAATCTAATTGCACATCACATATCCCCTAAATAGACTCCACTATTTGTGAGGATTATCACTTTATACAAAACAGCATAATGCACTGCACCAAAACAGATTTAGAAATGCACCAAGACAGACAAAATCACGCACCGAATTTATATGCAACTGGAGTGATTAACCATTTATTAATGCGCGGCTTATTTATAAATGGCTTTGTAGCATCCACAAAAAAGCCGACCTTAATAGTCGGCTTTTTACTGTCTCAATCAAAAGAGTAGATTTTTGAAGCAACATCATATTGCGAGAATTATTTCTCCCAGCGATCCGCAGCTTTAGTATCTGAATCGCGAGAATCAACCCAACGAGTCGCTTCTGTCGTTCTTTCCTTTTTCCAAAACGGCGCTTTGGTTTTCAGAAAGTCCATCACAAACTCACACGCTTCAAAGGCAGCGCCACGGTGTGCACTTGATACACCAACGTAAACAATCTGGTCACCGATATCTAGGTCACCTACGCGGTGAATCACTCGCATCTTCTGGATAGGCCAGCGCGCTTCAGCTTGGTCACAGATCTCGCTCAGCGACTTCTCTGTCATACCCGGATAGTGCTCTAGAGACAAACCAATCACGTTGTCGCCAAGGTTCATGTCGCGAACTTTACCAACAAACGTCACAACCGCTCCCGCAGATGTGCCTTGAGCTAGATAATCGTATTCGCCACCCACAGAAAAATCTTCAGCAGTAACTAATACTCTTGGATCAATAACTCGAGAGTCATTCATGGCTAACCTCCAGTAACAGGTGGGAAGAAAGCCACTTCGTCGCCGTCTTTCACTTCAGTCGTCAAAGGTACGATTGATTGGTTAAGCGCAGCCAGAAGCTTGCCCTCTTCCAATGCGATATCCCATTTGCCTTCTTGTGTTACAAGGTGGCTGCGAATCGCTTCAATCGTCTTGAACTGCGTATCAACTTCAACGCTATCAACACCAACAAGTTCACGAGTTTGAGCAAAGAACAGTACAGTAATCATGATTCCACCTTGAAGTGACCTGATTTACCGCCGGTCTTCTCTAATAGGCGTACATTCTCGATAACAATGTCTTTCTGAACAGCTTTACACATATCGTAAATGGTTAGTGCAGCAACAGAAGCAGCCGTTAGCGCTTCCATCTCTACGCCTGTCTTACCAGCAAGCTTACATACTGATTCGATGCGAACCTTATTTTCAGACTCGATTGCCTCAAGTTGAACTTCGACCTTAGTTAGCAGCAAAGGGTGGCACAGTGGAATCAAGTCCCACGTCTTCTTCGCCGCTTGAATGCCAGCAATACGTGCCGTTGCGAAAACATCACCTTTATGGTGGCTGCCAGAAACAATCAGTTGTAGTGTTTCTGCTGACATTTTAACGAAAGCTTCTGCTCTCGCTTCACGTACTGTCTCTGCTTTAGCCGATACATCGACCATGTTCGCTTCGCCAGACGCGTTAATGTGGGTAAATTGGCTCATGCTCAAACCACCCTATACAGAAAGATGTGGCATGAAGTTACAAGGACGGTGGCTAGCATCCATCTGTTGCTTGATGATCTTAGTCCAACCTGTACGACACGCACCTGTAGAACCTGGCATCGCAAAGATTACTGTGTGGTTAGCAAAGCCCGCAATCGCACGAGATTGAATTGTCGACGTACCGATCTCTTCGTAAGATACTTGACGGAAAAGCTCACCAAAGCCTTCTACTTCTTTGTCGAATAGTGGCTTAAGTGCTTCAGGCGTGCTGTCACGAGATGTGAAACCCGTACCGCCAGTGATCATAATCGCTTGAACGCTATCATCAGCAATCCACTGAGATACGATCGCACGGATCTTGTACATGTCATCGATAACAATTTGCTTATCAACCACGTTGTGGCCTGCTTCTTTAGCATGCTCAGCTAGGTAACCACCTGACGTGTCATTTTCTTCAGTACGAGTATCTGAAACGGTTAGTACTGCGATGTTTGCTGCTTGGAATTTGCTTTCTGCGTGACCCATTTGTTCACCTATGTAAATTTTTCAATGATTAGACTGATTCGCCCAACTTAAAGAAGCTGAGCGATAAAATGCTTTAGAGTATGTATAGCGGGTTAACCGCCGATTGACGCCAAGTTTGGAGTCATGCCGCTGTTGCCATCATGCAAGAAGTGGCTAACGGACTTGGTTTGAAGCTGAGCCTGAATTCGATCAATGAGTTCTTGCTCTTGTTGATCTTCTTGAATCAGATCTCTCAGTTCAACACCGTGGTCGCCAAACAGACATAGGTGAAGTTTACCGGTCGCAGAAACACGCAGTCGGTTACAACTCTCACAGAAGTCTTTCTCGTAAGGCATGATCAAACCAATTTCACCCTTGTAGTCTGGGTGGACAAACACTTGTGCTGGGCCATCGTTAACAGCTTTGACTTTTAACAGCCAACCGTTAGCAATAAGCTGATTGCGAATCGCAACGCCAGATACATGGTGTTTATCGAACAACTCGTCCATCTCGCCGGTTTTCATCAGCTCGATAAAACGTAATTGAATAGGTTTGTCTTTGATCCAATTAAGGAAGGCTGGTAATTCCTGACTGTTGAGGTCTTTCATCAATACAACGTTGACTTTGACTTGTTCATAGCCAACCTCAAACGCTCTATCAATGCCTCGCATAACCTCAGTAAACTTATTCTCACCAGTGATCTGATGGAACATGCGTGAATCTAAGCTATCCACGCTGACGTTTATATGGGTTAAACCAGCATCACGCCATTGCCCTACTTGTTTCTCCATGCGGTAGCCATTCGTTGTGGTGGCTACTTTTTCGATGCCTGGAGTAGAAGCAACGGTATGTATGATTTCAGGAAAGTCTTTACGCAGACTCGGCTCTCCGCCTGTAATGCGGATCTTTGAGGTACCACAATCTGCAAACGCTTTTACAATGCGTTTGATCTCGGGAACACTTAAAAAAGATGAGTTTTTTTGCCCTGACGGTTTGTAACCATCCGGCAAGCAGTAAGTACATTTAAAGTTACAGACGTCTGTAACCGACAAGCGCAAGTAATAAAACTTGCGATGGAATCTATCTTCGAATTGTTGCGCCACGGAACACCTTTCCAAACACGGGAGGCATAATCATTTCCAATTAAGCCCTTGTGACAACATGTCACTGGCTCTTGATGCGTATCGGTACAGCAAATACCACTGTGCGACTTAGCATGCGAGAGCTCGGAGTTATGGCAACTGCACGTTATATTCACACGCGCAGTAGCTGAGTAATAAAATACTTAATATTTGTACGTGAATCTAGCTCTGATGACAAAAAACGGGTCACATCGGCAAAAAAAACGCATCAAACCCTCAAAATAACTCTTGTTGAGTATCTGACGAGAAGCATTTAACCTAAATTATAGTTGGTAATAATCTAACAAGAACAAAAAATGAATATTTACTCTTCAAAGAAAGTCGTCGCAATCGGTGGAGGCCATGGCTTAGGTCGCATGCTTGCTGCATTAAAAGACTTTGGTAGCAATGCAACAGGCATTGTTGCAACAACAGATAACGGTGGTTCAACCGGACGAATCCGAGACTGCCAAGGTGGTATTGCTTGGGGAGATACTCGTAACTGTATCAACCAATTGATCACTGAACCTTCCATCAGTTCAATGATGTTTGAGTACCGTTTTCGCGGTCAAGGTGAGCTGGATGGTCATAACCTCGGCAATCTAATGCTGACTGCCTTAGACAACCTTTCCGTTCGCCCATTGGAAGCAATTAACCTAATTCGAAATATGCTCAAGGTCGATGTCAATATCGTCCCGATGACCGAGCACCCTTCCGATCTCACCGCGCTATCAATGGATGGTCGTTGGGTTACGGGTGAAACCAACGTTGACGACATGACAGAAAAACTGCGCATGATGGATCTGTCTCCAGAAGTGCCTGCAACCAAAGAAGCCGTTGCAGCCGTCGAACAAGCCGATTGTATCGTTCTTGGACCCGGCAGCTTTCTGACCAGTGTTATGCCCCCTCTTCTCCTGCCTGAGATTGGCAAAGCCATCGCTGAGAACACCAAGGCTAAAGTTATTTTCATCGAAAACCTTTCGCCAGAGCACGGTCCTGCAGGAAAAATGACACTTCAAGAGCAGCTTGAATGGTGCGAACGTACCTGCAAAGCGAGAAAAATTGATGTTGTGCTGGGCAATGCGCCGCACCCTGAACTTGAAGGGCTTTGGAACTGCGTGACCACCGATCTTGCCTCTCCTAATCGAGATTGGCGACATGACCGTTTAAAACTTCAACAAGCGATTCGGGCTCAACTGGCTTAGTGGCTTGTAGCTTATAGCTTATAGCTTATAGCTTAGGCTAAACAACTGAGACCAGTAAAAACAAAAAAGGAGCATCATGCTCCTTTTTTAATATCCACTTATGCCACCATCAACCGTTTTAGAGATCCGTCATCAACTGCTGATATTCCGTGTACGTTGATAACAGAAGTTCTTGCATATCTTGAAAATCAACGTCTGTCACGGGTAACGCTTGTTTCACTTTTGCATCCACACTAATCGCAAAACTACACAAAGAATCGGCACCAAAGCTCGCGGCGCTGCTCTTTAAGGCATGGCTAATGTCGGCCAGATACTTCGATGTATCCGTGTCTTTATTGAGATCTAGGTGCTCATAATATCCTTTCAGTTCACCTAAAAATATTTCCAGTAACACTGGGACATTCTCTTGCCCGATTTCACCGGCAAGTTCATCAACCTTTTGCTGATTTAATACTTTCATCATCGTTCTTTCTTATTGTTTGGTGACTACTGCTTCGCATTCCACGTTTGCAATTTACGGTAAATCGTCGATGGACTGACATCCAAGAAACCTGCCGCACGAGGGATGTTGCCATCACACGCTTTTATGGCCTGTTCGATTGCCGTTTTTTCAGTGATCCACAATGGGAAAATATCTTTTACCGTGATGTCCTCATTCTGCTTCTCTTTCAGTCGCAGACTGTTTTCAATAGGTTGATTCAATGGCGGCGGAAGCATATTCAGAGTAATCTCTTTACCATTATTCAATACCACCACATTTCGTAATACGTTTTGTAACTGACGAACATTACCCGGCCACTCGTATTGGTTAAAGCGATCCAGCACTTCCTGAGCAAAACGCACAAAGGCCTTACCTTCCTCAACAGACATATAGCCCAGCAGCGAGTACGCAATTTCAATAACATCTTCCCCACGCTCGCGCAGTGGCGGCAAGTGCAAAGGAATCACGTATAAACGATAGTATAAATCTTCTCTAAAGCGACCTTCTTGTACTTCTTTCCAAGGGTCACGATTAGTTGCACAAACAAAGCGCACATCAACGCTCTTCATTTTTGAAGAACCGACTTTTTGGAAAGTACCGGTTTGAATAAAACGCAGAAGCTTAGTTTGCAGTTCAAGATCCATTTCGCACAACTCATCGAGGAACAAGGTTCCACCATCTGCAAGTTCAGCCGCGCCTTGTCGATCCGTTGCCGCCCCAGTAAAGGCGCCTTTAACGTGACCAAACAGTTCACTCTCAATCAAATCTTTTGGAATAGCGGCACAGTTAATCGCAATGAAAGGCTTATCACCACGCTTACTCGCAGCGTGAATCGCTTCTGCACAAACCTCTTTACCGGTACCACTTTCACCTGTGATGAAAATACTCGCTTTACTCGATGCTGCAGAATCGATCGTTCGGTAGACCTGCTGCATGGTTTGGCTACTACCAATGAAGCCTTGATAGTTTTGATTACCGGGATGTTCAGCACTGTTTTTGAGTTTTGTCGCTTTGCGGATCGCGTTGTTCACCGTAATACGAAGTCGGTCGGCTTCACACGGTTTGATAAGGAAATCTTGAGAACCATGACGCATCGCTTCAACGGCCGTATCGATCGAGCCGTGAGCCGTCATAAAGATCACAGGAACTTCTGGGTATTTTTGTTTTACAGCAAATAGCACGTCCATACCCGTCATATCAGGTAGACGTAGATCTAATAAAATAAGGTCTGGGATTCGATGATTCAAACTCTCAATTGCATCGCGGCCTGTGCCGACAATGTTGATATCAATCTCGAGCGGTGTAAGATACGAGCGATATAGAGCCGCTACTGAGGCGGTATCCTCTACCATCAACAAATACTTCGATTTGTTATCTAGCGTTTTTGATTGCATATCCTAGCCATTATAATTTGCATTTCTTATTATAATCGCATTCCGCTTTGCATTATGCAAATTAACCACAGTATTTGTGGAACATTTCTTTCCCTGTTTAAAACAATCAATGTGTTATCGATGTGGCACGAACGATGCAGTTAACTAATTGACCTTCGGGTCACCTAGCCAACTGACGTTGTTAGTGGATCTTGTGTTCACAAACGTAAGCCAGTAGAACATTTACTACTGGCTGTTTTTTTGTCTGAAATTCCAGTCCCGACGAGCTAACCTTAACTATTGGTAATGAACTGCTTTCTTAACTGTTCAATTTCATCACGCTTCTGTGCCGCCAATTCAAATTCCAAGTTCTGAGCATGTTGATACATCGCTGCTTCAAGCTTACTGATCTCTTTATCAAGCTGCTGTGGTGTAAGCACTGCATAACTTTCAGAAGGTTCAGCAACCTTAGATAACGGAACTTGTTTAGACTGTCGCTGTTGTTTGGATTTAGTCAGGTCACCCAGCTCCATAATATCTTTGATATTACGTTTAAGCGCTTGTGGCGTGATGCCTTGCTCTTCGTTGTAAGCTTGTTGCTTTTCTCTACGACGATCAGTTTCATCAATCGCTTTTCTCATTGATTTGGTGATCGAGTCACCATACAAGATAGCTCGACCTTCTAAGTTACGCGCCGCACGACCAATGGTTTGAATAAGAGAACGCTCAGAACGTAAGAAGCCTTCTTTGTCTGCATCAAGAATCGCCACCAGCGATACTTCTGGCATATCCAGACCTTCTCGAAGTAAGTTAATGCCCACTAACACGTCAAACTCGCCCAGTCGAAGATCTCGAATGATCTCTACACGCTCAACCGTATCGATATCTGAGTGCAAGTAACGAACCTTAACACCATGCTCACTCAGATATTCTGTTAAGTCTTCTGCCATTCGTTTAGTTAGCGTAGTGACAAGCACGCGCTCTTCTTTCACTGAACGTATTCTGATTTCAGACAACAAATCATCAACCTGAGTCGCGACAGGCCTTACTTCGATGATCGGGTCAAGTAAGCCAGTAGGACGCACTACTTGATCAGCAATCTCACCGTCTGATTTCTCAATCTCATAATTACCCGGCGTGGCCGACACAAAAATAGTCTGAGGAGCGATCGATTCGAACTCTTCAAACTTCATCGGACGGTTATCTAACGCCGAAGGCAGTCTAAAGCCAAACTCAACCAAGGTTTCTTTACGCGAACGGTCACCTTTATACATGGCGCCAATTTGCGGCACAGTTACGTGTGACTCATCGATAATCAGCAAACCATCATTAGGTAAGTAATCAAATAACGTCGGAGGTGCTTCACCTTCATTACGTCCACTCAAATAACGAGAGTAGTTTTCAATACCTGAGCAAAAACCCAGCTCCGTCATCATCTCAATATCAAACTGAGTTCTTTGGGAGATGCGCTGTTCTTCGAGAAGCTTGTTGTTGTCTTTTAAATATTGCGCCCTATCGCGTAACTCATCCTTAATCTTCTCAATCGCTTCAAGGATTTTCTCTCTTGGAGTGACATAGTGCGTTTTTGGATAAACCGTAAAACGAGGTAAGTCTCTCTGTTTAATAGCACCGGTTAACGGGTCAAAAATACTGATACAGTCTACTTCATCATCGAACATTTCGATTCGAACTGCGTCTTGGTCAGATTCTGCTGGGAAGATATCAATCACTTCACCACGGACACGGAACTGACCACGCTCAAATGCTACATCGTTTCTCGAATATTGCAGCTCAGCCAAGCGGCGTAAGATATCACGCTGATCCATCACCTCACCACGACTTAAGTGAAGCATCATCTTCAAGTAAGACTTGGGATCACCAAGACCATAAATAGCGGATACAGAAGCGACAATGATGGCGTCTTTACGTTCAAGAAGCGCTTTGGTCGCTGAAAGTCTCATTTGCTCGATGTGGGCATTCACCGACGCATCTTTCTCAATGAAAGTATCCGTGGTTGGAACGTAAGCTTCTGGTTGGTAGTAATCGTAGTAAGAAACGAAGTACTCTACGGCATTATTTGGAAAGAAAGATTTCATCTCACCATAAAGCTGAGCAGCCAACGTCTTGTTCGGTGCTAACAGAATGGCAGGTCTTTGCGATTGGGAAATGACATTGGCAAGAGTAAAGGTTTTACCTGAGCCCGTTACCCCTAATAGAGTTTGATGTGCCAAACCAGAATCTAATCCATCTAGTAATCTGGTTATCGCTGTCGGCTGGTCACCGGACGGGCTGTAGTCCGATACCAAATCAAAGAGTTTGCTCATAGGTTGCCATTTCCATACTGTGTTTTTAATCAGGTCATTGTCACTCTAGGAGCCATCTCGTTGCAACTATTATCTAGAGAAATGCGCCTTAAGATTGAATATCAGTGATAGCTTTTATTTTTAGAACTTGGTATTATCCGTGCCCCTGCAAAGTTTCCCCAGCTAAATTACTCAAATTTTAATCCACTACTTTTCCCCAAAAAATCTAAAAATACCGCTTGTTTTACTGTTCGCTTTATAATCTATAAAAGTTATACAATCGTGATACTTTGGTACTATTCCTTTAAATACATCACGTTAGCTATAATTTTTACATTTTCAGATTTATCCCAATTATTGTTGTTAAAGTTTCACACACACACTTATCCACAATTTTGGTGGATAACTAAAGCAAAGCTAAATCTGATAAGGCGTCCAAGAAAGTAAAGTTTTTTATCTTACTTTTTTCTACTATTTTTTATTGACAGAAAATAGGTCTCTTATTAAAATTCGCGTCGCTAACAAGCAATTCCCCTTTAGTTCAGTTGGTAGAACGGCGGACTGTTAATCCGTATGTCGCAAGTTCAAGTCTTGCAAGGGGAGCCAAATTCAGAAAAAAGCTCAATCGAAAGATTGGGCTTTTTTCGTATATAACTGCGACTAACTTGCTCCAAGTTAATATCACACCCGAATCGTCGGACCGTGCTACCCGCCCGCACTCAAGTCTCGACAAGGGGGCCAAATTTAAAGAAGCCGCATCACTCGATGCGGCTTTTTGCGTTTTTAACGAGCTTACTTTCTACAATACACCCCATGCGGCCGCCAATGGCACTGAATTAACAGCAGTAAATGGTAAAAAATCATTCTTTGATTCATCTCACCTCCGATTTTTCAGCTGTATAGAAAAGTGAAATCAGTGTGTACTTAAATGATCAGCCAAAGATCATCGTGATACCTCAGAGCACGCTTACACCATTAAAATATATGTCTATACTTACTGCAGCTTTGATAATCAAACGATTACCTGATGTTTTTTTCACCAAGTGTCTAAATCCATAGTGATCCTTGGTTGTTATTAGGTGAGCAAAGCAGGATAATATCGGGATCGGAATCTCAAGAATTAATCCATTATGACCGAATACCTTTTGTTGTTGGTTGGCACAGTGCTGGTCAATAACTTTGTGCTAGTGAAGTTTTTAGGACTATGTCCATTTATGGGAGTCTCCAAGAAACTGGAGACTGCGATTGGCATGGGCCTCGCGACGACTTTCGTTCTGACGTTAGCGTCGGTATCTGCATACCTAGTAGAAACCTACATCCTTACCCCTCTGGGTATTGAATACCTGCGTACCATGAGTTTCATCTTGGTTATCGCGGTGGTTGTTCAATTTACGGAAATGGTCGTTCACAAAACCAGCCCAACGCTATATCGCCTATTAGGTATCTTCCTGCCTCTTATCACCACCAACTGCGCGGTGTTAGGTGTGGCACTTTTGAACATCAATGAAAACCACAACTTCATTCAGTCGATCATCTATGGTTTCGGCGCGGCTGTTGGTTTCTCTCTTGTTCTGATCCTATTTGCTGCGATGCGTGAGCGTATTGCGGTTGCTGATGTTCCTATGCCATTCAAAGGCGCATCGATTGCGATGATCACAGCAGGCCTAATGTCTCTGGCATTTATGGGCTTTACTGGGTTGGTGAAGTAAGAATGAGTACCATCTTAATTGCAATCATTGCACTCGCCGTTTTAGCCGCTGTTTTTGGCGCTATCTTAGGCTTTGCTTCTATTCGCTTTAAAGTAGAAGCCGATCCGATCGTTGATCAAATCGATACCATTTTACCGCAAACTCAATGTGGCCAGTGTGGTTACCCTGGTTGTCGCCCATACGCAGAGGCGATCGCTAACGGAGACAAGATCAACAAATGTCCTCCTGGCGGCCAAGCAACCATAGAGAAGCTCGCAGATTTAATGGGCGTAGAAGTTGAAGACTCCGCTCATGACTTAGATAACAAAGTAAAAACCGTTGCCTTCATTCATGAAGATATGTGTATTGGCTGTACCAAATGCATTCAAGCCTGCCCTGTCGACGCCATTGTTGGTGGCACCAAGGCACTTCACACAGTAATCAAAGATGAATGTACAGGTTGTGATCTATGTGTCGCACCGTGCCCTACTGACTGTATCGAAATGATTCCAGTGGCAACAACGACTGAAAATTGGAAATGGCAGATGAACATCATTCCTGTTACTGATATCACTAACCAAGCAACTGATGCGACCGCGTCAGAGCCTAAGGCATAGGGTTAGTATGATCTCTTTAATTGAACAAATTCGCACGGGCTCAATTTGGAACTTCCCGGGCGGTGTGCACCCTGCTGAAAACAAGAAACAGTCGAATACTACTGATATCGTGCATGCAAGGCTCCCAGAAGAAATCGTTCTTCCAGTGAAACAGCATATCGGTAAGCCTGGTAACTTGTTGGTTGCTGTCGGTGATGCCGTACTCAAAGGTCAACAACTGACGGCCTTAGAGACTGGTTTTACTTTGCCAGTACATGCACCAACATCGGGTGTTATTACCGCTATCGAACCACGAACCACCGCTCACCCTTCAGGCTTGAGCGATGTGTGCGTAGTTATTAAACCTGATGGCCTCGACGCTTGGGTGGCAAAACACCCGGTTGAAGATTTTTCTACAAAGACATCCGATGAACTGCTTGATGTAATTCGCCAAGCTGGTATTTCAGGTATGGGCGGTGCAGGCTTCCCTACCGCGAAAAAGCTTCAGTCAGGACTTGGGCGTACTGACATTTTAATCGTCAACGCTGCTGAGTGTGAACCTTACATCACCTCAGATGACAAGTTACTTCAAGAACATGCCGACGAAGTATTAAAAGGCATCGAAGTGGTTGAACACATTCTTCAACCAAAGCTGACGGTTATCGGCATTGAAGACAACAAACCAGACGCGATAAAAGCACTTGAGGTTGCAGCAAAAGACAAAGATATCGTCATTCGCGTTATCCCAACCAAATACCCTTCTGGTGGTGAAAAACAGCTCATCAAGATCCTCACCAATAAAGAGGTGCCTGCTGGCGGCATCCCTGCAGACATTGGTGTTTTGGTTCAGAACGTCGGCTCTCTTTACTCGATTAAGCGAGCGGTAATTGACGGCGAACCTGTGGTTAACCGTGTGGTGACTTTAACCGGTAAGACCTTTAAGCAACCTCGTAACGTTTGGGCACTACTAGGTACTCCAGTACACGAGTTACTTGAAGAGTTTGGCTACAAAGCCGATAAAAAGCTGCCGCGTTTGATTTTGGGCGGCCCTATGATGGGCTTCACTTTGCCACATGCCAATGTGCCAATTACCAAAACATCGAACTGTATTTTAGCGCCAACGCGCCGTGAAATTTCACCAAGCACTTACGAAATGGAATGTATTCGATGTAGTGCTTGTGCCGAGGCTTGTCCCGCATCACTTCTTCCTCAACAACTGCAATGGCATGCGAAAGCCAACGAGTTGGATAAGTGTGAAGAGCTAAATATTAAAGACTGTATTGAATGTGGTGCTTGTGCGTTTGTCTGCCCAAGTGAAATCCCTCTTGTTCAGTACTATCGCCAAGCAAAAGCAGAAATCAAAACAAGAAAAGACGAAGCGACAGCTGCAGAGCGTGCCAAGATTCGTTTCGAAGAGAAAAACGCTCGTATGGAGCGTGACAAAGCAGAACGTGAAAACCGCTTCAAAAAAGCCGCGGATAATCGTCGTAAAGACATGAAATCGGCCGACGGTGACGACGCAATTGCTGCTGCTATCGCACGTGTTAAAGCTCAAAAAGCGACGGCAGATCAAGACACAGCCGCAGAGCCAACCGTAAAACCTGCAGTTGCTGCTGCCATTGCTCGTGCTAAAGCAAAGCAGGCTGCTGCTCAGAAAGAAAGTAATTCTGAACCTGATAACTCTGAAATGTCGAAACTACGTGAAGAACGTAAGAGACAAGCACGAGAACGTAAAGCACAACAAGCAGCTACTGATAATCCAACAGAAAGCTCTAGTGATGGCAAGAAAGACGCTGTCGCTGCAGCTATCGCTCGCGCTAAAGCCAAGAAAGCACAACAAACAGAATCAGCTTCTGAAGCTCCGATTGAAAAATCAGGCGATGCTAAGAAAGATGCTGTCGCTGCGGCCATTGCTCGCGCTAAAGCAAAGAAAGCACAACAAACAGAGTCGGCTTCTGAAGCTCCGGTTGAAAAATCAGGTGATGCTAAGAAAGACGCTGTCGCTGCTGCAATAGCTCGTGCTAAAGCCAAGAAAGCACAACAAACAGAATCAGCTTCTGAAGCTCCGGTTGAAAAATCAGGTGATGCTAAAAAAGACGCAGTTGCTGCGGCTATTGCTCGCGCTAAAGCGAAAAAAGCACAACAAACAGAGTCAGTTTCTGAAGCTCCAGCTGAAAAATCAGGTGGCGCTAAGAAAGATGCCGTTGCTGCTGCAATAGCTCGTGCTAAAGCCAAGAAAGCACAACAGGCGGAGTCTGTTTCTGAAGCTCCAGTTGAAAAATCAGGTGACGCTAAGAAAGACGCGGTTGCTGCAGCTATTGCTCGCGCTAAAGCGAAGAAAGCTCAACAAGCAGAGTCAGCTACTCTAACCGAAAGTGAAGCTCCGGTTGAAAGCTCTGGCGATGCCAAGAAAGATGCTGTCGCTGCAGCTATCGCGCGTGCTAAAGCCAAGAAAGCACAACAAGCTGAAGCCGTTACTCAAACAGAAAGTGAAGCTCCAACTGAAAGTAGTGGCGACGCTAAGAAAGATGCTGTCGCTGCCGCTATCGCTCATGCTAAAGCAAAAAAAGCACAGCAAGCTAAGCAGGAAGAGACTCCTGAGCCCGACGCTCCAGAAAAGTCTGTCGACCCTAAAAAAGCGGCCGTTGCCGCAGCAATAGCTCGCGCTAAAGCGAAGAAAGCACAGCAAGCGAAACAGGCCGAGACAGAAGAAATACTTGAGCCTGTGACCGAAGTTAAGACTGAGACTCAACAAGAACGAGTCGACCCTAAAAAAGCAGCGGTTGCTGCAGCGATTGCTCGTGCTAAAGCAAGAAAGGCGCAGCAAGAGCAAGACAAAAAGAATAATGAGGAGAAAGAGTAGTGGCCTTCTTTATCGCCAGCTCACCGCACGCGCACAATCGTAGAAGCACCCCCGATCTCATGAAATGGGTCGCTATTTGTGCATTGCCAGGTCTACTAGCTCAAACTTACTTCTTTGGGTGGGGTACGCTCATCCAGTTGGTATTTGCTATTGCACTTGCTGTTACCTTTGAAGCCGCTGTAATGCTGCTAAGAAAACGTCCACCAGTGATGGCATTGCGTGATTACAGTGCGGTTGTGACCGCTTGGCTACTCAGTGTCGCGATTCCCCCACACTCTCCGTGGTGGATTCTAGTCATAGGTATGTTCTTCGCTATCATCATCGCAAAACACCTTTATGGCGGCCTTGGGCAAAACCCATTTAATCCCGCGATGGTGGCTTACGTTGTTTTGCTGATCTCATTCCCAGTTCAGATGACCAGTTGGAATGCGCCGACCAGCTTAACCGCTGAAGCAACGAGCTTTGTTGACTCATTTTTGATGATCTTTACCGGTTTCAATAATGAAGGTTTGTCTCTTCAACAAGCACGCCTTGGTATTGATGGCACCACCATGGCAACGCCGCTTGATGCCTTCAAAACGGCATTAACGGCAGGCAACACCGCTTCTGAAGCGATGTCCCAACCACAATTTAGTTGGTTAGCAGGCGTGGGCTGGGAATGGGTTAACCTTGCCTACCTAGTCGGCGGCTTAGTACTCATTAAGCAACGCGTGATTCAATGGCACATTCCAGTCGCTTTTATTGCTAGCCTTGCGCTGTTTAGCCTAGTGTTCTTAGTGTTGACGCCAGGTGAAACCGCTTCTCCAACCATTCATCTATTGTCTGGTGCAACCATGCTTGGTGCATTCTTCATTGCAACCGATCCGGTTTCAGCCTCGACGACAGTGAAAGGTCGCTTGGTATTTGGTGCCATGATTGGCGCATTGGTGTTTATTATCCGCAGTTGGGGTGGCTTCCCTGATGGCGTGGCGTTTGCTGTATTGTTAGCCAACATGTGTGTTCCACTGATTGACTACTACACCAAACCTCGTACGTACGGTCACTAAGGAGCGGATGCCATGCTAAATGCTATTAAGAAGAACGGCCTTGTACTCGCGATTTTTGCGTGTGCTTCAACAGGTTTGGTCGCGGTGACTCACTACCTGACCAAAGATCAGATCAAACAGCAAGAACAGGCTCAACTACTGTCTGTTCTTAACCAAGTTATCCCGCACAATCTGCACGATAATGAACTGTTTTCGTCTTGTACTTTGGTTCAAGCAGAAGAACTTGGTACTGAGCAAGTGATGCCAGCTTACATCGCTAAACTTAATGGTGAGCCAAGCGCGATTGCGATCGAAGCGATTGCACCAGACGGCTACAATGGCGCGATTAAAGTCATTGTTGGAATGAAAATCGACGGTACGATTTTAGGTACTCGCGTGCTTTCACACCAAGAAACTCCGGGCTTGGGTGATAAGATTGACCTACGTGTGAGTGATTGGATTCTTTCGTTTGCTGGTAAGCAAGTTACGGATTCTAATCTAGACCGTTGGAAGGTTCGTAAAGACGGTGGTGACTTCGACCAGTTTACTGGCGCAACCATTACGCCAAGAGCGGTCGTTAAGTCAGTCAAACAAGCGGTTCAGTACGTTAACCAAAACAACCAAGCATTACTTGCTCAACCTCTAAATTGTGGTGGTGAATAATGAGTGACCATAAAACACTAATCAAAAATGGCATGTGGGCTAACAACCCTGCCCTAGTACAACTTCTTGGCTTATGTCCTCTGTTGGCTGTATCTTCAACTGTGACTAACGCTCTTGGATTAGGTATCGCTACCTTGCTTGTACTAGTTGGCTCGAACGTGTCTGTATCTTTGGTTCGAAACCATGTGCCAAAAGAAGTGCGTATTCCAGTATTCGTGATGATCATTGCGTCACTGGTAACCTGTGTTCAACTTCTGATGAACGCATACGCGTATGGCCTTTACCTCTCTTTGGGTATCTTTATCCCACTGATCGTAACCAACTGTATCATCATTGGCCGAGCTGAAGCCTTCGCTTCTAAAAACGAAGTACTTCCTGCAGCTCAAGATGGTTTCTGGATGGGCCTTGGCATGACATCGGTACTGGTTGTATTGGGTGCGATGCGCGAGGTTATTGGTAACGGAACTCTATTTGATGGCGCAGACCTACTCCTTGGTGATTGGGCTTCGGTGTTACGAATCCAGATATTCCAATTTGATAACAGCTTTTTGTTAGCCCTGCTACCACCCGGTGCCTTTATTGGTGTTGGTTTCTTGATTGCTTTGAAAAACATCATCGACAACCAAGCTAAATCTAGACAGCCAAAACAAGAAAAACCAGCCATTGAACGCGCTCGCGTTACCAATGCCTGATAAGTTACAGTAGCTTAAATCCTGCTGAGTAGCTCAACCGCTCAGCAGGTAAATCGATTGACCAAGCACACATAATAATGACGCTCATAAGAGCGCGTAACCGATGATAAAGCCTGAACCATTACGGAACTTGTTATTTTAAAACGAGTAAGTTTGAAATAACTTCGCCGGAACTCAAGCCCTAACTATTTGAAAGTAATGTCGCTATGAACAATGTAAAACGAGTAAAAATACTTGAGCGTTTAAGAGAAAACAATCCAAAGCCAGAAACCGAGCTTAATTGGAACAGCCCTTTCGAATTGCTGATCGCAGTGCTCTTATCTGCGCAGGCAACCGATGTCAGCGTCAACAAAGCCACTGATAAGCTGTACCCTGTGGCTAATACTCCACAGGCTATTTTCGACCTAGGTGTCGACGGCCTAAAAGAGTACATCAAGACCATCGGCCTATTTAACTCGAAAGCAGAAAACACCATCAAAACGTGCCGTATGCTGCTTGACCTACACAACGGTGAAGTACCGGAAGATCGTGCCGCGCTAGAAGCCCTCCCAGGTGTAGGCCGCAAAACAGCAAACGTAGTGTTAAATACTGCATTCGGTTGGCCAACCATTGCCGTTGATACTCACATCTACCGTGTATCAAACCGCACCAAGTTAGCGATGGGTAAAACCGTCGACGATGTTGAAGCTAAGCTGCTCAAGGTCATTCCCAAAGAATTCAAATTAGATGTCCACCATTGGCTCATTCTTCATGGACGTTACACATGTGTCGCGCGTAAACCACGCTGTGGCAGCTGTATCATTGAAGACCTGTGTGAATTCAAAGAAAAGACGGACGTCTAGGCTCAGAAGCTGTTAGCCCTAAGCGAAAGAAGCTGACAAGCCTATTGGCCAAAAAGCGCCGCGTTTATCTAGCGGCATGAAACAGAATTACAAAAACGTATACATAATTAAAGCTAGGAGCAAATCATGTCAAACGGTCGTATTTTACACACCATGCTACGCGTTGGTGATCTAGACAAGTCTATCGAGTTCTACACCAATGTAATGGGCATGCAGCTATTACGTAAGAACGAAAACAAAGAGTACGAATACACACTGGCTTTCGTTGGCTTTGGTGACGAATCTCAAGGTGCTGTGATTGAGCTAACGTACAACTGGGGTACGACTGAATATGACCTTGGCTCAGCTTTTGGTCACGTTGCTATCGGTGTTGATGACATTTACACAACGTGTGATGCGATTAAAGCAGCAGGCGGTAATGTGACACGTGAAGCAGGCCCAGTAAAAGGCGGCTCTACGCACATCGCATTCGTTAAAGATCCTGATGGCTACATGATTGAACTTATTCAGAACAAACAAGCAAGTGCTGGTCTTGAAGGTTAATTCCTAACAAACCCGCTATGAAGCTTGGCTTTGAAAATAAAGCCAAGACTAATCCAAAAAGAAGCGAGCACTATGCTCGCTTCTTTTTTATGTTTCCACGCATGAACAATACCCTTCACCAATTATTATTAACAATCTCACCAATGAAACTTTACATGATAATGATTATCATTTAAATTAACCACCTATTGATTAGTGAGGTAATACAATGATTAGCGAATGGGAAAAACACACGTTACTTGCCGATACTGCATTGCAGCTCGACGATCCTGTACGAAGTATTCTTCACTATCAGCAAGCATTAAACTTAAGCGAAGAAATTACTGAACGCACTGATATTCAGGCTGATGAGCGTTTGCTGATTTCGGTTATCTCTTGCCACAACCTTGCTCAATTTTGGCGATGGGCTGGTGATACAGACTACGAACTCAAGTACCTTCAACTTGCTTCAGAAAAAGTACTGACCCTGATTCCGCAGTGCCCGAATACACAATGCTCCAGCTTTATAGATTCTATTGGTTGCTGTAAGAAAGCCCTTATCGATTTCATGAAACGCCATCCCAACCCTAAAATTGCCTCTATGGTTGAAAAAATCGATACCGCGACCAACTGTGAAATGATCGCTCGTTTCCGCTTGAACTAAACAAGTTACGTTGAGACAACGACTTGAAAATTAAAATACAAAAAAGCCCGTCATTTCGACGGGCTTCTTGATTGGAGCTTTCGATTTTATTCAAGCTAAACCTGCGTCCTACCCAATGAGATAACAACGCGGCGGTTTTGATCTTTACCAATTGGTGAATTGTTGTCGGCAATTGGACGACGCTTACCATAACCTTGCACTTGAATACGGTCTTCCGGTAAACCGAGTGACTTAAAGTACTCTCTTAACGACTCCGCTCTTCGCTCTGAAAGATTCTGGCTAATGCCTTTGCTGTCAGCAGAATCGGTATATGTAGCCACCAGCACCAGATCAATGTCTTGGTTGTAGCGAACATAGTCAGCTATCTGACTCAACCTTTTACGTGATGATTTGTTCAACTGATCGCTGTTACGATCGTAATGCAAAATAGTGAAAGAGATATCTTCAAAGCTGTAAGGCAGTAGGTTAGCAATACAATCACTGAACACATTGTACTTTTCTTGGAACAACACCGACGATAACGACACTTCGATACGCTGATCTCGGCTCTGCCACTCTTGGTAACTGAATGTCGGGTAACGTCCTTTCTCTAGCTCACTCAAGATTCCCCACGCCGTCTGACCGCCAACATAGCCATCAAATTGTTGGAAGAACTTAATGGTTGTCATGCGATCAGCGCTTTCACCCGGACGCCAAGGTGGCGGCATCGAAATCAAGCTGACATTACGCGTCGCACCCATTGGGCGACGCATTTTAAGCTCAAAGTCCAAAATGATTTTCTTACTCGCGCGAGATGAGAACTCAGCATCACCAAAATTTGGAATCGGGTGAACCAAGCGACATTCTAGTGGCGTGTTAGCCACCATCTCCCACGTCGATTGTTGAGGAGATGCTCCATAACGCTTTTCTTGTGCCATGACCGATGACGACATAAGTAGCGAAAATAGCATTGAACCTGTTATGAGTTGTTTCTTCATAAAGTGGAGTATCTCTTAAGCAATTCGTTTAACAATGCAGCCAATTGCCGCATTTTTCTCTCGCGTTTAAATATGCAATTATCAAGCCGAGATGGTGCGGCTAATTTATGATTTATTGACCTTTCCTAGTTTTTATCACCGCTATTATCTGCAATAATGCAGCCTTAATCACACTTATTTGGGCTAACATGACTGTAGAAAACGAAGCTCTGACCCTAAAAAAACGCTTTCGTGGCTATTTTCCAGTGGTCATCGACGTGGAAACCGCAGGGTTTAACGCTGAAACCGATGCATTATTAGAGATCTGTGCCATTACATTAAAAATGGATGAAAACGGAGATCTGCACCCAGCATCAACGCTTCATTTTCACATTGAGCCTTTTGAAGGCGCAAATATAGAGCAGGCAGCATTAGACTTTAACGGAATTAAAGACCCATTTAGCCCATTACGTGGTGCTGTGTCGGAACAAGAAGCCCTTAAAGAAATCTACAAGCTAGTGAGAAAAGAACAAAAAGCTTCAGATTGCAGTCGCGCAATCATGGTCGCTCACAATGCTACGTTCGATTTAAACTTCGTTAATGCAGCAAGTGAGCGTTGTAAGCTTAAACGCGTCCCTTTCCATCCATTTGCAACTTTTGACACTGCAGCTCTTAGTGGTCTTGCCTACGGTCAAACCGTTTTGGCTAAAGCTTGCCGCACTGCGGGGATGGAATTTGACAACAAAGAAGCACACTCTGCTTTGTATGATACGCAAAAAACCACAGAGTTATTTTGCGGCATCGTAAACAAATGGAAAGCCCTTGGTGGTTGGCCTCTTGTTGACGAAGAATAAAAAATAGAGTCGGTAAACGTTCACTCGTATTGCCTTCATAAAAACACAACATCCCGAGAATAATATGAATCCTGTTGTAATTTCAGTTTGCATCATGCTTGTTTTAGCTTTGATGCGCGTAAACGTTGTCGTGGCTCTCACGTTCAGCGCAATTATCGGTGGCGTAGCCTCTGGTATGAGTGTGAACGATGCTGTAGCAGCTTTCGAAAGTGGATTAGGCGGCGGTGCAACTATCGCACTTAGCTACGCAATGCTTGGTACCTTTGCTGTTGCTATCTCTCGTTCTGGTATCACAGATCTCCTTGCTCAAAGCGTGATTAAGCGTATTCACGGCAAAGAGAACAGTGCGGCATCTAATGGTCTAAAATACGGCATCCTTGCGTCTTTGATCTTAGTGACCATGTCTTCGCAAAACGTGATTCCTGTACATATCGCCTTCATCCCAATTTTAATCCCACCTCTATTAGGCGTATTCGCAAAAATGAACCTAGACCGTCGTCTGGTTGCGTGTGTACTTACTTTTGGTCTAATTACCCCGTATATGGTTCTACCTATCGGTTTTGGTGGCATCTTCCTAAACAACATTCTGCTTAAAAACCTTCACGACAACGGTCTTGAAAACGTAGTAGCAAGCCAAGTACCAATGGCGATGTTGTTACCGGCTGCAGGCATGATCTTTGGTCTTCTTACGGCAGTATTCTTTACTTACCGTAAGCCACGTCAATACAAAGAAACGTCTCATACTGTTGTTTCAACCGAAGTGAAAGAGATCAACAAGAAGCACATCCTAGTGGCTGCTGCTGGTATTGTTGCTGCACTAACGGTTCAACTATCGACAGGTTCTATGATCATCGGTGCTTTGGCTGGTTTCATGGTATTCACCTTCGGTGGTGTAATCGCTTGGAAAGAGACACACGATGTCTTCACCAAGGGTGTTCATATGATGGCAATGATCGGTTTCATCATGATTGCAGCGGCAGGTTTTGCAGCAGTAATGAAGCAAACCGGTGGCGTTGAGTCTCTGGTTGAAGCGCTTTCAACAAGCATCGGCGACAACAAGCCTCTAGCAGCACTGCTTATGCTCATCGTTGGTCTATTGGTAACCATGGGTATCGGTTCTTCGTTCTCTACGATTCCAATCCTTGCAACTATCTACGTTCCTCTAGCAGCAGCATTTGGTTTCTCACCAATGGCAACAATCGCACTAGTGGGTACAGCGGCAGCGCTAGGTGACGCGGGTTCTCCGGCTTCTGACTCAACATTAGGTCCAACATCGGGTCTTAATGCTGATGGTCAACACGAGCACGTATGGGAAACCGTAGTACCTACGTTCTTGCACTACAACATCCCACTGATCGTATTCGGTTGGATTGCAGCTATGGTTCTATAATTCGATTCTTTAGTTAAGAATCGATATGCAACATAACTGTGAGCTATAAGCTAGAAGCTAGAAGCTAGAAGCTAGAAAGACATTATAAAGACCGCCTCGTGCGGTCTTTTTTATTCCTAGAATTCACTCCAAGAACCAATTACATCAAACAAAAAAAGGCTTACTCTTATGAGTAAGCCTTAGACATAATTTACGGTAATACAGACAGCTCTTGCTGAATTATGCAGCGGGAGCGTTATTCACAAGTACTTCGCGAATAGACTTAAGCGTCGCTTCCGTTGAATGGTAATCCAGTTCTACTGCCGTAAAAATACCATTTACTTCAAGCATTAACGTCGGGTAAGAATGCACACCGATCGCTTCTTTAAAGCCTAATTGGTCATCTAATTCGCTTTCCAATAACTTGCTAGAAAGGTCATTTTCAAACTGTTGTACATTCATACCTAGCTCTTGAGCGAGCTGAAGGTGCGTTTCTTGGCTGTGTGGCAACATCGCACGAAGGTAGTAAGCGTGTTGAATTGCTTCAAGCATCGCTTCGTAGTGATCTTGAAAACCAGCAGCGATTACGGCGCGACATGCAGGGTAAGTACTGCGAACAGGTTGACACTCTGTCCAGAATTCGTGGTTGAACTCAGTGCCCAACTTCGCTTCTATCTGCTTCCAGATAGCTTGCAGCTTGCCTCTCATCTCTTCTGACATTGGCTCATCAGAATCCGGTGCCAAGCCACCCACAACGTAGTTAAACTCAATGCTCGCGGGTAGCTGCTGTTTTAAGAGCTCTAATGTTGGCTTATAACCCCAGCACCAACTGCACATTGGGTCATGCACATAATGAAGTTTTACGTCCATTGTTCATTCCTTATCGAGTCTTTCGAACTATTCAAACAAAAAAGGAGCCTTATTAAGGGCCCCTTCCATTCAATGTTTAAGCACAAAGGCTTAAAGCTTACTCAGCGTCGTCGCCAGCTACTTTAGCAGCTGCTTCTTTAACGATTGGCTGAAGCTCACCTTTTTGGAACATCTCAAGAATGATGTCACAACCACCGATTAGCTCACCGTCAACCCATAGTTGTGGGAACGTTGGCCATTGTGCGTAAGCTGGAAGCTCTGCACGAATGTCAGGGTTTTGTAGGATATCTACGTAAGCAAATTTTTCGCCACACGCCATTAGTGCTTGAGATGCTTGAGAAGAAAAACCACAGCTTGGCAGCTTAGGAGAACCTTTCATGTAAAGTAGAATGGTGTTTTCTTCAATTTGCTGTTTGATTTTATCGATAGTTTCCATTGCTTCCTCGTTAATGGATTACGGCTTTTATTGCCTTTATTCTACCCCAAACCAAAAGAATAAAAACCATATAAAAAAAGCGGTTTACGAGCTAAGCTAACAATTCACATAAAAGTGATGAAATAAGCTTTTAATAAAGTAAAAACTTGCTAAACTATATCGCAAGTCAGCAAATTGACCGTGGTTGGCCTCATAGCGAACCATGAATAATAATATCACTGGAAGCAATCGAAAGAGTTAACTCTTTCATATCAATGGAGAATTGAGCAATGGCATTTGAACTACCGGCTCTTCCTTACGCGAAAGACGCGCTAGAACCACACATCTCAGCAGAAACGCTAGATTTCCACCACGGTAAGCACCACAACACTTACGTTGTTAAGCTAAACGGTCTTATCCCAGGTACTGAGTTTGAAGGCAAAACACTAGAAGAGATCGTTAAGACTTCTACTGGTGGTGTTTTCAATAACGCTGCTCAAATCTGGAACCACACGTTCTACTGGCACTGTCTTGCTCCTAAAGCAGGCGGCGAACCAACTGGCGCTGTTGCAGAAGCGATCAACGCTGCATTCGGTTCTTTCGAAGAATTCAAAGCGAAATTCACTGATTCAGCAATCAACAACTTCGGTTCTTCTTGGACTTGGTTAGTTAAGAAAGCTGACGGTTCTCTAGACATCGTTAACACTTCTAACGCTGCTACTCCTCTAACAGAAGAAGGTGTTACTCCACTTCTAACTGTTGACCTATGGGAACACGCTTACTACATCGATTTCCGCAATGTTCGCCCTGACTACATGGCTGCATTCTGGAACCTAGTAAACTGGTCTTTCGTAGAAGAGAACCTAGCTAAGTAATCTATTACTTGTGCTGCGCTATTTATAGCGAGTTATCTATTGAAAGCTCATGCCTCGGCGTGAGCTTTTTTGTATCTGTCATTTACCCAGATTGAAAATAGAAGATTGAAAATAGAAGATTGAAAATAGGAGATTGAACGGGTTAATTACGCCTACTTTGCAACCAACATCAACCACTCCTACCCGCTCTTCATCAATTGGCTATTTGCCTGTAATTAAACACTAAAGTTTGCCGACTCCATGCCGTTAAAGGTGTATCGAATGAGAGGCAACATGCAAATACATACTTTAGACAAAGCAGGAATCATCAACGAACTGAAGTTCGGCATCGGGATCAGCCAAGCGGTTGAGCAAGGTCGCCGTGCAGATTTCGCGTTGCTGCTATCTATGTTTTCTAATGATGTTCGTGATTGCACACCCATCGACACCATTGAAGTTAGTGAGACAAATGAAGATCGCCTGCGTAAACACTTCGGCGTAGCAGAGCCGCAACCTTTGCGCTCAGACCAATCGTCTTATGAAATTTCGGCTCAGCAATCGAATCAGTTTCATCAGGCAAGTCTTGCCAGCGCAAAGCTAAGTCATTACTTGAAACCGGAAGCGCTTGCCTTCATGCCTGAAGATACGGCCGACTTACCCGAAGAGGTTTACCAAAACCTTTCTGGTCATGACCGACGCAGACTCGCAAACAAGCATTTACCTGATTTGCCACATGCCACGCTCTATAACGAGCTAACAACTGCGCAACGTCAGTATCAAATTCAAGCTCAAGTATAGCGGCCATCTACCTTTCCTCTTTTTCGCTTTCCATTCACAGCGATTCTTCGATTAACTCGCACACTTCAAACCATTCATACGAATGATATGAACCACTAGTCTTAGGCAACCTAAAAACACCAAATGTCGGTTAACGCTTGAAGTTACTACAAAATGTGACGTGCCACTAAGTTCATAGAAACTTATTAATTGGCGTGGCTTAGTTTGAACCAATTCACACCCATTGTATAAAATTTGACCCATTCTTATCGGACACGGACGATTTGTTTAGGTACTGGGATGGAAATAAAAAGCTCAATCATATTGGTAACATCTGCCGGCTCGCGACTGGGAGGGACGATTGCGAACCACTTTGTAAACCTTGGAGCAACCGTCATCCTGTGCGACAACGATCCTGAAGCACTTCAGGCTACCTATGTACAATGCGCTCGCTTTTCAGATTCTGTTTACAGCTACACGCTTAAAAACAATGATAACCAGGCGATCCTTAACGTATTCGATTTTATTCAAAACACGTTCAACACAACTCCAGATGTGTTAGTTAATAACTGGATCAGCTCACCTATGCCTAGCCTTATTGGTGATCAACCGGTGAGTCGTTTTATTAATGACTTATCTTCTATGGCTTCTACTCTATTCGCCTTTGGCCAAATCAGTGCTGAACGCTTGCGAGAAGAGGAGAAAGAAGGTGTCATTGTGAATGTGATATCTCATGATGACTTTCATGATGTATCCGGCCTAGAGAGCGCAAACTCGATGATTACCGGCTTTACCCACAGTTGGGCGAAAGAACTGACTCCATTTGGTATTCGAGTCGGTGGCGTTGTCCCCGCAGTTCACAATTCAGATGGCAAACTTAACCGATGCCACTGGGCGCAGCTGCAAGACGAGCTAACCAGAACAACCGAATACATCGTCTCTAATGATTACTTTAGCGGGCGTGTGGTTGCCGCAGAAGTTTAACCCCCTTACTCCAAATGAACATGACTAACTCAACTCATATTGAACAACAGAGCTATCGCCTTTCAGTAAGTCTATATAAACGAACCAAACATAAAAAAAGCCCCAGTCTCTCGACTGGGGCTTTGTTCTTTTCCCGATTAGATAAGGTTCGTGCTAGCGAAAACTTATCTCAAAACTAATGCTCACTTATTATGCGTTAGCTTTTTCTTTTTTAGCTTTTGGCGCTGATTTTGCTTCAGCTGGCTTTTGGTCAGCTTTCTTCAAAATTACTGTTGTACCTTCGAAAGTTTCACCTTCAACGTAAGGAGTACCGAAGTACGACGTTGTTAGAACTTCTTTTAGCTCAGTGATTAGAGGGTAACGTGGGTTAGCACCTGTACACTGGTCATCGAACGCTTCAACCGCTAGCTCGTCTAGTTTCGCAACGAAGTCAGACTCGTTAACACCCGCAGCTTGGATAGACAGTGGGATGTCTAGGTCAACTTTAAGCTCTTCTAACCAAGTCAGTAGACGTTCAATCTTCTGAGCAGTACGGTCACCAACTTGGCTTAGGCCTAGATGGTCAGCAACTTCAGCGTAACGACGACGTGCTTGTGGACGGTCGTACTGAGAGAATGCAGTTTGCTTAGTTGGGTTATCGTTCGCGTTGTAACGTACAACGTTTGAGATAAGCAGCGCGTTAGCAAGGCCGTGTGGTAGGTGGAACTCAGCACCAATTTTGTGAGCCATTGAGTGACACACACCTAGGAATGCGTTCGCAAATGCTACACCAGCGATAGTTGCTGCGTTGTGTACTTTTTCACGAGCGATTGGGTCTGCTGCACCGTTTTTGTAGCTTGATGGTAGGTACTCTTTAAGCATCTTAAGAGCTTGTAGAGCTTGGCCATCTGAGTATTCGTTCGCTAGAACAGACACGTAAGCTTCAAGAGCGTGAGTTACTGCATCGTAACCACCGAACGCTGTTAGAGACTTAGGCATGTTCATTACTAGGTTCGCATCAACGATAGCCATGTTTGGCGTGATTTCGTAGTCAGCTAGTGGGTACTTAGCACCAGTCTTGTCGTCTGTAACAACAGCGAATGGAGTAACCTCTGAACCTGTACCTGAAGTTGTAGTGATACATACAAGCTCAGCTTTTTGACCCATTTTAGGGAACTTGTAGATACGTTTACGGATATCCATAAAGCGCATTGCTAGTTCTTCGAAGTGAGTCTCTGGGTGCTCGTACATAACCCACATGATCTTAGCAGCATCCATTGGAGAACCGCCACCTAGAGCAAGGATTACGTCAGGTTGGAAGCTCTTCATTGCTTCAGCGCCTTTCTCAACAACAGATAGTGTTGGATCCGCTTCTACATCGAAGAATGTTTGAACTTCAATACCTTGTGCTTTAAGCAGGCTAACTACGTCATCAGCGTAACCGTTGTTGAATAGGAAACGGTCAGTTACTAGGAATGCGCGTTTCTTACCTTCTAGGTCGCCAAGAGCGATTGGAAGGCTACCACGACGGAAGTAGATAGACTTAGGTAGTTTGTGCCACAACATATTTTCAGCTCGCTTCGCTACAGTTTTCTTGTTGATAAGGTGCTTAGGACCTACGTTCTCAGAGATAGAGTTACCACCCCAAGAGCCACAACCAAGAGTTAGAGACGGTGCAACGTTGAAGTTGTACAGGTCACCGATACCACCGTGAGTAGTAGGGATGTTGATTAGGATACGAGCCGTTTTCATCTTGTCACCGAAGTAACGGATGCGGTCTGCGTTAACATCTTGGTTAGTGTAAAGACCAGATGTATGACCGATACCACCAATTTCAACCATTGTTACTGCTTGAGCAACTGCGTTCTCGAAAGAAGACGCACGGAACATACCTAGAGTTGGAGACAGTTTCTCATGAGCGAATTCGTCGTCGTAAGATACTTCGCCAAGGCCTTCACCAACAAGAATCTTAGTATCAGCTGGAACTTTAACACCCGCCATTTCAGCGATTGCAGTTGCAGGTTGACCAACGATTTTTGCGTTTAGGTTGCCGTCGATAAGTAGAACTTTACGAACTTTATCTGCGTCAGCTTTGCTTAGTACGTGACCTTTGTGAGATGCGAAACGCTCTTTCACTTCGTCGTATACTTCGTCCATTACGATGACAGCTTGCTCAGAAGCACATACTACGCCGTTATCGAATGTTTTAGACATCAGGATAGATGCTACAGCACGTTTAACGTCTGCTGTGTCATCGATAACTACAGGAACGTTACCAGCACCAACACCGATAGCAGGCTTACCTGAAGAGTATGCTGCTTTAACCATGCCTGGACCACCAGTAGCTAGGATAAGCGCGATACCGTCGTGCTTCATAAGCGCGTTAGAAAGCTCTACAGATGGTTGGTCAATCCAACCGATGATGTCTTTTGGTGCGCCCGCTTTAACAGCCGCGTCTAAAACAAGTTTAGCAGCGTCGTTAGTTGAGTTCTTTGCACGTGGGTGTGGCGAGAAGATGATGCCGTTACGTGTCTTAAGAGAGATTAGAGATTTGAAGATTGCTGTAGAAGTTGGGTTCGTTGTTGGAACGATACCACAGATAATACCTACAGGCTCAGCGATAGTCATCGTGCCTAGGTTGTCATCTTCTTCTAAGATGCCACATGTTTTTTCGTCTTTGTATTTGTTGTAGATAAATTCAGATGCAAAGTGGTTTTTGATAACCTTATCTTCAACAATACCCATTCCAGATTCAGCAACTGCTTGTTGTGCTAGTGGGATACGAGCATGGTTAGCCGCAAGAGATGCTGCACGGAAGATTGCGTCAACTTTCTCTTGAGAGAATGTTGAGAATTCTTCTTGTGCTGCTTTAACGCGTGCTACCAGAGCATCTAGTTCAGCTAAGTTAGTTACAGGCATGGTGGATCTCCTAAAATAATAAATATTAAAAACTTTTTATTAAATTCGCTGCTTGCCTTTAACCTTAAACATCAGCGTTCTTAGTAAATTGCTTTCAGGACTGAGTATATTATTTCACAGTGTGAAAAAAATTGACCCAGATCAGTTAGCCAAAAAGAATTAACCAGAAAGTAGTAAGGCAATCGCAAAAATCAACTTAAGAGCATGATTTATATAGATTAAAATCACACTTTTCGTTCGAACAAAAAACAAGCAAACAGACAGCTTTTTTATACATAGCGTCATAAACTGTAAAAAAGTTTCATTTTTAGTCCGTTAAATTACATGTATACAGCTATATTCGTGCTACTGAGAGTATATCCATACCGTTGCAACGGGCTAGATTTAGACATAATTTTTATTAAAAGCGTGCGTAGGTTAACAATTGGTCAAAAAATAATTACAACATGAAACACCAATAATCAGCTCGTAACATGACGGGAGTCAGCATTTGGATTCAATTAGTTTTTCTATAAAAAAGACCCTATTTCAGGTTAGTTTTTTTCATTCGTGCAATTTAGATTTGTCACTTACATTACGCGCTCTGACTATTGACAGATCAACCCCTCTTCCTTAAGTACGCTATTTGGAGATCACCCACATGCAAGGTTTAGAAATCGCAATCTTTATGCAATTCTTCCTTGGGCTTGTTGCTGCCGTAAACCCTATCGGCATCATGCCTGTCTTTGTTTCTCTTACGGCCCATATGCCGCCAGAAGAGAGGAACAGGACCGCATTACAAGCCAACATTGCTGTTGCCGTTATATTGATTGTTTCTTTAGTTGCAGGACAATTGCTGCTCGACATGTTTAGCATTTCGCTAGATTCATTTCGGGTTGCAGGTGGATTGCTATTACTGAGCATCGCGTTTTCGATGATGAGCGGTAAACTTGGTGAAGATAAGCAGAACAAGCAAGAGAAGTCTGAGTACGTTAGTAAAGAACAAATCGGTGTTGTTCCTTTGGCGATGCCATTAATGGCAGGCCCGGGTGCCATTAGTTCAACGATTGTCTACGGCTCTCGTTATCCAGCCGCAATCGATACGGTAGGCATTGGCATTAGCATCATCGCTTTCGCAACGTGCTCTTGGCTTCTGTTCCGTTCAGCGCCGGTTATCGTTCGCTTTCTAGGTCAAACTGGGATCAACGTTATCACGCGTATCATGGGCTTGATTCTTGGTGCACTAGGTATCGAATTTATAGCTAACGGGCTTCGCAACTTGTTCCCTGGCTTGGCATAAGACCCAGGGGCATTTAGCCCATTAAAAAAGTGAAACTAAAACTGATTATTGTGAGGCGAGTAAAGCAAATAGGCTTTCACTCGCCTCGTTATTATCAAGCTTGTATAATGACTGTTAATACCTTTAACAGAAGATGAACTTCTCCTTATGTCACGCAAGCCACTCAAGCATCATTTATACGTCATTATCTTTGGTACTCATACGCCGGCTGGCCGTGCATTTGATATATCACTGATCGTTGCAATCTTGGCTTCGCTGTTGGTACTTATTCTAGAGTCCATCCCAAATGTCATGACCGAATGGTCACAACAGCTGCGTTATATCGAATACACTTTTACAGCCCTCTTCACTGTTGAGTATTTGTTGAGGCTCTATTGCTCTCCAAAACCCAAATCCTACGCCACCAGCTTTTACGGTGTTGTTGATCTATTAGCGATTCTTCCAACCTACCTTGCGATCATCTTCCCTGGCGCTTCGTTTATGGGCGTGGTGAGACTGCTTCGTGTCATGCGTATCTTCCGCATCCTAAAATTGGTTCGCTACTTACAAGATTCCAATATCTTGCTGCGTTCACTATTAATGGCAAGACGAAAGATCCTCATCTTTTTCAGCACAGTAGGCATATTGGTCGTTATCTTCGGCGCTCTTATTTTTGTTATTGAAGGCCCAGAAAATGGCTTCACCAGCATTCCCCACAGCATTTATTGGGCAATAGTGACCATTACTACGGTCGGCTACGGTGACATGATCCCTCAAACCGCTCTGGGTAAAGCGATCGCTTCGCTTACCATGTTGTTGGGTTACTCCATCTTAGCGGTGCCAACAGGTATTATTACGGCAGAACTGAGCAATGAAATGAACTCTCATAAAGAGTTGGTTAAGTGCCCTAACTGCAACCGCGCTGGCCATGATTCGGATGCAATGTATTGCAAGCACTGTGCGAGTGAACTGGCCGATCCAGATAAGCGTGTCGTGTCTGAAGAGAAATAAAAGCAGATGCAGGATTCGAGTGGCGAGATGCGAAAAAGATTTAAGAGCAATTTCGTGATTTGAGTATGTGACACAAAAATACTAAAAGGGTGGCGTTTATCGTCACCTTTTTTGATGTTGGTTCACTGAGCCAAAACGAGATTCCCGACTACGCTCCTTCGTCGCGATCGGGAATGACGCAATTTAAGTTAGGAGAAAAACGTCATCCTCAAGAGTGAGGAACGAACGAGTTGGGGATCTCTTCCTTGTCCCATTCCAACGAAAAGATTTAAGTGAAGTCGCGAGTGAAATTAATCAACCTTCCGCGATCAAAAAAGCCGATGTATTAACACCGGCCTTTGTCTCTCACCAAGCTAAGCATTCACAAAGAGTGGCGCCTGCTTTAACTTCTGAATAGAAGAGCTTTCGATTACGCTTTCTCAGCAAGGATAATGCGTAAAGTACGACGTAGTGGTTCTGCAGCACCCCAAAGTAATTGGTCACCAACAGTGAACGCGTTTAGGAAGTCGTTACCCATAGACATCTTACGTAGACGACCTACTGGTACAGACATTGTCCCTGTTACTTTCGCTGGTGTCAGCTCTTGAGCAGTAATGTCACGGTCATTAGGAACCACTTTAACCCAATCATTATGAGTCGCGATGATCTCTTCGATTTCGTCCATTGGAACGTCTTGCTTAAGCTTAATAGTGAGTGCTTGAGCATGGCAACGCATTGCACCGATTCGAACACAAGTACCATCGATAGGAATTGGCTGACCATCTAGGCCAAGAATCTTGTTCGCTTCAACGCCCGCTTTCCACTCTTCTTTGCTTTGGCCGTTTTCACGCTTCACATCGATCCAAGGAATCAATGAACCAGCAAGAGGAGCACCGAATTGGTCTGTTGGGAATGAAGATGAACGGATCGTGTCAGCAACTTTCTTATCAATATCAAGAATAGAGCTTGCTGGGTTCGCTAGCTCAGAACTGACGCTGTCGTTGATAACACCCATTTGAGAAATCAGCTCACGCATGTTCTTAGCACCAGCACCAGAAGCGGCTTGGTAAGTCATGGCACTCATCCACTCAATCATGCCTTTTTCATATAGGCCACCTAATGCCATTAGCATCAAGCTCACCGTACAGTTACCACCAACGAATGTATTGGTGCCACCGTGGATACCTTGTTGGATTTGAGCCAAGTTAACCGGATCTAATGTGATGATGGAGTCAGCATCCATTCTTAGCGTAGAAGCTGCATCAATCCAGTAACCTTTCCAACCTGCTTGACGCAGTGCTGGGTAAACTTTTGAAGTGTAATCGCCACCTTGACAGGTAATAACGGCATCAAGTTGTTTTAGGCTATCAATATCAAAGGCATCTTGAAGCAGACCCGCCTCTTTACCACCTAAAACAGGGGCAGGGATACCAATTTGAGATGTGCTGTAATAAACAGGCTCAATCAGGTCGAAGTCTTTTTCTTCAACCATACGTTGCATCAGTACAGAACCAACCATACCGCGCCAACCAACTAGACCTACTCTCATCTCTCACTCTCCATGTATAAATTAAAAATTGCTCTCCCCCATCTATAAGTTTTTCAGAAACAGAACTCAAGTGCTTTTTAGCAAAAAGTGTAACTTTTTCGTTTCTTTTAAGTGAACGCGATGAATAGTGCAGTTATCTATTAATCGTATTCGTCGCTTTTGCCACTGATAAAGCACGCAATATGGTTAGCATCAAAGGTTTGGCCAATAAAAACGCTCCAATTTCCATCTTGATAGAGCTAACCCTTAACAGCAATTACCACTATTTAACAATGGTTAATCAGAATAATATTTTACACAACGAAAACAACGTGCAACAAAAATCAACATGTAACAATCATGAATTTAACAAAAATTCAGACAATGCAACCATGATGCATTGACTTAATAGTCAAATATCACAACTTAGGTGTATTTTTTCGATATAATAATCTAATTACTGTAGTGTCCACGTCGTACCCCAAACTATAACGAAGCACTATAAATGCTCGAAATAACCAGAGGCTTATATGAAGCAGAGTAAAACTCGCCTACCGAACCTATTGCAGGTAATCATCGCGTTAGGACTATTTCTATCCCTTGCTTTTTCCTTTACAGCAAAGCTTGATCTTCCAATCCAACTTGCCTTGTACATTGGCTGGTTCATTATCATGGTGCTTGGTATTCGCCTTGGCCACGAATACAAAGACTTAGAAAAAGCAGCACTCAAAGGAATATCTAATGGCTTAGGTGCAGTTTTAATACTTTTAGCGGTTGGCGCTCTTGTTGGTACGTGGATCTCGGGCGGTATTGTACCCACTATCATTTACTACGGTCTGAAAGCTATCCACCCTTCTATCTTCCTTTTAGCTACTATGATCATCTGTTCTCTAACCGCTCTGGCAACAGGCACCTCTTGGGGAGCTGCTGGTACCGCCGGTATTGCGATGATGGGTATTGGTCAAGGCCTAGGTGTTCCAGCACCAATCACTGCTGGTGCAGTACTTTCGGGCTGTTACTTCGGTGACAAGATGTCTCCACTTTCTGATTCAGTGATTTTGGCTTCTTCAATGTCTGGTGTTGAAGTGGTTGAACACATCAAGGGCATGCTTCCAGTTGCGTTAATCAGCTACGTGATTACGGGCATCATGTTTACCGCGTTTGGTTTCCACTACGCGGGCAACGTCGACATGAGCCAAGTTGACTCTGTAATCAAAGCAATGGAAGTTCAGTTCTACATTACGCCTTACTCATTCGTTCCTGTATTGATCGTGCTTGGCCTATTAGCTTTCCGCATGCCGTCATTCCCAGTGATCAGTTTTGGTTCTCTGCTAGGTATTATCTGGGCAGTGATGATCCAAGAGATCGACTTCCTGACTGCATTTAACACAGCATGGGCACCGTTCTCTATCTCATCTGGTGTGGAGTTCATTGATTCGATTCTTAACCGTGGCGGCATGTCTTCAATGCTTGGTTCGGTTGCGGTTATCGTGTTTGGTTTAGGATTCGGTGGCTTACTGGATAAAGTAGGCGTGCTAGAGACGATTGCTAAAGTGTTCGAGCGTCGTGTAAACAGCGCAGGCTCACTAGCAACCAGCACAATTGGTACAGCTTTCATGGGTAACGTGTTTGGCTCAGCAATGTATGTATCACTCATCCTTACACCAAAAATCTGTGCGAAAAACTACGACCGCTTAGGCTATAAACGTAAGAACCTTTCGCGTAACGCTGAGTTCGGTGGCACGTTAACGTCAGGTATGGTTCCTTGGAGTGACAACGGTATCTACATGGCGAGTATTCTAGGCGTTGCTACGCTGTCTTACGCACCGTTCATGTGGTTAAGCTTCATCTGTATCATCGTGACTATCGTGACGTCTTACATGGGTTGGTTCGTTGATAAATGTGAACCGACAGCGCCTGCGTTTGAAGCTGAAGAAGCGACAGAGTTAAGCAAGCAGCAAGCGTAAGTCATTAAAACGTTAATCATTTAAATACAAAAAGAGCGCCCTAGAGCGCTCTTTTTTGATCTACTTAGTTACTGAATTAGTAATTTACTTATTTGTTGGCGGTTCGTTTACCCAACCAATAACCGATGCCTAACGGTGCAAAGAACACCACTAAGATAAACAGGATGAAGTAGATAATCACACTTTTGATTAGATCCATCAGCTTATCAATCGCAAGCACAACCACTTCTTGAGAAACACGGTCTAGATCTTGAGTGAACAACTCTCTTTCTGAAGTCACAATACCTGCAATCTCGATGCGCTCTTTCTCAATCATCTGTACTAGCGCTTCTCTCTCACGCGTCACCATTTTTTCCAATGCCACACGTTCATCGCTCAGCATCGCTAATTTTTGGTCTGTCTTATCGCTGAGGTCGTTTAGCAAGGGTTGCATTTCTGTCGACATAATAGAAGCCAGCGTTTGCATGTACTCAGGATTGTTTTCGATAAAGTCCTGCATGCTTGCTGATGTTTGACGAAGGCTTTCCAGCGTCTTAGACAGGTCTTCACCCGTTAAAGAGCTGTTCAAAGCAACCAACTCAGCTTTCCACGACATTAGCTTCGGCGTCTGATCAGCCATTACGCTTAAACGGTCTGATGCATCACTCATTGCTTCTGGCATGGTTCCCAAATTTTGCACGATTTGAGATTCATCTTTCCCTAAGTAAGTTAACCAATCGCGGTAAGCTGGCGTACTTCTGAATGTGAGATCTTTAAATGGGTGGCTAGCGGCAAACTGCGCGACGAACGCTTGGCTCTTCTTAAAGTCACCAGAACTCAATACGCCTTTTGCTAATTTTTCTACTTCTTGAGTAAGCTCATGAGCGGTTTCTACTGCATGGTCAGTTACGAATAGGTCAGCACCATCGCCTTGCGTATAAAACTGATCCATTTGAGCGGTAAACACCCACGAATCAATTAACGCTGACATTGGAGAAGTTTGGTAAGCCGCTTGTTGAAGTCCCTGCTCTGCGTGGATCTTCCAAAGCAGTACATAAGATTGATGTAGGGTATCGTCAGCAGGATAAGATTGAGCGATAAAATCAGCCGAATCTTCTACGCGAGTAAAGAAAACCTTAGCGTATTCACGCGTCATAATCCGAGCATTCAGCTCTTGTTGAGTCAGTGGTGTTGTTTGGCTATCTAACTTAACTTCTAAGAGAGAACAACCACTTAGAACAATACTAAGTACCCACACCATCAAACACTTACTAGAAACACGCAACATATACACCTCTGACAAAGACTAATGGCGCGGATTGTATGAGCACTTCGTCAGAGTATTGTCAAAACTCTCGCAAAATTAGTGCGATTGATCTAAATACGCCATGGCAGATTCGACCGAAGCCTGGATCGCCTGTTCTAACTCTTCAAGATCGTATTCACTGATCGCTCGTGATTGCTTCATTGTCATCTCAATACTGGCGGCAATAATCGCCAATCTCGATGCTTTAATGCTTCCGGCAACGCCTTTTAAGCTATGTACGATTCGAGCAGCAGACGTCTCATCTTTTGTCAGCAAGGATTTGAATTTTGCATAGTCATCAGCATGGTCTTGCACAAACACGCCTAATAGCAATCCTACAGATTCAGCATCACCATCAAGAGTCTCTAGCATCTCTTCGATATCAATAGCAGGCTTTGAATCCGTCACACTTGCGATGTGTTTCTCAGCTAAATGAGCCTCTGGCTCTGGATGATTTGTTGATATCGCTTGAGGTTCATTCACTACTGGATTCTGAATCGACGGCGCTCTTTCTGGAACTGCGGCAACATCATGGTTAGCCTGTTTTGCATCAGAGAACGTGTCCTTTGAATCCGTCGTTTCTACTTGGTTCGCCGTGGCGTTCGAACCGTTTGCTCGTTTTCCTAAGTTGCTCTCTAGTTCATGATCCGGATCACCTTCAGCTTGTGATGCATTCTTTCTAAAACTCACTCCCCATAAAATCAGCGCGATCATAGTAACCAAACTCAAACCCAAGGTTGCGAGTAGTAAATTGAACTGACTTTTATGGAATTGAGCTTCAAGCTTGATGATTTGCTCATTGACTGAATTTTTCTTAATCTTATCAACTAAATAATTAAGCTGAGCATAATCACCTAACAGCGTAGAAGCATCAGCAAGTAACTGTTGAATGGCTTCCTGCTCTTTGGTTTTTAACGAATAAGATCGTTTGAGAATAGAGTCAAAAGAACGATACGTCGCCGAGGAACTTTGATTGTCAGAATACATGGCTTCAAACACCACGACGCCAAATTCGTTTAACAGAGGCTTTAACTTAGAAGAGGTCTTCTTGTCAGCGCGCAATGCCTTGATGTTATCGACTATCGCCTGCACTTGGCTTTCTATCGGGATGAATTCATCGAACTTTTCTAAAAATTGGTCTGCGACATACAGCAGTTGATTGACATCAGGGCGGAAAAACGCATGCTCAAAGTCCGATTCAATCTGCAATCGAATCGAATACACCAACTGCGCATCAAGGGCTAGGTCATTAATACGAGAGACTCGGAGCGGTTCAGAGAAGTAAAGCGACTGCCTTAACTCGTTAACACGAATACCAAGCTCTTCAATTTGAGCTAGGGAATTATTGTAAGAACGGCTGAGCTGAAGGATGGCCAACGAAGGAAGTAACCATAGAGCCAGAAGTACAACCAAGAAAGTTGCAGGCTTTTTAAAGCGATGGGGCGTTGCCACTGATTGTTCCATCAATATTCCTTGTGCATGTCAGCCTCACACCGTTTCAGTTTTCGAGAGTGTAAAGCAGAAAATAAGCGACAACATCCCGCTGCCGCTATTATCCGTTAACTTCGGACTATGACTTATTGCGAGTCAATTGGTCACGCAAATTCGGCGGCGTTCCTTTAATCGTTAGTGTATCTGTCTCCGGATCGTAAAAAATACGCTCACCAAGAAGCAGACTATCAAAACTAACATTCAAACCACCACCCGCACCAACAAATTTTGTTAGTTTACGCATAGTTGCGCGATCTGCTGGAAAGCTATCTTCTAACTCATAACCTTGTTCACTAGTATAGTCAAAGAAGCTAGTACCATCTGTGCTTGCTGGTAATTCACCAGAAAGTTCACGAACTTGCACTTCATCGCCCGCTTTTAGCTGTTCGTTACAGTAATCTGCAACCTGCTTTTTATAGCTGATCGCTTCTTCTTTCTCTAACTTAGAATCAGAAACGAAATCTTCAACCGCTTGCATCAGCACTTGGTTTTGTTGCTTAGCATCCAAGCCAACTTCTGCTTGAAGGAAGTCTAAGAAGAAATCAGCAACTTTACGGCCAACACGTCCCTTAATATATGTAAGGTAACGGTTTGACTCTTTGTCTGTGTCGTATGTTGAAAGATCAAGGCGCGCCACAATATCCATCTTAGAGATATCAAGGTAATCAGTCGCACTGATGTCTAGCCCTTCTGTCACTTTCAAACTTTGGTTCGAAGGCAGTAAACCGATGAAAAGGTAATCTGTCGCCAATGATTGATATTCAGCAAGTACCAAAGTGCCTTCATCAGCAAAAGGATACTTTGAAAGCTCATCTTTTAGACGTAGCGCACTTTTTTGAGAGAAATCATAAAAACTTTGCTCTCCCGCTCGAAATTCATGCAACGACTGCTGGAATTCGCTGTCGGATTTGAAAGAACCAAACCCTTTACCTGCTTTTGAGTTGAACACTCTGTGAAGCTCAGCCACGAGGCTTTCAGACGAAGCATCGTTTTCTAGAGATTCAGCACGGTAGTTAACAATCAGTTCTTCCTGATCGTTCTTGCTTAACTGGTGTAAAATTACGTTGGAAAGGTGAAGGCTCATAGTGAAAATATTACCGTTCAGGTTTCAGTTGTCGTGCATAGTAGGTTATCATAAGCCGCTTTTACTATCATTATTAGAGTCCTTATGCCGATTATATCTAAATACACAGATGAACAAGTTGAAAAAATCCTAGCTGAAGTAGGTGCTGTACTAACAAAGCACAAAGCTTCACCAGAACTTTCACTGATGATCGCTGGAAATATCGCAACCAATGTCTTAAATCAGAACGTTGCTGCTTCACAACGCAAAGGAATTGCTGAAAAATTTGCCGAGGCGTTGGTTTCTTCTCTTGAAGACAAACAGTCTCACTAAATTTGATTGACGGAAAAAAGAATTATAAATGGTAGACAGCGCAAACTCTTATAGCGATCGTGTATCTCGACTGGTTGGTTGGGGTCACTGGTTTGCATTTTTCAACATCATTGCGGCGATGTTGATAGGTACTCGTTATATTACTCAATCTGCTTGGCCAGAAACCTTGCTGGGTCAATTCTATTTGGCTGCATCTTGGGTTGGTCATTTTGGCTTTTTAGTGTTCGCGCTCTATCTATTAGTGCTGTTCCCGCTCACTTTTATTCTTCCGTCGAGGAAGTTATTACGTTTGGTTGCCGTTATCTTCGCGACCATAGGTTTAACTGTCCTACTGATTGATACCCAAACGTATCAAAATATAAACCTCCACCTGACACCTGTCGTGTGGGAGGTTTTATTCAGTGGAGAGGAATCTGCATTTACTTCTGATTTGCAGCACCTCTTCATTGTTATGCCGTTTATCTTCTTATTACAGCTAGGCCTATCTGAATGGGTTTGGCGTAAACAGCGTAAACTGTCTCATAAACACATTGGCCGTCCGATTACTGCCGTCTTCTTCTTGTGTTTCATCAGCAGCCACTTGACCTATATGTGGGCTGATGCGTATTTCTATAACCCAATTACTAGCCAAAAAGCGAACTTCCCACTGTCGTACCCAATGACAGCGAAAAGCTTTATGGAAAAACATGGCCTATTAGACCGTGAAGAGTACCTTGAGCGTTTAGAAGCGAATAAAGAGAACGTAAACCTAGTTAGCTACCCGCTAGAAAAAATTCAATACAACCGCCGCAGTGATGATCTTAATATCCTGATGGTGAGTGTGAACAATCTTCGCTCTGATGCGCTTAATGCCACAGCGATGCCAAACAGCTATGCCTACGCACAGCAATCGATCAACTTCACCAACCACTACAGTTCAAGTAACGACATGTTTGGTATTTTTGGTTTGTTCTATGGCCTTCCGAGCAGCTACGCAAGCAGCATCGAAGCTCAAGGTTCAAGTGCAGTACTGTTGGACGTTTTAGATAATCACAATTATAAGTTTGCGGCTTTCAGTGGCGATAACTTTGACGATGCTCTTTACTCGGAAATCATCTTCCGAGGCCGTGATGTTATGCCAGAGCAAGCAACTTATGATGACAAAAGCGCGATACAAGCTTGGTCTAACTGGATTCAATCACCGCAAGCTAAACGCCCTTGGTTTAACTTCATAGAACTGACCACGCTGGATAACTTCGCTGGCTACGATTCTAGTTCAGAGTCTGACTCTACATTAAGCACAGCAGAACGCTTTGCTGCAGACTATCAAAAGTCAGCTCAAGCGGCTGATGCTCAGCTCGCGACAATTTATGCAGAACTAGAACGTCTCGATCTAAAAGACAATACGGTGGTTATCATCACGTCGAACCACGGTACTGAATTTAATGAAACCAAGACCAATAGCTGGGGTGCAAATTCCAACTACAGTCGCTACCAGTTGCAGGTTCCGCTTTTTATTAGCTGGCCTGGTAAGTCTGCTTCTGAATACACACATCGTTCGAGTCATTTGGATGTGTCCGTAACACTGATGCAAGAGTTATTAGGTGTATCTTCGAACCCGACTGATTTCAGTAGCGGTCGTAGTCTGTTTAACGAGCGTAAGAGAAAATGGATCCTGGCGGGCGACTCTCGTGAATTAGCTCTTGTTACTGATCAACAAACAACGGTGCTAGATAAATTTGGTAACTACAAATTGTACGACCAGAATTATCAACGCCTGAAAAATGTAAGTCCTCGCTTACCTGTGTTGATGCAAGGTCTAACTGAACTACAGCGTTTCTACACAAAAAATGACTAATTAGTCTCCAAACAAAAAAGGGAAGCATGCAGCTTCCCTTTTTTATTGCCGCGAATGACCAGAAAACAAGCAACCAAACAAGATTATGATAATTAAGGGTTTACAAGGCACTCTCCCCCTTATATTATTCACGCCACTGGAGGGATGGCTGAGTGGTCGAAAGCACCGGTCTTGAAAACCGGCAACCGTTAATAGCGGTTCTAGGGTTCAAATCCCTATCCCTCCACCACATTCGAAAAGCCGCTGAGAAATCAGCGGCTTTTTTCGTTTCTGGTATCTCGTCTATTTTTTAAATACTGCTATTTCCGAGATATTCTATTACTGCGTTACATGAGTCTTTCGTTCCCCCTTCTTGGTCATCGTTCTCAGTGATTTCTCTTCTGTCTAGAGCCAATGCCAATCAACACACTTATTGTTACGTGAAATTTTCATCAATATAGATAAAAAACGACCAAACCGTTCATAAACAAAGCAAACAGTGTTTGTGGGGGTTTACAAGCGAATCACACCACTATATTATTCGCGGCACTGGAGGGATGGCTGAGTGGTCGAAAGCACCGGTCTTGAAAACCGGCAACCGTTAATAGCGGTTCTAGGGTTCAAATCCCTATCCCTCCACCACATTAAAGAAAGCCGCTGAGAAATCAGCGGCTTTTTTGTATCTGATGATCACGGAGCTCAACGGTTCAGCTATTCACAACCAATGCAGCGTTTAGTAACTGCATGTGAATCGGCACCAGATCTTTGTGTTCCGACCGATAACCGCCACCTACAACACACGCCATTGGAATCGCTTCACTCTTTGCTAAGTTGAGCATCAAACAATCGCGTTCAAATATCCCTTTTGTCGAAACATTCAAATACCCCAATTCGTCATCTTGATGAATATCGACACCCGCATCATAGATAATCAAATCCGGTTGATGATGAGCAATAGCCATGTTGGTGACTTGTTCAAAGCAACGCAGAAACTCTTCATCTTCTGTTTCACGGCTTAACGGCACATCCAAGTCAGACACAGGTTTACGCGCAGGGAAGTTCTTATCGCAGTGGAATGACAGAGTAATAATCTCATCGCTCTCTTGGCAAAGTGTCGCTGTACCATCGCCATGGTGAACATCACTGTCGACGATCAGCACTTTATCTATATGCTCAAAGGTTAATGCGTGTTTTGCTGCTAGAACCAGATCATTCAACAAACAGAAGCCACTGCCAAAATCTCGGTGCGCATGATGGTAGCCACCGCTGAGATGAATCGCTAAACCACTTTCGATGGCCATTTCTGCCGCCAAGCAGGTGCCACCACTTGAATAGAGTGTCCTTTCTATAAGCTGTTCGCTCCACGGAAACCCGATACGTCTCATTTTTGCTGCAGGCAAATTTCCAGAAACCAGCAAATCGACATATTCACCATCGTGTACCTGCTTTACTTGTTCTACCGAAACAGGCATTGGCTGGAACATTTCGAATGCATTACCCCATTTTGGATCGCTGTCCATGTGGTGCTTCACTGCACTGTGCAACAGTTGATATTTATGGATTGGATAACGATGCCCTTCTGGTAAAGGCAACTGAGAATAAATTGGATGGTAAATTAAAGGAGTCATAGTCAGGCGTATTACGTATCAGTCTCAAAATCATAACAGTCTCAGACTTGGCGACAACCTTAATTAATGATAATAATTATCATTACCTTTAATTGATTCCAGAGACAACAATGAAAGACGTAATACTCATCTGTGGTGTGATCTGCGGCTCTGTCGCAGCAGTAATGATTTTCGTGAGCATGCTGATGGTCAGTTGGTGGAGCGTTGATTTTCTCGCGTTAACCCATCACACTTAACTGATTGAACTAACAAGGAATCATTATGAGCGTTATTTTTATCACTGGTGCGAACCGAGGTATTGGCTTAAGCCTCGCCCGACACTACGTCAATGATTGCCACACCGTGTATGCCACTTATCGCGATGCTTCCACAGCACAAGAGTTACTTGCTCTCGCAAACGAAAACAACAACCTTTCGTGCATACAGCTCGACATCACGGACTATCCATCGGTCAATGAACTTCCTTCAAAACTTGAATCCATCGATATTCTCATCAACAACGCTGGCTACTATGGCCCTAAAGGTTATGGGTTAGGCAATACCGATGTAGAAGAGTGGCGTCGTGTTTTTGAAATCAATACCATCGCACCTCTTAAACTCGTTGAATCCTTACTGCCTCTGCTAACAAAGAGCTCAATAAAAAAGATCGCTTGCCTTTCATCAAGAGTGGGCAGCATGTCTGAAAACACATCAGGCGGAGGCTACATCTATCGTTCATCGAAAGCGGCTTTAAACTCGGTTGTGAAAAGTTTAAGCAACGACTTGACCGATAATGACTTTACAGTGTTAGCGTTACATCCTGGTTGGGTACAGACGGAAATGGGCGGCCCTAATGCTCTTATTGATACAGAGACTTCAGCTAAAGGCCTTGTGACTGTAATAGAGTCATCGAATACTGAAGTGAGTGGTCACTTCTTTAATTTCGATGGTAGCGAAATAGACTGGTAGCCGTCACATGGGTCGTCGCGTTATCTCAAGCTTACTCGTATGTTCACCGCTGTTGTGTCTAACAATGGTGCTCACTGGATGTTTCGATGACAGCCCACAGAACTATTTCGACGACTATCAGACCAAAATCGCCAACGTGCAAGATGCTGACGAGATACAAGAAGGCTGGGAGCTCGAAAGCTTACCGAGAAAGCGAGAACTGTTTATTGAAGTTCCTTCGCTCTCTATCGGGCTCATAGACAGTTATCAACTTCGGCAATGTGGATTATTCAACCTGATTGCAGAAAGAAACTCTGTACTTGGGAAAGTCGCCGACGAGTTCAGAAATTACGATTATCAAGTCGCTTTACTGGAAGGTGTTGGTCATTGTTTATCTAATAACGAATTAGAACCAGAGATCGTAGAATTACTCAGAGAAATCGAGCAACAGAAACTCGCACAATTTCCACTGCACCAATGGAATCTCATCTATGCCAGTGAAGCGATGCAGTCGCATATGCGTGGAAGTCAGTGGTTGCGTGCTGATATCGGCGAACAAGTCCGACAGACAAGTGACGCCCTAAAGCATATCAATCAAGCGTTAAACATACCGCTCGTTTCGGGCAAGACTACTGAGGTTCAAGAAGGATTAGAGAAGAGTTCGACGCTTGGGGATTTGTACTACTCACTATCTCGTGCTTCGGCCGAGCTTGATACCATCACCCAGCAGCTGACTACTTTTGACGCCAATATCATCTGCGGGAAACAACGAGACACGACTAAGTTTCGCTATCTCAACAATGTGTTCGAACAACAGTATATTGACAAGGTTCAGCCTTACATGGCGCAATTGGATGGCTACTATCAGCAGCTAGCCCCGCAACTTGCTATGTTTGACGCACAGCCTGAGCTACACAGTTATTACTTTCCCATCAAAGATGCGCATCAAGCCTTTCGATCATCCACTCGCCGCCATGTCGACTATTGGCAAAAGTTATTTAAGCGTTGTGGGCGCAAAGTCGGTCGTTAATTCTAGTATCGCTAATAAACAGCAGTTTGCTCTCAGTGCCTAACTTTTAGTTCCTAGCTTTTAGTGCCTTTCTTAGCATACGTCCCTTTCTTGGCATAAGACTTCGCACCACCACCTTTGCGGCGTTTAAAGGCAGGTCTTTCGACTTTAGGAAGATGGCGCAGGGATTCAGGAACTTCACCCGTTTTTACCTTGCCCATCAAACCATCAATCTTGCTTTCTAACTCTTGCATGAAGGGTTGATACGCTTGATTTCGTTCAGCCATGCCTTGCAACTGATGCTCCCAGTGAGCGGTCATGTCGGGAAAGGTCGAGTCCTCAGGCAAGGCATTAATCAAACCTCTCCCCGCAGGGCTGCTATGAATGCTTTTACCTTGTCGAGTTAGTAGCTGTCTTTTGAACAAAGTATCAAGAATGCCCGCACGAGTTGCCTCTGTTCCAAGGCCATCGGTCTCTTTCAAAATAGCTTTAAGGTCTTTGTTTGCCACAAAGCGCGCGATACCTGTCATCGCTTGTAACAACGTCGCTTCGGTAAAGTGTTTTGGTGGCTCGGTTTTCTTATCGCCAATCACGCCTTCACGACAAGTCAGCACCGTTCCTTTATCCAATGGAGGAACCGTATCTGTGCCGTCGCCTTTCTCTTCGGTGTCCGTTTTCCCCATCAACACTTTCCAACCTGGGTTAATAAGTTGTCGCCCTTTTGCGACGAACACGCCACCAGCAATATCAAAGACGAGCTTTGCATCGGCGAAAATGGCAGGTGGGTAGAATTGCATCAGATATTGGCGGGCGATTTGCTGATAGATTTTCATCTCATTGGCAGATAGGCCATTCACCGATGATTTTTTCGGTGTTGGGATTATCGCGTGGTGAGCGTCGACCTTACTGTCATTCCATGCTTTGGATTTAAGGGAAAGATCCGCACCTTGAGCACCACTTTGCAGCTCTTTCGCATTGTTAGCGATAGCATCGACGACTGACTCTCGTTGCGAGTAGTGATCTTTAGGCAAGTATCGGCTGTCAGAACGTGGGTAAGTGATGAGTTTGTGTTTCTCATACAATGACTGACAAGTGTCGAGTACCTGCTGAGCACTCATTCCAAAACGCTTAGACGCGTCAATTTGTAAAGCTGACAGTGAGTAAGGAAGTGGCGCAGCTTGTTTGCTTTGCTTCTGCTCTGATTCTGTTACCGTCGCGGGTTGGTTCGCAATTCGCTGAGCCACGTTCTCAACCAGCTTTCGATTGAGCACGCGGCCTTCTTCATCTTGCCATGGCTTACATGCTTCGCTTGGCTTCCAACGCGCTCGAATATCAAAGCTCTGGCCGTTGTTTTGGTAAGGGATCAGCGCATGCAGAGTAAAATAATCTTTAGGAATGAAGTTTTCGATCTCTTCATCACGCCTTACCACCAAACCAAGTACAGGCGTTTGTACTCGCCCTACCGACAATACCCCTTGGTAGCCCGCCTTTTGACCAAGCAAGGTATATGCGCGAGTCATGTTCATGCCATATAGCCAATCGGCTCTAGAGCGCGCCAATGCAGAAATAGAAAGTGGAATAAAATCGCGGTTACTGCGCATTTGAGAGAGCGCACGCTTTACTGCTGGCAAGTTCAAGTCACTAATCAGTAACCTGTCCATCGACTCTTTCTTAGCCTTAGACACCTTGCAATAATCAATCACTTCATCAACCAGCAACTGCCCTTCTCTATCCGGGTCGCCCGCATGGACAATTTGTGTGGCGTCCTTCAATAGCTTTCGGATCACCGTAAGCTGTTTGCTTGAAGTCTTGCGTGGTCTCAGCTGCCATTGCTCTGGCACAATAGGAAGATCGGCTAAGTTCCACTTCTTATAACGGTCGTCATAAGCGTCTGGCTCAACCTGCTCCAATAAGTGTCCAATACACCAAGTCACCACATCCCCATTACCACATTTGATAAACCCTTGGTCTTTCTTTTGTGGATTAGGTAGTGCGGCGGCGATCGCGCGGCCTAGGCTTGGTTTTTCAGCAATAATAAGGCGAGACATGTTTTTCCAGATGCTACAAACAATTAGGGCCACATTATCTAATGTGGCCCCTAGAAATCAAGGAAAACTGGTTGTTTATACAGTTAGCATTCAACAATTCGTTGTGTCGTTGTTTTACTGACGAGATCTATAAGAACTCAACGAACTTTGAGAAATCACGCTCTGGTACTTTCATTGGCGTGCAGCCCGGAGTACCTAGGTATAGGAAACCAACAATTTCGTCATCGCCTTCGAGGCCGAAAGCTTGGTGAACTTCTGGGTGGAACATCCATTTACCTGAACGCCAAAAACCTTGGAAGCCTTGTGCGACTGCGGCCATTTGCATGGCTTGAGCTGCACAACCTGCAGATAGGTGTTGTTCGAACGCAGGCACTTTCTCGTGCTCAGTTACCTTTGCGATGATAGTAATCACCATAGGAGCTCGGAACGGCGCTTTTTTTACTTTCTCGATAACCGCTTCTTCGCTTTCGTCCGCTTCAGCAGCACGCACCAAGATATCAGAGAGCTTCTGTAATCCTGAACCTTGTGCGATAACAAAGCGCCATGGTGTCAGTGCGCCGTGATCTGGAGCTCGTAAACCTGCTTTGATGATATTTTCTAACGCGACACCTTCAGGTGCTGGATCAGAGAGTTTTGCGATAGAGCGTCTGTTGAGCAATAGATCCAAAGCATCCATTTGAAGTCCTTACTAATTTTTATTGTTTGTATAGTTGAACTGTAGCACAGAATACAAACGATAATAAATCTCAACGGCTGTCCAATTGACACAATAGTTCAAACAATATTGGAAATAAGAAAGGCTCCTAAATCTATGACTTAGGAGCCTTATTTACAGGTTTAGTTCAAGTTTATGAACGAGTGTATTCTGTTTGTTGCTAGAGTTTAATCGCTAACTCAACACCTTGGCGAATAGCACGTACCGCATCAAGTTCACCCGCGTAATCAGCACCACCGATCACGTGCAGTTTGCCACCAAACTCTTGCCACATATCTTCAAACGGACGAACAGAAACTTGACCCGCACACACGATGACGGAATCGGCATCGAGTACCTGCTCTTTCTTATCAATCGTAATGTGCAAACCTTGGTCATCAATCTTGTTGTAGCTGACACCACCTAACAGGTTAACGCCACGTTTTTCTAGAGTACGTTTATGAATCCAGCCAGTAGTTTTACCTGGGCCTTTACCCACTCGACCGGCTTTACGCTGCATCACCCAAACCGTTTTGTCACTGAACGAATCAGGATAAGGATAAAGTCCACCTGGGTGTTCCATGTTCTTATCAATGCCCCACTCATGCAGCCAGTCGTCCAAGCTATGAGAAGTCGGCTCTGTCAGCATGGTTGCCACATCAATACCGATACCACCAGCACCAACAATCGCAACCTTTTCGCCTACCGGTGTCTTTTCACGAATTAAGGTTTGGTAATCGACTACCTTTTCTTGATCAATCCCTTCGAGGTTAAGCTTTCTAGGTTCAACACCCGCCGCCATAACAACTTCATCGTACTTAAGCAGCATCTCAAACGTCGCTTCAGTATCGAGTTTAAGATTTACACCTGCTGCGTCAATTTGGTTCGCAAAGTAACGAATGGTTTCTCTAAATTCTTCTTTCCCCGGAATCTGCATCGCCAGTCTAAATTGGCCACCGATTCGGTCATTTTTCTCAATCAAGTCAACGGTGTGTCCACGCTGCGCTAACGTTGTCGCACAAGCTAGACCTGCGGGGCCAGCACCGACTACGGCAATAGTTTTAGTGGCTTGAGCAGGTTGAACAACAATTTCTGTTTCGTAACACGCTCGTGGGTTAACTAAGCAGCTCGCTCTTTTACCTTTGAATACGTTATCAAGACAAGCTTGGTTACAACCGATACAAGTATTAATAAATTGAGCTTGGTCTTGAGCGGCCTTATTAACGAAATCAGGGTCAGCCAAGAAAGGACGAGCCATAGACACCATATCCGCCTGACCAGAGCTGAGAATGCGTTCTGCTTCTTCTGGCGTATTGATGCGGTTACATGTCACAACAGGGATAGACACGTAAGGCTTAACCTTTTCCGTCACCCAAGAGAAAGCACCACGTGGTACCTGAGTCGCAATCGTAGGAACACGAGCTTCGTGCCAACCGATACCCGTATTGATAATGGTCACGCCCGCTTCTTCAAGCTTTTGAGCGAGTAATACAACATCTTCAAACGTGCTGCCTTGTTCAACTAAATCAAGCATCGACAGTCTGAAAATAATAATAAACTCGTCGCCAACGGCTTCACGAATCGACTTAACAATTTCTAATGGGAAGCGCATGCGTTTTTCATAAGAGCCGCCCCATTCGTCGTAACGCATGTTGGTACGCTTACAGATGAATTGGTTAATTAAGTAACCTTCAGATCCCATGATCTCGACACCGTCATAACCGGCAACTTGAGCAAGCTCCGCACTATTTGCAAAGGCATCAATGGTTTTCTTAATCTGACGCGGGCTCATTTCGCTCGGTGCAAATTTAGCGATAGGCGCTTTAATGCCCGAAGCACTTTGAGCAAAAGGGTGCATCGCGTAGCGGCCAGCATGCAACAATTGAAGGGCTATTTTACCGCCATGTTTGTGCACGGCCTCTGTGACAACTTGGTGAGCTTTCGCGTGTTTAACCTTGCTGAATTCAGCACTGAACGGAGTTAATCTGCCACGTAGATTTGGAGAAAAACCACCGGTTACAATAAGGCCAACGCCTCCTCTAGCTCGCTCTTCGTAAAATGCGGCGAGTTTGTGTAGGCCTTCTTTATTTTCTTCTAAACCCGTGTGCATTGATCCCATCAATACACGGTTACGTAACTGAGTAAATCCAAGATCGAGTGGTTCGAGTAAATGTGGGTACATGGCAGACATCACTTCTATTATTTTATCCTTGTGGTCAGACCACAGTATAGCTCAATCACCAAAAGTTCAAACAACCGTTTACATTTTTGTAACACCGATCATAATGCAGGACATATTAATCGTTCAGAAACCCTTAATTTGACTACACTTAATGAGAATATATATCGATTAACAATTCTTGGTGTAGTTTGAGCTAGGGAATTATCGTAGGATACTAAGCAGTTAATATTATTGAGATTAATGGTACTACGACTTGTTAAAGCGACGTAATCTCACTGTGGAGACAGAATGAAAAAAATATTCAAATTTATCGGTATGATCTTTAAAGGGATTTGGAAGCTCATTACGTTTGTGCGTCTTGCGCTTGTTAACCTGTTCTTTTTGCTCAGTATCGCCATTATTTACTTTGTGTACTTTCACTCAGATACGACTCAACCAACCGTTCCGCAACAATCAGCATTGGTACTTAACCTTTCAGGGCCGATTGTCGAACAAAGTCGCTACATTAATCCGATGGACTCCGTAACAGGTTCACTGCTTGGCAAGGACCTCCCGAAAGAGAATGTCCTGTTTGATATCGTTGAAACGATTCGCTATGCAAAAGACGACGAAAACGTCACTGGTCTTGTTTTAGCACTCAAAGAGCTGCCAGAAACCAACCTGACTAAGCTTCGTTACATTGCTAAGGCTCTTAACGAATTCAAAGCAACAGGTAAGCCGATTTATGCGGTGGGTGATTTTTACAACCAAAGCCAGTACTACCTAGCCAGTTACGCTAACAAAGTCTTCTTATCACCAGACGGCGGCGTGCTACTTAAAGGCTACAGTGCTTACTCGTTATTCTACAAAACTCTATTAGAGAAGCTTGACGTAAATACACACGTGTTCCGCGTCGGTACTTACAAGTCTGCAATCGAACCTTTCATTCGCGACGACATGTCAGACGCAGCGAAAGAGTCCGCTTCTCGTTGGTTAGGCCAACTGTGGGGAGCATACGTTGATGATGTTTCTAACAACCGTCAAATCGATGCGAAAACACTGAATCCAAGCATGGATACGTTCTTGAAAGAGCTTGAATCGGTTGACGGTGATATTGCAAAACTGGCCGAGAAACTTGGCTTAGTTGATGAACTGGCAACACGCCAACAAGTTCGATTAGAACTGGCAGATGTGTTCGGCAGTGATGGCCAAGATAGCTACAACGCATTTGGTTACTACGAATATCGTTCAACCATGATTCCAGACATGACCAGCGAATCACATGATGTGGCAGTTATTGTTGCTAGCGGCGCCATTATGGATGGTAAGCAACCAAGAGGTACTGTTGGTGGTGATACCACTGCAGCCTTACTTCGCCAAGCTCGTAACGACGACAAAGTGAGAGCGGTTGTGCTTCGAGTAGATAGCCCGGGTGGCAGCGCCTTTGCTTCAGAAGTGATTCGCAACGAAGTCGAAGCGCTTAAAGAAGCCGGCAAACCGGTTGTGGTTTCCATGTCGAGCCTTGCTGCTTCTGGTGGTTACTGGATCTCAATGGGTGCAGACAAAATCCTAGCTCAACCAACCACGCTAACGGGGTCAATTGGTATCTTCAGTGTTATCACAACCTTCGAAAAAGGTTTGAACGACATTGGGGTTTACACAGATGGTGTCGGCACGTCACCTTTCTCTGGCCTTGGTATTACAACAGGCTTAAGCGATGGCGCGAAAGATGCGTTCCAAATGGGCATTGAAAATGGCTACCGCCGATTCATTAGCTTAGTTGGAGAAAACCGTGGCATGGAAGTCGATGCTGTCGACAAGATTGCTCAAGGTCGAGTATGGACGGGTCAAGATGCTATGCAGAAAGGTTTAGTGGATGAGATTGGTGACTTTGATGACGCAATTGAAGCGGCCGCTTCACTCGCTGAACTAGAAAGCTACAATATCTACTGGGTAGAAGAACCTCTTACGGCCACTGAACAGTTTATTCAGCAATTTATGAACCAAGTACAGATGTCGATAGGTCTTGATATTCAATCGATGATACCAAGCAGTTTACAGCCTGTTACTCAGCAGTTAGCTCAAGATAGTCAACTATTAGGCAACTTTAACGACCCACAAGGACGTTATGCTTTTTGCTTAAACTGCCAAGTTCAATAGGTTAACCCAAAAGCTCAATGATCGAGAGGCACCTCTGTGTGAGGTGCCTCTTTTTATTGCACGATAATTCGCTATAATCGCCCCCCTGTTCCCTACATCACACTAAGTAATCATCGCCATGGAAAGAAAACACATCTATATCGCGTACACCGGCGGCACAATTGGCATGCAAAAATCTGCAGATCACGGCTATGTTCCTGTCGCTGGTTTTATGGATAAGCAGCTAGCTGGCATGCCTGAGTTCCATCGCCCAGAGATGCCTGAGTACACCATTCACGAATATTCTCCACTTATGGACTCTTCAGATATGACGCCACTTGATTGGCAGACTATCGCTGATGATATTCGCGCGAACTACGATAAATACGATGGTTTCGTTATCCTGCATGGCACAGACACAATGGCTTACACCGCCTCAGCCCTGTCTTTCATGTTAGAAAATCTCGGCAAACCTGTGATTGTTACGGGCTCTCAGATCCCATTAGCAGAATTACGTTCAGACGGACAAGCAAACCTACTGAATGCACTGCACATTGCAGCAAACTACCCTATCAACGAAGTGACACTGTTCTTCAACAACAAGTTGATGCGTGGTAACCGCAGCACAAAATCACACGCTGATGGCTTCAATGCATTTACCTCTCCAAACCTGACCCCATTGCTAGAAGCGGGTATCAATATCCAGATCAGCAATAACGTAAAGGTAAACGAACAACCTGAAGGTGCTTTCAAGGTTCATAACATTACACCGCAACCCATCGGTGTGATCACTATGTACCCTGGCATATCACACGAAGTGATCCGTAACACGCTACTACAGCCAGTTAACGCAATGATTTTACTTACTTTTGGTGTTGGTAATGCGCCACAGAACCCAGAACTGCTTCAGCACCTAAAAGATGCCTCTGAGCGTGGTGTGATTGTGGTTAACCTAACTCAATGTTTGGCGGGTAAAGTCAACATGGGTGGTTACGCGACGGGTTGTGCGTTAGCAGAAGCTGGCGTGGTGAGTGGTTACGATATGACACCAGAAGCAGCACTTGCGAAACTGCATTACTTGCTCAGCCAAAACCTAGGCTACGAAGAAGTAAAAAATAAGATGCAACAAGTGTTACGCGGCGAGATGAGCTTGTAAGTAAGCGGGTATTTTAAAGCAAATTATTTATATTTATTGCTTAAAAATAAACAGCTTAACATTAAAAAGGGGTGGCACAGCGCCTCCCCTTTGTTGTAATTTAAGCCTAATGATTCGGGTTAACCCTAACAATATCTTCTTGGTCTGATTTAAACTGTTTCTTGAGTTCAGCCTTTGATTTAAAACTTATGTCACCACCAGCCGCAATTGTCATATGCTGAGCTTCATCATTATGTTTAGATTGGTATAACATGACAGCTTGCATACACGAATCACGTTGTTCTTTGGAAAGCGCCGTACCTTCTGGCCATTTGCCCGTTTCAACGGCATAAGTTAAACGCTCGTAGACCTCAGGAGTCATTGCGCTAAGAAGTTGTTCTGCATCCATGATAGAGCCCTAGTTTTAACAATTTTCACCAGAAAATAACCTGTAACAGAATTGAGTCAAGAACCTCACCGAAAATAAGTGTAATTGATCACAAGTGAAGGAATATGAAGATTATGAAATGGTTGGCTATTGGCATATTGCCTCTTGCGCTTGCTGGTTGCCTTGAAGGGAACAAGAACACGGATCAGCTATGCCAAAGCAATTCGGCATTACAATGTGAACAGCTCAATATGAACGACGGACAATGCCGTGTGGCACGTACCGATCTCATCTGGCATCGCTTCGAAGTTCTAAAACAACCAACCGAAATCAATAAGATCAAAGAATTTGAGTTGGTCGCCTCTTATAAGAAGTGTCTAGAGTTGGCTGCACAAATTGAAACCATCGATCAATCTAAACTTCAAGAACGTCGCTTCACGGCTTTAATGCATAGTATTGAAGAATCTGAACGAATCGTTAAAGAGCTGTCTCAATCGGATACACCAGAAACGCTCTACTTCTTGTGGTCACAAACCGGTGACACCAATGCCAGACGCAGTTTCTTGCAGCTAGAAGGAAAAGAAGCGTTAAACACGGCAGAAATGCAATATGCATTAGCCACCTTCTACACGACTCGTGATCATGAAAAAACTTTAACGCTGCTCAATAATGCTTTAACGCTTTCCAATGGTTCTGCCGTCAATACTGAAATTTTCAAATCCATGGCCAGTATTAATCACAGCCTAGGTCATTTAGAGAAAGCGTATTTATGGGCCATGGTCGCCAAAGATTTTGATGTACCCATCGCTTCAGAAGCAGAACTTAATGTGTTGTATCGTTTCGACAAACCTCAATACAAGCAATTCAATGATGATGCCGAAAAGATTGTCGAAGCCATTGAAGACGGCGTTTACACCGCATCCATAGTGCCGAACTATTAGTTTTCGATTTCTTAACGCACAAAAAAACAGCTACTTTCATGGTAGCTGTTTTTATTTGTACTAGAGTTAACCCTACCCACTTGGCTATTCATCCCTTTAAGTGCCTGAAAGCAACTTGTAAGGATTAGACAATAGTTACAAGTTATTTCGTAGTTTTGTCATTTTTGTTGAAAATTAACGACACTGAGTTAACACAAAATCGCTCACCTGTTGTCTTAGGTCCATCAGGGAAAACGTGACCTAAATGGCTATCACAGGCTGCACAACGGATCTCTACACGCTTCATTCCGTGACTTAGATCTTCTATATAGCGTACTGCTTCATCATTCACAGGGGCGTCAAAGCTAGGCCAACCGCACCCTGAATCATATTTGTTATCCGATATAAACAAAGGGGTTTCACAGCAGGTACAGCTATAGATACCCGTATCATGGTTATGTAACAACTTACCGCTATAAGGGGCCTCTGTACCACGTAGTCGACACACCTCATATTCATCATCAGTTAGGCGTTCACGCCAGTATTCATCAGGCTTTGTCATATTTTCTTCCTCGTGAATCACGTTAATATCCGTCCACATTCTCTTTTATTATATTTACTTTTTTCTATAAAGGCTTGCATATGAGTCGTTTTGTAGCACATACTTTCTCACCAGGAAACATTGTACATATACACTCATAAGTGAATCATCATTTAGGGGTATTTTACCCAACTGGAAGGGTTCAGAGCCAGTCGCAATGGTCAAATTTCAACCACTTACACCCAATTGTTAAGAAAAGCGTCGCTTTTTTTTGACATTAAACAAGTTAAGTCGGATTATCTATTGCAGATGTATACTGGATTCTGTAATTTTACTACCAGTTATCTTTAATCAGAAATTAAGTTGTGGAGCAACTACAATGACTATCAAAGTAGGTATTAATGGTTTTGGCCGTATCGGTCGTTTCGTATTCCGTGCAGCGCAAGAGCGCAATGACATCGAAGTTGTTGGTATCAACGACCTTATCGACGTTGAATACATGGCATACATGCTTAAGTACGACTCAACTCACGGCCGTTTCAACGGTACTGTTGAAGTTGAAGGCGGTAACCTAATCGTTAACGGTAAAACTGTACGTGTTACAGCTGAGCGTAACCCAGAAGATCTTAAGTGGGATGCTATCGAAGTAGACGTAGTTGCTGAAGCAACTGGTCTTTTCCTAACTGACGAGACTGCACGTAAGCACATCACTGCTGGCGCTAAGAAAGTAGTTCTTACTGGTCCTTCTAAAGATGCTACTCCAATGTTCGTAATGGGCGTTAACCAAGCATCTTACGCTGGTCAAGACATCGTTTCTAACGCTTCTTGTACTACTAACTGTCTTGCACCTATCGCTAAAGTACTTAACGATAAGTGGGGCATTGAGTCTGGTCTTATGACTACAGTTCACGCTACTACAGCAACTCAAAAAACTGTAGATGGCCCTTCTGCTAAAGACTGGCGCGGTGGCCGTGGTGCTTCTCAAAACATCATCCCATCTTCAACTGGTGCTGCTAAAGCTGTAGGCGTTGTTCTTCCAGAACTAAACGGCCTTCTAACTGGTATGGCTTTCCGTGTACCAACTGCTAACGTATCTGTAGTTGACCTAACTGTTAACCTAAAAGAAGCTGCATCTTACGAAGAAATTTGTGCTGCAATGAAAGAAGCTTCTGAAGGCGAAATGGCTGGCGTTCTTGGTTACACTGAAGACCAAGTAGTATCACAAGATTTCATCGGTGAAGTTCAAACTTCAGTATTCGATGCTAAAGCTGGTGTTGCTCTAACTGACAAATTCGTTAAAGTTGTATCTTGGTACGACAACGAAATCGGTTACTCAAACAAAGTTCTAGACCTAATCGCTCACATCTCTAAGTAATTTCTTTTTAGAAATCGCTTTAGATAAGCATTAGCGAAGACTGTTTTGAGCAGACTTTGAAAAAGGCGACCTTAGTGTCGCCTTTTTAATACCTGCTATCTTTTAAACGACTTCCGACTTCAATCCCGATCACCAAAACACTGAAATTCAATTCCAATACTGACTCTGCTTGTCACTCATAAAATCACAAGCACACTAGTTCTTGTCAGCATTTGAATTCAATTTCCTTAGAAGGATCATGTAATGGATTTATCTACTCTACCTGCACTGACTGTACTTTCTGACAACGTCACTATCGTTGAACACGAAGGTGTAAAACTGGTTCGCGTTATCCACGATAAAGCAAACGCAGCGATTTCGTTGTTTGGCGGTCATGTGGTGTCATTTCAACCACAAGGTCAAGAAGACCTAATTTGGATGAGCCAACAAGCTAAATTCGACGGAAAAACTGCCCTACGTGGCGGTATCCCAGTATGTTGGCCTTGGTTTGGTCGCATTGCAGCACCTGCACATGGTTTTGCACGTTCAAGCGAATGGCAATTGGTTGAACACCGTGAAAGTGAAGCTGGCGTGATTGTCAGCTTAGGCCTAAAACCTAGTGAAGCGACTCTGGCAGTATGGCCTCATCAATTTGATGCTCGATTGAACGTTGAGATTGGCGACCAGCTAAAAGTCACTTTGGATGTGAAGAACACTGATTCGCAACCATGGACTTTCTCTGGCGCACTGCACACTTACCTAAATGTCGGCGATATTCACAGCACAACGACCACAGGTATGGGTGCTGAGTACATAGATAGCCTACAAGGTGGCAAGATCTGCCAAGGTGGTACTGAGCTAGTACTGACTGACACTATTGACCGTGTTTACACACAGCCAGAAGCTCAAATTCTTGTTGCCGACAAAAAACTGGATCGCACACTAACGGTTGAGAACCACGGTCATAACTCTGCAGTATTGTGGAACCCGTGGGCGGAAGGCGCTGCAGGTATGGGCGACATGCAAGACGATGGTTACCTAACCATGATGTGTGTAGAATCAACACTACACGCACCAAGCCTAGAAACAGGTAAAACGCTACAGCCTGGCGAAAGCCACCAGCTGATTACGGTGATTTCAGCTCAGTAAGCGAATCAAAAAAGCTCTTCAAAGGCCGGTTTATCCGGCCTTTTTTACAGCTATTTTTTACAACACTACGATGACTATCAATTAGCTTTGCTGCTGTGAATAATGAACTAAAGTTTCTCTATAGAGTGACAATAGAGTATTGTTGTCCACTTGAATGCCGACCTTTTGTGCAGGGAATGAACTCCACTCATCATTCATATATTTACGTTGATCAACTTTCTGAATGGTCATCCCTTCTGCGGGGCCATCAGTCACTACTCTGACTGAGCCACTACGACAGGTAAATAGAGATGGTTGGATAACATAAGCAATGGCTGAAGGATCGTGAACATGACAACCCTCCATTCCTACCTTTTCAGAATAGAACTTTAAGTAGTAACGGCTAACATCCCAGATAAACTGCCCTACCTCTCCAGCCTCATCTCGTAAATCATCAAGGTATTGACCAGTAAAGAAGCTCTCCTCAGTGACATCTAGCCCGATAATTACCACTGGCCATGATGCCGTAAACACCTTATCCGCAGCGTGAGGATCATCATGGATATTCGCTTCAGCAAATGGCGTCACGTTACCTCTATGGTCATTTTCACCGAACGCGCCCCCCATAATGACCACTTCTTTTACTAAGTCGACAATTTCAGGATCCGCTTCCAGAGCGAGCGCGAGGTTAGTAAGAGGGCCAACCGCCACAAGAGTGATCTCTCCCGGTTCCGCTCGAACACTATCGATAATGAACTGGTAAGCCGGCTTATCAATCGCTGTAACATCTAATGAACTTGGCGCTTTCACATCCCCAAATCCAGCCTCGCCATGCACCACAACCGTGGCTCCAACGGGATCTCTTATTAACGGCTTATCCGTTCCCTTAGCCACAAGCGCCTTCATTCCAAACTTCTGCTTCAGATAAAGAGCATTTTGAGTTCCGTTGTCAATCGTCGCATTACCATAAACAGTGGTGATGCCCACCAGCTCAATATCAGGATGCGCTTCCGCAAATAGGATGGCCATTGCATCATCGATGCCCGGATCTGTATCTAGGATGATTTTCTTTGTCATATCAGCTTCTAATTAAACAGTAGGAAAGCGTAGACGATACCCAGAAAAAACGCAGATAAACGTGACCTAAACCTAAGCTCTGATTTTTATTGTAATAAGCCATAAGCTCACTATTCTAGAAGCAGATATTCTCGCCTTTTTATTTAGCCTGATGCAGACCTTTTTGATAGAATCTGCGCCCAACTCTATGCCTCTGAGATCGTCATGACTTACCAATGCCCTTTGTGTCACCAACCTTTATCTCAAAACGATCGTACGTTTAAGTGTGAAAAAAACCATCAGTTCGACCTAGCGAAAGAAGGCTATGTCAATTTGATGCCAGCGCACCACAAACGCTCAAAAGATCCAGGTGACAACAAAGAGATGATGCAGGCACGTCGCCGCTTCCTTGAAGGCAACCATTACGATCCAATGCGCCAAGCGGTGGTGACATTATGTTCTCGCTATCTACCAGAAGAGGCGCCTAGCCTATTAGATATTGGTTGTGGCGAAGGTTACTACACCAACGAAATTGCGGTAAATCTTCAAGAAAAGAACGGCGCTACTTTTGGCCTAGACATCTCTAAGGTAGCTATCAAATACGCGGCTAAACGCTACCCTGCGGTCGATTTCTCTGTTGCTTCGAGTCATCGCCTACCCTTTGCTGAAAATAGCTTAGACGGCATTCTGCGCATTTATGCACCATGTAAGGCTGAAGAGTTACAGCGCACAATCAAAGACAATGGCGTCGTGATCACCGTGACACCAGCCAGCCGACACCTGTATCAGCTACGTGATGCGATTTATGATGGCGTTCGTTTGCACGATGAAGACCCAGAAGTGATCGAAGGTTTTACTCTTGAACACCAAGAGCAACTAAACTATGTGATGGAACTATCGGGGTCGGATGCATTTGACCTGCTACAGATGACGCCGTTTGCTTGGAAAGCGAGTGAAGAGTTTAAACAACAACTCATCGATACCGAGCTATTCAACTGTGAAGCTGACTTTATGCTGCGAGTGTACCGCAAACAACTTTAATTGATATTGATTATCGTTTGCATTGAAATCTCATCTTGCCTCCTTTAGTATGCGTGTTCTTCAAGGAGGCATTTCATGCAACGTATTATTCTTATCGGATTAGCTACCCTGCTTACAGCTTGTGCTAATCAACCTTCAAACAGCACTTCTCAAAAAGTAGCTAACACGCAGACGCAAGTCGTTTCCACATTCTATGACTACCAGTTTGCTTCTCCACAAGGCAAAACGCTTTCTCTTGAGGCTCTCCCTCAACAGTTGATTGATGCTGATGTGGTTCTTATTGGCGAATGGCACACTCACTCGGCAATCCATCGCTTTCAAACCGACTTCTTAAAAGAGCGCCGCAATGCCACATCAAACATCGCGCTTTCAATGGAACAATTCACTCGAGAGCATCAGGACACATTAAACCAATATCTAAATGATGAGATTGGCGAACAAGTTCTTATGTCTCAAGCGGCTGCTTGGCCAAATTACGAAAGTGATTACCGCGCGTTAGTTGAGTTCGCTAAAACCAACGACGTCGATATCATTGCGGCCAACGCACCAAAGCCGTTTGTACAGTGTATTGGCCGTAAGGGATTATCCTATCTAGATCAGCTACCTTCAGAGCAACGAAACTGGGTTGCATCCGAAGTCGATACTGGCGATAGCCCTTACAAAGAAAAATTCATGGCTTCGATGCATCACGGCACACCAGAGCAAACAGAAAAGCAGTTTGCTGCTCAGGTAACGTGGGACGAAACTATGGCTGAATCGATTGTTGATTACCTAGCGTCGAACCCTGAACAACAGGTGATCCATGTCGCTGGTAAATTCCACACCGAAGGTGGTTTAGGCACTGCAGCATCAATTCTACGTCGTAACCCTGATTTGAAAATTGCCATCATCAGCCCAGTTGAAGAAATCTCATCGGATAGCAGTGACTATCAGCTTAAAGTGCTTTCGCCACCGGCTCGCTTTGTTAAAAAAGAGAACCGAATGAAGGCATACAAGCACCTATCTAAGCGCGGATCCGATCTCAAGTGCGATTAAACTCGCTCTCCAGACTCAAGCTTTATTTTAGTTAAAGTCTGGTACGCTAGAAGCCTGGTAAACGAGAAACCTAGTACGCTAAAGGCTTCTTCAATCGCGCCCTAAGATAAATATTGTTATCGGCATAGGAATTGCTTAATTACCAAGCAGTTTGACTAAGCAGACGAAAATGTAATGTGCGAATAAAAAATCATCACCACGGTGATTAATTGCACAAGTTTTTCACACCTCTGCCGATACTATATTTAAGGATAGGTAAGGAGAGCGATATGACGCCAGTAGGAACGAGTAACACTCAGCTGTATTCACCTTCGCAAATGAACGCACAAGCTAAAAGCACTGAAGCTGAAAAGCCTGCACCTCTTAAGGTTGAGCAAAATACCGTTAAGCTTTCCGATGAAGGCAAAGCCCTATTATCTGCCCTTAAAGAAATCGATAAAGAAGCGAAGAGAATCGAAGCGGAAAACGAAACCGTGACCGATAAGGTTGAGTCATTTGCTCATGGTGCGCTTGGTATGGATCACCCAGATAAGATTGAAGAAGAGGAAGATAACTCTTATTCAGCAGGGCAATACTTATCCGCAGCGGCAACGGTTGGTGGCATTCTTCTCGCTCTGATTTAACCTTACCTCCCTTTACTGTATTCCTTTCACTGCATCGCTTGCAGTATCTATTGCACTGAGCCTCTTTCATTGCAAAAAACGATTTGTCGTCACGACAACAGACCCGATTTGTCCTAAAAAACGAGTTCACGACATAATTCCGCTCTCATTTTAATGGAATAATACTCGTGAAAAACTCTTTTGCGCTTATTGATAAGCCAACCTTTTTTGGTGCGATAGCACTCCTACTCACGATCGTCTTCCCGCTGATTATGTTCCCGACGCAAGGAGCAGACTGGATTGCGGTAGCTAAAACATTTATGACAGACCAACTTGGTTTCTTGTACCTAGCGCTTGGACTCGCAGCTTGTGCCTTCATGGTTTACGTTGTGTTCAGTGACATGGGACAAATTAAACTGGGTGAAGCTGATGAAGAACCTGAGTTCAAAACCGCATCATGGGCAGCAATGCTTTTCTGTGGTGGTATCGGGGCAAGTATCTTGTACTGGGGTTGTATTGAGTGGGCTTACTACTATCAATCACCACCTTTCCAACTAGAACCTGGCAGTGAAGAAGCCGTGCGTTGGGCTGCGACCTATGGTTTATTCCACTGGGGTCCAATTGCTTGGTCTATTTACTTAATCCCTGCGATTCCTATTGCCTACTTTTTCTATGTACGTAAACAGCCTGTACTAAAAATTTCTAGCGCATTAATGCCTGTACTAGGTGAACACCATAGCCGCGGTGTTGCCGGTAAAGTGGTAGATATCCTATTTATCTTCGGCCTATTAGGTGGCGCTGCGACAACGTTAGGTTTAGCTGCTCCTCTTATTACTGAAGGTCTTAACCACCTATTCGGCTTGCCAAAAAATAACCTAACTCAAGTTATGGTGCTTCTGGTTTGTACTGCGATATTCGCGTACTCATCGTATGCGGGTTTGGAAAAAGGCATCAAGATCCTCAGTAACATTAACTTCTGGGGTGCGATGGGATTATTGGTATTCGTCCTAATCGCTGGTCCAACGATTTTCATGCTTGAAACAGGCTTAGACTCGATTGGTCGCCTATTGTCTAACTTCTTCGTGATGGCAACATGGGCTGAACCATTCGGCGGCTACGGCACGTTCGAAAACACACATTTCCCACAAGATTGGACCATTTTCTACTGGGCGTGGTGGCTAGTTTTCGCACCAAGTATGGGCCTGTTTGTTGCGCGTATCTCTCGCGGCAGAACTATCAAACAGATGGTGTCAGGCTCTATCTTCTTTGGTTCATTAGGCTGTTTCTTATTCTTCATGATCTTAGGTAACTACGGTTTATCCCTGCAGTTATCTGGTGAACTCGATGTTGTCGCAATCCTAAACGAAGAAGGCGCAACCAAAGCGATTTTCTCAATGCTGGCACAACTGCCAATGAGCACGTTAGTGATCGCCGTATTTACACTGCTGTGTATTATTTTCACTGCGACAACCTTTGACTCGATTTCTTACATTCTGGCTTCTGTGGTTCAGAATAACGTGACCGAAGAGCCAATGCGTTGGAACCGTATGTTCTGGGCATTTACCCTATCATTCCTACCGACGATTCTAATGTTCCTTGGTGGTTTAAGTACGCTTCAAACAGCTGCGATTGTTGGTGGTTTACCGCTACTGGCTATCTCTGTGATGTTGATGATCTCAGCCGTTCGTGCAACGAGCCTCGATTTACGTCACCAAGAGAGTTACATCGAGCCAACGATTAACATCGAAGAGCTGCCAGACATGGACCCATGGTCGGCAGAAGGTATGGCACTGGCACAGTTCGAGAAAGAGAAAGATGCAGCACAAGATGCCGCAGAACTTGAACGTGAAGCTTACAAAGCCCTTGCCGACGTGAAGAAAGAAATCCGCGCTTATGTTCTTGAACAGGGTGCGCAAATGGAAACACATGAACTTCCTGAAAACCTACAACAAGCACTTGAGCAGGCTGAAAACAGCCTAAGTACAGCTCAAGCGAAAAAAGTAGAGTTATCAGAGCAAGCTCAAAAAGCTCGAGTCGCGTTCAATCAGGTGGTTGCAGAACTGCCACTTGCTTGACATTAGCCATGACACAGTCCATTTATTTGGACTCTCCTAAATACGACAAAGGCTCACAGAAATGTGAGCCTTTTTTTATGCATTTCTAAAAACTTGAGTTATTGCTCAATTTCATATTGATGAAACAAATATGAAACGACTTTGACACAAATCGGTGTTCTAATCATCTCGCTTATATAAAAAGGGATAACTAATGAAGCACTTTATGAAACCAATTGTTACCGCAGTGGTAACCTCTACACTCTCATTCAACGTACTTTCAGCAGAAATCAAAAATGTCATTCTGATGATTGGCGATGGTATGGGACCTCAGCAAGTTGGTTTATTGGAAACCTACGCAAACCAAGCGCCAAACTCCATCTATAAAGGGAAAAAAACGGCCCTTTATCAACTTGCTCAAGAAGGGGTTATTGGTTCATCCCTTACACATCCGGAAGACGCAATCGTAGTGGATTCAGCTTGCTCTGCGACCATGCTTGCAACGGGTATTTACAGCGGTTCAGAAGTAATCGGTATTGATTCCCAGGGTAACCATGTTGAGACAGTACTTGAGAAAGCGAAAAAAGCAGGCAAAGCGACTGGCTTAGTTTCCGACACGCGCTTAACTCACGCGACTCCAGCTTCTTTTGCCGCTCACCAACCTCACCGATCTTTAGAGAATCAAATCGCATCCGATATGCTAGCAACGGGCGCTGATGTGATGCTATCTGGAGGGCTACGTCATTGGATTCCTAAATCGACCAACGACAAAGGTGAAACCTATAAACAACTTGAGAAACTGACTCAAGGTGATGTTTACCTAAAATCAAAGCGTAAAGACGACCGTAACCTTCTTACTGAAGCAGAGAAAGACGGCTACCAATTAGCGTTTAACCGCAACATGCTAGACGACACTAAAGGCGAAAAGTTACTTGGTCTGTTTGCCTACTCAGGCATGGACGATGGCATCGCTTATAGCAATAAGAAAAAGAGTGGCGAACGAACTCAGCCAAGCTTGAAAGAGATGACACAAAAAGCGCTCAACATCCTATCCAAAGATGAAGATGGCTTTTTCCTAATGGTCGAAGGTGGCCAAATAGACTGGGCAGGCCACAGTAACGATGCTGGCACCATGCTGCATGAATTGCTTAAGTTCGATGAAGCGATCCAAACTGTGTATGAATGGGCGAAAGATCGTGAAGACACGCTCGTGATTGTGACCGCAGACCACGAAACAGGCTCTTTCGGTTTCAGCTACTCGTCGAATAACCTACCAAAACCACAGAAACGTTCTGGCGAAGCCTTTGCTGATCGCGACTATGCACCCAACTTTAACTTTGGCGCATTCGATATTCTTGATGGTTTATACAATCAGAAGCAAAGCTACTACGGCATGATCAGTGAATTTCAGAAACTGGATAAAGCGCAGCAAACACCTGAAAAGTTCGCTGAGATCGTCAACGAAAGCAGTGAGTTCCCTATCACAGCGGAACAAGCGAAAAACGTGTTAGCGAGTAAACCGAATCCATACCGATTGGCTCAACACAAATATTTATCGGCAGAAGAAGTGCCTGCTATCAACGATTTCGATGCATTCTTCCCTTATAACGACCGTGGCAACTTGCTTGCTCGCGAACAAGCAACCGGTCAAAACATCGTTTGGGGTACAGGTACACATACTCACACACCAGTAAACGTGTTTGCTTGGGGCCCTGCCGAGAAGATATTGCCAGTTTCAAAAATCATGCACCACTCAGAACTGGGTGAGTACATTAAACAACAAGTCAACTAGCCTGAATCTTTTTTGCTCGTTTCACTTAGCGCCCTTCGGGGCGTTTTTTGTTTTAATTTTTTAAGCCTTTAAACCTTTAAGCTAAGTAAGTTTAAATTTAGGCGACGCCAAATAGCAAAACAGCCGCTCAAGAGCGGCTGTTTTTATAATACTTAGCGATTTGGGTGGTTCAGTAGTTTCAAGAATTAATTTTTGTTTTTATGAATCATGAGAAAGACCAACAATACCAATGGGTTCATGACTTTCTCAACAAAAAGCCCTTTCTTTAACCAAAACCTGAGAAAATCACCCCGAAATTCTCAACTTGCCCATCAAGTCGATCAAAGCAATTCTCGTCATTTTGTTGCTAGCTAGCACTCTTCCTCATTGCTACTCCTTTGGCTCATGCAACCACAAGACCGGGTAACGCACTTCTGTACAAAAGCTTCTTGGCTGAAATGACTTAGTTGCATCAAGATCAGGTATGAAAAAGTATCTTGAAACCATAGTCTCTTGTTATCTTTCCCGCGCACACATGTTACATAAACTAAGCCATGCATACTTTACCTTTGCTTTTAGTTTCGACTCAGTATTGAACATGACCTCCATACCCATTACTTTGGTTTTTCCTGTCATGTTCACAGTCAAAATATCTTTGCATACTTGCCTGTGATATCCATGAGAAGTTTGAGCGGAAAACAAAAGTTTGGATATATCCTCGGTAATAACACCACCTTTAATCCAAATGTCAGTATGCCCGTTAGCAGCAAACTCCCACACTTCATTTTTCGAGAATACTCGATCAGATTCCGATAATGCTTCCCGGTATTCAGGTGGTTGACCATTCTCTTTTTCTACCATGTACGATAACTTTTTATAACATGATATTGAGCTGATGGTTACTGGATAAGATTTTCGATTTCGTACAACAATAATATAGTCACTATGTGATTGTCTTTTATGAACGACTACACGCTCAATTCTCAATGCAGGCTGTGCATTTTTATACCAACTAATCAATACAGTCAGTATTGCGACAAAAGCTGCCGTAGAGCTTAAAGCATCTACTATATATTTATAATTTTCCATTATTCCACCAAGGAAATGCTAACTTCCTGTTAAGGGATGAGCAACGCAATACCGAAGCCGCCGCATACCACCTTAACCACTAAAAACAACGCATAGTGAAAATGCCACGCGTTGCGAATCCCTCTTGAACAGTTTGTTGAACTCTTTTTTAGTCACAAATTGCTTAAACCTTTATGCTCTTTTCTAAGACTGTTAACCATTAAATCAAAAACCTCGGGTATTTCAGTGACCTCAATATATGGCGCGATATAGGTTGTCGAGCGACTACCCAAAGCAAACTTAGATACTTTTTCAGAAAAACGTATATGACTATAAAAAATCTCAAAGTAAAACCCTAAAAGTATCATGCTGATGGAGCTATAAAATTGCCCTCTAACTTCATATTTCCTAGGGAATGGTGAAACAACAAAATTTCTGAGATGACTTTCGTCAAACCCCCCATCTGTTGTATCAATCAATCTCTGCACAATGACAGTACATGAATTCTTTGAAACATTATCCTGCCTAACCAAACTAGATCGAATTAGCTCTAAAAAACGTGGGGCAACTTGAATTGTTTTATAGTTTTCATGCTCTGAAACAGCACCCCGCCAGAAGATAGACAACACGAAGCTTTTAAATCTTAGAGAGTCGATATCGGAAAAATGGACGCCGTCCTCATGTCGAATAACTTTTCCAACCTTTCCTCTTAATAAGTTCAAACCATATTGATCATAGGTAATGTTTAACTTTACCTCACATCCACTACACAACTGGTCAGTAGCCCAACTGTCCTGGGACTTTCTATTGGGGATTAACTCACCAGAAGAAAGTTCGATAGCCTGACCATTCCCTTGTTTAAATAAAGATCTAAATACTGAATCAGGTATTGCATGTGAATTACATAACTCAGACTTACAAAGGCACAGCTGACACTTTTTCAATGAATACCTCCTGAGTGCTAAAAGCTATATTAGACAGAATAATTCTGTACTTAAATATAGAATTATTCTGTCTAGTATCTTAATGACGTAAACGATACATATTTTTTAATATAAATAACAATGATTTAAGTTCTTCAGTTCTGTACCTGCACATGATAGCTTCATGCGCTTTAAACATATATTGGGGCACTTTTGAGTTTGAAAGTGCCACCTGTAACGATTCTGGATAGAGGTACATTAGGTTTTTACTTAACTTAGCAACACATGAATCAACTATGGTATTGCTAGGCAATTTTTCCGTGTTTGATTATTACACAAACCTGAAAAGCGGTTAAAATTGCTCAAAGCACATATTTGTCTACTTTGAAACTGGGAATATTTCACTAAATTGCCTAAGCAGCTCAACCACATCAGTCGTTACACCGGTTATCCATTGTTCCCTAAATACTGGATTACCAAGCTTTGCTGTGTTTCCTTCACGGAAATTTTTAAAATTCATCTTATCGAAGCTGTATTTCCACGCTAACCACCATTCATCATCATCGTTAGCCCCGAGCAAAGCCTCAAGTTTATTTTTTAGGTCTGGTTCCTTGCTCAGTAACTCATCTCTAAACAAACCACGTTGGTTGTTCTTACAGACAGTAAATCCGTAGTAGAAACAATGGTCAACTTCTAAATACAGATGAATACTATACTCACCAAAGGTCAAAACTTTATACTGCAATCCATAATAGTTACTGCGCTTATAAGTTTGATAAAAATTCTGACAGACATCCATACTGATTTCTTCAAACTTGTAATTCACAAAGCTAAAGTCATAACCGACTCTTTCAAGAGACGATTGCAATTCAACCCATATCGTTTTTTGCAACTCAGCTTTGACGTCCGTGATTACCTCTTCAATTGTGAGCGCCTGTTTAAAATTATCGCCTTCCAAAAGTAAGTTTTTTATCTCCACCTTCTGATCCTCATTAAGTGTCTGCCCTGTGAGTTTTTCAATCAATTTTCGATACTGAATTATCGTTTCCCGAAGTGACGGGTAGTCATAAACCTCGCATGCGCAAGATGTTAACCATTGTTTGATATCTGTTTTATATGAGATGCAGTAAACTTCTTCACAACTGAGAGAACCGAGGCTTTTTCCTGAAGGGGTGTTGCCAAAAAGTGTAAGATAACAAAGGTGTTTTGTTTTTGAGCCGTGGTAATCACTTAGCGCATCTTTGTAACGCTGTAACTGTTTGGGCTGATCTTCAGCATAAATTTTATTCTCGATAACAATGACATCATGTTCACCAATAAGTAGTATATCGACTCTGCCGTGCTTTCCCATATAGCACTCTATCTCTAGTGAGAACGGGCCTTTATATCGTAGATTTTCATCTTGTAGTTGCTGTAAAAGAATCTGTTGAAACACCTCCCCTTGGTTATGAGATCCTTCAGGATTCAGCAGTTCACCAATAAAACGTGAATGCAAAGCTACTTCATCAGATTCATTACGCAAGATAGAAAAAATATTAAAGTCACTCTCTGTCACTTCCTGCAATTTTTCATACTTAAGATTGATTAAGGAAATTTCTTTTAACAGCTTATCTATCATTTAGTACCCTAGCCTTATGCATAAATTATTTCTCGTTATAATCGGCCATTTCAACCTTCATCGTAATTAAATAATTTCCAACTTAAACGCTTTTTTCAGCGCGAAACCATACTTATCTGCTCTTTTCTTGTCATAAGTAAAAGTATCGTAAACTAAGAGGCGCTATCTGCTGCTAAGTAATGACGCTAACACGTAAAGGTCGGGTAGACGACACTTGTTACCAAGTGCCGTCCCCCTAAGAACCCAGCGTGCAACTTTCACTGCACTAGGCTCAAGCCTTCACGAAGGCATCGTTTGATACCCAGCAACTTATAAAGCAGCGAGAGTAGGCTCCTTCCAAGAGTTGCGAGCTTGCCTTTTTGACTTTCTCTTAGCCAAGTATTCTAGGTGTTGAGGGTCATATGGTGTCGCTGCACTTCGGATTTTTACATGTCTCTCGATCGGTACTTTGGCTATTTGGAAGAGATTGAACTGGCAATCCATATCCATGATCTTCTGCCAACCATGAAAATGCCATTGGCCTTTTCGGTTGACGAAGTATTTAAGGGCCACCCAAGTTTTGGATTTTGTCGGATGACGCCTCACTGCCCAGTGCCATAATGCAAGAAATAGCTTATGACCAACATATCCGAATACCTGTTTAGCCACGCAATGGCGATAATAATTAGCCCAACCCCTTAATTTCGGATTTATCAGTTTGATAAGATCGTTTACAGAGGTTGTTGCATGCTTTTTGATGAGTTCGCGCAGATTACTCAAGAACAGCAATGTGTTAGATTTACTCGGTTTAATGAGCAATTTCCCTTTGTACTTTCTGTGATTGAACCCTAGAAAGTTAAAGCCGTTATCGATGTGTGTAATGTGCGTTTTCTCTTCGGATAATGTTAATCCTCTTTCCGCTAAAAAGTCAGCGATCAACGGTTTGATATCGTTCTCCAACACTTCCTTTGAAGCGCAGGTGACGACGAAATCGTCGGCGTATCCAATGAAATTGGCTCTACTACCCTTTTTGAGGGCCGTAGACTTAATATGCTGCTCAAGTCCAGCAAGAGTCATTAGCATCAAGGTTGGTGATATTATCCCACCTTGTGGTGTTCCCTCATCGGTGCGATAAAACAGACCTTTGTCCATAAAGCCAGATTTTAGCCATTGTTCCAACATTCTCTTATCAATAGCGATGTTATCAAGAAGCCATTGATGACCGATCTTGTCGAAACAAGCTTTAATATCCCCTTCAAGTACCCATGTAGCTGATTTCTTTAATGCCAAACATTTGAAACACTGCCCAACTGCATCGGCAGTACTGCGATTTGGCCTAAATCCATAACTATTAGGGTCAGCAAGCGTTTCCGATATAGGCTCTAATGCAAGAAGATGGAGGGCTTGTTGCGCTCTGTCTATCATGCATGGAATGCCTAATGGTCTGAGCTTGCCGTTCTTTTTAGGGATGTAGATACGCTTGAGCGGTTGGGCTTTGTACGCCTTTCGACTCAATTGATTAACTGCTTTTATGCGGCGTGCATCTGTGTTCCAGATGACACCATCTATTCCAGGCGTTTTACTACCTTTATTTTGAGATACTCGCCTTACTGCAAGAAGCTTGGCTGAGCGAGAATGAGTTAGTATCCACTGCAAGGCTTTCGCTTTACCGTGTTTACCTTCTCTAGTTGCCTTTGCGATACGCATCTGAAGCTTTAATACATGCGATTCAATAGGTTTCCAGTCGATAGACTGCCATTGAGCACTGTCAGGAGAGGCACTAATCTCTTTAGAAATCACCATTTGCGTTTCTCCTTAAATAAAGTTCTTCAAACTCTCTCGCAACGAAAGACCAGTCGGAAGTGGGCTCACTTTCGTGACCAGACACGAGTCTGTATCTGCATCGTTACAATGCAGCCTTCGCTTTCTCCGACCTCCTTTACCCGCATCGCTATCGGCCACAAGGGCTTTCCCATAGGGAGCGATACAGGCTTACCCTGTTCCGTATGTTACGTAAAATGTCAACTTAGATGCCCACTCTAGTGCGGAGAGTACTTTGATCACGAAAGGCCAATGCCCAACTCCTTTCCGACTCTCGTTGCCGTTTTGGCCACAGCGTATTAACCACTTCCGCTGCTTCATCATATGACGCACCTTTAATGGATTCACATACGTTCATCATATTGACTCCCTAGCACTTACCCGAATTGTGGTTTTCAGGAGGAACATCCTCTCACGATTTTGTTCCCACTCAGCCTAACGGCCAAGTTTCGTTACATTGTCAGATCCGCTACTTTATTCAGGATCTTAGGGTCATCTGGTGATACAGATGGTTCACTCTTGTCGTGGTGAACAACGCTTCATACGACTTCAGGTCGCACGGGCACTTTTGAGCTAGAAAGTGCCATAGGTAAAAATTCAACCTATGAGGGTTCTGGACAATTTCGCGTTACGATCTTCGGAGCACTTCTACTATTCGGATTACTCCTAGTATTGCAATCATACGGCCACCCTAAACGTAGCTGGCCAAATTTTTGTATTTATGATTAGTAATGTGTGCAATACCAAAAATACAAAGTTAAGAGCGCTCGCTAGTAAGGTGATACTCCCAAAAACAATCAAACATTATCTTCTCAAGATCTATAGAGGTTCACCTTTATTTCTTTAAATATATCGCTAATTTTCCAAGAGGAAATTATTTCCCTAGAATCGAGCCAGGAGACCAGTGCCTGATTCTCAGGTGTCTCTTTTAGTCTTGGCGTCTGGTAACCACGGGTTATTTCGGAATATGGCTTCGGTAGACTCGCCAATACATCACGTACTTCATCGTTACTCAAATGAGAGTGGTATTTATTGAAGAGTGAAATTTGCGTTGCTATCGGAAAGGAGTTCTTTATCAGAGCACTAGTTATATCTCCGTCAATGTTTGGTAGATTTGCATCTGAATTGACGATGATTGAACCAACAAGTGCTGAACGCTCTGGAAGATCAACTAACGAATGTAAATCCATCAGTTCGACGACTTTTATCTTGTTTTTCTGAGAAATATCCGACTCAAGCAGCTCTTCCAAGAAAGCATCTTCTAATGAAAAGTCTTCTGGCCCAGCCAGAAATGTATCGATATTATTTGCCGCAAACAATACTTGCAACTCTCTTTCGTTGAGCGCGTTTAGACTATCAGTACAAAATTCGATTTTCGCTTCCTGAATTAATATTATAAGCTTTGTTGGTTCAACTCCTTCTGGAAAGTGTGTAAATGACTTGGGTAAAGCTCGCACATACTCTTTGTAGCTAATATCAGAAAGAGAATTCGCGTTAAGAAGAAAAGAACGTATAGACTTCGAATCACTATCACTGGGGACCGCTTGTTTCAGGATTGCCGATCTAACAACGTCTCGGTCGAGATACTCAAGCAAGCTTTGTGCTTCAAAACCTTCACTTGCCACAAAGAAAAGGCAATTTTCCCAGTTTGGCACAATCATAGTTAAACTGAAGAGCATAGAATGTAATCTATCAGGCACATCTTCTAACGTCGGTAATTGTTGCGTCTGTTGCTCAAGAAACTCTTGGATCGTATTGAGGTTAATCTCTTCACGGCGAACTACGTCCAAAATAGCGGATGTTTCTTCTTCAGTATTAGTTTGGATAGCCAAAAGAATATTGCGTAAGTAATCGCCAAAATTACTCTCAATTCGATCTATCAAGACAGTACTGTTCGTCGCACGTATTGCCGTGAAGTTCCTTGTATGCAATGGGGTGATATCTTCCTCTCCCAATATCGCTTGATAAGCGAACTCTATGTTCGCTAACGTAAGGTCAAAAAGCCCCTCTTCAAACATTGAGTTCACAATGTCAAAGTGGTCTTTGATCGCTTCGAAGTCTTTAACGTCAAAATTGAGGCAAACGAGCCGCTCTGGATCGAGCTCAGGCGAGCTAATCAGAATATCGGAGAGATTCTCTGATACAAAAACGGGGAATTCTTCAAAATCTCTTGAAATGGATTTAAGTGAACGTTCAGTTAGTCCCCCAATCAGCTGAACAACGTGTACAAGGCTATTTGGACTAGAAAGTACAGTCAGAACAAAATCACTCCAGACATTAGCTAACTGTTGGAGAAATTTTGGGACATAACTCCCGCTGCTGTAATAAGCCATAAAGAAGTCTTCACAGTTGGAAAACTCATCCATAATGTACCCTAAAAGCCTCTCTAATTGACTTTGGTAACGGTGTTGTTCACTCAACAGAGTATCAACAAGCGAGATGTTTAAAGCGTAACTTTGTCCAAAGTCCTCATCTCTCATCGCCGCAATAACTTCGTTTGGATTATCAATAGGAAAATCTGGCTCTGGCGTAATAAATGCACGTATTTTAATGAGAAATTTATTGTCATTGGGAGACAATCGACCAGAATGAAAAAGTGAGGTGTATTGGTAATAGGTATCGTCCAGATAACCTTCTAACAGCAGAAACCGAGCAAGCTCTCCATTCTGACCAAACTCCTCGAAAAACTCCTGTAGATGATCGCCATTCAATCGTAATTGTTCATGGAATTTCGCAGTTCTAAGCCCTGCAACCTTTGGTCTAAGGTCTCGTATTGCTCGTAGAGTTTTGGTTTTATTTTCCTCTGCCTTATGTTCTATCTCCTCTTTGCGTTGAAGATAAGTTTTGTGCTGGTCTACATTATCTTGGAGTGCAGAAACATCCAAGCGACTATTATGACCATTAATGTTTCGACAATAGATGTATCGAGCCTCGATCAGCTCTTCAAACTTTCCAAAGCCTGTCAACTGGGCAGTAGCTACTTGATTACCTTGCTCGATACCCACACTAGTGGTGTGTGATGGCAGCATCTCAATTAGAGCCATCGCATATATTTGACGCAACTCTTTTAAGTCAGCAGGAGTTTGTCGTTCAGCGATATCAAGTTGCTTTTCGAGTGAAGTAATTTCAGCTCTAAATTTTTTTTCTCCGTGACTTATTAACTCATCTTGGAAATTCAATATTGCGGCGAGGGTCCCTTCGCCTCGGTGTAATTTTTCGAAGTCCCGTGGATAAACATTTTTGTAGATCAAAACGGCAAGGAGTTTATTGGCGTCGAGCAAATCTTCTCCATCTGTTTTCAAATTATCCACATAAATGCTGTATTCATTAAAGATGTTTTGAATCAACCGTAGATCGTTTAAATAACGTGATACCTCTCTAAGAAACTGACGATCAAGGCCTTCGTTAAGCGCAAGTCTCGCTCCAATCTTCAAGACCATGTCAATTGAGTTCGATGAGTTGATGATCGGAATAACTGGAATGATAAATTCGAAAAACTTGGTTCGCTCTGTGTTCGAAAATATGTCATCGCGTAGTGCATATAAGAATCGAATATGACGTTTTACGCCTGAATTTGCGTTAACAAGACCGTTAATTTCACGCAACGTAACGAAAATATCAGTATTATCGAATCGGTCTAGATCCTCAATGATTACAAGATCGTAACTAGTTTCCTGGAAAAAGTAGATTATCTCGTCTAAATGACGATTCAGTATTGAGGATTCATCATCACATGCGGGCTTAATTTCGACATTTTTTAGCGAAATACCCTTGAGTGACAAACCAAAGCTCACGACATAGAAGTGATGCAGTATCCGCCAGAGGAATGCTGTAGCAAACACAAAGAAACCTAAATTGACTGAGTTTTCGAACGCAATAGGTTTGAAATAAGTACCGCTGATGACTCCTTCCCGCTGCTGAAACACATACCAAAGCGCGAACATCCCCAACAAAATGAACAGTGACTTAAAGATTGACCCAACACCAGGCGATTGAATTCTCTTAAAGCGAGATAACGGGAGTTTGTTTGCATCCGCACCGTAAAGCATCTGCTGTAAAATACTCCTCTCGATCTCCTGACGATCCACCGTTTCTACCTTTGTTTCAGCTTCGGTAATGAAAGTCGCGAGAGAAATATGAAGAACTGGCCGTCGATACGTCTTCAAAAAAGATTGAATAATGCTGCTCTTTCCTGAGCCATAAGGGCCCGTCAGGGCTATATTTGAGATTTTAGAATTGTTCGTTGCAAATCGTAACGCTTCTGAGTAGGTGCCTGCTTTATCCGCGTCATCTGTCGGAGCTAGATCTACGAACTTCGATTGCATATCGTTGGCGTTTTTTTGTTCCAACCAAGACACTGTCTTATCAAGCCCCTTGATGAGCCAACGTACAAATGAGGTAATTATTTTATTCATATATGTATAGTTATTAGATTTAAACGAATAGGGGGACACAATGACGGTACATGTATTTAGCTCTCTATATTATGAATCTCTGCTAAATCAAAGGACTTAATCCAATTAACATCATAATGCAATCAGTGCCATACTGAATCATTAGGGAAATTTGGTCAAATACTGATGGTCAGAAATGGGATTATCAGAAACTCTAAATTAAAAAGGGGCAGAAGCTATTTAGGACAAAAACCGAATAGGACTAAAATCCATTAGTTATTATAATGGGGAAAAGTGGGCAACAAGCTGTCCAGCAAAGTTCCCTTCCTCTCTCTCACCCTCTGTGGTTTTTTCTCCCTGTGTCTTTCCCTGTTTTTTCACTCTTGCTGTACCCATGATTACGACAACCATCAAGTAATTGCATTGGATTGATTTTTATGATGAAAAGTTAGACCATGCAGACAGTTAAAATGCATCGGAGTTTATATGCCAAGCAACGTAGTTATTAATTGGAGTCAGCCAGTCGATATTGATGGTGCTCACTACCCTAAAGACACGCTAAACCGAGCTAAATACGCTCAGTACCTATCAAACTTCCTTGCATCTAAAGGCTATGACGAGAGCGGAGACGGTGAAGACAAGAAGCGTAATTACGTACTCAACCTGAACTCCGAATGGGGCAGCGGTAAGACGTACTTTCTTAAACGTTGGGCAGAAGACCTCAAAGCACATCATCCTGTTGTCTACGTTGATGCATGGCAGCAGGACTATTCAGATGACCCGCTGATGACGGTGATTTCATCAATGGTAAGTCAGTTGAGAGAGCAAGCTGGTAGAGCTGAGGGCAATACTGCGATCAGTGTAATTGGCAAAGCTGGCGGTCTATTTAAGGCTCTAGCTCCAGCATTAGTCGGTGGCGTGACTAAGAAGTTTACCGGTATTGATTTTGCTGCTGTTATGAATGACGCAGAAGGAGCAAGTGCAGAGTCAGACATCAAGGATGAAGACGGCAATGCTTTGGACATGAGTGCTGCTGCGTCTAAAGCTGTGCAGTACATGTTAGATGAACATGAAGGCAAGGCGAAAGCCATTTCTGCATTGAAACAGAGTGTGAGTCAGTGGTTGGAAGCAGTTAAAGGTTTTACGGATAAACAATATCCAGCCTTTGTCTTCATTGATGAATTAGACCGTTGTCGCCCTAGCTATGCCGTTGAAATGCTGGAGACCATTAAGCACATCTTCGACATTAAAGGCGTAGTGTTTGTTGTAGCAACTGATACAAGGCAGCTACAGCATGCGGTGAAGGTAGTCTATGGACAGGGATTTGATGCAGATATCTATCTGGGGCGTTTCTTTAATACACGATACGCACTGAAGAAAATGCCGTTGAAAGAACTACTGTCAGTCCATTGTGATTTAGACAAGCTTTCATTGAACGCTTTGATCCAAAAAGGAATTGGGGTCTGGCCAAAACCTATGGATGTTAACGTGCACTTTGAAAACCTTTCCACCATTTATCGCGCACTAAAACTATCAGAAAGAGAATCAATTCAAATAACAGAAAGACTGGTGTCCATTGTCGATAACCTAGGTTCTGAAAGGTCTTTAGATGTTTATTATTTGGCTGTTTTAATGTGTTTGAAGGAAAAACACTTTAAGCTCTATGATCAGCTTCAGCATGTACCAATGATGTCTAAACACCTTGAGTACCAAGGCTCGCCAATGGAGAGGTTTGATCAACTACTTAACTGGGGTGGAGTAACGTTGAAGCTCGTTGCCAATGTTGATGATTACACTTATTCCGCATTTTCAGACGTTCATCCGATTTATGTATCTTTCCAAAATTCGGTCTACGACATCGAGATTCGCTCCCTGTTTGAGAGGATACATACTCATCACTTTGATGCAGAGCTTGCGAGAGTTGTCTGTACCAGAGCACAAGAAAATCTAAAGGCTACGGCTACTGAAGTGTCCGAACCACTAAGGGGGTCTGACAAGCTACGAGAAATATTCATCAGACATCAGGGAGATATTGTTTCGCTTGGTTTGAAGTATGAGGGGGTGGAAAGAAGATACTCATTCTACAAAGACCTCGTAGAACTCAGTACTGCTTTGGACATTTAACCCATGTTCTCCGGCTGTCAGACAAGGCATTTCATATTGCACCTGACAGCCCGTCTGCAAGGGTCATCTCCTTCTAAGACGACGATAGCTTTCGAGAAGATATTGAAGGCTATCCAAGCCTTAACGCTCGTTTTGCTTTTACAAACTGTGTGACTTTGTTGATTGGGTGAATGTACTTGCAAACAGGCTTGATACACATCTGAAAACTGCGTTACTGGCTTACTTTGACAATGAAGTGCAAGGTACTCAACTAGAATGGAAGACGTCAGTGGCTGACTGGGACTACTAACAATGCTTTTCTTAATCAGCCTGTCCTTATTCTGTCTTCGACACATGTTTGGCATTAGGAAATCTAACGAAAATTATAGGTGTGAGACTGATGTGATTTACTTTCGCCAACAAGAAATGGGGCAAAACCTTCCTAGAGTTATCACGTAAAATATGTGATCACGTAAAATATAAAGTGAGAATAACGTTTGCTGTCGGAAAGCCGCTTAGTAAAGCTGCTAGTCCATCTGTCAATTTCACCGTGAAATCCGACACAAAAAGGCAACTTAAACTTATGTTTTATAGGGATTAATTACGATTGCATAAGTTGTCATTTTTTTAGAAAAAACATTCCGAACTGAAGGGGCTCAATATCTGCCACTATACTATTGACCACTGGTAGCGCGTAATAAAGCTACTTTTTGTGGTGATGGTCGTGTCTGTGCTTTAGGAAAACTAAGCTAGCTCCCTTTGGATTTTAAACGTAACCATTTGTTTTATAGCTTCTTTATGGGGTGGGTAAGTTCATTTCGTAGGTTGCGATTCGCACACTGCGAAATGAGCGTCTAACTCGAAAAGGAACAGAATGTAAGCTTGCTACATACAGTTCTTAGCTTTAAACTAATGTTGAGAGCCTCGGGTATCCCTGCTTTTTCTTGGAGATACTATTTACTGTCTGGCCAGAAGTAATTGTATCGAATTGAACTTGGCTTATTTGCAAAGCAGACCACCGAGGACATATGATAAGTCTAGGTGCTTTCCCTCCCATATACTTTGGTGATAAAACACCCGACGTTGCACACAGAATGTGTTCCCTCTTCGATTTGAATGACAAACATTCTGTAAGCTGTTTACAAAGCCATAGGCATTGCCTGTGGCTTTGTCGTATCTGGGACTAAAAAACTGGTGCAGCAGGCTTACACACAAATTAATCTATTGATAGCTTCTTATGCTCTAAACTGATGTTTAGGGGCAAAAGCTTGTAGCAACAAAGCTCACGAAAACACTCCATGCTCTAAACTGCCAATCAAATTGAGTACAGCCTTGGTATCTTCGGCTGTCGAAAGCATATCAATTGGTCGTTTGTTACCAAGTCCTCGAACTGGGTGCTTAAGCCAGTGATTAGCATCTTCTTCACTACCAAACAGTGCTAACGTAGCCTGAAATACTTTATCAAAATTCTTTTTGGTTTCTTTATTCACCTTAAAGTCCGCCTAAATTTATGTGATAAGTCCTATACACCATACCAACATCAGAAAAAGTTGGTCAAATAATGATTAGCGAACGGATAGATAGTAATGAGCTCAGCAATCATGGGGCAGAAACGCGTTACGATCCTTTGCCCCCATTACACTTTGAGGGTGAGAGCACGCTACTTGATCGGCGTCACAGCTGAGTTTTCACTTAATAGTTCTTGCTGTAGATCAAACACCCTAAACCGGAGCCTCGCATTTTCAGCCTCTAGCTGCTTTCGTGCTTCAACGGCATTGTTTCGTTGCACCCTGTATTTATCCTTAAGCTCATTGGCTTTTTTTAGTTCGTGTTTTAGCCTATCAAGCTCAGGCAAAGGGACATCTAGCTCAATATCTAAACCTGTTGTCATCGCCTTATCGCGGTTGAGGTTATATTCATCGATAACAGGTTTGGCGTAGGCCACGAACTCTTTGAACTTATGGACATAGCTATTGCCAAGCTGGGCTTCATTATTGATTCGGTTTAATGTGAGTTTACCCGTTGCCTTAACATGAAGCGGCTTAACATCTAATAGTCGCTGAAATGCATTAACCAGTAACCCTTCTGCCTTGCAGGTTGCCTTATACTCTACTTTCATGACCACACCGCCATAATATCGTCATTGAAGCTATCAAATTGGATGCCGTGTTTAACCAGCGTTGGTTCAATCGACAAAATCTTCTTCTTTCTGGCATCCAGAATTAACTCATTCGCATAGTCACCCATTTCATTCACTGCCCTAAATGAAGCAATTAAGTGATCACGCTCCCTTGAAAGTCTTTTCGCTGCTTTATCAGTCACTACCTTATGCTCGCATGGTGCTTCAACAATATCCATTAGGGAGCAAAGGCGCTCGCAGTTACGGTTGGTGCAATACCCCCCTGTAGGAAGCAATACAATGGGTTTGTCACCAGACCTGACTAAAGCAAGCAGTTCACTTCTGGACATAACTATTTCTTCCCCCCGTGCTAGCCGCTCTGCTTTATTCTTGACTATACGTTCCCCTTCTAAACCACTTAAGGTATCGGATATATTATAAATCTCATCCCATGCGTCCACCGCTGAGCTTTCAATCGCTTCATCAAATTCACTCATTAACTGAGTATCCATCAACAGTTGGTTGGTACGCGCCAATTCGGAATAGTTCGCATACCAATTAGACATATTAATATTGCGGTGTTTAAGCTGGTATTTGACTGTGAGTGCGTTGCCCAGTCGGTTCTTTACCATAAAGACTACAAAACTCCGCCGTAAATCATGTGCACTAAGCTTGGGTAAACCACCTCCGACCTTTAAGCTCTCTGCGCGGCCTGGATTTAACAGGTCGAATTCATCAACGTCTTCAGCGGTCGCGATAATATTGAATTCCTTCATATTCAATCCATCTCTATTATTTGAACCATCAATCATGTACCTTAGAGACACTTTTTTTATGAGTACTTCGCTGTCATAAGGGATATCAGAAGAAATGAAGACACTCTCTAGATCTTGTCGCTTAGCATTATATTGGTCTTGGGTTAGCTGACCATTTCGATAACCGTTATCTAGCCGTTCTACCGAATACCTTCTCGCGGCTTGCGTGGCATCAAAAGCTAGCTCCAGGGCCAACTTTGCGATTGGGGCTGTATTCCACGTTGTATAAATCTTTTCGCCCTTATTTCCTTTTGTAGAAAACCCTGAGACCTTAGGTACAGCAGCCAGTGAATCGTCGTAGCTCTCTTTGTTCATGGAAAGCAACTCTTCCTTTCGGGCGGCGGAGAATAAACCCACACAAATAAAGCACATCCTGAGCAATGTGCCTAACCAATTTCCGCGCCTGTGAAATGAGAAGTCAGGAATGACTTTTCGTTCAGGCCATTTCTTTGTTCTATCAGACATCCTTTTGATGAATGTCATCATTTGCCTATCGCTTAGGGCACTCACGCCTAGCGCTTTAAGCTCAGCATTGAACATTTCATCCTGATAGGTGTAAAGCTTTTCCATCGCAGCTGAAATTTGGTGGCGATAGGGGTGATAGGTTTCCACAAACTCAACAACAGTTTTTAAAATACTAACATGAATCGCTTCAGGTAATGCGATTGCCTGACCGTCACCAGCATCAGGTTCAACCCACCGAATATAGTCTCGTTTATGGACATAACGCGTTACAAGACCCGCTCTATTCAGTGCATTAATCGTAGAGGCAAGGTCTCGGCACACACCTTCACCGCCAACCCCGTGTAATGTTTTGGAACACCTTTTCCATTCTCGTTCGCTAGAAAGTAAGCTGAATTCACTTTTTCCCCAGCGTGTTGCGAGGATGTTTAATTTACACCTACTCTTTATCAACGAGCTAACCGCAAAATGTGAATCAGAGACTGAGTTCTTCTTTTGCCATTGCATCAGCGCATATAGATAGGACTGAATATCGCGGCGGTACTTCTCATCAATATACTCAAAAGAAAGTGTTTTTTTATTCTGGTTCAGTGAGTGCAAATCCCACTCTACATCAAAGACACGTGACACACCCTTATCGTCAGAGTCAAACGTCACATACGGGTTTTCAGCGAACTCTTGGCGAAGCTGTATAAGCTGTTCAGACATAAATTACCCCTTAAAAAATTGGCTTGCGCTGGCTCTGTCTTGGTAAAGCGGATGGTAATCGCCATCATCCACCTTTAGTTTTGCTTGAGCGTAGTTTTTAGGTGCTTTTTGTTCCAATCTGATAAGGACTTTTTTTAACATCCCCTCCACCATGAAATACTCATATCTAGGTGCGGAATTACTCGCCACCATCTCTTTGAGGTCTTCTATTTGCTCTAAAAAAGACAACATCAACCAGATATCATTTTCTGATGCAACCAATCTATGTCTGTCGCAATCAAAGCAATTAAGAAAATCCGTACAGCGACCTGTATCGTTGGGAAAATCAATCCCCAACAGCTTCATGCGCTTCGCCTCAGCAACAAGTTTCTCTGGTGTTGGCCCTGCGCACCTGATACCACTGGCCGTTGTCATTAATGGCTGCTCATGGCTTTCACGGCTATGCAATTTCTTAGCATCATAATCTGACAAAATATCACTGTTCATCACCTTTGCATTCTCAATGGCTTTACCAACTTCCTCGCCCTTGGCAATAGCGTATTGTGCGCCCATCGTGGCATTAAGGTTGTTATCATGGTCTACCTGAACACCGCTAGAGTACGTTTTGCGGACAACCCCTATGCCATTATTCAACCCCAGTGACACAAGGAAGATATCTTCAGTGACTCGCATCAGTACATCAGATTTTGTTGCCCTGAATCGTCTTGTAGAGACCGATAAGCCCGTTATCTTTTTAAGCTGTGTATTGATGTAGCCAATGTTTGTACCATTCATATTGAATGTCCAAACCTCACCACTGGCACTAAAGAAAGGGCAAAGCGGTAGCTCATTTGACAGCGGGATACCCAGTGATTGATACATCAATTTGGACGTTTTTAACCATCGGGTGATCAGCTCTTTGGTTCGCTTGCTAAAGCCTGCGCTATTATCCAAATCCTTATAGCCAGCCCTGCTTTTTTTACCGTCAATAACAAACCGACCACTACCAATACTTTTAAATGAGACATCTTTATGTCGCACATTCGCGAGCACTGACTTATTCATACCTGTCAGCATTGAGAACACAAAAAACCAATTACGTGATGCATGATTATAAAATACCTGTCGATTAAATTGCTCAAGTGGAAGCTGACTGTACTTTATTAAAAGACCGCCTACTTTCATGCACATCTTGAAGCCTTTTTTCTTATGTGCCCTTTCCCGTAACGTCCAACCATTACGTTTTGCTTGTTCATCAAACAGGTCTTCATCAAAGAACGGATGAATATCTAGTAAATCATTTTTCTCAACCGCTTCCTGAAAGGCTAGTGCACCTTTAACCAATACCTTAGATAATGGTTTCAGCTCTGTTTTCACATGAAACGCCTTATTTGCAGCCAAAGGGTGTGCTGCAACTACAGGCATTGTCTTAAGGTCAGATTCTCGATTCCACAGCCTTAATAGGAAAGATAAGCTATCTCGAATCATGCTTACTGCCGATACCTGCTCACCTTTTTCGCGTAATTTATTGAAGTACTTAATACAATCAGTCATGACTGCATAGCTAAAAAAGTCACCTTGATAACCAATGCTGTCAAGATATTTAAAGTAACTAACAAGACCAGAAAAATAAGACCGCTTTGACCTATTTTCAGGTAAGGGATTTAGCGCTTGGTGAATATCCCTGACGATATCATCCCGATTCGCCAACACGCCATCCCTTGACTTAATCTGTTTTACAGTCGGGACGTTATGGTAGCGCAGGCGGTAGGTGTAATCTTTCAAGCCATTGCCAGAATCTAAAACCATATCTTTAAATCGAATTGGAATGATAGGTGCGCTGGTCTTCTTTGTTGTAATTTTGGTACGCTTACGTCCCTGCATCAAAATGAATCCTCTAAGTCATCAAAAGCGCCAATATAGTCCAGCACACTCTCATAAATTTCATCGGCGGAGGGCATATCCTGCGCTATTTTCAGGTACTCTATCGTCGTCGCCCTATCTTCATGTCCTAGCAACGATGACACCCTATCCAATGCCTCATCGGGTGTGATTGATGGGTTGCCATAGTCATCCTTTTTATTTAAAAGGTGGCGGAAGATATTCACAGCAAACGTTGAGCGTAAATTATGTAGGGAGCCGACAATCGGGTGGTCAAAACCTTGGGATAGGTTTGCAGTGTTACGTATTTCCACCCAGCGCCCAGTAAAGTCTTGTAGCCGCGTAAACATGGGTTTCCCGGACTGGGTAATAAACAGGTATTCAAGCTCGGGGTTAATAGCATCGTCACCCTCAAAGAAATGCGAATTACCTTCTTCCTTCAGCTCCTGACACCAAGTTTTAAACTTCTCAAGGCGCTTTTGATACCTGTCGGACTGCGAGTAATCGTAAAGCATCTTCATTAATGTGGCTGGGATAATGGTTTCGCGGCTTTTATTCTTCTCTGCGAAGCCCTCAGCGGTCTTTGTGAGTGATTTGTATTTATCACCGACACCCAAATTCATCACAGGCTTTTTAAACACCTCTTTGCCGTCCTGAATCATGGTTTCGGGGTTAACAATCTGTCCCAAATGAAGGCTCGCTGCTTCCTCACGGCGTAACCCAGTATTACGGCAAATCATTGGGTGCAGACAAAACTCAATCGGCAGTGAGTGCAGTTTATTGTTGTCACCATGACGAACTACCCTGCGGGACTTCATTAATATGTTTTGCAGGATATGCCATTCGTTACTGGTAAACGGTTTTAGGTCACGGCGTAGGTTGCTGAGGCTTGTGCCGCCACTGCGAGATGACTTAGCAAACTTAATCCGCATATCCGTCGTGTGCACCTGCTTACGCTGGTAAGCTTTCATACTGGATGCAGACGCCTCGAAATGGATATTCACTGTCTCAAACTGGAAGGGAGGGTTATTAAAGCGGATACCTTGGCGAAGGCAATGTTTATAGAAACCAACGACACTGCCCATATATTGTCTAGCTGTTGTTTTAGCCAATACACCATCAATAGCGAGTTGCTTTATTCCATCCCGATATTGGTAGGTTAACCGCTCTTGCTTGTTGCGCGGAAAGGCACTCCATTCTGGACGGGAATCATCATAGAGAGGGTCAAAGTCCCCTTCATCGTATTCAGCATCCCACCCTTCCTGTTTGTCCAATACAAAACTGAAGTAATGGGCAAGCCCCTGTGCGTCTGTACCAAGCTCAAGTACGCCATCATCGATTGCTTTCGACAATAAGAACTCATTGACCATGTCTAATGGTTGGTAGCTGATTAGGTTGTCTTTGTCGTCATACCCAGCGATATAGAGTAAGGGGAGTTTCTTGATTGGGAGCGTATTGCCATTGGCACGGTAGGTAACCTGGGGTTCACCATTCTCATCAATGGACACTAAAGGTTTCTTGTAAACGAAGTTAGGGATAGATGAAATTTGAATTTGGTAGTAGGTATCCATACCACGCCTCACTGAGCAATAACAAACTACAGTGAAGCTTAGTATGGATTCTCAACTTTAAAAGTTAATTAACGCTTTTTAGCCCATTCAGGTAAGTTTTGAATGTGGTCTTCCCAATCGACAACATCGATTTCGTATACCACTTTGTTACGAACGCTTTCACCAGCAGCATGCATCTCTGATTTAGAGCCCGTGATCAATGGGTGCCACTCTGGAATCGGCTTAGATTCTGATAGAAGACGGTAAGCACAAGTATCTGGTAGCCAATGGAATTCATGAATCTTATCACGAGTTAGCTTCAAACACTCTTCACCTGAAGTGAAGCGGTTCGGGTAGTCTTTACACGAACATGTTTTGTCGTTTAACCAACTGCACGCCACGTTGGTGTAGTAAACTTCATCGCTATCTTCATCCATTAGTTTATGTAGGCAACACTTACCACAACCGTCACACAGTGATTCCCACTCGTTCTCGGTCATTTGTTCTAGTGTCTTTTCTTGCCAAAATGGATTCGTCATAGGATTACTTCTTACTCTTTTACTGGGGTGCGTGTTATACCGCTAGCCCATAAAAAGTTCAAGGATAATAATTGTTCATTCTTTGATTCAATCAACAGCTGTCACTCTCATCATTTTTTGCTACTATCGCGCACCCTGTTATTTAGTGAGTTTAATTTGATGGAATGTCGCCTAGGTTGTGGAGCATGCTGTGTCGCTCCAAGTATTACATCTGCTATTCCTGGAATGCCAAATGGCAAGCCTGCTGGCGTGCGTTGCATTCAATTAAATGAGCAAAACCTCTGTAAGCTATTTGGTCAGTCTTCACGCCCCAAGGTGTGCCACCAATTTAAAGCTTGTCCTGTCATCTGTGGAAAAACAGATCAAGAAGCACTTGATAATCTTATTGAGCTCGAAGCAATAACCTAAGAATACTTTTCTTTTTATATATGCCCAAGATTTCACAACTTTGATAAATTTAAACTATCTTATTGATACTGGTAAAGATTAATAAGGATAGTTATGAATAAGTATATCGCAGAAATGTTCGGTACATTTTGGTTGGTGTTAGGTGGTTGTGGTAGTGCAGTCTTGGCCGCCGCTTTCCCCGATGTGGGAATTGGTCTACTCGGAGTTTCCCTCGCCTTTGGTTTAACCGTACTCACCATGGCCTTTGCTATTGGGCATATATCAGGTTGTCACCTCAACCCTGCTGTCACCATCGGTCTATGGAGTGGTGGTCGCTTTGATGGCAAAGATGTTGCGCCTTATATTATTGCCCAAGTGATTGGCGGTATTATCGCAGGTGGCGTGTTATTTGTGATTGCTTCTGGCCAAGCTGGCTTTGATGCCGCAGCGTCAGGGTTTGCTTCCAATGGTTATGGAGAACACTCACCGGGCGGTTACTCGCTCACAGCGGCTCTCGTTTGTGAAGTGGTCATGACCATGGTGTTCCTATTCGTGATTATGGGCGCGACTGATTCGAAAGCACCAGCTGGGTTTGCACCTATCGCAATCGGTCTCTGTTTAACCTTAATCCACCTTATCAGTATCCCTGTAACGAACACTTCTGTGAACCCCGCTCGAAGTACTGGTGTAGCAGTGTTTGTTGGTGATTGGGCTGTTTCGCAACTATGGCTATTCTGGATTGCACCGATTATTGGCGCCGTGATTGGCGCGATGATTTACAAAGCAGTACGTGGCAAGGATTAAGCATTAAATAGATAAGAGTTTAGAACAAATAAAAAGCCGCTCAATGAGCGGCTTTTTTAGATCTTATGACGACCGAGTAAGGAGTGCGAAAGCGTGGTGCCATCCACCAGCTCTAGCTCACCACCAACGGGAACACCATGGGCGATACGACTTGCGTTCACTTCATGGGCATTACATAGCTCAGCAATGTAATGCGCTGTTGCTTCCCCTTCCACTGTCGGGTTGGTCGCTAGAATTACTTCAGTGATATCACCACGACGTAAACGGTAATCCAAAACATCGAGACCGATATCACTTGGACCGATACCATCAAGTGGTGAAAGATGCCCCATAAGCACAAAGTAACGACCTGAATATTGGCCAGTTGCTTCAATGGCTGCAATGTCTGCAGGGCTCTCAACTACACAGATTTGACCGTTATCCTGACGTTTAGGATTGGTACAAATGTGGCAAGTATCTTCTTCAGTAAAAGTACGGCACTCATTACAATGACCAATTTCAGTCATTGCTTGGCTAAGAGCTTCAGCCAATTGTAGGCCGCCTTTTCTATCGCGCTGTAACAAATGAAAGGCCATACGCTGCGCCGACTTGGGGCCAACCCCAGGTAGACAACGTAAGGCCTCCATCAAATGCTCCAGCATATGACTGGTACGCATATTTAACCGTTCTAACTTTTAAAGTAACGGCCTATTTAAAATAGGCCGTTGGTAGAGACAAGTCTCTTATAAACAAGTCGCTTAGAAAGGCATTTTCATACCTGGTGGAAGTTGCATCCCACCAGTTACGCCAGCCATTTTCTCTTTTTGAGTCTCTTCAACACGACGAGCTGCATCGTTAAAAGCGGCTGCGATAAGATCTTCAAGCATCTCTTTATCGTCTTCCATTAGGCTTTCATCGATATCAACGCGACGAACACTGTGACTACCAGTAATCGTAACTTTTACAAGGCCAGCACCTGACTCACCTGTAACTTCCATATTTGCGATTTCTTCTTGAAGCTTTTGCATGCGCTCTTGCATTTGCTGGGCTTGCTTCATCATGTTGCCCATACCGCCTTTACCAAACATGTTATTACTCTCTGGTCTAATTGGTTTATTAAAATCATTTAAGCTACTAAGGGCTTAAATGGGGGTTAAAGCTCTGTGATTCAACCCCACGAGTTCAGTTCTCTGATTTGCTTTCCAAGGATGGTATGCCCATCACTAAATGAAAGAGGGATCGATCCTGCTAGAACGTTGCATTGGAGGAACGTTATATTGGACGAACGCTATCTCTATCAAGCTCGGCAGCAAAACGTCTTTCGATAAACTGTACGTTGGCATCGTTCTCCAAACTGGAAAACGCGTCTTTCAACTTGCTTTGATACAGCCTTTCTCTTAATTCTAGTGGCGTTTCTCCACCATCGCCGATTTCCACACTCAAATGACACTCTTCTCCGAGCACAGCATTGAGCGACTGTAATAGCTCACTTTGTGCACGGTCGGTATTCAAGTGAGCTTGGCTCGCTCTCAACGTTAAGGCAATCGAAGTGCCATTTTTATCAAACACTGAGTTCAACGCTAACTGTTCAACAAGCTTCGCGGTCTCTAGCTTTTGAATCGTGGCGGACCAGTCATCTTGAGCAATAGATTCTTTGAGCAATTTCTCGACCATTTCTGGTGTCTTAATATGCTCAAGCGCGCGCTTGATCTGAGTAGGTGTAAGCTCTTTGCTGACTTCTTTTACTACAGGTTTAGACGGTTTCCAACGATAAGGTTCATTATCATTGGTAACATTTTCTGTCGAAGAGGTCTTTAAAGAAGCTGGCGACACCCGCTCAGAACCACCGTGCTGCTGAGCAACTCGGTCAAGAACTGAAGTTTTAGCTAGTGTCGCTTTAGCCTTTTTTGGCGTTGAGCCTTTGCTTTCTGGGGCTGCACTGCCTCTGCGTTGAGAACGCAGTTGGTGGCGTAAACCACTTACTGGCGATGAAGAGCGTGCTGGTTGTTCTTGTTGCGTCGGTTCAGTGCTTGCCTGTTGAGGCTGGCTCTGATTCGTCGCTTGATTCTGCTGTGGTGGCATTTGCTGAGTCGCAGGACTCATCACTTGCTCTGCACCGTAGCTAGGACGTTCGTCATAAGCAGGTGGCGCATCATACTGACTGTGTGGGTAATCCTGTTCTGGATAACCTTGGTTGCCTGAATGATCAGCGTAACCTTGCGAATCTGAATATTGCGCCAGGTTCTGTTGTTGATGTTGTTGCACAGGCTGCTGCTGAACAGGAGCTTGTTGAAGCGCTTGTTGCTGCACTTGAGGCTGCGAAACCACAGGAGCCTGAACTGGCTGTCTCGAAGCTGCCATTGGCGCTGGCTGGCTCACAGGCTGAGCAACGCTTTGAGCTGGAGCTTGTCCTTGAACTGCTTGCGCTGGGCGAGTCGACTCAGTCGAGATAGCCGTCGCACTAACTTGCTCTGCAGGTCTGAATGCCAACATACGCAGAACCACCATCTCAATGCCAACACGAGCGGTTGGTGATAATGGAAGGTCTTGACGCCCTTTCAACACAATCTGATAGTACAGCTGGATATCTTGTGGGCTCAACGCTTTGCTAAGCAGTTCTAGACGTTCAGCATCAGGCTGCGCTTTATCTAAGGTTGATGGCAGCGCTTGGTACATGGCCAGACGATGCAATTGGGTCGCAAGTTGACTCAGCAACCCATCCCATTCCACGCCATTCTCAGCAAGACCTTGGATGCAAGCCATCGCCACTTGTGGCTGCTTACTGCTGATAGCTTCAAGTAGATGAATCGCTTGATCAGTGTCCAGAGTACCGAGCATATGAGCCACAGTGTCTGTTTCAACATTACCGTTACCCAACGCAATAGCTTGATCCGTTAGACTCAGTGCGTCACGCATACTGCCGTCAGCAGCATGAGCAATCATACCTAACGCACGAGACTCCGAGGTCACACTTTCTTGTTCAAGAATATGATCGAGTTGCTCGTGGATATTATCGACGCTAATCGGCTTGAGATGAAACTGAAGACAACGTGAAAGAATCGTAACCGGAAGCTTTTGTGGATCGGTCGTTGCGAGCAAGAACTTCACATACTCAGGCGGCTCTTCTAAGGTTTTTAGAAGCGCGTTGAAACTGTGCCTAGACAGCATATGTACTTCATCGATCAGGTAAACCTTGAAGCGACCACGTGCAGGCTTGTACTGGACGTTGTCCAAAAGCTCGCGGGTATCTTCTACCTTAGTTCGAGATGCAGCATCGATTTCGAGAAGATCAACAAAACGACCTTCATCGATCTCTTTACAGGTTGCACACTCACCACAAGGTGTTGAGGTAATGCCTGTTTCACAGTTTAGGCCCTTAGCGAATAAGCGGCCGATGGTCGTTTTACCGACACCTCGAGTCCCGCTGAACAGGTAAGCATGGTGCAACCTGTTCTGGCTAAGTGCATTCTCTAATGCTGTTAAAACATGGGCTTGACCAACCACTTCTTTGAATTTGGTTGGTCGCCATTTTCGCGCTAACGCAAGATAGCTCATGAATAATTCCGAAAGGATTAGTGACCGTCGAATTCGCAGATGCTAAACACTTCAAGATCTAAACCTTGTAAGCGTTTTTCACCACCGATTTCTGGAAGGTTAATAACGAATGCAGCGTGCTCTACCACACCGCCAAGTTGACGGATCAACTTAGTTGTTGCTTCAATCGTACCGCCAGTTGCTAGCAAGTCATCAACCATAAGGACTTTGTCGCCTTCAACAATAGCATCCGTATGGATTTCTAACGTATCCGTGCCGTACTCAAGCTCATAAGATTGTGCCACAACTTCACGAGGCAGCTTGCCTGGCTTACGAACAGGAACAAAACCAACACCTAGCTCTAAAGCTAAAGGTGCACCAAACAAGAAACCACGAGCTTCAGTGCCCACGATCTTAGTAAAGCCCATGTCCTTATAAGTTTCCGCTAACAGTTCGATCGTCGCTTTGTACGCGGCTGGATCTTCCATCAAGCTTGTCACGTCACGGAATAAGATACCCGCTTTTGGGTAATCAGGAATGGTTTTGATGCTTGCTTTGATCAGAGCGATTTTTTCTGTGTTCATAATCTTATGCACTTCATTAGGCCGCTTTCCAAACTCTCATTAACGAGTCGAACACGTTAATGCACTGGATTAAGGAAAGGTACGATTGGTATTCATTGCAACGAGAGTCATAACTCTGATTGCTGAAATAATAAACGCCCGCTATTGAAGCAGGCACACTGGCTTAATGGTAGTGATTTTCTTTGCTGTCAGCAACCAACTCATGGGTTGGAAGTCGCATAAACCATGTGAGAAGAATAACAAGTACACAAATTAGGAAGGCCTTGACCCAAATGATTGGGGCAAAGTAGATCGATAACGCAAAACTCAACAAGATAAAGAATACGCCACGCGTTTTAACTTGTTTGGTCACAGCACCATGTTGATACCAATTGTTCAGTAGCGGGCCGAGCGTTTTATGCTCATGCATCCATTTGTGAACTTTAGGGTTACTTCGCATGAAGCATGCGCTAGCAAGAAGGAGAAAAGGTGTTGTGGGCAGAACAGGTAAAACAATACCCAAAACCGCGAGGAATATACAAAGGCCACCAGCAATATTCAGGCTTAGAACTCGAACGCTAATTGTGGCCTCCTTGAGTTAGCTATCATAGGTTGACTAAAATAACTTAACTAGAATGTTGCGTAGCCATTGAATACACGAATCAACGTTAGTGTTGCTGGTAGCAATGGAATCATTAAAAATGCGGCTAAAAAACCGAGAAAATAGAATACATTAAACGGGTCTTTAAAGTCTTTGTTATCTGCCATGATTGCTTCTTATTTTTGTTAGTAAAGGTAAGTATCTGGCGAACCAAACCCTCTTTGCTAAATCGACATTTAACAAAAAAGGCATAGCCACACCATTTGCGCAACTATACCTTAATCAATTATTCACAAAAACCGAGGAAAAATAGGGTTAATCGGTTGACCCTTGGTGGATATCTAAGCTGAAACTCGCAGAACCCAGTAGGCTTAATGTCAGCTGACAGCCCTGTTGAATGGGCAAGTCACGAGTAATGAAGTTCTTCTTACAATTTTCTCCCAAACGTTCACCAGCAGCAATGTGTTGATTCAACTCACCATTTGACCACTGCCCGTCTAAGCCCGCAGGCAAAATAGAAATAGTACCTTCAGCGAGATCAGCGACGCCGAACAAAGCGTTAACCGGTGTTGCACATTTGGAGCATTGAATGCCTTTCTCTAAAATCTCAGCTATATCTTTGAGATCAACGTTAAAATCTTTTCTATTGCGTATGTAATCATGGAATAGCGCTCTCACCAACAGGGTACTGGCTGAGCTGCCATTATCGGAAGAAGCCGAGTCGACGAGGTAAAAAGCAAACTGTCCGTTCATCATCCACGCGTAATCAAAAACAAGCGGCATCATTTCTGTCGACTGTAACAATCGATAACTACAACGCCATGAGCCTTGTCGTGTGTCTTTCTCTGGAAGCAGCGCGTGCAATAAGTCTCTTGCAGCACTCGGGTTCTCTTGCAGGTAGTTTAGATGCCAATGCAACTCTTGGTCTTCTGGGATCTCGCCACCGTCATCAACGCAGAACCATTGGCTTGAAAAATCTCGTTGGTCTGAAATGTTATCGAACGAATCTGTCAATGTATTCGCAATTGCACTTCCTAAGTGGCCGTGATCCTCTAGAGGTTTCGCTAAAAAGTCTTTGATACCAAATCGTAATGCTTTCGCCACATCAGACATATCATCAGTGCCAGACACAACGATCATAGGCAATGACGGGTACTCCAAGCTGAGCTCTTCTACCAGCTCTATGCCGTCCAGAATCGGCATTGATAAGTCACACACAATTAAATCTGGCGCTGAGTCTCTAAGCTTTTGCAGAGCGTCCAGTCCATTTTCAGCCTCAACCACTTTATAACCAATCTTGTCTAAATAGGCGCTGGTTATACGGCGAAAAATAGGATCATCATCAACCAACATAACGCATTTCTGGTTGGGAACTTCCTGAGCCGAGGTCATTACTGGCTGACTGTGAGTTTTGTACATAATCTCTAACCTCACAAAACTAAGTCGAATTATTATTGTTATCTGTTCTAAGAACTAATATAAAACTTAGTAATAAAATGCTAAATACACAAATGTGCACTCTTTACTGGTAATTCGTGACAAGGGTTGGAATACTGGTAAATAGTGCAACGAGTTGACTTAACGCAAACATTGATCTCAATATTACGTATAAATTAGATGAGATTGTAAACAAATGTGTCTGGATTTATGAAATTAGATGATTTAAACCTCTTTCGACTCGTCGTTGAAAATGGGAGCTACACCGCAACATCGCGCAAGACTATGATTCCGGTTGCGACCATTACACGACGCATCCAAGCCCTAGAAGACTCTTTGAACCTAAGGCTTCTTAATAGACACGCGCGTAAACTCTCTTTAACAGAGGCTGGCGAACGTTTTTTCAATGAATGCTCACCGTTACTACAACGTCTGTCTTCTACAGCAGAAGAACTCACTGACGTGTGTAAGGGTGCTTCAGGGAAGATTCGCATTACCGCTCCCTCTAACCTGACCAAGCGCATGATGATGCCGATGTTCAGCGAATTCATGACTCAATACCCTGATATCAATATTGAGTTAATGATGAACAACCAAGCTGATCAGCTCGACCCAACAGAGTGGGATGTCATTTTCAGAGTTGGCCCGCAGCGTGATTCAAGCTTAATCGCCAGAAAGATCAGTGAAGTCAAAGACATTCTGATCGCGAGCCCTGACTATTTAGCGAAGAACCCAGCTCCAAGCCACGCTGAAGAACTGGCGAATCATTCTTTACTCAAAGGTTACCCGCTGATTAAGTGGCAGCTGAGTAATTCGAATGACGAGACAGTTGTTAATAGCGAGAAAGGTCGTTTCAATGCGAATGCGCTTAATGTCGTGAGACAAGCCTGTTCAGAGGGCCTAGGTATCACCCTAATGCCTGATGTCATGATCCGTGAATACATTGAAGATGGCAGCTTAGTGCAAGTCCTAGAAGACTGGAGTGCTAACCCTCGTGATATTTACATGCTTTATAACCACAAAGACCACCTGCCAGAGAAGGTTAGATTGTTTATCGATTTTGTGATCGCATACCACATTCACTAAGATTCAATCCCCTTCCCCGCAAACAAAAAAACCAGAGCCGATGCTCTGGTTTTTTATTACTCATGTTTTATGAGTACGCTAAGCGCCTTCGTTATGTAACTCTAGGTTCGCGAGATCTTGTTGAATCTCACGCTCGACCTTTGAATCGTCATTACGTAAAGAATCTAGGAAATCTAAGTACGCTTGGTCGATATCGCCTGTTACATACTCACCGTTGAATACAGAAGTATCAAAACGAGAGATGTCTTGATTACCCATACCTACAGCAGAGATTAAGTCTGGTAGCGTTTGGAAGATCAAAGCGTCTGCGCCGATCTGCTTACAAATCGTTTCGTTATCACGGCCATGAGCAATAAGCTCAGTCGCGCTTGGCATATCGATGCCGTAAACATTCGGGAAACGAACCTCAGGAGCAGCAGAAACCATGAAGACTTTGCTTGCACCAGAATCACGAGCCATCTCAATGATCTGCTCTGATGTTGTACCACGAACAATCGAGTCATCAACCAATAGAACGTTCTTACCTTTAAACTCAGAACGAATCGCGTTGAGTTTACGGCGAACCGACTTCTTACGTTGCTGCTGACCAGGCATGATAAACGTGCGGCCAACGTAACGGTTTTTCACGAAACCTTGACGATATGGCTTATCAATCGCTTGAGCAATGCGTAGCGCAATATCATTTGATGTTTCAGGAATTGGAATAACCACGTCAATGTCTAGGTCTGCGTACTCTTCTTTAATACGCTTACCTAACATCTCACCCATCTCAACGCGTGCGCTGTAAACCGAAATTTTATCGATGAATGAATCAGGACGAGCAAAGTAAACAAACTCAAAAATACATGGGTTTAGTTGTGGGTTGTCTGCGCATTGTTTAGTGAAAAGTTCACCGTCGAACGTTGCGTAGATAGCTTCACCAGGAGCAACATCGCGCATAAAATCAAAACCAACAGCATCTAACGCTACTGACTCAGACGCAACCATGTACTCTGTTTTACCGTTAATCTCACGCTTACCAAGACACAGTGGACGAATACCATGTGGGTCACGGAATGCGATCATGCCGTGGCCGATGATCATCGCTGTCACTGCGTAAGCACCACGAATAGTACGGTGCACGTTGGCAACTGCGCGGAACACATCTTCTGAAGTCACATTACCTTTAACCGTATCGATCTCATGAGCCAATACGTTCAGTAGAACTTCAGAGTCAGACGTTGTGTTGACATGACGGCGGTCTTTTTCGAACAACTTCTCACGAACTTCACTTGCATTCGTTAGGTTACCGTTGTGCGCTAACGTGATGCCAAAAGGAGAGTTTACGTAGAAAGGTTGCGCTTCAGAAGCACTCGAACTTCCCGCTGTAGGATAACGAACATGACCAATACCAACGTTACCTTGGAGGCGCTGCATGTGTTTTGCTTCAAAAACATCTTTAACTAAACCGTTCGCCTTACGCAGACGGAAACGATTGCTTTCTATGGTACAAATACCAGCGGCATCTTGGCCACGATGCTGCAATACCGTTAAAGCGTCATAAATAGACTGGTTTACAGGTGTTGAACCCACGATTCCAACAATACCACACATGTCCTAATCCTCGATTTTCGACATTAACTGGCGCTAGAGCGCGCCAGATAAGAAACTAGATGTTGCTTGTAAATGCTCAAAGAACGGCGCAATGATTCGGCTAAACTCCGGAACCAACTGCGAATTCTTCCACCACTCAGAACTTGGGAATGCAGTAAACGCATCCATGAAAAACAACACTGCTGAGACAATCAGAACACCACGTAAACCGCCAAAAACGACACCGAGGATTCTGTCTGTACCCGACAGGCCTGTTTTCTGAACTAGTTGACCGATGACATAGTTAACTAAGGCACCAACAACTAACGTTGCAACAAACAATGCTGCTATCGCAGTTCCGTTACGAAACATCTCATCTTCGATATTGGTGAAGTACATGGCTAATTTAGCGTAGTACTGGCTAGCAATAAAAAATGCTCCAAACCAAATAACTAATGACAACGCTTCTTTAGCGAAACCACGAACTAAACTGATCACGGCAGAGAAGCCGATCACGCCTAAAATGACAAAATCTAACCAATTCATGAATTCTTCATCTTAAGTTGGCGCGCATTTTAACAGAAAAAATGCTGACGCAAACGTTTTCTTATGGATTTAACGGTTTAAATTTGAGCAATTGGCCTTTTGAACCCGTAATTTTTTCTAATTCCTTAATTTGTCGCTCAAGTTTGGATTTAGAGACATCGGGACCAATAATTACTCGCGTAAAAGTTTTTTCTTGCTTCGTGTGGGCTTGGTAACCGCGCTTTTGTAAATCCTTAACCATGCTTTTTGCATTGTCAGCATTCTTCAAAGCCATCAATTGAATGAGCCAAGCACTGTCTTGGTATTCATTTTTTTCAGGTACCGGTTTAACCACCACTTTCACTTTATCTGCTTCTTTATTATTTGAAGCCGACGCAGTTTGGGTTTCTGAATCACCACTTTCAATCACTTGCTCAACCGGAGAGTCCGGTAATGCAATCTGATCTTCCACAGGATCAAGAACCTCAAACACCTCTACATTACTATCAAGCTCAGGCTTAATCGGAATGCTTGCAAACTCCTCTTTATAGTGGAGCTTCTTACCATCAAGTACATCTGGCAATACGATAACGCCAATCGCCACTAAAATGATGGTGCCGACTAATCGGCTTTGGAATTTACTTGCCATTTAGTTTCCTTTTTTCTGCCAATGCTCCAAGACTTCACCAACAGTATGGAAAGAACCAACCACCAACACAACATCATCACCTTTAACAGAAGCTAAAGCTGCCTCAAACGCCGTTACAGGGTTTGTATGCTGCTCTACGCCTTCAGGCAAGCTTTCACATAACTCGGCAGCGGTTGCCGCACGAGGGCCTTGCAGTGAAGCTGGGTACCAATGAGTTGCAACTGGTGCTAATACTTCCAATGTCGCGGGAATATCTTTGTCATGAAGCATGGCGACTACAACGTGTAAATTTTTTCCGGCATATTTTTGAGTAACTTGTTGTGCAAAATACTCAGCAGAATGCGGGTTGTGCGCCACATCTAACACAATCACGGGTTGGTCGCTAATTTGTTGCATACGCCCTGGAAGCTGTGCGTTGTTCAAACCGTTAACGACGTTCACATCGCTAATGCTAAGATCTGAAGTCCCTAGCGCCATTAATGCGGTTGCCGCGTTCGGTAGCGGTAAGCTAGGAATAGGTAATGCGTCCAGTCGAAATGCACCGCTGTTCCAATTCCAGCTATCGCCATTCACTTCGTAGGTATATTGAATGCCCACTTGGTAAAACTCAGCCTTAATGTCATCGGCATGTGCAGCAACCGTTGCTGGCGGCTTAGGTTGACCACAGATAGCTGGCTTACCACTGCGATAGATACCCGCTTTCTCAAAACCAATCACATTAATGTCATCACCTAGCCAATCAACGTGGTCGACAGCCAAACTGGTGATCACAGACACATCATGCTCAACAATGTTCGTCGCGTCTAAACGCCCGCCTAGGCCGACTTCTAACAACACAACATCAACCGCTTCGGTTTGAAACGCACGTAACGCCGCTAAAGTACCGTATTCGAAGAAGCTCAGGCTGATTTCACCACGCTCTTTCTCAATGAAGTCGAAAGATTGAACCATCTTTTCATCAGACAGATCTTGGCCGTTAATACGAACGCGTTCGTTATAGCGAATTAAGTGAGGGGAACTGTAGACACCAACGGAATAACCAGCGTCCAATAGAATCGCTTCCATTAGGGCACATGTTGAGCCTTTGCCATTGGTTCCGGCAACGGTAATCACGTGTTTAGCAGGTTTGGTGAGGTTTGCCTTAGAGGCGACGGCCTGAACTCGGTCTAACCCAAGGTCAATAGCGCTTGTGTGGATGTTTGATAAATAATCAAGCCACATCTCCAAAGAGGATGTGGCTTGAGGAATAGGTTGTTGACTCATCTAACTCATAACCATGATTAAGTAGGTTTGTTAGAAGGTACTTTACCCTTTTTCTGGCGCTTCTGGTACTTCATAAGTAGCTTCATTCGGTGAATCGTTCACAGAAACTACTAATGGTGAAGGCTGGTTGGTCATTTTAGCAACAAGGCTTGCAACGCGCTGACGCATCTCACGACGGTCAACAATCATGTCGATAGCACCGTGGTCAAGTAGGAACTCACTACGTTGGAAACCTTCAGGAAGGTCTTCACGTACTGTTTGTTCAATTACACGACGTCCAGCGAAACCGATCAGTGCTTTTGGCTCACCAATGTTGATATCGCCAAGCATTGCCAAACTTGCAGAAACACCACCCATTGTTGGATCAGTCATGACTGAAACAAACGGTAGGCCTTTCGCAGATAAACGCTCTAGCGCTGCACTGGTTTTTGCCATTTGCATTAGAGACATAAGCGCCTCTTGCATACGCGCACCACCACTTGCAGAGAAACAAACTAAACCACAGTTGTTCTCGATAGCAGCATCTACCGCTTTCACAAAACGAGCACCAACAACAGAACCCATTGAACCGCCCATGAATGAGAATTCAAAAGCACACGCTACGATAGGTAAACCAAGCAGTTCGCCTTTCATTGCAACTAATGCATCTGTCTCACCACTGTTTTTCTGAGCAGTAGAGATACGTTCTTTGTAACGCTTAGAATCTTTAAACTTCAGTTTGTCTTGTGGCTCAAGATCAGCACCTAGTTCAACACGCTCACCTTTGTCTAGGAATGTATCCAGACGACGACGAGCTTTCATGCGCATGTGATGATCACATTTTGGACATACTTCTAGGTTACGCTCAAGTTCAGCATGGTAGAGAACCTGCTCACAAGAAGTACATTTAGTCCAAACACCCTCAGGGATAGACGCTTTACGAGATGTAACGATGTTGCTTTTTTCTAAAATCTTTTCAAGCCAACTCATGGAAGACCTTTTTGTTTCGATTCCTCCGCTTGATTGCGAAAGAAATAAATTTGGGAATTATGCGTGGGAATTAAAGCACATAAAACAGCGACTGTAGATAAAAAACTGGTTGTACCTATTTTCTCACGCTATTTTACGCACGAAACCGTAATAATTTTTGAACCTAAGTCTCACATTTAGTTCAAATTATCCGGTAAAAATAGAGGACCAATTGGCTCTCGTGGTAGTTCAAAATGTTCAGGATAATCAACATCAACCAGATACAAACCTTCCGCTTTTGCGGTCGCGCCTGCTACTTTTCGATCTTTAGCCTCTAAAAGCCACTGGATCCATTCTGGTTTCTGCTCACCTTTACCTACCGCAATTAAGCTGCCAGTAATATTCCTCACCATGTGGTGAACAAACGCATTCGCTTTAATATCAATCACGATGTAGTGTCCGTGACGAGTCACATTTAAGTGAATCATATTTCGCCATGGACTACGAGATTGACAATGTGTCGCTCTGAATGAAGTGAAATCGTTCTCGCCTAACAAGTACTGACCCGCTTCATGCATTTTTTTCTCATCAAGGTGACCATGATAGTGGCTCACTCCTGAATTAAGAATGCCTGGGCGCAGTGCATGGTTAAAGATAATGTAGCGGTAACGACGAGCGGTAGCAGAAAAGCGAGCATGAAAATCTTCATTCACTTCTGTCGCCCAACGAACAGCAATATCTTTCGGCATGTTGGCATTAGCGCCCATAGTCCATGCCACCATTTTACGATCGACATTAGTTTCAAAGTGAACGACTTGTCCCGTACCGTGAACACCGGCATCCGTTCGGCCTGCGCACATAACTTCTACAGGGTGATTCGCGACAACAGAAAGAGCCTTTTCCAATTCTTCTTGGACACTTTTCACGTCTCGTTGGCGCTGCCAACCAAAGTAGTGGGTACCGTTATATTCAATACCTAAAGCAATTTTCATGTTCTTGTTCTCTTTGAAAATGGGCGAGAAGTATATACGGAAATCAGTTCTACCCCAAATCGGATGGGGCCAAATCTTCAATATTAAAAGAAAGGTCTACAAAAAATAAAGGGTAGCCAATGCTACCCTTTACGTATCGTTTAATTTATCGGCCGTTGATCGTATCGATAAGGTTCTTAGCCTCACGGCGAATATCATCACTGCCGTCGACTATCGCTTCCTCTAAGAGCTTTACCGCTCCTTGTGAGTCACTCATCTCGATATAGATTTTAGCTAAATCAAGCTTGCCTGCGGCTTCTGCATTGCTGTCGACATCATAATTACCAATGTCACCGATTACATCTGGGAACTCGTTAAGGCCAACATCCAGCTTCAGCTCTTCGTCATCTGGATTAATCGCGTCTTCGCCCTCTTGTTCCACTTGAGCCATCAGTTCATCAATCGTCATGTATTGCTTATCACGACTGCCACCCGGTTCAGTTAGGTTGTCTTGCTGAGCCCAATTCTCTTCTTTGATTTTAGGTTCAGCTTGTTGCTCAGCTGACGCCCAAATCTCTTGTTGATCATCAGGCACATCATTGTGCATGCTCGATTGTTGCTCTGGCGCTAAGTTAAAACCTTTCCAATCTTCACCACCGACTTCAAGCATCGCATCAATATCAAGCCCTGCACTATCAATCGACGTTGCATCCAATGGTTTATCGAACATATTGTCGACAGAGTCTTGAACATCTTCAGAAAGTAACTCAGCCAGCGCTGTTTCATCAAAATCATCAAACCCTTCTAGAGGCTCGTCTTGCACCGCTGTCGGTGCTGAGTTTGATTCTACAGGCGCTAATTCTGAAGCCGAATCCGGTAACTCATCTGATTGCCCGAAAGCCGCCAGTTCAGGCTCTTTTGCATCTGATAAATCGTCTACGTCCGAGAAATCATCAGCATGACTGAAGCTTTGCGGATTTGAGAACAAGTCATACAGCGCGTCTTGCTCTTCACCTTGTGGGCTGAAAGACGTTAATGGTGTTGGCTTCTCAGCAAACGCATCAGAAATAGCTTCATCTTCACCGTATTCTGGCAGATCAAGCACATCCAGCTCTACGCCTTGGTCTTCCGCTACCGGTTCTGCACTGCTTTGTTCAATATCGTCTAAAACAGAGTCTGCTTTGGCACTCTCTTCATCGTATTCTGGCAGGTCCAGATCATCGAATTCGAACTTCTCAGTACCATCAGAGAGGTCTTGCTCTAACTGAGCTTCATCAGGTTCACTAACCACTTCCGCTAACGCATCGTCTTCACCAAACTCTGGAAGTTCGAAATCGTCGAAAGAGAACTCTTCTGATTCCACTGTCGGCTCTTCAGCTTTAAGCTCAGGAGCAACAGCACTTGCTTCAGGGGCTAATGGGCTGACTTCAGGCTCAAGGCTATCAGGAGCGTCTACAGACGTTGGTGCTGGCTCTAACGCAGCTTGTGTATCAGCCTCAGCTAATGCGTCTTCTTCGTCAAACTCAGGCAGCTCAAAGTCATCAAACGAAAATTCTTCTTCGTCTTCTTGCTCAACCTCTTCAACTTGTTCCGCCACTTCAGCTTGCGAGGCAGCTTCAACTTGCGGCTCAGCGTTTAATTGAGGTTCAGCATCTAAAAGAGGCTCAACAGCAGGTGCTACTGGTTCTGGTGTTACTTCGGCATCAACGTCTGCCAAAGCGTCTTCTTCGTTAAACTCAGGAAGCTCAAAGTCATCAAAAGAGAATTCTTCTTCGCCTTCTTGCCCTACCTCTTCAACTTGTTCCGTCACTTCAGCTTGTGGTGCAGCTTCAACTTGCGGTTCAGCGTCTAATTGGGTTTCAGCATCTAACAGAGACTCAACAGCAGGAACCACAGGCTCTTCCGCTACTTCATCAGCTTGTGCCAATATTTCTTGTTTAGCCGTGTCTTCTTCAATCAGCCAATCATCGTCTTCTGGCACACCAAATTCATTTGGAATGATTTCAGGCATATGCGCTGCACGAACTGGCTCTGGCTCTGGCTCTGGCTCTGGCTCTGGCTCTGGCTCTGGCTCTGGCTCTGGCAAGGATTCAACAACATCGTCGAGTTGATCGCTACCTTGAATTTTAGGTTCGAAGTCAAAATCAGAATCAATGTTCGCTGGAGACTCTACATCATCGATAGCTTCCGCTAACCAATCTTCAACCGTCTCTTCATCGCCTTCGGAAATATCACTTAAAGAGGATGGCGAAACTTCACTTTGTACGCTTGAAGCGGGTGCTAGAGCTTCATCTGATGGCATCTCAACGTCAGACATTGAGTTATCAGATAGCAGAGAATCAATATCCAGTTCATCGACGTCATCAGGTGACATTGCTTCAGGTGATGGAATTGCTTCAGGTGATGGAATTGCTTCATCTGCAGAGGCTTGGGTCGGTTCTGAAGGAGAATCGAATTCATCTTCTAAAACAAGATCTTCAGAACTTGAAGCTGGCTCTTCAACCGATGTTAATGCGTCGCTATCAGAAGACATCAACTCATCAATCAACGCTTCGTCTGTTGTTTCTAGTGAATCGTCAAGCAGCGCATCCGTTGCAGGTGCAACACCAAATAGATCATCGATAAAGTCATCGCGATTAAAGTCTTCATCTTTTTCTGATTTAACATCAGCACTGTCTTGCGTCAGCTCCGAATCTAACAACGCTTCATTAGCTTGTTCTAGCTCAACTTCAGAAGGTACAGGCGTTAACTCAGTAATCTCAGCATCAGCATCAGAATTAAGTTCATCGCTGGTTTTGTCTAAATCTAAGGCAGCGTCTAACTCTTTATCAAACGCTTGTTCTTCAGATTCAAGTTCGTCTTCAATGCCACTTGTCAATAAGTCATCAAACGGGTCTAAAGATTCCGATTTTGGTGTCTCGGCTTCATCCGTTGAAAGCGTATTATCTGACAATTCACTATCAAGGAAGTCATCTAGTAAGTCAGTGCTCTCGGCGTCGAGTTCGAAGTCATCATCAGAATCCCCGATTAGTTCATCCAAAGTTTCCGTGCTGTCTTCGCTGATATTCAACTCATCATCAGTCGACAAGCCTGAAAGCTCTTCCAGTTCAGATAGAGCATCGAAACCAAGCGGCTCATCTTCAGACTCTTGGTCTGATTCACTGTCCAACATTTCGTCGAGCAGGTCGGTAGAGTTGCTTAAATCAACGTCGTCCCCTTCAAGTTGCTCATCAAGCAGATCAAGATTAGGAATATCAAGTAATGGTTGCTCTGAAGTTGGCGCGCTCTGAGGTTGATCAGATAGCGCGGATTCATCTTCATTTTCTAATGGCTGATCAAACTGAGCCAAAATATTTTCGATATCATCATCAGACGCTAAGCCGCTATTCAGGCTTGAGCTAATCTCATCATCGTTATCAAGGTTAAACGGGTCATTACCTTGTTCATTTTGAGCCGCAACTTGAGCAAAGATATCGTCAATATCATCTTCTACGCTAGGAGCCGAAGGCTGAGGGGCTTGTTGTTCCGAGATAAGAGCATCGATATCAAATTCGTCGTTGCTCAAATCAGCAGGGGCAGCATCGCTCTGCTGTTCTGAGATAAGCGCATCAATGTCAAAGTCATCCGTCACTGACGTACCGATGGCTGGAGTCGAATCGTTTTGTTCTTCAGATATCAAGGCATCAATATCAAAGCTGTCATCATCTTCGTCATCAAGCGCGAACAAATCATCCAATAGTGATTGGTCTAATTCATTCGAACCTAAGTCTTCTGTTGCTGATTCTTGAGCGAGTAACGCTTCAATATCATCGGCAGACATTGGGTTATCATCAGAAAGATCGAAATCGCCTTCATCGGCATCCAGCGCGCTTTCAACCGTTTCGTCTAATGCACGCTCCATCTCTTCAAGGCCAAGAGCTTTATCTTCGCCATTAACGCTGATGCCATTGCTGCTGTCTAAATCAAGATCATCAAAGTTCGTGTCTAAGTCGCCGTTTTCTCCGATGCTCGCAAATGGGTCATCGTCTTCACCGTCTAAGTTGAAATCAAGATCCGATTCATCTAAGCCTGCAAAGACATCGTCTTCCTCTGCCAGTGCTTGGTCGTCGAACAACTTATTCGCGTCATCCTCTGTACCAAACAGTTCATCATCGAGAGACAGTTCATTATCAAGGTCGTCCATTTCATCACCTAAGGTGATTGGCGCGACACTGCTCGGTTGAGGCTGAATAGGCTGTTCTTGAGTCGTTTGTTGCTGCTCATCATTTTTAGAACGACGACCTAACAACATCACAATGATCAGACCAAGCAACAAGCCGGGAATAATCGCAAGTGCGGCAACTAGCCAACCATTAGATAACAGCTGATCCATGGCACTTGGCGCCATTTTTTCGATTTCAGCATTCTTTCTTTTCTCTTCCGCGAGTAACTTTTCAACTTCGCTACGTATGCGGTCTTCATCACTGAGTTCGGTTTTTAATCCATCTACTTCCGACTGAACATTCGATAGCATCAAACGAAGTTGGTGGTTTTTCTCTTCTAGAGATAACAGCTCAGTTTCAGAAAGCTCTAGCTGCTTCTCAAGGTGGTTCATTTCCTTGGCGCCCGTTATCGGCTTATTACTAACGAGCTCTTTATTACCAACTATCGATTTATCGACAACTTTAGGTTCGCTATCCTTGGTTGTGGATTGTGCATTCTTAGGTGTTACATCAGTTCGACTTGGTGCTTGAGTGCTTTTTGGTTTAGCGGCAACCGTTTTTGTTGTTGGCTTATCAAGCTTCGCGAGATGCGAGTTCATAATATTGATAGCTTGCTGCGTTGAGCTTGCGCGAGTTTGTTCTAAAGAAGGCACACGTAAGTTGCTGGCAGGTAGCAGGCTATGGATATTCTGGTTTTCAAACGCTTGTGGGTTTAAACGATAAATTGCCAACAAGGTTTGTTGGACTGAAACGGAGCTATCAGGGCGTAACTTTGACGCGATAGACCATAGCGTTTCTGAGCCACGAGTTGGGCCATAGAAACGAGAAGGCTCAGCGCTATTCGATTGCGCTCTTTGAAGAGGTTCTGAAAACGTAGGCGCTGATTGTATCTGACCATCAGGCCCTACAACTCGAATGGAATCTGCACGAACAACGGAAATCTGAGTCGCAATGATAAAGGCAAAAGGTATTAACCACGGCTTGAAAATTTGAAACATAAAAGGCTCAGCTAGGTGCTTAAATTCGGAAAAGTGATGATCTATTAAATATATCGGATAAATGACGTAAAACTATAGAGATGAAAACAAAAAATGTGTTGCAGCAACAATATTCGCAGCAATTTCACACAATTTGACTAACAATATTTTCAATCGATTAAAAAAGCCCCACTAAAGAGTGAGGCTTGATAATCAAAGCAATGAAGCTTAGAAGTAATCGCGAATAAGCAATTCTGCGATTTGAACTGCGTTCGTTGCTGCGCCTTTACGAACGTTATCAGCGACTACCCACATGTTCACACCGCTGTGATGGCTGATGTCGTTACGAATACGACCAACCATTACGTGGTCTTTACCACCAGCATCACGAACCTGAGTTGGGAAATCTAGAGCTTGGAAAACTTCAACGCCTTCTGTGTTCTCTAGAAGCTGAATAACTTGTTCAGCACCGATTGGTGCGCGAGTTTCAATATGTAGAGATTCAGCGTGACCATAGAACACAGGAACACGAACACAAGTTGGGTTCACCGTGATTGAAGAGTCAGCAAAGATCTTTTGAGTTTCCCAAACCATCTTCATTTCTTCACGTGTGTAGCCGTTCTCTGTAAATTCATCGATTTGAGGAATACAGTTGAACGCGATCTGCTGTGAGAATGCTGACTTGTCAGCCGGCATGCCGTTAAGAAGCTTAGCCGTTTGACCTGCTAGCTCATCGATACCCGGCTTACCTGCACCAGACACAGATTGGTAAGTTGAAACGTTAATACGCTCAAGACCCACTTCATCGTGAATTGGTTTAAGTGCCACTACCATCTGAATAGTAGAGCAGTTAGGGTTCGCGATGATGTTGCGGTTACGGAACTCAGCAATCGCTTCAGGGTTCACTTCTGGCACAACCAGAGGAACATCGTATTCGTAACGGAAACGTGATGTGTTATCGATAACAACCACACCTTCGTCAGCCGCGATTGGAGCCCAACGTTCTGAAAGCTCGCTACCTGCAGAGAAAAACGCAATATGTACTTGAGACCAATCGAAGTCTTCTACATTTTGTACTTGTATTGTTTTGCCGTTAAAACGGGAAGTTTTGCCTTCACTACGTTCACTTGCTAGTAAGTGCATTTCACCGACAGGGAATTTACGCTCTTTAAGTACTTCAAGAATGGTTTCACCAACCGCACCAGTCGCACCTAAAATAGCAATATTAAATTCTTGGCTCATTGTTTCTCTCTTTTATAAAGTTGGCTTTACCATAAAACCGAGTTTAGATAACGGCGTTAAATTACAAGATTCGTCGCCCGTTAACTCGACTGCACTGTACTCTCTGCGGTCCCAATATTCTTTACGCATCTTGTCAAAAGAACCCGGCGTAGTGATATTGCGACGGAATAAGGCGTCGTCTTTGCGCACATCATAGATCAACTGAGTCAAATTGTGCAGTGTTGCTTCATCCCAAGCTCTATCTAATTTCATTTGAGGCACTGGTGCTGTCGGCAGAAGATCGCTTGCATAAGCACGTTGTTCAGTACCTAAAAATTCACAATAGCTGTTGAAGATCATCGTGGTACCGCGCGCTTTACCCTCTAAACCGTAGCCCGCTACGTGAGGAGTTGCAAAAGCAAGCAGTGGAAGCAGCTCAAAATCGACTTCAGGTTCAAACTCAAACACATCAAGAACGGCAGTGAAACCATCGGCTTTTTGCAAGCGAGTTTTTAACGCTTGGTTATCAACAACAGGGCCGCGAGCCGCATTAATCAGAATTTGATCGGCGCGGAAGTTGTTCAGTACTTGCTCATTGATCAAGTGATGCGTTGGGAACTCACCCGTCTTAGTGATTGGCGTATGCAGAGTGATAACGTCTGACTGCTCAAGCAGTGTCTCTAATTCAGTAAACTCGCGAGTATCACCCTCTTGTTGTTTTAGAGGATCGTTCAGCAATACTTTAATGCCAATGCCTTCAAGGCACTTCGCTAAATAACTGCCCACTTGACCACAGCCGATAATACCGACCGTTTTATCGAAAACAGAGAAACCTTGTTGCTGAGCCAGCACCATCATCGCGCTGAACGCGTACTCAGCCACACCCACCTTGTTGCAGCCAGGAGCCGCAGTAAAGAAAATGCCACGCTCTTTCATCAATTCTTGGTCAACGTGATCCATACCAGCTGTTGCGGTTCCAACAAACTTAAGCTTGTTCGCTTTGCTGATCAGCGCTTCATTGACCTTAGTCACCGAGCGAATCATCAGAGCATCTACGTCAACAAGATCGTCAGCGGTTAGCGTTCGACCGGACTTCATTGTCACTTCACCTAGCTGGCTAAAAAGCGCTTCAGCATAAGGCATATTTTCATCGATTAAGATTTTCATTGGGAAGGTACTTTCGTTGGGGTCTGTCGACCTTAAATGTGAATTGAAATGATTGTGCAAAATTCCACACACGGTGTCGAGTCGCAATTGAAATACATTATAAATAAAGGGCTGAATCGCCTAGTCTGCACAAACAAGAACAGAAATAAGAACCAATACCTAAAATCAAAAGTCAGAAGACTAAAACGAAAAATGCCCGATTGAATAAACAATCGGGCAAACATCCAGAACAAAAGGATCCTATCTCGCTCTCCAGGAGACAGAGTCTTGCGTCTGTTCAACCAGTACTAACCAAAGTCAGCACTGATCAAGCTCTGGAAACCTTTCAACTTCTAAATCTTGATTTAAAAAGCTATTTTCTAAAGCGAAGCTTACAAAGCTAGGGTTAAAAAACACGCTTAAAACCATATTTATAAAAGCTATGTTCTGATGGTCATGATTACTGGGTGACCTGTGCGTGTTGAATCTGCACTCACGTCACCCATTAACGATTAACCTTTTATTAATTTAACCTTGGCTTCAATTAGCCTTGGTATTTTTTGATTACTAGCGTTGCGTTCGTACCACCGAAACCAAAGCTGTTAGACATAACCGTTGTTAGCTCTTGTTCACGAGCTTCCGTTACGATGTCTAGGCCTGCGCCTGCTTCGTCTAGGTTTGCAACGTTAATGCTTGGTGCGATAAAGCCGTTATCAAGCATTAGTGTTGAGTAAATTGCTTCGTGTACACCAGCTGCACCTAGAGCGTGACCTGTCATCGCTTTAGTTGCTGAGATTGCTGGACTGTTGCCGCCAAAGACTTCTTGGATTGCGCCAAGTTCTTTAACGTCACCAACAGGAGTTGAAGTACCGTGAGTGTTCACGTAGTCAACGCCATCAACGTTTTGCATTGCCATCTTCATACAACGAACCGCGCCTTCGCCAGAAGGAGCAACCATGTCGTAGCCGTCTGAAGTTGCGCCGTAACCCACGATCTCACCGTAGATTTTTGCGCCACGAGCAACAGCGTGCTCAAGTTCTTCGATAACTAGCATGCCGCCGCCACCAGAGATAACGAAACCGTCACGGTCTGCATCGTAGGTACGAGAAGCCAATTCTGGCGTGTCGTTGTACTTAGTAGAAAGTGCGCCCATTGCGTCGAACATCATAGTCAGAGACCAATCCAGTTCTTCACCGCCACCAGCGAATACAACGTCTTGTTTACCCAGTTGGATAAGCTCCATTGCGTGACCAATACAGTGTGCAGATGTCGCACATGCAGAACTCATAGAGTAGTTCACGCCACGGATTTTAAATGGTGTAGCAAGACAAGCAGAAACCGTAGAAGCCATTGTACGTGGAACCATGTATGGACCAACGCGCTTAACGCCTTTTTCACGGATGATGTCTACAGCGTTAACTTGGTTTAGAGATGAAGCACCACCTGAACCCGCAACGATACCTGTGCGGTCATTAGATACTTGATCTTCAGTTAAACCAGAGTCAGCAATTGCTTGCTCCATTGAAAGATAAGCGAATGCCGCTGCATCACCCATAAAGCGCATTTTTTTGCGATCGATATGGTCAGCAGGGTTCATTTTCAGGTTACCCCAAACTTGAGAGCGCAAGCCATTTTCCTTGAACTGCTCTGAAGCGGTAATACCTGATTTACCCTCTTTCAGTGATGCTAAAACTTCTTCGACGTTGTTACCGATACTTGAAACAATACCCATACCGGTGATTACGACTCGTTTCATGTGACATTCCTATAATTCTAAATTCAGCTAGATGATAACTAAGAAGCCTAACAAAAGTGGTCAGCTTTCCTAGAAATTCGTACAATCCCTACCAACATATCGCTTCAAATCACAAAATGATAGATTTTATGACTTCAATTACTAATGCAGAACTGGAATGGAATGAGTCTGGCACGCCAGTTTCAGACCAATTTGACGACGTTTACTTCTCTAATGTTAACGGTTTAGAAGAAACTCGCTACGTCTTTTTAAAACAAAACCACCTTCCAGAGCGTTGGGTTGAACATCAACAACGCCGTTTTGTGATTGCTGAAACCGGTTTTGGTACAGGTTTAAACTTCCTCGCAGTCTGGCAATGGTTCGATGCTTTTCTTAAAGATAACCCACAAGCTATGACCAAAGAGTTACATTTCATCAGTTTTGAAAAATATCCTTTAAATAAAGATGATCTGATCAAAGCTCACCAATCTTGGCCAGAATTAGCCCAGTATGCGACGCAACTCCAAGAACACTATCCGATTGCTCTGCCGGAATGTCACCGCATTGTGTTGGGCGATGGCGCGATCACACTCGATTTATGGTTTGGTGATATTAAAGATTGTATGCCAAACGTGCCTACTCCACAGGAAGGTTTGGTTGACGCTTGGTTCTTAGATGGCTTTGCGCCCAGTAAGAACCCTGAAATGTGGAATCAAAACCTATTCAACGGAATGGCCAAACTGGCAAAACAAGATTGCAGTTGTGCAACGTTTACCGCTGCCGGTTTTGTTCGACGTGGTTTAATCGAAGCCGGCTTTGCAATGAAAAAAGTTAAAGGCTTTGGTACTAAGCGTGAAATGATTGCAGGTCGCCTTGATGAGAAGCACGCTCATACCAACATCAAACCTTGGTATGGCCTAGCTCAACACAGTGGTTCACAAGATATCGCCATTATCGGAGGTGGTGTTGCCAGCGCTGCGCTTGCAAAAACGTTAAGCCGACGTGGTAAAAACATCACGCTTTATTGTGAACACCAACAAGCTGCTGGAAATGCCTCTGGCAACAATCAAGGTGCCATTTATCCGCTACTCAGCGAAGCGACATCGAATGTTTCAAGAATATTTGGGCCGGGCTTATTGTTTGCCCGCCAATTTATTAATCAAGCAGCACAATCAGTAAACTTCGATCACAACTGGTGTGGCGTGAATATCTTGATGTGGGATGAAGGTTCAACCAAAAAGCTCAACCGTATGTTGGAAGGCAATTTCCACACAGATTTAATTCAGCGCTTAACGCCCGAACAAGCGAACGAAAAGATTGGCTTACCGGTTGATAAAGAGAGTGTTTACTTCCCACTAGGTGGTTGGTTAAGCCCTCTTCAGCTTACTCAAGGTTTGATTGGTAAGTTAGAAGAGACCAACCAAGTAAGCGCACACTATCAACACCAAGTTACGCAACTTGAATGGTTAGAAGCAGAGCAGCAATGGTTGCTGACGATTGAGACACCTCAAGGTGAGATTAAAACCAAGCACGACCAAGTAGTTGTCGCGAATGGACACAAGTTCACCCAATTTGAACAAACTCGCCCTGTACCTCTCACGCCAGTTAAAGGGCAAGTGAGTCATATCCCGACTACAGAAAACCTCAGCCAGCTAAAAACGGTGTTGTGTTTTGATGGTTACTTAACGCCACAGAATCCAAATAATGGTCACCATTGTATTGGCGCGAACTACGACAAAACCAATATCGACCAAGAATTTGATATTGAGGTTCAACAACATAATGGCGAGCGCTTAAACGGCTCGTTGCCGGATCAAGCGTGGACCAAAGATGTCGATACCAGTGGCAACTTAGCGCGCCAAGGCATCCGCAGCGTAAGCCGTGATCACCTACCATTCGTCGGTAATGTTGGTGATTTTGAATCCATCAAAGAGCAATATCAGAATCTGCACAACTTTAATCCGCAGCGTGATGCTATCGACAGTATTGAACCTGTTACCAGCTATCCGAACTTGTTCTGCTTTATCGGTTTAGGTTCGCGTGGTTTGAGCTCGACCCCTCTTTTAGCTGAAGTTTTAGCCTCACAAATTTGTGGCGATCCTCTACCTCTTCCGGTTGATGTGCTCGAAGCCATTCATCCAAGTCGAATGTGGATTAGAAGATTACGTAAAGGCAAAGCGTTAACAGAAGGTTGGGTTTCAACAAAACAATCCAGTGCGGAATAGTCGATTCTAGACTAGGTCTAAATATTCAAATAAGTATTGGGCCGTATTGATCTTACGAGCTGATTTTTGCAGCGAAAGGTCAACACACCCTACATACGACCCAAACAAAAAGCCCGAGCATCTCTAATGCTCGGGCTTTGTTTTTCTAATCTTGTCTACGTCGCTGTTTATTGTTTTTCAGCGGCTCGCAACTTTACATCAGCTTGCTACTTTGCAGCTATTCGCTTTACTTTCCGCTTTTACAGCTTAGCAATCGCGTCTTTAATTTGAGCAGCAATCTCTTCGTTGCTGATTGAACCCGACTCAAAATCAAAGTTATCGTAGAAGCTAGGTACTGAAAGTGATGCCTTAACGTTACCACCAAAGTAAGGAGCCGAACCTGTCGCTGCGCCAAGTACTGTTTGTGCACCACCTGGGCCTGGTGATGTCGCTAGGTAAACCGCAGGCTTCTCACCAAACACTGAACGTTCAATACGTGTCGCCCAATCAAATAGGTTTTTGTACGCCGCAGGATAGTGGCCATTGTGCTCAGCGAAAGAGATAACAAATGCGTCCGCTTCTGCTAGGTCACGCAAAAATGCTTGAGCGCCTTCCGCTTGGCCAATCTCTTTTTCAGTGTCTTCACTGAACATAGGAACGTTGTAATCGTTGATGTTTAGAACTTTGACTTCAGCACCTTCAATCAAGTTAGCTGCGTAAGTTGCTAGAGTTTTGTTGATAGAGGTAGAGCTGGTGCTTGCGCCGAATGCGATAACTTTCATGGTGTGACCTTTTCTGTGATTCCGTTAAGTGGGATTAGAATAACGTAGTCAGAAAATGGAACCATCACAAGAAATGAACAGACTCATTCAAAAAATTCGAATGAGTCTCAAATTATTGGTTCGCTCAAAAATGAGGAGGAAGAGTAATGAGCGAATTACGGTAGACGAATAATGCGAAACGACTAAAATTAAGCTTGGTTTTGCAGCTCAACCCAAAGGTCATTAACGATCGTACGATCGGCTGGCGTCAATTCAGAACGTGCGTCTTCTAGGCTCTTCTCAATACGCAATTTAACTTCTGCTACGTCTTCAATGCCGTCTTCTTCACATGAAGCCACTGAAAGAGAAATATGACCACGTAAGTAACCACCAGCAAACAGTTCATCATCTGATGCGTTTTCAATGCGAGCATCAATTACTTCAAGTAGTTTTTCTTCAAATTCGATAATCATAATATTCTCTTATTTCACAATAAATTGGCTAGCACATAAAGGTTCTACATCGTAGAAGCTGCGCAATGCTTCAGAGAGCATTTTTACGCGAGGCGGAAGGCCAACTTCAAAGATACCCATGACTTCGCTGTGTACTTTATTCATAAAGGCCAAACGATCTGGCTCAAAATCGCCGTGTAGATTGTCACAGCTGACATTAAAAGGAAAGCCTGCGCTCGTCGCAATGATCCATTCATACGCTTGCGGGCGAATTTCTACTTTTTCAAACTCAGCTTGAACTGACTCAGTACGACCATCTGGCTCATACCAATAGCCAAAATCTTCCAATAAACGACGTTCAGGGCCAGCAACACACCAGTGCGCTATTTCGTGTAGCGCAGAAGCGTAAAAGCCACGTGCGAAGACAATTCTGTGGTGTGGGATATCATCATCGGCAGGCAAGTAAATAGGCTCATCTGCGCCTAACTCCAATTTAGTATTAAAGCTGCCATAAAAAGTCTGATTAAAAATATCGATAATGTCGGAATATTGGTGCGTCATAAAGCTTGCTTGAAATGAAATAAACACGCGTATTTTGCTTTGTTTTATCAGCTTGGTAAAGCCCCTATCAGGCGTAATGTTAACGACGCCAGTGCTCTCCACCAGCACAAAGCCACCTATCTCTACGATAGATAACCTCAAGTTACTCCAATTGATTACTTCAGCTAATCTGAAACCTCGATTCACGGTACAAATATTCATTCGTCAAAGGCCGTTTTTACTACTACACTCGCGCTTCATTTTTATATCCCCAAGGCCTATAACTCTCCAATTTATAGACCTAAATAATAGAGCTACAGCAATGCTACTAAGTGTTTTGTATATCATTGGCATCACGGCAGAAGCCATGACCGGCGCTCTCAGCGCTGGCAAACAAAAAATGGATTGGTTTGGTGTAATGTTGGTTGCGAGTGCAACGGCAATTGGCGGCGGTACAGTACGAGATATCTTACTTGGCCATTACCCTTTAGGTTGGGTTGAAAACCCACAATATCTGGCGATCACCTGTATCGCAGGTGTCATCACGACCGGACTCGCTAAATGGGTAATCAAGCTAAAAGGGTTATTCATTCGTTTGGATGCACTGGGGCTTATCGTATTCAGCATCATTGGTACTAAAGTGGCGATGACCATGGGTCTGCACCCAATGATTTGTATGGTGTCGGCATTGGTTACGGGCGTGTTTGGTGGCCTGCTACGCGATCTTATCTGTCGTCAAACGCCACTGGTTTTACATGAAGAGTTGTATGCATCTGTCGCCCTTGTCGCTTCAGGTTTATACCTAGGTTTGCTTGAGCTTGGCATTAACGACGTAACAGCAACGATTGTTACGCTTGTGGTTGGCTACTTACTGCGTATGGCTGCCGTAAGATTCAAATGGCGCTTGCCTTCGTTCCAGCTAGATCAGGAAAGCTCTGTGCATTAGATAATATATTCTCAATAACGCAGAATATAAAAAGGGTTGCTTCATTACGAAGCAACCCTTTTTTGTTTCTATCAAATCAGTTTCAATTCTGTTTTGAATAAAACGAAGCAGAACTAGATTTTTGGCGTTTCTGTTGTCACACCAAAGTTTTGACCACGATGACGTAGCAAGTGATCAAGCAATACAATCGCTAACATCGCTTCTGCGATAGGCACTGCACGAATACCAACACATGGATCGTGACGACCTTTCGTGATTAACTGCGTTGCTTCACCGTCTTTAGTGATCGTGTCACCAGGAACAGTAATGCTTGATGTTGGCTTAAGTGCAATACTTGCCACAATATCTTGGCCAGTAGAAATACCGCCTAAGATACCGCCAGCGTGGTTGCTACTGAAGCCTTCTGGAGTTAATGGATCACGATGTTCACTACCGCGTTGATTAACAACATCGAAGCCATCACCAATCTCAACACCTTTCACCGCATTGATGCTCATTAGAGCGTGCGCGATGTCTGCATCTAGACGATCAAAGATTGGCTCACCAAGGCCTACAGGCACTTTAGTCGCAACCACTTGAATCTTCGCACCGATAGAGTTGCCTTCTTTTAGCAAGTCACGAATCAGTTGGTCAAATTCAGGTACTTTGTCGGCATCAGGACAGAAGAAAGCGTTGTTTTCGATCTCGTTCCAATCCACTTTATCAATTGAGATATCACCCATTTGAGAAAGATAAGCTTGGATTTCAACACCAAATTCTTGCTTAAGGTATTTCTTCGCAATCGCACCTGCCGCAACACGCATTGCCGTTTCACGAGCAGAAGAGCGACCGCCACCTCGGTAATCACGCACACCGTACTTTTGATGGTAGGTATAATCAGCGTGGCCAGGACGGAACTTGTCTTTAATTTCGGAATAGTCTTTAGAGCGTTGGTCTGTATTTTCAATCAATAGACCAATAGAAGTACCCGTAGTTTGGCCTTCAAATACACCTGATAAGATTTTCACTTCATCCGCTTCACGGCGAGCCGTTGTATAACGAGAAGTACCAGGGCGACGGCGATCCAAATCTCTTTGAAGGTCTGCTTCGGTAATTTCTAATCCTGGTGGGCACCCATCTACGATACATCCTAGTGCGATACCGTGACTTTCTCCGAACGTAGTCACGCGGAAATGTTGTCCGATACTGTTTCCTGCCATTACTTCCTCTAAATCAGCCATCAATCAGAAGGTTTGATTCCTAAACCAACCAGCTAATAGCTTTACTTGTCTATTCTTCGTGAATTCATAGTGGCTTTATTACCAAATGATGTAAACCCCAAAAAACGAACAATTTTAACTTTCTATTACATGAGCCGAATGAAATGAATAACGAAGGAAAATGAGTAGCGCTTTAAGAGAAGTACTTTTAGTATGGTAGAAATGCAAAAAACCCGACAACTCAGAGAGTTATCGGGTTTCTTTAAATAGTGGTACGCCCTGAAGGATTCGAACCTTCGACCACCTCCTTAGAAGGGAGGTGCTCTATCCAGCTGAGCTAAGGGCGCGCTACAGGAAAGGATTATACGAATTCGAATCAGTAAAGCAACGGCTTTGTGTAACATTCTGATCCAAGTGAGTAAAAAAAGGGCAATGAGATTATAAGTGTTGGAAAATAGACCAAAGCAAACGTTTGCTTGATGGTAATCAAAAAGATTTTCTGGAATAATGCGCCCAAAACATCAGCCACTAACTTGAATATCAATACTAAGGAAATTCATGACTGCTCAAAATATTGATGGAAAGCTAATTTCTCAAACCGTTCGCTCTGAAGTTGCGGCACGTGTAAAGGCTCGTACAGAAGCTGGTTTACGCGCTCCGGGCCTAGCGGTAGTTTTAGTGGGTGAAGACCCTGCCTCTCAGGTTTACGTTGGAAGTAAGCGTAAAGCGTGTCAAGAAGTAGGCTTCGTTTCAAAGTCTTTTGATTTACCAGCGACGGCGACAGAAAATGATCTGCTAACGCTCGTCGACCAATTAAATGAAGACCCTGAGATTGATGGCATCCTAGTTCAACTGCCTTTACCTGCTGGTATTGATACCACTCACGTTCTTGAGCGTATCACGCCAGAGAAAGACGTTGATGGCTTCCACCCTTACAATGTGGGCCGTTTGGCTCAGCGTATGCCTAAGCTACGCTCTTGTACGCCTAAAGGCATCATCACATTACTTGACCGTTACAACATCGACTTACGTGGTAAGCACGCGGTTGTTGTTGGCGCATCAAACATCGTAGGTCGCCCAATGACCCTAGAGCTTCTTCTAGCAGGTTGCACGACGACAACATGTCACCGCTTCACCAAAGACCTTGAAGGTCATGTACGTCAAGCCGATGTTGTTGTGGTAGCCGTGGGTAAGCCTAACTTCATTCCTGGCGCTTGGATTAAGAAAGGTGCCGTTGTGGTCGATGTAGGCATCAACCGTTTGGAATCTGGCAAACTTGTTGGCGACGTTGAATACGATGTCGCGAAAGAGAGCGCAAGCTTCATCACACCAGTTCCGGGTGGTGTTGGTCCAATGACAGTAGCAAGCCTAATCGAGAACACTATGATTGCTTGCGAACAGTTTCACTCGAAATAATCTGCGAACGACAAATTTGCGAACGACAGCATAAACAGAATTAAAAAGCCGCAGCGTTAAAACGTTGCGGCTTTTTTGATACTGAGCTATTCGTTTTTGATACAAAGCGACTCGCTTTTTATACAGAGCACTCACTACTTATCTGGAGTGTCAGCTCTTTCCGTTGGCTCCGAAGGCGGCAATAAACTAATGATCGCACACTCCGTTGATATGAGTTTTTCCAAATCAGAACCTTGCGTCACCAATCGGAAGTCACCCCCAGTAATCACACCAAGTGGAATCGCTTTAGGATACAGCGCGTTAAACTCATTAAGGTCAAACGCTTCGGTCAAACCCGTGCTCTTAATTTGGCTGCCTTGAGCCATCAAGGAGTTAAGCTTGGAATAGGTAATTCCTTCCGAAAACAGGCTTCTGTTACCATCTCGGCTCACTGAATGCCTTTCGTGTTTAGTTTCTGTCGATTCAAGCTCAAACACCTTATTTTCACCAAACTCATCTTGATAATGCATGCTGACTAATGGGTTGGTTTGACGATAAGGCGAGACGATCATCGCGCGCCCTATTCCATCCAATTCCAGATTATTTTCCGCGTGGCTTGAGGCTGGGTTACCAAAATAGACATTCAGGTTATCCATACGCGCCAAACGAATGCTTTCCCAGTTGGTATCGGCAAGCACACTGTTGATGTTGTGTGTCGCCAGCACCTTGGCAAACTGTCTTGCAAAATGAGTCGCGCCAAAGAAGATAACCCCTTGCGCTTTCTCTTGCGTCACACCTAACCTTCTTGCCCACCAACTTGCGGTAAGACTCTGAATCACAACCGTACCGATGATGACCAAGAACACCATAGGCACCAGTAGATCAGCCCCTTCAATCAATTGCTTCTCTTGAAGCTTGATAGCAAACAGAGAAGAAACCGCAGCAGCAACGATCCCGCGAGGTGCCATCCAGCTCAAAAACCATTTATCTGCAGAGGTAAGATCCGTGCCGATCCCGCTGATCCACACACTCAGAGGACGAGCCACCAGCATGACAACCGCTAATAAGCCAATACCGCCCCAACCTATCGAGAGGAAAGTCCCAGAATCGAGTCGACTCGCCAGTAAGATAAACAAAGCGGAAATGAGTAACACGGTTAGGGTCTCTTTGAACTCAATAATATCTTCAAGATCCAAGCCTTTCACGTTGGCGAGCCAGATACCCATGATGGTCACGGTTAATAGGCCAGACTCTTCACTCAGATCATTAGAAAAAGAGAATGCCGCCAGCATTAACGTCAGAACAGCCACGTTACGCAAATAGTGCGGAACCCAATGTCCTTTCAGCATCTTGGCAATCAAATAGCCACCGATGATCCCTAAGCCTAAACCGATGGTTAGAGTCAGCCCCAAGGCCGACAGCACATGGCTGGTAGGATCGGCTGAAGAAACAATGTATTCGTAAACGAGAACGGCAAACAGAGCGCCAATCGGGTCAATCACGATCCCTTCCCAGCGCAAGATGCTGCCTAACGAAGATTTGGGCTGAATACTGCGCAGCATGGGAACAATCACGGTTGGCCCCGTCACCACCACTAAGGCAGCAAACAGTGCGGCTAATGGCCAACTGAAGTCCACAAAGTAATAAGCACCAACGACAATACACGCCCAGGTAATCAGCATGCCGAAACTCACGAGGTGCGTCACCATACGACCATGACCTCTTATTTCCTTGAAATTCAGGGTCAATGCACCTTCAAACAGAATAATAGCGACACCTAATGAAATCAGCGGAAATAGCACGTCACCAAAAATGGCATCGGGATTAAGGATGTTAAGACCGGGACCTAAAAGTAATCCGACAATGAGAAGAGGAAGAATAGCAGGAAGACGCAAGCGCCAACCTAACAATTGACACGTTAAAGACAGCAGTCCAATTAACGCCAAAGAAGAAGTAATCGACAAATCCATTTGTGCCCCTAAAAAATTCGTACCACACTTTGTGATACAAACCTATTTGCTGAAACAAGAAAGCCTATGTCATTAAACTATAGGCTCTCTTTTTCATGCTAACCGAATATTAGTGTGATTAATCAGTCACTTTACTATAGGGGAAATAAAGTGACTGACTCATCCACTCTGTACTTATCATCTAGCTACAGAGAAAGCACCACGCCCGCAATCGCTGCGCTCATTAAGTTGGCAAGCACACCCGCACAAATCGCTTTAAAGCCGTATTGTGAGATGAAAGAACGACGCTCTGGAACTAAGCTACCCAAACCACCAATCAGAATGGCCATCGTAGAGATGTTGGCAAAACCACATAGTGCAAAAGTAACGATCGCTTTTGAGTGCTCACTCAGTGCGTCTTTCACGTCCATTAACTGGATGAAAGCCACAAACTCGTTCACAACGATTTTGTTACCGATCAGCGAGCCTGCAACCACAGCCTCAGACCATGGCACACCGATCAGCCATGCAACGGGTGCGAACACATAACCTAGAATAAGTTCGAAGCTTAGGTTTACGCCAAACCAACCACCAACAATACCTAGTAAGCCATTCAGCATTGCTATCACACTGATAAAGGCCAGAAGTGTCGCACCCACTGCAACGGCAATACGAAGTCCAGACATAGCCCCATCTGCCATTGCCTCAACGACGTTTGTTGCTCGTGGAATTTCAACGTCAGACTCAATATTTTCTTGAGCCTCATCTGCGTTACCTGGTACCAAAATCTTGGCCATCAATAGACCAGCAGGCGCAGACATAAACGCCGCAGCGATCAGGTAGTTCAAATCAACACCAAGCGATGCATAACCGACTAGCGTGCCACCAGCTACAGAAGCCAAACCACACACCATGACGGCAAACAGTTGTGAATCCGTCATGTGCTTCAAGTAAGGCTTAACCACCAATGGTGCTTCAATCATGCCAACAAAGATGTTCGCCGTTGCAGACAGTGACTCCGCACGACCTGTACCTAAGAACTTTTGCAAAGCACCGCCGATAAGGTTGATCACCTTTGGCATAAAGCCGATGTGGTACAAACCTGAAATCAGTGCAGAGAAAAAGATAATAATGCCGAGAACGTTAATAGCGAAAACAAATCCGTTATTCGTTAGGCCACCAAATAGGAAGTTAATCCCCTCTTGACCGTAGTTGATCAAGCTAGACACCGCACCAGTAGCTGCATTCAGCGCTTCTTTACCCATTGGCACATAAAGAACCAATAGCGCGAATGAGATTTGCAGTAAGAAAGCCAAAGAGACGGTTCTTAGCGGAATATTTTTTCTGTCCGTAGATAGTAACCAAGCGGCTACTAAAATAGTGATAATTCCAAGTAGGGAAGCCATATGCGTCAACCTAAAAGTTGTAGGTAGGAAAGGCGACGCATTGTATAGAGGAAATCGTTTGCGGCAAGGTGCGGTTGTTAATGTGATGTTGGGATTATCACTGCCTTACCTATGATTATATTAAAGCATTGAATTTTAATGACTTAACTTGATTAAAAAGCATACTTTTTCCATACGGAAATTATATTTATAGATTAGGAAACAGTTAACGGTGCAGCTCAACGCAAGTTTTAAGGTTTTCATCCCAGTAAGTTGGCGACCCGATATGATCTTTGATGAACTCAATCACTGCAGAAAGCTTCTTCGGCATGTTCTTTCTACTCGGATACACAGCGTAAAACGGCATCAGCTGACTCGCTCGCCATTCTGGCAATACTTGGATGAGCTTGCCCGTTCTAAACTCTTCTTTGACTAAGTAAGTCGCCAGATAAGCAACGCCCCAACCCGATACTGCCGCGTCTCGTACCGCTTCAGCTAAATCCACCGAGTAATCACCCGCCACTTTAACACTGAGGTTTTCTTGGCCGTTATCAAATGCCCACGATGTGTAGTCTCGTTCACGACTGCGATAAATAAGGCAATTATGCTCAATCAAATCGGAAGGCACGTGTGGAGTCCCTGCCTTAATCAGATAATCCGGTGATGCGGCTACTACAAACTGGCTATCAGCTAAGCGCTGTGCGATGTAGCCTTCTGGCAAGTCTTCATTGTTAGTGATCCAGAGATCCAAGCGCTCTTCAATCATGTCCACTTTGTAATCGAACAAATGCACTTCGATTCTCAGCTGCGGGTAAAGCTGTCTGAGCTGATCAATTGCAGGAATGATATGCAGTGTGCCAAATGACTGTGACAAGCCTATGCGGAATATCCCAGAGATATCATCACGCTGGCTGTCCATATCCATTTGAGCCGCTTTCACCGTATTGAACAGCTGCTCGCAGTGCTGATAGAACACTTCCCCTGCTTCAGTTAGTGTCAGGCTGCGTGTGGTTCTTTGCACCAGCTTGATACCTATCGAGTCCTCGAGCAAAGCAACTTGCTTACTGATGTGAGACACCGACACATTCAAACTTTTTGCTGCACTGGTAAAGCCTTCATGCTTGATTAATGCATGGAATATCACCATCTGTGCGGCTCTATCTGTTAGCACAAGACCACCTTTAAAAATCTCTGAAATATAAAAGAAAAAGGACTCCGAAGAGTCCTTTAGTTCGTTCTGCCTATGGTAGGCCAAATGCTATTCAAAGCGACCTAAGGCTATTAACCAAATTAAGTCTGTTAATCAAATTAGGTCAATCAAACTTAATTCTGTCTGCTAGATGGCTAACCGCCAACGCAAAGTAGTAAGAACGATTCCACTTCATTAACACATTGTAGTTGTTGTAAATGAGGTAAGAACGGCCAGTTTCATCGTCTGGCATAATTAGCCAAGCTTTAATATCTTCATCAAGCGTTGGTAATGGGCGATCGTCAAAACGCTTAATGCCGAGTTCAGACCACTCTTTTAAGTATTTCGCTTTATCTTCACCTCGACCTTGCATCTCGATAGACACATTTGCCGGAACGTGAACCTGACGGCCCCATGTATATTTGTCATCCCAACCGGATTGGCTGAGATAATTAGCCGCCGAAGCAAACACGTCTTCTTCAGTGCCCCAAATATCTTTCTTACCGTCGCCGTTACCATCAGCGGCATAAGCTAAGAATGAGCTTGGCATAAACTGAGGCTGCCCCATCGCGCCAGCCCAAGAACCTTTCATCTCATTGGGTGCGATATGGCCTTGGTCAAGAATCGTTAACGCAGCCATCGCTTCGCTACGGAACAACGCTTCTCTGCGCCCTTCGTAAGCCATAGTGGTTAAAGCATCGATAACACTGTAATTGCCAGTGAACTTGCCAAAATTACTTTCTACGCCCCACAGAGCGACAATGAACCTTGGTTGAACACCGTACTCGTCGCCAATACGCTTTAACGCTGTGTAGTGTTTCTTATAGAGCGATCTTGCCTGTTTCACTTTCCAATCTGGAACCGCACGTGGAATGTATTCATCCAGAGTCAGTTTCTTCTCAGGTTGGTTCTTATCAGCTTTGACAGCTCTCGGCTTAAACGTCACGCCATTAAAGGCTTCTTCAATGATCGCTTCAGAAATGCCTTGTTCACGGCCTTGCTGCTTTAGCTTCTCTACATATTGTTCAAAGCTAAGCTCTTCAGCCTGTACTGAACCGATAGTCAGGCTATTGCCCAATAGCAATGCTGACACGGCTAATAGGGTTTTAGAAAATTTACTCAACGATCATTCCTCCTTGAATTAGGTGGCTATCACTCTTCGTCTTGAACATTCTGCTGAGCTTTACGCTCTTTATGCAGTTCAAGTTCGTTAACCGGTGGAGGCGGAACCTGCAAAAAGAAACCATCGTTTTTTAGTGACTCTTTCACTTTTTCGATGCTGACTTGGGCAAGCGTGCGGCCTTCCATTTTAATTACCATTACAAAGCTAGGTTTACCAAACATTTGCATCAGTGCGTCAGGGACTTGTGAGAAATCATCCTTTTTTGGGATATAGAGGTATGTTCCTTCTTTTTTTGAGCTTTTATATATAGAACACAGCATGACAAACCTTTTTTAAATGTTTATGGCTACAAAACTCTCACTTGTGAGTTCAATAGTTTATGTTGATGAAATATTGGGGACAAAACGTTTATTTGACAACAAGATTACTTGCTGTGCTTGGTTTGGGAATATAACATGATAAACCTAGTTTCAGGCAATGCCCTTTATCTTTAAGATGAAAGAAATTGTACCTATCCGCAATTGAGGTCCTGTAGTTTTTCGATGTCTAGTAACCCAGATCTAAAAGGTAGCAGTTTCACGCTATCTGTTTTGCACTTATCCGATGATCAAGTCGAAAATGCAGTGTCTTTTCTTCAAGAGAAGGTAGACCAAGCACCCACTTTTTTTGCGGCTGCACCTGTTGTTATCAATATCAGCAAAGTCGCTGGCGATATTGATTTCGTACAGCTAAAAAATGGTATATCTCAAGCGGGCATGATCCCGGTTGGTGTGGCAGGTTGTTCAGATAAGCGCATGCAAAACTTAGCCAGAGATGCAGGTTTTGCCGTTATGACAGCGAGCAAGTCTCCCTCTCAAGCGCCGGCAAAAATGGCTCCGATAAAAGTGGTGAGAACCCCGATTCGTTCGGGTCAACAAGTGTATGCCAAAGACGGTGATTTGCTGATTCTTAGCCACGTAAGTGCAGGTGCAGAAGTGATTGCCGATGGCAGCATCCACATTCATGGCACGCTACGCGGTCGTGCAATTGCAGGTGCAAGTGGTCAAACTGAAGCAAAAATAATTTGTAATGATTTACAAGCCGAGCTGGTTTCCATTGCAGGAAATTACTGGCTCAGCGATCAAATTGATAGCGAGTACTGGCAAAAGAAAACCATGTTCAGTATGGCAAACGATGTATTACACGTTGATGTCCTCGCAATATAAGAGAAATAAAAGGAAAAAAGAATGGCACGCATTATCGTTGTAACGTCAGGTAAAGGCGGGGTGGGCAAAACGACCTCCAGTGCAGCTATTGCCTCTGGCTTAGCTCTGAAAGGGAAGAAAACAGCGGTTATCGATTTTGATATCGGTCTGCGTAACCTAGATTTAATCATGGGTTGTGAGCGTCGTGTTGTGTACGACTTCGTTAACGTGATCAATGGTGAAGCGACGCTGAACCAAGCAATGATCAAAGACAAGCGCACAGAGAACCTGTTCATTCTTCCTGCTTCTCAAACTCGTGATAAAGACGCATTGACGAAAGATGGCGTTCGTCGTGTATTTGATGAACTGGATGAAATGGGCTTTGATTTCATCATCTGTGATTCTCCTGCAGGTATCGAGCAAGGTGCTCTAATGGCGCTTTACTTTGCTGATGAAGCGATTGTAACCACCAACCCTGAAGTCTCTTCTGTACGCGATTCAGACCGTATTCTTGGTATTCTTGATTCTAAGTCTCGTCGTTCAGAAGACGGATTAGAGCCAGTGAAAACACACCTTCTATTGACTCGCTACAACCCAGCACGTGTAACTCAAGGTGAGATGCTCAGTGTTGAAGACGTTGAAGAAATCCTGCACATCTCTCTACTGGGTGTGATTCCAGAGAGCCAAGCAGTACTGAACGCGTCAAACAAAGGTGTTCCAGTTATCTTTGACGAAGCAACCGACGCGGGTATGGCTTACAATGATACTGTAGAGCGACTACTGGGTAGCCAAGTGGACTTCCGTTTCTTAACGGAACAGAAGAAAGGCATCTTCAAAAGACTGTTCGGGGGCTAATACGCAATGTCATTACTAGAGTTTTTCAGACCACAAAAAAAGACAACCGCAAACCTAGCCAAAGAGCGTTTGCAGATCATTGTTGCTGAGCGACGCAGCCATGACGACCCTGCACCATCATACTTACCGCAACTGAAAGAAGACATCTTGAAGTGTATTGCGAAGTATGTGGAAGTCGATCCATCAATGGTTGATCTGACTTTCGAACACAAAGATGACGACATCTCCGTATTAGAGCTGAACGTTAAGCTTCCAGAAGAAGATCGATAACTAGAGCCTGAGCTGTGCTTATCAATATTCAATAAAAAAGAGAGCCTAGGCTCTCTTTTTTGTGTCTGAAACTTTTATCTCTAAAGCATTCGTTGCTTACTACAGAACTAAAGTTACTTGATTGCTTTATTTAACTTCTCGCCTACTACGTCTAGACGCCAACCTTGCATCACATCAGGTAGCTTCTCTGGGTTACGATCGTACTTCCAAATCCAGCTTAACACTTGGTTAAGTTGCTTCTTCGACGCCAAAAACTCAGTCGCTAAACCACTGTGTTGCGATGCTGTTTTCACTTCATCTTTCAACACCTTGAAGAGTTGCTTGTAACCTGGGTAGTCCATTAGACGTTCTACTGGCGCTGGGTACTCTTCTTCTGGCGTATGCTCAGCCAACTTCACGATTGAGCTGATCTTCGCACCATGGCGACGTACAGAACGGTAATCAAAACCTTCCTGCTCCATATGCTTAGGATCTTTCATCGCGAATCGAGCTACGGCCCATAGGTCTTGTTCTTTAAAGACAAAGTTCAGCGCTAAATCACGCTTAATCGCTTCTTTTAAACGCCAAGTTGCTAGCGGTCTTAAAATAGCGAGTTGCTGAGGTTTTAGCTGCCACGCGCCTTTAATATCAAGGTAAGCGTTGTCTGGGTTTGCTTTACGAATGCGCTTAGCTACTTGTAAATCAGACTCTTGCTGCGCCGCTTCCCACCAGCCAGCTTCCATCACTTTTTCTAGAAGCTTGTTGTACATTGGCATCAAGTAGTGAACGTCTGCTGCTGCGTAGTCGAGTTGCTTTTGAGAAAGAGGACGCGCTAGCCAGTCGGTGCGAGATTCACTCTTATCTAGGTCAACACCTACAAACTCAGAAACTAGAGCTGCAAAGCCAGTTGAAAGACCATGACCTAAGAAGGCTGCCATGATCTGCGTATCAACCATTGGCGTTGGCGTACAACCAAATGCATTCTGGAACACTTCTAGATCTTCGCCACACGCATGTAGTACTTTCAGTACTGACGTGTCTTTCAATAGCCCAACAAACGGTGTCATTTCATCAAGAGCAATAGGATCAATCAGTGACAGCGTTTCACCATCAAATAACTGAATTAAGCCTAATTGAGGGTAATAGGTTCTTGTACGAACGAACTCTGTATCAAGCATAACAACATCGGCTTCACGTGCTTGTTGGCAAACTCGCTCAAGGTCTTTCACTTGGGTAATGATTTGATAATCCACAAAAACTCTCACTGATTTTACTTTGATCGCCGGATACAAAAATGCCGACATGAACTGTCGGCATTCTAACACCATTTTTCAGCGCTCGCTTAGATTAAGCGCCTGAATGGTTTCGGGGGCTAATTTCTCGCAAACCCGAGCATTACTCGCTTGCGCGTTTGGCAAGCTCTGCGTCGTTTTCTTCACGAAGCACTCGGCGCAAGATTTTACCTACATTGGTTTTTGGTAGTTCTTCACGGAACTCAATCAATTTAGGGATCTTGTAGCCTGTTAGGTGTTCACGGCAGTGCGCGATAATGTCTTCTTTGGTTAGGCTAGGGTCACGTTTCACAACGTAAATCTTAACCAACTCACCTGACACTTCATGAGGTTGACCGATAGCCGCAACTTCTAACACTTTGCCATGCAGAGCCACTACATCTTCAATCTCGTTCGGGTAAACGTTGAAGCCAGACACAAGAATCATGTCTTTCTTACGGTCAACGATGTACAACAAGCCTTCGTCATCAAACTTAACGATATCACCAGTCGATAACCAACCGTCTTGGTCAATCACTTCTTTGGTCGCTTCTGGACGTTGCCAGTAGCCTTGCATCACTTGAGGACCACGAACCTGCAATTCACCCACTTGGTCATTGCCAACCACTTTACCTTCATCATCAACAATACGAACTTCTGTTGATGGTACTGGTAGACCGATTGCACCCGTGTAGTCTTTCAGATCGTATGGGTTACCCGTTACCAGAGGAGCACACTCGGTTAAACCATAGCCTTCAAGTAGATGGACACCTGTCGCTTTCTTCCATTGCTCAGCAACAGCGCGTTGAACCGCCATACCGCCGCCAACAGATAAACGCATGTTACTGAAGTCCAATTCGTGGAAATCTTCGTTATTCACTAACGCATTGAACAAGGTGTTTACGCCAGTAATCGCGGTAAACGGAACCTTTTGCAGCTCTTTAATAAAGCCAGGAATGTCACGCGGGTTGGTGATCAGAAGGTTACGACCGCCCATTTCAACAAACAGTAAGCAGTTCACAGTCAGTGCGAACACGTGGTAAAGCGGCAGTGCCGTTACCACCAATTCACGGCCTTCCTGCAGTACCGGGCTATATGCCCCTTTCGCTTGAAGTACGTTCGCAATCATATTGCGGTGCGTTAGGATTGCGCCCTTCGCTACGCCCGTTGTACCACCTGTGTACTGTAGGAATGCGATGTCATCGCCAGCCATAAATGGCTTCACATACTGTAGGCGACGGCCTTTATGCAGCGCTTTTCTGAATGAGATAGCACCCGGCAGATCGTACTTAGGCACCATGCCTTTTACGTATTTCACTACGAAGTCGACAATCGTACCTTTCGCTCGTGGCAGCATTTGCCCCAAGCTGGTTAGCACAACGTGTTTAACCGGAGTTTTATCAACGACTTTCTCTAGTGTGCTCGCAAAGTTAGAAACGATAACAATCGCCTTTGCGCCAGAGTCATTCAATTGGTGTTCAAGTTCACGAGGCGTGTACAGTGGGTTGACGTTCACTGCAATCATACCTGCACGCAGTACACCAAAGAGTGCAATTGGGTATTGCAGCAAGTTTGGCATCATAAGCGCGACACGATCGCCTTTCTTCAGTTTTAGATCATTCTGCAGGTAAGCAGCAAAAGCACGACTGCGCTCTTCAAGCTTACGGAATGTCATGATAGACCCCATGTTCTCGAATGCCGGTTGGTCTGCGTACTTCTGTACTGACTGTTCGAACATTTCAATAAGAGATGGGTACTGATCTGGGTTGATCGTCTCTGGTACGTCACTTGGATAACGTGAAAGCCAAGGTTTGTCCACTATGTTACTCCTCGTTTATCAGCTGACGACTGCTTCGCCGCTTTTTATCATTGCGGTATTACAGCACAGCTTTAGTGCATGAGCACTAAAAGGCTCAAACACTTGTTTAAATTTTGTTAACTACACCAAGAATTAGCTCTGAAACTAGCTCTGGGCTCTCTAAATGGCAATGATGTCCGCCAGGAACAGTCTCTATATTCAGAGAACTATGGGCTGATTTGTAGCGATTATGCTGCAAATGTCGGAATCCATCATTTCCTAAAACTATTAATTGAGGGCATTCAATAGCCGCCATGATCGCTTCAGCATGCGCTTGTGACATTCGATATAACGAGTCACATTTTAGGTTAGGGTCGCATCGCCATTGCCAAGAGTTATCGAACTCGGCAATACCCTGATCTAAAGTCGCTTGGTCAAAAGCAACGTGATCTACTGTCGCTTGCTCAAAAGCAGCTTGATCAATAGTACCTAGCTCAACGATTCCTCGTTCAACAATAGGAGCAATAAGTTCTGCTTTGATTTGATTGGCGTGAGCTCTCAGCTTAATAGCATCCTCAAGGCTTGCCAGAGGACGTGAAGGCTTTCTTCGCTGTCGAAGACGACTGAGTACCCCATCCCTCAAGCGAGAGACTGTTTCGTGGGGAGCTTCAGAAAGAGGTCCGTGACCTTCAATTTGGATTAATCCTGACACCTTTTCAGGAAAGGCGGCACTATAGCAACTTGCGATCAATGCACCAAGTGAATGTCCTACTAGTACCAGTCTGTTTGGCGATAATTTAGTCACCAACTGATGCAAATCGTCGATATAGTCATGAAACGGGTAGTAACTGCCCGACTTATGCGATGAAAACCCATGGCCAAAGAGATCAATAGCAACCAGATGAGAATTTGGTGAAAGTACTTCTAGATTCGATATAACAGAAGAAAAACTCGCTGAGTTATCTAACCACCCATGAATAAAAACGACCGTCGTAGCGGTCGTTTCGGGGTTACCAATCTGTTGTGTTGCAAGCGTCCCGCTCGCAAGAGAATATGACTTTTCAATCATTGATAGTTTGTTATTCCTGTCTTGATGTATCCATTAATCCTAAACGATGCTAACTATTCGACATCTTTAATTACGCGCCCTTGTCTTGGCATCGTTTGAAAACTACGACAATGTAAGCTGCGACATGAGTAGTAAGTAGGAGCAAAGTCGTTCACAACTACTCTTTCTGTGATTTGCCACAAGCGTTGGTTATAAACATTCATTACCGGAAAAGTATAAGGATAATCACCAATAGTGCCATCTTCTGTGCCATTCGATGTGCCCACCAAAGTGACTAAACGACCTTCAGCAAAACTCAATGGCTCAACATAACCATCAATGTAAGCGACAAAGCGCCCTTTGGGTTCGGCATCAATATCTGGCTTACCGCTGCTTGAGATCGGCATGTTAACTACTTCAACACGAGTCTTATCTTGTAAGTTTGTCACCTTGGCAATCACACCACCTAAGCGAACATCACCAGCGTCTGGCACTGTGTTTACCCACTCTTGGTAGTCTGTCACGACTTGTTCAGAGTTTGCATTAAGTTCTTCAGGCAAAGAGGAGCAGCCCATCACCATCGAAGAGAAAGCGACAAGAAAAAATAAGCGAGATTTAGAAATGAGAGAAAACATAATGCTGGTCCTTAGAACAGGATAAATAAAAGCACAAAGCTAGATATAAATATCGACCCCAATAAGCTTCGCAAGTTCCTCTTTTTTAGCTTGATTCATCACATCCATATACTCTTCCATCGCACGGCGTCCACGCCCTTCTGGAAGATCATATTGAACCTGAGCTTTGTGAATCTCAGATTCTTTGACTTGGCGAATGGAATGCGAGACAGCATTCGCGACCTTAGTTGGCTGACCAACTGAGGTTTTTGCATCGCCTTTTTTTACCTCGTTCTTTTTATTGGTTCGATTGGTTTTGGATGTATTGCCTATCGAAGAAGGAGGTAAGCCGTTTATTGAAACCATGCTTAAGGAATTTTGTACCTAATCTTAATAATTTTGTATCTGTTTTAATTTTGGCTCTGCAAAGTGAATGCAGAGCCAAAATAATACGTATTTACTCACGACCTGGCAGTTTCTTCCACGTCACTTTGTCACGTAGGTAAACTGGCTCAGATTCTTCAGCTGCAACCGCTTTGCCTTCTGCGTAAGCGAATTGAGCAAGGAACGCCATATCTTGAGCTTCTGGGAACAGAACCTCACACGCTTTAGTGTTGATCGCTAGTGTATCCATGTGCTCTGCGTACGCTTCCCAACCGGTGCCTACTTTTGCCCATGTCTCAGAATCCACTTCAAGCTGCGCAGCCAATTCGCTTGGAGGTGTGACACATTCAGCATCAACTGCAGTCCAACGACCGTCTTGTTCACGGCTGTAACGAGCCCAGTACACTTCACTCATGCGAGCATCAATCGCTGTTGCTACGTGAGTTTCACCAAATTTACGGTAGCTGCCCTGCGCCATCGCTGCCAGTGTAGACACACCGATCATCGGTAAATCAGCACCGAAAGCCAAGCCTTGAGCAATACCAATACCGATACGTACACCCGTGAAACTGCCTGGGCCTTGGCCAAACGCGATTGCGTCAATATCGGTTAAAGCGATGTTCGCTTCTTTCAGTACTTCATCAACCATAGGTAGAATTTTTTTCGTATGGTCTCGAGGAGCCTCTTCGCTACGTGCGAACACCTGGTCACCCATTACTAGTGCAACTGAACAGTTTTCAGTTGCGGTATCTACTGCAAGAATTTTCGCGCTCATTCGTGTCTCAAATATTCGTTATCTAATCTAAAAATAATGGCTAAACTCAACAATGCCAATTACTCAGCAGCGGTTGAATGGTCTTTAGCTAAGAATTCTTTAATGATCCCTAAGTCACGGGTACGTGGGATAGGCGGTAAACTCGCCAAAAATACACCACCGTAATCACGGGTCACCAATCGGTTATCGCAAATAATCAAAGCGCCATTATCACGCTTATCACGTATTAATCGGCCAACACCTTGTTTCAAGGTAATCACTGCGTCTGGTAACTGCACTTGTGCAAAAGGATCACCCCCTTTTAGCTTACAGTCCTCGATTCGAGCCTTAAGTAACGGGTCGTCTGGGGCGGTAAAGGGCAATTTATCGATGATAACACAGCTTAATGCGTCGCCCCTAACATCGATCCCCTCCCAGAATGCCCCCGTGGCCACCAGCAATGCGTTACCTAATTCCATGAATTCCGCTAAGGTTTTTTGCTTACTGGTCTCACCTTGCAATAGAACGGGTACAGTAAGCGTTTCACGGAATCGCTCGCCCAACTCTTTCATCATGCTGTGTGAGGTACACAAAAAGAAACAACGACCTTGGTTTTGCTCAATCACAGGAGCCAGCATCCTGACTAATTTGTCAGCCAAACCTGGACTATTGGGCTCCGGAAGATAACGAGGCACACACAAGCGCGCCTGATTCGGATAATCAAATGGGCTCGGCAGTGAAAACTGTGCCGACGGCTTTAATCCAAGTCGAGAGGTGAAGTGGTCGAAGTCATCCGACACCGCTAGTGTTGCTGAAGTAAACACCCAAGCACCCGGCTTAAGCTCGATTTGTTCGTGGAATTTATCGGCAACTGAAAGAGGCGTGATGTGCAAAGCAAATTGTCGTGGCGTTGTGTCATACCAATAGGAATAACCGGTAATCGACACATCACACACGCGTTCGATACGCGACTTAATCATGGTTGCACGTTCGAAAGCCGTGTCTAACAACTGGCTTCGACCCAATGCTAATTTCAATACATCGACGGCCAGTTGCAACGCATCTTGTAAACGAACCAACTCTCTCGCGATCGACTCTGACTTCAACGCTTCACGCCAGTTACCGCGAAATCCTGTGTCGCCGAGCACAATACGTAGGTCAGCAGCTGATTGAATTAGCCTCTCGCCAACCTTTTGCAACTGACGCATGTCTTTGGCTTCAGTGCGGTAAGCAATTTCAATGTCTTTAGCTAGTTCTTGGATTTGTCGGCTTGATACTGATTGTCCGAAATACTGGCTGGCGATATCAGGAAGTTGATGCGCTTCATCGAAGATAAACACATCGGCTTCAGGTATCAGCTCACCAAACCCGGTTTCTTTAATCGCTAAATCAGCTAAGAACAAGTGGTGGTTTACTACGACAACATCCGAATCCATTGCTTTTTTACGCGCTTTCAGCACAAAGCAATCGGTGTAGCTTGGGCATTCTTTACCTAAGCAGTTGTCGTTAGTTGAGGTAATGGTTGGGATAACTGGGCTATCTTCAGCAATATCATCGCAATCGCCTAAGTCACCAGTTTGAGTCGCCGACGACCAACTGCGTACTTTGACTAACTGAGCCAGCAGTGTTGGATCGGTATGAGTACCATGACTTTCGATCATCTGGCGGCTCAAGCGGTCTAAACACAAATAGTTTGAACGACCTTTCAGCAGGGCAACCTGACCATAAAAGCCAAGTGCATCGACCATCAATGGTAAGTCACGATGAAACAACTGCTCTTGAAGGTTTTTAGAACCCGTACTGATAATAGTTTTCTTGCCACTTAGCAGCGCTGGCACGAGGTAAGCAAACGTCTTGCCGGTACCTGTCCCCGCCTCAACAACCAGTTGGCTTTGTTTCTCAATGGCTTGTGAGACCGCTTCAGCCATATCCAGCTGAGCTTGTCGTGGTTGAAACCCAGGGATCGCTTTACCCAGAGCACCATCAGCAGAAAACGTTTTAGATATCATAGAGTACGTGTTTTAGAAAAATAGAAGGCGAATTATGGCAGGTTTAGTGAGCCGGTGCGAATCAGAAATGACTGCGCACCGGAGGTGTCTATCGAATAGAACATGGCAGGCTAAGTCCTGCTTATCAACCTAGCCCAAAACAAATGAAAGGGTTGTTTAACTACTTACGATTCAAATAACGAGATAACCAAGGCGCACCAGTAAAGTCGGTATCACTTGATTGCATGGCTTTAGCAGCATCAGTCGGAGAAGCCTTGCTTTCCCACATTTCATCAAGAACGTTGCCGTCCATCTGAGCATCACCAACTAATGAATTTACACGCTTACAATATAACTTTTTCGCTAGTAACTCTTTATCCATAAATGATCACCTATGTATGGCTGAAATGTTGGCTCGCTCTAGTGGGACTTGACCGAGAATATCGGTTAAAACCGTCAGAAAGCTAACCTCTACCTGAATTTATTAAGCCTCTCAATTTATTAATCCCCTAAATGAACGGTAGATTTTGTTGAAACCAAATTGATAATAGATTAATTATAACGGTGATATTGCGGCTCAGTTCACCGTTCGACGGCCTGCATTAAATTTGAAGAATAAAAACATTTCATGGAAGTAAGATGCAAATGGAAAGAAAAACTTTATTAACACATTGTACTGACGCCCCTGGCCTCATCTCAAAGATCACCAACATTTGTTACAAGCACCAACTCAATATTATTCACAACAATGAGTTCGTTGATAATACTAGTGGCCACTTCTTTATGCGTACCGAGCTAGAGGGTTACTTCAATGACGAAACCTTACTCGCCGATTTAGACCAAGCCCTGCCAGAAAACACAAAACGTAAGCTGGTTGATTCATCTCGTAAGCGTGTTGTGATTCTGGTAACTAAAGAAGCACACTGCCTTGGCGATATTCTGATGAAGAACTTCGATGGCAGCTTAGATGTAGAAATTGCCGCTGTTGTTGGCAACTACGATACTCTGCAAAGCTTGACCGAGCGTTTTGATATTCCTTATCATCATGTTTCTCACGAAGGTTTAAACCGTGAAGAACATGAGAAGAAGATGCTTGAAGTGATTGACCAGTACGAGGCGGACTATTTGGTTCTTGCTAAATACATGCGAGTGCTGACTCCGGGCTTTGTTGAGAAGTACAACCACAAGATCATCAACATTCACCACAGCTTCTTGCCCGCCTTTATTGGTGCTAAACCATACCAGCAAGCGTATGAGCGCGGCGTTAAAATCATTGGTGCAACGGCGCACTTCGTGACAAACGATCTCGATGAAGGCCCAATCATCAAGCAAGATGTTATCCCAGTGGATCACAACTTCAGCGCAAAAGACATGGCTCAAGCGGGTCGTGACGTAGAGAAAAACGTATTGAGTAAGGCTCTAAACAAAGTGATCAACGATCATGTGTTTGTTTACGGCAACAAGACTGTAATTCTGTAAGTCGGGGATTCGATTTACAGTAAGACTTTCAGTTAGAACTCAATAAAAAACGCGCAACAGGCTTAACCCATTGCGCGTTTTTTTGTATCTGGTTATTAGACTAGCTTTTAGAGATTCCCAACTACGCTCCTTCGTCGCTATCGGGAATGACGAATTTGGCCATGAATCTTCTAACTGTAGACTCTGACAAACACCCCGTCATTCCGACGAGTCTAGGCGAGATCAGGAATCTATCCCAGCAATTCTCTACTCAAATTAAGCTTGTTCAGACTCTACAATCTTCTTCAAAGAGTGTGGATGCAGCTTGATGCAAATCCCTTGATGCTTAAAAGCTACCGTTGGATTATTCAAACGCTCACCCTCACCTTTCGGGCTAGAGAGTTTGATCTTAACACCTTGCTCAGCCAAGGTTTCAAACTTAGCGGCAAACTGTGGGTAAGTTTCTTTAAGATCCGCTAGATATTCATCGGCAGTCTGTGCGTGAGAAGGGATCACAAACTCTACATGCTCCCAGTCTTGAGACGGGTAAATTTTACCTTCTGCAGGGTACGGAAGCTCTAAGCATTCAATCTTCCAACCAAGACTTTGCAATGGTTCATCGAAAGCCAACACAACAATTGGACGACCGTTAATCATCGCTTCTGAAATCGTCGAGCCGTATTCAGACCATGCTTGATGTGCTGATTTCGCAAGCTCAGTTTCGTTGATTCTTAATGCAATATGATCCGCTTGAGCAAAGCTTAAATCTAAACCCAATGTATTTCCTAGGTTCTCAATTTTCGCCATAAACGTATCAAGGCGCGCAATCATTTGTTGTGGTTCTAGTTGGGCTTGCTTCAGGCTCATCGTCATTGTCTTTGTTCTCCAAATAATGGCTGCATGGTATCAGTTTTACTTTCAGCAACAAGCGTTGCTTTTACAAAAAAACGTTCAAAAAGTACGGTGTCTTACTTTCCTAAATAGACAAACCTGGCTTGGTCAAAGTCGATTGTCAAAAACCCCTCAGGAAATGTTAATTTTCTATCAATTCGACCTATAAGAAACCCCACAAAATTGGTATGATTAACGCCATTTTTGTGAACTTAAACAGAGTCTGTTGTTCATTTCGGCATTAAATCGTTAACTCGAAGCATAATTAACCAAATTTAATACCCACGAAATAACGGCCACTCTTATTCATCCTTGAATTGAAGGAAACGCGTGTGAATATCCAAGCACTGATTAATGACAAAGTATCTCAGGCTCTAGAAGCCGCTGGCGCACCTGCAGGCTCTCCTGCGGCTGTTCGCCAATCTGCAAAACCACAATTTGGTGACTACCAAGCAAACGGCGTTATGGGCGTTGCTAAACGACTAGGCACTAACCCTCGAGAATTTGCTCAAAAAGTATTGGACGTTCTAAACCTAGACGGTATCGCTTCTAAAGTTGAAATCGCAGGTCCAGGTTTCCTAAACATCTTCCTAGATGAAGCATTCCTAGCGCAACAAGCGGACGCAGCACTGGCTGACTCTCGCCTTGGTGTTGCAGCAGCTGAAGCACAAACAATTGTTGCTGACTACTCTGCTCCAAACGTTGCAAAAGAAATGCACGTTGGTCACCTACGTTCAACGATCATCGGTGATGCTGTTGTTCGTACACTTGAGTTCTTAGGTCACAAAGTTATCCGTGCTAACCACATTGGTGACTGGGGTACTCAATTCGGTATGCTTATCGCAAACCTTGAGCGTATCCAAGCTGAAACTGGTGAAGTTTCAATGGAGCTTTCAGATCTTGAGCAGTTCTACCGTGAATCTAAAAAGCTTTACGACGAAGACGAAGAATTCGCAGTAAAAGCACGTGGCTACGTAGTGAAACTGCAAGGCGGCGACGCATACTGTGCTGAAATGTGGAAAAAGCTGGTTGACGTAACCATGGTTCAAAACCAACGTAACTACGATCGCCTAAACGTATCACTGACACGTGATGATGTGATGGGTGAAAGTATGTACAACCACATGCTTTCAAACATCGTTGCTGATCTACAAGCACAAGGCCTAGCAAAAGAGTCTGACGGCGCACAAGTTGTATTCCTAGACGAATACAAAAACAAAGATGGCGACCCGATGGGCGTTATCGTACAAAAACGTGACGGTGGCTTCCTGTACACCACCACCGATATTGCATGTGCTAAATACCGTTTTGAAGAGCTGGGCGCAGACCGCGTACTTTACTTCATTGACTCTCGTCAGCACCAACACCTAATGCAAGCTTGGACTATCGTTCGTAAAGCGGGTTATGTTCCTGAGTCTGTATCTCTTGAGCACCACGCATTCGGCATGATGCTAGGTAAAGATGGTAAGCCATTTAAAACTCGCGCAGGCGGCACAGTTCGTCTTGCTGATCTTCTGGACGAAGCAGAAGTACGTGCAACTCAGCTGATTGAATCTAAAAACCCTGAGCTAGCAGAAGACGAGAAGAAAACCATCGCGAACACAGTAGCAATGGCAGCAGTTAAATACGCAGACCTTTCTAAGCACCGTACCACTGATTACGTGTTCGACTGGGAAAACATGCTGGCATTTGAAGGCAACACAGCACCGTACATGCAGTACGCATACACTCGTGTCGCTTCAATCTTTGCTAAAGCAGGCATTTCTATGGACTCTCTTGAAGGTGAAATCAAAATCACTGAAGAGAAAGAGAAAGCACTTATCGCGAAACTTCTACAATTTGAAGAAGCGGTACAGTCTGTTGCTCGTGAAGGTCAACCACACATCATGTGTAGCTACCTGTTCGAACTTGCTGGTCAATTCTCTAGCTTCTACGAAGCGTGCCCTATCCTTGTGGCTGAAGACGAAACCGTTAAACAGAGCCGCCTGAAGCTTGCTGCACTGACAGCTAAGACTATCAAGCAAGGTCTGTCGCTTCTAGGTATCGAAACTCTAGAGCGTATGTAATTCCCTTCGGGTTACAATGAATAAATACAAAGGTTGATGTGAGAGCATCAACCTTTTGTTTTATCTAACGTATACTGAATTCAAGAAATCGAAATGGATAATAATAATGAGCTTTGAACTTCACCCACAGTTAGCAAAAGACACCACGCTTATCGGCGAATTTCCACTAAGCTTGGCACTGCTAAGCAAAGACAGCGCAGTGCCTTGGGTTATCTTGGTACCAAAACGTGCCAACCTAAAAGAACTGCACCATCTACCAATGAAAGAACAACAGCAGTTCTTGCTTGAGTCTCAAGCGGTAAGCCAAGCATTAGAAGCGACATTCCAACCAGACAAATTAAATCTAGGCGCGCTAGGTAACATGGTGCCACAACTGCACATTCATCATATTGCACGCTTCAAAGATGACATCGCATGGCCAGGACCAGTATGGGGAAACACTAAAGGTGAGCAGCGTACAGAAGAAGAACAAGCTGCAATCCATACTCGTATCCAGAACGTTCTGTCATTGAGCTCTATCTTCAAGAAAGCGTAATTCGAGTTCATCTCATTACGCTTTAAAGCAAGGCAGTTCAAATAAAGACACATAACAAAAAGCCGCTCATCTAAAATAGGTGAGCGGCTTTTCTATTGTCTAATCTCGCCGTTTTCAACGAGAGTATGAAGACCTGAACTACATCATCACATTAAGTGACAGACCATCTTGTTTGCTGATGGTGTAACGAATACGAGTTGTATGTCCATGCTTGTTGGTGTCGACCAAGCGGGATATCTTCCCTTTCTTGACCCACACACTCAGCATCGCATCAACACCGTCTTCACTCATGCCAAACTTAGACGCGAGTTCACTACGAGCTGCGACACCCTCGTTATCAATGTATTGATGAAGTTCAGTTAAAATCATACGACTTGCACCTCTAATGCTTTCTGCTTACTGCCGACTTTCTTGAAGACTCGATACGTCAATACAAAGCCACCAGCAATCGCCACCATCCATACCGCACTGCTGACTGGATGAGCAGCGAAGTTTGCCGCTTGGTAATAGAAGGTCGCACCGAAGTAGCCAAGTGCCATTGTCCAAACTGCGATGAAACGCGCAAACATCTGACCAAATTCACGAACATAAGCACCCATCGCGGCCACACAAGGTGTGTAAAGCAAGATTAGGATTAAGTAAGCAAATGCCGCATGCCCTGATACAAATTTATCTTTCAGGTTACCAAAGATAGAAGTATCAACTTCTTGATCCGCAGCGACAGAACTTGAGTCCGATAAGTCACCCACTTCGATACCTAACGGATCTGAATAGCTCAAGCCAGATAGATTTTCAGGGATGGTCATGACTGCTTCTTGCAAGCTTGCAGCTAAATCGAATTCAGCCGCTTCTTCGTCTGAAGGTGTGGTGTACAAGCTGTTTAATGTACCGACAACCGCTTCTTTAGCGAAGATACCAGTGATGATACCAACCGTTGCAGGCCAGTTCTCTTCAGTAATACCAATCGGTTGGAACACCGGTGTCACAACTTGAGCCGCTTTAGATAGCACAGAGCTTTCGCTGTCTTCGTTGCCAAAACTGCCGTCCATACCCAGAGAGTTCAAGAAGCTCAGAATTGCCACAACCATTACGATTGTTTTACCAGCACCAAGCACGAAACGCTTCAGTTTTTGCCACGTTTTTAGCATTACGTTTTGCACAGTCGGCAATTCGTAATCCGGCATTTCCATAACCAAACTATCGCTGCTGCCAGGATAGATTGTATTTTTAAGGAATAGACCGGTGAACACAGAAGCAACAATACCCATGATATACAAAGCGAAGACTACGTTTTGTCCGGCACCAGGGAAAAATGCGGCTGCAAACAGTGCGTATACTGGTAAACGCGCACCACATGACATAAACGGTGCCATTGATGCTGCCAGTTTACGCTCACGCTCTTGGTCAAGAGTACGTGTTGCCATGATCGAAGGAACGTTACAACCAAAACCAAGTACCAGAGGAACAAAAGCCTTACCCGGCAAGCCGATTTTCTGCATCACTTTATCAAGTACAAATGCAGCACGCGCCATGTAGCCTGAACTTTCTAATACCGCTAAGAATAGATAAAGAGCAGCGATTACCGGAATAAAGGTAGCAACCGTTTGAATACCGCCACCGATACCGTCGGCAAGGATTGTCACTAACCAAACAGGTAAATGTCCGTCTAATAAGTGATGACCACCATCAACCAATAACGCACCTACACCAATATCAAAGAAGTCGATAAACGCACTACCGATATTGATAGAGAACATAAACATCAAGTACATAATGACAAAGAAGAAAGGAATACCAACCCACTTGTTCAAAATGAATTGGTCTGCTTTTTCTGTGAAGTTTCGGCTTAGCTTGCCTTCACTTCGGCGAACACGCTTACAAAGGTCATGTAGAAAAGTGTATTTTGCATCGGCAACCGCGAGATCAATATCAAAGTCAGCACTCAGGCGCACGCTATCAATTTGAGTGCGAGGCTGAGGAGCAAGACCATTTAGAACCAGGTAATCATTTTCTAAAGCACGAATCGCTAGTGCTCTATGCGACACATCAGCATCATCAAATTGTGATTCAACAGAAGGGATTAGTGCTTCTAATGCTGCGTCGTAATCGATAGAGATAGGGTCAAGGCTCACACCTTGAACAAGTAACTTATGAAGGCGTTCTTTAAAGCGAACCACTTGGCCTTTGTCGTTTGCAGACAAGCTCAGAACCGGACAGCCTAGCTCTTTTTCTAGAGCCTTAAGGTTAATGACCTGACGTTCACGCTTTAATACATCCATTTTGTTCAATACAACGATCATTGGACGACCCAACTCTCGCAATTGTAATGTCATGTATAAGCTTCTTTCCAAACAGCTCGCATCAACAACATTGATGATCACATCTGCTGGGTGAGTAAGCACAGCGCGAGATGCAATAGACTCATCGATGCTGTTCGCGTCATTACCACTGTCTAGCGCGTAGATACCAGGTAAATCGGTAAGCTGAAACTTATCACCAGCGTGAGAATAGACACCCGTCTTCTTTTCTACAGTTACACCGACCCAGTTACCAACATGCTGCTTGGCGCCGGTCAATGCATTAAATAATGTTGTTTTACCACTATTAGGGTTACCAACGGTTAGAACTTGATAATCCATTTAGATAACCTCGATTTGTTCTGCGATGCTTTCACGAATGGCGATTGAAACGCCTCTCACTTCAACTTGAAGCGGATCACCCATAGGTGCACGGCGAATCAACGTCACCTCGGTTTTTGGCAACATGCCCATGACCATAAGTTTTTTTCTAACTTCTGGTGTTAAACCTGTTAGTGCAACAATAGAAGCCGCTTTGCCTTGCTCTAGTTGTGAGAGTTTCATAAATACCCAATTCGTGACTGATAATGAGAAAGATTGTTATTACCAGCATAATACACATACATGACCACAATTCCATTGTGTGAAATCAATGTTTTCGAAAATACATACTCGTAAATTTCGTTAAAAACGTTTACGTCAAAAACGTTACTTTCAACAAGCAACGAGAACTACCTCACTAGTACGAACCTCTCAAAACAAAATAAAAACATTACTTATCAACAGCTTAAAATAATGTCGGTTTTCTCATGGCCATCTGTCGTTAATTTTATAAGTAAAATAAGTGGGCAGACGTATAGTTACTCCATCGAAGAGAAACTACTTCTCTTTAATTTTATTCCAGAGGTGATGTGGCTTGCCATATCACTCCGGCAGCAAGCGAAGGTGTCCTTGACACCCGTGGTATAGTCCCCCCGGCTATGCCACGATATTTTTTTTCTTCCTCGTTATATCCCTAGCAAATTTACTACAATCCTAACTCTCTATCTCTATCTCTATCTCTATCTCTATCTCTATCTCTATCTCTATCTCTATCTCTATCTCTATCTCTATCTCTATCTCTATCTCTATCTCTATCTCTATCTCTATCTCATATGAGCGTAAAAAAGCCCCAACACGAATGTCGAGGCTTAGAGTATCTTTATCTATATGAAAACAGTCTCAATCCGCAGCTCACTACTCTTCGTTGTTTTCTGCAAACTTAGAGGGAGACATACCAAAGTGATGCTTAAACCTTTGGCTAAAGTAGGACGGGTCATTAAATCCGGAATCAAAGGCTACGTCTGACACTTTTTCTCCCGCGAGTAAGCGCTCACAAGCATGTTCGAGGCGAACTTCATTCAAGTGTTCCTTGAATGTCTTGTGATAAGCGAGTTTAAAACGTCGTTGTAAGCTTCTCTCAGACATGAACAAAGACTTCGCAGCAGTTGCTGTACCAAATTCAGCATCAGCGTAGTGTTCACTTACAAGCTGTGACACTTTGTTTTTCCACTCTTGCTCCGCACTCACTTTTTGTTGTTCTGAACTTGAGACTGTGTGCTTGATCGTCTCGATTTGCTCTATGGTACTCGCTTCAAGGTTTTGCAATACTTGATATTCAATTGGCCAAGACAGTTGAACTTTATTTTGAGAATCCGAAATGAAGGCATTGAGTTCTCCACCACTTTGATTCATCAATAAAGGCAGCTTTTCAATATTAAGATCGGTTGATTTCCCACTACTGTCATTAATCGCTGAAGCCAACTTAGGGAAAGGCATACCATGATCTCTTATCGTAACAACGAGATGACCTTTAACCTCTTCCACCAATATCACCATACTCTGCGATTTGAAATTTCGCTTGATGATACTCGCGACCAAGCTATTAAAGATAATATCGAGATTAAAATACAACAGCGACACATGTCGATGCTTGGTTTCAACGCTGATATCCAGCTCGATTCCCGCTTTAGCTAAGTCGTCCTTCCAAGCTTTGAGTACCGACTCCAAGATCAAAATCACGTCGTAACAAACCGTTCCCTCTCCCTCTTGGCTATTACTCAATTGAGCTAAACCATTTTTTAACGCTAGGATCGGAGACTTTCCTTGGTCATCATTCCAATTGGGTAGCATTAGAGCAATCTGATTCACTTCATCAGACAATTCTTTCGCCGTATGAGAAACCAATACATTCTTAACAGACAGTTGCTTTTTGAGCTGTTGATTGGTCGTTAATAAAATCCGGCTTTGATGCCTTAACTGATCGGTCTTTAAAGCGACTTGCGCTTTTAAATGTCTATTGGCAAAAGTGACATAACGTGAACGCCAAAACACCAGAATAGTGACTACACAAATAAGTAGAATCAGGGAGCTTGCTGCTGCCCAATTGCTCAGATACCAAGGCTCAGCTATCGAGAAACTTTGATTGGTGGAAACAAAACGATAATGCGAGTCCTTCACCGGTTTCACTTCAAGCGTGTAGTCACCGGGAAGCAAGTGGTCTAGCGTAAGCAAGCCTCCCTCAAACTCGCTCCAAGGCTCATTGTCATTGAGCCTATACTCCATCGCAGGAGCAAACGTCGCCGGTAAAATACCAAGCTTGAAACCAATAGAAGAGCCGTAAGGTATTTCTTTTAAATCCAACGTTCTTCCACCAAGCGATACCGTTTCTTGGTCAACACTGATCTTGCTTAATAATGCTCGGCTATGAGGCGTCGTCGATACTAAAAGCTCATTGGACAATGCACTGACCACACCATACTTAGAGCCTAAAACAAGCCTCGAAGATTGATTTGCTTCACTATAAAACAGTGCACAAGCGCCCGCCGCTAATTCATTGGTGATCAAACCAAACGGTGAACCGATGTGTTTATGCAACTGGCCATCGAGTCCGTAATAACTGATCCCCTTAGATGATCCCAGCCATACCCCATTATCATCGCTGATCAAACAATTCGGGCTGATATTGTCTTCGACAAGGGCGATCTCATCAATGATGTTGCTGTCATAGGGAATTCGATACACACCGTAACTGCCAGCAAACCATTGAGAACCGTCCTTTGCTTGCTCAATATCGACAACTTTGCCAAATCTTTCACTAGAACGATTGAAACTGATTCTCTTATCGATAAATGAATAGAAACCATGATCCGTACCGATGTAAACACTGCCTTGCAAGCCTACATTGAGGTCTGTGATTTCGGCGGGGAGAAATTTATCGACCAACCAATCAGCGCCATAAGACGCTAACTGCATAGTCTGGATCGATAACGAATATAGGTTTTGCCCAGATGTCATCCACAAAGTTTGGTCAGGTTGAAGAGCAAAATTCTCAACATGAACGCCCTGAATCGCTCTCGGCAAATCGAGCGGTTCAGCCTGCAACGTTTGGGTATTAAAACTGAGAATGCCCTCTTCAGTTGCAATCCAGATTGATGAACCAAAGATCTCAAAATCCTTAACTGGTTTTGTATGAACACGAATAGGAACGTCTTCACTTTGCGAATCGACCAAATATAGGCCCATAGATGACGCGACCCAAGACTGGTGGTCAGCAACAGGCTGCACTTTGTTGATCACAACGCTACTCGAGTGCATTCCCATTCCGTTAAGTGGCGTTCGAGAAAAAGTCTTACTAAACAACGAGAAATAACGGATACCATTATTTGTCGCCACCCACATACCGCCAGCATGATCATTAATCAGCGAGTAAATTTTCTCGCCCGGTAACGAAAAGTCTTGGTTAGCCGCTTGTTCAAAACGAGTGATTTCGCCGGTAATAAAGTTGTAGCTAATCAGGCCGTGTTCAGTACCAATCCAATATTGATCCGTGGTTTCAGCAACAGAGAGAACATGCGAGCCACTGATCTTGGTCTCTTTCTCTGAATTAGCCAAATCGACAATCACAACGCCATTTAATGTACCAATCAGTAATTCACGTCTCGCATTCGAAAAGTAGACGGTTTCGATGTAGTGTTTATCGGAAGCAGGAACATGGGCAAACTCTTGATTTTCTGATAGGTAAGTGCCAGAACTTGTTGCCAGAACCCATTTTGATAGTACCCACTCAGCATCATTAATCGTAATGTCGCTACTGTTGTTGTATCGGTACAGTTTGAGAAGTGAGTAGGTATTAAATTCTAAGGATCGGGTGTTATACGTATAGAAATTGGCTCCATCTGTGACCCAAATAAAGTCACCGGAAGCACCAATATTGGCGATCTCAGCACCGGGGCTCAAACTGAAGGCGAGTTCATTACCGATGCCAGGACTATGTCGGTAGACTTCGTTGTCAAAAAAAGTCCAAAACTCATCGTTAAGAAAAGCAACGCTTTCCGATGAAAACTGTAGCAGACTGCCCTTGCGTGGAAGTAGAGCCCGACCATCATAAAAGAGCACTTTTCCATGCACATCATGGATCCACAATCCACCACCAGCACCTAGATAGAGATTTTTGGCCGCAAGGAAATTCCCCTGCGCCTGAACAGGCAAAGGGTAAAAAACAGAGGGTGAGGTATTTACCGCTAGAACGCTAAATGAAATGCTCATTAATATGAACATTCTGAAGATAATTTGAGACAACGTTTAATCCTGAACAGCAACAACACATGAAATTTCGTTCGCCACAACGTCTTATCGTTGCTTCAACGGAAACTAAGTTTTTTTGTGCTTATAATTATCTCTCTATTTTAGCGGAAATTATCGAAGGAGAAAGGAGGTTTGTAATTTGTTGGAAGGTTTTATCTTAGCGGTCACGAAAATGCCGCAAAAAGCGGCATTATTCATAAATTATCGAGAGCAAAGTTAGCAATTAATAACTCGCTAACCATTAACTTCCCGTTAGGCAACTTGTGTAGCTATCTGTAAGTTGCTGAAGAAATTCGAAATAACTTCCACTCTTAACTTCAACACTTGAACCGATTGGGTCAAGTTGTCCTTGTTTCGTGCTACTCCCACGAGTTACCGATTCAATAACAGCAGGTGTAAACTGAGGTTCAGCAAACACACATTGAACATTGTCACGGACCAGAGTTTTCTTAATCGCTATCAAGCTCTTCGCTCCGGGTTTACGTTCAGGGCTCACAGTAAAGTGACCTAAATTATTCAACTCAAACTCTTGCTCAAAGTAACCATACGCATCGTGAAATACGTAGTAGCCTTTGTCTTTAACTGGCGCAAGCTGTTCATGAATCGACTGCTGCTTTTCTTTCAAGGCAATCAAGAAGGAATCTAGGTTTTCTTGATACGCCATCGCATTGTCTGGATCAGTTTCAATCAACTTAGCTGAGATATAGTTCGCGGCTACTTCAACTTGATCGATACCTAACCAAAAGTGAGGGTCATGGCTACCATGATGGTGCCCTTCATGAGCATCGTGATCTTCATGTCCGAACTCTCTCAAATTAATCCCAGGGATTTCACTGATTTCGATAACGTTCTCTTTTGAACCAATCACCTTAGTCAAAAAAGCTTCTAGGTCGGGACCGAACCAAATCACCATATCTGCACTGTGAACTTTTTTGACATCAGATGGCTTAAGCGCATAGTCGTGTGGTGACGCATTGCTGTTCATCAACACATCTGGTTCACTAACGCCTTGCGTTAATTCTGTCACTATCATTTGAATAGGTTTGAAGCTTGTTAGAATAGTGCTCGCGCTTGCAACATTTGGGGCTAATAACAAAGTAGCAAGTATAAAATATGAACGTGACATAATTCCTCGATAATAGAAAAGTAGCTTAGGCTTGCGGTAAATGTTACATTATAACATTAGCGAATTGCAAATGAGTTCTATTCATGGATAACTTAATCCAACTAGATTCTGTTAGCGTCGAATTTGACGGCCGAAAGGTTCTAGACAACATCTCTCTAAATTTAGAGCGTGGCAGAATCACGACCCTAATTGGCCCCAACGGTGCAGGAAAATCGACCCTGGTAAAAGTGGTACTGGGCTTACAAACCAAATTTTCAGGTAAAATAACAAAATCCAACAAACTGAAAATTGGTTATGTTCCGCAGAAGCTAAAGCTCAATGATTCACTTCCCTTAAGTGTCGAACGTTTTCTTAAGCTGACAGGTAAGTTTAGCCAGCAGGAGATACTGGAAGCATTAAAGCTTGTTGGCGCAGAGCACCTACAGAAAAGCAATATGCATCAGCTATCTGGCGGTGAAAATCAACGAGTACTTATCGCTCGTTCATTGCTGAGAAGACCCGATCTTCTCGTTCTCGATGAGCCAGCTCAAGGCGTAGATGTTCAAGGGCAAATTGACCTTTACGATCTAATAGATACCATTCGTCACCGCTTTGGTTGTGCTGTATTTATGGTGTCACATGACCTGCATTTAGTGATGGCAAAAACAGACGATGTGATCTGTTTGCACCACCATATCTGTTGCTCAGGCGCACCTGCAGATATCAAACATCACCCCTCTTACATTGCGCTTTTTGGCACCGCGACCCAAGAGACCTTAGCCTTTTATCACCACCAACACGAACATCACCATCATGATCTCGCAGGACAACCTGTCGAAGGCGACGTACATGAATGTTCAAACCATAAACACGGACACCACTAATGCTTGAGTTTCTTCTTCCCTCTATTTTAGCTGGCTTGGGCATTGCTCTCATCGCGGGGCCACTAGGCTCTTTTGTGGTTTGGCGAAAGATGGCTTACTTTGGAGATACCCTTGCTCACGCCTCTTTGATGGGCTTAGCGCTTGGCTTCTTATTCAATATTAACTTGTACTTAGCGCTGCTGATTTGCTGTTTGATGCTGGCGGTGTTGCTGGTTACGTTACAAAAGCAGAAACTGGTTGCGACCGATACCCTACTCGGTATTTTGGCGCACAGTGCGCTCTCTTTAGGCCTTGTAGCGGTAAGCTTCTTAGACAATGTTCGTGTCGATCTAATGAGTTACCTATTTGGTGACTTGCTTGCAGTTTCTCCGACCGACTTAGTATTTATCTATGCGGGTGCAGCCGTGATTGGACTGGTGCTTGCTATCTTTTGGCGACCGCTATTGTCGACGACCGTTAACGAAGATCTCGCAGCGGTTGACGGCATCAACATTGATTTAATGCGTCTTATTTTGATGCTACTTGTGGGTATCGTCATTGCGGTAGGTATGAAGTTTGTGGGTGCGTTAATCATGACATCACTACTTATCATTCCCGCAGCAACGGCAAGAAAGTTTGCTAATACACCCGAACAAATGGCATTCCTCGCCTCAGTTATTGGCTCTATCGCTGTGTTCGGCGGATTAAGTTTGTCTTGGTTCTATGACACACCAGCTGGCCCTTCTGTTGTTATCAGTGCTGCGGCAATGTTTATGCTGTCTCAAATGTACAGAACCCGCGCTTAAAGTGAAAAGTCGGGATTCATTCTGGTTTTTAACAACACAACAGTTGATGCGGTAATTGTTTACAGAAGAATCGCTCACAAAAAATCGGTCACAAAAGAAAAAGGCTTGGTCAATGACCAAGCCTTTCTTATATCGTTCAGTTAACTTCTATCTCGTTAGATAAAAGCCAGCTGATTACCAACCCGTGATTTCACGTAGGCCTTTACCGATGTCAGCAAGAGACTTAACAGTCTTAACGCCTGCTGCTTCTAGTGCTGCGAATTTATCTTCAGCAGTACCTTTACCGCCAGAGATGATTGCGCCAGCGTGGCCCATACGTTTACCCGGAGGAGCAGTAACACCAGCGATGTAAGATACAACTGGCTTAGTTACGTTTGCTTTGATGAACTCAGCTGCTTCTTCTTCCGCAGTACCACCGATCTCACCAATCATTACGATTGCTTCAGTCTCTGGGTCTTCTTGGAAAAGTTTTAGGATATCAATGAAGTTTGAACCTGGAATAGGGTCACCACCGATACCAACACATGTAGACTGACCAAAGCCTTCATCTGTTGTTTGCTTAACTGCTTCGTACGTCAGAGTACCTGAACGAGATACGATACCTACTTTACCCTTCTTGTGGATATGGCCAGGCATGATACCAATCTTACACTCGTCTGGAGTGATAAGACCTGGACAGTTAGGACCGATCATGCGAACGCCAGTTTCTTCTAGCTTCACTTTAACGTCGATCATATCTGTTGTAGGGATACCTTCAGTGATCGTTACGATCAGTTCGATACCTGCATCAATCGCTTCTAGGATTGCATCTTTACAGAAAGGTGCTGGTACGTAGATAACGGTTGCTGTTGCACCAGTCACTTCTACTGCTTCACGTACTGTGTTGAATACTGGAAGGCCTAGGTGAGTTTGACCACCTTTACCAGGTGAAACACCACCAACCATTTGCGTACCGTATGCGATAGCTTGGTCTGAGTGGAATGTACCTTGACCGCCAGTGAAACCCTGACAGATTACTTTAGTGTCTTTGTTAATTAATACAGACATTATTTAGCCTCCGCAGCAGCAACAACTTTCTGAGCAGCATCTGTTAGAGATACAGCAGCAATGATATCAACATCAGAATTAGCAAGTACTTCGCGACCTAGGTCTGCGTTAGTACCTTCTAGACGAACAACGACAGGAACTGTTACGCCAACTTCTTTAACTGCACCAATAATACCTTCAGCGATCATGTCACAACGAACGATGCCACCGAAGATGTTTACTAGTACTGCTTTAACATTGTCATCAGAAAGGATGATCTTGAATGCTTCAGCTACACGCTCTTTTGTTGCGCCGCCGCCTACATCAAGGAAGTTTGCTGGCTTGCCGCCGTGTAGGTTTACGATATCCATCGTACCCATAGCAAGGCCTGCACCGTTAACCATACAGCCAACGTTGCCATCAAGTGCTACGTAGTTCAGTTCCCACTGAGCTGCGTGCGCTTCGCGCTCGTCTTCTTGTGAAGGATCGTGCATTTCACGAAGCTTTGGCTGACGGTACATTGCGTTTGAGTCAATGTTGATCTTGCCGTCTAGACAAAGAAGGTTACCTTCATTTGTAATAACAAGCGGGTTAATTTCTAGTAGAGCTAGGTCGTACTGAGCGAACATTTCACCAAGACCCATGAAGATCTTAACGAACTGTTTAATTTGATCGCCAGCTAGGCCAAGTTTGAATGCCAGTTCACGGCCTTGGTAAGCTTGAGGGCCAACTAGAGGATCGATCGCTGATTGGTGAATCAACTCTGGAGTTTCTTCAGCGATTTTCTCAATGTCCACACCGCCTTCAGTTGACGCCATGAATACAATTTTGCGAGTTGCACGGTCAACAACAGCACCTAGGTAAAGCTCGTTAGCAATGTTCGATGCTTCTTCAACTAGGATCTTTGTTACAGGCTGACCATTAGCGTCTGTTTGGTAAGTCACTAGGTTTTTACCTAGCCACTTTTGTGCAAACTCTTTAACGCCTTCTTTAGTGTCATGTAGCTCTACGCCGCCCGCTTTACCGCGACCACCAGCGTGTACTTGACACTTAACGACTTTCTTGGCTGTACTGATACGGCCTGCAGCTTCGAAAGCTTCTTGTGCTGTATCACATGCGAAACCTTCTGGTACAGGCAAACCGAATTCTGCAAACAGCTGTTTGGCTTGGTATTCATGCAAATTCATTTTGATATTCCGTTTATTTTCCCTTAAGGGATTATTATTTCCATAACGACACAGTTTCCTGTGGTACGTCTGTAGGGTCTTCTCAAATCAACTGCTGTCCATTTTCTAATGGCTTTACAGTTCAATTGAAGGCCAGACGTTGAGCAGCCTAGCCTTTGAAACTTTTTACGTCTAGCTAACGGGGCTAACTAGACGTTTTAGAGATACTAAACGTCTAATAGCAGACGTGCAGGATCTTCTAGAAGCTCTTTGATTGTCACTAGGAAGCCAACTGATTCACGGCCATCAATTAGACGGTGATCGTAAGAAAGCGCTAGGTACATCATTGGTAAGATCTCAACCTTGCCATCAACAGCCATTGGACGATCTTGGATTTTGTGCATACCCAAAATTGCCGCTTGAGGTGGGTTGATGATTGGCGTAGACATTAGAGAGCCAAATACACCACCGTTCGTGATAGTGAAGTTACCGCCCATTAGCTCATCAACAGTTAGCTTGCCGTCACGGCCTTTGATTGCTAGCTCTTTGATGCCTTTTTCGATGTCAGCGAAACCTAGTGTGTCACAGTCTTTCAGTACTGGAGTCACTAGACCACGTGGCGTTGATACTGCCATGCTGATGTCGAAGTAGTTGTGGTAAACGATATCTGTACCATCAATAGAAGCGTTAACTTCTGGGAAACGTTTCAGTGCTTCTGTTACTGCTTTCACGTAGAAAGACATGAAACCAAGACGCGTATCGTGACGCTTCTCGAATTGGTCTTTGTACTGCTTACGAAGGTCCATGATTGGCTTCATGTTCACTTCGTTGAAAGTAGTCAGCATTGCTGTGCTGTTCTTCGCTTCTAGAAGACGGTTTGCAACTGTCTTACGTAGGCGAGTCATTGGCACGCGTTTTTGGCTACGAGCTGCTGCTGGCGCTTCGACCACTGGTGCAGATGCTGCTGCCGGAGCCGCTTTCGCTGCTGCTAGGTGTGCGTCGATGTCTTCACGAGTAATACGACCACCAACACCAGTGCCTTTAACGTCAGCTGGTTGTAGGTTGTGTTCTGCAAGAAGACGACGAACAGCAGGGCTTAGTGCGTCGTTGCTTTCTTCTGTAAGTGCCGCTTTGTGGCGCTTATCAGGAGAAGCTTCTGTATCTTCAGTCGTGTCTTTCGTTGGTTCACCAGCGACAGCACCAGGTTTGATTTTCGCAAGAAGCTGCTTAGAAAGTACCGTAGCACCCTCTTCTTCAATGATAGCTTCCAGAACACCCGCTTCAGGAGCCGGTACTTCTAGAACTACTTTATCTGTTTCGATGTCTACAATGACTTCATCACGTGCAACGGCTTCGCCTGGTTTTTTGTGCCAAGTCGCTACTGTTGCATCAGCCACAGATTCAGGTAAATCTGGAACCAGAATTTCAATTGTCATGTCTGTATTTTCCTTTTACTTCTAGTTCTTAAGTAGGGTCAAAGCGTCGTCTACTAACGCTTTTTGTTGTTTCAAGTGTACCGACATATAGCCAACAGCTGGTGACGCTGATGCAGGACGACCTGCGTATTGAATATCAGCACCCACTGGGATAGCAGCTCGGAAATTATGTTGACTACTGTACCAAGCACCTTGGTTTTGTGGCTCTTCTTGACACCAAACGTAATCGACTACATTTGTGTATTGAGCGATTGCAGCTCTCACGTCCTCGTAAGGGAACGGGTAAAGTTGCTCAATACGCACAATAGCGACATCGTCTTGCTCGTTCTTACGTCTTTGGTCAAGAAGGTCAAAGTAAACCTTACCTGAACAGAACACGACGCGTTTTACGTTCTCAGGAGCCAGATCATCAATTTCTGCGATAGCTGGTTGGAACGTACCTTCTGCAAGATCTTCAAGAGAAGACGTACACAGAGGGTGACGAAGCAATGACTTAGGTGACATTACAATCAGTGGACGACGCATTGGTCTAACGACCTGACGACGAATCATGTGGTAAACCTGTGCTGGTGTTGAAGGAACAACAACCTGCATGTTTTGTTCAGCACATAACTGAAGGTAACGCTCAAGACGAGCAGAAGAGTGCTCAGGGCCTTGACCTTCATAACCGTGAGGAAGCAACATTGTTAGGCCACATAGACGTGCCCATTTTTGCTCACCTGACGAGATAAATTGGTCAATAACAACTTGTGCACCGTTTGCGAAGTCACCAAATTGTGCTTCCCAAAGGGTTAGACCGCTTGGCTCTGCTGTTGCATAGCCGTACTCAAATGCCAACACAGCTTCTTCTGACAATACCGAGTCAAACACTTGGAATGGCCCTTGTTTGTCATGAATGTTCGCAAGAGGAACATACGTGCTTGCGTCAGTTTGGTTATGAAGTACAGAGTGACGGTGGAAGAACGTACCACGGCCAGAATCTTGGCCAGAAATACGAATACGCTTTCCGTCATCAACAAGCGTTGCATACGCCAGTGTTTCCGCCATACCCCAATCGACTTGTTTCTCGCCATTAATCATGGCAGTACGATCGTTGTACAGTTTATTTACACGGCTCTGAAGCTTGTGACTCTCAGGGTACTGACAAATTTTTGAACCCAGCTCTTTTAGACGCTCGATATCAATTTTGTTGTCCCATTCGATGTTCCAGTCATGACCTAGGTATGGAGACCAGTCGACAGAGTGCATCGCCATTGGGCGCCACTCTTTAACCACAACTTCACCGTGATCAAGAGCATCGCGGTATTCGTTAACAAGTTGGGTTGCAGTATCAATACCAAACTCTCCGCGCTCCATCAGCACATCAGCGTATAGCTTACGTGGTGTTGGGTGCTTCTTGATTTTTTGGTACATCAAAGGCTGGGTTGCATTCGGCTCATCGGCTTCATTGTGACCGTGGCGACGGTAACAAACCAAGTCGATAACAACATCACGCTTAAATGTATTACGGTAATCCAGCGCCAGACGAGCAACAAAAGCAACCGCTTCTGGATCATCTGCATTTACGTGGAAAATCGGTGCCTGAACCATCTTAGCGATGTCAGTACAGTACATTGTAGAACGAGTATCGCGAGGGTTAGAGGTTGTGAAACCAACTTGGTTATTCACAACGATACGAACCGTACCACCCACACAGAAACCACGAGCAAGTGACATGTTAAATGTCTCTTGTACAACCCCTTGGCCTGCAATTGCAGAATCGCCATGGATAGTAATTGGTAGTACTCGGCTGCCATCATTATCGTCTAAGCGATCTTGACGAGCACGAACCGAACCAATAACTACAGGGTTTACGATTTCTAGGTGTGAAGGGTTAAATGCCAATACTAAGTGAACATTCCCACGTGGCGTTGCGAAGTCAGCAGAGAAACCTTGGTGGTATTTCACATCACCGGTTCCCCATGTGTCGTCGTGCTTACCCGCAAATTCGTCAAATAGGTCTTGTGGCTTTTTACCAAGCACGTTGACCAACATATTTAGACGACCACGGTGAGCCATACCAACAACAACTTCACGCATGCCTTGACCACCAGCATGACGAATAATTTCCTTCGTCATTGGGATCAACGCATCACCACCTTCCAATGAGAAGCGTTTTGCGCCAGGGAATTTAGCACCAAGATAGCGCTCAAGACCTTCAGCAGCAGTTAGCTCTTCTAGGAAAGCTTGCTTTTCTTCTTTATCGAAAGAGGGTTGACCAGAAACAGACTCTAAACGTTGTTGAATCCAACGCTTTTGCTCTGTGTTAGTCATGTGCATGTATTCAGCACCAATCGAACCACAATAAGTTTGCTTTAGAGATTTGTACAAATCTCGAAGCACCATCGTCTCTTGGCCAATAGCGTAAGAGCCGACGTTAAATGTCTCATTGAGGTCATCTTCGGTAAGAGTGTGGAAAGAAGGGTCCAGTTCAGCGACTGTATCTCTTTTCCATAAACCTAGGGGGTCTAGGTTTGCTGCTTGATGCCCTCGGAATCGATAGGCATTAATCAGTTGCAGAACCTTTACTTGTTTCGCATCGACATCAGGATCACTAACTTGGACACTGTAATGCTTTGTTTCTTGAGCGAGTCGACGGAAGTATTCACGAACGCGAGAGTGTGGTTGTTCCACCGTTTCTGAAGCTTGCACAGGCAATTCTTCAAATACGCTTCTCCATTCGTCACTTACCGAGTCGGGGTCACTTAGATACAGTTCGTAGAGTTCTTCTACGTACGTTGCATTGGCGCCAGCCAAGTGTGAAGACTCGAGCCATGCCTTCATCACGCCGTTGTGCATATTTTCCCTTAACCAGTAGTTTTCACGTTTGCTGCGGTCTATGCCGAGCTATTAAAAGGCCGCCCCAAAACTTCTAGGGCGGCAATTTTTATATAACTTAAACCGAACGATTCACTAGCATGGTCTTAATGTGACCAATCGCTTTCGTCGGATTTAATCCCTTAGGACAAACACTTACACAATTCATGATGCCATGGCAACGAAAAACGCTAAATGCATCATCAAGATCGGACAGACGTTCGTCTGTCGCCGTATCTCGGCTATCTATTAGCCAACGGTATGCTGCAAGTAGGCCAGCTGGTCCGATGAACTTATCTGGATTCCACCAGAATGATGGGCATGAAGTCGTACAACATGCACACATAATACATTCATACAAACCATCTAAATGAGCACGCTCATCAGGGCTTTGTAGGTTTTCACGAGCCGGTGGCACATTGCCATCAGACACTAAGAACGGCTTAACTTTTTCGTAGTTATCGTAGAACTGAGTCATGTCTACGATTAAATCACGCACAACAGGCAAACCTGGAAGTGGGCGAATTACGATTTTATCTTGGCCAGAAAGTGCAGACAGTGGCGTAATACACGCCAATCCGTTTTTACCATTCATGTTCAAACCATCAGAGCCACATACACCTTCACGGCATGAGCGACGGAATGAAATCGTTGGATCTTGCTCTTTCAAAAGAATAAGCGCGTCCAAAAGCATCATGTCAGAACCTTCTTCCACCTCTAGGGTGTACTCTTTCATGTAAGGCTTCTGGTCCACATCTGGGTTGTAACGGTATAAAGAGAAATTCAGTTTCATGGTCATATCTCCTTAGTACGTACGTGCTTTCGGCGGGAATGCTTCACGATGGATAGGTTCCATGTTCACACCACGCTTAGTCATACTTTCTGATTCAGGGTTGTAAAGTGAGTGGCATAGCCATTGCTCATCATCACGATCTGGGAAGTCAAAACGAGCATGCGCTCCACGACTCTCTGTACGGAAGTTTGCTGCAACCGCGGTTGCAAATGCCGTTTCCATCAAGTTTTCAAGCTCTAAACACTCAATACGTTGCGTGTTGAACTCAGTCGACTTGTCTGAAAGGTGTGCATTTTTAAGGCGCTCACGAATCACTTTAAGCTCTTCTAAGCCATCAGCCATCGCTTTACCTTCACGGAATACAGAGAAGTTGTTCTGCATACATTGCTGAAGATCTTTACGAATTACCGCAGGGTCTTCACCGTCAGTACTGTTTTCCCAACGATTGTAGCGCTCTAGTGAACGTTCAATGTCGGCTTCAGTTGCAGGTTTTGCTTCAGCTTGCTTGTTCAAAGTCTCACCAAGGTGAAGACCTGTCGCACGACCGAATACAACCAAATCAAGTAGCGAGTTGCCACCTAGACGGTTTGCACCGTGTACGGATACTGAAGCGATTTCGCCACAAGCGAATAGACCTTGAATTTCAACGTCTGTACCGTCTTCAGTTTGTTTGATTGCTTGACCAGAAACCTGTGTTGGAACACCACCCATCATGTAGTGACACGTTGGGATTACAGGAATTGGTTCTTTAACAGGATCAACATGAGCGAACGTACGAGAAAGCTCACATACACCCGGTAGACGAGATTCAAGCGTCTCTTTGCCTAGGTGATCAAGTTTCAGCTTGATGTGTGGACCCCATGGACCATCACAACCACGACCTTCACGAATCTCAACCATCATCGAACGAGCTACAACATCACGACCTGCTAAATCTTTAGCATTCGGAGCATAACGTTCCATGAAGCGCTCGCCGTCTTTATTGAGAAGGTAACCACCTTCACCACGACAACCTTCTGTTACCAAAACACCTGCGCCAGCGATACCCGTTGGGTGGAACTGCCACATTTCGATGTCTTGCATTGGAACGCCTGCACGAATCGCCATACCAACACCGTCACCAGTGTTAATGTGAGCATTGGTTGTTGATGCGTAAATACGACCAGCACCACCAGTAGCAAGGATTGTTGCCTTCGCTTTGAAGTAGCAAACCTCACCCGTTTCCATACAAAGCGCGGTAGTACCTAAGATTGCACCATCTTCGTTTTTAACAAGATCCAGTGCATACCACTCAGAGAAAACCGTCGTTTTGTGTTTAATGTTTTGTTGGTAAAGCGTGTGTAGCAGTGCGTGACCAGTACGGTCGGCTGCAGCTGCGGTACGAGCCGCTTGCTCACCACCAAAATTCTTAGATTGGCCACCAAACGGACGTTGGTAAATACTGCCGTTATCAAAACGAGAAAATGGAAGACCCATTTTTTCTAATTCGATAACCGACTCAGGGCCATTTTTACACATGTATTCGATAGCATCTTGGTCGCCGATGTAATCGGAACCTTTAACCGTATCGTACATGTGTTGTTCCCAGTGATCTTCATGCGCATTACCAAGAGCAACGGTGATACCACCTTGCGCAGATACAGTATGAGAACGAGTTGGGAAAACTTTAGAAAGCAACGCACAAGATAGGCCTTGCTCAGAAATTTGTAGCGCGGCGCGCATACCAGCACCACCAGCGCCAATTACTACAGCATCAAACTCACGAACAGGAATAGTCACTTACGCACCCCACAAAATAAACAGACCAGAGAAGAAATATCCTAGAAGAACCGCAACAACACCGACTTGAAGACCAACGCGCAATTTTGCACATTTGATGTAGTCAGTTAGTACTTGCCACAAACCGATCCACGCGTGAACCAAAATTGAAGTAAGCGCTAACATGGTGAAGACTTTAGTGAAGGTACCACCAAAGAATTGCGTCCAAGATGCGTAAGAAATATCACCTGAGAAAGCACAGAAGCTCACTAGGTAGATAGTGTAAAGCGTCATAATGATGGCTGTTGCACGAATCAATAGATAATCATGCACACCATTACGACCAAAAGTAGAAACGTTGTTTACCATACTAAGATCCCCGCTAGTAGAGACAATACCGCTGTTGCTGCGAATGCAACCTTCGCGCTCTTAGCGCCAGATTCCAGCTCTTCAAAGTGACCAAGGTCCATAAGAAGGTGACGAATACCACCAGCAATGTGGTAAGCCAAAGCGGTTAAAATGCCCCACAGAATAAACTTCACGAAGAAACCGTCGACAATGTCGCTAGCTTCCATAAAGCCTACAGGGGAAGAGAGGGAAATGGATAGTAACCAAAGCAGAATTCCGATCGCAACAAAAGTAATCACCCCAGACACACGGTGTAGGATGGAAGCTATTGCTGTGATGGGAAAGTGGATGGTCTGTAAATCTAAATTAACAGGTCTTGTCTTTCTTTCTTTCACGGGCTCGCTCACTCAGCTCCATTGAGCATGATGGTCATTAAATAACCTTATGTATTGTTATGGACAAAATTTGATTGCAAACCCTCAAAATTTAACATTAACTTAACAAATAACGTAAGTTGAGCCTTAGATAATTGTAAAATAATTGTTAATCGCTAGGTTTCTGAAGACACCTCACATTTCTTCTTAGCCTTGCATTTATAAGGTTTTAACCAAACTTTTCAGCGCCACTATACGGCTGGCAACATTCTAATACAATTGATGCAACAAATAATGCTACACAGAACAGATTTTTAACGAATTTAATGTAAAAAACACTAACAAGTGCACACAAAGCTTCAGAAAAATTGACTTTCCCACGTAAGACCAGTAAAAAAATGGCACATAAACATCCTGGACGGATTAATAATAACAAAGGAGATTGTTATGGCGGATAAGAAAGCTACCCTTCATATTGAAGGTCAAGCACCGATCGAATTGCCGATTACAGAAGGCGTACTTGGTACACCAGTGATCGACGTTCGTACACTAGGTTCTAATGGTTTTTTCACTTTTGATCCTGGTTTTCTTGCCACTGCATCTTGTGAATCGCAAATAACTTATATTGACGGTGGAAAAGGTATTCTTCTACACCGTGGTTATCCAATTGATCAACTGGCCAATAACGCTGATTACTTAGAAGTTTGTTACATTCTTTTATACGGCGAAGCTCCTTCTCGAGCTCAATACGAAGAGTTCAAGACGACAGTCACGCGTCACACCATGGTTCATGAGCAAATTGCTAGTTTCTTCCACGGCTTCCGTCGTGATGCTCACCCAATGGCTGTTATGTGTGGTGTGGTAGGTGCGCTTGCTGCGTTCTATCATGATTCATTAGATGTTAATAACGACACACACCGTGAAATTGCGGCATACCGCCTAATTTCAAAAATGCCAACACTGGCTGCAATGTGTTACAAATATTCAATCGGTCAACCGTTTATCTACCCGCGCAATGACCTAGGCTACGCAGAAAACTTCCTACACATGATGTATGCAAACCCATGTGAAGAATATGAAGTAAACCCTGTTGTTGCTCGCGCAATGGACAAGATCTTTACACTACATGCTGATCACGAACAAAACGCTTCAACGTCAACGGTTCGTTTAGCAGGTTCTTCGGGTGCAAACCCATTTGCTTGTATTGCTGCTGGTATCGCTTCTTTGTGGGGCCCTGCTCACGGTGGTGCTAACGAAGCTTGTCTAATGATGCTTGAAGAGATCGGTAGCGTAGACAACATTGAAGAATATGTAGCAAAAGCAAAAGACAAAGATGACCCATTCCGCCTAATGGGCTTTGGTCACCGTGTCTACAAGAACTACGATCCACGTGCAACGGTAATGCGTGAAGCGTGTCACGAAGTACTTAAAGAGCTGAACATTCAAGATCCACTACTTGATGTAGCAATGGAACTTGAGCGCATCGCTCTTTCTGATGAGTACTTTGTATCGAAGAAGCTATACCCGAACGTAGATTTCTACTCAGGTATCATTCTGAAAGCGATCGGCATTCCTGTATCAATGTTCACAGTAATCTTCGCGATGTCTCGTACTATCGGTTGGATTGCACACTGGAACGAAATGCACAGCGATCCGACGAACCGTATCGGTCGTCCTCGTCAGTTGTACACTGGTGAAGAACAGCGTGATTTCCAAGCTCTACACGAGCGCGAATAGTAAAGTTTCGACTTTTCTAATCGATTGAAATCAAAAAGGGTTGATGTATTAACATCAACCCTTTTCTTTTCTGCGAGATGCGAGATGCGAGATGCGAGATGCGAGATGCGAGATATTTTGAATTTCTATGACACCTTGTCAACGCTACAATCAAAGAGATTTCCAACCGCTTCTTTCGTCAGTCGAGGGAATGACAAATTACTTGAGATCTCTCGCAGTAAAATCCATTAGAGTTCTAACTAGCCAGTCTCATCGACGGGTACAAATTTATAGTGACTCGTATCCTACATCCCATATCTTCTTTTTATACCGGGTTGTCGATATCGATAAACTCAACATCTAAGTCATGCTCTTTCGCTAACCACTCACCTAATGCCTTCACACCATAACGTTCTGTTGCGTGGTGTCCTGCTGCAAAGTAATGAATATCTTGCTCACGCGCTGAGTACGTAGTTCGCTCTGAAATCTCACCAGAGATAAACGCATCAATGCCTTGAGAAGCCGCTAACTCAATGTAGTCTTGACCACCACCGGTGCACCAACCGACAGTAGTAATCATTTTGTCTTGGTTCTCTGGAGCAATGTGTAATGGCTTGCGGTTCAAAGCTTGGTCAATCTTTTCTGCGAACTCTGCACCTGTCATTGGCGCACTCAACTTGCCAAACATCGCAACCGATTGTGGGTGCCCTTCCAAGCCGCCTTCGACTTCGATATCAAGCAACTCAGCCAGTTTCGCGTTGTTGCCTAACTCAGGGTGAATATCAAGAGGCAAGTGGTAACCCAAAAGGTTGATGTCGTTTTTAATCAAGGTACGAATACGCTTGCCCTTCATGCCGCGAATCGCTTCTGACTCGCCTTTCCAGAAAAAACCGTGGTGAACCAACAAAGCATCGGCATTCAATTCTACCGCTTTATCAATCAGCGCTTGGGAGGCCGTGACACCAGTAATGATACGCTTTACTTCTGACGCACCTTCAACCTGTAAACCATTCGGGCAGTAATCTTTAATCTGCTGTGGCTGCAGTTTTTCATTAAGTAGCTTTTCTAATTGTAAGTTATTCATTTTTCTTTCCAGCTTACCTTTATAATAACGTCGTTATATCAATTTACGGGTAGAATGTCGAAAGCCCTAAGATGAGTTTATGAGGAACAGATGACAGCACTGCAACGTTTTTACCAATGGGTTATCGACTCTCCACCGTTACTGGAAATCAAACCACCCATTTCTGATCTCAGAGCCTTCTCAAGCCCTCATACCATAGATTTATCACATACATACAATGGTAATCCTAGGTTAGGTTTCCTCTACCAGCACCTGTGTGAGCAAGTCATCGGTGCTTCGGATAATTATGCAATCAAGTACGATGAGATTCAGATTAATGTTGAAGGTAGAACACTAGGTGCTATCGACTTTATTCTCGAAGAAGAGAGCAGCCAAAAGCTGCAACATTGGGAAGTGGCGATTAAGTTTTACCTACTCCATGAACAGACATGGTTTGGTCCTAACTCTCACGACCAATTAGATAAGAAGCTCGATCGTATGTTGAGCCACCAGCTGGGTATGTCGTCTTCAACGGCCTTTGTTGAGCAATATCCAGAGATTGATGTCGACTCAAAACATCTCCTCATGCAGGGGCGTCTATATACCAACCCCTTCTTAGATCAAAAAGTACCTACTGAATGTTTGGGCTACGACATTAATTCAAGCCAAGTAAACGGTTTTTGGTGCTATCAAAACCAAGCTCATTTAATTACGGAAGTGCTCTACCCTCTCACCAAAGAGCAATGGGCAGCGGGCACTGATGATTTCACCTGCGAACCTATCACCGAGTTTGGTGATCGCTTCGTTCATGGGCAAACCAAATCAGGGCAGTTTTGGTTTGTGATGCCACAAAGTTGGCCACACGGATAATCTATTCAGTTATTCAACCACTTAGTCCTAGCCGCTTTATCCACAAACTGATAAAAAAAGGGCTGATGCTTTCACATCAACCCTTTCACTATTTACCTTGTGACTCTACTAATCTGTATTCGATTATAGGCCAGCGGCTGCAAATACTTGATTAACAATCTCTTGAGCTTCTGCTTCGATTGCTTTTAGGTGCTCTTCACCTTTAAAGCTTTCACAGTAGATCTTGTAGATGTCTTCAGTACCTGATGGACGAGCGGCAAACCAACCGTTCTCAGTTGTCACTTTTAGGCCGCCAATCGCAGCGCCATTACCTGGAGCATGCGTTAGGCGTGCAGTAATTGCATCACCAGCAAGCGTCTCAGCTGAGACCATCTCTGGAGATAGCTTCTTAAGCACGTCTTTTTGTGCGCCGTTAGCTACTGCTTGAATACGGTTGTACTTAGATTCACCATGTTTAGCGGCAAGTTCTTCGTAGTATTCTTGTGGGTTCTTACCCGTTACTGCTGTGATTTCAGCCGCAAGTAAGCAAAGAATCAGGCCATCTTTATCTGTTGACCAAGGCGTACCGTCTTTACGTAAGAAAGATGCACCCGCACTCTCTTCACCACCGAAACCAAACTGACCGTTATAAAGGCCATCAACGAACCATTTGAAACCAACTGGCACTTCGCAAAGCTCGCGACCTAAGTCAGCAACAACGCGGTCAATCAATGCACTTGATACCAGTGTTTTACCAACAGCAACATCTTTACCCCAACCTTCACGGTTGCGGTATAGGTAATCAATACACACTGCTAGGAAGTGGTTTGGATTCATTAAGCCTTTTGGCGTAACAATACCGTGGCGATCGTAGTCAGGGTCGTTACCAAACGCTAGTTGATAGTCGTCTTTAAGAGCCAGTAAACCTGCCATCGCGTATGGAGAAGAGCAGTCCATACGAACCACACCGTCTTTGTCTAGAGACATAAACTGGAACGAAGGATCAACCGCTTCACTAACAAGAGTAAGGTCTAGGTTGTACGCTTTACCAATTTGACGCCAGTAATCAATACCGCTGCCACCCAGTGGATCAACACCAATTTTGATGTTTGCTTTCTGGATCGCTTCCATATCAACCACATTAACCAAGTCAGCAACGTATGGTGCAACCAGATCCACTTCTTTCACTAACTCTGACGATTTAGCCTGTGCGATAGGAGTGCGCTTAACGCCTTGCATTTGCTCAGCAATGATCACGTTCGCACGGTCTTCAATTGCTTGAGTCAATTCAGCTTCAGCTGGACCACCGTGAGTCGGGTTGTATTTAATACCGCCATCTTGTGGTGGGTTATGCGAAGGCGTGATAACGATGCCGTCCGCTTTTTTATCATTCGCTAGGTTGTGCGTAAGAATCGCATGCGAGATGCCTGGTGTTGGAGTAAAGCCATTTTTTTCTTGAATAATAACTTCAACGCCGTTGGCTACAAGCACTTCGATAACAGTAGAAAACGCAGGCTCAGAGAGAGCGTGAGTATCTTTACCTAAGAAAAGTGGACCTGTTGTACCTTGCTCAGCACGAACCTCAGCAACAGCTTGTGCGATCGCGAGAATGTGGTTTTCGTTAAATGTTGATTTGTCTGCTGTACCGCGATGACCTGAAGTACCGAACAGTACTTTGTGATCTGGGTTAGTCGCATCCGGCTGCTGTAAGAAATAGTTAGCCACTAAAGCCGGAATATTATGAAGATCTTCCTGCTGAGCTTTCTGCCCGGCACGAGGGTGCATAGCCATTTTTCGACATCCTTATATATAAAATTTAAAAACAAAAAAACCTCATAATATCTTCTTATCCATGGATATTATGAGGTTTAAATCAGATTTCGTTAAATTGAACCTGTTACTTTTTCTATCAATTCTGCTTGGAAATTCATGCGGCTCATAAGCTGCTCAACCATCTGTCTTTTACGGCTTGTATTATTATTAGTAATAACCCAAAAAGGACTTTGTGGAATGGCTTTAGGCTTAGTGGTGTTGCCGTTTGCTAATAATGTTGCTTCATTATCGGCAAAGTAAACACGCTTGCGGCCTTTTACTTGAGTTGCTTCAGAAAAGCTTTCAGCGTCAATTTTATGCAGTGTCGATAACACTAGCATGAAACGATCAATGGCTTTCTTTAATGATGCAAACTCATCTGATATTAGTAGTGAGCGCATTTCTTTAACGCCATCGAACTTCTCTGGAGTAAAGCCTACCTCTTTGCTAACAACGATACCTTTTGGCTCAACGCTCTCTTTGAACGGAACCATGCCTGGGCGATCTACTTGTAACAAGCGGCGCAGAATATCTGAAGCGCTTTCGCCAATACGTTCTGTCTGACCCGCGATATAACGGTATAGGTCTTCATCAACCTCAATTGTTTTCATTCGCTTTTCACAATCTCAATGTTTAAACTCAGGGGGATTATAGCGAGATCCGCGCGGATACTCTACGTCAAACCCACCATGAATAAGATAAAAATGTCAGTACAGCTCAACTATAAATTAGAAGGTGCGGGTCACACCATTGTTTTGATCCATGGATTATTTGGTAATCTGGACAACCTTGGCTTGCTGGCTAGGGATCTAAAGACCGATCATCAAGTGCTCAGCATTGATCTGCGTAACCACGGTCAGTCCTTCCATAGCGATACTCACAACTATCAAGCAATGGCACAAGACGTTGCTCAGCTGTTGAATGATCTTGAACTAAAAGATGTCAATGTAATTGGTCACTCTATGGGTGGAAAAGTCGCAATGGCGCTTACCCAGCATCTTGAATTAAATAAGCTGGTTGTGTTGGATATGGCACCGGTCGCTTACACTCAAAGTCGTCACGACAACGTATTCGCAGGTCTACAAGCGGTAATAGAAGAACGACCAACGTCACGCTCAGACGCACTAAAGGTTCTCGCAAAACACATCGAGATAGATGGGGTTCGCCAGTTCCTAACCAAATCTTTGTTCAAATCAGAACAAGGCATCATGGAATGGCGCTTCAACGTCGCGTCACTGCTCGCCAATTATTCGCAGATCATTGGTTGGGAACCGATTGATAAAACCTCGGTCAAAACCTTGCTGATAAAAGGTGGGGGTTCTGATTACCTCACGGCTGAACACCAAACCGCCGTTCAAGAGCAGTTTTCCAACGCAAAGGCACATGTTATCGCCAATACTGGACACTGGTTACATGCTGAAAAACCAGCTGAAGTGCTCCGTGCAATCAGAAAATTCATCGCTTAAATATGTTGATTCGTCGATATAAATGAGAGCTGTGTAATCACAGCAGATTAACTTTATCTCACAAGAGTGATATAGTGCGCCCAAGCAAATTTGGTATATAAGGTTCCCATGCTTTACGACTACATGAACATCATTGAATCTGTTGGTTTAGATCTTCTGTTTGCCGCGATTTTCTTTCTAATCGGAATGGCAATTAAAGACGTTCTAAAGGAAGGAAATGTTCCTGCATTTGGTCGTCGCATCGTATGGTTAGTACTTTTCCTTGGCTGCGCAGGCTTTATCGCAAAAGGGATAATCCAATTAAGCTGGGAAGGAACTGGAATCTAACGATTTCCTCCGAACTTTATTACACCGACAACAGACAAAATGAAAGGTAATGATTCTATGGCAAGTGTAGGTCTCTTCTTTGGTAGCGATACAGGTAACACTGAAGCTGTTGCTAAGATGATTCAAAAGCAATTGGGCAAACAGCTCGTTCAAGTTCAAGACATTGCAAAAAGCAGCAAAGAAGATATCGATAACTTCGATCTACTGCTGCTTGGTATCCCTACGTGGTACTACGGCGAAGCACAATGTGATTGGGATGACTTTTTCCCTGAGCTAGAAGCTATTGATTTCTCAACAAAGCTTGTTGCTATCTTTGGTTGTGGCGACCAAGAAGATTACGCAGAATACTTCTGTGATGCTATGGGTACTATCCGTGACATCGTTGAAGCGAAAGGCGGTACTATCCTAGGTTACACATCAACTGAAAGCTACGAATTCGAAGCATCGAAAGGTTTAGTTGAAGGCGATGACAGCCAATTTGTTGGTCTGTGTATTGACGAAGATCGTCAACCAGAACTAACTGACGAGCGCGTAACTAACTGGGTTAAACAAATCCACGAAGAGATGTGCCTAGCAGAGCTAGAAGACTAATTCTCTCGTCGTTGTTAATTGTTACAATTAATAACAACAGTATAGATACGAAAAAACCTCCATCTTGGAGGTTTTTTGCTATTTAGGCTTACAGGTTAACATTCCGCTTCGAGAGCTTCTTCGTCATCTTCTCTAAATTGAGGTTTCTTTCTCACATATAGGGTTCGTTGTATTTCTGATACCACATTCCCCTTGTTATCTTTTACGTAGATAATAAACTCAGGAAAGCACTTCTCCCCTAACTGAGTTTGACGGTAGATATCATCAAGTTGCCCTTGGCTTATCTCGAAATCAGCATACAGGTCAGATTGCCCTGGCTTGATAAAGTTGATGCTTGCTTCTTTATCCCAAACATAATATCGCTCACCTAAAATACCCATTAACATCAAAGAGTAAACAGGATCGGTTAGGGAAAATATACTGCCGCCATATTGAGTACGATTGGCATTTTTATTCCACCAACGTAGCTTAAGCACTGTCTTTACTACCCTAAAGTCAGCACTGATATGGGCTATCTTAATACCAGCACCCCAGAAAGGAGGCCAAATGTTGAGAGCGAATTTTACGATGTTTGGTTTATATATTCTTGCAAGTTGCTTATTCATAACAACATTCCGTGTTCATATTAGAATTACCGCCACCTTGACTGGTCGTACCTCCACTATAAGTGAGATACTTCCAATTTACAAAACAGATTGTGATGTCAGTGAGTAACCCTTTGAAGTTCGTGGTTTATTGTTATGCCTGACTAAACTATAATGGTATTAATATTGAATTCTGTTAATTGCTGCAGATCATCAACAGGAAAGTATATGTCAGACAATAATCAAGCGCTAAAAGATGCTGGTCTTAAAGTGACCCTCCCACGGCTCAAAATTTTAGAAGTATTACAACAACCAGACTGCCAACATATTAGTGCTGAAGATTTATATAAAAAGCTGATCGACTTAGGTGAAGAGATCGGTCTTGCGACCGTTTATCGCGTACTGAACCAATTCGATGATGCTGGCATTGTAACTCGCCACCACTTTGAAGGTGGTAAGTCTGTATTTGAACTTTCAACACAGCATCACCACGATCACCTAGTATGTTTAGACTGCGGTGAAGTTATCGAATTCTCTGATGATCTTATCGAAGAAAGACAAAAAGAAATCGCTCAACGCTACAACGTACAGTTAACTAACCATAGTTTATACCTGTATGGTAAAAGCATCACTGGGGATTGCAAAGGCAACCCAGACGCACACAAAGCGAAGAAATAACTCAGAACGCTGGCTTAGGCCGGCGTTTTTTATTTGGGCTCATGCCGTATTAAGTTTCACATCAGCTTGATCCACAATTTGTTATTTTATCCAGATACAAAAAAACCGGCTCTAGGCCGGTTTTTTATTAAGTATATCTTGAGAAACTAAGCTTTAGGGCTCTAAGCTTTAGAAAGCTGAGCTATAGAAAACTAAGCTATTAAGCTTCAGTTTTACCCCAAGTATCACGCAGGCCAACCGTACGGTTAAATACTAGCGCGTCTGCTTTCGAGTCTTTCGAATCTACGCAGAAGTAACCTGTACGTTCAAACTGATACGCTTGCTCTGCCACACCTTCTGCGAGGCTAGGTTCAACAAAACCGTTTAGCGTAACAAGTGACTCAGGGTTAAGCGTTGCAGCGAAATCATCAGCAGCGGCTGGGTTTGCCACAGTGAATAGACGATCGTACAAACGAATCTCAGCAGGCAATGCTTTATCAGCCGATACCCAGTGGATAACGCCTTTCACTTTACGGCCATCTGCAGGGTTCTTACCCAGTGTTTCATTGTCGTAAGAACAGAAGATAGTCGTAATGTTGCCTTCTGCATCTTTTTCGATACGTTCAGCTTTAATCACGTAAGCACCACGTAGGCGAACTTCTTTACCTAGAACCAAACGCTTGTACTTCTTGTTTGCTTCTTCACGGAAGTCGTCACGTTCAATCCAAACTTCGCGTGTAAATGGCACTTCACGAGTACCCATTTCTGGCTTGTTCGGGTGGTTTGCCACTGTCAATGTTTCTACTGTATCAGCGTCGTAGTTTTCAATCACGACCTTGATCGGATCAAGAACAGCCATTGCTCGAGGTGCATTTTCGTTGAGATCATCACGGATACAAGATTCAAGTGAACCGAACTCAATCATGTTCTCTTGCTTAGTCACACCAATACGCTTACAGAATTCACGGATAGAGCTTGAAGTGAAACCGCGACGACGTAGACCAGAGATAGTTGGCATACGTGGATCGTCCCAGCCTTCAACTAGGTTTTCAACCACAAGTTGGTTCAGCTTACGCTTCGACATTACCGTGTATTCAAGATTCAGACGGCTAAACTCGTATTGACGAGGTTGGCAATCAATCGTGATGTTATCTAGAACCCAGTCATACAAACGACGGTTGTCTTGGAATTCAAGAGTACAGATAGAGTGCGTAATACCCTCTAGCGCATCAGAGATACAGTGAGTGAAGTCATACATTGGGTAAATGCACCACTTGTCAGCAGTCTGATGGTGGTGAGCAAAACGAACACGGTAAATAACTGGATCGCGCATAACCATGAATGAAGAACTCATGTCGATCTTAGCACGTAGACATGCTTTGCCTTCCTCGAAGCCACCGTCACGCATTTTCTCAAATAACGCTAGGTTTTCTTCAGGGCTGCGATCACGATATGGACTCGCTTTACCAGGCTCTTTCAATGTGCCACGGTACTCACGGATTTGATCAGGACTTAGCTCGTCAACATACGCTAAGCCTTTATTAATTAATTCCACAGCATAAGCGTAAAGCGTATCGAAGTAGTTTGATGAGTAACAAATATCACCAGACCATTCGAAGCCTAACCAGCTTACATCATTCTTAATTGACTCAACGTATTCAACGTCTTCTTTTTCAGGGTTTGTATCATCGAAACGAAGATTACACTGTCCCTGGTAGTCCTGAGCAATACCAAAGTTCAAGCAAATAGATTTAGCGTGACCAATGTGCAGGTAGCCATTTGGCTCCGGCGGGAAACGAGTATGCACGCTACTGTGTGTACCATCCGCTAAATCTTTATCGATAATTTGGCGAATGAAATTCGATGGACGAGCCTCAGCTTCACTCATCTATAGCACCTCTATGTATTTAGTATTGTCAGAGAAAGTTATCTTCCATCCCCAAGAAAAAGGCGGCTTTTGCTGCCTATCATAGATAGAAAGATCATTGTTGCTAATCATCCACAATTCTTCGCCTTTGCACAATAAGAACCATCAGTTAATTGTGATTATTTCCTCTATTCGCTGAAGAATAGAACGAACCTTGTTCACTGCCCTTAAATGACAGGCACAAAAAAGCCTCCCGTTTGGGAGGCTTTCAATTTGAAACTTAATTAAGAGCAGTTGTTACGTCTTAATAAGTACTTCCTTTACTATGGAAGTTTTACATCAGATAGGTCTTCACCAGCACCGATAGCTTTCATTTCGCCAGCTACGATTTCAGCTAGTGGGCCTAGGATAACCTGTAGGTTGTTCTCACCCAGTTTAACCACACCTTTAGCGCCAAGTTTCTTAAGAACAACTTCATCAGCGATAGAGCGGTCTTTTAGCGTTAGACGTAGACGAGTGATACAAGCATCGATTGAAGTCAGGTTTTCGTGACCACCTAGAGCTTTAAGGTATTGACGAGCAACTTCACCTTTTGGAGCGTCGCCAGCAGGAGCAGCTACAGCTTCGTCATCATCTTCACGACCTGGCGATTTCAAGTTGAAAGCGCGGATTGCGAAAGAGAAAGTGAAGAAGTATAGAGCACCGAATGCTAAGCCAATCAATAGTAGAGTGAATGGTTTAGTTGCTAGACCCCAGTTCAATACGAAGTCGATTAGACCAGCAGAGAAACCGAAACCGTGCAGAGTACCAAACATGTTAGCAACAACTAGAGACAGACCTGTAAATACAGCGTGCATTGCGTATAGAGCAGGAGCTAGGAATACGAACATGAATTCTAGCGGCTCTGTGATACCTGTTAGGAATGAACAGAATGCAACTGAGAACAGTGCGCCACCAACTTGGCTACGTTTTTCAGCAGGAGCAGCTAGGTACATTGCAAGAGCAGCACCAGGCAGACCGAACATCATTACTGGGAAGAAACCGTTCATGAATACGCCAGCGCCTTTATCGCCACCGAAGAAACGGTGTAGGTCGCCAGATTTAACAGTTTCAGTCACTTCTTTAACTACAGTAGTGATTTCTGGAGTTACAGAGTTAGCGAATGTGAATGTGTGCTCTTGACCAACAACTAGAGTTTTAGCAAGTGCAGGGTCAACACAAAGTTGAGTGATGTTAGCGAATGCGCCTTGACCAGCAACAACGATTTCTTGACATGTACCCATACCGAACCAGAAGTATGAGTTCAATACGTGGTGTAGACCTACAGGGATAAGTGCACGGTTAAGAGTACCGTAAACGAATTGGCCAACAGCACCAGACGTTGATACCGCGTGAGCTAATGCATCTAGACCAGATTGAATACCAGGCCAAACCACACCAGACACAGCACCTGCAACAAGTGCAAATAGACCGGCCATGATAGGTACTAAACGTTTACCCGCGAAGAAAGCCAGCCACTCAGGAAGGCGTGTTGCATGGAAAGCGTTGTAAGAGTGACCTGCGATGATACCTGCGAAGATACCGCCGAAGAATGACATGTTAACGTCAGCGTTGATTGTCGTTGCTGTCGCTGTTAGTACGAAGTAAGCAACTGCACCAGCAAGACCCGCTGCGCCGTTACCATCTTTAGAAAGACCAATCGCGATACCTAGACCAAATAGCAGTGGTAGGTTACCGAAGATAGCACCACCAGCTTCTGCCATGAATGGAATATCAAGTAGATCGCCTTGACCTAAACGTAATAGAAGCGCCGCAATCGGAAGCGTTGCGATAGGTAGCATTAACGCCTTACCCAGCTTCTGTGCATATCCTAGAATATTCACCAGTTGTTTCCCCCTATAGGATTTTTTAGAATTCGTTTGAGAAACTTATTTTAGTCGCTCAATTTAGTCCTATTCAGTGTATTCAATTAATTTTGCTCCGCAAATTAAAACCTTACCATTTGTGATCCTAATCACCAGTTTTCACCAAATCCAGAGGTTTTTGCTAGCGAGATCATAAAACTTATTTTATCATTCAAAAAAATGAACATTTATAGATAAAATCTAAACCTAATCATTAGGTAAAAAGATGGTATATCTCGGCTTACATTGCCGTATGAATAATCATTAACAATGAACCTAAATGTATAATAACGATCAATTGTTCATATATTTTTCAATAACTTAAATAGCCTCACATTTTGAAGCCGTTTGCCCATAAAAGATAAATCGTTACGTAAATGATGCTCGCAAACTAAGTCCACATTTAGGTAACGAACAAATTTAAAAGATCTCACGAAATAAGGATTAGCTGACTATGTACGCGCTAAGTAACTGTAAAATTTACACTGGTAGTGATGTTCTGACCGATCATGCTGTTGTAATCGAAAACGAACTGATCAAAAAAGTCTGTCCTATCTCTGAATTGCCAGAAGGAATCGAGGTTCGCGATCTAGACGGAGCAAACCTAAGCCCAGGTTTCATTGACCTACAACTTAATGGTTGTGGCGGTGTAATGCTTAACGATGAGATCACTGCAGACACCATGCAGATCATGCACAAAGCAAACCTTAAATCTGGCTGTACTAGCTTCTTACCAACGTTGATCACTTCATCAGATGAAGATATGCGTGCGGTTATCACTGCAGCTCGCGAGTACCACAATCAATACCAGAACCAATCTTTAGGCCTACACCTTGAAGGTCCATACCTAAACGTTGCGAAAAAAGGCATCCATAGCGTCGATCACATCCGCAAATCTGATAGCGAAATGATTGAGCTGATTTGTGAGAACAGTGACCTTGTTGCGAAAGTAACACTGGCACCTGAGCTTAACGACCCAGAGCACATCGAGCGTCTGCGTAAAGCTGGCGTCGTTGTTTCTATTGGTCACACCAACGCAACGTACGCAGAAGCGCGTCAAGGCTTTGAGTCAGGTATTACATTTGCAACTCACTTGTTCAACGCGATGACTCCTATGGTTGGCCGTGAACCAGGCGTTGTTGGTGCGATTTACGATACTCCTGAAGTTTATGCGGGCATTATCGCCGACGGCTTCCACGTTGATTACGCAAACATTCGAATTGCGCACAAAATCAAGGGAGAAAAGTTGGTATTAGTGACGGATGCCACAGCTCCTGCAGGTGCTGACATGGAATACTTTATTTTTGTCGGTAAGAAAGTATATTACCGTGATGGTAAGTGTGTTGATGAAAACGGCACACTAGGCGGCTCAGCTCTGACTATGATTGAAGCAGTTCAGAATACAGTTGAGCACGCTGGTATCGCTTTAGACGAAGCTCTTCGCATGGCTACTCTATACCCAGCTACGGCTATCGGTGTAGAAAGCAAGCTAGGTCGAATCAAAAAAGGCATGGTTGCAAACCTTGCTGTATTTGACCGAGATTTTAACGTTAAAGCGACTGTTGTTAACGGACAATACGAGCACAATTAAGTATGAATGGCGGACAAATAGGTAACGTAGATTTAGTTAAACAACTAAACAGTGCGGCGGTATACAGACTTATAGACCAACAAGGGCCTATCAGTCGTATACAGGTGGCTGATGTAAGCCAACTCGCACCGGCAAGTGTTACAAAAATTACCCGCCAACTTTTAGAGCGCGGCCTAATTAAAGAAGTTGCGCAGCAAGCGTCTACTGGCGGTAGACGCGCTATCTCCCTAACCACAGAAGTAGAACCTTTTCATTCTGTTGCTGTGCGATTAGGCCGAGACTATATTCAAATAAGCCTTCATGACCTCGGTGGTCGTGAATTGGCTTTCTTACAGCAAGACCTTAATTATTCAGATCAGTCAGACCTTACCCAAGGCTTGGTTAATAATTTGAAGGCTTTCATTGCTGAACACCAACCAAAGATCGACCAGTTGATCGCGATTGGCGTGACTCTTCCAGGCTTGGTAAACCCAACAACCGGTGTTGTTGAGTACATGCCAAACACAGATATCGACAACTTGGCTTTGAGCGACATCATTCGTGACACGTTCCATGTTGCTTGTTTTGTGGGTAACGACGTTCGAGGAATGGCGCTTGCTGAGCACTACTTTGGCGCAAGTAAAGATAGCCAAGACTCTATTCTAGTCAGTGTTCACCGTGGTACCGGTGCCGGTATTATCGTTAATGGTCAGGTTTTCTTAGGACACAACCGTAACGTGGGCGAGATTGGTCATATCCAAATTGATCCACTCGGTGAGCAATGCCAATGTGGTAACTTTGGTTGCCTTGAAACCGTAGCGGCCAACCCTGCCATTGTTGAACGAGTTCAAAAGCTCATTAAACAAGGTTACGAGTCTTCGCTAACAGAGCTTGAACACATCACTATTCAAGATGTTTGTGACCATGCGATCAATGGTGATGAACTTGCTAAGCAGAGTTTAGTTCGAGTGGGCAATCAGTTAGGTAAAGCTATCGCCATGACGATTAACCTGTTTAACCCTCAGAAAGTCATCATTGCTGGTGATATTACGAAGGCACAAGAAATTGTTTTCCCTGCAATTAAGCGCAATGTAGAGAATCAGTCGTTAACGACTTTCCATAGCGGCCTGCCTATTGTAGCATCACAGATCGATAAGCATCCCACGATGGGAGCTTTTGCAATGATTAAGCGTGCCATGCTCAACGGTGTGCTACTTCAAAAGCTACTCGAAGACTAAAGAAAACCATTCTGATTTTCCGCGGGCCGTGTTTGTATAAACACGGCCCGTTTTTTTAAGCTAGGGAACTACAACAACAAGTTATGGAACTTATATTAATATCCACTGCGTTTATTGCAGGATTTATTGCTTTAAAGTGTCACCTTCCCCCATTGGTCGGCTTTTTGGTCGCAGGCTTTGGGCTCTTTGCTCTGGGCTTTGAAACCAATGACACCATCATTACGTTGGCTGATCTTGGCGTCACCCTACTCCTCTTTACTATTGGCTTAAAACTCGACATTAAAACCCTGCTCTCTAAAGAGATCTGGGCTGGCGCGACAATCCACAACCTTTTATCCACTCTGTTTTTTGCGGTCGCCCTGTTTGGTTTTAAGTTCCTAGGTATTTCCACGCTGGCAGCCATGTCAATGGAACAGATCGTCCTTCTCGGTTTTGCCCTTTCATTCTCTAGTACCGTATTCGCAGTTAAGTCTCTGCAAGAGAAAGGGGAAATGAATGCAACCTATGGCACGCTAGCGATTGGTATTCTGGTTATGCAGGATATCTTTGCCGTGGTCTTCTTAACGGCATCAACAGGCAAGATCCCAGAATGGTATGCCATCGCACTGTTCGCTTTGCCGTTCTGTCGTCCATTATTCTACAAAGTCCTCGATTGGGTTGGTCACGGCGAAATGCTGGTGCTGTTCGGTATCTTCTTCGCATTAGTGGTCGGTGCAGGCTTGTTCCAATTTGTAGGCGTAAAACCAGATCTAGGCGCGCTTATCCTAGGTATGTTGTTAGCTGGTCATCCAAAAGCTTCAGAGCTTTCGAAATCGCTGTTTAATCTAAAAGAACTTTTCCTAGTCTGCTTCTTCTTGAATATTGGCTTATCTGAGCAACCTACCATTCAAGGCTTTATGCTCGCTGTCTTGTTCTTATTGTTACTGCCAGTTAAAGGCATTCTGTATTTCTTGGTACTTAACCGTTTCAAGTTCCGTGTTCGGACTTCTCTACTCGCCTCTTTATCATTGTTTAACTACAGCGAATTTGGCCTCATCGTTGGCGGCCTTGCCTTTAAGATGGGTTGGATGTCTGGTGACATCTTGGTTGCCGTGGCGATTGCAGTATCCCTCTCGTTCTTAATCGCAGCACCTCTAAACAAAGCGGGCCACAAACTTTATCAACAATCGGGGAAGTGGCTAAAAGAACACGCTGCTGAGAAGCTCCACCAACGTGACAAACGAATTGATCCAGGTCGTGCTCAGGTGCTTATTCTTGGTATGGGCCGCATTGGCACTGGTGCCTACGACGAGCTACGTTCACGCTACGGTAAAGTGAGTTTAGGTGTCGAAGTCCGTGAAGACGCGGCACATAACCACAGAAGCCATGGAAGAAACGTTATTTCTGGCGATGCAACTGACCCAGATTTCTGGGAGCGTATCTTAGATACAGCAAACGTGAAGTTAGTGATCTTGGCTATGCCTCATCACCAAGGTAATCAAACCGCTTTAGAGCAATTGAAGTCACGTAACTTTAAAGGCCAAATTGCCGCGATTGCTGAATACCCAGATCAACTAGAAACATTAAAAGAAAACGGTGTCGATGCGGCATTCAACATTTACAGTGAAGCTGGTAGTGGTTTTGCTCGACACGTATGCGAGCAACTAAACCCAAACATCAATAAGATCTAGTCCTAAACATTGTCTAGTTAACCTCTCAAAATTGCTGTTCTTTTGCACTTTTGAGAGGTTTTTGTTTAAAAAACCAACCGTAATTAGACACCAATCACCAAAACAACTTTAAAATTAGATATTTTCTAACATAAACCCCTTTATATTATTTTTTTGCTCACATTCGGTTGCTTTTTTTAGCCAGAATGGCAAATTGAATACAGTTGATTTAGAAATTATTTAAAAGGAAGTTCTATGTGTTCAGTATTTGGCATTCTCGACATTAAAAGTGATGCCGCAGCACTTCGCCCTATTGCTTTAGAAATGTCTAAAAAGCTTCGTCACCGAGGCCCAGACTGGTCTGGCATCTATGCTGGTGAAAAAGCAATTCTTGCTCACGAGCGTCTGGCTATCGTTGGTCTTAACAGTGGTGCACAACCACTATACAGCCAAGATAAAAAGCACATTCTTGCAGTGAACGGCGAAATTTATAACCACAAAGAACTTCGTGCACGCTATGAAGATAAGTACCAGTTCCAGACTGATTCAGACTGTGAAGTTATCCTAGCGTTATACCAAGAAATGGGCGCGGACCTTTTAGAAGAACTTAACGGTATTTTCGCATTCGTTTTATATGACGAAGAGAAAGACGAGTACCTAGTCGGCCGTGACCACATCGGTATCATCCCGCTTTACCAAGGCTACGATGAGCACGGCAACTATTACGTTGCTTCAGAAATGAAAGCACTCGTTCCTGTATGTAAGACGATCAGTGAGTTCCCTCCTGGTAGCTTCTACTCTTCAAAAGATGCAGAGCCTCAACGCTACTACATCCGTGATTGGAACGAATACGCTGCCGTTCAAGGTAACAGCACAAGCAAAGAAGAGCTGACTGAAGCACTAGAAGCAGCAGTTAAGCGTCAACTAATGACTGACGTGCCTTACGGTGTACTTCTATCGGGTGGTCTTGATTCATCAATCACATCTGCTGTCGCTAAACGTTTTGCGGCAATGCGTATTGAAGATGATGAGCAATCTGAAGCTTGGTGGCCGCAACTGCACTCATTTGCTGTTGGTCTAGAAAACGCGCCTGATCTGATCGCTGCTCGTGAAGTTGCAGATAAGATTGGTACCGTGCACCACGAGATGACTTACACCATTCAGGAAGGCTTAGATGCAATCCGTGATGTTATCTACCACATTGAAACTTATGATGTAACGACCATCCGTGCTTCAACGCCGATGTACTTGCTTGCTCGTAAGATCAAAGCAATGGGTATCAAGATGGTACTTTCTGGTGAGGGTGCTGATGAAATCTTTGGTGGTTACCTGTACTTCCACAAAGCACCAAACGCGAAAGAGTTCCACGAAGAAACGGTGCGTAAACTTCTTGCTTTAAGCATGTTTGATTGTGCTCGTGCGAACAAATCGTTGGCGGCATGGGGTGTAGAAGGCCGAGTACCATTCTTGGACAAAGAGTTTATCGACGTCGCTATGCGCCTGAACCCTGAAGACAAGATGTGTGGCAACGGTAAGATGGAGAAACACATCCTACGTGAGTGTTTTGAAGACTACCTACCAGATTCAATCGCATGGCGTCAGAAAGAGCAATTCTCTGACGGCGTAGGCTATGATTGGATTGATACGCTGAAAGCAACCGCTGAAGACAAAGTGACGGACAAACAGATGGAGACGGCTCAATTCCGCTTCCCTTACAACACACCAACAACGAAAGAAGGCTACGCTTACCGTGAAATTTTTGAGGAGTTATTCCCTCTAGAATCAGCGGCAGAGTGTGTTCCTGGTGGTCCTTCTGTTGCATGTTCATCAGCAAAGGCCATTGAATGGGATGAGTCATTCAAAAACTGTGTTGACCCATCTGGTCGTGCGGTACAAGCTGTTCACAACGACTCTTACTAGAGTCTAGGTACAGGTCAAAAACAAAAAAGGCGCACTATGCGCCTTTTTTTAAGCCTGTTTTTTATTGCTGCACTTATGCATGAGCTTGTAGTGCTTCGTTCTCTATACTGATCGGCACAACTTGACTGATCATCTTAACGAGCATAATAGAGCGTGCTTCTCCATCCTTTTGATGGAAAATAGCCTCTACCCCAGCAAACTGACCACTATTGATTTTGACCACTTGCCCTGATTCAAACTCAACACAGCACTCTTCAGGTTCATCTTCGCAACACTTCTCAAACTCTTTAAGTTCATACACTAAGTCGCCTTGGACTTCGTGTGGCCTTGCGCCAAATTTAATAAAATCGACGACACCACGCGTTGAACGAACAGTAGTAAAACTTGGACCCTGTTCGTAGTCAAAACGTACAAAGATGTAAGATGGGAATAGCGGTTCTTTGACCTGCTTCTCTTTCCCTCTAACGACCTTCTTAACATCTATTTGAGGATAAAAGCACTCTACCCCTTGATTCTCTAAATGTTGTTGAGCACGCTTCTGATCACCGCGCTTACAATAAAGTAAATACCAACGTTTCATTTTACTAGCCATTTTCTATTTTGGGACATATTACCACAAGCCTAAAACGGTTAATCACCGTTAATAAAATGAATCCTGATAAGCAATAAATAATGCGTAACAGACCAACTTATCAACAAAAAGCCATAGAGACAAAAAGTGGTTAAGCATTGTACAGGGAACATTTACAGATAAAAAGTCGCATTATTGTAAGGCTATGTATGCTACACAGATAAAGAACGCCATTTTATTTATTTTAATAATAACATCCAACAAACCAATAAATTCAACCATTAACATTCAATAATTCTTTTAAATAGAACATTATGCGCTCAACTCAAAACTGGAAAATTAGTTTGCAGCACGCATTATCTGGGTAACATTATCAATAAAACCTATTATTTTCATAAACTTATAAAAAATTAGTTATCGTGACCATAAAAGACACCTATTGCAGATGGTTATTCCACTCTGTATACATAAGGAACTATAAAATCTTTTAATACCTAAAATTAGTAAAACTTATGCCAAGCAATCACAACATATTTGGCCACCCTAGAGGCCTATTTCTACTCTTTAGCACCGAGCTATGGGAACGTTTCTCCTACTATGCAATGCGTGCAATTCTTGTTTTATTTCTTACCGACACCACTATCAATGGCGGCCTTGGTTGGTCAACTAAAGATGCCCTCGACCTTTATGGTATCTACACTGGTTTAGTCTACATCACACCATTAATCGGCGGCTGGCTTGCCGATAACTACTTAGGACAACGTAAATCGATCCTAGTGGGTGGTGTATTAATGGCATTAGGCCAATTTACGCTTGCTCTTCCTAACGGCGCTATTGGCTTAGACCAAGTAAATGCTCTTTATCTAGGTTTAGCACTGCTTATCAGTGGTAACGGTATGTTTAAACCAAACATCTCGACCATGGTTGGCGACCTATACCAAGAAGGCGATAACCGACGTGACGGTGCTTTCACCATTTTCTACATGGGCATCAACTTAGGCGCGCTACTGGGTGGCTTAATTTCAGGTGCTGCAGTTGACTCGTTCGGCTGGAAAGCTGGCTTCCTAGCCGCTGGTATCGGTATGGTTATCAGCTTAGTTATGCAGTTGACGATGGCTCAATCATGGTTAGGCAACATTGGTTCAGTACCTGCAGCTGCACGAGCGAAAGCGCTGAACAAATCAAAAGAGAAAACACCACTGACCAAAGAAGAGTTCGACAGACTAAAAGTTATTCTGATTATGGGTCTGTTCGTCATTGTTTTCTGGGCTGGCTTTGAACAAGCTGGCGGCCTGATGAACATCTACACTCAGCAATATACTGACCGTATGATTGGTGGTTTTGAAGTTCCAGCTGCATGGTTTCAATCTCTAAACCCATTCTTCATCATCACCCTCGCACCTATCATTGCGGCGTTTTGGGTTAAGCTTGGTAAGCGTGAACCAAACTCTCCAGTGAAATTTGCAATGGCTTTGTTCTTCCTAGCTCTAGGCTTTGTGTGCATGATGGGCGCAGTAATGGAGCAAGGTGGCGACCTAACAGTGAAAACATCAATGCTGTGGCTAGTCGGTGCTTTCTTCTTCCATACCCTTGGCGAGCTTTGTCTATCTCCTATTGGCCTGTCGTTGGTCACTAAGTTAGCTCCGCTTCGTCTAGCATCGTTAATGATGGGTGCATGGTTTGGCTTCAATGCTGTCGCAAACTACGTAGCTGGCCTTGTGGGTTCTCACGTTGGTGAGCTTGGCGCAATGTCTATCTTCGGTGGTATCGCCATTACAGCGACAATAAGTGGCGTCTTACTGCTTCTTTGTGCTGGCAAGCTTGTATCATGGATGCATGGTGTAGAAACCAACATGACGCTTGAAGCAGAACCAAAAGCAGAAACTTCGGTTGCTTAATAGCTAGATCGATTTCAAGAAGAAACATCAAGATCAAAAAGGGCTGCTCAATGAGCAGCCCTTTTGTTATCTATTCAATCGCCATATCAGTTAGCGATGAAGCGCCACTAGTTCAGCCATCATGTCGATGTGTGAGTCTCTGTCGTTGAGACACATAATGTAGCTAAAGTCTGAACCACCAGCATCAATGAACGTCTCTTTACACTGGTCTGAAATCTCTTCTAACGTTTCTAAACAATCCACAGAGAATGCAGGCGCCATAATATCGATCTTCTTGATACCTTTACTTGGAAGCGTTTCAAGCGTTTCATCGGTATAAGGCTTCAACCACTCCTCGCGGCCAAATCGAGATTGGTATGTCATGGTGATGTCTTCCGAGGATAACCCTAACTCCGCAGCAAGTAATTTGGTCGTCGCTTCACAATGTTGAGGGTAGATATCGCCTTCATCGGCTAACCTTTTAGGGATGCCGTGGAATGAACACACCAAGTGATCGCCTCTGCCATTTTTTTCCCAATGGCTACGAACACTTTCAGCCAGTGCTTTCGCATAACTAGGGTGAGAGTAATAATCTCGAATAAAGCGATAGCTCGGGATGACAGGCATTTGTTTGAAGGCTTTAGTTAAACCATCAGAAACGGCCGCTGTCGTTGTGCCTGAGTATTGAGGGTATAAAGGCAATACAATAATGTCTTCAACGCCCTGATCCATTAATTGCTCAACGCCGGTTTTAAGGCTTGGATTACCATAGGTCATCCCCAAAGCTACAGGCATCTGTAATTTTGTTTGTAGCTTTTCAGCTTGTCTCTGCGAATAAACAAGCAGTGGTGAGCCTTCGTCCATCCAAACAGACTGATAAAGCTTAGCCACTTTAGGTGCTCGAATCGGTAGAATCACCCCATGTAAAATAGGACACCAAAGCCAGCGAGTTAGGTTTACCACTCGTTTGTCGTGTAAGAATTCACTTAAAAATCGGCGAACGCCAGCTGGAGTCGCGGTATCTGGTGTTCCTAGGTTAACCAGTAAAACGCCCTGCTTTTTATTATTTTCCATAGCTACCTGAGACCAATGTGTGATTTTCTGGAACGTAATATACTAATCTGCATAAGTTTAAGATCATTGTTACGCAACTAAATTTAAGAATAGTCGTTCTTAACCTGAGTTATCACAACATCACCTTGATCGTTAGTCGCGCGAATCTAAGCCGTAGCGCAGAAATTGTGCACAATCGATTTTATCTAGATTGGTATATGACTAAAAATTGAAACAAAAAAAGCGACCTTAAAGGTCGCTTCCAATATATCAAATTCTAAAACTGGCTGTTAGCCAATTATGCTAGTGCTTTCTCAAGTTCTGCACTAACTTCAGCAACTTGCTTAGTACCGTCGAACTTAAGGTACTTAGTGTTGCCTGCTTCAGCTTCTTTACCGTAGTAAGAGATAAGCGGAGCTGTTTGATCGTGGTATACACCTAGACGTGCACGAACTGTTTCTTCTTTGTCGTCATCACGAACCACTAGCTCTTCGCCAGTGATGTCATCTTTACCTTCTTCTTTAGGCGGGTTGTACACATTGTGGTATGTACGGCCAGAAGGAAGGTGAGCACGACGACCAGCCATACGCTCAACAATCACATCGTCAGCTACGTCGAATTCAACAACGTAGTCTACTGCGATACCCATTTCTTTTAGGCCATCAGCTTGAGGGATTGTGCGTGGGAAACCGTCTAGTAGGAAACCTTTCTCACAGTCATCTTGAGCGATACGCTCTTTGATAAGACCAAGGATAATTTCATCAGAAACTAGCTGACCCGCGTCGATTACTGATTTAGCTTGCTTACCAAGCTCAGTACCCGCTTTGATAGCAGCACGTAGCATGTCACCAGTTGAAATTTGAGGGATACCAAATTTGTTCATGATGAAGTTAGCTTGAGTACCTTTACCCGCGCCAGGAGCACCTAGAAGAATGATGCGCATGTTTAATCCTCTTATAAAAATTATGATTTATACCGAAGCTCACTATCCCGCCTTTCTGGTTCAATTTAAGTCGAACAAGAGAGGTTAGGTAACAACTGAGGCTAAGCACAACTGTAAACAGAAGCAAAACGGTAAGTTTCGGTATAACGTTTAAAAATCATACAACTGGAGATGATAGGTTCATAGTCCCAGCTGATTAGGTCGAGCATTCTATCACATTAATATTCAATTTGGCTGAAATTAAGACTAAAGAATGTATCGACAGCGTTTGCGTTCGTCTTGTTAGCAACTTTAGCGACATTTCGATGAAGTTAAGCGACGTTCATAAAAAAAGCCCGCATTCGCGAGCTTTTATTCATAATTATAGGCTTAGCCCAAAGTCGAAAGACTAACGTTTTGTCAGTAGCTCGTTGATTGCACCTAAGAATTGTGACGGATCTTCCATTGAGCCCTTTTCAGCCAGCATAGCCTGGCCAAGTAATAGTTCAACCCAGCGACCAAACGCTTGTTCGTCCGCTTCATCTGCCATCTGTTTAACGAGCGCATGCTCAGGGTTAATCTCAAAGATGTACTTCACCTCAGGAGCCGCTTGTCCCGCAGCTTCTAGAAGTTTAGCCATTTGAGTGCCCATCTCGAAATCATCGGTAACAACAACAGCAGGTGTAGTTGCTAACTTGAATGTCGTACGAACTTCTTTAACACGATCACCAAGGTAAGCTTGAGTGCGGTCAACAACAGACTTGAACTCTTCTTCCGTCTCTTTTTGCTTCTCTTTCTCTTCTTCACCTTCAAACTTGCTTAGATCTAAGCCCGCTTTTGTGATCGACTGGAACTGCTTACCGTCGAAGTCAGTTAGGTAATTCATCACATACTCATCGATACGGTCGTACATCAGAACAACTTCGATGCCTTTCGCTTTGAACTGCTCTAGATGAGGGCTGTTCTTAGCCGCAGCATAGCTGTCTGCCGTTAGGTAATAAATCTTGTCTTGACCTTCCTTCATACGTTCTACGTAAGAAGCTAGGCTGATGGTTTGCTCAACAGAATCCACTTCCGTTGATGAGAAACGAAGTAGACCAGCGATTTTTTCTTTGTTCGCCATGTCTTCTGCTGGGCCTTCTTTCAATACTAGGCCGAACTCTTTCCAAAACTCCAAGTACTTGTCGTTGTCATTCTTCGCCATGCGCTCAAGCATAGTCAGCACACGCTTAGTACATGCACCACGAAGAGACTGAGTCACTTTGTTGTCTTGAAGGATTTCCCGAGACACGTTCAGTGGAAGATCATTTGAGTCAATTAAGCCACGAACGAAACGCATGTAAGATGGCATGAACTGCTCTGCATCATCCATGATGAATACGCGCTGTACATAAAGCTTTAAGCCGCTCTTGTGGTCACGGTTCATCATGTCCCAAGGTGCTTTCGCAGGGATGTAAAGCAGGCTGGTGTAGTCGTTCTTACCTTCAACTTTGTTGTGGCTCCACGTTAATGGATCAGCAAAGTCGTGAGAAACGTGCTTGTAAAACTCTTGGTACTCTTCTTTCTCGATATCAGATTTATTACGAGTCCAAAGCGCTTGTGCTTTGTTGATCTGTTCCCAATGCTTCTCTTCGGTGTCTTTACCTTCGTCATCTTTAACCGCAGTTAAGATAGAAACCGGGATGCCGATGTGATCAGAGTATTTACCAATCACTTCACGCAAGCGCCACTCATTCAAGAATTCTTTACCGTCTTCACGCATATGAAGAACGATGTCAGTACCACGAGATTCTTTAGTGATGTCTTCAATGGTATAGTCGCCCTCACCCGCTGAATGCCATTGCACAGCTTCATCGCTTGCCAGTCCAGCAGCGCGAGTTCGAACCGTTACAGCGTCTGCAACGATAAATGCAGAATAGAAACCAACACCAAATTGGCCAATAAGCTGAGAGTCTTTGCTTTGGTCATCAGACAGCTTTGAGAAAAAGTCAGCCGTACCTGATTTAGCAATCGTACCCAAATGCTCGATAACGTTGTCGCGGCTCATGCCGATACCGTTATCAGAAATGGTCAGGGTGTTGGACTCTGCGTTGAATGACAACTTCACGCCTAAATCCGCATCGCCTTGGTAAAGGTCGCCATTAGAAAGCGCTTGAAAACGAAGTTTGTCAGCCGCGTCAGATGCGTTAGAGATCAACTCACGTAGGAAAATTTCTTTGTTTGAATACAGTGAGTGGATCATTAGATGAAGTAGCTGTTTTACTTCAGATTGAAAGCCACGAGTCTCTTTATTTTGCGTTGCTGTTTCGCTCATTTTTACTCCAAAACATCTATACTTTATGTTGAATACCGGAAGAGGCGTTACACAGGATACCACTCTTATGTTCATTAACATGAGGATGACAAATGTAAATTCAAGGTCAAAAATCATAAAAACACTGTTTTTTTGATCTGTTTTTATTATCCTTGAGGGTGATAAATATAAAAGAACATAAAAGAAGCCATGATTTGGTGAAGAATTAACGGAACTTCACCTGAGATTTGTCTATTTCGCACTCAAAATCATCCAAAATAGAAGAATTCAATGAGCAATATCGGCACAAAGTTTATTCTCGCACAGCGGTTCGTATTCGACCCAAACAGCAATTCACTTGTTGATCAAGCCAGCGACGGTGAAGTCGTACGCCTTGGTAGCAATGAAAGCCGCATTCTCCTGATGCTGTCAGAAAGACCCAATGAAGTTATCACTCGTAACGAATTACACGAATATGTTTGGCGAGACCAAGGCTTTGAGGTAGACGACTCCAGCTTAACGCAAGCAGTATCGACACTCAGAAAGATGCTGAAAGACTCAACTAAGTCTCCAGAATTCGTAAAGACCGTGCCAAAGCGTGGCTACCAGTTTATCGCTTCTGTTGAACGTTCTGCGCCACTTTCATCAAGCGAACAGCCAATCATGGCTGAAGTCGTAGAAAATGAGATGGAGCCGACCTTAGCGTTTACGACGACAGCCGAAGAAGTAGTCACTGAGATGACCGAATCAGAACCCGTGGCTAAGATTCCAGAAGCTAAGACTGAAGTAGAACCAAAAGCGACCACAAACGTTGCCGCGAACAAAAATAGTAATAAGTGGACAAGCTTTAGTGCTCTACTTATCGCTATTATTATGCCAATTCTAGTAATCACGTTTACTAACCCAGCCGAATCAGAGTTTCTGACACTGGCTGAAGTTGATGGCGTTAAGGTTCAGACACCGATCAACCACCCAGATTTAAGCAGTTGGCTACCAGCCATAGAGAAATGTGTTGTTCATTACAACAACAACCACACAGGAATGTTGAAGCCAACAGAAGTCATCGCAACAGGCGGACAAACCAATAACCTAGCTCTTAACTATATTCACCCACAAGAATATTCGAGCGAGAATATTACTCTAAGAATTTATGCGAACCAGTCGGATTTAAACGACATTTGTAAAGGTGATCAGTAACATGAAATTAAAAGTCTCTATTATTTTACTGGTTCTTTCTGCTTTTCTTAGTGGCTGGTTGTATTGGGGCAGTGATGCTCAAGTCGAACGTCTGCTAACCGCCCATGAGTGGCAATCAAAAATGGTGACTCTGATTACCGATAAGAAGCAAGCTGACTCGATCGGTCCGCTTCGTAAAGTAGAATTATCTTCAAACGCTAAGTATCTACCTAATGGTACCTACCTAAGAATGTCTGTGGTTAGGCTATATGGCACCCAAACAGCACCAGCAAATGTGATCAACATTTCTGAAACAGGCCAATGGGATATCAATGATAACTACCTACTGGTTTCACCGACTGAGTTTAAAGACGTGACATCTGCCCAGCGCCAAGATTTTTCGGAAGAGCAGCTTGAACTGATCACTCAGGTAATCAAAATGGATGCAGAGCAAAGCCGACGCATTGATATTGTGAACCCGAAAGCACTGTTACTGACTAGCTTAAACCACGGCTCTACCGTGTTGTTTTCAAACTAACTCTCTCGAGTAATAAATAAAGGGGCATTGCGCCCCTTTTTTGTATCTAATTTCTAACATAAGATCCATGGATTGGGTTAATCACTTACCCTATTGTTGGGCTCTCTCCTAACTCACGAATCAAGTAACTAGCTCGTCAAAATGGCATTTGAAATATTGACGTTCGCCGTTGGCACCAAACTACTGTTATAGAATTTTCAGGGATATCTATGAGTACAGAATTAAACGCGGTAAGTACATCAATCACCAAAGCAACCATCGCAATACGCTATTGTCGCCAATGCAATTGGATGCTTCGTTCTAGTTGGTTATGCCAAGAGTTACTGCATACGTTCAGTGAAGAAATAGAACAAGTGAGTTTACATCCTGATACCGGAGGTCGATTTGAGATCTTTTGTAATGGCGTGCAGATTTGGGAAAGAAAGGCAGACGGTGGCTTTCCTGAGGCGAAAGTGCTGAAGCAAAGAGTGCGAAACATCATTGCTCCAGACAGAGATCTTGGCCACGTAGACTCAAAATAAGCCCTTTTCGAAGCCGTGACCGGTTCAGTTTATTTACAACTGCCCGCTCACTAGCAGATCACCTTCAAGGCTAACCACTTTAAACGTACCGTTCTCGTATAACCCATAGCTTGCAGCATGATCATTTCGTGGGAATGTCACCGAGCTTGGATTAAATATGAAGATGCCATCCTGATATTCAGCGACAGGAATATGAGTATGACCATGCGCTATAATATCACCTGCTTTCAATGCTGGTCGCTTGTTGGTGTTATATAGGTGACCATGAGTTAAAAAGATACGCTGACCCGATTCTAGTAGCACCCACGAATAGTCCATCATCATAGGGAAAGACAGCAGCATCTGATCCACTTCACTGTCGCAGTTACCACGAACCGCGATGATCTCTTGAGATAACTCATTCAGTTTTTCAGCAACCGCTGGCGGGTTGTACCCTTCAGGAATTGGGTTTCTTGGACCATGATTCAGAATATCACCCAATAGCACTAAATATTGCGCACCTGACGCTCGGTATAGCTCTAAGACTTTTTCTGTAGCTGGCAGCGAACCGTGTAGGTCTGAAGCAAAAAATAATTTCACACGTACTTCTCCATAAAACTTATGAGGCTATTGTACGTATCAAAGTGCTACACGTCATCTCTCGCCATACCGTTGATCACAATATTATTGTAACTAACCATACCGACTATCTTGTTGTCACTGACCACCGGAGCACGACTGATACCAAAGCGTTCGAACAGGCGAGCACAATACTTAACGTTCATATCAGCAGACACACTCAAGGCCGGTTTAGTCATAATTTCATAAACATTGGTTCGCTTTGGTGAACGGTTCTTAGCCAGCACTTTTTTGGCGATGTCATTCATCAACACGATGCCGTACTCATCATCCTCATGGCGTTTATCAACAATGATCGCTTTCACTTGATGTTTTTTCGCCATCTCAATCGCTTCTAACACCGTGGTTAGCCCATCAATAATCACGTAAGTATTGGCCATTACATCGCCCACACGGATCTTTTCACTGGTACTCATAGTTCATCCTCCACAACCTTGGTTAACGTCTCAACTTGGTGCGCAACGCCTACAGCATCTTCAACATCGATCTGGACAGCGATTCCTTGTCCTGACTCTTGGTCAAACTCCCCTACTTCACCAATGGTTTCTAGAATATGCCTCGCCAAATGCTCTTCAACCACAAACAGCAACACATCTTTTTGTACCTCTAACGTTAAACCAAAGAAGGTGCGCTTTTGGTTTAAGCCTTGCCCTCTGGCATTGTTAATCACGGTTGCCCCTGTTGCGCCCGCATCACGCGCGGCATCGAGCACGGTGTCTGTCTTGCTCTCTTCTACAAACGCTAAGATAAGTTTAAAGCGCATCTTTGCTCTCCTTAGAGGTGTGTAAACGGTTTAACCATTGTGTTATTTGGGCGTAGCTCATCACTGAGATGATCGGAAACAAACTGGCAAACGCGATTAAGCCGAAACCGTCTATCACTGGGTTTCTCCCCGGTACGGTTGAAGCAAGCCCAAGCCCAAGAGCCGTCACTAAAGGCACAGTCACGGTAGATGTCGTCACCCCTCCTGAATCGTAAGCCAATGGAATAATCAATTTGGGAGCATAAAAGGTCTGAATCACCACAATGACATAGCCAACAATGATGTAGTAATGGATGGGATCGCCCGCAACGATACGGTAGCTGCCAAGTGAGATACCGATGGCAACGCCTAATGCCACGGCGATTCTCAGACCATTCACGCTGATACTGCCACCAGATACTTGGTTCGCCTTAATCGCCACCGCAATCAAAGAGGGCTCGGCTATCGTGGTACTGAACCCAATACAAAACGCGAAAAGGTAAACCCAGTAATAATCAAACCAAGCCAAGGTAAGGCCTGAACTGATCTTGAACTCAGTTAAAAAGCTGGGCTCGGTCAATTGCATGGCCATTGTCTCCCCTAGAGGAAACAACGCGAGCTCTAACCCCATCAAAAAGAGGGACAACCCAAGAATGACGTAAAAGAAACCTATCAGCACTTTGCCTAAATTATTGACTGGCTTGCGCAGCACTGCTAATTGAAAACCGAAGATGATCACCGCAATCGGAATCACATCCATGACAGTGCCAAGAAAGGTGTCGATAAATTGCTGAACACTGATCATGTCACCACCATCCCGTAGACCATGACAAACATCATCGGCAGCAGTGAAGCAAAGGCGATCAATCCAAAGCCATCAATCATCGGGTTTCGCCCTTTAATCGCAGAGGCTAAACCCACACCCAATGCTGTCACTAACGGAACGGTGATCGTCGATGTTGTCACTCCGCCGGAGTCATACGCAATCCCAATGATGTTTTCAGGGGCAAAAGCTGTAAGCACCACCACCCCGATATAACCACCAATGATCATGTATTGAATTGGCCAACCTTTTAAGATCCGAAGAACCCCCAATAGAATGGCGATACCGACCGACAATGCTACGGTGAAGCGCAAGCCATCGGCGTACTCTTCCATTTCATCTAAAGAGTTGGGAATAACACCACCTTCAGCAGCCACTTCTGCGGCTTCGGCGGCCACTGCGGTTAACGCAGGTTCTGCAATGGTGGTGCCAAAGCCTAAACAGAAAGCGAAGGTCAATAACCAAAACACACTTCCCTTACGAGCAAAAGCTTGAGCCATCGACTCGCCAATTGGGAACAGACCCATTTCAAGGCCAAAGATAAAAAAAGTCAGTCCAAAAACCACCAACACTAAGCCAGTTAGAATAGACAAAAGATGAGGGAGTGACTCTTGCAAAACAGCAAGCTGGAAGAAAGCAATCACCGCCACGATCGGCAAGAGATCCCTTAGGCTACCTAACATGGCTCGAAACAAAGCAAGCACTGCCGTCATCGCAACTCCTAGTCATTGAAATTGTGTCTGGTTATTAATTACTAATAATCATGGCAAATCCTTATCATTCCTTATGTGACAAATATTACGCAGTTGGTAACATATCCGAGTAAAGTCCATAAGTGTGATAGCGGTATACATCCTAACTTGATGAATTTAATTTCATTCTTTCGTAAATTGATACGGCGTAATTTAGGCATCACACGATTGAAACCTTATGATCGTTATAGTGATTTTTTCGTATTGATTGGCGTTCAAAAACAAGCCATGTCTATAATTATGTTTAATAGGGAGATTGGTATGAAGATATTGTTAACTGGTGGTACGGGATTTATTGGTTCTGAATTGGTCAAAAGTTGGAACACTGACGACGTGACATTGTTGACGCGGAGCCCCGAAAAAGCGAAGCAAAACCTAAATCACCTGAACCAGAATAACCTTCATTACATTCAATCTCTTGATGAACTCAGCGATCTCAATGACTTCGATGTCGTGGTCAATCTTGCTGGCGAACCGATCGCTGACAAGCGTTGGAGTGCGGAGCAAAAAGAGAGGATCTGCAATAGCCGCTGGCAGATTACCGAAAAACTGGTCGAGTTAATTCATGCCAGTAGCAACCCACCGGAGGCTTTCATTAGCGGTTCGGCTGTAGGTTACTATGGCGATCAACAGCAACACCCATTTGATGAATCACTACAAGTAGAAGACGAAAATTTTCCTCATAAAGTCTGTGCGCACTGGGAAGAGATAGCCAAGAGAGCCCAATCCGATGAGACGCGTGTGATACTACTAAGAACGGGGATTGTGTTAGGTGAAAATGGTGGTGCTTTAAAGAAGATGCTAATGCCGTACAAACTCGGAGTAGGCGGGCCACTTGGTTCAGGCGAACAGTACATGCCTTGGATTCACATGCTTGATATGGTGAGAGCCATCAACCACTTATTGTTGATTCCTCACGCTCAAGGGGAATTTAATATGTGTGCCCCACACCCTGTCACCAACAAACTGTTCAGCAGCACACTCGCCAAGCAACTGCGCCGACCTCATTTCTTATTCACTCCGAAATGGGCAATGTCGCTTCTGATGGGTGAATCTTCTTGCCTGCTCTTTGACAGCATTCGCTCCAAACCAAAGAAACTCACTGAAATGGGATTTATCTTTAGTTACTCAAGAATAGAACCAGCCTTAAAAAACTTGTTACAACATCAAGACTAATTCTTTACCCTAGAGCGATAAAGACTCTAATGAAGGATTAAGCGTGAACAAGTCGATTCTGATCACTGGTTGCTCAACGGGTATTGGCTATACATGTGCGCATGCACTACAAAAGCGTGGCTTCCACGTCATTGCATCGTGTCGTCATCCGCAAGATGTACAGCGTCTGCAAGATGAGGGACTGACCTGCATACAGCTCGACCTTTCTAACCAAGAAAGCATTGAACAAGCTGCACAACTTGCTATTGAGCTAGCGCCTAACGGACTATATGGATTATTCAATAACGGCGCTTATGGTCAAGCTGGTGCGCTAGAAGACTTGCCGACCCAAGGTCTCAGAGAGCAATTCGAAACCAACTTCTTTGGCTGGCATCATCTTGTTTGTCAGATACTTCCGCACATGCGCGAACGCGGCGAAGGTCGAATCGTACAAAACAGTTCCGTATTAGGCTTTGCGGCCATGAAATATCGTGGCGCTTACAACGCTTCAAAGTTCGCGCTAGAAGGCTGGACAGATACCTTACGTTTAGAACTGCATGATAGTGGTATTCATATCTCTTTATTGCAGCCAGGTCCAATAGAAACCCAATTTAGAAATAATGCCCTGAAAGCTTTCAATAAATGGATCACCATTGCTGACAGCGCTCATCAAGACGCTTATCAACAACAAAAAGACCGACTCGAAAAGGAGTCATCGAACAACGCTTTTGTTCTTCCGCCTGAAAGTTGTGTTGAGCCAGTTTATCACGCACTCACAGCAGAGAAACCAAAGCTAAGATACCGAGTGACGACACCTACTAAGGTGTTCGCGGTGCTGAAAAGAATTCTACCGAGTCGCTTGCTAGACCCTATTTTGAGAAAAGCAGCATAAATTGCTAACTTTGAATGTAGAGTCGCAAACTTTAATGTAACGATGTAATTTTTCCGTAACAATTAGATGTCATGATTATTCTATCTCATCAATTATTCCCAATTGATGAACCTAATCTGGATATTTCATGACTTTAAACCGCCTTAATTGGGTCGGTGTGAGTCTGGCGATTACGTTGTTTATTCTGTTTTGAGTATCTCGCGCTATGCCTCACTGACCACCTCAATGATAACGCTATGCCTTCCCTGTTGAGATAACCACTCTATCAACATAGAAGCATAGCGTTTTTCTATTTTGGCTCTTTTTATTTGAGATAACCAAGTTAGATCTTGAAGTTACCAGCATCTCCCCCCATATTTGCAACGTATCCACAAAACACACCTCAAGGAACGTAAATGCAATCTCCGCATATTGTTGAACTTAATGAGCAGAACTTTCGTCAAGTATTAGAAACCTCAATGCAGACGCCTGTACTCATCCACTTTTGGGCACCAATGAGCCAAGAAAGTGCTCAGGTGATCCCTGAACTGCAAACATTAACTCAGCAATACAACGGCGCTTTTACTTTAGCTCTGTTGAATTGTGAACAAGAGCAGGCAATTGCTAGCCAATTTGGCGTACAAGCGCTCCCTACTATTGCACTGTTTGTTAACGGTCAGCCTGTTGATGGTTTGGGGGGCCCACAAAGCATAGAAGCGATTATTGAAATGTTAGGAAAACATCTTCCTAGCCAAGACGAGCTCGCACTGCGTCAGGCTCTCGAGCAAATGCAAGCAGGCGAGCATGCACAAGCGCTCGCAGCAATGCAACAATTGCCAATAGAGCTGACGGGCAAAGGCGAGGTAAAGCTGGCAATTGCAGAATGTTTACTAGAAACGCAACAGTTTGATCTAGCTGAAACTCAACTGTCGACTATCCCTCTAGAATATCAAGACAACTACTACAAAGGCTTAGTCGCTAAACTCGAACTGCACAAACAAGCGGCAGACAGCCCTGAAATTCAAGCGCTAGAAACAACGCTACAGCAAAATCCAAGCGATGCTAAAACAGCCTCTGACCTAGCACTTCAATATCACCAAGTGAACCGCAGCGAAGAAGCAATGGATCTTCTATGGTCATTCTTGGCAAAAGACCTCAATACCCTCGATGGTGATATGAAAAAAGAATTCATGGATATCTTAAGCGCACTTGGACAAGGTAATGCAGTTGCGAGCAAATACCGCCGCCAATTGTACTCTCTGCTTTACTAATTCGAACGCTAACAAGTTGATAAGTACTGAGGAAAAATCACCCTGATAAATGATAGAAACCTCAGCAATCTTATCGCATAACACAAAGTAAAATGGGTCATAAAATCAAGGTTTTATGGCCCATTTCTCGTTTATAAATTTGCTCGAATTTTAAATATGAGCCAGTATGAGTAAAGAACTATCAAAAACTCACACTTGCAAAGGATTTCGTATGCCTATTGATACATTAATTACTATTGGCGTCTTTACTGCCGTCGCACTGCTCTTTATTTTCGCTGGTGTCAAAACCGTTCCACAGGGTAATAACTGGACTGTCGAACGTTTCGGTCGCTACACACACACACTCCAACCAGGCTTGAACCTAATCATTCCATTCATTGACAAGGTTGGTCAAAAAATCAGCATGATGGAACGTGTGCTGGATATTCCAGCTCAGGAAGTCATTTCAAAAGACAACGCCAATGTCATGATAGATGCTGTCTGTTTTGTTCAAGTTATTGATGCGCCTAAAGCAACCTACGAGGTCAACGACCTTGAACACGCTATCCGTAATTTGACCCTGACTAACATCCGTACCGTGCTTGGATCTATGGAGTTGGATGAAATGCTCAGCCAGCGTGACATGATCAATACTAAGCTGCTAAACATCGTCGATGAAGCCACAAACCCTTGGGGTGTCAAAGTTACACGTATCGAGATCAAAGACGTGCAGCCACCAGCGGATCTAACCGCAGCGATGAATGCTCAAATGAAAGCCGAGCGTAACAAGCGTGCTGATATTTTAGAGGCAGAGGGCGTAAGACAAGCTGAGATCCTAAAGGCCGAAGGTCATAAGCAATCAGAAATCTTAAAAGCGGAAGGCCAAAAGCAAGCAGCAATCCTGCAAGCTGAAGCCCGTGAACGTGCAGCAGAAGCAGAAGCTAAAGCGACAGAGATGGTATCGAACGCGATTGCTCAAGGCGACATGCAAGCCGTCAACTACTTCATCGCACAAGGCTATACTGATGCTCTGAAATCGATTGGACAAGCTGAAAACGGTAAGATCATTATGTTGCCATTGGAGGCTACAGGGCTAATGGGCTCAGTCGCAGGCATCGCCGAGATGTTTGCACAAAGCAATGACAAAGGCAGTAAGGACTAATTTATGGTCGAATTACTAGAACAAGTAAACCACTGGCATTGGTTGGCGTTTGGTCTAGCACTATTGGCTCTTGAGCTTATCGGAACGGCTGGTTACTTTCTTTGGATTGGTATATCAGCCATGCTCGTCGGGGCTCTTTTGGGTGCATTACCACTGGGTTGGCAGATGCAATGGCTATCATTCGCTAGCTTCTCGCTCATCACCACTTGGTTATGGTGGAGAAGGCAGTTGTCTAATGATAAGCACTCTGATGCGGGTCGGGAACTGAATCAGAGAGAAAAACAGTTGCTGGGACAAACCGTACTATTAACTGAAGATATCAAAAGAGGTAACTGCCGAATTAAGGTAGGAGACTCTTCTTGGTCAGCAAGAGCTAGCCAAGATATCCCATCAGGCACAGAAATTAAGATTGTGGCTTTAGACGGAATAATTCTAATAATCCAACCTTTATAGCCAATTGATATATAAAGCCTACATTATCGATAAATGTAGGCTTTAATCAGTTTAAAGAACAAAGAACATTCGAATTATCATCACGATAGATTGAATAGAAAAAAAAATAAGTTCTTATTTCGTAAAGCTAAAAATTTTGATTGAGCTAAAAAGATATAAGAAAGTCAGATTTATTAACCAATATATATATGAATAATGGGCCACGCTCTCGCTTAATTATAATTATTAAAAATGTTAAGTCCGTCCAATTTTTGAAATTTTCCTTTCCTTGTCCATACTTTCATTTATCTCAACAAGAGATAAACATAACGGAGTCAGTATGAGACATTTCCTAATAATTTTAACAGCGATATTCAGCCTTTCATTCGGCAGTGCTCTGGCGAGCAGTCAGTCTCCAGGTAACGGAAACATGGGGCCTATTGTGAAGTGTTCAGATGGAAACGCAGTCACTCATGTGCCATTGCTGATCTGCAAACACTATGGCGGTAAGGTGCTTTGATAGGTAACTAACGTCAGGCTAGTAACATTATTTGCTGCCTGACACACTGTTTGGTTACCAAACAAGTTTTAAAAAGATAAGTTATTTTCGACCTGACAAATTATTCAAAATTGGACATTCGTTTGAGGTATCTCCAGGACAATCATGTACCCAAGATTGCAACTGAGCCTTCATCTTATTGAGTTCAGCAAGCTTCAACTCTATTTCATCTAACTTCTGCGTTGCTTTCTTTTTTACTTCGTAACTTTCTCTATTGGGATTCATTGCCAGCTCAACAAGCGCTTTGCACTCATCAAGCGTAAACCCAACCATTTTAGCTCTCAGTACAAACTCTAACTGTTCGATGTGAATCTCGCCGTATTGCCTATAACCATTGTCGGAACGATGCGGAGGGCTCATCATCCCTTTACTTTCGTAAAAACGAATGGATTTCGCTGTTGTACCAACACGTTTAGCTACTTCACCAATATTCACTCTATTACCTATAATTCAAACGTTACCTATAATTCAAACGTTACCTAAAACAAAGAGCGCGACCTAAAACGAAAAGCCGCAGTACTGCTGTTATACAATACTGCGGTTGAAAAACATAGCTAGAGACTTACGTTAGAGGCTTACTCTTGCTCTAACAGCCAAATCATAGTTTGAGATTTTTCTTCGCTGTCTAGTTTATTGAACCAGTATGAAACCATTTCGATTTCTTTTGAGCCTTCAATTGATGCTGGAGAAGCGTTCTTACGATTTTTGAATGCCCAATCTGTCACTGCAGACTGATCTTCTTTTGTTGCTTGTCCATACCAGTAGTTAACCATCTCTTGAGCTTGAGAAGCTTTTGGTTCTTCAGCAACAACCGCGGCTACAGGTACCGCAACTGGTGCAACCGCGATCGCAGTATGATTATTTGCGCCATTATAGATTGTGTCGATATACGCTTTCGGCACAATAAAGTTTGTACTCATGGTTGAGTTTTGTCCATCAAGCGTAAACTCTAAATTCTTTTCTCTTGCTTGCTGTATATCAGCATCGCTTAATGGAAACTTAATATATTGAGTCTTTGTGCAGTGTTCGCTGCAGCTTTCTCTTGAAGTTTGTCTCTCTTCTAGCTCTATCGTCTTACCGAAAAAGCTCACCGTTTCGTACTCTTTATAACTTTGGAAGTAACTTACATCCATAGTGATTGAAGATTCTGGAGCTGAGTCCTGTGTTACTTCTTTGTTGTACGTAAAATAGAGCGACGATTTTACAATATCTGCTCCTACATTTGCTTTATTTTCTGCAACGTAAGATTGCCCAGTCACCTGAATATAGCCGCCTTTAGGTTGCACATCCGCGACTGAATCTGCAAAATTGCTTTGTGAATCAAGTGAACTACAAGCTCCCAAAAATAATGATAATACAACTACACTAACTTTATTCATTATGACTAATTCCTTATGTTCACTATGGAAAAACGCTGGCAAAAAGATTTACCAGCGTTTTGATTTTAATTTAACTGTTTTAAGCAGATAACTTTAACTTAGAAACCGTATTCAAGACCAATACGAGTTACGATATCTGATGAAACCGCACCACGAGTTTTGTCATTAAAGCTGCGGCTTGCTACACGTAGGTAAGGTACGAAACCGTTATGGACTGCCATTAGCTGACCAGAGATAGTGTCGCTGTCTGTGTTAGCATCCTTAGAACCATTTGTTTCAGAATCAAGGTTAGCTGCGTAACCTAGTTTGAAACCAATTGGACCATTCCAGTATTGACCGATGATAGAGTAAGAATCTTGAGTCACTTTACGGATACCATTGTCTAATTCTTCGCCTTTATATGCTGCAGCGAAACCGAAACCTGCTGGTAGGCTAGCTTCAAAACCAACAATGTATGCGAATGTATCATCATCGTAACCTGCTACTTCTGGAGCTTGCTCAGGTAATCCATTTTCATCAAATGACCAATCACCACCAGAAGACGCAACTACACGTGTACCAGATTCAACAGCACCCATGAATGTTACTTTTTCGAAGCTGTACTTAGCGCTTGCGCCAACGAAATTAGCATCACGAGTCGCTGCACCACCACCATTGTCGTTATCATCACGACCAACAGAAGCTGCAAAAGAGAAACCACCGAATTTTGGCGAATCGTAACGAACTTGGTTAGATTGACGATCGTAATGACCGTTGATACCGCCCCAATCGAATACAGAACCTAGACCAGGGTTAGAGAATGGCCAATCGACGATTTCGTATAGTGGCGTAAGAACACGACCCACACGTAGATTACCCCAAGAGCCAGAAGCGCCAACGAAAGTATCACGGAAACCAAGCACACCACCTGAAACGCCGCCATGACCCCAGTCTGTGCTATCTACGTAGCCAGATTCGATCTGCATTGTAATTAATACGTCATCAAACATATCTTTATGAGCACGGAAGCCGATACGAGATTCATTCTCTACAGCGTAGCCACTGCTCGCATCATCTTGATCTGTTGTGTTGTAGTTAACTAGAGAGATAGCTGCAACACCGTATACGTCAACGTTGAAATCAGAGTTGATACCAACTTCTTTCGCCATTACGCCTGTCGATAAAAGTGCAACCGTTGCACCTAGTAGAGTACGTTTAAAAAATTTGTTTTCCATGGAATAAAACTCCTAAAAATGGATATAGCTGTTTGAATATTCCCCGCCTAAAGTTGGCCGCCGTAGAGAGAAATACCTTTTCTTGTTTGAGAACCCGAAACTCTGAATTCTCTATTTCCTTTCTGGTTATGCACATCGTGTGCATCCATGGCATTAAGACTAACTTCGCCCTCAAAAAGATCAATGAGAACTTAATTTTCATCTAAAAAAATATGAGTTGGTGCAAATTTAGTAGGTACTTAGTGATCCAGATCGATAAATAGCAAAGCTCGCAGTTAAAAATAACAAAAACAATAAAAATCAAACACTTACAGACAAGCCTACTTTATAAACATAGAAGTGACTCGCATTTATTATACAACTAGAGCGGTATTTCACTAATGTTGAGCAACGTCACTGTCCTGATTTTAGAGTTCGTATAGACACAAATTTCTCAACAATTAAAAAGACCTGATTTTTACAACAAATACAAAAAAGGCACTCCCTTGTAAGGAGTGCCTTTGAGCTTTTTTTACCTTGGTTTACTTACGAAATAAGTGCAATTAGATCTTCTTCTGTTCTTATTTCGATACCTAAATCTTGTGCTTTAGTCAGTTTAGAACCAGCGGCTTCGCCAGCAAATAAGATATCCGTTTTCTTAGACACGCTACCGGTTACTTTTGCACCTAAAGCTTGCAAAGCGGCTTTCGCTTCACTGCGTCCTAATTTAGACAGTGAGCCCGTTAATACAACCACCTTACCTTCTAATGGCAGTTCTTGATCATCTGCAGCTTCTTCGATTGCAGGCCAGTTAACACCTAGCTCTAACAACTGTTCGACTACGGCTCTGTTTTTCTCTTGTGAGAAGAAGCTCGTGAGGTGACTTGCGACGATGTCACCAATATCTGACACTTCAACCAACTGTTCATGAGTTGCAGCTTGAACTAACTCTAACGTTTTAAAATGCTGAGCTAAGTTCATAGCCGTCGCTTCACCCACTTCGCGAATCCCTAGAGAATAAAGAAAACGCGCTAATGTCGTGTCTTTGGCTTTATTAAGCGCACTCACTACATTCTGTGCTGATTTAGGCCCCATTCGATCAAGAACCGTAATCACGCCCGCACTTAACTTAAATAGATCGGCTGGAGTTTCTACCATTTCACGATCGACAAGCTGCTCTATCACTTTTACGCCAAGGCCATCAACATCCAGCGCCTTTCTAGACACGAAGTGCTTAAGCGCTTCTTTACGCTGTGCCTGACACACTAAACCGCCAGTACAACGCGCTACCGCCTCACCTTCGACACGTTCAACTGCAGAGTTACAGACTGGGCAAGCATCAGGGAATACAATGTCTTTTGCCGCCTCAGGACGACGATCGAGTACCACAGCCACAATTTGGGGTATAACGTCACCGGCACGGCGGATAATCACGCTATCACCAACCTTCACACTCAAGCGAGCAATCTCATCAGCGTTGTGTAGCGTGGCATTACTCACCGTCACACCACCAACGAAGATAGGTTCAAGTTTAGCAACTGGCGTAATCGCACCTGTACGGCCTACCTGAAACTCAACATCATTAAGCAGAGTGATCTCTTCTTGAGCTGGGAACTTATAAGCAATTGCCCAGCGAGGAGCTCGTGCAACAAAGCCTAGAGTTTCTTGTGCGGCAATGTCATCAACCTTAATCACCACCCCATCAATTTCATAAGCCAAGGCATCGCGACGAGTCATGATATCTTGGTAGTACGCTTTTACGTCCTCAAGCGAGCTTAATTGCTTAGTTTCAGGGCACATAGGTAAGCCCCAGCCTTTCAACTGCAAGAAGCGTTGATAGTGGCTATTTGAAAGCTCAGCGCCCTCCACAACACCGACACTGTATGCGTAGAAAGCCAAGGGACGTTTAGCTGTAATGCGTGAATCAAGCTGACGTAGGCTACCTGCGGCAGCATTACGTGGGTTCACAAAGACCTTCTCGCCTTTCTTCAATGCCAGTTCATTTAATTTGTCGAAGCCCGCTTTTGGCATAAACACTTCGCCACGGACTTCAATACGTTCTGGCCAGCCTTCACCTTGTAACTTAAGCGGAATCGAGCTGATCGTACGCACGTTTTCGGTAATATTTTCGCCCGTCGCACCATCACCACGCGTCGCTGCCTGTACTAAGGTACCGTTTACATAAAGCAGGCTCACCGCTAAACCATCAAGCTTAGGCTCACAACAGAAGGTCTTAAGATTCGCGGTTGGTGCTCGATCAGACATGCGCTTATTGAACGCATCTAAATCGTCATCAGAGAATGCATTGTCGAGCGAGAGCATTGGGATTTCATGAGCCACTTGCGTAAACCCATCTAAAGGCTGCCCACCGACACGTTGGCTAGGCGAATCCACCGTCACAAGCTCTGGGTTCTCTTCTTCGATCTTTAGCAACTGTTGCATCAATCGATCGTACTCAACATCAGGAACCTCGGGGCTATCTTCTACGTAATAACGAACGGCATGATAGTGCAGAGTTTCTCTTAACTGCTCTAAGGTAACTTGAATCGATTCTTTCATATCATTCTCTGTCGTGATTGAAATATCAAAAAGGGCTCCCTTAGGAGCCCTTTTCTATAAATATAGATTATTTATAAGGCTAAACAAGACGGCTAGGCGTTGGCTGCCGTCATAAAATCTCTGATTTGTTTACGGTAGTCAGACAAGCGATTTGGAGTCATTAAGTTACGTGACTCGTCCAAAACGTTTCCGCCCATATCATCAGCAATTTTCTGTGCTGCGCTTAACATTACATTGAAGTTCTGATCAGCTTGACCATAACAAGGCAGCGTCATGAAGAACGAAATACCTTTCGTTGTAAAATCAGCAGGATCATCATGTTCTAGAGTTCCCGGCTGCATCATGTTCGCAATACTGAAAATAACTTTTGGCTCATCGCTAGATTGTGCAAAGCAATGGTAGATAGACATCTCACCATAAGTTAAGCCGTTGTTCTCCATGCTACGGAAAAGTTCAGTACCCACGAACGGGATCTCTCCAGCACAGTGAACATTGAGAACTATAACTTCTAGGCCGAGCTCTTCATCTGGCTTAGCTTCTTCTGTAGGCGCGGTACTCTGCGGAGCAACGACTTCTTTAGCAACGTCTACTTGAGCAACAAGCGGTTCACTTGGCGTCAGTGCTTTGTTAGGAGCTAGCGGCTCAGTAACGGTATCAGTAGTTTCTTCAAACGAACCATACTGCTCTTTAAAGCCAGCATGGTTTTCTTTTTGCTCGTCAGTCAATTCGAAATTTGGAACCTCAGGCTCGACAACTTCTTCTATCTCTTCAGGCTCACTCTCGATCTGAACTGGCTCTTCTTTAACACTGAAAGAAGGAAGATCATTCAATTCGATGTCGTCTTCGATAACTTCTTTCGTTTGTGGTGCTGTTAGTGGGTCAGAGTCAATCAGCGGATCCGTAGCAGACGGTGAAACCGCAAAGTCCGGCTCTTTACGCTCTTTTCTGATTATCTCAAAATCATCTTCTGGGGCGAATGAACGGCTTGGGATCGTTTCAGACTCGTCTAAGCTATCGTTATCAAGCTTACCAAGCGGCTTATCTCCAAACTTTGCTTTCCCTTCTTTTTTACTCGTCCATAGACCATGGAACAATAATGCGGCGATAGCTAACGCGCCAACAATAATGAGTACAAATCGCAATTCCTGCATTTTTCGCTCTCAGCTTTCTTAGTCAACTAGCTATATAGAAGCTGTCACTAAGTTGGGTTAATTTGGCCAATCTCACTACTCTATCAAAAGTAGCCACTGTTTTAGAACAACTTAATACAATTAGTTCCTTACATGGTGTGATTTTCGCCACGCTTTTTTTCTTAATTTCGGTCGAGTACACTAGGGATGTTTGCTATTTAACCAAATTCACATGTGACCTAATTTAAATATGACTATTGAATCTATTCCACGCTCAGGCTTTGGCTATTTTATTTTCGGAATAAAAATCGCTTTATCACCGAGTATTCGTAAGTTTGTTTTACTTCCACTCATCGCTAACGTGTTACTCGTTGGTGGTGCTTTGTTTTATATCTTTTCCAACCTCAACACTTGGATTGAAGGATGGATGGGTGCATTGCCAAGCTTCTTGTCGTGGTTGTCATACATTTTATGGCCGCTATTGGTCATAACCGTCTTGGCCACGTTTTCGTATTTCTTTAGCACGCTCGCTAACTTCATTGCTGCGCCGTTCAATGGATTACTCGCAGAAAAGGTAGAAGAGCTGCTTAGTGGCAAAAAAGTCAATGACGATGGTTTACTTGATGTCCTCAAAGATACGCCACGTATATTAGCGAGAGAATGGCGCAAACTTGTCTACGTTCTGCCAAAAGCGATCGGTTTATTCCTACTTTTGTTAATTCCAGCACTCGGACAAACCGTTGCACCGTTTTTATGGTTCATCTTCACCGCATGGATGCTCGCTATCCAGTACGCTGATTACCCATTTGATAACCATAAAATCAAATTCGATGATATGAGAAACATTTTGAAACAAAAACAAGGTAAGACCTACAGCTTCGGCGCGCTTGTTTCTGTATTTACGACAATTCCAATTTTAAACCTGATCGTGGTGCCTGTTGCGGTTTGTGGTGCCACAGCCATGTGGGTTGTTGAATTCAAAGAACAAGCATTACACTCTCGTCGATAAAACATTCCACTTACCTTTCCGCGCCTATCTTTTGAAAATTCAATGACCAGTAAAGATAGGCGTGAACTCTCCTACATATCTATATGATATAACTTTTTAATCCTTTTACCTTTTTTTCAAGTTGTTTAATCTAAATTCAAGCTGAACAAACATCGAAAGACACTAGACGGTAAAGTGATTGATATACTACGTTTAGTTCTGTCATTAAATGAAGGAATATCGCATGAGCAAGATCTACGAAGACAACACCCTAACGATTGGTAACACACCGCTAGTCCGCCTTAACAAAGTAAGCAAAGGTAACGTCCTAGCTAAGATCGAAGCTCGTAACCCAAGCTTCAGTGTTAAGTGTCGTATCGGTTCAAACATGATCTGGGAAGCAGAAAAGGCCGGTACTCTGAAACCAGGTATCGAGCTTGTTGAACCTACCAGTGGTAACACAGGTGTTGCTCTTGCATTCGTCGCTGCTGCACGCGGTTACAAGCTAACGCTAACTATGCCAGAGTCAATGAGCCTAGAACGTCGTAAGCTACTTAAAGCGCTTGGCGCAAACCTAGTGCTAACTGAAGCACCAAAAGGCATGAACGGCGCAATTGCGAAAGCAGAAGAGATTGTTGCTTCAGACCCAGACAAGTACCTACTACTGCAACAATTCAACAACCCTGCGAACCCACAAATTCACGAGCAGACAACTGGCCCGGAAATTTGGGAAGCAACAGATGGTGAGATTGACGTATTTGTAGCAGGTGTCGGTACAGGTGGTACTATCACTGGTACAAGTCGTTACATTAAAGGTGAGAAAGGCAAAGCAATCACTTCAGTAGCGGTTGAACCAGCAGAATCTCCAGTAATCGCACAAGCGCTTGCAGGTGAAGAAATCAAACCCGCTCCGCACAAAATCCAAGGTATTGGCGCAGGTTTCATCCCTGGAAACCTAGATTTAGAGATTATTGACCGAGTTGAATCGGTAACTTCTGAAGAAGCGATTGAGATGGCTCAACGCCTAATGAAAGAAGAAGGTATCCTTGCTGGTATCTCATCTGGCGCGGCTGTTGTAGCGGCTAACAGAATTGCCGAACTACCTGAATTTGCAGGGAAAACTATTGTTACCGTCCTACCAAGTTCTGGTGAGCGTTACCTAAGTACAGCCTTGTTTGCAGGCATCTTTACGGAAAAAGAGAACCAACAGTAATATGTGGTCAAATCAATTTTTCGTCCAAAAAAGCCCCGTTTAGGGGCTTTTTTGTTGATCCCTGCCCCACCTTTGGTAATATCAGCTCTGTTTTATTTTTCGCTTCAAAATAAAAGAAGCAATAAACAGATTCTGAAAGTCATGAGTACTCAACAAAAGACGACCATGGCTGGATAAAAATTTATAACCAGTCTAAGTTCTAACACGAACATAGCGTACTAGCCTCTAGCGGATTTACGTTAAAGCAGTTAAGCTGAATTGGTTACAAACTTACAAAAAATAAATTAATTGGGGTATATAAAATGTACGAGAAGCAAGTAGAAATCACAGCAGAAAACGGCCTTCACACACGTCCAGCTGCACAGTTCGTTAAAGAAGCAAAATCTTTCGACGCTGACATCACAGTGACTTCTAACGGCAAAAGCGCTAGCGCGAAAAGCCTGTTCAAGCTACAAACTTTAGGCCTAGTAAAAGGTACTAACGTTACTATTTCAGCTGAAGGCCCTCAAGCTCAGCAAGCAGTAGACCACCTAGTTGCTCTTATGGATCAACTACACTAATACGGTCTCCTTCTTTCAAAGCCATTTTGCACAGCAAAGTGGCTTTGTTCGAAATAGATAGCAATAAGCGCGACATTTAGTCGACGACTTAAAGTCACACATTCTCCCGTTTACAGTTGAACAACTAAGGTAAGGCTATGATTTCAGGCATCCTAGCATCTCCTGGTATTGCTTTCGGTAAAGCACTACTACTTCAAGAAGATGAAATTGTCCTAAACACTCAATCTATCTCAGACGATCAAGTTGAAGCAGAAGTTCAGCGTTTTTTTGACGCTCGTAACAAATCTTCTCAACAACTTGAAGTTGTAAAGCAAAAAGCACTTGAAACTTTTGGCGAAGAAAAAGAAGCAATCTTTGAAGGCCATATCATGCTGCTTGAAGATGAAGAGCTAGAAGAAGAGATTTTAGCACTCATCAAGAAAGACAAAATGCACGCAGACAACGCGATCTACACAGTGATCGAAGAGCAAGCTGTTGCACTTGAGTCACTTGATGATGAGTACCTAAAAGAACGTGCGACTGATATCCGTGATATCGGTACTCGCTTCGTTAAAAATGCACTAGGCATCAACATTGTGTCTCTAGCAGATATCAATGAACAAGTTATCCTAGTTGCTTACGACCTAACGCCATCTGAAACTGCACAAATCAACCTAGACTACGTTCTTGGTTTCGCTTGTGACATCGGCGGTCGTACATCTCATACTTCAATCATGGCACGTTCACTTGAGCTTCCAGCTATCGTTGGTACTAACGATATCACTAAGCAAGTTAAGAACGGCGACATGCTTGTGCTAGACGCGATGAACAACAAGATCATCATCAACCCTTCTGACGCTGAATTAGCAGAAGCTAAGAAAATCAAATCTGATTTTGAAGCAGAAGCGGCTGAACTAGCAAAACTTAAAGACCTACCAGCTATCACGCTTGATAACCATCAAGTAGAAGTTTGCGGCAACATCGGTACAGTTAAAGACTGTGACGGTATCTTGCGCAACGGTGGCGAAGGTGTTGGTCTGTACCGTACTGAATTCCTATTCATGGACCGTACTGCACTTCCTACTGAAGAAGAGCAATACGTTGCTTACAAAGAAGTAGCGGAAGCAATGCACGGTGAGTCAGTGATTATCCGTACAATGGATATCGGTGGCGATAAAGATCTTCCATACATGGATCTTCCAGAAGAAATGAACCCGTTCCTAGGCTGGCGTGCAGTACGTATCAGCTTGGATCGTCGTGAAATCTTACGTGACCAACTACGCGGCATTCTTCGTGCATCTGCACACGGTAAGCTACGTATCATGTTCCCAATGATCATTTCTATTGAAGAGATCCGTGAACTTAAAAAAGCAATCGAAGAGTACAAAGTTGAACTTCGCGCTGAAGGTCACGCATTCGATGAAGACATCGAAATTGGCGTAATGGTTGAGACTCCAGCAGCAGCTGCAATCGCACACCACCTTGCTAAAGAAGTAGCTTTCTTCTCTATCGGTACTAACGATCTAACGCAATACACTCTTGCAGTTGACCGTGGTAACGAGATGATTTCTCACCTTTACAACCCACTATCTCCAGCGGTTCTTCTTGTAATCAAGCAAGTAATCGATGCTTCTCACAAAGAAGGCAAATGGACAGGTATGTGTGGCGAGCTAGCAGGCGATGAGCGTGCAACTCTACTTCTTCTTGGTATGGGTCTAGATGAGTTCTCTATGAGCGGTATCTCTATCCCTAAAGTTAAGAAAGTAATCCGTAACTCTAACTTCGCAGAAGTTAAAGCTATGGCTGACGAAGCACTATCTCTACCTACCGCTGCAGAAATTGAAGCTTGCGTAGAAAAGTTCATCGCTGAGAAAACTCAGTAATCACCAAGAGCTTAATAAAGTTAGACGGCTAAAAATAGTCGTCTAATTTGTTAGATTGGTATAGTATATTCTACAGAATAAAACTAAACGTTAGGAGCATGACACAATGGGTCTGTTTGACAAACTGAAAAAGCTAGTATCTGACGACAGCGCTGACGCTGGTGCAATCGAAATCATCGCACCTCTATCTGGCGAAATCGTAAATATTGAAGATGTGCCAGATGTTGTTTTCGCTGAAAAAATCGTTGGTGACGGCATCGCGATCAAACCAGCTGGCGACAAAATGGTTGCTCCAGTTAACGGTACTATCGGTAAGATTTTCGAAACTAACCACGCATTCTCTATCGAGTCTGACGACGGTGTTGAGCTTTTCGTTCACTTCGGTATCGATACTGTTGAACTTAAAGGCGAAGGCTTCACTCGTGTAGCTGAAGAAGGTCAATCTGTTAAAGCTGGTGACACTATCATCACTTTCGACCTAGCGCTTCTAGAAGAGAAAGCGAAATCTACGCTTACTCCAGTTGTTATCTCTAACATGGACGAAATCAAGGAGCTGAACAAGCTTTCTGGTTCTGTAACTGTTGGCGAAACTCCAGTTCTTAAAGTAACTAAGTAATTTCGATTACTTAACTGCTTTAATAAAAACGCTACCTAAGGGTGGCGTTTTTTGTGCCTGCTATATTTATCGAGCTCCCTAAACAACGGTTCTGACTGCCGCTCTTCACCTCATTGTAGACAGCCCCTCAATAAGCCACAGCAATACTAATCCTTAATTGCCAACTGACCGCCCTACTTTGTTATTAAACCTAGTCAAACACCGTTCTAGACACTGATACGGCATGTTAGATAACGCGCTATGACTTCAGATAAACACAGATCTCTGATATCTCGCTCAGCTCGATTCTGAGATGACTAATGTTGACCACATTACTTATTCCTGATTATTCACCTATGTGAAAGGCAGTTAGCGCTATCTAGTCTATTATCTTTCGGCCACAACAAGAACCTGACATCTAATTCGAATCAAGTCTCGACCAAAAGCAGATTCCTGATACCTCGTTCTACTCGGTTCTGGAATGACGGCATGTGGACTTGCCGACTTACAGTTAACCCGTCATTCCCTGCAGTGGTAAACAAGAACTAAAGTAGCATTCTCCTTAAAAGCCAGATTCCTGATGCCTCGTTCCCTACAGCGAGGGACGAGCGTGATAGGGAATCTCGCTTTTGCTTCTTTCAACATTACGGTACTTTCTCCAACTACACCCTTAGCTAAATAACAGGCAATAAAAAACCCAGCCGAAGCTGGGTCTGTTTAGCGCTCATCTCTCACCACGAGCTAATTTGTGGAAGCCTTACGTTAACGCCTATGATGATCAACAACATATAGTCAACGTGGCTTTTTAATCGATTAACCTAGTAGGCTAAGTGCCGAGTTCGGTGCTTGCTTCGCTTGAGCAAGAATCGAGCTTGATGCTTGAGAAAGGATCTGAGACTTAGTCATCTGAGTCGTTTCTTTCGCGAAATCGGTATCTTTAATACGGCTCTTAGATGCGTTAACGTTCTCGTTAATGTTGTCTAAGTTGCTGATAGCGTGGTCGAAACGGTTTTGGAAAGCACCCAATTCAGCACGGTGGCTATCTACATACTTAAGTGCCGCATCGATGACTGCTACAGATTCTTGTGCGCCGCCAACTGATGTTACGTCGATAGTATCAACCGTTACATCTTTGCCAGGTTGCATGCCTAGTTCGCCAGCAAGGCTGCCAGAGAATGCCACTTCGCCTTCAACTTTGTTGTTACCAGTAAACATTTGCAGCTTACCGTCTTCAGTTACAGACGCTTTAACAGAGTCTTGTTGACCGTTGATGTACGTTGCTAGCTCTTCGATGTCGTCGCCCGCTTTCGCAGACACATCGATTTCTTGAGCTTGGCCGAAGTTATCAGTGAACGACATTTTTAGGTCGTTTGCGCCAGCTTGAACGTTCCAGTCTTTGTCTTTCGCGTTCTCAGTTTGGTAGCTCTTACCACCCATCTGAGCGTTATCAGAGCGCATGTCTTTCAGTTGAAGCATTACCGCTTCACCGTTATCCGCACCGATTTGGAATGATTTAGTACCGTGAGTACCGTTAAGCAGCTTGTTGCCACCAAAAGACGTGGTTTCCGCAATACGGTTCAGTTCGTCGTTCAATGCTGTTACTTCTTCTTGAATCGCTACACGCTCAGATTTTGAGTTTGAGCCGTTTGAAGATTGTAGAGACAAATCACGCATACGTTGCAGGATGTTGGTTGTCTCGTTCATTGCACCTTCAGCAGTTTGTGCAATAGAGATACCGTCGTTCGCGTTACGAACAGCAACATCAAGACCACGACTCTGAACGTTCAAACGGTTCGAGATTTGTAGGCCCGCAGCGTCATCTTTCGCGCTGTTGATTTTAGAGCCTGAAGCTAGACGCTCCATTGATGTTTGTTGTGCGCTGTTTGCGTTGTTTAGGTAACGTTGTGCTGTCATCGCTGAAACGTTGGTATTTACATTCACTGCCATGGTGACTTCTCCAATTGATTTTCCGGTATAGCGGTTTCCGACGTCTCGGAAAACCAAGTAGTTATCTCTAAGTTACTATTAATAACGGCGTGAATACTGAAACCTTTAGGAAAAAAACAATAAAATTAAAGAAATAGCGGGAAAGCGGAAGAAAGCGTGACTAGCCGTGAAATTATCAAAAAAAAGATGAGAAAAACGCTAAAGTTGTCGAGATGTCAGTCGAGCGAAAATTTGTGTTTTTATTAACCCAAGGGCTTTGGTTAAGCTGAATTACCTTTATAAGATTCGAGGCAATTTATTAACCCAGTAAGGTTAAAGCAAGATTCGGCGCTTGCTTTGCTTGAGCCAGTATTGTGGTGCTCACTTGCTGCAATATTTGCTGCTTGAGCATTTGAGTGGTCTCTTTGGCGTAGTCGGTATCTTTGATTCGGCTGTTGGATGTCGCCAAGTTCTCATGAACGTTTTCGAGATTATTTATTGCATGGTCAAAGCGGTTTTGCATTGCGCCGAGTTCGGAGCGGTGACTATCCACGTACTTCATCGCTGTATCTAAAATAGAAACAGCACGCTGCGCGCCACCCACATCGGTCACATTGATGTCATCGACTGATTCGTAATAACCCGCCGACATCGAAAGCTCACTCGCTAATGAACCTGAAAAAGAGATCGTGCCTGCAGTGTCTTCGCCAGACATATAGATCTGAAGCTGCCCTTCATCATTGACGGAAGCCGAGACCAGATCCGTTTGTCCATTAATATAAGTCGCCAACTCTTCGATATCATCGCCTGCTTTCGCGTTAATGGTGATCTCTTGTGGCTGACCAAAACGGTCGGTAAACGACATCGTCATATCATTCTGGTTGGATTTCACTTCCCACGAATCACTTGCCATGCCATTGGCAACATAACTAAATCCACCCATGTTGATGTCATCGGTGCGCATGTTTTTCAAACCTATCTGCACCGCTTCACCAGAACTGCCACCGATTTGAAATGACGTGCTACCAAAACTACCGTTAAGAAGTTTTTTACCACCAAACGAGGTGGTTTCAGCAATTCGATTCAACTCATCATTTAGAGCAGTCACTTCTTCTTGAATCGCCGTCCTTTCAGAATGGCTATTCGAACCATTACTCGCTTGCAGTGACAAATCTCGCATGCGTTGCATGATATTGGTGGTTTCATTCATCGCTCCTTCTGCTGTCTGCATAATGGAGATTCCATCGTTGGCATTTCGAACCGCGACATCAATTCCGCTCATCTGCGCTTCTAGTCGATTTGAAGTTTGTAAGCCAGCCGCATCGTCTTTTGCACTATTAATACGACTCCCTGAAGCTAAGCGCTCCAAAGATTGGTTCAGCATGTTGTTGGCATTCGACAGATTCCTCTGAGCCACCAGCGCTGAGACATTTGTATTAACAGTTATAGCCATAGACCTTCACTTACAAAAAGATGAATAAAACTCACGATTGCTCTTATATCGACCAATTCATATAAAGCTTTAATAAAAAAGGAGCCCTGAGGCTCCCTTTGTTTATTCTTTTTGAGATGATTTACTTAACCGTTAATGCACTCAACATGCCAGTCGACGGTGCAAAGTAGTAAGCGCCTGTCACCGCTTTAGTAAAACGAAGCAGTTGGTCTGTTTTACCATCTGTCACGCCGTACATGCTCTCTAGCATCGCATCAAAGTTATGACGAACGTTACAGTAAGCAATGAACAGTAGGCCGTGGTCGCCCGTTGCTGTGCCGTAAGGTAGGCTGTGACGAACAATTTTAAGGCCCTTACCTTCTTCTTTGATATCCACACGACCAACGTGAGACGCCGCAGGAACATCATCTAGCTCGATAGAGTCTGGCTTAGTACGGCCAACCACTTTCTCTTGTGCCGATACATTCAATCGGTTCCAAGCAGGTAGGTTATGCACAAAACGTTGCACCATCACATAACTACCACCAGCGAACTCACCTTCAGGCACAATCGCTACTTCAGCGCGCTGTGCGTCTTTCGGGTTTTCAGTGCCATCAACGAAATCGGTCATGTCACGTGAATCTAGGAAGCGGTAGCCGTAAGTTTCATCTACTACTTCAACGTCTGCTGCTACTTCAGATAGCAATTTACGTAGGATAAAGAAGTGCAGATCGTGTCGATTTGAATGACAGTGAATAAGAATATCAGACAATGTGCTCGGTGCAGTGACATCACCCTCACCAAGCGCAGGGAAATCAATTAGATCAGAGGGAGCAGCTTGCTCGAACTTATCCCAAAAAGCCTTTGAGAACGCAACCGACGCCGTTAAGTTTGCATCTGGTTGAGTTTGGTTAAGCTCGTCGATTAGAGTCGGAAGCTTTTGAATTTCAGCTAATACGTTAGCAGCGTTAGCATTCACTTTTAATTGAACGTAAAGAGCGAAAGGCCCAGCTTCTGGCAAGATAGCACTTTGAACGTTAGGCTGCTCATTTGAGATGTTAAGCATAGATTAATCCTTTCATTTTTAGCTTCTAAGTATAATTGTGAATGGGACAAGTGTTTTGATGAGAATCAGTCTTCGAGCTCAACCACTTTAAAGCAATCCCTAGCGGCATGACTATTGGTTAGAAAAAGCGCTAACCATAGGAGCAACAACAGGGTGATGCCATTTGACCAACGGAACCATCCGTTATCCAAATAGATTAAATAAACGGTATGAGCCCCCTGCGCCAAGATAGCCATCATGGTGACCCAACGCCCCCAAGACACGACTTTATTGAGGCGTTTTCTATCTGGTGTTCTAAGTCCAAACAACCACATCAGTAGCAAGCTAGGGATACTTAAAGCAATTCCGACATAAAACATCTGGTGATCTGGATAGATTATCTCGAGGATATCCGTACCCGACTCTCGGCTTGCGCCCGCAACAATGAAAACGACCAAAGCTTTCGCCAGAAATAGCCAACCTAACCATAATAAGATCGGGGCTTTCAAAAAGCCGTGTTTGTCGTATTGTTCTATGGAGTACCGCACAAATCTCACTTTCACTTATTTTCAAACCAACACTTTAACGCAAATCATTCATACTTAACTAGGTTTGCGTTATCTTATTGGTTAATCCGTTTTAATTATCGAACTCAGTATGAAAAAGAAAACTAATACACCGTCTGTTGAATCTCAACAAGAAGCACTGAAGATAGCCAAAGCGACGCAAAAGCCAGCTCAAACCAAAGAACAAACGAAGTTAATTGCTCAGGGTATCGAGAAAGGCATCGCACTTTACAAGAAACAGCAAAAAGAACGCAGTCGCCAAGCTGATAAAGCAAAGAAACGTGTACAGAAAGAGAAGCAGACTCTACAAGCTAATCTAGACGAAGAGAACAATGTAGACACGAGTATTGAAACAACATCAAATCACGCCGGTAAATTGCCGTGGTTACTATTGTTCGCAAGCTGGGTTGGTTTCGCGATTTATTTGATGAAATAGCAGGGTAAACGTATGAAAAAGGAATTAGTCGCTTTAGCTATGACTGGCATGTTATTAGGGTGCACGACACCGACGACAGTCCCGCATAGCGAAGCTGACCAAGTACAAATGGATTATCACGGACTGATTGATATCAACAAGTGCGAGTACAAAGGAGAAGTCACAGGCAGCGAAGGCCACTGGTACAGCTACCTATTCTTCCCAAATGACACTCTGATTCAAGGCGCAATGAACGAGTTAAAATTCAACGCCATTGAATTAGGCGCAGACACCGTCATATTTACCCTTCCCCAAGACTTTAGTACTTCCGTCACTATGCTTGGCACAGCCTATCTGTGTAAGAGAGAAAGTTAATCAGTAAATCGGCATCTCAACATGCTTTGATTTTACGACGCCCAAAAGAAAGCCAGCTTTCGCTGGCTTATGCACTAAATCCAAGGCTTGTTGCTATATCGCCTTTACGTTCGATAACCCATTGACTATCAAATGGCCCCCAGTCGGATAACTGGTAATAACCATCATTATGACGTCGCCCATCTTGAACAAACATAAGTTCGATACCGATCCCCGGTAACGCCTTGAGTACATCTTGAATAGTACGACGAGGCCAACCCGTTTTTTCGATGAGTTTAGGCACATTTGGCCTATCAAGGCTTTCCACTAACAATGCTAAATATAGCCGCCTTGCAAAAACAGGACTCAACTCCATTGACACCTCCTATATATGTGCAACTCAATTATTTCTTTTTTCGCTGACAACATGTTGAGGCTGATCAATAAGTCTCCAATAGTGACATTTTCTTACTGTTTTTTTTCACTCTATGAAATATTCCTCACTCTATTTTGTCTGAATTGCAGCTTCCTGATAGGATTCAACTCATAACAACGAAATAAAATCACCCAAAGGAAGAATAATGACTATCACTATGTTTGGCATTCCGAACTGCGACACCATCAAAAAAGCAAAGAAATGGTTAGAAGCTGAAGGTATTGAGTTCGAATTTCACGATTATCGTAAACAAGGCATCAACGAAGAGCTGGTAAAAACTTTTTGTTCAGAACTTGGTTGGGAACTGGTGCTAAACAAACGTGGTACGACTTATCGCCAACTGACTCAAGAACAAAAAGACACGCTAACGGAAGAAAAAGCAGTGGCTCTGCTTGTTGAACAACCGGCAATGATCAAGCGCCCAATTTTGAACGTTGATGGCAAGCTTCACATCGGCTTTAAAGCTGATCAATATGCCGCTATTTTTGCGTAATTAGTAGTATTAGAATAAATAACAAAGCGTTGAACCTCCCCTATTCAGCGCTCAACAATTAATGACTAGACGTTTTATTTAAACAAGGAATTCAAGGATGACAGATAGCCCAACTTTGGCTCTGGCAAAAGACCTAATCAGCCGTCAATCGGTAACCCCTGAAGATGCAGGCTGCCAAGATCTGATGATTAAACGCTTAAAAGCATTAGGCTTTGAAATCGAAGTGATGGTATTTGAAGATACGACGAACTTCTGGGCGCGCCGTGGTACAGAAGCGCCTCTCTTTGCCTTTGCTGGCCACACTGATGTTGTACCTGCTGGCCCAATTGAGCAATGGAACACTAAACCATTCGAACCGACTATCGTAGATGGCTTCCTGCACGGTCGCGGCGCGGCAGATATGAAAGGTTCTCTAGCTTCAATGATCGTTGCAGTAGAACAGTTCATTGCTAAACACCCTGATCACACCGGCTCAATCGGTTTCCTTATCACGTCAGATGAAGAAGGTCCTTTCATCAACGGTACGGTACGTGTTGTTGAAGCTCTGATGGCTCGTGGCGAGAACATCGACATGTGTATTGTGGGTGAACCATCAAGTACTGAGTACGTCGGTGATGTCGTGAAAAACGGCCGTCGTGGTTCTATCACTGGTGACCTAACAGTTAAAGGCACACAAGGTCATGTTGCTTACCCTCACCTAGCGAACAACCCGGTACACAGCTCTCTGCTTGCGATCAATGAACTGGCTACTACCGAGTGGGACAAAGGTAATGATTACTTCCCACCAACCAGCTTCCAGATCCCAAATGTAAGTGCGGGTACGGGTGCGTCAAACGTAATTCCTGGTGAATTTAATGTTCAGTTTAACCTTCGCTTTAGCACAGAGTTAAACAACGACATCATCGTTGAACGAATCACAAATACACTCGACAAGTACGATTTCGAATACGATTTGAAATGGACATTCAATGGCGACCCGTTCTTAACCGACGCTGGCTCGCTACTTGATGCTATTGTGGATGCCGTTGGTCACGTCAATGACGTAAAACCAGCACTACTGACTACAGGTGGTACATCTGACGGACGCTTTATTGCGCGCATGAAAGGGCAAGTAGTAGAACTAGGTCCGGTTAATGCGACCATTCACAAGGTTAACGAATGCGTGAAAGTGGCTGACTTAGAGAAGCTAACCGACATGTACGAAAGAACACTAGTGAACCTGTTTGCTAAATAGTTCTTTGATCAGCGATTGATAGCATCTAATTATTGAGAGACGCGTTATGACACCAGAGCAGCTTACCGGACAATCAGATTCTCATCTGGAACCTAACCTGATTGGCACCAAGACATTCTTGGTCCACAGTGATGTCAAAGATGATCTAAACAGTTTGATTGAAGCTGCTCAACTCGCTGGTTTTAAAATGGAGATTGCCAGTGGCTTTCGCGACTATGAAAGGCAATCTCTGATTTGGAACCGCAAGTTTTCTGGTGAAGCACCGATATTAGATTCAGAAAGCCAACCACTGGATGCTTCAACACTCAGTGAACAACAAAAGTTGTCGGCGATTCTGAGGTGGTCTGCGCTTCCTGGGGCGAGTCGTCACCATTGGGGCTGTGACTTTGATGTCTTTGCTCGTAATCATTTACCTGAAGGCACGCAGCTACAGCTGGAACCATGGGAATACCTTACTGGCCACCAGCAAGCGTTTTACCAATGGCTGGTGGCCAATGCATCTCAATATGGTTTTTTCTTCCCTTACAGCCAAGACCTTGGCGGTGTTGCGATAGAACCTTGGCATATTAGCCACCGTAAAGTTTCACAGTTGTGTTTATCACAGTTATCTCCCACTTTACTTGGCAAGCAACTCCAATCTAAGCCAATATTAGGGTATGAGATAATTATGGAGCAGCTAGACGAGATCTATGCGCGCTTCGTGGCGAATATCAGTCATTAGGAGCGCTTATGTTGGAGTGGCTTACAAACCCTTGGGTTATCATCATCATCGTGGTTAGCGTTGTGGTGGGTAATATTGCTGCGCTCAAACAGACCGCCAATATGGATCTGACAGGTCGTAACAAAACAGAGAAAGACTTAGACAAGCTCAATCAATTAGATAAACAGAACCAAGAGAAAGCTCAAGAAGATAAGTCCACAGAGAACAAAGACACTTAACCTAATGCCTTTGATGCGCTCGCCCCAACAAGTCAGGTGCGCTGTTATCCCTAATTAGAAATTAGACAACAGATAGATAAAACGCTGGCGAACGAACATAAAAAAAGAGGACACAATGTGTCCTCTTTTTTATTTATCATAATCAGCTCAGGGCTTATTCAGCTTTTGCTTCTTTCTTATCTTTGGTTTGGTCAGCAACGTGTGCTAATACCGGAACCATTGACTTAAGTAGCTCTTCTTCTACTGGCTTACCTGATGCATCCGTTACGTTAATCGACGTACGGTTACCAAGATCACCAAACAAGAAGGTATATGTGCCTGGCGCTAGGTCAATAGGCTGTAGGCCAACTGTTTCCCAGAACTCATCATCAGGCGCTGCGTATTTCGCTTTTACAGTACCTTGAGACTGATTACGCTCTTCAAGCTCGAAGCCCATTTGAGGTAGCAGTTCAGGCAAGCGTTGCCACAACACGTTGTAAGGCGTACGCGCGATAATCACAGGGAAACCACTGCGGTCAGCACCCATTGAAATAGGGATACGTTTCACTAACTCTTGCGCTTTCAGTGCCGCTTCTGCACGAAGGTTTTCATCGTACTTAGCCATCACAAGGTTCGTTAGGAACGCGTTGTAACGCTCTTTATTGGTTGCCGATACAGGTTTCTCTTCAGAACCTTCACGCCAATCAATTAGGTTAATCTTGAAGCCATGACGATTGTTCGCTTGGAAACGAGAGATAGAATAGCGGCTGCCAATCTCTACTTCTTCGTCCTCAGAAACCCAAGTTACCCAATCGGTCTCAATGTCGTTCTCTGATTGCTCACGAATGCCAATGCCACGCTGAGCTAGCATGTCTACCGCCGTTTGCCACACTCGGTCTGCTTCTTCAGCACGAAGAAGCCATAGTGTCACTTCACCGTTTTGACGCTCAGCACGAGCACCTGGGATCAGTTCAAGAACCTGTTGAGGCGGACGAATATCCACTTGACGACCTGTACCACCACTGAATTCACCGCTTGGGATATCAAAATTTGGGTAGAACTGAGGTTGAGCATCTTCAGGCAGTTGCCATTGTGAAAACTCAGGTGTTTCTAAGTATTCGAAATCATCTTTGGCTTGGCGACGTTGAGTCGGGCTGCCAGAACATGCTGTAAGAACGAAAACAGCCAGTGACCCAATCACTAGCTGGTGAGAATACTTCATTTATACTCCTAAATGCCGAAGGTTCGCTTCGGCATCATTTCATACGTTTTAGTAAATACACGCTTCAGTCATTGCTTGAGCAACAACGGGTTGAGCAGGCTTTGACAATTCAGTCAACGGTAGACGTAAGCCACCTTCAGCAATCAGACCCAATTTGTGAACCGCCCATTTTACGGGAATAGGGTTAGACTCAACAAACAAGTTTTTGTGAAGAGGCATCAAACGCTCATTGATCGCTTCTGCTTCTTCAAACTTACCTTCTTTCGCTAGTTTGAACATGGTTGCCATATCAGCAGCTGCAACATTATTGGTTACAGAGATAACACCATCACCACCACGCTTAACAAATTCTAGGCCTGTTAAGTCATCACCACTTAGTAAGATAAAGTCTTCGCCACAAAGTTCACGGTGAATTGCAATTCTGTCGAGATCACCCGTCGCATCTTTAAGTGCAACGATGTTTTCGATCTCAGCAAGGCGAGCAACCGTTTCTGGTAACAAGTCAACGGCAGTACGACCCGGAACATTGTATAGGATTTGTGGAACGTCACTAACTTCAGCAATCGCTTTATAGTGTTGGTACAAACCTTCTTGAGTTGGTTTGTTGTAGTAAGGCGTTACGCTCAGGCAACCAGCAATACCAGAACCGTTCAACAAACGGCTGAATAACACTGACTCGTGAGTCGCATTTGCGCCTGTACCTGCAATAACAGGGATACGACCATCGGCAAATTCAACGATCTTATTGACGACTTTGACATGCTCTTCAATAGTGAGCGTAGAAGACTCACCTGTTGTGCCAACCGCAACCAGACCATCACTACCTGCAGCAACATGGTACTCAACCAACTTTTTAAGGCTGTCGAAATCCACTTCACCATCTGTATTAAATGGCGTAACTAGCGCAACGATACTTCCTGAAAACATGTCTATCTCCCTTAATTTATTCTTTTTGCATGTTACTGTAAGCCGATCAATAAACACAAGACATTAAAGTGGCTTACTGGCAACAACTGCATTAAATATTGTCGTATGTTTGAGGTAAAACGACTTCTAACGCCGTTCTATCTAAAATTTTGGTCATCTACGCTCAATCTAACGGATAGGGCTAAACTCGATGTCAGTAACAGGTAAGCTGTCGCAACGTGGCGCTATCTTGTTTTTTTAGCCTCCTCGATATTCCTACCATTTGCTGCGCATTGGAAGAAAAACGCCTCATAAAAGCCCCCCTCCTACACTTATTCCTTTTGTTAACTGTGCTAACATGCATGAATCAATGGAATATAAAGAGACGTGATTTTATGACTCAACATCTAGTAATCACAGCTGTGGGCACAGATCGCCCAGGTGTATGCAACCAAGTGGTTCATTTAGTCACCCAATCAGGCTGTAACATTATTGATAGCCGTATCGCTCTATTTGGCGAAGAATTTACGCTTATCATGCTGCTGTCTGGAAAGGCAAACAACATCACCCGCGTTGAAACCACCCTGCCCTTGCTTGGACAAGAGCACGACTTGATTACGATTATGAAGCGAACCTCAACTCATGATGTGATTGAGAACTCTTACACCGTAGAGGTGTTCGTTGAGTCAGATGACAAAATCGGCCTTACCGAGCAATTCACTCAGTTCTTTGCAGACCGCAACATCGGACTCGACTCACTGAGCGCACGAACCATCAATAAGTCCAAGGTTCAACTCGACAACGACCAATTCCATATCTCCATTACCGCTTCTGTGCAATCAGAATGTAATTTGATGCAGCTACAAGAAGAATTCGACGCGCTGTGTCTGAGCCTATCCGTACAAGGCTCGCTCAACTTTATCAAAAACAGTCTTTAAAAAGGAAATGTCATGAATACGCTAACGGCTGGTGTTCCAGCACCTGCTTTTTCTCTTCCAGATCAAGATGGCAATATCGTATCTCTTGGTGACTTTAAAGGTAAAAAGGTACTTTTCTACTTTTACCCAAAAGCAATGACTCCAGGTTGTATCGTACAAGCGGAAGGCCTGCGTGATATCAAAGCACAGCTTGATGACCTGAATGTGGTTGTTTTAGGTGTGAGTGTTGATCCAGTCAAACGCCTACCAAACTTCGTTGAGAAAAAGTCTCTGAACTTCACTCTATTATCAGATGAAGACCATAGCGTTGCTGAACAGTTTGGCGTTTGGGGTGAGAAAAAATTCACCCTTAGTAATTTTTTATGACAGAAAACCTTGATGTAATTTTATGACAAATCTATCTTTGATATGTGGGTAACATATCGAGGGCTGTTTTGTGATAGAAACACATGAAGAAAAATGTTCTGATGTTTATGATGACTACCGACTTCTTTCTATCGAAGTCGATACATTAGCAAAGCTAAGAATCTCTACAAATACCGATACTGAATCAGGGGAAGTGACATACTCTCCCGACCTCTCTCCTTCCAATCTAAAATCACGCATAAAGAAAACCGATATCATCGTTGCCCCTGACGGTAGAGTGGTTTATCCACAGTCTCTTTATCTAGTATCTAAATTGCGTGGTGAAGCGGCTGTAAAAGACACAGGTTCAATCGCAAAAGGTTTGCTAGCTTTCACTCGTTATTTGGATTCGACTCACCACTCTCAAGTTGATGAAGATGGTCATGAAATACCATGTGAATACCTAACGTATAAAACCCTATCGAAGTACGAAGAAGAAGGTGCTCCCTGGCGATTTGCTGACTTCCTGCTTGCGAACTGCAATGATATTGAAGGCTCTAATGGCAGCGAGGCTTTTAGTTTATCTACCGCTCGCACCTATATGGGCGTGGTAATTGGATTCTATAAGTGGATGCAAAAAAACGGCTACATCAAAAATAACGATGAAAATATCGTTACCCACTACACCACAGAGACAGTGCATCAGGAGTTAAACCAACACGATATGCTGGCTCACACAAAATCTGGCTCTCAGCGCACTTATGAAACTTCCAATATCATGAGGATGTTCCCTAAAAAACAAAATACGCCTGCTCACAAAAAGCTCAAGCCCATGCATCCCAAGCACAAAGTCTTATTTAATGAACATATAACGTCACTCCCAAAGACGACAAAACTCATCTTTCGCCTATGTGCCGAAGCAGGACTTAGAATAGATGAGGCCATTCACTTCCCCGCTCACGATATCGGAAACGCTGACTACAGTGACTTGGAAACTGTACCAGTCGAAATTACTCACACCAAAGGCAGTAAGGCGCGTACCGTAGAAATCCCTATCGAGCTGTACGAAGAACTAGAGATACACAAAGAAAGCCATGCGCAACTTAAAAACCTAAACAAGCGCAATGAGCTTATTCAGGCAGGCAGTGAAATGGATACCGTTGAGTACCTATTTCTCTCAAACAAAGGTGTGCCTTACTCAGCCAATACATTAGAAACGCACTTTTCAAACCTTAGAAAGCAAATTCGCGAAGTGGACTCATCTTGGTATTACCGAATTCATGATTTACGTTCTACCTTTGCTACTCACTGGCTTTGGGAAGAATCAAAAGTGCGAAGTGTTAGCTATGACTACCTTATGGGTGACTTAGCGGAATTGATGGGACACGCCAGTACATCGACCACTGAAAAGTACATTCAGTACATGAATAAGCTGGACGACCAAATCAACACCGCTAAAGCCAAAAACCGCAAAATAAACGGAGGTTGGTCGTAATGGCGAAAAGTAAAATTGCAAAACAACCCAAAGCCGTCAAGCATGTGCGGAACAATCAAAATGTTGTACCTTTAAATCTTGATATTCCTTATAAAAAGATTAGATCAACTCAAGTACAGCAGTTGGATGTTTCTCATCTATTGTATTTTGGGGCTAACAAAGAAAACGAAAAAGTAGGCAGCCGAACCGTATTTATCAGGTCTTTTTGCAAAAAAGCTCATCAATATGTCAGCAATGGAAAGTCTGCACAAACCGCCACAACAGCCTATGATAACTTACGCGCTTACCTTGCTTTTTGTGATGCACTAAATGTTGATCCACTCTCCGAAAGTGGTTATTTGAAGTACGCAGGCAACGATGGCGAGTTAAGACATCGTATTAAAGTTTATACCCCTTCAAAACGCCTGTGGGAATACAATCATGGCGATGAGTTAGGCATTAAAGAATCGACCGCTTCGGGAGTGCTTTCAAACCTTCGTACTGCACTTAAATGGTGCGGCCTGCCTATTTCCGATTGGGCTAGGAATCACCGAGGGTTTGTAGGAGAAAAAACGCCCATTAAGGGTTACTCAGATGAGGAAGAAAAGCTTCTGGTCACACGATTAGAGGCATTGTTTTTCACACTTGCGCCACAGCTCATTGCTGCTAAAGAAAACAACACGCCTTTACCCGAAACCCTGCCTCTTATCATTAGTCTTGGCTTGCATGAGGAAACGGTTCAAATCCCGACATCATTGGACGTGCAAAAAAATACGAGAACAAAAAAAAATGGCACCGCTACTAATGCTGCCGCGGCCTTTAACCTTACGATGGGTGCCGCCTATCATTTAATGTGCTTTTTTACCTCACTGAACGACAGCAACATTCGAAACATTGCCCACCCAATTCATGTTCATACCGAAGAGCGAGATAAAAGCCTACAGATAGTCAAGGTCTCAAGCTATAAGCCTCGCGCCAACAGTGACGTCGATGCCCTTTTGGTGGGGAAGCAATTTGACGTTGATAAGCGCGATGGCGTCAAGTTTATAAAGCTACTAGAACGATTATCCAAACTCTACGGCAATAGTGAAGATGGCTCTGAGCTGCTTTTTACTCTCAATAATTGCATAGAAGTCAGTGAAACTTTTAATTTGACAGAGCTAAATAAAAAACTCGTTAACAAACTACACCTGTTATCTCCCCATCGGGCGGGTAATCTACCTTGGTTTAAAGAACTGTTTTACACCTACCGAAACCAACAAGCCGTCACATTAAAGAGGGGCGTGAATCATTTAGGTCGCATGGTTGTTCATAAAGAGACACAAACAACTTCCAAAACTAAGGCAAGGCAAGGAGCGACCAACAGCGCCTACTGTATTTTATCTTGCTACACAGACTTACCGCTTAAAGGGATTTTACTTCCGCTTTCTTATTCCGAAATTGATAGCGATGGCAATGTCACCGTATCTTTTTATTATAGAAATGGCGAAATTGGATATTTCAAAGTCCCTGCTTGTGATTTAGCGTTAATCAAAGATATTGAACAATATGCGAAAGAAAGAGCAGACAAACAGGCTAAGAAATACGAACGGCTACTTTTAACAAGAACCACCCAAAATGTTCCTTCTGATTGGGAAGGTATCAGCCCTATTTCAGCAAACCTCATGAACAATTGGTCTGTTGAACCCAACCATTACTACCTCTCTCTTCTATCAAGTCGCTGGCGAGAAATGAGCAGTAATCAAGCCTATGCGGAGGGAGGGATTCAAGCCGTTCAAAGCTTGATCCAAAACAAGCGAGACACAATTGAGAGAAGTTACATAAACGGGCTTCCATCACTTAATAAAGTCATTCTTTCTCAGGGTATCGAAGTCATCGAAAACCTCCTTGATAATGACTTAGAGCAAGCAAAAGATGCTGTTGCTAAAAGGCGCGGTATTCCGATGCTGACATACAAGGAAGGTGAGAAAAAGCGTAAAACCAATCCCAACGGAATAGCTTGCGATGGGAAGCAAGTCATGATTGATGGAAAGAATACACAACGTGAAACAAACTATGCGTTAGGCGCAGACTTACCTTGCGCCGAGTTTGATATGTGCCACAAGTGCCAATGTGCCAAAGCGGTAGATGACGTTGACGCTATTTATAAGCTTATTTCAACCATCGATGTTTTTAAGGAAGGACTTGATATGTTCCCTGATTCAAAAGGGGATGTTCTAGAAAAAATAGAAGCGTTTGAGTATACGCTAGATGGGGCAAGTGACGATGTATTCGATGAAGCCATGAAAAAATTCAATACCCAAGGTCGTCATCCAAGAGTGTCCATCGGCCATGCAATTCTATCTATGTAGTTACGGAGGCTCACATGATAAAACTCTCTGACCTAGAGCACCAAAACAAGCTTCTTAAAGCGCAACAAAACGTTGGCGCTCATGCAAATTACTTAATAGATGTGTTAAAGCCAGCGATTGAGCGCGGCGATTGGGATGAACTCGAAGCTCTTGATATAGGCTTTACGGTGACAGGTGAATCATTAGGTAAAATTGCCGATGATGATGCTTGGAGAAACTTGCAGCCTCATATTGAGCCGCAAGCAAAGAAGATCTTAACCCTAGAGTTTACTAACGATGGCAAAGTGATTGAGCGCATCCTAAAAAATGAGCTTAGAGTGTTCATGCTTAAGATGATGTGGCTTTCACCTCATGACCATTCCTTTGCCACTCTTTATTACGCACTAAATGATCTAAAAAAAGTCATCAACCCGCTTTTAAATGAGGGGTTTAATACGTTATCTGCGCTTGACTTTGACCGACTCGAAACTTGGCTGCTAACGGACGTTACCGATATCGATTTTGAAAGACAGCCACTTTACAACGGGTTAAACCGCCTTTACCTAGAAGCCAAAGGCTTACCATTTGAGGTTAATATTAATAGAAAACTTAACGCCTCGGATTTTGGTTTAACTCTTAAAGAAGCTGAGCAATATACCGTCATTCCACAAAGGCTCTACTATATGGGGCTTCAAAAGTCGGAAAAAGTTATAAATGAAGCTTACGCTCTTCGTCATGAACTAGAGAAACTGGCAGATTACATTACCACCTACACTGAAAAAGCCTATGTAGGTTATGCTAAGTATCTGGTCAGTGATGACGCTAGACAAAAAAACGGTGGTATTACATGGCTCTTAGCCAAGTCGAATAAAGAAAACAAAAAGCGCACCACTGCCTTTCAACAAGCCTTTACAGCACTTCGCTCTCCAAATGAAGAAGAGGCACTGGCTCTCACTCAACTTCATAAGCCAGAGATAAGAAACGGTTATTTAGATAAATTCCACAGCAAACGAAAACTGACGATTGGGCAATGGATTATCAGTAATCTAAGAGAGGCTCAATCACTTTTTAAAATGCTTAATGGTGGCTGCTTATGGGGATTAATGGCTCGTACAGGAATGAGAAGCGATGAAATGTATAGTCTGAACATTGCTCAGGGCTGCACCGAAGACATAATAGACCGCCAGAATATATACGTTATCCATGCCAGCCTTTCAAAGACAGTGAAAGGTTCTCAATCAATACAAGATGAATTTGTCACCACCGAGACTGGTATGAAAGCTTATGAAGTCCTTCAAGCGCTGCATACGCCACTTAGAAAAAGGCACTCAAGCTCACAATCCTTCTTTCATAAAACAAAAGAGGATTTCAGTAAAGTAGGCAAAGCATCAATAGGAAAATACTCTATAGCTTGGTTCAAAGAGGCCATGGGTGAAGAGCTTGCGCTGACCAATGAAGACCTTATTGACCTAAAAGTATCTGACCCCAATTTGTCGTTTCAATTAGGTAACGATTACGAATTTACGCCACACCAACTTCGCCGCTCTTTTGCTTACTACTTAATTGGTTACGAGCTTTGTAACTTCCCACAACTCAAACAACAGTTCAGTCATGTATCTATGGCAATGACGCGACACTACGCTAAAAATGCCAGTAAGTTTCAAAAAATCAGGCAAAAGAAAAAGACACTTGCGAACGAAATTGATAACGAGCGAATCAACCAAAAAGCTCGTGTCTATTTAAGTATCTATGAAAAATTGGCAAACAAGGAAAGAGTTGCAGGCGGTAAAGGCAAAGAGTTTGCTAAAAGCATGACCAAAACAGACCGTAACTTATTCACAGACAAGGTGGATAATGACATGCTTTCTCTTAATTTCTGGAAAAAGCAAATTCGAAATAAAAAACGACACCTTCATGCGGTAGCGCCTGGGGTATATTGCACTTCAACCACTTGTGGCTTAAGAACACTTGTTAACCTAATTGAGTGTGTAGATTGCAAGAATGACTACATCGTGGATTCCGTATTTGCTGAAGCAAAACGGAAAGAAGCTGAAATTCACATGCTTTACGATATCGAAAATAATGAACTCACCCCTCAAACTGCCTCTGAATCTTACATTAAAATTCAAGCAGCAGAACGTATTATGAGTGATTTAGGTATCGGCTATGAGCCTGTCGTTTTTCCTAATGAAGTTAGGAATTTACTCATCCCATTTGGAGTTATTTCATAATGTCACAGGCAACAAAAAAGAAGCTAATTGACGCATTAGAAAGGCTGCTGAGCGGTGATGTAGCAAAGTTAACATCGAGAGAGCTGCGTAATAAAGCGCGAAAAGGCAAACTCAAAATCAACAACAGTAGCGTTGAAAAAGAAGCTGGGCTTTCTGCTGGCGCACTCAGAAGGCACACCGATGTCGTTCTGATGATAAAAAACAAATCATTAGAAGTACAAGTTGCTCAAGATGAGAATACAGACTCCCCTATTGAAGTGCTTCAAAAGGAAATAAAGGCGCTCAGAGGTGAACGAACGCAAGCCAATAAGAAGAAAAAAGAATATTACGATGAAGCTCAAAGCCATAAGGAGGCGTTGGCTACTCAAGCTGCCATTCATATAAAGGTAGTTCAAGAACTAATGGAAATGCTTCCTGCTTCAGAACGAGAAAAAGCGATGGATAAGGTGGTTAATACCAGACCAGATAACATTGTTGAAGGTAATTTTAGTAAGTAACTAAGTCTCGTTTAAAGTTACCACTAGACAGCACTATCAAGCATAGATAAAACTAGACGTTAAGATAAGAAAAAACTCGATTCAGAGTAAATTAAAGAAAGTAAGGATAAACCATGGCTATCGAAGCAGGACAAATCGCTCCGGATTTCACATTAAACGACCAAGACAACAACCCAATTACGCTCTCAGAGCTGAGAGGAAAGAAGGTTTTGCTCTACTTCTACCCACGTGCTTCAACGCCTGGCTGTACTGTCCAAGCTCAAGGGCTTCGTGATACTAAGGCTGAACTTGATGCTCATAACGTTGTTGTGCTAGGTCTAAGCCCTGATACACCGAAAAAGCTGACAAACTTTATCAACAAGCAAGAACTCAACTTCACATTGCTCGCTGATGAAGAACACGAAGTTTGTGAAAAGTACGGTGTTTGGCAACTTAAAAAGTTCATGGGCCGTGAAAATATGGGCGTTGTAAGAACAAGCTTCCTGATTGACGAGTCAGGTAACCTTGAATATGTATTCAACAAATTCAAAACTAAAGACCATCATGAGGTTGTTCTAGACTACCTTAACAGCAAATAGTATTTAAAAGACAAATAGAGCCAGTGCCCTTTCGCTGGCTCGCGTAGCTAGTCCCCTTTAGGACAACTATTTTGAAATGACTCTTCAATAAGCCGCACTGTGACCTCAAGAACCTTCTGCTTATCCGTTTCAGAGAGCTTATTTAGATTCACAGCTAACTCCGCAGAAATCTCATCTTCACAAAAGAAGTAACTCAAAGGCACACCAAGCTCATCTGCAATTGACTTTAACGTACTGATATCTGGTGTATGTTTCCCCTTTTCGTATTGATTCATTCTCGGGCTTGCGGAGCTTTCATCCATACCTATACGCACTCCCAAAGCTTTTTGGGAGAGTTTCGCTTTTTTGCGTGCTTCTTTAAGACGCTCAGGGATTGGGTTAGTAAATGACACTTATAGTTCATGTCTCTGATCTCAAGGTAACTAAGATTTTCTTAGTTTTACTGATTTCTGTATACTAAGCAATCCTTAGTTTTTGGTTGGTGTAATTTTGGAAATGAAACGGGCTCGAAGAATTAGTGCGGTCATGCACAAGTTGTTGATAGAAAATGGGTTAGATGGATTCACCGTGCTAGAAGCGAGAGATTTGTGGCTATCTCTTGATAATGTGGACTCCAATTCTGCCGAAGTTCGCAAAAAGGTATACCGAGCAATTTTTCACTTTGAAAAGAAAAGTTGGTTGCGAAGTGAAGGTTCAGGTCGGAAAAAACGTTACTTTCAAGCGGAGCAATTTAAAGAGTTACATAACAATGTAACCACGAATAACCAAGCGGATATAAAGCCTAAAGTACCCATTCAAAACTATTCTATTTTGAGCAATGAACGTAACGAATATAAGGGCGAATTGGAAATAATACTTGGGGAGATTGACGAGTATCAGTCGATCGTATCTCGATTTCCTGAGCTAGAAAATAAACTAGCCCCTTTGCATCAAGAGGCTAAAGAGCGCGCCGCTTTATTGCTCGGTAAAGTGAACGTTTTAACAAAGGTTCTTAGTACTCTCTATGAAGGAAATGAACCGTGTTAAGGGAGTGGCAAAGTGAATGCTCTGACAGAGCGTTGGAAAAATATCAATCCAACTGCTCCCATTTCTTTTGCCAAGCTACACCTGGAGCAGGTAAGACAGTACTTGCCGCTAATATTGCGTCAAGGTTATTACAAAGTGACATGGTAGATCTTGTATTGTGCTTCTCACCATCGTTGACGGTTTCTGATGGTATAAAAAGAACCTTTTCGTCGGTACTTAAGTGTACGTTTAATGGTGGCATGGGATCTGTCGGGCAATCTTTAACATACCAATCGATCCAATTCCTCAATGACGAGTTTTGGCAAACATTGCGGAATCACAGGGTCTTTGTTGTCTTTGATGAAATACACCATTGCTCTGGCTCTGAGGTTGGAAATGCGAACATTTGGGGGCAGCAAGTTCTCACTAAGATTCAAGGGCTTGCTACTTTTACCCTCGCACTTTCAGGTACACCGTGGCGTTCAGACTCTTTACCCATTGTGATGGGTGAGTACAGCGACCCAGGCGGACAGCTTCTTGTCGATTACCAATACACTCTTAAACAAGCTATAGCTGATGGTGTTTGTAGAACGCCCAAAATCGTCTTGGTTGATAATGAACACTTGTCTGTTAGTAATAGCGAAAAAGTCGAATCCTTTTCATCAATATTAGAGATGCTTAAACAGACAAAAGCATCCTACCAGAGTGTTATTCACAACCAAGAGGCGATGGAATATCTACTCGGTTTAGGATGTGAGCGGCTAGAAAAAGTACGTCTCAGATCACCCAATGCCGGTGGGCTGATTGTTGCAGCGTCGGTTCAACATGCGCAAACAATCAAAGAGGTGCTGTCTCAAAAGCTTGGGCAAACCGTTTCTATCGTCACTTATCGACATGAAGAACCGCTAGCAGAAATAGAGCGTTATCGACAAAGCGACGCACAATGGATTGTTAGTGTAGGTATGATCAGTGAGGGTACTGATATTCCGCGCCTTCAAGTATGCTGCCATATGAGTTCAGTCAAAACTGAATTGTATTTCAGGCAGGTGCTCGGACGAATACTTCGTGTGAATAATACAATAAACCAACAAGCGTGGTTATTCACTTTTGCAGAGCAAAGCCTGATTGAGTTTTCTGAAAGGATTGAACAGGATATTCCTGAGTCTCGTCTCTATGTAAGTATGGGGAAACCTATCGAAACAGAGTTCTCTGGTCGAGAAAATAGCTTAAGTATCGCGCTTCCGCTTGAGTCCCAAAACAGCGGGAGAACAACAGTATCTTGGGAAAACAGTACAGACAGTTCAAATAGTCTCTATGGAACACTAGATACCTTTGATGAGCTTCGGCTTGGAGCATTTAAACAGAGAGTAATTTCGGCCTTCTCTTCTGTATAAGCGAGGAGGCCGCAGTCTACAATGGCTAGCTAAAGACACATAGGGGCGTCGAAATGAACTACTTTGCAGAGGGTGATATCTTCTAGAGTAAACCATTCAAACATAACATCCAGCAGGGGAGTTAAAAATGATCATCTCAAAGGAGTTTAATATATGCCCAGCCCAATTAACGAAGAACACGACTCATTAAAGGTAATAGTGATTGGTTCTACCAAGGCGCAAATGCATATACAGTAAAGCAGTGGATAGAACTTGATAAGTTTCCAGAAAGCAGTACCTATCAAGAGTCAAATATAGAAACACTTAAAACATTCGCCCCCACCTTGTGGGTGGCGATGAATGAAGATGTCTCAATGTTTGTTGACATAGAGTATTCCTGGAGTCACAGCTAAAATTAATGCCCCTAATGACACTATAAGCCTATCAAGCACTTACAGATATTTAACTCACAATACTAATATGTGAACCTATTCACTTCGATTGTATTGATTAAACATTTTAGAACCTATCCAACTCTCAATTCGATAATTTTCTATTTGCTCTGCCCCCTTTTATCCAACAAAGTGCTTATTGACTATCTAGTTAGAGGTACGAAATGTCATTGGAAGAAATAAAAGCTAAATTGCAAGCTGCGAGTGATACTAAGGAAGGTCTACTGACCCAGATCAGCGACTTATATATAAAGAAAATACGCTCTAACGATGAAGCTTTGAAAGGGGCACTAGCAGATCTGCATAACTCAGGTGATATTGACCTTGTCAATATTGTAAGCGTTGTAGATAAAGCCTCTATTGAATATAACAGTTTCAGTATTCTAAGTGCCTTCGAGAGTACCCTACCTTCACTAAATTCAAGCGTTGAAGATGTCCTGCACTGCTTAGTTCTTATCAAGCAGCAAACTGGTCGAGACATGGCTATTGGGGGAGCTTATCAACGTTTCTGTAAAGCAGAAAATCATCGCCCTAGAGATAGCGTTAAGTTTATCCTAGAACAAAGTGAACTCAGCACATATGCCTCCTTTCTCTCAAGCTCAATCCTTTCATTTAACTCAAACCAAATGATTGAAGCTATCCAGACGATAGAAAGTTTAGTTGCAAATGCAAATAAAATGGTTCGAGGTCAAGCTTATTTGACTCTGGGAAACATTGATGTTGATGAGGCTCACGCTTGCGCTATTTGGGAACTCCTATACAGCAGTACTACTAGCGAGCAAGAGAACAGCTGTCGTGCAGGGATACTAAGGGCGATCATCTTCTTCGGAGGAAGATTCCCATCCTATTGGCCCCAAATAGAAGATCTAATTTCAACCACTTTTGACGATACTAATAAAGAGGTTCTATATGTCATCTCAGAGCTTGTAGCATTTCAAAGTGTCACTCTACCTAAAAGTATTTTGAATATTCTTTTAAAAAAACTAGCCAATGTATCCCCAGAACACACAGACACCATAGATAATATAGATCATTTACTAGTCAGGTTGATTAGCAACGATACACCTTCAGTTGCCGTCGAGTTATTAGAATCGATTTTAGCTGTTGGTGTAAAAGTGTCGATGCTTGACTATTTCTCCAATGAGTTATTAAGCAAGCATCAAGAGCTATTGAACCACATTACTACAAAGTGGTTTTTGTCTGGAACATCCTCACTTTGCAGCGGAGTTTCAGAGCTAGTTAATGATCTAACAAGCAAGGATCTTACTCTAGAGGCGGAAATAGAGTTGCTGGAACAAGGAATAAAACAAGAGTTTGTTAGTCACAAAGCTGTTGGCTGGTTGTTCACTAGGCCTATTGCGGCGGCAAGCTTCATTTTATCAATTTACAATGTAGCTTCGACAACTACACGTAAACAGCTTGAACAGGTTTTGTATGAACCCTTGCTTCTAAGCTACCCAGGAGAACTAAAGCAATTCTTCCAATCTTGTATTGACAAAGGTATGAACGAGAATTTATGTGAGCGGCTGCTCAATAGGCTTCAAGCTTATCATTCAGGTATAGAGCAAGTATCTGGACTGAATGAATTAATGGCTCCGAGTGAAAACCTCAGCGCTTACTGGAGAGAGTCCAACAAAGATATGCAGGCAGCCTACGAAAAAGCATCGAGATCATCATTCATCAGCCAAATTGCGACGACGCAAAAATTATTGTACGGGAACAGCTCTATTTACTATGTGCATCAGGGAGATGGAGATCAGGTGCGACAAGAGGTGCAAATGCGCTCTTTTTCTCACTCTACCGAAATGCCAAGATTGAACGTCTTGGATCCCGAAAACTTAGACTATACATTACGGGTTTACCGTCACGAGAGGTTAAAGAGTGAAGTTGATTCTTAAGCAATACTTAGCTTCATTGAAAGAGCGAAAAGAGCTAGATGCTGTGTTACCAGACTTGTTGAGCAGCATGGGAATGAATGTGTTCATTTCGCCAACTCGAGGAGTTAAAGAATATGGTGTAGATATAGCGGCAGTTGGACAAATAAATAATGAGGAAGAAAAAGTTTACTTGTTCTCGGTTAAGTCTGGAAACCTTACTCGTGATACTTGGAATGGAAGTGCAGATCAAGCTCTTAGACCCTCGTTAGATGAAATTCAAGACTCCTTTATTTCTAGTCGTTTACCTCCAGAGCATAAAGGTAAAAAGATAGTCATTTGTTTGTGTTTTGGCGGCGATGTTAACTCCGGGATCAGACAAGAGGTGTCTGGCTATGAACAAAGAAATACACGAGACAATATTTCCTTTGAAGAGTGGAATGGAGATAAGCTATCAGAGTTTATTCAAAAGCACTTATTGAAAGAAGAATTACTGCCTAGTTTAAGTCAGTCTTTGCTAAGAAAGTCCTTGGCGCTACTTGAAGAACCCGAGAGCTCAAGCAGACACTTCTCTCTATTGATTAATGAAGTTCTATCAAACGCCAAAGATACAGACTCCGTCGCATCAGCCATAACTCGAATAAACACTTGTTTGTGGGTTCTGTTTTCGTGGTGTCGTGATGGTAGAAACATAGAAGCAGCCTACCTTTCGTCGGAGCAAGCATTGTTATTTGCTTGGGACAAGGTTAAAGACCATTACACCGGAAGGAATAAACCTTCCAAATCATTCGATAGTATTTTAGATACATATCAACAAATTACGGACTGCTATGTAGACCAGTGCTTAATTCCTTATGTTGAACATAAATACGCACTTTCGCATGCCGTCCACTCTCCGTGCTCTATTGATGTAAATTTTAAGCTATTTGATGTACTAGGACGGTTATCTATAAAAGGACATTGGGTTTTAGACTCGCTGATAAAGAGTTACAAAGTTTCTCCACCAATTGATGAAGAAAGCAAAGAGCAAGAAGCCTTACGCTTACGTCTAAGGGAAATAACAAGGTCGATTAACCTCTTAGTTGTCAATAATCCTTTATTGCTGTCACCATATAAAGACTCGCAAGCAATTGATCTAGCTCTGACTTTGACCTTACTTTCAGGTAACTCAGAACTTGATGAGTTTGTGAAAAATTGGCTATCAGAAATAGTCGATATGTGTATTTTCTCTTTTAAAAGTGATGGTATGTACCCCATTGTACATAACTCTTATGAAAAGCTACTTGAACATAGAAGGAAGGATATAGCTGACAGTACATATAAAAATAAAGTTACAGAAGCGAGTATTTTATATCCGCTTTTAACTGTGTTTTGCTCCCTATATAAGCTGGACTCAGTCAGCCAAGAGCTAGAAAATTTCACCACCGATAACCTAGCGCACTGCACCTTCCAGTATTGGTACCCAAACAAATGTAGTGAGCAAAATATGTACTCGAACTCAGATATGCATGGTTCTGCGTCAGCTAAATTTCCAGTCAATGGAGTTTTAGCACTAGAGCAGATAAAGCAAGAATGCGGAACTGCTGATTCATTCGAGAGGATGTCAGCTGTTATTAAAGGCAAAGCACCTTTGATACTGACAGCTTGCCGCCGCTATCGATACCCAGTCCCTTTTCATTATCTGGAAGACCTCATAGAAGACCACTAGAGAAAATAAAAAGCGTCTAGAGTCGCTATGCCTGCTCCATACAGAAAATAGGAAAGTTACAGCTCAAAAAGCACAATAGTAAGTTGGCTATAAAGTTTTCCTTTAACTGACTCGTACTGGTATTGCAGGACACCCAAGTTTAAACAGGACTTATACGAATGAATAAAAATGAGTACATGATGAAAAAGCCTAAAAAGCATTACGTAGGGAAAAAGTATACAAGTTCAGCGATGATGATATGGATTTCATTCGGAAGCTGCGTGAATATGACTGGGATAATGAAGAGCAAAAAGCTGATAAGCTGTATTTCATTCGTCATTTAGACAGGCAGAGAGCTTTTGTAAAAGGAGCACTTGGAGCATTGGTCGTGATCAAATTGTTTGAATATTTGGTGGGATAAGATTTGATGCGCACCATTAATACTGGACAGTGAGCTTAATGACTTTCCATACTTATGCTAATTCGTGATTTGCTAATACTTGGTTCTCCGAAACTCATTTCTGTCCAAAGATGTGCCTAGGGGGCATGAAACACGAAAATGCCCCAAAGTTTGTTTCGCTTCTAAATACGTTCCAGATCGGCAGCTAATTTTGACATACTAAAAGTAATGCGTGGCAAAACGCAAGATGTGACCCTATTGTCTTCCTTTTATTTTAATAACCTTAAAAAATACAATGGCATAATACCTCCGAATTATTCTGTTAAACTACACCTGAAATTTTTAATCAGGAGTGATAATGCCTCAATCAGCATTCGCAAATTTACCCCCGCTACTATTTCTAGTGATTTCTGCACTACTAGCTGTAGTGCTTTTTATCTTTATTGCTCGACTTAAATCTACAAAACGAGAACTGGAAGATTCCAAACAGGAAACCAAAAAGGCTTCTCAAGCACTTGCTGACTATGAGATGCAATATTCTGGCATCATCAACTTGGATAAAGAGATTGAGGTTCGAGATCAAGCTTCCAAATTGCGCCAAGACGAAGCCAATGCAGTTTTTCTTGAGGTCACAAATGATATTGAGCAACTCAAGTCGAGTTACAAAGAAAAGAAAGGCATATATGACTCACTCATCCATAAAATAGGCATTTATGACGATGACGTTGAGTTGCTAGAGCTAGGCTTCTACGAACCACACTTTGACTTTGACACTGCGGAGCAATTTAAAGAGAAAGTCCGCGAGTGCAAAGAGCGTCAAAAAGACCTTCTTCGCCTGAAGGATACCTCTGGAGCGATTTACTGCACCACTGAGTGGACGGTAGGTAACTCAAAAGTCGAAGGTAAGAAGATGACTGACCGAGGCATTAGGCTCACAGCTCGCGCATTCAACAACGAATGTGAAGCAGCCATCGCCAACTGTACATGGAAAAATGTCGTCAAGATGGAAGCGCGAATTAATAAAGCCTTTGAAGCAATTAATAAGCTGAATGAGTCCAACACGATTGTCATTTCAAATAAGTATTTGCAATTGAAAATTGAGGAACTTCGCCTGACTCACGAGCACAAAGAGAAGAAACAAACAGAGAAAGAAGAACAGGCTGAAATTAAGGCTCAAATGCGTGAAGAAGCGAAGATTGAAGCTGAGATCAAGAAAGCGGAACAAGAAGCCATCAAAGAAGAAGCACGCTTTTCTAAAGCTCTTGTGACCGCTAGAAAACAGCTCGAGTCAGCGAATGACGAAGCCCGTTGTAAACTGGAAGAACAGATCGCACAGCTACAGTCTGATCTTGAAGCCGCAGAGCAAAAGCATCAACGTGCACAGAGTATGGCAGAGCAAACCAAGCAAGGTCACGTTTATGTTATTAGTAATATTGGCTCGTTTGGAGAAAACGTTTATAAGATTGGTATGACCCGTCGACTCGAACCAATGGATCGGGTCAAGGAGTTGGGTGACGCTTCAGTACCATTCAGTTTTGATGTCCACGCCATGATTCACACCACTGACGCACCTTCTCTTGAGAAAGAGTTGCATCGCGTATTCGATAATGACCGTCTGAACATGGTGAATAGGCGTAAAGAGTTTTTCCAAGTGGATCTATCTGACATCAAGAAAGCTGTTAAAAACTTCGATATTGATGATGCTGAGTTCATCGAAACTGCTGTAGCACAGGACTTCAATGAAACTAAAGCAATGCGCAAGCAAGCTGAGTTGAAAGAAGCAATCGAGCTTGGTGCTATCACCGATTTAACTAAGACGAAGCAACCTGAATTTGCTGAGAGCATTTAAAGTGTACTAATTCAGACCTGATCTGACAGTTACCCATTTTTGACTCGGTGCCTGTCAGATTTAATCTGGGCTAGATTTTTTTAAGCCCATTTCCCATCTTCCAGCTAGCTAATTCAGTTAGTACAGATCTGCCCCAATATTAGTTTCAGCCAGAACATGTACTTTCTTAGCCAGCCTAAATTCTGCTAATGTCAGATGAAATACGCGAAAAAGAACTAGACTTAAAGTCAATATCAATTTTAACGGACTGAAAGCTCTATGAGTATAGATTTTCTTACAAGAAAGAAATATTTAACGAGTCATGACTTCTATCGAGATCTCATTGATTTTTTTGTACAAGAAGCTAAGAGCGATATCGGATATTTCCACTTCTATTCTCATACTAACGAAGAAATCGCATTAAATGTTTGGTCAACCTCTGTTTTGGAACATTGCCATTGCAGCTACGTAACCCACTATCCACTATCATCTGCAGGAATATGGGCAGATAGTATAAGAACTAAAAAGCCCGTAATACACAACCACTATGATGCAAACTATTCCATAGATGACTCTTTACCGAAAGACCACATAAAACTAACTCATCACTTCAGTCTTCCCGTAATACAAAAGAATGACGTAGTTGCAGTCATCGGCATAGGCAACAACAACGCACCATACAGTCATGACTTCGTAAGTTATTTTTACAGTATGATCAATGACATCTGGCCTCAGGTACAAACAAAGGTAAGTAAGATCGAATCTGGATTAGCTAACAACAAGCTAGAATTTGATTCTTCTACCTCCATCGCGATTATGACTAATATGCTAGGCGCAATATCTCGTGCGCTTGAAATTCGTGATGAATACACTTCCTCTCACCAACGCAATGTCGCTCATATATGCGACCTTATAGCTGATAAACTTTCACTAGAAGACTCTGTGAAAGAGGGACTAGTCATTGGAGCTTTGGTTCACGACATCGGGAAAATTACGATCCCGTCTCAAATCTTAAGTAAGCCTGGGAAGCTCATGCCAGCAGAGTACAAGTTACTCCAAAGTCATTCAGAAGTGGGAGCAAAGATTTTTCATGAAGTAATTTTTCCTTGGCCAATCGTCGAAATGATCGAACAGCACCATGAAAGGTTGGATGGCTCGGGCTACCCAAACGGAATCAAAGGGAATGAAATTTTACTTGAGGCTCGGATTATAGCTGTTGCAGATACCTTCGATGCTATGGCAAATGATAGACCATATAGGAAGGCTGTCGGAGCGAAGAAAGCTATCAATACCTTAGAACAAGGCCGAAATAAACTATACGACCCCTGTGTAGTAGACGCTTTCCTTACTTGCTACAAACAAGATGAGACTTTAGGTGGGTTGTATACACCTGTGAATTTACAATAAAAATGTGGCACAAATGTAGTAGTAATCTTTAGCCAAGCTCCAAGTTAGCTTGTTTCTAATTGTATGGTTTGCCATAAAAAAGGTAATTCGAACATACTCAATTTAAGTAATTGCCCTAAATTATTTTTGTCCAGAGACGTGTTATGCCGCCATGCTTTGGGACAAAAGCGATTTGAGCCATCAAGCGAGTTAGTTTTCAATTTCTTTTGTTTATATTTGCAAATAGTGACGAGATCTTAAAAGCTATCGATAGCTGAATCGATATGTTGGTTGTAATGCTCATAAATATCAATTTCATATAAATGAGATAAGATTCACTAATCTGATATCTAGACAAAACTTTAAGCCCCCTTATCTTGAATATGGTTTTTGTTACTCCGTATATTCCATTGTGAGACTGATGACACACTATATGTTGTGTTTTTTCGGTCGTAATACCTTGCGAAGGTTACATTAATACTCATTTGAATAGAGAGGTAAACAATTGGCTAGATGCACAGCACCATCAAGAGGACATCGTTCAGCGGCCGCCGCAGCTAATTGCCCGGCATGTGGTGGACGCTATAGTCGTTATGGAAGTGGAGGTTACAGTTCATACTCAACCTCATCTTACTCTCCATCTCGCATTAGTAGTAGCGGAACAAGTAGCAGTAAAAAGCCAAGTTGGTCTAAATCAGGCTCTTCTGTATCTTATACATCCGCTCAAATTCAGTCTCTTACACCGATACGCGAAACAGTCGAGACTCGTGCAGCACAACAGCCAGATCTTCGAGATGTATTCTTGTGCCATGCATGGGGCGACCGTAAAGACGCAGCTAAAGAATTGCATGATTTACTTGAAGCAGCAGGTGTTAAAGTTTGGTTTAGCGAAAAGGATCTTGGACTTGGTGTGCCGATGATGCGCGCTATCGATAAGGGATTGGCCAACTCTCGAATAGGACTTGTATTGGTGACTCCAGCGATGTTGGAGCGGCTTCCAAAAGAGAGTGTCGCCGACAAAGAACTTTCAACACTATTAGCTGGCAACCAACTTATTCCAATTGTACATAACACATCTTATGAAGCCCTACGAAATGTCAGCCCCATGCTAGCATCCAGAACAGGTTTGGATACTTCTGAGGATTCAATGGAAGTTGTAGCAGAGAAAATTGCCGAGTTGGTAGATATCTAATTCGTAGGCTGAATACTGCCCAAAGAATCGCGCTCCTTCGGTGGGTAATCAATAGTCGTCTCTTGGCTGCGATATCTCGAATAACATAGTTATTAGGGACAAAAGTGCCTTAGCTCTATTGCTACAAACGTTTGAAAAACGAACTTAGTCACATTTCACATGTGTGCTTAATTGTATATTTGTTTTAGTTCGGGTCTAGCGCCTGAGTGTACAGCGAAGTCTAATTAAATATATGGAGAGCAATGATGGCTACAACAGGAGAAAAACCGGGTAAAGGTAGTTATACCTGTAAGAAATGCGGTCAGCAAGTCGACTTAGATGATCATGATGATACTTTACCACCATGCCCGAAGTGTGCTCACACTGAGTATTACAAAGGATAACTTCTTATTAATTGAAAGCCTGTCTCAATCAGTAACGTATAATAATGTTTGACTCTGATTGGGACAGAGTGTCTTAGTCTGCGTATTTCGATGCTTGCGAGCACCTGTTTCTAGCGCTCAGGGACAGAAGCGCCTTACTCCAACAACTTTAAGCGTTTCATACCCATATCATTTTCTTTCCGTTGACTTTAGTCACAAAAATTGAATTGTTATTGAGGCTTTGCTCTTCTAAACTTTATGCATATGGAAAAAGAGAGGTGCCGGAAAGTGAATAAGACAAGCGTATTTGTATGGATAGCATTAATTGTTTGGCTATTTATGGTTGCTTGCTTTTTTGATTATATTGAAAAAGAAAGCTCTATACCTGTTATCCATGAATTCCATCTGGAGGACTCAAGTGAATAATGAACACTCAACAATGTTCAACGTTCTGGAAACTTTAATTGCGATAGCATTGGGCATAACTCTCAGTTTATTCTTTTCATTTAAAACTCAAAACTCTCTTCTAGAGGCTATTGAAAGCTCGCACGTTGCCCATTCAGCAAGCCTTGTCCATATGAGAAGCTATGTTCATCTAACTCAGCCAGAAGACGTTGACTACAAGATAAATAAACTACTTTCTGAAGTACAAGAGCTAACTTACGAGTTAAACACTTTAAAGGAAGCTAGCAATGACGTTAACGTTAGATTTCCTCAAATGCTTTGGTTAGGCAATTCACTTCCTTCTGTAGTTGATGAGTACGTAAAAACTGCTGATAGACAATTGGCATTACTTGAGAAAATACTTAAAGCAAAACAACAAACTGTATCAGAATCTTTATTAAACGAATTAGAGAAACAAGTTTTTTCAGAAGAGATGGATGAAGCAGCGGAACATGTTCACGAACGTTTGATGGACAACATATTCTTAACCAGCGAAGCAACCGTTTATACCTTGATACTATTGATTATTTTAGTCTTCTCTGTCGTGTTCCTTTACCTTAACCACTACATTATAGAATTGAAAAAAACCAAGTTAGCGTTACAAGGGGCTGTAAATAAGGCGGAGGAAGCCAACTTAGCTAAGTCTATGTTTTTAGCAACAATGAGTCATGAGATAAGAACCCCAATGAATGGTGTTATAGGAATGACGCAGTTACTCATCTCTGACAATAAAGATTCAACTATTCAGACACACTTAGACACGCTTTTAGAGTCAGGTGAACACCTAATGGCAGTCATAAACGAAATTCTTGATTTTTCAAATCTAGAACAAGGAAATCTAGTTTTTGTTGAGGAAGAGTTCGAACTAAACAAGCTATTGATACCAATAAAAAACTCTTTTTATCCGCTGTCTTCTGGCAAAAACCTTCAGCTTATATTCGATACCAGTAGTTTGCCTGAAGATCTTGTTTTAGTCGGAGATAAAGCTCGTATACGTCAAATTATTTACAACTTGGTGGGGAATGCCATTAAGTTTACCTCTGATGGGCAGGTTAAAGTTATTTTAAAATATGACAATGAAAAAAGTGAGCTTTTTATTCAAGTCTCTGATACTGGAGTTGGTATACCATCACATCGTTTAAACGGTATTTTTAATGCGTTCGAACAAGCGGATGTTAGAACGATGCACGAATTTGGAGGTACAGGGTTAGGTTTATCCATAGTAAAAAAATTATGTTTATCAATGGGTGGGGATATTACAGTCACAAGTGAGTTAGGTTCAGGAAGTTGCTTTGTAGCAAAAGTGACAAGCCCAAGAGGAACCACCTTCCAAGATAAAAGAAAGATCTCAAACGAAGAAGACTTTTCCGGTAAGTCAGTCCTTATCGTTGAGGATAACCGGATTAATCAACTTGTTGCTAAACGCTTGTGTGAAAAGCTAGGGCTTACTACTTCTATTGTATCTAACGGTAAAGAAGCTGCTGAAAGAGTACGCCAATGTTCTTTTGACGTAATCTTGATGGATCATCAAATGCCACATATGGGAGGAATAGAAGCGACAGAATTAATACGAAATGAGTATGCTTTTCAAGGGGTTATTCTTGGTTGTACCGCTGATGTTACCAAAGAAACAGCGATAGCATTCGTTGATGCTGGTGCCAATGGTGTAATAACAAAGCCCTTACAATTAAACTCTTTGGGAGAGTCAATAGCACACAGCGTAACGCTGGTTTGTAATGTAAATCATGCCCATAATATTGCGTTGGAATAGAAGCTAGTTCATTTGATACCCAAGCTAGTGTTAATTCGTCTGGAATCGAGACCCGCTTTGGAACAAGAGCGCCTTAGTGCGACTACTCTAAAACACTTCTGCCCCAAAGCTTCTCAGAACCAGCAATAGGGCGACCTAGTCAGATCACCAATAGACCAAGTTAATCTAATCCGTACTTTGGTCTCCTACACGGACTTTTCCCGTATTTCTCCCGCTTAATTCTATATCTATTAACACAACAGATTGATAGCAGTTGAGTTTCATAATAAATGGCAGCAACATAGACGGAAGAGTTCCGTCTATGTTGCGTTATGCCTAAAGGAGACTTATGGAGTCAATTTATGAAGTAATACAAGAAAATCCCGAATTCTATGCGTGGGTCTTTGGCATCATAAATGTGCTTTGGGCTTTGTTTGTATACTTCAATAAGCAAAGACATGAGCGAAACCTGAAGCTACTGGAGCAAGACCTTCGGTATAAGGCTGACAGACGATTAAAAATTTTCGACTTAAAAGCACGTGAATATGCAAAGTATGTGACTGACTTGGACAATTTTGGACGTAAAAACGAGATAGAACTTCCAAAACGTATGCAGCCGATTTTCGATGAGTATTTACAAAGCTACTTGGCCGCAACTCAAGCGGGAGATAAAGAGAGAGAACATCAAGTCATTGGTTGGCTTAGCTCGCAAGTATCTGCGCTGATGCAAGAAGGGCTAAAGGATGTTCTAATACTTAAAAGTGAGTCAAATCGTTTAAAGTTGATAGCAACAGATGAGATGCTTCAGACATTCGACAAATTGGAGGGCCTAACACAAGAGTCCATGGATTGTTCAAATGATTACATGAGCAATTTCACCGATATCGTATTGAATCAAAAGCATGGTGAAACCGAAGCGTTTCAAAAAAAAGCGTCAGATTTAGCTGCACAGATAAAAAAACAGTCTAACTCTCTTCTTTACCAAATGAGGCGTGAGCTTAGCGATATATAGGCATGCAAGCATTTAAGAGTGACTCCCAATGATTGGCTTTTTGGAGGCTTAAAATGAAAGATAGTGGTTTGGCCATAATCAAAGATAATGCAGAGGTTTTGTTAGATCACATTTCAGAAAATGAATGGATTAGAGAAATACCTGTATTAGATAATATTTTCAATATTTTATCGGTAGCGACATCTATTAGAGATGCGTTGTTTGCAAAGAAGTTGGAGCAGTTTTTTGTAAGCATAAAAGATGTTAGTGAACGGGATTTAAATAAAATAAAAAAATTCGCACTAAGCTGTGATGCAAATGAAGTATCTGAGAAATTAATTAACGTTTTAGATAAGGTTAGTGATAACAAAAAGCCTACTATAATTGCAAATTTATTTATTGGTTATATTGAAGGTTACCTAACTGTTGAAGAATTCAAAGTCACTTTGGAAGTTATCGATAAATCTTACACTACAGATTTAGAGAGCTTTCTTTCAACAGGCTTCAGCATCGTCGATTTAACTCTCACCGAACTTATAGAGAAAAAAGTCTACAGTATGATTTTTACTCCTCTTTTAGCTAGAACAGAAAACCCGCAAAGGACTCACGTTGAGCGATATAGTATTTCAAATCTTGGACTAGTGTTTTTTGACGCTTATAACTATGGTGTCACTGCTAGGAAACAAAGCTAACAAGCATTTAAGACTTCAAGATACTTTTTCTAATCGATATCGAGCGCGTTAGATCTCAAATCTCTAGCACGTTTCTGTCCAAAAGCGTCACAATCTGAAATTTAACACATGGCATTTTCTAGCTCGAAAATGCCCCGAAATGAGTTATAGCGCTCCATGGTCTAGTCCGAGAGATCATATTACTTTCGATAATTGAGCTAATGGGACGAAAAGCAAGATAGATTCAAACCTCATTATGTTGGCTGCCATAATTTATCATCGAAGTGTTTATCTTCAACGATAAACGCTACACTATATCGAGCTCGAGTTATAGCTACATACAACTTGTTCTGGCTTATTGCAGTAGAGCTTCCTTTAAAAGGGGTAGCATGCCCTTTCAGGAATTTTACGAAAGGTTGGGTTGGGTGAATAAGCACGTGCTCTGTAGTTTTACCTTTCGACTCGCCAAATGTCATCAAGTTGTTGTACTTATTTAGCGCTTTCCCAGAGGTCGATGAGTGCCTGAGTATCAAAGGCGAATGTAGTTTTATGTATTGATCAACATCTTTAGGAGCAACGTAGTGTATGCCAGTATGAGTGACATTGTCTGGTTTGTCTTTCTTGGATACTGTCGCAGGATACCCTTCTCCGATATGAACTTTGTCTGAAAAAGAACAGATCGAAGGGATTGATCTCCAACACTCATTCATTTGATTCACTGTGAATCCCATTTTTACATACTCAACTAACTTATCTGCGCTAGATGACGGTTTTTTAGGCTTGGATGATGTGTGGTAGATAGTTTGTCTGAAGTCCCCTACAGCATGTATTTCTAGATCCTTCGATTGAGAAAGTAAGTTAATGAGATCAAAGTCCCAGCCAGCAAAATCTTGAGTTTCATCCAAGTAAACTCTGCCATAAATTGCGTTGATGCGTTCAGACATGTTTACTTTGGACGTTTTTATTATTTGGTAAGCCAGTTTTGCAATGAACTCTGTATGAGCTCGATTTTGCGGAGTTAAGTAGTGATTGGGGTTGTATTTACCATTAATTTTTTCAGCGCGGCCAGGAATGTGCATTTTGCCTCTTTTATGAGGGTTGTTGCTGTTTAGATTGATGCCATCGATACGAGTAGAAAAAATACAGCGTTGGTAAGGCCTCACTACATCTTCTAAGATGAATGAGTACCAACCTTTTACGATAAACAAGTCTCTTCGCCGACCACCAAGTTCTTTAAACTTCTTAATCAGTTCATTTTGATTGCTGCGGGTATAGGTGATGATTAAAACTTTAATACCAGAGTCGGTCAGTTTTATTGATTCATTTACTATGCGGGTAGTCTTACCAGCTCCAGCGCATGCGATAAATAGCTTCTTAGTCAAACTTCAGAGCCTCCACTAGATAGTCAGGGTATTGAATCTCTTCCTCACTATCGAAAATCCGAATTGCTGAATCCACCTTCTTTGTACCGTAGTTTTTGTCAGCTTTGGGGCCAATATAAACAGCAATGAAAAATTCTATTTTCTTGTCTAAGTCGTCCAACTTCTTAAGTTTATTGAAAGTTTGAGTGGCTAACGCGATTTCTGCAAAAGTCAGTAGGGAATCATTACTATCTGAGTTTGCTTTTATCAAAGAGGGTTCGAGAGATTTAAGCTCATCGTCAGCTTCAGAGAAAAAACTAATATTCTCAGCTGGATACGCTGCAGCATAGTCGATGATGTTTTCTTGATACGAGCCGTCATTATCTTTAACTACATTTACTTGAGTACCAGTGTGTTTTGCAATTTGCAGATAGTGGTTGAAGCCTATTCCACGTACAACGATGATATCTATCCCATCCATTTCAGGTAACTTACCGTAAGTCTGTATGTAAATTTTCTTCAGCAAAAGTTCATCGGACGGTCCCTCAACTAGGATGACTTTCCTTGAAAGGACAATACGCAGCGTGTCGTAACCCGGTAGCCTTTGAAGGGTTTTCGCTGTTTTAGAGTCAATGTTATTTAATCTAAGGTATCTGTCGGCAATCAAACACAAGTTTCCAAGGCTTAGCTTATTTAAAACATATGAGCTATGTGTAGTAATGAAAACTTGATTTGAGCTGTTGTTTGCAATGAATTCAATCAACTCGCTAAGATTGGTATGTGATAGGTGGTTTTCAGGTTCTTCTACCGTTACAAAGTTTGCGTTGCCGCCTTTATTTAGTAGTGCCAGTTTGACTTGAATCTTACTCTGCTCACCTTTACCTATATGCGAAAAGGATACCTCATCGACTGCTAGTTGTAGGCCAGCTTCAACTGTCCCTGAGTTTGTGTCAGCAATGATGGATAGGTTTTGTTCGGTTACCTGATTAGCTGTATCAAGACCATCATTTAGGTTCTTAACCTGTTCCTGTTGCTCAAATGATTGTTTTAGCTGACGATAGTTTAAATTAAGCAGTGCTTGTTGCTCTTTCGTGAGGGAAGAGTTGATTATGTTTGAAAGATACTGTGTTTTACCGTAAGTCGGATGTAGCTTAGTGGGGTCGATAAATAGCCCTTTAACTTTACGGTTCAGGAATTTTATGGGTTCCCAAGCAAAGCTAAACCATTCGACTTTGTAAAACTCAGTTGGAACACTGTCGATGGAATCTGCATTTTTGAGGAAATTTTCATAGGTGCCGGTAAGGTCATCATCAAAGCAAATTCTGAGAAAAATCCCGTCCTCTTCCTGATCAAGTGAATTATTCTTGCCTCGATATTCAGGGCAATCGGAGAGATAAATTTCAACTAATATCTCAGGGAGGCTTTCTTTTGAGCGGTCTTCTTTCAGGTATTTAGCTACAGCATCGATATTAAATAGATGGGCATTTAAAGATGTTGTTATCGGCTTACCGCGGTAGCTTGCACTGGTCCCTAACTCTAAAGCTTCTAATATGGTTGTCTTCCCTGAGTCGTTATCGCCAACGAGAATATTCACATGCTCATTGAGGTCAAAGCTATCAGATGAAATCTTTTTGAAATTCTTAACAATTAGTTTTTTGATGTACAAGGGGCTACCTACAGATAAGTCAGTACTTAAAGAAGACTATACTACAATGGCAAGATAAAAATGTGATATAAAGCAACCGCTTAGGATGAGGCTTGGGTGGGTTTTAGTGAGGAAGTGTTTTACAGTGCCACGGAGAAGAGTCTGATTACTACATGGATCAGCTTTTGGGTTTTGAAGTGGGTTCTACCTGCAGGGAGTCTGTTTATAGGCACTATGAAGAGCGAGCACGTCCGGCACTAGATGCTACAAGGAGTTGTCACAAGAGGCTAAAGTCTTAGCTCATGAAATAGTGGATTATATGGTGGATATACCTATGTAATACCTGATAGAAAAATGCCCCGGAAGTCCGGGGCACAGGAGCGAGGGTTAAAGTAACCCTTTTATTGCTAGCTTCACGGTTTCAGTGACACCAGTGGCTAATGCCTTGGCGGGTGATTTCTTAACTTCATCAATTAAGCTATCCCCAATCTCACTTTGAGTTAGATCTTCTAAACGTTTATGACCTTTAGTCGTCAGCCAAAGCATCTTACTGTTAAGGTCGATGTCGTAAGCATCTCCAAACTCATCATGCAAAATACCGATTCCTTCCATCGTCTCAAAGGGCTTCAAGTCATGGGCGACAATCAGATCTTCTTCAACTAGAAGTTGGATATGAAAAATAAATTTCGAATCCAACCGGCATTCATGTTTTTCATTGTTTATATAAACCTTAATACCACGGGCAATAAGGTCGAAAACGTTCAAGTGAGGCTTATCGTTTTCTTCGAAAGCTACAAAGAGCTCCAATAGGTAGTTTTTATCAATATGCATATATGTTTTTTTATTTGCACAGATCTAATAGTAATTTTTCGATACCGCTGTCAAATGGATCGACAAAAAAATCAAAAAAAGTTTTCTATAAAGCTCTCTGAGAGAATTTTGTCGTTAAGAGCCACAATGTGTCGTACTTATGCGAAAAACCTCTTAGGTGATCGCTCAGATCGATTTAGAGGGGTATAAAAAGTGTTTGTACTGAGTTGTTTTTCTATGACTGTGACATGCCCCTCCAACTCAGTCGTTTTTACACCTCGCCAGCCCCCATTCTATAAGGTATTGTTAACTAAGAGTCTTAAGTGACCCTTGCTCCATAAAATGGAAATATATATAGCGCAGTGTGACATTATGAGTTTGTTAGAAGATATCTTGAAGAAAACAGGACCATGTCTAAGCTCGGACTTGGTACAAGAATTGGTTGAAAAGCATCACTTGTCTCATGATGCAGCTCGGAAACGGGTTTCACGGACAGGGAAGGATATTTATCGTCTTGAAGGCTTGCCTTTGCCTAGGAATATGAAGTTTGTTTATTTAAGGAAAGATTACCGCTCTCCTTTCTTTTGGACTGCATTATATAAGGCGTTCAAGGATACAAACTCTGCTTATTGGCATGCTATTGCCGCGCTCAAGGAGCGTGGTGGTGTAATGCTTTATGACCACTTTCTTATTTCATGCGGAGCCCCACTAAGGCAGAAAAAGCATACCCCACCAGAGAAAATTCTAGAGCGTCTAGAGATGCATGAAATTTTATCAGTGAGGGAAATTGACGGTTTTGGGCGTTGTGTTCTTCTTACTCAGTATGAACAGGATCTTCAATTTATCCTTCCAGATATACGGGCAAGGTTAATTGCAGAGAAAATCTTGATGGGTGCTATTTCTCAGTGGGCTAAAAACCTTGGTTTAGTGAGCTACAACATTTTCACAGATAGAGATGCTGAAGAGTTACCATCGGTGAGTACCACTTTATGGGATATGGCGGGGCCATCGTATATATCTCCATTAGTTAATATGGGTAAGGATGAAACCTCTAAGGTTAAGCCAGGTTTTTTTGCCTGTGACATCTTGCTAAACAAACGACTCAGTGAAGATGGAATACAGCCGTTTCTGAGAAAGTGTAGAACGCTACGTGGGTTGCCTAATGTTGGGCGGTGTATGCAAATGTTTGTTGCTAATGAATATCATAAAGAAGCTTTCAGGCTGGCAAAAGAAGCTGGTGTATTACCAGCGACCGTAGAAACGCTTTTTGGGCATGATGTTGCTAAAGGACTAACAAGCCTACTTCGGACATTAGAGAGTGCGGCTCATGCTGTCACTATAGAGCCGGAAAGGTTTAATGAGTTATTTGACCAACTCGGAAAGATAGAGGGAGCGGTTGGTAACCTAAGAGGTGTCTTATTTGAGTATTTTTCAGCTAGTGTAGTTGAGAAAGCCTATCGCACTTCTTGTGTCCGGTTGAATGAACTATGCAAAACGCTTGATGGGAGCAGTGCCGAATCAGATATCATCGCTGAATTAAATACAGGGCAAATTTTATTTATTGAGTGTAAAGGCCACCAGCCAAACGGAACTGTTTCGCATGATGAAGTGAAGCGATGGCTTCAGGTGAGGGTGCCAACACTTAGAAAGTATGCTTTAGAGCATCCGGATTGGAAGAGAAAAGAGCTTTGCTTTGCTTTGTGGACTTCGGGTGGATTTTCTGAGGATTCCCTAGAATTGCTGTCGCAAGCAAAGGAGAACACTAGTAAGTACAAGCTAGATTATTGTGATGCAGAAGCCGTTCTGAAAATTGTCAAAAGCTGTAATGATAAAGAAATGCTTAAGACTTACTTCAAGTGTTTTCTTGATTACCCGCTGAAAAAATTAGAGAAAGAATGGCTGAACGCCCTCGATAGTGAGAGCGTTTGAGTGTTGATTACCAAATCGGAGTTGTATCGGCATCGTAGAACTCTATGTCTATGCCTCGATTGAGAAATCTATCTGCATTTGCCATTGATTCACGGTTCCATTCTTCATTTTCATCGCCGTAGATACTGATGAAGACTTTGTTTACTCTACTGCGATTAATTTGGTCGAATATGTGGCGGTCATTATCTGCTATCGAATGACCATGGATATATAAGACACCCTCGAGACTACCTAAAGCATGATAACAAGCGTTGAGGTAGGGGTTGTGTTTAATTTTCTCTAGTTTTTTCTGATGGGTCGGTTCTGATACAAATAGCGGAAACTCACCAGCATCTAGCCATCTTCTTACTTGATCTACAATCGCATCCCAATCTTCGGGATCATAAACCCTCTTGTAAATGCCGTAATCGTTGTTGTAGAGGTGAAGTCCACCATGCAAAAAGTGTAGGTTTTGAGTTCGCTGTTGCCACTCATCCCCGTTGAAACCATCTTTCATGCCACACCATCTATCTGGTCTGTATGGTTGGAGGTTGGTTTTGTTTACAGCCCAATAGAGCAGCATGTCGTAGTTGAGTGAGAAGATGTTCGAGAAACGAGTAAGAAATCTTCTAGTAGAGATGAAACGATCATCACTAATAGCACCGGGACGATGAGGATGAGTGTTAGCGATAACTTCAATCAGTGAGTCTTTTAATTGCTCTTGGTCACCTCTAATCTGATTGATTATGTCCCTGTCTACTCTGTAGGTTTCGCAAACTTGTTCTGCTGATTGCAATGAGTGCATTACTTTTTCAAAATCGAATGTGTCAAAGCGTTCAAAAATGTCCCTTAACTCACGATCACTATCTCTGAAGTTAGCTTCATCAAATAAATTTTCGTAGTTAAAAATCCCGTTATTGCATGATCTGGAAAAACCATTGGCAAGCAGTATTGACGGACGCTCCCACTCCTCCAATAGTTCAAGAGTATCTTCAAATGTTTGTAGTGGCACTGGCGTTTCTCTTTATGTGTTTTATGCAACTGTATTAATTTATTGAATACAGTTCTACATAGCCTCATCACACTTAAAGAGAAAAACGCTCTCAATCGATCTCTGAGAGCGTTTTTTTGTATTCAAGCTACGATTTCACTCATAGACAAAAACTTCACAGAAGATCATACAGATCGATTTAGAGCTATTCCTAAGAGTTGTTTTAGACAAGACTTACAAATGAAAAGAAAAAAGGGCTGGAGACGAAAAATTGGATATATGGAATCAGCTTCCTAAGGTTTGGTCATCAGACAACGAATACTCTACTCTTCGGATATTCCACTGTCGACGCTTCACTGGTGTAGTGGGTTACTAAAATTGGTCACTGTTTGTAGTTAACGGGCGTATTTTACATAGAAAAAGTTATCTGGACGTTAGGTATCCACACTTCGTAACTCGGTTATGTCCAAAATCCTTCCAACTACAATCGTGATGACCAATCAAAAAGGAGGTCATCATGGTGGTTTTCAACAAAACGAAGCGTAGTGGCGTCAAAAAACCTTTTCGGCTTGAGGAAATTTGGCGGATCAGAACCAGATTAGAAATTGAAAATAATTTGATGCAACTTGCGTTGCTCAACTTAGCAATTGATAGCAAGCTTAGAGCGAGTGACTTACTCGCTCTCAGAATTTGCGATGTATCTTCGCAAGATAGGATATTTAATCGCGTTAAGCATATCCAACGAAAAACAGACATTGAAGTTCAATTTGAGATAACGTCAAGAACTCAACAAAGCCTAATGAAATGGATTTTGATTGCTTCACTAAGCAGCCGAGATTTTCTTTTTCCAAGCCAAAGACGTGAGCATAAAGCTATAAGCTATTCGTACTATCGCTCTCTAGTTAGGAAATGGGCGTCAAACCTTGGATTAGATCCGAACCTGTATGGCACTCATTCGATGAGACGAACGAAAGCGACACTGGTCTATGCAAAAACTAAAAATATTCGAGCAGTGCAGCTTTTACTGGGACATACAAAGGTAGACAACACGATCCGCTACCTTGGTGTTGAATTAGAAGATGCATTGCTACTTTCAGAAGGCACTGATTGTTAGTCGAAATGAACCCTATTTAATAGGGTTCACATTGTCATCGACAAAGTTCTGCCCCGAAATGTGTTTGAAATAATTTCACTAGTATCCTTATGCCTTTTGTTTGACCTACTTTAAATATTGTTGATATGGTGCAACTGTTAACATATGAAGTCGAGTTTGGATGAGCAACAAAGATGTCTCAGAAATCCAAGCGAACAGATAGCAAAGGCTACCCAAGAAAGTTGAGTATTTCTATTTAGGTAAGAATATGGCGAAACGAAAATCCATTCCGAAAAAAGTCAAGGAAACCCTAAGAGAAGAAGTCGGGTTTGGTTGTCCTGTCAGAGACTGTGGTAACCCTTATCTGGAATATCATCATTTCGATCCGCCAGTTCACATCAAGCCGCATAACGACCCAAAAGGGATGATTGCTCTTTGTGCCCACCATCATAACAAAGCGGATGGACGTGCTTACACAAACGAGCAATTACACGAGTTTAAAAAGAATCGAGTTCATTCAAAAAGTGTTAAGGGGAATTTAGAGTGGCTACGGCGTGATATATTGTCGGTTGTAGGCGGCAATCTTTACTATGAGACACCAATCCCTGTACAAATTGATGGACATAACCTAGTGGAATTCAACCGTGATTCTAATGGTTTTCAAAGGTTAAGCGTAAGTATGCTTAGCCTGTTACCAGAAGAAAGGCTGATTATAGATGAAAATTCATGGGAAAATATTGGACATCCAATTGATCTTAGATCACCTCCACAAGGCAAAGAGCTTGAAGTTCGGTATGGTAACGGTGACTTTCTCTATCTACGATTTTTGGAAGTATTGACAGATGAACAGTTAAAGTCCAAATATAAGATCTCTGATACTAGCGACTTTATTTTTCCTATTACTGTTGTCGAAATTAATTTCAGTATAGGTGGTACTAATATCGACTTCTCTGATTCGGGTACGCAAGTCTTAGGTATGAACGTTTCATCTAGCGTCATGGTACGCTGCGGTGTTGGATTTTGTATCGAAACAGGCATTCAATGGCAGCAAAACCCAAAGTGGAAACTAGAACAACGTTACGACATACAAGAAGAGAATGTGATTAAGGTAGCGTTTGGCAAATAAACACATACATGTCCTCAAGATAAAAGCGTTTCTTGGCCGTTTAAGTAAATAGTTAGAACTTGGATAAAATCACATGAATCAAAGTAGAGCTATACCAAGAGCAACTAAACGTAAAGTTGTCGCGAAATATAACAATCAGTGTTGTATGTGCAATGCTTCTGGTGAGTCTATTCCTTTGGAATTTTCTACATATTTGCCTTTTCATTTAGGTGGTGATGTTAATGAAGACAATTTACTTTTGCTTTGTCCTAACTGCCATCGAACGATGGATAGAGGTTTTCTTAAGGAAAGCGAATTTGTAGATGTTTTGGGCGAAATACTTAAGACTTCGGGTAAATATCAAAACATCGAAAAGTCGGTAGTTTTTGGAGATTCTCAGAGATATGAAGCAGATTTAATTGCTCATACTAGAGTTGGGGAGAAAAGCAAAAAAACTTTGATAGAGTGTAAATCATTTCGCTCCATGTCAAAAAGCTTAGCTTCAAGTGCGATTGCTCAGTTAAAAGCTATGGCGGGTGAATTGCCTGAAGCAGAGTTGGTGCTTGCTGTATACGGTCGATTGACTGATGAAATACGAGATAAAATTAAACTAGAAGGCATTCAGGTTTGGGATCTTGAATACTTTGCAGAGCATTACAGTAAGGAAATTAATTCTATTAGCAGCCCAATAATGCGTATGCTTATTGGTTCAAATAATGCGTCAATATTGCTTTCGAAAAGTAAGGTACTTCTCAATAAATTAAAAAACTGCATTCCAGGCCGAAAGGATTGTTATGTATATCAGAACCTTGTTGGTGAAATTATTGAAGAAGTATTTTGTCCTCCCTTGCAGAAACCATTGGGAGAAAGTAGCGATCACTCTAAAGCTAACCGCCGTGATTTTATAATCCCTAACTATGCTAATGAAGGGTTCTGGGCATTCTTAAGAGAAAAATACAATGCAGATTATATTGTTGTTGATGCAAAAAACTATACACGCAAAGTTAAAAAATCCGATGTTTTACAAGTTGCTAACTATCTGAAACCTCATGGTGCAGGGATGTTTGGGCTAATATTCAGCCGAAATGGTGGTGATAGTCGAGGTTGCGAACAGACCTTACGAGAACAGTGGATGGTTCACAACAAAATGATAGTAGTTTTGGATGACGAAGATGTCGAGAATATCCTTATATCATCTACTGTCAGTGATGCTACCGACGTCATCGGACGGAAGATTGAGGAGTTTAGATTATCCATGTGACGAGTTCCACAAAGTATTCTAGCATTCCCAGTTCCTAGTTGGTTTTGCTGTTTGCAGTGCACCTTCAGGTTATATAGTCGTGTTGCTCATATCATCCTTGGACAGCAAAGTTCCATACGAAAAGTAATGTATCATTGCCTAAATTAGCAATGTCACTAACATAGTTTTGTCCAGAGACGTGTTATACCGCCATACTTGGGGATGTGATAACCAAGCGACTCTGTCGCAATGACAACCCACTTCATCTTATAGCACTGCCTAAGTTTTTTATGACAAACTTCCGCTTGGGAAAGCGTCAAAAATCACCCAATTTACAAAAATTATGACAACGGCTATTATTGATGCTCAACAAGAAAGTTCTTTAACCTAAGCCACTGTTAAAAATAGATTTTATCATGAATCGTCAAAATTTACGTCTTAGATTGTTACCAAGGGTAGCATATCATGGGTAAAATATACGATGGTCTGCACCGTATTAGCTTCCTAATCGATGAAGAAGGTCAGATTGAACACGTCTTCAACAAGTTCAAAACCAAGACTCACCACGAAGTGGTTTTAGATTACTTCAACCCAGAAGCTTAATCTCGACTTCAGTGAGTTGATTCTCTAAATTCGCACCTAGCGAATCTTAATACACGACTCACTAAGCCAAATGCAAAAAGGCCGAATATCATGGATATTCGGCCTTTTTTCTACTTATTAAAATTGATAGCGCATTCAATTACGATTGATGCTCAGGGTCATCGTCAAGAGCATGACTTGGTAACGCATTCCAAACCGCCTTCACTAAGGTTGCCAGTGGAATCGCAAAGAACACACCCCAGAATCCCCACAGCCCGCCAAACACCAATACCGCAACGATAATCGCGACTGGGTGCAGGTTCACTGCTTCAGAGAACAAAACCGGAACCAACACGTTACCATCTAGCGCTTGGATGATGCCGTACGCCAGTAACAGCCAGTAGAACTGAGGTTCTAGCCCCCATTGGAACAGACCAACAATCGCTACAGGTACCGTTACCGCTGCTGCACCGATATAAGGAATCAGAACCGAGAAACCCACCGCTACAGCCAATAGTGCTGAATAACGCAAATCCAGAATCGCGAAGGTTACATAGCTCACACCACCGACGATCAAAATCTCGAGAACCTTACCGCGAATGTAATTGGAGATTTGTTGATTCATCTCTACCCAAACCTTGGTCGCGAGGCGACGGTTCTTAGGTAATACGCCGCTTGCCATTCTGATCATCTCTTCTTTATCTTTCAGTAAGAAGAAAATCAAAAGAGGGACAAGAATCAGGTAAACCGCCAGTGTCGCCAAGCTCACCAGAGACGCTAAAGAGCCTTTAACCACGCTTTCACCAAAGCCCAGCGCTTTGTTCTTCGCGTTAGACATAATTGACTCAACAATCTGTAAGTTAGCCAGTTCAGGGTAACGCTCTGGAATCGTCGCGATGAACTTTTGTAGGCTGCCATACATGCTTGGAATATCATTGATTAGGTTGCCCACTTGCTCCCAAATGGTCGGTACCAAACCAAATATCGCCAATAGCATCACGCTAAAGAACATTAAAATCACCAACATCACTGAAGGGGTTCTTGGAACACCGAGTCTTTGAAGTTGGGTAACGGGCCACTCAAGTAAGTAAGCCAACACAATGGCCACCAATAATGGCGCGATAAGGTGACCAAAAAAGTAGATCGTAATAAAGCCGAATAGAATGATGGCAACCAAACTGACAGCATGGGGATCAGAGAAACGTCGTTTATACCAACGATTGACCATTTCAAGCATCTGACTGCAATTCCTTTTTAGTGACGAGGATATGATGGTAATTAGAGCAAACCTCAGCGATGACGTCATAGGCTTGCTTAGACAAAAAAGTAACAATATCTTTCATCGAGCTATTATCAGAGACATAAATTGACAATGACTGTCCTACTTCTAACTTTACACTGTGACGCTTGGCTAATAATAAAGCCATTGGACATCGCTCTTGGCGTAAATCTAGAATATTAGGTGTCATTCTTGGGCTCGATGCTTATTATAAGGGTCGTATTGTAATCTGTTTTTGAAAACGCGCCATCATTCATTCATCTTCCTTAATGATAGCGCACGCACTTAGTAAAGGTTAAATCAGATAAAGAACCAATTTGCATTGCTCTTGTCTTACTGTCAGAAGAAACGGAGTATTACTGACTAATATGTTTAAACGCGCTCGTTCAATTGCTTGCTTATGCATCGCAGCTACATTAAGCACACCAACTTTGGCAAATACCAATGGTTTGGAGCTACCGGATATCGGCACCGCTGCTGGCGGCACACTCACTATCGATCAAGAACTTATCTATGGTGATGCCTACATGCGCATCATCAGAAGCAGCCAGCCCATCGTCAACGATCCTGTTCTAAACCAATATATCGATACGCTCGGCCATCGCCTTGTCGCGAACGCGAATGATGTAAAGACCCCTTTCCAGTTCTTTATGATCCGTGACCGCAACATTAACGCCTTCGCTTTCTTTGGAGGTTACGTTGCGCTGCACTCAGGTCTGTTCCTGCATGCACAATCAGAAAGTGAACTCGCTTCGGTATTAGCGCACGAAATCGCGCACGTTACCCAACGTCACTTAGCACGTAGTATGGAAGACCAAGCTCGCCGTTCTCCAGCCACCATCGCAGCGCTTGCAGCGTCTGTATTGCTGGCGATTGCAGCGCCTGAAGCTGGTATTGCTGCATTAACCGCAACAACGGCGGGTAACATGCAAAGCCAAATCAACTACACACGTAGTAATGAAAAAGAAGCCGACCGCTTTGGTATCAACACGCTCGCAAAAGCAGGGTTCGATGTGAATGCAATGCCACGTTTCTTTGGCCGCTTGGCTGATGAATACCGCTACGCAAGCACACCACCACCAATGCTGCTAACTCACCCATTACCAGAAGACCGAATCACAGACTCTCGTGCCCGTGCTCGCAGCTATCCGCCACTTAAACTGGCTCCATCACTGGATTACCATCTGGCAAGAGCTCGCATTGTCGCGCGCTATGCCGGCATCAACAATGATGCGGCCTTGGACTGGTTTGCACGCCAACTAAAGAAAGCACCTAAAGCCATAGTGCCTTCATTAGAATATGGCCAAGCATTGGTTTATCTAGATACTAAAAAATTAGATAAAGCTGAACCGATTCTAACCAAGCTCATCAACAGCGATCCAACCAATCTGTTCTATTTAGATGCGATCTCAGATCTGCACATTGAACAGAAACAGCCCGAGATAGCGATCAAAGAACTTAAATCGGCACTGGTTCGCCAACCAAACAACCCGGTTCTGACGATTAACTACGCCAATGCGCTGATTGAAAATGAAGACCTACAGGAAGCCGTTCGCGTGCTGCAACGTTACACGCACGATAACCCGAACGACACCAATGGTTGGCACCTACTTTCAAAAGTAAATACAAGCCTTGGTAATAGCGACGAAGAATTGGCCGCTCGCGCAGAAATTTTGGCACTGCAAGCTAACTGGAACAAAGCGATTCAGTACTACACGCAGGCCAGCCAAATCGCAGAACTCGGCAGTCTAAAACAAGCACGTTATGATGCTCGACTCGACCAACTGATGATTCAGCGCGAGCGTTTCTTATCGCTGCAATAAGTTTGTTTCATTAGCCGTAATTCTTGGTAAAAGCAGAAAAAGAAAGCTCAACGCTACATAATAAAGAAGCCACTCAGGTGGCTTCAACTGAACAACTAAATCAAAAATAATAATGAGGAAGAACCATGTCTGTCGTGATTTATCATAACCCACGTTGCTCAAAGAGCCGTCAAACTCTCGAACTGCTTGAAGCGAACGGCGTACAGCCAGAGGTTATCAAATACCTAGACACACCTTTAACTATTGAGCAGCTTAAAGTGCTTTTCACTCAGCTTGGTTTTACCAGTGTGCGCGAGATGATGCGCACCAAAGAAGCAGATTACAAAGAAGCAAATCTTGGTGATGCATCGGTGACTGATGAAGATCTTTTCTCAGCAATGGCGGCAAACCCAAAACTGTTTGAACGCCCTGTTGTTGTTGCGAACAACAAAGCAAAAATTGGTCGCCCACCAGAGCAAGTACTAGAGATTCTGTAAGCTAATATGAGCATTAACATTCTTGTTCTCTACTACAGTCGCCACGGCAACACACAAGCTCTAGCAAGACAGATTGCACGAGGGGTTGAATCTATCCCGAACTGCGAAGCCATGCTGAGAACGGTGAACGACGTGTACACGGTAGAAGAGCAGCCTGATTCGCGTTATCAACCGACAGATCCTATCGTGACCTTACAAGAGCTCCGTTCTTGCGATGGCTTAGCACTAGGCAGCCCAGTTTGGTTCGGCAACATGGCAGGGCCAATGAAGCACTTTTGGGATAGCACGACATCACTGTGGATCAATGGCGATCTCATCGATAAGCCAGCTTGTGTCTTTACTTCTTCTTCATCACTGCATGGTGGTCAAGAGACGACACAGCAAAGCATGATGTTGCCTCTACTTCACCATGGCATGTTAGTTGTGGGAATCCCCTATTCAGAACCTGCGCTGCACACCACTCAAACAGGTGGCACACCTTACGGTGCCAGCAGTACTGGAGAGAGCGCTTCATTAAGCAAAGAAGAAATTGAGTTGGCACAAAACCTAGGCAAACGCTTAGCGCGCATCGCTATCAACCAGAAGGGAATATCTCAATGATGTATATGCCAGAAACGGCTATGTCTCCCAAAACCAAGCTCTTTCGCTACCTAGCGTTAGCAGGCAACTTGTTGCTTTTATTTTGGGTGGTGGCTTGGCAGATGACGCTTTCACCGCACCCGCATCTTAGCAATGTCACACTTGCGATTGCTTGGGCTGTACCGCTGTTACTGCCATTACCGGGCATTCTAGCAGGCAAGCCTTATACGCACGCTTGGGCGAATTTCGTCTTAATGCTCTACTTCCTACACGCGTTAACGATTATGTATGTAGACGGTGGAGAGCGTTTGTTAGCGGCTGTCGAGCTACTCCTGACTAGCCTAGGCTTCGCAGGTAATATCTTGTTTACCCGTTTTAGAGCCAAAGAGTTAGGTATTAAGCTTAAGCGCCTTTCTGAAGTAGAAAAGAAAGAGAAAGCTAAGTTCGAGCAATAATATTGCTTCGATGCTTTAGAGCTTACATAACACCAGAACAATAAAAAGCCCTGCGAGATAACTCTTGCAGGGCTTTTTTCATGATGTCATGTCAATCGATCATTCCAACGGACAGTTACGAACGAACCCATTCATATACTAGGCTTGGCTTAGCATGCACTGGTGCAGTTACCGTGAGTTCTTCTTCACCAGATTCGTCTAACGTTACATCAGAAGTACCTGTTAGCTCAGCGTCCGTAGAGAGCTCGCTGCCTTTAATCACCTGAACGTTTGAGTCAGTCTCGCTACCCTCAGCATCAACAGCGTCTGTTGAATCATCGCCGACAGACATGGAGTTGTCTTGCGTTTCAAATTCAGGGCTCACTTCAGGTTCAATGTAAGACTCTTCAACCTTCGCGACTTGGCGAATGCTTTCAACTTCTTGCTCAAACTCTTGTTGAGTCGACAATAAGTGAATTCGGAAGGTCACTTCGTTGTTTTGAATCTTAAGGATATCCAGACTTGCAACTGAATTTAAACGTTTAAGTGCACTCTCCAACTGGAAGAAATCTTGCGCGTTATTCAGGCTAATAAACTGCGTTAAGATTGATTCCGAAGATTCACTCGCAACCGTTACTGCACTCTTACTCGCGTAGTAGTTACTGATTTGGTCAACAAGCTTCTTAGAAGTCGTCGCGCTGTTGCCCGATACTGAACCACTCACTGGCGATTTTGGTGCGCTCGTCAGTTGGTTTGGTTTTTGGTCATACAGAGTCCAGCGTAAACCAGAAGATTGAGCTTTAATCACCAAAACAGCATCAACTGGGTAACGCTGACTCGCTTTACTGATTGGCGTAACAAAGCTACCCCAAAGATCAGAGGTCGCAATACCGGTAATATCGTCAAAATCACCGACTGGTAAAGTCAGGGGTAAACCGCGCTCTTTTGCGTTAGCTTGTAAACCCGCAGCCAATTGTGAATTGGAGTGTTCCCACACAATATTTTTGTCGTAGTTCTGTTCTTCCACCAGCCAAACAAGGATATTTGAACGAGTGTCAGGCCAGTACGGCAACTGTGCTTGCGTCAATAGAGAACGGATTTGAGCACCGTTAAAACGCATACGCAACGTTGATTGGTCATTGCTCTCGCCAAAACTCATTTGAGACATGTACTGCGAACTCTTACGCATCGCCTTTTGAATCGTCTCATTCGAAGCGACATCGGTTTGGCCAGTCGCACGTATTAATACCTGCTCCATACCTGTATTTCTAGCCACTTGTTCTGGCTGTTTGTTTTCAGCGTTAATCGCAACTTCAGCACTAAAAATATCTACTTGAGTTAAGGCATAACTCGGAGAGGCTAATAGTCCAATCAACAACAATGCTATGTAGCGCATACTGATCCTAATATTCAAATCTTGTGCCTAGATGATAAGCAACTATGGATTGAGGGGCAAGGTCGATAGCGCCCACTGTGTTTAATAACCTTAAAATATCACCTGGCCATGATAAATCGCTCACTTATGAACTGAGTTTTTCGGGCGACGATGGATATAAAACATCACTAAGATAAATAAATTTGATCTATTTGGTGTGGCAATCGATTGCTAAGTGATAGAATCCCGCGAATTTTATTTTTCACTTTTCATATAACGACCATTTTTAAGGACATAACATGAAAAATGCTCTGCAAGGTGCGCAAATGCTGTTTGTAGCGTTTGGTGCGCTTGTACTGGTGCCGCTACTAACAGGACTTGATCCCAACGTTGCACTCTTTGGCGCTGGTATCGGTACCCTTTTATTCCAACTTATTACACGCCGTTCAGTGCCAATCTTCCTAGCATCTTCTTTTGCATTCATCGCCCCTATCATGTTTGGTATTCAAACTTGGGGCGTAGGTGCAACCATGGGTGGCCTAATGGCAGCCGGTGTTGTGTATGTATTAATGGGTGCCTTAATTAAGGTACGTGGTGTAGCCTTCATCCACAAACTGCTTCCACCCGTCGTGGTTGGCCCTGTAATCATGGTGATCGGTTTAGGTCTTGCGCCTGTTGCGGTAAACATGGCACTAGGTAAAACAGGCGATGGTGCAGTTCAGCTTATCGATGCAGACGCAGCATTGTGGATTTCATCTATTTCATTGCTAGTGACGATTGTCATCAGTGTATTCTCAAAAGGCTTCCTTAAGCTACTGCCTATCTTTGGTGGCATTGTCGCGGGTTACATCACAAGCTTAGTATACGGCGTCGTTGATTTTACCCCTGTCGCTCAAGCTGCTTGGTTAGCTCTACCTAACTTCACAGCGCCAGAATTCAACATCAACGCTATCTTCTTTATGGTGTTTGTTGCAATTGCACCTGCCGTTGAGCACGTTGGTGACATGCTTGCTATCTCTAACGTAACCGGCAAAGATTACCTTAAGAAACCAGGTCTACACCGCACTATTACAGGTGACGGTGTGGCAACTATTGCAGCTTCTATGCTGGGCGCGCCACCAAACACAACCTACAGTGAAGTAACAGGTGCGGTAATGCTGACGAAAGCATTTAACCCAGTGATAATGACTTGGGCAGCAGTAACAGCGATTGTTCTAGCATTGGTTGGTAAGTTAGGTGCTCTACTTCAAACGATTCCAGTTCCTGTAATGGGCGGCATCATGATTCTACTGTTTGGTTCAATCGCAACAGTAGGCCTGAACACCCTAATTCAGAGCAAAGTTGACCTACACAAATCACGTAACCTTGTGATTGTCGGTATTACTCTAGTATTCGGTATTGGCGGCATGGCATTTGGCATCGGTGACTTTAGCCTACAAGGCGTAAGCTTATGCGGTATCGTGGCGATTCTACTGAACCTAGTCCTTCCTGAAGAGCTAGGTGACAACACCGTAGTAGACAAAGCGCAAATCGACTAACTGTACATCAACTAACGGGTTGGCTTGTGATCCTCATTAAAGGGCATCACAAGCTAACAAGATCAAAAAAGGGAGAGCATCGAATGCTCTCCCTTTTTATTAATACGGCTAATTCAGCGAGTTAAGAAACGGTTTAGCGTAACTTAAACTGAAACCGAATTACTTAGTACCGAAGATCTTATCACCAGCATCGCCAAGACCAGGTACAATGTAGCCCTTGTCGTTTAGCTTCTCATCGATTGCAGCAGTGTAAAGCTCAACGTCTGGGTGTGCTTTTTCTAGAGCTGCGATACCTTCAGGAGCCGCTACAAGCACAAGAATCTTAAAGTGCTTACAACCTTTCTCTTTCATCAGGTCGATCGTTGCGATCATAGAACCACCTGTCGCAAGCATTGGATCTACTACTAAAGCAATACGCTCGTCGATGTTAGATGCAAGCTTGTTGAAGTATGGTACTGGCTCAAGCGTTTCTTCGTCACGGTAGATACCAACAACGCTGATACGTGCACTTGGGATGTGCTCAAGAACGCCGTCCATCATGCCTAGACCAGCACGTAGGATTGGCACTACAGTTACTTTTTTACCTTTAATTTGGTCAACTTCAACTGGACCGTTCCAACCATTAATAGTTACACGCTCAGTTTCAAAGTCTGATGTCGCTTCGTATGTTAGAAGGCTACCCACTTCTGTCGCTAGCTCACGAAAACGCTTAGTGCTAATCTCACCTTCACGCATCAGGCCAATTTTATGTTTTACTAGCGGGTGTTTCACTTCAACAACTTTCATTTCCAACTCCGGCAATATTTAAACAAACCTGTAGATTATACACGAACTCTAAGGTTATTTCAGAATCTTTATTCTAATAAAAAAAACCGCGCAAACGTTTGCTCTTGGTAATCAAGCCCTGTTAGAATAGCGCCGTTTTCACATCCAACTTAAGTTCGAGGACTATCCCGTGAGTGGTAATACTTCTTCTCTAAGCTACAAAGACGCTGGTGTTGATATCGACGCAGGTAATGCACTAGTAGACCGTATTAAAGGTGCTGTTAAACGCACTCGTCGCCCTGAAGTAATGGGCGGTATTGGTGGCTTTGGCGCCCTATGTGAACTTCCAACGAAATACAAAGAGCCAGTGCTTGTTTCAGGTACTGATGGTGTTGGTACTAAACTTCGCCTTGCTTTGGATCTGAAAAAACACGACACCATTGGTATCGACCTAGTGGCAATGTGTGTGAACGACCTAATCGTTCAAGGTGGTGAGCCGCTATTCTTCCTAGACTACTACGCAACAGGTAAGCTAGATGTAGATACAGCAGCAGACGTTGTTTCTGGTATTGCTGAAGGCTGTGTTCAAGCTGGTTGTGCGCTAATCGGTGGTGAAACTGCTGAAATGCCGGGCATGTACGAAGGCGACGACTACGATGTAGCTGGCTTCTGTGTTGGTGTTGTAGAAAAAGCTGACATCATTGACGGTACTAAAGTAGCAGCAGGCGACGCACTTATCGCTGTTGGCTCAAGTGGTCCACACTCAAACGGTTACTCTTTAATTCGTAAAGTTCTAGAAGTTTCTGGTGCTGATAAGAGTGAAGAGCTAGAAGGTCGCACTATCGGTGAACACCTACTAGAACCGACTAAGATTTACATCAAATCAGCACTTAAAATGATCGCAGAGCATGACATTCATGCTATCTCGCACATCACGGGTGGTGGTTTCTGGGAAAACATCCCACGCGTACTTCCTGAAGGTACTAAAGCAGTCATTGATGGCAAGAGCTGGGAATGGCCTGCTATCTTCAACTGGCTACAAGAGAAAGGTAACGTGGAGACATTTGAAATGTACCGCACTTTCAACTGTGGTGTAGGCCTAGTTGTTGCTCTACCTAAAGATCAAGCAGACGCTGCTGTTGAACTACTGAAAGCAGAAGGCGAAAACGCTTGGGTTATCGGTGAGATCGCAAACGCTGAAGCAGGCGAAGAGCAAGTTGAAATCAAATAAGTGACACGTTCGCTTACTTAGTTAATCAATGAGGACCTATGGTCCTCATTTTGCTATTTAGCCCGCAGAAAACCTTAGTTTATGTAGGTAATATAAATACCAATCGTAGTAAATAACTGGTCATCCTAGCTTGTTAAAATGCTCGATCACCTCGTTAGAAATTTTGATTGTAGGATAACTACTTATCGAAAATCTCTGCCTTGTTCTCAAGCCTTTTTCCTACGCTATTTATGATCACTTACTTACTGTGATTGGTATAAACTTCCCCGTTAACCAATCGCATGACCCACTCTATGAAGAACAGCCATTCTATGAATAACAGTCACTCTAAGAAAAACATCGTCGTTTTAGTCTCAGGAAGCGGAAGTAACTTGCAGGCAATTTTGGATGCCTGTGAGAGCCACACGATTGACGCCTCTGTTAAGGCCGTTTTCTCAAACAAAGCAGAGGCTTTTGGTCTAGAGAGAGCAAAGTCAGCAGGTGTTGACGCTCATTCGGTGAATCCAAAAGAATTTAATTCGCGTGAAGAATTTGATCATGAATTGATGGTTCAGATCGATGCTTACCAACCCGACCTGATTGTACTCGCTGGCTATATGCGCATTTTGAGTTCAGAGTTTGTTCGTCATTATGCGGGTAAAATGGTCAATATCCACCCTTCTCTGTTACCTAAGTATCCGGGGCTGCACACCCACCAGCGTGCTATTGATGCTCAGGACAAAGAGCATGGCACCAGCGTCCACTTTGTTACCGAAGAGCTCGACGGTGGCCCTGTTATCTTACAAGCTAAGGTACCTGTATTTGAAGGTGATGATGCCGACATGCTAGCGAGCCGAGTACTCACCCAAGAGCATTGCATTTATCCTCTGGTCTGCAAGTGGTTCGCGGAAGATCGTTTATCTATGGTAAACGGACAAGCTATCTTAGACGGCAAGGCATTGGGCAAGCACGGTTACGCAGAAGAGTAATTCGTTAAAACTAAACCAAATAAAAAGGCCGCTTACTGATTCATTAGTTCAGTAAGCGGCCTTTCTTTTATGCGTTTCAAAATAATACTATTCGGAATACTTAGCTCAATGGCTCTGTCGGTGCTTGGCTTGCAACCTTTTTAGGTGCATAAGCAACATCTTCCAACGCTTTATGGTTATTGCCGATCAGCTCACCAAAATGAAACAGTGCGTATTCGCCTGGCTTCATTCTAAACCACTCTTCATTGCATGTTAGAGGCTGCGTTGCGACGACCGTAACCACATCATTTGGCGTGGTCTCTTCTTGAAAGTTTATCTCAACATCTTCGTCAATCAGGCTCGCATTACCAAAAGGTGCACGTCTTGTTATCCAGTACAAGTGATTCGTACAATAGGTCATGACGTACTCACCATCACTGAGTAGCATGTTAAAGACACCTTTCTCACGCAACTGGTCACAACATTCCGCGACAAAGCGAAACATGCCTTCCATGTCTTGTGGTGGTTCAGGGAAACGATCTTCTAGTTGTTTCACTAACCAACAAAAAGAAAGTTCACTGTCCGTCTCGCCGACAGGTCTGAAACGACCACTAACCAGATCATCGTAATCCGTTAATTGGCCATTATGAGCGAAGGTCCAGTATCGTCCCCATAGCTCACGGGTAAATGGGTGAGTATTTTCTAGATTAACGCCACCACGATTGGCTTGACGGATATGACTGACAACAGCTTGGCTTTTAATTGGGTAGTTTTGAACTAACTCAGCAATCTTTGATTCACAGCTAGGGTTAGGATCTTTGAACGTTCGAAAGCCCTTCCCTTCATAAAAGGTGATACCCCAACCATCACGATGTGGTCCGGTATTACCTCCACGCTGCATCAGGCCGGTGAAACTAAAACAAATATCAGTTGGCACATTCGCGCTCATACCGAGCAATTCACACATGGTTTAATCTACTCCCTTTTAAAACCAATGGAGCCTAAGCTGGGCTCCAAATGTCTGTAAAACTATTATTCCATTTCTTTTTCGACAAGCTGAATCACAATATGAATGATCTTAATGTGAATCTCTTGGATGCGGTCAGCGTAACCAAAATGCGGAACTCGGATTTCGATATCAGCACAACCTGCCATTTTACCGCCATCTTTACCCGTCAATGCAATCGTCTTCATGCCTTTAGCTTGAGCAGCTTCAATCGCTTTCAAAATGTTGGCAGAGTTACCTGAAGTCGACAAACCAAACAACACATCGCCTTTACGACCCACGGCTTCTACATAACGAGAAAAGACATGGTCGTAACCAAAATCGTTACTTACACAAGACAGGTGGCTAGGATCTGAAATCGCAATACCAGCGTAGCCTGGGCGATTTTCACGGTAACGGCCAGTTAGCTCTTCCGCGAAGTGCATCGCATCACAGTGTGAACCACCGTTACCACAAGAAAGCACTTTGCCTTCTTGTTTAAATGAGTCAGCAATCAATTTTGCCGCAGCTTCGATCTGAGCGATATTATGATCATCACTCAAAAACTTGTTAAGAACGTCAGCAGCTTCGTTCAATTCACTTTTGATTAGGTCTTGGTACATAAGGCTTATCTCTTATATTTTTTTACGCAACTTAAAGTACGTGAAATGAGAGCTGAGGGTTTTTCCCTCTTTATCACTGAGTTTACCCACAAACATGAAATAGTGTCGATACTTAAGCCAAAAGATTGCCACCTTAATTAATATCTCACTGAAGAACCGTCCAATTATTCACCACCAACCTCTCACAATTAGAATTTTAACTCTATTAAGATCACTTTTTACCCAATTTAGAGTTTTACAAATATTTAATATTTTGTTTACACTTAACTGGTTAGACCTCTTACCTAAAATCATAACGATAAGTGATCTCTGAAAAGGAAATCGATCATGAACATATTGCTCTCCCTACTTGCCATGACAACCATCTTTGGTGTCTGCCTTTACCATAGAGTTAGTCTGGTACGTGCTTTAATCGTATTAACCGGTTCAATGGTTGTACTGACATTGTTTGGCGGCTTAGCTGTCACTGGCTGGCTTTGTTACCTCTTGGCCGTTGCAATGCTTGCTGTACCTGCAATTCGTCAAACCATCATCAGCCAAAAAGCACTTTCTTTGTTTAAGAAAGTACTCCCTGCAATGTCACAGACAGAAAAAGAAGCATTGGAAGCGGGTACCGTATGGTGGGAAGCTGAGCTGTTCAAAGGCAAACCAGAATGGAAGAAACTTCAGGACATTGCTGACCCTAAACTTTCTGAAGCTGAACAAGCCTTTTTAGACGGACCTGTAAATCAGGTTTGTGAAATGGTGAACGATTACCAGGTGACGCATGAGTTAGCGGATCTTCCACCAGAAGTATGGCAATTCCTAAAAGACCACAAGTTCTTTGCCATGATCATCAAAAAGAAATACGGCGGTTTAGAATTCTCAGCTTACGCCCAGTCTTTGGTTCTACAGAAGCTAACGGGTGTTTCGAGCGTATTATCATCGACAGTTGGCGTACCTAACTCACTAGGCCCTGGTGAGCTATTACAGCACTACGGCACTGAAGATCAAAGAAACCATTACCTGCCACGCCTAGCTGAAGGTAAAGAGATCCCTTGTTTCGCACTGACCAGTCCAGAAGCAGGCTCAGACGCAGGCTCTATACCGGATTACGGTGTGGTATGTAAGGGCGAATGGGAAGGTGAAGAAGTCTTGGGCATGCGCCTAACTTGGAACAAGCGTTACATCACCCTAGCGCCTGTCGCGACTGTTTTGGGATTAGCGTTTAAACTGCGTGACCCGGATGGCCTGCTTGGTGATCAAAAAGATCTTGGTATCACCTGTGCGCTTATCCCAACTGATTTAAAAGGTGTTGAGATTGGCAATCGCCATTTCCCACTCAATGTTCCATTCCAAAACGGTCCAACTCAGGGCGACGACATCTTCGTACCAATCGATTTCATTATTGGTGGCCAGAAAATGGCAGGCCAAGGCTGGCGTATGCTGGTTGAATGTTTGTCGGTTGGTCGTGGTATCACGCTGCCTTCAAACTCAACAGGTGGCATCAAGTCAGCAGCACTGGCAACAGGCGCTTACGCTCGCATTCGTCGTCAGTTCAAACAACCAATTGGCCGTATGGAAGGGGTTGAAGAGCCACTAGCACGCCTAGCGGGTAATGCTTACGTGATGGATGCAGCGAGTAATCTAACCGTTGCAGGTATCGACCTTGGCGAAAAACCTTCGGTTATCTCTGCCATCGTTAAATACCATTGTACTCACCGTGGCCAACGCAGCATCATCGATGCGATGGATATCGTCGGTGGTAAAGGCATTTGCTTAGGTCCATCAAACTTCTTAGCGCGTGGCTACCAAGGTTCGCCAATCGCGATTACCGTTGAAGGGGCAAACATCCTGACTCGTTCAATGATCATCTACGGTCAAGGCGCGATTCGTTGTCACCCTTATGTTCTAAACGAAATGGAAGCGGCTTATTCTGAAAGCAGTGATGCACTGGATAAATTTGATTCTGCGTTAGCCGGACACGTTAGCTTTACACTCAGTAACCTCGTTCGCAGTTTGTGGTTTGGTTTAACCGATGGTCGTGGTTCTGATACGCCAACGCCAGCCAATAAAACAGACAAACAAACACAGCGCTACTACCAAAAATTGAACCGCTACAGTGCCAACCTAGCGCTACTGTCTGATATTTCAATGGCAGTTCTAGGCGGTTCTTTGAAACGTAGAGAGCGTCTTTCTGCAAGACTGGGTGATATCCTGAGCCAACTGTACTTAGGATCTGCAACACTCAAGCGTTTTGAAAGTGAGGGCAGCCACGCTGAGGATCTGCCGCTAGTACATTGGGGTATGCAAGATAGCTTACGTCAAACGGAAGTCGCGATTGATGAATTCCTAGCAAACTTCCCTAACCCGGTAATTGGACGCCTACTTCGTGTTGTACTGATGCCATTTGGTCGTATTCGTCGTGCACCCAATGACAAACTGGATAGCCAAGTAGCAAGCATACTGCAGACACCAAGTGAAACTCGTTCACGTATTGGCCGCGGTCAATACTTAGAAGCAACGGAATACAACCCTGTTGGTAAGATCGAGAAAGCACTTGAAGTGATTCTGCAAGCAGAGCCTTTATTCGACAAAGTCTGCAAAGAAACGCATCAAAAACGCGCTTTCTTAAGACTCGACCTTGTTGCTCAGTTAGGACTTGAGAAAGGTATTCTAAATGATAAAGAAGCTGCGTTGCTTGTTAGCGCTGAAGAACACCGACTGTACACAATTAACGTTGACGACTTCGCACCAGAGGAACTCGCAGCAAAGTCACAATACCCAGGTCAATCGATTGATAACGTGGCCTAGCCAAAGTATCAGTTGTATCCGTATGTAATTAAGCAACTCAGTTGCGAAACCAGATACACGAGATAGACCAGAAGCAAAAACGGGACTCATAGAGTCCCGTTTTTTTATATCACAATAAAGTAGTCGTAATGTACATCCATGAGCTACTTACATCGATGAACTAATTACATCTATGAGCTAAAGCGAACGCTGAATGACCTTGTCAGCGTCGACTCCTGTTTTATTTAGGAGCTCTTAGCTGCATCTCTGGTTGAGCTTGCTTCTTCGCGGTCACTTTACGAATCACAAACCAGATCAATAAACCCAAGAGAATTGCGACAACATTACCGATGGCGATGATGATCATACTGCGTTGTCGGTCATCTTCGCGTTTCTGAAGAATCATCAACTCTGTCGCAATACGTTTTTGCTCGGCTAACGCTTCTTCTTGAAGGCGTCTTGACTCCGCTAAATCGATATCTTCAACAACGCTGTATGATTGTTCTGTAATTGGAAAGATCAGTGGACGTTGACTTGAAGCATCGGTGGCGTAAACCATCCCTGACCAACTATAAATCCCTAAATCACCATTGTAAGGCACCTCTAAAGGCACTTTCATCGCATCGACTTCAGCTTGCCCTTGCTTATACGTTACATACTCATCAGGGGCTTTATGCTCAACATGAACGGCTAATGAACTTGGGGCTATCATACCCGGCTCACCTGATACGACTATCGTATGAGGCAGCCCTTCTTTACGAGACTGAATAAATGTCGTGGTGAGCGGAGTTGGATAGACTAAGACCTCTTGCTCTTGCGCTCGAAGGAACACACCATTGCCAGAAGTAATACGCGCACGGTATTTACCCGGCTCAATATCAATCGGTAACGACACAGTAAAAACGCCATCTCCGGCTTGTTCATCAAGACCACTGCCATCATCGGCAAATTCGCCCATCACAACTGGAATTGGGCGCGCCTCTCTCACTAAAGACTCTTCATTTTCAACGAACTTAGTAAACGTAACTTTAAGCTTTACGCGATCTAAAAAATCACGCAACACTAAAGGTTTGCCGTCTGATGTCAAACGAGCCGTAAATTTAATATTTTCGGTTTGATACAGTTTGTCTGGGAAGTCATTGGCATCTAAAACAAGGTGAGACAATAGCTTGATGTTGTTCTTAGGTGAGACCTTACCAACCGCTTGCCAAGGGCCCGGCATCGGTTTGTCGATAGATATGATGTCCATTGATGATTCTTCGTACCAACGGACATTATCGGCATTGCGCCAAGCGTAGTACTTCTTGCCGTCAGGGCGAACCAAAACGACGGGTTTAGAGTTATCGGCTCGATAAATCACAAAGGTGACTTGTTCAATACTGGGATCAACACGAAAGCGGTTGTCCAATAAACTCATTACGGATTCCGTTGCCGCATGCAAGCTAAAGCTTAACAGCAATAAGTAACCGGTAGCCAATACCCTTAACATACTTTCTCCCTACTGACGCCAGAGGCAGCTTCCGCTTTTCTCGACGAGATCTAAACGACTTTGATGCGCTTCTACTTCATCGGCCGTAGCTCGTAAAACCTTTAGGGATTTTCGACCACTTTCTGCTCTTCGGATACTTTCTGCACCACCATCTTGTTGGCCAGCGTTAAATTGCAGCGAAGTTTGTCCACCTGTCATCAATAAATAGACGTCAGCTAGAATCTCCGCATCGAGTAAAGCGCCGTGGAGAGTACGGTGTGAGTTATCAATACCATAGCGGTCACATAAGATATCTAGGTTGTTTCTTTTACCTGGGAATATCTTTTTCGCCATTGCCAAGGTATCGGTAACTTTACAGTAGTCATCCGTTTTACCAATCGCAGGATTAAGCTTCTCAAACTCATAGTCCATAAAGCCCGTATCGAAGGGCGCATTGTGAGCAACCAGCTCAGCACCTTTGATAAAGTCGAGAAACTCTTTGTGAATATCTTGATACTCAGGCTTATCTACCAAGAACTCATCAGTAATACCGTGAACGCCAATCGCCTCTTCTTGAATGGCACGATCGGGTTTGATGTAGACGTGAAAATGACGCCCGGTCAATCGACGGTTGATGATCTCGACGGCACCGATTTCTACGATGCGATGACCCATATAGTGAGGACCACCTTCCGTATTCATACCGGTTGTTTCGGTATCGAGTACAATGATGCGTTTGTTTTCTGCGTTCGCCCCATTTTCTGATTTGGAGTTCGCTGCTGCGTCAACGCTTTGTTCTGGAGTGCTACTGGTATTCATAAGGATATCTGTGTCAGACTATGCCGATAATGTGCTTGAGGTAATAGTATCAAATCATGACGAAACAAGTTGAAATTTTCACTGATGGTTCTTGTTTAGGCAATCCAGGTCCCGGTGGCTATGGCATCGTACTTCGCTATAAAAAAGTCGAAAAGACACTCGCAGAAGGCTTCACACTGACGACCAACAATCGAATGGAAATGCTCGCCGCAGTCATTGCGCTTCAAGCACTCAAAGAACCCTGCTCTGTGATTCTAACAACAGACAGCCAATACGTACGTCAGGGCATCACCCAGTGGATCCATAACTGGAAAAAGCGTGATTGGAAAACAGCAGATAAGAAGCCAGTTAAAAACGCCGACCTTTGGCAAAGGCTAGATAAAGAGACCGCACGTCATAGTGTTGATTGGCGTTGGGTAAAAGGACACGCAGGACACAGAGAGAACGAAATGTGTGATGACCTAGCGAGAACCGCTGCTGAGAACCCAACTCAAGAAGATACTGGCTACCAACCAAGCTAATTGATAATTTCTTAGCCTAATTAATAGATGAAAAGCCAACGACTAGTCGGATTTTTCTGTTTTTAGCGGATATGAAGCCTTGTTCGAATGCTGCGTGCGACGGCTATTGGTTCTAAAGCTTGCACCTACAGGAGAAAAGCGTCGTTTAAGGTGCCAATGAGGCTTAATCGGTTTGAGCGGATAAGTACGCTTACGAGCAACAATAAAATATTGGCTTCCCGCAAAGGATGCACAGCCACCCAAGCTGTTCTCTAACCAAGTCCACATCGCCTGATATTTACTCATCGGAAATAGCGCATAGGTATCGCAGTGAATCACTTCATAATTCAACACACCTAACCAATCTTTCACACGATTTGGCGTATACATACGCCCACTCCAAGGCAAACTGTTCTTCCGCCAAGGCAGTAAACTTGCGAGTCCGGTAATACTAAACGGATTGAAGCCAGTAATGATGATATAGCCATCATCCATCATTACTCGATCAACCTCTCTCAATAACCGGTGAGGGTCGTTGCTATAATCTAATTGATGACTGAGCACCACAACATCAAAGCTTTTCTCTAAAAAGGGTAAATTATAGCCATCCGCTATCACATTATGTAATGGGTTCTGGATATCTAGGTTTACTTGATGTTGAATGTTGCATGTGCAGCTAGAAATCTCACTACTGAGGCCGCCAAGCTTGAGCATATGGTAGCCAAATAGCTTTGGACACCACTCATCGAGTCGAGTTTGAATAGATTCTCTCAACCAGTCCCCATTGTGCAACTGTGCCCAAGTGTAAGGACATTCAAACTTTTTTCTGCTACGTGCTGGCTTCATCAATAATCTGTCTCACTTATTCTGTCTCACTAAAAGTGACTGGAGAACCAATAATGTTACATATCAAAAGCATACCTGCATTTAACGACAATTACATCTGGCTGATTCAAAATAGCGATCGCCGTTGTGCTGTCGTCGACCCTGGTGATGCTGCTCCAGTATTAGAGTACTTAGCACACCATGAGCTAACTTTAGATGCAATCTTGATTACACACCACCACCATGATCACATTGGTGGCGTTCCAGAGTTAGTCAGACAATTCCCAAGCGTAGACGTCGTAGGCCCTAGAAATGAGCCAATTCCAACCCTAACTCACCCAGTCGATGACGGTGACCAGCTGGAACTGTTTGGTGAAGTGTTCCTAGTGCTTGGGCTAAGTGGCCATACTGCGGGGCACATTGGTTATGTAGGTGATGCAAAACTATTTTGTGGTGATGTGCTGTTTTCAGCTGGCTGCGGCCGAATCATGGAAGGCACACCACAACAGATGTTTGATGCACTGAACAAGATCACGGCACTTCCTCAAGAAACCGAAGTCTATTGTGCCCATGAATACACTGCCGCCAATATCGCTTTCGCACTGGCTGTTGAGCCTGATAACCAACATTTGCAGCAATATCGCGACCAAGTGAACCGACTGCGTGCGCAAAATAAGTCGACCATCCCCACAAATTTGAGACAAGAGAAGTTCGTTAACCCTTTCTTGCGTTACACCGAGCCAAGTGTAATCAAATCAGTCTCTAACCGCACCGAAAACACTGATCCTCTGTCAGTGTTCACCGCTTTACGTACGTGGAAGAACGAATTTTAACAAATACAGACTTGTCACTCATAGGGGGTGGCAAGTATTATCATCGGCCGTTTATTAAAAAGGCTGTAACATGCGAGTTAAGTACAGCTGGGCTTTGGTACTACTACTTTCTGGTTGCCAATTAACTCAGTCAGAGAATCCAGACCAAGCTTCCGAGCAAACCAACACATCTCCTACTAAAGAAGTTTCTCAAGCGAACGTTTCATCAGAAGCGACCAAAGAAGAACCCAAAGTTGAAGCACCTGTCGTTACTCCACAAACACAACAAGATGTTTGGAAACGTATTGCGATGCAACTTGAAATGGAAGTACCAGACCAAAAGAAGGTCGATTACTACCGAACTTGGTATCTAAAGCACCCTAGTCATCTAAAAACCGTCTCACAACGTGCTGAACCCTTCCTTTATCTGATCACCACTAAGATTGAAGAAAAAGGCTTACCACTAGAATTGGCATTGTTGCCGGTTGTAGAAAGTTCTTTCGATGCGTTTGCCTACTCTCATGGCAGCGCTGCAGGTCTATGGCAATTTATTTCTGGCACAGGCAAAGATTACGGACTAGAACAGAACTTCTGGTACGACGGTCGTCGTGATGTCTCCGCTTCTACCGACGCTGCATTGGATTTCCTATCAGACCTTAACAGACGTTTCGATGGCGATTGGAATCATGCCATTGCTGCCTATAACAGTGGCGGTGGTCGTGTAAGCAGTGCTATCCGCAAGAACAAGAAGCTGGGTAAGCCAATCGACTTCTTCTCTTTGGATTTACCAAAAGAGACCAGCAGCTACGTGCCTAAGCTACTTGCACTGGCTGACGTGATTGCCAACCAAGAAAAGTATGGCATCGACATTCCTGCAATCCCTAACAAGCCGGTATTGACACTGGTTAACCCAGACGAACAACTTGATCTGGCGATTGCAGCAAACTACGCAGGCATTCCGGTAAAAGAGCTGCAAGGCTACAACCCAGCTTACAACCAATGGGCGACAGCACCAGAAAAACATCAGCAATTATTGCTTCCTCTAAGCTCTGTTGAGAAGTTCAACAAAGAAGTGGCCGCCAATAAAGGCAAAGGCATGAAGTTGGTGCGTTATAAAGTGCAATCTGGCGATAGCATTAGCGTACTGGCGAGTAAATACAACACCACCAGCAAAGTGATTCGCTCTGCAAACGGGATGAGCAACAACAATATCCGTATTGGTCAGCACCTACTTATCCCAACCTCAACCAAAGACGACAAAACGTACGCGCTAAGCGCTTCAAACCGCCTAGCAAGCACACAGTCGAAGAGTCGTGGCCAATATAAGCTAAGCCATACGGTAAGAAGTGGTGACAGCTTATGGACGATTGCACGCGCAAATAAGGTATCTCACCAATCACTGGCTAAGTGGAATGGCATGGGGCCACGCGACACACTGCGCATTGGTCAAGAATTGGTCATTTGGAAGAATGGTTCAGACGGTGCCATCATCCGCACTATCTTTTATAACGTAAGATCGGGTGACACAGTCAGCGGTATTGCATCAAAGTTCAAAGTAAAAAGTGCAGATGTTGTAAAATGGAACACTTTACAGAACAAAAAATACCTACAGCCAGGACAGAAACTGAAGCTGTATGTTGATGTAACTAAGGTAAGTGTATGAACCCGTCAAGTAACCCACTCGTCATGCTGTTGGATATCTTCCGAGCACCAACAGCTTGTTTCTTAGCGCTTTATCAGCGAAGTGCTTGGGGATGGCAACCCTACGTCGTATTAATACTCAGTCCATTTTTATTTTGGGGTGCCTATTTTTCGAATGTAGATTTTGCATGGTTAAGCGCAGAGTTGTCACAGCAACTCGCTCAAACTAACCCAGACCAATTGGCGTTACTTGACAGCAATACCCTACTCGCGAGTGAAATCATCAGCGATGTGTTTGGCCGAACGTTAACCATCGCCCTGTTGGCATTTTGGTTTAACCTAGCAACCAAACCAAGCCAACATCAGCACAGTTACTGGCGATGGTTTGCAGCTTCATCTGTTGTGATGTTCCCGGCTGTATTAGGGGACGTGGCAAGCTACGCAAGCCTCATACTCAAACACGGACATGTGATGAACTACGCGGCCGACTTGAACAGCTTAAACGGCTTAATCAAGTTACCGCTCACCAGTGACTGGTCGCAGTTTGCTAGCTCATTACCACTGTTGCTGCCATGGTACATCGTGCTGGGTTATGCCGCAGTATTGACGTGGACTGAGTTTGAACGCGGGCAAGCGCTTGTGATTTCAGGCTTACCATGGGTTGGCTACTACCTAATCTGGGCGCTCTACATTTTAATCTTTTAAGTTGAAGAGATAAGGCTAGCGAAAACTCTCTAGCCTATTTGCTCCGTTAGATTACCCAACGTAACCACCGTGCGAATGGTTAAGCTCCAATAGCTAATAACTATTTAGCCTTAAAGGTCACTTGCATAGGGTTATGATCAGAAGCGTCCGTAATGGGCGCTTTTGCTTTTTCTACCTCTAAGCCACGATAAAACACATGGTCGAGCACCAGTCCTGTAATAAATTGGGTGCGGTTATCTGGCTCAAAGGCAACTTCCGTCAAACCAACCTTCTCCAACGCATCTTTCAATACAGCAAAGCGAGCTTCACTCCAGCTATTAAAATCCCCAGCAAAAATAACAGGCCCACGATACTGTTGCAGATTGTCAGTTAAGCTCTTGAGCTGAGCCTCGTAATCTTCCGTACCAAAGGTAAAGTTCACCGCGTGGATATTAATCACAGCCAACTCTTCGCCATTACTTAGTTGGTAGCGCGACCAAAGCGCGGATTTAGGCAGTTGAAGCCAAGGTTCTTCATGAGTATAAGCACAAGCTTCAATCGGTAAATGAGTTGCTAGGTTGAGTACGCCTGCACTTTGCTCAAAGGCTTCAAACGCATTCACTCGAGTACTTCCCCACTGGCCACTCGTCACCCATTGGCGAAGCCCTTCTGTCATACTCGCCTCTTGCAATAACACTAGATCGCTTCCTGCCGACAGCTTATTCAGTTCACTCTGCCAATTACTGCGGTTTTGCTTGTAAATATTCCACACGGTGAGACTCAATCCGTCAGACACATCAATCGCCTTCGGTTTCGAGTTTTGATAGCAGCTATAGATATCATTACTGGTATTTTGAGAGGAAGTGATCAGGTTAGGTTTATTCGGGATCACGAAGATAAGATGAAAACTAGCAACAGCAAGTATTATCAAAACTGCGATAACAATGATGGTTTTCTTAAACATACAGCACCCTACCAGAAATGAAAAAGGAGCGATAAACGCTCCTTTTAGGGTAATAGTTTTTTTATACGGCGTCTTCGTCTTCTTCGCCAGTACGAATACGTACCACACGTTCAACGTCAGTAATGAAGATCTTACCGTCGCCGATTTTACCAGTTTGAGCCGTTTCGATAATGGTATCAACACATTGGTCAGCCACTTCGTCGGTCACAACAATTTCCAATTTCACTTTAGGTAAAAAGTCGACCATGTACTCTGCGCCGCGGTATAGCTCAGTATGACCTTTCTGTCGTCCAAAGCCTTTAACTTCAGATACTGTCATACCCGTAATGCCCACTTCTGCAAGTGCTTCACGTACATCATCAAGCTTGAATGGCTTAATAATGGCTTCAATCTTTTTCATGTTCATCCCTTAAACTGTGCGAATAGGTCATTATCGGTTAGCTATAGTAAACATTCAATGAAAAAAGCCAGAGCTTTAAAGCTCTGGCTCGAAATTTATCGTCTTGTTTAATCAGCGCTTTGAGAAGGTTTTACTTAAGGCTTGCGTAGTAAGCGGCTAGATTTGCGATGTCTTCATCACTCAACATAGAAGCTTGAGCCTGCATTACAGCGGCCAAACCACCATTACGCTGTTTTGTTTTGTACGCATTGATTGATGAAACGATGTACTGCTCGTTTTGTCCTTTCAGGTTTGGGTAACCCGGAATCATAGCGATACCATCAGCACCATGACACGCCGCACAGATCGCTGCTTTAGCTTGACCTGCAGCAACATCACCCGCCAGAGCGTTACCACTCAATAGTCCAAATCCAAGAACTAATCCTAGTGTAATTTTCTTCATTGCATATTCCATTAATTATTTTTATTAAAGTGACGTCCGAATTGTGACACAAACTTTTTCTACTTGCTCCAAAGCGCTTCACAATCTTGACCTTCGTAGTCCTTATCTACGAATAATCCTAAAACAGCGATCACTCGATCACCATCCATTAATATGGGTGTTCTGCGTCTTAACCAACTGGGTACTTGGTATTCCTGAAAGAGCTTCTTGAGCTTTCTGCTATGCCCGCGCCCGACAGGATGAGCCGAGAGCCCTTCAGGGTTAAAAATAACTCGTAGTGATTCGCTTGTCTTCGACAAACTAAAGCTTTGCGAATCACAGTTATGAGTAACAGAATCACTCGGTAATGAGTTTAAGTGGATCTCACCTAAACCATCAGGTAATAGTAAATTCTCATCAATCAAGATTTCACTTACCCAGTTCGACAAATCTTTGGTGTCTTGTACCAAATAGAGCTGATTATTAAAGCGCCTAACCTCAACATCATTCAACACCAGCTTAGGATTGGCATCTGCCTGAGAACAAGCCACTTCATCCCAAATAAGTTTTAGCTGCTTTTGGCTTGGCATCGGTTGATTACAATGGCTGATCCACATTCTGATCAAACGTGCTCGTAACAAATCAGAATGCTGAGATAACGCCTCAATGCTTAAGCTCTTACTGTTACTGCCTACCAAAGCTTGCAGGAAGTGTGATTCAAGCAACTCATCGAGCAATAACTCTTGCTCTGCGCAAAGCTGAGCACTGCGACTTACCGACTCGCGAAAACTAGGCCAGCGCTCAGTCAGCGTTGGCGTTACTTGATGGCGAATAAAGTTACGGTCAAAACGCAGATCCTGATTACTCTCATCTTCGACCCAAGTTAACCCCATGTCGCGCGCAGATTCTTCTATATCCGCTCGAGTCACTGACAGCAAAGGCCTCACAATAAACGCTTCGCCAAACGACATCACTTTCGCCATTGAAGAGAGTCCTTTCGGACCACTACCACGTTTTAACGCCAGCAAAAAAGTCTCAAGTTGATCGTCAATGTGTTGGCCCGTAACAAGCACATCGCCCTGTCTGATGTGCTGCTGAAAAGCTTGGTAGCGAGCATCTCGAGCAAGCTTTTCAACGCTCTCACCACAGTTGATATCCAACGAGACCCTTTCTACTGCTAACGAAACCGACAAAGCATCACACCATGTTTGGCATTGTTCTACCCAGTGGTCGGCGTTTTCGCTTAGGCCATGATGAACATGTACCGCACGACACTCAATGCCATGCGTTCGCGAGTACTGCGCCGCTAACTCTAACAAAACTCGAGAATCAACACCGCCACTGAAAGCCACGATCAATCGACTAGGCTTGAGTGCGCTTTGATGAAGTACCGATGTGAAGGTTTCGATTAAGTGAGTCATGAGCGAGTGAACCATGAGAGTAGGTTTGACGGGGGAATATTCTAATAATAAAAAAGGGTTGGCACTGAGTCCAACCCTTTCATCATCTTGTTACTTGAAGCTGCCTCATTTCAAGGCACACTTATCAGCAGTAACCGTAGCTCATTAGGCGTTGGTAACGACGCTCAAGAAGCGATTCGTTGTCAAACTGCTCTAGCTCTTCTAGCTGTTTAACTAGCATGTCTTTCATGTTCTGAGCCGTTTGTACTGGATCGCGGTGTGCGCCACCTAGAGGCTCAGGAATGATTTCGTCGATAAGTTCTAGCTCTTTCAGGCGAGGAGCAACTAGGCCCATCGCTTCAGCAGCTTGTGGTGCTTTATCTGAATCACGCCACAGGATTGAAGCACAACCTTCTGGAGAGATTACTGAGTACGTAGAGTACTGAAGCATGTTCACGTAGTCGCCAACACCGATCGCTAGTGCACCACCAGAACCGCCTTCACCCACAACGTTACAGATAACGGGAACTGAAAGGCCAGCCATTACTTTAAGGTTCTTTGCGATCGCTTCAGATTGACCACGTTCTTCAGCACCAACACCTGGGTAAGCACCCGCTGTGTCGATGAAAGTAATAATTGGCATGTTGAAACGCTCAGCCGTTTCCATTAGGCGAAGTGCCTTACGGTAACCTTCTGGTTTTGGCATGCCAAAGTTACGGATCACTTTCTCTTTAGTCTCACGACCTTTCTGGTGACCAATAACCATAACAGGACGACCATTTAGACGAGCCATACCACCCACAATTGCTTTGTCGTCAGCGTAAGCGCGATCGCCCGCCATCTCTTCAAATTCTGTGAAGGCATGCTCCAGGTAATCTTTTGTGTACGGACGTTGAGGGTGACGAGCAAGTTGAGCTACCTGCCACGCACCTAAGTCACTAAAGATTTTCTGTTTAAGCTCTAAGCTTTTTTTCTCTAGTTGTTCAATTTCTTTGTCTAGATCTACCGCTGTGTCACCACCGTGACGCGAAACGTCACGTAGCGCTTCGATTTTTGCTTCAAGTTCAGCGATAGGCTTTTCAAATTCTAGAAAGTTCAGGCTCATCTATGAATCCTTGTTGATTCAGCTCCACAATCATGGAGCTAAATTTTAGTTAAATTCGAGTTCTACTTGGCTATTTCCAAGCAGCTGTTTTAATTCGTCTAGTAATGTATCACTTGGCGTCACACGCCATTCTGTGCCCAATGTTAACCGCGCTCTAGCGTCGGCACGCTGGTAGTATACATTGACTGGGACCGTTCCGGCTCTATAAGGTTCTAAGATTTGACTAAAGCGTTCAAAAAATTGACCATTAATTTGGGATTGGTCGATAGATATCGACACCCCACGAGCATATTTCTCACGGGCGCTTCCTAAGTCCATGACCTCGCGCGCGGACATTTTAAGCCCACCATTGAAATCATCAAAGCTGACCTGTCCAGAAACGACCACTATTTTATCTTTTTCGAGCAATTCAGCGTAGCGATCGAGCGCATCAGAGAACAACATCACTTCCATTCGTCCCGATCGGTCGTCGAGGGTCATCAAACCAATTCGAGTTCCGCGCTTCGTGGTCATTACCCTAGCAGCAATGACCAAACCTGCAATCGTTAAAGACTGATCACGACGCGTCGGCGTCGCATCTTTCAAGCGACAGCTGGTGTATTTCGCGAGCTCTTTAATGTACGCATTAACCGGGTGACCCGTTAAATACAAACCTAACGTTTCACGCTCACCTTCAAGCCAAACCTTTTCAGGCCATTTAGGCACTTGAGTATACTTGTGTTCCACCTCTTCCGGAGCGTCAGTCAAAACACCAAACATATCCGATTGACCAAAAGACTCAGCGTGGTGATGTTGGCTTGCCGCCTTAACCGCATCTTTCAATGAGGCCATCATCGCTGCTCGGTGAGGACCTAATCTATCTAAGGCGCCTGACAGAATCAACTTTTCAATAACACGTTTGTTGACCTTCTTCAGATCAAGACGTGCACAGAAGTCGAATAAATCTTTAAAGTAACCGCCTTTATTACGCGCTTCGATAATGGCTTCAATTGGGCCTTCACCAACCCCTTTAATCGCACCGATGCCATAAACAATCGCGCCATCTTCATCGACATTAAAGCGGTATAGGCCCGAGTTGATGTCAGGTGGAAGGAGCTTGAGCTTCATACGAAAACACTCATCGACAAGGCCAATAACCTTCTCGGTGTTATCCATATCCGCGGTCATTACTGCCGCCATGAATTCCGCAGGGTAGTGTGTTTTCAACCACAGTGTTTGATAAGAAACCAGTGCGTATGCAGCCGAGTGAGATTTGTTAAAGCCGTAGCCCGCAAACTTCTCTACCAAGTCAAAGATCTTCATGGACAGTTCGCCATCAACACCATTGGCTTCAGCACCTTCTTTGAAGGTACCACGCTGCTTTGCCATCTCTTCAGGCTTTTTCTTACCCATCGCACGGCGCAGCATATCAGCTCCACCAAGCGTATAACCCGCAAGGATCTGAGCGATTTGCATTACCTGTTCTTGATACAGGATGATGCCGTAAGTCGGTTCTAGTGTTTCTTTTAACGATTCGTGTTGCCACGTTTCATCAGGGTAAGATACTGCCTCTCGTCCGTGTTTACGGTCGATAAAGTTATCTACCATGCCTGATTGCAGAGGGCCCGGACGGAACAAGGCCACCAATGCGATGATATCTTCAAAACAGTCGGGCTGTAGACGCTTGATCAGGTCTTTCATACCGCGAGATTCCAGTTGGAATACCGCCGTCGTTTCTGAATTCTGTAATAGGTTAAATGACGCTTGATCATCCAGAGGAATCGATTCGATACGAACCGGATCTTTCCCCTCTTTCGCTAAGCGAGGGTTTACTAGGCCTAACGCCCAGTCAATGATTGTCAGTGTACGTAGACCCAAGAAGTCGAACTTAACCAAGCCTGCTGTTTCTACGTCATTCTTATCGAATTGCGTTACCGGGAAGTTGCCTTCCGCATCGGCATAGATAGGTGCAAAGTCGGTAATCGTGGTGGGTGAGATCACAACACCACCCGCGTGCTTACCTGCGTTTCGCGTACAACCTTCTAGAATTCGACATTTATCAATAAGCTCACGAACTTCTTCATCACCATCATAAAGTTCAGGTAATGCAGGCTCAGCGAGGAATGCTTTCTCTAGCGTCATACCCGGATCAGGCGGAACCAGCTTAGATATTCGGTCAACAAAGCCAAATGGGTGGCCTAACACACGACCTACATCTCGAATTACCGCTTTCGCCGCCATTGTACCGAAGGTAATGATCTGAGAAACAGCATCACGACCGTACATCTCGGCTACGTGGTCAATAACTTGGTCACGTTTATCCATGCAGAAATCGATATCGAAATCGGGCATAGATACACGTTCTGGGTTCAAGAAACGTTCGAACAGTAAGTCGTATTCAAGTGGGTCAAGATCGGTGATATCCAATGCGTAAGCCACCAAAGAACCGGCACCGGAACCACGACCAGGACCTACTGGCACGTCGTTATCTTTTGACCACTGGATGAACTCCATTACGATCAAGAAGTAACCTGGGAAACCCATGTTATTAACAACTTCTAGCTCGATTTTAAGTCGCTCATCGTATTCAGGTCTGCGTTCAGCACGAACTTTTTCGTCAGGAAATAGGAATGCTAAACGTCGTTCAAGACCTTCTTCTGATTTCTTAATCAGGAAGTCTTCAATCGCTAAACCTTCGGTCGGGAAGTTAGGCAAAAAGTATTCGCCCAATCGAACGGTGACATTACAACGCTTAGCGATCTCAACACTGTTTTCCAGAGCTTCAGGAATGTCTGAGAACAGCTCACACATCTCTTCTTCGCTACGTAGATACTGCTGTGGGCTGTAGTTTTTTGGTCGACGTGGATCAACCATGGTAAAGCCGTCGTGAATCGCCACACGAATTTCATGGGCGTCAAACAAGTCTTCAGAAATGAATACCACTTCGTTGGTCGCGACAACTGGCAGGTCTTCTTGCTCGGCTAGTTCCAACGCAAAGTGCAGATAGGACTCTTCATCCGGACGTCCTGTACGGATCAGCTCCAGATAAAATCGGTCGGCAAAGTGTGTTTTGTAAAACTCGACACTACTTGCAACCAACTCTCGGTTGCCTTTCAGCAACGCCTTACCAATCTCACCTTCTTTCGCACCCGATAAAAGAATCAGGCCTTCGGCATGTTCAATCAGCCACTCTTTATCAATTACTGGCTGATGCTGTACGTGACCACGAAGGTAAGCTTTTGAAATCAATAACGTTAGGTTGTTGTAACCTTTGTTACTCGTTGCAATAACGGTGAGTTTGGTCAATTCGTCGCCAAACTCAGGAGACTGCATCAGGAAGTCAGCACCAATAATTGGCTTAACCCCACACCCATGGGCTGTACCGTAGAATTTCACCAAACCACATAGGTTAGTAAAGTCGGTCAGTGCTAGAGCTGGCATACCCATCTCAGCAACTTTCTTAACCAGTGGTGGTACCTTTGATAGGCCATCCACCATAGAAAAGTCACTGTGTACGCGAAGGTGAACAAATTTTGGATCTGACATTATTTTTCCTGAGTTCTAGGCTTGAGCCTAGGATTACAACTGTGTGTATTCTATTTTTTTCTACTGCAAGTAGGCAACTTTATTCGATAGCCGGTTCCAATCAATAGGCAGCCACTATCAATAGGAAGCCGGAGCAATATAAAGTTTAATCAACGCACTCTAATCAATGCCAAGAACACGTTTTACTGGCTTAAAGCTTTTGCGGTAATGCTCAGTTACACCATGTTTTTCAATCGCTTCGAAATGCGCTTTGGTCGGGTAGCCTTTATGTTGAGCAAAACCAAACTCTGGATGGAGTTTATCTAACTCTTCCATCTCTTGATCACGAACCACCTTAGCGATGATAGACGCTGCGCTGATTTCAGCAACTCGCAAGTCCCCTTTCACAATCGCCAAACCATCCATAGGTAATTCTGGAACACGGTTACCATCGATCAGAGCCATGTCTGGCTGGACGCTTAGCCCTGCGATAGCTCGCTGCATAGCAACCATGGTCGCTTGTAGAATATTTAACTCATCAATTTCTTGCGGAGAGCAACGACCCACCGACCATGCCAGTGCTTTCTCTTTTATCTCAGGAAGCAATGCAAGACGTTTCTTCTCTGACAATTTCTTTGAGTCGTTTAAGCCTTCAATAGGGTTACTGGGGTCGAGGATGACGGCCGCAGTCACGACATCACCGACCAAAGGACCACGACCCACTTCATCCACACCAGCAAACAACTGGTAACCTTGAGGGTATTCAAACGGAGGAAGCTCTTTTTTCTCTTTTACTGCCATCATTATTCTCTTAGTGTTCTGAAAACAAGCGTTTTATAACTCAACAAATGGTCGGTTAATCAGTTTCAATACCGCGTTAGCCGCTTGTTTATCCGCGTCTTTACGGATCCAGTGATGCATTTCAGTAAAGCGTTCAATCAATGGCGCATTGTCCGTTGAAAGCATCTTGTCGACCGATGGGAAAAGGTAATCTGGGTGACACTCTTCAAGAATGTGTTCTTTTACGATTTCTTCACCCGCTAGGATATTCGGTAACGAAACAAATTCTGTGATCGACAATTTCTTCACGATATAGCCGGTGAGCTTGTTGACTTTGTAGCCTACGACCATCGGCCGCTTAAGTAACATACATTCAAGCGCAACGGTACCAGAAGCCAATAGAACGGAGTCGGAAGCGGTAATCACGTTTCTCGCAGTATCTTCCACTAGTGTGAATTCCAACTCAGGTGCCGTCGCTTGCCATATCTCGATAAACTGTTTTTTACGCTGTTCATTAACCAACGCAACAACAAAGTTAACATCAGGATATTTCTGCTTAATGCGTTGACAAGTCTCGATAAATGGCTGAGCAATCAAACTCATTTCACCACCACGACTACCCGGCAATACCGCTAGCCACTGCTTATCTTGATCAAGACCTAAAAGCTCTCGAGCGTCTCGTTTACTCGGTTCCAAAGGAATCGAGTCTGCCAACGTGTGGCCAACGAATTCACAGGCAACGTTATATTTATCGTAGAACGCTTTTTCGAACGGTAGGAAAGCCAATACCAAGTCGGTTGCTTTATCGATTTTAAAGATACGCTTTGGACGCCAAGCCCATACTGAAGGACTCACGTAATGCACCGTTTTGATGCCAGCATTCTTAAGATCTAACTCAAGTCTCAGGTTGAAGTCAGGCGCATCAATACCAACAAACACATCGGGTGGATTTTGAGTGAAATACTTCACCAGTTCCGCTTTCACTTTAAGTAAGCGAGGCAAACGTCCAAGTACTTCAACCAAGCCCATCACAGCAAGCTCTTCCATTTCGAAAAGAGACTCACAACCAAGGGCTTTCATTTTGGGGCCGCCAATACCGACGAATTCTGCATTTGGATATTGTGATTTAATCGCTTCTATAAAGCCTTCACCCAGTGTGTCGCCAGAAAGTTCCCCAACAACGATACCCACACGCAGTGGTTCGTTCGAAACAAAATTCGAGGTGTTAGTTTGTGTATCTTGCTGTGCCATAGTTTTCCCTTCTCGCCTAAAGCAAAAAAGACCGCCTAATGAGTAGCGATCTTTTTGTTATACCAATCTGATTAAGTAATTATTGTCATACTTGCGCTGATTGGTACACAATCACATCAAGTATTAACGAATAATACCGCGCTCAGAGTTCTCTAGCATTTCTAGCATAGGAGTAACCGAAGTAAACTCTTTTGCCATTTCAACTAAAGCCGCTTTCGCTTCTTCAAGTGTTTTACCTGAACGGTATAACTCTTTGTACGCTTTCTGTAGTGCACGAATCTCTGGTTTCTCAAACCCGTTACGCTTCAAGCCAACAAGGTTCAAACCAAATGGCGCTGCGTGGTTACCTTGAGCAAGTACATAAGGGAGTACATCTTGAACAACCGCAGAACAACCGCCAATGTACGCATAAGCGCCAATTGAACAGAACGGGTGAATCGCAGACAGTGCCATTACGCCAGCGTAATCGCCAACCGTCACGTGACCGCCAAGGATAGCGTTGTTACCAATGTGAGTGTGGTTTCCAACGATTACATCATGCGCTACGTGAGCGTTTACACAAAGTAAGTTGTCGTCACCAATCACTGTGGTTGCTTTGTCTTGAGTCGTACCACGGTGGATTTGAACGGCTTCACGAATCACGTTGCGATCACCGATCACTACTGTTGTTGCTTCGCCGCCATACTTCTTGTCTTGGTTTTCTTCACCAATCACAGCGTGTGGGAAGATACGGTTTTCTTTACCAATGGTTGTGTGACCTTTAATCACAACGTGCGACATAATCTCTGTGTCGTCACCAATAGTCACAGTACCAGCAATGTAAGTGAAAGGCCCAACCGTCACGTTAGCACCGATAGTTACATCACCTTCGATTACTGCTGCCGGGTGAATTTTCGCTGTTTCATGAATCATATTAAAACTCTCTACGAGCACATTTAAGTTCAGCTGAACACACTACAGCGCCGTCAACTTTAGCCACACCGTTAAATGATGCAATGCCACGACGTTCTTTTAGGAACTCAACTTCGATAACCAGTTGGTCACCAGGTACCACTGGCTTACGGAATTTTGCTTTATCAACACTTGCGAAGTAGTAAAGTTCGTTACCAGAAGGCGCACCAAAAGATTTAAATGCAAGAAGACCTGTAGCTTGAGCCATTGCTTCTAAGATCAACACGCCTGGGAATACAGGAAGCTGTGGGAAGTGGCCTGTGAACTGAGGTTCGTTAACAGAAACATTCTTAATCGCGGTCAGTGTTTTTTCTTTTTCAAAGCTAGTCACACGATCAACCATTAAGAATGGGTAGCGATGAGGTAATAGTTCCTGAATTTCAGTAATGTTCATCGTTGTCTGTTCAGTAGTCAAAGTCGTATTCCTATGTATATTCTTTATTTAATTAGAAGGATTATAAACGAAAAAGACTCGCTGTACGCGAGCCTTTTATTAGAAATGCTGGAATTATGATTCCGCGCTTTTCTCGATAAGTTTTTCAACGGTTTTCAAACGCTTGTTCATTTCATCAATACGATGAACTCGCGTCGCTGTTTTACGCCAGTCTTTATTTGGCTGTAAAGGAATACCAGATGAATACATACCTTTCTCAGTGATGCTGCGCATTACCATCCCCATACCGGTGATTGTAACGCCGTCAACGATTTCAATGTGTCCATTAATCACACAACCGCCACCAATAATACAGTACTTACCTATCGTAGTGCTGCCAGCCACAATAGTACCACCAGCAATTGCCGAACCATATCCGATGTGAACATTGTGAGCTATTTGAAGTTGGTTATCTAAGATAACGTTGTCTTCAATCACTGTATCGTCCAACGCACCACGGTCGATGGTCGTACACGCGCCAATTTCTACGCGGTTACCAACGCGAACCGAACCGACTTGAGGGATCTTAACCCACTCGCCTTTTTCGTTCGCATAACCAAAGCCATCAGAACCAATCACTGTGCTTGATTGAATCAAACACGCAGTGCCAATGATCACTTCATGATAAATACTTACATTAGCCCAAAGCTTAGTGCCTGAGCCAATTTGAGCATTCTTACCAATAAAACAACCAGCACCAATGATCACGTCATCACCAAGGACAACACCAGATTCAATCACAGCATTTGCACCAATAGACACATTTTGTCCAATGGTTGCATCACCGGAGATTGAAGCTGAATCAGCGATAGCCGCAGCCGGTGCAGGAGTAATGTCCAGCGCTTGAGCAACTTTAGCAAAAGCAACATAAGGGTCATTAACCACAATTACATTGGTTTTACACAGTTCGCGTTCACTCTCTTTAACCATAATAGCGGATGCTTTACAGTCACCTAGGTGCTTGCTGTACTTCACGTTAGAAAGGAACGTAATATTTCCTTCTAGCGCTTTATCCATAGGAGCAACCGCTGAAACAGTAATAGTACCGTCTCCGTGTAGCTCTCCCCCGGTAATCGTTGCCAATTCGGCTAAAGTCAGATTCTTCATAAAACTTATTTCAGTGCTTTAATTACTTTCTCAGAGATGTTGTATTCTGGCTTGCCATATTGCAGAGCTTGAATATCAACAATCATGTCGTAGCCTTCTTTCTCTGCAACTTTTGTTACAGCATCTTGAATCACTTTGAATAGCTTCTGCTTCTCTTGTGCTTCACGACGTTGGCTTGCTTTTTCTAGTGCTTGAGCTTTGATTTTGTACTTGCTGTCCAATTGACCAACTTCGATACGAAGTTTTTCAATTTCATCAGGACCTAGCAATTCGCCATCACGCTTAAGCTTTTCGATCTTGGTCTTAGCTTCAGCTTGGATGCTTTGAAGCTCAGCCGCTTTATCTTTGAACTCTTCCTGCATTTTTTGAAGAACAACTTCACGCTGAGGTAGAGCCTGGAATACTTGTGCAGTGTTTACATAACCCACTTTTTGCGCAGCTTCTGCAGCTGTTGCAAAGAAAGAAGAGCTAAGAACTACAAGGCCTAAACCTGCTGCTTTAATCATATTTTTCAAAATATTGTCCTTTAAATATTAGAAAGTTCTACCAATGGTAAATGTGAAGAATTCCTCATCATCACCTTCGTAAATTTTAACTGGTTTCGCTAGAGAGAAAACCAGTGGGCCCATCGGAGACATCCACTGAAGGGCTGCACCATAAGATGAACGGTAATTGGTTGGATCTGAGTAATCGTAGTAGTACTGGCTGCCACTGTTAGGTGCGCCACGGTCTACGAACTCAGTATCCCATACACTTGCCATATCGAAGAAGACACTGGTTCGAATTTGGCTACGCGCTTCATCAGAAGCAAACGGTGTAGGTACAATTAACTCTAAACTCGCCAAAGCAACCGCGTTACCACCAACCGAGTCATCGGTAGCAGAATCGTATGTAGGGTTGTTACCCGTGCTGTTTCCGTAAACGGCTTTTGGACCAGCTGAGTTAGAACCAAAGCCACGCAGCGTTGTAAAACCACCCGCGTAGTAGTTCTCGTAGAATGGGAACAAGTTATCATTACCATCCGTTTGACCATAACCATTACCATAGCCTAATCGGCCACGCATCAATAGTGTGAACTCATGCTTTTTGGTCAGCGGGATGTAATGTTTTACATCGTACTGCGCTTTGAAGTACTTAGCATCAGAGCCCGGTACGGTCATTTTAGCAAAAGCACGTTGGTGGTTACCTTCTGTAGGGAAGAAACCACGGTTAAGATTGTTACGAGTCCAAGAGATATTGATATCGAAGTCATCGGTTAGGATGTGTTCGTCACCATATTGGTCAATACTTCTAGCGAACTGTTCAACTTGGATATAAGTCGGAACGTTACCGATCTTGTTGTGCGTGTAGCCTACGCCAAATTCGATACGGTTAAGCTCATCCACAGGGAAACCCCATGTTAGGCTCGTACCATAACTTTGGTTGGTATAGTCGACGATACCCGCTTCAGATGCTTCAAACTCGTTGTAGAAGATCTTACCGCCCAAACTCACACCATCAAGGTTCCAGTATGGGTCACGGTAGTCCAAGCTCACGTTCTTTTGGTAATCATTCATCATGGCACTTACGCCAACACGGTTACCAGAACCAGCAAAGTTGTCTTGTTGTAGGCCAACTTGGAAGCTCACACCCGATTCAGTGCCGTAGCCGACACCAAAGTTAATGCTACCTGAGTTTGCTTCTTTTACGTTGTAAACCAAATCGACTTGATCGTCACTACCAGGAACACGTACTGTTTGTACATCAACCGTTTCGAAGAAACCTAAACGGTTAAGTCGGCTCTTACCAGTATCAATCGATCGAGAGTTAAGCCAGCTGCCTTCCATTTGACGCATTTCGCGACGTAGAACTTCATCTTTAGTCGAGTTGTTACCCGTAAAACGAATATCACGAACGTAGATACGGCTGCCCGCTTCTACATTGATAACAAGCGAAACCTCATTGGTCTCATCATCGAATTCAGGAATAGTACGAACTTGTGGGTAGGCATAACCTGATTCACCAAGAATTCGCTTAACGCCTTCTTCTAAAGAAGTTACAGAAGAGCCGTTGTACGTATCGCCATCTTCAAATGGGACTAATGCATCAAAGTCAGCCTCACGGCCAATTAGCTCACCACGAAACGCGACATCTTTAACGGTGTATGCTTCGCCTTCATCAATACCCAGCGTGATGTAAACGCCTTTCTTGTCTGGAGAGATCGCAACTTGTGTCGAATCCACCTTAAATTTAAGGTAACCACGATCAAGATAGTAAGATTTCAGAGCTTCGATATCACCCGCTAAAACTTGCTTTTGGTATTTTTCATCCGCAAGGAAATTCCACCATGCAACATCTACGTTTAGGTTAAAACGGCTAAGAAGTTCAGCATCAGAATAGACTTCGTTTCCGATAAAGTTAATTTGCTGAATCTTCGCAGATACGCCCTCAGTGAACACAAACTTAAGATCAGAACGGTTACGTGGCAATGGAGTCACAACCGCTTTTACTGTCGCGTTGTATTTACCTACGCTGTAGTAAAAATCTTCTAGACCTTTCTCGATGTTACTCAGCGTTGTACGATCAAGCGCTTCACCTTCACGAACACCAGATGCATCTAGGTTCTGTTGAAGTTGCTCTTCTTTAATCGCTTTGTTACCCGAGAATGAAATGCTTGCGATAGTTGGTCGTTCTTTTACTTGAACAATCAATACACCTTCATCACGCAGTACTTTAACGTCCTCAAAGTTACCTGAAGCATATAATGCACGAATGATCTCAGATACATCGCCTTCTTCTACTTGATCGCCAATACGTACCGGCATTTTCAGTAGAGCAGCACCAAGTGCAACACGCTGTAAACCTTCGATCTTAATATCTTGAACTACAAAGTTTTGTGCTCCGTTCGCAGCCACACTAGTGGCCAATAGACTTGCGAACAGAATTTGCTTAATCGCCATACTTATTCTAATTATTCCTTGCTACTAACAATGTCTGTAAGAAACCATTTACAGACGAGTAAAATCGTTAAATATTGCCAGAGCCATCAAAGAGAAGATAATTGCACTTCCCAGTCGATACCCTATTTCCTGAACTTTCTCAGGGACGGGTTTACGAGTAATGGCTTCAATAGCGAAAAAGAGCAAATGTCCGCCATCAAGCATAGGCAGCGGAACCAAATTAATGATACCTAAGTTAACACTGATCAAAGCCAAAAAGCCCAAGAAGTAAACCAGACCATAATCGGCGGTTGTACCTGCACCTTTAGCAATCGAAATAGGGCCACTTAGGTTATTTAAGCCAACATCACCAACGATGAGCTTTTTAAGCATTGTCAGCGTCAAACCAATGATCTGACCTGTTTTATCAAATGCTTTTCCTACAGACTCAATTACACCAAATTGTAACTCAAAGCGATAATCTTCTGGCCATTCTGCGACTTCTGGAGCAATACCCGCATAGCCGATTGTGGAACCATCAGAAAGCTCTCGACTTTTTGGAGTAAGAACCAATTGCTGCTTCACACCATTTCGCAACACGTTGACGTTTATCGAGGTTTCCGGATTCGCTCGAATTAACTCAACTACCGATTGCCACTTTTCAATAGGTTGCTCATTAATTTCGACAATTTTATCACCCGCTTCGAATCCTGCAGAGTATGCAGCACCGTCTTCAATAATTTGAGCGAGCGTTGTCGATATTTCTGGCGAATACGGTCTAAAACCAAGCGTTGTCATTGCAGATTCAGTTTCTGGGTTAAACGACCAGTCTGAAATATCCAATGTCATTTGTTGCTCAAAGCCAATATCATCTGGAGAAGAAACCGTTACTGTCATGGATTGATCGCCGATATGTGATATCAAACCCATGTTTACTGATTCCCAATCTGCGGTTTTGATTCCTGAAATAGATTTAAGTTCCATTCCACTTTCAATTCCGGCTTGTGCCACGATAGATTGAGGAGTGACTTCTCCAATTACCGGTTTAACCGCGGGTACGCCGATCAAAAATACTAACCAGTACGCGAACACCGCAAAGATAAAGTTAAATGCAGGGCCTGCACCCACTATCGCTGTTCGTTTCCATAACGGCTTCTTATCAAAAGCGTATTGCTGCTCTTCGTCAGAAAGGTCGTCAACACGACCATCAAGCATTTTAACGTAGCCGCCTAATGGAATCACTGACAAGCTGTATTCCGTGCCATCACGGCCAACTTTGCTCCAGATTGATTTACCAAAACCAATCGAAAATTTTTCGACTTTTACACCACAACGGCGAGCAACCCAGAAATGTCCAAACTCGTGAACAGCGACCAGAATGCCAAGCGCTACAATAAAAGATGCGAAGTTCCACAGAATTCCACTCATGCTAGCTGCTCTTTAATAAATTGAATGGCTATTTGACGAGACATATTATCGAGCTCAAGAAGGCTTTCCAAGCTATCTAAGCCCTCAGAGTTATATTGTTCACATACTTTGCTCATAACATGCTCGTTAATGATAGCAATATCGGTAAACTTCACTTGATTGTTCAAGAAAGCATCGACTGCAATTTCGTTTGCCGCATTAATTGCTGTTGTCGCATGCTGACCTAAATAGCACGCTTCGATCGCTAATCTCAAACATGGGTAACGAGTTAAATCAGGCTCTAAGAATGTCAGTTCGCCAATCTTAGTAAAGTCCAACGGCTTCACACCCGCTTCAGTACGGTCAGGGTAAGACATGGTCAAAGCAATTGGCGTCGCCATATCAGGTTCACCCATTTGAGCCAGTACCGAGCCATCTTTGTACTGAACCATAGAATGAATCACAGATTGAGGGTGGATAATAACTTTGAGTTGCTCTTGAGAGGCATTAAATAACCACTTAGCCTCAATGTACTCTAAGCCTTTATTCATCATCGTAGCTGAATCAACAGAGATCTTAGGTCCCATTGACCAGTTAGGGTGTGCAATAGCACGAGCCGGTGTTACCGATTCTAACTCAGCAACATCCGTATAACGGAAAGGGCCGCCAGAACCCGTCAAGAGAATATGGTTGATACCGTTCTCTTCCAGATTACAACGACCTAGATTGGTTTGTACATTTTGCGGTAGGCATTGAAAGATAGCATTGTGTTCACTATCGACAGGAAGTAGCTCAGCACCATATTTTTCTACTGCGTCGATGAACAACTGCCCTGACATCACTAAGGCTTCTTTGTTAGCCAGTAAGATACGCTTGCCCGCTTTAACTGCTGACATAGTAGGAAGCAGACCTGCCGCTCCAACAATCGCAGCCATCACAGTATCGACTTCTTTTAAAGAAGCGACCTGACACATCCCTTCAGGGCCAGAGAGCACCTCTGTTTTAGGGTGGCTGGCAGACAAAATTTCAGCTAATCGAGACGCTGCATCTGGGCACGCCATAGCTACGTAGCTAGGGTTCCACTTTTCAACTAACGTCAACATCTTGTCGACATTCGAACCTGCTGCTAGTGCGACAACTGAATAGAGCGTCGGGTTTTTCTCAACCACTTTCAGTGTACTTGCACCGATAGAGCCTGTAGCACCAAGGATAGTTAGATTTCGCATCGCATATGACCGTAGAAATGTAATAAAGGGCAGAATCACTGCCCTTTTTATTAGAATGCTAAATAAAGCAGAGCAAAGACAGGGAATGCAGCCGTTAAGCTATCTATTCTATCAAGTATACCACCATGACCAGGAATCAGATTACTGCTGTCTTTGACCCCGGAAACACGCTTAAACATGCTTTCAACAAGGTCACCAAGAACAGAGATAACAACCGTCACGAGGGTGATAACAATCATGTGAAGAGGACTGGTAAACTGGATATCAAATAAATCAGCAAAGATCCAAGCCACGATCACCGCAGTAATAATACCGCCAATAAGACCTTCAATCGTCTTATTTGGGCTTACCGCTGGCGCCATTTTACGCTTACCAAAGCTCTTACCTGAAAAGTATGCGCCGCTATCTGCAGCCCACACGAGCAAGCAAACAAACATCACTAGCTTTGCACCATGATAAGGATCCGCATCGATACCGTTAGCGCGCAGAATCACCACACTCCAAAAGAATGGCAGCAGAGTAAGTAGCCCAAAGCCGTGTCTAAGAATAGAAGAGTCTTTCCATGCAGGCATAGACTTAGGATAAGTCACCGCCATACCACTCGCTATCACCCACCAAATCGAACCAATACTAAGAATGGCGTAGTGAGCACTAGAAAGGTGATTAAGGCTAAATGCATCAAAAGGGATAAAAGCAAAACTGGCAGCACTCACCACAACCGTTGGAATCAACGCTAAATAACGCGATTTGCTTTCAACAAACTGAGTCCACTCCCAAAAGCCCAATAGCGTAATTACCGCTAATGAAAGTAAAAATGTGGGAAGTGATAACTCGAAAATACCTAGAATAACTAGGGGAGCCAAAATCAACGCCGTAATAATTCGTTGTTTCAAACCAAAAAATCCTTATTAACTGTCCATCAGAGCTTTAATCTGTTCACCCGTGCATCCAAAACGACGCTCACGGTTTACAAACCAAGTCACAGCTTCTACTAAGCTGTCTTCATTAAAGTCTGGCCAGAATTGTTCAGTGAAATACATTTCAGCATAAGCCAATTGCCAAAGCATAAAGTTGCTAATGCGACATTCACCACTGGTGCGAATCAGCAGATCAACTTCAGGAATATCAGACATTGTTAGGTGCTGTGTAATCATAGCTTCATCAATGTCTTCTACATTAATATCGCCAGACTTTACCTGTTGAGCAATAGAGGTCATTGCTTGCTGAATATCCCACTTACCGCCGTAGTTAGCCGCAATATTGATAACCATACCGGTATTGGCGTTAGTCAAAGCCTCGGCTTCTTCTATCTTCTTTTGTAGTCGATCATTGAAACGACTTTTATCACCAATAACACGAAGTTGTAGATTATTTTTATGAAGCTTTTTTACTTCACTAGAAAGGACTGAGATAAACAGTTCCATCAAAATACCGACTTCTTCTTCTGGTCGACGCCAGTTCTCGCTGCTAAATGCAAAAAGTGTAACAGCTTTGATGCCAAGTCTGGCAGCAGAAGAGATGGTTTTTCGAACGGCTTGAACACCGTTTTTATGGCCAAAGACGCGAGGCTTGCCCTGAGCTTTTGCCCAGCGGCCATTACCATCCATAATGATAGCAATGTGTTTAGGAAGAGAGTCTGTGAACGCTTGAGAATTATGCATAAAAGAGTGAATCAAATTCTAATAGTCGAACAGAGTAGCATAAAAAAACGCTGAACAGTGAGTACAGCGTTTTTCCGGTAAGTAAAGAATATGGGAAATTAAACTTCCATCAACTCTTTTTCTTTCGTAGCTAGAACTTCATCTACGTTCTTAACAGCAACGTCAGTTAGCTTTTGAATTTCGTCTTGTGCTTTACGATCTTCATCTTCAGAAATTTCTTTGTCTTTCAGAAGTGCTTTAAGATCGCCATTCGCGTCACGACGGATGTTACGGATAGCAACACGGCCACCTTCAGCTTCGCCACGAACGATTTTAACTAGGTCTTTACGACGCTCTTCCGTTAGCGGTGGAAGTGGAACACGGATAACTGTACCAGCAGACATAGGGTTTAGGCCTAGGTCAGACGACATGATTGCTTTTTCAACAAGAGGCGTCAGTGTTTTATCAAATACAGTGATCGCTAGAGTACGTGCGTCTTCAGCAATAACGTTAGCAACTTGGGTCAAAGGCGTTGGTGCACCGTAGTACTCAACAGTCAGACCAGAAAGTAAGCTCGGGTGTGCACGACCTGTACGAATCTTTTGCAGGCTGTTTTTTAGTGCATCAACACTTTTTACCATGCGCTCTTGAGCGTCTTTTTTGATTTCGTTAATCACAATTTCACCTTGATTATGTTCTTTCTTCAAGAAAGCTTTTTATTTGGAGTGATAAGGATAAGCTTACCAAAGTGTAAACCTCAGTAAGCCCGAAAAATTAGTCAGCATCGCTGATTAATGTACCTTCAGTTTCACCCATAACCACGCGGCGTAGTGCGCCTGGTTTATTCATGTTAAATACACGGATTGGCATTTTGTGATCACGTGCTAGCGTAAATGCAGCCAAATCCATTACTTTCAATTCTTTCTCAAGAATCGTGTTGTAAGACAAAGTATCATACAGCTCTGCGTCTGGGTTTGCTACTGGGTCAGCAGTAAATACACCATCTACTTTCGTCGCTTTTAGAACTACGTCAGCTTCGATTTCGATACCACGTAGACACGCAGCAGAATCTGTAGTGAAGAATGGGTTACCAGTACCTGCAGAGAAGATCACAACGCGACCTTGACGTAGTTGGCTGATTGCATCTGCCCAGTTGTAATCGTCACACACACCTTTAAGAGGGATTGCAGACATTACACGTGCGTTTACGTAAGCACGGTGTAGAGCGTCACGCATTGCAAGGCCGTTCATTACCGTTGCAAGCATACCCATGTGGTCACCAACAACGCGGTTCATACCTGCTTCTGCAAGGCCTGCGCCACGGAAAAGGTTACCGCCACCGATAACAACACCTACTTGAACACCTAGTTCAACCAATTCTTTTACTTCTTGAGCCATACGATCAAGGATCGTCGGGTCAATACCAAAACCTTCTTCGCCTTGTAGTGCTTCACCGCTAAGTTTTAACAGAATACGTTGATACGCCGGTTTAGGGTTCGTAGTCATGGAGTTTACCTTCCAAAGAGTTGATGATTAACAGTCATGGATAAAAACTGATTAGCTCAGTTCGCATTCATAACAGCTAAAAGCCAAAAATAATTCACTATTCATAAAAAGACCGCAGCATTTGCCACGGTCTTTTTTTCAATCAATACGCTAAGGATTAACCTTGTTGTACCGCTGCAACTTCGTCTGCGAAGCTCATTTCAGCAGCTTTCTCGATACCTTCACCAACTTCTAAACGAACGAAGGTAGTAACTGATGCGCCTTTCTCTTTAAGAATGTCAGCAACAGTTTTCTTAGGTTCCATGATGAAAGCTTGACCAGTAAGAGATACTTCGCCCGTGAATTTCTTCATACGGCCGATAACCATTTTTTCAGCGATCTCTTGTGGTTTGCCTTCGTTCATAGCGATTTCTACTTGAACAGCTTTTTCTTTTTCTACTACGTCAGCAGGTACGTCAGATGGGTTAACGTACTCAGGCTTAGAAGCAGCAACGTGCATAGCGATGTGCTTAAGCGTTTCAGCTTCGCCTTCACCAGCAACAACAACACCGATTTTCTCGCCGTGACGGTAAGAAGCTAGTGCAACACCTTCAACAAGCTCAACACGACGGATGCTGATGTTCTCACCGATCTTAGTTACTAGAGCGATACGTGCGTCTTCAAACTTAGCTTGAAGAGCAGTGATGTCTAGACGTTCAGCTAGAGCCGCTTCAGCAACTTCGTTAGCGAATGCAAGGAAACCTGCATCTTTAGCTACGAAATCAGTTTGGCAGTTCACTTCAAGAAGAGCAGCAACGCCAGCTTCTTCTTTAATGATGATTGTGCCTTCAGCAGCAACGTTACCAGCTTTTTTAGCTGCTTTCGCTGCGCCAGATTTACGCATGTTTTCAATTGCTAGCTCGATGTCGCCTTCAGCAGCAACAAGCGCTTTTTTACATTCCATCATGCCCGCTGCTGTGCGTTCACGAAGTTCTTTAACTAGAGCTGCAGTTACAGTTGCCATTCTCTATTCCTTAGTAAATTCTAAAAAAGATAAAAAACAGGGGCCTAATTAATTGGGCCCCTGATATTGACTGTATTCAGTCCGTTAAGCCATCGATTATGACCGCTTAATATGAACTAAATATGGCTCAGAGCCGCTATTATTCAGCTTCTACAAAACCGTCTTTTTCAGCAGCTACAGCAGCAACATCTTTGTTACGACCTTCTTTAACCGCGTCTGCAGCAGCGTTTAGGTAAAGCTGTACTGCACGGATTGCATCATCGTTACCTGGGATAACGAAGTCAACGCCGTCTGGGTTAGAGTTAGTATCAACTACAGCGTAAACTGGGATACCTAGGTTGTTTGCTTCTTTAACTGCGATGTGTTCGTGATCAGCATCGATAACGAAAAGAGCGTCTGGAAGGCCGCCCATGTTCTTGATACCACCAAGAGATTTCTCTAGCTTCTCCATTTCACGAGTACGCATTAGAGCTTCTTTCTTAGTAAGCTTGTCGAAAGTACCGTCTTGAGCTTGCGCTTCAAGTTCTTTCAGACGCTTGATAGACTGACGAACAGTTTTGTAGTTCGTTAGCATACCGCCTAACCAGCGGTTGTTAACGTAGAACTGGTTGCTGTTGATAGCAGCTTCTTTAACAGCTTCAGATGCAGCGCGCTTAGTACCAACAAAAAGAACTTTACCTTTCTTCTCGCCAACTTTAGCAATTTCAGCTAGAGCTTCGTTGAACATTGGTACAGTTTTTTCTAGGTTGATGATATGAACCTTGCTACGAGCACCAAAGATGAATGGCTTCATTTTTGGGTTCCAGTAACGAGTTTGGTGACCGAAGTGAACACCAGCTTTAAGCATATCGCGCATTGATACAGTTGCCATTTTAAAATCCTCTATGGGGTTAGGCCTCCACACTCCCCATGAATCCGACCCCTAACAACTAACCACTTTTTCAGCCGTTATCTGTGTTGTTGAGGCACCCCGGAACATGTGTCGGAATGTGTGTGATTTAAAGATATAAGTTAGTGGACACGAAGCTTGTTTCGCCAATTGGAGAAAACAGTCCTGATGTCCGGCGCGCTTTATACCATATTTTGTCCATCTATGGCTAGAAAAAAATATAAAAATGGCGGTTGCTATACTGATCTTTGATGCTGTATTTCTCTTATAAATAGTACCAATAACGCAACAGGCTATCGGCTTAAAGTTGAACACTATTCAATCACGCTTAGTAGTATCCACCAGCATTATATGGGTATCAGAATGTTGCGCTAAAATGCTGCACTGCTAGAATAGCCCCAATATGCACACTTAGGTGCTACCAAATTAAGAGATATGCAATGGCTGTAAAAATTAAAACTGCTGAAGAAATCGAGAAAATGCGCGTTGCCGGCAAGCTGGCTTCTGAAATTCTAGAGATGATTGAACCTCATATCCAAGTAGGTACAACGACAGAAGAACTGAATAAGATCTGTCATGAGTACGCTCTAGAAAGAGGCGCATACTCAGCACCACTTGATTACCACGGTTTCCCTAAGTCAATCTGTACGTCTATCAACCACATCGTGTGTCACGGTATTCCAGCATCACAAGATGAGACTGGTAGCACAGGTCAATTCAAACCTGCAGTATTGAAAGATGGCGACATTCTAAACGTTGATATCACTGTGATTGTTCCTGATGACGAAAATGCAGATCTAAGCACTCGTCCACAAGGCTACCACGGTGACACATCTAAGATGTTCCTTGTGGGTGAAGTTTCTCCAGCAAACAAACGTCTATGTATGGTTGCTCAAGAAGCACTTTACGAAGGCATGCGCCAAGTAAAACCTGGTGTTCAGCTTGGTCAAATCGGTACCGCTATCGAGAAGTACATCAAAACCAACAATAAGAACAACCCACGCGCTAAGTTCTCTATTGTTAAAGATTACTGTGGCCACGGCATCGGTTCTGAATTCCACGAAGATCCACAAGTGGTTCACTACAAAAATAGTGACCGTACCGTACTGAAAGCTGGCATGTGTTTCACAATCGAGCCAATGATCAATGCTGGTAAGTTTGGCTGCCGTCTTGATGACGAAGATAGCTGGACAGTGTACACAGCAGACAGCAAGAACTCTGCACAGTGGGAACACACACTGGTTGTAACTGAGACAGGTTGTGAAGTACTAACACTACGCAGCGACGATACGATTCCACGTATCATGAAGAACGCTTAGTTCAACAAGCTGAATACATCAGACTTTTAAAAATATCCTCGCATTGTCGGGGATATTTTTTTATCTGCGTAATTTCGATTTTCCATCACCTTCTGTTAAATTGTTAAATACTCTCATTTGCTTGCACGGATAGCAGACTATGCCTTATCAATGCCCTATTACGTTCAATGACGAACAAATTGAAATCTGCGAATTAAAAAACCAACTCGAAATCTTCACGCAGTATCAGAAAGATGAATTTCTCAATCATCACCCGGTGACAGACTTAGTGTTGCTGCGCTCTGAATATATGGATTTGCTCCTCAACCGATTATGGGATCATTTTGGGTTTAGCAAACTGCCTCATATTGCGTTGGTCGCTGTGGGTGGTTATGGTCGCGGCGAACTGCACCCGTTATCCGACATTGACATCTTAATCGTATCGCAAAAGACGCTGCCTCCAGCGCTTGGCGAAAAAGTCAGTCAGTTCATCACGCTACTTTGGGATTTGAGACTCGAAGTTGGCCACGCAGTGCGTACCATTGCTGAATGTATTGAGATTGGTAGTGATGATTTAACGGTTGCGACTAACCTGCAAGAGTCGCGCTTACTGTGTGGCAGCGAAGACACCTTCCAAGAGCTGAAATTAAAGATTCATTCCGATTCATTTTGGCCAAGTGAGACCTTTTACAAAGCCAAAATTCAAGAACAAAGAGAGCGTCATGCTCGCTACCACGACACCACCTACAATCTAGAACCGGACATCAAATCAACACCCGGTGGATTAAGAGACATCCATACTCTGAGTTGGGTTGCACGTCGACACTTTGGTGCAACCTCTTTATTGGAGATGAGCAAATACGGATTCCTCACCGATGCTGAATATCGTGAGCTTGTTGAATGCCAAGATTTCTTATGGCGCGTTCGCTTTGCATTGCATATCGAACTACGCCGCTACGACAACCGTCTTACCTTCGCGCATCAAGCTCAAGTAGCCGAACACCTTGGTTATACGGGTGAGGGAAATCGTGGCGTAGAAATGATGATGAAGGAATTCTACCGAACACTTCGTCGTGTCGCTGAGCTCAACAAGATGCTACTTAAGCTGTTTGACCAAGCGATCATTAACGGTGGTCAAACACAAGAAGCTGAGATTCTCGACAACGACTTCCAACGTCGAGGCTCACTGATCGAAGCGCGTAAGCCTGCCCTATTCCAAGCTCGTCCGGAAACGATTCTCGATATGTTTATCCATATCGCTAATGACTCTTCCATCGAAGGGGTAAGCCCACCAACCTTGCGACAACTGCGTACGGCACGTCGCCGATTGAACCGATTTCTGCATACCATTCCTGAAGCGCGTGACAAGTTCATGGACTTGGTTCGCCACCCAAATGCATTGCACAAAGCTTTTAGCCTGATGCATAAACTGGGCGTGCTATCGGCTTACTTACCGCAGTGGAGCCAAATTGTTGGTCAAATGCAGTTTGATCTGTTCCACGTTTACACCGTAGATGAGCACAGTATTCGCCTGCTCAAGCACATCAACCGTTTTAACCAAATTGAAAATCACGATAAGCATCCGATTTGTTGTGAAGTGTATCCGCGAGTTCAGAAAAAAGAGCTGCTGATCCTCGCCGCTATCTTCCATGATATAGGTAAAGGCCGTGGGGGTGACCATTCGGAAATTGGCGCAGTTGAAGCTTACTCTTTCTGTATTGAACATGGGCTATCGAAGCCAGAAGCCAAGCAAGTAGCATGGTTGGTACAAAACCACCTGTTGATGTCTGTCACTGCTCAACGCCGTGATATCTACGATCCGGATGTGATTACCGAGTTCGCCAAGAAAGTGCGCGATGAAGAGTCTTTAGAGCTACTGGTGTGCTTAACCGTCGCCGATATCTGTGCGACTAACCCTGAATTATGGAACAGCTGGAAACGCACCCTGTTAGCGGAGCTATTTCACTCAACACAGCGAGCACTACGCCGTGGCTTGGAAAACCCAGTCGATGTCAGAGACCGTATTCGTCACAATCAGCAGATGGCATCAGCTCTATTGCGTAAAGAGGGATTTACCGCTCGTGAGATTGAAGTGCTTTGGCAACGTTTCAAAGCCGATTACTTCCTACGTCACACGCACAAACAAATCGCTTGGCACTGTGAGCACTTACTTCGTCTAGAAGACCCAAGCCAACCGTTAGTTTTGATCAGCAAGAAAGCGACGCGTGGCGGTACTGAGGTGTTTGTTTACTGTAAAGACCAAGCCGCACTTTTTGCGACCGTTGTAGCTGAGCTTGATAGACGCAACTTCAACGTTCATGACGCGCAGGTCATGGTCAGTAAAGATGGCCACGTATTGGATACCTTTATCGTACTCGATCAGCACGGCGAAGCGATTGATGAAGCGAGACACAAAGCCGTGGCTAAGCATTTGACTCACGTTCTAGCTGATGGTCGTCCAACTAAAATTAGAACACGCAGAACGCCGCGTAACTTGCAGCACTTCAAGGTGAAAACTCTGGTCGAATTCCTACCGACCAAGAGCAAGAAACGCACCTTGATGGAACTCAGAGCATTGGACACGCCGGGATTACTAGCTCAAGTTGGTGCAACCTTTGCTGAATTAGACATCAATTTGCACGGCGCTAAAATTACCACCATCGGCGAACGTGCAGAGGATTTGTTTATCCTGACCAGTGAAGCCGGAGGAAGGCTGTCTGAAGAGCAGGAACAAGCACTAAGAGAAAGATTGACTGAGCATGTTTCGGAACTTGCACCCTAAAAAGAGAATCTAATCATCAGATAAGTGTGGGTAAAGATAGAGAGCGATCTTGCCCACAACTTACAATCAATTCCCATATATCAACTATCTAGCTCGTCGTTAGGCTGCTACATTGATCAAGTCAATTACATAAAAGTATTACATTCATAAACTAGAGGTCGCTTATGTATCCAAACCTCACTGGCTTAGGTATCCACGAACCTAAACAGATTGAACGTTACTCCCTTCGCCAAGAAGCTCACAAAGATATTCTTAAGATTTACTTCCGTAAACAGAAAGGCGAACTGTTCGCGAAAAGCGTTAAGTTTAAGTATCCACGACAAGTAAAAAGTGTGCTTGTTAGCGGTGGCAACAATCAATACAAAGAAGTGACCGAGATTAACCGTAATCTCACACTTGTAATTGATGAGCTCAATAAGATCACCAAGCCGATTCCAACCGCAGAAGTCGATGTGAAACAGAAAATTCTTACTGACTTGCGTCACCTAGAGAAAGTGGTATCGAGTAAGATCGCAGAGATCGAAGCGGATCTAGAAAAGCTAAAATGATCCCGCGGTTAGCTATGTACGGTTAACAACTAAATGCTAGTTACCCGTCCAAATTGCACAGACATTAAAAAGGGCTGATATCACTATCAGCCCTTTATTTTTCTACTGTCTACGTTGACTAGACACGTGTGCGTTTACTTAGACAAACATGCTTCAGCATTCACCAAGCTGGTATCCCACTCAAAAGTCTCAAACAACCTTAACCACGTCTCATCTAGGTTGGCCTTCATCACTAACTCTTTTTTAGTGAAAGGATGGATGAAGCGCAATTCAGAAGCATGCAGTAACAGACGGTGCGAATCTAAATCATCACGGAACAATCGGTTATGTTTACCATCACCATGTGAAGTATCGCCTACAATCGGGTGTCTTAGGTGAGCCATATGACGACGCAGTTGATGTTTACGTCCTGTCTTTGGCATCATCTCAACTAAGCAGTAACGACTGGTAGGAAAGCGACCAGTTGAATACGGTACTTCGACTTTCGCTAACGGCTCGTAAACGGTGACGGCTTCTTGTGGTTCTTTGTCTTCTTTCGCGAACTTATCGGCGATCTTATCCAGTTCAACCTTAAGCGCATAATCGAGCGTATCACCCTCTTCTATCCAACCACGCACAATCGCATGATAAGTCTTTTGCATCTCATGGTTGGCGAACATCGGCATCACCTCAGAGGCAACCTCACTCGACAGTGCAAACACCAACACACCAGATGTAGGTCGGTCTAAACGATGCAGAGGAAATACATGCTGACCAATTTGGTCACGCAGAGTCTGCATCACAAACTGAGTCTCGTGTTTATCCAACCATGAGCGATGCACTAGCATACCCGCAGGCTTATTCACCGCGACAAAATACTCATCTTGATAAATGATCTCTAACATTACGCGCATACCTCATCAATGCTTAGAATCGTCACTAGCAATTCCGCTTTCTCTGCCTCATTTTTCCACACTTCACCAAAATAAGGATGAATAGCAAAGCCTTTAGGTAGGCTCATTTGTGCATCCATCATTGCATTGATCTTAACGATGAAGATCCACTGCAACCACTCTTCAGGTTGTAGCGAATCAATAGCGAAGGGTTCAACGCTTGAAAGCGCTTCATCCGAAGGCGAAACATCGCTCCACAGAGAACATTGGCGCATTTGTTGTTCTAATTGTTGAAGTAAAAGAGGTAACTTTGTGGCTGCTGTCATTTTTCACCAAGTTATTTATCTAGTGACCTTGAAATTGGGGCATAGAGTACCATCTATTTAGGAAAGAAAGTTAGGAGCTTTATTACTATGGAAACGATTCACACGCTCACTCAGTTGCTAAAGAATAGCGGTTGCCAATACGATATCTACGACCTAGGTCGTCGCATTCAGAAGATCGACAACACCTTATTCTCTGATGTTGAGCAGGGGAAACAGCCATACCCGTTTCCACTTCAAAAACAGGCTCACTTAGCGATTAGCTACTGGAACGAACACAAGCAACCTTGGATCTGGTTCCTAAAATTCAAACTCGATGAAAGAGGCTTACTGCATCAAGGAGATGTGGGTAATTTTCTTAAGTTTGTTATCGAAGCAATGGGCACGCGTTTGAACGGTGATATCAGCGAAGAGCAACAACAAAAGCTGTCAAACAACCCATATACCTTCAAGCCTTCTGAAGACAAAATGGCCGTATTCCATAGCCAAGTAAGAGCAGGTTTAGACCTTGCGACGAGCCAATATTACGAGCACGCTCAGCATTACTTCACGGGTGAGCTTGGTTGGGATAACTGGAAAACGGTTGGACTACAAGGCATCACTGATATGTGTGCGCGTTTAGGCAGCCAACAAAACGGTGTTGCGATTCGTAAAGCCATCAATAAGCTGCCATCAGAACCGCTATACGCGACGTTAGGTGCGCTTGAGCATACACAAATCAATGACAAACTCGCGCAACGCTTACAAGAGCTTGCAGAAAATGAAATCGCAAGCAAAGAGCCTGATTTGTTCTTACTCTCAGCTTTGGTTCGTGCCCTTTCCGGTGCAGAACAAGGTATCGCGAACAACATCATTAACCAAGTTCTCGCTAGTCCACGCTTGAGCCACCAAGAAGTGTTGATTGGTTTAGCGGGTCGCAGCTGGCATGCGCTACAAGATCCAGCGATTGCCGAGCAATTCTTGTTGCGCCTCGCACAAACAGGCAACCAAAACCTGTTCAATCAGTTATTTGCAGATTTAGTGATGATTCCGACACTAAGAATGGTATTTTTGCCCTTGTTGAATTCGAACCCATCACCTGAGCTCGCAAACGCATTGATTGAGTTACAACAAGCGGCTAAGTCTCAATAATTAACTGAAGACTACTCAAAAGCGAGCTAGATCTGTAGCTCGTTAACACAAGCTCAAAATTACGATTGGAATAGAGTGATTAAAAGGAAGTATGGATTAAATGATAGATAACTTATTGGCTATTTTGCTTCTGTGCTTCTTTTGCTTTCTGTTTTGGCAGCAGCGCAGGCAATCCGAGCTTGCGAAAGCTGCCATTGCGAGAAAGTGTAAAGAGCTCGACCTACAATTATTAAGTGTCGCCTTCAACGGTCATAAACTTAAGATGCGCCATGAGCTCACGACCATTTGGCGCTGGCATACTGTGTACCATTTTGAGTTTTCGGCGTTAGGTGATGACCTGTACCAAGGAAAACTGACCATGGTGGGTTTCCGCTCTATGCGGTTTGAGCTACAGCCTCATAGAATGTAACGTCGCAATACGCGGTATAACTATATTCATGATAAGGGCCAAACTGATCTTGTTTGGTCTCTTTAAATGCAAAGCCTAACTTTTCAAGTAACTTAATCGATGGGTTATGACCAACATTAACGGTCGCGACAACATTCGTTAGGTGTTCTTCAAAACAAACTAAACTAAAGAAAGGTTTTAGCACTTCACTAGCAAGGCCTTGATTCCAAAACTCCTTGTCCAGAATAAACCCTAGTTCATGCTTCCCTTCTTCAGACGAAACAAACAAATGCCCGAGGTATTCGCGGGTTTGGTTATGGATAATTGCTCGGCAAAAACCGACGTTGTCGTTCAGTATTTCTTGAAATAGGTGTTTTGCAGAGGCAATAGAATGCGGCCCGTTCATTTCAGCACGATTAATGGGGCAGCAATTCAACTTAATAAAGTCATGTTCTAACTGCTCGGTATAAGGTACCAACAGCGTTCTTGAGGTTGCTATCGTCATAAAACACTCCTTGTGTTGACCATTAGCAGAAAAGCAGATGTCGCGTGCTTAGATAAAAGCTCCTGAATTAAAGAGAGCCCCTAGATAGAGAAAAAGCCTTAGGAAAAGAAAAGCCCCGACACCGAAGTGTCAGGGCTAGGGTCTTACTCGCAGCAGTCCGGCTACTAATTAATGCTCCATGCATCATCCATAATAGTGGCTGTAATCCTTCAGCTCTTTCCTTTACTTCGCCATCCTAGCGGTGTCCAATCATCCTGAAAGCTAACAATCCTAGTTAGCACACATCACTTGTTCCGTGAGCGGTGTCCTTTACATCGTCCTGATGCTAATCCAACCCTTTAAATCCTAAAGGTGTCCATTGTCATTCCGTTGCAGCTAACTTCCTGTTAACTGACTGTATCCCTACAATGTCCTTACGCTCCATGCTTGACTACTCAATCCTAAGTAACCAAATCTTCATCCTGAAGATAACCAAATCCTTGGTGCTTTCCTGTTCCGTGTCAGAATCCTTCCGACAAGGTTTAATTTACGCGATTTAAGATTTCGGACAATAGATTTGCATCACATTTTGAATTCAATAAAGTTGTTAATTATATAAAACAATTAAAATTCAAAAGCTTAGTCATATGCATATCAATCTCTCTAGAGAACTATTTGTGTTATCTCACAGCCTTTGTAAGAGATCTCTCACACGTGATGGGCTGTTTTATGATTCGCTATCATTCACTGGAGCGAGTAAAATGACCAAATACTAAAAATGGAGGTCAACATGCTGACAAAAGATGTGTCTGAAGAGTTGAAATCAGTGCTTGAAGGACTGCAAGCGCAAGGGAAAGAGCCAACCGTTGCTTTAGTGAAAGCTCGTATGAGTACATCCGTTCCAATGCCGGCTTTGATTACAACCATCAAGAGCTGGAAAAGTGCGAATCGCGTACCTAAAGTGGAAGTCGCGACACAAGAAGAGCCAGCACTTGATCGTGTTAGCCAACTGGAAAAGCAAATCCTTGAACTTACCGCTCGCGTTGCCACGCTAGAAGCTAAGTTAACTGAGCAATAAGCTAACAGAGAAATAGAACACTATGAAGATATGGGTTGATGCGGACGCTTGTCCCAAGGTTATCCGAGAAACAATCGTACGCGCAGCTGAACGCACAGGGGTCGAATGTACCTTTGTCGCGAACCATTTGGTTCCCGTTCCCAAGCGTAACAACATTCACTCAATTCAAGTCCCAAGCGGATTTGATATTGCAGATGATGAAATCGTAAAACGCACTGAACCCGGCGATCTGGTGATTACCTCTGACATTCCTCTGGCTGACGAAGTGATCACCAAAGGTGCGCTTGCTTTAAGCTCTCGCGGCGAGCTTTACACCAAAGAGACCATTAAAGCGCGTCTCAACATTCGTGACTTTATGGATACTATGCGTTCAAGTGGTATTCAAACTGGCGGACCAAGCACCCTTTCTCAAACCGACCGTCGTGAGTTCGCAAACCACCTCGATCGCCTATTAGCAAAACGCTAACCACAGCTTTCTAATGACGACAGCTTTAGAAGTTGTCTCTTACATCGTTGTAGCCCAGATGAAATTTTAATCGACATACTCCGTTCTTGATATTTATTACAATAACGGAGTATTGCTTATGATTCGTCGAATCGCCCTCTCGCTATCCATTGTTTTTGGCAGCACCCCACTTTCTTTTGCTGATGAAGACTTTGCCGATGAACACTTTGCTGATAAAGAGTACGGAATCATCGGAGGCAGCATCACCTATGGTGAAAGTGTTTTCTCGACTAAAAGTGCCCCTCAATTTGGCGCGACACCCAACCTATTCTATTCAGGTCCAAAAGGCTTTATCGATGGTAGCTTAGCCAATTGGCAACTGCTGCCTTACGTAGGGCTATCTGGAAATTGGCGCTTTGCTGAAGTGTCAGACACCTTCATTGACCTACCTAACGGTATTCAAGACAGAGATGGTAATGGAGAACTGGGGATAACCTTAGGAACGGTAGGCGCACGCCTCACCTACTTGCATGATGTGACTTCAGAACATAGCGGCTACGAAGTTCAGCTTCACTTAGGCAGAACGTTAGAAACCTGGACGCAGCCATTCACCATTACGCCCTACCTAGAAGTCGATTATCGTGATAAGAAACTGTCCAATCACCTGTATGGTATTTCTAACACCGAATCTTCTACCTCAGGGTTAAATCAGTTTGATGCAGGGTCGACGTTTGTTTATCAAGCGGGATTAATCGGGCTTTATGAGTTCACGCCAACTTGGATTGGTATCGCTCGAGCAGACCTAATTCATCATGACAGCGACAGCGCGTTGATACAACGAGACGTGGGCTGGTCATTCGAACTAGGCGTCACCTATCGGTTTGCGGGATTGTAAGTTTATTGACTCAAACAAAAAGAGCCTGCATCAATGCAGGCTCTTTGGTACCTCGTCTTTTATTCAGTTAATTAGCGAATCGAAATTCTCGCCTATCACTGTTCACTAAGGCGTGTAGTACGTTGCAGCGCCTGGACCTACTGGTAGACCAAATACGAATACCCATAGGTAGAACAAGATACTCCAACCGAACATGAATACCATTGAGTAAGGTAACATTGTCGCGATCAGTGTACCGATACCTAGGTTCTTCATGTAGCGAGTTGCTACAGCAAGGATAAGACCGAAGTAGCTCATCATTGGTGTAATGATGTTGGTTGTTGAATCACCGATACGGTAAGCCGCTTGAATCGTTTCAGGTGCGTAGCCTACAAGCATTAGCATTGGAACGAAGATTGGCGCTGTTACTGCCCACTGTGCAGAAGCTGAACCGATCATCAGGTTAATGAAGCCACACATTAGGATAAATGCGAAGAACAACATTGGACCCGTTAGGCCAATATCCTGAAGGAATGTTGCGCCGCCTACAGCGACCACTTGACCAAAGTTAGTCCACTTAAAGAAAGCAACAAACTGTGCAGCAAAGAATACAAGAACAATGTACATGCCCATTGAAGACATAGACGTTGCCATTGCATTAATCACATCACGGTCATTCTTCATTGAACCAGTAACTTTGCCGTAAACAAAACCAGGAATAGCAAAGAATACAAAGATAAACGCGACGATACTTTTCAGGAATGGAGAACCTGAAATCGTACCTGCCTCTGAACGCAGAACACCGTCAGCAGGAACCACAGTCCAAGCTAAAAGTGCACTCACGATTAATACAGCAACACCCGCTAGCTTAAGGCCTTTCTTCTCAATAGCAGTAAGCTTACCCATTGAGTCATTTGAAAGATCTTCAGATGCGTCTTCATCGTTGTATTTACCTAACTTAGGTTCAACAATCTTCTCTGTTACCAATGCACCGGCAATCGAGATAAAGAAGGTCGAAACAAACATGAAGTACCAGTTTGATTCAGGGCCAACAGAGTAAGAAGGATCAAGCATTTGTGCCGCTGTTTCTGTGATACCAGAAAGCAGTGGATCAACCGTACCGATAAGTAGGTTTGCAGAATAACCACCAGATACACCAGCAAATGCTGCCGCTAGACCTGCTAATGGGTGACGACCCAATGAGTGGAAAAGCATTGCTGCAAGAGGGATAAGTACTACGTAACCTAGCTCTGAAGCCGTGTTAGAGATAATACCGGCGAATACCACGGTTACAGTAACCATGCGCTGAGATGCGCCCATTACCATGCCGCGCATTGCCGCAGATAATAGACCTGAGTGTTCAGCAATCGCAACACCTAGCATTGCAACAAGCACGGTACCAAGTGGCGCAAAGCCAACAAAGTTCTTAACTAGATTAGTTACGATGAGCTGTAAGCCTTCAGCATTAAGTAAGCTTACAACGTGGATCATGCCATCAGCAGCACGACCGCTAGCACCTTCTGGGCGAGGATCCATTACAGATACTTCGAAGTAACCAGCAATTCCTGAAGAAACTAGGATTGCGACACAGAAGATTGCGAAAAGAGTGATTGGGTGGGGTAAAAGGTTCCCCAAATATTCAACGCCATCGAGAAAGCGGGTAAAAATAGGTTTCTTTGGCGAGTTGTTTTTTATTGAAGCTGATGAACTCATCAGTTCCCTCCTTGTAGTGATTCCTGTGCAATTGTGACAAAAATGTTCAAATTGCCAGCGCAGAGTACGCGACAAAATTATCAATTAGAAATTCAAAATGTTACAAAATGTGTAACAAACGACGATTTTTAACTCTATTTGAACAATTAATTAGCAAATAAATCTATATTAAATACAAAAGATAGATTTATAATTCACAAACAAGTATTCACTACAAATATGACTGACAATATAACTCATTGATTCACATGAAAATAAAACACACCATACTCTAAAGTAAGATTCTATATTGGCCAAGGTTCCGCTCGAAGGAAAAGAAAAACAGGCAAATGAATGAAGTTTGACTTTCCCCTCGTTTTTACACACGCGTCACATCATATTGACGGTTATTTTTGAACCGCTTTAAATCTTGGATTGGATTTGCAGATCACATAATGACGCCCTCTACGCTTAACGATCTGGCAATCTGGGTGACGGCTTTTTGCACTTTTAAGTGATTTAACAACTTTCATTATTTAGCTCCCTTACCTAATTGACCAAAGCGACGAGTAAAGTTAGCAACCCGTCCCTCTTTATGTAGCACTCTCTGTTTACCCGTATAGAAAGGATGCGATTTTGCAGACACTTCAATCGTGAAATAAGGGTAAGTATTGCCATCTTCCCATTCGATAGTGCGGTCTGTTTTCAGCGTAGAGCCGATTAAGAAGTACTCATCAACGCTGGTGTCGTGGAACACCACTGTGCGGTAGTCAGGGTGGATATTCGGTTTCATTGTATTTCCCTAAATAATTAAATTGATACGTTATAACATATCAAATGATAATTATTATCAAAAGAAAAACAAGCTATTTTATGATATTTTTCCGCCATAGATCGTAATTAGAGAACGTCCACTCATGTACTCCATTGAACCTATTGGCTTTATAGAGTCTCCCTATAAAGAGAAGTTCGCGGTACCAAGGCAACCTAGATTGGTGCCCACATCTACCTCAAAAGTCAGGCTAGCTGACGCAGCAAACTGTCTTGAGTCTGTTCGTGATATTGAACAATTTAGCCATGTGTGGTTGTTGTTTTTGTTCGATAAGAACCTTGAGGCAGGCTGGAAACCAACAGTGAGACCACCTCGCCTTGGCGGGAATGAACGTATTGGTGTCTTCGCATCGCGTGCCACTTTTAGGCCGAATGGAATTGGCATGTCTGCGGTTGAACTCAAAGGGGTATCTCAAGAAAAGGGACAAACTTGGTTGGACTTGGGCAGTGTTGATCTCGTTGACGGCACACCTATCATCGACATCAAACCTTATATTCCCTACTCGGATTCAATTCTCGATGCACGAGGAGGGTTTGCCGCCGATGAACCTGAAGTGTTAGATGTGAGCTTCTCGCAGCAAGCCCAAAGTAAGCTGTCTGGTCACCCGCAGGCGCGCCATATCATTCAGGTGATCAAAGAAGTGCTAGGCCAAGATCCACGACCCGCCTATAAGAAAGGCAAGCCAGACAGTAAAGAATATGCGGTAAATTTGTTCGATCTTAACGTGAAATTCGTTGTTGAAACGCTTTTCATCAATGTTACCGACATTGAACGCTTTTGAGATCCCAAATAGGCTGATATTATATGCGGCTATATCAGATTTGCTGTCGTCACTAACTGCAGCAAGTTTTCTTTTATCAATGATGAAACGGATACCATAGAATGCGTACCAGTAACTACCTTCTTTCTACTCTGAAAGAGACTCCAAACGACGCAGAAGTTATCAGCCACCAGCTGATGCTACGTGCAGGTATGATCCGTAAGCTAGCTTCAGGTTTATATACTTGGCTACCTACTGGTCTACGTGTACTGCGTAAAGTCGAAAATATCGTTCGCCAAGAGATCGATAATGCAGGTGCCGTTGAAATCTTGATGCCCGTAGTTCAACCGTTTGAGCTTTGGGAAGAGACTGGCCGTTCTGAAAAGATGGGCCCTGAGCTACTTCGTTTCACAGACCGTCACTCTCGTCCGTTTGTTCTTAGCCCAACAGCAGAGGAAGTGGTAACGAGCCTAGTACGTAACGAGATCAGCTCTTACAAACAGCTTCCTCTAAACCTGTACCAAATCCAGACTAAATTCCGTGATGAACGCCGCCCTCGTTTTGGCGTAATGCGTGCTCGCGAATTCTCTATGATGGATGCGTACAGCTTTGATATCGATAAAGAAGGCTTAGAAAAGTCTTACCAAGCGATGCACGATGCTTACTGTAAAGCATTCGACCGCATGGGTCTTGAGTACCGTCCAGTATTGGCAGACTCTGGCGCAATCGGTGGCAGCGGCTCTCAAGAGTTCCACGTTCTTGCTGAAAGCGGCGAAGACCTAATCGCATTCTCTTCAGAATCTGATTACGCAGCGAACATCGAGAAAGCAGAAGCACTCGCTCCTACTGAAGAAGTTGCAGCGCCAACTCAAGAGATGGAACTGGTTGATACGCCAAACGCAAAAACTATCGCAGAACTTGTAGAGCAACACGGTCTAGCAATCGAGAAGACAGTTAAGACTCTATTCGTTAAAGCATCTGATGAAGTAGAAGCAGATATCATTGCTCTAATCGTCCGTGGCGACCACGAGCTTAACGAAGTGAAAGCAGAAAACCTTCCACAGATTGCTTCTCCACTAGAGATGGCCTCTGAAGAAGAAATCCGTGCACTTGTTGGTGCAGGTCCTGGTTCACTAGGTCCTGTTGGCCTAGAGCTGCCATTCATCGCTGACCGCTCTGTTGCTGTAATGAGTGACTTCGGCGCTGGCGCAAACGTAGACGGTAAGCACTACTTCGGTATTAACTGGGGTCGTGACGTTGAGCTTGCTCAAGTTGAAGACCTACGTAACGTTGTTGAAGGCGACCTAAGCCCATGTGGTCAAGGTACTATCCAGCTTAAGCGCGGTATCGAAGTTGGTCACATCTTCCAGCTAGGTAACACTTACTCGAAAGCAATGAACTGTAACGTGCTTGGTCCTGATGGTAAGAGCGTAATCCTAGAAATGGGTTGTTACGGTATCGGTGTTTCACGTGTTGTTGCATCTGCTATCGAGCAAAACCACGATAAATTCGGTATCACTTGGCCAGATGCACTAGCACCATTCCAAGTTGCTATCGTACCAATGAACATGCACAAATCTGAGCGCGTTAAAGAAGCAGCTGAGAAGCTATACGCTGAATTAACAGCTATGGGTATCGAAGTACTATTCGATGACCGTAAAGAACGCCCAGGTGTTATGTTTAAAGATATCGAGCTAGTGGGTATCCCTCACACTATCGTTATCGGTGATCGCAGCATGGACGAAGGTAACTTCGAATACAAAAACCGTCGTACAGGTGATAAAGAAGCTATCGCAATGGACACGGTTATCGAGCACCTTAAAGCTCAGCTGGCTTAGTAATCCGATTGCTTGTGCTTGCAAGCTGATAGATAAACATTGAAAGGCTACCATTAGGTGGCCTTTTTTGTGTCTGTCGTTTCTCTTCAAACTCCCTTCTATTTATCACCAGAGTAAATAACGTAAGTTAATCCCCTGTTCATCTTTATATCCGTATATTGGTTTCAACTACTCTTAGGCACATCTACATTGGAGGTATCGATGGATATCAAAAGCTTACTTAACCAAGCACTTAAGTCAGATCTCGTTAAACAAGGCACTCAGAAGCTTTCCCAAGGATCTTCGAGTTTAAGTAGCCTCTCTAAAGGCAGTAACAGCAATGGCAAGAGTAGCAGTAAAAGCACACTTGGAGCCTTCGGCGCAGGCGCAGTTGGCGGTGGACTGCTAGGGGCATTAATGGGCTCTAAGAAGACTAAGAAGATGGGTAAGAAAGCGGCTGGGATTGGCGGTGCAGCGGCACTGGGTGCTCTGGCTTATAAGGTCTACAACGATTACCAATCGAAACAAGGCCAAACACCGAATACCGAACAAGCTCAATTTGATGAAAACGATTCAAACCACAGCATACTGATTCTAAGATCGATGATTGCTGCGTCCAAAGCTGATGGGCATGTTGATGAAGAAGAGATGGCTAAGATTGAACAAGCCGTCGAGAACATGGGCGCAGATTATCAGCTGACTAAATTGGTGTCTGAAGAATTGCACAAGCCACTCGATCCAAGCGAAATAGCTCAATTAGCAACATCACCTCAACAAGCGAGTGAGATCTACTTAGCCTCTTTGATTGTGGCCGACGAGCAGAACTTTATGGAAAAGGCTTACCTCAAAGAGTTAGCAAAGCAGCTTAACCTTGCTGATGAAGTGACTTATCAGCTTGAACAGCAGATCTCTAATTAAGCGGTCAATATCAGGCTAATCCACAAGCTGACAGAGTGATATATTGAGCCTCAACAAAATGAGATATTGAGCAAGGACAAACTAACTCTGAACTTAATCAGATCCACTTTGTTTTTGCTTATCTCTATGTGTATATTGAGACCAGTTATCATTTGGTTAGGTATAAAAATGAAAGTATACGATTGTTGTGATTTGGTGCGTGAACTGTATTCTCAAATTGGCAGTGGCGACCAAGGCTATATCCCTAAAGCGATCACTTGCGCTGTAAAAACATTGAATGACCTTGCTGCGGATGAGTCCCTTCCTAAAGAAGCAAGAGATCGCGCTGCATTTGCCGCAGCTAACCTGTTGATCTCAGATTTCGAGGACTAACATGAACCTCGCTAACTTTGAAAAAATGGATCCTGTGATGTTGATGAGCATCGTCAACATGAAACTGCGTGACGACTTCGGCGGTGATTTGGATCGAGTGGTCAACTTCTACGAAATCGATAAAGCCGCATTGATTGCTAAACTCGCGTCTGCTGGTTTTGAATATCTTCCAGAAGCCAAACAGTTTCGATAATAATTGAAAACAAGCTTCCTAATAAAAGACCAACCTCTGCGTTGGTCTTTTTTTGTTGACGATACGTAGTAACTAAACATGCAGTAAGCCAGTTATAAATTATCTGTCTGCACCTATACTTTTATATCTTAGAGTCAACCAACGCTCCTTGAATCAAAGCGTATTGTTGTATAGGCTACCTCAAACAGCATATAAACCTCATCATTCAACTTGATGATAGCGAAGGATTAACAATGAAAAGACTTGGACTTTTAGCCGTTATTGCAGCCACACTCACCGCTGGTTGCGCTTCAAATACTCAGCAAGACAATTTTCGTGAAGCCTCTTTTGAGCTGTGTAATACCGAAGTCGATATCTACTCAGTAAGTCATGATGAAAGAGTACGCATCGTCTGCTCTGATGGCTCTAAATTCGCTTTGAGTAGTGAAGATACGCTAGAAGTGATGCGTGATATCAACATCGATTACTGCGACGGCGAAGGCCTAGGCAAGTTCAATGAAAGCCGTAAGTACTACTCATTCAAATGTAAGTCAGGCACCTTGCTCAGCATCAAAAAATAAAACCGATACCAACAAACAACAAAGGGTTAATGTGAAAGCATTAGCCCTTTTTAGTACCCGCTCTTTAATTACTCAGATAGCTAACTTTCAAACGTAAAAAAGGCTCCTAGATAGGAGCCTTTCAAATCGTATTTTTCAATCAAATAGCTTTAGTTCAAGGAAAAGGCGCGGAGTTTTCAGCACCTTTCCCTAAAACAAAAAGGGACTCAATGAGCCCCTTTAAAAGTATTTTCACAGTAGTCGTTTGAAATTCTAGGAGAGCACGCGGAGCTTACGGATGTAAGTGAGCATGCTCGACAACGAAGTTCAAATTACTACGAAGAAAAATTAAGCGTAAACAGGTAGACGCTTACAGATCTCTAGTACTTTCGCTTTCGTTGCTTCGATAACAGACTCATCGCCCATGTTATCAAGGATGTCACACATCCAGCCTGCAAGAGCTTTCGCGTCTGCTTCTGAGAAACCACGACGAGTAATAGAAGGAGAACCGATACGAATACCAGACGTAACGAACGGGCTACGTGGATCGTTTGGTACTGAGTTCTTGTTAACTGTAATGTTAGCTGAACCTAGTGCTGCATCTGCTTCTTTACCTGTGATGTCTTTGTCGATTAGGTCAACTAGGAACAGGTGGTTCTCTGTAGAACCTGAAACGATGTTGTAACCGCGTGCTAGGAATTCAGCAACCATTGCTTTTGCGTTAGCCACTACGCGAGCTTGGTATTCTTTGAATTCTGGCTCAAGAGCTTCTTTGAACGCTACAGCTTTACCAGCGATAACGTGCATTAGAGGGCCACCTTGACCGCCTGGGAATACTGCTGAGTTCAGCTTCTTGTAAAGATCTTCACCTTCGTTAGAAAGGATAAGACCACCACGAGGACCCGCAAGCGTTTTGTGCGTTGTTGTTGTAACAACGTGAGCGTGTGGAACTGGGTTCGGGTAAACACCTGCAGCGATTAGACCAGCAACGTGAGCCATGTCTACGAAGAAGTAAGCGCCTACTTTGTCAGCGATTTCACGCATGCGCTTCCAATCACAAACTTGAGAGTAAGCTGAGAAACCGCCGATGATCATCTTAGGCTTGTGCTCGATAGCTAACGCTTCCATCTCTTCGTAATCGATTTGACCCGCTTCATCGATACCGTAAGGAATGATGTTGTAAAGCTTACCAGAGAAGTTTACTGGAGAACCGTGAGTTAGGTGACCACCGTGCGCTAGGCTCATACCAAGAACCGTATCGCCAGCGTTTAGTAGTGCCATGTACACAGCGTTGTTCGCTTGAGAACCTGAGTGAGGCTGTACGTTCGCGTATTGCGCGCCAAATAGTTCACATGCACGTTCGATTGCTAGTGTTTCAACTTTATCTACGAACTCACAACCACCGTAGTAACGCTTACCTGGGTAGCCTTCAGCGTATTTGTTTGTAAGTTGAGAACCTTGAGCTTCCATTACACGTGGGCTTGTGTAGTTTTCTGAAGCGATAAGTTCGATGTGCTCTTCCTGACGAAGAGTTTCTTCTTGGATAGCTGCGAATAGATCCGCATCGTAATCAGCAATGTTCATGTCACGCTTAAGCATCTGTATCTCCTGACTCAGATTGTACTGAAAGTTTCAAAAAAACCACACAACGACCGAAAGCAAACGTTTCCGTCACCGTTTTGATGTGACGCATTCTACATAATTTGATCTAGGTCATAAAGAGCTAATTGCAATTTTATCATGCAGTTTTTTCATAATCACATATAAGATTCATCATGGTTATTAAGCATATCCAACCAAAGATGACGCTTACTGTCAATTTTACGATTTACACCCTGTAAAACGCAGATTACATAGGTTTACCTTAATTTTGCCCCTCTAGCTACCGAAAGCTAAAGTTTTTCTCTACTATGCACGCCTTTATTGGTTAGGTAATTATAAAAACGATGGAAAAACACACACGCAAAGAAGATTGGGTAGCAATCCTCACTGGCACGTTTTTAGTGGCGTTAGGCGTATTCTTTTTACAGTCAGCAAACCTGCTTACTGGTGGCACTACTGGCTTAGCTCTGCTTTTGAGTCAATTTACGCCAGTAACCTTTGGTATTCTGTACTTTATTGCGAACTGTCCATTCTATCTATTGGCATGGAAACGATTTGGCCGTCACTTCGCAATAAGCAGTGCCATCTCTGGTGCTTTAGTGTCTGTATTTGCCGACCATTTATACTTGGTGATTTCGTTAGACGTTCATAATGAAATTTACTGTGCAGTCGCTGGCGGCTTATTAATGGGCTTAGGCATGTTGATCTTGTTCCGTCATCGCTCGAGCTTGGGTGGCTTCAACGTATTGTGTCTGTTCATTCAAGATCGCTACGGTATCTCAGTAGGCAAAACCCAAATGGCCATTGATGCCTGTATTCTGTTTGCATCCTTCTTCTTCGTATCGCCTTGGGTAATTGCAGTCTCTGTATTAGGCACAGCAGTATTGAACATCGTATTGGCAATGAATCACAAGCCGACTCGTTATTCCGTGAACTACGCGTCTTAATACCAATCACCCTATGAATTACTAGCTGTTTTTAATAACAAAAACAGCTAGAATTTAGGTTTTGTAAACCATCGCCTTTTCTATGCAAGATTACCTCTCTAGCGCCAAAGACCAACAAGTCTCTATTTATATTGAAGGCTTGGAGTTCAACCCCAACACACGAGTCTTAAGCTGCGACGAGCAGGTCATTGATTTAGAACCTCGTTCTATCGAGCTCTTAGAGTTATTTCTTACCAGCGTTGGTCAGCCGCTCGCTACCGAGCACATTATTGAATCTGTATGGCAAAGTAACTTCATTTCCAAAAATGTTCTGACTAACCGAATCAGCACCTTACGTTCCGTACTTCAAAAATATCTCCCTGATAGCGACGCAACCAAAATACTGGTGACTTACCCGCGCAAGGGCTACTTCCTTAACCCCAGCTCGATTAGCTTTGCCACAGGCTCTCCTGATACCGCAGCGGATGATAGCGCAGAAGAATCTACAACCAGTAAAAAAGGATTTAGCTCCAATCCAGTTAACCCTTGGCTTGTTGTGGTGTCTTTGGCTTTGCTGATCAGCACTGTGGTAATGGGTTATATGCTTTGGCAATCTTCGACTCGAGCTTCCGAAGTCGAACGCGACCAACGATTGATTCCCAAGGTCGAACTTCTGCTGAATCGATTGGATGCCATTGGCGATAATTCTAGAAAATACCGAAAAGTCGTAAAAGCCTTGCTACTTCAACAGCAAATTGAATACGCCTACACCGATCTTGCCAATCAAGATGCGCCAAGCTACTTCCTTGATCCTATAGATAGCTCTCCCTTCTTTCCGGGAGCCAAAAACATGCGTACCAGTGATTACCTGCTTAATATCCAGCTGAAGGATCAAGAAGTAGATAAACGTCTTATCGCTAAAATAAGCCTGATCTACCCAAATTCAGGGAAGCTGGCGTTTGGTGGGGTTTACTCTATTGATGTTAATAATATCAGCAGTAGCATTATGGAGATCAACCGCGAGTTAGCTAACTACTTTGCTCTGCCCGCACCATTGTCTCCTGAATGGTCAGTCGACAACACCGAAATCAGCGAATTGCTGAGTGGAAAAACCATCACGTTTGATGGCATCAAACTCAACACCATGAATTCAACTCTGATTGCGCGACAACTTGCTCTATTTGAAACGGATCAGAAGAAGCTCATTGCCTTTACTAATCTTGTTCAAACTCGATTTAAGTTACTACCGGACGAACTCAAACTGTGGCTTGGTATCATTCATTTCAAACTGAGAGACCTACAAACCGCCAAAGAATTCCTGACCAATACCTCAGGAAACTCTACGATCGAAAATGCGTTGGTTTATATGATGGTTTCTCACATTGCTTATAAGCAAGGCAACATGGAGAAATTCCGCCTGAACTACATGGAGTCTCTGGTTGCGTTATTAAGAGTGGTTCCATCCGAAGATCTATTCGCTCGACTATCTAAACCTGAATCCAAATCGACCTGCCTACAACCTTGGAAGAGCTTGAAGCTAAGCGTTAAAGAGCCTCTGATCATAAAGCAGTGGGAAAGCTTAATGCTTAATTACTGCACGGCTGTTGGGCAACAGATTTCAGGTCAAAATAAAAAACCGTTTAAAATAAATAACTTAAATATAAATTAAGATTTTATGTAACTTCGTTTTTTGCCCTATTTACTCTTCAAACAATAGCATTCCTAAAAACATCGAGCCCATCAAGGGCTTCCAACTTTAGGAATGTTCAACATGAAAAAATCCATGACGCTGCTAGCAGCTTCTCTCTTTGCTCTTTATGGTTGTGGCGGCGGAGGCGGCTCTTCTTCGGGTTCAACAGGTGGTAACAAAGGGCCAAGCAGTCAGGTTGACTACCCGATAGCGAACTCTGCATTTGCCCCTAAACCAGAAACAACATTGGGCTACTCATTTACCAAAGATGGTCAGGCTGAAGGTGTGATGACCATGAACTTCACACCTTTAAGCGGTGAACTCATTATTGCAGGGCTAGAAGAAGAGACCGGCAATGAAGCGGCAGTTCAAGTGCTCAATGACCTCATCAATTACGGCACCACCGAATTTTATGTTTCTGAAGACATCATAACGAATGTTGAAGGTACACAAGAAGACGGTAGCATCTATTTTGTAGGCCCCGACCGCAGTCTACACGAGCTCACCAATGCCTACTTGATTGGTAGCCAATACATCACAACCGTTATGCGCAGCAGCCCACTTTTCCGTTTAAAGGGTGCTGACGTAAAAGAGAGCAATCCAATCATTGATATCAGTGAAGAAACCGTTTCATTGCAAGTGACGTTAGACGGCGAAGCTGTCGCTAACATGCTAAATGACTTTGAAGACCACTCATGGGTCTCAAGCCTTCCAACTGACGCCTCATGCTTAGTTACATGGCAGCAAGAAATTAATGAAACAGGTGTACGTAAGAGTTTCACTGTTTCGGGTAAATCAATCGAAGCTGCGAACCTAACAGAGAAAAACACCTATTACATCAACTGTGAAGGTATGGATTCGACAGAATTTGGCACATCATCGGAGCGCTGGTTCAACCCAAGCATCGGCTTAATTGAACAAATTGACTTGATGTCTGTAGAGCAATCTAATATCGAAGAATCAGCAGCAAGACTGACCTCGATTAGCTAGCCTTGACCTAGGTTAACTAAACCTAAGCTTAACCGAGGGCTAACCGCAAACAATAAAAAAGGCTTTGGGAGCACTCCAAAGCCTTTGTTCAAACCTAAATCTTTAGGGGGCACTGAGAATTAGGTTTATTGAAATAGTAACGAGGCTAATCTTCAATCAAGATAATACGAGTCTCGTAAGGTCGTAGTACTTGGTGATGAGACGTAACTAAACTCTCGCTCACTTGATAATTGGATAACAGGCTCTTAGCCTTCATCATCTCAAAACGCTCAGGTAAAACGCACTCGGTTTCTTCGCCATAATAGTTATTAATGCACAACAGAGTTTGCCCTTCACTCTCACGAACATACGCAAAAATGGATGGATGCTCAGGCAGAAGGTCTTGATAGCGACCATGAGTAATCACCGGTACTTGTTTACGTAACTCAATCAAGCTCTTGTAGAAATAGAAAACAGAGTCTTTATCTTCGAGCGCTTGCTCAGCGTTGATCTCAGTGTAGTTATTCGCAACATCTAGCCATGGCTGTGATTGTGAGAAGCCTGCGTAAGCTTCACTATTCCACTGCATTGGCGTACGAGAGTTATCACGAGATTTCTGCGCCAAGATCGCCATCATATCTTGATGAGCCACACCATCACAGTTCACCATGATGTCGTACATGTTAGTGCTCTCTACATCACGATACTGGCTGATATCGGTATAACCCGGGTTAGTCATCCCAATCTCTTCACCTTGATAGATATACGGTGTGCCTTGCATCATGTGGACAGAAGCGGCAAGCATCTTGGCCGACTCAACGCGATATTGTTGATCGTTACCCAAGCGGCTCACGACTCTTGGTTGGTCATGGTTACACCAAAATAGCGCTCCCCACCCTTTGCCGTTCAAACCGGTTTGCCAGTGATTGAAGATCGACTTGAGCTGTAAGAAATCAAATGGTGCATTGGTCCACTTCTCACCATTGGTGTAATCAACCTTAAGGTGGTGGAAGTTAAACACCATCGACAGTTCGCTGTTATCAATATTTGAGTATTGCTGACAATGTTCCAGTGTCGTTGAAGACATCTCACCAACCGTCACGCTACCGTATTTCTGGAATACTGCTTCGCTGATTTCTTTCAGGTATTCGTGCACTCGTGGGCCATCGGTATAGAAACGACGACCATCACCGATATCATCATTTGGGAAATCTTGCTGCTTTGAAATCAGGTTAATCACGTCCAAGCGAAAACCATCAACGCCCTTTTCTGCCCAGAAACTGATAACGTCTTTCACTTCTTCACGTACAACAGGGTTCTCCCAGTTTAGGTCGGCCTGCTCTTTGGCGAATAGGTGTAGGAAATACTGCCCAGTGGCCTCATCCATTTCCCATGCATTACCACCGAATTTAGACTGCCAGTTGGTTGGTGCTTGACCGTTTACTGGGTCTTTCCAGATGTAGTAATCGCGGTATGGGCTGTTTTTGTCACCCAATGCAGACTGAAACCATGCATGCTCTGTTGAAGTATGGTTGACCACAATATCCATCACGATGCGGATGCCACGTTGGTGCGCTTCAGACAATAATAAGTCGAAGTCTTCCATGGTGCCGAATTGAGGGTTAATCGAGTAATAGTCTGAAATATCGTAACCATTGTCGATCATAGGTGACGCGTAAACTGGGGTTAACCAAATCGCATCGACACTCAAATGTTTAAGGTAATCCAGTTTCGAAATGATCCCTTTGATATCGCCAGTACCTTTACTGCCACTGTCACAAAAGCTCTTTGGGTAGATTTGATAGATGGTTGCGGTTTTCCACCAGCTTTTATCATGTTCAGTCATCGCCATCTCTAACACTCACTTACCAGAAAATATAAATAAAAAATCACCATGCTTACATGGTCGAATAGCCGTTATAACTAAGAGAAAAAGCTATAACTAAGAGAAAAGCGATGACTCACTTGAGTCATCGCTTATTAAATGCATTACGCGTTGGCGGTTTCTAGCTCGCCTTTCATCTGTGCTCGTTTATAGAAGAACAATGTCAGCGTTATCGGCAGTACAACCGCCACCAGCATCGCAACTAAGTAAATCGACCAATATTGAGGTTGAATCGATAGGATGCCTGGCAAGCCGCCGACACCGATACCATTCGCCATCACACCCGCGCTGCCACAGATTGCGGCTGCAACAGCACTACCAATCATTGCGCTGAGCATTGGGAATTTGTATTTAAGGTTAATACCGTACATCGCAGGCTCTGTTACACCTAAGTAGGCTGAGATTGCCGCAGGAACCGAGATGTCTCGTTCGCCTTCGCGCTTACTCAAAATGATGATGCCGACAACCGCTGAAGCTTGTGCGATGTTTGATAGCGCAATCAGAGGCCAGATTGGTGTGCCACCTAAGTCTTGCATCAGTTGTAGATCCACAGCGTTGGTTGTGGGTGAATACCTGTAATAACCAAAGGTGCGTATAGGAAGCCAAAGACCACTGAACCAAGAATCGCGAAGTCACCTGTCATTGCCACTTTAGCAGCGAATGCCACACCATCACCCAACATACGGCCGAATGGACCAATAAAGGCGTGGGCCAGAATCACAGACAAGATAATCGAGACAAATGGCACGACAACAAGATACAAATAAGAAGGAACAATGCGCTTAAGGTTGGTCTCAATGAAGGCCAGAGCCACACCCGCTAACATCGCAGGGATCACCTGAGCTTGATAACCAACTTTCTCAATCACAAACAAGCCAAAGTCCCACACCTCAGGTACCGATTTACCTATCATGTAAGCGTTCATCAGTTGCGGAGAAACCAAGGTCACACCAAGCGTGATGCCCAAAATAGGGGTTCCGCCGAGTTTATTAACCGTCGCCCAACACACACCAACTGGTAGGAAGAAGAAAATCGCTTCGCCAATCAACCATAAGAAAGAATGAACGGTTGCCCAGAACTGGCTGATCTCAACCAAGGTTTTGCCGTCGAACATGCGAATGTCACCAATCACATTACGGAAACCAAGAATCAAACCACCAGTAATAATGGCAGGTAGCAGTGGTACGAAAATTTCGGCTAAATGGGAGATACCACGCTCAAGGAAATTCATGTTTTGACGAGCAGCCAACTTCGCCTCATCTTTTGATGATGCATCTTTACCCGTTTGCTCAATCAGAAGTGCGTACACCTCATCAACCTCGGTGCCAATAACCACTTGGAATTGACCTGCGTTAGTAAAGCAACCTTTTACCAGCTTAAGCTTCTCTAATTCTGCTTTGTTCGCTTTTTCTGTATCATTCAATACAAAACGCAGTCGAGTCAGACAATGGCTGACACTCGCAATATTCTCTTTGCCACCGACTAACTCGATAAGACGCGCAACGTCTTGCTTCGCTATCTTACTCATACTACCCCACCCTGGTTTCATTCAATTACTCATCTAAACCATGCAGCTATAACCACTCGGGTTTAGACTTATGGGAACATTCCCAATTACGGTTATTATAATGCCCACATGAATGATAAATTAAAATGGGAACAGTCCCATTAATTGAAAGAGATCACACTCTAATTTTAATCTAAGCGGTTCAATTTCGCTTGATTGAGTGGATTATAGAATAGGTGATTGAGTGTGATGAGAGATCTCTGCATTGCCTAAAAGCTGAGAGATCAATAAATTAGCAGCCAACTTACCCGCAGATTGATACCCAGGATCAATGCTAAATACTCGCGGGAACAAGAAAGAGAGAAGATCATTGCCACCAACACCGGTCACCACTACATCTTCACGTTGTAGCTCTTGCAGACGTTTGATTACGCCAAGAGCCAATGTGTCACTGGCACAAACAATCGCTTGAGTCGCAGGAGCGAGTACTTCATCCACCAACTGATAAGCACTTTCGTGATGAAGTTGACCAGTACGATAGTTGGCAACTGAGCCTGTGTTTTCACACCACTCGAGATAAGCCTTAAGACGCAGTTCACCGGTTGATTTGTCGCTAGGATCAACGCCAATGAAACCAACATCAGAGATCCCCTGATCCGATAGATGCGCTAATGCACTATTGATCACCTGTTGGTTATCATAGTTAATCGACGTCACGTTCTCGGTATCCAGAGCAATCACAACCGCTTTGTGTTCCCAAGCTTCGATTGCAGGAATATCGCAGTCAGTAAAGCCAAACACAATAATGCCGTCTACATTGCGACGCTTAAGAACCTGCAGGTGCTCATTGGCTTTTTCTCTATCGAGCTGGCTTTCCATGATCACGACATCGTAATCCGCTCGATACAATTCAGCCAACATAGTGCTAACTGCTTTGTTTTCAGAAGGAGAATCCAGACGAGAGATGATAACACCTATGACTTTTTGGCTGCCACCGCGCATCGACTGTGCAGACTTTGAAGGCGTGTACCCAGATTCTTGAATTACTCTTTCCACCCTTTCTCGGGTTTCAGGTTTCACTTTTGGATCATTGGTCAGAACGCGAGATACGGTTGACTTACCAACACCGGACAGCTTAGCAATATCGAGAATAGTGAGTTTTTTGCTCATAAAAAGTCTAACGTTAAAGGGAAGAGAAGAAAAAGTGAGGGTGTAATCCCTCACTTAACTGTTTGTAAATCCTAGCAACTACTATGACTTACTTTTGGCAATTTCGATAGACGACACGACCAAGTTCTAGACGTGCGTTGTCACCTTTAGTACGTAAAGTGACGCTGTTAATCAGTTCAGAGGTTCCATCATCTAAGATGTATTTCGTTCCTGAACCTGCTGGAACTTGAGTCAGACGGTATTCATTCTCAGGGAGACGTAATACCGCTTTTTCATTATCAAGGTAAGCCACTTCAAACGAAACGTCAGACTCACATTGATAAGTCACGAATTGATTATCCGATGCTGCGCTCTCAGTCTCAGGAGCTGCTGATTTAGAGCACCCGACTAATGCAACTGAACATAGAGATGCTACTAACATAGCTTTCATACTTCGTTCCTCATCTTTATATAGTGGGCAAATATGGTCGACAACACTCATTTGTATACTGAGCGATAGGTCTGTGTTTAGCCTTTCAAATATGCGGGTACATCTTTAATGCTGTCCAGCACGACACTGGCAAGTGCCTCACCCTTTTCAGTTACGGGTTTACCGGTTCTCACCAAGACCCGAGTACCAACACCAGCGGCTTCTGCTGCCATCATGTCTTCAGCTTTATCGCCGATCATGACAGAATTCGCCATATCAATTTTCAGAAAGTCACGAGCAGAAATGAACATACCTGGTTTAGGCTTACGACATTCACAATCTTGTTTGTAGTCGCCAATACCGTGTTCAGGGTGATGAGGACAGTAATAGATACCATCTAACTCAACGCCATTATCGACAAAGTTCCAATCCATCCACTGCGTCAAAGAAAGAAAACGATCTTCGCTAAACTTGCCACGAGCAATACCAGATTGGTTGGTCACAAGTACCAATAAATAGCCCATATCTTTAAACGCTTTCGCCGCTTCAAACACACCATCGATGTATTCAAAGTCATGCTCATCATGTACGTAGCCGTGATCAACATTAATCACACCATCACGATCTAAAAAAACAGCCGGTTTAGACAAAATTCAGTTCTCTATCAACTCTCTATTAATCATTAATTATTACACGCTTTATTTGCTTCATCACTATCTATTTAGTTTTGCGTTCGTTAACGATTTGTTTCTACCCTAGCAACACGATCGACGTTTAGCCGTCTAGACGTAAAAATATCTATTGACTTAGATCATAGAACACCATAGCATCATCTGTAAATCGAACGAGCTATCGATATATTATTCTGTTTTACCTGCACGAGTTTCCCTATGATTAAAGTGAATCAAGTCAACAAGGTTTTTTATCAAGGCACTAAAGAAATCAATGCCTTAATTGATATCAACCTCCACATTCCTCAAGGTCAAATCTTTGGAGTCATCGGCTCTTCAGGTGCAGGCAAAAGTACCCTAATCCGCTGTGTAAACATGTTGGAAGCTCCAACGTCTGGTGAAGTGATTGTTGACGGTATTGACCTAACAACACTCAGCAAATCAGAACTCAGCGAAGCGCGTCGTAACATCGGCATGATCTTCCAGCACTTCAACCTTCTGTCTTCTCGTACTGTATTTAACAATGTAGCACTGCCTTTAGAGCTTGCTGGTAAAGATAAAGCAGCGATTGAAGCAAAAGTGAGTGAGCTACTTGAACTTGTTGGTCTATCAGACAAACGTGACACCTATCCAGCCAACTTGAGTGGCGGTCAAAAGCAGCGTGTCGCTATTGCTCGTGCGCTAGCTTCAGACCCGAAAGTATTGTTATGTGATGAAGCGACAAGTGCACTGGACCCTGCAACGACTCAATCTATTCTTGAGCTACTGCGTGAAATCAACCGCAAGCTGAATATCACTATCCTGCTTATTACTCATGAAATGGATGTAGTGAAAAGCATTTGTCACGAAGTGGCGATCATTGGCGGTGGTGAATTGGTAGAAAAAGGGACTGTCGGTGACATCTTTGCACACCCTAAGACAGAACTGGCACATCAATTTATTCGCTCAACCTTGGATCTGACGATTCCTGAAGATTACCAAGCGCGCTTGCAAGAAACTCGCGTAAACAGCAGCTACCCGCTGGTACGCCTTGAGTTTACTGGCGCAACGGTCGATGCTCCGCTGATGACGCAAATCGCACGTAAGTTCAACATCGATGTCAGCATCTTAAGCTCAGACCTAGATTACGCAGGCGGCGTTAAATTCGGCATGATGGTCGCAGAACTGTTCGGTAATGAAGCCGATGATAATGCTGCTATTCAATTCCTACGCGACAACAATGTAAAAGTAGAGGTACTTGGTTATGTCCTTTAGTTTCAACGAGATTGCTGACTGGATCAGCCTTAACGGTAACCTTCTATTAGGCGCAACAGGCGAAACCCTTTACATGGTTGCTGTAGCGGGCATTGTTGGCTTCGCTGTCGGTATCCCGTTAGGCGTGATTCTACACACGACTAAAAAAGGTGGTCTGTTAGAGAACACCAAGCTAAATAAAATTCTCGGTGCGGTTGTGAACGTGGGCCGTTCAGTGCCTTTCTTAGTATTGATGGTTGCGATTATCCCATTGACTAAGATGCTGATTGGTACCTTCATAGGTACAACAGCAGCGATTGTTCCACTTACCATTGGCGCTATCCCATTCGTAGCTCGACTTATCGAAAGTGCGCTACTTGAAGTACCAACAGGTCTAGTGGAAGCGGCTCAATCAATGGGCGCAACACCAACACAAATCATCAATAAGGTTCTGCTTCCTGAAGCACTACCGACTATCATCAACTCAGTAACGATTACATTAGTAACGCTGGTGAGCTACTCAGCAATGGCAGGAACTGTTGGTGGCGGCGGCTTAGGTGATGTCGCGATTCGTTACGGATTCCACCGTTATGATGTGACTATCATGGCTGTGACGGTAGTGATGTTGATTGTGCTGGTACAAATTATTCAATCAATCGGTGATTCATTAGTTCGCCGAGTTGACCACAGATAACGACTTACAGACCAAACTCAAAGTCGTCTGAACCAAATTAAATAGATTTATTAAATGGAGATTATTATGAAATTTAACCTTAAAGGTTTACTTACTATCGCAGCAGCGGCATCAGCGCTAGTACTAGCAGGTTGTGGTGACAAAGAAGTGGATACTTCTAAAGTAAAAGTTGGCGTAATGGCAGGTGCTGAAGCACAAGTTGCTGAAGTTGCAGCTAAAGTAGCAAAAGAGCAGTACGGCCTAGATGTTGAACTAGTAACTTTCACAGATTACGTAACACCAAACGCAGCACTGGATGACGGTTCTATCGACATCAACGCATTCCAACACGCACCGTACCTAGATCAGCAAGTGGCTGACCGTGGTTACAAGCTAACTATTGCTGGCAACACGTTTGTTTACCCAATTGCAGGTTACTCTAAAGAAGTGAAATCTGTAGACGAAATCCAAGACGGCGCGCGCATTGCGGTACCAAACGATCCAACAAACCTAGGTCGTTCTCTACTGCTTCTTGAGCAACAAGGTCTTCTTGAGCTTCGTGAAGGTGCAGGTCTTCTAGCAACAGTTCGTGACATCGTTAAGAACCCTAAGAACCTAACTATTGTTGAACTAGACGCTGCGCAACTGCCACGTTCTCTTGATGATGTAGCACTGTCTATCATCAACACAACTTACGCGAGCTCTATCAACCTGACTCCGCAAAAAGACGGTATCTTCGTTGAAGACAAAGATTCTCCATACGTAAACCTAATCGTTTCTCGTGAAGATAACCTAAACGCTGAAAACGTACAGAACTTCGTTAAAGCTTACCAAACTGAAGAAGTGTACAACGCAGCTTCTGATATCTTCCAAGGTGGCGTAGTTAAAGGTTGGTAATCAACTAAACGACAGCAATCTATAGATACCCGAAGGGGCTGACATAACGTCAGCCCCTTTTTATTGGTTAGGATTTACAAGAAAGTTCGACTTACCACCAAGCTTCTACTTGCATACCAACGCTCATTTCGCTGTTCTTACCTTCACCGAAGGCATTGTCATTTTCAGCATCGTTTAGGTAAGTCGCAAAGATACGGAATTCAGGACGAGACCAGAAACCCACTTGTGGAACCCAAGCCTGAGCGATTGTGAATTTACCACCCGCCCCATCTTTGTTATCGATAGTTTCAACAAAGCCACCAATTTCAAGAATGGTACGCATACGCTTGTCCCACTTGTAAAGCGGACGAATGACAGCACTGAAAGAATCATCATCGCTATTATTCGCGCCAACCCCCGTCGACATGGCATAACGGACAGTGTGGCCAAACTCGATATTCTCACCAATCGCAAGTACACCCCAGTTAATCAATCGAAAGCCCTCGGCGTCATTATTGTTTGCATCACGTACGATGCCCTTACCGGTACCAAAGGTTGTCATCTGCTCGGCATAGCCAGAGTTAGCGACTTGGAGAATCGTTTTGTTGAAGCCACCAGTAAGATTTTGATTCAAACTTGCCGTTAACATTAGGCTGTCATCCGCATCGACCGTTTGACCTTGCTTTTCATTGGCAAAGTTCATATCAATACCGACCTCAAGATCCGCATTTTTCCACAATGGAATCCCGGCATAGCGCACGTCAGCAATCATGGCTGTGGTTTCTTTACCATCAAAAACATCGCCCGTAACGGTGTCTTGAATCAAAGCGACCGATAATTTACCTGGGCCCATATTGATGTGCTCTACGCCGGCACCAATACCACTTACGTCCCAGTAGTAGTTATCAACGATGTGTACATCATGACGTTGGTAGTAACGTTCACCCGCCCAAATTCCAATGTCCTTATCTTCAAATAGCCCGACCGCCTGAACATTCAATTGCACCACATCAACGCTTTTATCCGCGGCGTTCTCATCTTGGCCTTGCCAGTACGACAACATGGAATCAACTAAAAATGAAACGTCGTCCTCAGCATACACCTCTTTCTTAAAACCAAACTCGCCATACAGGTCATTTTCGTTGCCAAGTCGGCCAACTTTACTCACCTCCCATTTGCTATTTGACCCGCCTTCATTACTCAGGCCAACGCCGCCGCGCATGTAGCCATTGAATTCCAATGGCGTGGTTTCACCAGCGTATAAATTAGGAGCAAGTAAAGCAGTAGAGAGTGCAGCAGCAATAGGTAACAGTTTCATCGTCCATTCCTTTAAGATCTAGAATTACGTTATTTTTATAAATGGGAACATTCCCATGGGATCGATCCCATTTATATTGAGAGGAATATAAATTGAAAGAGAACTGATTGATTACTGTGATCCAGTTAACTATTGAAATGATCAAAAGTTGATGGGTGTTGAATTATTTTGGTGAATGCTTAAGGACTACAGAGCGAGAGATAAAACACAGAATGGACGTATTAAAGTGCAAAACTCGTTCAACAAGATGGGTTCTCCCAATACTGATAAACGATCAATATTAAGGAATAAAAAGAGAAAGAAACGGGAAGCTAACAGGGAGAAAAGCAGAGGAAAAAGTATCGAAGTATTGGCTCATACTTCGATACTCTGAATCTAGAATAGAGCTAAGTGGGTTACTTAATATGATCCCAAGAGATGTTCGACACCAAGCGGCAGTCGTCACACTTGAAATAGAAAATGTCGTGGATCGGCGCATCTAGCAGCCATTCACCACCACATTGCGGGCATTTACGCTCTTTTTCAGCTTTTAGGCTAATGCCACCCACACGGTATAAGTAGTAATACGTTGGGATCTTAGTGAGGTACTCAATGCGCCCTCTTAAACCCCAGCCGCGTTTGAACAATACGCTTTTGGTATCACTGATCTCGGTCAGAGTTGCGTGTTCAGCACGACAACCACCACCCATTTGAACTTCATCACAGGCTTGCCATTCTGTCTGCCACTTCAGTACGGCTTTATGGTCGCCATTAAATGTCGGAGGGTTGCGATATAGAGGAATAGGCAACAAGCTGTCGCCACTGCGCAGCGGTGAACAGGTATGCACGAACGTCGTGTACAACACTTGCCAGCTCGGCGCTTCATCTTCTGCCACTTCTTCGGAGTTAAGATCTCGGCCAAGCAAACGCATTTTAGGCGTCAGTAAGCTCGCGTTAGACAAACGGTCAAAACACACTTTAACGAAGTCTGAGTGGTTCCGTGGGTGCAAACTGTCTTGCTCTGGACACACAACGCGAACATAAAATTCGCCGTCACCCATCACGATAGGAAACTCACGACCCAACACTTGCCCGTTATAACGAAGTGCATCCATCAAGCCATTAACCGCCTTGTCGACAGCGCTTACCGTTGTGTTATCAAAACACTCAAATTGAAGTTCTAGTACGTACATCTATTTATACCGCTGGTTGTAACTTTTCTAAAAATTCTGCCAATGTCTCGGCTAGTACATCACGATTTTTGGTGCCTAAGCGCTCTAGAATCACGTTACCTGTTAGGTTACAGATCGAGATAACATCCAATTCAGCATCAGTCGCGGCAATAAACACTGTCGGTTTTAGCTTCAAACGACGCTGAGTCACTAAGTGACCTAAGATATTTTCTTGCAGACATTCGAAGTCATCGTCACTCCAAATTTGCAATAAAGTCAGTTCATTACCATCAAAAGTCGCGTTCATATCTGCGCTGTATTGTGCGCCGTAGAATGTTTTGATGTCTTCATGCAGCGTCAACTCGATGCCCGTTTCAACGTTACTGAAATCAGCAAATTGCTCACGTGGATAGTTTTTCCATAACACAGTATCGCCGCTCTTCTCTTCTACGCAAGGCGACACAATATCCACCAACTCCTCATTGCGAGGTAAACTTTGGTGTTGCAGTTGCCACGCGTCAACGTATCGCTGACTAAAAGAAAGTAGTGCGTCTTGAGCACGTTGAGTCATGAAAATCTCCTAAACACAAAATAATAAATAGAATCCGAGCCCTTTCAGCACCGATTAAGCGATGACTTAATGACAGGGTAATGGGGATTCAGTAAAATCGACCCCATTCTAATCGAATTTGAAACGAAAGTATGAGCAAATATTCTGACGCAAAAGAGCTAGCGGGTTTAACCCTAGGCCAAAAAACTGAGTACTCTAACCAATACGATGCAAGTTTATTGCAACCAGTACCTCGTAGCCTGAATCGTGATGATCTTGCGCTAAACGGTGACCTGCCTTTTGTTGGCCATGATATTTGGACGATGTACGAGCTTTCGTGGCTAAACAGCAACGGCCTACCACAAGTGGCTGTGGGTGAGGTTTTCATCCCAGCAACCAGCCCAAATTTAATTGAATCAAAATCTTTCAAGCTGTACTTGAACAGCTACAACCAGACTCAATTTGAAAACTGGGACCAAGTCACTGAGCGCCTAACCCAAGATTTGTCTGCATGTGCAGGCCAAACGGTGATAGTGAATGTAAATTCAGTAACCGATTACACCAACCAGCCTATCGTAACGATGGAAGGCGACTGTATCGACAACCAAGACATCCAAATCACTAGTTACGACTTTGAAGCGTCACTGCTTGAAGGGGCTGCTGGCGAGCAAGATGTTGAAGAAACACTGCACAGCCACCTATTGAAGTCGAACTGCTTGATCACTAATCAGCCAGACTGGGGCAGCGTTGAGATCGCATATTCAGGTAAGCAAATTGACCGTGAAGCTCTGCTACGCTATTTAGTTTCTTTCCGTGAGCACAATGAATTCCACGAACAATGTGTTGAACGTATCTTCACTGATATCATGAAATACTGTGGCCCATCGAAGCTAACCGTGTTCGCACGTTACACGCGTCGTGGTGGTCTGGATATCAACCCATATCGTTCAACCGAGCAAGATAGACCAAGCCACAATAAGCGTATGGCTCGCCAATAATCAGGCGAAAAGCACTTACTCTTATTTGAACCTATCCAATCTTTAAAGGGACATTGAAATGCGTTGGTTATACGTTGTTAGTCTATTTATTTTAAGCTTCAGTACATCGGTCAATGCGTCGGTCTACTCGTCGGCGTTACTCAACGAGGCTAACAACCTTGTAGAGATTGAGCCGAGCCAAGCAAAACAAATGGCCAACAGTTACCTAACGCTGCGTGTCCTTTCAGATCAACGTGAGAAAAGCCCATCGGCTATTTCTCGCGAAGAGACTGACTCTTCCATTCGAACGCCAAACAGCAGTATTGATGCGTACAAAATCTTAGCCAAAGCTGAATACAACCTTGGCCATACTCATACTGCCATTCAGCACATTGAAGAAGCCTCGGAACTTGCGAAAACTTATAAGCTTGAATACCTAACGCTTGATCTACAGATACTGAAAGTTAGATTGCTTTGGCTCAGCGATAAAAAGTCGACGAAAGCAAAAAATGAACTCGCCAGTATTGAAGCGAACCTAGAATCAATCAACAAAACGCTGCGTCTAACAGAAGGCATCACCTATCGATTGATCATGTTGAAGGCGGAGATCGCCTCTTATGAAAACAAAATCGACGAAGCCGAAAAGTACTATCAAGAAGCTAAAACGTTCCTCGATCAGCGCTACTCTGAAAAAGTCACTATTGATTATCATATCTCTGTTGGTGAGTTTTACCTGACCCACAAAGAATATAACCACGCGCTTTCTGAATTGTTGTATGGTTACTGGAAATCAGTGGAAGGCAACCTAAGCTCGCGCTTGGCTAAAGTAAACCGCCTGCTTGCACAGCTTTTCTTCGAGCGACAAGTCCTAGATAAAGCACTAGAACACCTTTCTCAAGCCGCTGATTTTTATGATAACTTCGAAAATTCACCCGTCTTAGCACAAGTGCTCAAGAAGATGGGTGATGTGTACTTCTTCCAAGGTAAATACAACCTTGCCCTCGTGCATTTCTTCAACGTCCTTGATCACGAGAGTACTGACCGAGATATCCACCAAGTCATTGATATTCGTCTAAGTTTATCGGCAACCTATCTGCGCCTTTATAACTACCCTCTAGCCGAGCAATACCTAACCCGTGCTCTTGAGCTGCTGGAATATACGGACATTCCAAAGCTGGAAGGTCGTGCTGCACTGTTATCAGCAGGATTGGCTTATCACCTACAAGAGAGCGAAGATGTGATAAAGCATGCGACACGTGCGCTTGAGATCTCACGTCAGATAGAGAACATGCGTCTTTCGCAGCGTTCGTACTACTTACTCTCTTTGGGTTATGAGCAGGCAGGTCGTCCGCAACAAGCGTTGGCGAATCTTAAGCAGTACAACAGCCTGGTCTCTTTGGAACAGCAAAAACTCAACCGTGTTGGTGAAGACGCATTCCGCCAACAGAAAGAGTTTGCCGAACAAACCCTGCACTACGCAGGCCAAGCGCAAGAGCTAGAAAAGTACAAACTAGAGCATCGCAAATTCCAGAAAATATCGTTCGCTCTATTCTTGTTCAGTATTATCTTGTTCTTCTTTGTGCTTCGCCGTGGCTACCTCATTCAAACCTTAGCCAAAGAAGTCGACTCACTACGAACAGACCTGTTTACGCACTCACGCTCTAAGCTCCCGAACCTCAGAATGCTGAATGCCAAGCTGTCCAACTCGCTAGAACAAACCAGCCAAACCTTCGAACAATGGCAACTTGGCGAGCTAATCTATGAACCATTGAATGATCGTCTCCGCTTCGTGATGATTGATTTACCCTTCCTACGTAACATGTATACGCAGAACGGTTATAAAGCGGGTTTAGAGTTAGAAGATGCTTTTGGTGAATTCTTGAAAGAGAAGCTTGAAGGCCCTGCTCGTGTCTATCACTTCTCAGACGCGAACCTGCTTTACATCGAACCTAACTCAGACCGAGATTCATCACCAGAGACGATGTTTAAAAAGATACAATCTTGGATTACCGACTTTGAACCGAAGCGTAATATCAACCGAACAATTCGTATGGGTATCGCTGACTACCCGTTCTTGCCTAGAGCTTACACCGCTATTAATGACCAAGAGCTGCTAGATGTTTTATTGATGTCGACGAACCTAGCACGAGAAATCAGCCTTAAAGAACGAAGCAGTCAATGGGTATATCTCAAAGCCATTGATAATGCGCCCGCAGCAAGCCTTGCAACAGGTAACATAAGAGAAGCTTGTAAACATGCGATTAATCAAGGGTTAATAAAAATACAATCGTCCTACCAGAATGAGGACAACATCAAAAAAATGCTAAAAGATGACTGATTTGCGAGCGGTTGAGACCTGCAACTCGTGACCTTATTTTTAGTTTTGTTATTATCGATGCAATGGAATTTCATCTAAACGATCGTGATCGGTCTACTCGGCGCTAATTAATACATCTATGGGCATTCTCGAACAAGACATTCACGCGCAACTCCACCAGCTGAAAGTTCAGTTGGAACAAGTTCGTTTGACACAGAGAGACACTTCGTTCAAGTTTATTAGAGAGCAGAAAGTTCTAAAGCGTATCGTTACATCATTAAGTGACGCGTGCGTTGGAAGTAACGAACACTTAGATGAAAACCTTATTGCCTTGCGGGAAGAGCTAGAAAAGCAAAAAGACATTAGCTCAATGATCCCAAAATTGGCAGTACTAGAAAGGATGCTTAAGCAGAAAACGTTGGCTATGGATAAACAGAACGGATATCTGGACGATAGCATTAAGCACAGTGGTGAAACGCTACAACGCATTACTGGTCTTCCAGCGCAGTTGAAACGCGATCTACGAAACTTACTTAGCTTCTCCGAATGCAATGGCAGTCAGAAAGTCGACCACGCCATGAAGCTTCTCAGTATTTATGAGCGTGCCATAAAGATTATGGCGAACAACTCTCGCACTCATTTTGGCGATACAGCTCAATCTCCTGAGCAAGAATTACTTTCGGACCTTTCCACAGAATTACAACACTTGATCACTGAACTCGACTTCGAGGGTGAATCAGGTGACTCGCTTATCGATATTCGAGCAAAGCTCCTATTGGGTGTTTCTACACAAAACCTGCTGGAGTTGTCACTTCAGATCCTCAAACTGGTTATTGAAGGCACCAATCTAGAGCGTAAGAAATCTGAACAGTTTATCGATCAGCTCAATGCTTCACTCTCTTCCAGCATCAAAACTGCAGACCAAAATACCGATCAAAGCCAAAGCTATTTTGAGCACCGCCAAGGCCTTAACTCAGAGTTAAGCGACCTTGTCGTCAAAAGTCAAAACTCGGTTGAGAAAGCCACTGATATTACTGTCTTGAAGCAGTCGATTAATCCGCTTCTTAGCGAGATAGCTTCTCTGTCAGAGCGGCTCAATCATGCAGAGCAGAAAGAACAAGCTTTGATCGAACGAATGAGTTACGGAAAGACTCAACTAGATTCTCTCTACGAAGTGACCCAAGACTACAGAAAACGTCTTGAGGATCAGGCTCAGCGTATGCTGCTTGACCCACTCACTAAGGTTTACAATCGTACCGCTTTTACCGATCGCTTAGAGCTTGAGTACCGTCGTTGGATTCGCGCACAACACTCACTACGCGTTGTACTGCTAGACATCGATAACTTCAAATCCATTAACGATAGCTTTGGTTATACCGCGGGTGATAAAGCCCTTAAAATCATCGCAAGAACCATCACCAAAGAGGTCGGTATTACTGATACTGTAGCTCGTTTTTCTGGTGAAGAGTTCGTCTTGTTACTTCCAGAACAAACGGACGAATATTGCCATCAGGTGATTCAGAACATTCAAGCTCAAGTTAGCCGATTACCTTTTAAGTTCCGCGACCAACAGATCACCATTACTTTGTGTGCGGCAAGCACTCAGTTTAAAGAATCAGATACACCGGAAGAAGTGTTAGAGCGATTAAATAAGACGCTGAATAAAGCAAAACAACGTGGTACCAACCAACTCATTTGGCACTAAGCCAGCCTAGCGTTTAATTTATTTCATTTTTTCAAATACTTATCACATACCAATTCCCTCAATGTTTGCTAAGCTAATGATTAACATTCGCTTAACAAGCATTTTTGACAAGCAATGCGTATAGAAGCTTTTAAGTCTCTATATATGAACTTAAGAAACTGTATGTATGAACTTAAGTCTCTTTATATATGAACCTAAGAATCAGTGTATACGTACTTAAGCATCTGTATATAGGCTCGTAAGCCATTCTAACTAAGTCATTAAGCAACGCTGTCGTAACCGTTTCGTCTGGTTAACTCTCTCACCTTTAACCAAACACTTTCAACGTTTGCTTCTCACTCTCGAGCCAGAGGGTCACTTCAACGTCCCCCTGCTCTTTTCAACAAGGAGGCATTATGATCACTCATATCAGCCCAGCCGGTAGCATGGATCTACTCTCTCAACTTGAAGTTGAGCGTCTTAAGAAAACCGCGTCTAGTGATCTGTACCAACTGTATCGTAACTGTACGTTGGCGGTACTCAACTCTGGTAGCCACACCGACAACTCCAAAGAGTTGCTCGACAAGTATCAATCGTTTGATGTTGAGGTCGTGCGCCGTGAGCGTGGTATCAAGCTCGAACTCAGTAACCCACCGGAGCATGCTTTTGTAGACGGTGAAATCATCAAGGGTATTCAAGAACACCTATTTTCAGTGCTGCGCGACATTGTTTACGTCAACATGCATTTAGCAGACAACCAACGACTCAACCTGACTAACGCCACTCACATCACCAACCTCGTTTTTGGTATCTTGAGAAACGCTGGTGCACTTACACCCGGCATTGAGCCTAACCTGATCGTGTGTTGGGGTGGCCATTCGATTAACGCCAACGAATACCAATACACTCGCGAAGTGGGTAATGAATTAGGCCTGCGTGAACTGAACATCTGTACCGGTTGTGGACCGGGGGCAATGGAAGGTCCGATGAAAGGTGCAGCTATTGGCCACGCGAAACAGCGCTATACAGACCATCGTTACTTAGGGCTAACAGAGCCTTCGATCATTGCAGCTGAGCCACCAAACCCAATCGTGAATGAACTGGTGATCATGCCAGATATCGAAAAGCGTCTTGAAGCATTTGTACGTATGGCTCATGGCATCATTATTTTCCCTGGAGGCCCCGGCACGGCCGAAGAGCTGCTGTATATATTAGGGATCATGATGCACCCTAATAATGTCGATCAACCCATGCCGATTGTTTTAACAGGCTCAAAAGAGAGTGAGGCTTACTTCCGCTCGATTGATAAGTTCATCGGCGAAACCTTAGGGCCTGATGCGCAGAAACACTATGAGATCGTTATTGATGACCCAGCACGCGCTGCAAAAATCATGAAGCAAGCAATGCCAGATGTTCGATCTCATCGTAAAGAGACAGGTGATGCATACAGTTACAACTGGTCACTGCATATTGAGCCTGAGTTCCAACTGCCATTTGACCCTACCCATAAGTCTATGGCGGCACTCGACCTACATATGGATCAGAAAACAGAGAGCCTAGCCGCTAATTTACGTAAAGCGTTCTCTGGCATTGTCGCGGGTAATGTCAAAGCTGAGGGCATTCTTGAAATCGAGGAACATGGCCCATTTATCATTGATGGGGACAAAGAGCTGATGACCAAAATGGACCAACTGCTGAATGACTTTGTTGAACAGCATCGAATGAAACTGCCGGGCGGTACGGATTATGTTCCTTGCTATAAGATCGCACCCAGTAATTAATGACACTCAATCACTGGTAACCAATTAAGTGATAACCAATGCAGTGATAACCAATTGGCAGGTCTAAAGTTAATCAGGTTATGGCGTTTACGTCGCTAACGTTTCAACTCACCAATTGATACGTTACTATAAGGGGCTAGCAGCCCCTTTTTTATTGCCTATTTAGTGGAAACTTATGTCTATCCATCTTGTTATTATCGATGCCTTAAACCTCATCCGACGCGTGCACTCTGTTCAGCCGGATCCAACCGATATTGCAAGAACCATCACCACAACGGCTCGTACACTCAACCGAATCCTAAACGAATCCCAACCCACGCACATCATCGCGGTATTTGATCATCACCTGCAAGATCGAGGCTGGCGCGCTGAGGTACTGCCTGCCTATAAGCAAAACCGTAAGCCAATGCCAGAGCCTTTAATGAAAGGGCTCGATGCGATTCAACAAGCATGGTGGGAGCTAGGTATTGATTCATTGCTTTCAGACGGCGATGAAGCAGACGACTTGGTCGCAACACTTGCGAAGAAAGTCGCTGACCATGGCGAAAAGGTCACGATCATTTCTACTGATAAAGGCTACTGCCAACTACTGTCACCAACGCTACAGATCCGTGATTACTTCCAACATCGTTGGTTAGATAAGCCCTTCATTGAAGCTGAGTTTGGCGTGAAGCCTGAACAACTGGCAGATTACTGGGGATTAACCGGTGTAAGCTCAAGCCAAGTTCCGGGGATCCCAGGAGTTGGACCAAAAGCTGCCAAAGAGATCCTAACCACGTACCCAGATATTGAAGCGGCATTCTTAGCTGAAGACTTACCGAAAAAGTATCGCAAGAAGTTCGATGAGCATATTGAATCGGCTCGCGTATGTAAGCTCGTTTCTGCACTCAAAACAGACATCGATTTAGGCTTTAATCTGCAAGATATTCGCTACGAAGCGGTGTCTTAATTCGACGTTACAAGCTCAATCGCTAAAAAGTTAACCGTTAGAGACATATCAATTATAAATCAATGATTTAAAAAAACAGTCATTAGAAAGTAGAAAAGCCTTAGTCTGAACTAAGGCTTTTTTAACTGATGATCGCAGAGGTTAAAGCATAAATCGGCGACGATGACCAAACGGCCAACCAAAAACGTCACCATCTATACCACCAAATTGCAGATACAAAAAATGCCCCATAAAGGAGCATTTTATTGGCCGCTGACAGACCGATTAATGACTGATATTAGTCACTCTTCACTGTCACTAATAATTAGTACGGTGAGATATTCGAAAGCGACTGAATATGAACCGTGATCTCTTCGCGATCATGATAAAGGTGCTTCGCCTGCATCTTGAATTTAACTTTGTTATCGATAAGGAACTGTTTTAGGTTCTCGATATCTTGCAGTACTTCATCGTAGCGACCTTTCATTGGCAACTTAAGGTTAAACAGAGCTTCTTTCGCCCAACCTTTGATGATCCACTCACCCATTAAGTGAGCAACACGTGCAGGTTTCTCAACCATGTCACAAATAATCCAAGTCACGTTCTTACGGTCAGGTTCGAACTTAAAGCCATCCACCATGTGGTGCTTAATTTGACCCGTTTCCATCAGGCTGTCTGCCATCATGCCGTTATCGACACAGTGAACAAACATAGAGCGCTTAACCAATTGGTAAGTCCAACCACCTGGACACGCACCTAAATCTACGCCCCACATACCCGGAGCCAGACGCTCGTCCCACTCATCACGAGGGATGAATACGTGGAATGCTTCTTCTAGCTTCAGTGTAGAACGGCTTGGCGCATCTGATGGGAATTTCAAACGAGGAATGCCCATGAAGAACTGTGAGTTGTTGGTTGGGTAAGAGTAACCAACAAAGCAATGACCCGGTGCGATAAAGCATAAATGAAGCACTGGCTTCTTAGCGTTATCTTTCGCAGTCATCAGGCCTTTACCACGCATTGCTTGACGCATCGGCACGGTAAACTTACGGCAGAACTTCAAAAGCTCTTTCGCTTCATTGGTATCTGGCGTTTCAATACGGATATCACCACAACGCGGGAAGCCTTCTTTCTCAGAAAGCGCCTCAAGAATTGGAGAGATACGATCTTCTGTTGGGAGATCTTTGATTTCAACAGCAACCGCTAACATTTGACGAGCAAAGATCAGTGATTGGAAATCCACTTCTTTGATCAGCTTATCGGCTTCGCCAGCTTGATAACATTCAAACAATACAAAGCCTGTATTGCTCTTTAAGCGAGGAAAACCAAACACTTCCAGTTGTGTTGCCTTGTCTTGAATTTCGCCAGCACATTCTTTTTCAAAACCAGAGCGACAATAAAGTAGTACGTGTTTCACTGAGTTACCTCTTTTATATTCAAAGCAGCGAAGGAGAAGACTCCCCAACCAATGATAAATAGTAGACCACCAAACGGTGTTATAGGGCCAAACCATTTTATTCCTGTCAGTGCTAAGCCATAAAGGCTGCCACTAAAACAAAGGATGCCGATGATAAAGCAAATTGCCGCAATGAAAAAATATTTTTGTGATTTAGCGCCAAGTTTCATCTGTAGTAGAGCACCACACGCCAATATCGCGAGCGTATGGATAAACTGGTACTGAACACCGGTCTCAAACACACCCAAAAGATACTCAGGCAAGATAGCTTTCAAGCCGTGCGCGGCAAATGCCCCAAGCATTACGGCAATCGCACCAGAAATGCCCGCGATAGTGAGTAAATACTTACTTCTCATTGAGCACCTCTTTGATAAACGCAGATAACTTCTCAACGGTTAACGCAATATTCTGCTGTTCGGTGTAACCAGAACTCTTACGAGGCTTAAAGCTGTGGTCGCCATCAGGGATAAATTCAACACGAATAGAATCGGACAGATCGAAGTCAGCAAACTCTTCACGCTTACCAAAGGTATCGCGCTCACCTTGTAGAATAAGACATGGCTTTGTTAACTCAGCCAAGTGCTCACCTTTGTATTTCTCTGGTTTGCCAGGAGGATGAAAGGGAAAACCCAAACATGCCATCGCAGCCACCTTATCCAGTTCAGACAAGTGACTCGCCATGCGTCCTCCCATCGACTTGCCGCCAATGACAAGCTTGTCGGCATCAACCTGTTCGATAACCTCTTGGTAAGCTTCAAGCAGCTTAGGCGCTCTGTCAGGTGGACGACGCTTGCCATCTTCAGCTCTCTTAATCATGTAAGGGAAATTGAAGCGAATCACTCGTATTCCTTTAAATGCCAACCCTTTGGCTACCGACTGCATGAACTCATGATCCATACCTGCACCGGCGCCGTGTGCAAAGACAAAGGTTACTGGGTTGTCTTCACCATCAATAATTAGGTTACTCATCGAGTAAGTCCTCTTGTTCGCTTTGTGCTTTCGCTAACATCCAATCTCGGAAGGTTGCAATACGTCCCATGTCGGCCTGTTTCTCATGGCACACCACATAGAAAGCATTTTTACTCACCAACACTTCATCAAATGGAGCCAACAAGCGACCAGCCTCGATTTCAGGCTGAGCTAAAACGTTGTTCCCCAGAGCAATACCTTGCCCATGGGCAGCAGCTTGCAACACCATGGTCGAGTGGCTAAAGATAGGGCCGTGATTCACGTTAACGCCATCAATGCCATTTTGTTTCGCGAACTGTTTCCAATCTTTTCGAGAGGTATCGTGCAGTAGCGTATGACATGCCAAATCACTTAGCGATTCTAGAGGTTTTGTTCCGAGCAACACCGACGGTGAGCAAAGAGGAATTAAATATTCTTGGTAAAGCTTGTCAGCTCTAAGCCCCGACCAATTCCCTCGCCCGTAGTAAATAGCCACGTCTACATCATCCGTTAGCGAGCCTTCATCCATATCTACAGCTTTGATTCGCACATCGATATCCGGTTCTTGCTGATTAAAATCAGCCAACCTTGGTACTAACCATTGAATCGCAAAACTTGGCGGTAAGCTGATGGTCAATGCGCCCTTCTCGCTTCGCTCAAGCACCTTGTCTGTCGCCTCAGCCAAAGAAGTGAAGATATCTTTAATATCTAAGAAGTAGCTTTGACCCTCTTCAGTCAGCAACAAAGAACGGTTTCTTCGGCGAAAGAGCTTTAATGACAAGAATTCTTCAAGCGCCTTAATTTGATGACTTACTGCAGCTTGAGTAACAAATAACTCTTCTGCGGCACGCGTAAAACTCAAGTGTCGAGCCGCGGCTTCAAACACTCTCAAGGAGTTTAATGGGGGTAATCGACGAGACATAGTTACTCTCTAAATAGGCATTAGTTTTTTTTATCTGAAACATTATAATTTGTCCATTGCCTAGCGGCCAGAGAAATTCTATATTTCATCCCGCAGCAGCTAGCCTGAACGGCTTGATTCTCTCCAGAATCAATTGGTTTAGCTCCTGCGATGTTGTGTTTGCAAACTCGTACTTTTCGAGTTGGGTAGAGTTCTACCAAATGTTTTGTTGCAGTTCCATACTGAAACGAGGCATATACTTCCTGTATTTATTTTGACCTGTCTGTCAAATTGGTTTGCACCGCCTTTAAGGCGGTGTTTTTTTATGCCCAAAGTAAAATAACAACAAGTTTATCAATAGCTGTGCTAATTAATCCTTATTATTTTTCATCGCTAATCACAGAATCAGACACCCACTCAAATAATCAACTGAACACATACAAATAGAACCATTGAGTTGCACTAAAAAGTAACAGAATACTTCAAGATACTCACACTTCTTCAGTTACATATAAATCTGTTTAGAGCTCACCATTTCTATCAATCAAAAATTTTAAAGCTGAGCATGACGATAGCACGCCCAAACTCACGCCTCTGTCTGACTACTGTAAATCATTCATAATAGAAAATAAAAAAGCCGCTTACTTTTCAGTAAGCGGCTTTGCAAAATGATTAACGGTTGGTCAACACACCACTATGGGCGGTAAACCTTAACGTTGTGGAAGCCTTGCTCTTGCAAGTAAAGCGCTTGCAGACGGCTCATGACACCACGGTCACAGTACAACAAGTACTCTTTCGATTGGTCTAGGTCACCAAACTGAGTTGAAAGCTTGAAGAACGGGATGTGTTTGATTTCAACACCATCGATTTCTAGTGGGCTTTCGTCTTCTTCGTCTGGGCTACGGATATCTAGAACGACAGCGTGCTCAGCAACGGCTTGAACTTGCTCCACTTCTGGTGCCTGTTCTTGGCTCTCTTTCTCGATATCACGAATATCCATAATACGAGCGTTCTCGATCACTTGATCCAGCACTTCGAAGTTAAACTTAGCTTCTTCCGCTTCTAGTTTGCCTTTCTTCGCTTTCACTGTTGGCTTCTTAGAGATAACACCACAGTACTCAGGCATTACTTTAGCGAAGTCTTCAGTACCAATCTTACGAGACAGGTCGATGATGTCTTCTTTGTCCCAGTTGATCAGCGGACGAAGGATCAAAGTATCCGTCACGTTATCGATATGACGTAGGTTAGTTAGCGTTTGGCTAGAAACCTGACCCAATGCTTCACCCGTTACTAGAGCTTCGATACCGAAGCGCTCTGCAACCATACCACCAGCACGCATGAACATACGCTTAAGAACAACGCCCATTTGGCCGTCTTCAACGTTCTCAAGGATCTCTGCAACTACAGGTTCAAAATCGATAGAGATGAACTTCACCTTTGCAGATGAGCCGTATTTATTCCATAGGTAGTGAGAAACTTGCTTAACGCCAATCTCGTGAGCAGGGCCACCAAGATTGAAGAAACAGTAATGCACTTTAGAACCACGTTTGATGTGTAGGTAGCTCGAAACGCCAGAGTCAAAGCCGCCAGAGATCAAGCTCAGTAGATCTTCTTGAGTACCTAGAGGGAAACCGCCTAGGCCTTTATGACGTTCAATTACTTGGTTTAACTTGTCGTTCTCGACTTCAACTTTAACGGTAATATCTGGGTTTTTCAGTTTTACTTTTGCTGAGTCAACCGCTTGGTTTAGACCACCACCTACGTAGCGTTCTAGCTCGATAGAGGTAAAGTCATGTTTACCACGACGCTTAGCTCGCACAGAGAAAGTCTTACCTTCAATAAGACTACGGCTGCGCTCAAGAACTTGCTCGTAAATATCGTGCAGGTCTTTAAATTCTGATTGCTGAACCTCAAGGGAGTGATGAATACCCGGAGTTTGCGTCAATACTTCGAGTGTTTCTTTGAAGTATTTATCGCTCTCAGACGTCACTTCGATGTGGTCGCGACGGTTGAAGACAGCCACAGACTCAGTACGACGCTGAAGAATAGTACGAATATTACGTTCTAGAATCTTTGTGAAGCGCTTACGCACCGATTCACTTTTTACAAAAATTTCCGGGTGGGGCTTAACAATAAATTTCATAGTACTTTCACGCCAATAAGGTTCACAATTTTAATAAGTTCATCACCACGTAAAAGGTCATTTCACATAGTTATTGAAGCAATAATAGATCAATATTAAATCTAAGGGCGCGAATTATACATGAGAAAGTCAAACAAGGAAAAGAGTGCGTGCTTTGGTGCCATTAATAAACTCACCTTGGCGGCAAGCTACCATCTCAATTTCATCGCATCTCTTCTCTTCTCTTCTCTTCTCTTCTCTTCTCAGCTTGGTACAAACACTTTTATGTATCACACAAAGAAAAAGCCCAATCTACGACAGATTGGGCTTTGGAATGCATATTCTTGGTAAAGACTATTCAGCGATTGCTGGGACTTCTTCGCTATAGAGCGGCTCACCCTGCATGATGCTGATTTCAACGCGGCGATTGAGGCTACGTTGCCATTCTGTATCGTTGGACTCGACAGGCTCTGTATCCGCCATACCACGCACTCTCAAACGTTGATGAGAAAAACCACGGACCTTTTCCATTTCTTGAGCAACAGACACCGCACGTTGCGATGATAAGTCCCAATTAGAACGGTAAAGCTCAGAATCGAGTCGCTGGTTATCGGTGTGTCCTGAGATTCGAACAATACCGGGCACATCTTTAACAAGCTCAGCAACCTGTCTCACCAATGGTCGGAACTTAGGTTGTAGGAAAGCAGAACCCGATGGGAATGCACCCTTCTCGCGAATTCGAATCACAATCTGCTGGCCAAGATTTTCAACTTCAATCGCACCTTGGTCGATCTCTCGCTCAAGTGCTTTCTTGATGCTTTCCATCAAGGTTTCCATCTCTTGCGATTGAGCCTCGGCTTGTTGCTGTTGCTGGTCTGACTCAGAGTTTTGATTGTCGTGAGTCGATACCTCTGGAGACTTGCCTCCGGTCATCTTGCCTTGGTCACGCATCGTACCGCCAGCACGCTCAGATTCACCTTCATGAAACTCTAACGTTTGCTGAGTAATATCAATGGTCTGCTGCATGATCACGTCAATCGGTGTCGGCTCTGGGCGACCAGGGCGGAACTCTTGTGCAATGATGCTAGTGCCTTTAGGAATGTCTTTCACTTCCAAGCGGTTTTGGACACCGAATGCAAACTTCATCGAACCGGCAATCTGCTTGAACTTCAATACGTCCATCTCAGAAAACGAGAGCAGCAGTACGAAGAAACACATCAGCAGTGACATCAAGTCAGCAAATGTTCCCATCCATTGAGGTAAACCGGGAGGGGGACATTTACATGGATTTTCTTCATCCATCTTCATTCTTCCCCCTTAATCAGTTTCACCATCAAGACTACGCTTACCTTCGTTCAGGTAACTCTTCAGGTAACCGTCAATCACTCGCGGGTTTTGACCATCTTGAATGGCTAATACACCGTCCATTACCAAGCGGCGGTTTAGCGTCTCTTGATCTCGGCGCAATGCAAGCTTGTCTGCGATTGGGAAGAACACCATGTTCGAAAGAATCGCACCATATAGAGTCGTCAAAAGTGCAACCGCCATCGCAGGGCCGATCGCTTTAGGATCATCCATGTTCGAAAGCATCGCAACCAGACCAACCAAGGTACCGATCATACCCATCGCAGGGGCAACATCACCGAATGCAGAGAACACTTTCGCGCCCTGTTCGTGACGCTCTGTGGTTAACGCAATGTCTTTTTGCAGTGCCGCACGCACCACATCACCATCATGGCCATCGACCAATAGATCGATGCCCTTTTGCATGAAGCTGTTGCTGATTTCCATCTCTTCAAGTGCTAAGAAACCACCTTTACGTGCTGCATCAGCCATCTCTACAACTTTAGCGATAAGATCTTCAGGCTCGTCAGCTTTAAACATAAATGCTTTGCCAGCGATTTTGGTCGCACCAAAGAATTGTCCCATGGTGAACTTCATCAGAACAACAAACGTTGAACCACCAACCACGATCAAAATGGATGTCGTGTCATAGAACATCCCGAGGCTTCCACCTAGGATCATTGCCATGATTACAAAGGCAAATCCACCAATCAAACCTATTAGGGTTGCTAAATCCACTGAGCACTCCTCATGCTTTTTTGTAGCTCTATGTCGACGATAATCTTTTTATCGGCAAGACTGTAAGATCTTTTAGTTAATTCTTGGCCTAAGTATCACACTTTTCGTTTTTGAATCACAACTATTAGCTTACTTTGGCCTTATCCGTAGCGCATAAACTCGATAAAGCTAAGGTTATTCAATCAAAGTGAGTTCAAGCCCCTTAAAAACGAACTTTCTAGCAAAATTCCTTGGTTACATTTGACCATCTCAGCGGCCTAGGGTAACGTTCGTTCATCTTTCCAAACGCAGATTTATTATGGCTACTAAGAAACCTGAAAATATGAGCTTTGAAGCGGCTATCGAAGAGCTTGATGGCTTGGTTGATCAACTAGAAAATGGTGATCTAGCTTTAGATGATGCGCTGAAAAAGTTCGAACGAGGCATCTCCCTCGCTCGTGCTGGTCAAAGTAAACTAAACGACGCTGAACAGCGTGTTAGCATCCTGCTGCAAAATGATGAAAATGCAGAACTGAGTGACTTTAACCCACAACCTGAATAACAAATTGTATGAGATCCCCTATGATCGAGACGTTATTGTCTTATCAAGCACGTAATAACGAGCAACTGAACCTTTGGCTTGACCGCCTGCCACACCAAAATCAGAACCTAATCAACGCGATGCGTTATGGGTTACTTTTAGGCGGCAAACGCGCACGTCCGTTTCTTGTCTACATTACAGGGGAAATGCTCGGCTGCACTGCGGAAGAACTCGACACTCCAGCATCTGCAATCGAATGTATTCATGCCTATTCTCTGATTCACGACGACCTTCCAGCAATGGACGACGACGAATTGCGTCGTGGCCATCAGACTTGTCACATCAAATACGATGAAGCAACGGCAATTTTAACTGGCGATGCACTACAAACTCTCGCGTTTACTATACTTGCGGAAGGCACATTAAGTGCTGACGGGGAAAGCAATCGCGTTCGAATGATTCAACGCCTAGCAGAAGCGTCTGGTGCACAAGGCATGTGTATTGGACAAGCTCTTGATATTGAAGCTGAAAACCGCTCTGTCACGCTAGAAGAGTTAGAAGAAGTTCACCGTAACAAGACTGGCGCTCTAATGAAGAGTGCGATTCGTTTAGGTGCTCTTGCTGCTGGCCAAAAAGCGTTTGAAGTGATGCCTCAATTAGATAAGTACGCCGATGCAATCGGGTTAGCCTTCCAAGTTCAGGATGATATTTTAGATATCATTAGCGATACCGAAACTTTGGGTAAACCACAGGGCTCTGACCAAGATTTGAACAAAAGTACCTACCCTTCTTTGTTAGGTTTAGAGGGCGCTCAAGAAAAAGCGCACACTCTGCTACAGGAAGCGCTTCAAGCTTTGGCTGCAATCCCATACAATACCCAGTTACTCGAAGAGTTCGCCCGATACGTCATCGAGCGCAAGAACTAAGACAATAAGCGCGCATTACCTATGACTCTTGATATATCAAAGTACCCAACTCTTGCTTTGGCTGATAAGCCAGAGGATTTGCGTCTACTTCCAAAAGAGACGCTTACACAGCTTTGTGATGAATTACGTACCTATCTTCTTAACTCAGTGAGCCAGTCAAGTGGTCACTTAGCATCAGGCTTAGGTACAGTAGAGCTAACAGTTGCTCTGCACTATGTGTACAACACGCCTTTCGACCAGTTGGTTTGGGATGTTGGCCACCAAGCATACCCACATAAGATTCTTACTGGCCGTCGTGACCGCTTATCGACTATCCGTCAAAAAGATGGACTGCATCCATTCCCATGGCGTCAAGAGAGCGAGTACGACACGCTTTCTGTTGGTCACTCTTCAACATCGATCAGTGCCGGACTTGGTATGGCGATCAGTGCGAAGAAAGAAGGCAAGAATCGTAAAGTCGTCAGTGTTATTGGCGATGGCGCGATTACCGCAGGTATGGCCTTCGAAGCGATGAACCACGCGGGCGATATTCATAATGACATGCTGGTTATCCTTAACGATAACGAGATGTCGATCTCTGAAAACGTCGGTGCTCTGAACAACCATCTAGCTCAAGTTCTTTCTGGCAGTCTTTACACGTCAATTCGTGAGGGTGGCAAGAAAGTGCTATCGGGCGTTCCGCCGATTAAAGAACTGGTTCGTCGTACAGAAGAACATCTAAAAGGCATGGTTGTCCCTGGCACCATGTTTGAAGAGTTAGGCTTTAACTACATTGGTCCGGTTGACGGTCACGATGTGAATGAGCTGATTAAAACGCTGAAGAACATGAGAGACCTTAAAGGCCCTCAGTTCCTGCATATCATGACCAAGAAAGGCAAAGGCTACGAGCCCGCTGAGAAAGATCCAATTGGTTATCACGGCGTACCTAAATTCGATCCTGCACACTCAAGTCTGCCTAAGAGCACCAGCTCTAAACCAACTTTCTCTAAGATTTTTGGCGACTTCCTGTGTGATATGGCCGCGCAAGATCCTAAGCTAATGGCGATCACGCCAGCAATGCGCGAAGGTTCTGGCATGGTGCGTTTCTCGAAAGAATACCCAGAACAGTACTTCGATGTAGCGATTGCTGAGCAGCACGCTGTGACGCTAGCAACGGGTATGGCGATTGCGGGTGATAAGCCGATTGTGGCTATCTACTCGACATTCCTACAACGCGGCTACGATCAACTGATACACGATGTAGCTATCATGGATCTACCGGTTATGTTCGCGATTGACCGCGCAGGTCTTGTGGGTGCCGATGGTCAAACACACCAAGGTGCGTTCGACTTAAGCTTCATGCGCTGCATTCCAAACATGGTGATCATGGCACCAAGCGACGAAAACGAATGTCGCCAAATGCTTTACACTGGCCACCAGCACAATGGACCAAGTGCGGTTCGATACCCTCGTGGTAATGGCATGGGCACAGAGATTCAAAGTGAGTTTACTGCACTTGAGATTGGTAAAGGCCGTATCGTTCGTGAAAGCTCAAAAGCAAAAGATGGCGCTAAGGTTGCTATCCTAAGCTTTGGTACTTTCCTTGAGAGTGCACTTCAAACGGCTGACGCTATCGATGCGACAGTGGCTGATATGCGCTTTGTGAAGCCACTCGATGAAGCTCTGATCAAACAACTTGCTGCTGACCACGATGTACTTGTGACAATCGAAGAAAACGCTATTGCAGGTGGTGCCGGTGCGGGTGTGATTGAATTCTTGATGAAAGAAAAGCTACTGATGCCAGTATTGAACCTTGGTCTACCAGACAAGTTTATTGCTCAAGGTACTCAAGGCGAACTGCATGAAGAGCTTGGCTTAGATGCTAAAGGCATAGAGAAGTCTATCTCTGATTACCTTGCTAAATAGCTTTCACAAGCAAACGGCATAAGCAACAAATCAAAAAAGGTTGGCCCTAGGGTCAACCTTTTTAGTATCCGCTAACTCGTTAGCTAAACCTTATAGCTCCACTAACTTTCGCTTATCCAAACTTGTAGTCCAAACTTAGCAACAAGGCTTAAGTACTGGTGCGTCATAGTTCTCTGGTTCATCAGAGTAGATAGCAACGTTGAAGTTCTCAACCAAGCCAGTCTCTTCAACACACTGCTCTTGGAAGAACTGCTGAATCTCACGACGTTGGCAATGCGCTTCAAACGCTTCGTTGTCCGCCCAGATCTCATTGAAAGCAATCGGGAAACTCTGACCTTCTGCAAACGGGCTCTGAATGTGACGTGTCACAGTGTACTGGATACAACCATCTTCACGCATTGTGTTTGGTTCTAGAGACTTTAACACTTCAAACAACTCGTTCAATTTGCCTTCTTTTGGCTGAAATTGAGCAACACAGTAAACCTTCTTAGACATTGTTATTCCTTGTTTCTATCTATTATTGTTAGTGCTTTGGATATTGATTCTTAGATGAGCCAACCTGAAAAATGAGCCACTGCATACAGCGAAATCGCCGCCATAATACCCGCCACGATATCATCAATCATGATACCTAAGCCGCCGTGAACTCGCTTGTCTAACCAACCAATTGGCCAAGGCTTTACCATATCGAAAAAACGAAACAGAACAAAGCCAGCGAATAGCCATTTCCAATCATTAACAGGAATACCCAACAACGGTACTAGGCCCATGGTGATCCAAAAGCCAGCAAACTCATCCCACACAATAGAGCCGTGATCGTGAACGCCCATGTCATCAGAAGTCACTTGGCATATTTTGATACCAATAATGCAGCTCACAACCACAAGAATGACATAAATAGGGAAAGGTAACTGAACCAGCAATAGATAAAACGGGATAGACGCAAGCGTGCCCATGGTGCCGGGAATAATAGGCGATAGGCCACTACCAAAACCCGTTGCCAATAAGTGCCAAGGATTTTTAAGAGAAATAAGAGAAAGTGGGTTTGTCATCAATTAACCTTAAAGTGATCGTAACCAGTTAAGTTCCAGCTTAGTGGTTCACCATTATTGTGTAATTCAAAATATTCTACAGGTCTTATCTGGCCAATGCAGGTGACTTTTGTGCCAGTGTGTGACAAAGCACTTTCCAGTGAACCTTTATTTTCTTCCGGCACGGTAAAGCAGAGTTCGTACTCTTCACCACTGGTAAGCGCATACTGCTGTGCAGAAGCGATATCGGAAGAAAACTGGCGTAATTCAGCGGAGATAGGCAACGCACTCACATCAATGCTTGCACCGACCTGAGAACGCTTAAGGATGTGTTTTAAATCAGCAATAACACCATCAGAGATATCGATGGCAGACGAAGCAAGATTCACTAATGCTTGACCCGCCAAAACTCGTGGAGTGCTCAGGTAGTGTCTCTCTTCAAGCTCTAACGCATAAGGCTTAGCTTTGTTCTGTTCAGGGTCTAATATCACCTCTAGTCCCGCTTTGCTGTCGCCTAAGTTGCCCGTTACGTAAATCCAGTCACCCACTTTCGCGCCATCTCTGCGTAGTGCTCGACCTTCGGGTACAAAGCCCTGCACAGTAAGCGTTAAACTCAACGGTCCTTTGGTCGTGTCACCACCAATAAGTTGAATACCAAAATAGTCTGCAAGTTTGAAAAAAGAGTCACAGAAGGGAGCAAGCCACGCTTCATCGACTTCAGGCATGGTTAACGCAAACGAAACCCAGGCAGGCGTCGCGCCCATAGCCGCGAGATCACTGATATTCGAAGCCAAAGCTTTGTGTGCCACCCAAGCTGGGTTTGCTTCCGCTAAGAAGTGAGTGCCCGCCACTAAGGTATCCGTACTGATCGCGATCTGAACATTACTTGGCGCTTTGACCAAAGCACAGTCATCGCCCGCAGCAAGATGTACGTCTTTACGTTGTGGTTGTCGATTTACAAAATATTTTTCAATCAGGTTAAATTCGCCAGACATCACATGCCCTATCTTTAGTCTTCATACAAATCACCGTAATTATTTATATTACAGAAATTTAGTTACAAAAAAGGCCAGCATAAAAGCTGACCTTTAGATTCAATATACGAACGTCTTATTTCTTACGAACGTGCGGTGCAGCTTTATCAAGCACACCGTTAACAAACTTATGGCTGTCTTCTGCTGCGAATACTTTCGCAAGCTCGATAGCTTCGTTGATAACCACTTTGTATGGTACATCTTCGCGACGAGTCATCTCGTACATAGCTAAACGTAGAAGTGCTAGTTCCATCAAATCCAGATCTTGCATAGGGCGAGATACGAATGGACGAAGCTTGCTATCAAGTTCCATGTGGCTAAGAGCAACACCAGTTAGTAGGTCGCGGAAGTATGCAACGTCTGTTTCTGGCATAGCTAGAGCAGGTTCTGCGGCATGATGCTCTTCTTCATCATACTTACCACCAGATAAGAACTGTTCTTCAACGGTAGCAATATTTTCTTTAGTAATTTGCCAAGAATAAATTGCTTGTAGAGCAAATTGACGTGCGTTACGACGTGCGGCTGGTTTCACACTGGCCCCCATTAGGAATCGATTTCAGAAAGAACGTTGATCATCTCAAGTGCGCTAAGTGCTGCTTCTGCACCCTTATTACCAGCCTTGGTTCCTGCGCGTTCAATAGCTTGATCGATCGTATCAACAGTAAGAACACCAAACGCTACTGGAAGAGAAAACTCCAGAGACACTTGTGCCAAACCTTTATTACATTCACTACAAACATAGTCAAAGTGAGGTGTACCGCCACGGATTACTGTACCAAGAGATACAATCGCATCGAACTTACCTGTTTTTGCAACGCGCTGCGCTACAAGTGGAAGTTCTACTGCACCAGGGCAACGAACAACAGTGATGTTGTCTTCGCTTACTTGTCCATGACGCTTTAAAGTATCGATTGCACCAGAAAGTAAACTTTCGTTAATAAAACTGTTGAAACGAGCAATAACGATAGCAATTTTTGCATTTGGCGCTGGGAAGCCACCCTCGATCACTTTCATAAGCCTTCCTTTAACTATTTTCATCAAGTGAGAATCGCCGGATTCTAGCACAAAACTGTGAGCAATATCTAATGCTAATTTAGAAGAACAGACACCGGAGATGTAAAGATGATAACGCAGCGCTGCTGCCAACCTTATTGGAGCAGCAAGTAGCCAAGCTTGTGTATTCAACACGTTTTGAATCTGGCTTGGCTACTTTGCTCTTTTATCGAAATTAACCTCTAAAAGAGCCACTGAAATCATCGGTAAATTATGCCGCTATAAACGGACAGAGGTCGGCTTACTCGCAAACATATTCAACAACGTTAAGGCCAAAACCACCCAATGCGTGGTAACGCTTAGTGCTTGAAGAAAGCAGACGCATATCGTGAACGCCTAGGTCTTGAAGAATCTGAGAACCTACACCAACACGACGAGAAGTACCTTGTTTCTTAGCCATGGTTGGTTGCTCATTCTTATCTTGAGCTTCGAATGTCTTCACTTTATGGATCAAAGAATCAGACGACTCTTCGTTACCCAGAATAACCAACACACCGCCTTCGTCGCCAATGCGCTTCATCGCTTTATCTAGCGACCAGCTACGCTCGGTACCGCGATCAGAATGAAGCAGATCGGTAAACGTATCATGCAGGTGAACACGCACTAAAGGGGCGCCTACAGACAAGTCGCCCTTTTGCATTGCGTAGTGGATCTGGTTATCAATCGTGTCACGGTAAGTCACAAGTTCAAAGTCACCAAACTCTGTTGGCAAATGGCATTGTGCTACACGTTCAATCGTCGTTTCTGTGTTGTTGCGGTATTCAATAAGATCAGCAATGGTGCCTAATTTGATATCGTGCTTTTCAGCGAAGACTTCAAGATCAGGGCGACGTGCCATGGTGCCGTCGTCATTTAGGATCTCAACGATAACAGATGCTGGCTCACAGCCTGCTAGACGAGCTAAATCACAACCTGCTTCAGTGTGGCCTGCACGAGTTAGAACACCACCTTCTTGAGCTGTCAGTGGGAAGATATGACCAGGTTGAACTAAGTCAGCCGCTTTTGCGTCTTTTGCCACAGCAGCTTGAACGGTAACAGCGCGGTCTGATGCAGAAATACCGGTTGTTACGCCCTCTGCCGCTTCAATCGAAACCGTAAAGTTCGTCGTGTATTGAGCGTTGTTGTCTTGAACCATAGGCGCTAAACCCATGCGGTTTGAACGCTCTTTGGTCAGTGTTAAACAGATTAAGCCACGGCCATACATCGCCATGAAGTTAATCGCTTCTGGCGTAACATGTTCAGCTGCCATGATCAGATCGCCTTCATTTTCGCGATCTTCATCATCCATCAGGATAACCATTTTCCCTAGGCGAATGTCTTCAATAATTTCTTGAGGAGTACTAATTGGCATTGTTCTATATCCTTTGAAATGGTTCTGCTTCCTAGAACCGACACTATTTAAACCTGATGATATTGCTGCGCTTTTACAAAGTACTCTTTAGCAAACTTTGTACAAACGGTTAAGCAAAACCATTCTGCTGTAAGAATTCCATTGTTAATCGAGATTCAGGCTCAGACTCTTGCTGCTGGCCTTGCAGTAAACGCTCCATATAGCGCGCTAATACATCGACTTCTAGATTCACTTTGCGACCAACATTGAATTGATCGATGGTCGTTTCTGAAGAGGTATGAGGAACGATAGTCAGCTTAAAGGCATTCTTGCGTAAACCATTCACCGTCAGGCTAATACCATCAACGGTGACTGAACCTTTTTGAGCTACGTACTTTGAGATCTCTGCTGGCATTTCTACCCAAAACTCAATCGCACGACCAACTTGGTTACGCTCAACAATCTCACCCACGCCATCAACGTGACCCGATACGATATGACCACCGAAACGCGTGGTCGGTAACATTGCTTTCTCAAGGTTAACTTTATCGCCCGCTTGGTAATCGACAAAACCCGTTTTTTGCAGGGTCTCAAGCGAAAGATCTGCACTGTAGCTGTGGTCGTTATACTCAACTACCGTCAAACAAACACCATTGGTCGCGATACTGTCGCCTAACTTAACGTCAGCCATATCAAGATTACCAACATTAACCGTTACGGTGATGTCTTCTCCGCGGGGAGTGATTGCACTCAATGTACCTACGGCTTCTACAATTCCTGTAAACATTTTAAAACTCTTTTTGTTGTCAACGACACGTATGCTGTTGGAATGACTATTTCTACTGTGGTTTCGTCGCGATAATAGGTTTCGCGACGATGCGAATATCCACACCAACCTGTCGAACATCTTTAATTTCTAGGTCAATCACATCAGACATTGAAGTGAGCCCTAATGCGCCCATCAAACCTCGTCCGTCACTGCCCATTAGTTTAGGTGCTAAATAGAGGATTAGCTCATCCACCAGCTGCGCTTCAATCAAGCTTTTTGCCAATGTCGCGCCCGCTTCGACCCAAATATGGTCGATATGGTTCGCTGGCAATTGACGCATTAGATCGTGTAAATCGAGCTGACCTGCATCTGTGGTTCCGACTTCAATATCAGCAGAGGTTTCAGCGACTCTCAATACCGATGTTGGAGTTTGGAATAACTTGAGCTCAGGATACAGTTGATTTTGGCGATCAAGAATTACGCGAATTGGCTGACGTAACTCGTCTTCAACGTAATTTGTTTTGGTACTGCTTGGCAACTCTGCCCAACGAACATTCAGCGACGCGTTGTCTTCAATCACCGTTTGGCTGGTTGATAGCACCGCGCCTGATTTTGCTCGGTAGTTCTGAACGTCACGACGCGCTTCTGGCGACGTGATCCACTGACTTTGACCATTTTCCAATGCCGTTTGGCCATCAAGGCTCGCGGCCATTTTTAACTGAATAAATGGCATACCCGTTTGCATACGCTTAATAAATGCAGGATTTAAATCGAGAGCATCTTGCTCTAACAAGCCGATTTCAACCTCAATACCTGCGTCGCGTAGCATCTTGATACCACGGCCTGCGACTTTAGGGTTTGGGTCCTGCATGGCACAAATCACTTTTGAAACCTGAGCCTTAATCAAACCTTCAGCACAAGGCGGCGTTCGACCGTAATGAGAACAAGGTTCTAGCGTGACATAAGCGGTCGCGCCTTTTGCCTTGTCACCCGCCATTCTCATAGCGTGTACTTCGGCATGAGCTTCGCCAGCTTTGGCATGAAAACCTTCGCCAACGATCTGACCGTCGGTTTGTACGATGACACAACCCACATTCGGGTTGGGTGCAGTGGTGTAAATGCCGCGTTTTGCTAACTGAATAGCACGCGACATCATTTGAAAATCTAGGGGAGTAAAATTAGACATGATTGAGGAATTAGTCCTCTAATTTAGCGATTTCTTCGCCAAACTCTCGGATGTCTTCAAAGCTGCGGTAAACAGAGGCAAAACGGATGTACGCCACTTTATCCAATACTTTCAATTGACCCATAACAAGATTACCAATCATCTCGCTTGGTACTTCACGCTCACCAGTTGCACGGAGTTGTGACTTAATCGTACTGATCGCAAGTTCAATGGCATCAGCACTCACTGGGCGTTTTTCTAGGGCGCGTTGTACACCACCGACCATTTTATCTTCATTAAATGGTTCGCGGTTTCCATTCGACTTTATGACTTTAGGCATCACAAGTTCTGCCGATTCGAACGTCGTAAAACGTTCACTACATGCAAGGCATTGACGGCGACGACGAACCTGATGGCCATCGGCTACCAGTCTTGAATCGATTACTTTAGTGTCGTTCTCTGAACAAAAAGGACAATGCATATCACCTCCAAATAATTGAATATCAGTGTAACGGAATTGCCAAACGTTAGGAAAGAAAAAGGGCCAATTAAGGCCCTTTTGTGTGGTGATTCATTGATTATTGCTACTCAAAAGCAATTTCAAAAATGAGCTGAGGAATAAAATTAACGACCAGCGTTAACCACGAACCAAATAGTTCGCTTTGCCCACCCATTTGTAACTTGTCAGTTCTTCTAAGCCCATAGGACCACGAGCGTGTAGTTTCTGGGTAGATACTGCGACTTCAGCGCCTAAACCAAACTGTGCGCCATCGGTGAAACGTGTTGATGCATTCACATAAACCGCTGCAGAACCGACAGAGTTAATAAAGCGCTCTGAGCTCTCTAGACTATTCGTCATAATCGCATCTGAGTGGCTCGCATTGTGTATGCGCATGTGGTCAATAGCTTCTGCCACATCCGCAACGACTTTTACGCCTAGCGTGTAGCTTAGCCATTCAGTGTCAAAGTCACCTTCCACTGCATCACGTTGGTCTTCAAAACCCGCTATCAGAGATTTTGCGCTAGTGTCAGCAACCAAGGTAACCTTGCCCGCTAAACGCTGTGTTAGCTGCGCTAAGAAAGCTTCAGCAACCGCTTCGTGCACTAATAATGTATCTAGCGAGTTACACGCAGATGGGCGTTGAACTTTTGAGTTTTCAACCACATCAACAGACTTCTCTAGGTCCGCGCTTTCATCAACAAAGATATGGCTGATACCAAAACCACCAATGATCACTGGAATGGTGCTGTTCTCTTTACACATCTTGTGCAGACCAGCGCCGCCACGAGGAATGATCATATCTACGTAGTCGTCCAATTTAAGCAGTTGAGAGACTAATTCACGATCAGGTTTTTCGATATATTGAACTGAAGCGGCAGGAAGTTCCGCTTTCTCTAATGCAGACTGGATGACTTTAACCAGCTCCATGTTTGAGAAGAATGTCTCTTTGCCGCCGCGTAGGATGCTTGCGTTACCTGTTTTCAAACACAGAGCCGCAATATCGATAGTTACGTTCGGACGCGCTTCATAGATAACACCCACCACGCCAAGTGGTACACGACGACGAGACAATGACATACCGTTTTCCAGTACCTTGCTGTCAATCTCGCTGCCGACTGGATCATTCAGGCTAATCACGTTACGTACATCGTTAGCGATACCCGTTAGACGCTCTTCGTTCAGCAGTAGGCGATCAAGCAGTGCGTCGGTCAGACCGGCTTCACGACCAAGTTCTATATCTTTTGCGTTCGCTTCTAAAATCGTTGCTGCGTTTGCTTCTAACTCATCAGCGATGAGCGCCAATGCCTTGTTCTTTTGCGCCGTTGATGCGGTCGCTAGGTGGAAAGCAGCGTCTTTTGCTGCAATACCCATGTTAGTTAAATCCACGTTTAACTCTCCCTAAATTCTGTCTGTCTTTGGATGTAACAAGGCGATTCGCCTTATCATCACGAGCTATTCTTGGATTACAACCAGGTCGTCACGGTGAATGACTTCTGACCCGTAATCGTAGCCAAGAATGTCGCCAATATCTTTACTGTGCTTGCCTGCTATTTTTGCTAGGTCTTGGCTTGAATAACTGGCGATACCACGCGCCACTACCTTGCCTTTACTGTCTGTGACTTGAGTAACTTCACCACGAGAGAATTCGCCTTTAACTCGAACAACTCCTTTTGCCAACAAGCTGCTGCCTTTGGTGTTAACAGCATTGACTGCACCATCATCGACCACGATGTCACCAGCTGAAGCTGGGCCCGCTAAAATCCAGCGTTTACGGTTTTCAAGCGCTTCCGCTAAAGGCAAGAAACGCGTGCCTTGTGGGTTATCACTCAATGAGTCAAACACCACATTTTCAGCACTGCCTGCTGCAATGATCACTTCAATACCCGCACGACGAGCAATATCAGCTGCCTGCAGTTTTGTCGCCATGCCGCCGGTACCTAACGTAGTACCACTGCCGCCTGCGATCTTACGCAGTGTGTCATCAATGGTTTTTACTTCTTTTATGAGTTCAGCGTTTGGATCTTTGCGAGGGTCAGCCGTAAACAGGCCTTTTTGGTCGGTTAATAGCAAAAGCTTATCAGCGCCGCATAAAATACCAACCAGTGCCGACAAGTTATCGTTGTCGCCCACTTTAATTTCGTTGGTGGCTACTGCGTCGTTTTCGTTTACTACAGGAATAATATCATGTTCAACGAGTGCGTTGATCGTGTCACGTGCATTAAGAAAACGCTCGCGATCATCGAGATCAGCACGAGTCAGTAGCATCTGGCCAATTTTAAGGCCATAGATAGCAAACAAAGACTCCCAAACTTGAATCAACTGACTTTGCCCAACTGCCGCAAGCAACTGTTTGCTCGCCATCGAGTTGGGAAGTGCGGGGTAACCAAGGTGCTCACGTCCGGCTGCAATTGCACCAGACGAAACCATAACCACAGAGTGGCCTTGTTTTTTTAATTCAGCACATTGACGAACCAGCTCAACCATGTGAGCGCGGTCTAATGCCAATGTTCCACCAGTTAAGACACTGGTACCCAGTTTAACAACGACAGTTTTACTCTGTGTTGTTGTCCCGCTTTGATGATTTGTTGTCATGAAGTCTTTTATGAATAAAACAAATAAGAGGTGATGTTTTAGCAATCAACAAGAGAATTCACAAGTAGAAAAGGTGCGAAATCGCACCTTTTTGCTTTATAGAGAAGAGTAACCTTTAAAATCAGACGAATTCGACAGACTCTTCGTCTAACTGAACGCCGATTTCAAATTTCTTTTGAAGTTCGTCAACCAGCTTTTGGTGAAAGGCTTCTTGAGTTCGAGAGACCTCAGCGACCGCCTTTTTAGGTAATGGCAAAGGATCCCAGTTACCATCAATGTTGTATTTACCCGTGTTGTACTTCGCCGAAAATCCTTCTTCCGACTTATCCAACTCTAACCACCACCCCCAGAACTCGCGCTCTTCTGGTGACTTTTTATCGTTCACACACACAGACAAGCAATCAAAGATATAGTGGCCTTCTTCTGATTGCGGCTCCCTCAAATACGGACCAATGGCCTTTAAAACGTTTAACAAGCGATAATGTGTCGGTTGCTGTGTCACTTCTGACATATTGAATCTCCATTTTCAATGTTAAGAATGACTCTACTCAGACTGCAATACGTAGAAAACATGCAGTTGGATTTTATAAATTTTCTCTGAGTATCAGGTACTTACTTTGTACACTTTTCATGCTTAACTAATTTAGGAGAAATGTCATCTAAATAATTCATCCTCAAGCCACTTTATCGCTAATTCGAGGGATTGCTCATACCCCTGTGTAATTGATTTAGTTTTGATTTTCTTCGCTTTGCCGTAATCACTGTAAATAGCAACCAGTTGATTATCCAAATGCGGTGAAACAGGGTCACCTTCCAAAGCCAATGCCAAAATAGGAACACTGGTTTTACTGTTAGCCAGCAAGCCTTGAACCTTCAATGACCAAGCCATCAGTTGCCCAGAAAGGCTATTGATATCCACCGCTCCTTTGCCAAGGCGAGAAGCCAACACATCCAAATGCATCTTGGGCATCTGCTTGAGTTTGTCTGCATGAACAAAGATATCGTGGATCGGAGCGCCAAGAGAGATACAGGCTTTGAGTTTGTGCTGCTCAAGGAAGGATAACCTCACCATCGCGTTACCACCGAATCGGAAACCAAACAGACCGACTTTATGATGGTCCACCCATGGGATATTAGGCAGTTCATTCAACACGGCTTGATGCAGGCAAGAAGAGTCTTCGGTTAGTGGCCAGTGCGAACTGTGCCCTATCGACGGCATATCAATCGTTAGCATCGCAATGTTTTTCGGTGCTAGGTAATCTCTAAACAAACGCCACATGTCAGTTTGCAAGCTATCTAAACCCGCACTCACGATCACGACAGGTTGTGGTTTGTCTGTTTTGGTTAGATGTAAGTTCGCCTTAATCTTTTTGTTTTGATACGGCACTTCGATTTGTTTGACGATCAATTTGGTGTGTTTGATCGCTTCAGAATACGCCGCGTTCGCTAATACCTGCGCCTGAGCAGCAAGGTTGTCATTCTTTAGGTGTGGGTAACCCGCAATACTGAAACACAACGATGCTGAAAACAGCTCTTCAGCCATCTCTTCACCGTTCTTCTCATTAGAACGATTCTGATGCTGCATACCGAGCTTGGTCCATTCGTATGCCCAGTTACCACTGCGGTAGCCCATCACGGTATCTAACCACTCATCGGTGGTACGAGAATTATCGGATGAGGCAATGCGTGCTAATACCGCTTCTTGCTCTATCGGGTTTACGCCTTGCCATACCCACTGAAGACGTCTTAGGTTTCGATACCAAGATGAGTTCTGCTCTTCACGCTTTTTATCCAACAGTTCTTCTGAACTTGGCATATAACGCGTGAGCATTGAGGTCTCTTTAGCCTGCTTGTGCTTTACAAACAAGGTTTCCGAAAGGTTCGAGCTCGTTTCTTCTGATTCAGACATTGGGACACTTAATAAGAAATGGTTGTTACTAATCATATAAAAAAAAATGACCCTATAAAGGGTCATTTCTCAAAAAACTAAGTTTACACTTATTTTGACTTGCGATTTACCGGCTCAACGAAGCTTAGGCTAGTATCCCAAGGTTGCTCAATCCATGTGTCTTGAGCGATATCAACGATGTATTCGTCTAACAAATCTGCGCCAGATGGTTTTGCACATACAGCGATCAATTTCGCTTTAGGGTACATTTCGCGAAGCTTGCGTGCAGTGTCACCACTATCAACAAGGTCTTCAACGATTAGGAAACCTTCGCCGTCACCTTCAGGAGCTTTAACGACTGTCATATCACGTTGGTGATCGTGGTCGTAGCTAGAAATACAAATCGTATCTACGTGACGAATACCTAGTTCACGAGCCAAGATTGCACCAGGAACCAAACCACCACGGCTTACTGCCCAGATACCTTTCCACTGTTCTGCTGGCATTTGCTTTTCAGCTAGTTGACGGCAGTAAGTCTGCATGTTGTCCCAAGTGATAACGAATTTGTTGCTCATAGTATAAAACCTAATAATTTTGTCATGTTATTAGAGGCTATGCCTTACATAGCCTCTTCAGCGATTAAGCAGAAATCTAGACGATTAAGCGAAAATGTATTTAAGAATAAAGATAACCGACATTACCCACACAGCAGGTGAAACGTCGCGACCTTTACCACTTAGCAGCTTAATTGCAGCGTAAGCGATGAAACCTAGTGAGATACCCTCAGCGATAGAGTACGTCAGCGGCATAAGCAGACATGTTACCACGACTGGTGCAGCTTCCGTAAGATCACGCCAATCAATGCCAACTAGGCCAGACATCATCAGAATTGCTACATAGAAAAGTGCACCTGATGTTGCGTAAGCCGGAATCATACCTGCAAGTGGCGAGAAGAAAAGAGCCAGTAGGAATAAGATGCCAACTACAACCGCGGTTAGACCTGTACGACCGCCTTCAGCAACACCCGCAACACTCTCAACGTAAGATGTCGTATTTGATGTACCTAGCAGTGCACCGATAGACGTTGCTGTTGAGTCAGCAAGCAGTGCCTTGTTTAGACGAGGCAGTTTACCGTCTTCTTTGATTAGGTTTGCTTTCGTTGCAACACCAACCAGAGTACCCGCTGTATCGAACAAATCGACGAACAAGAATGCGAATACGACTGAAATCATACCAATTTCAAATACAGCAGAGAAATCAAGCTGCATGAATGTCGGAGCTAGGCTTGGTGGTGTCGACATGATGCCGCCGTACTGAACGTCACCAATTGCAATGCCGATAGCCGTGATTGCTAGAATCGCAATCATTACCGCACCTTTCACACCGCGATGAACAAGAGCAATAGTCAGGAAGAAACCAAGCGCACCTAACATTGGCGCAATCGCAGTGATATCGCCAAGTGAAACCTTAGTCGCTGGGTTAGAAACAACGATGCCTGCATTGCTAAGCGCGATAAACGCAAGGAAAAGGCCGATACCCGCAGAGATACCAACACGCAGAGACATAGGGATCGAGTTGATAATCCATTCACGGATCTTAAAGATACTTAAGAAGATGAAGATTACGCCTGATACGAAAACCGCTGCCAAAGCAACTTGCCACGTATAACCCATACCCATTACAACAGCGTAGGTAAAGAATGCGTTCAGACCCATGCCTGGAGCTTGCGCGATTGGGTAGTTAGCAACAAAACCCATGATGAAACAGCCAATAGCGGCCGCTAAACAGGTTGCTACAAATACAGCGCCATGGTCCATACCAGCATCAGCTAGAATCATTGGGTTTACAAAAATGATGTAAGCCATTGTTAGGAAGGTTGTTAGACCTGCGATGATTTCAGTGCGCACATTGGTGCCATTTTCACTGAGTTTGAATAGCTTTTCGAACATTATCGAATCCTATAAGGGTAAAAAGTAAACGGTTGCGTAATCGATTGGCTGTGGATTATAAAGTTATCAAATAACAAATTCCAGATAGAATTAAGGCTCTAATCGATATTTATCAGAATGCCGTATGAAACAAAGCGATTAAAAACGAAGACTGGAATGAAAAATAGTCATTAAAAACAATAAATTAAGCAAGATAAATACGATGAGATTACTTGGCTATTTTTTAAACCATCAGTTATTTTCATTGAGAATGTAGCCATCAAATTCTCAATTTAAACCCACAAGAGATGTGTATTTTTCAACAGGATCAGTAATAAGGCGCAAATTGATATTTTAGCGTTTAAAAAACAACCGCTGAGAATGGTAGAAAAAGTGGTGAATTGACGCGGTAGGGAAAAAGTAGCAGGCAAAAAAAACGCCACTCAATACTGAGTGGCGGTAGAATCTGTCAACCAAAAGGGTTGTAAAAGAATTCCAATATATAGGGGTGAACAAAACTGTTCGAGTTACATGCTTGTGGTATTAGTAACCAAAGCTTGTAGGGTATGCAAAGTTGCTAGTGTAAACAGAGCTGTTAAGCCAGAACATTGCAGATGGTAAACCTTTCATAACTATCACCTTAATAAATCAATAAAAAACGAATTTGATTTCTCGGTTCCTTGGAGGCGATAAAACGGACTCATCCTTTGAGCATTTACTCTTCACTTCAGAAGTTGGTTATTAATATACCCGAAAGAAAGAAGATTACAAGTATTTTTTGCCATACGTCACACTTTTGACTAATTATGGTTATTTAAGAAACTTTATTTTGTAATTAAATTACAAAACAGACTTAAACAAACGTTTGCTTACACTTTTTATAAGCATCAAAGCGCTTAATAATGATCAGATGGACAAGATCGCTTTCAAAATTTGAGCTATTTGAAGTTTAGAACCGCTACTCGTCAAAACGCTCAAGTGGTATGCTGTTGCCATCAAAACAGACCCATATTTTAGATTTTTATTCTAAGGTTTTACCTATAGAAATCCTAAATATATGGTTACCAAATAAAAAAGGAGTCATCCGTGTCTGAATTCCATTCTGAGATCAGTAAATTATCCCCTGCCCCTATTTGGCAGTTCTTCGATAAGATTTGCTCAATCCCACATCCATCTAAGCATGAGGAAGAGCTAGCTCAATACATTATTGCTTGGGCAACAGAGCAAGGTTTAAATGTACGTCGCGACCCAACGGGTAACGTATTCATTACTAAACCTGCAACGCCAGGCATGGAAAACAAAAAAGGTGTTGTACTACAAGCGCACATCGATATGGTTCCACAAAAGAACGAAGACACGGTTCACGACTTCGCTAAAGATCCTATCCAGCCATATATTGATGGTGAGTGGGTTACAGCAAAAGGCACAACACTGGGTGCTGATAACGGTATGGGTATGGCTTCTTGCCTTGCTGTACTGGCATCAAACGAAATCAAACATGGCCCTATCGAAGTTCTACTAACAGTAGATGAAGAAGCAGGCATGACTGGTGCGTTCGGTCTTGAGGCAGGTTGGTTAGAAGGTGATATCCTTCTTAATACCGATTCAGAGCAAGAAGGCGAAGTGTACATGGGTTGTGCTGGCGGTATCGACGGCGCAATGACATTTGAAATTGCACGTAACGCAATCCCAGCAGATTTCGTAACACGTAAGCTAACGCTAAAAGGCCTAAAAGGCGGTCACTCTGGTTGTGATATCCATACTGGTCGTGCAAACGCGAACAAACTGCTTGCTCGCTTCCTAGCGGGTCACGCAAAAGAGCTAGACCTTCGCATCGTAGAATTCAAAGGTGGTAGCCTTCGTAACGCTATTCCTCGTGAAGGCTTCGTAACGGTTGCGGTTCCAGCAGCAAACCAAGAGAAACTGGCTTCGCTATACAACTACTACACAGAGCTGCTTTCAACAGAGCTAGGTAAAGTAGAAGACAGCATCGTGACTTTCAATGAAGAAGCTTCTGTAGAAATGGGCGCACTTGCGTCAGCAGACCAAGCTCGCTTTATCGCGGCACTTAACGCATGTCCAAACGGCGTGATTCGTATGAGTGACGAGATTGAAGGTGTTGTTGAAACGTCTCTAAACGTAGGTGTTATCACAACAGAAGAGAACTCAATCACAGTGCTTTGCCTGATCCGTTCTCTTATCGATTCAGGTCGTAGCCAAGTAGAAAGCATGCTTCACTCTGTTGCTGAACTAGCAGGCGCTAACATCGCGTTCTCTGGTGCTTATCCAGGTTGGAAACCAGACGCAGATTCAGAAATCATGCATATCTTCCGCGACATGTACGAAGGTATCTACGGTCACAAGCCAAACATCATGGTTATCCATGCTGGTCTTGAATGTGGTCTATTCAAAGAACCTTACCCGAACATGGATATGGTTTCTTTCGGCCCAACCATCAAGTTCCCTCACTCTCCAGATGAGAAAGTGAAGATCGACACGGTTGAGCTATTCTGGAACCAAATGGTTGCGCTACTTGAAGCTATCCCAGAAAAAGCATAATTCGATAAGCTGTGTTTGTTCAATGAATCGTGCTTTTCAATAAATAGTACTTTTCAGTAAACATCGTTTATCCGAGACAAAATAAAACAGGTACTCAATGAGTACCTGTTTTTGTATCTAATCTTTGTAATGACTATTTGTGACTAAAGAAGTAATACCAATCACAGTAAGTAAGTGTTCAGAAATAGCGTAGGAAAAAGGCTTGAGAACAAGGCGTGATTTTCTGATAAGTAGTTATTCTACAATCAAAAATCACAACGCAGTTATCGAGATTTTTAACAAGCTAGGGTGACCAGTTATTTACTACGATTGGTATAACTAAGCGCGTGTAGCCGCGTAGCTCTCTAGCTCATCAATTGAAGTTTGTGCCACAACTGCACCATCGATGAAGTACGTCACCATCTCGCCATCGCGAACACCGATTAACGTCGCACGCTCACCAGATTGGTAAGTAATATCCATTTGGATCGTGTTTTCATCAATCTGTTGCATTTGACCTTTCTCAATCACATCAGCACTCGTAATTGGGCCTACAGGCGCTTCCGTTAGAGACGGATCCAACTGATGGTTGATGTCTAGGTATGTATCAGTCTTTGTATCAAAGATGTGCGGAGAACCAGTTAGTGGGTTGCTACCAGTCCAGAACTCTAGTGAGTTGAATACCAGGTAATCGGCAGCAACTGTTAGGCCGTAAGCAGGCGCTAGTAGCATGTTCAAGCCACCACGTGCGTAACGGTTATCAACAGCCTTAACGTTAAACTTCATTAGGTAACCGGTTACTGCGTTACTACCAACACAGCCAGATAAAGCGACAGAAACCACCGCCAGTGCAACGACTTTTGAAATTGTTTTTTTCATTTTTATCTCGATATATGAATTTGGCCGCCAAAAAATGGCGATGGATAATACCAATCAACCGAGCGAAAAATATCAGAGTTAAATCAATGTATTGTCAGGAAATTCACAATTTAAAACACCCTCTAATTAGCCAAATAAAAAACAGAAACCAATTCAGAAGCCTCTCCATAAAAAACTTTTGTCGTGACCGTAAAGTGATTGATTCGTACTAAAAATCAACGATTGATACATTCCGTGTTAACGAATTATCACTATGTTGAGAACAACCTAAATGGCAAGACTAAAACCTAATCAACCCTTCGAATTACTTGGTTATACTGTTCAGCCAGGGCAACGAATGGAGATTGAACTGCAAGCTGCCCTGCTTTACACGCACTCTCCACTTTCGATCCCGATTGAAATTATTCACGGTCGCCAAGCAGGTCCAACACTGATGGTAAATGCGGCTATCCACGGCGATGAGCTAAACGGTGTTGAGATTGCACGACAACTGACAAACGCGATTGATCCAAAGAAGCTGAAAGGGACATTAATTGTTGTGCCGATCGTTAACGTGTTTGGCTTTATCCATAAATCTCGATACCTACCAGACCGTCGTGATCTAAACCGTTGCTTCCCGGGTAGTGAGAAAGGATCACTGACATCACGCATCGCTCACACCTTCTTCGAAAACGTGGCAAAGCACTGTGATTACATCTTGGATCTACACACGGGTGCGATTCACCGTACTAACTTGCCACAGATCCGTGCAAACCTATCGAACCCTGAAACACTGCGCATCGCAAAAGCATTCGCAACACCAGTGATCATTGATTCTCCATTGCGTGACGGCTCACTACGTAGTGAAGCAGAAAAGTTGGGGATTCCTGTACTAACGTATGAAGGTGGTGAAGCGCTGCGTTTTGATCACCTAGCGATTCGTGCGGGTTACCTTGGCGTGCATCAAGTAATGAAAGAAATCGGCATGCTGCGCCCTAACCGTAAGAAGTTGCCAGAGCCAGTACTGAGTAAATCTACCAGCTGGATCCGTGCTGAGTCAGACGGTATTTTGCGCAACATGGTAAGACTGGGTGAACAAGTTGAAGCAGGACAAACTCTGGCTTACATCAGTTCACCTCTAGGTCACCAAGAAGGCCAAGTGATCACAACTAAAGGCGGTATCGTGATTGGCCAGCAAACGCTGCCTCTAGTGAATGAAGGTGACGCGGTGTTCCACATTGCTTACTTCAAGCAAGATGATGATGAAGTGGGACAGTCTGTTGAGAGTTACATTGAAGAAGTCGCGGAAGATGATTGGTTAACGACTCTGAACAACTAAGTTTGCAGAGTAAGTTAGCGGAATAACGCTCAGAAATGCAAAAGCCCCAATATACTTTTAACTAGAAAGAGAAAAGTTATATTGGGGCTTTTTTCTGCTCTTCTTCAAACAAGAAGAGCATAAATTATTGCGACTTACTCGTCGTCTAGCTCTTCTGCGCGAGCTTTTGCACGTGCTTCACGCGCTTGCTCAGCTTTAAGCTCTTTAGTGTGACGCAATTCATCACGCTCTTTACGTTGCTCTGATTTACGATCGTTACGCTCAGCTTGGTTTGCGATGAAAGATGCTAGTTCTTTCTCAGCCCACTCTTGTGCTAGAGCTTCAGTTTCAAAACCAGATTCACGCTTAGATACTGTTGTGCTGCGAGACGTTACTTGACGAGTAATCTCTGCACACCAACCGTTGCGTTTTTCTGTAATGCGGATATCAAATTTTTTGTTCTTAGACATGTTCTATTTATTCCTAAGGGAGATCATTAAGGGATCGGTCAACTTTGATAACTCCATCTAAGTGAGCATCTTTTAACACCATCCCTTGGTAAGCGCGGTATTAGAGCACAAATCCATGGATATTGCTGCAAATATTTGCAGCGGATCACACTCCATTGCTGCAAATCGTTTGCGGCTCATTTCAATTCTTTCATTAGCCTCTATTCACCAGCAATTTCAGCGCTGTTTTATCGACAGCAATGAAATGAACTATGCTCAAACAGAGAGAAATAAATCGCCTAAAATCTCACATTAATAGGCGTAAGCATCTCACCTACTCCGCCCATAATTAAAATAGCTAAGGAGTTGCTATGGATAGCTTCATCAAAAAATTACCGAAGGTTGAGCTTCATTTACACATAGAAGGCACACTAAACCTGAGTTGATGTTCGAACTCGCCAAGCGCAATAACGTGTCGATTCCCTTTGAGAATCCAGACCAAGTTCGCGAAGCCTATCAATTTCACAACCTGCAATCCTTCCTCGATATCTATTACCAAGGCGCCAACGTGCTGATCCACCAGCAAGATTTCTACGACCTAACTTGGGCTTACCTATTGAAATGCCAGCAAGACAACGTAGTTCATACCGAAATATTTTTTGACCCACAGACTCATACCGAACGTGGGATAGGTTTCGACACAGTTGTTGGCGGTATCACTCAAGCTTTACAGAAAGCAGAACAGGAACTTGGGATAAGCAGCCAACTGATCATGTGCTTTCTGCGCCACCTTGATGAAGACAGCGCGTTCGAGACGCTCAAGCAAGCCCTGCCCTACAAAGATAAAATCATAGCGGTTGGGCTAGATTCATCAGAGCAAGGCAACCCGCCAGAAAAATTTAAACATGTCTTTCAAGAAGCCATCAACCAAGGTTTCCTAACCGTGGCTCATGCAGGAGAAGAAGGCCCAGCACAAAATATTAGTGATGCGTTGAGCTTGTTAGGCATAACCCGAATTGATCATGGCGTTCGCTGTGTTGAAGATGACGACTTGATGGAACAGTTGATAGCAAAGCGCACACCGCTGACCGTATGCCCGCTATCGAATACCAAGCTCAAGGTCTTCGAAACCATGCAACAACACAACATTGTCAAACTGCTGAGGAAAGGGCTGTGCGTCACCATCAATTCCGATGATCCCGCTTACTTTGGTGGTTACATGAATGACAACTTCCTCGCTGTCGCCAATGCTCATCCACTGACGAAAAACGAATTAGCTCAATTCAGCATCAATGCCATTGAAGCGAGCTTCGTTTCCCCTCAGGCTAGACAAGAACTCACCGCGCAAGTCCGCCAATATCTAACAGTGAATGCTTAACAAGCCAATAGATAATACTGAACGAATAGAGAAAGTGCACTTTTCAACACGATCAAAAAAGGGAAGCTCATTGCTTCCCTTTCATTATCTGAAGGCTTAACTCGCAAGCTTAATCAATCCTCTGATTAACCTGGGTGACCATCTACTCGTGGGGTTAATAACATCATGCCAAACTTCCAGATAAACAAACCAAACGCCAACGTCCATAAACCCGCGCTGATGTTGACCATCTCAAATAAGTAAGCAGGGAAGAAAGTGACACCTAAGCTACGAACTAATGCCGCGATAAAGATAGCCGAGAACGCCAACGCCATGCTTGGCCCTTTATAGATAGCACGGCCTGTGTGTCCCATGGTGACACGAGTGATCATCGCAAGAATGAGCCCACTCAAACCGCCAATCGCAAACAGGTGCAGCATGTTATGGCTTGCAAATGGATTATCTAACAACCCTCTTAGCAACAAACTCAAAGGAATACACATATAAGCCGCATGCAGTGACCACACCAAAGGCTCAGACAACGTTGTCCAAGGCTTCCAACGGACAAAGCGCACCAACTGAGTCACACCTGCAAACACCATCAACTCATTGCCCACTTGAGCAAAGGTCAACGGGAAGAAGCTCAGCACAAACAACCCAACCAAAGGCAGGTTCGCTAGCCATTCCAACCAAACCAATGGTTGTGCTTTTTCAAAGTCAAAACGACGGGCCGTGAAGAACGGGATAACTCGTCCACCCATCACGGATAATAGCAAGGTAAACCACCATAACATTGCGTGCCATACTGCAGACGATGGGAATGGAGGCATGCCTTTAATCGTCGCGTAACTAGCAAAGTTGGCGACGATAGCCAATATAAACAGCGGCACAAAAAACAGGTTCTTCCAGCCTTTCGATTTCACGACACGGAAACCAATCTCGTAAGCGGCAAAGATCAAGAACAACGCTTCAACCGATGAGATTAACCACAATGGCGCCGGTGTCCAAAATAGAATACGAGGTGCTAGCCACAAACCAACGAGCGCAGCTAATCGATAATGTTTAGTTCCGTTGACTCCCGTCCACGTTTGCACCGCAGTCAGAACAAAACCAACCACAATCGCCATAGAAAAACCAAACAGCATTTCATGTACGTGCCACCAAAGCGCGGGCACTTTTAACACTTCAGGCTGACCATTTTGGAACATGACAACCCAAGCGACGATAGCAATCACGGCATAGAGGCTGCCTAGAAAGAAGAAAGGTCTAAAACCTAAACGAAGATAAGCTGGAATCGCATCTTCTACGCTTTTATCTGTGATATTTAACAAACTCATTCCTCATTTCAGATAACAAGCCAAATGTGGCTTATATTGAATTGCTACCAATAGCCAAATTCAAGGTGCAGTAATCATCACCGCAATATTGCCTAACACAATGCATGAAACGCGCCAAAGATATAAAACCAATAAAAACAAGCAACAAGGTGTATTTAGAGGTCAAAAAAGTGTCAATTAAACACACCTTAAAAAGTCATTTAGACTCGAGGGTGTGTAAAATAAAAAACTACTGACATTTGATGAAGCCAAACATATAGTAAGACTAGTCTCAAATACAAAAGAACAGACAGGGAACGCGATGTATATTTTTGGTTATGGTAGCTTGATCAACTCCTCTTCTCGTCAACTGACAGGTCAAACAGGACAAGCGATTCCTGCGATAGTGCACGGCCTAGTGCGTCACTGGAGTAAAATCGACGACAGTTATGTTTTGTCACCGTTGATCGTCAATCTTGGTGAGGGACAAGTGAATGGTGTTTTGCTTGAAGTCGATGATGTTGCGTTAGCTGAATTTGATCGTCGTGAGCGTGGTTATCACCGAATTGAGTTAAGAAACGATCAGATAGAGAGCCAAACCGAGTTTAAAGCGGATCAATCGATCTGGGTATACATCAAAGACGAAATCGAAGCGCCTTGTGAAAACAGCCCTATCGTTCAAACCTATGTTGATACTGTCATGGCAGGATGTTTAGAGGTGTCTGAAAGCTTTGCTGCGCACTTTGTGGAACATACACAAGGTTGGCACCATCCATTAGAAAATGATCGCCACCAGCCGAAATACGGCAACCTTGCTGGGGTTTCTGATCACCACCACAGTGTGATTGATGGCTTGATACTGACCGTTCGTAGCTAGTCTTTGAGGGCTTTGGGTATTTTGAAGCTTCGGCAATTTGAAGCTTCGATCATTTGAAGCTTTGCGAGCAGATAAGTCGATGAGCTTATAACGAATAGTCTCACCGATTAATCTAGACAACTTAAACCACTCGAATACCCGCTGGCATCGCACGTTCCGGTGTCAGCAATACACTTTCAGATTCATCATCCGTTTCTGCACATAACAGCATGCATTCAGAAGTGTGGCCTCTCATCTTCGCTTTAGCTAGGTTACACAACACGACAACCTGCTTGCCCATTAACTCTTCCTCGGTGTAGTAAGGGACTAGGCTAGTCACCGTTTGTAGCGTCTTCTCACCGATATCCACTTGCACGATGTACAGCTTGTCTGCGTTTTCATGACGCACAACCTCGATGATCTTACCCACTCGCATTTCTAACTTAGCAAAGTCACCATAAGAGACAGTATCCATTTCTCACTTCCTATATTAATTTATTTTTATCAATTAAATTATTTACTAAAATTAAGTAAAATGTAAATGTTTACACTAGCACTAAGAGCAACAATTACAAGCGGTAAAGATCTCATTACTGGAAGTAAAATGAGAGTTTCATTGCCTTAGTATCATTGTCGGTGTTAAATAGATTCAGCAATATATAGAGGTTAAAAATGGCAACAATTAAAGATGTAGCAAAGGAAGCTGGTGTTTCTGTTGCAACCGTATCTCGAGTAATCAACAAGTCTCCTAAAGCAAGCGCAAGCTCGGTAGAGTCTGTGACTAAAGCGATGGTTAAACTGGGTTACCGCCCTAATGCGAATGCTCGTGCGTTGGTCAGCCAAAGCACCAACACTGTTGGCGTATTAGTCGGTGATATCTCCGACCCCTTTTTCGGCACGCTGGTTAAGGCTGTCGATAATGTCGCTCGTGAGAACGGAAAACATATCCTCGTTGGTAATGGCTCACACGATCGTGAAGAAGAGAGGCAAGCGATCGAGTTGCTGATAAATAGCCGTTGCGATGCCTTGGTGATCCACTCTAAAGGACTCACCGACGAAGAGCTGATTGCCTATGCCAAAGAAGTAAAAGGCTTAGTGCTGATCAATCGTTATATTGCTGAGATTGCCAATCGTTGTATTTTCTTAGACAACAAGAAAGGCGCGTACCTCGCCACTGAATATCTGATTCGTCATGGCCACAAAAACATCGCCTGCATCGCCTCTTCACACAGCATTGAAGATGCCGATGAACGAGTGCAAGGCTATCTAGCAGCACTCTCCGATTACAAAATTGAGTTATCTGATAGCTATATTGAATATTCAGCGCCCACCAGTGATGGTGGCGAATACGCGATGACTAACCTACTAACCAAGTCACTGCCGATCACCGGCCTTGTTGCTTACAACGATTACATGGCAGCAGGCGCACTCTCAGTGCTTGATGAAAACGGTATTCAAGCGCCAGACAAGGTTTCTATTGTTGGTTTTGATGACGGCTTAATTGCTCGCTACGTTCACCCTAAGCTGACGACTATCCGCTACCCTATTCAGATGATGGCAGAAAAAGCCACTCGACTCGCGTTAGTACTGGCTAAAAGTGAAGCTGTTTCCTCTGAGCCAATGATGTTCTCTCCGACTCTGGTTCGTAGAAACTCGGTTGAGAAAGTCGTCTAGCCGCAGAGCTGCCTCTCCTTGCTTTCGCTCGTCTTCTGACCAGCCGTTAGCATCGAATATAGAACACAAAAAAAAGCCCTAACAGAAGCAATTCTGTTAGGGCTTTCTTACCTTACTCTCCCCAACAATAATTCCCTTTGTTAGGCGCCAATTTGGCATAAACCATTTTGAGCTAGAGCAGACTAGTTTGAATAATCCCCCGAAAATTCAAACTGATAACAGGTTCGGTAGCGGTATTCTTGTTCAGGCCTAAGAATACAACTGTCCTGTTTCCACTCTGGATGGTTAGGTGAGTCAGGTAAGAACTGGGTTTCCAATGCAATTCCTGCGTAGTCTTCGTAGCTACCACCATTTCGATTAGGTGTTCCGCCCAACCAATTACCGGTATACAGCTGCATTGCTGGCTTGGTTGAAAAGACTTTCAGAGTGACAAGTGCATCAGGCGAAGTCACTGTAGCCGCACATTGATCGCGTTTACAGTTTTCCGCTAAAAGAAAAGAATGATCATAACCTTTGGCCGCTTTTTGCTGTTCATCACCCAATAAGCGTTCAGAGATCATCATAGGCTGATTGAAATCAAAGCTGGTTGATTTCACCGATTTCAAATTACCTAATGGGATACCCACCTTATTCGTCGGTAGGTATTGCGAGGCATTGATGCTGACAATATGAGACAAACAATCGTGATCGCTGTTTGCGCCAAGTAAATTAAAGTAAGCGTGGTTAGTTAAGTTCACAACCGTTGCTTTATCGGTTGTCGCAAAGTACTCAATAGACACTCGGTTGTCTTCAGTTAACTCGTAACTCACAGACACATTCAGCAACCCAGGGAAACCTTGGTCGCCATCAGCAGACACCAAACTATAAACAACCGACATTGGTGTTTGAGCTGTTAACTGCCAGCGGCGCTTATCAAAGCCATCTGAGCCACCGTGTAAAGTATTACCGGATTGATTCGCATCGAGCTTATAACCCGTGCCATCACATTTAAAACGACCATTGGCAATGCGGTTAGCATAGCGCCCGACCGTCGCACCAAGATAGCTGGCTTGTTTCTGAAAGTTTTCCATTGAATCGACACCCAACAGAACTTCTCGTTGATTTCCCTTTACGGGCAGGATACAGCTCAACCAAGTCGCGCCAATATCCATGAATGTTACTTGCATGCCATGCTTGTTGGACAAGGTAACTAACTGAGCAGGTTGACCATCATAGGCTGCCGTTTGTGTCATGGATTGATGCAAGTTCTGCTCTGATGTCATTCTAAATTCCTTCCTAGTGCCAACAAAAAGCCTCTACATTTAAGCAAAGGCTTTACCATTTGGCCTACCATGATCTTTTTACTTGGTAAGCACTATCTTTCAAGCATGAAATATCGAAACAGCTAGATTACTTCAATTAGGCTAGCGCCGTCTTTCGCTTGGCACACATAAATTGATTCTTTTAGGCCGGTCGCTGCTTGGTATTTCTGTTCTACCGTTGTTTTAATTTCATCAACTAAAGCAGGCGGAACTAATGCCACGATACAGCCACCAAAACCGCCGCCAGTCATGCGCACGCCACCTTGGTCACCAATCACGTCTTTGACCATATCAACCAGAGTGTCGACTTCTTTGACTGTGATTTCAAAATCGTCTCGCATTGAAGCGTGAGATTCTGCCATCAACTCGCCCATACGCTTCATATCATGAGTACGTAAAGCTTGAGCCGCTTCAACCGTACGATCATTTTCCGTGATCACGTGACGAGCGCGCTTAGCGACCATTTCATCAAGCTCAGAGACTTTGGCATTGAACTGTTCAATTGTCACATCTCGCAATGCTGGAACACCAAAGATGCGCGCGGCTTCTTCACACTGTTCACGACGCGTGTTGTATTCACTGTCGACCAAACCACGTTTCTTGTTTGAATTGATAATAACCACTGCCATGTCTTCTGGCATAGAAACCGCTTGAGTTTCTAGGCTACGACAGTCCAACAGCATCGCGTGGTTTGCACGACCTTCAGCTGAAATCATTTGATCCATGATGCCGCAGTTACAGCCTACAAATTCGTTTTCCGCTTGCTGACCATTCAACGCAACTTCAGCTTGGCTGATCTCTAGGTTATAAAGCACCTTAAATGTCTGACCGATGACCACTTCTAGTGCCGCAGAAGAACTTAAACCCGCACCTTGAGGCACGTTGCCAGTTACAGATATGTCTGCACCTTTAAACTCAAAGCCACGACCCATTAGGCATTTCACAACACCACGAATGTAGTTCGCCCACATCTTGTCTTGTTGGAACATGATCTCTTGAGTGATATCGAATTCGTCTACTGCATTATCGTAGTCGACAGACACAACACGAACGATGTTGTCGTCACGCTTAGCCGCTGCAACTACCGTTTGGTAGTTAATGGCACACGGTAGAACAAAACCATCGTTGTAGTCAGTGTGCTCACCAATCAGGTTCACACGACCCGGAGCTTGAACGATGTGAGTCGCTCGGTAACCAAGGACTTGCTCAAAAGATGCTTTCACGTTTTGGATTAGATCAGACATAAGTAAACTCTCTGCTTAAACTCTTTAATCAATTGGTTATGGCCCCTTTACGGCACCACTTTAATTCTTTTAGATCCCCTATCTCGCTCGTCTCTCACGGTAGGGAATGACAACATCAGCGACTAAACTTTTAAGCTTCTAAGCTCTTAAACTTATGGGCTTCTCATCTGCCGTCATTCCAGAATCGAGGGACGAGATATCAGGAATCTCGCTCGTTATCTACGAAGCAACGTATTACTGCTCTTTGTAGTGAACGTCACTCAAATCACGAAGACGTTGCGCAGCTTGCTCTGCGGTTAAGTCACGTTGAGATTCAGCCAGCATTTCATAGCCCACCATGAACTTACGAACCGATGCGCTGCGCAGTAGCGGTGGGTAGAACAAAGCGTGCAGTTGCCAATGATCGATGTCGGTGCCTTCTTCGAAGAACGGCGCATAGTGCCAACCCATCGAGTATGGGAATGAACATTGGAACAAGTTGTCGTAGCGGCTGGTCAGCTTCTTGATCGCAAGTGCCAAGTCATCGCGTTGCTCGTCAGTCAGTTCACTCATACGGCGAATGTGTGTTTTTGGCAGCAACATGGTTTCGAATGGCCACGCAGCCCAGTAAGGCACTACAGCAATCCAATGTTCAGTTTCAACCACTGTGCGAGAGCCGTCTTTCATTTCAGCTTCAACGTAATCGACTAACAAATTCGAACCTTGCTGGTCGAAGTACTCTTTCAGTAGCTTTTCTTTACGTTCAATCTCGTTGGGTAAAAAACTGTTCGCCCAGATTTGACCGTGTGGATGAGGCTGGGAACAGCCCATAGTCTCGCCTTTGTTTTCGAAGGCTTGAACCCATAAGTAATCTTTACCCAGCTCTTCAATTTGCTCGTTCCAGGTATCAATCACACCACGGATTTTATTGACCGGTAACTCTGGCAGCGTTTTGCTGTGGTCCGGAGAGAAACAGATAACACGGCTCAACCCGCGAACACCTTGAGTCTTGAATAGAGGGTTTTCAGACTCTGGAGCGTCAGGTGAATCAGGCATCAACGCCGCGAAATCGTTACTGAATACGTAAGTGCCGTCGTAATCTGGGTTTTCGTCACCCGAGATACGTGTATTAGTTGGGCACAAGAAACACTCTTTCTCATACGCTGGAAGCTGCGCAGTCGATGGCTTTTCATCTTGGCCGCTCCACGGACGTTTTGCGCGGTGCGGTGATACCAAGATCCACTGACCCGTTAATGGGTTATAACGACGATGCGGGTGGTCTACTGGGTTAAATTCAACTTTTGACATGTTTAGATTGCTCTCAAATTTTGTGTCTTGGTCAATTCACCAAGATGAATAATTCTTCTACAAGGAGATTCCCTATCACGCTCGTTCCTCGCTGTAGGGAATGACGTTCAAAGCTTCTTTTTCAGAGCTTCATATTTCAACGCAACGGTTACAAAGCCATTCATTGATTACCTTTAGCTCTTTCGTCATTCCAGAATCGAGGGACGAGATATCTGGAATCTCTTTTTCTCATATCTGCATTCCCCAAAGAAATTGGAGTTGCAGCTAGGCAGCAAGATTTCCAATATCCATGAGCATAGATCTTCTATGTGATTGGAATTGGTAAGCGCAGCTAACAACGCTGCGGCTTCAATTACGAAGGGGAATAGCCGTTCGGGTTATTCGACTGCCAATTCCACGTATCCGCCGTCATCTCCATCACGTTGCGAGTCGCTTTCCAGCCTAACTCGCGCTCTGCTTTTTCAGTGCTTGCCCAACATTCGGCAATATCACCAGCGCGGCGTGGACAAAGTTCATAAGGGACAGGCTTACCTGATGCTTGAGCGAAGGCTTCAACCATCTCAAGTACACTAGAACCTTTACCTGTGCCTAGGTTATAAATATGTAAGCCAGCCTTCTCGCCCACCGCTTTTAGTGCTGCAACGTGGCCGTCTGCTAAGTCCATTACATGAATATAGTCACGAACACCTGTGCCATCGACTGTTGGGTAATCGTTTCCAAACACAGCCAATTTTTCACGGCGACCAACGGCTACTTGAGCAATAAACGGCATTAAATTATTTGGGATACCTTGTGGGTCTTCACCCATGGTGCCTGATGGATGTGCGCCAACAGGGTTAAAGTAGCGCAGTAACGTCACGCTCCAGTCGTTTTCAGCGTTGAACAAATCACTCAAACACTCTTCCACCATGTATTTGCTGCGGCCATAAGGGTTGGTTGTCGCGCCTGTTGGTGAAGTTTCGGTAATTGGCACTACTTCTGGGTCACCGTAAACCGTTGCCGAAGAACTAAATACGACACTTTTCACACCCGCTTTCTTCATGCTTCGAGCTAACACCAACGAACCATTTACGTTGTTATCGTAGTACTCCAAAGGCTTAGTCACCGACTCCCCTACCGCTTTCAGGCCAGCAAAGTGAATCACGGCTTGGATATCGTTTTCTGAAAATACGCTATCTAGAAAAGATTGATCACGAATGTCCCCAAGATAAAACGTTGGTCGCTTTCCGGTTAACAATTCGATTCGTTCTAGCACCAGCTCTTTACTGTTGCAAAGGTTATCAACGATGATTGGCTCCATACCTGCCTGTATCATTTGAATGCATGTATGACTTCCGATGTAACCCATGCCGCCCGTAACCAGTACTTTCACAATCAACCTCTCTTTGTCATCATTCGTGGCTTAATTCGACCTGATATTCAGCTCAATAACGCCCTATACCAGAAATAGTAGCAGCCATTTTGACTATAATTCTGTGATCAAAACCACGAAGTGTAAACGTTTACACTAACTTTCCACACTGTTACTGAACATGGCATGGAGATAATCTATGCTCGATAACATCTAATACATTGAATTTTAATAAGATAATTATTGATAACTAGATTTGAGACATCGTAGAGGAGTTGAACATTTATTTTACTAAAAGTTAATGCAATGACGTCTAGTTTGATTACAATAGGTCTGTAGAATAAAGAGGTGCATTGCTTTTTTACTAAAGATGTATTTTCAAAGCAACGCAATGTTCCAATAACAGGAAGTGAGTATGGCAACGTTAAAAGATATCGCGACTGAAGCAAATGTTTCACTGGCTACAGTTTCACGGGTTCTCAATGAAGATCCTACATTAAGCGTCAAGGAAGAGACCAAAAGGCGTATCTTTGAAATTGCCGAGAAGTTGGAGTACAAAACCAGCAGCTCACGAAAAACCGTTAGCAGTAAAAAACAAAATCATCACTTCCTTGCCTTGTATAACTACAAGCAAGAAGCTGAAGTTAACGACCCTTACTACCTATCCATCCGCCATGGTATTGAAACTCAATGCGAAAAAATGGAAGTTGGACTAACTAATTGTTATGAAAGCAAAATACAGGTTAGCTCTAGCAACATTACCGGTGTTTTATTAGTCGGCCGAATGACACAAGAAGTTATCGAGCAAGCGAAAAAGCTGACCGATAATATTTGCTACGTCGACTTTACGGATCACTCAGAACCTTATGACTCTGTCGATATCGATCTTGCTCGTATCAGCAAAGAGATCACCAACTTCTTCATTAACCAAGGTTATCAACGCATTGGTTTCATTGGTGGGCAAGACGACATCAATACTTCAGACATTCGAGAAGTGGCTTTTGCTGAATACGGTGGCCTTAAAAACGTAGTCAGTGAGCAAGATATCTATCGCGGTGACTTCTCTAGCTCATCGGGCTACGACCTAGCGAAGAAAATGCTAGAGAGCGAGAATTACCCGAAAGCCCTGTTTATTGCATCAGATTCCATCGCTATTGGCGTTTTACGAGCGATTCATGAGCACGGTTTGCGCATTCCTGAAGACATTGCTCTGATCAGTGTAAATGACATCCCAACCGCTAAGTTTACCTTCCCGTCTTTATCAACGGTTCGTATCCATTCTGAACTGATGGGAATTCAAGGTGTTAACCTGCTGATAGAGAAAGCGCGCGACGGAAGAACCATCCCACTTAGAGTCTATGTCCCAAGTAAACTCAAGCTGCGCGACACAACAAAATAATCATATAAATCAAATATATAAAACAAGGTCACCTTTATTGAGGGTGGCCTTTTTTATGTCTTTCATATACGCCAACATACGCATATCTCCCTTCTGAAATACTCACCTAAATCACCAAATGACATTCTTTTAAGTGGATCACACACCATTGTAAAAAGCCCATAAAAAACGTGATGGAGTTAAAGTAAAACGTTTTCACTAATTTCATTTAGTAAAACTTTTACTAATAATTACCTCAGTCCAAAAATACTCGTATTCACTACGACCCAATTACGCATAAGAACGTCGGTCAGCAAATTGCATTTAGGCCGAGAGAGAGGCAACGTGAACAACTGGGAAAACTTCCTGAACTTACATGAGAACCGTATGGCACCGCGTGCATACTTCTTCTCATACGCATCAGAAAAGAATGCAAAAACGTTTCAGCGTGAACTTAGCAGCCACTTCCAACTATTGAGTGGCCAATGGAATTTCAGCTATTTCACTAATCCATTATTGGTTCCTGAAGAGTTCTACTCTCAAGAAATGAAAGACTGGGGCCACATTACGGTTCCAAACATGTGGCAAATGGAAGGCCACGGCGATCTTCAATACACAGATGAAGGTTTCCCATTCCCAATTGATGTGCCTTTCGTACCATCAGACAACCCAACCGGCGCATACCAACGCTCTTTCTTCCTAGGCGAAAGCTGGGACGAGAAACAAACCATCATCAAATTTGATGGTGTAGAGACTTACTTCGAAGTTTACGTAAACGGCGAGTACGTGGGTTTCAGCAAAGGCAGCCGCCTAACCGCTGAATTCGATATCTCTAGCCACGTAAAAGCTGGCAACAACCTACTTTCTATTCGCGTGATGCAATGGGCCGACTCAACCTACATTGAAGACCAAGACATGTGGTGGACGGGCGGTATCTTCCGTGATGTTTACCTAGTAGGTAAAGAACAACTGCACGTTCAAGACGTTACCGTTCGCACTGACTTCGACGACGCTTACCAAAGCGCTACCCTGTCGTGCAAAGTGGAGCTAGAAAACCTAGCAGCAGCAACAAACGCAACCCTTGAGTACGCATTGCTTGATGGCGGCCAAGTTATCTCGCAAGGCTCAGTAGATAACCTAGCCGTTCCTAATAGATTGACTGACGGCAATGCGAATACTCAATTCTCTATTGATGTGGTTAACCCAGTTCAATGGAACGCTGAAAACCCTTACCTGTACCAACTGTTGCTTACGCTGAAAGACGCTGACGGCAAGGTGCTGGAAGTGATTCCACAACGCGTTGGTTTCCGTGATATTAAAGTTCGCGATGGTCTGTTCTACATCAACAACAAGTACGTGATGCTGCACGGTGTAAACCGCCACGACAACGACCACCTGAAAGGTCGTGCTGTCGGCATGGATCGCGTAGAGAAAGACTTGGTACTGATGAAGCAGCACAACATCAACTCAGTACGTACAGCGCACTACCCGAACGACCCACGCTTCTACGAACTGTGTGATATCTACGGCCTATTCGTGATGGGTGAAACCGATGTTGAAACACACGGTTTTGCTAACGTTGGCGATCTAAGCCGCATCACTAACGATGCTGCATGGGAAGCGGTGTTTGTTGAGCGTATCGAACGTCACATTCACGCTCAAAAGAACCACCCTTCTATCATCATGTGGTCGCTAGGTAACGAATCTGGCTACGGTTGCAACATCCGCTCTATGTACGATGCTGCAAAAGCGATTGATGACACGCGTCTGGTTCACTATGAAGAAGACCGTGATGCTGAAGTGGTCGACATCATTTCAACCATGTACTCACGCGCTCAACTGATGAATGCCTTCGGTGAATTCCCACACGAAAAGCCGCGCATCATCTGCGAATACGCACACGCAATGGGGAACGGCCCGGGCGGTTTAACCGAGTACCAAAACGTGTTCTACAAGCACGATGCGATTCAAGGTCACTATGTTTGGGAATGGTGTGATCACGGTATTCTGGCACGTGATGAAGCAGGCACAGAGTTCTACAAGTACGGTGGTGACTACGGTGACTACCCGAACAACTACAACTTCTGCATGGACGGTTTGATCTACCCAGACCAAACACCAGGCCCAGGCTTGAAAGAGTACAAACAAGTGATTGCCCCAGTGAAGCTTCGCGATTTCGATGCACAAACGGGCACCTTCACTGTCGATAACAAACTTTGGTTCTCAAACATTGATGACTACACCATCACTGCGGAAATCCGCGCTGAAGGTGAAACCATTGCTGTGCAACATATCAAGGTTGAAGAGCTGGCTGAAAACTCTAGCCGCGAACTGACACTTAACCTGCCACAGCTTGATGAGCGTGAAGTGTTTGTGAACTTTACTGTTCGCAAAGATTCTCGTACTTCATATAGCGAAGCGAACCACGATATCGCGGTTTACCAATTCCAAGTGAAAGAGAACACTGCACAGCTTGACGCCTTCACCAACAACAATGCAACGGCACTGAGTGTTGAAGAATCTCGCCTCGCTTATGTAATCAAAGGCCACAACTTTGCACTGAACTTCTCGAAAGTGAACGGCAAGCTGACGTCATGGTTAGTCAATGGCGAAGAACTGATTAAGTCTGAGCCTAAACTGAACTTCTTCAAGCCAATGATCGATAACCATAAACAAGAGCACGATGGTTACTGGGAGCCTGCGCATCTACAAATTATGCAAGAGCACTTCCGCACGCTAAACGTGGAAGAGAACAACGGCAAGATTGAGATCACCACCACCAGCATCGTTGCTCCACCGGTATTCGATTTCGGCATGCGTTGTGAATACCGCTACCAAATCAGTGCCGAAGGCCAACTGAACGTTGAACTGAGCGGTGAACGCTACGGTGATTACCCTCACGTGATTCCAGTGATTGGTTTCGACATGGGTATCAACGGTGACTTCGACCAAGTTCAATACTACGGCCGTGGCCCAGAAGAGAACTACCAAGACAGCAAGCAAGCAAACATGATTGATGTGTACCAATCAACCGTGGCTGACATGTTCGAGAACTACCCGTTCCCACAAAACAACGGCAACCGCCAACACGTTCGTTGGGCTGCGCTTTCAAGCCGCGCGGGTAATGGTATTGCAGTAAAGCCACAGCAAGAAATCAACTTCAGCGCATGGTTCTACACCAACCAAAACCTGCACCAAGCACAACACACCATTGAGCTAGAGAAGAGCGGTTACATCACGCTAAACCTAGACCACCAAGTGATGGGCTTAGGCTCGAACTCTTGGGGCAGCGAAGTGCTCGACTCTTACCGAGTTTACATGGACGAGTTCCGCTACGGCTTAACTCTGGTTCCATTCCAAGCAGGCGATTGCGATGCGCAGCACCTAATCAATCACAACTTTGGTAATGAGTTTTTCACGGCGAACGCACCGAAAGCTCAACCACAACAGAACGAGGCATAAGCGATGATCGTTTTAGACAACCTAGAGCAATTTAAAGTCGTTTACCGCGACGGTCGTAAATGGCAACGCTGTGTAGAAGCAATTGAAAACATCGGCAACATCAAAGATGGCGTGATGTATTCAATTGGTGACTCACTGGCTTACATGATTGAAGACGGCGTGGCTCGTAACACCGAAAGCTTTACTGGCAATCGTCGTTACTTCGACGTGCATTACTACCTAGAAGGTCGTGAAACCGTCGAGTTCGCAGCCAAGTCAGAGCTAGAGCAAATCCAAGCTTACAGCGATGAGACTGACCGTGAACACCTAATGGGTAACGGTGAAACTCGTGAACTCATTGAAGGCCAAGTGGCGATATTTGATAACAGCAAAGCTTACCGATTCCATGGTGATCATCGAGTTCGAAAAGTGGTGCTGAAAGTAACTATCGAAGACGGTTACTTCCTTAATAAGTAAGTAACTGAAAGCTAAACAAACGAAAGCAACAACAAGATCTATTCACAGTGTGTACTGAGGCTTGCCGTTCAAGGCTCAGTCACACTGCATAACGCCTTTACGCTTCTTCCCTACAAGGAAGCTTAAAGAAATAACGACTATAATTACGTGACCCTTGGAGGACACTATGTCTGAATCTGTACGCGGTAAGTTAGGTAAATTTGCCTTGCTCTCCATGACATTTGCAGCGGTATTTAACGTTCGCAACATTGTAAATAACAACATCGAATTGGGATTGAGTTCAGCCCCTATCTTTTTGCTTGCCACTCTTATTTACTTCATTCCATTCGTGTTCATTATTGCTGAATTCGTATCAGCAAATAAAAATTCTGAGTCAGGCATGTACGACTGGCTTAAACAACCTTTGGGCTCAAAAGCGGCCTACTTAGGTTCATTCCTCTATTGGTTCGTTAACCTATTCTGGTTTGTATCACTGCTGCCTAACGTTATCGCATACGCATCTTACGCAATGCTTGGCTACGAGTACGCCTTCTCTCCGATTGTGACATCGGCAATCTCAATTGGTCTATTTGCGGCGGCAACGCACATCTCGACTAAAGGCGCGAGCTGGTTAGGTAAGATTGCAGAGATCGTGGCATACGGCGTATTTGCACTGTTCGCGGTTTACGTTATCGGCGCACTAATGGCATTAGGTGGTAACCATGAGCCAGTAGAACCAATCACACTAGAAGCAATGACGCCAACCATCAACTGGGCAACACTAGGTATTATGTGTTGGATCTTCCAAGCAGCCGGTGGTGCAGAAACCGCAGCCGCTTACCTAAACGATGTTAAAGGTGGTCATAAGTCTTTCATCAAGGTGATAATCAGCGCGGGTATCGCTATCGGTATCATGTATGCAGTCGGTTCTCTATTAGTGAACGTATTCGTTGCACGTGATGAACTCACTTATGCTGGCGGCATGGTTGAAATATTCACTGGTATGGCGAACTACTTCGACATTTCACAGTCTCTAACAGGTCGCTTCGTCGGTATCATCCTGTTCGTCGCTATGTTCGGTTCGATGATGATGTGGACAGCAGCTCCAGTAAAAATTCACTTCTCTGAAATCCCTAAAGGTGTTTACGGTGAGAAGACGACTGAGCTAAACGAACATGGCGTGCCAGTACGCGCAGCATGGTGGCAGTTTGCGTTCGTATTCCTAATGCTCGTTATAAACGGCTTCGGTTCTGAGTCTGTACAAGACATGATGAACACAGCGATTAACCTAACAGCAGGTACGGCAATGTTACCGCCTATCTTCATCATGGTGGCGTACTTTGTATTCCGCTTGAAGCATGACGATACGCCACGTGACTTCCGCATGGGTACTCGAGTTCAAGGTATGGCTGTTGTATCTGTACTTATCGGTATCTTCGTTGTGAGCATGACAGCGTCAGCATTCCCGACGGGTGTAGACCTAATGCAAGCGTTCTTCGTCAACGTATTTATGACGGCAGTGTTCTCAGCTATCGCTTGGTGGTGGATCTCTCGCTTTGAAAAGAAGCAAGCAGGTAAAGACGCGAAGTTAGAAGCCGCAAAGCAATCGTAATCCAAAATTAACACCTCTAATTGAAAAGCGCCTTATGGCGCTTTTTTTGTTTTAAATCAGAAGATTAAATACCAATAAACAAGAATAAAAACGTCATTCCGTCAAGGTTTCACTTCACGAAAAACGCTAGTTAAATCGTAATAAAACCCGAACAAAAACAAAGGTAAAATATTAACTAAATTTATTTACTCGATATCACATATTTGATCAATTCCGATTAACTTCCCGCCGCTTAATCTTTAATCTTCTTGCTGAAGAAATAGAAAAGCTCATAGAACAATAAACGACACAAAGCCCCTACAAGCCTGTTACATCGTCGTACATGAGAAAGCCAATTTCTTCGATGAACGCCTTGATGTTGCATTTGAAATTCAAGTAATAAATTTACTGAAATTGAAAAGATAAACGCCAAGGAATTCGTTCGTAAATCAATACAAAAATAATAAATGAGCCAAACCTGACTTCATGAAGCGGGTGTTTGCCAAACCAACATAACAATAAAAACACGGCCTAGATTTCCCTCTCTAGGACCTAGTAATAACGATCATCAACGTGATTCACCGGAGAACATCATGTCCGATAATAAACGCAGTACGATAGGCAAGTTTGCCCTACTGTCTATGACCTTCGCGGCGGTATACAGCTTCAATAACATCATAAACAACAACATCGAGATTGGCCTTTCCTCAGCTCCGATGTTCTTTTTAGCAACCATCTTTTACTTTGTGCCCTTTTGTTTGATCGTGGCTGAGTTTGTATCATTGAATAAAGACTCTGAGGCGGGTGTTTATTCTTGGGTTAAAAGCTCTCTAGGCGGTCGCTGGGCATTTATTTCAGCTTACACCTACTGGTTTGTTAACCTATTCTTCTTCACCTCTTTGCTGCCTAGAATCATCGCTTACGCGTCGTATGCGTTCTTAGGATTCGAATACATATTTACGCCGATAACCACGGCGATCTTGAGCACCATTCTATTTGCGGTTGCTACACACATTTCAAACAACGGCGCGAAGCTACTTGGCCCAATCACCTCACTAACATCATCACTGATGTTGTTGCTGACTCTGTCTTACATCCTGCTTTCAGGCGGTGCTTTGATCGGTGGTATCGAGCCAGCTGACCCAATCACCATTGAAGCGATGACACCAAGCTTTAACTGGGCATTCCTTGGGGTAATCACCTGGATCTTCATGGCGGCTGGCGGTGCTGAATCGGTTGCGGTTTACGTCAACGACATCAAAGGCGGACACAAGTCTTTCGTTAAAGTGATCATCATTGCCGGTATCTTTATCGGTGCGCTTTACTCGGTTGGCTCTGTGCTTGCGAACGTATTCGTTGCTCGCGAAGAACTTAAGTTTACTGGTGGTTCGGTGCAGGTATTCGAAGGGCTAGCAAGACACTTTGGATTGTCTGAAATACTGATGAATCGTTTTGTGGGCGTGGTTTCATTCACTGCGATGTTGGGTTCCCTACTGATGTGGACAGCGACTCCGGTTAAGATTTTCTTCTCTGAAATCCCTAAAGGTATCTTCGGTGAGAAAACCGTCGCACTCAACAAACAAGGCGTGCCAGAGCGTGCGGCTTGGGTTCAATTCTTCATTGTGATTCCACTGATGTTCATCCCAACGTTGGCCTCTGACACAGTACAAGACCTAATGAGCACCATCATCAACATGACAGCAGCAGCCTCTATGTTGCCGCCACTGTTCATCATGATCGCTTACCTTCACTTGCGTGTAAAACTCGACCATCTCCCACGTGATTTCCGCATGGGCTCACGCCGAGTGGGTATCACAGCGGTGTCGATTCTTATCGCTATCTTTACGGTGGGTTTCTTTGCATCAACCTTCCCGACTGGCGCAGACATCATGACCATCATCTTCTACAACGTGGGTGGGATTGTGATCTTCCTTGGCTACGCATGGTGGAAATACGGTCAATACGAGAAAAGCTTATCTCCGGAAGAGAAGAAACTAGAAGCAAAGCCGGAAACTGCTAACGCCTAGTGTTCTCCTTACCTTGGTCTTAATCTTGATTTGAACTCTCTTAGGCACTCACTATTTGGCGAGTGCCTTTTATTCGCTTCCCTTTTTTCTTATCGCTGCGCCTTACATCCTATTTACCGAGTTACTCCTTTCATCAAAATTAGATTCACAACACAAATATATACCTCGCCTGATATTTGTTTATAAATTCAACTAAAACCCAAAATAAATTAAAGGTAAACTTTTACTAAAAATAGATCACACTTTTAAGCTTATTTAATTTTAAACACAAAAATAATCATTAGTATTGGTTTTGCGATCGTAAGTGACCTGACCATATACGCCTTGAAGAGCACCCCATATTAGAAGTCAGAACTGCTTACGAAGCTTCATTTATAACCCCGACACAGAAGTGAACAAAATGAAAAGTAGTTTTACTAAAAAGACTCTTATTACAAGTTGTATTCTTGCTGCCCTTACGGCTAATGCGCACGCTGATGAAACCGCGGCTAACCACGGCGACACTCAGCCCCCTAAAACAGAATCAGAAACGCTGTTTAACTTTTACGGTGAGCTTGGCCTTGGTGGTCATGTGGCACTCGAAGGTGATGATAAAGGTCGCTACGCAGACGGCACTTACATTGAAGCGGGTTTAGCTATCGAGCACGGTAATTGGTTTGGTCTTGCTTATATGGAAGGCTGGACGGTACAAGCCGATGACGAAGGTAACGCTTGGGCGACTGGCCACGGCTGGGGCGGCTTCGAAGGTGGTTTTAACCGCTTTTACGCTGGCTACCGCACCGACGAAAAAACAGAATTTATTGTCGGTCGTATGGACTCGTCACTAGATGACGTCCAATGGTGGGGTGACCCTACGGTTGAATACGGCTATGCGATCTCAAACACGCGAGACGTACATCTTGGTGTGAAGATTCAAAACCTAGAAGGCAAACTTCGCTACAGTGTTTCATTCGCGCCAGAGTCTGACTTCTCTGAAGACGATGCTCTCGTTCACTTCGGTAAATACGACAGCTTCGCCGACCAATGGAAAGATAAGAACGCCATGGTCAATGGCTACCTCCAATACGATCTAACTGACGACCTAACCCTAATGGGTGGCGGTGAAGTTCGTAACAACGATGGTGGTGAACTTCTACTATTAGGTGCTGAATACAAGAACTTCGCCACTCGTGTTTGGCATGATACCGATAAAGGCAACCAAGAATCTTTCGGTAGCGAATCAGGTATTCAAACCAGTGCGTGGTACGAAGCCGCACAAGGGGTTTACCTATCAGCAGCCTACAACTACGCAAACTTTGACGGTGACAATGGCGACAAAGAGATCACCTCTTACATCAATGCTGGCGTTTGGTACGAATACGGAAACGGCGCATTTGCGACTGCTTTCGACAGCCGCTTTGGCGTAGGCAGCGACACTGAAATCGGCGACGCGCAAGTGTTCGCAATGCAATACTTCTACTGGTAATAACAGGAACTCATCATGAAACTGAATAAATCATTCGCAGCTCTCGCTATTGGCGCAGCACTTGTTGTTACTGGCTGTACATCAAACTCCATCTCTGGCTCAAGTTCTGATGTAGAGCAACTGCAAGCAAACGAATTTAAGAACGTTATCGACCGCACTGGCTCGCCAGAATACATGCGAGATTACGACTTCGATGACCACCAGCGCTTCAACCCATTCTTCGACTTAGGTGCATGGCACGGTCACTTGCTGCCAGACACAGCTGAAGGCATGGGCGGCTTCCCAGGAACGGCACTGCTTACTGAAGAATACATTAACTTCATGGCAGATAACTTTGACCGCCTAAGCGTGTTCAAAGATGGCAAAAAAGTCGCATTTACGATGGAAGCTTACAGCCTACCGGGCGCATTGGTTCAGACACTAAAATCTGACGATGTAACGGTAGAAATGACGATGCGTTTTGCTTCAAACCGTACCTCTCTGCTAGAAACCAAAATCACTACCGACTCCCCAGTAGAACTGGTGTGGGATGGTGAACTGCTAGAAAAGACCCATGCGAAAGAAGGCGTGGCACAAACCGACAAAACAATCGCTGAAACTTACCCTGAGTATGACCGTCAAATCGTCGCAACCGACGATGGCCTGAAAGTCACCTTTGGTAAAGTGCGTTCAACTTGGGATCTGCTGACTTCAGGTGAGTCTGAGTACCAAGTTCACAAATCGATTCCAACGCAAACTAAAGTGGATGGCCTAACGTTTACTTCAACGGCAAACATTGAAGCATCGACAACTATCTACACCACATACTCACATGTTCTAACGGCAGAAGAAGCGCAAGCAGAACAGCCTGAAATCAAAAAGATCATGGCAAACCCTACCGACTTCTTAGCGGCATCAGCAGAACGTTGGGAAGGCTATCTTGAGATGGGTTTAACCAACCCGAACGCGACACCAGAACAAGAACGTGTTGCTGTTAAAGCGATGGAAACCCTAAACGGTAACTGGCGTGGCGCTGCAGGTGCGATGGAGTTTGATTCAGTGACACCATCAGTGACCGCACGTTGGTTCTCGGGCAACCAAACTTGGCCGTGGGACACATGGAAACAAGCCTACGCAATGGCTCACTTCAACCCAGACGTAGCGAAAGACAACATCCGCGCGATGTTCGCTTACCAAATTCAGGCTGACGACGCCGTTCGCCCTTGGGATGAAGGCTACGTGCCAGACCTACTTGCTTACAACCTAAGCCCAGAACGTGGCGGCGACGGTGGTAACTGGAATGAACGTAATACCAAACCAAGCCTAGCGGCATGGGCAGTAATGGAAGTCTACAAGACCACCAGCGATGAAGCTTGGCTCGAAGAGATGTATCCAAAGCTCGTGGCTTACCACGATTGGTGGCTACGCAACCGTGACAACAACGGCAACGGTGTACCTGAATATGGCGCAGCACGCGACAAAGCACACAACACACCTGAAGGTGAAATGTACTTCACTGTGGTTCGTGGCGACAAACATGAAACCGTCGTAGGCCAAGCAGCACTGGATAAAGTTGTGGCTGAAGGTAACTACGATTACATCGAAAGCCCAGCTCAAACAGCCGCATCTTGGGAATCAGGTCGTGACGATGCAGCCGCATTCGGTTTCATCGATAAAGATCAGCTAGATGCGTATGTCGCGAACGGCGGCAAGCGCAGCGATTGGGATGTTGAGTTCGCTCAAAACCGCGCTGAAGATGGCACGCTACTGGGCTACTCACTACTGCAAGAATCTGTCGACCAAGCAAGCTACATGTATAGCGACAACAAATACCTAGCAGAAATGGCTGACATTCTTGGTAAAGACGCAGAAGCGAAAGAGTTCCGTGAAAAAGCTGAACATCTGTCGAACTACATCAACACCTGTATGTTCGACGAAGGCACTAACTTCTTCTACGACATTCGCATTGAAGACAAACCACTAGCGAATGGCTGTGCAGGCAAACCAATTGTAGAGCGTGGTAAAGGCCCTGAAGGTTGGTCGCCATTGTTCAATGCTGCTGCCACGCAAGCTAATGCTGATGCAGTTGTCTCGGTAATGAAAGATACAGAAGAGTTTAATACCTACGTTCCACTAGGTACTGCGGCGCTTTCTAGCCCGGCGTTTGGACCAGATATTTACTGGCGTGGACGCGTTTGGGTAGACCAGTTCTACTTCGGTCTAAAAGGCATGGACAGCTACGGCTACCGTGACGATGCGATTGAAATGGCAGGGGCATTCTTTGACCACGCCGATGGATTAGTGCAAGACGGTCCTATCCGTGAGAACTACAATCCACTAACCGGCGAACAACAAGGTGCACCAAACTTCTCTTGGAGTGCTGCTCACCTATACATGCTTTACAACGATTTCTTTACTGACGCAGAATAAATCGAACCTATACCTGTCTTCTGGAATTAAATGAAAAGATAACCTCATAAATTTCAGGCTTTGGCACTCAGTATCTCGCTGAGTGCCTTTTTTACACCTGAAGCCAAATAAGCTAACAAACAAGCACTTAGACTATTTGGCCTACTATGATCCTTTTACTTTATTCGCTGCACGTTAGCCTATATCACCACAATGAAAACGCACCTGATAATGGTAATGCTCTTCCAATAATTTGAATTCATCATGTACGCTTGGCGTCCAAGAATCATCCCCACCAACTCCCATGTGAAAACCATCGATGTACACAAACAATTGCTCTTGCTCAACTAAATCACAGGTGTGTTTCGCCTGCTGCAATTGCTGCTGACCAAATCGACTGACAGAAAAGTGGAAGTTTCCTTTAAGTTCAAACCCACCAATATTTGCCTCACGAACATCACAACGTAAGCCGCTGTCTGACGGGAAAATATAAGGAGTATGCATTTGTTCAATACTCTGCTGATGTAACCCAACATGTGCCGAAAGCTTTCTATCAGAATAATTTTCATGAGGCCCGCGACCGAACCATCTCACGTTATCAGGGATGTTTTTCAATGCGAATGTTAATCCCACTCGTGGTAAAGACGGCAAGCCTTTCGCCGCTTGCACATCCACATCTAGCTTAACCTCACCATCAACAAATAATTGGTATTGCCAAGTCGACAACAAACGAACTTGCCCTTCAACTAAGTGAGCAATTCTTGCCGTCACTGAGACTGAGTTTTGCTGGGTGAAGTGGGAAAATTCAATACACTCAGGGGTAAGCGAATCGAGCCCCATTGCCTGCCAGCGTGCTATCCATGAATTGGGGTCCACTCGATTTGCTTCACTGACACCGATGTCGTTATCGAGAGGTGCTCGATAGAAGTTATCTTTTAAGCCACTGGTTAACTGTTCAACCCCATTCACTAGCCAACGGTCTAAAGCCCCCGTTAACACATCAAACTCAACTTGATAATCATCGCCAATCACAGACAATCGCTTCTCCGTTTCACTGACTTTAGGAGGGTGCGTCGAGACATTCACATCAAGCACAAGTTGCGGCAATGTGGGTAAGCTAAGTTGTTCAATGGCCGTTACATGTCCTTTTTCAGCCCATCGTGTCGCTGTATTCAGCACCACTTCTAGGTTTAAGTAATTAAGGCTATTTGGTTGGCAAACAACGTTGGCTCCATCAAGCTCAAGCAATACGCTCGATTGCGACTTCACAAGTAATTCGACGCTTCCATTACTCTGAATAACGCCATTTTGCGTGATGTTCCAATTCAGCGTTTCGATAAGCTCGGCATCAAACAAATACTCACTGGTTATTTCGATCACCAATGGTGATGCAGAAACCAACTTGAACTGATAAAACTGCTGCGCTTTTTTTACTTCATGTAAGGTTGGATGAACCGTGCGGTCAGGGAAAACCAATCCATTAATACAGAATTGGCGGTCGTTAATCTCATCGCCGAAATCACCGCCATATCCCCAATATTTCTGTCCGTTCGTATCGGTTTTGGTAATCCCCTGATCGACCCAATCCCAGATAAAGCCACCTTGCAGCCTTGGGTTATCACGAAAGGCTTGCCAGTATTTATCAAAGCTACCTAAGCTATTACCCATCGCATGAGCATATTCACACAAGATCAACGGACGCTGTTCGTTAGGCAGAGCAATGGCTTTACGAATACCCACTCTAGGAGTGACTTCAGGTTGGCTCTCGACCACAGGTAGATCCCAGTCAACACGTGCGTACATCGGGCACAAGATATCAGTCGCTGCAGTATCGGCACCGCCGCCTTCATACTGAACAGGTCGGGTTGGATCGGCTTGTTTCACCCATTGATACATCGCATGGTGATTACGCCCAATACCTGATTCATTACCTAACGACCAAATGATTACGCTGGCGTGGTTTTTGTCTCGCTCAACCAGTCGAGTTATACGGCGCATATAAGCATTTAGCCATGAAGCATCATTTGAGAGTCGGCACATAGGAAACTGGCCATGAGTTTCAACATTGGCCTCGTCAACCAAATACAAACCGTATTCGTCACACAGCTCATACCATAATGGGTGATTGGGATAGTGAGCCGTTCTTACTGCATTGAAGTTGTTCTGTTTCAGTAATTTGATGTCTTGAATCATACCTTCACGCGTCATGGTATGACCCAGCTCAGGATGATATTCATGTCGATTAACACCGCGGATCAACAGAGGTTTACCGTTAATTTGCAGTAAGCCACTACTTATCTCGACAGCTCTAAAACCGACATCATAAGCCTCACAATCAATGAGCTCATCTTGTTGATTGAGCAGCGACACCACACAGCGATATAAGTAAGGTGACTCGGCACTCCACTTGTTCGGATTCAGCACTGAAATGCTGTGTTCAGCCATTTCAGACCAAGGCCCTTTCTCATCGACAATTCGCTCACCTAAGCCAACGATTTGAGGCTCAGATATGAGTTGCCCCTGCACATCAAACAGCTCGACTTTAACTCGGTTTATTTGTTGATCTTGGTTAGCTTGGTTATCTTGAGCTGATGAATTTGGTTTCGATATTTGTGTCGACACCTTCAAACACGCATCTCGATAGCAAGCGTCCAGTTGAGTTTCAACCCGAACATCCTCAATGGCGACCTTAGGTTTTCTCAATATGGTAACATCGCGGAAGATACCACTCAGCCACCACATATCCTGATCTTCAAGATAAGAACCATCGGACCAACGCAGCACCATCACCGCTAAGGTGTTGTCTCCCGCCTGAAGGTAATCAGACACATCAAATTCAGCCGGCAATCGGCTATCTTGCGAATACCCAACCCACTTGCCGTTACACCACAAATGGAACGCTGAGTTAACGCCATCAAAGGTAAGCCTATGGGTGTCCAAAAGCGCCTGTTCGGTGCAATTAAAACGCGTTCGGTAGAGACCGGTTGGATTGTCGGTTGGTACAAAAGGCGGTTTGTCATCGAATGGGTATTTCACATTGGTGTATATCGGTTTATCAAAACCCTGCATCTGCCAATTGCTTGGTACTTCTATTTTCTCCCACAGTGAATCATCGAAATGTTCAGACACCGACTCTTCCGACACTAATTCAGGCGCATCGAACAACTGAAATTTCCACTCCCCATTAAGGGAGACCTTGTGTAGTGAATGTTTAGTGAGTGCTTGTATGAGCGAACTGTAAGCATTGAGAGGGCCGTGAGCCTCAATGACATTGTGGTGAGTTATATGTTGGTTTTCCCATTCACGGGCAGAGATGACTTGAGAGAAAGTTCTCATGGAGTGTTCCTTACGATAAACCGTTCAAAGTGAATCATTGCAAGTAGTACTTAGTGTTGAGTGCTGAGTGCTGAGTGCTGAGTGCTGAGTACTTAAAGCGCGCTTAGGACACAACAAACGCCAACGAAATAACACCAGCAATGACAAACTTAGAAAAAGTAGAAGCCGCAGCGAGAACCGCTGCGGCGAATAACACATTACTTAAAGGCGCGCTTACTCACCTTATCGAGTTTCTTCAAGATTTTTTCGATTCGATCAGGGTGAACCATAAACTCTTGGAAGCCCTTCATGCCTTCTTTAGCCATAGCAGGATCGGTATCGCGGTCATAGAACTGGGCCGTACCATCAGTAGAAGCCAACATTGCTACGCCTTTGTCTAAGAATGGATCAGACTTCGCCTTGGCTTTATTGTTAGTTGGGATCTGTAGCAGCATCTCATTGATCAGCTGTTGATTTTCCGCACGCGCAACAAACTCTAGGAACTTACGCGCATCTTCCTTATTTTTCGCTTTAAAAGGAATGTGTAACGTATCCATTGGCGCATCTTCTGACATCGGAACACTTGGATCGATCACAGGGAATTGGAAGAAGTCCATCTTGCCATCTAATTCAGCCGGGAAGTTTGGCGTAATGAAGTTCCCCATGAGGTACATCGCCGCTTTGCCGTTATATAAGAATGGCTGAGCTTCTTGCCAAGAATAAGAGGCGTGATTTTCTAGATAGTAACCAGGCTCAACAAGCTCAGCCCAGTTCGCAAATGTTTTCTTCACTCGCTCGTCAGAGTAAGGCACCTTGCCTTCCATCAACTGAATGTGGAAATCCAAGCCGTTGGTACGCATGTTGATGTAATCGAACCAGCCTGCGGCAGTCCACAAGTACTTAGTACCAATCGCAAACGGTGCCACACCATTTTCTTTAAGCGTTGCCGATGCCGACTTCAAATCTTCCCATGTTTTCGGCTCAGCAATTCCATACTGCTCAAAGATGTCTTTACGGTAGTAGATACCCCATTGGTAATACGTGTATGGCACACCAAATTGCTTGCCTTGCACTGTCATCGCAGGAGCCGCAGCCGCAAAGTCTTGCTTCATGTTGTTGTCAGTCCAAATATCACTCACATCTTCGAACAGGCCACGGTCAACAAAGGCTTTCATTCGGTTACCCGCATACCAAAAAACCACGTCCGGCGGCGAAGTGACCAACCAATTACGAATCGTTGTTTTGTACGACTCGTGATCGTACAAGTTGTACTTCACCGTAATATCTGGGTTTTCTTTTTCAAAGCGATTGATGATCTCACCCCACGCTTCTTTTGGCGCTGGATCGGAAGCATCAGAGTTGATGACTAAGGTTCCTGCAAACGCTGTTGTAGAAACGGAGGCAGCAAGCACTGCCGTAGCAGCGATATGTTTCACGTATTTCATATTAAGGTCCTTGTTATAGAGCTAAGCTCACTAAGTCCAATTTTTATTGTTTTGTCTCGTAGGGTTGTTCGTGTTTTAGTTTCTCTTCAATGATTCATCCATTCGGGATGCCGGTAGCAATAACGACTAAAGCCGTCGCTATTGCTAGATTCGTGTATCTATTCTTATCTCGTTATTTACCCTTTGGTCGCACCTAATGTCAGGCCAGCAATAAAATGTTTTTGCATGGTGAAGAACAACACTACCGGTGGAATGGCAGCCACGACCGCTCCGGCAGACATAAACTGCCAAGACGCCAACCACTGGCCTTGCAGTGAACTAAGCCCCGCAGTTACAGGGCGAACGTCATCACTCTGCACCAATACCAACGCCCAGAAGAAATCGTTCCAAATAAAGGTAAACACCAATACGGCTAACGCCGCTAAAGCAGGGCGAACCAGAGGGAGTACGACATGCCAGAATATTTTCCATTCACTCACCCCTTCAACACGTGCCGCTTCAATTAACGCATCGGGAATGCCAACGATAAAGTTACGCATGAAGAGGGTACAAAAGCCTGCTTGAAAAGCGATATGGAAGAAAATCAGCGCCCAATGGGTATCGTACAAACCGAGTCCAATAGTTAAATCACGCACTGGAATCATCAAAATTTGGAACGGAACAAAGTTGCCAGCGATAAACATCGCAAAGATCCAAACGTTGGCTTTGAAGTTGTATTTCGCCAAGGCATACCCGGCCAAAGTAGAAAGAGCGACAGCCCCTGCGACTGCTGGCAATGTAATGATTAAACTATTGATTAAGTACTGCCCCATTGATGTCGAGGTAAAAACTTGAGTGTAGTTCTCAATGAACTGAATCTCGCTCGGCCAGCCCCAATAATTACCTTTGTTGATGTCATCCATCGAACGAATCGACGTCATCATCACGGCGATAAGCGGTAACAACCACATCACGATCGAGATAGGTAACGCGACTCGGTAACTGATATTAGTAAAGCGACCGGCTTTTTGAATTGGTTGCGGAAACATTATTTTTCACTCCTTAACATGCGCCACAAGAAGTAAGCGATATAGATATCCATAATCAGAAACAGCACCACTGAAACCGCCGCACCGTAACCCATTCGATAGTTAAAAATAGACTCTTCATACATTTGATACGCCAGTACCGTCGAGCTTCCCCAAGGTCCACCAGCCGTCATGGTTGCCACTAAATCGAAAGAACGAAGGGCACCAATTACGGTCACGACCACAGCAATAAACGTCGCAGGTCTTAATTGAGGAAGCACCACATACCAGAGCATGCGCCACTTCTTCGCGCCATCCAGTCGCGCCGCTTCTAATTGCTCTGGGTCGAGGTTATTCAACCCCGTGAGATACAAGATCATGCAGTAAGAGATTTGTGGCCATAGACCAGCGGCAATGATTCCGTAGGTCACATAGTCTTCGTCAGCGAGTATTGATATGGGCTCAAAACCGAACGCACCTAATACCATATTGAAAAGGCCAAATGAGGGGTCATAGAACCAGGAGAACACTAGACCAACCACGACTTGAGAGATGACAAAGGGGAAGAAAAATAAGGATTTAACGACACGAATGCCTTTCACTTGTTGGTTTAAGAAAAGGGCAATCGCCAAGCCACAAGGTGGCGCGAGCATAAAGAAGAGCAACCAAAGGAAGTTATTCGTTAACGATGTGTAGAATGCATCGGAATCAAACAATTCACGATAGTTCTCAAGCCCTACCCACTCTTTCTCACCTAGCCCGTCCCACTCAAAGAAACTGAGCCAAATGCTGTCCAAGATCGGATAAACAACATAGAGAGAAAAGATGGCGATAGCCGGTGCCAAGAACAACCAAGGCGATACCTTAGAACTAATACGTCTTTTCTTTTTAGTCGATGGGATGCGATTTTCTGGGTATATCGTTTTCACAGATTGCTCCATTTCCCGAAATTCCTTGTCTTCAAAGCTTCATTTACTATTTGATAAATTTCCACCTAGATTTCTAAATTTAATCTAGCAACTCAGCATTTATGGTGATTACGTTCAAATATTAGGCTTATTGATAATATTACGCACAGTTATGTTTGAATTTTGTAAACGTTTCCACAAAAATCGGTATGATTTGTAAAATTTATATGACCCCGATCAATAATTCATTCGAGGCATCTAACAAATTTCTGATGAAAGCGTATGTTTTAAAGGCAAAGTGATGTAGTCCAACGAAGCAAGGAGAGAACATGGCTGATATCAGCTTAAAACAGGTCATCAAACGATATGGTGATGTTCAAACGATCCATGGTGTTGATCTTGAAATAAGTAACGGCGAATTCGTAGTATTCGTTGGACCGTCTGGTTGCGGTAAATCAACCCTCTTACGCTTGGTTGCTGGCTTGGAAGAGATTACTGAAGGTGAGATCCATATTGGCGATGATCTGGTTAACGATGTCGATCCTGCCGAACGTGGTGTCGCGATGGTATTCCAGTCCTACGCCCTTTATCCGCATATGACGGTTGAAGAAAACATGGGCTTTGGCCTGAAAATGAACGGTGTAGCTAAAGAAGTCGTCGAGAAACAAGTCACCAGTGCCGCGAAAACGCTTCAACTAGATCCTTTGTTAAAACGTAAACCTAAAGAGCTGTCAGGTGGACAACGTCAGCGTGTTGCTATTGGTCGAGCGATTGTTCGTAACCCAAGAGTATTCTTGTTCGACGAACCTTTATCTAACTTAGATGCTGAACTTCGTGTCGATATGCGCTTACAAATCGCAAAATTGCACCAAGATCTGCAAAATACCATGATTTACGTAACACACGATCAAGTTGAAGCAATGACACTTGCAGACAAAATCGTGGTACTGAGAGATGGTCGAGTTGAGCAAGTGGGTTCACCTCTCGAACTGTATCATTCCCCTCAAAATGAATTTGTGGCAGGCTTTATTGGCTCTCCAAAAATGAACTTCTTGCCGTGTGTGGTCAATAACACCTCTGACACTCATGCCCAACTTACCGTCAATGGCCTCAGTAAAATTACTCTGCCACTACCAAGTGATGGCCTGACCGAAGGGCAAAAGCTTACTCTAGGCATTCGACCAGAACATTTAGAGATCAACGGCGAATCTGATATCACGATTGAGTTCCAAAGCGAGGTCGTAGAAAGGCTTGGCAACAGCACTTATATGTTTGGTCAATCTTGTGGTGTCGATAGCTTCAAGGTTCATCTACCCGGCGATCAGGAAGTCACCCGCTATCAATCGCTCAATTTAAATTTCTCATCAAAAGATTGCCATCTGTTTGATGTTGAAGGTCAGCGAATTAACTAAGTCGTTAAAAACGGTAAAGCTAGATATCGCTAGCTTTACCGTTATTTCAAACCCGCTTTTCATATCATTCCATACAGCCGCAATCCTCGCCCCCCCCCCTTGTTCCTTAATTTATGAAACTGCTTTTAAAATTTCATAACTCGTCCCTAAATGTTGTCTTCTGAAGACTTATTCGAAATTAATTTATCCTTCAGAGTCTTCCGGACATTAATTTGATAGTCGTTTACGCAATAATGGCTAAACTATAGTGTCGCCTACCCCTTTTTTGAGAAAACCTAAATGCCTAATGCTGATTCCACCCTAAATAAACGCATGGGAATCGTTGCGCTCACCTGGCCAATTTTTATCGAAGTTCTTCTAAGAACTGCACTCAACACCAGCGATGTATTCATGTTATCGGGATACTCAGACAAAGCCGTGTCTGCCGTTGGTGTTATCTCTCAGATATCCTTTTTTCTGATCATCGTATCAACCATGGTCAGCAGTGGTACAGGCATCCTAATTGCTCAATACAACGGCGCATCTCGTACTCAAGATAGCGCTCATGTGGGTGTTGCGAGCATTATCTTAGCCATTATTACGGGCGTATTACTCAGTATTATTGCGGTTCTTGGCGCTGAGTATTTTATCCCGCTCTATCAGCTTGAAGCTCAAGTTGAACAGTACGCTCAAGAGTACCTGTTCATCAGTGGCGCACTCACCTTTAATGTCACGATAGGCGTAGTACTCACCACCATTCTACGTAGCCATGGTTATTCAAAATCGCCGATGGTGATCAATTTGATTGCTGGTGTTATCAACGTATTCGGTAACTATTGCGCACTCTATCAGCCTTTTGGACTGCCTGTTTACGGCGTGCAAGGAGTGGCTACCGCAACTGTGATTAGCCAATTAATCGGCATGTTTATCTTGATTGGTGTGGTAAGAAGTAAAGGCATTGATCTGCCGATGAAGCAGTTCAAATCTGTACCGAAAGCTATCTATCAAAAGATCATCAAGATTGGTTCTATGAATGCAGGAGAAGTGCTCTCTTACAACATGGCTCAGATCAGCATTACCTTCTTTGTGGTACAGATGGGAACATCTTCACTGGCTGCGTTTACTTACGCACAAAATATCGCACGTCTCTCTTTTGCCTTTGCCTTAGCCATCGGTCAGGGTAGCCAAATCCAAACCGGATACTACATCGGCAAGGGTTGGATAGATGAGATAGCCAATCGTGTACAACGCTATTTTGTAGTTGGCTTCATCGCCTCTATCAGCATTACCTGCGTGGTCTATATTTTCCGATTCGAGATTTTGGACTTATTCACTCAAGATCCAGAGATCATCGCACTCACCGCAGCACTGATTGCAGGCTCTATCCTGTTAGAAGCTGGTCGCGTATTTAATTTGATTTTCATCTCTTGCTTGAAAGCTGCAGGCGATATTAAGTTCCCGATCAAAATGGGCATTCTCAGCATGTGGGGCATTGGGGTTGCTATGAGCTATTTGCTTGGCGTGCATTGGGGTTATGGCGTATTAGGCGCGTGGATGGCGATCGCGATGGATGAATGGTTCCGCGGAATCATTATGGCGTATCGTTGGAGAACAAAAAAATGGACTCGTTTTTCTTTGTAAGTAGTAAGTAGTAAGTAGTAAGTAGTAAGTAGTAAGTAGTAAGTAGTAAGTAGTAAGTAGTAAGTAGTAAGTAGTAAGTAGTAAGTAGCCAAACAATAACCAACTATAAAAACAATATGTTAGGCATCTCATTCATTACGATTGAGATGCCTTTTTAGTTATTGGCCTACTATGATCCTTTTACTTAGCAAGCTCATTCTAAAAGAACGAATGGCAGGCTCTGTGAAGGTTATGCGGCAGCTTCAAGTGATTTCTTGCGCTTTGCCAACCGTGCTGCGATTCCGAACAACATCACAATGCCACACACACCGTACACTTGCATGATAGTTGGATCATCAGATACAAAACCGACATCAGAGAACATCACGTAAGCACCTAATACCATGTAGAGAATGATAGCCGAAGCTTCGAAACGGAATGCCCAAGGCGTAACATCAATGTTTTCATTCACAGGCATCACATAATCATCTTCACGTGGCATAAAGTAGCCAATGATGAACATCAGCGCTGTACATACAACAAACAGAATCGCCAATTGGTGTAAGAAGTGGATTGGCGTTTTGAACACTAATTGCATTGCGGCGTATGAGCTTACAAACACCACCAACGCAACTTTAGCCGCCACAGCAGGTACACGTTTAGAGACATAACCAACAAACACAATCGTAAAAATTGGCACGCTGAAGAAGCCCGCTACCATCTGTAGGTATTGAAACAGGCCTTCAGGCGCATACATGATGAACGGTGCAATACACACAGAGATAATCGCGATCACAACGCCAAAGATACGGCCTTTACCCACCAGCTCTTCATCCGTTTTACCTTGGCCAAACAAAGGCTTGTAGACATTCAATGCAAACAGAGTGGTCGAGCTGTTAAGCACGCCGTTGAAAGTACTTAGGATGGCACCAAACATAACCGCGACGAAGAAACCGACTAATGGTTTAGGCAATACTTCGTTTACCAAGCGCGTGTACATGGTGTCTGGGTTACCAGCATCTGCACCAAACATGTGGAATGCAATGATGCCAGGAATGATTAGGAACAACGGAGAGATAACCTTAATTGCACCCGCAAGGATTACCCCTTTCTGACCTTCTTTTAAGTTCTTAGCACCCAACGCGCGTTGGATGATTGATTGGTCCGTACCCCAGTAGTAAAGGTTCACAAGTAAAAGACCGGTAAACAAGGTTGAGAACGGCAGTGGATCGGTCTCTGTTCCGACCGATTGCAACTTCTCAGGAGCTGCGTACAACAGCGTATCTAAGCCAGCCCCAAAACTGCCCTCCCCTAATGCCATCAAGCCAAAAACAGGGATCATCAAGCCGCCAATAATAAGACCCACACCATTAATAGTATCGGCAATCACGACCGCTTTGAGTCCACCATAAATCGCATAAAAGAAACCAAGTAGACCGATCGTCGCTGAAATTAGGGCTATAGAGCTGAATTCTGAAATATTAAGCAGAGCTTGAACATCAAAGATCTCACCGAGAACAACGGCACCGGCATAAAGTGTGGTTGGCAAAATATTGATGACGTACTGGCATAAGAAAAGCAAGGTGACGAACTTCTTCACCGACATGTCATAACGGCTCTCTAAGAAGTCTGGAATCGTCGTGATCCCTTGCTTGAGGTAACGTGGTACCAGCATCAGAGCAATGATCACTAAGGTGACACCAGACGCCACTTCCCAACCCATGACACTCATGTTGTGGGTATAAGCTTGTGCACTCATGCCAACAAAGCTAGTCGCGCTCAAGTTGGTTAAAATTAGGGAGCTGGCAATCAAACCACCAGTTAAGCTTCTTCCACCAAGAAAGAAACCGTCTTGTGAGGTGTTCTTGTCATTTTTAACTTTGTTGTAGGTAAACGCGACAACAAAACCAGTAAATAACAAGAATGACAGCAGAACTGTAATAGACATTTTGTTTTCCTTAAGTTTAGTTATTGCGGCAGCAATTCCTCGCTGCCGATTATATTTTTATATTTAGAATTTTATGTAGGGGTACTCAGAGTTAGCGCTTCATATCTTTTTCAGATGAACAATCAAGGCTGACTCTGGGTCTAAAATCGGTAAGGTCAATCCAATTTCCTTGAGATTATCGCCACTCAGGGTTAACGTTTTGTCGAGCCATTGGGGGCGTTGTTTCATCAACTGGAAACTGGTTTTTGGCATGTCCACTAACTTCACTTGATACATCGCGTTGTCTTCCACGCAGCTAATACGAAGTGGCGAAGGCAGAGCATATTCAGGCATCGCTAATTGGCACACGGTGATCAGCATTTCATCGTCATTTTCAACGCCATAAATGTTCTGATTTTTGTCCGAAGGATCCATTCGGAAACTACGGCCAGAATGCAAAACATGACGAAATTGCTTATGCAGTGAAATGTAATGTGAGAATGCTTGTTTCTCTTCAGGTGACTCTTTAACAGGGTCAAGCTCAACCCCCATATGCCCCATGAGTGCGGTTACACCGCGCATATTGATGCTGTGACGACGGTTGGTTGAGTGGCATTCTGCTGGGCCGATGTGCGCCCCCATCACTTCTGGTGGGAAGAAGTAACTCATGCCTTTCTGAATGGCTTGGCGTTCTAAGGCATCATTACAATCTGATGCCCAGAAACGATGGGTTCGTTTTAGAATTTCAAAATCGATACGACCACCACCCGAAGAGCAAGATTCAATCTCGACTTCTGGGTGCGCTCGATTTAACTCATCAACAAGACGGTATAGCGCTTTAGTCTGACCATGCACCGCAGCTTTACCTTGATGCCCAGGTTGAACCAACTCTCGGTTCATGTCCCACTTAAGGTAAGTGATGTTGTATCGAGTCAAAAGCGCATTGAGGCGTTCATACAAATAGTTAAAACACGCTTCATTTTGTAGGTCTAACACGTACTGCCAACGACCAGATGGTTGATGATACCCTTGTAAACCAAGCACCCAATCCGGATGGTTTCGATAAAGATTAGAATCTTGACTTACCATCTCAGGCTCAACCCAAAGGCCAAACTCCATACCCTGTTGGTTTACATGTTCAATCACAGGTTCTAAGCCATTTGGATATTTCACCTCATCCAAATACCAGTCGCCCAGTGCGGTACGTTCACCATCACGACCCACAAACCAACCATCATCAATAATGAAACGTTCAACGCCCATCACGCCCGCTTCCGTTGCCATCTTCATGATGTAGTCAGGCTTGTGTTCAAAATAGATCCCTTCCCATGTATTCAAGTGAACAGGACGAGGTTTATCGGTTGGGAATTGAATAATGTTGTCGCGAACAAATTGTTGAAAGCGTTGCGCGATGCCATTTAAACCTGAGTTGCTGTAACAGCCGAACAGCCAAGGTGTTTGGTAGCTTGCTTGAGATTCCAGAATGGATTCGCCTGCAAGCAACAACTCACCAGCTTGAACAAAGCGGCGACCATCACTGCGAACATCGGCGCGCATTTGGTGGTTACCGCTCCAGCCCAAATGAAATCCCCATACCAAACCATGTTGATCTGAGAACCCTTGAGTCCCTGCAAACATCCCCGGGAAATTCTCGTGAGATGTGCGACCACGACGGTTTTCTTGCATGAAACCACCGTGTTCAAAGCGTTGGCGTTGCGTTTGAAACTCATGACACCAACGGCCATGGAACGTCATAAGCTCGTTAGCATGATTCGGCAATGGCAGCGTTGAAGAAAGCTTGTTCAAGTAATATTTTTTGTCGCCTTTATTGGTGACAGTCACACGCTTTTGGACAACGTCAGATTCGAAATCCAGCTTAATCTCTACCTTAAGATCCAGTTGAGCAACCTTGTCTTCAAGGAAAAAACTCACTTCTTGATCTTGAGCATCGTAACGAACGGTCTTAAAGACAGGAGCCCAATCACGCCCTTCTCTGTGACCTTCAATGCCTGGAGCGTTAAAGTGTCCACTGCCTAACTCAGGGCAAAGAGAAAGTGGCACATCCACATCAAGTCGAGCTTGAGAAATCGGTCTTTCTGTCGAAAGCAGAAGATCTTCATCAATACTTGCGATCTTTGCCCCCCAATGCAAAACCTCTGGAACACGTCCTGATTTAATGATCAAACTATGATTTTTACTCTTTAAGTGAATAAATTCGTTCATTACTAATCTCTATTGTTTTCGTAAACATAATATAGAAATAATAGTGAACTCATCACGCCAGATTAGTATCCAATATCGATAAAACCGTGATGTAAATTGGCTTTAATATTCAAAAAATTTGCACAAGATCAACTGTTTCCGGAAACATTTTTAATGTTTTAAAAGACATTTATTTGAGAGTAAGCAGAGTTTAGTTTGGTAAATTTCGGTAGGCTTATCTCACTCTAAATATTCGATGAGCAGAGCGATGAGTATCACCTTTAAAGACGTAGCAAAACTGGCAGGGGTATCTACCCAGACAGTATCTCGAGTAACCAATGGCTCACAAGACGTCGCGGAATCCACCCGCAACAAGGTTAACGCCGCCATAAAGCAACTGGGTTATGTACCCAATAAAGGTGCTCAAATGCTCAGCCGAGCCAAGTCCACCAGCGTTGGTTTAGTCACTCTCGATATGGCACTGCATGGCGCAGCAATGATCGCAAATGGCGTGCGAATGCAGGCTCATGATATGAGTTATGGCGTTGCTTTCTCTGTCGTTGCCGAGCCCAATCTCGCGAATACCCGTGAGGCCATTCGTGAACTGATGGCTCAACAAGTCGACAGCATTATTCTGAACGTGCCTTTAAAGAGTGCCGATGCAGAATTGTTAGTGGAACAATATCAGCACCTCAATCTTATCTTCATTGATGTCCCTTCTAACAGCCAAGTGAACTATGTTTGCGGTGATCATGCGGAAGGAGCAAAACTGGCGGCTCAACATCTACTTGAGAGCGGACGAACGGACTTCCTGTTGATCACTGGTCCGAACGAATCCAGCGCCTCAAAGATTCGTCACCAAAGTTGGTTAGCCACGTTATCAGATGCAGAGAGTAAGGTGCAGTATCAATATCAAGGAAACTGGCAAGCAGAAAGTGGTTATCTTGGCGTTCGAGAAGCTGTCGCTAAACAAGCCGTATTTGATGCCGTGCTAGTGGCAAGTGATCAGATGGCATTGGGGGCTTTACGTGCACTGCAAGAACTGCAGATACCTGTCCCTGATAAGGTTGCGGTCGTCGGCTTTGATGGCATCGAGGACAGTGCGTTTTTTAATCCACCATTGACCACCATCAAACAAGACTTCACCACGATTGGTCGACAAGCTGTGATACTTGCAGAGAAGCTCAACGCCAACTCACAAGATACTTTACTACAACAACATATCGAAACGGCATTACTCCCAAGAGAAAGCAGCCAACCTAATGTGACGGCTCACTATGAAAAACAAGAGATCGAGCAATTGCTAAAAAGGATTAAGACCCTTTTGCCAGAATCGAGATAAAAGAAAAAGCGCTAGGGGGAGCTAGCGCTTTAAGACCAACTAAGTCCGTTTAGCCTGGTAGTTTTTTAAGCTATATCATGAGGATATAACCAATTTTTTTACTTAGGTAAATCAAAAAGCCTATTCTTTACGACTGCTTTGAGTCGTAAATTAAGTATAGTCGGGTTATGAAAAATGGAAGGCTTTATTTCGTTTATTTTTACCTTAGACACAAGGTTGAAAAGTAGAAAACCAGCTCAAATGAACTAACCTTTAATCATGATAGGAAATCTTGATGAAGGGCTATATGGATTCAGAGACGACCACCGCCAAACCCGCTCCTCAAAAAGAACAATCAAACTTGTTATCGTCTTTACTTCATGAATTCAGAAGAAACAAACTGATTCTGTATTATGTTGCATTTACGACACCGTTAACGTTAGTTGTTAATTATTTCGTGCCTCATGAAGTTCGATACAACATATATACCTACTTAGAGATCTTAGCCACGGTCTGTTACGTCACCTTTATTTTATGGGCGACATACTACTACTGCCATTTATTGTTCAATCGAGAAAAAAGACCCACTAAACAATTCATCAATAAAATTAAAACTCTGTTGTTTCCAGTATCAAAGCCGATCTACTTTATTTTATTAATGCTCGTCTTAAACATCTCATTCTCTAGCTATACCTTCTTAAAATCAGTCATTCCTTATCTCAATCCATATTTTTTAGATCTCGATTTTTACCATTTAGATAAATGGTTGCACTTTGGCATTTCACCTTGGGAAATCACCCACTTTTTTTTACCGAATTCAATAGCTTCACTCGCCATCAACATCTTGTACAACTTGTGGTTTTTTATCATGTGGGGAATGCTGCTTTATTTTGTCATTTACCGTAAAGATGACCAACTTCGCAACCAGTTTTTACTCACATTCTTAAGTTCATGGTTTATCATTGGGAACATAATGGCGACCCTTCTGTCATCAGCAGGCCCTGTTTTTATTAGTCACTTCAATGACCAAGATTTGTATCTTCCTTTGATGCAAAGATTAAACATGCAGAGCGCAGAACTCACTGAGCGTGGCTTTATGTCTTTGTGGGCACTCAGTACTCAAGATGCGCTTTGGGCAAGCTACGTTGGAGGAGTTGGGGATATAGGGACTGGCATCTCAGCCATGCCCAGCATGCATGTAACCATATCCGTTCTGATTGCAATGACATCATTCAAATTGAATAAAAAACTCGGTTACATAGCTTGGATTTACGCCTTCTTTATTCAGGTTGGCTCGGTACATTTGGCATGGCATTACGCTGTTGATGGTTATGTGGGTGCAATACTGGTTGTAGCTCTCTGGCACTTGATCGGTTACTTACTCCGAAGGAACACGCCTTCAATCACTCAGCCGCAATGACAATCTCAACCGCTTGAGAAATCACTTTTCTCAAGTGAGTATTCTTGTCGTCTAATTGCTTTCCCTTACGATAAACAAGCTGTATATCAAAATCAGGGACGTCTATTGGCGGGGTGACAGCTATCAGTGAACTGTCTATATTAGGGGCGTTTCTAGCGACTAGCTTAGGCACAATACACAATAGCTTTCTTCCACTTATCAATCGTTTTACGGTTAAGAAGTTACTCGATGCGATTGCCACTTTTCTGGTGTAGCCCAACTCAGACAATTTAGTATCAACTGTCGTTTTTAAGGCACCACTAGGAGACACTAAGGCGTGCTCCACAGAGACAAATGATTCCAGTGACATAGGCAACTCAATATCCAAAACGGATGCATCAAGCAAACAAACATGCTGCTCGGTGTAGAGAAGTTCTGTGTCATACAATTTAGGCACTTCACCAAAACTGCCTATCGCAATGTCTAGCTTAGCCTCTTCAAATACCTGCTGGTAATTGGTTCGATTAACGTTAAGAAATGCAACTTGAGAGTTTGGCGAAGCTTGTTTAATAAAATCGAAGATCATTGGGCCAAACATCTGTTCCGCGTAATCGGTAAGTCCGATCTTCCAACTGCCTTTATAACTATCAACATCAAACCTTTTGGACAACAGAACTTCAGATTGAATAGTATTAAGCAATGCATCAACGGTGCTTGATAATTCAATGGCTCGATCGGTCGCTTCCATCTTGCTACCAACTCGTTCAAATAAAGGATCATCAAACAGCTTTCTCAGTCTTTGTAAGCTATGACTCATCGCTGATTGGCTGACATAACAACGTTCAGCTGCCTTGCTTACACTGTTTGTTTTATATAGAGATTGCAGTGCAATCAATAAGTTAAGGTCAACTCCTTTCCAGTTAAAATCAGCCACAAATCAATCCCATATTATTCATAGTTATAATTAAAACAATTAATTTGAATCATAGTTCAACTCCGCCTAAATTACGCTAAACATTTATCTGGAATCGATCATGCTTTCAATTTTTAAAACCTTTTTCTGGCTTGGCTGGATTAGCTTTGGTGGACCAGCGGCACATATTGGCTACTTCCGCAAAACCTTTGTTGAGAAACTGAATTGGTTATCCGACGAAGAGTACGGGCAAATTGTCGCCCTAAGTCAATTTCTGCCGGGTCCAGGCTCAAGTCAGGTTGGCTTCGCGGTTGGTTACAAAAAAGGTGGCTTAACCGGTGCGATTGCCGCATTTGTAGGCTTCACCTCTCCTTCTGTCATCCTAATGTTGATATTGGCCTTAGCGAGCAACCAGTTGTTGGAAGCACCGCTTTTCATTTCAATCATCCACGGACTTAAGCTACTCGCGGTCGTGGTTGTAGCTGACGCCACTTTCGGCATGTACAAAAACTTTTGCCAATCAAAGATAGCAACAGCACTGTGTGTGATCACCGCGATTGTTCTACTTTTGATTCCTGGGATCTGGCCTCAAGTCTTAGTGCTCCTATTTGCAGCAATCATTGGCAGCAAATTTTTAACCTCACAAGACTTAAAAACAACGCCTTCGACACATAAGATATCCATAACGCCGCTTGTTATTTTTGTAGCACTATTGGTTGGTTTACCTCTGTTCAGTGCATATTCTCAAGGCATCGAAGTGTTTGGTTTGTTCTACCAAGCAGGCAGTTTGGTATTCGGTGGCGGTCACGTGGTTCTTCCGCTACTACAGAATGGTATTGGCGACCAACTGTCTCAAGATGCTTTCTTAACAGGCTATGCTGCTGCGCAAGCGGTTCCTGGCCCGATGTTTACATTAGCGACTTACCTCGGTTATGTGTTAATGCCATCGGCACCGATTACAGGTGCACTGCTCGCAACAATTGCGGTGTTCTTACCGGGCTTCTTATTGCTACTGGGTGTACTGAAGAACTGGCAGGCAATTGCGAGTAAACCTTTGGTGGCTGGTGCTCTTACCGGTGTGAATGCAGCTGTTGTTGGTCTATTACTTGCAGCTCTATACCAACCCATCTTCACAAGCGCAGTGAGCAGCGGCATAGACTTCGCTCTGATCATTGTTGGCGTGTGGTTATTGAAAACAATGAAGATGCCGATTGTAGGTTTAGTTGGTACCTTTATCGCAGCCGGTGCGATGCTTAACTATTTATAATTAAGTACTTAGATACCCAACTTTAGATACAAAACTGAGTGACAAATATTAGCCCCTGATAAGGACACTCATCAGGGGCTAATTCATTTGTGCTATTTACCATAAGGAGAGTAACTTTTCATAGAACAGCACTATATTGGTGTGCTCGCCTTCATTTCTCTCACCTCGGCTAAGGCTCGACTTAGGTTTTCATTGGCGATTTTGTAATACGAAGGTTTTTTGTCGATGGCTTGTTGAAGGTAAGGAATTGCTTCATCAGGTCGACCTTGAATAATTAAAAAGTAACCGACATTATTCAGAGCTTCCGGCGCATCCATATGACGCATAAACACATTTATGGCTTTTTTCACATCACCGGATGCCAAATAGATAAGTGCAAGGTTGTTTTGAGCCTTCTCATTATTAGGTTCGATCTCTAAAGCAGAACGCGTGTATTGGTACGCTTCTTTGTAGTTGCCGTACATGTAATGGGAGTAACCCATGTTCAGTAGAGCCTTCACTGAAGTTTTATCGATAGTGAGAGACTTTTTAAAATATTCTTGGGCTATCTGATGTTTACCTTCTACATCTTCCAAGACTCCGATTCCCATGTAAGCCAACGCAGGAGACATACTATCAACCTTCAAACCCGCTACTTCACTTTGACTTAACGCTTGGTAGTTTTTAATCGTTTCACTGCTTTTCAAGCGAACTTGGTCGGCATTGATCGCTTTAAAGAAGTAGCTTCGACCTTCGTCTGTACGGCGCTGCTTAGTATATAAAACACCTAACTGCTCTAATACTTCAGTATGCGCAGGGTTAAAATCTAATGCCGCCAAATACGCTTTTTCAGCGAGTGCGTAATTACCTCTCGATGAGTGAATTCGACCGATCGTAAATAGCGTTTTATCGTGAAACTCTTGTTCAGGAAAAGACAGAGATCGGATGTACTCATAAAGAGCTAAATCGATGTTGTTATCTCTAAGAGCGACATCACCACGCATGATTGCTTCTTTTTCACTGACCGGCGGATCGTCACTGGTTAAGGTGTCAATTGGCTTCCCCGAATACAATTCGGCATCAAACTGATTTGTAGGCTCATCAGAAGAAGCGCAACCGAGAATTACTAACGGCAGTAAAAGTAAAACCATTCTATTCATTCGCATCATAAACTCGCTCCTGGAGATGTCAGTGCATCCATTACAATCATCATTCCGGGGCCAAGAGCAACGATAAAGAAGCAAGGCCAAATGAACAACAACATGGGAAATAGCATTTTTGTGGGGATTTTCGCTGCAATTTCTTCCGCAGCTTGTTGGCGTTTGTCTCGAAAATCTTCAGTATAGTCACGCAAGGTTTGAGCTAAACTGCCCCCCATTCTTGAAGCATGCGAGAGCAAAGAAACAAGCCCTTCCAATTCACGAAGCCCCGTTCGTTCAACGAGTTGACTCAAAGCATCAGGCATGGTGACACCTGCTTGTATTTTGGCAAATACCGTATCAAGTTCATCGGCAAGTTCGGGTTGTGAAATGTATAACTCATTAGCGACACGCCCTAGTGCGGCATTAAAACCAAGACCTGATTCAGTACACACCACTAAAAGGTCTAAAGCATCAGGAACCCCATTTCTGATTTTTCTCTGCCTCTCTTTTTGCATTTTACTCAATATAAAATTAGGTAAGAATGTGCCGACAAAAATACACGTCACAATCAGCAAATTGTTATAACTATCACCTATGTCTAAATAAAACACTGTGAATGCACAAACAAACCCTATCAAAGTTGAAAGCACTTTGAAGGCATAAAATACAGAAAGTGCGCTTTTTTCATGGTACCCAGCATGCATTAACTTTTCTGAATACGTTTCGTTGTCCTTTTTGTTCCCTCGCCCAATGAATGGCGTCAACGACTCCAAGGTGTTAGTGAAGTCGTAAGGTTTGCGACTACTCGAGTGACTGCTTCCTGAAATTTGCTTTAGTTTTTTATCCAACGGGGAATGAGTACCAACAAAAATAAAGCCAAGGGTAAGAGTCAGTAACATAGTGGTCAGCAAAATCATTCCGTACAGCAGAGTTTGACTGCTGATACCGAACTCAGAGAGTGTTTGTTTCCATACTTCTAAATCAAAGAATTCCATAATCTATATCTCGATATTTATAATTTTTCTTATCCACAATGCCCCAATCGCCAACAAAATCACGCCGACACTGACCATAGATATACCTCTAGGATCGCTGTACAAAGGCTCGATGTATTCAGGGTTTACGAATTTAAGACCGAAAAATAGGGCGAAAGGAGAAAGCGTCAGTATCCAAGCAGAAAGTCGACTCTCAGCGGATAGAGTTTTGATCTTTCTTTCTAGCTTAAAGCGGGCTCTTAATACTTCAGATACTTTTTGTAGATTCTCAGAGAGATTCCCCCCCGTTTCTTTCTGCAACATGACCGCACTTGAGAAAGCCAGCATCGATACCGTCGGTACTCTTTCTGTCATTTGTAAAATAGCGAGCCTTAAGTCGTAACCATAGTTCAGTAAGTTATAGGTATTCTTAAACTCAACCCCAATAGGCTCTGGCATCTCTTCGCCAACCTCATTGAAAGACTGAACTAATGGTTGGCCGGCTTGTAAGGCCCTCCTGATAATATCCAAGGCCTCTGGTAGCTGTTCTTCAAAGCGTGCCATTCTGTAAGTCACTCGGTTTTGTACAAACAGATAAGCGATGACCCAAACAAAGACAAAAGCGGCAACACAAATGAACCACACCTGATTGAAAACCAAAGCAATCAAAGCCAATAACGTTCCGCACAAAAATACGATTAATAAGAAGCGGCTTAATGTGAGCTTGAGACCTGCTAACTCAAGCATGCGCTTTAGATCGGCAAAGAAAGGAATAACGATCAACTTCCGATCGAGTGGTGATAACTCTTTGTTGTAATGTTCTTTTAAGAGAGACAAGCTCTCTTCATCAATATTTCTTTGCGTCTCTTTTAAGCGACGAGATAACTCTTTGTGCTTGGCTTTTTTACCGGCAGCTGGCAATAACAAGGCTTGTGAAATAAACAACACTGCGACAAACAATAGGGCCAACGATACAGTTACGTTATCCATAATCGACTCCTCAACTATGTGATTCGGTAAAGAGCTCAAACGGCAAGTCAAGACCACGCTTAACTAACTGGTCGTGAGACTGAGGAACCACACCGGTTGCAGTGTAATAACCTAAGATATTGCCATTCTCGTCTATACCTTGACGCTGGAAGTGGAAGATCTCAGACATAGTGATAACCTCTCCTTCCATCCCGTTGATCTCTTGGATACTGACCATCCGACGCTTACCGTCTTCTTGTCTCTCCATTTGAACCACTAAATGAATAGCAGAAGCAATTTGCGCTCTGAGATTTTTCGTTGAAATATTCCACCCCGCCATCGAGAACATATTCTCAACACGGCTTAGAGCATCACGAGGTGTATTCGCGTGAATCGTGGCAAGTGAACCATCATGACCAGTGTTCATTGCCGCTAACATATCGACAGCTTCGCTACCACGCACCTCCCCGACCACAATACGGTCAGGCCGCATACGCAAAGTGTTTTTTACCAGCTCTCGCTGACTGATCTCGCCTTTACCCTCAAGGTTTGCTGGCCGTGTTTCTAAACGAATCACGTGTGGCTGTTGCAGTTGTAACTCTGCGGAATCTTCTATGGTAATAATCCGTTTATCTCTAGGAATAAACCCAGAAAAAATATTCAACGTCGTCGTTTTCCCTGAACCTGTACCACCAGAAATAAGGATATTGAGCTCACCCTTTACTGCAGCTTCAATGAACTTTGCCATTTGTGGAGAGGCTGACTTGTATTCCAGAAGATTATCCATGGTTAGGCTGTCTACCGAAAAACGTCGTATCGAAACGGAAGGGCCATCTAAGGCCAAAGGGGGAATAATGGCATTTACTCGTGAACCATCAACTAATCGAGCATCCACCATCGGAGACGCTTCATCAATCCGGCGTCCAACCTGACTAACGATACGATCAATAATGTTTCTTAAGTGACGATCATCTAAAAACGTATACGGTGTTTTTTCTAATTTGCCTCGGCGTTCGACATAAACACTTTTAGGTCCGTTGACCAAAATATCGGACACCGTTTTATCGGCTAATAATGGTTCAAGTGGACCAAGGCCGAATACTTCATCTTCAATTTGTTTGATGACTCGCTTACGCCCCTCAGCACTTAATGCGTGGCTTTGGTCATCCGCCATTAACTGAACGATCGCTTCATGAAGGTCTACTTTGGCGCGCTCTTTATCCAAACTAGAAAGTAGCCCCAAATCTAATGTTTCAAGTAGCTGTTTATGAAAGTAGTGTTTAATCGACAATTCTTGCTCTAAGACTTTTTTCGCCTCATTCACCGACTTCTCTTGCTCTTCACTCGCCTCTAAACTCTTAGCTTCATGAGATACGTTAGCTACTTTCTGAATGAGGGGCGATACAACGCCGTCTTCCTCTTGGGAAAACTGTTCTACTTTCTTTTCAAACTCCGGATTAATATTTTTTCGTTTAAAGAACATAACGATCCCTCATATATGCTGTAACAAACGTGTTATGAAAATATTTTTTTAAGCCAACCTTTCTCTTCTTGTTCTGGAGGAGAAAGGATATGGGACAAATCAATAATCGACCGTGTAATCGAGCTCTTTTTCTTCGATTCAACCAACGGCAAACCTAAATTGGCGCTCTCAAGAGCCACCTTAAAATCATTAGGCATTAAATGGATGTCATGCTTTCCAACGGTTTGTTCTATGTCTGTTAGCTTGATGGTTTGTCGCTTTTCATAACGATTCACAATGATCTCGATTGAGTCCTGCTGCAACCCGTACTCAAACTTGAGCGTTCGAATTAATCGATTACTATTTTTAACCGAAACCAAGGTTTGTTGAGCAACAAGTAACACCTTAGTCGCAGGAGAGATAGCCGATGCGAAGATATGATCCAACCCTCGAGAAAAATCGATAATAATGTAGCGATAGAAGCGACGTAATACGGGCAGTAACTTCCCGATTTTCTGAGCATGTTCATAATCATCTGCGTTATTTTCATGCTTGAAACTTAAAACGTGTAACCCTGATGTGTGCTTATTCACCAAGCTACTCAAAGACATCTCATCCAAATCATTGGAGCTATCGATGGCATCAGAAATACTGTAGGTAGGCGTGATATTCAAATACTCAGGAATAACACCAAACTGGAGGTCAATATCGAGCAACAGCACCTCATTCGGGTGGTAACTTGCTATTTCTACGGCTGTATTGAGCGCTAAGGTTGTCGCCCCCATACCACCTTTAGTGTTGATAAATAAGAACACTTCTCCGTAGCTCGAGTTTTCGATTTTCTCTGCCGCTGTTTTCTTTAGTAAGGGGAGAAGACCAGAAATCGATATATCGTGAGACAAAAAATCCGAAGCACCGAGTCTTAGCGCTATTTTTAATGACCCATTGTCACTTTCATCACCAAACACAACCAAAGATAAATCATGCTCTTCTAACTGCAGATTGTAGCTTTGCAAATCCACCATTTTCTGAGCCCAGCCACCGCTTGCTTCAACAAAGATTAAATCTGGGGCATCAATATTTTTCACATACTCTTCAGTCATACCTAACAAAGAAAAAGACTCAATATGCACGTTTCGACAACGTTTCAATTGCTGTCTCATATGAGCATGAAAATTCTCATTGTTATAAATCAGCCATACATTCAAGTTAGTTTTAAGGCGAATCGCATCGTCTTCATTAGGTAAAATATCAATTGCTTCGCCCATGCTACTCACCCTGTATTTGTTTCGGACATCTTGTCCTAGTATTTGAATTCGCTCTTATCACACCTAAGTTCTCAGACGGTAAAATTGTCTCAAATGCAGGTGCAGCCAAAAAACCATTCGTTCCTAAAAAGCTTAGGTTACTGATCAGTTGAATGCCATAACCTGTCGCTCTTGCTCGTACAAACTTAATCGCACTCAGGTTTGCTTCCAGATCAGAAGTAATCTCAGCGCCTGCAGCATCCAAATACGCAACCTCCAAATTACTATCACTAAAGCCTAATATGGGTATATCTTCGACAACAACCCCTGCAATATTATCGCGATCCAACACGTAACAAACGGTGGCTAACCTTGCTGCTTTTCTTGTCGCTTCGTTCACTATTTGCAGGGAAAATACATAAGCCCCCAAGGCGACAATCAAAAAAATCAGCAAGAATATCAACCAAGAAACAATCGTAAACTCAATGATGGCTAAACCGTTTTGTTTCTTGATTAACTTCATCAGAAAACCCTCATCACGGACGATACGCTCAAAGGAACCGATAAACTTTCCGATGAAAATGGGATAGATAAAAAGTGCGGAACATAGTTGTAATTAACCGTTACTCGCACGTAACTATCGCCAGAAGGAGGGGTAATTGTCACATCGGAAGTGACAAGGCTCGAGAGTATTGCAGTACCGACTGTATTCTTCCCATAAACCACTATGTTTTGGATTTCTGCAGTAGGCGCTACTGTTCCACCTTGTGTTCCATAAACCTCAGTAACCGCATAGCGGGCCCCATTTTGAACAGATTTGGAGATGATGTTGTAGTGGATTAAAATGTTTCCCAGCTCAAGAACCAACACCAAGAAAAACAGTAACACCGGTGTCGCAATCATCATTTCAATCGCAGCAAAACCTTGCTGTTTTTTGAATTTACTATTCATAACTTACGACCCCTCTCCATCAGGATCCTTATACAACACAATCGTATATGGACCTTCAGTGGATGACTCTGAGCCACTAGAGCCACCAGCGACACTGCAAGAGTGTATAAATTCACCAAACACAGCAGGCGTGCCAGAATTGTTTGTTGGCGCTTTTTGCAATAAGAAGAAACACCCTATTTTCTCTACAGTAAAAGTGGTTACTCCACCACTTTTCCCTGAACAGTCGACCATAGGGATTGGGAGGATACGTCGCCATGCAGTACCACCGGAAACGCAACCTGAACCGTTATTTGCAATGCATGCGTTTGTAGCGGCCTCATATTGCGCATAGGTATAAGAACCATCAAAGTCTATATCGCCCGTTTTACTGTCTATCGTAATTTTAGAACTAGGTTCTGTTGTTACGTAATCGGAAGGATAATCTGAACTCGCCAATCCTCCACCGTAATCACCAAAACGAGTGTTCAACCCTTGACCTGTGGGGCCAACCGTTCCTCCGGGCTTAGTTGTGACATCATCGCCAATCGCAACTGAGTAATCATAGTATCCAGCCAAAGCTTCTCTAACTGTGCTCCCTCCAGATCCAAAGTCCAGCAAGTGGTAGTTACCATTCCCCATCTGAGACAGCTTTTTGTCCCCGACTTTAAGCGCCTGAACACTACCGACTTCATAACCAAATACGTTGGTAATTTCCGCGCCAGTAGTATCGTGATAGCCATCTTCATTTACATCATTATCTGAGGTTCCATCACCAATACACACTCCAATCGGTACAATGTTGTTTACGACTTGTTGGCCAGAACTTGGCCCTGCAACAGCGGTTGCAGATACGCTTTTGGCCAAGCCAAACATCTGAATAAAGAATTCATCCATATCCAATGAACTGACATTGACTCGCACATAAACATCATCGTCAGCACCGAACGTTGCCACTCCAACAAAGTCTTGTGGATCATTCGAATACTCTACGGTTACTACAGCAGTCGAAAAATCAAATTCATGATTGCCAGAAGATCCCGCCATTGCATTTAATGTTGATGTAACTTCTGTTGATACCGCAGTTTGATCTTTGCTGTTATCTAAAATCGTCGCTGCTGCTAAAGCCGCGGAGTCAACCACATTCTGCAGGCGAGTTTTATTTACTAGCATATGATTTATATCCACCGCTAAGGCAGATACGGCTAGGAAAACTAACAGCGCAATGGTCACAAATATGACCACCAACCCGCCCTGTCTTTTAGGTGTTCTTGATACTTGATACAACATAAAGTACCTCCAAACTAATTAAAGCTCTTTAAAACCTGGCTGCTACTTCCGGAGAGTTCTTCATCACCTTTACCCACATACTTATCGTACCCAGCTTGCATACGCTCCCCGGTACCATCAGGTAAAACCTGCAAGTTCTCTTGAGTCGCATTAGGGTTGTACGTTTGTTCTGCTTGCAGCTTAGCAACCGACTGACCCAAAGGTGCGTCATTCGCGCAACCCGCTAATAGAATGACGAGAAAGACCATCATTGTTCTAATCATATCTATCTCCTTATAAATCATGACCAAATGAACCTTCACTGCCACCATCAGTTGGCGCGATTCCTTTGTCTGAATTTGTATTGCTGCTGTCTTCAGAATCAGAATCAGAAGGCTCAGCAATGTAAGCACTTCTACCTAATAAGTAATATTCCAGGTCATTAGGATCTACAAAGGCATCAGTTGGCAGCGTGATTTTACTTCTATCCACCGGTTTGGCGAGTCGAGGTGTGACAAGAATAACAAGCTCGGTTTCACCCGATATGTATTCCTGACTATTGAAAAGCTGACCTAAAATCGGCACATCACCAATACCCGGCATTTTGTTACTGACATCTCGTACATTCTCACTCAACAACCCTGCAATACCGATAGTTTGGCCATCAGCAAGCTCAAGCGTAGAAGATGCACTTCGACGTGTGATTGGTGGGATAAAATAAGTCGCATTCGTCGAACCAGGATCGATAGTCAATGAACTGCTGTTAGCTATCTCACTCACATCAACCGCTAGGTTAAGATTGATTTTTTTATCGCTGAGTACGGTAGGTATGAATTTCAACCCGACACCGTATTCCTTGTACTCAATGGTAATTCCATCATCGTCGGGAACAGGAATAGGAAACTCACCACCCGCTAGAAACTCAGCTTTTGAGCCACTCAATGCGGTTAAGTTTGGCTCAGCTAATACCTTAGCCACGCCGTTTTGCTTCGCGACATCAAGAGCAAAAGTAAACAAGGTATTACTATCGATGAAAGAACCTAAAATCCCGTAATCGGTAGAGGTTGGGATATCGAAAATTGGCGTTGCGCCCAATACACCAGCAGGGACTGATGAAGCGCCCCACGAAAAGTTAGAACCACTGGTTTGGAAGAAATGGAAGTTAGCATCGAACTTTCTCACTAAGCTTCGCTGAACCTCGGCGACCGTCACTTCAAGCATAACTTGTTGTGCGCCACCAATAGACATCAAGTTGATCACACCCGTTGCGGCTGCTTGCTCACTACCACTCTCTTTAGCATCATCCGCTGCTTGTCCTGCCGCATAAGTTTCGGCAATTCGCATCGCTACATTCATTTTTTGTTGATTACTGATTTGCCCACTTAACAGCAAACGGTTTTGCGCACTATGAACCTCAATCGTCTCATCTGGAAGAAACTCGTATAGCTTTGACTTTAAGCTATTAAGATCATGGGTAACTTCGATGTTAATCGACTCAATCAACTGACCTCGCGAATCCCAAGCCATCAAATTTGTCGCCCCTAATTTTTTACCAATTAAGAACAACTCATTAGATTTCAAAATCACAATATCTAAGACTTCAGGATCACCAAGAGAAACCTTCGCCGCTTTTCCCGACAGCACCACATGCGTAGATTTGTGATGTGGAACCGTGACCGTTTTTCCCGTCTGCAGAGCAGCAACACTGGCTGCCGAAAAACAAATCAGGCTAAAAACACACGCTAATAATATTTTCATATCTCACCTCAATCCTTGACGCGCACACTAGATGTTTCTGTACCTTTGATAATGGTGACACTTGGTCTAGGCACATATCGACGAACCACTTTTTTCTCTACTTCATGTGGATTTCTCAAGGTCAGCTGAATACTACCTTTGCTTTTAGCCGTGAGGAGTTTCTCAGCCTCTTTTGGCGTCATCTCAAGTGTTACCGCACGAACGATAATCGGACTGTTCTCTTTCGTTTTAGCCGTTTGGTCTACAGCCAAAACCTTAATGTCTTTTAATACCGTTTGAGTCGCTGCAGAATTTTTTCCGTAAGAAACAGTATTGAGAATATCAACCTTATTCCCCGGTAATAAGAAACCAGCCACACCAATAACATCATCAACACGTATCGTTACTGCACGTTTATTTTCAGGAATAAGAGCAGCAAGTGTTGACCCTTCTCCTGGCACAGTAAAACGTAACTTATGAAGTACCTCTCCGGCATAAATGGTATTGGCGACTACTTTGCCGAGCAGTTCTGTTTTATCCGAATAGTTGTTTTCATTGATCCAATCAACTTCCATCAACTTGGTTGTTAAATATTGCTCTTCAATTATGGTTCCAGCTTCAATTTCTTGAGATGCCACTACAACCGGATGACGCTCAACTTGCTCGACTTCAATCGTCGGTTGAACTTGATTGTCCATCCATTGTTTAGCGAAAAATACAGCGGCTAAACCGAATACTACGGACAGTAAAAACAGTAGGAAAACTTGACTCTTATTCATTATTCTCTTCCTCGTGTCCATCAGAGGTAAAATAGACTTTCCATGCCATGGCTAGAATGTCGAATGTGATAACGGGTGGGAGTTGCTCAAACGAAAGAATGTCTTTGCTAATACCAACAAGGTCTTTCGGTAAACAAGGGAAAAGCGGTACTTTGTGCAGCGTATGCATTTGAGACAAACGCTCAAAGAAACCATCTTGCAGCTCTATCTCTTTATCAACAGTTACGCTCACCCACAGAGCTTCATAATCTTGCTGATTCAGAGGCTTGAATTCTATTTTGTAGCCCAAGCGACGTAGAAAGGCAGGGTCACTGATCTTTTCAGGATTCAAATTGGTAGAAAATGCGAGCGTTAAAACGAATGGCATGGTGATCTGTTGCCCATTCGGTAATGACAGGTGATCAAAGAAGTATTCCATTGGTACGATCCAGCGGTTGAGCAAAGCATCCACCGGCATGGGTTGGCGTCCCAGATCATCAATAACAAAAATGCCGTTATTAGCCATCATTTGTAAAGGTGCTAACCAAACGCGATTGTGCTCGGAGTGATTTACCTCAAGCATATCCATGGTGAGCTCTCCACCCACTTGGATATTAGGACGTTCACAATTGAGCCATCGCTTATCGTATTGATCTCGGAGTGAAACAGTTTGCTCACTACCATTACGATCTAACGGGGTATGATGTTGCGCTGAAAAAACCTTAATAACATTTCCTAACGCATAAACGGCATAGGGGATAAAAACTGAAGTATGAAGCGCATTTACGATACGAGACGCAACAAAAGTCTTACCTGTACCAGCGTGCCCATACAACAACAGCGCCCTACCCGAGTTTATTGCCGGCCCTAACACGGAGATCATTTTTTGTACGCCGTAAACATCACTCAATGCAGCTTCCACATCAGGGCGAGTAACAAGCTCTGCCCTTAAATCTTGTTGCTCTACAATTTCAGTATATTGTTTGAGAGAAACAGGAACTGGACCTAAATAAGCATCTCGTTTGAACGCAAGGTCGGCCTCTTCTAAGCCTTTTTCTGACAAGGAATAACGCACATGACTATGAGAAGACGACTCCAAAGACAAAGTAGAAGTAGGTTGGAATACTTCGATAAGGGATTTATTTCTGAGTACCGCAAGTCCGTTTTCAACAATATGTGTCACTACACACAAATAGTTAGAAAGTTCCAGCACATCAGATTTAGGGTAAGCGGATAAGTGCTTGAGCAACAAGTTTTCAACAACAACCTCAGGAACACCAAGCATTTCAATGGAAGTCGGAACCACAGGAGCTGATATTTGAGGCTTTAAATTGCTCGGGGAAGGTATCCCTCTCATATCCATATGTCCTCTCCAACACATCGACTAGTGAATTAGTTTGATCTATGTAAAATAACTGTACATCGCTAAACCTATTACAACTGAAGGAGCAAATGGCATGGTTACTTTATTTGAGTAACGAGAATGCACAACAGGTTCACCTTTAATATCAGGTGATATCCCGCTAACTAGCATTATTTTTTCTTCAAAGTATCGTCTAACTGTCATCTCACTATTATTGGCTCGATTATAAAGTAAATATAATGTTCCTATTATTCCGGCAGCGATGAGTATGTAATAAGACACATCAAGTAATGAGCCCCACCCAATATACAACCCAATAACACCTAATAATTTCACATCCCCTGCAGACATGGCCCTCAGAAAATACAAAATCAAACCTGAACAGAAAAGAACTAGAGCACCTATTAATGACGCAGCTAATGCATCTAAAGAAAACCCACTATTTAACACTGATAAAAAATATAAAAACAAAAATAAAATCAGTATCTTATTTGGTATACGATGTTTCTCAACATCGTATACCGAAACAATAATAAGCAACGCCCAAAAAACCAAAGATTCACTTATCATTAATTTAGATACCCGCTACAATCGAAAGAAACTTACTGATTAGAGCAGTTGCTATTCCAGAAAATATTAACCAAGCGAGAATGACAAGTGAAGCTGCTCCAATGACATATTCCACCACAGTTAATCCTTTCTGGCGTCCCACTCTTTTAAAGTTCATTTTGGTAAACTCTTATGAGGTACTAATTTGATCAACGATTGTACTTAGTTTCGTTGATAGCGCAGTACCAATACCAGTAAATATTGTCGTTAACCCCAATACGAGCATAGCAGCACCAATTACGTATTCAATGACAGTAAGACCTTCTTCATCATTCATGAATTCTTTACAATTTTTCAAAAACTTACTCATGAGAATCTCTCCTTGATTTAGGTAACAGGTTTTGTTTACCTGTAAACTAAATCTAGAGCTGAACAATATATTCGGTTAGGATTTTCTTGCTATTTACTTGCACTTTTTTGTGGTACTTCTAATCTATTTAATAAATACCATTTTCACATTAATTCCTTACTGTTTATTTTGATATGACACAGGTTCAATACCAATGGAAATAATAACACCACTACTTTCTGATATAGACAGTGATTTCAACTCAATTATTACCAATAAAATTAGTCATTACTTCCCTATTGAGAACTATAAACAAGATATATCTATAATCAGTAACTTAGATGTAAGGTTAGTATTCTATATATTGAATCGAACGGATGAACTTCAACTACTTACAATGGCACTGTCTATTTGTGAAAACCTAAACAAGCGAATAGTCATTATTTGTTCAGGTAAGATACCTAATATCGTGCGAAATCATAAGAATATATTCTTTGTTATCGAAACGAGCAGTAATCATCTGACCAGTAAGTTCGAAGAACTACAGCGTAAAACACAACACATCTTCGAGCCTCACTTTGATCTAGACCGAGATACGAACAACAATAATCAACTACCTGCAAAGTTGTTTACCTCTGAAGTCGTTAACTTTGTTATGGACAACATCAACAAAGAAATCAGAGAAACCGAGATCGCGGAAAAGTGCCATTGTTCAACAACCTACTTTTCTAAGAAGTTTCATCTACACTTTGGGGTAAGCTTTAGAGACTTTGTGTGCGATAAACGAATCCTATTGGCCAAAAAGTTAATCGAAGCCGATACCGAATCAAAAATAGCTGTTATTTCTTACCAATGTGGATACAAGGATGTGTCGTATTTTTCAAGAATCTTTAAGAAAAGGACCGGAGTAACACCCGCAAGTTACAGACGTGCCTGCACGGATAACAGAAAACGCTAATTTTACTCCCTAAAAGAAAAAATCATGGTACATTTAACATGATTTTAACAAAAATAACTTAGCGAAAAACATGGAGTTAGACAATGATTCAGCCTAACGAGTTTAGCCAAGAAAAAGCAACAGCTCTCCCTACACCCAATGACATGATTTTAAAATGGGCAGAAGAACGCCCAGATGAAGTCTATTTAAAACAAATCATTAACCGCCAATTTGTTGAATTCACTTATAAAGAAGTGGCCGACAAAGCACTAAAACTGGCGTCAGCATTAGAAGGACTCGGAGCCCAACCCGGCGATCGAGTCGCTCTCGTTTCAAAAAACTGTGCAGAGTGGTTTATCTGTGATCTTGCCATGATGTTAGGAGATTTTGTCAGCGTCCCAATCTTCCCAACAGCGGGAGCAGACACCATTCAGTACTGTATTGAACACAGTGAAAGTAAGATCGTAATTGCAGGTAAGCTTGATGATCCTGCAGCGACACAAAAAGTACTCGATGATAATCCGAGCTTAGTTAGTATCTCGTTACCCTACGATACTGCGGCGAAGTGCCAACATACTTTTGAGCAGCTCATAGAGACACATGAACCATCCACTAAACGACCTCAGCATCACGATGATAAGCTAATGTCGCTTGTGTATACATCGGGTACATCTGGGTTACCTAAAGGCGCAATGCTCACGTATGGTGCCTTTACATGGTCAGTTCAGAGATTAATCGATCACATTGGGATCCAACCCGGCGACCGTCTATTTTCTTACCTGCCGCTTGCCCATATCACCGAACGAGTGTACATCTTTGGTTCGTCCGTAATGGGCGGAGTGGTCACTGCTTTCCCTGAATCTTTAGACACGTTTATTGACGATGTAAAAATGCACCGTCCAACTTTGTTTATTTCAGTTCCTCGTTTATGGACTCTATTCCAACAGCGAATCCAAGATAAGCTTCCACAGAAAAAACTGAACTTCTTACTTAAAATTCCATTTGTGAATAACATAATTAAGAAGAAACTGGCTGATGGTCTGGGTTTAGACCAAGCTCGCGTTCTTGGTTGTGGTTCAGCGCCAGTATCACCGGCTTTACTCGCATGGTATGAAAGCGTTGGTTTACACATCACCGAGGCATGGGGAATGACAGAGTCTTTCGCCTACAGCACGCTCAACTATCCATTTAGAGCAGACAAAATTGGTAGTGTTGGTAATGCTGGCCCGGGTATCGAGCTCAAAATAGCTGAAGACGAAGAGATTTTGGTTCGAGGTAAAGGGCTATTCTCTGGCTACTACAAAAATGATATTGCAACTCAAGAGTCTTTTGATTCAGAGGGTTGGCTACATACGGGTGATATTGGTGATATTGACAGCGAAGGCTATTTAACGATTCGTGGACGTAAGAAAGATACCTTTAAAACCGCTAAAGGTAAGTTTGTTGCTCCCGTTCCAATCGAGAACAAACTCTTTGAATACAGCCGCGTAGAAATGATGTGTTTGATAGGCTTAGGCTTACCAGGCCCTATCCTGCTTGTTGTACCCCATGACTTCCCTAACTTTGATCGCGCTCGTTATGAGAAAACGACCAAGCGTGTTATCGAGAAGATGAACGAACAACTCGCCTCACACGAGAAGATCAAAGGCGTATTAATGATTAAGGAACCGTGGAGCATTGAGAATGGCGTGTTAACACCAACGCTTAAGATAAAGCGACATATCCTTGAGCAGAAATATCACGAAGTCGGCCATAACTGGCCAAAAGATAAATTGGTGGTTTGGGAAGAGTAATCAACGACAAAAATACACATAGCATTGAGAGGGGGCCAAAAGCTCCCTCTTTTATTTTTCTAATCTCTCGATTAAGCTCCCTTTAACCTATCAATATGCAAAAGTGCTAAACCAGAAAGACGTTACAAAGTTAAACGGATAATCACATCCAACATCTCGTCGAAGCAAGGGCCTAATGCTTCCTCATCGATGGCATGGCAATACACACCTTCTAGTTGGGCAGGGTCATAATCCGCACTTAAATCTGGGTCATCCAAAAGCGCACTAGAATTTGCCATTCGTAACAGTAAGTCTTCTCCAAACTCACTATCAGGTCCGGTTGCCGATGTTAATGATGAACCTAACCCCAAGGTAAAGACATAAATATCTTCTCCTCTTGCAGCCTCAGCAATGTCTTCCACTAAATTACGTGCCACACGATTCACTCTGGTATAAAGATCATTTGCCGAATGACTATCAGGGTCATATTGTGCTACCGGCCGCACCGTATGAGTCGGATTTAAAATATTGAACTCGGTTGCGCTTGAATCATGAGTGGTATAGTAATCGGGCATCTCGCTAATATGGTCATCAATATCACGCCCCTCATAACCTCCACTTAACGTCGTTGCAATCGAGTCATGTCTCCAAAGCCCTCGAGGTGTACCACTGCTGCCATCACTCGATCGAATAGCTCCCGTATGCGAATCACCGTCCTCAAAGTCAAACGTTGTCGCAAAGGTATTTGGCGCTCCATCGGTGAAGAATACGATCACTTTCAAGTTAGCGGGATCGGTAACCGTTCTAAGCTCATTTAAAGCTCGATAGATGCCCTCTGATGCATTGGTATATTGTGCATTAGACGTACTACCAAAATTAAAGCTGTCTATTTCAGATTTGATAGTACTTCGGCTATGGCCACGAGTTGCATTAAACCCCACTGGAACCTCAGCTCCGAAAGCAAATTTAACCAATGAAATTCGGTCAAACCCTTCATGGAAATTTTCAACGAATGACTTAGACCTATCAATAACGTCTTGAGTCACATCACCTATGCTGCCAAGCCTCAAGGAAGTTGTGTTATCAATCACTAACACTAGATCGACAGGGCGACGAATAGATTGTGCTGACACGCCAGGGTTAAATGTGTCTAACCCTATTAAAGGTAAAAAGATTGTCGGCACTTGTGCCGTAGCTGAAATATCAATCGAGATATTACCGAATGAATCATAGGAGAAATTGACTGCGCCCAAGCTAGGTGTTGCAGAATAAAAGTCGGCAGGGATATTTGCTGTAAAATATTTTTGAGCAGCGGCACGCCCTGCATCTTCGCCATTGGCGACCGCTCTTGCAGCGGCAATACTGGCGGCATCGACTGCTGCAAATAATTTCGACTTAACGATATAAGCACGTCCAGCATCAACAGAAAGCCCGACAACTAACAGAATAAAAGGCAGTGCGATGACTGACATCAAAGCCACTAACCCACGACTGTAACGATATTTGATTGGGGTTCCCTTATCCATTTTAACCTCCCTTACATATATGTTGTGTCGCTCAGAATATATTCCTCATCGAATACTCGACTAAAAATCGGCGAATAGTCATAGAATACTTCTACGCTGTACACGATCTCCCCATCATCAAGCGCAACGGCTAAATTATTAATGAGTGGAGGATCATCTGCATCCACATCAGAACACTCTCCATCATTTGCCCAATTACTGCAGCTCGACCAAATAGCACTATTTTTACTTAACCCGTGTTGGTTCCATCGGTATTGGCTTTTAATGTAGGGAGAAGCATCTTCTTGCCCAACCACCTCGGTAATGTAAATGACGCCGTCTTGCGTCAAATCCAATGTTCCCGATGTCGTGGCGATGATGTCCATCACTTCTTGGGGGGTGTCAGTATTACTCCGAGAAATAATGTTTCCACCTTCTCGGCTGATACTAATAATGATGTGGTTGGCTTGAATGAGGTGCGTGATATCGACAGCAGCAACAATAAGCAACATAAACAATGGTGCTATTAACGTCATTTCGATTGCCGCAAACCCTTTCTCAGCGGTTTTTTTTATCTGTAAAGGAAACATCCTGTCCCTCCTTAAAAAGCTTCGTTTTTCATTGCCGCGCTAACGGTAAATTTAAACTTCCCGTCATCAAGCAAAACATACATATAAGGATTTACAGATGGCCACTCGCAATCAAGATGAATAGAAATAATGTCTCCAGAGCCACCAAAGCCAGTGACTGCGTTGCCATAGACATCTTCAACACGTATATTTTGGACATCCATCACTTTGTCGAGCAAGCCACTCGAGGATTGAGAAATTTTTTCTAATATTGCCGCCTCGCGACTACTTGATGCGTCAGGATCCAGATCAGAACGACCTGTGATGGCATATCTTGCGCCCTCTCTTGCCGAATGTTGCATGGTCAATTTAACAAACCCATAAATACCAAGATCGACAACCGTTAAGAAAAGCGCAAAAAACAGGCTCACCACAACCGTAAACTCGATAATAGCGATGCCTTTCATTTTTGATTTTAAACTGCTTCGGAAACAGCTACGCTCCGAAACTCTTAAAATAGATTTCATACAGCCCCCACCCTCTCGTCTTTCTATTCACCTTATCTAGCCTAATAGAAAACCTCAGGAGATATAGAAAAACTGAACACTACATATATAGAACTGACAAATGAGTTACACAAGCACCATTCAAATAATCAATTTCAATACTATTAATACGGAGGTGGATTCAAACGGTTTTTTATTTAATTTAATTTAATTCAATTGCTTATATAAAATTAAAGAGTCTAATAATACATAGTAATTTAATTTTCATTTATTAATCCCCAAAATAACTGTCTGTTTTATATCCATTAGACAAAGAAAGGAAAAAAACATTACGACGCTTGTTTCTATATAAATCAGAGTTGCAGTCTCAAAAATAAGACAACGTGAATTGAAAACTAAGCATTTAGTTTAGTAGGAATAGGATGTTATAAGTACTCGATGATTAATGGGTAAAGTCAGGCTGGATTAAGCGAGTACAAATGAATATTGTAGCTGTGAGATAGAACCAGCGAGACTAGCCTTCACGCTAATGGATACATAAGTCATAATTATAAATATTTAGTATAATCAGTTGCATCGCTGTTCTCATATTCTAACCCTATGTCTTCTTTCACTCGACGACTCAGCTGTTCCGCACATAAAACCTTATTCTGTTTCGCCTTAACTTTACCTACTCTTATCTTCTTATTTTTAAATAACTTAGCACCATAAAATCTCGTCCAACTGATTAATACTTCCATAATTACTCTCTTGTATTTGCCATCGTTCTGTCGTTATTATGAAAACAACTTGTTCGATAAGCGAACAACCATTTCTAACAAGAACTATAAGAAGACGTTATGGATAATAGACTACGCCACCTTTCCGGACTTCGTTACTTCGAAGTCGCAGCTCGCTTGAGTAGCTACAGCAAGGCAGCAGAAGAGCTCTTTGTTAGCCAAGCTGCTGTCAGCCAAAAGATCCGTCAGTTAGAGGAACAACTAGAGTGCAAGCTGTTCATCAGGAAAGGGCGTGAAATGGCATTAACTCAAGAGGGGCGGACTCTCTTCCAACATGTGTCAGATGGATTTAAAGAGCTTGTTGTCGGATTGAATAAGATCCAGTCTGAACCCTTGCAAGGCGTTATCGTTGTTCGAAGCCCTCCCTCTTTTGCATCGCGTTGGTTGCTGCCGAGGCTTTGGAAATTCTCAGTCAAGCACCCTGAGATACCAATCAAGATCCTTACAGGGTGTGACACACCAAATCTAAAACATGGTGAAATTGATGTCGCTATTCGACAAGGGGAAGATCTGTGTGTTGAGCAAGGTTTAGCACTTGAAGTACTGTTCAACGAACCTCTGTACCCCTTTTGCTCACCCGATCTCGCCAGTTCTTTGAAATTCACATCACCAGAACAACTACTAAAGTGTTGGTTGATTCAATTTGAGGGTGGCCTTTTCCCTTGGGAGGAATGGTTCAGACAAGCGAACATTCCAATGCAAGACACCGCAGTTCAATGGATGGAGGTGGGAACCTTTGATATGGGGTTAACGACAGTGATGGCGGGCCATGGGGTTTGCCTGGCAACAGATAGCTTAGCTGGAGACTTTATAGAACGCGGCCTGCTTGTTAAACCGTTTAATATTGGGATGACACCTGGCGTTCAAGTTAACTTATGTTTTGATCCTAGCTCACCGAGAAAAGAGCGTATTGCGGCGTTTACTGAATGGCTGCATGAAGAAGTTTCTGATATCTCAAAGATCTAGCATTGGTTTTGGCGTAACTCCTCCTAAAAAGAAAGAGTTACGTCTGATCATCTTAATCATTCCCAAAATGCTTTTCTCACCTCTTCATTAGCCTGGCCTCGGGTAATACCAACATCTTCAAGCAAATGATCCGACAGTTCAGCTAGGTGCTTTCTCGTTCTACGGTTCTGAAGATACAGTCTAAATTTAGAATAGAATTTCTTAACTGACAGTGATGAAAAGAATGCTTGATGACTATTTTTTCCCGCAGTTATTGTATTCATAACCTTTCTCCTATTGATTATCTGCTTTGTTATGGTCAATAATCGACCAACGACACACTCGCGACAAACGATAGATATTGGCATTCAGTTAAGGAAAACTAATGTGAGAGAACGCACCCCACCATTCCAAGGGATCTACTATTTTTATACTGCGGCTGAAACTGGCAGTTTTAAGCTCGCAGCAGAAAAGCTATTTGTCACGGCGGCTGCCGTCAGCCAACAAATTCGCCAACTTGAAGAGTGGTTAGGTGCAGACTTGTTTATTCGTCAGCACCGAAAAATAGTACTCACTCATGAAGGTGAAGTGCTTTACCTGCAAGCTAAGAAAGGCTTTGCCCACATTCAAGATGGTGTGAGGCGAATTAACCAAGACCCAAATCCCACTCAACTGTCTATTTCGACCGTGCCATCATTTGCCCAACACTGGTTGGTACCTAGAATTGGTGACTTTCGCGATCGTCACCCAGATCTATCCATGTTGATTGAACCGACCAACAAGCTCGTGACGTTTGAAGATTCTAATGTCGATGTCTGCGTTCGATATGGTCATGGTAATTATCCAAACATTGAATCGCGTTGGTTAATGGACGAAGTGGTTTACCCTGTCTGCCACCCTATCTACCAAGAGAAGCATGGTATTTATGGCATCGACGATCTACACAAAGCTGAGCTAATTGAAGACCGCTGGCCTGATATGGATTGGAATCTATGGTTAGATGTTGTTGGAGCAAAGGCAGGACGTTCATCACTGCAATTTGATGGTTCGCATTTTGTTTTAGAAGGGGCGTTATCCGTTCAAGGTGTCGCACTGGTTAAGCACAGCTTGGTTTATCGGTATTTACAGGAAAAGAAGCTGGTACGGATAGGTAATATCGCACTTAAGCCCAAATACAACTATTTCCTATGTGCGCCAGCGGGATACTTTCATCGTGAGAAAATCAAACGCTTTGAAGCTTGGATGCAAAGTCAGGTTCAGTTGTTTGGAAATAAAGGTCGAGAAGAACTTTCTATTATCGAGACAGATTACGAGCTTAAATGGTCTGATAATTCATAAAGCGAAACTGATATACTGAGCTCAAATAAATGGCGAGAACATCTCATGACACAAGAAAATAACCCACTTCACGGTATCACATTGCAGAAGCTACTGACTGAATTGGTTGAGCATTACGGTTGGGAAGAGTTGAGTTACATGGTGAACATCAACTGTTTCAAAAAAGACCCAAGCATTAAATCTAGCTTAAAGTTTTTGCGTAAAACAGACTGGGCTCGTACTAAAGTAGAGCAGATTTACATTGATTTGAAACGCTAGTCCCTCTCTTTTTCGCTCTATCTAAATTTGTCCCGTATCTGCTTAATACGGGACCATATCACCGTATCAATCTCGCATCTCGCATCTCGCATCTCGCATCTCGCATCTCGCATCTCGCATCTCGCATCTCGCATCTCGCAGTATGTTACAAGTAACAAAAAGCCCCGCAAGCTTTCACTTGCGGGGCTTTTTTAGTTAATTTAGAAAAGGGCTAATTACTTACCAGCTTCTTTTTCTGCTTTAACTTTAGCGATTACTTCTTCTGCCACGTTCATTGGACATGGAGAGTACTGTGCGAATTCCATAGAGAATTGGCCACGGCCTGAAGTAATTGTACGTAGGTGACCGATGTAACCAAACATTTCTGAAAGTGGTACGTCAGCTTTAATACGAACGCCAGTTACGCCAGCTTGTTGATCTTTGATCATGCCACGACGACGGTTAAGGTCACCGATAACATCACCAACGTGATCTTCTGGAGTAAATACGTCAACGTTCATGATTGGCTCAAGAAGTTGCGCGCCAGCTTTAGGCATAGATTGACGGAATGCACCTTTCGCTGCGATTTCAAATGCGATTGCAGATGAATCGACTGCGTGGAAACCACCATCGTAAAGTTCAACTTCAACGTCTAGCGTAGGGAAGCCAGCTAGTACGCCGTTTTCCATCATGCCAGCAAAGCCTTTCTCAACAGCAGGCCAGAATTCTTTAGGTACGTTACCGCCAACAACTTTTGAAGAGAACGTAAAGCCAGAACCAGGTTCGCCAGGCTTGATACGGTAATCGATCTTACCGAATTGACCAGAACCACCAGACTGTTTCTTATGCGTGTAGCTATCTTCAATTGCTTGAGTGATAGTTTCACGGTAAGCAACTTGAGGAGCACCAACTGTTAGGTCAACGCCGTAAGTACGCTTAAGGATATCTACCTTGATGTCTAGGTGAAGCTCACCCATACCTTTCAGGATAGTTTCGCCAGTTTCTTCGTCAGTTTCAACTTGGAAAGATGGATCTTCTGCAACCATTTTACCGATCGCGATACCCATTTTCTCAGAACCGCCTTTATCTTTTGGAGATACAGCGATAGAGATTACTGGAGTTGGGAAAACCATTGGCTCAAGCGTTACTTGATCTTTAGGATCACATAGAGTGTGACCTGTTTGCACGTTCTTCATACCAACGATCGCAATGATGTCACCAGCTTGTGCGCTAGTTAGTTCGTTACGGTCATCAGCTTGCATCTCAACCATACGGCCAACACGCTCAGTTTTACCTGTGAATGAGTTAAGAATCGTGTCGCCTTTGTTCAATTTACCAGAGTAAATACGAACGAAAGTTAGAGCACCGAAACGGTCATCCATGATTTTGAATGCAAGAGCTTTAAACGTTTCTTCAGTAGAAACGATAGCGTGCTTACCAGTTTCTTCACCGTTCTCATCCATTAGAGGTTGAGGATCAACTTCAGTTGGAGAAGGTAGGTAATCTACAACAGCGTCAAGAATGATTTGAACACCCTTGTTCTTGAATGCAGAACCACAGTAAGTTGGGAAGAACGCTAGGTCACGAGTACCTTTACGGATACAACGCTTGATGTCTTCGATAGAAGGCTCTTCACCTTCCATGTAAGCTTCCATTAGGTCATCGTCTTGCTCTACAGCAGTTTCGATTAGCTCTTCACGGTATTGCTCTACGTCGTCTACCATGTCCGCAGGAACATCTAGGATTTCGTAGTTTTCAGGAAGACCAGTGTCATCCCAAACGTATGCTTTACGGCTTAGAAGGTCTACAACACCCACGAATTCATCTTCGCGGCCGATTGGTAGAACCATAACTAGAGGAGTTGCGCCTAGAACGTTTTTAACTTGGTCAACAACGTTGTAGAAATCTGCACCCATACGGTCTAGTTTGTTAACGAAGATCAGACGAGATACTTCTGATTCGTTAGCGTAGCGCCAGTTAGTTTCTGATTGTGGTTCAACACCACCAGAACCACAGAATACACCGATACCGCCATCAAGTACTTTAAGAGAACGGTATACTTCAACTGTGAAGTCAACGTGTCCAGGAGTATCGATAACGTTTAGACGGTGACCGTTCCAGAAACAGCTTACAGCTGCTGATTGGATAGTAATTCCGCGCTCAGCTTCCTGTTCCATGAAGTCAGTAGTTGATTCGCCATCATGTACTTCACCAGTCTTGTGGATCTGACCAGTTAGCTTAAGGATACGCTCAGTGGTAGTTGTTTTACCCGCATCAACGTGCGCGAAAATACCAATGTTTCTGTATTTCGATAAATCTGCCATTGTCTTACTCTGTTAATAGGATATAAAATGCGCGCAGAGTATATCACAATCTGTGAGGACTGATAGCTTTGCATGCATTTGGGACTAAAAAACTTTGCCTTTTCGTAACAAAAACGAAAAGGCAATCTGTAGAAACAATCTAAATGATTGTTAGGTTTAGTGCTAACCTAAAGCGCAATTAGCGTTCAAGTTAGACTGATTTTCTGCTGTATAGAGTAGCTGAAGTGAGCTCAATTACAACTCATCAAAAGCATTAATTGCCTCTGATAATTTTTTGACCCCGTGGATCTGCATTCCAGGAATGCCGCCTTTAGGCATGTTCGCAGCAGGCACTATCGCCCTCTTAAAACCATGCTTAAACGCTTCATTCAAACGCTCTTGTCCACTTGGTACTGGTCGAATCTCACCCGCAAGGCCTACTTCACCAAACACAACCACATCTTTCGGTAGTGCTCGGTCTCTAAAGCTAGAAAGTAATGCCATCACTAATGCTAGATCTGCGCTAGTTTCGGTTACTTTAACACCACCAACGACATTCACAAACACATCTTGGTCAGCCATTTGTAAGCCGCCATGTTTATGCAGCACTGCTAATAACAATGACAGTCGATTTTGCTCAAGACCAACCGCGACACGACGCGGGTTTGCCAGCTGCGAATAGTCCACCAGCGCTTGGATTTCAACAAGAAGTGGACGCGTCCCTTCCCAAACCACCATCACTGAACTGCCTGAGGTTTCTTCTTCACCGCGAGACAAGAAAATAGCCGATGGGTTGCTGACTTCTTTTAGTCCTTGGCCTGTCATCGCAAACACACCAAGCTCATTCACGGCACCAAAACGGTTCTTGTGACTGCGTAGCGTTCTAAAACGGCTATCCGTTCCACCATCTAACAGCACCGAGCAGTCAATAATGTGTTCAAGTACTTTTGGTCCAGCTAAGGTACCGTCTTTAGTTACGTGTCCTACTAGGAACACGGCAACGTTGTTCTGTTTCGCATAGCGCGTTAATGCGGTTGCCGATTCGCGTACCTGAGCAACACTGCCTGGCGATGATTGAACATCAGCGACATGCATTACTTGGATCGAGTCGATAACCATGATCTTAGGTTGCTCCTTCTCAGCAACCTGACAGATTTTATCGACGTTGGTTTCAGAGAGCATTTTTAAGTGCTCTTTTGGTAAGCCCAATCGAGAGGCACGCATCGCTACCTGCTGTAAGGATTCTTCCCCAGTGACATAGAGAGTCGGTAATTGCGAAGAAAGCTGACACATGGTCTGCAGTAACAGGGTTGATTTACCTGCACCGGGATTACCACCGATCAGAATTGCAGCGCCAGGAACGACACCGCCACCAAGTACACGGTCGAGCTCTTTGAAGCCGCTACTAAAGCGAGGGACTTCTTGCAGGTCAATCTCAGAAAGTGTTTGAACCGAAGATTCTGTTGTGCCACCCGCGTAACCACCACTGAGTCGTTCATTACGCGCAACTTGAGGTGAAGCCGCTAGCCTAACTTCTGTAATCGTGTTCCAAGCACCACATGCATTGCACTGTCCCTGCCAACGTGGAAAGTCAGCACCACAGTCATTACACACATAAGCTCGTTTTGCCTTAGCCATAAAACCTCAATAATTTACTCAGTTACACAATGATGTTGTCAATTTGTGACTTATTTGACCGTACGGGTGAAAATAAAAGTTGCAGTCATACCACTTATACTTAAAGATCGATTTAAACTAGTCGATAACATAAACGTACCGTCCATTCTAACAAGAAAAGTATGCAGCAATCTGAAATTCTATCTGTAGCAGAGCGACTCATCCCAGCCTATCACGCTGAGGATTTCGACTTCCTTCTTTCTCAAATGACAGAAGGTGAATCCCCGTCTCTGAAATTGCTCGTTAAAATGGAACTGAATCGTATCATGGCTCCGTGTACAAAGAGCATTGATTTACGCGGACGTATTGATAATGAGTGCCGTCAGTTTACGCTCGATGGACGTAAACACTGGCTTGATGACATTGCATTAAATGCGTATCAACGTGGTACCAAAAAATTTAAAGGCTATACCGAAGGTACGTGGGAGTTAGTCATGACCCCGCGAACTCAGCCGCTTCGTAATATTGTTAAAACGTCTTTCCAAGACAACAACGACATCACCAGTGCGAATAGCCCTTATGAAGCCGAAGCTATCAACCTAGGTTATGACCTAAAGCGCCAAGAAAACAGACTCAAGATCAGTTCTCAAGTTGAGATCACCACATCTAAAGGCCAAAGCCTACACGGTGTGACAGTCGACATTTCTCCTTCGGGTGCCAAATTCAAAGTACCAAGTGCCTTTAGATATAACCTTGGCGAAATCATCGAAGTAAAATTCACAGAGCTTGTTGAGAAGTCTTTGGAAACAGACAGCAACGACATCGTGGAATTTCGAGTGCTGGGCATTGACGAGTCTTACGAAAATAATGCCGTTAAGTTCCTGAGAACGATCAAGATTAGCGATTCAAGCCTCGTTGCTCGCTTGCTTGATGAATCTTTGAATAGCTCTAGCAAGAAAACCAGTCACGAGAATCAAGACCGTTTTATTCGAACTCGCACTCGAGGCATCGAACATACCTATCTCAAGCACACCTGCAACCTTCCGCTGTTCTTCAGTGGTAGCGAACTTAAACTGGCATTGCTAACCGATAACAACCATCCATTATGGCAATACTGGCACGATGAGCGAAACCAGCAAGCGTTAGGGACTCTATTTAACGAGCAACGAATGAATCTGCTTGCTAAACCTGGCGTTAAAGGCACAAGTAACGTCATCTATTCGTTTACTCATGAACATCAAAATAAAACCTTGTTCTATTCGATGATGCTACCTGAGGCCTCACGTGAGCAAAGACAGTTGTTTTGGCACATCGGTGGTAAACGTACCAGCTGGAAAGCGTTTAAGTTCTCGGTATTCGAACTATCGGATACCGAAAGACAAGCCTTAGCCAAGCACTCGGATACGCTGGCTCAAAGCTCAGCACAACTGACGCATTGTGGAATCTTGCAAGAGATTGGCGATCACGAAAGCGCGGCTGACTATCTATTGAGTGAAAAACCGCGCATTCCAAGCAGTGAACTGAACCGCTTCCGTCACCCGCGTTCTGTAGTAGGCAATATTCAGAGTATCTACTTTGACTCTCAAACTCGCCGTAAAGAACCGAGATACCAATTCAAATCGCCGTTGCAACTGACCTCTCAAGACGGAGCGGCTGCAAATGGAAACACCTTAGACATTTCTAAACGTGGTCTTAGCGTTACCCTTGAACACCCAATGGTTTTGAAGATTAATGACCCTGTGTTGGTGAACTTCAATGAGCTGCAACTCTATGACAAAAAGCTACCGCTCAGTACGGTTCCTTATCATGTTATTCGAGTGAGCCCCAACGGTCGTAATGTGCAATTGGTTATCGCTGAAAACGCCAAAACAATGCGTACCATCGCATTTTTAAATGGCCTGATTGATCAAAACCAAAGCAAGTTGGTTAAGAAACAAGAGATATTGCCAACCCACTCGCTCCTTGAATCTCTGCATAATATTCTGTTGAGCAAGATGGTCAGTAACCCAATATTCATTGATAAACCAAGCTCAACACTACGTTGTAAGATTATTGGTGTGAACTTCCCGCTGAACAAGCATCTAGCGCTGCTCGCTAAGCTTGGTCACAATCAAAAGTTTTCACTGGAACCGATTTTCAAAGGCCACTCTAATTCGCTATTGGCGGAGCCACTGAAAAAGATTCAAGGTGCCGAGCCTAAGCATCATGATGTGTACATTGCTGCGGTTAAGTTTGGTGACAAGATCCAATCCGTACATACTAAATTGGTCAAAGATTTCGCGTCTGCCAAAGAACGCATCTTATTCATTAAGAAGGCACAGCACTTAGGTGATGTGTATGTATTGCGAGTGACGACAGCGCCAATCTTCAATCCTTTGACCAGCTTGTTTCAGTCCGACTTAGAAGAGTTGTCTCGAATCAGTATGCATCAAGCGAAAAAGCTAGAGAACGAAATTACCGCTTTTATCGGCTACGGCGAGATAGAAGATATTACCGATGAAGTGTTGATTCGATTAGAGCTGACTCGCTAATCCAAGCCTCTGGACTATCGACCTAAGTCATCCATGTTTCAGAGACAAAAATAAAAAAGCAGGCTCATCGCCTGCTTTTTTGTGTCCGTTGTAAATGCGCTCTTGTTTCGCGCTTAACGAATATGACTAAGGCTTCGCTTGCCAGCTGATTTTTTGCTGCTTAGCTAATACGCCAGACAAGATACACAGCACGCCGCCTAAACCCGCGTAACGCACAGCGGTTTGAGCTTGTTGCTCTACTTTAGGTTTCGCATGATAGGCAATGCCTAAACCCGCAGATCGCATCATCACCAAATCATTGGCACCATCACCTACTGCAACGGTGTTGTGCAGTTCCAGCTCATACTCTTCAGCAAGTTCTACCAAGATATCCGCTTTGGTCTGCGCCGAAACAACATCACCTAACACTTCGCCTGTCAGTTTGCCGTTAACGATTTCGAGAGTATTTGACTGAGCATGGTCAAGCTCAAGCGTATCTTTTAAGTAATCAGAGAAGTATGTGAAACCACCAGACGCAATCGCCGTTTTCCAACCTAGCTTATTCAGTGTGTTCACGAGTTCTACTAAGTCAGGCATGAAAGGCAGTGACTGACGAACTTGTTCTAAGATAGCTTCATCAGCACCTTTAAGTGCACCGACTCGCTGGCGTAAGCTCTGTTCAAAGTCGAGTTCACCTTGCATCGCTCGCTCCGTGATCTCAGAGACTAATTCTCCAACACCCGCTAGCTTTGCTATTTCATCAATACATTCAATTTGAATTGCTGTGGAATCCATATCCATCACAATCAAACCTGGCTTAGATAAGTCTGGGACCTCGCTAAGGCAAGCATAATCAAGCTTTAAGGCCTGTAGGATTTCTTCGTGTGCTGGGGTTAAATTTCCAGACATCAGCGCCACTTCATAATGCCCAACTTTCCACGTATCAAGAATGGTGTTGTAAGTGCCTGTGAAAAAGTCGATGTCATCAAAAGATTGAGGAGACAAGTACTCGCCGAATACAATCCAGTTGGCTTTGGCTTTAGCGAGTTGAGAAGCGAAACGAGTCTCGGGGAGTCGAGTTAATAATGTTGTATGCCTTTTAATCGGCAGATATTTCTGAGCGTCCATGTGTATGATTCCTAATTAACTATGCTAAACGTTAACCTATTGCAATTTGAAAACGCAAGTCTCAATATGTCTTAATCATAACATTTGTTTATTTCAGGCTTCGTGAAACATGAATGAATCATTGTTCTCAATACGTAACGCTTTACGAATGCTAGCCCTCATTTTGCTGGCTACTATGTTCGTTGTAACGATTAAAAATACGGTCGTGATCAGTAAAGGTAACGAGAAAATCCAAGCAAAGCAGCTAGAGACGCTGACTAAATTACTTATCTCGCAGGCCTCGCTTTCGGCCAGCAAAGCGATCACCCAACAAGATCAAGAACGACTGCTTGAACTGACTAATCAGCTTTCTCAAGATCGACTGGTATTCGATACCACCATCTATGATGCAGAGGGGATTCGACTGGCTTCGAGCGAAAAAGCACTCTCGGTACGCGAAGTTCTGGGCTTAGACACGCCACTTTCAACAGCAAGTATCGGCAGGCAGCAATTAGTTGAACCTATCTACTCGCCAGAAAAAACGATCATCGGCTTTATTCGAGTGACTTTTGAAACAGGAAAAATGACGGCGATTTCTGATCACCATTACCGTAAGAGCGATCGTTACATGATCGGCATGGTCTTGATGGGGTTTGTCAGTGGTGTGCTGTTCGTCATGCTCATTCGTAGAAGAAAAACCAAGTCTGGTGAGAACTTACTGCTTAAGAATGCAAACTCATAAGCTCTGTCATAGAGCCTTGGACCTTGGGCTTTTGACCTTGGAATCATGAAATAAAAACCTCGGATTAGGCAACATGATTTATTTCGATTGAAATCACATAGTCTTCAGAATCCAAGAAATAATGCTCAGTAATAAATCATTACCAATAAAAAGCCCCGACGCTCAGGCAGCGACGGGGCTTTTTGTTATCTGTTAGCTTATCAAGCTATAGCAAAATAATTATTCTTGATCGCCAAGCAGCACTGAGTCGAGTGCAATAATCATCATGTCATTGAAGGTCGTTTGACGTTCATCTGATGTGGTTTGCTCACCGGTTTTGATGTGATCAGAAACAGTACAAATCGTCAGAGCTTTTGCGCCGTATTCAGCACACACACCGTAGATACCTGCGGCCTCCATCTCAACGCCAACAATGCCGTACTTGTCCATCACTTCGAACATCTCTGGATCTGGCGTGTAGAACAGCTCAGCCGAGAACAGGTTGCCGACTTTTACATCGACACCGCGAGCTTTGGCTGCATCTTCTGCCGCGCGCACCATTTTGTAATCTGCGATAGCCGCGAAGTCATGACCTTTAAAGCGAATGCGGTTCACTTTAGAGTCAGTACATGCGCCCATGCCGATCACTACATCACGCACTTTGATATCTTCGCTCACTGCACCACAACTGCCGACACGAATGATCTTCTTTACACCAAAATCTTTGATCAGCTCAGTCGCGTAAATAGAACAAGATGGAATGCCCATACCATGTCCCATTACCGAAACCTTACGACCTTTGTAAGTGCCGGTGTAACCAAACATATTACGAACATCACACACCTGAACCACTTCTTCTAAGAAGGTTTCAGCAATGTATTTAGCACGTAGTGGATCGCCTGGCATTAGAACTACGTCAGCGAAATCACCCATTTCAGCATTAATATGTGGAGTAGCCATTGAAAATATCCTTAATCTCAAAACAAAAAAGAAGAGAGAGGTTTCCCTCTCTCTAGCTAACTATTATAAAAAGCTTGTACCGTATCCCATTGGCGATGTGCCAAAGTATGACGCTAAGCTTTGACCGATATCAGCGAAGGTATCGCGACGGCCTAGAGAGCCTGCAGGAACCTTGTTACCGTAAACAATCACTGGGATATGCTCACGAGTATGGTCTGAACCCGGCCATGTTGGGTCACAACCGTGATCTGCCGTTAGGATAAGCACGTCATCTTCTTTCATCATATCGATGATTTCATTGATGCGACCATCGAAGTACTCTAGCGCCGCTGCGTAACCGGCAACATCACGGCGGTGGCCGTATGCTGAGTCGAAATCAACGAAGTTAGTGAACACGATAGTGTTGTCGCCCGCTTCAGTGATCGCTTCTTTGGTTGCTTCAAATAGCGCAGGGATACCTGTTGCTTTGGTTTTCTGAGTGATACCACAACCCGCGTAGATATCAGAGATCTTACCGATTGAGTGAACGTTGCCGCCCTTCTCATCAACCAGCTTCTGAAGAATAGTTGCCGCTGGCGGCTCCACAGAAAGATCGCGACGGTTACCAGTACGTTCGAATTGACCTTTACCAGCACCAATAAACGGACGAGCGATAACACGACCAATGTTGTAGTCAGCTAGCTCTTCACGAGCAATCTGACAAAGGTCTAATAGGTTTTGTAGGCCGAATGTCTCTTCGTGACAAGCGATCTGGAAAACAGAGTCAGCAGAAGTGTAGAAGATTGGCAGGCCAGTCTTCATGTGTTCTTCACCTAGATTGTCTAGGATTTCTGTACCCGATGAGTGGCAGTTACCTAAGAAGTCTGATAAACCAGCACGCTCAAGGATTCGGTCAGTCAGTTCTTTTGGAAAGCTGTTCTCTTTGTCGGTGAAGTAGCCCCAGTCAAACAGTACAGGAACACCTGCGATTTCCCAGTGACCTGATGGCGTGTCTTTACCAGAAGACAGCTCAGCAGCGTGACCGTAAGCGCCAATGATCTCTGCGTCTGCATCCATACCAGGAGCAAAACGACCTGTAGACTCTTTGTGAGCCATTGCTAAGCCTAGCTTAGACAGGTTTGGCAGCGTTAGTGGACCTTTACGATCCGCGTTGTCTGCAAGACCTTGATCACAATGGTCAGCAATGTGACCCATTGTATCCGAACCTACATCGCCGAATGTGTCAGCATCCGCTGTTTCACCGATACCGAATGAATCTAAAACTAAAATAAATGCTCTTTTCATTTTCTTCACCAACTTATTGCTCTTTGCACCAGAACTCTGTTTATCGGTATACACGAGGTATACCGATACCTGTTATTTACACGTCTTCAGAACGAATCTGACGGTAAACGTCTGGCGTTGCTGTATATTCTCCGCCCACAGTGATTGCATTTTGTAATGCCGTCGCAGCTTCTTGCCACTGTTGTTCATTGCGAGCATGAATCATTGCTAATGGTTTATCGTCACTTGCTACTTCGCCAAGGCGAATGAAGCTATCAAAACCGACTGCGTAATCAATGCTGTCTGTTGCTACGCGGCGACCACCGCCCATACCAACGACAGCCATACCAATTGCACGCGTATCCATCGCTGATACTACACCGCTTTCAAGTGCGTACACTGGTTTAACAATTTCTGCTTTTTCTAGGTAGTTATCGTAGTTCGTTACGAAATCTGCTGGACCACCAAGGCCCGCTACCATCTTACCGAAGCACTCTGCTGCTTTACCGTTATCCAGTACAGCCATCAGTTTTTCACGCGCTTCATCTGAATCTTTTGCTAGGTTACCCAACACCAACATTTCCGCACACGACGCTAGCGTGATTTCCAACAAACGTGGATTACGGTATTCGCCAGTTAGGAATTGAACCGCTTCACGTACTTCGACTACATTACCCGCTGAAGAAGCCAGAACTTGGTTCATGTCCGTTAGGATTGCTGTTGTTTTAGTGCCAGCACCGTTTGCTACTGCAACGATAGATTTCGCTAGTTCTTCAGAGGCTTCATACGTTGGCATGAATGCGCCTGAACCGACTTTTACGTCCATCACTAGAGAATCAAGGCCAGCAGCCAGTTTCTTAGAGAGGATTGAAGCGGTGATTAGCGAGATGTTATCGACTGTTGCTGTGATATCACGAGTCGCGTAAACGCGCTTATCAGCCGGTGCTAGATCGCCCGTTTGGCCGATGATCGCCACGCCAGCTTCTTTGGTTACTGCACCAAACACATCGTTGGTGGGTGTAATGTTGTAACCAGGGATAGATTCTAGCTTGTCTAGCGTACCGCCAGTGTGGCCTAAACCACGACCAGAGATCATTGGAACGAAACCGCCACATGCTGCCACCATAGGGCCAAGCATCAGAGAAGTTACGTCACCAACACCACCAGTAGAGTGTTTATCAACGATTGGGCCATCAAAATTCATGTGGCTCCAGTCAATCACCATGCCTGAATCACGCATTGCACATGTTAGTGCGATACGTTCTGGCATCGTCATTTCATTAAAAAAGATAGCCATTGCGAATGCTGCAATTTGGCCTTCAGAAACCGTGTTTTTAGCAACACCTTGGATGAAGAAGTTAATTTCTTCTGTGGTCAGTACTTCGTTATCACGTTTTCTGCGAATAATTTCTTGAGGTAGATACATTAGTGCCTCCCAAACTCTGAGCGAGTATGGTTGTAGGATAAAGAGGTAATATGGAGTGACTTAACGCCACTCCATCAAACAGACTTGTTATTTTCAATACTCTAAATATTTGGCGTTGCAGCTAGGCGACCAGTGAGTTCATTCCTATGAGCATAGAAGCTCTATGTGATTAGGACGGCCGGCGAACCGGTGAACTTACGCAGTCAACAACGCTGCGGCGTCAAATATGACGAGTAAATTAGTATGCTGCTGGATCTGCAGTCTGGTCTGTCACTTCTAATGTATTAAGAAGGTTAGTCAGTAGGCTTGAAGCACCAAAACGGTAGTGCATGTTGTCTGCCCACTCAGCGCCTAGTAGCTCATCAGCCATTGCTAGGTAAGCTTGAGCATCTTCAGCAGTGCGAACGCCACCAGCAGGTTTGAAACCAACTGTTTTAGCAACGCCCATGTCACGAATAACTTCAAGCATCATGCGTGCGAACTCAGGAGTCGCGTTTACTGGCACTTTACCTGTTGAAGTTTTGATGAAGTCTGCACCTGCTTCGATACAGATTTGAGAAGCTTTCTTGATCAGTGCTTCTTCTTTCAGTTCACCAGTTTCGATGATCACTTTAAGCGTAATGTCACCACAAGCTGCTTTACACTGTTTAACTAGCTCAAAGCCAACTTCTTCGTTGCCAGCAATAAGAGCACGGTATGGGAATACTACGTCAACTTCGTCTGCGCCGTACGCTACCGCTGCTTTTGTTTCTGCAACAGCAATTTCGATGTCGTCATTACCATGAGGGAAGTTAGTTACAGTCGCAATGCGTACTTCTGGAGTACCTTGCTCACGCAACGCTTTCTTAGCAGCTGGGATAAAGCGAGGGTAAATACAGATTGCAGCGGTGTTGCCAACTGCAGTCTTCGCGTCATGACAAAGCGCCACTACTTTCTCAGTAGTATCGTCGTCATTTAGCGTCGTTAGGTCCATAAGTTTAAGTGCACGTAGAGCTGCTGCTTTTAAATCGCTCATTTCTATCTCCGATCAATATATTCAAATAGTTAACTACTTCGCCACCCATCCAGTATAGATGGATAATTAAAAATGCTCAGTAGCCACAAATGAACGGACTTGGTTCCCTGAAGACTTGATAACTTTCGCTACCAATTGCAATCCTTGTCACCGCACAGTACCAGTTTGGTCTATGGCACAACAAATCAGTCATGTTGTGTCTAACATCTATAGCGTATCGCTAAGTTTGGCTTAATCCCAGAAGAATAACCTTTAGATAAATCCAAGCGGTTACTTTCTTGCCAACAGAGACATCCTATCCCTTAAGCTTATACATTATAGGTATCCATCAATAAATTGTAGTGCTCCTTAGAACGCAAACGGTTTGTATCTCAAAAAAACATTCTAGACCCATTTTCGACTCCGAGCATATGTTCATGCTCTTGCAAAAATCATGGGGCCTAAAAACAAAAAAGCCCCGCAGCAATTTCTTGCTACGGGGCGATATTATTATGGCGTCTATATATCGATTTCTAACTAATTAGAAAGACAGGAAGAAGCCAGCAATTGTTGCTGCCATCAGGTTAGATAGAGTACCAGCAATAACCGCTTTAACACCCATACGAGCGATGTCGTGGCGACGGCTTGGTGCAATACCACCTAGGCCACCTAGAAGAATCGCAATTGAAGAAAGGTTTGCGAAACCACATAGAGCGAACGAGATAATTGCTTGAGTCTTAACAGACATTACTTGGCCAGTTGCTTCAACGATTTGAGCGTTCTCACCGATGTATGGTACGAAGTTTAGGTATGCAACGAATTCGTTAACAACTGTCTTCTGACCAATGAAAGAACCAGCGATAGTTGCTTCTTCCCATGGAACACCAATGATGAATGCTAGCGGTGCGAAGATCCAACCTAGAAGAAGTTCTAGAGTTAGGTGTTCCATACCGAACCAACCACCGATGCCACCAAGGATACCGTTGATTAGAGCAATTAGACCGATGAATGCTAGTAGCATTGCACCAACGTTAAGTGCTAGTTGTAGACCAACTGATGCGCCACCTGCTGCTGCGTCGATAACGTTAGCTGGTTTGTCATCGCCACCGTCCATTTCGTCAGCGATGTTATCGTCTGGCGTATCTGTTTCAGGCTTGATGATTTTAGCGAATAGTAGACCACCAGGTGCTGCCATGAATGACGCTGCAACTAGGTACTCTAGAGGTACACCCATAGATGCGTAACCTGCTAGTACACCACCAGCTACAGAAGCCAAACCACCACACATTACTGCGAATAGTTCAGAGTTAGTCATTTTAGGAACAAAAGGACGAACAACTAGAGGTGCTTCTGTTTGACCAACGAAAATGTTTGCTGCTGCAGACATAGACTCGGCGCGAGAAGTACCTAGAGCTTTCTGAAGACCACCACCAAGAACTTTGATTACAATTTGCATTACACCAATGTAGTAAAGTACAGAGATAAGTGCAGAGAAGAAAATCAGAGTTGGTAGTACTTGGAAAGCAAAGATGAAACCGATACCGTCAACAGAGAAGTTAACTAGGCTGCCGAATAGGAAACCAGTACCGTCTTTACCGTAGTCGATCACGTTTGCTACACCAGCAGAGAAACCTGCAAGTAGATCACGACCCCAAGGGATGTAAAGTACGAATGCACCAAGTGCGAATTGGATAGCGAAAGCGCCACCCACTGTTCTTAGATTAATAGCTTTGCGGTTGTCAGATAGTAGTACTGCGATTGCAATCAGTGCAACCATTCCGACGAGGCTCATAAACAGGCTCATAGTTTATGACTTCCTTATTAGTTATTTATTGGCGTGTTACAAAATGGGGCTATAAAGCGGAGGCAATTATACTCATGCGACCACTAATAAAGTAATGCCATCCTCACACTTTCGTACAAGATTCATGTACCATTCACACACAAATGTGAGCCAAATCACAAGCTCAATGCAATTTACGCAAACGATAAACAAAAACCCTCGATTTTATTCACATATACCGAATGCACGATGGCTATTTTGCCATATTTGCGCTGCAACCGATTGCTTCGGTTCATTTCTAAGCAAAATAAGTTCATTTAATATCGTAACTAAATATTTGGAATGATTAACATTTCCTTGGTTTCCGTACACAGGCATGTCGGGAGCATCCGTTTCCAACACCAAGCATTCAAGGGGCAATTTAGCGATGGTTGTGCGCGTTTTTTGCGCTCTTGGGTAAGTTATCGTTCCACCGACGCCAATATAGAAACCGAGCTTGATCCACGCCAAAGCCTGCTGCTCACTCCCCGAAAAGCCGTGAATCACGCCACCCAAAGTGAATTTGTGCTGCTTTATTAGCTCAATAAGTCGGTTATAAGACTTCCTTTCATGGATGATTAAGGGCAGTTCAAATGCCTTCGCGAGTTCCATTTGTTGGATGAAAAAACGCTCTTGCTTTTCTCTATCTACATCAACAAAAAAGTCGAGTCCGCACTCTCCTATCGCAACACATTGACTGTTTTTTGATGAGAGTAATTGGCGAAGTTCCGAAAATTGCTCATCCTCCGCTTGCTCTAAAAAGTAAGGATGAAAGCCTAATGCGTAGTGGACATTGGGGTAAGATTGAGCGATTTCATCAAGCTTCCTCCAGTTACTCTGGCCAATAGAAGGAATCAGCAGCTTCTCGACATGTGCTTGTTTCGCCTCTTTAAGGTAGCCATCAATACTTTGAACAGGTGCAAAACCTTGCTCAAACGCCTCAAAATCCGCATGGCAATGAGTATCAAAAAGCGGAAAGTCACTTATTTGCAGTGTCATCTTCCCTACTCTCTGTTTGTTGTCCTTGAGGATCACGGCGATAAGCCACGCAGCTGCGCTTATTTTCAGGCGTTAAGCCAAGCTCTTCGCACCACTTATCGTATTTCTTAATCCAAGCTTTTATCCAACTGAACATACTTACCTCAAGTCTTGCCTCAACATTCAAAAAATAACACATAAAACAAAGCATCAAAACTACACATACAAATTACACCAAAGCTCAAAATACAACCTAAAAACCTTAAAAGCATAAATTACATTTATGTATTAACACTAGCTGGCTATATTGTTGAAAATCTCACCACAGCGAATAATAAACGCACTTGCCAAGGAGGCATTGATAGCAAGACGCTCCATTCAATTACGAGATCCTACTTTATGAAAGCATCACTCTTAGCCATTTCAATTTCTAGCGTATTAGCAGCACCTGTTTTTGCTTCTGCACCTCAAGTTGACGTAGAACTAGCAAACCAACAAACACTTCAACTTATTGGCGGGCAGATGAACTATATCGATGCTTCTGTTCAGTATAAATTAAACGAACAATATGCCAATGCTACTCCAGGCACGACAGCTACAGTCGATGACGTAACTTACGAAAAACAATCTAACGGTACTTGGGCTGCAGTTGGTGCGGCTTCTGCTGCATTGGTTGCAGGGTTGCTTTCAAGTAGTTCGAGTACGTCTTCTGGTACTGACGAAGCTATTCCTTCATTACCTGTATACATAACCCCAAACAATGACCTCCCTGAATACGGCGAAGGTGATTGGGGGCAAAATGCAGTAGCAGTTATTGGCGACCAAGTTATCGTTAACGGCGAAACGGTCGGCACAATTTCTAAAGTAAGCAACGGTTATGTCATTACTGGTAATGATGGGCAAGTAATGTCTGGCATTCAAATGGGTGGCACTGAGTACTACGTTATCAGTAATGGTGGTGAGCTCTCTCTAGTTCATATCGCTGAAAACGGCATGGCTCAAATAATTTCTGGTGACCGTGTGGTCGATGCCATTAAAAGTGCTGACTTAGGTTGGGGCAAACCAGGCACACCAGACAATGACCTCCCTGAATACGGTGAAGGTGATTGGGGGCAAAATGCAGTAGCAGTTATTGGCGACCAAGTTATCGTTAACGGCGAAACGGTCGGCACAATTTCTAAAGTAAGCAACGGTTATGTCATTACTGGTAATGATGGGCAAGTAATGTCTGGCATTCAAATGGGTGGCACTGAGTACTACGTTATCAGTAATGGTGGTGAGCTCTCTCTAGTTCATATCGCTGAAAACGGCATGGCTCAAATAATTTCTGGTGACCGTGTGGTCGATGCCATTAAAAGTGCTGACTTAGGTTGGGGCAAACCAGGCACACCAGACAATGACCTCCCTGAATACGGTGAAGGTGATTGGGGGCAAAATGCAGTAGCAGTTATTGGCGACCAAGTTATCGTTAACGGCGAAACGGTCGGCACAATTTCTAAAGTAAGCAACGGTTATGTCATTACTGGTAATGATGGGCAAGTAATGTCTGGCATTCAAATGGGTGGCACTGAGTACTACGTTATCAGTAATGGTGGTGAGCTCTCTCTAGTTCATATCGCTGAAAACGGCATGGCTCAAATAATTTCTGGTGACCGTGTGGTCGATGCCATTAAAAGTGCTGACTTAGGTTGGGGCAAACCAGGCACACCAGACAATGACCTCCCTGAATACGGTGAAGGTGATTGGGGGCAAAATGCAGTAGCAGTTATTGGCGACCAAGTTATCGTTAACGGCGAAACGGTCGGCACAATTTCTAAAGTAAGCAACGGTTATGTCATTACTGGTAATGATGGGCAAGTAATGTCTGGCATTCAAATGGGTGGCACTGAGTACTACGTTATCAGTAATGGTGGTGAGCTCTCTCTAGTTCATATCGCTGAAAACGGCATGGCTCAAATAATTTCTGGTGACCGTGTGGTCGATGCCATTAAAAGTGCTGACTTAGGTTGGGGCAAACCAGGCACACCAGACAATGACCTCCCTGAATACGGTGAAGGTGATTGGGGGCAAAATGCAGTAGCAGTTATTGGCGACCAAGTTATCGTTAACGGCGAAACGGTCGGCACAATTTCTAAAGTAAGCAACGGTTATGTCATTACTGGTAATGATGGGCAAGTAATGTCTGGCATTCAAATGGGTGGCACTGAGTACTACGTTATCAGTAATGGTGGTGAGCTCTCTCTAGTTCATATCGCTGAAAACGGCATGGCTCAAATAATTTCTGGTGACCGTGTGGTCGATGCCATTAAAAGTGCTGACTTAGGTTGGGGCAAACCAGGCACACCAGACAATGACCTCCCTGAATACGGTGAAGGTGATTGGGGGCAAAATGCAGTAGCAGTTATTGGCGACCAAGTTATCGTTAACGGCGAAACGGTCGGCACAATTTCTAAAGTAAGCAACGGTTATGTCATTACTGGTAATGATGGGCAAGTAATGTCTGGCATTCAAATGGGTGGCACTGAGTACTACGTTATCAGTAATGGTGGTGAGCTCTCTCTAGTTCATATCGCTGAAAACGGCATGGCTCAAATAATTTCTGGTGACCGTGTGGTCGATGCCATTAAAAGTGCTGACTTAGGTTGGGGCAAACCAGGCACACCAGACAATGACCTCCCTGAATACGGTGAAGGTGATTGGGGGCAAAATGCAGTAGCAGTTATTGGCGACCAAGTTATCGTTAACGGCGAAACGGTCGGCACAATTTCTAAAGTAAGCAACGGTTATGTCATTACTGGTAATGATGGGCAAGTAATGTCTGGCATTCAAATGGGTGGCACTGAGTACTACGTTATCAGTAATGGTGGTGAGCTCTCTCTAGTTCATATCGCTGAAAACGGCATGGCTCAAATAATTTCTGGTGACCGTGTGGTCGATACCATTAAAAGTGCTGACTTAGGTTGGGGCAAACCAGGCCAAAGCCCTAACCCAACCGTTTCAGTTGCTCTAGCCGGTGAACATATAGAGGTCACGGTTAATGGAAAATCTCGTACAACTGAGTATACAGCTGAAAGAGTTGGAGATAGCGTCAACATTCTAGATCGCGAAGGTAATATTGTAGGCATCGGGTACATTAATACCGACAACGAAACACTTGAATTCCGCAACGGTATTGTTGTAAACGACCGAGGTGATGTGACACTTCCTCCTGCGGTTAAAAACAACGTAAAGGACAAAGTTCAATCTATCGCCCCTGCTAAGCTACAGAAAGCGAAGTCAGCAATTCAACAACGTTTACGCGGCTAAAATTCAACCTGAGTTGAACCCGCTCACCCGATAATAGTGAACGCTATTATCGGGTGTTTTTACTCACTAGCTAAGGAAAGCGATTCGGAACTAAAATATGAAACGCCTTCTATTAATACTTGCTTCCACTTTTCCTTTTCATTCATCTGCAAATGACACCCTTGTTGAATCTATTGAGCGTTTTACCGATATCTTTGGTATTAGCTTTTCCAAAGTCGATGATTCCACAGTAGCAACGCTCGATGCTAACTATAGAATGACGGATGACTTTCGCGTCTTTGGCGATATTGATACCGACTTAAACTGGGAAGTTGGAGTCGGCTATTCATTCTGGCAGGGGAGTACTTACTATACCGAAAATACATTTAAAGCGAGTGAAAACAAACTCACCACAGGGATCTTTGCGGCTAAATTACTGCATGAAGATTGGACGCTGATCGGTGATATTAATTACAACTACAAATTCGAACAAGAGCAATGCTATGACTTCCGCAACCTAATCTGTACTCCATCAGACTCTATAGAATACAGTGCAGGCTTAATGTGGAGCCCTGTAAAATATGCTGATCTCTTGCTTAAATACAACCAAGAGATTGGGGTAAAGAATAACGAGTACTATCTAGATATCCCAGCGACTGGAAATAGAATCAGCCAATCAGATAAAACAAATCTCCAGTATTATGAGCTGGTCACTTTTATTAACATTAAATATCTAAAGCCCTCTATAACGTACTCATACTTCCCAGAAAACACTGATAAAAACTATGTGGAATTCGGTCTAGCCTTCGATTTCTAGCTATTTAATAACTGTTTGAGCTCATCTCTCAGCTCTTGATGTTGCCCATTAGTTTGATACTTCTTGTGATAGAAAAATTCGAATTCCACCGGGCGCATCGCAAATGGAGGTTCATGAATTTGTAAACCGATGGTTTTAGCCAAATGGATCATGCTAACCGGAACCGCAGCAATGTAGTCAGTTCCTTTTACCGCTAAGATCAAGTTAGTTAGATTTCGAACTTCAATTGCCACATCACGTGTGAAGCTCTTTTCGGAAAGAAAGTCGACTATTTGAGTATCTTGTCGAAGTAACTTCAAGGTTACATGCCGTGCTTCAAGAAACTCATCCATCGAAATCTTCTCACCAAATTTACTGTTCTCAGGATCACTCATAAGAAGCAATCGATCAGTAGTTGCAAATTCAGACGCTAAACTTGACTGTTTAGGTAAACCAGTATCGACCACTAAATCTACTCGGTTGAGTCGAATATCCTCGATAACATTCTCTACAGAAATTGGAGATTCAACCAGCTGAACACCATTGAGCATGGGCATTTTGTGGAGCAGATTCGCAGGCATATAAACCGTAAAATCACGTTTTCTTGATACAGCCCCTTCCATCAACTCTAAAGCATCAGATAATTGACCAGCCAGTTTGTGAGCCATTGAAGTTGGTTCTATAGAACGCCCAACTCTTACGAACAACGCATAACCTACGACCGCTTCAAACCTCTTGATTGCAGCACTAACCGCAGGTTGAGTTAACTCTAACGATTCAGCAGCTTTGGTTATCGATCTTTGTTGATATACAGAGAGAAATGGCTTTACTAAATTGAGATCAAACACGCTTTACTCCATCAAAACGGTGTACCCTTAGTGTAACAAAAAAGCCGAATGCTAGAAGCAATTCGGCTTTAATATTATCCAACAATGTTATCTAGAGCTGACGCGATTAGTGCTCGCGCGTCGCTCGGAACTGAACTTCTGGGAAACGTTCAGAAGCTAGGTTCAAATTCACCATGGTTGGTGCAATGTAAGACAGGTTATCACCACCATCTAACGCTAGGTTAGCTTGGCTCTTACGTTTGAACTCTTCTAGTTTCTTAGCGTCATCACATTCAACCCAACGAGCTGTTGCAACGTTCACACCTTCGTAAATCGCTTCAACGTTGTATTCCGCTTTCAAGCGCGCTACAACCACATCAAACTGAAGTACACCAACTGCACCAACGATCAGATCGTTATTTTGCAAAGGACGGAATACTTGAACCGCGCCCTCTTCAGAAAGCTGAACTAAGCCTTTTAGAAGTTGCTTTTGCTTCAGTGGATCGCGCAAACGAATACGACGGAATAGCTCAGGCGCAAAGTTAGGAATACCAGCAAACTTCAAGCTTTCGCCTTGAGTAAAGGTATCGCCAATCTGGATTGTGCCGTGGTTATGCAGACCAATGATGTCACCAGCGTATGCTTTTTCAGCACGCGCACGGTCACCCGCCATGAAGGTTACCGCATCTGAGATACTCACGTTCTTACCAGTACGAACATGGTTCATCTTCATACCTTGGTCGTAAGTACCCGATACGATACGCATGAATGCGATACGGTCACGGTGTTTTGGATCCATGTTTGCTTGGATCTTAAAGACGAAACCAGAGAACTTTTCTTCAGTAGCTTCAACATCACGCTCATTCGCTTGACGCGTTTGAGGTGCTGGAGCCCATCGAGTTAGGCCGTCAAGCATATGGTCAACACCGAAGTTACCCAATGCAGTACCGAAGTAAACTGGAGTCAACTCGCCAGCAAGGAACAGTTCGTGATCAAACTCAGGACATGCGCCAATAACCAATTCAAGCTCTTCACGAACGCTGCTCGCCAGATCTTCGCCAACAGCTTCGTCTAGCTCAGGGTTATCTAGACCTTTGATGATACGAACTTCTTGGATCTCATGGCCGTGGCCAGATTCATACAAGATCGTTTCATCACGGTGAATGTGGTAAACGCCTTTAAACTCTTTACCACAACCGATAGGCCAAGAGATTGGAGCACAAGCCATACCTAGCTCGCTTTCCACTTCATCTAGCACTTCCATTGGGTCACGAACATCACGGTCAAGTTTGTTCATAAACGTTACGATTGGTGTATCACGTAAACGCGTTACTTCCATCAGTTTACGAGTACGATCCTCGACACCTTTAGCAGCATCGATAACCATCAAACAAGAGTCAACCGCAGTTAGTGTACGGTACGTATCTTCCGAGAAATCTTCGTGTCCAGGAGTATCGAGTAGGTTTACTAGGCAATCGTTGTATGGGAATTGCATTACCGACGTAGTTACCGAGATACCACGTTCTTTTTCCATCTCCATCCAGTCAGATTTAGCATGCTGGTTAGAGCCACGGCCTTTTACGGTACCCGCTTTTTGAATCGCGTTTCCGAATAAAAGAACTTTTTCAGTAATCGTGGTTTTACCCGCATCCGGGTGAGAGATAATTGCAAACGTTCTACGTTTGCTCACTTCTTGTTGGAAAGACATAGTCGCCCTTTGCTGATCTAAAGCGTAAAAAGGGCAAGTAGATAATACTTGCCCTTGAATTCTGTGTGCGGATTATACAGAAAGCGTGTCACTTTCTAAAGGGTCAGTTTACACCCTATTTTGTGGCTAATTCTGTGGTTAGTTATTTAGTCGGCTAAAAACGTAACATGACTAGCTAAAAGACAGGAAAATATAGCTCATAATGATCGCATCTTCGTTGCCTTGCTTGGTTGGGTAATAGTTACGACGACGGTCAACTTCATTAAAGCCAGCCTTCTCGTAAAGATTAAACGCATTCACATTACTTTCGCGAACTTCCAGCCAAGCACTCTCAGCATCAGCTTGTTCACACATATCGAGAAAGTGCTCAACCAAAGCTTTGCCGTAACCTTTACCTTGCTGCTTAGGGTCAACCGCTATCGTCAGCAAAGTCACTTCACCGACAATGTTCTGAGCATAGAAATAGCCGACAACCTCTCCATCCACCTCTAAAACACGGTGACAGCCTCCACGGCTATTAAGATCACGGATCATGTTTTCAGACCAAGGATGAGAATGCGCGGTCTGCTCAATCTGCCAAATAGCGTCGAGGTGTTGTTCTGAAGTGGGTAATAATTGATTAGTCATAAGCACAAATTTGTTGCCATAAGTCGCGGCGATGTTGGTTATTACCGTTAATGTCAGACAGTAATGGAGATTGAAGTGTTTTTGCCTTCAGTTCATGGGCAGAGTCACAACCAGCAAACCATACCCATTCAACCGAACCTAAATCCACAGCAGACAAGTGTTGCGGTTGAAGGTGTAAAGCTTGAGATAAGTCGAGCTTGATACTTTTAAGTACGCGTTCAAACATCACGGCGAGTTCTTCCTGAGGTTTTTCAGGCGAAACCAATAGTAACTTGCAGTCGCTCGATAGCGGAATCAATTCAGATTCGTAGCCAGCCAAGCGCTCTGGATGACTAAGCTCCCATTGGCTAATGCCCATCTCTTGTAGGTATTGTGCGTGTGTTTGTGACATATCTAGCGGTGTAACCTTAGGTTTATTGGTCTTGTTAGAGCGAACTGAAAATAAGCTCATTGGGGCTGATACTAACAAAAAATAAAGGAGCATCAAGCTCCTTTATTTAGACTAAATCAGTTTGCATCACATTGCTTAGTGAATAAGGCCTATAAGTCGTTAAACTCAGGGCTATAAGCAACCTTACCCGAATGGCCAGCAAGTACGCCGTCGACTAACTCGATAGCTTGGAAGGCACCTTCAGGTACATCCCAAATGCAGCTAAAGCCAAACTCACTTGCGGCTTTAAAACCAAAACGACCGTAGTAAGCAGGATCACCGAGCACAACACAGGCTGGGTATCCAAAATCAACCAAAGTAGAGAAAGCTTCTTCAACCAAAGATTTTGCGATGCCTTGGTTTCTGCACTCTGCTTTTACCGCTAAAGGAGCCAGGCCTTGCCAGTTGTGGTCTTCGCCATCAAGCGTCACAGGGCTAAACATCAGGTGACCAACCACCTCACCGTCATCTGAACAAGCCACCAGCGACAAGGTTAAATGACTATTCTCACGTAAGCTCATAACCAAATTAGCTTCTGCATCCGTTTCAAAAACAGATTTCAATAAACGATCAATGACAAGTATATCTGCCGGTGCTTCAGTTCGAATAAGCATTCATTACCTCACTTTGTGTATCTGGGGATTGTACTCCCTTCTGCACAAAATCAGCTAATTGATTTAACAAAGTTTTCATAGGAGTCGGCAATAAGTCCAAATCTACGCTATCCATCAAGTTTTTGACCTCTAAACCGAGCTCAGTATCCCCCTCAATCGACAGTCGACGCTGGAAGAAAAGCGTATCTGGGTCTTCTTTACGCCCTGCAATAAGCACAAGATCATTAAGGTTACCGCTAAAGCTTACATCTTCAGAAACCTCTTTATCAGCTACAACTAGTTGCTCATTTTGGTAGCTAATACACCAACTTAATCCCATATCCTTGATCGAAACTTTAAGCCACTTATCTTCAAGGAACTCAAAGTCACCGTCTTCTAGAGCTTCTTTGAATACACTTTTCAGCGCTTCCAACAAGGCTCTTTTTTGTACTGTTTTAGGCAATAACTGGACTGGAGATCGCAAAATTGATGCGGCATTTTGAACTAGTTGAGTGCGAATCTTGTTTATCACGTGACTTATCCGTAACTTTGTCAATAATATGGAATGCATCATAAATGATGTTAAAAACTCAGTTACTGTTATGTATCAAATTTACTCCTCTTTGATACTCGACCTTTAATATCCTGAAAATCACAGTTATAGTAACTCAGGTAATGAGAATTACAGCGAATCGCTGCGCTCACAGGTAGATACCAATAATTACACACAAGTAATAAGTATTTATCTATAGTGAATATTCAAGCTCTTGGAGAATTGGTAGTACTTTGATGCCTCCCCAGCAACTACAACATTGGTTTACTCAGTTAACTGCGAACAGTCCGTTCTTTTTTGCAGTTCTTGATGCTCAACATAATTACCTTATGGTTAATGAGCGTTACTGTGATATTGCTGGTTTAACTCAAACTGAGCTTACAGGCATGAATGATCGCCAAACCTTAGGCGAGCAATTCTATCAACACCTAAAGCCTTATTATGAGCGCGCATTCAATGGTGAAGCGATTGAAGCTGAAGTCACTCTCAACGAGACTGACCTCGATACTAGCCTTCATTTCAGTCTTGCTCCCCTCACTAGCGGCAACAAAACCGATTACATCGTCTTTCACGCCTTTGACACCTCAGAAAATCAAGTCCTCGTTCGCTCCCTAGAAGAATCTGAAGCGAAGTTCCACAAGCTATCTCAACTGCTGCCAGACGGGCTGCTTTTGGTTGAGAACGACTATATTTTGTCATCTAACCCTGCTGCAGCAAGATTACTTGGTTTCAACTCACCATCAGAGTTGCTAGGTGAAGAACTGGGCCGTCTGTTTATCGATGAACAAACCAAAACTGTCTTTAACAATAGGCTAAGTTCTATTATTTCCGAGTCGGGTTTGGTTTGTTTAACAGGGGCTCGATGTGGCTTTGAACGTAAAGTTCAACTTCATATCGATTCGACCGCAGTGCTAGGAAACAGTACACAATTAGTACTTATCCAAGATGCACAAGAAACAGCAAAGCAGTTTACTCCGGCAAACAGTGAAGATGCCTATATTGATGCGCTCACCAAACTCTACAATCGAGTAGGATTTACCAAGCGCCTTGAGCAATTCATTCACAACAATACACCCGTTGTGATGCTCTACTTAGACATTGATAACTTCAAAAATATCAATGACTCTCTGGGTCACCACATCGGTGATAAAGTCATCAAAGAAGTTGCATCTCGTCTTAAACGCCTACTCCCTCGTCAAGCGGTAGTTGGGCACCTTGGCGGAGACGAGTTTGGTATCATCCTGCCAGAGCCAGAACATCAACGAACACCTGAAGCCTTATCTGAAAAGATCATCGCTCTGATCAATCAACCCTTCGATCTTCACCATTTCAGTAAACGCTTAGCTTGTTCTATTGGCAGCGTTAGCTTTCCTCAAGATGGTACAGACGCACGTATCCTGCTGCAAAATGCTGATACCGCAATGTATGAAGCCAAAGATCGTGGTCGTAATCGCCTGATTAAGTTCAACGAACAGATGAACAAAGAAGCGCGTATGCGACTGTGGCTTGAGATAGAGCTGCAAAAAGCACTGCAACAAAATGGACTCGAGGTTTGGTATCAGCCGAAAGTAAATGCCCGTGATTTCACCATCAACGGCGCAGAAGCTCTGGTTCGTTGGAAGCACCCAGTTGAAGGCTACATCAGCCCTGCCGCATTCATCCCAGTAGCGGAACGTGCAGGTCTTATCGAACAGCTTGGTCGTGTGGTAATGCGTGAAGTATTTGCGACGGTTAAGCGTTGGAAGATGCAAGGTATCCTGCCTGGGCGAGTGGCGATCAACTTGTCTCCAGAACAGTTTGGTAACCCAAAGCTGATTGATTACGTTGAAAAGCTACTCCGTTCAACAGAGCTTGACCCAAGCGCGATTACTTTTGAGCTGACAGAAAGTGCTGTGATGAGTGACAGCGAACATACGCTACAAATGCTCAACGCTATCAAGAAATTAGGATTCGCCTTGTCCATCGATGACTTTGGTACAGGCTATTCATCGCTGTCTTACCTAGCTCGCTTCCCTATTGATGAGCTCAAGATTGACCGTGCATTTATCTCTGATATCGACACTCTGCCGAAACAAATTACAGTAATCGAAAACATCATCAACCTTGGTAAATCTCTCGATTTAACGGTGGTTGCAGAAGGTGTCGAAACCAGTGAGCAAGCGACGCTTCTATCAAACCTCAACTGTAGCTCCATTCAAGGTTTCCACTTCTATCGTCCTCAACCAAAACAAGACGTCGAAGAGCTGTTCGCACAAAACCGCCGTCATAAGAACTAATTAGACGATTCGAATACGTCATCCTCTGAAAGCTTAACCAACACATAAAACGGCTACTCGTCAGTACCTCAAACGGAGTAAAAGCAGATTTATCCATCTAAACCTGCCTTACATCAATTCCGTCATTCATAATTCTTCATAAAATGCTCGCTTCAATTTCATTCTACTGGTAGTGAGCAAATGGAACTCTTATGCCCAGCGGGTAACTTACCTGCTTTGAAAACCGCCATTGATTGCGGTGCGGATGCTGTCTATATCGGATTCAAAGACGATACCAATGCCCGACACTTTGCAGGCCTAAACTTTGCGGGTAAAAAGCTCGATCGCGCCGTGCAATACGTGCATGACCGCAACAAGAAAATTCACGTTGCCTTAAATACTTTTGCTCACCCAAATGGCTTCGAACGTTGGACCAATGCCGTAGACAACGCGGCAGCACTGGGTGTTGATGCGCTGATCATCGCGGATATTGCGGTTCTTGAATACGCAGCAAATAAATACCCAGATCTAGAACTGCACCTATCAGTACAAGCTTCTGCGACCAATGCAGCTGCGATCGATTTCTACCACAAGAACTTCAATGTAAAGCGTGTGGTATTGCCACGCGTATTGTCGATTCATCAGGTCAAACAGCTTTCTCGTAACATCACCTCTGACGTTGACCTTGAAGTATTCGCTTTTGGTAGTTTGTGTATTATGGCTGAAGGTCGTTGCTACCTCTCTTCATACATGACCGGCGAATCCCCTAACACGGTAGGCGCTTGTTCTCCGGCGAAGTATGTACGCTGGCAAGAAACAGAAACAGGCCTAGAGTCGCGCTTGAATGAAATCTTGATTGATAAGTACGTAGCAGGCGAAAACGCAGGCTACCCTACACTGTGTAAAGGTCGCTTTGAAGCGGACATCGATGGTGAACGCAAGCGCTACCATGCACTTGAAGAGCCAACTAGCCTTAATACGCTATCCATGTTGCCAGAGCTATTTGCAGCAAATGTTGCTTCTGTAAAGATTGAAGGCCGCCAACGCAGCCCAGCTTATGTAGAACAAGTGACTCGTACGTGGCGTGCGGCCATTGATCGCTACTTAGCGAATCCAGAACAATACCAAGTAGAACAAGCTTGGAATGCGACACTAGCGAACGTATCTGAAGGCACACAAACCACTCTTGGTGCTTACCACCGCAAATGGCAATAGCGCCAAATGGAGAACTCAATGAAATACGCATTAGGCCCTCTACTTTACTTTTGGCCAAAACAGGACGTTGAAAGCTTCTATGAGCAAGCAAAGTCTAGCTCTGCCGACATCATCTACCTTGGTGAAGCCGTGTGTTCAAAGCGTCGTGAGATGAAAGCCAAACACTGGATGGACATTGCCAAAGAGCTGTCTGCTTCAGGTAAGCAAGTGGTGCTATCGACGATGGCGTTATTGGAAGCGCCAAGCGAAGTCAACATCATGAAGAAGTACATTGATAACGGTGACTTCGCGATTGAAGCCAACGACGTATCGGCAATTCAATTAGCCAGCGAAAGCAAAGTACCGTTCGTGGTTGGCCCTGCGGTTAACACCTACAATGCACGCACTCTGAACCTGTTTTTGAAGCAAGGTATGACGCGCTGGTGTATGCCTGTTGAGCTTTCTCGTGAATGGCTGAGCAACGTCATGACACAATGCGAAGAGCTTAATATTCGTAATAAGTTCGAAGTCGAAGTGTTTAGCCATGGCTACTTACCGCTTGCTTACTCAGCACGCTGCTTTACCGCTCGCGCTGAAAACAAAGCCAAAGACGATTGCGAAACCTGCTGCATCAAGTACCCAACAGGTCTCCAAGTCGATAGCCAAGAAGGTCAGTCGGTTTTTAACCTTAACGGTATCCAAACCCAATCGGGTTACTGCTACAACCTAGTCAATGACCTGCCGAGCATGCATGACTTAGTCGACGTGGTTCGTTTGAGCCCGCTAGGTATCGATACCTTCTCTGAGCTCAACAACTTCAGAGCCAATGAGCATGGTCAAAAGCCAATGACCATTGAAAGCCGTCAATGCAACGGATACTGGCACCAACTTGCAGGTTTAGAAGTTAAGAACATCTAACTCCTCTCGTTGAATCAATCAGTAACAGAGACAAAAAAGGTCTAGCATTCGCTAGACCTTTTATCATTCAGTTCAATAAAAACGACCTACGCCGTCGCTGTTTCCAGCGGCGCAGCATCGAGCTTCTTTACATCTTTGTAGAGCATGATCATAACAACTACGCTTAACGCGATATTGGACAATGGATACGCTATCCAGATCCCCGGCACACCGTACAACTTAGGCATAATGTACAAGAAAGGTAATTGGATAAGCATGTTACCTATCGTCACAAACATCGCCTTACTGCCCTTGTTCACCGCTTGATAGTAAGCACCCGCTACCACTAAGAAGCCATCAAGCGCCAATGCAAACATGTGTAGTCGAATACCCAACACTGTGTACTCAACTAGCTGAGGTTCATCCGAGTTAAAGACGGAAACAAACTCACGTGGGAACGCGTTCAGCAACAACACAAACGCCACACCAATCAAGACAGAGCTCACCATCGCAATCTTCAGTAACTTACGAATATTCGCTTGATTGCGAGCACCATGGTTGTAACTCACTAAAGGCTGCATACCATTTGCGATGCCTTCCGCTGTGAGGTAATAAACCGTCACGATATAGCCCAAAATCGCGTAAGCACCAATCATCAACTGGTCGCCATATTGAGAGAACAAGGCATTGTGCAGCGCCACCATCATCGAACCATACGCATACATAAAGAAGCTTGATGTACCGATAGCGAAGATTTCAGGAATTACCGATAACTTCAATCTCAGTTCATTCCAACGTAAACGCAAGTTTGCTCGACGTGAAAAGAAGTAAGCCAGACCCAGACCTGTTACCACAAACTGAGCCATTGCAGTTGCCAATGCAGCCCCCTTCAACTCCCAACCAAACTGAGCGATAAACAGGTAATCCAATACAATATTGATCACCGCACCAACAATCATCAGTATGGTGGCTAAGTTTGGACTGTCATCGTTACGCAGTAAAAATGGCATCGCAATAGAGCCCAAGGTAAAAACACTTGCGCCAATTAGGATATGTAAGTATTGCAGGCCAAGCTCATACACTCGACCTTCCGCGCCCTGCCAAAGCAGAAAGTTATCAGCAAACAGAAATAACAATCCAGAGACAATTGGCGTTATCGCCAACAGCAAGGTTAGACCCGTTGCTAAGATCTGCTTAGCGCCTTTGGTGTCTTTTTCACCTTGGCGAATCGAGACAAGGGCACCCGTACCCACGCCCACCAGCATACCAATGCCGAGAATCGACCCAATAACAGGCCACGCGACGTTAATACCCGCAAGTCCATCAGCACCTACATAACGGCCGATAAAGATGCCATCTACCACTTGGTAAAGGCCGTTCACCAACATAGCCGCTACGGTAGGAATTGTGTATCGCCAGAATTGACGACTAATTGAGTTACTCATTTCTTACTCTACTTTCTTTCATCTATTGAGCCGCACTAAAATGAGATACGACTCTGAAAATTAGTTAACAAGGCTAACTAAATATTTAAACTAATTACTTCAACGCTTTATCTAACAGTTGATTCAACAGTTGGGATTCTTGCTCAGATAAACGGCTCTCAAGCGTTTGTGCCATCACCTGATAAATCTTGCTCTCTTCTTGCAAACCAATTTCAGCTTTCTTAGTTAAAATGACCAATTTAGATCGTGCATCCTCAAGCGAGGCTTGGCGCTCTACGAGTCCTTTTCTTTCTAGCCTTTGAACCATAGTCGTGGCAGAAGGTTTTGTCACCTGCATCTCAATAGCAAGGTCTGTTAGCCGAATAGGCTCTGGTGAAGCTTGAATGACCTTCAAATAATCGTACTCATTGAAGCTCAATTGGCAGATAGGATCTTCATTCACTTGAGTGCGCCATATCTTAGAAGCAAAGCGTTCAATTTTTTCTAGATTCTGATCCAGCATAGATTTCCAACCACAGAATTTACATTTAGTTAGCAAGGCTAACTATTTTAATGTTGTTTGATTTTAAAGCAACCAAAAACTAAACAACGCGCATAAAAAAACCGCTGACTGGCAGCGGTTTTTAATATTCTTACTTTCTTACTATGTCACTTACTTAGCGTTAGCTTCTTCTTCGGCAGCGGCCAACTTAGCTTGCGCTAAATGTTCAGCCTTAAGCGTACTAAAAATACGGCTTAACTCTAAGAAAGAGTAACGGTGTTCTACGTATTCATACACGTTAAAAGAAACCGCTAATTTGTACAAAGAGATAGCATTCGCGTAATCACCATTCATGTGGTGACGCTTAGCAAGGTAGAAGTACGTTTCAGTCAGGCGTTGAGCTAGGAGCGTGTTGTCGCGAGTCCCCGTTAGGATAGCTTTGAACGCCTGCTCTTCCGTAATATCGTCAAGCATGATCGCAACTAATACCCAGCCCCACTGCTCATCACGACTCTCGTAACGCTTTTGTAAATCAAGCTTCGCTTGTTCTGGCGTGAGTTCATGCTGAATGATGTAAAGCCACAGAGCGCGGAACGGATCGCTAGGATCATCGGCGTAGTGCTTCATCATCTCTTCATTGGCTAAGTCATAGCGCTCGCCATAGTAGAGTGCGATAGAACGATTTCGTTCTGCATATGAGTTTGCAGGATCAAGCTCTAACGTAGAATCAAAAGATTCATAAGCGGCATCAAACTCCCCTACTTGCGTAAAGTAAACACCCAAAAGGTTGAAGATATCAGGTTGAGCGGGGTTCAATGAAAGAGACTGATTGAAGTCAAGACGTGCTAAATCACGCAGGCCAACGCTGTCGTAGTAGTTACCACGCTCGAACAACATTTTAGCTCGAACTTCATCGTTCAAGTCTGGGCGTTGTAATAACTGACTAAGGCGCGCTATTTGCACTTCTTGCTGAACACTTGGTTGAAGCGGCACAGCCATTGGTGGATAAACCCAACGTGAGGTGTTATCTGATGTTGTCGCACAACCAGTTAGTACAAGCAGTAAACACATACTCGCGGTTTGAAACCATTTCACAAATAATTACTCCTGTTATGACCGCAATAAAAAAGGGGAGCGATATGCTCCCCTTTATAACATGCTTTTTTACCAATGGGTTAGAAATCACTAAAAAGCGATAGTCCCATTAATAGGCTAAGAATTACTCAGCAGCAGGTGCTTCGCCTTCAGCTGGCGTTTCAACTGCTTCTTTCATGCTTAGACGTACACGGCCTTGACGGTCAATTTCAAGAACCTTAACAGGAACTTCTTGACCTTCAGTTAGGTAGTCAGACACTTTCTCAACACGCTTGTCTGCGATTTGAGAGATGTGTACTAGACCATCTTTACCTGGAAGGATAGTAACGAATGCACCGAAGTCAGCTAGACGAGCAACTTTACCTTGGTAAATGCGGCCAACTTCAACTTCAGCAGTGATCTCTTCGATACGGCGGATAGCTTCTTTAGCAGCTGCGCCTTCAGTAGCAGCAATCTTGATTGTGCCATCGTCTTCGATTTCGATTGTAGTACCCGTTTCTTCACAAAGAGCACGGATAACTGCGCCGCCTTTACCGATAACATCTTTGATCTTATCAGAGCTGATTTTCATTGTGTGGATACGTGGAGCGAATTCAGAGATATCTTCACGAGCACCAGAGATAGCTTCATCCATTACAGAAAGGATGTGCTTACGTGCACCTTGCGCTTGGTTAAGTGCAATTTGCATGATCTCTTTAGTGATACCTTCGATCTTGATGTCCATTTGAAGAGCAGTGATACCAGCGTTAGTACCTGCTACTTTAAAGTCCATGTCACCTAGGTGATCTTCGTCGCCAAGGATGTCAGAAAGAACAACGAAATCGTCGCCTTCTTTAACAAGACCCATTGCGATACCCGCAACAGAAGCTTTGATTGGAACACCAGCATCCATAAGTGCTAGAGATGTACCACATACAGAAGCCATTGAAGAAGAACCGTTAGATTCTGTGATTTCCGATACAACACGAACTGTGTATGGGAATTCGTCAACAGAAGGCATTACTGCTTGGATACCACGTTTAGCAAGCTTACCGTGACCAATTTCACGACGCTTAGGAGAACCAACGAAACCAGTCTCACCTACACAGTATGGAGGGAAGTTGTAGTGTAGAAGGAAGTTGTCTTTCTTCTCACCCATTAGGCTGTCGATGATTTGTGCATCACGTTGTGTACCAAGCGTTGCAGTAACAAGTGCTTGAGTTTCACCACGAGTGAATAGAGAAGAACCGTGTGTACGTGGAAGAACACCAGTACGTACGTCTAGCGCACGAACCATGTCTTTTTCACGGCCATCGATACGTGGGTTGCCAGCAATGATGCGGCTACGTACTACATTTTTCTCTAGAGAACCAAGCATGCCGCGGATTTCGCGCTCATCTAGGTTTTCGTCTTGTGCAATTAGAGCTTCAACAGTGTCGTTCTTGATTGCGCCAACTTGCTCGTAACGAGCCATTTTCTCAGTGATCTGGTACGCGTCAGATAGACGAGTTTCAGCTTGCTCAGCAACCTTAGCTTTAAGCTCAGTGTTAACTGCTGGCGCTTCCCAGTTCCAAGATGGAGTTGCAACTTCAGCTGCAAATTCGTTGATCGCTTTGATTACAACTTGTTGTTGATCGTGACCGTAAACAACAGCTGAAAGCATTTCTTCTTCAGATAGGTTATCTGCTTCAGATTCAACCATTAGTACTGCGCCTTCTGTACCAGACACAACTAGGTCTAGTTTAGAGTTTTCAAGCTCAGTATTTGATGGGTTAAGAACAAGTTCGCCGTCGATGTGACCAACACGTGCAGCACCGATAGGACCATTGAATGGCGCACCAGAGATAGCAAGCGCAGCAGACGTTGCGATCATAGTGATCATGTCTGGGTTTACGTCAGGGTTGATAGAAACAACCGTAGCGATAACTTGAACTTCGTTTTTAAACGCACTTGGGAAAAGTGGACGAATTGGACGGTCAATCAGACGAGCTGTTAGCGTTTCGCCTTCAGAAGGACGACCTTCACGCTTGAAGAAACCACCAGGGATTTTACCCGCAGCGTATGTACGCTCTTGGTAGTTAACTGTTAGAGGGAAGAAATCTTGGCCTGCAACAGCTTCTTTCTTAGCAACAACAGAAACGAATACTGATGTATCGTCCATAGTCGCCATTACAGCAGCAGTAGCTTGACGTGCCATTACGCCCGTTTCTAGAGTAACGGTGTGGTTACCGTACTGGAACGATTTTACAACTGGTTTTTCAAACATTGTATATCCTTAGCTCTAAAGTCATGACTTTAGATTAAGTGAAGATTGACTCAAGATATTACCAATCGCGACTAGTGAAAAGAGACTTGGGAATGATGCTTCTTTGTATGAGTTCATACGCCGAATTAAGACCAAATCCGCCTTTGAATAGTCGCGACCTATTGGCCGACATCTGTGACTGTAACGTCTTGAGAGGTTGATTGCCCAGCGTCGAAAACGCATAGGCGGGCGTAGTATAAACTATTTTTATTAGGAGAGATATTTCCTATCAGAAAAAGCCAGATGATATTCTGTGCATCCGGCCAAACATTTTCTTACAGGCACAAAAAAAGGAGCATAAATGCTCCTTTTCTTCAAACTGTCTTTGCAGACATCGCTATTAGCGACGTAGGCCTAGACGCTTGATTAGGTCTTGGTAACGAGTAAGGTTTTTGCCTTTCAAGTAATCAAGAAGCTTACGACGGCTAGAAACCATACGTAATAGACCACGACGGCTGTGGTGATCGTGTTTGTGCGCTTTGAAGTGACCTTGTAGGTGGTTGATAGAAGCAGTAAGTAGTGCTACTTGTACTTCTGGTGAACCTGTGTCGCCTTCAGATTGTGCGTATTCTGCAACGATTGCTGCTTTAGTTTCTGCATTCAGAGACATAAATCTCTCCTGATAAGAGTAAGTTTATATTTGTAGCAGCCAATCTCTGATTCAGCCGCTACGCGAGCCGAGGATTATAGGGAAGTTTACGAGTTGGTGCAATAACAATCGAACTGATGAAAAACGAAAAAAGCGAGCCATTAAAATTAAGGGCTCGCTTTCTAATTTATTTACTCGTATTTCACGACTCAGCGCTAAGATCCGATTCTGTGTAAGCGCTACGCTTGTGGCTCTTCATCTCTGAAAACAACTAAACGCTTCGGTGCAACTCGGCCATCTTCGCCAATCTGAGCAACGCCAACAAACAGCTTCTCTTCACCGCTTGTCATGCGAACAGTACCTTCAGTAGGAGCGCCTGCGACTTGAACGGGCATACCGTGCTGAACAAGGTCAGTCAGTTCCGCATTCAAATTAACTTCAGGTAAGTCTTCTACAGCCGTGTCCATTGGCATTAGCAATGGATCAAGCAACTCTTTAGGTGCAATTTCTTGCGCTTGTGCTTGCTCTAGAATTTCGTTCAGCTGTTCCAAGGTAACCATGCGTTCATACGGGTACTTTGCAACACCAGTACGACGAAGCATTGTCACATGAGCACCACAACCTAGCATTTCACCAAGATCATCGGTGATCGTACGGATGTAAGTCCCTTTAGAACAATGCACTTCCATCTCAACTTCATCGCCTTCAAAGCGAAGTAGCTCAATAGAATATACAGTGATCTTGCGAGACTCACGAGGCACCTCGATACCTGCACGTGCGTATTCATACAAAGGCTTACCTTGATACTTCAATGCTGAGAACATTGATGGAATCTGGTCGGTTTCACCTTTGAAGCTTGCAATGCAGCGTTCAAGTTGCTCTTGAGTCACGTTGATTTCACGCGTTTCAACCACTTCACCATCAGAATCTGAAGTGTTGGTACGCTCACCAAGCTTAGCGATAACAACGTAGCGCTTATCAGAATCTAATAGAAACTGAGAAAACTTCGTTGCTTCACCAAGACAAATTGGCAGCATGCCAGTCGCAAGAGGATCCAGAGCACCGGTGTGCCCTGCTTTCTCTGCAAAGTAAATGCGTTTTACTTTTTGCAGTGCATCATTAGATGAAATACCTGTCGGCTTATCTAACAGAATTACCCCGTTTATAGGGCGACCTTTACGACGGCGAGCCATTACTCTTCGTCCTTAGACTGAGTATCCTCAGTACGGCCTGCTTCTTCTTGCTTACGCTTGTCGTCGTTCAATACTTCGCTAACTAGGTTAGACATACGCATGCCTTCAACCAAAGTGTTGTCGTAAGTAAAGCGAACTTCAGGCGTTAGACGGTGACGAATACGCTTACCAAGAGCCATACGAACTGGCACTTCATGCTCTTTAAGAGCAGCAAGACATGATTCAGGTGTTTGCTCACCGATACATAGGAAAGTCACGAACACTTTTGCGTAAGCAAGGTCACGAGACACTTCTACATCTGAAATAGTTACCATACCAATGCGTGAGTCACGAACTTCACGTTGTAGGATAAGTGCTAGCTCTTTTTGAAGCTGCTGAGACACACGTTGTGTGCGGCTAAATTCTTTTGACATTTTCTTTTCTCACTTAGAAAGATGGGGGGCTTGGTAATTACCAGCCCCCCATGGTGTATTCAACAACCGATTACTTATTACCTTTACTAGTAATGTTAGTAACCTTAGTCAATATGTCGAGTCGTACAGACTGATTAGTCTAGAGTACGTTTAACTTCAACAATTTCGAATACTTCGATCTGGTCACCAACGCGAACGTCGTTGTAGTTCTTAACGCCGATACCACACTCGTAACCATTTTTAACTTCTTGAACGTCATCTTTAAAGCGACGAAGTGACTCTAGTTCACCTTCGTAGATAACAACGTTTTCGCGAAGTACGCGGATTGGGTTGCTACGCTTAATAGTACCTTCAGTAACGATACAACCAGCGATTGCACCAAGTTTAGGCGACTTAAATACGTCACGAACTTGAGCAAGACCAATGATCTCTTGACGGAATTCAGGAGCAAGCATACCGCCCATTGCCTGTTTAACTTCGTCGATCAGTTGGTAAATGATTGAGTAGTAACGTAGATCTAGGTTTTCATTCTGAACAGTACCACGCGCAGTTGCGTCAGCACGTACATTGAAACCAAGGATGATAGCGTTAGAAGCTGCTGCAAGCGTTGCATCAGTTTCAGTAATACCACCAACACCAGAACCTACGATGTTCACTTTAACTTCGTCAGTTGACAGTTTCAGTAGAGAGTCAGCAATCGCTTCTACAGAACCTTGAACGTCAGCTTTAAGTACAACGTTAAGTTCAGCAACTTCACCAGCCGTCATGTTCGCGAACATGTTCTCTAGTTTCGCTTTTTGTTGGCGAGCTAGTTTAACATCACGGAATTTACCTTGACGGTAGTTTGCAACTTCACGCGCTTTACGCTCATCACGTACAACCGTTGCTTCATCACCTGAAGCAGGAACGCCTGAAAGACCTAGAATTTCTACAGGGATAGATGGACCTGCAGTTTCGATGTCTTTACCGTTTTCATCACGCATTGCACGAACACGGCCGTACTCTTGACCACAAAGAACGATGTCGCCTTTGTTTAGAGTACCAGACTGTACTAGTACTGTTGCAACTGGACCACGACCTTTATCAAGACGAGATTCAACAACAACACCAGATGCCATGCCTTCTTTAACCGCTGTAAGCTCAAGAACTTCAGACTGAAGAAGGATAGCTTCTAGAAGACCATCGATGTTTGTACCCTGTTTTGCAGAGATGTGAACGAAGATGTTCTCACCGCCCCATTCTTCAGGGATAACGTCGTATTGAGCTAGCTCATTCTTAACGTTGTCTGGGTTTGCACCCTCTTTGTCGATCTTGTTCACAGCAACAATCAGAGGAACGCCTGCCGCTTTCGCGTGCTGGATTGCTTCGATTGTTTGTGGCATTACGCCATCGTCTGCTGCAACTACAAGTACAACGATATCTGTCGCTTGAGCACCACGAGCACGCATAGCAGTAAACGCCGCGTGTCCTGGAGTATCAAGGAACGTGATCATGCCGTTGTCAGTATCTACGTGGTAAGCACCAATGTGCTGCGTGATACCGCCAGCTTCGCCAGAAGCAACGTGTGCTTTACGAATGTAATCAAGTGTAGAAGTTTTACCGTGGTCAACGTGACCCATGATAGTAACAACAGGAGCACGACCTTCTGCGATAGCATCGCTATCACGGTCAGCTAGCACTGCTTCTTCTAATTCGTTTTCTTTGCGAAGGATAACCTTGTGGCCCATTTCTTCAGCAACAAGTTGTGCTGTTTCTTGGTCGATCACTTGGTTGATAGTCGCCATAGCGCCCATCTTCATCATCACTTTGATAACTTCAGTTGCTTTAACTGACATTTTGCTAGCCAGTTCAGAAACAACGATAGTTTCGCCGATAGCAACATCAGATTTAGCAACAGTTGCTGACTTATCGAAGCCTTGTTGCATTGAAGTTGGTTTAGCTAGCTTACCTTTACCGCCACGACCACGTTGGTTACGACCACCACGGTTGTTGCCAGGTTGAGCTGCTGGAGCAGGTTTCTTCTTGCGACGACGAGGAGCTTTCTCATCTTTTTTATCAGCCGCATCTTCTGCTTCACGAGCATAAGTAGAAGTAGTCACATGGTAATCCGCAGATTTCTCTTGCTCTTTCTTCTTCTTCTCTTCTTCAGACCAACGTTCTTGGTTTTCTTCTGCTAACTTACGAGCTTCTTCAACAAGCTTAGCTGCTTCAGCTTCTGCTTTACGAGTTGCTTCTTGCTCTTGACGAGCTTTTAGTTCATCCGCTTCTTTTTTCGCTTGTGCGTTAGCGTCTGCATTTTTTGAATTCATGTCTTTTTTAGCCTTATCAGCTTGTGCGCGTTGAGCCTTCTCTTCAGCATCACGTTTTGCATCCGCTTCACGTGTTACTTTTGCTTCGGCTTCGCGCTGTGCTTTCTCTGCAGCATCACGTTTCGCTTGCTCTTCAGCATCGCGTTGTGCTTTCTCTTCCGCTTCACGATTAGCTGCATCCTCAGCCTCACGTTTCGCTTCATCTTCAATAGCGCTGCGCTTCACGTAAGTACGTTTTTTACGTACCTCTACTTGAACATCCTTACTCTTACCGCCTCCAGCGGCAACACTTAGCGTGCTGCGGGTCTTGCGTTGAAGAGTTAAACGAGTCGGTTCTGTTTCACCTGAAGTATCGCCGTGCTCCTTTTTAAGGTGCGTTAGCAATGTTTGCTTCTCTGAATCAGTCACTTGATCCGACCCTGCTTTCTTCATGCCTGCATCAGCAAGTTGTTCAATTAAGCGGTCAACTGGCGTACCAATCTCTTCACTCAGTGCTTTAACTGTTAATTGTGTCATACCGCTCTCTCTCCTTGCTGAATTATTCTTCGTCGCCGAACCAACAGATGTTACGCGCAGCCATAATCAGCTCGCCCGCACGTTCTGCAGTTAGGTCTTCGATGCCTTCTAGTTCATCAACGCCTTGGTCAGCTAGGTCTTCCAATGTAGCAACGCCTTTTGCAGCTAGCTTGTAAGCCATTTCACGCTCAAGACCTTCAAGTGCAAGTAGGTCTTCAGCAGGCTCAACACCATCGAAAGTTTCTTCTTTCGCTAGCGCTAGAGTAGTCAGTGCATCTTTTGCGCGGTTACGTAGTTCTTCGACGATACCTTCGTCTAGACCGTCCACTTCAAGAAGCTCGTTTACAGGAACGTATGCTACTTCTTCAAGCGTAGAGAAACCTTCTTCAACAAGCATTTGAGCAAAGTCTTCTTCGATGTCTAGGTGCTTCATGAAGTTTTCAATTGAAGCAACAGCTTCTTCTTGGTGCTTCTTCTGAAGATCTTCAACAGTCATTACGTTCAGTTCCCAACCCGTTAGTTGAGATGCTAGACGTACGTTTTGACCGCTACGACCGATAGCTTGCGCTAGGTTGTCAGCTTCAACCGCGATGTCCATTGAATGTGTATCTTCATCAACGATGATAGATGCCACATCAGCAGGAGCCATTGCGTTGATTACGAATTGCGCCGGGTTATCGTCCCAAAGCACGATATCGATACGCTCACCGCCAAGGTCGTTAGAAACAGCTTGTACACGTGCACCACGCATACCAACACACGCACCAACAGGGTCAATACGTTTGTCGTTTGTTTTAACAGCGATTTTAGCACGAGAACCAGCGTCACGTGCAGCACCTTTAAGTTCAATTAGCTCTTCGCCAATCTCAGGCACTTCAACGCGGAATAGTTCAGCTAGCATTTCAGGCTTAGAGCGAGTAATGAACAACTGGAAGCCGCGAGCTTCTGGCTTAACTGCGTATAGAAGACCACGAACACGGTCACCTGGACGGAAGTTTTCACGAGGAAGCTGGTCATCACGAAGGATTACCGCTTCAGCGTTGCTACCTAGGTCTAGGATAATAGTGTCACGGTTTACTTTCTTAACAACACCAGTAACTAGCTCACCTTCGTTATCGATGAACTGCTCAACGATTTGAGCACGTTCAGCTTCACGTACTTTCTGTACGATAACTTGCTTAGCCGTTTGAGTCGTAATACGGTCAAACGTTACTGATTCGATGTCATCTTCAATGAAACCGCCAAGTTCGATCTCTGGGTCATCGTACTTCGCAGCTTCAATAGAGATTTCTTTTGTTGGGAATTCAACTTCCTCAACAGCTTCCCAACGGCGGAAAGTTTCGAAATTACCCGTTTTACGGTCAATTTCAACACGAACTTCGATTTCTAGTTCGCTTTTCTTTTTTGTTGCCGTTGCAAGCGCGATTTCAAGCGCTTCAAAAATACGCTCACGAGGAACTGCTTTCTCATTAGAAACAGCTTCTACTACCGCCAAAATTTCTTTGTTCATTAATCTAGCCTCTTAAGCTCATCTCTCTAGGAGAACTAAAATTTAGGGATCAGGTTAGCTTTCGCAATATTGCTCAGGACGAATTCTTCTTCTTGTCCTTCAACCAATACTTTTACTGTCTCGCCTTCAATAGATTGGATATCACCTTTCCATTTACGACGGTTGCCGACAGCCATTTTCAAAACGATGCTTACCTCGTGACCAATAAATTGTTGGTAATGCTCTGCTTTGAACAGTGGTCTCTCTAAACCTGGTGAAGAAACTTCAAGGTTATAAGCCACTGAAATTGGATCTTCAACGTCCATTACGGCACTTACTTGGTGACTAACTTCAGAGCAATCGTCTACATTGATACCATTTGGTGAATCGATGTAAATACGTAGCGTTGAGTGCTCACCAGCACGAATAAATTCTAATCCAACTAACTCATAACCTGATGCTGCTACTGGAGCGTCAAGCATTTCAGTAAGTTGTCTTTCTAAACCAGTCATTTAACCACTCCAGAAACAAAAAAAGGGCTCAAAGCCCAATTTAAATTCCAAGCAAACATTATCTAAATTGCATTTACAAATGCTTAGATAACAAAAAACCCCGTATAAGCCGGGGTTTTTGTTGCTGGACCCTTATATGTTAAGTGTCATCATATTTGATATTACACTTAACTCACAGTGAGGTTCACACTGTGCAAACTTGCTACCAATACATGCTATATAATAGCATTGAAATTGGTTGCGGGAGCCGGATTTGAACCGACGACCTTCGGGTTATGAGCCCGACGAGCTACCAAACTGCTCCATCCCGCGTCCGACTTGTGAGCATTATACGCCCAACAAGATGTTTTACAAGTTTGTAAACATGGTGCCGAGAGAGGGACTCGAACCCTCACACCCTAAGGCACTAGCACCTCATGCTAGCGTGTCTACCAATTTCACCATCTCGGCATCAAATCTTTGCAGATTATTGTGGAATCTCGTCGCCTTGCGCCGGAACTTCACTCACTGCATCTTCAGCTTGCTGAATTACCTGACCTTCAGTCGGGTTAATCCATTGTGACTCAGTTTTATGTGTAGACATATTACCAAGCACTAAGCTAAGGATAAAAAATGTAGTTGCAAAAATTGCAGTCATTCGGGTAAGGAAATTTCCTGAGCCACCAGCACCAAACACAGTGTTTGAAGCGCCAGCACCGAATGAGGCTCCCATATCTGCGCCTTTACCTTGTTGAATCAACACTAGGCCAATTACACCAAGCGCTGCCAACAGGTAAATCACAAGTAGAACTGTAAACATTTTTCCACCTATGTTCCTAATTGTTGAGCCAGCGCCGTTCAAAAAACTATTTTTAAGAACAAGGCTAGCGACCTCCTAACTGAAGGCCGAGCAATACTAGCGAATGCGACGATGACTGACAAGGGGAATTTGCTAAAAAATAAGCCTTTAACAAGCGAGTGGTTAAAAAAAGGGCAAAAGCGACACAAGTTAAACAAACTTAATCACGGGCATGATGATGCACGCCATTGCGATAAACTATTTAACTAGCAATTCGCTTTTACAGCATCAGCAATCTTAAGTGCAGATTTCTGAACAAGATCAGCATCTTCACCTTCAACCATCACTCGTAATAGTGGCTCTGTACCTGACTTACGCAGCAATACGCGGCCTTTCTCGCCAAGTTCAGCTTCCACTTCAACAACAGCCGCTTTAACCGCCTCTGCTTCTAATGGGTTTGAGTCGCCGCTGAAACGAACATTTTCTAGAACCTGAGGGTATAAAGTCATACCTTGAGAGAGTTCATTCAGTGTCATTTCGCTATCAACCACTGAAGCCAACACTTGCAGTGCAGCAACGATGGCATCACCCGTCGTTACTTTATCTAATAGAATCACATGGCCAGAGTTTTCTGCACCGATCTTCCAACCTTTAGCAAGAAGCTGCTCCATTACATACCGGTCACCTACAGCAGCACGTACAAATGGAATACCTAATTGCTTAAGTCCATTTTCCATACCAAGGTTCGTCATCAATGTACCAACAACCCCGCCTTTTAGTTCACCACGACGTAGCGCATCACGAGCAATGATGTAAGCAATTTGGTCGCCATCAACCTTGTTGCCTAGCTCATCAACCATAATGATACGGTCACCGTCGCCATCAAAGCCAAGACCTAGTGCTGCTTTCTCTTCAACCACTTTAGCTTGTAGAGCACGCACATCCGTCGCACCCACTTCATGGTTAATGTTGGTACCATTAGGCTCAACGCCCATTGCAATGACTTCAGCACCCAACTCTTTAAACACAGCAGGCGCAATGTGGTAAGTAGCACCGTGTGCGCAATCGACCACAATTTTCATTCCGGCTAATGTCATTTTGTGCGGGAATGTACTTTTACAAAATTCAATATAACGACCAGCGGCATCATTTAAGCGAACAGCTTTACCCAATGCTGAAGATTCCACGCACTCGATATCTTTGTCTAGTTCCGCTTCGATAGCCAACTCAATTTCGTCTGACAACTTAGTGCCTTCAGAAGAGAAGAACTTAATACCGTTGTCGTAATATGGGTTATGTGATGCAGAGATAACAATCCCCGCCTCAGCACGAAAAGTTTGTGTTAGGTAAGCAACAGCCGGTGTCGGCATTGGCCCCGTAAACGTTGCCTGTAGGCCCGCTGCAGCTAAGCCAGCTTCTAAAGCAGACTCAAGCATGTAACCAGAAATACGAGTATCTTTACCGATAATCACTTTCTTTGTGCCCTGCTTTGCTAAAACACGACCCGCAGCCCAGCCAAGCTTCAAAACAAAATCAGGTGTAATTGGGTACTGACCCACTTTGCCACGTACGCCATCTGTTCCGAAGTAACGTCTTTTATCAGACATATTGATTTTCCTTAATTATTATTTAGTGATTGTTGTTCATCACTTCAATTATCTTCATCGCTTCCAATGTATCTTCTACATCGTGAACGCGAATAATTTGAGCACCTTTCATCGCAGCAATGGTGGCGCAAGTAACACTTCCTACCATGCAATCTGCTGGTGCTTTATCTAGCAGCTTAAAGATCATCGATTTTCTCGAGATACCCGCTAAGATTGGCAAGCCAAGCGTATGAAATTTTTCAAGGTGCGCTAATAGGTGGTAATTATGCTCTATGGTTTTACCAAAGCCAAAGCCAGGATCTAAAATAAGTTGCTCTTTAGGTATACCTACGGACTCACAAGCCTCAACCCTTTCTTTTAAAAAGTCTTCAACATCCGTGAAAACATCGTCATAGCTAGGGTTAGCTTGCATGGTTCTTGGCTGGCCTTTCATGTGCATCAAACAAACTGGAACTTGAGCTTGAGCGGCAGCCTCTAAAGCGCCCGGCTCTTGCAGAGCTCGCACATCGTTGATCAAGTCAGCGCCCGCTTCAACGGCTTGACGCATCACTTCCGCTTTACTGGTATCAATAGAAATCCACACATCAAAATTAGCTCGAATCGCTTTAATTGCTGGTATAACCCTTGAGAGTTCATCTTCCAATGTAACTTCAGGCGCTCCCGGACGGGTAGATTCACCACCGATATCAATAATACTGACACCGGCTTTGATCATGCGTTCAGCTTGCTGTAATGCTTTCTCTAATGAGTTGAATTGACCACCATCAGAAAATGAGTCGGGAGTTACATTGAGGATACCCATCACATGCGGACGGTCTAAAAGGAGTGTTTTGTTGTTTGCTTGTAATATCATGGAAGGCAGGTCTTAAAAGGTTAAAACACTTTGCGCTATAAACAGAAAAACCCTGAGCGTACTCAGGGTTTTAATTAATAGCTTAGCGATTAAGAATCTTTGTTTTGAGCGTCATCTGATTCAGATTTAGCTTCTTCAACTTTCGACTCTTCAGCTTTTGGTTCGGCTTTAGCTTCAGATTTTTCCTCAGCTTCAGGCTTAGTTTCTTCCTTTGCAGGTTCTGCTTTTGCCTGGTCACCCCAACCAGCAGGCTCACGAATGTCAGTCTTACGTTCCATGAGGTCATCAATCTGACCCGCATCGATCGTTTCGTACTTCATAAGCGCATCTTTCATCGAGTGCATCAAATCCATATTATCTTCTAGGATTTGCTTAGCTCGAGCGTAGTTGCGGTCGATAAGAATACGAATTTCTTCATCGATAAGTCGAGTTGTATCGTCAGAAACATGCTTCGCTTGGCTCATGCCGCGACCTAGGAAAACTTCGCCTTCTTCTTCAGCATAAAGAAGAGGACCTAGTTTCTCAGAGAAGCCCCATTGCGTAACCATCTTACGAGCAATATCTGTTGCACGTTCGATATCGTTAGACGCACCAGTCGAAACATTATCTTTACCGTAGATAAGCTCTTCAGCAAGACGACCACCGTACAAGCTAGAAATCATTGACTCTAGATGTTGGCGAGACATGCTTACGCGATCTTGCTCTGGTAGATACATAGTCACACCAAGTGCACGACCACGAGGGATGATTGATACTTTGTACACTGGATCGTGTTCAGGTACCAAACGACCAACAATCGCGTGACCCGCTTCGTGGTAAGCCGTTGACTCTTTCACTTCTTCAGACATAACCATTGAACGGCGCTCTGCACCCATCATGATCTTATCTTTCGCAAGTTCAAACTCAACCATAGATACATTGCGTTTGTTTCCGCGAGCAGCAAATAGAGCCGCTTCGTTAACAAGGTTCGCAAGATCTGCACCAGAGAAACCTGGAGTACCACGAGCAATCAGAGATGGTTCAACATCGCCCGACAATGGAACTTTACGCATGTGTACTTTAAGAATCTGTTCACGACCGCGCACATCAGGCAGACCAACCACAACTTGACGGTCAAAACGACCTGGACGAAGCAGTGCAGGGTCAAGTACGTCTGGGCGGTTAGTCGCAGCAATAACGATAATACCTTCGTTACCCTCGAAACCATCCATCTCAACCAGCATTTGGTTCAGTGTTTGCTCACGTTCATCGTGACCACCACCAACACCAGCGCCACGTTGACGACCTACTGCATCGATTTCATCGATAAAAATGATACATGGTGCGGCTTTCTTCGCTTGTTCGAACATGTCACGCACACGAGATGCACCAACACCAACGAACATTTCTACGAAGTCAGAACCAGAGATAGTAAAGAACGGTACTTTCGCTTCACCCGCAATCGCTTTTGCAAGCAATGTCTTACCAGTACCAGGAGGACCAACCAACAGGATACCTGTAGGGATCTTACCACCTAGCTTTTGGAAACGACTTGGGTCACGAAGGTAGTCAACAAGTTCTTTAACGTCTTCTTTTGCTTCGTCACAACCAGCAACATCAGCAAACATCGTTTTGATTTGTTCTTCGCTCATCATTCGAGCTTTGCTCTTACCAAACGACATTGCGCCTTTACCGCCGCCGCCGCCTTGCATTTGACGCATGAAGAAAATCCACACACCAATCAGTAAGATCATTGGGAACCAAGAGATGAAGATAGTGCCAAGCAGGCTCTGCTCTTCAGGTGGTGTGCCCTGAACTTTCACGTTTTGGTTAATTAAGTCATCAAGTAGCTTCTGATCATAAACAGGCATGTAAGTTACATACTTAGCACCACCACCACGACGGGTGAAAGAGATTTCACTGTTATTGAACTGTGCGTCTTGAATCTGGCCTTGGCCAACTTCCTGTACAAACGTGGTGTAATCAACTGCTCTGCCATTACTTTCACCAGGGCCGAAGCTCTGGAATACAGACATAAGCACTACAGCGATAACTAGCCACAGAATTAAATTTTTTGCCATGTCACTCAAGGTGTCAGCCTCTCGATAACTAATTGTAATTAAAGGTAGGGTACTACAGTTTGTTACCTGTAGCTATATTGTTAACGGTTCAAAATCGAACAGAATCGTTAACCTTTGTAACCAGTGGCTACGATAAACACTTCACGAGAACGAGCTCGAGAAGAGTCGGGTTTTCTGACCTTAACCGTTTTAAACATCTCACGGACATCTTTAACGTATTGGTCAAACCCTTCGCCTTGGAATACTTTAACAACAAAACTACCATTGGTAGCTAGAACTTGTCGACACATATCCAAAGCTAATTCAACCAAGTACATAGCTCTTGGTTGGTCTACTGAGTTATTTCCTGCAATGTTAGGAGCCATGTCAGACATAACCACATCAACCATATTAGGTTGAATACGATCTAACAACGCTTCCAATACTGCTTCTTCGCGGAAATCACCTTGTAAAAAGCTCACTCCAGCGATGGGATCCATAGGTAACAAGTCACACGCAATGATTTGCCCACTGTCACCAATAATCTTAGCAGCATATTGAGACCAACCGCCAGGAGCTGCACCCAAATCCACAACAGTCATCGCAGGAGACAACAATTTATCTTTCGCTTGAATCTCTTCCATTTTGAAATAAGCACGTGAACGATAGCCTTTCTTTCTCGCCTCATTTGCGTACTTGTCGTCGAAGTGTTCCTTCAACCAACGGCCTGAACTGGCCGAGTGTTTCTGTTTACTCATTGGATACCTAAATTGGAGGAAAGTACTAATTGCTGAATAAATTATAGTCTTCAGCATTAGATGGCGTTAAAATAGGTTTTTTCAACCCTAATACTAAAGAAAATTGGCCGCGTAATGAACCTAAGTACCAAACAAAAGCAGCATCTAAAGGGCCTAGCTCACAGTTTAAAACCTGTTGTGCTAATGGGCGCAAATGGACTTACTGAAGCTGTTCTAGCGGAAATCGAATTAGCTCTAGACCACCACGAACTGATCAAGATTAAAGTAGCATCAGAAGACCGTGAGACTAAGCAACTGATTATCGATGCAATTGTACGTGAAACTAAAGCTGAGAAAGTACAAACTATCGGTAAAGTTCTTGTACTGTTCCGTCAGTCTGAAGCACGTAAAATCGAGATTCCACGCAAATAAGTTAGTTTGGCATCAAACTAGCTCCGCAATCAGAAAGCCACTGTGCTTATCTTTTAGTGTAGCGTGAGAAACGAAAAAGGTCGCATTAGCGACCTTTTTACTTATTAGAACCAAAGTAAATTCAATTAGATGTATTCTACTTTGTCGATTTCGAAATCTTTATCGCCGCCAGGTGTAGAGATAATAACCTCGTCACCTTCCATCTTACCAATAAGACCACGAGCGATCGGTGATTTCACCGAAATGCGGCCAGTTTTGATTTCAGCTTCATCTTCAGAAACGATTTGGTAACGGAACTCTTCATCAGTATCTACGTCAATCAAAGTAACCGTAGTACCAAAGATAACCTTACCTGTGTTATCCATTTGAGTTACGTCGATGATCTGAGCTAGTGATAGCTTGTATTCGATATCTCGAATTTGAGCTTCACAGATACCCTGCTCTTCACGAGCAGCGTGATATTCAGCGTTCTCTTTCAAGTCACCTAGTTCACGTGCTTCACCGATAGCTGCTGAAATAATAGGACGTAGCTTAAGTAGGCGATCTAATTCGTCACGTAGCTGCTGAGCGCCACGCACTGTCATTGGAACCTTTTCCATTTTTTACCTCTATGCCAAAGCTTTCTTTGGCCAACATAAATCCACCCAACATAGTTATTGGGTGATAGAAACAAAACGATTTGGCTTAGTGTAAACAAACTTTATGGCTAAATCACCTTTATTCCACTTTGCGTTATAAAAGCTTTATCTAGGTCTAAATTACAGACATCACAAAAATGAATAATAACCTCCCCATCAATAAGCTCAGAAATAAATACCTAAAAAAACAAAAAACAAACAAAATAAATACAGATCACACTTTTATAAAAGCCACGTTAAAACAGATAGTTAAGCAACAATAAATATAATAAAACAGTGTTCATTTTTTAGTTTTATATCATTTTACTAACTAACAATGGAACTTTAGAGGTAAAAAGTAACCCATGGATTGCACTGGCATTTTTCAGACTTCTGTTCTAATCATGATTATGAAGCCTGATTAATACAGGCAATACACAAAAGGGTTCAAATCCTTGATAAAACTTCTATGGACAGTAATTAGGAATTAATAACATGAACAAGACTATGATCGCGCTTGCTGTATCGGCTGCAGCTCTTGCTACTAACGCAGTAGCAGCGGACGGCAAACAAGCTGGTGGTATCGACGGCACTTCTGTATACAGCTCAAACGGCACTTCTCTAGAGATCGGTGGTCGTGCTGAAGCTCGTCTATCTCTAAAAGACGGCAAAGCTGAAGACAAAACACGTGTACGTCTTAACTTCCTAGGTAAAGTTGAAATCCAAGACGGCCTATATGGTGTTGGTTTCTACGAAGGCGAATTCACAACTGCTGAAAACGGCGGCTCTACTGATAACAACGACGGTGACATTACTAACCGTTACACGTACGCTGGTATCGGCGGTGACTTCGGTGAAGTAACTTACGGTAAAAACGACGGTGCACTAGGTGTTATCACAGACTTTACCGATATCATGTCTTACCACGGTAACTCTGCAGCGATGAAAATTGCTGTAGCAGATCGTTCAGACAACATGGTTTCATACAAAGGTCAATTCCAAGACCTAGGCGTTAAAGCTAGCTACCGTTTTGCTGACCGCGATGAACAAGGTGGCGAATTCGTTGACAACGACGCAGACGGCTACTCTCTATCTGGTATCTACGCAATCGGCGATTCTGGCTTTAAGCTAGGTGCAGGTTACGCTGATCAAGACGAGCAAAACGAGTACATGCTAGCGGCATCTTTCCGCACTGAGGCTTTATACTTTGCTGGTACATTCACTGACGGTGAATTAGCAGACAAAAACGGCGATTACACTGGTTACGAATTCGCAACTGCGTACACGCTAGATAAAACTGCATTCACTCTAACGTACAACAACGCAGAAACTGACGGTGAAACTTCAGCTGACAACGTTGCTATCGATGCGACTTACTACTTCAAGCCTAACTTCCGTACGTACATCTCGTACAACTTCAACCTTATCTCTGAAGGTGACAAGTTAGGTTCAGTTGGCCTTCTTAACGGCCCTGCATCAAAAGCAGATGCTGAAGACGAGCTAGCTCTAGGTCTACGTTACGACTTCTAATTCTGGTTACCTAATTGATTAATTAGTTAATTGAGAATCAAAACGCCCGCTATCTAGCGGGCGTTTTTTATATCTGTATACTGAAAAAATCAGCCATCCAAGAAAATCTTCTATGCGCCTTCTATCCACACTACTTCTATGTAGTTTTTCCATTAGCGTTTTCTCAATTAACGCTTTTGCATACGCCCCTTTAGATAAACTGCCCGATGGCAGTAGCACAAGTCTGATCTTAGAATCTTTAAGTGGCCGTTCAAATGAAATGAATACCAACAGTGATGGCTTTTATCCACCAGCCAGCACTTTAAAACTGGTTACAGCTTTAGCGGCTAAGTTGGAATTGGGGGATGACTTTCACTACACGACCAACATAGCTCGTTCTAATGATGATGTTGTGATCTCATTCAGCGGTGACCCAACGCTCCAACGAGAACAGCTTAAAAGCCTTTTGGCTCAATACGCAAAATCTCAATCCAGAACCATCAAGGGCAACTTATACCTAGATAACTCGACTTTTACGGGCTATCAGCGAGCTGTGGGGTGGCCTTGGGACATTCTAGGCGTTTGTTACAGCGCGCCTTCTAGTGCAATGACCTTAGATAGCAACTGCGCACAAGCCTCTATTTATACAAAAGATAACGGTTCGACACGTGTATATATTCCAGCTCATTATCCGATAGACGTGACAACCACCGCAGCCACCGTGACTCGCTCAGGGCAAAAGGCCACACAATGCGACTTAGAGCTCATGACGACTCCGGACAACGCTTACAAGCTCTCTGGTTGCTTAGTTGAGCGTAAGAAACCACTGCCGCTCAAATTCGCGATTCAAAATCCAGAGCTTTATACCTACCAAGTCGTGACATCACTGCTTCAAGAGTTAAAAATCCAAGTTAAAGGCGATGTGATTGTGGGTAAAAAAGCTAAAGCAAACAAAACGACGTTAGTCGCGAGCCACCATTCAGAAAAGCTTCCTGAACTGCTCAATACCATGTTGAAGAAATCAGACAATCTAATAGCAGATAATCTAACTAAAACGCTGGGTGCGACATTTTATGTTCAACCGGGCAGCTTCAATAACGGCACTGAAGCGATAAAGCAGATCTTACTGACTAAGGCCAACATCGATCTCAGCAAAGCGCAATTAGTCGATGGCTCAGGGTTATCGAGAAATAACCGAATGACCTCGCAAACCATGGCACAGGTGCTTCGTTATATCTGGGAAAACGATCAACAACTCAACCTAATTGATGCGATGCCAACGTCAGGCACCGATGGAACGCTTAAGTATCGTCAAAGCATGCGAAAAACTCCGATTCAAGGCAACATCATTGCCAAAAGCGGCTCTCTATACGGCAGTTACAACATGGCAGGGTTTGGTTTAGATAAATCAGGTAATCCAAATTCGATCTTCGTGCAGTTTGTTCGTGATTATTTCCCTGACAAGCCAGATCCTGACAGACCAGTGGAAGCACCGATCACTCAGTTCGAACGCGCTTTCTACAATGATGTGGTCGAGTTTAGTCAAACACAGAACAAATCTCAGTAGCTGCTAGCTTCTTGTAAGCGGTCAATTAAACAATAAAAAATGGCGCTGAAGATCTTGAATCTTCAGCGCCATTTTTGTTTCTAAGGTGTTTTTAGTTATTTTTATAGGTGCCTATTTGTATAGGAGCTAAGCGATACCGAGGAATGAATTCACTACCGTGAAGTAAATCCACATCCCTGAAATATCCACTATCGAAGCGAGAACAGGGCTCACCAACACCGCAGGATCTAACTTAAATAACCGAGCAACAATCGGTAACCCAGCGCCTAGCACGGTTGATATTGTCACTTGAATAAACAGAGCGACAGCAATCGCGTAAGCAATCATATTAATGTCATAACCACCCGTTGATTGGTTGTCACTAAACAGTAAGATGCGGCCAATCATCACTAAGGCGATCGCAAGTGCTAAGCAAATCGCGACTCTAAGCTCTTTCCATAGAACGTTCGCCCACTGGCGTTTCTTCAATTCCCCTGTGGCTAAGGCTCTGATGACCAGAGTCGCGGCTTGTGTTCCGGTGTTACCCCCTGCAGCAGCGATCACCGGCATATAGATTGCCAGAAGTACTAGCTGGCTAAGGATATCTTCATACTGAGCAATGATAAGCCCAGAGACAATACCCAGCAGCGCTAAAGCAATAATCCAACCGATACGTTGCCTTACGTGGCTTAGTACTCCAGTTGAAAGGTAACCTTGTTGCGGTTCAACCTCTGAGTAGATCAGCCCTAGTTGGTGAGCTAGATGTCGAGAGCGCTTCTCAAAGCCCTGCTCTTCTAACTCACTAAGTAAAGTCTGAATCGTACTAAGAGAACATTGCCCAAGCACTAACACCGCATCTTCAAGTGGCATACGGTTCAAAAGGTTAATTTGTTGCTCACGTCCGTACTGTTGAAAGGCATTAGATACCGCTTGGATGTCTTTCTCTGAGTACAGAGCTTCAATAGATAAAAAAGTGTTGTTCATTACCGTCATGGCGAATCTCCCGATTGGCAAAGGTAACGACCATCAAAACAAATAGCCTATAGCGAGTACACCAAGAACATATAACTCGTATATCAAGAGCGTATAGCTAGGCGCACCAAAAACTTAAAGCTAATATATCAACAACTTAAAGCGATAATGTGTCTACTTGTTAGAATCTAGTGTGTGGAAAAGAATGAGGGGGAAAAACAAAGATACCCTACCTGAACGGCAGGACAATAGATCAATACCGAGACAGGTTATTCTTCTCCATTCAAACTAGGAGGATGGTCGGTATTGTTCATAAAAATCTCCAGAATTACTGTCAATATGACAGCGCGCACAGTGTAGCAATGCACGCTCAAAAACTTCGTCAACTTTCTGTCAATAAATAAGGGGGAATAAAAAAGGCATCCGTGGATGCCTTTTTTTCAATTATTGATGTGCGTTATTACTTAATAGTAATACGAGCAAACTTACGCTTACCTACTTGGTAAACTGCAGTACCTGCTTCAGGTACGAATCTGCTGTCTTCAATCTTCTCGCCTTCAAGCTTAGCAGCGCCTTGCTTGATCATACGCATCGCATCAGAAGTAGAGTTTACAAGACCTGCTTCTTTTAGAACGTTAGCGATTGGTAGACCTGCTTCGAATTCGAATTCAGGCATTTCATCTGGCACTTGGTTCTTAGCAAAACGGTTAACGAACTCTTGCTCAGCTGCTTCAGCATCGGCTTCACTGTGGAAACGAGCAATGATCTCTTTAGCCAGTAGAACTTTAACGTCACGCGGGTTCTTACCTGCATCAACGCCAGCTTTCAGTTCCGCAACTTCTTCAAGTGGACGGAAAGACAGTAGCTCGTAGTAGCTCCACATTAGATCGTCAGAGATAGACATGATCTTACCAAACATCTCGCTTGGTGCTTCGCTGATACCGATGTAGTTGTGCGCAGACTTAGACATCTTCTTAACGCCGTCTAGACCAACAAGTAGTGGCATCATTAATACCGCTTGTGGTTTTTGACCGGCAGCTTTTTGCAGTTCACGACCCATGAGAAGGTTAAACTTCTGGTCAGTACCGCCAAGCTCAACATCGCTCTCTAGTGCAACAGAGTCGTGACCTTGAAGAAGTGGGTACATGAATTCGTGGATTGCGATCGGTTGGCCACCAGCGTAACGCTTTTTAAAGTCATCACGCTCAAGCATACGAGCAACAGTTTGGTTAGAAGCAAGACGAATCATGCCTTCAGCACCAAGCTCAGATAACCACTCAGAGTTGAAACGAATTTGCGTTTTCGCAGGATCTAGAATCTTGAATACTTGCTCTTTGTAAGTTTCAGCATTCTTCAATACGTCTTCACGGCTTAGCGGTGGACGCGTTGAGTTCTTACCAGATGGGTCACCAACCATTGCAGTGAAATCACCGATAAGGAATGTCACTTCATGACCAAGCTCTTGGAAAGCACGAAGCTTGTTAAAGATAACCGTATGGCCTAGGTGGATATCTGGAGCGGTTGGATCGGCACCCAGCTTAATGCGTAAAGGACGACCTTCTTTTAATTTAGCAATCAGTTCGTCTTCTGGAATCAGTTCTTCTACGCCACGTTTGATCTCGGCTAGTGCAGCTTCAATACTCGCCATTCTTGTTCACTCCCACAGATTTGGCAAAAATATAATAATTAGACATCTTACTTGAATAGCGATGTATTTTGAAACCAGTTACACTATTCCGTCGTCGATTTTCATAATATTTACAGAACGAACCGGAACATGTTGTCTATTTTTGCACGCCTTCCTATTTTGCACCGGGCTTTTATCGCATTTTTTAGTGCCGTAATTTTCGTCGCGATTTTCTTACTCCCCGATGTCAGCAGTTTGCGTGACGATACGGGCGCTTTAGTGGTGGGGAAACATTACCCACTGACTATCAATACATCCGCGCTTGTTAGCTCAAGTGACGCGCCGCCGACGGCTGTGCTTAATTGGGAGAAATACACCGTTCGTTCTGGCGAAAGCACCTCTGTTTTATTCGAACGTATTGGCCTCTCATACCGCTTGCTGATCACGCTACTCAATACCAATAACGATATTAAGAAGCAGCTGTCTAACCTAAGACCTGGCGATGTATTGCAATTCGGTTTTGATGAAAACAACGACCTTATTCAACTAAAACGACAACTTAGTGCATTTGAAAGCTTCAAGATCACGAAGTCTGGCGATTCTTTTACCTCTAGCATCGACAAGAAAGAAGTTGCCTACCAATACAATTACGCTGAAGCCAACATTACCTCGAACTTCTGGAATGCAGGCGTTAGCGCTGGCCTAACCGCAAACCAAATCATGGAACTAGCGGGCATCTTCGGCTGGGATATCGACTTTGCGTTAGATATTCGTAAGAACGACAGCTTCAAAATCTTATACCAAGAGAAAGTGGTTGAAGGTGAAGTAGTTGGTCGCGGTAAGATCATGGCAGCCGTATTCAAAAACCAAGGCGACTCATTTACCGCGGTATTAGATGATAAGAGCGGCAACTACTTCGATGAAAATGGTCGAGCAATGAAGAAAGCGTTCTTGCGCTCACCAATTGACTTTCGTCGTGTGACATCGAACTTTAATCCTACCAGGAGACACCCAGTAACCGGTAAGGTTCGAGCTCACCGCGGTACTGACTACGCTGCCCCTGTTGGCACACCTATCTGGGCGGCAGGTGACGGTATCGTTCAGAAGTCGGGTTACAACCAATTCAATGGTAACTACGTGTTCATTCGCCATAGCAACACCTATATCACCAAATACCTGCATATGAAGCGACGCATGGTAAAAACAGGTCAGCGCGTAAAACAAGGCCAAACCATTGGTACTTTGGGCGGTACAGGCCGTGTGACTGGCCCGCACTTACACTATGAATTCTTGGTCAATGGCGTACATAAGAATGCGCGTACCGTGAAATTGCCTCAATCTAAGTCGTTAACCGGTAAAGCAAAAGCAACGTTTATTGCGAACTCAGAGATTCGACTGAATAACCTTGAGCGATACGGCCAGTTACTAGCGACTAATTAGACTAATAGCCATATAAACCAACGAAAAGAGCGCCCACCAAGGCGCTCTTTTTATTTCCGTCGAACTAGGACTTATCTTTAACCGTCGTTGCTTTGGATCATATCGGGTTTCTTGTCTCGCCCTAGCATCAGTAAGCAAGGCGTCAGCACCAAGGTTAGTACCGTCGCAAATGCCAACCCTCCCGCAATTGCTGTAGCAAGTTGCGACCACCATTGGGTACTCGGGGCACCAAACTCTATTTTTTGGTTAATCAGATCGATGTTCATCTCTAATACCATCGGCATCAAGCCTAATATGGTAGTAACCGTAGTAAGCATCACTGGCCTTAAACGCTGAACACCAGTTCTTAGAATCGCATCTCGCTTATCCAAGCCTCGTTTAATCAACTGATTATAAGTATCGATCAGCACGATATTATTGTTCACGACGATACCAGCTAGTGCTATCACCCCAATACCTGACATCACAATGCCAAACGGACGTTGGAAGATAAGTAAACCGACAAACACACCAACCGTTGAAAACAACACCGCACTAAGAATCAAGAACGCTTGATAGAAGCTATTGAACTGAGTAATCAGAATCAACGCCATTACCGCAAGAGCAACCATGAATGCACTTTGTAAGAAGGCTGAAGAGTTTTCTTGTTCTTCATTCTGACCACGGATACGAAACTCGACACTACTCGGTAGCCCTAACTCACTCAGCGACTGTTCGATCTTTGGCAGCTCAAGGGTAAGGTTATAGCCCTCTTCCATATCAGCCATGATGTTCACGACTCGCTTACCATCGAGGCGTTTGATCGTGTCTTGCTTATGGTCAGGAACAATCTGCGCGAAGTTGGTAATCGGAACAAGGCCAGCCGGTGTTTTGACTCTTAACTGGTCAAAGCGCCCGATATCTCTTTTATCGCTTGGGTAGCGTACCAAGATATCGACTTCTTCTGATGAGTCATCTGGCAGGTAGTCACCAATCTTTAGTCCGTTAGTGACAAATTGAACGGTATTGCCGACCAAGGTCGCATCAGCCGCAAAACGCGCGGCATCGTCTCGGCGAATATCCACCTTCCAATCGATGCCGTCTTTGCTTGCAGTATCACTGATATTAGTCAGTGCTTGATTACCATCCGCCCAACCTCTTACGATCTTAGCCGCCTGATTGAGCTGCTCAGGCGTTTTGGCAGATAGCTCAATCACTAAGTCATTTTCAACCGGAGGTCCTGCATCTGGAAACTTATATTCAATCTCGACCCCAGCGTATTGATCAGTTTGTACCTTTAACTCATCAATGATCGCTTTAACACTGCGACGATATTGCCAATCCACAGGGGTGATCGATATCAAACCAATCTGGTCGTCCCCACCCGTTCGCGTGTAAACAGTATCGAGCTCATCATGATTTAGCATCATCTGTTCAATATCGCGCATGATGACATCTTTCTCTTGGATAGAAAGATCACCATGAGAACGAACTTTGACGTTAAAGAATGGCGGATCAACTTCTGGGAAGAACTCAGCACCTAGACCCGCTTTTGAATAAGTAAAACCAACTGCAACCGCGAGTAATATCGCACTGAAGAGAATCTTAAATGGGTGTTTAATCGCAAGCGAAAGCGTGTGGTAGTAAGCCTTGGTTAAGCCAGTCGCCTGTGAGAAATCACCGTTGTGCAGTGCCACCATTCGCGCTTGGCTTTTGGGCGATACGTATTGAGGTTTACCAATCAAACCACCTAATACAGGCACAAACAACAACGCCATAATCAATGAAGCGGTTAAGGTTGCAATCAACGTTAATGGCAGGAACTTCATGAATTCGCCTGTCACATCTGGCCAAAACAGTAACGGAGCAAATGCCGCCAAGGTTGTAGCCGTGGATGCTGTTATCGGCCATGCCATTCGTTTGGCTGCATCTCGATAGGCTGCTTTACGCCCTTCCCCTTCTTGCATTCGTCTGTCGGCAAACTCGGTGACCACAATCGCCCCATCAACCAACATCCCAACCGCCATGATCAATGAGAACAGCACCACTATGTTTACGGTTAAACCAAATACCGATAGAACTAGTAACCCCGTGAGGAATGATCCAGGAATTGAAATTCCGACCAATAATGCGGTTCGCACACCAAGAATAGCGATGATCACGATCACCACTAAAATGATGGCGGACAATATATTGTTTTGAAGATCGTTGAGCATGATCTTCACATCTTTAGATTCATCCCAAGTGTATTTGACCAACAGGTTATTTGGCCACTCGGCTTGCTGCTGAGCGCCTGCCATGACGGCTTTGACTAGCTCAACGGTTTCAATGATGTTTTCACCCGCTCGCTTCTTGATATCCAAGACAACCGCTGATTTACCATCTAAACGAGCAAAACTCTCTGGATCTCGAAACGCTCGACGAACCGTGGCCACATCACCAAAAGTCACGACCTGCTTACCATCGACTTTAATTGGTAGCTCAAGCACGTCTTTTAGAGAGTTAAACACCGAAGGAACTTTGACAGAGAAACGCCCGTAGCCCGTATCTACAAAACCTGCCGCAACCACTCGGTTATTCAGAGCGATCAAGTTATAGATATCCGCTTGATCTAGGCTGTAGCTTTCCATCAATAACGGATCAACGATGATTTCAACAATGTCATCGCGATCGCCTGCAATATCGACCTCTAGAATTTGGCGATAGCTTTCGAGCTTATCCCCAAGTTCTCGAGCAATTTGCACTATGGTGCGCTCAGGAACGGTACCAAACAGAACAACTGACAACACTGGCTGCTCAGACGCGAGCGTCACCTCATTGACAGTCGGCTCGTCACTGTCTTCTGGTAGCTTTGGTTTGGCAAGGTCAACCGCATCACGCACATCCGCCATAGCTTTAGTCAGGTCGACACCAACGTTAAACTCCAACACAACAGAGGCATGCCCTTCTGCTGCGGTTGCAGTCATCTCTTTTACGCCTTCAATTGACCTCAGCTCTTGTTCTATCGGCCTAACCAATAAGCGTTCTGCATCGGTTGGCGAAATACCTTGGTGCCCAACAGAAACGTAGATAATTGGAATGGTGATATCTGGGCTCGATTCTTTGGGTATCGTGATATAGGTAATCACACCTGCGACCAAGATGAGTGCCAAAAGGGAGAGCATTGTTCGAGCGCGAGACAAGGCTGCATCAATAATTGAATACATCGGTTATCTCCTACTGAGCAGTTACGTTAGAGAGTTCAGCGCCTTGCTCAACAGCAACCACCGAGTCACCATCACGAACAAAACCTTGCCCCACCGTGATGATATCGACACGCTGACCTAACCCCGTGAGCCACACTCCATCTTGCTCAGCTTTCACCAGTTGAATGCCGACGAATTTCACGATTGGTGAATCATCAATTGAAACCAAAGTTTTGACCCCTAGATTACCGGCCTCATCCAGTGCCAACATGGCAGGTGTCACTTTGATAGCGTCTCTCGTTTCTAGATTGAGGGTTACTTCGGCACTGACACCAGCAGGTAACAGGCCATCTGAGTTGTCGATTTCAATCTCAATGGGGAAGGTATTGGTTGAGGCAGAAGAGATTCGAGAGACGTAACGCAGCCGACCTTCCGCTTCTTCTCTCCCTAATAGGCGAACCAAAGCTGATTGATTGACGAGCAAATGCTGAATATGGCGCTCACTGACATCGGCCTCAATAACCAAAGGATCGAGGTCAATCACACCAGCGACAGGGTCGCCAACGCCAACGAAATCGCCCAGTTCCACCATCAAGTCTTGAACCACACCAGAGAAAGGTGATGTGATTACTGTGTTCTTTAGAGCCAATTCCGCATTGCGCTTCATGGCCTTTGCTTCCGTTAGTGAAGCCTCTGCGGTGGTATAGGCTATCTCGCCTTGCAGCCCTCTTTTCTTCAAAGACTGCGCTGCTTTAAATTCCTTTTGCTTCAAACGATATAACGCAGATGCTCGCTCCAGCTGGATCTCTAAGTCGCCTTTATCAATCTGAGCAATGGCTTGTCCTGCTTTAACCGTATCGCCTTTAACAACATTCAGCCGGACGACCTTACCCGCGACTTCCGCTCCCAACCGGGCATGCCTGTCGGGCGCAGTTCGTCCATAGAGGTCAATTGTTTTGAAGGTGGGTGATGAGCTGAATGTTTGAAAGGAAACCTTAGCCAACGGAATTTCTGTCGCCTTTTTTTCAGGCGCTTCTTCAGCTTGTCCCACTCCTAAACCAAGCCAGACAGACAACAACACGACTAGAGTCAGAGAAACCAGCCACGGTTGCTTCAATTTCTGAAAAAGTGGTGAGTTAGCAAATAGAGTGGGCATAACAAATCCTTTTGTCCGATGTAATTAAGGCGCGCTAATTGGCTTAACACGGTTATGTGCAACTTCCATATGCACAGAGATAACCTTAACAGACCAAAACCAAACGAAGTTGGACGTTATCGACAGTTTAAAAAATATGCCGTGTACTAAAAATGAAGGGAATACTTTGAAAAATAACAGGTTAAATGCCGAGGTAAGTACTGATTTCGAAGAAAAAGCCAAGCGGTCGACCGTCAGGCTTAACTTACTGCGGCTTTTTGAGGAGTCTATAAACACAAAAACGCCGAACATAGGTTCGGCGTTTACAGTGTTTCTAATGTAACTTCAGCTTTTTCAGTTCAAGCTATACGCTGAATGAAGCACCACAGCCACATGTTGTTGTAGCGTTCGGGTTATTCACAAAGAAACGAGCACCTTCTAGGCCTTCAGTGTAATCAACCATGCCACCCATTAAGTACTGTAGGCTCATTGGGTCAACAACCAACGTTACACCGCTGTTTACAATGGTAGTGTCGCCATCATTTACTTTTTCATCAAATGTGAAGCCGTACTGGAAACCACTACAACCACCACCTGTAATGTATACACGTAGTTTTAGTTCTGGATTTTCTTCTTCAGCAATTAGCGTTTGTACGCGGGTAGCTGCTGCATCAGAAAAAGACAATGGGATATTTACTTCGCTCACGACAACCTCTCTTACCTGTGTCAAAAACAACATGATACAAATCTAATTCGAGACCATAGTTGTTGAGTATTTTCTTATATTCTGGTGATTATCTAATACCTGACTGAAACGTTCAAGTATTCACCACAGGATCGGTCCTTTTACTGTTGTAAACTCGCCAGAATCTGACAATTAAAACGTGTAACCACACAAAACAACCAGATTCGGGGGATTATATCGGCGAAAGCATTCCTAGTTGGATTCGGGATAGGTACAATGCGAGCCAATTGGTCCGACAGTCAAAAGAGGATATATCAATGACCAAATCAGCAGAACTGTATCAAAAGGCACAGCAAACTATTCCAGGTGGCGTTAACTCTCCAGTGCGCGCTTTTAACGGTGTAGGTGGTTCTCCAATCTTCGTTGAGCGAGCTGACGGCCCACTTCTTTTTGATGCTGATGGTAAAGCATATATCGATTACGTTGGCTCTTGGGGTCCAATGATCCTAGGTCACAACCACGCGGTTATCCGTGAAGCTGTTATTGATGCAGCGCAACGTGGTCTGAGTTTCGGTGCTCCAACTGAAACTGAAATCAAAATGGCTGAGCTAGTATCTGAAATGGTTCCATCAATGGAACAGCTGCGTATGGTTAGCTCAGGTACAGAAGCAACAATGAGTGCGATTCGTCTAGCTCGTGGCTTCACTGGTCGTGACAAGATCCTTAAGTTTGAAGGCTGTTACCACGGTCACGCAGACAGCCTACTTGTAAAAGCAGGCTCTGGCGCATTGACGTTAGGTCAACCAAGCTCTCCAGGTGTTCCTGCTGATTTTGCTAAGCTGACACTAACAGCAACGTTCAACAACCTAGATTCTGTACGTGAAATCTTCGCAGCAAACAAAGGCGAGATCGCTTGTATCATCGTAGAGCCTGTAGCGGGTAACATGAACTGCATCCCGCCAGTAGAGGGCTTCCACGAAGGTCTACGTGAAATCTGTGACCAAGAAGGCGCGTTGCTGATCTTTGATGAAGTGATGACAGGTTTCCGCGTTGCTGAAGGTTGTGCTCAAGCTTACTACAACATCAAGCCAGACCTAACATGTCTTGGAAAAGTGATCGGTGGCGGTATGCCAGTGGGTGCTTTTGGTGGTCGTAGAGATGTGATGCAGTACATCGCACCAACCGGTCCGGTTTACCAAGCAGGTACGCTTTCTGGTAACCCTGTTGCAATGGCAGCTGGCTACGCATGTCTGAAGCTATTAAGAGAAGAAGGCAACGAGAAGCGTCTTGCTGCGAAAACTAAGCAGCTAGCAAGCGGGTTCAAACACCTAGCAGATAAACACGGCATCCCAATGCTCGTGCACCAAGTTGGTGGTATGTTCGGTTTCTTCTTTACGGATCAAGAAACAGTAACGTGCTACGAAGATGTAACCAAGTGTGATGTAGAACGCTTCAAGCGCTTCTTCCACCTAATGCTAAAACACGGTGTTTACCTTGCACCATCAGCATTCGAAGCAAGCTTTACGTCTCTTGCTCACGGTTCAAAAGAGATTGATGCAACATTAGAAGCAGCCGATCGCTGTTTCGCTATTATTGCTGCAGAAAGCAACGAATCAAACAGCTAACGATTTAGCTAAGCGTTTGAATTTAGGGCTGCATTACTGCAGCCCTTTTTAGTATTTGGTTCAGTGCATCTAAGGTAAATACCTCAACGACACAGGTTAGCCCTGTACTAAAAAGTCGTTAACGTTCCCAAAAAAGAAAAACCAGCAACATAATGGTGCCTAGAAACATTCGAAACCAAGGGATCTCTTTTTTTGTTTGCTGTTCTTCATCTTGGCATTTCTTATCTTTACCACAACATCCCATAATGCAAACTCCTCATTGCTAACTCTCTGTTTTGCAGCCATTATAAACTCAGAACGCCAATATAGAGACCATTACTGTGTCAGAAAAACTCAAAATCAATACAAGCCACTGGGTAATTATCATTGCCCTACTCGCGGCGGCTTATGCTTGTTTCTTACTTATCGAGCCTTATGTAAATTCCATAGTAATGGCATTCATCATCTCGTTACTGATGTTTCCAATTCACGAATGGCTTGAAAAGAAGATACCGAATAAAGAGAACGTAGTCTCTCTACTTTCTTGTGTCATCCTCACTTTCATTATCGTCATCCCTTTATTGGCGGTATTTGCAGCCATCGTGCAGCAAGGCTCGTTATTCTCGCAAAATACATATCAATGGGTAACACACGGCGGCATTCAAACCTTGTTTGAGCATCCTTTAGTCGTGAAAGCTTTATCGTTCGTGAACAATTATCTACCTTTTGACAACATCGAACCGAAAGCAATAGCCCAAAAAGTCGCAGAATTTGCCACCAGCTTTGGTTCAAAACTTGTGGGTATTAGTGCGAAGATCCTTGGTGATGCGACCAACTTCTTAATGGACTTTTTCTTAATGCTGTTTGTCTTGTTCTTCTTATTAAGAGATCACGACAAAATCATCAGTGTGGTTCGTCATATTTTGCCTTTATCTCGCAGCCAAGAAGACAAACTGCTAACCGAGATTGAGCAGGTTTCTAAATCAGCCGTGATGGGCTCATTTTTAACCGCAATAGCGCAAGGTTTTGCGGGTGGCTTAGGTATGTGGATTGCGGGCTTCCCTGGCCTATTCTGGGGCACGATGATGGGCTTCGCATCCTTTATTCCCGTGGTTGGTACTGCGCTTATCTGGATTCCAGCAGCCACGTACTTATTCCTAACAGGCGATACCACTTGGGCTATTTTCCTAACGGTATACTGCATTGCGATTGTGGGCTCGATTGATAACCTACTGCGCCCGCTATTAATGCAGGGCAGCGCTGGCATGAACACCCTTATGATCTTCTTCTCATTATTGGGTGGTATTCAATTGTTTGGCTTAATCGGCCTGATCTACGGCCCACTAATCTTTGCTATTACGATCGTCCTTTTCAATATTTACGATGAAGAGTTTAAAGACTTTTTGAACCAGCAAGACAAGAGTTAACCTAGTCAACGTCAACTTGGTTGGCGAACGAGTATTAAACACTTCAAGCTTTGGGCGGATTATGCGAAAATCCGCCCTCATTTTTTGCTAACGATTCAATAGAGTGTCCTATGTCCGCCTACATTGCCCCAAGCCAGATTGCTCAGCGTCAACTCGCCTACTTTGAAGGCAAACATGTTTTAGTTGCTGGTGAGGCAGAAGACTTATTCCCTGTTGAGTTAGCCAAACATTGTGAATCTGTCACCGTGTATACGTCTAATTACAGCTATTACCGCCAATTGGATAACTGCAGCTCTATTCAACGTTTTTACGGTGCTGAGTTCACCGAAGAAACCAAAGCTGACTTGGTGATGCTGTATTGGCCAAAAGCAAAAGCGGAAGCTGAGTTCTTACTCGCGATGCTGTTTGCGAAATTAGGTAAAGATACTGAAATCGTTGTCGTTGGTGAAAATCGCTCAGGCGTGAAAAGCATTGAGAAAATGTTTGCCCCTTATGGCAAGGTCGTAAAATACGATTCAGCGCGCCGTTGTTCTTTCTACTGGGGTCAGTGCTTCGAGCAACCGCAAGCGTTCAACCTACAAGATTGGTTTAAAACCTACACAGTTAGTATTGACGAGCAATCACTTACCGTTAAAAGCCTTCCTGGCGTATTTAGCCACGGTGCATTCGATGTCGGTAGTCAACTTCTGCTGGATACTCTGCCAAAACTAAAAGGCAAAGTACTGGATTTTGGTTGTGGTGCAGGCGTGTTAGGTGCGGTTATGGCATCTCGTAACCCTGATATCGAGCTAGAAATGTGTGATATCAGCGCGTTCGCAGTCGCATCAAGCCAAGCAACCCTCGAAGCCAATGGTCTAACGGGCAAAGTTTTCGCTTCTGATGTTTATTCTGATACGTCTAAAGACTATCAGTTCATCATCAGTAATCCGCCTTTCCACTCAGGATTAGACACAAGCTACAGCGCAACGGAAACTCTGCTAGCGCAGGCACCAAAGCACCTGAAGCGCTCTGGTGAGATGATTATTGTTGCAAACAGCTTCTTAAAATACATACCTATTATTGAACAAGCGTTTGGAAAATGCGCGACTCTAAATAAGACCACTAAATTCGCGATATACCACGCAAACAAGTAGCCCATCTAACACAGCGCAGGGTCATATTCTGCGCTGTCTGTTCATATTTCTATCAAAACTCTATAAAAATGAGCTTTTGCACACGCTTTAAATACCACTTACTTGTCAAAGTAAAAAAACTCGTTAATTTCGTTAAATTGGAACCCATTAATTCTATTCTCTGTACTTGTTTTCGCCCCTTTTAGCAGTACATCAAAGGAAAGTAGTACCCAATTTATGTTTAGATTCTATCGAAAGCAGAAGTTTAAGCGCCTTCAAAATACCTTAATGTTGGCGTTTCTCGTCCTCAGTATTACCCCAGTGACACTTATCGCGATCTTTTTCCTCCAATCGCACAGTCAGGATCTTCAGGAACAAAGTACTTCACACCTTGTTTCAGTCCGTGATACTAAGCAGCAGCAAATCGTCGATTACCTACAGGCGCAAGAGTCGCAAGTGATGGGCTTCGTTCGCTCTGAGCTAGCCAATGCCAGTGGTGGACGTTTCTACGGTTTAATCAATGCCTTTCAACGACTCGGCTTAGATATTGATGAAGCGCGCAGCAATGCTCAACAGCGCTACATTCAAGGCTCAGGCGATCAAATCAAAACATCTATCCTACCTGAATCGAGCAGTTTCATTGGAAGTGAACGCTATCGCTTGCTACATAAGCGCTACCATAACTCATACCAAGAACTGCTTAAGCGTTCAGATTTCGATGACATTTTACTGGTCGATATTAATGGTAACGTCGCTTATTCCGTATTCAAACGTGATGATTACGGTACCAACTTAGTAACAGGTAAATATAAAGATTCAAATCTAGGCCTTACCTTTCAACGACTAGCAAAAGACGTAAGAGAAAAACGTAAATCTAATGAAGACTATACGCCAGTTATCGTTTCAGACTTTAAAGACGAGAACGGTAAACAGACTGCATGGTTAGGTGCGCCAATTGTTCAACAAGGCTATCTGCACAGCTATGCGATGTTTAGACTGCCAATTAACGGCATTACCAAGCTTATTGCGGATCTAAACAAAAGCTCAAACATTCAAACACTTCTTGTTGGTAGTGACCACTTACCTCGTAGCCTCGCTCACTCTCAAGAATCGATTAACCTGAGCTTAGATGTTGTCGACAAAGCTCTGGCAGGTGAAACAGCAGTAGGCACGTTTGACAACACTCTCGATCAGGCGATCATCGCCGCTTACACCCCTATTGAATTGAAGTACGCAACTTGGGCTCTCGTCGTTGAGCTTCCAGAAAAAGAGGCGTTTGCTCGCATTCATCAATTAGAAAAGATCTTCGTGATTGTGATGCTGACGGCGATCATTCTTGTGGTCGTTGCATCGCACTACTTATCGAACTTCATCACCTCGCCATTGTTAAAGCTCACTTGGGCCGCCGAGAAGGTCTCCGCGGGCGATCTTGACGAAACGATGATCAATACCGAGCGTAAAGATGAAATAGGTCGCCTAGCGGTCAGCTTTGAAAGGATGCAGCGTTCGATTCGTGAAAAAATGCTGCTGATTAAAAGTCAAAATGATGAGTTAGAGGACAACCTCAAAACGATTCAAAAACAAAATGAAGAGTTACAGCTTGCCAATAAACTGAAAGATGAATTCTTGGCGACGACTTCGCATGAACTCAGAACCCCACTGCATGGCATGGTTGGTATTGCTGAGGCGCTGATATCTGGAGCAAACGGCCCTATTCCTGCCAACCAGAAGTACCAGTTGGATATCATCATCAATAGTGGTCAGAGATTGGCAACCTTGGTTGATGATCTGCTCGATTACCACAAGATGCGCTACGGCAGCTTAGATATTAAGAAATCAGCCGTGGATTTGTCTGCGGCCACCAGCTTAGTGCTTGAGTTATCTCATCACCTGCTAGGCAACAAACCGATCCGTATTATCAACCAAGTGCCAAGTGACTTAGGGTTAGTCTCGTCTGATCCTCAACGACTGGAACAAGTGATGTATAACTTGGTCGGCAATGCTATTAAGTACACATCCGAAGGTAAAATTGTTATCTCTGCGAGCGTTATCGACGACAACATTCGAGTACAAGTTGTCGATACAGGACAAGGTATCCCGGCAGAATACCTAGAACATATCTTTGAACCACTGATTCAAGCAGGACAAGATTCAAGTAACTATCGCCAAGGTGCAGGTCTTGGGTTGTCCATTAGTCGTCAGCTGATCGAGCTAATGGGTGGCTCACTGTACGTAAGTAGCCAACCTATGCTTGGAACAACCTTCAGCTTTACATTACCTTTAGCTACTCAAGAAGAATTGGATAGTTACAATGAATCAGGGAGCTACTCACACTTCCAAGCGCCTGATTTGATTGATAACACTCAGCAAGAAAATAGCGCTATCAGTGAAGACCCGAATGGCCCGCTGTTAGTAATTGCTGATGATGAGCCGGTGAACTTACGAGTGCTAGACAGCTTCTTGAAATTGGAAGGTTATCGAGTGCGCACCGCATGTGACGGCCCAGAAACCATCGAGTTGATTGAGAAAGAGAAACCCGAATTACTTCTACTCGACATCATGATGCCGGGCATGAGCGGCTATCAGGTTTGTGAAGCACTGCGTAAGCAATATGACCACGCACAATTGCCAATCATCATGCTCACAGCTCTTAATCAAGCAGAAGACCGTGTTCGTGGCTTTGAAGCAGGTGCCAATGATTACTTGTCCAAGCCGTTTAACAAACAGGAACTGGCAGCTCGAATCACAGCGCACTTATCCGCAAGTAAAGCTGAGCAGAGACGCCTTGAGAATGACCAACTGCAACTGGAGCTCAAACACCGAGCTATGGTTGAAGCGAACTTACTAGAAACTCAAGGACGCTTGCTAGAACAATTAGAGTCAGCACCAGAAGCCATCATCTGTATTCGAGAAGACCAACGTATTCGCTTTGCTAACGAAGCTGCTGCCAAGCTGTTTAGGCGCGGGCAAGAGCAACTTAAGCGATCAATGGCCGATGAGATCATTGCACCTAAATACCTTAAGGTGGAGCAAGCACACTACTGTGGTGACATCGATATCTATATTGATGATACGCGTCAGCGCATACCAAGTGACATTCTTAAACTACCTGAAGGTTCAGGGCTCGATACCATGTATATCTTCAATGTCGGTGGTGGCGTTAACTCAAACCGTATCAATAACCTTGAAACGGCGGTTGAGGCGCTTTCAAGCTACGCCTTTGAAGGTGATAAAGATAAACTGCAACAACTGAAAGAACTCGGTGGAGAATTTACTCGCCTTGCTGATAAGGCAACAGGTGAAGGTAAAAACAAACAAGAGCTAATGCGTGAAGTGTTAGTTGAGGCGATGACCAATGCGATCATTTATTGGGAGTCAGTCACTGGTGAAACAAAGTTTGCTTTCGCAGAGAAGAGTGGCTTGTGGCGTGTTTATTTAGACCGAAGTACGCTGCAAACTCGCACCTTAGATAAATACCTACGCTTTGAAACCTTACCTAAAACGCCTCGCTGGCGAACGGTATTGAGCTCTATCGAATTCATACTTGAGCACTGTAAAGAACAAACACCAGAAAGAACTCATATTGAGATGCTAAGGGATAAACTACAGAAACTACTGACCAGCTAACCCTGAAGTAAGATCACGATACTGTAAATAATGGAGCCCACCTAGCGTGGGCTTTTTTGTGAATATCATTCACGAACAAAGCACAATAATGTCTATTCAAACACACTTATTTCACTGTGTTAAACAAGCGAAATGACACGTTACTCAAGCTTAAACAATCATCAGTTCAATCGCTATTTGAAAGCTTATTCTTGGCTGAATTTCACATTCCTCTGACTCTTTGTTGCAGTTTGAGAAGCGAGTCACAACAGAACGGCAGATTTAATTTTCTAGGGAAATTTAACGTAAAACTGGCAAGTGACCGAGATCTACAATTACACCAACACACGTTAAGGCCTTATAATAAAAAGCCCAAAATGTAAGTAACCACTAACCATAAAGCATCCTTGCAAAATCAAATGCGAGTCACATCACCTTAACAATTGCGCGTAAAAAACCACCAAACTGGCCATTTTTGACGTTAATGACGTGTGGTTATGTGTTTTTAACGTTTTTGACGGGAAACGAGTTTGATTAATTCATCGATAAGGTGTTTTCTTACTCCTGCCAAAGGCCTACAGGCCACTCTTACCACTTCTCAGAAGAAGCAACAAATCTGGAGCAACGAAGAAGAGGTAGGCCTTTAACTAGAGTGTGTATCTACTAACCAATTAGCGACAGATAACATTCAATCCATTAGTGAAATGAAAGCAAATAGTAAGGAACAGCTATGCTTGCCAATATAAAAAAAACAGCAATAGCAACAGCAATTATTGCAACTGCTACAACAGGTTTTGCATCAGTAGCAACAGCTGCAGAACGCAGTGAGTTGACTATTCACCCGAAAGAGTACACTACCTTCGTACGTAACTTTAACCCGTACCTTGGTGCTACTAACCTACATACTACAACCGACTTCCTTTATGAGCCGCTAGTAGTATTTAACGAAATGCACGGTAACACTCCAGTGTTCCGTCTAGCTGAAAACTTCACAATGTCAGATGACCTGATGAGCGTAGTTTTCGACATTCGTAAGGGTGTTAAATGGTCTGACGGAGAAGCTTTCTCTGCTGATGATGTTGTTTTTTCTTTCAACCTTGTAAAAGAGAAGCCAGAGCTTGACCAATCTGGTATCAACTCTTGGGTAACTTCTGTAGAAAAACTGAACGACTACCAAGTTAAGTTCAGCCTAACAGAAGCTAACTCGAACGTACCTTACGAGATTGCTAAAGTACCAGTAGTACCTAAGCACATCTGGAAAGACGTTAAAGATCCATCAACGTTTACCAATGAGAACCCAGTAGGTTCTGGTCCGTTTACAGAAATCGATACGTTTACAGCTCAGCTATACATCCAGTGTGCTAACCCGAACTACTGGGATGCAGACAACCTAGATGTTGACTGTCTACGTGTTCCACAAATTGCGAACAACGACCAGTTCCTAGGTAAAGTTGTAAACAGTGAAATGGACTGGACGTCTTCTTTCGTTCCAGATATCGATCGTACATACGCTGCAGCTAGCCCTAAACACCACTACTGGTACCCGCCAGCAGGTACACAAGCATTCATAGTTAACTTCAAGCACCCTGATGCTGCGAAGCATGAAGCATTGAGCAACGTTGAATTCCGTCGTGCTTTCTCTATGGCTCTTGACCGTCAAACTATCATCGACATCGCATTCTACGGTGGCGGTACTGTGAACGATTTCGCATCAGGTCTTGGCTACGCATTTGAAGCTTGGTCTGATGAAAAAACTCACGACAAGTACAAAGGCTTCAACACTTACAATGCTGAAGGTGCGAAGAAGCTTCTTGCTGACGCTGGCTTCAAAGATGTAAACAAAGATGGTTTTGTTGATACTCCATCTGGTAAGTCTTTCGAACTAATGATCCAATCGCCAAATGGCTGGACTGACTTCAACAACACAGTTCAACTAGCGGTAGAACAGCTAAACGAAATCGGCATTAAAGCGAAAGCTCGTACGCCTGACTTCTCTGTGTACAACCAAGCAATGCTTGAAGGTACATACGACGTAGCTTACACAAACTACTTCCACGGTGCGGATCCATACACGTACTGGAACAGTGCTTACAACTCATCACTTCAATCTGGTGATGGTATGCCTCGTTTCGCGATGCACTTCTACCAAAACGACAAGCTAGATGGTCTTCTAAACAGCTTCTACAAAACAGCTGACAAGAACGAACAGCTAGATATCGCACACGGTATTCAGCAAATCATCGCTGCAGACCAAGTGACGATCCCTGTGATGTCTGGTGCTTACATGTACCAATACAACACAACTCGCTTCACTGGTTGGTGGAACGAAGAAAATCCAAAAGGCCGTCCAAACATTTGGGCTGGTATTCCAGAGCGTCTACTTCATGTACTGGACCTAAAACCAGTTAAATAAGTAATCGTTCAATCTTTGCGGCGTAACTTCTTACGCCGCTTATAAAAATCCCCACACTATCTATTGAAAGTATGGCGCTAGTCGTCAGGGGATTTTTCGTTCCAAATTTCGCTAGGAGCGACCTGAATCCAGAAACAGGGAAACAATCTGGGTGAGTAAGGTGTGAGTTATGGGTTATTTTTTAAGACGTTTGTCATTTTATTTTGTCGCGCTATTAGTTGCAGCGACGTTAAACTTTATTATTCCAAGAGCAATGCCTGGTGACCCGGTTACCATGATGTTTGCGAACGCTTCTGTACAAGTTACTCCTGAGCGTATTGCTGCAATGAAAGAACTATTAGGCTTCGTTGATGGCGGCTTACTGGTTCAATACGGCGCATACATGAAGAACATTCTAAGCTGGGAGCTTGGTACATCAATCCAGTTCTACCCACTTTCAGTAAACACACTGTTAGGTGGCGCATTCGGTTGGTCGCTTTTCTTAGCTGGCACCGCAGTTATTCTTTCTTTCTCTATTGGTTCAATCCTAGGTATTTTTGCAGCGTGGAAACGTGGCAGCAAATACGATGCCTTTGTGACTCCAGGAATGCTTATTCTACAAGCCGTTCCTCAAGTTGTTATTGCCATGCTTGCACTATTTACCTTCGCAATTGGTTTGAAGTGGTTCCCAACCGGCTACGCCTATACCGCAGGTACGATACCTGACTGGACAAGCTGGGCATTCATCAAAGACGTTGCTTACCACGCTTTCTTACCTCTGGTATGTGCTTCGGTTGTTCAAATTGGTGGCTTCCTAGTCAACATGCGTAACAACATGATCAACCTACTCGCAGAAGACTACATCACAATGGCGAAAGGCAAAGGCCTTAGCGAAAACCGAGTGGTATTCAATTACGCAGCTCGTAACGCGATGCTACCAAGTGTGACGGCCCTTTCAATGTCTTTAGGTATGGCAATCGGTGGTCAGTTAATTATCGAAATCATCTTTAACTACCCAGGTCTTGGTAGCGTACTTTTCAACGCAATTAACGCTCGTGACTACCAAGTATTACAAGGCCAACTGCTTATCATGACGCTATTCATGCTGTTCTTTAACCTAGTTGCAGACATGCTTTACGTTGTTCTTGACCCTCGTCTTCGTAAGGGTGGTAAATAATCATGAAAGATATTCTAAAACTCATTTGGCGTAACCCGATGGCCCTGACCGGTGTCATCATCCTAAGTATTTTTATTCTTGGTGCTATTGCAGCTCCATTGATCACCAAACATGTACCAGACAAGCGTACTGGTAATCCACACGAATACCCTGGCTTTGTCGTTAAATCTGCACAAACGAACCCGGATAGCTGGGTTGCTCAAAACCTAGCAGACGACCGCCGTACACTTATCATGTCTAAGAAGGCAGACCACGTACTAGGGACAACTCGTATGGGTCGTGACGTTTGGTCACAAGTGGTATACGGCGCACGTGTGTCTCTGGCTGTAGGTTTTGGTGCGGGCCTTACCGTATGTTTATTAGCAACTGTCATTGGTGTTTCTGCGGGTTACTTCGGTGGCCGTGTCGATGACGTTCTAACAGCCGCAATGAACATCATGCTGGTAATCCCTCAATACCCATTGCTGTTCGTAGTAGCAGCCTTTATCGGTGAGGCAGGGCCACTCACCATAACCTTGGTTATCGGCTTTATGTCCTGGGCGTGGGGCGCGCGTGTTGTTCGTTCCCAAACCTTGGCACTGCGTGAAAAAGAATTTGTAAAAGCCGCTGAAGTTTTGGGTGAATCTTCATTCCGCATCATCTTCGTTGAGATTCTGCCAAACCTTATCTCTATCGTTGGCGCAAGCTTCATCGGTTCGGTGATGTACGCAATCATGATGGAAGCTACGATTTCGTTCCTAGGTCTTGGTGACCCGAACACAATCAGCTGGGGCATCATGCTGTACAACGTTCAAACCTCTTCATCAATGCTGATTGGCGCTTGGTGGGAACTGTTGGCTCCTTGTATCGCACTGACACTACTTGTAACTGGTCTTGCTCTACTTAACTTCGCTGTCGATGAAATTGCTAACCCGCAACTGCGTTCTCACAAAGGCATGAAGCGCTGGAAGAAACTAGCAGCTCAAGACAAAGAAGAACGTGAACCAGAACTACCACCACAAAATGCACTTTGGAGCGGAGATAAATAATCATGTCTGAACCACTAATTTCTATCCGCAACTTATGCGTGGATTACATAACAGAGTCTGGCGATGTGCGCGCGTGTAATAACGTAAGTTTCGACATCGCTCCAGGTGAAGTATTTGGCCTAGCTGGTGAATCTGGTTGTGGTAAATCAACAGTCGCTTTCTCTCTTATGCGTCTGCATAAGCCGCCCGCTTACATCAGTGGTGGTGAAGTCATCTTCAATGGTGAGAACATCCTTGAATACAGTGACGAACGTATGCAGTCGTTCCGCTGGAGCGAGATGTCGATGGTATTCCAGAGTGCGATGAACGCACTCAACCCTGTACTTCCAATGGAAGAGCAGTTCTGTGACGTAATCATGCGTCACACCAACATGACTCGTGAGCAAGCTAAGCAACGCGCTGAAGGTCTACTTGAAATCGTAGATATTCACCCAAGCCGATTGAGTGACTACCCTCACCAATTCTCTGGCGGCATGCGCCAACGCTTGGTTATTGCTATCGCTTTAGCATTGAACCCAAAGTTGATCATTATGGATGAGCCAACGACCGCGCTTGATGTGGTTGTTCAACGTGAAATCCTACAAAAGATCTATGCACTGAAAGAAGAGTTTGGTTTCTCAATCCTGTTCATCACCCATGACTTGTCATTGATGGTCGAGTTCTCTGACCGTATCGGCATCATGTATTCAGGTGAGCTTATCGAGGTCGCAAACTCTCAAGATATTCTAGAAAACCCTTACCACCCTTACACCAAAGGGCTGGGTAGTTCTTTCCCACCACTGACAGGGCCAAAGACAAAACTAACGGGTATTCCGGGCAACCCTTTGAACCTGTTAGAGATACCTGAAGGGTGTCGTTTCCAAGCTCGTTGTGACCGTGTGCATGAAACATGTACCAAGGTGCCAACCAAGCTGCGTTCAATCGAACCGGGACATTTGTCTAACTGCCACCTGTACGGTGACCCAATAGTACAAAGGAAGCTATAGCTTGCACGCTGATTCAGCGTGAATAACGAATAAGGCGGCTCGACCGCCAAAATGCAAGCAAAGCGAATAAGGATTCTGGAGACAATTATGAGCAAAGATTTCGGTCAATTATTGGTAGAAGGCAAGAATGTCGTAAAAGACTTCCCAATAAGCAGTACCACAATTCAAACCCCAATGATGCGTGCGATTAACGACGTGTCATTCAAGATGTACAAAAGCCGTGGTCTAGCTGTGGTTGGTGAGTCTGGTTCAGGCAAATCAACAACAGCAAAAATGATCGCAAAAATGTACGCGCCTTCGGGCGGCACGATCGAATACAAAGGTCGTGATATCCAAGAGATCTCAAGCAGAAAAGATCTTATGCATTACCGTGAAGGCGTGCAGATGGTATGGCAAGACCCGTTTGGTTCCCTGAACCCGACACATAACATCTTCCACCACATTGCTCGCCCATTGTTGATCCACAAAAAAGTATCTCCAGGCAACAAGAAAGAGTTACAGGAACGTGTGTACGATCTTCTAGAGCAAGTGGGCTTAGTACCGCCGCAAGCAACAGCAGAAAAATACCCTCACCAACTTTCAGGTGGTCAACGTCAACGTGTCAACCTAGCCCGTAACATCGCGGTAGGTGCAGAGGTTGTACTAGCCGATGAACCAACATCGATGCTTGATGTATCGATTCGTGCTGGTGTTTTGAACCTGATGGAAGAGATGAAGTTTGAGAAGCAAATGTCTCTGCTTTACATCACTCACGATATCGCAACGGCTCGCTACATCGCTGAAGATATTTCCGTAATGTACGTTGGACACATGGTGGAATGGGGCGATACCGATGACGTGATTGCGAACCCTCAACACCCTTACACCCAACTGCTTGTTTCTGCGGTTCCAGACCCTAAGAAATCTATCCACGACCAACTAGCAGGTAACAAAGGCGAGATACCTCTTTGGACACCAGTATCAGCAGGTTGCCCATTTGCAGGCCGCTGTACTCACGCAATGGACAAGTGTAAAGAGCAATTACCGGGTGTCACTCAACTCGCAGATAACCACTTTGTGCGTTGTTACCTACACGAAAGCTAAGCAATAAATGCCCGTTAGGGTCTGCGGACCCTAACTATTTATCCTAAAAAATTTCAGGTACCTAGCCATAAGAAACTAGGACTTTTGGAGAACATTGATGCTGTTATTGACCAACCATATTGGCTACGAATCCACGGCTCCAAAGCAGGCTATCCTGCAAACGAAGAAAGCTCGCTTATCAAGTACGACTGCACTTTTGGTATGTGCCGACAACCATATTACCGTGGGTAACTTCGATGTTGTAAAGCAAGGCCGCGTAGCAAATTGGCATCAAGGGCAATTCTTCACAATTGATTTCAGTTCATTCACAGAAGCTGGTCGCTACTATCTACGTTTTGACAACCTACGCTCTGAAGTCTTTGAGATTGGTAGCAACCTATTAATGAACCACACGTTTTCTGACGTGCTTCATTACTTTAAGTCACAACGTTGTGGCGGCACTTTCGACAAAAAAGATCAACAAGCACAGATTCTAGGTACCGACAGATACGTCGATGTTCATGGCGGTTGGTACGACGCATCGGGCGATGTAAGCAAGTATTTTAGCCACCTATCTTATGGTAACTACCTCAATCCTCAACAGATTCCGATGGTTGTTTGGAACATGCTCAAAAGCGTGCGCTTAACCTGCAATAATCCAGACTTCCCGAAATTCTCCATGACCCGTTTGACGGAAGAAGCCCTATTCGGTGCGGACTTCTTAGTGCGCATGCAAGACGCCGCGGGATACTTCTATATGACGGTATTCGATAAGTGGAGCAAAGATATCAATCAGCGCGACATCTGCGCTTATGCCACTCAAGAAGGCCATAAATCAACCGACTTACAGGCGGGCTATCGACAAGGTGCCGGTGTTGCTATTGCTGCATTGGCCTCAGCTTCTGAGCTTGACACCTCTGGCAGTTACTCTAGCCAAACCTATCTTGATACAGCCGCGAAAGGTTACTGGCACCTAAAAGAGTACAACCTGCAATACCTAAATGATGGTGAAGAGAACATCATCGATGAGTATTGCGCCCTACTCGCAGCCAATGAGCTTTACCGAGTAACACAAGACGAACAATACCTTTCAGAAGCAAGAACTTGGGCGAGCCGCTTGATCGCACGTCAGCAATCTGATGATTCATTTGAGCACTTTTGGTCAGCTAATGCTGATGGCTCTCGCCCATACTTCCACGCTGCTGAAGCTGGATTACCAGTGATAGCCCTGTGCGAATACATCGACAATGAAACCGATACAGAGCTGAAAGAACGAGCTCGCACCGTTGTTGAACAAGCATGTCACTTCGAAATCAATATTACCGACAAAGTTATCAATCCATTTGGTTACCCAAGACAGTACGTTAAGTCTGTCGATAGTGATAAGCGCGATGCCTTCTTTGTCGCTCAACAAAACGAAACTGGCTACTGGTGGCAAGGTGAAAACGCACGTCTTGGCTCAATTGCGACCATGGCGTACTTAGTTCAACCACATATTAAAGATGCCGATCTTAAAAAGCGCTTAATCCAGCTGTCACAAAACAGCCTTGATTGGATTTTAGGATTGAATCCTTACCACATGTGCATGCTCGATGGTCACGGTCATAACAACCCAGACTACCTACCACAGCTTGGTTTCTTCAATGCCAAAGGCGGGATCTGCAATGGCATCACAGCGGGCTTTGACGATGAACAAGACATCGCATTCAATCCACCAGCGCAAAAAGATGACATGCTCCAAAACTGGCGTTGGGGCGAACAATGGATTCCTCATGGCGCGTGGTACCTACTGGCGACCGCAGCCCAATTCAATCATTTAGCACAGTGTAAGGAGCAATAATCATGACTCTTTACTACGTAGGTATTGATGGTGGAGGCACTTCTTGCCGAGCTCGAATTAGAGATGACCAAGGTAAACTGATTGGTGAAGCTAAGAGCGGCAGTGCCAACATCCTATTGGGCGTTGATGTTGCGATGAACTCTATTATTGATGCCATTGCCAAAGCAGCACAACAAGGTCAACTCGACTCAAACCATTTCTCAAACATGCATGTAGGGTTAGCACTGGCTGGCGCAGAGCAAAAATCAGCATGGCTCGACTTCATGGCACAGGCACACCCTTTCGCAAGTATGACACTAAACACCGACGCTTACGGCGCTTGCATTGGTGCTCACAATGGCCAAAACGGCGCGATCATGATAGGTGGCACAGGTTCGTGCGGCATCTACTTAAACAATGGCGAGCAACATGTTGTTGGCGGTCGTGAATTCCCAATTTCAGACCAAGGCGGCGGCGCAGTCATGGGCCTTCGTTTAATTCAGCAAGTTCTACTCGCTGAAGATGGCATTCGTAGTAAAACCCCACTAACTCAACATGTTATGAATCACTTTAATAATGATGTGGATGCGATTGTGGCGTGGTCGAAAGGGGCAATACCAAAAGATTACGGTCAATTTTCTCCAGTCATTTTTCAATTGGCGAATGAAGGAGATGAACTGGCTATCGAGATGCTTAAGCAGACTGCAGCCGATATCGAAATGTTTGTATTAGCACTTCATCAAAAAGGCGCTGACAAGGTGTGCTTAATGGGAAGTATCGCTGAGCGTATTCTCAACTGGCTATCGCCACCAGTACAACAATGGATCGTTGAACCTCAATTTGACGCTATTGAAGGCGCATTGATGTTTGCCGGAAAACCACAACACAACTTGTATCAACAGGCTTAGCAGGGAAGTTATATGAATTATCGCATCGACTTAGCTGTTCTTTCTGAACAAAAAAATAACTGCCGATTTGGCCTTACGGTACATAACTTAAGTGACCTCGACGTAAAAGATTGGTCACTGCACTTTGCCTTTGACCGATTCATCCTTCCTGAGAGTCTATCGCAAGGTGAACTGACTCAAGTTGGAAGCTACTGCTCGTTCAAGCCAAGTTCGCCAGCGTTAAAGGCCAATAACCATTACTACCTTGAATTCAGTATTCAAAGCGCCCCATTCCGCTTCTATTCGGATGGCTTGAATGATGCCTTTATCCAATCACATCACCAAGAAGAAACGTCAGTACTGCCTGTCGCAATATCACCGATTGTTCTGGCTTCACCATATCGTGAACGCAATCAAATTCCTGAAGTGAGCGCAGCTGAAGTGGCATTGATTCCTCAGCCGAATCAGATCGAACTCAAGCAAGGTAGCTTCGCACTAAGCTGTGAATCCAAGATTGTGATTCAATCCCACCTTGCTGATAAAGCAGCGTCTTGGCTGCAACAAGAATGGCTTTCTACCTTCGAAATATCTCTTTCGAATGAGCCTTCAACTGAACTTTCAAAAGACGAAAGCGGCGACATTCTATTTCGCAGCAATCCGACTTTAGACGAAGCCGAGTACAAGCTCACCGTCACAGCACAACAGATAATGGTTGAATCAGGCAGCCTGTCTGGCTTCACACACGCCGTGGCAAGCTTGATTCAATTGGTACAACAACTGGATGCCGAGAGCTTCTCTGTACCATGTTGCAAAATCGCCGATCAACCTCGTTTCAAGTACCGCGGTATGATGTTGGACTGCGCTCGTCACTTCCACTCGGTAGAGCAAGTGAAGCGTTTAATCAATCAACTGGCGCACTACAAGTTCAACGTATTTCATTGGCACCTAACTGACGATGAAGGTTGGAGAATTGAGATTAAGAGCCTACCTCAGCTGACTGAAATCGGCGCTTGGCGCGGGCCTGATCATGCATTAGAGCCACAATACACGCACCTTGCTGAAAACTATGGCGGCTTCTACACACAGCAACAGATTCGCGAAGTCATTGAATACGCAGAGCAACGCAGCATCACGGTGATCCCAGAGATCGATATCCCGGGACACTGTCGTGCTGCGATTAAGTCACTGCCAGAGATGCTGGTAGAGCAAGCCGACACCACTCAATACAAAAGTATTCAGCACTACAACGACAACGTGCTAAATCCAGGCTTACCCGGTACTTACCAATTCTTAGATGCTGTGATTGAAGAAGTAGCTGAACTTTTCCCTAGCGAATTGATTCACATGGGCGCAGATGAAGTACCACCGGGCGTGTGGACTAACAGCCCTGCCGCTCAAGCACTGATGAAAGAACACCAGTACCAAGACAGTAAAGACTTGCAAGGTCATCTATTCCGCTATGCCGAGAACAAACTTAAGCAACTCGGCAAGCGCATGGTGGGCTGGGAAGAAGCACAGCACGGTGACAAGGTGAGCAAAGAGACCATCATCTACTCGTGGCTCAGTGAAGAAGCTGCAGTGAATTGCGCTCGCCAAGGCTTTGATGTGGTGCTGCAACCGGCACAGTTTACCTATCTCGACATGACCCAAGATTATGCACCGGAAGAACCGGGCGTCGATTGGGCTGCCGTTATCCCATTAGAACAAGCTTATACCTACGAAGCGCTTGCTGAAATATCCGACACCGACCCAATTCGTAAGCGGATCCGCGGCATTCAGTGCGCTCTATGGTGTGAGATCGTCACCAATCAAAAGCGTATGGATTATATGGTATTCCCAAGAATTAGCGCTTTAGCTGAAGGATGTTGGACACATAAAAACAACCGAAACTGGCTAGATTACTTGTCTCGCCTAAAGGGTCACCTGCCATTACTCGACAGACTCAATGTTGACTATCGCAATCCTTGGAAATCTCAATAAAACAAAACCAAAGCGACACTCACATCGAGCGGTTGCTGACTCAAATTAAGGTGCTCAGTCAGATAAGGCTCAGCATCACTATTTAAAAATTAGCTGCATAGATGCAGTTTGTTAAAAAGGAAATGACAATGAAATACGGCTATTTCGATAACGACAATCGCGAATACGTCATCACTCGCCCTGATGTACCAGCACCTTGGACCAACTACCTAGGTACTGAAAAGTTTTGTACCGTGATTTCGCACAATGCGGGCGGTTACTCGTTCTACAATTCTCCGGAATACAACCGTGTTACTAAATTCCGTCCAAACGGCACCTTCGACCGTCCAGGACACTATGTTTACCTACGTGATGATGAGACGGGTGATTACTGGTCTATCTCTTGGCAGCCAGTGGCAAAAAGCCTAGATGAAGCGAACTACGAAGTTCGTCATGGTCTGTCATACTCAAAGTTCAAATGTGAATACAGCGGTATTACGGCAACTAAAACGCTATTCGTTCCTAAGGGTGAAGATGCGGAAGTTTGGGACGTCGTGCTGAAGAACAGCACTGACAAGCCAAGAACCATCAGCACTTTCTCATTTGTTGAGTTCTCTTTCAGTCATATTCAATCAGATAACCAGAACCATCAGATGTCTCTGTACTCTGCGGGGACGTCTTACCAAGAAGGTGTTCTGGAATACGACTTGTACTACAACACCAACGACTTTGAAGGTTTCTACTACCTAGCTTCAACTTTCTCACCAGACAGCTACGATGGTCAGCGTGACAACTTCCTTGGCATGTACCGTGACGAAGCAAACCCAATCGCGGTTGAAAATGGCAAGTGTTCTAACAGCGCTCAAACCTGTTACAACCACTGTGGTTCTCTGCATAAACAATTTACAATTCAACCGGGTGAAGAGGTTCGCTTTGCGTACGTACTAGGTATCGGCAAAGGCAACGGTGAGCGCCTACGTGAGAAATACCAAGACACAGCCAACGTAGATGCGGCTTTCCAAGGCATCAAAGATCACTGGGATGAGCGCTGCAACAAGTTCCAAGTTAAGTCTCCAAACGAAGGCTTAGACACAATGATCAACACGTGGACGCTATACCAAGCCGAAACCTGTGTGGTTTGGTCTCGCTTTGCTTCATTCATCGAAGTTGGTGGTCGTACTGGTCTGGGTTACCGTGATACTGCGCAAGATGCTATTTCAGTACCTCATGCCAACCCACAAATGACCAAGAAGCGTATTATTGACCTGCTTCGCGGCCAAGTGAAAGCGGGCTACGGTCTACACTTGTTCGATCCTGACTGGTTCGATCCAGAGAAAGCCGACGTTGAGCCATCAAAATCACCAACGGTTGTTCCAACGCCTTCAGACGACGACAAGATCCACGGCATTGACGATACCTGTTCTGATGATCACTTGTGGATCGTACCAACCATCATCAAGTACGTGATGGAAACCGGTGAACACGATTTCTTTGACGAAGTAATTCCATACGCAGACGGCGGCGAAGCAACGGTTTACGAACACATGAAAGCTGCACTGAACTTCTCTGCAGAATACGTAGGTCAAACAGGTATCTGTAAAGGTCTACGTGCTGACTGGAATGACTGTTTGAACCTAGGTGGCGGTGAATCTTCAATGGTTTCATTCCTGCATTTCTGGGCGCTACAAGAATTCTTAGATCTGGCCAAGTTCCGTAATAACAATACTGATGTCGCTAAATACACAGAAATGGCAGCTAACGTTCGCGAAGCGTGTGAAACGCACCTTTGGGATGACGAGGGTGGCTGGTACATCCGTGGTCTGACTAAAAATGGTGACAAGATCGGTACCGCGCAACAAACTGAAGGTCGTGTACACCTTGAGTCAAACACGCTAGCGGTTCTATCTGGCGCGGTATCTCAAGAGCGTGGCGAGAAAGCGATGGACGCTGTTGATGAAAACCTTTTCTCTGAATACGGCCTACACCTAAACTCTCCATCATTTGCTACACCAAATGACGATATTGGCTTTGTGACTCGCGTTTACCAAGGCGTAAAAGAGAACGGCGCTATCTTCTCTCACCCTAACCCATGGGCTTGGGTAGCCGAAGCGAAGCTAGGCCGTGGTGACCGCGCGATGAAATTCTACGACGCACTAAACCCATACAACCAAAACGACATGATTGAAACGCGCTACGCAGAACCATACTCGTACGTGCAGTTCATCATGGGTAAAGACCACCAAGACCACGGCCGTGCAAATCACCCTTGGTTAACAGGTACGTCGGGTTGGGCTTACTTTGCGGTAACCAACTTCATTCTTGGTGTTCGCACAGGCTTTGAAGGTTTAACCGTAGATCCTTGTATCCCAACTGATTGGCCAGAATTCGAGGTAACTCGTCAATGGCGCGGTGCGACTTACAACATCACAGTTCAAAACCCGAATTCAGTAAGTAAGGGCGTTGCCTCTATCACGATTAACGGTGAGCAGATTGAAGGCGCAATCCCAGTACAAGCAGAAGGCAGCGTGAACGAAGTTATCGTTGTACTCGGCTAATCACTTAATTTGATGAACAGCTCCTATCTCAAGTCTTTACTGGCTTGAAATAGTGAGACTAAAAGGATTTTCTAATGATTAAATTTGGTACTGGCGGCTGGCGCGCGTTTATTGGTGAAGAGTTCACTAGAGAAAACGTCCGCTTAGTCGCACAAGCACTCTCTAACATCATCAATAATGAAGATGCAGCGAAAAACGGCTTCGTTATCGGCTATGACCGCCGCTTCCTTTCAGATAAAGCCGCGTGCTGGTTTGCTGAAGTATTGGCAGCCAACAACATCAAAGTGAGCTTTATCGACAAGTTCGTTCCGACTCCTATCGTGATGTTCCAAGCGAAAGAGATGGGATGTGTTTACTCTGCGTGTATTACCGCTTCTCACAACCCAGCAGACTATAACGGTATTAAGATCTTCATTGAAGGTGGCCGTGATGCTGACGAGATCATCACAGAAAAGATCGAACAACAAATTTCGACCCTAACCAGTGAAGATGTCGTCAGAGTCGATTTTGAACAAGCATTGAACGACAAAGAAATTGAAATCATCAATCCGATGAACGCCTTTGTTGACTCGATCATTAACGCTATTGATATCGAATCGATTAAACAAGCCAACCTAAGAGTTCTGATCGACCCAATGTTTGGCGTGGCGAAAAACGCACTGCAAACCGTGTTAATCAGCGCTCGCTGTGATGTTGATGTAATCAATGATGGTAAAAACCCAGACTTTGGCGGCTTGATGCCTTCTCCAAGTGCAGCAACGCTGTATCGCTTGAAGCACTTAGTTGCGGCTGAAGGTTATGACATTGGTATTGGTACCGATGGCGATGCCGACCGTTTGGGCATTATCGATGAGAAAGGTCACTTCATTCACCCTAACGAAGTGCTGCTACTGCTTTACTACTACTTGTTGGAATACAAAGGTTGGAAAGGCTCAGTGGTTCGTAATATCGCAACCACACACCTGCTAGATAAAGTCGCGGCGGATCATGGCGAAAAGAGCTTTGAGGTTCCGGTAGGCTTTAAACATATCAGTTCTCAAATGGAAGCCGACGACTCACTGATTGGTGGCGAAAGTTCGGGTGGTTTAACCATTCGTGGCCACATCAAAGGTAAGGATGGCGTATTCGCATCAAGCTTATTGGTTGAGATGATCAGTGTGACAGGTAAGAAGCTCTCTGAGTTGCTTGATGAAATCTACTCTAAGTATGGTTATGCGTATACGGCGGAAGGGGATTGCAAATTCAAACCTTCAGAGAAAGAAGCGCTCTACACCAAGATCTACGTAGAGAAACAACTGCCTGAATTTGAATACGAAATTGAAAAAGTCAGCTATGAAGATGGCGCTAAGGTGTACTTCAAGAATGGCGGCTGGGTTATTGCTCGCTTCTCAGGAACAGAGCCGTTACTACGAATCTTCGCAGAAATGGAAGATAAAGACACTGCAGAACATGTTCTTCAAAAAGTGAAAGACTTCCTCTCTCTATAGGCTTATAGAGTGCAGCAGTTTTGTATAGGATTTAACAAATCACTGCCTTGTTAACGCCTATAAGTGAAGAACTCTTGCCCAGTACTTGATTAAAGTGCTGGGCTTTTTTGTCGCTATAATTTCGAGCTAGGCTTGGTTAGAACGCCAATACGCCTTTGGTGTCGACTTTCACCGTTACCGGCATACCGAACTCAAGCGCTTCTGAAGACGTTGCTAGCAATTTCTGGCCATTCGCTTCAATCACATAACGACAGTGGTCACCCATAAACTGCTGTTCCAATACCGAAAGGTTACTGTCGACATCGTGGCTCGCCACAATATGCTGAGGCCTTAACAGCAACGCACATTCAGCACCAATTTCGATCTGAGTCTGCGCTTTCGCTTCAATCAAACCTAAGCTTGTCTCGAACTCATGTTCAGAAATACGTTGTGCACCTAAATAACTGCCGCCGCCCAAGAAGTCTGCAACAAACTTGCTTGATGGGTGGAAGTACAATTCTGACGCCGAGCCGTATTGTTCGATGACACCATGATTCATTACTGCCATCTTGTCAGCAAAGGCAAACGCCTCTTCACGACTGTGAGTCACAAAAATAGCCGTCACACCCTGCTTCTTAAAGATTTTACGAATCTGAGAAATCAGCTCATGACGAACTTGGGTATCAATGTTAGAAAACGGTTCATCCAATAGCAGCAGGTCTGGCTTATATGCCAAAGAGCGCGCAATCGCGACACGTTGCTGTTGTCCACCAGATAGTTGATGAGGATAACGATCGCCAAATTGGTCAAGATGAACAAGCTCAAGCATCTCTTTAACTTTCGCAGCCTTATCTTGCTCAGACATATCACGCAGACCAAATGCCACGTTCTGATTCACAGTAAGGTGTGGAAACAGAGCATAGTCTTGGAAGATCATACCAATGTTGCGCTGCTCTGGTGGTAACCAATTCGCTGCGTCATCAATCACTTGGCAATTCAAGCTCATGACACCACTGCTCAATGGAAGCAGGCCGGCAATCGCTTTAAGCAGCGTCGTCTTACCACAGCCACTGGCACCAAGCAGACAAACAATTTCACCATGCTCAACTTCTAAAGAAAGAGATTCCAAAATAGTTTGGGACTCGTACTTACAAGTCAGATCTTTAATTGATAATGCACAACTCATTAGTGTTTCTGCTCCAAGGAACGGTTTACGATGATCAGCGGAATTAAACCCACCAAGACTAACAACACAGCAGGCATGGCTGCTAATTCAAGGTGCTCATCTGACGCATAGTTATAAACATAAGTCGCGAGCGTTTCGAAATTGAAAGGACGCAGCAGCAATGCCGCGTTTAACTCTTTCATTGATTCGATAAACACCAATAAGCCTGCAATCAGTGCACCACGCTTAATCAGAGGGAGATGCACACGACGTAACATCTGATTGGTATTACAACCCATTGTTTTAGATGCCATATCCAATGAAGGTGACACCTTACTTAAGCTACTTTCGATACTACCAATAGCAACAGCAGAAAAACGCACCACCATGGCAAATATCAGCGCAAACATAGAACCAGAGAAGATCAAACCAGGTCGGCCCCACTCCATCGCTTTCGCTATGTCATTAACTAAGTGGTCCATGAACAGTACAGGCACCATGACACCTATCGCCAACACGGTTCCAGGAACCGCATAGCCCATAGATGCGAATCTCATGTAAGCTAGGTTTTTCTTACCAGGGCTAACACGTTGATTAAAGTTAACAATCAACGCAACGAGCACACCAATAATCGCTGCAACAACAGAGACATAGAGGCTATTAAGCGCATACTCTCTGAACTCTGGGGTCCAGCTTTGGGCAAAATACTTGTAGGCATATATGATCAACTGCGCGAGAGGGAATAAGAACGCAATACACACCAATCCCCAACACCAAAAGAGTGCCAACCACTTCTTCCAACCAATTAGCTCGTAACGAAAGTCTTCACGGCTACTGAACTGATTCTGAAATAACTTCTGCTTACGACGGCTGTATCGCTCGGTACTCAACAATAGAATGACGATAACCAGCATTATTGCCGATATTTTTGCTGCGGCCGTTAAGCTCGAGTAGCCCAACCAAGTATCGTAAACAGCGGTCGTTAATGTGTTTACAGCAAAGTAACTCACGGTACCGAAGTCACCGATGGTTTCCATCGCAACAAGAGACAAACCTACCGCCATCGAAGGGCGCACGAGCGGTAATGAAATACGACGAAAGCTTTCCCAAGGAGAGCACTTTAACAAACGAGCGGATTGTAATAGGGATACGTTTTGCTCCATGAATGCCGCACGGCAGAGCAAATAAATATAAGGATAAAGAACAAGAGACAGAACAATAATCGCACCCGACAAGGTTCTAATATCGGGAAACCAATACTCACCAGGCCCCCAGCCCGTTAGATCTCGCAAGAGAATTTGAACAGGGCCAGCAAAGTCAAACCAGTCGGTAAAGATATAACCCACGATATAGCCAGGCATTGCTAATGGCAGCACGAGCGCCCATTGTAAAACACGCTCTCCAGGGACACGGCACATTGCCATGATCCATGCAGATGGAATACCAAAGATTAAAGACAGGAACATGGTTCCTATGACTAAAACCACCGTATTGTAGGCATAGGTGGGCATTACTGTGGACATCAGATGAGAAAATAGCTCATCTGTTTCTCCAACAGCAGTCGTGAATATCGCTAAGATTGGTAAAACGAGTAGTACAGCGATTATGCCGCTACTGGTGTTCCATAAATAATTCTTTTCTTTCATCGCCTAACTACAACGAGGCTTAATGAAATACATATGCATTTGCAAATACATCTCATGTCCTTTTAATGGTGGGGTTATTTATACCCATATACTCTAATGACTTCAAGGTGAGATGCACATAACTCAAGGGATCAACAGAGAGCTTTGTATCAAAAAGTGATTTCCCAAAAACAAACAACCCCAAGTGGCCAAAAAGTAGCAACTTGAGGTTGTAATTTTATGCGGGCCGAAGCCTACAATAATAAATTATAGATCGAACTTAACTTCATCTAATAGCTTGATTGCAGCCGCGTGGTGGTTTGCAATTTCATCTAGAGAAATAGTATCTGCTTTGAACTCACCCCATGAAGCAACAAGCTCAGAAGGCTTAACATCTGCTTTCACTGGGTATTCGTAGTTCACTTCTGCGTACATGCTTTGTGCAGTGTTACCAGATAGGAATTCCATCAGCTTAACGGCATTCTCTTCGTTTGGAGAGTATTTAGCCATCGCCATACCAGAGATGTTTACATGAGTACCTGTTGTCTCTTGGTTAGGGAAGTTAATGTAAACAGAGTCAGCCCAAGCTTTTTGCTCTTTATCATTAATCATTTTGCCTAGGTAGTAGCTGTTACCAAGAGCAACATCACATAGACCTTCTTTAATCGCTTTAACTTGTGCGCGGTCGTTACCTTGAGGCTTACGTGCTAGGTTTGCTTTTACGCCTTCTAGCCATTCTTTCGTTTCAGCTTCACCTTTGTGAGCAATCATCGAAGAAACAAGAGAAACATTGTATGGGTGCTTACCGCTACGAGTACAGATTTTACCTTTAAATTCAGGCTTAGTTAGATCTTCGTAAGTGAACTCTTCACCTAGACGACCAACGCGGTCACGTGAAGAATAAACGCTACGTGTACGAGTTGTTAGAGCAAACCACTCGTTAGCAGTATCTTGGTACTGAGCAGGGATGTTCTTTTCAAGTACATCGCTTTCAACTGATTGAACTAGACCTTGTTTAGTTAGCTCAGATAGACGGCTGATATCGACAGTTAAGACAACATCAGCAGGGCTGTATTCACCCTCTTGAGCTAACTTCTCTGCTAAACCTTTTTTAGCAAACTTAACGTTTACTTTAATACCAGTCTCTTTCGTGAACTCTTTGAACATTGGCTCAACAAGGAAAGGTTGGCGGTAAGAGTATACATTTACTTCTTCCGCAGCCATTGCTGTTGGGGCAATTACGCCACACGCTAGAGCTGAAAGTGTTAGCAGTTTCTTCATTTTAAAATCCTTTATATCGAAATGATAATGTCTATCAGTTGCGTTATTATATTCATCATTAACATAATTACAATGACGACCGACAAAAAATCCGTCTACTCAGAGCATTTAAACTCTCACTTTTGTAACAAAGCATTTCAGTAATTATGCCCGTCATGAGGCTTTCACATAGCTCCTGTAACCATGACAAGCTCGCTTACAATGTTCAGCCCCAAATACAACAAAACCCCACAACGGTTCGTTGCAGGGTTTTCTTTGTACTGCCTAACCCATTCAGATTAGGCGGTTACGGTTGATTATTTTACTGATACAAACTCAGGGTAAGCGCCTACACCACAATCGTGCATGTCCATACCTTCAAGTTCTTCATCTTCACTGACACGAATACCGATTGTTGCTTTAAGCACTGCCCATACCGCTAAGCTAGCACCGAATACCCATGCAAAGATAACGGCTGCACCCAGTAGTTGAGCACCAAATGTTGCATCAGCATTGCTTAGTGGAACAGCCATTAGACCGAAGAAACCACATACACCGTGTACCGAGATAGCACCCACTGGATCATCAATCTTAGCTTTATCTAGGGCAATGATACTGAATACAACCAACGCACCAGATACCGAACCAATCGCTACTGCGAATAGAGGTGATGGTGATAGAGGGTCTGCAGTGATTGCTACTAGGCCAGCTAATGCGCCGTTAAGAATCATTGTTAGGTCTGCTTTACCCCAAGTCGTTTTACATACTAGTAGTGCTGCGATAGCGCCTGCTGCTGCTGCTGCGTTGGTGTTAAGGAAGATTTGTCCAACCGCTGTTGCATTCTCAAAATCAGAAACCATCAGTTGAGAACCGCCGTTGAAACCGAACCAACCAAACCAAAGGATAAATGTACCTAGCGTTGCCAGTGGCATGTTTGAACCAGGAATTGGGTAGATTTCACCGTTCTTACCATATTTACCTTTACGAGCACCCAGTAGAAGCACACCCGCTAAGGCTGCTGAAGCACCAGCCATATGTACGATACCTGAACCAGCAAAGTCACTGAAACCAGCTTCTGATAGGAAACCACCGCCCCAAGTCCAGTAACCTTCCATTGGGTAGATGAATGCTGTTAGCACGACAGAGAAGATAAGGAATGACCAAAGTTTCATTCGCTCAGCAACCGCGCCAGATACCACAGACATTGCTGTTGCAACGAAAACTACTTGGAAGAAGAAGTCTGATTCTAATGAGTGGTCTGCACCTTCACCTTGAGTACCAATCAGAGTACCAAATGACGGTAACCAGCCACCTTCGCCGTTATCGACATACATAATGTTGTAACCAACGACTAAGAAAGTCGTACAAGCAATCGCGTACAAACAAATGTTCTTAGTTAAAATTTCTGTGGTGTTCTTTGAACGAACGAGACCAGCTTCTAACATCGCGAAGCCTGCAGCCATCCACATTACCAACGCACCTGAAATGAGGAAGAAAAAAGTGTCTAGTGCGTAACGTAGTTCCGTTACTGTTGTTGTAAGTTCCATATTAAAGTCTCCAGTCCTTGTAATTCTTTAAAGTGCTTCAGCATCCATTTCACCGGTACGAATTCGTACGGCTTGGCTTAGGTCATACACAAAAATTTTGCCATCGCCGATTTTTCCGGTGTGTGCCGCTTGGCTAATCGCTTCAACAACTCGGTCAACATTTTCAGCTTGGGTTGCAATCTCTAGCTTTACCTTTGGTAGGAAATCAACTTGGTACTCTGCACCACGATACAACTCCGTGTGTCCTTTTTGACGACCAAATCCTTTTACTTCAGAAACTGTCATACCTTCAATACCAACATCAGAGAGCGCTTCTCGAACATCATCCAATTTAAATGGTTTAACTATGGCGTTTATTAATTTCATATTCTTTCCTTAAATTCTTCACTTAATCCGTTAATACTCTTATTACAATCCAAGTAGCGTGCCAGAAATTTAAGTTATTGATTTTAAATAAAATATAAACAATACCGTTTTAGAAATGAAAAAGGCCGCACCAATATGGTGCGGCCTTTTCACTATCTTAATGCGTTGCACTGTCGTTGCTCTAGTTTTGGGCAACGAAACTTTCACGATGCAAAATCATTAGCAACTAGTAACCTAAAAAATCAATCCAACGTTCGATTAGCAACTCGAAATCATCGATTCCGCAGCTTGCTTCGCTTTCACAATTATAGAAATCGAACTCACTGCCCTCTTCCATCTCTTGCTCGTGCCCTAGCACATTTTCTTGAATGGTTACGTCGTCTTCATTGATCGCTAGGCTGATCTCTTTGCCTAGTAGCGTCACTTCATTGTTCAGATCTTGTCGAGATTGCTCAATCAACGCCATCACATGATCCAGTTTCTGCTTATCTTTCCCGATCTCTTCTTGAAGCCAGCGGCCAACAATTTCATGACCCATGCTGCACTTTACATAGTACTCGCCCATTAAAGTGTTTCGTGTAAATTCAAATTCCATAAAGGCTCCGCGCACTAATGACAGATAGGGTAAAAAATGAGGCGAGAGTATATAGCGAAGTCATCAATAGATCGAGTCGCTCGTCGTCCAACATTCAGACATAAAAAAACGCCTTCTACGAATAGAAGGCGTTCTGTCTGTATCTTACTCAGTCAACGATTACGCTGGCTCTTGGAAGATAACCGTGTCTGCTTTATCCGTGTACTGACCCATTTTATGGAAGTTCAAGTAACGGTAAGTATCGGCAGCGGTTGCATTAATCTTCTCTGCGTACGTTAAGTACTCTTCTTTAGTTGGAATACGACCAAGAATCGCACCAACTGCAGAAAGCTCAGCAGAAGCTAGATAAACGTTCGCACCATTACCCAAACGGTTCGGGAAGTTACGAGTAGACGTCGACATTACTGTCGAAGCGTCAGCAACACGCGCTTGGTTACCCATACATAATGAACAACCCGGAGTTTCAATACGAACCCCAGCACGACCGAAGATGCCGTAGTAGCCTTCTTCTGTCAGCTGGTCTTTATCCATCTTAGTTGGCGGAGCAACCCATAGGCGAGTATTCAAAGAGCCATTAAACTCTTCAAGCATCTTACCTGCAGCACGGAAGTGACCGATGTTGGTCATACAAGAACCGATGAACACTTCTTGAATCTCAGTACCTTGAACGTCAGAAAGAAGACGAGCATCATCTGGATCGTTTGGTGCACATAGGATTGGCTGATCGATGTCAGCAAGGTCAATCTCGATAACATGAGCGTATTCAGCATCTGAATCAGCAGCAAGTAACTCAGGGTTCGCTAGCCACTCTTCCATTGCCGTAATACGACGCTCGATAGTACGAACATCACCGTAACCTTCAGCGATCATCCACTTAAGCATAACGACGTTCGAGTTCAGGTACTCTTCGATAGACTCTTGAGAAAGCTTGACAGTACAACCAGCAGCCGAACGCTCTGCCGATGCATCTGAAAGTTCAAATGCTTGCTCAACAGAAAGGTGCTCAACACCTTCAATCTCTAGTACACGACCAGAGAATTCATTGATCTTACCAGCTTTTTCTACAGTCAGTAGGCCTTGCTTGATACCGTAAAGAGGAATGGCATGTACAAGGTCACGTAGCGTGATACCTGGCTGCATTTCACCTTTAAAGCGAACCAAGATTGATTCAGGCATATCAAGAGGCATAACACCTGTTGCTGCAGCAAATGCTACTAAGCCAGAACCTGCTGGGAACGAAATACCTAGAGGGAAACGAGTATGCGAGTCACCACCTGTACCAACAGTATCAGGCAAAAGCATACGGTTTAACCATGAGTGAATAACACCATCGCCCGGACGAAGTGAAACACCCGCACGGTTCATGATGAAATCAGGCAGTGTATGGTGAGTGTTTACATCAACTGGTTTCGGATATGCAGATGTGTGACAGAAAGACTGCATCACAAGATCCGCTGAGAAACCAAGACAAGCCAGATCTTTCAGCTCATCACGTGTCATAGGACCCGTAGTATCTTGAGAACCTACAGTTGTCATTTTAGGTTCGCAATACTGACCGGCACGCACACCTTCAACGCCACACGCTTTACCTACCATCTTCTGAGCTAACGTGTAGCCTTTATCAGAAGCAGAAGGGTCGATTGGCTTAGCAAACAGATCGGTTTCAGCTAGGCCTAGAGCATCACGAGCACGGCCCGTTAAGCCACGACCGATGATCAATGGAATACGACCACCAGCTCGAACTTCATCTAGAAGTACTTTGCCTAGTTCAAAGCTTGAGATATCTGCACCGTCTTTGCGAACAACACCTTCATAAGGATAGATATCAATCACATCACCCATGTTCATGTCTTGTACGTTCAGCTCAATTGGTAGCGCGCCTGAGTCTTCCATCGTGTTGTAGAAGATCGGAGCAATTTTACCACCAAGACAAACACCGCCAGTACGCTTGTTTGGTACGAATGGGATATCTTCGCCCATGAACCAAAGCACTGAGTTTGTCGCTGATTTACGCGAAGAACCGGTACCAACAACATCACCAACGTAAGCCAGTGGAATGCCGTCTTTTTGCATTTCTTCAATTTGAGTAATTGGACCAACGTTGCCCTGCTCATCAGGAGTAATGCCATCACGTTCCATCTTCAGCATCGCTTTTGCGTGTACTGGGATATCAGGACGTGACCATGCATCTGGCGCTGGAGATAGGTCATCGGTGTTTGTTTCACCAGTGACTTTGAATACTTTAACGGTAATTTTTTCCGCGACTTTCTCTTTAGCTGTAAACCACTCAGCATCAGCCCAAGACTGAAGAACTTGCTGAGCAGAAGCATTGCCAGCTTTTGCTTTTTCTTCTACGTCGTAGAATGCGTCAAACATCAATAGAGTATGAGAAAGCGCTTTAACAGCGATAGGAGCAAGCTCTGCATCATCCAGTAAAGAAACTAGAGATTCGATGTTGTAACCACCTTGCATTGTGCCAAGTAGTTCCGCAGCTTTAGCTTTGCTTACTAGTGGAGATTCAACTTCACCTTTAGTGATAGCCGTTAGGAAACCCGCTTTAACGTAAGCAGCTTCATCTACACCTGGTGGAATACGGTTTTCTAGTAGGTCAAGAATAACAGCTTCTTCACCTTGGGGCGGGTTCTTTAAAAGTTCAACTAGGCCTGCTACTTGTTCAGCATCTAATGGTCTAGGAACAACTCCTTCGGCAGCACGCTCTGCGACGTGTTTACGGTAGGCTTCAAGCACGACTTTTTCCTCTCATTGCGGTTCCTTCTTTACATTGGTAATTATTAGTAAAATAAAGAAGCGAACATCCTTGGAAACTTGGCTCTCCATTGCCATTTTTGTCATTCAATTTGTATTGATGAGCGGCGTCATAGAGGCCAAACTGTGGGCGACAGAATAGCAAATTTAACGATAAATTAAAATCTTATCATTTTGACCAACATAGCAAGTTAAGACGAAAGTCCTACGATTTTTTCCTAATTCCGCACTTAAATGGTGACTCTACGCATGATTATTTGTAGGAAGTACCTACAATCAGATACACCGAATCGAAGTTATCTTCGGTTCGGCCATAAGCTAAAATGATCGGCCCGATTGGTGAATCGACACCCGCGAAAACAGAACCCGCGGTGTACATGGGCGCTTCATCCAATGACAAATCGTTATTCGACCAAACGCCGCCATGTTCTAGAGATGCACCTATGTAAAATGGCGACTCAAACAAGCCGAAGTCATTTTCAAACCATTTATAGCGATAGATTAAACTGCCGTATGCTAAGTTTTGTCCAATAAGACTGTTTCTTGGTATTCCCGATAAGTTTAAGAAGCCTCCAAGCTCCTTTGGATCGATGGGGAACACGGAGTTTTTACTCTCTACCATGCCAAAATCGAACTTTGCGACTAAAGTATGCTTTTCAATACTCTGTGCCGCCATGAAATTAGCCGAAATCTCATAAACAGTGTCGCTTTCAGCCCCTAGATCCGGGGTATCTCTAGACGTATTGTCCTCAAAATCATCATGGGAGACAAGGTATTCTAAATCGACAAAGTAGCCTTTGGTCGGCAAACTGAAGTTATCCAAAGTGTCCAGTCGGTAACCGACGAAACCGCCAATACGCGTGTAGCCACCGCTGCCCAACGAAGGTAACGAAGATACCTCAACATTACCATCAGTATAACGAACACCAAACTTCAGCTCTTGCCACAAGGTAGGTTGATAGCCTAATGCTAATTCACCGACATACTCGCTATAACTCATTGGAAAGTAGTCTTTCGTTGCGTCCAGTGTTGGCTCTCCAATCTCGCCCTCACCCGCTGGCAAGTTTCTGTTTTCCTTACTGTAAACAACCGATGCTGAAGTGAACAATTTTTGACTAGAAAAGAATGGCGAGTAGAGTTCCGCTTCAATTCGTTTGTCAGTACCCATCTCGATATTGGTTCTTAGCTCTGCACCATGCTTATTAATATCAGTAAAATTGGCGGAGACACCTATCGAGTACTGACTGGTAGTCGAGAAATCATCTTCAAGAAAAAATCGAAAGTTGAGGTAATTGGGGCCCCATGATTTTTCATTTACATCGACCTGCAGTTGATCTTCACCATCTACATTGTCAAATTCATAGGTGACCAGTTCAAAACGATCGAGCGCATACAGGTCTTTAACCTGAGATTCAATTTCACTGGTTTTAAGGACTTTTCCAGAATCGAGGTTCAAACGATTGGCAATCAACTTATCTGAATAGTGGGTGTTATTATTGATAACGACCTTATCCACAACCGTTTTATCACCATGCTTGAGCTGCTTTCGAGCTTTCTGCTTGTCATCAATATAATGTTGGTAGTCCGCATTCGAGAGCGCCAACTTAGAAAGCTGATCCCGATACTGCCTTGTTGCTTCGTATCCCGCATGGTAAGCCGTCGGCATTTTATCGAAGTCTGTGGTTTCCATTCGCCCAACATCAGGACGTAGGAAAAAATCATCGTCTGTTAACGTCGCGGCTTGCTCTTGCGTGCTGCGTTGAACAAGGTAATTAGAGAGTTGATCTGCTGCGGCTAAAAAGTTAGTGAAGTCTTCTTTACTTTTGTAGTTAGTACTGATGTCAACGGCAATAACGATGTCGGCTCCCATTGCTCGAGCAACATCCACTGGCATGTTATTGGTGACACCACCATCAACCAGCATGCGCCCTTCTACTTCATAAGGAGGAAGCGCACCGGGTACTGACATACTCGCCATCATCGCATCAACAAGATGACCATGATCGATGACCACTTCTTCAAGATCGATGATGTCGGTTGCAACAGAACGATATGGAATAGCAAGGTTGTCGAAAGAATCGAGTGGAGATAAGTTACCGGTCGTTTCACGCAGAATACGCAACATATTCTGACCTTGAACCACACCTTTTCTTGCTTTGATCTCGCCCCAACCTAGACCGAGGTCGGTATTCAGTTGGTAACGGTCTTCATACTCTTTGTCACGCACTCGGCGATCGCTACGGTTAACGCGATCACGGTAACCGCGATTCCAATCCACCGTATAAATAAAACTTTCGATCTCATCTGCGCTCATCCCTGTCGCATAAAGACCACCAACGTATGCACCCATACTGGTACCGGTAATGTAATCAACCGGAATCTGCATCTCTTCCAAAGCTTTAAGCACGCCAATGTGGGCTGCACCTTTAGCGCCTCCACCAGCGAGCACGACAGCAACGGTTGGCCTTTTATGAGCTTGTTTAAGTTCAACATGTTCTGATGAATCTACCTGTGCTGCAGTAGCTGCAAACAGTTGAAAACTGATCACTGTACCGACAACACCTAAGCTACTCACTAACCAACGAGAAATCATTATTTAAACTATCCTTGTCATTCTTTTCTGTTATGACTTTACCACTGAAAAAGCTTCTTTAGCCACTGTTTTGGTTGACTTTCACAGCCCTTTTTAATGCTGCCACTCTCATCCCAAACCGGTAATTTCACCGTACCATCACAATCAAACTCTAACGCCCCTTCAGAAGTTCGAGTAAAGCTAGCAGTCGCAATTCCTGTTGGCCAAGGCAACAATAGCTGTTCTGGTGTTCTCTGTTTCAGGTAATCAGCATAGACACGCAACGCACCACTAGAACCTGTTAGTTTAGTCGGTTTATTATCATCTCGACCTAACCAAATCGTCGTTACTTCACGACCATCAACACCAACAAACCAACTGTCTCGACTGTCGTTACTGGTACCGGTTTTACCGGCTAATCCTGCCCATGCAAACTGACCTTGTAGGAAACGACCTGTGCCTTCAGACACACCACGCTTCATCGCATACGTTGTTAACCAAGCCGCTTGCTGATCAACGCTTTGTGAAACACGAGGAATCGATTGATACAACACCTCACCTTCACTATCAATAACAGAGCGAAGCGCAGACAAAGGCGCAATACGGCCAGAGTTAGTAATCGTTTGGTACATTTGTGCTACCTGAAACGGTGTTAGCGAAAATGAACCTAAGAACATCGATGGAACTGGGCGAATTTCGTTTTTATCAACACCCAGTTTGCCAATCGTATCCGAGACACTATCAATACCTAACTGCATCCCTAAACGAACGGTCGGTACGTTATAAGACTTAGAAAGCGCCACATACAACGGCACGTCTCCGCGAAACTTACGGTCGAAGTTTCTTGGGCTCCATACGCTTCCTTTACTGCCTTTCAAGCTCAGTGGCGTATCCATCAAAGTCGTCGCTAACGTGTACTTTTCGGGTTGTTCTAATGCGGTTAAGTAGATTGCAGGCTTAACCAAAGAACCAATAGGACGACTCGCATTCAGTGCACGGTTAAAACCATCGTAACCGGTACGTTTACCGCCGACCATCGCTCGGATTTCTCCGGTATTTCTATCAACAGCAATCGCAGCCGCTTCCAATTTGTTACCTGCCGTTCTAGACAGATCTGGCACCTTACGAGCAATCGATTTCTCTAGTTTATCTTGAGAAACCGGATCTAGAGAGGTAAAGACTCGAATACCTTTCTGAGCTTCAAATCGATCACCCACATACTTCTTCAGCTCAATGTTTACTTGTTGGAAGTAAGCTGGCTGACGGCTGGCAATACGAGGGTTGTCTTGAATATCTAAATCACGACTTGCTGCTTCTTCGTATTGTCGCGGAGTCAAGATGTCTTGCTGCATCAACAAGCGAAGAACCAGATCTCGTTGAGTCTTAGCACGTTCTGGGTAGCGAACAGGGTTGTAATACGAAGGCCCTTTCACCATACCAACAAGCAGTGCCAACTGATCAATTCTTAACTCTTGAATAGGCTGGCCGAAATACAAACGAGATGCCAAGCCGAAACCATGAATCGCTTCACCACCATTCTGCCCAAGATAAACCTCGTTCAGATACGCTTCTAAGATACGATCTTTGCTGTAACGATGATCCAAGATAAGTGCGATATACGCTTCACGCACCTTACGCCACAAAGTACGTTCACTCGATAAGAACAGGTTTTTCGCCAACTGTTGCGTCAACGTGCTGCCACCTTGAACCGTTCGTCCTGCCTTGATGTTCACTACCATTGCACGAGCGATCGCCAATGGTGAAACCCCATCATGCTGATAGAAGTTTCGGTCTTCGGTTGCCAGCAATGCGTCAACCATCACTTCAGGGAACTGATTGCGTTTTAAGAACAAACGCTGCTCATCGTTACTTTTCTCAAGCATACCGAGCATTTTAGGTTCGACACGTAAGTAACCCATGTCGCCTTTTTTCTCTAATGACTGGATACGAGTTAGCTCGTTGCCATTAAAGTGCAGCATCACATGACGATCGGCTTCTGGCCCATCGACAAACTCGAACGGACGACGAATCATTTCAATCTTGGTTGAAGAAGAAGAGTACTCACCAGGGTGACGAGGGGAATTCACTTTACGGTAATTCAGCACATCCAATTCATTTTTGACTTGTACCAAACTAACGGCTGTACCCGGAGATAGATCCAATACACGAGCATAAACAACGGTTGGCAGATCAAAAAGCTGACCTTCAAAACGCTGCTTAACCACCGAATCCAAATAAATCCCAACGAACAACAACAGAGCTGCCGTTGCTAAACCCAGCTTCCAAGCGATACCCCATAGGATCTTCAGCCAACCTTTGTTGCCCGTTTTCTTGGTCTTTGCCTTACTTTTCTTCGCGGCTGCTCTAGGCTTTCTTGGCTTGGCTTTGGTCGCTGGTGACTTCTTTGCTGGCGCTTTTTTAGGTGGTGCCTTTTTCGGCGTTAACATTTTGGTCATCATCGGTTCAACTGTCGTTTAGTTTTAGTGGTTGCTACATGATTAGCAGGGTCATCCGGCCAAGGATGTTTGGGGTAACGGCCTTTCATTTCTTTTTGAACTTCTTTATACGCGCCAGCCCAAAAGCCAGCTAAATCCTGAGTAATTTGCAGTGGTCGTTGCGCAGGAGACAATAACTCAAGCACTACCTTTTTACGCCCTTGGGCAATCAAGGGTGAATCTTGCTCACCAAAGACTTCCTGCATTCGAACAGAGATCATTGGCTCAGATAGATATTGGTATCGAATCGACTTCTTACTGCCCGTTGGCATCAGGTAATTCGTAGGTAACCATTGATCAATTTCTTGATTAAGAGGCCAGCCAAGATAAGCCGACAATGCTTGCTCGACCGAGATACTCGTCAGTCCTTTTGCCGACTTGATACCATTCAAATAAGGTAAAAGCCACCCATCAAGATGGCGCAATAAGCTCGCTTCATCCATTTGAGGCCATTGCTGTTCAGGCAGCCACAACTCAGCACAGCGCACGCGTTCAACCAGCTGTTTAGCAGAAGCAGTCCAATTTAAGCTTTCAAGTCCGCGTCGAGCGATATAATTCAGTAACGCTTGGCTTATCTGATCGGAATCAGGCTCTGGCAAAGGTTTAGTGCTGATAATCAGCTTACCCAGTAATACTCTTTCTTCAGCAACCAAGCGACCGCGTTTTTCATCCCAATCTGCATAATCTTCGCGTGTGAAAATACCGGAGAATGAAGCCTCAAGCTGCACTATATCAATCGGTGTCGCTAAAAAGATCTGACTTGCTCGCCCTGCCGTCCGCATCAAATCAATCACCACGATGTATTCGTTGTTTGCCAGCGGATCATCATCACGAACCTCGGCTCCATGGCCATTGGCAAGACGAAATGCACAGCCAGTCGCACTTCTCGATTGAGCAATTCGGTCTGGAAAGGCCAAGCAAAGCACTAATGGTAGCAATGATTCATCGACTTGTGACAAATCCAGGTGATGATTGAGTTTGCTAGCGAGACTTTTCGCTCGCTGCATCACAACACTATTTTTCGAGTGCTTTCTTTGCGTAAGTCGATGTAGCGAGTGTTGAATATCTGTCACGTTACGTTCAGGTTCTTCGAGTAAAGCGGCAGCGACAATCGCGACATTCAACAAGGCTTGGCTGTTTTGCTGCGCTTTGATCAGCATACTGGCGATACGCGGCTCAATACCTAAGCGCTGGGCTTGCTTTCCGACTGGAGTAAATTGCCCATTACTATCTAATAAATCAAGCCCTTGTAACAGTTCTGTCGCTTGCTCAATCGATGCCTGTGGCGGAACATCTAACCAATGAAGCTCATCGGCACTACTTGCTCCCCATTGCGTCAATTCAGCCACCAGCGAAGAGAGATCAGAATGGAGTATTTCAGGTTCAGGAACGGATGGTTGTTGCATCAACTGTGTTTCACTGTACAAGCGAACACACAAGCCCTCTTCGATTCGCCCAGCACGACCCGCTCTTTGTTCCGCTGAGGATTGTGAGATTTTTACTTGCTCAAGTTTGGTGATTCCAGTTTTAAGATCGAACTTTGCGACCCTTTCCAATCCCGAATCAACAACTAAGCGAATCCCCTCAATCGTCAAAGAAGTTTCCGCGATATTGGTGGCTAACACCACTTTTCGGCGACCTTGCTTTGACGGCGCAATGGCTCTCTGTTGCTGTTCAAAACTCAACTGGCCATACAACGGACACACATCAATATCACTAGCAAGTTGTCCAAGCTGTGATTCCACTTGTTTTATCGCCGAGACACCCGGTAAGAAAGCCAAAAGTGAGCCCGATTCTTTCTCCATCAGAGATTGAATCACCTTGGCCATTTTAGGTGCTAAATATTCATTCGAGCCTAGCGGCTGATAACGGAAATCGACAGGGAAAGTTCGGCCTTGTGATTCAACATACTTGGCATCAGGCAGCAAAGATTGCAGCGCGTGTTGATCCAATGTCGCTGACATCACGATCACCTTGAGATCATCTCGCAGCGCTTCTTGGATCTCTAAGCTAAACGCTAATGCGGTATCGGCATGAATGCTGCGTTCATGAAATTCATCAAAGATCACCATGTCCACACCTGTCAATTCAGGGTCGCTTTGGATCATTCTGGTCATGATCCCTTCAGTGACGATTTCCAAACGCGTTGCACTACTGGTTTTAGATTCACCACGAACTCTAAAACCAATGCTCTCTCCCACCTTCTCTCCCAATTGACTCGCTAGGTAAGTCGCAATATTCCTAGCCGCTAAGCGCCTTGGTTCGAGCATGATAATTTTCCCTTTAACAGCATTAGTCTTAACCAACTGCAGAGGGAAAAACGTTGACTTACCCGCACCGGGAGCGGCCTTTAGAATAAGTTGAGTATGTGTTTCTACGCCAGTGAGCAGATCTGGCATCACAGCTTCTATGGGCAGTTGTGGCAATGGGAGAACCTTGTGGTGTAATGTTGGCAACATTGTACATAAAAACCCACCTGTCTAAATAAGTAATATGCACTTCAATCCCCCTTTAGAGCCAGCGACTCTTATTAAACGCTATAAACGTTTTCTTGCTGATATCACACTGCCTGACGACAGTGAGCGCACGATCCATTGTGCGAACACGGGAGCCATGACTGGCTGCGCCACACCCGGTAATACGGTTTGGTATTCAACCTCAGATAATGCAAAGCGAAAATACCCAAACAGTTGGGAGATCTCAGAAACAGATAAAGGTCATCGAATTTGTGTAAATACTGCGCGAGCGAACCAACTGGCAGTGGAAGCAATTGAAAATAAGACTATAGTTGAACTCTTAGGCTATGACGCTTTACGAACTGAAGTGAAATATGGCAGTGAGAATAGTCGAATTGATATTCTGCTGGAAGACAGTGAAAAGCCACCTTGTTATATCGAAGTAAAAAGTGTCACTTTGCTTGATGAGCAACAAACATCAACTAAGCAAGGGACCTCAACCAAAGGACAAGGCTTTTTCCCTGATGCGGTCACCACCAGAGGCCAAAAACACCTGCGTGAACTCACAGAAATGGCAGAATCTGGAAATAGAGCCGTACTTTTATTCACTGTTTTACATTCAGGTATTGAAAAAGTATCTGCAGCACACCATATAGACGCCAAATATTCGTTATTACTAAAACAAGCACAAGACGCTGGGGTTGAAGTGCTTTGCTATAAAGCAGAGCTCAGCAGTACTCAAATACAACTAAAACAGGCTGTTGAATTTATCAATAGCTAGACAAAGATGATGAAGTAATCACTTTGACTACAAGTTTGGATAAGAGTATTTGCCAGAACCAGATCTTTCTGCTATAGATACCCGCCTTAAAATTAGCTGCTTTGCAGTTGACTAGGTGTAAATAGGAGATGCTGTATGCCAGAATCTAAGAAAAAAGCGCTAGGCATCCTAGCCATCGCAGGTGTTGAACCGTACCAAGAAAAGCCAGGTGAAGAGTACATGTCACCTGAGCAAACGGAACATTTTACAAAAATTTTAGCAGCTTGGCGCAACCAGCTCAGGGAAGAAGTTGATCGTACTGTGCACCACATGCAGGACGAAGCAGCGAATTTCCCAGACCCAGTTGACCGTGCTTCTCAAGAAGAAGAGTTCAGCCTAGAGTTACGTAACCGTGACCGTGAGCGTCGTCTTATCAAGAAGATTGAAAAGACACTAGATAAGATTGAAGAAGATGATTTTGGCTTCTGCGATTCTTGTGGTGTTGAGATCGGCATTCGTCGCCTTGAAGCTCGTCCAACAGCTGACCTTTGTATTGACTGTAAAACACTTGCAGAGATCAAAGAGAAACAAATGCAAGGTTAATTCTTGCTGATGTAAAAAAGGGAGCTTTCGCTCCCTTTTTTGTTTGTATTGAAAGCTATTTTCAACATGCGCTATCTCATTGTCATCAAATAGCTACCAATACCAACAAACGGTTACTGTTGTTCTATCTAGACTAGGTTTTCACTCATGAGTTATATCGGGCGCTTTGCACCATCACCGTCAGGTCCTCTTCATTTTGGCTCACTGGTTGCCGCACTTGGCAGCTACTTTCAAGCGAAATCAAACCAAGGAGAATGGTTGGTTCGTATGGAAGATCTTGATCCACCGAGAGAAATGGCTGGCGCCGCAGATCTCATCCTCAAAACTCTTGAGGCTTATCATCTATTTTGGGATGGTGAAGTGGTGTATCAAAGCCAGCGTCATGATTTGTACCAAGCTCAAATAGATGCATGGGTAGCCGATAACCAAGCCTACTATTGCCAATGCACTCGTAAACAGATCAAAGCCCTTGGCGGCTTTTATACTGGGACTTGCCGCCACGCTGCGTTAATGGATTCAGGTGACCAAGCCGTTCGCTTACGTATGGCGCACCCTATTGAATCGTTTACCGACATTCGCCATGGTGACATTCATATACCGAAAGCACTGGCTGAAGAAGATTTCATCATAAAGCGTAGAGATGGCTTATTCGCTTACAACTTGGCTGTCGTGCTCGATGATATCGACCAAGGCATCACAGAGGTTGTGCGAGGAGCGGATTTGATTGAACCAACAGGCCGTCAAATTAGTTTATATAAAACACTCAAACAAAAAACCGTCAGTTACTTGCACTTACCATTGGCAACCGATGGCTTGGGTAATAAACTGTCAAAACAAAATCATGCAACTGCGATAGATCTCGACAATCCGAAACCGACGCTAATTAATGCGATGCGATTCTTAGGTTTTGATATTACCGAAGCCCTTTTGAGTGCTTCAATTGACGAGATTTTGTTTTGGGGCTGCCAGCAATGGAGCATTGCTCAATTGCCTGATAGTTTACAAAAAGAACACCGTGATTAACCCGAGTTCAGAGCTAAATAGCAAAAACGACACATAAAAATGCCATAACCAACAACTGTGGTTAAGCAGACGATGTTCTCAAATGGCTCGCGCTAAGCTATTATTAGCCGCAATTAAACTCTGCACTACCACTTTGGACTAAGAGAAAAACAAAGTTGGCGATACCTACTTTGTTCTAAACTAATGAATACAAACGACAATACCCCAAGCGAACAACGCGGATTCCACGAATTAGCACTGAATATTTATACTCGTCAAGAGCACAATATTTCACGCAAGCAGATCAGCGACAACGCACTAAAAGTATTATATCGCCTAAATGGGGCGGGTTTTGATGCATTTTTAGTCGGTGGTGGTGTGCGCGACATCTTATTGGGTTCTCAACCAAAAGATTTTGATATCGCAACCAACGCTACGCCAGAACAGATCAAAAACCTGTTTAGAAACTGCCGCCTAATTGGCCGTCGTTTCCGCTTGGCACATATCATGTTTGGTCGCGACATCATCGAAGTTGCAACTTTCCGTGGTCACCACCAAGAGCCATCGAAAAACGTGTCTGCGCAATCTGATGAAGGCATGTTGCTACGCGATAACGTGTACGGCAATGTTGATGAAGATGCAGAGCGTCGTGACTTCACTATTAATGCGATGTACTACAACATTGCAGACTACAGCATCCACGATTACGCGGGTGGTGTGGAAGATTTAGAAGACAAGCTGATCCGCTTAATTGGCGATCCAGAAACTCGCTACCGTGAAGACCCAGTACGTATGCTTCGTGCTATGCGTTTCGCCGCTAAACTGGATTTCGATATTGAAGAAGATACTGCCGACCCAATCGAAGAGTTAGCACACCTTCTAAAAGATATTCCAGCTGCGCGCCTTTACGAAGAATCACTTAAGTTACTGCAATCAGGACACGGTTTAGAAACTTACCACTTAATGCGTGAGTACAATCTATTCCAACAGATGTTCCCAGCTGTGGCTGAGCACTTCACTGAAGGTTATGATTCTCATACCGAGCAGATGCTTGATTTAGTGCTCGATTCAACTGACCTTCGTATCGACGATGGCAAGCGAGTAAACCCAGCCTTCATGTTTGCTGCAATTCTTTGGTACCCAATGAATAAGCTAGCGGACAAGCTGGTCGCTGAACAAGGCATGGCGCACTACGATGCAATCATGGAAGCAAGTAACATCATCCTTGATCAGCAAGTAAAGTCGATTGCTATTCCTCGTCGTCACACCGCGACTATTCGTGAGATTTGGCAGCTACAAGTTCGACTTCCACGTCGCAACGGTAAACGTGCTGTACGCCTAATGGAACTGAACAAATTCCGTGCAGGCTACGATTTCCTAGAAATGCGTGGCGAAATCGAGGGTGGCGAAACCAAAGAGTTAGCAAAATGGTGGGAGCGTTATCAAACAGCTGGTCGCAATATGCGCCAAGCTATGGCTAATGACGTTGCCGCACCATCAAAATCAGGTCATCGTCGCCGTAAGACTTACCGTAATAAAAAAAGTAAGCAATCCGAATGATAACGGCTTATATTGCGGTCGGCAGCAACCTTGCCGACCCAGTTAGCCAAGCAAATTTGGCTATCGAAACACTAAAAAGCCTACCGCGATCAACGTTTATTGCGACCTCCAAGCTATATAGTAGCACTCCAATGGGGCCGCAAAATCAACCCGACTACATCAACGCGGTAGTGGCAATCCAAACCGAATTAACGCCAACTGAACTGCTTGATTGCACTCAAAAAATCGAGTTAGAGCAAGGGCGTGTCCGTAAAGACGAACGTTGGGGACCAAGAACCTTGGATCTCGACATTGTACTTTACGGCAATGAGGTGATCGATTCAGAGCGCTTAACCGTTCCTCATTATGGAATGAAAGAACGAGAGTTTGTACTCTACCCGCTTGCTGAAATCGCACCAAGTTTACAACTCCCTGATGGGACTGAGCTGAGCGAACTACTCAAAGTAGTCGATCAAAATGGGCTCAATGTTTGGCAACAATAGCCAAACGCATTAAGGAAACCCAATGAAAAAAGTAACCATTAACGACCTTATCAAGTGCAAACAAGAAGGCCGTAAATTCGCGACGTCGACAGCTTATGATGCGAGCTTTGCTCAATTATTCGAAAGCCAAGAGATCCCTGTATTACTTGTCGGTGATTCACTAGGCATGGTTTTACAAGGCCAAACTGACACGTTGCCAGTGACAGTTGACGAAATTGCTTACCACACTCGCTCAGTGCGTGCTGGTAGCCCAAACTGTCTTCTTATGGCTGACATGCCGTTCATGAGCTATGCCACACCTGAGCAAGCTTGTGAGAGCGCTGCAACCATAATGCGTGCTGGTGCAAACATGGTTAAAATCGAAGGCGGAAGCTGGTTGGTTGATACCGTGAAGATGCTAACAGAGCGCGCGGTTCCCGTTTGTGCTCACTTGGGGTTAACACCTCAATCAGTGAACATCTTTGGTGGTTACAAAGTTCAAGGCCGTGACGACGAACAAGCAGACAAAATGGTTGCTGATGCTCTAGCTCTGCAAAATGCTGGCGCTCAAATCGTATTACTTGAATGTGTTCCGGCATCATTAGCCAAACGCATTACTGAAGCTTGTGATGTACCAGTGATTGGTATTGGCGCAGGCAACGTTACCGATGGTCAGATCTTAGTGATGCATGACATGTTCGGTATCTCTGCGACTTATATGCCAAAGTTCTCTAAGAATTTCTTAGCGGAAACAGGCGATATGCGAAAAGCCGTCGCTCTATACAAAGAAGAAGTAGAGAGCGCGCGTTTCCCTGATGAAGCTCATACAATAGCTTAGGAGTTACTATGCAAACTTTTGCTGAAATAGCGGCTCTTCGCGAGCAGATTAAACAGTTTAAGCGTGATGGACGTACCGTTGCTTTTGTACCAACAATGGGAAACCTTCATGAAGGCCACCTGACGCTGGTAAAGAAAGCGCGTGAATTAGCAGACATTGTTGTGGTGAGCATTTTTGTTAACCCAATGCAGTTTGACCGTGCGGACGACCTGAACAATTACCCTCGAACGTTAGAAGCTGATTTAAGCAAACTAACAGGCGAAGGTGTTGAGCTTGTGTTTACTCCAACGCCAGAAGTGATGTACCCAGATGGACTAGACAAACAGACGTTTGTTGAAGTACCTGGTATTTCGCACATGCTTGAAGGGGCATCTCGCCCAGGCCACTTCCGTGGTGTGGCGACGATTGTTGCTAAGCTATTTAATATCGTTCAGCCAGACTTTGCATGCTTCGGCGAGAAAGACTTCCAACAGCTTGCGGTCATTAGTCATATGACGACGGATCTTGCTTTAGATATCCAAATTATCGGCGTACCAACCGTTCGTGAGATGGATGGACTTGCGATGAGCTCTCGCAATAGCAACCTGACTATCGACGAACGCCAGCGCGCACCTGTACTTGCTCGCACTATGCGTTGGATCAGTAGTGCTATTCGTGGCGGCCGTGACGATTACGCATCTGTCATTGAAGATGCAACTGACCAACTTCGTGCTGCAGACCTGCAACCTGATGAGATTTTCATTTGCGATGCTAAAACGCTGCAAGCCATCACTTCAGAATCGACTCAAGCGGTTATCTTGATGTCAGCTTTCTTAGGTAAGACTCGTCTTATCGACAACCAAGTTCTCGATTTGGTCACGGAAACGAAAGAAGAAGTGAAAGAAGAAACAGCGGAATAATCGCTCTCTTCTCTAAATGCGAAACAAAAGCACAAAACGCAGAACATAAAAAAGGTCGATGTAATATCGACCTTTTTCTTTGCCTTTCATTCCAAGACTTACAAGGAAGACATTAGCTACGTAAGCCGATGCCCTTCGTCACTAGGTAGTGTGCAACGCCATACAGCGCTACGATAAACACACCCAATACAGTAAACGACGTTACAATACCAACATCAGACACTCCCAAGAAGCCATATCTGAATGCGTTAACCATGTACACAATTGGGTTCAGTTTCGACACACCTTGCCAAAATTCAGGCAATAGACTGATCGAGTAAAACACACCCCCAAGGTATGTTAGCGGTGTCAGAATAAACGTTGGGATAATAGAAATATCGTCGAACGTGCGTGCAAATACCGCGTTGATTAAGCCACCCAGAGCGAACACAATCGACGTTAGAAATACCGTCGCAATAATCACGCCCCAATGATCAACTTGCAGGTCAACAAAGAAAAGCGATACGAAGGTTACAATCGTACCCACTAACAAGCCACGCACTACACCGCCCATCACGAAACCAGCAATAATCACATAGTTAGGAACTGGCGCTACAAGCAGCTCTTCAATGTTCTTCTGGAATTTGGCACTAAAAAACGACGAAGCGACGTTAGAGTACGAGTTGGTGATCACCGACATCATAATCAAACCCGGCACAATGTATTCCATGTAGCTAAAACCGTTCATTTCACCAATACGAGCACCAATCAGGTTGCCGAAGATGATGAAGTAAAGTGTCATAGTGATCGCAGGTGGAACCAGTGTTTGCACCCAAATTCGAGTGAATCTGTTCACCTCTTTGGTCAACAAACTACAAAAGGCTGTCCAATATAATTTATGCATATTACTTGCTCCCCTCACGCACGATGCTCACAAATAGCTCTTCTAGACGGTTCGCTTTATTACGCATAGAAAGGACTTTTATCTGTTGCTCTGTCAGTTGAGCAAAGATAGCGTTTAAACCTAAGTTCTTGTCGATTTCGATCTCTAGCGAGCCATTGACCATTACTTGGCTATTGACGCCATCAAGCTTAGGCTCTGCAGTGCCCTCTTCAAGATCAAGAACAAACGTCTCAGCACTTAACTTACCCAGCAGCGCTTTCATGGTCGTATTCTCAATCAACTCGCCACGGTTAATAATACCGATATTGCGACACAGCATTTCCGCTTCTTCTAGGTAGTGCGTAGTCAAGATAATGGTAATGCCCTGCTTCTCGTTGATCTCTTTCAGGAATTCCCACATAGAACGACGCAACTCAATATCAACACCCGCTGTTGGCTCATCAAGGATCAGCAAATGAGGTTCATGCATCAGTGCACGAGCGATCATCAAACGACGCTTCATACCACCAGACAAGTTACGCGCACGTTCGCCACGCTTTTCCCACAAATCGAGTTGAGATAGGTACTTTTTCGCGCGTTCTTTAGCAAGAGTTTTAGTCACGCCGTAATAACCCGCTTGTTGTAGCACAATCTGCTCAACGGTTTCGAAAGGGTTAAAGTTAAATTCTTGCGGTACTAAGCCTAAGTTCTGTTTCGCTAACTCCAGATCGGTATCAATGTCGTAACCGAACACCTTAACCTTGCCTGATGTTTTGTTAACCAGAGAAGAAATAACGCCAATGGTCGTAGATTTACCCGCACCATTTGGACCAAGAAGCGCGTAAAAGTCGCCCTTTTTTACTTGTAAACTGATGCCTTTGAGAGCCTCAAAGCCCCCAGCATAAGTTTTTCTTAATTGCTCAATTTCTAATGCATACATAGAGATAGACTGCCATTTGCGATAGGTAGATGTTGATGACCGAGTCTGAGGAAGAGAGTGAAACTTAAAACGAGCTAGTTGAACCTAACCCAAAACTTGTTTACTCGGCCATTTTGCAAGCAAGTTTATCGTTGATTAACGATTAATACAAATGCCGAGTGAGAGTTTCTTTCGAAAGCGAACAAGGATATCAGCTATGTGAAGACCAATTCAGTGTTCAGTAAACATAAAAATGCCGTTAAGTTATTCACTTAACGGCATTAATCACAAATATTAGATTTGGCGTCTATAACTGATTCATGTCAGATTATTGCTGAAAATTAAACTGACTCAAATTGATGTTCATCTCTATCAACATAGCTTGTTGCAGCTGTCAGGGCTTCATATCTGAATCGATAGGTGTTGGATTCCGGCACAAGATCAAGCACGTGGAATTTCTCTAGCTGCTGACGGGTATTCTCGTTTGGACACAACAGATAAACCTCACATTCAGCATCGAGGGCATCTTTGATTGCGTTTTCTAGCGCGAGGCCGACCGTCACATCAATCATTGGCACATCCGTCAGATCTAAGATCATCGCTTCGTAATCAGAGATACTTGAGTGCTGACGCGATATCGCCTTCGAAACACTAAAAATCATCGGTCCAGAAAGATAGAAGAACAACACCTTACCGTTAGCGGTATCTAACAACTGACGTTCGCTGTCCGTCAGCGGGATATCGTCTTCGTCATCACCGTCACTGATGGACTTTACTTGTCTGGCTTGTTCACGGCTCAAGCGTTCAATAATCAGGATGTTCGATATAAAGACACCAAGACCAACTGCAATTATCAAATCAACAAATACAGTAAGGAGCATCACGCCATACATCACACCCATGCCTGCATAACTCACCTTGTGAGCACGCTGAATAAAACTCCAATCAAGAATATTGAAGCCGACATACATGGCGATACCCGCAAGCACAGCCATTGGGATCGGTTCGGTCAAACCACCCGCGACTAATACCACCAGCGCTAAAACTAGCGCTCGAATAACACCAGAAAGCGGTGAACGAGCACCTACTTGGATATTCGTCACAGTGCCCATGGTAGCACCTGCGCCCGGCAGAGCGCCGAACAAGCCAGAAATCATATTGGCGATGCCCTGTCCGCGAAGTTCCTTATCAGAGTCATGCTCTTTACGGGTTAATGAGTCCCCTATCACCGCGGTAAGCAGCGTATCAATACAACCTAACGTACCCAGCACCAAGGCATCGATTACCATGGTTGTGAACAACTCTGGGCTAATCGTTGGAATCACTAAAGAAGGTAAGCCAGCCGGGATTTCACCAATACGACGGATAGAATCCGTATCGAAGATAATGACCGATAATAAGGTCACAGCAACTAGGGCAACCAATTGTGCTGGGACATACTTGCGGTATTTAGTCGGAAAACCAAAAAGGATACCGAGCGTTAATACACCTAAAAACAGCTCGCTGAACTTCAGATTTGCCAGCGTATCGGGAAGCCCAGAAAGCGTCCCCATCACCCCACCCGATGGTGCTGCGTGTCCTAACAATGGAGACAGTTGCAAGATAATCAGAATAACGCCAATACCTGACATAAAGCCGGAGATCACGCTATATGGCATCAAAGTAACGTATTTACCGAGCTTTAATGTCCCAAGTAATATCTGAAATGCACCCGCCATCATCACCACGGTAAAGGTCATTGCCATTCCAGTTTCAGGATATTTAGCGACCATGCTGGTCATCACCGCCGTCATGATCACCGTCATTGGTCCGGTCGGCTCTGAGATCAAACTGCTGGAACCGCCAAATAGTGCAGCAAACAGGCCAACCATAATGGCGCCCCATAAGCCCGCTTCCGCACCCGCTCCAGAAGCAACACCAAATGCTAACGCTAAAGGCAGTGAGATGATGGCTGTAGTGACACCGCCAAACATATCTCCTTTGAGATTGATATCCGCAAAACGACTTCCAAACAAAACACACCTTCCTGATGATGAAATGACAAACCTTATTACTTTAACAAATGAGTCTGTAACACAGAAAGTGTTAATTCAATCACATTATTCATGTCTTATAACCAGATACTAGCTTCTACGCTAAGTTAATGATTTTAACAGCTAGAACACGTCAGATGAGTGCGAGTTGACACAGTTTTTACGAGATTGAATTTGTAACATTGTGTATAGTTATAACTCTTAATTAAGGGACGTAAGACGCAAAATGCCAGAGATTAAACAGCTTTTTGAAAACAACTCTAAATGGTCTGAAGAAATTCGTTCTCAAAGACCAGAGTATTTTACAACGCTTGAAGAGGGTCAAAACCCTGGTTTCCTATGGATCGGCTGCTCTGATAGCCGAGTACCGGCCGAGCGTCTCACTGGTTTGTATTCTGGCGAACTGTTTGTTCATCGAAATGTAGCAAACCAAGTGGTTCATACCGACCTAAACTGCCTGTCTGTTGTGCAGTACGCCGTTGACGTACTCAAAGTTAAACACATCATTGTATGCGGTCACTATGGCTGTGGTGGTGTTAATGCAGCGATTGATAACCCTAAACTTGGCCTTATCAACAACTGGCTACTCCACATTCGCGATAACTACCTTAAGTACCGCAAGCAAATTGAATCTCTACCTCGTGAACAATGGGGTGACAAGTTGTGCGAAATTAACGTTGCAGAGCAAGTCTACAACCTTGGTAACTCAACCATCATGCAAAGCGCATGGGAACGGGGACAAGATATTGAAATCCACGGCGTAGTTTATGGTATTGGTAACGGCAAGCTACAAGACCTTGGCGTTCGTTGTTCAAGTAATGACACGTTAGAAAATAGTCACTTAGATGCGCTTGATAAAATCCTATCGTCTCCAATTCTTGGTTAATTATTAAGGTTTAAATCTTATCGTTTAATCACTAGATATAAGAAAGGCTCGCATTGTGCGAGCCTTTTTGTTTGTCAGTCTTAACAGAGTAATAATTACTCTTGAGGTACAACTTTACCGATGTATGGTAGGTGACGATACTTTTGCGCGTAGTCGATGCCCACACCAACAACGAATTCGTCAGGAATTTCAAAACCAATCCACTTAGTATCGACAATCACTTCACGGCGAGAAGGCTTGTCTAAAAGAGTACAAATCTCGATAGATTTAGGACCACGTAGGCTTAGAATCTCTTTCACTTTAGTCAGAGTGTTACCTGTATCGATAATGTCTTCTACAAGTAGAACGTCTTTACCTTGGATGTCGTCATCAAGGTCTTTCAAAATACGAACGTCACGCGAGCTTTCCATGCCGTTGCCGTAGCTAGATGCGGTCATGAAATCAACTTGGTGAGTTAAATCGATAGCACGAGCAAGATCGGCCATAAAGACAAAAGATCCACGTAATAAGCCAACTAGAACTAGATCTTCACTACCGTTGTAATGTTCCGTGATCTGTTTACCTAGTTCATTCACTCGATCCTGAACTTCTTGCTCGGAGATCATGACTTCAACTGTATGCTTCATACTGCTCTCATTTTATTTGGTGATTGCGACAAGTGTAGACAGTTTGTCATTGGTGCCGCTCAATTTTGTGAGTAAGTCTAGCATTGCTCAAATACCCACACCACCTTCTGGTTCGAATTTACTCATACATTCTCAACGAAGTGTGCGCTGATGCCTTGTTCAATAGTCGCTTCCTTTCACATCAATCCTGATCACGCTTTATGGATCAAGTTTGATGTAACTGCCTATAAAATAAGCTCAAAGGATTGACCATTCGCATATGCACCATTACACTCATCTTGGCTTAAATAATAATAAAATCATTAATATAAAAATTCGTTGGCAAGGAAAATAAAATGGACTCAATCTCTAAGAGACCTAGAACTAGGCTTTCACCCCTAAAAAGAAAACTGCAATTGATGGAGATCGCTCTTGAAGTTTTCTCTCGTCGCGGCATTGGCCGTGGCGGTCATGCAGACATAGCAGACATTGCTCAAGTATCAGTTGCAACTGTATTTAACTACTTCCCAACCCGTGAAGACTTGGTTGATGAAGTACTTAATCACGTAGTTCGCCAATTCTCTAACTTCCTTTCAGACAATATCGACTTAGATATTCACGCAAAAGAAAACCTACATAATATTGCGACTGAAATGGTGACGTTAGTGGCTCAAGATAGCCATTGGTTGAACGTATGGTTTGAATGGAGCGCTTCGACTCGTGATGAAGTGTGGCCTCTGTTTGTAACCACTAACCGCACTAACCAGATGTTAGTACAAAACATGTTTAGTAAAGCGATTGAACGCGGCGAAGTTTGCGACGATCACGACCCTAAACATCTTGCGAACCTATTCCACGGCATTTGTTACTCGCTATTCATCCAAGCGAAACGTGTAGATACACAAGAAGAACTTTCGACCTTAACGGATAGCTACTTGAACATGCTATGCATTTATAAGTAGATTCGAGATTCGAGATTCGAGATTCGAGTAAATAACTTAAGGGTTGGCCTAATCGGTCAACCCTTTTTTTGTCGTGTGTAATCGCTCTTCGCATCCCGAGCGCAGCGTACTCGCATCTCGGAGTGAAACGTTCCTGTTCCTTACTTCAGACATAAAAAAGCCGCTGACGAATCAGCGGCTTTTAAAAACATTAGCGAGTGGCTAAAGAAAAATTACTTCTTCTTTTTTACTGCTTTTTTGTTTGGAAGGTCAGTGATTGAACCTTCGAATACTTCCGCAGCAAGACCAACAGACTCGTGTAGAGTTGGGTGAGCGTGGATAGTAAGTGCGATATCTTCTGCATCACAACCCATTTCGATTGCTAGGCCGATTTCGCCAAGAAGTTCACCACCGTTAGTACCAACAACAGCACCACCGATTACGCGATGAGTCTCTTTATCAAAGATCATCTTAGTCATACCGTCAGCACAGTCAGAAGCGATTGCACGACCAGAAGCAGCCCAAGGGAAAGTAGCAACTTCGTAGTTCAGGCCTTCCGCTTTCGCTTCTTTCTCAGTCTTACCTACCCAAGCAACTTCTGGCTCAGTGTACGCAATTGATGGGATTACTTTAGGATCGAAGTAGTGCTTCTTACCAGAGATAACTTCAGCAGCTACGTGACCTTCATGCACACCTTTGTGAGCAAGCATTGGTTGACCAACAACGTCACCGATCGCGTGGATGTGAGGAACGTTAGTACGCATTTGCTTATCAACATTGATGAAACCGCGCTCATCAACTTCGATACCTGCTTTTTCAGCGTCGATAAGTGCACCGTTTGGAACACGACCGATAGCAACAAGAACAGCATCGTAACGCTCAGCTTCAGCTGGCGCTTTCTTGCCTTCCATTGAAACGTAGATACCGTCTTCTTTCGCTTCGACTGCCGTCACTTTAGTTTCAAGCATTAGCTTGAACTTGTTCTTAATGCGTTTAGTGAAGACTTTAACGATGTCTTTATCCGCAGCAGGGATAACTTGATCGAACATCTCAACAACTTCAACTTTAGAACCTAGAGAGTGGTAAACCGTACCCATCTCAAGACCGATGATACCGCCGCCCATGATAAGCAGTTTTTCTGGTACTTCGTTTAGTTCTAGTGCATCCGTAGAATCCCAAATACGTGGGTCTTCATGTGGGATGAAAGGAAGTTTGATTGGGCGAGAGCCCGCTGCAATGATTGCATTATCAAAGTTAATTGTTGTCGTTTCTTCGCCAACAACTTCGATGCTGTTAGGACCAGTAAACTTACCGAAACCGTTAACAACAGTAACATTACGCATCTTAGCCATACCGCCAAGACCGCCAGTCAGTTGATCAACTACTTTGTCTTTCCAGATACGAACTTTGTTGATGTCCGTTTGTGGCTCGCCGAATACAACGCCGTGCTCTGCCATCGCTTTTGCTTCTTCAATTACTTTAGATACGTGAAGAAGTGCTTTTGATGGAATACAACCAACGTTTAGACATACACCACCAAGAGTGCTGTAACGTTCAACTAGTACTGTTTCTAGACCTAAATCCGCACAACGGAATGCCGCTGAGTAGCCAGCAGGACCTGAACCAAGTACAACAACTTGGGCTTTAATTTCTTTGCTCATTGTGACCTCTTGTAGTCATTATCCCTAACAGGCTGAGTAGATGTTCTTAAAATTATTGGGCTTTCAAACAGGAAACATTTTACAGAGATGTTAACAGTGTGAAAGTAGCTTTAAGTTAGCCTGTGAGCTAGACAACAATTCCCCCGCAGTTTATGAGAAATGCCGGAAACTGTTCTCTAAAAATAGTCTTTATATAAAGAATTAAGGTGACCCGAAAGTCACCTTAATAATTACTTTCTCAATTACAGTACTAGACGACGAATGTCAGATAGTGCGCTGTTTAGGAAAGTAATGAAGCGTGCACCTTCAGCACCATCGATCACGCGGTGATCGTATGATAGAGACAGTGGAAGCTGTAGACGTGGTTGGAACTCTTTACCATTCCAAACTGGCTTAATCTCAGACTTAGATACACCTAGGATACCTACTTCTGGAGCATTTACGATTGGAGTAAACGCAGTACCGCCAATACCACCAAGGCTAGAGATTGTGAAACAACCGCCTTGCATGTCTGCCGCTGTTAGCTTACCAGAGCGTGCTTTCTTAGAAACAACCATTAGTTCTTCAGACAGCTCGTAAATGCCTTTCTTGTTCACGTCTTTGAAAACAGGAACAACTAGGCCGTTTGGTGTATCAACTGCGATACCCACGTTTACGTACTTCTTAAGAATGATGCTTTCGCCATCGTCAGAAAGAGACGAGTTGAATGCAGGGAATGCTTCTAGCGCTTTAGCAACAGCTTTCATGATGAACACAAGTGGAGTGATCTTCATGCCAGTGTCTTTCTTCGCTTCGATTGCATTCTGTTCTTTACGGAATGCTTCTAGCTCAGTGATATCTGCGTTATCCCACTGTGTAACGTGCGGGATCATTACCCAGTTACGGTGCAGGTTAGCGCCAGAGATCTTCTTAATCTTAGAAAGCTTCTGAACTTCAGTTTCGCCGAACTTGCTGAAGTCAACTTTTGGCCACGGTAGTAGACCAAGAGCAGAACCGTCGCCGCCTTTGCCAGATGCTGCTGCACCAGACTCTAGACGCTTAAGTGCATCTTTAACGTAAGACTGAACGTCTTCTTTAAGGATACGGCTCTTACGACCAGTACCTTTAACCTTAGAAAGGTTAACGCCAAATTCGCGAGCAAGACGACGAACAACTGGAGAAGCGTGCGCGTAGTCACCGTTCTCTTGGAAGTCGCCAGCTGCTGGAGCTACTGCTTCTGCTTTAGGTGCAGGTGCTGCTGCCGGAGCTGCTGCTTGTGCTGGAGCCGCTACTGCTACTGGAGCTGCGCCTTCAACCACGAAAGTCATGATTGAAGAGCCTGTTGACACTTTGTCACCAGCTGCAATCTTGATTTCTTTTACTGTACCAGCGAATGGTGCAGGCACTTCCATTGAAGCTTTGTCGCCTTCAACAGTAATTAGAGATTGCTCTTCTTCTACTGTATCGCCAACCGCTACCATGATTTCAGTAACTTCTACTTCGTCGCCACCGATATCAGGAACGTTCACTTCTTTCTCAGCAGATGCTGCTGGAGCCGCTGCAACTGGTGCCGCCGCTGGAGCAGGAGCTGCTGCAACTGGAGCGCCAGAACCTGCCACTTCAAATACCATCACTAGAGAACCAGTAGATACTGAGTCACCAGAAGCGATCTTGATTTCTTTAACTATACCAGCGAATGGTGCAGGTACTTCCATTGAAGCCTTGTCACCTTCAACAGTAAGAAGAGATTGCTCTTCTTCTACTGCGTCGCCGATAGCTACCATGATTTCAGTTACTTCAACTTCATCACCGCCGATATCAGGAACGTGAACTTCTTTAAGCTCAGCCGCCGCTGCAGGAGCAGCTGCAACAGGTGCCGCCGCTTCAACTGCTGGCGCAGCCGGTGCTGCTGCAGCACCTTCCGCTTCGAAGATCATGATAAGAGAACCAGTAGAAACAGAATCACCTTCTGAAATCTTGATTTCTTTAACGATACCCGCTTGAGACGCAGGAACTTCCATTGAAGCTTTGTCGCCTTCAACAGTGATCAGTGACTGCTCTTCTTCAACCTTGTCGCCAACGTTTACAAGAATCTCAGTTACTTCAACCTCGTCAGCACCGATGTCTGGTACATTAATTTCGATTGTCATTGTATTTACCTACCTTAATGCCAGTCTTATGCGTATTGCGGGTTAGTTTTTTCAGTGTCGATATCGAACTTAGCAATTGCTTCAGCAACAACAGACTTCTCGATATCACCACGTTTAGCCAGTTCAGTTAGAGCTGCAACTACGATGTAGCCAGCGTTAACTTCGAAGTGACGACGTAGGTTTGCACGGCTGTCAGAGCGGCCGAAACCATCTGTACCAAGTACTTTGTAAGACTCAGTTGGCATGTACGCACGTACTTGCTCAGCGTAGTTCTTCATGTAGTCAGTCACTGCAATTGCAGGTTCTTTACCAAGAACAGTTGTGATGTACGGTACTTTCTCTTCAGCTTCTGGGTGAAGCATGTTGTCACGCTCTACCGCTTGGCCGTCACGAGTTAGTTCGTTGAACGACGTTACAGAGAATACGTCAGATGCTACGCCATACTCTTCGCTTAGAATTTCAGCGGCTTTACGCGCTTCGTTCATGATAGTACCAGAGCTCATTAGTTGAACTTTGCCCTTAGCACCAGCGTGAGATTCAAGCTTGTAGATACCCTTACGAATGCCTTCTTCAGCGCCTTCTGGCATTGCTGGCATTGCGTAGTTCTCGTTCATTACTGTTAGGTAGTAGTAAACGTTCTCTTGGTTCTCACCGTACATGCGACGGATACCGTCTTGCATGATAACCGCTAGCTCGTAAGCAAACGTTGGGTCGTAAGAGATACAGTTAGGGATCGTGTTCGCTTGAATGTGCGAGTGACCATCTTCGTGCTGTAGACCCTCACCATTCAGTGTTGTACGACCTGCAGTAGCACCTAGTAGGAAGCCACGAGCTTGTTGGTCGCCTGCTAACCAAGCCATGTCGCCAATACGTTGGAAACCGAACATTGAGTAGTAGATGTAGAACGGGATCATTGGTAGATCGTTTGTGCTGTATGAAGTTGCAGCGGCAACCCATGAAGCCATAGAACCTAGTTCGTTGATACCTTCTTGAAGAACTTGACCAGACGTTGCTTCTTTGTAGTAAGAAACGATGCCTTTATCTTCAGGTGTGTATTCTTGACCGTGTGGGTTGTAGATACCAACCTGACGGAATAGACCTTCCATACCGAATGTACGAGCTTCATCACAGATGATAGGAACGATGTTCTTACCAATGTTCTTATCTTTAAGAAGGATGTTTAGCGTACGTACATAAGCCATAGTTGTAGAGATATCACGCTTCTGCTCACCTAGTAGAGGTGCGAATGCGTCTAGCTCAGGAACCTTGAACTCTTGAGTAAACTTAGGAAGACGTGCAGGTGTGTAACCGTGTAGAGCGTTACGACGAGCGTGCATGTATTCGTATTCAGCAGAACCTTCTTCCAGTTTTAGGTATGGAAGTTCAGCGATTTTCTCATCTGATAGTAGGTCTTCTAGGCCTAGGCGATCACGCAGGTGTTGAACATGAGTCATGTCCATTTTCTTAACACCGTGTGCAATGTTCTTACCTTCAGCTGCGTCACCCATGCCGTAACCTTTAACAGTCTTAGCTAGGATTACAGTTGGCTTACCGTTTGTTTCTTTTGCATTGTTGAATGCAGCAAACAGTTTAGAAGAATCGTGACCACCACGCTTAAGAGCGAAGATTTCGTCATCAGTCATGTCTGCAACTAGTGCAGCTGTTTCTGGGTACTTACCAAAGAAGTGCTCACGTACGTATGCGCCATCTTTAGATTTGAATGTCTGGTAGTCACCATCGATAGTTTCGTTCATTAGTTGAAGAAGCTTACCAGTCGTGTCTTTAGCCAGTAGAGAATCCCAGTTGCTACCCCAGATAACTTTAACAACGTTCCAACCTGCGCCTTTGAATAGGCCTTCAAGTTCTTGAATGATGCTGCCGTTACCCATTACAGGGCCATCTAGACGCTGTAGGTTACAGTTGATTAGGAAACATAGGTTGTCTAGCTTCTCACGCGCAGCGAAAGAGATAGCACCACGTGATTCTGGCTCATCCATCTCACCGTCACCTAGGAACGCGTATACGCGTTGCGCTGAAGTTTCTTTCAGGCCACGGCCGTCTAGGTACTTAAGGAAGCGCGCTTGGTAGATCGCAGAGATTGGACCAAGACCCATAGATACAGTAGGGAACTGCCAGAACTCAGGCATCAGTTTCGGGTGCGGGTAAGAAGGGATACCTTTACCATCAACTTCTTGACGGAAGTTATCTAGCTGTTCTTCAGTTAGACGACCTTCAACGAATGCACGAGAGTAGATACCTGGAGAGATGTGACCTTGGTAATAAACTAGATCGCCACCGTCTGTCTCATTTGGAGCACGGAAGAAGTGGTTGAAACATACTTCGTAGAACGCTGCAGCTGACTGGTAAGAAGCCATGTGACCACCAAGGTCTAGGTCTTTCTTAGAAGCACGCAATACGATCATGATTGCGTTCCAGCGAATAATCGAACGAATACGACGCTCAAGAGTTACGTCACCAGGGTAAGCTGGCTCTTGTGCTGCTGGAATTGTGTTGATGTAGTTCGTGTTGATGCCTGTAGCCATATCAACACCATCTAAACGCGCTTTATCTAGAACTTGTTCTAGTAAAAACTGTGCACGTTCTACACCTTCTTCACGTACTACTGACTCAAGAGCTTCTAACCAATCTTGAGTTTCCAGAGCATCAACGTCATGCTTCATGTCAGACATGGCGATCTATCCTTTTTGTTAGTTGGATTCTACTAAACACGTAAAAAGCCGAAGTATTACGGCTATTTACCCTGTTGGATTCGACGTAAAGAACGTTCGCGGCGCGATTCTTCTTTGGTCAAATCCATCAATGTTTCTTCGATGTAAGCTAAATGAGAGTGTGACATTTCACGAGCCTGTTCTGGCTGTCCTGAAACGATCGCATCCACAATGTTAGCTCGATGTATACTCACTTTCTCCACAACGTCTTTACGACGATGCAACAGCTTTAAATTTTCTAAGACGTTTTGTTCGAGTAACGGAGCCAAGCTACGAACAATGTGCAATAACACCACATTGTGTGCTGCCTCTGTTAAAGCAATAAGAAAAGCCATCACCGCTGCAGATTCGGCTTCAATATCACCTTTATCTTGCGCACCGCGAATTTTTTCTTGGCATGCTTGAATTCGAGCAAAGTCTTCATCAGTGCCACGCAATGCCGCGAAGTAAGCCGAAATCCCTTCCATCGCATGACGCGATTCCAACAAGTCTAGTTGGGTTTCAGAATGGGAGGACAACAAATTAAGCAAAGGATCTGAAAAGCTTTTCCAGATATTTTCACTAACAAACGTACCTCCACCTTGACGGCGAGTAAGCAAGCGTTTTGCTTCTAAACGTTGTATCGCTTCTCGGATTGAAGGACGAGACACATCGAACTGTTTCGCCAGTTCGCGCTCAGGCGGCAGCTGCTGCCCTGGAGCCAGTGTTCCTTCCACTATCAACCTTTCTAACTCTTGTTCGATAACGTCCGAGAGTTTTGGCTGACGAATCCTTTGATAAGCCATAGTTTGTTGTTCTTCTTTTTCTTCGCTGACAATTGGTAATACCAATTTTAAGTTGGGCAGAAATTAACATAATTAAAACGCCACTGTCCAGTCTAAAGTTGACCTGCATCATAGAACGCAGTGTGAATTAACCACGATTTAACAAATGAAATTTAAAACAGCAACCAAATTGGTCTTACCATTTACAGGGGTAATACTTTTGGGGAGTATTCGTGCTAGAAAGTTTCAGGATAAAAATGAATTGTTTCAGAAAGATTAGCGCCACTTGATTAAAAATCGAACCAAGTGCACATTAGAGGCAGAAATCCTGTTCATAAGTCTTAACATTAGAGCGTTTGATAAGCTCGTCACACTCTCGATTTATTGATGCTCACCGCCCGACCACTTCCTTTACAAAAGCACAACAAAAATTCACAAACAGTTATGCTCATCATTGATTATCTAGAGCCCTTCAATGAGCAAAGCCTTATTATGAATTCGAATTTATAAGCTCAGTTGACCTTGATATTTCTTCCAATCAAAAACCAAACCGGGGTCAGTTTTTCGTAGCGGGGCGATGTATTGATGGCCAGTGATACGCTGACGCGTAATCTGCGGGAACGTCGACATCAATGTATTCGTCAATTGAGTCAAAGATTGATATTGCTGCTCGGTATAAGCAACAAAGTCACTGCCTTCCAATTCAATGCCAATAGAGTAGTCATTACATCTTTCACGGCCAGCGAAGCTCGATTGACCCGCATGCCAAGCTCGATCTAAGAAAGAAACGAACTGCACCACTTCCCCATCGCGACGAATCAAGCAATGTGCCGAGACGCCCATTTGGTGAATCACCTTAAAAAATGGATGATCAGCGGGGTCGAGTTTTCCCGTAAAAAACTGTTCGATGTAAGGCCCACCAAATTGACCCGGTGGTAAACTGATGTTGTGGACCACCAGCAAAGAGATATCGCCCCCCTTTGGCCTTACATCAAAATAAGGGGAAGGAACATGCCGAGCGTTGTCGTACCATCCGTTGGAGCTGATCGTCATCTTAGTCTCACTTTCTTTTCTGCTAGCATAATAAGATGTGACCTTGCCCATAGAGCAGTCGCGCTAGCCTCTTTAATTTGAAGTTAAGCAAGAGTATCATTCCATTCCCACTCCCTTTCAAGATTAGATTTGCGATGAAAAACACACATAACAGCCACCAACGCCTTGATTACTTAAAAGAGCAACTGCCGCTAGAGATCACTCGCTCAGTGGCTGAGACCATCAAAGAAGATCTAGGCGGAACGTTAGATCCAGCGGCTGATATCACGGCAAGTCTAATCCCAGCAGACGCAATCAACAGCGCAACCATCATTACGCGTGAGCACGGTGTGTTCTGCGGTAAAGCTTGGGCTGATGAAGTGTTTAAACAGTTGGGTGGTGAAGTCACTATCGAGTGGAACGTAGAAGATGGCGACAAAGTTGAACCAAACCAAACGCTTTGCTCATTAACGGGTCCAGCTCGTGCACTGTTAACCGGTGAGCGTAATGCAATGAACTTTATTCAAACGCTATCGGGTTGTGCGACTACAACAGCGATCTACGCAGACAAAGTTAAGCACACAGAATGCCGCCTGTTAGACACGCGTAAAACAATTCCAGGCCTTCGCAGCGCACTAAAATACGCTGTTGCTTGTGGTGGCGGTTTCAACCACCGTATTGGCGTTTTTGATGCTTACCTAATCAAAGAAAACCACATCATCGCATGTGGTGGTATTGAGAAAGCGATCTCGACAGCAAAAGAGCTTAATCCAGGTAAACCTGTAGAAGTAGAAACAGAGAGCCTAGCAGAGCTAGAGCAAGCGATCAGTGCTGGCGCAGACATCATTATGCTAGACAACTTCACCACAGACATGATGCGTGAAGCGGTTAAGATCAACGCTGGCCGTGCAGCATTAGAAAACTCAGGTAACGTTACTTTAGACACGATCGCAGAATTCGCTGAAACGGGCGTTGATTACATCTCTGTTGGTGCACTCACTAAGCACTTAAAAGCGATGGATTTATCAATGAGATTCAAAGCTTAATCTATTGAAATATAAATAACTTATTCATAAAGGCACTGTTAACTACCGTGCCTTTTTTATTGCCTAATTTATCAGTATTTCAATCACTTATTTAAGTTGATCGCATAAATTTGCGTGCCATATGAAACACCACACTAATAAATACGAAACCACTCGCGACCACACTTGAATACCATTCCACTTGCCTATTCCGACTTCTATTCTCTCAATCAACCAGTGCCTGCACTGAAACAAACTAAATAATGGAATAGAACAATGAATAACAAAAGTAAAAGAACAAATCAGAAAGGTTTCACGCTGATTGAATTGATGATTGTAGTGGCGATTATTGGCGCTCTATCAGCGATCGCGATACCCGCATACAAAGATTACGTAGCAAAAAGTGAAGTTGCAGCAGCAGTAGCAACTATGAAAGCTTTACTCACGCCGGCAGAACTAACCTATCAAGAAAAAGGGAAATTAGCAGCTAACACTGATTTAGGTGATTTGGGCATCTCCGCAGGTTCTAATGTATTAGGAACTATTAGTGTACCAACCGACAACGATATTAAATTCTTGTTCGGTTCAAAAAGTGCGATATCCAACGCCTACATCACATACTCTAGAACCGACACTGGCTGGACATGTGCTGTAGTCTCTGGTGGCGTAAGTAGCTTACCAACAATTGATAGTTGCTCATAAGTGCTAACCAACCTCCCAACCGTTCTTCGTCAGGCAGGATTCCTTAGCCTGAGTCAAGAGCAAACCGTTGCGGAACATGTACATGCTTCAGGTGTCTCTACGCCTGAAGCTTTGCTCGTTCTAGACATCTTCACCGGCGAGAGTCTCGCACATAACATTCAGACCATCTTCGGCTTGCAGTTGGTACGACTCGCCAATACAGACTATGAAGCTTTATGCGAACAATTAGGGCTTCGCGAACTGATCACCAAGTATCGCGCTATTCCAATTTCAGTTTCTAGCTCAAATCTTACACTCGCCTCGGCCGACCCAACCGACTTACAGGCTGAAGACGATTTCCGCTTTGCCACGGGATTACAGATCGAATTAGTTGTCGCTAACTACTCTGAACTAGAAGGCGCAATACGAAAGCTGTATGGACGCTCTATTTCTGGGCAAGACTCCAAGCGTAAAGAGATCACCCAAGATGAACTCGCCAACCTAGTTGAAGTCTCTGACGATGAGATGACTTCAATTGAAGACCTCAGCCAAGACGACTCCCCTGTCAGCCGTTTTATCAATCAAATACTGGTTGATGCGGTGCGTAAAGGCGCTTCCGATATCCACTTCGAACCTTATGAAGAAAACTATCGTGTCCGCTTACGTTGCGATGGCATCCTTGTTGAAATACAACAGCCCGCTTCCCACCTAAGTCGCCGTTTATCGGCTCGTTTAAAGATCCTCGCCAAACTTGATATCGCCGAACGCCGCTTGCCTCAAGATGGTCGTATTAAATTGCGGTTAAACGATCAACTCTCGATCGATATGCGAGTATCGACGCTACCGACATTGTGGGGAGAAAAGATCGTACTGCGCCTTCTAGACAGCAGCGCTGCCAATTTAGATATCGATAAGTTAGGTTACAGCGAAGATCAAAAAGCACTCTATCTCAATGCATTGAAACGCCCGCAAGGGATGATCTTAATGACAGGCCCAACAGGCAGTGGTAAAACCGTTTCTCTCTACACAGGCCTTCGAGTGCTTAACACCACTGAGCGCAACATCTCAACAGCCGAAGATCCGGTCGAGATCAATCTATATGGTATCAATCAAGTTCAAGTCGCACCCAAAATCGGTTTTGGGTTTGCTGAAGCATTGCGATCATTTTTACGACAAGACCCCGATGTGGTAATGGTCGGGGAGATCCGCGATTTAGAAACCGCAGAGATCGCGATCAAAGCATCGCAAACCGGACACCTAGTGCTTTCAACCCTCCACACCAACTCCGCCGCAGAAACCGTGACTCGACTCGCTCATATGGGCATTGAACCCTTTAATCTTGCTTCATCATTAAGCCTGATTATCGCCCAACGACTGGCAAGACGACTATGCAACCACTGTAAAGCCGCTGACGACTCTCCGGACATATTTCTGCGTCACTCTATCCCTAACAATCAAACGATCTACAAAGCCAATCCTCAGGGGTGTAATGAGTGTAATCAGGGATACTCTGGGCGAGTGGGCATCTATGAAGTTATGCCGTTTAGCGACCAACTGAAAAGCAGCCTGATCGACAAACCGAATGCGTTAACTATTGAAAACTTGGCGCGCCGAGAAGGCATGCGAACACTGCAAGAATCAGGACTAGATAAATTGCTGGAAGGCACCACCAGCTACCAAGAACTACAACGTGTTCTGTACCTATAATTCACGGAGCGAAAATGAGTAGTAAAAACAAACAATCACAACTAAAAAACTACCATTGGAAGGGAATAAACAGCTCCGGAAAGAAAGTATCAGGGCAGACCTTAGCCTTAACGGAATTAGAGGTACGAGAAAAGCTCAAAGACCAGCATATCCAAATAAAGAAAATCAAAAAGAAGAGCATCTCAGCACTGACTCGTTTAACGCACCGAGTTAAGGCCAAAGACATAACAGTACTGACTCGACAGCTCGCGACGATGTTGGCAACCGGTGTCCCTATCGTGCAGGCCATCAAGTTAGTCTCAGACAACCATCGCAAAGCTGAAATGAAGTCTATCTTGTCGCACATCTGTAAAGGCGTGGAAGCAGGCACTCCGATTTCAAAAGCCATGCGCACCGCAAGCCGTCACTTTGATGAACTGTATACCGACTTAGTTGCGACGGGAGAACTCTCAGGAAACCTAGCGCAAGTGTTTGAACGTTTAGCGACATACCGTGAAAAGAGTGAGCAACTAAAGTCTAAGGTTATAAAGGCTCTCATCTACCCAGCAATGGTTGTAGCGGTCGCCCTTACCGTTTCCTATTTAATGCTGACCATGGTCATCCCTGAATTTGAATCTATGTTTTCTGGTTTCGGCGCAGACTTACCTTGGTTCACTCAACAAGTGCTTTATCTTTCCCATTGGATGCAGGCCTACAGTTTCTATACTGCTATCGGTATTGGTTTATTAATTCTATCTATTCAGCAATTACGTCAAAGATCTTACTCGATTCGACTTTCAACCAGTCGTCTTGGTTTACGCTTTCCTATCTTGGGTGCTGTCATCACTAAGGCATCAATTGCAAAGTTCAGCCGGACGCTCTCAACCAGTTTTAGTTCTGGGATTCCCATCTTAACGAGCCTAAAAACCACAGCGAAAACGGCGGGTAATCTGCATTATGAAGCGGCAATCATCGAGGTTCACCGTGAGACTGCCGCAGGCATGCCGATGTACATTGCAATGCGCAATACCAACGCCTTTCCTGAGATGGTTTTACAGATGGTGATGATTGGAGAAGAGTCAGGAAACCTCGATGATATGCTCAATAAAATCGCTTCCATTTACGAGTTCGAAGTAGACAACACCGTCGATAATCTAGGTAAAATTCTCGAACCGCTGATTATTGTCTTTTTGGGTACGGTTGTTGGTGGCCTTGTTGTCGCGATGTACTTACCGATCTTTAATCTTATGAGTGTGTTAGGATAGCCAAAAGCAACTAAACACCCATGAGTAGCCAATCTCTACTCATATAGATCAAGTGGTAAAAGGACACTATGGAAGTATTTCACTACTATCCTTGGCTATTCCCCGTATTAGCTTTCATTTTTAGCCTTCTTATCGGCAGTTTTCTCAACGTCGTCATACACCGTTTACCGATTATGATGGAACGAGAATGGCAGCAAGAGTGCTCGGAGTATTTCTCTCAATATAAAATTCCAGCGCCAGAGGGAAAGTTTAATCTCAGCATTCCTCGCTCTACCTGCCCAAAATGCAAAACCCAATTAAGGGTAATCGACAATATTCCGGTATTAAGCTGGTTGTTCTTAAAAGGCAAATGCCATAGCTGTGCTAACCCAATCAGTGCTCGCTACCCTTTGGTCGAACTGCTTACCGCAATCCTTTGTACCGTAGTCGCTAGCCATTTTGGTTTCAGTTATTACGCCAACGCTCTGATCTTTTTCACGTTTGCGTTGATTACCGCAACCTTTATCGATCTCGATACCATGCTGCTCCCTGATCAAATCACCTTACCTTTAGTTTGGTCTGGTATCGCTTTAGCTCTGTTTAACGTCAGTCCAGTATCGCTTCAAGATTCAGTGATTGGTGCAATGGCTGGCTACCTAGCCTTGTGGTCGGTTTATTGGCTGTTCAAGCTACTAACAGGCAAAGAAGGCATGGGTTATGGTGATTTCAAACTTCTGGCTGCGCTTGGTGCATGGCTTGGCTGGCAACACCTACCAATGATCATTCTTTTGTCGTCGCTGGTCGGTTTGGTTTTCGGCTTGATTCAACTTCGCTTGAAACAACAAGGCATAGATAAAGCCTTCCCATTTGGCCCATACCTCGCGATTGCTGGTTGGGTAAGCCTATTGTGGGGCAATGACATCATGGGTTGGTATTTCACTTCTGTGCTAGGGATTTAATCATGGCAATCATTATCGGATTAAGTGGTGGGATCGCCAGTGGCAAAACCACGGTAGCCAACCTATTCCATGAGCATTTCAATATTGATATTGTCGATGCTGATATCGTGGCACGCGAAGTGGTGGCATTGGGCAGTGAAGGTCTAAAACAGATTGCTACTCATTTTGGTGAAGAGGTATTGCTTGAAGATGGAGCGCTAAACCGAGCTAAACTGCGCGAAGTGATCTTCACTGATCCCACAGAAAAACAATGGCTCAATGAACTGCTTCACCCAATGATCCGCGACAAAATTGACAGTGACCTGTCTAAAGTCACATCCCCTTATGCTTTATTAGTCGCACCGCTATTGGTTGAAAACCAAATGCAAGGTATGGCCGATCGCGTTTTAATCGTTGATGTGCCAACAGAAGTGCAAATAGAACGCACAATGAGTCGTGACAATGTTTCAAAAGAACAGGTTACAGCAATTTTAAAATCACAAGCTTCAAGAGAACAGCGCTTGGCGGTTGCAGATGACGTGATTAAAAACCATACTAAAAACCAAGAACTTTTGCCTCAAATCACAGATTTACATCAAAAGTATCTGGCAATCAGTACAGTAGATGGGTCAGAATAGAACTATGTTGAATGAAGGTTTGCTTGATGATCACCCATAAATTTGAACATCCTCTAAATGAGAAAACAAGAATCTACTTAAGAGTTGAATCACTCTTGAGGCAGCTCCACCTGTCTTCTACATTTTCTGATGCTCAACAGTATCAACTCTTTTTCCGTTCAATCTTTGATCTGATTGAAATATTCGAACAGATCCAGCTTAAGAGTGAACTGGCGAAAGACATTGAGAAACAGCGTGTAACCTACAAGAGTTGGTTAGATGTTGAAGGTGTCGATCAAGAGATGTTAACGTCATTACTTAATGATATTGGCAACATCTATCGCGAACTGATGCAGGCCGAACGTTTTGGGCAATCCCTAAAAGAAGACCGCTTCCTGAGTGCGATTCGTCAACGCTTTAATTTACCCGGTGGTTCGTGCTGCTTTGATTTACCCGCACTGCATTATTGGCTGCACCTGCCTCTCGATAAAAAAATGAGAGATGCCAAAACATGGATGGACAGCCTACAACCGCTGTATGAAGCGCTGACACTGTGGTTAAAGCTCACCAGAGAGACTGGTCACTTTAAAGAGCAAATTGCTCGTGCTGGCTTCTTCCAGAGTGATGCTGATGAAGCAAACATCCTTCGCCTTTCTATTCCAATGCAATACGGCGCCTACCCGATGATCTCAGGTCATAAGAACCGTTTTGCAGTTAAGTTCATGAGCTTTGAAACAGGCCAAGCCTGTACTCAAGATATCGAATTTGAATTGGCGATCTGCACCTAATTAATTTCCTTTTATAGTTTGGCTTGAGTCCTCACTCGAGCCTAAACTCAGTATTATTACACCTTCAAATTAAGAATCACTATGTCGAAAAAAATCACCATCGTAAAATGCCCTCAATGTAATACCGACGTTGAATGGGGCGAACAAAGCCCACATCGCCCGTTTTGCAGCAAGCAATGTCAGATGATTGATTTCGGTGAATGGGCAGACGAAGAGAACAGCATCGCTGGCGCACCAGACATGTCAGATAGCGATGGTTGGTCGGAAGACCCGCATTAATCGAGTAACGAGTAACGAGTAACGAGTAACGAGTAACGAGTAACGAGTAACGAGTAACGAGTAACGAGTAACGAGTAACGAGTAACGAGTAAATTTTGAAGGGTTGACGTTTTGCGTCAATCCTTTTTTATTGCCGGTAAATGGTATAAGTAGAGATTCCTTACTCCTTCCTTCGTCAGTCTAGGGAATGACGGTTATTGTCCCTACGGGATTCTATTAGCCACAGCTTTCCTACTGAACCTCCACCTCAATAAGTCTTCATCATCCAATGCCAGATTCCGGTTAACCATTCGTCATTATCAAGAGTGAGGAACGAACGAGTTGGGAATCTAATGGTTTCGAACTAAATCATATACCTAGCTCTGAGGCAGATTTCCGACGATATGCTCACGCATGACACTCTTCTCGATATCCGCCCCAAGAGCGAGAAACGAGCGAGTTGGGGATCTCTTACCTGTAAAACTCTAAATAGCAGGTACAAAAAAGCGGAGCCAAATGGCTCCGCTTTTATCGATAGAATGCAAAAAGAATTACTTCTTAGTAAGCTTCTCTTTAATACGAGCTGACTTACCAGAACGCTCACGTAGGTAGTACAACTTGGCACGACGTACTGCACCACGGCGTTTAACTTCGATGCTATCAACCATTGGAGAGTGAGTTTGGAACGCACGCTCTACGCCTTCACCGTTCGAGATCTTACGAACTGTGAATGCAGAGTGTAGACCACGGTTACGAATAGCGATTACAACGCCTTCGAAAGCCTGTAGACGCTCACGGTCACCTTCTTTTACCTTAACCTTAACTACAACAGTGTCACCTGGTGCGAATTTAGGAAGGTCTGATTTTAGTTGCTCTTCTTCAAGAGCCTTGATGATGTTGCTCATTTGTATAAATTCCTAGAATAAACTGATACTAAATTTAATAGGTTACTGCTTGCTTTTCGTTAAGAGCGTTGCTCTTTAATGAATTCAGCCAGTAATTGTTCCTGTTCGTCAGTCAGAGCTAGGTTTTCCAGGAGTTCTGGTCTTCTTAGCCAAGTTCGGCCCAACGATTGTTTCAATCGCCAGCGACGAATGTCCTTATGGTTTCCAGACTTGAGTACCAAAGGTACATCTTTATCGTCTAGCACCTCAGGGCGCGTATAATGGGGACAATCTAGCAAACCATTTGCAAAAGAATCTTCTTCTGCTGATGCGAAATCTCCAAGTACACCCGGAACAAACCGAGAGACTGAATCAATCAACGTCATGGCTGGCAGTTCACCACCCGTCATCACAAAATCTCCAATCGACCATTCTTCGTCGACTTCAGATTGAATGATGCGCTCATCTACCCCTTCATAGCGACCACAAATAAGAAGCAAGTTCTCGTTTGTTGCCAGCTCTTCAACACCTTGCTGGTCGAGTTTACGACCTTGAGGTGAAAGGTAGATAACCTTCGTCTTTCCCGGTGCTGCCTGTTTGGCTGTTTGGATAGCGTCGCGCAAAGGCTGAACCATCATTAACATGCCAGGACCACCACCGTAAGGTCTGTCATCAACAGTGCGATGTTTATCATGAGTGAAATCACGAGGATTCCATGTCTCAATAGATAAAAGACCTTTTTTAACCGCTTGACCTGTTACTCCAAAATCAGTAACAGAACGGAACATTTCAGGAAAAAGGCTAATAATGCCAACCCACATGTGTTCTCTCGCTCTGTAATTTGGAGTTAGAATCCAGGATCCCAGTCAACTTCGATCCGGCGAGCTTCGCGATCAACTTTCTTGATCACTTGCTCTTCAAGGTACGGGATTAACCGTTCCTTTTGGCCAAAAGCATCTTTAAGATTTGCTTTGATTACTAGAACATCGTTCGAGCCAGTTTCTAATAGGTCAGTGACCTCACCAAGGTTGTAACCTTTAGTGGTAAAAACTTGCATACCGAACAATTCGCGCCAGTAGAATTCATCTTCTGACAATTCAGGTAATGAAGCAGGGTCAATAGCAATTTCAAAGTTGGTCATCAGTTGCGCGTCTTCACGTACATCTAATCCCGCTAGCTTACATACATAGCCTTGGCCATGACGTTTCCAGCTTTCAACTTTATACTCAACCCACTCGCCCTTTAGCTTTAAATACCAAGGACTGTAATCAAATATGCTTTCAGCATTGTCTGTGTAGGAGAACACTTTAAGCCAGCCACGAATACCATAGGTAGACCCAAGTTTACCCATAACAATTCTTTCGTTTTGCTCGCTCATCGTTTCTTTACCCTTCATCGACATAAGCTATTTCTCTTTTTAAAAAAGAATTAAGCCGCTTTTTGAGCGTCTTTAACTAGCTTAGCTACGCGGTCAGATAGAGATGCGCCTTGACCAACCCAGTGGTTAACACGATCTAGGTCTAGACGTAGACCTTCTTCTTGACCTTGAGCAGTAGGGTTAAAGAAACCTACTTTCTCGATGAAACGGCCAGTTACAGAGTTACGGCTATCCGCAACTACGATTTGATAAAATGGGCGCTTCTTTGCACCGTGACGTGCCAAACGAATGGTTACCATGTCGTCCTCTTTGCTTTCTTAATAAAATAATTAACCCCAAGTATAAGTAAATAGCTTGGGGTCTCGTGCCAAATTAAAGCCCCGGAATTTTACTCTTATTCCGGTGCAATGCAAGGGCTTTAGCTATTTTTTCACCAACATAGCCGCCGTACACTTTCTGTGACACGGCTAACACTATGAAAAGTAACGTAGCTAAAGCTTACATTTGTAGATTATCGACCAAACGGGTTAAAACCACCACCCATTCCGCCCATACCTCCACCGCCGCCCATCATGCCCTGCATGTTGCGCATCATGCCTTTCATTCCACCCTTCTGCATTTTCTTCATCATCTTCTGCATTTGAGTGAACTGCTTCAGCATACGGTTTACATCTTGTACTTGAGTGCCAGAACCTGCAGCAATACGCTTCTTGCGTGAGCCTTTTATTAGGTCAGGACGCTGACGCTCTTTCATTGTCATAGAGTTGATGATCGCTTCCATTTGCTTGAACATCTTGTCATCAACTTTATCTTTTACGTTATCCGGTAGCTGAGACATGCCTGGAAGCTTATCCATCATGCCCATCATTCCGCCCATGTTCTGCATTTGTCCTAGCTGTTCACGGAAGTCTTCAAGGTCAAAGCCTTTCTTCTCTTTGAACTTCTTAGCCAGTTTCTCTGCTTTCTCGGTATCAACGTTTTTCTGTAGGTCTTCAATAAGAGACAGTACGTCGCCCATACCAAGGATACGAGAAGCAACACGATCTGGGTGGAACGGTTCTAGTGCGTCAGTTTTCTCACCAACACCCAAGAATTTAATCGGTTTACCTGTGATATGACGAACAGACAGTGCAGCACCACCACGCGCATCACCGTCCACTTTCGTTAAGATAACACCGGTAAGTGGTAGCGTATCGCCAAAGGCTTTTGCAGTGTTCGCAGCATCTTGACCTGTCATTGCATCAACAACAAACAGTGTCTCTACTGGGTTAATTGCAGTATGAAGCTCTTTGATCTCGCCCATCATCTCTTCATCGATAGCCAAACGACCGGCAGTATCGACAATTAGCACGTCGTAGAATTTCTTCTTCGCATGGTCGATTGCAGCGTTTGCAATATCAAGAGGCTTTTGGTCAGCTGAAGATGGGAAGAAGTCGACACCAACATCGCTTGCTAAGGTTTCAAGCTGTTTGATCGCCGCTGGACGGTAAACGTCGGCAGACACAACCAAAACTTTCTTCTTATCACGCTCAGTCAGGAGCTTAGATAACTTACCTACCGAGGTGGTTTTACCCGCACCTTGTAGACCCGCCATTAAGATTACTGCTGGCGGTTGTGCTGCTAGGTCAAGAGCCTCGTTAGACTCGCCCATCACAGCTTCAAGTTCAGCTTGAACGATCTTAATGAATTCTTGGCCAGGTGTTAGAGATTTAGAGACCTCAACACCCACAGCGCCTTCTTTTACGCGCTTAACAAAATCACGGACAACTGGCAGTGCAACGTCGGCTTCAAGTAGCGCCATACGTACTTCACGCAGCGTCTCTTTAATATTGTCTTCGGTCAGGCGACCTTTACCGCTGATATTCTTCAGCGTTTTGGATAGACGATCCGTTAAATTATCAAACATAGTTTTCTCTTCGCTCAATCCTGCGACTATTACTGTGAGTATACATTAGCGTGGATTAGAGTCATACCCGTTGTAGAGCGTTAATCATCCACGCTTGTGATGTGAGACATTGTTCCCTTGGAATTGAGTGAGGTTCACCATAGCCCCAAAGAGCGATGCAAGGTATAATTCGTCAATTAGTAATCATTTAAATGGATACCATGGACAGTCTTATTGCGATCGCAGCAGCCTTTCTTTATACAATGGCGATTTCCACGATCATTCCAGGTCTCGTGCACCAAACAGGAATCCGTGTAAAAACGGTGTTTATCAGCGCATTACTTGCTTTAGCTTTCCATGCTTGGTTGCTTGGCGATTTAATCTTTAATGCCAGTGGCCAAAACCTCAGTATCTTGAACGTTGCTTCATTGATCAGTTTAATCATCTCTTTGGTCATGAGCGGTGCTATGCTCAAAACCCGATTGTGGTTCATCTTGCCCGTCGTTTATAGCTTCGCTGCGCTTAACTTGATGGCTGCCACTTTTCTTCCGAGCACTTTCATCAAACATCTAGAGAATGACCCAAAACTGCTTGTGCACATCTCTTTGGCGCTCTTCTCATACGCGACACTGACTATCGGCGCGCTATACGCTCTGCAACTCGCGTGGCTCGATCACAAACTTAAAAAGAAAAAAGCGTTAGTAATAAACCCTAACCTACCTCCATTAATGATGGTGGAAAGACAACTTTTCAAGATCATTCTTATCGGTAATGGTTTATTAACCGGTACCTTGCTGACTGGCCTTATCTTCGTACAAGATATGTTTGCTCAAGGAAAGGCGCACAAAGCTGTGTTGTCTTTTATTGCTTGGGTTATCTACTCCATCCTTCTTTGGGGTCATTATCAAAAAGGTTGGCGTGGACAGAAAGTCACTTGGTTCGCCCTTGCGGGTGCCAGCATGCTCACACTAGCCTACTTCGGTAGCCGCTTCGTTCAGGAAATCATCCTGAATTAGTCTGTAAAATAAAGGCAAGGTCTCACACACCTTGCCTTTAAAATATTGAGTCCGTTAGATTCAATTGACATCTCGACCATGTTCGGTCATAAATTAATCAAGATACACAAATAGGAAAAGAATAGTTTTGGACGACATATCAACGGGTATCTTATTTGCGCTACTCGCGTGTCTCATCGTAATTTCAGGTTATTTCTCTGGTTCTGAAACGGGCATGATGTCCCTGAACCGCTACCGTTTAAAGCACTTAGCCAGTACGGGCCATAAAGGTGCCAAACGCGTAGAAAAACTTCTGAGTCGCCCAGACAGATTGATCGGCCTCATTCTCATCGGCAACAATCTCGTCAACATTCTTGCATCTGCGATCGCTACGATTCTTGGTATGCGTATCTATGGGGATATCGGTGTTGCAATCGCAACCGGAGCCCTGACCCTAGTGATCCTCGTATTTGCTGAGGTTACCCCAAAAACCATCGCCTCACTTTTCCCAGAACGAGTGTCTTACGCCAGCAGTATTCTATTAATGATACTGATGAAGGTGCTGTCGCCACTGGTTATCTTGGTTAACTTTATTACTAACGGCTTCATTCGTATCTTAGGTGTCAAAGCCAGCCATGATGCGACCGACCATTTGAGTTCCGAAGAGCTAAGAACGGTAGTAAATGAAGCGGGAACCCTGATACCTCAGCGTCACCAAGATATGTTGGTGTCGATTCTAGATTTAGAGCACGTCACCGTGAACGACATCATGGTGCCACGTAATGAGATCACCGGCATCGACATCAATGATGATTGGAAGTCTATCGTCCGTCAGCTCACACACTCTCCTCATGGTCGTGTAGTTCTGTATCGTGACCAAATAGATGAAGTGGTTGGTATGCTGAGGCTGCGTGAAGCTTATCGCTTGATGCTTGAAAAGAATGAATTCAATAAAGAGACATTGTTGCGTGCCGCAGATGAAATCTACTTTATTCCTGAAGCGACGCCACTCAACATTCAACTGCTTAAATTCCAACGCAACAAACAACGTATTGGTTTGATCGTCGATGAATATGGCGATATCAATGGTTTGGTTACGCTAGAAGATATTCTTGAAGAGATCGTGGGCGAATTTACGACCTCTATCGCACCGAGCTTATCTGAAGAGATCACGCCGCAAAGCGATGGTAGCTTCTTGATTGAAGGCAGCGCTAATATCCGAGATATCAACAAAGGTTTGCAATGGACATTGCCTACTGACGGTCCAAGAACACTCAATGGCCTGATATTAGAACATCTAGAGGATATCCCAGAAAGTCACCTTAGTGTTGAGGTTGCCAGCCATCCGATGGAAATCGTTGAACTCGAAGAAAACCGCATCAAGCTAGTACGTGTATTTCCACAGGTCGCTAACGGATAATCACTACTCGACGAAAAACAAAAGGCCCGGTTCATTGAACCGGGCCTTTTAGTATCTAACTCGCCCTATCTAGGGTGGCTATCAATGACTAGTCGATTTTAAGCTCTTGAAGCATCGACTCTGGCAGTGCGAGTTCATCATTTTTGTTTACAGAGATACCAGCAGCGATGATCGCGTTGGCGATATCTTTCGCTTCATCCAAAGAGTGCATTGCCGCAGTACCACATTGGTATTCGTTCAGCTCAGGGATCTTATTTTGATTCTCAACTTTCAGCACATCTTGCATAGCCGCTAACCAACCGTCTGCCACTTGCTGCTCTGAAGGCGTACCAATCAAGCTCATGTAGAAACCAGTACGGCACCCCATCGGTGAAATATCAATGATTTCCACATCTGAACCATTCAGTTGATTACGCATAAATCCTGCGTACAGGTGCTCTAGAGTATGGATACCTTTTTCAGATAGGATATCTTTATTTGGTGCCGTAAAACGCAGGTCAAATACCGTGATGGTATCCCCTTTTGGGGTTTGCATTGTTTTAGCTACACGAACGGCAGGGGCGTTCATGCGCGTATGATCAACAGTGAAACTATCTAATAAAGGCATTGCTATTCTCCGTGACGGTTGGCTTTAGAAAAACCAACTTCTATTGTCTTCTAGTTCTTTACGGCACTGTTTCAGCTGCCATCCATAATCTTTTGCTTGCTGCTCGACTTTGCGCGCCACCTTAATCAACGATGGTTTGCTATTGTATGACTTGCGCTTATAACCACCACGACCTTCATGATAAGCCAAGTACTGGTTATATGGGTCCCATAGTGAAACCCCTAACTGACGACGCGTTTCGCTGGTGTACCAACCGATGAACATCAGTGCATCATCAAAACTGGTTCTTGAGCCACCGTTATTCGTCGCCTTTTGGAAGTCTTCCCAAGCAGGGTCTTGAGCTTGCGCATAACCGTAGGCACTGCTCACACGGCCCCACGGAATAAAGCCAAGAATGTAATCTTTAGGCGGGCGCGCATCATGACGATAGCTACTCTCTTGTTTCACAAAAGCCATCGCTACGTTGATCGGCGTGCCCCACTCTTCTTGCATATCGAGTGCATCTTCATACCACGAAGGGTGCTCTCTGAAGATGCTGCACAAGTTATCTTGCTGCTTTGGCGGTGGCGTTGCACATCCAACCAATAGGCTAGAGACAACACCAACAGTCACTACAGGCAACCATTTTCCACTTACGCGTTTAGGCTTGCCTAATAAGGCTTGCTTCCTTTCCACCAAAGTCTCGCTATGCTTTTAAATACGAAAAATAATCCGTTAAGAAGCTATCAAAATCTTGAGTGCTTGCTTCTTCACTTTGTTGTTGAGCGATCATTGAGCGCTGAACTTCCGCTTCCATCAACTCAGCTGAGTAAACTTTATATTGATGCGCTTTGTGTTGTTGAGCGTAGGTTTTTCCTAGCGCGCAGCCAACTTTACCCAAACCACCTAATCTCTTGGTCTCTTCAAGTAGCTGACCAGAAATCGTTAATTCTGGGTTATCGATCCAAGCTTCAAGCGTATCACACGTTTCTTGGTATGCACGGCCGCCTTGTTCAGCGTCCATCATCTCAGCAATAGAGCGTAGGTCTTTAAAGACGCGCTTCGCCCAGTCTTGTAGAGACAGTCTTTCGCCATGACAACCAATTTTGAGCTCTAAACCAACCTGACGACCTTCTAAGATCACCTTGTTCCAGTTATCGCGCCAGCATTCAAGTTCGCAGTTATCCATCTCAGCAGAGTCGGTTAACACACTCCAAGTTAGGAATAAATCTAAGAAGCGAACTTGTTGCTCATTGATACCAATTGAGCTGAATGGGTTTACGTCTAGAGAGCGAACCTCGATGTACTCGACACCAGCACGAGCTAGTGCTTCAGATGGCTTCTCACCACTTTTAGCAACACGCTTAGGACGAATTGGCGCATAAAGCTCGTTCTCGATTTGAAGAACATTACTATTCAACTGACGGTATTCACCATCAACTTTAGTACCGATTTCGGCAAACTCTTCCGATGGAGTACGAATCGCTTGGTTCAATCCCTCTAGGTACTGGTCTAGGCTATTAAAGCCGATTTTCAATACACTTTGAGCACTGTTGGTGTAACCAAGATCGCTCAGACGTAGTGCCGTTGCTTTTGGTAGATACAGCGTCTCACCAATCTTTTCAAAAGGTAGCTTTGTCTCTCTTCCTTTGATGAAAGAAGGACATAGTGCAGGTGAAGCACCGAAGAAATAAGGAATTAACCAACCAAAACGGTAGTAATTACGAATCAAACCAAAGTAAGCATCGGACTTAGATTCACAACGTGCTTCTTCGGTTTGCTCTCCAAACAGGCTATCCCAAAAACTATCCGGGAAAGAGAAGTTGAAGTGAACACCTGAAATAATCTGCATCAGGCTGCCGTAACGACGTTTTAGGCCTTCACGATATAGCGTCTTCATCTTGCCGTTGTTAGAGGTGCCGTATTGCGCTAACTGAATGTAATCTTCACTGCCTACATAACAAGGCATAGAAAGCGGCCACATCTTTTCGCCATCTAACTTGGTTTGTGTGAAGTGATGGATATCAGATAACTGATTCAAAAGCGTCGGAACGTCGTTAGAAACAGGCGTAATAAACTCCAGTAGCGACTCAGAAAAATCGGTCGTTACCCATCCGTTCATCAACGCAGATCCCAAAGCCTTTGGGTGCGGCCCAGTCGCAAGATGCCCATCTTCCGTGTAGCGTAACGTTTCCCTTTCAACACCACGACCAAATTGAGAGAAGGTCTTAGGGTTGGTTGCAACTTGCTTTAGTCGCGCAGCAAAATCAGTCAAAATTCAGTTCACTTATCTTATATCGTTCTGATTAGAACTATCATAAATTAGGTCGGAGGAGAAAAATAGAGTCTTTTCCCTCCCCCTTTAATGTGTACTCTAACGAATGATTTCAAGCTCTTCTATTGGAATATCTAACTTTTCTAGTTGAGGACGAAGCGAAGCCGCGTCGCCAACAACTATTATTTGATAATCATTCGGGTCAAACCATTTCTTAGATAGCTCGTTTAACGTCTCTTTTGAGACCGTTTCAACTATCTGATTACGTTGTTGCAGGTAATCTTCGTCAAGGCTCAGCGCAACAATATTACTTAACAACCCAGCCTTTTGACTTGGTGTTTCGTATTTAAGCGCATCTTGTTGACCGACGGCAAGGCGCATAAATTTCACCTCTTCGTCAGTTAATCCACTTTGACTAAATTCATTTAGCTCAGAGATAAACTCTTGAATCGATGGAACCGTCGCATTGGCTCTCACTTGAGCACTAAATACTACCGCACCAGTTTCACGCGTACTCGCGAAGTAACCGCTCGCACCGTAAGTGTAGGCTTTGTCCTCACGTAGATTCTGGTTGATACGGCTATTGAAGTTACCCGCTAAGTTAAAGTTAGCCAACTGGCTCAAATACAACTCACCCGTCGCATCAAAAGGTAGACCTTTACGCACCAGACGAACAATACTTTGTGGCGCACCTGGTTTATCTACTAAGTACAGATGCTGTCCTGAAAGCTCTTTGATGATCTGCGGGCGCGTTAGTGGTGCCGCATCGCCTTGCCACTGTTCAAAGAATTGTAGCTGTTTCCCCACCTCTTTCTTCGAGATGTCTCCCACAACAACAATATTGGCACCTTCTGGTGTGTAATGTTGACCATAGAATTTTTTTACATCATCTAAGGTCAGTTGCGATAGAGACGCTTTCGTACCATCGCTGGCTCGAGCAAAAATACTGTCACCAAATAGCACTTCACGGGTTGCTTGAGAAGCCATCCAGCTTGGTTGTTGATGCTGATAGACAACACCTTCAAGCATTTGCTTCTTCACGCGTTCGAAGTCTTGCTCATCAAACTTAGGCTCAAACAGAACCTCTTGTACGATCGCTAAGGTTTGAGGCAGGTTTTTCTCTAACGTTGAAATCGAGATATCCGTGGTATAACTTCCAGCGCTAATGCTGACACTGCTACCTAGCTTATCTAAGGTCGCCTGTAACTCTTCAACCGTTCGTTTCGTCGACCCTTCTTCCATCATAGAAGCCGTTAAGTTCGCTAAGCCTTCTTGCCCTTTACGAACATAGCGTTCGCCTGCAGGCAGTTGAATTTGTAGCTGTACTGTTGGCGTTTCACTGGTCACGGTACCAATCAAGTCAGTGCCATTCGCAAAGTGCATGCGATACAGCTCAGGCATGGTCGCTTCAACACCAAAGTTCACTTCTGGCATCACGCTGCGATCAAATGTGTTCGGTGCTTTTCTGAAATCAAGCTGATCCTCAGTGACCTTAGCGTATTCAGGTAACGTGCGATCTGGAGTGGTGAATGTAGCTTCACGAACCGCGAGATCGAGCTGCTTCTTAGGAACAACACTCAAGGTAACCTTATGCTTACCCTCAATAAATTCTTGGTAGGCTTTACTGACGCTTTCGGGTGTTACCGCTCGGATTTGATCGAGTTGCGATTCAATACGGTCAGGTTGACCATAGAAGGTCTGATTCGAAGCCAGTTGTGAAACTTTCCCTTTGACACTTTGCAGAGCGAAAACCGCATCCGCTTCAGCCATACCGGTGATTTGGTCTAAGCGCTCTTGTTCCACACCCTCTTTAGAGAACTGTTCTAAGGTATCCATCAACTCTTTGTTAAGAACCGTCAAATCCCCTTTTTTACCAGAGTCGCCCATCGCATAAACATACATGGTACAAGCCAATTCTGCACAGTCATGGAATGAACCTGCACTCACCGCTTTTTGCGTCTTAACCAAGTTTTGGTATAGGTAACTGTTGGTACCAGAACCTAAAACGTTAGACAGTGCATTTAACGAAGCTTGTGTTTCTTCACCACGATATGTTGTTGGCCAACCGACCAGTACCATCGGCTGACGAATATTATCTTTTAAGGTGATGTACTTATCTTCAGTCAGCACCGCAGGTTGTTTCTCAGCAGCCTTAACTTCAGGGCCTTGAGGGATTGGACCAAAGTACTTGTTAACCCACTCTAGTGTGTCATCAACATCGATATCACCACCGATAGTCAACACCGCATTATTTGGGCCATACCAGCGTAGGAAGAAGGCTTTAAGATCATTCACATCCACGCGGTCTAAGTCTTCAACATAACCGATTGGTTGCCACGAGTATGGGTGGCCTTCAGGATAAAGCGCTTCACCCATGCGTTCCCACATCAAGCCGTAAGGACGGTTTTCGTAGCTTTGAGCTCGCTCGTTCTTAACCGTGCCTCTTTGAACTTCAAATTTCTTCTGAGAAACCGCATCCAACAAGAAGCCCATGCGGTCTGATTCCAGCCACAGCATTTTCTCAAGTTGGTTAGATGGAACGGTTTCAAAGTAGTTGGTGCGGTCACGGTTGGTGGTGCCGTTTAACGAGCCACCAGCCTCGGTAATGATCTTGAAGTGCTGTTGGTCACCGACGTTTTCAGAACCTTGGAACATCATGTGCTCAAAGAAGTGAGCAAAGCCTGACTTACCAATCTGCTCACGAGCAGAACCTACGTGATAAGTGACATCAACATGCACCAGTGGATCGGAATCATCAGGAGAAAGAATAACGGTCAAGCCATTTTCAAGCTGATATTTCGCATACGGAATCACGACTTTATCTTTAGAAGGCTTAACTTCTTCTAATAAGGTGACACCTTCAGGTAGCGAAGAAAAGAAGGGTGTTGAGCTAGGTACATTGTAAGAACAGCCAGCGATGGCGATAAGAGAAAATGTACCAAGTAAAACCTTTTTCATAGGTTCTCCTTAGAAAAAACCGAAGTAGATAGCAGCAAGTAAGCTGTAGCGAGCGGCTTTGCCAATCGCTATCAAAATAACGCTAGGGATAAATTTCATTCTCAGCCAACCGGCAGCCAGACACAAAGGATCACCAATGATGGGTAACCAACTGAATAACAGTGTCCAGTAACCATAGCGGATCAGCCAAGCCATAGCCTTATGACCATGCTTTTCAGATTGAGTTCGATTAGGCAACCACAAACCAATCCAATAGTTGGTCAGGCCGCCTAAGGTATTACCAAGTGTCGCCAGAAGAATGATCGATGATGTCGAGAACTGATCTAAGCTCAATGCTGCAACCAGGCTTGCTTCTGAACCGCCGGGCAATAATGTGGCACTCAAGAAGCCACTAATGAAGAGTACCCACAGCGCCGAGTCAGAGAACCACAGCGCTATGTTTTCAAATAGAGAATTAAAAAACTCTAGCACTGCATATCAACCTTCTTGCATTTTAAGTAGTACCTTGCCTCTGGTATGCCCAGTTTCTACCTGTAGATGAGCTGATTGCGCTTCGTCTAATTGGTAGATACCTTGAATTTCTGTTTTGAGTAATCCGACACTGACCATATACAGCATAGTGTCCATTTTCTCTGGGTTTGGCTCAACCAGCATACCTGATGCAGTAAAGCCTAATAATGTTGCTTTTTCGCAGATCAATTCAGCAGATAAAGTTGGGACTGTCACGACTCTTGCGCCATCTTTTAGACACTTCAATGCATCGAGAGCGGTATCTCCACCGACCAAATCAATCAGCACATCGACATCGGATACTCTTTCTGATGCTGGTGCAAATTTATAGTTAATCGCATGAGCGCCTAGCGTTGCTAAGTAATCAAGATTCGCTTCACTACACGTTGTATAAACCTCGGCTTTCGCTGCCACGGCGATTTGAACCGCTAGATGACCAACGCCGCCAGCACCCGCTAAGATGAGTACACGATCGCCCTCTTTCACTTCCGCTTTATTGAGTGCCTGTGCTGCCGTTTGGCTGGCTAATGGTAATGCGGCTGCTGCTTCTAGAGTGACCGAATCGGGAACCATACTTAATGCCGCTTCTGGAACACATACATATTGGCTGTAACCGCCACCTTGCAATGGGAAGCCAATAAAGCCGGCTACGTTATCACCAACAGTAAAACGCTCTGCCTGTTCGCCTAGCGTGACAATTTGTCCTGAAATGTCGTAACCAGGTACCCAAGGAAGATTATCTTTGTTCTGTGCTGCGGCCCAACCAAGGCCAGCTCGGGTTTTGACATCAATCGGATTAATGCCCGAAAAGGAAACTTTGACCAGCACTTCTCCCGCCTTTGGCTTAGGAATAACGTTGGTTTGAATACTTAGGTTTTCGACGCCGCCGAATTGAGTAATCGCAATCTGTTTGTTTTCCATTTCCACATTTCCTTGATTGATAAAAGCCCTAGTGAGCAAACACCCTAATTGATAAAAAGAAAGGGATGCGAAAGCATCCCTTTGACTATAAACCATTTAATAAGGCGAAGTTAACCGCTCATTCGTAAATTGACGACCAATTAACGTAACGATACATGACCCAGCAGTTCATTAGCCGACTAGTGCTAATAGAATACCTGCGGCAACCGCACTACCAAGTACACCTGCCACGTTCGGGCCCATCGCATGCATCAACAAGAAGTTTTGAGGATTTGCCTCAAGACCAACCTTGTTTACAACACGAGCCGCCATAGGAACCGCTGATACACCAGCTGCGCCAATCAGTGGGTTGATGTCTTCTTTAGAGAAGCGATTAAGTAGCTTAGCCATTAATACGCCACCCGCCGTACCGATACTGAACGCCACGGCACCTAAACCTAGAATACCCAGTGTCTCTAAGTTCAAAAACGTATCCGCTTGAAGCTTAGAACCAACACCTAGACCTAGGAAAATAGTTACGACGTTAATCAGTTCGTTTTGAGCTGTTTTTGAAAGGCGATCAACTACACCCGCTTCACGCATTAAGTTACCCAAGCAGAACATACCCACTAAAGGTGTTGCTGAAGGTAGGAACAGAATCGTCATCAGCAGTACAGCAAGCGGGAAAAGGATCTTCTCGGCTTTACCGACGTGACGTAACTGCGCCATCTTAATCTTGCGTTCTTCAGGAGTCGTTAGCGCTTTCATGATTGGCGGCTGAATAATAGGAACCAACGCCATGTAGCTATAAGCCGCTACCGCAATGGCACCTAATAGGTCAGGAGATAACTTACTCGCCAAGAAGATCGCGGTTGGGCCATCGGCACCACCAATAATCGCAATTGACGAAGCATCGGCCATTGAGAATTCCATTCCTGGAACATAGTTCAGCAAGATCGCACCAAATAGCGTTGCGAAGATACCAAACTGAGCCGCAGCCCCTAACCATAACGTTTTAGGGTTAGCAATCAACGCACCGAAGTCCGTCATTGCACCAACACCCATAAAGATCAGCAGTGGGAAAATACCCGTTTCAATACCAATGTAGTAAACGTAGTAAAGCAAACCACCTGGATCAGTAAACCCAGCATTTGGAATGTTTGCTAATACGGCACCAAAACCAATCGGCAGTAGAAGTAACGGTTCAAATCCTTTGCGAATTGCCAAAAACAACAGTAAGCAACCGACCAACATCATACAGATCTGGCCGAACTCAAAGTTAGCAATACCTGTTTCAGACCATAAGGTCATCAATCCTTCCATGGGACTCCCTTACGCTAAGCTTAGTAGTGGAGCGCCTACAGTAACTGCATCGCCTTCTTTAACATTCAACTCTTGAACGATACCACCACGAGCAGCACGAACTTCGGTTTCCATCTTCATCGCTTCCAAGATCAGTAGCACATCACCTTCAGCCACTTCAGCACCCGGCTGAACGATAACTTTGAAGATGTTGCCCGCTAACGGAGCTGGAACGGCTTCTGCATCAGAAGCCGCAGCTGGTGCTGCTTGAGCCGCTTGTGCTGGTTTCGCTGATGGAGATACCGATGTCAGTTCACCTTGAGGGCCAACTTCAACATCATAAACTTGACCATCAACCTTCACGCTGTAGCTTTCAATACCGCCTGCAGCAGGTTGTGGTGCTGCAACAGGAGCTGCCGTTTCTGCAGTTGGTGCAGGTTCAAATGCTTCAGGGTTACGACGGTTCTTAAGGAACTTAAGACCTACTTGTGGGAAGAGTGCGTATGTCAGCACATCATCAACGGTATCTTCAGCGAGTGAAATGCCATCTGATTTCGCTTTTTCTAAAAGGTCAGTCGTTAACGTATCCATTTCAGACTTAAGTAAATCAGCAGGACGACACGTGATTGGCTCAGCACCATCTAATACTTTCGCTTGCAGTTCAGCATCAACCTCAGCAGGCGCTTGACCGTATTCGCCTTTCAGTAGACCCGCAGTTTCTTTAGTGATGCTTTTATAGCGTTCACCGGTTAAGACGTTGATAACTGCTTGAGTACCGACGATTTGAGAAGTAGGTGTTACCAAAGGAATGTAACCCAACTCTTTACGTACGCGCGGGATCTCCTCAAGCACTTCGTCCATACGATCGGCTGCGCCTTGCTCTTTAAGCTGACCTTCCATGTTGGTTAACATGCCGCCAGGAACTTGAGCAATCAAGATGCGAGAATCGACACCTTTTAGCTGACCTTCCCATTTCGCGTACTTTTTACGTACGTCACGGAAGTAAGCCGCGATGGGTTCGATCTGATCAAGCTTAAGATTGGTGTCGCGCTCTGTGCCTTCCAACATAGCAACAACCGTTTCGGTTGGTGTATGGCCGTAAGTACAGCTCATAGAAGAGATTGCGGTGTCTAGAATATCAATACCAGCTTCAACAGCTTTAACGGCTGTAGCGGTTGATAGACCCGTTGTCGCGTGGCTATGCAGCGCTAGAGGTACATCACAAGACGCTTTGATGCGAGTAATTAGCTCTTCCGCTTCATAAGGTTTTAATAAACCTGACATATCTTTGATACATAGTGAATGACAGCCTAGGTCTTCCAAGCGCTTAGCGAGATCAACCCACGTATCTGAGTTGTGTACTGGGCTGGTTGTATAAGACAACGTACCTTGAGCGTGGCCGCCAACATCGATCGTTGCTTTCACTGCCGTTTCAAAGTTACGAACATCATTCATCGCATCAAAAATACGGAATACGTCCATGCCGTTCTTGTGGGCACGTTCAACAAACTTTTCGACTACGTCATCCGCGTAGTGGCGGTAACCTAATAAATTTTGACCACGCAGTAGCATCTGCATTGGTGTGTTTGGCATCGCTTTTTTCAGCTCACGCAAACGCTCCCACGGATCTTCTCCAAGAAAACGAATACACGAATCAAACGTCGCGCCACCCCAAGTCTCTAAAGACCAGTAACCGACTTTATCCAGTTCTGCCGCAATAGGCAGCATATCTTCGATACGCATACGTGTAGCAAATAGTGACTGGTGCGCGTCACGAAGTACCACATCAGTGATAGCTAGTGGTTTAGACATGCTCATAAACTCCTTTTTAATCCTTTAAATGCTACTTAGCAGTAGACGCACGGTATTGGTGAACCGCGGCCGAAATTGCTGCCACTACCTGTGGACTAACAGCAGAAGGGTTTGATTGTGGTTTTTTAATTTTTTTAGGTGCTGCGATCGGTTCAGGTACTTCTTCTGGTACCAGTTTTGACATCAACCGAACGAGGTAAACTAGAATAGTTAGGAAAATAAAGACAACGGACATTCCCGTTATCATTAGAGTTGCTGCATCTCCTAGCAGGCTTCCAATATTAGTCATGTTGCTTCCTTTCTTCGTCATCCTGACATAGGTGCAGGATTTCAGCGAATAGTGATCCCGACCCATGGATTATCTCGATTGGTAAAAGTTTGTCAATTTTGTTTAAGGTTCTGTTACGGATAACGCACACATAAGGTTAATTATTCGCCTATCAGATCACATAAATCTGTCAAATGAGTCATTTTTAGATATTTAAACTGTGACTTAAACGGGGCTTTTCTGGGAAATGATATGAGAAAGGTGGAATAACAAAGAAGCAACCAAGAATTACTTTAAATACAACAAGTTAAAAACACATTAAATTTAACATTGTTGCAACAAACTTATAGCAGACATAAAAAAAGCCTCGTAAAAACGAGGCTTTCTCTAATAAAGTGGTGCGCCCTGGAGGATTCGAACCTCCGACCGCCTGGTTCGTAGCCAGGTACTCTATCCAGCTGAGCTAAGGGCGCAACGGTTTCGATATTGAGCATCAAGTTAAAACTAAACGTTCAAAATCAGGATTAATAAAAACCCTAAATAGTGGTGCGCCCTGGAGGATTCGAACCTCCGACCGCCTGGTTCGTAGCCAGGTACTCTATCCAGCTGAGCTAAGGGCGCAACGGTTTCGATATTGAGCATCAAGTTAAAACTAAACGTTCAACATCAGGATTAATGAAAACCCTAAATAGTGGTGCGCCCTGGAGGATTCGAACCTCCGACCGCCTGGTTCGTAGCCAGGTACTCTATCCAGCTGAGCTAAGGGCGCAACGGTTTCGATATTGAGTATAAAGTTAAAACTAAACATTCAGTATCAGGATTAATGAAAACCCTAAATAGTGGTGCGCCCTGGAGGATTCGAACCTCCGACCGCCTGGTTCGTAGCCAGGTACTCTATCCAGCTGAGCTAAGGGCGCAACGGTTTCGATATTGAGTATAAAGTTAAAACTAAACATTCAATATCAGGATTAATGAAAACCCTAAATAGTGGTGCGCCCTGGAGGATTCGAACCTCCGACCGCCTGGTTCGTAGCCAGGTACTCTATCCAGCTGAGCTAAGGGCGCAACGGTTTCGATATTGAGCATAAAGTAAAACTAAACATTCAACATCAGGATTAATGAAAACCCTAAATAGTGGTGCGCCCTGGAGGATTCGAACCTCCGACCGCCTGGTTCGTAGCCAGGTACTCTATCCAGCTGAGCTAAGGGCGCAACGGTTTCGATATTGAGCTGTTAGTTAAGGCAATAAAGCAGTTAAAACTAAACGTTCAACATCAGGGTTAATGAAAACCCTAAATAGTGGTGCGCCCTGGAGGATTCGAACCTCCGACCGCCTGGTTCGTAGCCAGGTACTCTATCCAGCTGAGCTAAGGGCGCACGGTATCTTCAAGTGAAGAAGTTGTGAAATATATCACATTCTTGTTTCTACGAAACAAAAAAAAGGCCATAGGCCTGTAATGAATGGCGGTGAGGGAGGGATTCGAACCCTCGATGCGGCTACAAACCACATACTCCCTTAGCAGGGGAGCGCCTTCGGCCACTCGGCCACCTCACCTAATTCATTATTCTTATCCATTACTTCTTAACAAAGTAATCTAAAGAATGGTGCGCCCTGGAGGATTCGAACCTCCGACCGCCTGGTTCGTAGCCAGGTACTCTATCCAGCTGAGCTAAGGGCGCACATTGTTACTTCTGTGTTTGCTTGCAAATTCAAACGTGCAAGAAATGGCGGTGAGGGAGGGATTCGAACCCTCGATGCGGCTACAAACCACATACTCCCTTAGCAGGGGAGCGCCTTCGGCCTCTCGGCCACCTCACCGTCTTGCGGAGGCACATATTACGTTTTACCGAAAATATGTCAAACACTTTATTGAAAAAAACCGGACAAAAACATTCAACCGTTTGCAATTTAATCAAAGCGCTTGCAAATTGAACTTATAACATCCAATTAGCGCTTTTTCCCTTAAAAATTAAGGTGAAAGATTGGCAATAATTAACAGCGGAAAACAATTATCTAATTTATCTCGCAGTAAGTGTCACTGCTGTTTGCACCATACTACGGGATGCTCTATTTCACCATAGGGTAAGTCAGTAAAACTTGAACTATGGCAAACAAATATCACGATGCTTCAATAAGAGTTAACTCAGGCGCGTAACTTTTCGATATCAAGCATTCAGCCCTGCATCTAGAACTAAGCCAATTATTGAACTAACCAATCACTAACTTGTGACTTTGCTCTCCCAAGATCAAAAAAGGCTAGCAACAATGCTAGCCCCTCTTCTACGCAAAAGTATTAGTAGTTGCCAGATGCAACGTTACCATTACCTTTTTCAGCTTGAATGCGCATGTAGATCTCTTCACGGTGAACAGATACTTCTTTAGGTGCGTTAACACCAATACGTACTTGGTTACCTTTAACGCCTAATACAGTAACTGTTACTTCATCACCAATCATCAGTGTTTCGCCAACACGGCGAGTCAAAATTAGCATTCTTTGCTCCTTGAGTAATCTCTAAATTTATCTAGCTACGAGAGCATTATCCAACAAAAGTTATATTTTCGTAAACTATCGATTGAGTTTATTTAACCAAAATGCACTTCTTTTTTAAGATAACCCTGTGTTTCACGCGCTACGATGTATGCATTGTGTAATATGTTAGCAGCCATATCGACTTGCGTTGGTGATATCACCAAAGTTAAAGACTGCTGCTGCAATAAGTGATGTTGTACATCAATTTCGCCTTCAGACAACAATCCATGTGAACTGACCACAATTTCTTGTGTTCGGCTTCCTACCACAGTTAACAAACTAACATATTCACTATTACGGATTTTTTCAGCAAAAACTAGTTTTAATTTAGCACTTATGTCCGGTTTGATAATGAGCGCTGCCCGTTCTGTTTCCTCGATCACACTACAGACTTCGATCCCTAACAACTGACAATGCGACATGAGAGATGGTAAATCTTGATTCAAACACTCGATGCGAACCATATCTCTTTCAATAGCTATCCCAGCAATATCATTCAAACAGTCATTACCCGCGATAAGAGTTCCCTCGCCTGCTTCAAAGCTCGAAAGCACTCTCAATGGTACATTGTGTCGCCACGCATGCTGAACACATGGAAGGTGCAAAACCTTAGCGCCTCTGCGAGCCATTTCTTCCATAGAAGGAAAGTCTAAGGTATCTAATTTCTTAGATTGCTTAACGACTCTAGGGTCGCAGGAATATACACCGTCAACATCGGTATATATCTGACACTCTTTCGCTTGAAGCGCGCCCGCTAATGCAACAGCAGTGGTATCTGAACCACCTCGCCCTAAGGTTGTGATATCACCTTTTGCGTTAACGCCTTGAAAACCTGCAACAATGACAATCTGGTCATCATCTAACAGCGCTTTAATAGGAGCGGTATCAATACGCTCAATCGTCGCATTATTATGATTAGAATCGGTGTGTATCTTGGCTTGATAGCCAGTCATCGATGTCGCTTCATAACCCAACTTGTGCAACGTCATCGCTAACAAAGCCATGGAAACTTGTTCTCCAGCTGTTAACAGCACATCCAACTCTCTAGCATTTGGCACGCTATCAACTTGTGAAGCTAAGTTAACTAACCGATTTGTTTCACCTGACATAGCAGAAACGACAACCAGGATCTGGTTCCCTTCATTTTTCGCTTCAATGATTTTTTCTGCTACATGATGGATTCGTTCTATTGAACCCACCGACGTTCCACCAAATTTCTGCACGATAAGAGGCATTTTCACCCTTCCTCACCTTCCCAAGACCAATGTCTATATATGACAAAAAAACACATACTCCGCGTCATGGCGAAGCAATAAAAAATTAACCAAGGAGTCTAACGTTACCATTAGACTTCTTGGTTAATCTCAATCAAACCTTTTTCAGACGTTCTTCCATTAGGCAAAATAAAAGATGCCCAATCAGTTGATTGGGCATCTTTGTATCAATTACTTAAGCTTAAAGACGCTCTTCTAGCCAAATACGTACTGATTTAAGCGCTTCAGGTAGTGCTTCAACGTCTGTACCACCCGCTTGAGCCATATCTGGACGACCGCCGCCTTTACCGCCAACTTGCTCAGCAACCATCTTAACGAGGTCACCGGCTTTTACTTTGCCGATAAGGTCTTTGGTTACGCCAGCAATTAAGCCAACTTTACCGTCTGCTACGTTCGCAATCAGGATGATGCCGCTACCCACTTGGTTTTTAGCATTATCAACCATAGTACGTAGGTTCTTGTTGTCTGCGCCTTCAATTGCAGCAACCAGAACTTTAGTGCCTGAGATGTCTTCCACTTTACCCATGATGTTTACGCCTTCAGCTGCAGCCATCTTTTCTTTAAGTAGTTGGATTTCTTTCTCTAGCGATTTCGCTTTCTTAGCTGATTCAGCCAATTTCTCTTCGTAAGCGTTATTCTGAGCATCAACTGCATCTAGAGCAGCTTCACCCGTTACCGCTTCAATACGACGAACACCCGCAGCAATACCACCTTCAGAAGTGATCTTGAATAGACCAATATCACCCGTGTTGCTCGCGTGGATACCACCACAAAGCTCAGTAGAGAAATCGCCCATAGACAGAACGCGAACTTCATCATCGTACTTCTCGCCAAACAGTGCCATTGCACCTTTTTCTTTCGCTGACTCGATGTCCATGATGTTCGTTTCAATCACATGATTCTTACGAACTTGTGCGTTAACTAGACGCTCTACTTCTTTAATCTGTGCTGGTGTTACCGCTTCAAGGTTAGAGAAGTCAAAACGTAGGTTGTCTGGCTTAACTAAAGAACCTTTCTGAGCAACGTGCTCACCTAGCACTTCGCGCAATGCAGAGTGAAGTAAGTGAGTTGCAGAGTGGTTTAGTGAGATAGCAGCACGACGCTCAGCATCAACGCGCGCTTCTACTTTATCGCCTTGAGCAAATACGCCTTCAACTAGCTCGCCGTGGTGTGCAAATGCATTACCTAGCTTCTGAGTGTCTTGTACTTTGAATAGACCCGACGCAGTGCTTAGCGTACCAGCGTCACCACATTGACCGCCTGACTCAGCGTAGAATGGTGTCTCTTCAAGGATGATGATTGCTTTGTCGCCAGCCGATAGTGAAGATACTTCTTCGCCGTCAACGAATAACGCAGAAATTTCACCCGCACCTTCAGTACCTGTGTAACCACAGAACTCAGTGTTAGTGTCTACTTTGATCGTTGCGTTGTAATCAGTACCAAACTGACCCGCTTCACGTGCACGCTTACGCTGTGCTTCCATCGCCTTCTCAAAACCTTCTTCATCGATAGTAAAGTCGCGTTCACGAGCTACATCGTTAGTAAGGTCAGCTGGGAAACCGTATGTATCGTAAAGTTTGAAGACTGTTTCACCGTCAAGCTCTTTGCCTTCAAGTGCGTCTAATGCGTCGTTAAGGATAACCATGCCACGCTCTAGCGTGCGACCAAAGTTCTCTTCTTCGATGCGAAGTACTTTTTCAACAAGCTCTTGCTGTTTCTTAAGCTCTTCAGCCGCAGAACCCATCACTTCAGCCAGTACACCCACAAGTTTGTGGAAGAACACGCCTTGTGCACCAATCTTGTTACCGTGACGAACTGCACGACGAATAATACGACGTAGAACGTAGCCACGACCTTCGTTTGAAGGCATTACACCATCAGCGATTAGGAATGAACAAGAACGGATGTGGTCAGCAATAACGCGCAGTGATTGGTTAGATAGGTCGTCGTGACCCACCACTTCTGCTGTCGCTTTGATTAGCTTTTGGAATACATCAATTTCGTAGTTAGAGTGAACGCCCTGCATGATTGCAGAGATACGCTCAATACCCATACCAGTATCTACAGCTGGCTTAGGTAGCGGTTCCATAGTGCCGTCAGCGTGACGGTTGAACTGCATGAATACGTTGTTCCAAATCTCGATGAAACGGTCACCATCTTCTTCAGGTGTACCAGGACGGCCGCCCCAGATGTGCTCACCGTGATCGTAGAAGATTTCAGTACATGGACCACAAGGACCGGTGTCACCCATTGTCCAGAAGTTATCAGATTCAAACTTCTTGCCGCCTTCTTTGTCGCCGATGCGAACAATCTTGTCAGCTGGGATGCCCACTTTCTTGTTCCAGATTTCGAATGCTTCGTCATCTGTCTCGTAAACCGTTACTAACAGGCGATCTTTTGGCAGACCGAGTGTTTCAGTCAGGAATTCCCAAGCAAACCCAATCGCTTCTTCTTTGAAGTAATCACCAAAGCTGAAGTTACCTAGCATTTCGAAGAATGTATGGTGACGAGCCGTGAAACCTACGTTTTCAAGGTCATTGTGTTTACCACCCGCACGTACACAACGCTGAGCCGTAGTTGCTCGAGTGTAGGCACGTTTTTCGGCGCCTAAGAAGCAATCTTTGAATTGGTTCATACCTGCGTTAGTAAATAGCAGGGTTGGATCGTTATGTGGAACTAACGATGAACTGTCTACGATTTGGTGTTCTTTGCTCTCAAAGAACTTAAGGAACGCGTTGCGAACCTCATCAGTGCTCATGTACATGCAGCTCTTCCTGAAAATAGTCGAGTTAGAATTTTGCCGTATTGTAGATCATGGTTAAGGCTTCGACTAGTTTTCTTGTAGAAAAGACACCCTTGGGCAGGATTTTAGTTGGAATTCGATAAAATGAAGAATATTCCACTAGCTCAGGCAGAGAACATACAAAGAAAATGGATGAGACAGGAAGAGAGTTGTTCTTAAAGACTAAGGTACACGGAGGGTAAATAACTGCAGTTAACGCTTGGTACAAATGTGATTGAACTCTTCACTATTACTGGATGAATACAAGTAAAGAAAATCACCGTCCAGCTCAATGTCATATTGTATAGTAAACCCTTTATACAAAGACTGATTACGATTAATCATGTCATCAGGGTGTTTATGTCTGAAGTTCACTTCATTGAAAACCATCTCTAGGTGGTTATCATTCAGCGTATATTTCCCCACAAATACAACTTCCGCAGTTTCAACTGCGCCCTGTTGATTCAGGGTTTGAATTCTATCGCTGACAAAAAAATCTTCATCAGAGCTAAATGAATACAGCATAAATTCATTCAATTCAGAGTATTGCGCATACGATGGTGTGACAAATCCCATTTGCTTGAAATTACATGCCCACTGACTCCCTCGCAAAGCGAGTGGAGGCGTGAGCAACACGATGGCGAGAATAATCGCCCCTATCGTTGAAACCGTAACAAAAATGGCTAACTTTACTTTTATCAAGGAAGAACACCGATATCTAATTCAACAATCTAGTTCAATAATCCAATTCACTCGTTGGACATTGTTCTACAAATAACTGAATTATAAGCGTAGACCGAATTGAGCTTGGGTTCTTAAAAACGAAATCAACTTGTTATCGTTGTGCGTAAAATAATGAAACCTTGGTGCCCAAAATTCACCAAGGTTTCAAATCATCATTAAGCCTTTAAAGCTTCAATGATAGCGCTGTAGTTTGGCTCTTCAGTCACTTCAGCAACCAATTCACTGTGTACAACAACATTGTTTGTATCCAGCAAAATAATTGCGCGAGCTGACAAACCAGACAGAGCATGCTCTTCAAATTGAGTACCAAATGCTTTTAATAGCTCTGGGTTCTGAATACTGATAGCTGCTCAACGCCTGTCACTGCTTCTTTCTCCTGGAAGCGAGCAAGTGCGAATGGCAGGTCTGTTGAAACTGTGTAGATATCTACAGAATCTGATTTCAGTTCCGACAACTCAGAGATCGCCTTAGTACTGCTTGAGCATACTGGCGTATCAACACTTGGGAACAAGTAAATCAGTTTAAACTCAGCCGTTTTGTCTGAGATAGTTAACGGAGCTAGCGATACTGTTGTCATCGAAGGTGTTGTCAGTACTTCGCCCTTTTGTGGGAAATCACCCGCTAGTGCAATCTTGTCGCCTAAAAATGTCACTGTGTTCATTATTTCTTCCTTTCAATGTAATTATAATATTGCCGTTCTAGCTGACTGTGTTGCCTTTATCTAAAGACATTCAAATCAAACATGAACATCTTTAATTTATATTTCACTTAGAGATTTAACCTCAAGAGTCAGCGTAAATGTCTGACAATCTTCAAATCCAAATCCAACGCTTAGACAATCTCAATTACTTTTCTAATTGAAGTTAGGATAGGCACGGCATCATCAAAACCAACAGAAAGTGAAAAATCGATCTCTTCATCGATATATTGTTGTGCGACCTTTACTAAGGTCACCTTATCGCCTTGCTCAAGGCTTTTATCAGTGTCGGTAAAAATCTTTATTAAAGACTTAACGACATCCAATTGAAAAGACTCAACGGAGGTCACTTCTTTATACTCTTCCAGCAGCGTCTTCACTAATTCCGAGTTTTTCTGTTTAATTTCGGGCATCCTATTTACCTATAAAACAACGATTAGTAATCGAGCTATCATCAAAACTCGAGGCGGCATAACGTTAGCAACCACCCTTGGCTTCCGCTACAAACCATTGCCAAATAAAAATATAACCAGATAACTAAATGTAATTTTTATATAACCAATGACGTTTTACAGTTACAGACTGGCCTCCTATGCTTAAAGTACCGCCCGCAAAATCCAACATGAAAACGTCATACAAACCCATGAATCACAAAAGTAATATCACTGACCAAATCGTTATCAATAATAAAATGAGGACGATCACACAGACGCTATCTGATACCACGATCAGCGTGCGCCCATTGCCGTTTAAGGTGCTTGTATATCTGTTAGAGCACCAAGGTCAGTGCATATCTCGAGAGGAATTATTTGAAGAGTGTTGGCAGGGTGTATTAGTAACCGACCAGTCCCTGACCAACACCATTAGTTACATTAGAAAGGTCATCAAAAATTTAAACACTGATGAGTTAAAGCTCAAAACAATAAGCAAGAAAGGGTACTCACTTTCAGTCACCCAAAATAAGCAACCTCAAGCATCAAGTGCCCCTCAAACTGAAAACCGAGATGTGTTAGAAGCAATGCCTGAGAACGATATTTTAGGTGATGCATTAGGAGTTGGGGTTGAAGTAGAAGTAGAGAAAAGTGCCTATCACCTACAACAGCCAATCAACGAAGAACAAGTCAATCCAAGGTTCCCTCATCAATTTGCGATAAGTTTATGCGCTCTATGGTTTGGCATCATTCTGGTCGCCTATTACTTTATCCACTACAACAATGAACAAGCGCCATTCCTCAATAAAGAGAACTACCAACCCTATCAATTCGGCAGTGCGACGCTTTATCTCAGTGACGATTCGCAGAAGATATCTTCAACTGAAATGAAGACCTATATAAATGGATTGGAACTGGCACAATGCAATGTGAAAAGTATCTACATTCGAGTGAGTAATTCAGCATACAGAGACAACATTGCTTCGATGTATGCCTTTGTCTTTACCAACAATAGAAAAAGCCAAAACATATTTAAGCAGAAGCTAGATAACATCAATATCTATCACTCCATCATTACACCGTTACTGAACTCTTTTTACTGTAAGGGTAAGCCTCAAAAGTGATTAGGGTTTAGGGGATGGAGAAGTGAAATCGCACGATACAACTCAAGGCTAAATCAGCCCCAACAAAAAAGCCCCACATAAAATATGCGAGGCTTTCTACTCTTTCAAAACGAATGTTTCTTTAAAACACCCGTTCTATAAACGTTAGCTTATAGCTCTTCGTTTTCTTCTTCTTTCTCTGCGCCTTTCTCTTCAAGAACAGCAGGAGTCAGTAGCAATTCACGAAGCTTAGTGTCAAGTTCCAGAGCGATCTCTGGGTTTTCACGTAGGTGCTTACAAGAGTTCGATTTACCTTGGCCGATCTTATCGCCTTTGTAGCTGTACCAAGCGCCCGCTTTCTCTACTAGCTTATTCTTAACACCTAAATCGATAAGCTCACCTTCGCGGTTGAAGCCTTTTCCGTAAAGGATTTGAGTTTCAGCTTGTTTGAATGGTGCAGCAATCTTGTTCTTAACAACCTTGATACGAGTCTCGTTACCAACAACTTCATCACCATCTTTGATTGCACCAGTACGGCGAATATCAAGACGAACAGATGCGTAGAACTTAAGTGCATTACCACCTGTTGTTGTTTCTGGGTTACCGAACATTACACCAATTTTCATACGAATTTGGTTAATGAAGATAGCCATACAGTTAGACTGCTTAAGGTTACCTGTTAGCTTACGCATTGCTTGAGAAAGCATACGTGCTTGAAGACCCATGTGGCTATCGCCCATTTCGCCTTCGATCTCAGCTTTAGGTGTTAGTGCAGCAACCGAGTCAATAACAAGAACATCGATAGCACCTGAACGAGCCAGTGCATCACAAATTTCTAGAGCTTGTTCACCCGTATCTGGTTGAGACACAAGCAAAGCGTCGATATCAACACCAAGCTTTTGAGCGTAGATAGGGTCAAGTGCGTGTTCCGCATCAACGAATGCACACGTTTTGCCCACTTTTTGCGCCGCTGCAATAAGCTCAAGCGTTAGCGTTGTTTTACCTGATGATTCTGGACCGTAAACTTCAACGATACGCCCCATCGGTAGGCCACCAGCACCTAGTGCGATATCTAGAGATAGAGAGCCTGTAGAAATAGTTTCTACGTCCATTGTACGGTTATCACCAAGACGCATGATCGAACCTTTACCAAATTGCTTTTCAATCTGACCAAGGGCTGCGGCTAACGCTTTTTGTTTATTCTCGTCCATTTCTATCTCCACATAATCGGTTGTCTCAACAAGCGACTTAGAATCTATTTCTAACCCACAAAGGGGTGACTAATTGGCTTTTATTATACTGTTGATTCATACAGTGTCTATACCTGTATGAAAATAATTTGTACAAATGTTACTTGTCTTCCATTGATAAGTAATCATAAATAACTTGCAGGGCATGATGCGTGGCTTGTTGGCGTACTTGTGATCTATCGCCTGTAAAAACATGCGTTCCTACTTTGTTCCATCCATTTGCAGCCTTCCAAGCAAAACACACCGTCCCTACCGGCTTATCTTCCGTGCCACCGCCAGGTCCAGCAATGCCGCTGATCGATACAGAAATAGTACCTTTTGAATGTTGCAGTGCCCCGTGAGCCATTTCTATAACCACCGGCTCACTCACGGCACCAAATTCAACTAAGGTTTCAAGCTGAACACCAATCATCTCTTGTTTTGCTTCATTACTGTAGGTCACGAAAGCACGGTCAAACCAAGCCGAGCTACCAGCAATATCGGTTACCGCGCTAGCAACGCCACCGCCAGTGCAAGATTCAGCCGTCACCAATACATGTTTATGTTTCGCAAGTAAGTGTCCGAGTTTTTCACTAAGAGCTTGAGTCGTCTGCATCTTTGGCTTCCCTTATCTAGATGTATATCATTTGGATTTGCATCTTTTCGCATGTGTCGCTTTTCGCACGAAACGCTTTCACGTATCCTAAGCCGCAATAGAAATAAACGAAAGAAGTTAACTGTGAAAGCCGATCAAAAACATACTCCTATGATGCAGCAGTACCTAAAACTAAAAGCAGAAAATCCAGAAATTTTGCTGTTCTACCGCATGGGAGATTTCTACGAGCTTTTCTACGATGATGCTAAAAAAGCCTCTCAACTCCTCGATATTTCGCTAACCAAGCGAGGCTCTTCAAACGGTGAGCCTATTCCTATGGCTGGCGTTCCATACCACGCCGTTGAAGGTTACCTTGCGAAGTTAGTGCAGTTGGGCGAGTCCGTAGCAATTTGTGAGCAGATTGGTAATCCAGCAACTTCAAAGGGCCCGGTTGATCGCGCTGTCGTAAGAATTGTGACTCCGGGAACCGTAACCGACGAAGCACTACTTTCTGAGCGTGTTGATAACCTGATTGCCTCCATTTACCACCACAATGGTAAATTTGGCTACGCGACACTTGATATTACTTCTGGCCGATTCCAGCTATGTGAGCCGGAAACCGAAGAAGCGATGGCGGCAGAGCTACAAAGAACGTCACCACGTGAGCTGCTATTCCCTGAAGATTTCGAACCCGTGAATTTGATGGCAAGCCGTAATGGTAATCGCCGTCGCCCAGTATGGGAATTTGAATTAGATACAGCGAAGCAGCAACTCAATCAACAATTTGGTACTCGTGACCTAGTTGGTTTTGGCGTTGAAACAGCCAAGCTTGGTTTGTGTGCTGCGGGCTGTTTGATTCAATATGTAAAAGACACACAACGTACCGCTCTTCCTCATATCCGTTCTTTGACGATGGATAAACAAGATCACTCAGTGATCCTTGATGCGGCTACTCGCCGTAATTTGGAGATCACCCAAAATCTTAGTGGCGGCACAGACAACACCCTAGCCGAAGTACTCGATCATACTGCGACTGCTATGGGTAGTCGTATGCTTAAGCGTTGGTTACATCAACCCATGCGTAATATTTCAGCTCTTGATCAACGCCTAGATGCGATTGGTGAGATGAAAGATCTGGCTCTGTTTACTGAGTTACAACCAACGCTGAAACAGATCGGTGATATCGAGCGTATTCTTGCGCGTCTTGCACTTCGTTCTGCTCGTCCACGTGATATGGCACGACTCCGCCAAGCAATGGAATACTTACCAGAGCTTGCAGAAACGCTGACGCAACTTAAGCACCCATACCTGACTCAGCTTGCTCAGTATGCATCTCCTGTCGATGAAGTGTCAGAGCTGCTTGAGCGTGCGATAAAAGAGAACCCTCCGGTGGTGATCCGCGATGGTGGCGTGATAGCTGAAGGCTACAACGCAGAACTCGATGAATGGCGCGACCTTGCTGCGGGTGCAACCGAGTTTCTGGATAAGCTTGAGCAAGAAGAGCGTGAACGTCACGGTATCGACACGCTTAAAGTTGGCTACAACAACGTACACGGTTTCTTCATTCAAGTTAGCCGCGGACAAAGCCATCTTGTGCCACCACACTATGTTCGCCGTCAAACACTGAAAAATGCAGAACGCTATATTATTCCTGAGCTGAAAGAGCACGAAGACAAAGTTCTCAGCTCTAAATCGAAAGCCCTAGCTATCGAGAAGAAGTTGTGGGATGAGTTGTTTGATTTGTTACTGCCTTATCTAGAGCGACTACAAAACATTGCTTCTTCAGTGTCTCAACTGGATGTTCTACAAAACTTAGCTGAGCGTGCAGACACCCTTGATTACTGTCGTCCAACCATGACTGAGTCAGCTGGCGTACAAATTCAGGCGGGTCGTCACCCCGTTGTTGAACAAGTAATGGACGAACCGTTTATTGCTAACCCTATCGACCTCAATGATCAACGTAAGATGCTGATCATCACAGGTCCAAACATGGGTGGTAAGTCGACCTACATGCGCCAGACCGCACTCATTGCGCTGATGGCTCATATCGGTTGTTATGTTCCAGCAGAAAGCGCGACGATTGGTTCTATCGACCGTATCTTTACTCGTATTGGCGCATCCGATGATTTGGCTTCAGGTCGTTCAACCTTCATGGTTGAGATGACAGAGACCGCGAACATTCTGCACAACGCGACACCAAATAGCCTTGTGTTAATGGATGAAATCGGTCGTGGTACCAGTACTTACGATGGTCTGTCTCTGGCTTGGGCAAGTGCGGAATGGCTAGCCAATCAAATCAATGCGATGACACTATTTGCAACGCACTACTTTGAGCTAACTGAGCTACCAAACCAAATACCAACCTTAGCGAACGTACACTTAGATGCGGTTGAACATGGCGACAGCATTGCCTTTATGCACGCAGTTCAAGAAGGTGCAGCAAGTAAATCTTACGGCCTTGCGGTTGCAGGATTGGCTGGCGTACCTAAAGCGGTGATCAAAAACGCACGTGCGAAGCTGACTCAGCTAGAAGCATTGAGTATCGACTCTCCGACATCAAAGCCAAGTGGCGTTGATATCGCGAACCAGCTGAGCCTGATACCTGAACCAAGTGAAGTAGAACAAGCACTGGCGAATGTTGATCCAGATGATCTGACACCTCGCCAAGCATTAGAAGAACTCTACCGTTTGAAGAAGTTGCTTTAGTCTCTTTCCAAGTAGGTTGTTATTGTCGTTTTGTACTGTCACTTGAGTCGGTAGCATCAAATACAAAAGCCATAAACAAAAAAACGCTGACTTAAAGTCAGCGTTTTTATTTGTCTTCTATTCAAAGAAACATCATCAGTTCATTTAGTCGTTTTCTACGTTGAACAGATTTTCCATATTCAAGCCTTGTTTGATTAGAATCTCACGTAAACGACGAAGACCTTCAACTTGGATTTGGCGAACACGTTCACGAGTTAGGCTAATTTCACGGCCTACTTCTTCTAGTGTTGATGGTTCATAGCCAAGTAATCCAAAGCGACGCGCAAGCACCTCTTTCTGCTTAGGATTCAGCTCATCAAGCCAGAAAATCAACGAGTTTTTAATATCGCTATCTTGAGTTGAAACCTCAGGATCTGAGTTATTGATGTCCGGAATAATATCCAGTAGCGCTTTCTCACCATCACCACCAATTGGCGTATCAACAGAGCTCACTCTTTCGTTTAGACGAAGCATCTTACTCACATCACCGACAGGCTTATCTAGCTTAGAAGCAATTTCTTCTGCCGTTGGTTCGTGGTCAAGTTTTTGTGATAACTCTCGTGCCGTACGCAGGTAGATATTCAGCTCTTTCACAACATGAATTGGCAAACGGATAGTGCGAGTCTGATTCATTAGCGCACGTTCAATGGTTTGACGAATCCACCATGTCGCGTAAGTTGAGAAACGGAAGCCACGCTCTGGATCAAACTTCTCTACGGCGCGAATCAAGCCTAGGTTGCCTTCTTCAATAAGATCGAGAAGTGCAAGACCACGGTTGCTATAACGACGAGAAATTTTTACCACCAAACGCAGGTTACTTTCGATCATGCGTTTACGTGCTGCTTCATCACCGCGTAGAGCTCGACGTGCATAAAGCACTTCTTCTTCAGCGGTTAATAGTGGTGAGAAACCGATTTCGCCTAAGTAGAGTTGAGTAGCATCTAAACTTTTAGATGTAACTTCAGTCTCTTCTTTCGTTTCGGCTTTCTTTTTGACTGTTCGTTTTGCTTTTCCAAGAGCTTCCGTTTCGTGGTTGCTTGGTTAAGATCGAACTCTTCTTTGGTTACTGCATTGCTTATACTCATAACGCCTCCCCCTGGCGAAATTAGCATGACATTACAACTTCATATGTCGCTAAATGACTGTGTCACTCCATACAATACGTAATTTTGCATACTGTATTTAAGGTAAATATCGTTTTGGATTAACGGATTTACCTTGGTAACGAATCTCAAAGTGCAGCCTAACACTGCTGGCTCCAGAGCTTCCCATTGTTGCAATCTTCTGCCCTGGTTTCACACTTTGCCCTTCAGAAACTAATAGTCGGTCGTTATGCGCGTATGCACTTAAGTAATTATCATTGTGCTTCACAATCACTAGATTGCCGTAGCCTCGTAGTGCATTACCCGAATAAACAACCGTTCCCCCTGCAGTAGATACTATTGGCTGACCTCGCTGTCCTGCTATGTCTATGCCTTTATTTCCTTGTTCGCCTACAGAGAAATTCTTGATTACTCTCCCTTTAGTTGGCCATAACCATTTGGATACTTTATCACTTGTTGGTTTGGTGGACGGTGTAACATTCTGTTTACCTTTAGACCCAACATACTCCTTTGATTTGGATTGTTCAACCTTCTTTGGTGGATCTTTTTTCACCGGTTTGGCGGAAGTTTGCGCCGGCTTAGAATTAGAGTTTTTACTCTTTACCGGCGTACTTTTAGGCTTACTGCTCGCAGACGCAGTCGTGGCCGCGGCTGCAGGAGCAACCACAGCTGCTGCAACGACCGTTGATTTACCATACGCTGGCGCGCTATAGCTAGGACGCCATAACTTAAGCTTCTGTCCGGGATGAATAGTGTAAGGTGCTGCGAGGTTGTTATAACTCACAAGGTCTTTAACGTCTTTATTGGTGACATAAGCAATGAAATAAAGGGTATCGCCTTTTTTGACTTCATAGTAACTGCCACGATAACTACCACGATCGATCGATGAGTAATTTTTGTTTAGGCTAGAAACTGGCGCAGGCGAGTTAGCCGCACACCCAACAAGTGCACAGCTAAGTAACAAAGTACTTCCTTTAAAAACCTTCGAACGCATCGACTCTCTATCCACCTACACCATTAGTCTTGTTATTAAGCTAGCTCACCAGGAACAAGAGGTACAAACCTTACCATTTCAATCACGCTGGATAAGAACTCATCACCATGACGAACAATTTTCAGCAACTGTTGCTCATCATCACCAACAGGAATCAACAAGCGACCACCATCTTTTAGCTGCTGCAAGAGTGCTTGAGGAATCGACTCCGCTGCTGCTGTTACAATAATGGCATCAAAAGGCGCCTTTGCTGCCCAGCCTTGCCAACCATCACCATGTTTGGTTGATATGTTGTAGAAATCGAGCTGTTTGAGACGACGTTTAGCATCCCATTGCAATGATTTAATTCTTTCAACCGAATAAACATGATCAACCAGTTGAGCCAAGACCGCCGTTTGATAGCCAGAACCCGTGCCGATTTCTAAAACACGGCTATTTTGCTGTAATTCTAGCAACTCTGTCATCTTCGCGACAATGTACGGCTGAGAAATCGTCTGGCCCTGTCCGATAGGAAGCGCATTATTATCATAGGCTTGATGATACATCGCCTGTGATAAAAAGCTCTCTCTCGGCAATTGATAAATAGCATCAAGAACCTTTTGATCCTGAATACCATTTTCAATCAGAAAAGTAATTAAGCGCTCTGCTTGAGGATTACTCACTTACTTCTCCCCTAACCATGTTGTCATCGCACCTAGCGACTCATGCGCTGTCAGGTCAACTTGTAATGGTGTTACTGACACAAAGCCATGCTCGATAGCGTAAAAGTCGGTACCTTCACCGGCATCTTGTTCTTTACCTGGAGGACCAAGCCAATAAATATCATGACCACGTGGATCTTTTTGCTTAATCATATCTTCAGCATGATGACGAGCACCTAGGCGAGTCACCTGAGTGCCAGACAACTGTTCTAAAGCTAAATCAGGGATATTGACGTTTAACAGGCGATTGGTTGGGATTGGGTTTGCTAAATGTTGTTCGACGATACGACGAGCAATGGCCGCCGCTGTCTTAAAATGTTTTTTACCCACCAGAGAAAACGCCACCGATTGAACGCCTAAAAAGTGCCCTTCCATGGCTGCTGCCACAGTGCCTGAATAAAGCACATCATCACCTAGGTTAGCACCGTGATTAATACCCGTTAATACCAGATCGGGCATATCATTTTTTAGCAGTTCATTTAACGCAAAGTGCACACAGTCGGTCGGTGTTCCTTGTACCGAATATGTATCTTCGGTAATTTCTTGAACACGTAAAGGCTGTTCTAAAGTTAATGAATTTGAAGCACCCGAGCGATTACGGTCAGGTGCCACAATGATAATTTCAGCAAGATCACGTAATTCATTGGCCAGCTCATGAATACCTTGAGCATGCACACCATCATCGTTGCTGAGTAAAATCTTCATCTTGTATCCTTTCTTTTGTTCCAATGCCAAGTCACTTAATTTCCGATATCAAGTGACTTCGCTCCAAGCAGAATCGTTATTGCTCGTAGCTTCTCTCTACGTGAACTTCTTCAACCAATTCACGAACAATAGCGGTTGCGAAACAACCTGCATCGAGAGAGAACTTAAGAGTGACATTATCTTCGTTCACTTCCCAAGTTAAACCCATCGGCTTCAACGAAGCTTCACGGCGATCATGGCGCATACGGTTGCCACAAATCAGAGCCATTAGATCCGGTTCAGCATCAAGGTGTTTCTGCTCTAAAGCTTGAGACGCATCAGTCGTCGGTAGCGCATTATCTCCAGCCAAAGCAACGGTAATAAACGCAGAACCGTTCGCGATATCTTGATTTACCGTTTCGATATTGTCTGCCGTCACAGCTAATTGAGCGCCGTTTTTAACGACGATATCGCCAACCAATGCCGACGCAAACGCATCTTGCTCAATACGGTCAGAAAGGATTAAGTTGTAGATCCAAGAACGAGCAGCAGAGAGGTACAAGCTGCGCTTATTTTGATTACGCGTGCGAACGTTTTCACGACCCCAACGACGAGCTTCAGATAAGTTGTTACCTTCATTACCGAAGCGCTGAGCACCAAAGTAATTTGGCACGCCTACCTGAGCAACTTTTTCTAAACGCTTTACCACATCATCGCAGTCCGTTACTTCAGACAAAGTCAGTTCAAATTGGTTGCCAATTAAATCGCCTGGACGCAACTTTTTGTTGTGACGAGCTGTCGCCAAGATCTCGATGCTTGGGTATTGTGCGAGAAAAGCTGAAAAGTCAGGTTCACCTTTTGGTAGATGCACACTCAACCACTGTTCTGTCACAGCATGACGGTCTTTCAAACCAGCCCAGCTCACGTCTTTCGACTTAACACCACACGCTTTAGCCAGTTCGTTTGCTACGAAGCTCGTGTTCTCACCAGTTTTACGAATACGCACCATTAGGTGCTCGCCTTCACCAGTAAACTCAAAACCCAAGTCTTCATTAACGACAAAGTGTTCGGCTTTTGCTTTTAGTTTTGCTTTCGCAGTTGGTTTACCGTTTAGGTAAGCCAATGAAGATAAAATATCTGACATGCTGTTCTTTTCGTGTTGGTGCTTACGCACTTTTAGTAATTAGGACCACCGCTTCACATGCGATGCCCTCTTTGCGACCTGTAAAACCTAAACGCTCAGTAGTCGTGGCTTTTACATTCACATTGCTAATGCTTGTTTCTAAATCTTGAGCAATGGCTTGGCACATAGAGTCTATATGAGGAGCCATCTTTGGAGCTTGCGCCATGATAGTAATATCAGCATTACCAATCACATAACCTTGCTCTTTTACTCGACGATAAACATCTTTAAGTAATTCGCGGCTATCTGCGCCTTTCCATTCATCATCCGTATCAGGGAAATGACGACCAATATCACCCGCTGCAATTGAACCCAGTAAAGCATCGCATAATGCATGCAGGGCAACATCACCGTCTGAGTGTGCGATAAGACCCTGTTCATAAGGGACGCTCACGCCACCAATAATTACCGGGCCTTCACCACCAAATTTGTGTACATCAAAGCCATGGCCAATACGAATCATCATTATTCCTTATTCTGACTTAAATAAAACTCAGCCAAAGCCAAATCTTCAGGCTGAGTAATCTTAAAATTATCTGAACGTCCAGCAATCAGTGCTGGTGATAAACCTTTCCACTCAAACGCAGACGCTTCATCGGTAATTGAAACACCTTGCTGCAAGGCTTCACTCAAGACTTTCCGTAAAGGCTTAGATCGGAACATCTGAGGGGTAAGCGCATGCCAGAGATCGACGCGATCGACCGTGTGTTCAATTTGTCCTTGAGCACCGCGTTTCATTGTATCGCGAACAGGCGCCGCTAAAATTGCGCCAACATCATGGGTCATAGCACCAGAGATCAGTTTATCGATATCGCTCAATTGGATACAAGGCCTAGCGGCATCATGCACCATCACCCAATCACTGAGTTGCTGTTGGGCAATATAGTCCAGAGCAGAAAGCACCGAATCGGCTCGTTCCGTCCCGCCGGACACTCTGATCACCTGCGGATTAAGGTTAAGCGGTAATTCAGGGTAATAGGGATCATCATCACTGACCGCTACCACGATTTTAGACACCTGAGGATGAGACAACAGTTTCTCAACGGTGTGCTCTAAAATCGTTTTACTGTGAATTTGAAGATATTGTTTGGGACGGTCGGCCTTCATTCGGCTGCCAACACCCGCAGCGGGGACCACTGCAATAACGCTTTGAAGTTGGTTCGACATTAATGAGATTCCTCACCAATAATACGATAAAACGTTTCGCCTTCTTTCACCATTCCAAGCTCATGACGTGCGCGCTCTTCTATCGCGTCTAAGCCTTGGCGTAGATCGTCGATTTCCGCAAACATCTCAGCATTACGAAGATGAAGCTTTTCATTTACTTGCTGCTGAACTTGGATTTCGTTGTTCACACCGTAGTAATCAGAAATACCATTTTTACCGAGCCACAGTGTGTGTTGTAGCCAGCCAAACACTATGAGCAGTACTAAAGCAAAAATTCGCATAACACCTTTCGCCGGTTGAAAAAGAAGGAACTAGAATAAGGCACATATATACCATAATGAGCTTATTGGTGCGAGATATGTGGTGTCAGGGAATCAATAAGTCGGGGAATTATTGTTGTTCGAAACCTGTGATGAGAGTCCCGACTCCCTCCTCCGTCGGCCTATGGAGTCACGTATTAGATAAACCAATACCTGCAAAAGAGAAAGCAACACACATTGCCCAACTGCATCTAACCACGTCATTCCCAAGAAGGAGGAACGACTGAATTGGGAATCTATCACGCTTAACGTAAACAAGGATTCCCTATGCCTTCCTTCGTCAGTCTAGGGAATGACGTATTTTAGGCAAAAAAAACGCCCTACCGAAGTAGAGCGTTTTCAAAAGCGTTAAGCTAATAATTCAGAGTGAATTATTGACCTTTAACTTCTTTAAGACCGTTGAAAGGAGCTTTAGAACCTAGAGCTTCTTCGATACGGATAAGTTGGTTGTACTTAGCAACACGGTCAGAACGGCTCATAGAACCAGTTTTGATTTGACCTGCAGCTGTACCTACCGCTAGATCAGCGATAGTTGCATCTTCAGTTTCGCCAGAACGGTGAGAGATTACTGCAGTGTAGCCAGCGTCTTTAGCCATCTTGATAGCAGCTAGAGTCTCTGTTAGAGAACCGATTTGGTTGAACTTGATAAGGATAGAGTTAGCTACGCCTTTCTCGATACCTTCAGCAAGAATCTTAGTGTTTGTAACGAAAAGATCGTCACCAACGATTTGAAGCTTGTCGCCTAGAAGTTCAGTTTGGTGCTTGAAGCCATCCCAATCTGACTCGTCAAGACCGTCTTCGATAGAAACGATTGGGAAGTTGTTCGCTAGTTCAGCTAGGTAGTGGTTGAACTCTTCAGAAGTGAAAGTTTTACCTTCGCCCTTCATGTTGTAGATACCAGCTTCTTTGTCGAAGAACTCAGATGCAGCACAGTCCATAGCAAGAGTAACGTCTTTACCTAGTTCGTAACCAGCAGCTGCAACAGCTTCTGCGATAACTTCTAGAGCTTCAGCGTTAGATTTAAGGTTAGGAGCGAAACCACCTTCATCACCAACTGCAGTGCTGTAGCCTTTAGACTTAAGAACTTTAGCTAGGTTGTGGAATACTTCAGCGCCGATACGTAGACCTTCTTTAAGAGTTTTAGCGCCAACTGGTTGGATCATGAACTCTTGGATGTCAACGTTGTTATCAGCGTGCTCGCCACCGTTGATGATGTTCATCATTGGTAGAGGCATAGAGAACTGACCAGCAGTACCGTTTAGCTCAGCAATGTGCTCGTATAGAGGCATGCCTTTCGCAGCAGCAGCAGCTTTTGCGTTAGCTAGAGAAACAGCAAGGATAGCGTTAGCGCCAAACTTAGACTTGTTCTCAGTACCGTCTAGATCAAGCATAACTTGGTCAACGTCAGCTTGTGCTTTAGCGTCTTTACCAACTAGAGCGTCAGCGATTGGGCCGTTTACAGCTTCAATTGCTTTAAGAACACCTTTACCTAGGAAACGTGATTTGTCGCCGTCACGTAGCTCAAGAGCTTCGCGAGAACCAGTAGATGCGCCAGATGGAGCAGCAGCCATACCTACGAAACCGCCTTCTAGGTGTACTTCAGCTTCTACAGTTGGGTTACCACGTGAATCGATGATTTCACGACCTAGAACTTTAACGATCTTAGACATTGAATGTTTCCTTCTCGTTGAATATATAAATGTCAAATTTAAAGGTAGCAGCACAACTTACGCAGCTACCTGGATTCCTTTTTACTTTTCTAATTCGCCGCGCTGGAATTCGCCAGCCGCTTTAACGAAACCTGCAAACAATGGGTGACCATCGCGAGGTGTTGAAGTGAACTCTGGGTGGAACTGAGCAGCAACAAACCATGGGTGGTTCGGGTTCTCAATAACTTCAACCAGTTTCTTGTCCGCAGACAGACCCGATACTTTTAGGCCCGCTTTTTCGATTTGTGGACGAAGATTGTTGTTCACTTCGTAACGGTGACGGTGACGTTCATGGATCGTCGCGCTACCGTATAATTCGTAAGCTTTCGTCCCTTTCGCTAGGTGACAAAGCTGTGAACCAAGACGCATTGTGCCGCCTAGGTCTGATTTCTCAGTACGCTCTTCAACTTTACCTTCGCCGTCAATCCACTCAGTGATTAGGCCAACAACAGGGTATTTAGTTTCTTTGCAGAATTCAGAAGAGTGTGCACCTTCCATCTTCGCAACGTTACGAGCGTACTCAATAAGAGCAACTTGCATACCTAGACAGATACCTAAGTAAGGTACTTTGTTTTCACGAGCGTATTGTGCAGCAAGGATCTTACCTTCAACACCACGGTCGCCAAAGCCACCAGGAACTAGGATTGCATCTAGGCCTTGTAGAATTTCTGTGCCTTTAGATTCAACATCTTGTGAATCTACATATTTAATTGTGACACTTAGGCGGTTTTTCAAGCCTGCGTGTTTCAGCGCTTCATTTACTGATTTGTATGCGTCAGGCAGTTCAATGTACTTACCAACCATACCAATCGTCACTTCACCCGTAGGGTTAGCTTCTTCGTAAATTACTTGTTCCCACTCAGACAGATCAGCTTCTGGTGCATTGATACCAAAACGCGTACATACAAGATCATCAATGCCTTGTGCACGGATTAACTGTGGGATCTTGTAGATTGAATCTACGTCTTTCATAGAGATAACTGCTTTTTCTTGTACATTACAGAAAAGAGCAATTTTCTTACGTTCGTTTGCTGGGATAACACGATCTGAACGACAAACTAGGATGTCAGGTTGAATACCAATAGACAGTAGCTCTTTTACAGAGTGTTGCGTTGGCTTAGTTTTCACTTCACCCGCTGCTGCTAGGTATGGCACTAGAGTAAGGTGCATGAACATTGCGCGTTCACGGCCTAGTTCTACTGCTAACTGACGAATCGCTTCCATGAATGGTAGAGATTCAATATCACCTACAGTACCACCAACTTCAACAAGCGCGATATCGTGGCCTTTAGCACCAGAGATTACGCGTTCTTTGATAGAGTTAGTGATGTGAGGGATAACCTGGATTGTTGCACCTAGGTAGTCACCACGACGTTCATTACGTAGAACGTCAGCATAAACACGACCTGCTGTGAAGTTGTTACGCTTAGTCATCTTGGTGCGAATGAATCGCTCATAGTGACCAAGGTCAAGGTCTGTTTCAGCGCCATCTTCCGTAACGAACACTTCACCGTGTTGAGTTGGGCTCATAGTGCCTGGATCAACGTTGATGTAAGGGTCAAGCTTCATCATAGTCACTTTAAGACCACGAGCTTCTAAAATAGCCGCAAGAGATGCTGCTGCAATACCTTTACCTAGAGAGGATACAACCCCGCCAGTAACAAAAATGTAATTTGTCGTCATGTTTAACCTGAAATTGGTTGAATGAGGGAAATGGATTACTTCTGGACGGGATGAAAATATACCAGAAGCCCCTTATCGCCACAACGTGAAATCTATCACACTGCAATTTTTTATTTTTTGCTTCAAATCAATTCATGATAAAAGCTTTGATGATCTTTTCTCCGCCACTTTGACTTCATCCCACATGGAATCAAGCTGTTGTAGAGAAAAGTCGGTCAAAATTTTATCTTGCTGATGAACTTTTTGTTCCACACCTTTAAAGCGGCGTGAGAATTTCAGATTGGCTTTATTGAGAGCCGTTTCTGGATTTTTACCCAAATGTCGCACTAAATTGACGGTAGCAAACAACAAATCACCCAGTTCTTCTTCAACTAAATCTTCATTTGGCGTTACTTGAAGCGCTTCTTCTAGCACCTCATCAACTTCTTCTAAAACCTTGTCGGCGACTGGGCCAATAGAGTCCCAATCAAAGCCAAATTTCGCGACTTGCTTTTGAATTTTTGTAGCACGCGAAAGTGCAGGTAGAGAGTTTGGTATTGAGTCTAGAATACTTTCTTGAGTTTTGCCTGCCTGTGCTTTCTCTTTGGCTTTTTCAGCTTCCCAGTTGGCGTTAATTTCTTCATCACTAGCAAACTCTGTATCAGAAAATACGTGTGGATGACGGCGCGTCAGCTTCTCATTGATACCGTCGACCACATCAGAGAACTCAAACAAGCCCTGCTCTTTTGCTAATTGACTGTAGAAGATCACCTGAAACAACAGGTCGCCCAACTCTTCTTGTAGATTCGGCCAATCTTTGTTGTGAATCGCGTCCACCACCTCGTAGGTCTCTTCGATAGTATGCGGCACAATTGTTTCAAAATTTTGTTTCAAATCCCAAGGACAGCCACCTTCTGGATCGCGCAGCTTAGTCATAATCTGTTCAAGTTGTTCAATCGGGTGATTCATCGTTTTCTTCCTATTCACTGTCTTTGATTTTTAAATTTAAAGCTTCACTAAAACTAAAAGGTACTAGAACTAAAAAAGGTGAGTAGCCAAAACCACTCACCTTTGTTGATACTGTCTAATTCTCTAAATTGCGCATCTTTCACTAAGCAGTTGTTACTTTAACAAGGCAACAAGCTTTCGTGATTCCTGAGCATAGCTCGCCTATGTGATGGAACAAGAAAGCGCAGTTAACGCAGTAAAAGTGACTAATGCAACGTGAAAGTTAGCCTAGGCGTTTAACCGACATGACATCTTTGATTTGTTCTACTCGGCTGGTCACTCGACTCAGAATTTCAATGTTGGTCACTTCCAAATCGAAATCCATCACCGATAGCTGACGTTTATAGTCAATACGGCTCTTCATTGTCGTCACACTGACTTTTTCGTTTAAGAACAGGGATGTGATGTCTTTCAACAAGCCGGTACGTTCTAGCGCCTCTACACGCAGTGTTAAAATATACGAGCCTACAAAACCATCGCCCCAGACAGTATCGATGATACGTTCGGGAGCATGCAGGTTAAGTTCACTTAACTGTTCACAATCGCTGCGGTGTACTGAGATACCACGCCCTTGAGTAATGTAACCTTTGATCACATCGCCCGGGATAGGCTGACAACAACGAGCCAAGTGGGTCATTAAGTTATCGACACCTTCAACAACGACAGCATCCTTTTTCGGACGACTCTGATGCGCTGGCTTATTGTCAGACTCAAGCAGCTTCTCTAGCGCTTTCTTATCTTCTTCTTCCGCCGTTGGTTTATTGACCAAAGCATTGATGTGATTAACGACTTGGTTGATACGCAAATCGCCACTACCAATACCCGCATACAATTCATCTGGAGTGTTGACGTTGAATCGTTTCAGCGCGTATTGCTCAGCATCTTTCAGTGTGGCGCCGACTCTGCCTAGCTCGACTTCTAAGATATCTCGTCCAGCTTCGAGGTTTTTCTCACGACTCTGAGCGCGGAACCAAGCGTTAATTTTTGCTCGAGCTCGACTTGAATGAACAAAGCCTGTCGTCGGATTCAACCAATCGCGTGATGGATTCGGTTCTTTTTGAGTGATGATCTCAACTTGATCACCCATCGCCAATTTATGAGTAAACGGAACGATTCGACCTGCGACTTTGGCACCGATACAACGGTGTCCAACCATCGAGTGGATGTGGTAAGCAAAGTCCAACGGTGTTGCACCCATTGGTAAATCGACCACATCACCGCGAGGTGTAAAGGCATAGACACGATCATCAAAGACTTGGCTACGTACTTCATCCAGCATTTCGCCAGAATCCGACATCTCTTCTTGCCAGTCGATAAGCTTACGCAACCAAGTGATTTTCTCATCGTAGCCACTGCGTACGCCGCTAGATGCACCTTCTTTGTATTTCCAGTGCGCAGCAACGCCCAATTCAGAGTCTTCATGCATCTGCTTGGTACGAATCTGAATTTCAATGGTCTTGCCTTCAGGGCCAAGAACTACGGTATGAATCGACTGATAACCATTCGGCTTAGGGTTCGCCACGTAGTCATCAAATTCACTAGGTAGATGTTTATATTTGGTGTGAACCACACCTAAGCCGGCATAACAGTCTTGCAGTTGGTCGGCGATAATACGCACCGCACGCACGTCAAAAAGCTCATCAAACTCTAAGCCTTTTTTCTGCATTTTACGCCAGATACTGTAGATATGTTTTGGTCGACCGCTGACTTCAGCATTGATACTTGAACGGTTCATTTCTGACGTGAGATCATCGACAAAGTCGGTGATGTATTGTTCGCGCACAATACGTCGCTCAGACAGCTGTTTGGCAATCTGCTTGTATGTATCTGGTTGTTGGTAGCGGAAAGCGTAATCTTCAATTTCCCATTTTAGCTGACCAATACCTAAACGGTTTGCAAGAGGCGCATAGATGTTGGCACACTCTTTTGCTGCCGCACGGCGCACAGCATCAGGGGCCTTTTTCACTTCTATGAGGTTACAAATTCGCTCTGCTAGTTTGATGACTACGCAGCGGAAATCATCCACCATTGCCAATAGCATTCGTCGAACATTATCGACTTGACCCGAGGCAGCACTGCCTTCAAGGGTGACATTTAGCTGGCCCAAAGCCGCCATTTCTTCCACGCCATCAATCAGCTTTACGGTTTCCTTTCCGTAACTTTCTTCAAACGCTTCACGCTCAAAAACACCGCTTGATACGACAGGGAAGAGTTGTGCCGCCACTAAAGTAGCGCGATCCATCGACAAGGTGACCAAGATTTCGATCATCTCTCGCCCACGCCAAAGCAAAAGTTCACCTTGCTCGTGATCTTTTAATAGCTCTTCACAGTGACGATAAACTTTGGTCAGTTTATTCGAGGTTTTTGCGTCTTGATTCAGTGACGCAATCCAATTATCTAGCTCAAACTGTTCGCTTGGGTTTAAATGTGCGCTTCGTACCGCAACCATCATGCCTTCCTAGTTATTATGTTTTATACCCAATTCAATATGACTAACTGGTTCCACGTTAGTTCGACTCATATTGATATCGGTGCAAGCTGCCCCGCACCTTTGTAATACATTTTTAAGCCTTATTTAAGGGCTTCTAAGCCTTGATAAAGAGAGCCATCGATTCGAGATGACTGGTATGAGGGAACATGTCCAACATGCCTAGCTTAGCCAATTGGTAGCCTTGTTTTTCTAAGCTCTCTGAATCTCTAGCTAGAGTAGCAGGATTACACGAAACATAAACCACACGCTTCGCTCCTAACCCTGAAATTTGATCAACGATCCCACTCGCTCCGGCACGAGCTGGATCGAGTAAGATTTTATCAAATCTTTCTTTTGCCCAAGGTTGTGAAGACAACTCTTCTTCAAGGTTCGCTTGGTAGAATTCTGTATTGCTTAATTGATTCAAAGCTGCATTAGACGTTGCCTGCTGAACCATTTCATCGACACCTTCAACCCCCACCACAAACGCAGATTGTTGTGCGATAGGCAGACTAAAGTTGCCCAAGCCACAAAACAGGTCGAGCACTCGCTCATCGGCTTGAGGCTCTAACCATTCAATCGCTTGAGTTACCATCTGCTGATTGACCTTTTGATTCACTTGAATGAAGTGGTTTGGCTCAAAAGGTAAGGTTACGCCGGTTTCGCTATAGCTTGGCGTGTCGCCCACTAAACGAATCAACTTGTCAGTTTCTGGCATAGAATACAGCGTAGCGCCTTCTGCCTGAGCCAACTCAATCAAAGATTGCTCATCTTTTTCAACCAAAGGCTTAAGGTGGCGTAGTACCATGACTGGACCAGTATCCCCGATCACTAATTCAACGTGTCCTAAAGAAGTAAGGTTGCTGAAAGTATTCAGTAAACTTTTCAGCTTTGGCAGCAAGATATTGAGACGAGGGTCAAGCACCGCACAATCGGTAATATTTTCAATCTGCTTGCTTTGCTTTTTACGGAAACCAAATTGAAGCTGCTGTGTTTTTTTATCGACAAATAAGCTGATACGCGCACGACGGCGATAACCTGTTTCATCACCAATAATCGGTTCAACAACGTCTGTTTTATCCGTTTGATATTGACTCATCAGATGGCTCAAAGACTGCGCTTTATGTTCTACCTGAGAAGAGTAGCCAAGGTGCTGGAGATGACAGCCACCGCACTGATTAAAATGTTTACAGAAAGGCTTCAAACGCAGTTCGCTTGGCTCCAGTAATTTAATCAGTTTTGCTCGCGCAAATTTACTCTTACTCTCGATGAGCTGAATAACAACCTGCTCACCCGGCAATGCACCATCAATGAAAACAGGCTTATTCTTCTGATAAGCAATCCCTGCCCCATTGTGATCCATTCGTTCAACCAAAACCGATTGGTGCTTGGTCTCGAATTGAGTTTTCTTTTTTGGTTGAAAAAAACGTGCCATTGCTTGTGCCTAATGTATCTTTTAATAAGTAATTTGTATCCAGGACTCACTATTATGCCTTGGAATCATTGTCGAACGTCACGGCTTTGATTAAGCTTACCGTTCACTTAACCGCCATTGTGCGCGTTATTTTCCCATATCCAGACCTCGATGTAATTAAAGAACATGACCAGATATGGCTTAAGAGCCCGTGTAATTACCTTAACTCTAGCTCCAACCCTAATTATTGGGCTGCTATTGAGTGCATTTTTCTCATTTAACCGCTATCAAGACCTTGAGGGTCAGGTGGTTAACACTGGTACTAGCATTATAGAACCGCTTGCGATTGCGAGCGCATCTGGCATGCAACTCGAAAGCCGAGAGTCTGTTCGCCAGCTCATCAGCTATGCGCATCGTAAAAACTCTAACCTTGTGCGCAGTATCGCGGTGTTTGATGATCGCCATGAGTTGTTCGTAACCTCAAACTTCCACCCCGACTTTGAAAGCCTCACTTATCCCAAAGATAAGCCGATACCGCATTTGAGCTCTTCGAACCTGCTCGATAACACGCTGATTCTCAGGACGCCCATCATCGCTGAGGGGCAATACATCAACTCAGCCAACGGGCAATCGCAAGCGAACCAAGCCATTGGCTATATCGCGATTGAGCTCGACTTATCTTCATTGCGATTACAGCAGTATCAAGAGGTGTTCTCTGCTTTCTTGGTGTTGATTCTGGGACTAGGTTTATCGGGCGTGTTTGCGTTCCGCTTAATGCACGATGTAACTCAACCGATCACGCACATGAAAAACATGGTTGACCGGATTCGACGTGGTCACCTCGATGTGCGTATCGAAGGCAAGATGCATGGTGAGCTAGATTCACTGAAAAACGGTATCAACGCGATGGCGGTATCGTTATCAGAGTATCACGTAGAGATGCAACACAGCATCGACCAAGCCACGTCTGATCTACGTGAAACCCTAGAGCAATTAGAGATTCAAAACGTTGAGTTAGACATTGCGAAAAAACGCGCTCAAGAAGCAGCACGTGTTAAGTCTGAGTTCTTGGCTAACATGTCTCACGAATTGAGAACACCGCTCAACGGTGTGATTGGCTTTACTCGTCAGATGCTTAAGACCCACCTATCGACCAGCCAAACCGATTACTTGCAGACCATTGAACGCTCTGCAAATAACTTGCTCAGCATCATCAACGACATTCTTGATTTCTCGAAACTCGAAGCCGGTAAATTAGCGCTCGAGAACATCCCATTTGAATTCCAAGCCAGCCTTGAAGAGGTTGTGAACCTTCAAGCCACCAACGCTCATGAGAAAGGCCTAGAGCTGACCCTTAAAATAGACCCGAAAGTTCCACCAGGCGTGGTTGGTGATCCGCTGCGTATTCAGCAGATCCTAACCAACCTTGTTGGTAACTCAATCAAGTTTACCGAGCGTGGCAATATCGATATCAGTGTTGAACTTCGTTCTCAGACCGAAGACAACATTGAACTTCAATTCATGGTTCGAGACACCGGTATAGGTATCTCAGAACGTCAACAGGCTCAGCTATTCCAAGCCTTCAGCCAAGCAGATGCGAGCATCTCTCGTCGTTATGGTGGTACAGGCCTTGGTCTCGTTATCACACAGAAGTTGGTAAGCCAAATGGGCGGTGAGATCAGCCTCACTAGTCGCCTGCACCAAGGTTCAACCTTCTGGTTTACCTTAAGGCTATCAACGACTGATATGCCAATGACCGAGCTTATCGAAACTCAATGCCTACAAGACAAACAGTTACTGTTGATCGAGCCGAACATGCAAGCGGCATCGATTACTCAGCAGATCCTAACCCAAGAAGGCTTAGTGGTAACGTACCGTTCGGTTATGCCTGACGAATCTACCTCGTATGACTACGTTCTACTTAACTTAGCCGCGAACCAAGAGTACCAACTTGATACCGTCAGTGGTTGGGCGATTGGTGCGAAGAAGATTGCCCAAAACGTAATTATTGGTACGCCAAGTACCGAACTTGCATTGGGTGAACAACTAATGAAAGAGGTCGATGTTCAATGCATTACCAAGCCTCTCTCTCGTAAGAAGCTTCTACAAACTCTGATCTCTAATCAAGCACCAACCTTGATTGCTCCAGCGATTGAAACACACTCAGAAGAGAAGCTACCGTTAACGGTACTGGCGGTCGACGATAACCCAGCCAACCTGAAGTTGATTACTGCGTTATTGAAAGAGCGAGTGGAAACCGTGATCAGCTGTACTAATGGTCAACAAGCGATCGACAAAGCGACTAGCACACCATTTGATATCATCTTCATGGATATCCAAATGCCACAAATGGATGGAGTGACCGCTTGTAAGCACATTAAGAAACTCGCTAACAACGCCAACACACCGATTATCGCAGTGACCGCACACGCCATGATGGGTGAGCGAGATAGACTGCTAGCTGCGGGCATGGATGATTACCTAACCAAGCCTATCGAAGAGCATGTCTTACAGCAGGTTCTGCTTCATTGGAGCCCAGCTTCAGAGGTTGAGCATATCAATAAAATAGACCCTGAACATCCTGCGGTCGCGGTTGAGATAGATAGTAGCCAGCCGCAAGAAACAGAAGCAAACGTGCACAAAAACATCATCATTGATTGGCAGGCCGCAATGAAGCAAGCCGCTAACAAAGAGGATCTTGCACGCGATATGTTGCGAATGTTAGTAGACTTTATCCCTGAGGTTTACGAAGCCGCAGAGAAAGCGATAGAAGACAACGACTTCCCTGTTGAAGAACTGATACATATCATCCACAAGATGCACGGCAGCAGCTCATACAGCGGCGTGCCAAGGCTAAAATCGGTATGTGCAACGATAGAGAAAGAGTTGCGTTCAGGTACTTCCATTGAGGCGATTGAGCCAGAGCTGTTTGAATTGCAGGATGAATTAGATAAGGTTCAGGCAACAGCGATTCATTACTTGCAGCCGATTAACAGTTAAAAGTTAGCGGTTGGTTGAAGGCAGTTAGCAGTTAGCAGTAAATTGAACGCATTCAGATAATAAAAAAGCAGAGCCATGAGCTCTGCTTTTTTTAACTTGAATATTTGGTCAGTGTTAAACAATTTGTTCGCTGCCTAAACACGCTCGCAGTCTAAGCAGACGACTAAACACATGGCTCAGTCCAAAGCTTACGACTCAAGTAATACCGTCGCCACCGCATAGTGGCGTTCATCGGAAATCGTTAGATGAATCGACTTTGTTCCATTCGCCAGTGCGATTTCCTGAGCTTTTTTATGCAAACTCAAAACGGGCTTGCCATGCTCATCGTTCGATATTTCAAAGTCATGAAAGGTCACACCAAGCGCAATGCCCGTGCCAAGCGCTTTCGATGCCGCTTCTTTAGCCGCAAAACGCTTCGCAAGGTAACGCCCTTTTTGCTTAAGCTGCTGGAATACTTCAAATTCAGAATCCGTCAAAATACGTTGAGCGAAAGCCTCACCACTTCGTGATAGTGCTTTTTCTACACGCTCGATTTCTGCGATATCTGTACCTAATCCAACAACAGCCATGTTTACCTTACTATTAAACTTCGATTTATTGATTCTATTGGTTTTTGATTAACCACTTACCACTTACCACTTAACTACTTATTAATTAACTACCTACTAATTAAAAAGTTAAGCGTTGTTACGTGCTGTTTCCATGATTGCTTTCATGTCTGCAACGGCTTTATTCAAACCATCAAACACTGCGCGTCCCATGATCGAGTGACCGATGTTCAGCTCGTAGATCTCAGGGAGTGCCGCAATGGGTGCTACGTTGTGGTAAGTCAGACCATGACCAGCATTGACTGTAATACCTAGATCATCTGCGTAGCTTGCGCCTGCTGCAATCTTTTTAAGCTCGTCTTGCTGATCTTCTTCTGTTTTCGCATCAGCGTAATGACCAGTATGAAGCTCAATAAACGGTGCACCACATGCTTTTGCTGCATCAATTTGCTCACGATCTGCATCAATAAATAGAGAGACCTTTATACCCGCAGCCGACAATTTTTCGGTCGCCGCTTTGATCTTCTCTAGTTGACCGACAACATCTAAGCCACCTTCAGTCGTTAGCTCTTCACGCTTTTCTGGAACCAAGCAAACAAACTCAGGATTGGTATCGAGTGCGATTTGAACCATCTCGTCCGTCACGGCCATCTCAAGGTTCATGCGAGTTTGGATTGTCTCAGCAAGAATGCGTACATCACGGTCAACGATGTGACGGCGATCTTCGCGCAGGTGAATAGTGATGCCGTCAGCACCAGCACGTTCAGCAATTTCAGCTGCGTGTACTGGGTCTGGATATTTAGTACCACGTGCATTACGTAGTGTTGCAATATGGTCGATATTAACGCCTAAAAGGATTGAGCTCATTTTCCAATACTCCGTGCTCTAGAGAGGGCTATTGTTGGCATAAATAGCTCTCTACTTTTTAATGGTTTGCCGCCAAGATACGGCTTTAAGGCTATGCGTGTAAAGCGTTTTGCCGCTTTTAACTGCTCTTTAGTGATAAACCTACGTTCACTGATTGCGATAAGTTCATCGCCCATAAAAGTCAGGTTATCTCGACGCACCGATGCGATAAAACCTTTCTGCTCTCGATAACGATAAGTCATGCTCGGATCAATCGGTTCACCGGTGCCGGCACAGTGTAAAAAGTCGACGCCATACCCCATAGCGGAAAGTAGAGCCAATTCAAAACGACGTAGCGCTGGCTCAGGATTCTCATTATGAGCGAGTTCTGTTAAGGCATGAAGATAGTCATGAAAAAATGCGGGCATGGCCACTTCGGCCATTAACACTCGCCCAACTAATTCATTCACGTACATTGCTGAATACAGATTAATACCGGCAAGAGGAAGCCCCAAGCTGATCGGTTCAGCTTGGCGTAACGTTTTCATTGAACCATTGCCAGACCACTTAAGCAGCAGAGGCGTAAAAGGTTGCAATGCACCTTTCAAATTAGAACGCTTACTCCGCGCACCTTTAGACATCAACGTCACCCTTCCGTACTCTTCACTGAAGACGTCCAGAATTAGGCTCGACTCACTGTATGGTCGACGGTGCAACACAAAGCATCGCTGTAACCCTTCGCTCAATCACTTACCCTTCTTACAGATACAAAAAGAGAGAGTTCGCACTCTCTCTTGTATTTATATTCAATTCAACTTTCTTAATATCAGAAAGTGACGTTCAATATATTATAGATCGTCGATGTAACCTAACGAGCGAAGTGCACGCTCATCGTCAGCCCAACCAGACTTAACTTTAACCCAAGTCTCTAGGTAAACCTTACGACCGAATAGTTCTTCCATATCAATACGAGCTTCACGACCAATCGTTTTGATCTTCTCGCCCGCTTTACCAATCACCATTTTCTTCTGACCAGTACGTTCAACAAGAATCAAAGCGTTGATGTGGAAACCATCGTTATCTGGGTTGTAATCAAAACGCTCGATTTCAACCGTTACTGAGTAAGGTAGCTCTTCGCCTGTGAATCGCATCAGTTTTTCACGGATGATTTCAGAGGCCATAAAGCGCTGTGAGCGATCCGTTACGTACTCTTCAGGGAAGTGGTGCGTCGCTTTTGGTAAAGAATTACGAACGTGCTTACGCAGTACATCGATATTCTTACCTTGCTTCGCCGAGATTGGCACAACATCCAGGAAGTCCATCTTCTTAGACACTTCCATCATGTGTTGCATCACGTCGGTACGGTCTTGAACGTTGTCTACCTTGTTAATACAAAGGACTACTGGGAAATCTGTTTTTCTCAGCTTGTTCAGTACCATTTCATCGTCGTCAGTCCAGTGAGTACCGTCAACAAGGAAAAATACTAAGTTCACATCGCTCAGTGAGCTGTTCGCCGCACGGTTCATCAAACGGTTGATTGCACGCTTTTCTTCGATGTGAAGTCCAGGAGTATCAACGTAGATCGCTTGGTAATCACCTTCAGTTTCTACGCCCATAATACGGTGGCGTGTTGTCTGAGGTTTACGTGATGTGATCGAGATTTTCTGACCCAAAATATGGTTCAGAAGCGTCGATTTACCTACGTTTGGTCGACCTACGATAGCGATGAAGCCACAGTGTTGGTTTTCCGGTAGGCCCGTTTTTTTGCTATCAGATGAAAAGAATGCATCGATATCGAAATCTTGATTGTTATCAGACATTGCTTAGTTGCTCTAATGCTGTTTCAGCAGCCGCTTGTTCTGCCTTGCGGCGGCTAGTGCCTTTACCGATAACAGGTTTATCCACACCTGCCACTTCACACTCAACCGTAAACTCTTGGTTGTGTGCTTCACCTTTAATATTAGTCACTGTGTAGACAGGTAGGGGATTTCTTCGACCTTGTAAAAACTCTTGTAGGCGAGTTTTCGGATCTTTTTGAGATACACCAGGCTGAATAGACTCTAGGCGAGATTGGTACCAGCTTAAAATAATGCGGCGAACAACCTCGGTATCACTATCTAAATAGACAGCACCGATGATCGCTTCTACTGCATCCGCTAGAATAGAATCACGACGGAAACCGCCACTCTTCAACTCACCTGGACCTAATTTTAAGTAATCTCCTAGTTCGAATTCACGACCTAGTTCTGCCAATGTATGACCACGTACTAATGTTGCGCGCATGCGGCTCATATCACCTTCGTTTACCTTAGGGAAACGGTGGTAAAGATCATCAGCGATAACAAAACTTAAAATTGAATCGCCCAGAAACTCAAGACGTTCGTTATGTTTACCTGCGGCGCTGCGGTGAGTCAGCGCCAGATGGATAAGATCGGCATCATTAAACTGATAGCCAATCTTTCTCTCTAGTTTATCAATTGGAGAATTCATGCTCTCTCGATGTGTTATGTGATCGATTAGTGAATCCCACCGATGCGATTAAAACGCACACCAGTAGGAATCCATGTTGGAAGTACACTGTCTGAACCGCGTTCGAATTCGAAGCTGATCCAAATAGCAACGGCCTTACCAACAAGGTTTGCTTCAGGGACAAAGCCCCAGTAACGGCTATCAGCACTGTTGTCACGGTTATCACCCATCACAAAGTATTGGCCTTCTGGAACGATCCACTCGTTAACACCATTGCGGGGTTGATATGCTTGCACACGATCACGACGTAATGGGTTAACTAAAATTTGGTGCTCCACGTCACCCAGCTGTTCATTCAGCTGAATCAGAGGCACACCGTCTTGAATAAATTGGCTTTCTTCTACGTGACTTAGTTTCACTGGTTCACAGCTACTTGTACCCTTCGCTTGAATGCAAACCTCTTTGCGGCTGCTGTAGCGAATGGTGTCGCCAGGCATACCAACAACACGTTTGATGTAGTCGATATTCGGCTGAGGTGGGTACTTAAATACGATTGAATCACCGCGTTCTGGCTTGCCTGTTTCTACCAATTGAGTGCGCCAAACTGGGTCTTTTAGACCGTACGCGTACTTCTCTACTAAGATGAAATCACCAACCAAAAGGGTTGGCATCATCGAACCAGATGGGATTTGAAACGGTTCATAGATGAATGAACGCAAGATCAAAACAAATGCAATTACCGGGAAAATGGACACACTGTTCTCAACCCACCAAGGCTGAGCCGTAACTTTTGCGCTGGTTTCAGCGTCTAGGCCATTCGATTGTGCTTCAACGTCAGCCAGTTTTTGTTGGCGTTTCTTCGCCCACACAAACTTTTCCAACGCCCATACAATGCCAGTCACTAGAGTTACGATCACTAAGATAAGCGAAAATGTATTAGCCATTGATATCCCTTAAATTTCATTTCTTTAAAAATAACGAAAGTGAAAGAATAGCGAGCTACTCTTCCACTTTCAATTATTCGTTTAATGCTGGATAAAGTTAGTCTTTACCAACATGAAGAATCGCTAAGAATGCTTCTTGAGGCAGTTCAACGTTACCGATCTGCTTCATACGCTTCTTACCTTCTTTTTGTTTCTTAAGAAGTTTCTTCTTACGACTGATATCACCACCGTAACATTTTGCGATTACGTTCTTACGCAGTTGTTTCACTGTAGAACGAGCAATGATGTGGTTACCAATCGCGGCTTGAATCGCGATATCAAACATTTGACGAGGGATGAATTCTTTCATCTTCTCAACCAATAGACGACCACGAGACTGTGCAATGTCTTTGTGCGTAATGATAGCCAGTGCGTCAACCGTTTCGCCATTAAGCAATACGTCTACACGAACCATGTTCGACACTTCAAAACGTTGGAAGTTGTAATCCAGTGACGCATAGCCACGAGATGTTGATTTCAAACGGTCGAAGAAGTCTAGAACCACTTCTGCCATTGGCAGGTCGTAAGTCACAGCAACTTGCTTACCGTGGTAAACCATATCAACTTGAACACCACGTTTTTCTACACATAAGGTAATTACGTTACCTAGGTAGTCAGACGGTACAAGGATATTACAACGAGCGATAGGCTCACGGATTTCTTCTAAATCATTAGTCGCAGGCAGTTTAGCCGGGCTATCAACGTAAAGAATGCTGCCATCCGTTTTTACAACTTCGTACACTACGGTTGGTGCCGTTGTGATTAGGTCTAGGTCGTATTCACGCTCTAGACGCTCTTGGATGATCTCCATGTGAAGCATTCCTAAGAAGCCACAACGGAAACCAAAACCAAGTGCTGCCGAACTTTCTGGTTCGAAGAACAGTGATGCATCGTTAAGGCTTAGTTTGCCTAGTGCATCACGGAAGTTTTCGTAGTCATCAGACGATACTGGGAATAGACCTGCGTATACTTGAGGCTTCACTTTTTGGAAACCAGGTAGACGTTCAGTGCTGCCGCCTTTTGCAAGCGTCAACGTATCACCAACAGGTGCACCAAGGATGTCTTTAATACCACAAACAACCCAGCCAACTTCGCCAGTATTTAGCTCAGTTGTGTCGATTTGCTTAGGTGTGAAGATACCTAGACGGTCAACACCCCAAACTTGGTCTGTCGACATTACTTTAATCTTGTCGTTCTTCTTCAGCTTACCGTTCTTGATACGAACCAAAGAAACAACACCTAAGTAGTTATCGAACCAAGAGTCGATGATCAGCGCTTGTAGCGGCGCTTCTGGATCACCTTCTGGTGGTGGGATAGCAGTTACGATGTTTTCAAGAACGTCGTCAACACCGATACCGGTTTTTGCGGAACAACGAGTCGCTTCCATCGCATCGATACCAACGATCTCTTCGATTTCTTCAGCAACACGCTCAGGTTCAGCTGCAGGTAAGTCAATCTTGTTCAAGATTGGCACTACTTCCAGCTCCATTTCGATCGCGGTGTAACAGTTTGCTAGAGTTTGCGCTTCAACACCTTGACCAGCATCCACAACCAATAGCGCGCCTTCACAAGCGGCTAGAGAACGAGATACTTCGTAAGAGAAATCTACGTGTCCTGGAGTGTCGATAAAGTTAAGTTGGTAAGTTTCACCATCTTTCGCTTTGTAATCTAAAGTCACACTCTGCGCTTTAATTGTAATACCACGCTCGCGTTCTATATCCATAGAATCGAGGACTTGAGCTGCCATCTCACGTTCACTTAACCCTCCACAAACTTGGATTAAGCGGTCAGAAAGGGTCGACTTACCGTGGTCGATGTGGGCGATAATCGAAAAATTACGAATGTGCTTCATAGGCTTGGTGTGACTAAACTCTTTGAATAGGGATAATAAGAAAGCCGCGACGCGTCCAATCTACAGTCAGCATTGGTGGCGGCATTTCAATCAAGTTGGCAGATTCTACCCAATTTAAGGGCAAGAAGCATCATAAATTAGACGAGAGGCTCGCCTAGGATTCGAATCAAGACGACTTCTTGCTTGGATTTGTCTTCCATAGGTTTGGCTAACCGCTTCGCTAAAGCAATACCACCAGCAGTAAACAGCGCAGCACTTAAGATAACAATGCCCTCGCCCCCTTGGAGTAAGGGTTGTAACAAGAGTTGTCCAAAACCAGCACCAATCATCAACATGAAAAGTGGAATGAGGTAAACAATCGCCGCCGACTGAAGTAAGCTTTTTTCTGGAAAGCCAATTTCTACGATTTGTCCTGCTTTAACCAAACTTTTGGTTTTAAGCTGCCAAAACAAAGATTTATTGCCGACAGCTTTAGTAACAATACCGGTTCCACAGCTCTTTTGAGAAGAACAGCTACTGCAACTGGTTTGTTGTTCGCAGCTCAGATGAACAAAAAATTGCTTACCTTTTTGTTCGACTGAGCTGACGGTAGCAAGCGCGGTCATCATTGCGCTGGAACCGAATTAGCAAACTTGATCGATTGAGCAATACGCTTAGCGGTTGCTGGCGGAATGTCACCCACCACAGAGATTTCGCGGTCTCCATTCACTAAACTGTGTAACGTTCTGCGTCCTTGACGCACCAACTGGCCTTTCAATGAATGTTCATCTTTATCGGCAACGTACACCGAGAAACTGAATAATCCATCACTGAACAGTTGGCTTTCAACCATTTTATTGGTTGCCGCCATCGGATAACGACTGAGTTCTTTGGACTTAAAGCCTTCCGGAATCCAAGACACTTCCCAGTTTGTTTCACTCACTAAGCCTTCAGGTAATGACAGTACTTTCGGCAGTTGAGCGCTATTCAAGCCCCCCATTGCCTCTGCAATTTTGTCATTCACCACGTAAGAAATAGTGCGGTACTGCTCTAAGACTTCACCGTCACGATCAAGAAGATCGGCACGTAAAGGAAGATTGGTTTTTTCGTCAACCCATACGACATAAGAGTAGCGAAGCCCGTCTTTTGGAACCACTCGCAATACTTGTGTGGTACTTCCAGCTTCACGAGCTCGACCCACTTTCACGAAATCGTAGTAATCGTTGAGCGCGTCAATATCTCGGTTAATCATAGGAATGACAGGTGCAACCATACTGCCAGACTGGATAGTGAATGGTTCTGTACCCGGTTCTATATAGCTAACTTCGTCGCCACGTCGAATGACTTCGCGAACAGGGCCGCTTAAGTAAACAAGGTGTGCGAGTTGTTGGTCGTCGTTAACTGCATGACGATAAAGCAGAGGTTCAATACTGCTCTTCTTTATCAAAATATAGGAGAGTTCGTAATTTAGATGCTGACTGGCCTCGTTCATTTGATGCAATAACGCCTTTGCAGTAATTTCCTCTGCAAAGGCCGTTGGAGACATCAAGCTGAACAGTGTCAGTGCACTGACCAGGATTTTCTTCATTCAATGTCCGATTCTAGATGTGCATCTTGCATTGGCGATGCATCACTGTTTAATCTTAGCTGTAACTCATAATCTTCTAACAATGCATGAACGCGTTTGCGCTGCTCTTGCAAGTTAGCTTCAGATGCTGGTTTCTCAACAGAGTCACGCGTTAAGCTTACTGGTTCAGCAGAACCCGCAAACGGAATCGTCTGGAGTACAGGCAGCTGTTCTGGTGCTGCTGGGTCACTGCCACCATATTGTTGAACACCTAACACAACAGCTAGAGAAACACAGGCTGCAACGGCAACTTGTCCAAACTGTTGTAACCAAGCAGGAAGCTGGCGCTTCGCTTGTTGAGGTTTCGGTTGTTCTTCAATTGGAGCAACAACAGGTTCTACATTCACTTGGTGCAAGTTCGACATTGAACCGTGTGCTGGCTCGCTTTCAAGCGCAGCGGCAACACTGTTAGCAATGTTCCAACCTTGACTTTCTGGCGCATCCCCACGCATTACATCACCAATTAAATGGTAATTCTGCCAGGTATCCATGCTTTCTTGATCAGACTCCAACTCTGCAATCAGAGCTTTGTCGATCATTTCTCCATCCATGAGTGTCGAAAGCTTTTCTTTATCAGCCATTATTTTCACCATAATTATTACAAGTTCTAGCGTTGTAAAAGAGGTTTAATTTTCTTTTCCACTGCTTCACGAGCTCGGAAAATACGCGAACGTACGGTTCCTACAGGGCAATCCATTACTTCTGCAATCTCTTCGTAGCTCAAACCTTCGAGCTCACGCAGCGTCATTGCAGTTTTTAAGTCTTCTGGTAACGCTTCAATCGCACCAAAAACGACTTGTTTCAATTCTTTGGACAGCGTTAAGTTCTCAGGGTTCGATATTTCTTTTAACGCGCTGCCTGTTTCGTAATATTCTGCATCTTCTGCATCAACATCTGTTGCTGGCGGCCTGCGGCTCTGAGCAACAATATGATTTTTAGCGGTGTTCACGGCAATTCGGTACAACCATGTATAGAAGGCACTTTCGCCACGAAAATTAGGTATCGCGCGGTAAGCTTTAATAAAAGCTTCTTGTGCTACATCAGGTACATCACCAGAATTATTCACGTATCGAGAGATAAGGTTACACACTTTATTTTGGTACTTAACCACTAGTAAGTTAAATGCCTGCTTATCTCCACTCTGCACTCGCTCAATCAACACTTGATCGGTTAGCTGCTCGTTCATTCGAGCGGGTACTCCTATTGTTATAACCCTTACCTTCGCAGATATGGGTACTAATTATGCGAAATGTAGTATTGACACCACCGTCTACAAGAGCACTATTGTGACTAAGCCAAATACTGAAAGTTCCAACTTTCTTAAAATTATTTGCCATTATTGTTTCACAATGTGATGTAATAAAAATAGCTATCCCTATTAATTTGGGGAAACTTGAGCAAAAGCAATGGTATTGAGCAATTAAATATTTCTAGATAGCTGTCTATATCTTGATTTTGCATAGCGTTTTAGGATGGCACTGCGGGGATTATAACAGTCTTACCCCAACTCCTAAAACAAGACAGAGTCAATTGAGAGTGGACAACTCTACTATAGCCCGGGATTTAATAAGTTTTATGAACGCAAACCGTGAACATCAGTGTGATGTATTAGTGGTAGGAAGTGGTGCGGCAGGCTTGTCATTAGCCTTACGTGTAGCAGAACATGCAAAAGTAATTGTATTAAGCAAAGGACCACGTAGCGAAGGATCGACGTATTACGCACAAGGTGGTATTGCCGCGGTATTCGATGAATCAGACAGTATTGAGTCTCACGTAGAAGATACTCAAATTGCTGGTGCTGGGCTATGTGAAGAAGATACAGTTCAATTCATTGCTGAAAATGCAAAAGAGTGTGTGCAGTGGCTAATTGATGGCGGTGTTCCATTTGATAAAGATGAGAACAGCACCGAAGGCCAACCTAAATATCACCTCACTCGTGAAGGCGGACACAGCCACCGCCGAATTTTGCACGCTGCCGATGCAACTGGCATGGCGATGCAAACCTCACTACAAGACAACGTCAATAATCACCCTAACATCGAGATCTTTGAGCGTCACAATGCGCTTGATTTAATCACAGAAGATAAAGTCGGTGGTTCGAAAGACAAAGTTATCGGTGCCTACATCTGGAACCGTAACCAAGAACACGTAGAAACCGTGCGTGCTAAATTTGTGGTACTTGCAACTGGCGGCGCTTCCAAGGTTTACCAATACACTTCAAACCCTGACGTCTCTTCAGGTGATGGTATTGCTATCGCTTGGCGTGCTGGTTGTCGTGTCGCAAACCTCGAATTCAACCAATTCCACCCAACATGTCTATTCCACCCAGAAGCGCGTAACTTCCTTCTGACAGAAGCATTACGTGGCGAGGGCGCTTATTTACGTCGCCCTGATGGTTCAAGATTCATGAAGGACTTCGACGAGCGTGGTGAACTGGCTCCTCGTGATGTGGTAGCTCGTGCGATTGACTTTGAAATGAAGCGCTTAGGCGCAGACTGCATGTATGTCGACATCAGCCACAAGCCTGAAGAATTCATTACCGCGCATTTCCCAATGATCCACACGCGTTTGATGGATTTGGGTATCGACATGACCAAAGAGCCGATCCCTATCGTACCGGCTGCCCACTACACTTGTGGTGGTGTGATGGTGAATAAGCAAGGTCAAACCGACTTAACTAACTTATATGCGATTGGCGAAGTGAGCTACACCGGCCTACACGGTGCGAACCGTATGGCTTCAAACTCATTGCTTGAGTGTGTGGTATACGCATGGGCTGCAGCGAAAGATATCGTTGAGAACATCGACCAATCTCAACTGTGTGCTGAACTGCCTGCATGGGATGAAAGCCAAGTCACCAACAGTGATGAAGAGGTGATCATTCAACACAACTGGCACGAGCTAAGACTGTTCATGTGGGATTACATGGGTATTGTTCGAACGGATAAACGTCTAGAACGTGCAATGCGCCGTATTCAGATGCTGCAGCAAGAAACTCATGAGTACTACAGCTACTTTAAAGTTTCGAACAACCTGCTTGAACTGCGTAACTTATTGCAAGTGGCTGAACTGATGGTGCGTTGTGCGATGCAACGTAAAGAGAGCCGAGGCCTGCACTACACGTTGGATTACCCAGAGCTTGCAGAAGACAGCGGCCCAACCATTCTCACACCAGAGAGAAACCAATCATAACCATTGGTTAAAAGTTATTAGCGGCTTAGTACGTTAACCAAAAGCAATCAAACGAAAGGGAGCCAAGTGCTCTCTTTTCTTTTATCTACACTTTCTTTTATTTGATGCTCTAGCTTATCTCGCGGGCTCGTTGTAGGTTTGCCAGAAAATGTCGATACTCACGCTCATCACAACTATCTCGCCATAACATTACCGAATGTCCACATTCAAAACTCAGCTTAACGAAAAATTGCGCCCAAACCTTATCGACGGTCTTGAGAACATAAGGTTGGCCATTCAACCTAACTTCCCCATAGTGCTTGTAATCGAAACAACCTTGAGCCGCATTAACCACAACCGTATCGGTTTTGAATAAAGAGATCATGAGATAAAAACAGTAGAGACTGGCAACAAGAGGGATGGAGGTGAATACGATGAAAAACAAAAGGCACCCAAAAATAGTGCCTTTTGCAAATAATGCGGAATATGAAGGGTTAAGCTGAAGCCTAACGAACCTTGCTGAGGTTATGCGCGACAATTTTATCAACCATTGATGCATGACCTAGGTTTTCACTGCGCCCGTGTCCCATCACCCAAGTAAACAAATCTGGGTCATCACACTCTAATAGAGAAACAAACTCGCGCTGTTCCTGCTCTTGCAACGAATCAAAACACTCTTCAAAAAATGGCATGATGACTACATCAAGTTCTAACATGCCGCGACGGCAACCCCATTTAATTCGTGCTTTCTGCTCTGCAGTGTACATTGGCTATCCTCACCTATAATTTTTCTTTCTCGGAGTGTAACAAGTCATACGCTCTGCAACTACTATGTGAGTCACAGTCCCTATCTAAGCTCACAAAAAAACCTAGGCTGACAAAGAAACAGAACCGGATTAACATAGAGCCAAATAAAATTCTTAGGAAAGATAAAATGGATTGGAAAAACACATTTCAGCCGCTCGCTCATACGCAAAATGAATCGCTTCCAGAACTGATGATGACACACGTGTCAGATTGGAGCGCAATTACCATGATAGGCGATGACAAAAAGTCGTACCTACAAGGTCAAGTTACGTGCGATGTCGTCACTCTTCCTAATGATGAATCTACATTAGGTGCGCATTGTGATGCGAAAGGAAAGGTATGGAGTATCTTTCGCTTGTTCCACCACAACGGTGGCTACGCACTCATGCAGCCTAAATCGGCAATTGAAGTCGAGCTAGTTGAAATCAAGAAATACGCCGTATTCTCTAAGGTTGATATCGAGCAAACGTCTGACGTTGTTATCGGTGTGATGGGCGCGTCCGCTGATCAATATATTGACTCAATTTCAGAAAGCCAAGGTAAAGTGCGAGTTATCTCTGGTGGCACCGCTGTTCAAGTCTCTGACAACCGTTGGGCTCTACTTGTGACAGAAGAAGCCGCTGAAGCTTTGGTAACAAGCAGCACAGCAGAAAAAGTATCAGAAGCACTTTGGCAGTATCATGAAATTCTTGATGCTCAGCCGAACCTATCGAAAGCAGAGCAAAACGAGCACATTCCTCAAGCACTTAACTTACAAGCGATTGGCGGTATCAGCTTTTCAAAAGGCTGCTACACAGGTCAAGAAACGGTTGCTCGTGCTAAGTACCGTGGCATGAACAAGCGTGAAATGCGCATTGTTTCTGGAACGACTTCAGATGTACTGTCTCTTGAAAATACGATTGAACTAGAACGCAGCGTGGGTGAAAACTGGCGTGGCGCAGGCCGACTATTAAACGTGTATCAATTTGCTGATAACCACGCGATGGGCTTGATGGTGTTACCAAACAATCTTGATGACGATGTTCAGCTTCGATTAACAGCACAACCTGACCAAGTGTGGAGCATTCTGCCACTGCCTTACAGCCTTGACGAAGAGTAACCACGTGGAAACTCTGATTACACAATGGTTGGATCAACAGCAGGTGAATTATCGCCTGCTGATGCAAAGCAAACCAACCACCAGCATCGAAGAGACAGCGCAAGAACGAGGCATCGATGCCTCTCAAATGGTCAAGTGCATCCTGCTCAAGGATATGGGAAACCAGTATGCGTTAGCCTGTATTGCTGGTGATCGCTCTGTCGATCCTAAGAAAGTACGCTCGGTACTGAATTGCCGTCGAATGACCTGCGTATCACTGAAAGATGTTGAAGCCATCACTGGCTTTAAGGCTGGATGTGTCGGCCCGCTTGCTCTGAAGAGACACATGCCGATCATTTTTGATCCTTCTCTTCAGAATAACGCCTTCGTGACGATCAGCTCTGGTGATCGAATGGCTGGCGTCGCATTGGATCTCGATGATCTTATGGCTTTGTGTGCCCCTATCGTCGCAGAGATCTGTCGATGATCCACTCTAAGGCGTAATTGATCGCAAACCTCACTTAAAGTTTTCATTAAATACATATTTTGTGTGAAGTTCGTCATAAGAAAAACACATTAATAGTAAATATTTAATCAAATTAAAAGCATAAGTAGTCACAAGGTTAAATCTGCGTTATTGTTAATTTACTGACTAGCCTTTAGGTAAATCAGTACAAGTGAATCCACTGAGTAACATCAGTATCCACTTTTGTGTAATGCATCTGTGACTATTCGCCCGTTTTAGACGGGCTTTTTTTATGCCTAAAATTTACAATTTGATTACACAAATAAAAAAATCCCGCCTATTCTTATACTTGTAACATCTCTACTGCTTAATACCGAACAGGAAAGTTCATGGCAGTTTCCCTACTCACTATTATTTTGAGGAGAAGCTCACGTAAAAATAGATATTTACTACAGGAAGTGCTTAGAACAGCACAAATATCTAATAAACGTCAACTCTGCTGCATATTAATCCACGCTTATCACAATTATTATCACGGATTTTTTCTATAATATGCAGGCTAGGTAAATATAAGGATAATTAAGAATGAGACTGTTTAAGCGCTATACACCGGGTATGATTGCTAAACATGTAAGTCGACTTTTCAAAGGACGAATCTACATTTACGGCGTCGGCAAATTTGAGTTTGATAATGGCAAGCTCGTACTACCGGAGCGAGCAGAGAAACGTCATTTTCAAACCGTGAAAGAGATCAACAGTGAAATCATGAAGCTGCGTTGTGCATACGCCTAATCTGATTATCTAAAGAATTCGAAATAAAAAGGGTTGGCATATTAATGCCAACCCTTTTTTAGTACTTATGATTCTGAAAACCTGTTCTGTCGCGAGTTATTCGTTATTAATGCTCAACAACTTAACCATTAAATCACTATCGGTGAGTCACAGGACGTTTTGCTAAATCAGGAAGGTTCCCAGATAAACCAAGTGCTCTTTTCATGATTTCATCTTTCGCACCAGGCAGTTGACCCGCAAGCTTCATACCGATGCCACGAATCAGCTTCTTGGCTGGATTGTCACCTTCAAACAGATCTTTAAAGCCCTGCATAGACGCAATCATCTTCGCCGCCTCTGCTTTCCTCCAGCGCTCGTAGCCACGAAGGTTACGCTTAGTACCAATGTCCTCGCCAGCAGCCCACAGCGTTAACAGCTCTTGCGCTAAGCTTGCAGCATCTAATAGTCCTAAGTTGACACCCTGCCCCGCTAACGGGTGAATCGTATGAGCAGCATCACCAACCAAAGCTACACGCTCTACCACGAAATCTCGCGCATATCGCATACGTAACGGGAAGGCGAAACGCTCACCAACCACTTCGCACAATCCAAGCTTGGTATCAAATTCAGCCGTTAGCTGTTTATTGAAATCAGCATCCGACATGGATACAAGCTTCTCGGCACGATTTGGTTCCGTAGACCAAACAATAGAGCTCATATTCGTTGGTTGCATTGGCAGGAACGCCAACGGTCCTTGCGGTGTGAATATTTGACGAGCAACACTGTGGTGAGGCTCTGTTGTTTTGATGTTCGCGACAATCGCACTGTGGCCGTAATCCCAATGTGTTAGTGGGATATCTTGCTGCTTGCGAACCCAAGAGTTTGCACCGTCAGCTCCAACAACTAACTTAGCGGTCAGCGCTTGGCCATTGTCTAGCGTTAACCATGCTTCGCTCTCACCAATCGCCATCGTTTTGCACGTAGCTGGCATGTATAGGCTGACATTGTCTTGTTTCTTAACCTGATCAAGCAGCGCTAATTGAATTACGCGGTTTTCTACAATATGGCCTAGGTTAGGCTGTGCTAAGCGTGTCGAGTCAAACTCGATGCGAGCAAAGCTGTCTTGTTCCCACACTTCCATCGCTTGGTAGGGCGCAGCACGTCTTTGTTCGATACCTTGCCATGCACCTAGGTTACGCAGAATGACTTCACTCGAACGGCTCAGTGCCGACACTCGCACATCGGGTAATTCACTTAGTCCTTCACTGGGAGCTTTGCCTTCAATCACCGCAACTCTTAAGTCACTGTCTTTCAATGCGGCCGCGAGCGCTAGGCCAACCATGCCACCGCCAACAATAGCGATATCAACACTTTGCATCATTATTTTTTACCTTATCTATCTACTAGGCCAAGCGTATGACGCAAAAGTGGACCTTTAAGAGATGGGAGGTTATCGATTACGGCTAACCCAAGATTACGCCCAATACGAGCGGTCATAAAATCATTTGAGAACAGATGAACGAGGCTTGAAGTCAACGTAATCGTCGTGTCTCTGTCTTGTTCTCTACGCTTTCTAAAGTTAACAAGACCAGTGTAACGCCCAACATCATCCAGTTGGTTACATAACTCTTCAGCCAAAGAAGCGACATCACGAATGCCGAGGTTAAAACCTTGGCCCGCAATGGGGTGAAGCGTTTGAGCAGCATTGCCTACGATCGCAAAACGATGAGAAATATTCTGCTGGCGATGACGAAGAATTAATGGGTAACTCGCACGCTTGCCCACTTTTTCTAATCGACCCAATCGCCAACCAAAATCTTTCTGCAGTTGCTCAAGAAATTCATCATCGCTTAAAGCGGTGACTTGCTGCGCTTGCTCTGGTGGCAGACACCAAACCAACGATAAACGATTGTCACTCATCGGTAACAGAGCAACTGGCCCATGATGAGTAAAACGCTCAAAGGCTCGACCTTGATGAGGTTCACTAGCAACAATATTGGCAATCACAGCAACTTGTTCAAAGTCATGTTCACTCAATGGGATATTCAGTTGCTGACAACAGGTTGAGATAGCACCGTCAGCTGCAACCAATAACTTAGTGGTTACTGTTTGCCCACTTGTCAGCTCAATCGTCGTTAACGATTCATCACGTTCAACGGTTCTAACAGACTCAGGGCAAAGCATCGTAATTGCAGCTTCTGATTCTAATTTCTGCTGATAGATCCGACCAACATCCGCCAACTCAACCACGTAGCCAAGCGCATCGACAGCAAGATCTTCACTGTAGATGTCCGTCATTCCAGCATGACCTCGATCTGATACATGAATATCTTTGATCGGGGTTGCAACGGGAGCGATAGATTGCCACAACTGCAAAGAGTCAAGGATCTGCACAGTGCCATAAGACAAAGCAATAGAACGTGAATCGAATCCAGGATGAGCTTGATGATCAACCTGATAAGGCTCCACTACCGCAATAGACAGAGAGCCTTGACTTAAGTGGTTCAGAGCAAGGGCTAAGGTTGCCCCCGCCATTGCACCACCAGCAATTACAACATCATACTGAGCCATCATAACCTCAAGCGAGCAAGCGAATTAGTGAATGGTTGGAGCGGCATCTTCAGATGGACGAGCGCCAAACTCAGCATGAATCGTTAATGCACACGCTTTGACATGCTCGATAACGTGTTCTAGAAGCTGTGCTTGCTCTTCTAAGTCGTCTTCTTCATCAATACCCAGCTTCGCCATCTCTTCCAGATCAGCCAAGGCTTCTTTGGTGCCATCAGACGCTTTGTTTAACGGAGCGCCCACTAAACCCAAACCAGAGATAAAGTGGTTAATCCAATCAGACACACCATCAGCAAGGTCAAATAGGCTTGCACTTGCGTCTTCATCAGGCAACAACATAGACAGTTCCATGCCAGAACCGGTAATTTCGCTGGTCGTCACCTTTAATGTCGCTTCAGCTAACGTTAAGACACGATCAGGCCAACCCATGCCTTCATTGGTGTAATCAAAGATCAGTGGTTGCCAGCTTTTATCTGTAAGGTTTAAACCTCCACTTAACATACCCGTTAACAGACCATGCATTTCAGCTGGTGTTACGGCTAGGCTTGCCGATTGAAGTTCAGTCGCAACCGTTAGGTAGTCAGGTAAAGTAGTTTCGCTCATCAGTAGCTCGCTCAGTTATTCTTTATATCGATAGTATAATCGTACCACTTCACCCCAATTCTGGTAAGCATCGATCCCCAGCAATTGAAGGATGACTGACTACCAAATGTTCAATTTGCTGAATTACTGTGTGCTCAAGCTCTCATTTACAAACAGTCACTCTGAAAAGCTTGAATCTTAATAGCGGTTTACCTATAGTTTCTCCCTCAGAGGAGATTGCTTCCTCATCGGTGTTTGCTCTTTTTCTTTTTCAAAAATGAGAAAGTGCAACAGCCTTAAAAATAGCGCGTTAAAGAGTTCATCCATCATGAGTAATCAAGCGGTAGACGTTGAAATATTAGGAAAACTGACTCGAGTTAATTGTCCTCCAGGGCAAGAGGAGTCATTAATTGCAGCGGCGGCCGATCTTGATAATCGATTGAAAGAGATGGCTGAACGTACTAAGGTAACCAATGAAGTGAAGCTGCTAACGATCGCAGCTCTGAATATTTGTTATGAGCTACAAACCAAGAAGTTTGAAGCAAACGACGAACAAAACGCACTGACCGAGCGAATGGAACAGCTCACGACATCACTTTCAGATGTCCTCAGTAAAGTTAAGCACGGACAGCAATAGCGTACACAAAATTTACCCTGGAGTGTTTGTCAGAGGATTCACGTCCCCGAGCCGATAAGCAATCCCTAAGGGTTAGTACTTGAGTGCTATTGAGCATGCTCGGTCCGCCGAGAAGCCTACGGTAATCATTGCTGATCCGCCTTGAACTCGCTGGTTCAAGGGCCATCTATTCTCAACGGCACTTTGGGGTATCCCTTCTTATGAAGACGCTCACACGCAGCGAATTTCGCAAACAGATCCGTATCAAACGTAATGCCTTATCTGGCGAACAACAAACTCAATCCGGTTTAGATTTAGTCCAGCAGTGCGCTCAGCTTGATGAAGTTCAGTCTGCTCAGCATATCGCCCTCTATATATCCATCGATGGCGAACTCGATACCCAGCCGTTAATTGAATGGTTATGGGCGCAAGGTAAACAAACTTATTTACCGGTATTACACCCCTTCTCTGCCGGACACCTGTTATTTCTTCACTATTCTCCAGACACACCGACCGTCCTTAATAAATACGGTATCGTTGAACCTCAGCTGAATCAATTGCTCGTCAAACCATGCCAACAACTCGATCTTATTCTCACACCATTGGTGGGCTTTGACTCTCAAGGGCATCGCTTAGGAATGGGCGGTGGATATTACGATCGCACTTTGGCTCGATGGTTTGAGACAGGTAACGGTGCAACTCCGATTGGTTTGGCACATGATTGCCAACATGTCGATCGCTTACCTATTGAAGGTTGGGACATTCCGTTACCTAAAATCGTGACTCCGAGTAAAACTTGGCAATGGGAAAACAACCATTAAAGCGCTATAATCGCGCCGCAAACGTTAACCTCGATATACAAACGTTAACTTTAATACGCGAACGATTAATTCACAGCGCAAGACCTTATTCAGGAGAATGGCATGACTCAAGATGAAATGAAAAAAGCAGCCGGCTGGGCAGCACTTCAATATGTTGAAGAAGGCAGCATTGTAGGTGTCGGTACTGGCTCAACAGTAAATCACTTCATCGACGCACTTGGCACAATGAAAGACAAAATCAAAGGTGCGGTTTCAAGCTCTGTAGCCTCTACTGAAAAACTAGAAGCGCTAGAAATCAAAGTTTTTGAGTGCAATGACGTATTCAAGTTAGACATCTATGTTGATGGCGCGGATGAAATTAACGGTTCACGCGATATGATCAAAGGCGGTGGTGCTGCTTTGACCCGTGAAAAAATCGTTGCCGCTATCTCAGACAAGTTTATTTGTATCGTTGATGGTACGAAAGCAGTTGATGTGTTGGGTAAATTCCCACTGCCTGTTGAAGTTATCCCAATGGCACGTTCATACGTTGCTCGTGAATTAGTAAAACTTGGTGGTGACCCAGTTTACCGCGAAGGCTGCACAACCGATAACGGCAACGTGATCCTAGATGTTTACGGCATGGCGATCGAAAATCCAAAACAGTTAGAAGATATCATCAATGGTATCGCTGGTGTGGTAACGGTTGGTCTGTTCGCTCACCGTGGTGCTGATGTAGTTATCACTGGCACACCTGAAGGTGCAAAAATCGAAGAATAAATAATAGAAGATTGAGTTTTTCTGTTACTTCATTACATACGGTGCCCAAGGGCGCCGTTTTTTTTGCTTTATACCTGTAAAATTATGTCTTATTCCGTAATTTTCTTACCCAAAACATTTTTTTTTTGTTACTTTATTGTTCAGAAGACGCACAGGGAAAACGTTTGTCTCCTGACAAAGTGGTGAATTTGTTCCCCTTTCAGCCATTTTGTAGCACGTGCGCCGCATTTGCCCAACCTTTCCATTTTAAGGACGAGAACAATGGCCAAAGTTTCACTGGAAAAAGAAAAAATAAAAATTCTACTTCTAGAAGGTCTTCACCCTTCTTCTGTAGAAGTACTGCAAGCCGCTGGTTACACAAATATTGAGTACCACAAAGGCTCGCTACCTGAAGATGAACTTCTTGAAGCAGTTAAAGATGCTCACTTCATTGGTATCCGTTCTCGCACAAACATCTCCCAAGAAGTTATTGATGCGGCTGAAAAGCTGGTTGCAGTTGGTTGTTTCTGTATTGGTACTAACCAAGTAAACCTTCAAGCGGCAGCAAAACGTGGTATCCCTGTGTTCAATGCACCGTTCTCAAACACTCGAAGTGTTGCTGAGTTGGTTCTTGGTCAGGTTCTATTGCTACTGCGTGGTATCCCTGAAAAGAACGCTCTTGCTCACCGTGGCATCTGGAAAAAGAGTGCAGACAACTCTTACGAAGCTCGTGGTAAGCGTTTAGGTATTATTGGCTACGGTCACATTGGTACTCAACTGGGTATTATTGCTGAAAACCTTGGTATGCGTGTTTACTTCTACGATATCGAAAACAAGCTGTCTTTGGGTAACGCAACTCAAGTCCATACAATGACTGATCTTCTGAACAAGTGTGATGTCATTTCTCTGCATGTTCCAGAAACTAATGAAACCAAGAACATGATGGGCAAAGAAGAGTTCGACCGCATGAAACCAGGTTCTATCTTCATCAACGCCGCTCGTGGCACTGTTGTTGATATCCCAGCATTATGTGGCGCTCTAGATTCTGGTCACCTTGCGGGTGCAGCTATCGATGTTTTCCCAACAGAACCAAAAACTAATGCTGACCCATTTGAGTCACCATTGATGCAGTTCGATAACGTGATTCTTACCCCTCACGTTGGTGGTTCAACACAGGAAGCACAAGAGAACATCGGCGTAGAAGTTGCTGGCAAGCTTGCTAAGTACTCTGATAATGGCTCTACGCTATCAAGTGTTAACTTCCCTGAAGTTTCACTGCCATTGCATACAGGCACTTCTCGTTTGCTACACATCCACGAGAACCGTCCAGGTATTCTGACTCAAATTAACACCATCTTCGCTGAAGAAGGCATCAACATCGCAGGTCAGTATCTACAAACTGCCGCAGATATGGGTTATGTGGTTATCGATGTGGAAGCTGATCGTTCACAAGAAGCTCTGCTTAAATTGAAAGAGATCGAAGGCACAATCCGTGCTCGTCTTCTTCACTAATCATCGAGTTAGACCATAAGTAAAAACAGAAAAGGCTCTCGCAATGAGAGCCTTTTTAGTATTTGGCCTATCGTAGGTAATTAGATCACCATGATCCAAAAGCCTCTATAGCGCTATCTTATTCTTCGATCTGGTAGATCACATTAACACGATCGCGAATGGTGATCGTTGAGTCTTCATAAGAGTTCGACTCTGTTCTCGCATCCATCGCCATCGAACGCATGAGCACAGGCTGAGAAGATTGTGCGTTGTAATCAACACGCCAAACATCACCTAGCTCACGCTCAAAACCACTCGCCAATGATTTCGCTTTTGATCTTGCATCCTTGATTGCTTCTAAGCGAGCCTGTTCTTGATACTTAGCTTGGTCGCGAACTTGCAGTTGAATGTTATCGATCTGATTAATGCCCTGACCAATAGCAATATCCATGTAGTCATTTAGATTAGCTAAATCATTAACTTGAACCGTCACATTACGTGAAGCACGATAGCCAACCAATTCAGGCTTACCATCTTTCGGGTAATGGTATTGAGGCGATAAATACAAGTTAGAGCTGTGTACGCTAGCCTCATCAACTCCTGCTTTTTGCAGCTTGTTGAGAAAGCCTGTCACGACTTTATCGACAGTATTTTTAGCTTGTTCAGCGGTCATTGTTGATTCTACAACTCTAACAGAGAATGTTGCCATATCCGGTGTCGCGATCACTTCACCATAGCCCGTCGTTGAAATATGCGGAAAAGAGGGAGAGTTTGCCAATGATGGAAAACTCACAGCACTCAACGCTGCAGTAAGAGTAAGAGACGTTGCTAAGATTTTTGGTACAAACTTCATTAGGAAAACCCACGCTGAACAAATGTTCTTTTATCATAGAGCAATTTGTCGCATAGCCAATCCTGATACCCAACTTCTAACAGAACTTTGACGATGAAAAAACCAACAGCTTACTGAGGTAAGTGATTGTGAGCATAACTTAATATGGCTTGAGAGATTTCCTTCAACACCCCACTCTCAAGCTGCCAATGGTGCCAATAGATACGATAAGACAGCAAGAAGCCGGGCGTGACATCAATCAGTGTCCCTGATTCCAACTCTTCAATAATCTGCAGTCGAGGGATCAAACAATAGGCGACACCAGAGAGAGCGAGTCGCACAAAAGCTTCTGAACTTCCCACCGTATGATTGATAACGCTGTCTCTCGGAACATTAAAATGATCATGCAAAAACTTCTTATGCAGATCATCGTATTGGTCATACGAAACCGCAGGAGCTTTGGTTAATGTCGAATAGTTCACTCCGTCAGAGAAGTAGCGTTGATGAAAGCTAGGACTCGCCACACACACGTAGTCCATACGACCGAGATAGTCAGCGCTGCACCCAGGAATAGGCTGTGATTCCAGACTGATCGCCCCTGCGACTTCTCCACTCTTAATTTTTTCGATCGTTCTCGATTCACCATGAATCGCAAGGTTCAACTCAACTTGACGTGAGTTCATCACATCAGATAACGCAGGCAACAGCCATGTCGCCAAACTATCAGCATTGGTCGCTATTGATAGGGAAAGAGGTTGAGTACCCTCTTCATTCATCAATTCAGGGACAAGCTCATGCTCTAACAAACGAACACGACGATACAAACCCAACAGCTTTTTCCCTGCCGGTGTTGGCCTTGGGGGGCTTTCTCTCACAAGCGCGGGTTGGGCTAACCATTTTTCCAGTTGTTTGATGCGTTGAGACACCGCCGATTGGGATATGTACAACTGCTCAGCCGCCCTTTCAAAGCTGCGTTGTTTCACGACTGCATCGAGTGCTTCTATCCATTTGTAATCCAATCCACGCATCAACTTGTTTCCTTTTTAACCTAACTATCATCAACATTAGCAACTCTAATAATAGATTAAAATCATTAATTATACTTATTTAAAAGGTCGGAGTATCTTCGCCATATAGCACGTAAATATCGTTAATTAAGTGGAGGTAAAAATGAATTTTTGGGTTTTATTACAAGGTTTTGGTCTAGGGGCAAGCATGATTATCCCTATTGGCGCTCAGAATGCGTACGTCTTAAATCAAGGGATAAAACGCAATCACCACCTAACCACAGCAACGATTTGTAGCCTACTCGATACCTTGTTCATCTCATTGGGTATTTTTGGTGGCGGAGCTATCCTGTCGCAAAATGAATTACTGCTCACTTCAGTGACATTGGGGGGTATCGCCTTTCTTACGGTTTATGGGTTGCTATCACTGCGCAGTGCGTTCAGAACACGTGCCAGTGATGAATCAAAAGGTGAGATATTAGCTCGTGGCAAGCGCACCGTTGTTTTAGGTGCATTGGCAGTAACTGTATTAAACCCGCATCTCTATTTGGATACCGTGGTGATTCTAGGATCCATTGGCGGGCAGTTTGAAGGCAACGACAGAATTGCTTTTGCTATGGGGACGATCTTGGCTTCGTTCGTGTGGTTTTACTCTTTGTCATTAGGCGCTGCAAAGCTAGGCCCAACGCTATCTAAGCCGAACGTTAAGAAAGGCATTGATATCGCAGTCGCGACCATGATGTTTGCCATTGCACTTGTGCTCGCTAATGGGTTGATTGAACAGTATTGGTAATCACATCAAGAACAGAGATCGCAAGCCAGTCATTAGAAAATTGCAACGACGCCACGAATAAACAGTGAATTATTCAATCTCGTTGGTGGTTAGAATGACTCGAATTTTATTGTTCAGTTCATTCAGCGCAGCTTCAAGGCTCGGTTCAGGTTGGCTCAAGTGTTTTATCAAAGTCATGAAATAGCTATCCATAATCAAAGGCATTTTTTCAGAAATAGATGTACTGACATTAACCGTCTGAAAGAGTGCCTGATCAAAGGTTCGGTAATAGTCGAGATCCCAAATCACCTCTTTGAGTAACGCTCGACTCAATTCAACATTATCAAAGTAATAACAGTAGTAATGTTCAATAAGCGAGAGACCAATATCCAACGTACTCTTATTTTGATCAGTCGCTAACACTTCCTGAGCAATCTTTTCCAACTGCGATAGCATCCCTTCTCGAAGAATCGTCAACTTGGTTTCAAAATGACTAAACACCGTGCCATCAGCCACACTTGCGTGACGAGCAATCTGTCGAGTTGTGGTGTTGTCATAACCATTTTCACCAAACAATTCCCAAGCAGACGCCAAGATCTTCTGTTTCGTTATGTCTCTCTTACTCACGAAAATACACCCTTTTCAAATCAAGCTTGATCATACTCTTAGTCGTCTAATTTGACAAACTGAGCGCGCTCAATTATAAAAATGAGCACGCTCACTTTACTTTCAATTTGGAGAACCGATGAATTTATTAAACCGATTGGGACAAATACTGATTTTTCTACCCACCATTTTTTGTTTCTCTTACCTACTTCGTCCCCTGTTAATGATGATTCTTATCCCTGGAGGGTTATGTCTACTGGCAATTTTAGGAGGCAAAGAGGTAAGAAAGCCTTTATATGCAATGCTGAAAACATCGTTATGGCCGACGTCGAATAAAACAAAAGGCAGGGTGATGAAAAGAAAACAGAGCATTAAGAGAGTCAACGCTCAGGAGGGCTAGTCTTGGAATCAAAAAAGGCGGATAACCTAAGTTATCCGCCTTTCCTTATAAAAGCTTATAGCTATAAAAACTAATCGGAGATTAAGCTTCTACTTTATTCATGTGTACATCCATTTGCGGGAATGGAATTTCGATACCTTCGTTATCCAAGCCTTCTTTGATTGCTTGCATAAGGTCAAAATACACATCCCAGTACTCTGCAGTGTTAACCCATGGGCGAACGACAAAGTTTACTGAAGAATCCGCTAGTGTATGAACACCAACTTGAACACCCGGTGTTTTAAGTACACGTTCATCAGATTCACAAATCTTAGTCAGTAGCGCTTTTGTCTTTTGAAGATCAGCGTTGTAAGAAACACCAATCATTAGATCAATACGACGTGTATCATGACGAGAGTAGTTAGTAATTGGGCTACCAATAACGCTACCGTTCGGTACTACAACCATCTTGTTGTCTGGCGTTGTTAGAACTGTTTGGAAGATTTGAATTGAATCAACCGAACCTGCTACACCACCAATTTCCACGTAGTCACCAGACTTGAATGGACGGAATGCAACGATAAGTACACCAGCTGCAAAGTTAGATAATGAGCCTTGTAACGCTAAGCCTACCGCTAAACCAGCCGCACCAATAACAGCAACCACAGATGCAGTTTGAACGCCTAGACGACCAAGTGCAGCAATTAAAACAATAACAAACAACAAGTAACGAACTAAACCATGGACGAACTCCACAACTGCTCGGTCCATTTTCTTCTTCTGAAGAACCTTAGACACGCTATTCGCTACTGCTTTAACAATAAGGTTACCAATAAATAGAATTATCAGTGCTGAGATAATGTTTACACCGTATTGAATAAACAGATCTGAGTTATTTGTTAACCACTGTTCTGCGTGAGACAGACCATCCACAAGTGGAGTCTCAATCGCTGTCGAACTATCAGCCATAATGTGCATCCTCTATATAATATGCTATGAGCTAAACTGCCTTAAGCCAAACTTACCCAACAACAAAATAAACCGTATATTTCACGTTAAGTCGTTGTGTTAAAAGTAAATTAAAGCCAAGTCCTTTTTTATAAACTGAACCAAGTTCAATTTTTCGGCACGATATCCTATCTTTGACAGATTGCAAAGTCATATTTATGTAAGCTTTTGAATTAATAAAACTTACCAATAAACACAAATACCGATAACTAAAAGACTACGAAATTTATTCACCGCACGCTAGGTTTTTCACATATTTAGTACAAGTTTTTATCAGACATAAAAAAACCCGCTCAATGAGCGGGCTTTTAAAACTTAAAGAGTACTTAATTCAAAGAATTACAGTACGTCTACAGCGTTAAGGTCAGCGAATGCTTTCTCAAGACGAGTAACCATTGAAGACTGACCAGCACGTAGCCATACGCGTGGATCGTAGAACTTCTTGTTTGGAGCAGCTTCGCCAGTTGGGTTACCGATTTGACCTTGTAGGAAATCACGGTTCTCAGCTTCGTAAGTACGAACGCCATCCCATGAAGCCCACTGAGTATCAGTATCGATGTTCATTTTGATAACGCCGTAACCGATAGACTCTTGGATTTCTGCTTCAGAAGAACCAGAACCACCGTGGAATACGAAGTTAAGAGCGTCAGCTGCAATGCCAAACTTCTCAGCACAGTATGCTTGAGAGTCACGCAGGATAGTTGGAGTAAGTACAACGTTACCAGCTTGGTAAACACCGTGTACGTTACCGAAAGAAGCTGCGATAGTGAAACGTGGGCTAACTGCGTTTAGTTTCTCGTACGCGTATGCAACATCTTCAGGAGAAGTGTAAAGCTCAGATGCGTCCATATCAGAGTTATCAACGCCGTCTTCTTCACCACCAGTACAACCAAGTTCGATCTCGATTGTCATGTTTAGTTTAGCCATGCGAGCTAGGTAAGCTGCACATGTTTCGATGTTCTCTTCTAGAGACTCTTCAGAAAGGTCTAGCATGTGAGAAGAGAATAGTGGCTTACCAGTTTGTGCGAAGAACTCTTCACCAGCGTCTAGTAGACCGTCGATCCATGGAAGAAGTTTCTTAGCAGCGTGGTCAGTATGAAGAATAACTGGAACACCGTAAGATTCTGCTACTGCGTGAACGTATTTTGCACCAGCTACAGCGCCAAGAATTTGAGCGCCTTGACCTTCAAGTTTAACGCCTTTACCAGCGAAGAAACCAGCACCGCCGTTAGAGAACTGAACAACAACTGGAGCTTTTGCTTTAGCAGCAGCTTCAAGAACAGCGTTGATAGTATCAGTGTTGATTACGTTTACTGCAGGAAGAGCAAATTTGTTTGCTTTTGCTACTTCAAATACTTTCTGTACGTCATCGCCAGAAATCACACCAGGTTTTACAAAATCGAAGATCTTAGACATGGAAATAGTCCTATTTATTCTATCGTTTTAAGATTAAAAAACTTAAGTTTAAAAATTTGCAATCGTTTGCTCACAACTTGTGCCATTCTAGCAAAAAAGTGTGATATGCAGCAAACGTTAAAAGGCGAGATTCACATCTCGCCTTTCTAAATCAATTACGCTTTAGCACGCTCTTCAAGCATTGCTACTGCAGGAAGTACTTTACCTTCAACAAACTCAAGGAAAGCGCCGCCGCCAGTAGAGATGTAAGAAACATCTGCTTTGATACCGAACTTGTCGATAGCCGCTAGCGTGTCACCACCGCCTGCTACAGAGAAACCTTCAGAGTCAGCGATTGCTTTAGAAATACCAGCAGTACCCGCTTCGAAGTTTTTGAATTCGAATACGCCTACAGGGCCGTTCCAAAGAATCGTTTTTGCGTTGCCGATGATTTCAGCTAGAGCTGCAGTTGAATCTGGGCCAAGGTCGAAGATCATGTCGTCGTCTTGAACTTCAGAAACGTGCTTAATTTCAGCTTCTGCGTTTTCGTCGAATGCTTTAGCACATGCAACGTCAGTCGCTACTGGGATAGCACACTCTTTCATTAGCTTCTTAGCAGTTTCAACTAGGTCAGCTTCGTATAGAGACTTACCTACGTTGTGGCCTTCAGCAGCAATGAACGTGTTCGCGATACCACCACCAACAACAAGTTGGTCAGCGATTTTAGAAAGAGATTCTAGAACTGTTAGTTTAGTAGAAACTTTAGAACCACCAACGATAGCCACTAGTGGGCGAGCTGGGTTGTCCATTGCTTTACCAAGAGCTTCAAGCTCAGCAGCTAGAAGAGGACCAGCACATGCTACAGGAGCGTAAGTACCAACGCCGTGTGTAGAAGCTTGAGCACGGTGAGCTGTACCGAATGCGTCCATCACGAAGATGTCACATAGTGCAGCGTATTGCTTAGAAAGTGCTTCTTCGTTCTTCTTCTCGCCTTTGTTAAAACGAACGTTTTCAAGAACAGTTAGTTCGCCAGCGTTTAGCTCTAGGCCATTTACGTAATCTTTCGCTAGCTTAACTTCGCAGTCTAGTGCGTCGTTTAGGTAGTTAACTACAGGAGCTAGAGAGAACTCTTCGTTGTATTCGCCTTCAGTAGGACGACCAAGGTGAGAAGTAACCATAACTTTTGCGCCAGCTTCTAGGCAAAGTTTGATAGTTGGTAGAGATGCTAGGATACGTGCATCTGAAGTTACTTTACCGTCTTTTACTGGTACGTTTAGGTCAGCACGGATAAATACGCGTTTACCTGCAAGTTCCAGGTCAGTCATCTTGATCACAGACATGATTTGTCCTCTCAAATTTAAATAAAAATAAAGTTTTGGAAACTCAGCAACCCTGCTAAGCCTATAAATTATTCAACTGGTAATTCTTTAACTACTAGTAATATGTGGACACTTAGCATTTAATTCAAGCTAAAAAATAAATAATCCGCACATTTGCTTCTAGGTCTTACTTCTTGCCTTCAGAAGCTTCCATTGCAAGAACCGTATCCAGCATTCGGTTTGCAAAGCCCCATTCATTGTCGCACCACACCAGCATTTTCACTAAGTGGCCGTTGCTCACTCGAGTTTGTGAACCATCAACAATTGCACTATGGGGATCGTGATTAAAATCGATGGAAACGAGCGGCGCTTCAGTATAGTCAACTATATTGTGTAATGTACACTGGGATGCATTAACAATGGTTTGATTTACGTCATTAACTTTCACATTTGCATTAATTGTGACACTTAAATCCATCGCAGTGACGTTTACCGTTGGCACACGCACGGATATCGCTTCAAATTTGTTAGAAAATTTCGGAAAGATTCTTTCAATACCTTTATGCAATTTGGTATCGACAGGAATGATTGATTGGCTTGCTGCTCGAGTTCGACGAAGGTCGCTGTGGTATGCATCGATAACTTGCTGGTCATTCATAGAAGAGTGAATGGTCGTAATCGTGCCGGACTCAATACCAAAAGCATCATCAAGCACCTTGATGATAGGGACAATACAGTTAGTCGTGCATGAACCATTGGAAACGATTCGATGGTCAGCGGTAATAGTGTCGTGATTCACACCGTAAATAATGGTGTTATCCAGATCGTTAGCACCAGGATGTGAAAACAGAACCTTTTTCGCCCCAGCAGCAATGTGCGCTAGGCCGTCATCACGGCAACCGTAAACGCCGGTACAGTCGAGAACAATATCAACTTCAAGGTCACGCCAAGGCAACAACTCAATATCAGCAAGGTGTAAGATACGAATCGTATCGAACTCTCCCTTATCTTCAGCACCAACGCCATGATGAACATAGATGTGCTCTTGATCGTTAGAGATTTTCTTGCCGAAGCGGCCGTGACTGGTGTCGTATTGCAATAGGTGAGCCATAGCGTCAGGCTGAGCAAGCTCATTGACAGCTACTACTTTGATTTGTTGGCTTTTGCCACTTTCATAGACAGCGCGTAATACATTACGCCCTATTCGTCCAAATCCGTTTATCGCGACTTTTAGCATAGTTCCGTACATCTAACCAAAATTTCGTGCAACAGATGATAACTGAATCCTACCCAAAAGGCATTACTTGAATAACTCAACCTACTTAGGACAGATTGATCTGCTGCGTATAAAGATGAGTCTAGGAGAAAACAAATCCCAGATACAAAAAACCGAGCTCTACGCTCGGTTTTTTCTTTCATTTTACTGTTAGCACTAGGCTAGCAATCAATGATTAAGCAAGCAGCTCTTTCGCTGTGTTTACTACGTTTTCAGTAGTGAAACCGAACATCTTGAATAGCTCGCCTGCTGGTGCAGATTCGCCGAACGTTGTCATACCGATGATCTTGCCACCGAAGCCAACGTACTTGTACCAGAAGTCAGCGATGCCAGCTTCTACTGCGATACGTGCTGTAACGTCAGATGGAAGTACAGACTCACGGTACTGCGCGTCTTGCTTGTCGAATGCGTCAGTTGCAGGCATAGAAACTACGCGTACTTTCTTGCCTTCAGCTGTTAATTCAGCAGCAGCGCTAACCGCTAGCTCAACTTCAGAACCCGTCGCGATAAGGATAAGCTCAGGCTTGCCTTCGCAATCTTTCAGGATGTAACCACCCTTAGCGATGTTAGCTACTTGCTCTGCGTCACGATCTTGTTGTGCAAGGTTTTGACGAGAGAAGATAAGTGCAGAAGGACCATCTTTGCGTTCGATTGCCAGTTTCCAAGCAACAGCAGACTCAACTTGGTCACATGGACGCCATGTGCTCATGTTTGGAGTCAGACGTAGAGAAGCGATCTGCTCAACTGGTTGGTGAGTAGGACCATCTTCGCCTAGGCCGATAGAATCGTGCGTGTAAACTTGGATGTTCTGAATTTTCATCAGAGCAGCCATACGCATTGCGTTACGAGCGTATTCCATGAACATTAGGAACGTTGCGCCGTATGGTACGAAACCGCCGTGCAGAGCGATACCGTTCATGATAGCCGTCATACCGAATTCACGTACACCGTAGTGGATGTAGTTACCAGAGAAGTCATTTGCTTCAAGAGACTTAGAACCAGACCACATAGTCAGGTTAGAAGGCGCAAGGTCAGCAGAGCCGCCCATGAATTCAGGTAGCATAGCACCGAACGCTTCTAGAGCATTTTGAGACGCTTTACGTGATGCGATGTTTGCTGGGTTAGCTTGAAGATCAGCAATGATTGCGTTTGCTTTCTCTTCCCACTCAGCTGGTAGTTCGCCGTTTGTACGACGTTTGAATTCTGCTGCTAGCTCTGGGTGAGCGGCTGCGTATGCGTCAAACTTAGCATTCCATGCTGCTTCTTTCGCTGCGCCTGCTTCTTTCGCATTCCACTCAGCTGCGATATCAGCTGGAATTTCGAAAGGACCGTGTTCCCAACCAAGTGCCGCTTTAGTTGCTGTAATTTCATCAGCGCCTAGTGGAGCACCGTGACAGTCGTGCGTACCCGCTTTGTTTGGAGAACCAAAACCGATGATAGTTTTAGTACAGATAAGTGTTGGGCGAGGATCCGCTTTAGCTGCTTCAATAGCAGCATTGATAGCGTCAGCGTCGTGACCATCAACTGCCGGGATTACGTGCCAGCCGTAAGCTTCAAAACGCTTAGGTGTATCGTCAGAGAACCAACCTTCAACTTCGCCATCGATAGAGATGCCGTTGTCATCCCAGAAAGCAACCAGCTTACCAAGACCTAGCGTACCGGCTAGAGAACATGCTTCGTGAGAGATACCTTCCATCAGACAGCCATCACCCATGAATGCATAAGTGTAGTGGTCTACGATGTCGTGGCCTTCTTTGTTGAACTGTGCAGCCAATGATTTTTCAGCCATCGCCATACCAACAGCGTTGGTGATACCTTGACCTAGAGGACCCGTCGTTGTTTCGATACCAGGAGCGTAACCGTACTCTGGGTGACCTGGAGTCTTAGAGTGCAGTTGACGGAAGTTTTTCAGGTCTTCAATTGAAAGCTCGTAACCTGCAAGATGAAGCAGAGAGTAAATCAACATTGAACCATGGCCGTTAGACAGAATAAAACGGTCTCGGTCAGCCCACTCTGGGTTTGCTGGGTTGTGGTTCAAGTGACCACGCCAAAGAACTTCAGCGATGTCAGCCATACCCATAGGTGCGCCAGGGTGGCCTGAATTTGCTTGTTGAACGCCATCCATGCTAAGTGCGCGAATTGCATTGGCTAGATCTTTACGAGAAGGCATGTCTGCTCCTGAGTACATAAGCGATTTAAAAAAGAGATTGATGCTAAAGTTTTCATTTTTATTAGCGCGGGTATTCTCTCAAACGACTTTAGCGACTGCAAACGTTTTACTGGCATTTTAACGGTCACTTTTCGCAATTTTCGAACATTTACATCACTTAGCAATGCGTTATCTCGACCGATACGCAAACGTTTAGTTATGACATATCATAAAAAAGAGCTTGTAATTCGACCGCTGGAATTTAGAATAGCCGTCTAGATGTAGAAACACCTACAAAATATACTGTATTTAACGGCGGCGCTTCCTAGCTTGCGACGCCTGAAATTATTTGCATTTAACTATTTGCAACTAAAAACTAAACTAAAAGTGGAGCTCTCATGGCTAAGCACCTATTCACTTCTGAATCTGTTTCAGAAGGCCATCCAGATAAAATTGCAGACCAAATCTCTGATGCTGTTCTTGATGCCATCTTGGAACAAGATCCAAAAGCACGTGTTGCTTGTGAGACTTACGTAAAAACCGGCATGGTTATGGTTGGCGGTGAAGTAACAACGTCTGCATGGGTTGATATCGAAGAAATCACTCGTGAAACAGTTCGTGAAATTGGTTACGTTCATTCTGATATGGGCTTTGACGCTGACTCTTGTGCAGTACTAAACACAATTGGTAAGCAGTCTCCAGACATCAACCAAGGTGTTGATAAAGCCGATCCTAAAGATCAAGGCGCAGGCGACCAAGGTATCATGTTTGGTTACGCGACTAACGAAACACCAATCCTAATGCCAGCTCCAATTACTTACTCTCACCTTCTTGTTAAGAAGCAAGCTGAAGTACGTAAGAGCGGCAAGCTTGACTTCCTTCGCCCAGATGCGAAATCTCAAGTTACGTTCCAATACGACCAAGGTAAGATTGTTGGTATCGACGCAGTGGTTCTTTCAACTCAACACTGTGATTCAGTAACAACACCTGACCTACGTGAAGCGGTAATGGAAGAGATCATCAAGCCAGTACTTCCTGCTGAGTGGATCAACAAAGACACTAACTTCTTCATCAACCCAACCGGCCGTTTCGTAATCGGTGGCCCAATGGGTGACTGTGGTCTAACCGGTCGTAAGATCATCGTTGATACCTACGGCGGCGCAGCTCGTCACGGTGGCGGTGCATTCTCTGGTAAAGATCCATCAAAAGTTGACCGTTCTGCAGCTTACGCAGCTCGTTACGTTGCGAAAAACATCGTTGCTGCTGGTATGGCTGACCGTTGTGAGATTCAACTGTCTTACGCTATCGGTGTTGCAGATCCAACATCTATCATGGTTGAAACGTTTGGTACTGAGAAAGTAGCTCACGAAATTATCATTGAAGCCGTTCGTCAAAACTTCGACCTACGTCCATACGGTCTTCAAGAGATGCTGAACCTTCTTCAGCCTATCTACAAGCAGACTGCTGCATACGGCCACTTCGGTCGTGAAGAGTTCCCTTGGGAAGCGACTGACAAAGCAGCAATCCTTGCGGACTTCGCTGGGCTAAAATAATTTAGCCACTGCAATTTGTTTCTTTAAAGCCCTTACTGCTTAGTAAGGGCTTTATTTTTATGCACTTACCCAACCTTTTCTTACTAGACCACCCTGCCCAAGTCTTCTTTACCGTTAACCACTTAGTATAAAAACCCACCGATAATTTGTGTTTTCGAACACTACTGACAATAGTTAAGGTAACTCCTAGGCGATCAAGCTCACATTTAACTCAAAGTAATTCAGTCTGATAGCTCTCGTTAAATGCACGCTAGAACAATAACTGGGACGAAAAAGAGCATTTTAGCTCAACACCATAATCCTCATATGAACGCAATACTGAGCTTTATGGAACTATAACTAGGACGTTATTTAACTAGGGGGATATATGCCTCGTACTGTACACCCATCCGAACTGAACGATAAGAAACACAAGGTCAGCGATCAGGATTATGCTCGCACCATTCCTTGTAACCAAGTAAGCATATCCGCCCCATTCCATTGGTTGTCGCTTGCACTGCACGACTTAGTGAGAATGCCACTAATCAGCGCATTTTACGGTTTGTGCTTTATGGGTGCGGCCATCGCTATTGTTCAACTTGTCCAATGGCAAGGAACACATTTAGTCGTTATGCCAAGCTTGATTGTGTACATGCTAATAGGGCCGTTTCTTGCCCTAGGCTTGTATGACGCAGCCTGGGAAAGAGAAAAGGGGCACAACGCTAGCCTACTGCACTCTATGAAAGCCATCACACGTAACTCAACCCACCAATGGGCGTTTGCGATTGTATTAATGGTTGCGATGATATTCTGGATGCGTATCGCTGCATTATTGCACGCACTTTACCCTTCAGTACAAGGGGCACCATTGACCGAATTTGCTCCCTTCTTAATTACAGGGTCTGTGATTGGTTTTGTTATCGCTAGCCTGATATTTAGTATCTCAGCATTTTCGATTCCATTGATGATGGAAAGACGTGTAGATGTAATGAGTGCCATTTTTACTAGCTTCAACGCTGTTAAATCAAACATCCCTGCGATGGTCGTTTGGGCTGGTATCATTGGTACAGGTATCTTAGTCGGCTTCGCGACCTACGGCGTGGGTATGATTGTAACGATGCCATTACTTGGCTACGGAACATGGCATGCTTACCACGAAGTCATCAAAAAGAAACATCACGTTTAAATCGTTTCACGATCGATGAGCAATGTTATGATGAGGCCTTAGCTTAGACGCTGAGGCTTTTTTTGGAGTTAACAACGCTTGTCTTACACCCCACAACAACATCGAGTAAATAAAAAACTGGGCGAATGCCTAGCTATCGCTAATCAACATTTTTCTCGTGAATTTCCATGTCCAACCGTCACTTACAAGTTAAGAGGAAAGGCAGCGGGAAAAGCCTACCTCCAGTTAAACGAGATAAAACTCAACCAAGTGCTATTCAGCGAAAATGAAGACGCCTTTATTAACGAGGTTGTGCCTCATGAACTCGCACATCTGATCACACATCAGGTCTTCGGACGAGTTAGGCCTCACGGGAATGAGTGGAAATACGTGATGGAAAAGGTATTCAATGTACCGGCCAAAACGACCCACAGCTTGGAGATAACCTCAGTGCAGGGCAAAACTTTTGAGTATCGCTGTGATTGCACCACTTATCCCCTGTCGATAAGACGACACAACAAAGTCATCCGCAACCAATCAACGTATCGTTGCCAACAATGCCAGCAAACCTTAGCTTTTACCGGCCTTCAATTGAGCTAAGTCTTAAACTCACAAGGTAACGCGAATAAATGTAATAGAGAGAACTAACATTTGAGTGCTAGACTGTTGTTTATCATACTTTCATCAGTCTTTCTCTATGCAAAAAAACACTCCAAAAGTATTTGGCCTATCGGTGTCCTTTTACCTATCAATAGTATTTGGCCTACTGGTAACCCAAAGCGTTTTCGCCGCTCCACCAAGCTCCTTCTCCAAAGCAAAAAAAGAAGCCGTGAAGATTTATCTCGATCACCCGACTTCATTTTATTGTGGTTGCGACATCACTTGGAAAGACAAAAAGAAAGGTATCCCCGACCTCGACGGCTGTGGTTATCAAGTGAGAAAACAGCAAAAGCGCGCTTCCCGTATTGAGTGGGAACACGTGGTTCCAGCTTGGCAATTCGGCCACCAGCGTCAGTGCTGGCAAGATGGCGGACGCAAGAACTGCACTCGCAATGACAAAATATTTAAATCGATGGAAGCCGACCTTCATAATCTAACTCCGGCAATTGGCGAGGTTAACGGTGATCGATCCAATTACAATTTCAGTCAGTGGAATGGAATGGATGGCGTGAGTTACGGTCAGTGTGAAATGCAGGTCAACTTCAAACAGCGTAAGGTTATGCCGCCAGACAGAGCAAAAGGTTCTATCGCGCGTACTTATCTTTATATGAGCCAAGAGTATGGTTTCAAACTATCTAAGCAGCAGACTAACCTGATGATGGCGTGGAACAAGCAATTCCCTGTCGATAAGTGGGAATGTACTCGTGATAAGCGAATCTATGCGATCCAAGGTAATCACAACCCATTTGTTTTCCCTGCTTGTAAATAACACGACTCAGGCAACCAACATCTCCAATTGCCTCCATCTCAAACAAGAGTTTTAGAATTGCCCCTGAAACTCTTGCTCTACCCTTGTTTTTTCAACTAAAAGCATCCATGTTAGGCAGAGACAAAATACCCAAATGACACTATTTATAGGTTTACCAGCATGAGAATCCCTCGTATCCATCACCCAGAACGCATTCATCAGTTAGGTTCACTCGCTTTAGGCGAAGATGCCGCGGGTCATGTTGGTCGAGTCCTTCGTATGAAAGAAGGCCAAGATGTTCTTCTATTTGATGGCAGTGGCGCTGAATTCCCTGCGACCATTGCTGAAGTATCAAAAAAGAACGTCACAGTTAATGTTACTGAACGTATCGAACGTAGCAGCGAATCTCCGTTAGACTTACATTTAGGCCAAGTGATTTCACGTGGCGATAAAATGGAATTCACGATTCAGAAATCGGTTGAGCTTGGTGTAAACACCATTACCCCACTGATTTCAGAGCGCTGTGGCGTTAAGCTTGATACTAAACGCTTCGAGAAAAAGCTCGCGCAGTGGCAAAAGATTGCTATCGCAGCATGTGAACAATCTGGTCGCAATACGGTTCCGGTTATTCGCCCAATCATGCAACTTGAAGAGTGGTGCAGCGAACCGAGTGAAGCGTTAAAGCTAAACCTGCATCCTCGCGCAAAATACTCAATTAACACCCTTCCAGAACCCATCAGTAAGGTGCGCCTATTGATCGGTCCTGAAGGCGGACTGTCAGCTGAAGAAATCGGCATGACAGAACAATACAAATTTGAAGAGACGCTACTCGGCCCACGTGTACTTCGTACCGAGACAGCAGCTCTAACCGCAATTACTGCCTTACAAGTCCGTTTTGGCGATCTAGGCTAGGAGAAAAAAATGATCAAACTTGGCATCGTAATGGATCCAATTTCATCCATTAACATCAAAAAAGACTCTAGCTTTGCCATGATGCTTGAAGCTCAGCGTCGTGGTTACGAAATCCATTACATGGAAATGGATGATCTACATTTAGATCAAGGCGTAGCCATTGCTGACACTAAGGTTGTTGAACTAAAAGAAGATCCAAACGGCTGGTACGAATTCAAATCAGAACAGACTATCGCTCTCTCTGATTTAGATGCTGTACTAATGCGTAAAGATCCTCCGTTTGATACAGAGTACATCTACGCAACTTACATTCTTGAGCGTGCTGAAGAGAACGGCGCACTGATCGTAAACAAGCCACAAAGCTTACGTGACTGTAACGAGAAGCTATTCACGGCTTGGTTCCCTGAACTGACACCAACCACCATCGTGACTCGTAAAGCTGAAAAAATTAAAGCGTTCCGAGAAGAACACGGTGACGTGATTCTAAAACCACTTGATGGTATGGGCGGCGCGTCTATCTTCCGAGTGAAAGAGGGCGATCCAAACGTATCAGTGATCATTGAAACACTGACTAACCACGGTCAAAACTACGCAATGGCACAAACCTTTGTTCCAGACATCAGCAATGGTGATAAGCGTATTCTTGTGGTTGACGGCGAACCAATGCCTTACTGTCTAGCTCGTATTCCGGCAAAAGGGGAAACTCGAGGTAACCTTGCTGCTGGCGGTACAGGTGAAGCTCGTCCTCTAAGTGAAACAGACTGGGCTATCGCAAGGGCAGTTGCTCCTGCACTGAAAGAGAAAGGCTTAATCTTTGTTGGGCTTGATGTTATCGGCGACAAGCTGACTGAAATCAACGTGACAAGCCCTACTTGTATCCGTGAAATTGAAGCTGCTTTTGATATTTCGGTAACGGGTAAATTAATGGATGCAATCGAGCGTCGCGTTAACGCTAAATAGCCTAAACTAAAGAAAGCCTTAGCTATTCGAAAACACAAAAATATCTAGGCAAAGAACAATGAGCGGCTTTACGCCGCTCTTTTTCCTTTACTGGGAACACACTGGCAGGAGGCTCTATGAATTTAACGAACCACTTTCTGGTCGCTATGCCCGGAATGAAAGATCCATACTTTCAGAATTCGGTGATCTATCTTTGTGAGCACAATGACGAAGGTGCGATGGGTTTGATGATCAACGCTCCTATCGATGTCACTGTCGGCAGTATGCTTAAGCAAGTTGAGGTTGATTCTGAACAGCCGAAACCCAACCAAGCAAGCCTTGATAAGCCAGTACTTAATGGTGGTCCAGTCGCAGAAGATCGTGGGTTTATTTTGCACAAACCCAAAGGCAGTTATCAATCCAGCATCAACATGACGGATCAAATCTCGGTAACAACCTCGAAAGATATTCTAATGGTGTTAGGGACAGAAGATGAACCTATGCATTATCTGGTCGCGCTTGGTTATGCAGGATGGGAACCAGGACAACTGGAAACCGAGCTGACTGAAAACTCATGGCTAACCGTTGAAGCCGATCCAAAGGTTATCTTCGATACGCCAATTTCGGATCGTTGGAAAGTTGCCGTGCAAATGTTAGGTATCAATGCAGCTCAGCTTTCAGCGGACGCAGGCCACGCCTAGCTCAAATCAGTATATAAACTCTCAAACACAGATTAATTTGGAAGCCCCATGTCACGAACAATTATGGCATTTGACTACGGTACGAAAAGTATCGGCAGTGCGATAGGACAAGAGATCACAGGCACAGCAAGCCCTTTAAAAGCCTTTAAAGCCAAAGATGGTATCCCCAACTGGGATGACATAGAAAAACAAATCAAAGAGTGGCAACCGAATCTTATCGTGGTTGGTCTGCCTACCGATCTTCACGGTAAAGATCTAGCAACCATTACACCCAGAGCGAAGAAATTCGCTAACCGTCTTAAGGGACGCTTTGGTGTGGATGTTGAACTACATGATGAGAGACTTTCTACGACAGAAGCAAGGGCCGACCTTTTTGAAATGGGTGGCTATAAAGCGCTAAGCAAAGGTAATGTCGATAACCAGTCTGCGGTCGTCATTTTAGAGAGCTGGTTTGAAGCACAATATTCATAACGAAAAATAAGTGAGCGAAATGTAAGCTAACTTGTGATCCCACTCGAATTTCACATCGTAATGTCGATGCAATTCAAAAATAAGAACGTGGGAGTTCACATGAAAATTTTTCTAGCAATCTTCGCCGCTCTAGCTATTTCGGCGTGCAGTTCAACAGGATCTAGCAATGCTGGGTACATGAATGATAGTAAAGTTAATTCTAGTTTTACTGGTGGAAATAGATATTACGATGATAGCCGCAGACAACACGGTACGTTAAGTGATAATTAAGCTACCCATAAACGCCTGAGCCTCTCAACTCAGGCGGTCCCCTTGGTGACTATCAATTTAGCCCATATCAATCTTAACGCCAGCCAACGCACCAGTCCCGTAGTCATCGCCACGTCTGGTTTTCAACATCAAGCGCAAGTCATTGGCTGAATCTGCACTGTGGAAAGCATCTTCCTCACTGATCTTGCCTGCAACGACCAAATCATACAAAGCTTGGTCAAAAGTCTGCATACCAATCTCTTTCGATTTCGCCATCGTTGTTTTTAGCTCATGTAACTCACCACGGCGAATCAAGTCAGACACTCGTGGGCTGTTGAGTAGAATCTCAAACACACCATGACGACCGCTGCCATTCTTATCTCGGATTAATTGCTGAGCGACCACACCACGTAGATTCATCGACAGATCAAACAAGAACTGCTCTTTCTGCTCTTTAGGCACCAAATGGAGAATACGTTCCAACGCTTGGTTAGCATTATTCGCGTGCAAAGTTGCCATACACAAGTGACCCGTTTCAGCAAAGGTCATCGCGTATTCCATGGTTTCACGGCTACGGATTTCGCCAATCAAAATCATATCAGGCGCTTGGCGCAAAGAGTTCTTAAGCGCAACTTCATAGCTCTCAGTGTCTAGCCCGACCTCACGTTGAGTCACGATACATTTTTTATGTTCGTGAACGAATTCAATCGGGTCTTCAACCGTCAAAATATGCCCCGAACGGTTGGTATTACGATAGCCTGTCATTGCAGCCATTGAAGTTGATTTACCAGAGCCCGTTGCTCCAACCACCAGCACAAGTCCACGCTTTGCAATTGACAGGTCTTGCAGTACATCAGGAAGCTTTAATTGCTCAAAGGTTGGGATGTTAGTCTCGATACGACGAATTACCGCTCCTGGTAGCTCTCGTTGAAAGAATGCGCTAACACGAAAACGACCAAAATCACGCACAATGGCAAAGTTAGCCTCACGCGTTTGCTGATATTCATCGCGTCGGTCTTGATCCATCATCGCATCAAGAAGCTGAGATACTTGAGCCGCATTCAGCTTATCTCCTTGAGGTCGCAGTTCACCATCCACACGAAACAGGATTGGAGCATCGACAGTGATATAAAGATCCGAAGCCTTTTGAGAAAGCATCCCCTCAAGGATTTGATTCAATTCCATTTTGTTCACCTTGATTAAAACATTGAGGTTTCAATTTCGATCTTTTTCTCGACCTCTTCTGAATCAACCAAACCTTGAGCCATCAACTGCTTCGCATTTTGCTCCATGGTCTGCATACCATGTGCCGCGCCCGTTTGAATGATCGAATACATCTGCGCGACCTTGTCTTCACGGATCAAGTTTCTGATCGCAGGCGTCGCCATCATGATCTCATGACAAGCCACTCGACCACCACCGACACGCTTTAACAGCTTCTGGGCGATCACCGAACGTAACGATTCAGACAACATTGAACGCACCATGTCTTTGTCGCTACCCGGGAATACATCGATAATACGGTCGATAGTTTTTGCCGCAGAGCTCGTGTGCAAGGTACCAAACACTAAGTGGCCTGTTTCTGCTGCGGTTAGCGCTAAGCTGATCGTCTCTTGGTCACGAAGCTCACCAACAAGGATAACGTCTGGATCTTCACGTAACGCACTGCGCAGCGCAGCTTTGAAGCTGTGAGTGTCGCGGTGCACTTCTCGTTGGTTGATTAGGCATTTGTTGTTGGTATGAACAAATTCGATCGGGTCTTCAATCGTCAAGATATGCTTATTATGGTTTCGGTTAACGTAATCTACCATCGCAGCCAAAGTTGTCGACTTACCCGAACCCGTAGGCCCTGTCACCAAGACTAAACCTTTTTCGTAATTAGATATTCTTTCAAAGATTTCAGGAGCCCCTAGCTGTTCAAGGGTAGGAATCTCCACTGGAATGGTACGAAATACAGCAGAGCAGCCACGAGATTGGTTAAAAGCATTAACACGGAAACGACCAACGTTGGGTAATTCAAAAGAGAAGTCGACTTCCAGTTTTTCTTCGAACTCACCGCGTTGTGAATCACTCATGATCTCAAAAACCAAACGATGCACATCAGCATGACTCAAAGCTGGTATTCCAAGCTTCCTTACTTCACCATCTATACGTACCATTGGAGATACACCCGCAGAAAGATGTAGATCTGACGCGTTATGCTTTACACTAAAATCTAGTAACTCAGTGATATCCATTTATTTTCCCTTAAGTAAAGTCAGCTATGAGTAGTATTCAACAAAATATCGAACAAATCACCTCACAGATTCGTAGTGCTGAGCAAAAGTGCGGACGAGCTCCAGAGTCCGTGCAACTTTTAGCCGTCAGTAAAACTAAACCTATTGATGCGATTCTAGAAGCCGCACTCGGAGGCCAAGTTGCCTTTGGTGAAAACTATGTTCAAGAAGGTGTCGATAAAGTAAAACACTTTTCAGAACAACATTCTAACCTAAATTTAGCATGGCATTTTATTGGCCCAATTCAATCCAATAAAACCCGCCCTATCGCAGAAAGCTTCCAGTGGGTGCATTCTGTCGATCGCGATAAAATCGCGCAAAGGCTTAATGATCAACGACCAAACGAGCTTCCACCTCTACAAGTACTCATTCAAGTGAACACCAGTGGTGAAGATTCGAAATCAGGAACGTCAGAAGAGACAGTTTTTGCACTCGCAGAGTTGATTTCGTCGCTCCCTAACCTCACCTTAAGAGGATTGATGTCGATTCCTGCAAACGTATCTGACTATCAATCTCAGCTTAATGCATTTTCTCAACTGGCGGAGCTTAAAGGCAAGCTAGCCGTGAAGTATCCAAACATCGATACCCTTTCGATGGGTATGAGTGGTGATATGGATGCAGCAGTTGAGGCTGGTAGCACAATGGTTCGTATTGGAACGGCTATCTTCGGTGCTCGTGATTACGCAAAATAGCGACGGCGAGCAGCAAGAAATAGCTACAGCAAGCAACGAAAAATACAGTATTGATACCGCTTCGCTTTAACCGCGCAGCGACACGCTCAGGATTTTATATATGGAACATAAGAACATCGCCTTTATTGGGGCGGGAAATATGGTTCGCTCTATTGTAGCGGGCTTAGTGGCGAGTGGTTACCCAGCGCAAAAGATTACTGCAACAGCACCTTCAGACACCAGAAGGCTGCCGTTAGAGCAAGAGTACGGCATCAATACCACCAGCGATAATATTGCCGCAGCAGAGCAAGCAGACGTTGTTGTGTTATCCGTGAAGCCACAAATGATGGCTGATGTATGCAAACCCTTACAAAGCATCGACTTTAGCAACAAACTGGTTATCTCAATTGCCGCGGGTATTAATGCGAATCGACTCAATGAGATGTTAAACTGCCAGCTAAACCTTGTCCGTGTTATGCCAAACACGCCATCACTGCTTGGTAAGGGGATGAGCGGCCTTTATGCTGACTCAACGGTTAGTCAGGGTGATAAAGAGTTCGCTTCTCAGTTAATGCAAGCCGTAGGTGAGGTAAGCTGGGTTGAGCAAGAGTCTGGGATTAATAACATCATTGCGGCGGCGGGCAGTGCTCCGGCTTACTTCTTCCTATTTATGGAAGCGATGCAAGCCGAAGCAATCAACCAAGGCTTCGACCAGGAAACCGCTCGTAAATTAGTGCAGCAGTCTGCATTAGGTGCGGCAGAAATGGTGGTTGCGAATCCAAATACTGAGTTATCTACTCTACGTGAACAGGTGACTTCAAAAGGCGGCACAACCGCAGAAGCACTGCGCACGTTTAACGAACATCAACTGTCAGATATCGTAGCCAAAGCCATGCAAGCGGCGGTTGCTCGAGCTGAAGAGATGGAAAAACTGTTTTAATACTCGTTACAGTACAAAAGCATTGTGTCGTTCGGGTTATACCTAAGCGGCAAGTAAATCCGAAAAAGGAAACAATATGAATTCGATGAGCTTTCTGATCTCGACCGTTTTTGATCTTTACATCATGGTTGTGATCTTACGTATCTGGCTACAAGCATCACGTGCAGATTTCTACAACCCATTCTCACAATTTATCGTAAAAGCGACACAACCGGTTGTTGCCCCACTACGCCGAGTAATTCCATCAATCGGCAGCCTTGACCTTGCGACGGTTGTATTCGCTTATGTGCTGTGTGTACTTAAGTTCGTCGCTCTAAACTTGATTATCTCTGGCGGTGCGGCTGTATTTGATATTAGCTTCCTGATCTTTGGCGCACTATCTCTGCTCAAAGCGGCTGGTGGTTTGATTTTCTGGGTTCTACTAATCCGTGCAATCCTGAGTTGGGTTAGCCAAGGCCGTAGCCCAATCGAATACGTATTCCACCAATTAACAGAACCAATGCTAGTTCCAATTCGCCGCATCCTTCCTGATATGGGTGGCTTCGACCTAAGTGTGCTGGTTCTGTTCATTGTTCTGCAATTTGCGAACTTCCTAATGGGCGACATGATCGGTCCTATTTGGTATCAGCTATAATTCAAGTACGAACCTCAGGTACTTTGACGATGCCAAAAGCAGTTTGGGCCGAAGAAGACGATATTCTTCTTCGGCTCTATATCCAACCCAAGGCAAGCCGCGATAAAATCGTTGGCTTACACGGAGAGGAACTGAAAATTGCCATTACTGCACCACCGGTTGATGGCAAAGCAAATGCTTACTTAGCGAAATACCTTGCGAAACAATTTAAGGTAGCGAAAGGGCAAATTAAGATAGAAAAGGGAGAGCTCGGTCGGCATAAGCAAGTTCGAATATGCTCACCAAGCCAAATCCCAACTGAAGTCAAAGCCATCCTATGATGGCTTTTTGCTATTTATTGGAGTCATTATGCGTCTATGGATAACAGCACTACTCACCGCTCTGATTGCCCTACCAAGCTCGGCAGGACAGTTTAAAAGTATCAAGGATGTCGAGGTTCATTACTCGGCTTTCAATTCCACGTTTTTAACTGCGCAGGTCGCTAAGCAATATAAGCTGAAACGAAACGGATACTCAGCGATTCTAAATATCAGCGTGCTAGACAACGCTTCTCTAGGCAAGCCTGCAACAACGGCTAAAATTACGGGAACAGCACGAAACTTAGTAGGCAATACTCGTGCGCTTAACTTCCGTGAAATAAAGGAAGGTGATGCGATTTATTACCTTGCTGAGTTCCCTATCACTCACGAAGAGAACATCACTTTTGATATTGATGTTAACGCAGGCTTGAAAGGCACTGGACCACTGCGTTTCACACAAAAATTCTATATAGAAGAGTAGCTTCAAAGCTCACATTTCTAGTCATTAACTTATTAGAGCCACATCCCCATGAGTAAGATTGTTTTAGCAACAGGCAACCAAGGCAAAGTTCGCGAGATGGCAGATATTCTGTCTGAGTTTGGTTTCGACGTTGTCGCGCAAAGTGAATTTAACGTTTCAGAAGTCGCTGAAACGGGAACGACTTTCATTGAAAATGCCATCATCAAAGCTCGCCACGCTGCGAAAGAAACAGGGCTGCCAGCCATTGCTGACGACTCTGGTTTAGAAGTTGATTACTTAAATGGAGCACCCGGTATCTACTCGGCACGTTACTCAGGTGAAGGGGCGACAGATAAGCAAAACATCGAAAAGCTGTTATCTGCTATGCAAGGTGTCGAGGTTGAAAAACGCACAGCTCGTTTTCACTGTGTATTGGTGCTAATGCGTCACGAAAATGATCCGACTCCATTAGTATGTCACGGTAAATGGGAAGGTCGCATTCTGACTGAAGAACACGGTGAGAATGGCTTTGGCTACGATCCTGTATTCTTTGTACCAGAAGATAACTGCGCCTCAGCAGAACTTGAATCGTCACGTAAGAAGCAACTGTCACACCGTGGTAAAGCCCTAGCGTCATTATTCAAGACTCTCAAGGAGCAAGCTCTGTAATGCACAATGCAGCGCTAATACCACCCGCACTCAGCCTCTATGTCCACATCCCATGGTGTGTACAAAAGTGTCCGTATTGTGATTTTAACTCTCATGCTCTAAAAGCCGAGATTCCTGAAAAAGAGTATATAGATGCTCTGCTTGAGGATCTCGATACCGATATCGAAAAATACCAACTCAATGGCGCACCTCGCCCATTGCATTCGATCTTTATTGGTGGCGGCACACCGAGTCTATTTTCTCCAGAAGGAATAGGTCGATTGCTGCAAGGCATTGAACAGCGTATCCCATTCAAACCTGAAATAGAAATCACCATGGAAGCTAATCCGGGAACTATCGAAGCTGAGCGTTTTGCTGGTTACCAAAAAGCAGGCATAACTCGAATCTCGGTGGGCGTGCAAAGTTTTGAGCAAGAGAAACTGGAAAGGCTTGGGCGTATTCACGGTCAAGACGAAGCGGTTAACGCTGCTCATTTAGCACATAAAATCGGATTAAATAGCTTCAACCTAGATCTAATGCACGGCTTACCCGATCAAAGCATTGATCAGGCCTTGGCTGATTTGGACAGAGCGATCGAGCTCGACCCTCCACATTTGTCTTGGTATCAGCTAACAATAGAACCTAACACCATGTTCTATTACAAAACGCCACAGCTGCCTGACGATGATGACCTTTGGGATATCTTCGACTTAGGCCATAAGAAGCTCGCAGATGCAGGTTATGTACAGTACGAAATTTCAGGTTACAGCAAGCCGGGATATCAGTGTCAGCATAATCTCAACTACTGGCGCTTTGGTGACTACCTAGGTATTGGCTGTGGCTCTCATGGCAAGCTGAGCTTTGCAGATGGACGTATTGTTCGCACCACTAAGGTTAAACACCCTAGAGGCTACCTAGCCGCGTATCAGAATCTGGTAAAGCCCTATCTGTCGGATGAACTTGAAGTACCTAATGACGACCGCCCTTTCGAGTTCTTCATGAACCGCTTCAGGCTAATGGAGGCGTGTCCAAAACAAGACTTCATTGATACGACTGGGTTAGAGTTTGATTCGATTCAGCCAACGATAGAGTGGGCCAAAGACCTCGGTTATCTTAATGAAACCGACAGCCATTGGCAGATCACTGAAAAAGGAAAACTCTTCTTAAACGATTTGCTTGAAGCCTTTATGGCAGAAGAAGACGAATAGTTCGAGATTCGAGATTCGAGATTCGAGATTCGAGATTCGAGATTCGAGATTCGAGAAGTATTGCGTAAGGGTTGGCTTTAGGGTCAACCCTTTTTATTGTAAGAGTCTTTCTCGAAGCGAAGCGCTCTATAGGACGAAGTCCGTGCTCGCATCTCGCATCTTTCTTCTAAAAAATAGAACGCCCAATACGCTCAGAGAGCAACTCTAAAGCCTGAGTTCCCGCTAGTGAATTACCCGACGCGTCCAGTTCCGGAGACCACACCGCGATCGTCATTTCGCCAGGAACAATCGCAATAATCCCGCCACCGACACCAGATTTTCCGGGCATACCAACACGATAAGCAAACTCTCCCGCCCCATCGTACAAACCACATGTCGCAAGCAAAGCATTCAGCTGTTTGGTTTGAACTGGCGTGATGATCTCTTTCTTAGTCTGAACCGACACGCCTTTGTTTGCCAAATAGCTAAAGGTCTTCGCCAAGTCAACACAGGTCATTTTAAGCGCACAAGCATGAAAGTAATTGTTGAGTACGGGAATAACATCGTTCTCAAAATTACCAAATGAACGCATCAAATAAGCGATAGCAGCATTACGATCGCTGTGCATCATCTCAGAAGCCGCCACAACCTTGTCATACACGATATGTGTATCACCTGATAGCTGACGGACAAATTCTAATAAACGGTGCCTTGGCGCTGATAGACGGCTTTGTAATAAATCAGCCACGACAATCGCGCCAGCATTAATAAACGGGTTACGAGGGATGCCGTGTTCCATCTCAAGCTGAATCATCGAGTTAAAGGCTTGTCCTGAAGGCTCCTTCCCTACTCGCTGCCATATCTCTTCCGGCTTATACAACACCATTGCTAGCGTCAGACTTAAAGCCTTCGAGATAGATTGCACTGAGAATGCTTCATCAGCATCGCCAGCTTGAATAACTTCACCTTCATTGGTGTATACCGCAATCGCCAGTTTCTGGTTCGATACACGAGCCAATGCAGGGATATAATCAGCGACCTTTCCCTGACCAATTAAAGGGCGAACTTCATCTAAAATCTCGGCCAAGATAGCTTGAGTTGGTTTCATGTGTGCTTACTTCTTTATTGTTATTTTTGTAGGGGTGTGACATTACTTTCTGTCCTTAAACCTTTATCGCAATAAAAGCCTAAGGACAAAAAAGCCAACATTACAATAATGTTGGCTTTAATCAATCCCATAAAGTGTAGGGTTTAGTCCTAAGTCGGATTCACCTTCACTTAATTTGGTTCAGAATTACTTAGTACGCTTGAATTTAATATCCCAAACACCATGACCTAAACGGTGGCCACGAGCTTCAAACTTAGTCAGTGGACGCTCGTCTGGACGAGGAATGTAATCACCGTCTTCAGCGATATTCTCGAAACCTGGAGCGACGTTCATCACTTCAATCATATGTTCTGCGTAGTTTTCCCAGTCTGTTGCCATGTGGAAAATACCAGTATCAAGTTGCAGCTTACCGCGAACCATCTCTGCAAACTCAGCCTTAACGATACGACGTTTGTGGTGACGAGCTTTATGCCATGGGTCAGGGAAGAACAGTTGCAGTGTATGCAGGCTGCTGTCTGGGATCATGTGTTCAAATACTTCTACTGCATCGTGACACATTACGCGCAGGTTAGTTACGCCAGCATCGCGAGCTGTACCTAAACACGCACCAACACCTGGGCTGTGAACTTCAATACCTAAGAAGTTTTTCTCAGGCGCATTCTTTGCCATTTCAACCAGTGATGCACCCATACCGAAGCCAATTTCTAGTACAACAGGGTTGTCGTTGCCAAACACTTCTTTCCAATTAAGAAGTTCTGGGTTGTAGTCGATACCCATTGTTGGCCAACATTCGTTCATCGCGTTTTCTTGGCCTTTTGTTAAGCGGCCTTCGCGGCGAACAAAACTACGGATCTTACGAACCAGTTTGCCGTCTTCAGTATATTCGTTAGTGGTCACTTCACTCATTGATTTTTGCCTGCACATTGATTAATCAAAGCGGGGATTATCCAAAGAATTGCCTCCGGTGCAAGTCTTTCCGTGGATAAATTCCCACACAATTTGTCTGTTTTACATCCAACCGTAAGTGTGGTGCAATTTCACTCCTAATAATAGCAAAGCATAGAGCATGTCGTGACTCCTTTCGCAACCGCCATATTAAAGTGGTATGACGCCTTTGGGCGTAAAGAATTACCTTGGCAACAAAACAAAACCGCCTACACCGTTTGGCTATCTGAAATCATGCTTCAGCAGACTCAAGTCGCCACGGTGATTCCATACTACCAGCGCTTCTTAGAGCGCTTTCCAACGGTTATCGACCTAGCGAACGCTGAACAAGATGAAGTGCTCCACTTATGGACGGGGCTTGGTTATTACGCGCGAGCTCGTAACCTTCACAAAGCAGCTAAGATTGTTGCTGAACAGTATGGTGGTGAATTTCCGCTGTCTATCGAAGAGATGAATGCGCTACCGGGCATCGGTCGCTCAACTGGCGCTGCAGTGCTGTCTTCCGTTCATAAGCTTCCTCATGCAATTCTTGATGGCAATGTGAAACGAACGCTTGCAAGAAGCTTTGCCGTTGAAGGTTGGCCCGGACAAAAGAAGGTTGAAAACCAACTTTGGGAGCATGCAGAAGCTCATACTCCGAAAAAAGATGTCGATAAATACAATCAAGCAATGATGGATATGGGTGCGATGGTTTGTACCCGTAGCAAGCCTAAATGTACCTTATGCCCGATTGAAAGCATGTGTGAAGCTAAGAAGCTCGATAGACAGCTCGATTTCCCTGGCAAGAAACCAAAGAAAGAAAAGCCAATAAAAGAAACATGGTTTGTGATTCTGTACCACAACAATCAAGTATGGCTCGAACAACGCCCTCAATCTGGTATCTGGGGAGGACTATTCTGTTTCCCTCAAAATGAAAACGCAGAGATCGAACATCAGTTAGATCTTCGTTCGATCAAAGACAATGAAACCGATTCGATCAAGACCATGATTGCGTTTCGGCACACTTTCAGCCACTACCACTTAGATATCACACCAGTATTAGTAAAATTAGATAAACAACCAGATTTGATAATGGAAGGGACTAAAGGTCTCTGGTATAACTTATCAAAACCGGAAGAAATTGGCCTAGCCGCTCCTGTAAAGCAGCTTATTGAGAGCCTACCCTTTGAACTGAATGACGACGTTTGAATCAACGAACGCGATAAGAGGAACCACTATGAGCCGCACTGTATTTTGTGCTCGCCTTCAAAAAGATGCTGAAGGCCTAGATTTTCAACTTTACCCAGGTGACTTAGGTAAGCGTATCTTTGACAACGTGTCTAAAGAAGCTTGGGGACAATGGCAAAGCAAGCAAACTATGCTTATCAATGAAAAGAAGCTAAACATGATGGATCCTGAGCATCGTAAACTTCTTGAAACTGAGATGGTTAACTTCCTTTTCGAAGGTAAAGATGTCGTTATTGATGGCTACACTCCACCAAGCGAATAAGACATTTATTTAAGCAAATTTTAATGACATCATGGTTAACGCTGCGATGTCATTTTTGTATGAGGAACTATGAAAAAGCTAAGTTACTTCCTAACAGCCATGTTGTTAACTGGGTGCAGTCGTGAATTTGTCGAAAGCATTTATGATGTTAATTACGAACCAACCAACCGATTTGTAAGTAATTTAGCGGAGCTACCCGGTCAATTTGAAAAAGACACTGGGGCGTTAGATTCTTTAATTAATAGCTTTTCTGGCAATATCCAAAAACGTTGGGGCAGCAGTGAAGTAAAGATGGCGGGCAAGAGTAACTATGTGAAATACATAGATAATTACTTGAGCCGTTCAGAAGTAAACTTTAGCCAAGGCCTGATCACAGTTGAAACCGTCTCCTCAACGGACCCTAAAAAGCACCTCAAAAATGCAATCATGACGACACTTTTAACGCCAGATGATCCTGCGAATGTCGATCTATTCTCTTCCAAAAGCATCAAGTTAGAAGGTCAACCTTTCCTCTATAACCAAGTCGTTGATCAGGATAAAAAGCCTATCCAATGGACATGGCGTGCTAACAAATTTGCTGATTACCTGATCGCCAATAACCTAAAAACCAAGGAAGTCGACTTTAAAAAAGCGTATTACGTCGAAATTCCAATGGTGGCCGATCACGCCAGCAAACGAAGCTATAAGTACGCAGATATCGTTCGTCGCGCATCTCAACGTTATGACATTCCTGAAGACTTGATTTACGCAATCATCAAAACAGAGAGTAGTTTTAACCCATACGCTGTGAGTTGGGCGAATGCTTATGGTCTTATGCAGGTGGTCCCAAAAACGGCAGGCCGAGATGTCTTTAAGCTCGTCAAAAATAAACCTGGAGAACCAAGTCCTGAGTACTTATTCAATCCAGAAAACAACATTGATGCTGGCACTGCGTACTTTTACATCCTTAAAAATCGTTATTTGAAGGACGTGCAGCACCCAACCACACTCGAATACAGCATGATCTCAGCATACAACGGTGGCACTGGTGGGGTACTCAATACCTTCAGTAAGGACAGAAAGCGGGCAATGCGTGACTTAAACTCATTGCAACCTAGTCAAGCTTACTGGGCACTGACAAAGAAACACCCAAACAAAGAGTCACGTCGATACTTAGAAAAAGTAACAAAATTCAAGAAAGATTTTAACCAAGGTAAAACGTAAGCCTCACTTTTGAATAAAAAAACAACTAACGAACGTTTTTTTTAATTATTTTCAAAAAAGGTGTTGACGGTTATGCAGAAAATCCGTTTAATAGCGCTCCGTTGCCCGGATAGCTCAGTCGGTAGAGCAGAGGATTGAAAATCCTCGTGTCGGTGGTTCGATTCCGCCTCCGGGCACCACAATTTGATTTGTTGGTGTCATTACTCTTTAACAGGGAGTAGCAACACGAACAAAAGCATAAAGAATTTAGTGTGCCGACTTAGCTCAGTAGGTAGAGCAACTGACTTGTAATCAGTAGGTCACCAGTTCGACTCCGGTAGTCGGCACCATTCTTTTGCCTCGATAGCTCAGTCGGTAGAGCAGCGGATTGAAAATCCGCGTGTCGGTGGTTCGATTCCGCCTCGAGGCACCATTATTTGGTACTTAACAAATAATGGTCTTTATAGACCTGATGTTGAGACAAGTAATTCCCCTTTAGTTCAGTTGGTAGAACGGCGGACTGTTAATCCGTATGTCGCAAGTTCAAGTCTTGCAAGGGGAGCCATTTTAAAGAACTTCATTTTATATGAGGTTTTAATTAGAGAGTTTACTCTCTAAAGCAAAGAATTTAGTGTGCCGACTTAGCTCAGTAGGTAGAGCAACTGACTTGTAATCAGTAGGTCACCAGTTCGACTCCGGTAGTCGGCACCATTCTTTTGCCTCGATAGCTCAGTCGGTAGAGCAGCGGATTGAAAATCCGCGTGTCGGTGGTTCGATTCCGCCTCGAGGCACCATTATTTGGTACTTAACAAATAATGGTCTTTATAGACCTGATGTTAAGACAAGTAATTCCCCTTTAGTTCAGTTGGTAGAACGGCGGACTGTTAATCCGTATGTCGCAAGTTCAAGTCTTGCAAGGGGAGCCACATTCAAGAAAGCCAAGTCGAAAGACTTGGCTTTTTTTTGCTTGAGCAAAAGCTAACTCTATTCAGTATTGCCGCCAACTCAACATCAAGCCCTGATCATCCCCATAAAGTTAAAGCATCCCCTTTCCTATCTCGACAGTACCCATCCTTGAATTCGTTCAAACCCTCTCGATACAAACTAAACCATATCTGAAATTAAGCACCTTTAGCCGCGTATCGTCACATAAAAACAAACAGAATGGCAATCTGTTACTTTTTTTGCTTCGTAAATTTAATCTTCATCATGTTTTGATATCTTTCTGATATCTGCCCTACACGAGTTAGATTAAGATTCGATGAATTATATCTAATACTAATTATTGAATCGCTACGCAGGAAAATATGAAATTAAAAACGCAAGCTTACTTATTATCGGGCATCATCTTGATCGCTCTGCTGGCGCTAACTGCTACTGGTTTATGGACCTTGAGAGTCGCTAGTAACATGGACAACAAAGCTCGTGTGACAGAGCTATTTAAGAGCGCATACAGCATTCTTACTGAAGTCGAAAAAATGGCTATTGATGGCACTCTAGAAGAACAACAGGCCAAACAGCTTGCTACTCGCCTACTACGTAACAACATCTATAAAGACAATGAATACGTTTATGTTGCGGATGAAAACATGACGTTTGTTGCGACACCTCTGGATCCACAACTACACGGGACCAGCTTTAATGATTTTAAAGACGGTGATGGAAACAGTGTTGGCCAACTCATTCAACGAGTACTTGGCAATCGTACTGGCCAGATCATTGAGTACACCTGGACACAAAAGCTTCCAGACGGAACGATTGAAGAAAAACTGTCTATTGCAGAGAAGACTCCGCATTGGGGTTGGGTTGTAGGTACGGGTATCGGCTTCAATGAAGTCAATGCACGTTTCTGGTCAACGGCTCAATGGCAATTGTTTCTATGTGTCGTGATTGCTGGTCTTATTTTATCAAGCCTAATTGTATCTATTAAGCGAATGCTGGCACTTCTTGGCGGCGAGCCTAAAGATGTAAGAGAAGCGGTACAAGCCGTCGCAGAAGGCCGCATTCAAACCTCTTTTGAAACTCAGGCAATAAACGGCAGTATTTATCACGCTGTACAACAAATGAGTAAGTCGTTAGCCGAGCTAGTATCAAACCTTAATGCCTCAATGCTGGCATTAAGAGGTGAGTTACAGCGCGTGGAAGATCGTGCAGGTTCTATCGCTCAGCTGACCGAGACTCAGCAACAGTCGACTGAGATGATCGCGACAGCTATGACGGAAATGGCCTCTTCAGCCAACAATGTTGCTGATTCAGCAGGCGATACTGCGCGTAATACTGACGAAGCTGATAAACAGAGCCAACATACTCAGCGCCTAATTCACAACACAGTAGATAACATTCAAGGTCTAGCAGGCCAACTCGGCACAGCAAGTGAAGCCGTCGCTAACTTAGACAGTGATGTACATAACATCGTTAAGGTCTTAGACGTCATCGGTGATATTGCAGAACAAACTAACCTTCTAGCACTGAATGCGGCAATTGAAGCGGCGCGTGCTGGTGAACAAGGTCGCGGATTTGCCGTTGTAGCAGATGAAGTTCGCAACCTTGCAGGTCGAACACAGTCAAGCACGAAAGAAATCCAGCTAATGATCAATAACCTTCAAGAAGGCTCTCGTAACGCGATAAAAACTATGGAAGTGTGCGCGACTACCAGTGAAAGCACCGTAACAGAGTCCCAGAATGCCTCTGAAGCACTACAACAGATAGTTGTGGCGTTAGAGTCTATTTCATCAATGAGTCATCAAATCGCGACAGCCGCCGCTGAACAGACTCAGGTGAGTGATGATATTTCGAAGCGTATCAATATGATCGAAGAAAGTGGCAACCAACTGAGTAATGTAGTGACAGAAAGTCATAACAGCACTCAAACACTTGCCTCTCTTTCTAATGAATTAGAAGCCTGGGTTAATAGGTTTGAAGTAAAACACTAAACTCTCAACAAAATTCTTAAATATAAAAGCACGTTTTCATACGTGCTTTTTTTATTTCGACGCCCAATCAGTGTAGTTAACCGTAGTTTTACTATCTTTTAGAGCATGCTAGACCTAGGTTTTTCGCCCCAAATGAACAAAAACAACCCACTAAGTATAGAAAAACATCAAACAATACTTTTTTTGCAATTTAATGTTGACCCAGAACGCGAAAACACGTTTAATACACCTCGTCGCCCGGATAGCTCAGTCGGTAGAGCAGAGGATTGAAAATCCTCGTGTCGGTGGTTCGATTCCGCCTCCGGGCACCACAATTTATTTGTTGGTGTCTTAGACAACAACAGTAAAGCACAAAGAAATATTATGTGCCGACTTAGCTCAGTAGGTAGAGCAACTGACTTGTAATCAGTAGGTCACCAGTTCGACTCCGGTAGTCGGCACCATTTCTTTAAAGCTTTAAGAATAATTCCCCTTTAGTTCAGTTGGTAGAACGGCGGACTGTTAATCCGTATGTCGCAAGTTCAAGTCTTGCAAGGGGAGCCAAGTTAATCATCAAGCATAAGCTTTTTGATTCATGATGCCGACTTAGCTCAGTAGGTAGAGCAACTGACTTGTAATCAGTAGGTCACCAGTTCGATTCCGGTAGTCGGCACCATTCTCTTGATTAGAGGCTAAACAATCAATTCCCCTTTAGTTCAGTTGGTAGAACGGCGGACTGTTAATCCGTATGTCGCAAGTTCAAGTCTTGCAAGGGGAGCCAATTAGAAAAGGCCGCATCATTGATGCGGCCTTTTTGCATTTAAAGATCCGAATTTCCCCATGCAAGTACCTTCACCTCTCTAATTCCTTTTCGATTCAGTAACTAACAGTTTCATATTCTTCCAAAACTACCAAGCTTCATTCTTTAATTCGCTTTGAATCCCTAACCTAGCAACAGCGACACATTTAAATAAGAGTCACTCATAACATACTTACCGTTTATGTCATTGATGAAGAGCTCGGCTGAAAAAAATCAATGACTAAATATGGAAACAAGACAACTTAATAAAGAATCAACTAAGCTCTAGAAAGACCCTGTTGGCTGCTTAAATTGAAGTAACATACAACTCACTCTTTATCGAAACTATCCACCACGATAGCTCCCATAGACGCTGGCATGGAAATAACGATAACCCTTTTGATAGATACAATTGGATCGCTTAATAAAGGCAGCTTGTCCAAACAAGTCAGCACCAAAGCAACAACCATTGCCGTCATGACGTAAGCAATAACTATTCTGAAAATAAACACCGGCAACCGAGCGACAATATCTTTTTGAAATACACTCTCATACGTGTAAAAGCCAAGGAATACAGCAGACAATAGAAACAACAACAGCAAGTTAGCTGTAGGTAAAGTCTCCCCTAACTTCCAGGCTTCTTCAGAAAAAGAAATCGGCACGGCCAAAGCAAAAGATCCTACAAAGATCTGGCTCGCATCTTCAAAGTTAAAGCTTAATTTCATAGATCTACCTTTAAGGCTTTAGGGCGCAATCGATTTGTCGAACCAATCCCAAAGCTATCAGTTCATGAGCTTGAGTAATTTGGACTATCAACTAACAAAGATAACTTTACGTAACCTTATACTAGTCGTATTTACCAACAAACAATTTAAACTAGTAAGCAATAAATCAAATAACTCACTGGCAAAGACGTGTATCGATTCATCCTCCAAGCCAGGAGACGGGAGATGTTCTATCTATTTAATTGATCGAACATTGTCATTTCAAATCTCAGCTATTCTAATGATTAACTGCAAACCAACACATTGCTAGTCACTTAAATGCTATATCTGGAATTGGTAGCCTTTAATAAGCCCATTAAACAAGGCGCTCAGATACGCTTCAAAATGGCTTTAGGGTTAATGCATGCTAGGAGTCGTTATTAATATCGACAAGCTCTACCACGCTCTAAAAAGGTTTCTAACACACCGCGAGAGCCTTATCTTCATCAAAGAATTCCGACCGAAAGGATAGTCGAGTTCGTAGGCAAGCACATTGCCAATATTAAAGAGCAATACTCATAGCCTAACTGAAGTCATGATTGCACAACCCAAACGAAACTGGGCATTCCCTCTATCAATAGTTCTCATATAGCGGTAGACGGTTAGGGATACTGTAGATGAGCCAGCACGACTTGATTTACCAAGGGACAAATCCCTATAACTCCACACTTTCGATTACGATGCTTTAATAAGTTAAGTCACTAATTATATAGGCAGTTAAAACATATCTAAGTCATTCTCGATTAGAATCGTAAGAAAGCCCAGTTATTGATAACAGAGCTTCCCCAATATAAGTATCTAGATATGAGGTATTGCAAGCTATTGGGATTGTAGGTCGCACTGAGAAACCTTATCCAAGTAAAGGGCAAGCTTAGTCTGTAAGGCCAGATTTTCGGAGTAAGACTGAAATGGCCAAAATTAACACGGTCGAGCAATGAGCTAAGCCCATTTTCAAAATGTAGAAAGCCTCACTATTTCTAACGAGGCGTTCTAATCAGTAATTGAATTAACTGGGAAACCTTTTTCGGAACTAGTCTGTCTAACCCCAAATATGAAACTGGAAACGACGAAAGCCTAGTCGTGAGACTAGGCTTTCTAATAAGTGGCAGAATGGTCAGCTATAGGCGAACCCTCGCAGGGCTCGTTCGAGCGAAGGGTAGAAATACAATTATTTAGATGTAAAAAAGCCCCGCTATTTCTAGCGAGGCTTCTAAATAAGTGGCGGAGTGGACGGGACTCGAACCCGCGACCCCCGGCGTGACAGGCCGGTATTCTAACCAACTGAACTACCACTCCGCAGTGTCTATTCAGCATAATGCAATTTAAGCCTGACGATGTCCTACTCTCACATGGGGAAACCCCACACTACCATCGGCGCTATTATGTTTCACTTCTGAGTTCGGCATGGAATCAGGTGGGTCCACAATGCTATGGTCGTCAAACAAATTCTGTTGTTAACTTGATTAATCAAATCAACTAAATAGTGGTGCTGATACCCAGACTCGAACTGGGGACCTCACCCTTACCAAGGGTGCGCTCTACCGGGCTGAGCTATATCAGCAATTCAGGAGTCGTTTAAAAACGATTCTGAAAACTTTTGTCTTCACTTTTTAAAAAGTGAAAATAAATTTGGAGCCTGGCGATGTCCTACTCTCACATGGGGAAACCCCACACTACCATCGGCGCTATTGTGTTTCACTTCTGAGTTCGGCATGGAATCAGGTGGGTCCACAATGCTATGGTCGCCAAGCAAATTTTAAAATTCGGAAAACTGATTTAAAAGTCTCTCTTCAAACTCATTCAAGCGTTTGGTATTTCTATTGAGTCCACAAAACCCCTTGGGTGTTGTATGGTTAAGCCTCACGGGCAATTAGTACAGGTTAGCTCAATGCCTCGCAGCACTTACACACCCTGCCTATCAACGTCGTAGTCTACGACAACCCTTTAGGACGCTTATAGCGCCAGGGAAAACTCATCTCAAGGCTCGCTTCCCGCTTAGATGCTTTCAGCGGTTATCGATTCCGAACTTAGCTACCGGGCAATGCCATTGGCATGACAACCCGAACACCAGAGGTTCGTCCACTCCGGTCCTCTCGTACTAGGAGCAGCCCCTTTCAATTTTCCAACGCCCACGGCAGATAGGGACCGAACTGTCTCACGACGTTCTAAACCCAGCTCGCGTACCACTTTAAATGGCGAACAGCCATACCCTTGGGACCGACTTCAGCCCCAGGATGTGATGAGCCGACATCGAGGTGCCAAACACCGCCGTCGATATGAACTCTTGGGCGGTATCAGCCTGTTATCCCCGGAGTACCTTTTATCCGTTGAGCGATGGCCCTTCCATTCAGAACCACCGGATCACTATGACCTGCTTTCGCACCTGCTCGAATTGTCATTCTCGCAGTCAAGCGGGCTTATGCCATTGCACTAACCACACGATGTCCAACCGTGTTTAGCCCACCTTCGTGCTCCTCCGTTACTCTTTGGGAGGAGACCGCCCCAGTCAAACTACCCACCAGGCACTGTCCGTAATCCCGATTCAGGGACCAACGTTAGAACATCAAAACTACAAGGGTGGTATTTCAAGGACGACTCCACCACATCTAGCGACGCGGTTTCAAAGTCTCCCACCTATCCTACACATGTAGGTTCAATGTTCAGTGCCAAGCTGTAGTAAAGGTTCACGGGGTCTTTCCGTCTAGCCGCGGGTACACTGCATCTTCACAGCGATTTCAATTTCACTGAGTCTCGGGTGGAGACAGCGTGGCCATCATTACGCCATTCGTGCAGGTCGGAACTTACCCGACAAGGAATTTCGCTACCTTAGGACCGTTATAGTTACGGCCGCCGTTTACCGGGGCTTCGATCAAGAGCTTCGACCGAAGTCTAACCCCATCAATTAACCTTCCGGCACCGGGCAGGCGTCACACCGTATACGTCATCTTACGATTTTGCACAGTGCTGTGTTTTTAATAAACAGTTGCAGCCACCTGGTATCTGCGACTCTCGTCTGCTCCATCCGCAAGGGACTTCACTGATAAGAGCGTACCTTCTCCCGAAGTTACGGTACCATTTTGCCTAGTTCCTTCACCCGAGTTCTCTCAAGCGCCTTGGTATTCTCTACCCGACCACCTGTGTCGGTTTGGGGTACGATTCCTTACAATCTGAAGCTTAGAGGCTTTTCCTGGAAGCATGGCATCAATGACTTCACTACCGTAGTAGCTCGACATCGTATCTCAGCGTTAAGAAAGTCCGGATTTACCTAAACTTTCCGCCTACGTACTTGAACCTGGACAACCGTCGCCAGGCCCACCTAGCCTTCTCCGTCCCCCCATCGCAATTGTAAGAAGTACGGGAATATTAACCCGTTTCCCATCGACTACGCCTTTCGGCCTCGCCTTAGGAGTCGACTTACCCTGCCCCGATTAACGTTGGACAGGAACCCTTGGTCTTCCGGCGAGGGAGTTTTTCACTCCCTTTATCGTTACTCATGTCAGCATTCGCACTTCTGATACCTCCAGCAGCCCTTACAGACCACCTTCAACGGCTTACAGAACGCTCCCCTACCCCACATACCCTAAGGTACGTAGCCGCAGCTTCGGTGTATAGCTTAGCCCCGTTACATCTTCCGCGCAGGCCGACTCGACCAGTGAGCTATTACGCTTTCTTTAAATGATGGCTGCTTCTAAGCCAACATCCTGGCTGTCTGAGCCTTCCCACATCGTTTCCCACTTAGCTATACTTTGGGACCTTAGCTGGCGGTCTGGGTTGTTTCCCTCTCCACGACGGACGTTAGCACCCGCCGTGTGTCTCCCGGATAGTACTTACTGGTATTCGGAGTTTGCAAAGGGTTGGTAAGTCGGGATGACCCCCTAGCCTTAACAGTGCTCTACCCCCAGTAGTATTCGTCCGAGGCGCTACCTAAATAGCTTTCGGGGAGAACCAGCTATCTCCAGGTTTGATTGGCCTTTCACCCCTAGCCACAAGTCATCCGCTAATTTTTCAACATTAGTCGGTTCGGTCCTCCAGTTGATGTTACTCAACCTTCAACCTGCCCATGGCTAGATCACCTGGTTTCGGGTCTAATCCTAGCAACTGTACGCCCAGTTAAGACTCGGTTTCCCTACGGCTCCCCTAAACGGTTAACCTTGCTACTAAAATTAAGTCGCTGACCCATTATACAAAAGGTACGCAGTCACACCACGAAGGTGCTCCTACTGCTTGTACGTACACGGTTTCAGGTTCTATTTCACTCCCCTCACAGGGGTTCTTTTCGCCTTTCCCTCACGGTACTGGTTCACTATCGGTCAGTCAGTAGTATTTAGCCTTGGAGGATGGTCCCCCCATATTCAGACAGGATATCACGTGTCCCGCCCTACTCGATTTCACTGATTATGATGTGTCGGTTACGGGGCTATCACCCTTTATTGCGAGACTTTCCAGACTCTTCACCTGCATCATTAAAAGCTTAAGGGCTAATCCAATTTCGCTCGCCGCTACTTTCGGAATCTCGGTTGATTTCTCTTCCTCGGGGTACTTAGATGTTTCAGTTCCCCCGGTTTGCCTCCTGTTGCTATGTATTCACAACAGGATACGTGCTTATGCACGTGGGTTTCCCCATTCAGAAATCCCAGACTCAAAAGGTTATTACTACCTAATCTGGGCTTATCGCAAGTTATTACGTCTTTCATCGCCTCTGACTGCCAAGGCATCCACCGTGTACGCTTAGTCACTTAACCATACAACCCGAAAGGGTCTTAGTGTATGGCAACTAACCAAGGTTTTTGGTTGTCATCAAGAAGGGTTAATTCTTGATAACTGTTTGCCGGACTCAATTGTGAATCAATGTAAACATTGATTCGAATACAAGACACTTGAATGTGTTTGTTGTGTTTATCAATAAAGATAAACATTGAGAACTTTTAAATTTGATTGAATTACTCGTAAGTAATCAATCAGTCAGCTTTCCAAATTGTTAAAGAGCTTGATTTCTTTCGAAACCATTTTTAAAGATTCTTAAGGAAAAACCCTTAAAGATGGTGGAGCTATGCGGGATCGAACCGCAGACCTCCTGCGTGCAAGGCAGGCGCTCTCCCAGCTGAGCTATAGCCCCATCTAGGTATCTAGTCGATATTGGTGGGTCTGAGTGGACTCGAACCACCGACCTCCCGCTTATCAGGCGAGCGCTCTAACCAGCTGAGCTACAGACCCAATATCGTCTCTTTTACTTTCTAAACCTAATCAATCTGTGTGGACACTCATCGTGGTATCTTCGTATAAGGAGGTGATCCAGCCCCAGGTTCCCCTAGGGCTACCTTGTTACGACTTCACCCCAGTCATGAACCACAAAGTGGTGAGCGTCCTCCCCGAAAGGTTAAACTACCCACTTCTTTTGCAGCCCACTCCCATGGTGTGACGGGCGGTGTGTACAAGGCCCGGGAACGTATTCACCGTGACATTCTGATTCACGATTACTAGCGATTCCGACTTCATGGAGTCGAGTTGCAGACTCCAATCCGGACTACGACGCACTTTTTGGGATTCGCTCACTATCGCTAGCTTGCTGCCCTCTGTATGCGCCATTGTAGCACGTGTGTAGCCCTACTCGTAAGGGCCATGATGACTTGACGTCGTCCCCACCTTCCTCCGGTTTATCACCGGCAGTCTCCCTGGAGTTCCCGACATTACTCGCTGGCAAACAAGGATAAGGGTTGCGCTCGTTGCGGGACTTAACCCAACATTTCACAACACGAGCTGACGACAGCCATGCAGCACCTGTCTCAGAGCTCCCGAAGGCACACCTGCGTCTCCGCTGGCTTCTCTGGATGTCAAGAGTAGGTAAGGTTCTTCGCGTTGCATCGAATTAAACCACATGCTCCACCGCTTGTGCGGGCCCCCGTCAATTCATTTGAGTTTTAATCTTGCGACCGTACTCCCCAGGCGGTCTACTTAACGCGTTAGCTCCGAAAGCCACGGCTCAAGGCCACAACCTCCAAGTAGACATCGTTTACGGCGTGGACTACCAGGGTATCTAATCCTGTTTGCTCCCCACGCTTTCGCATCTGAGTGTCAGTGTCTGTCCAGGGGGCCGCCTTCGCCACTGGTATTCCTTCAGATCTCTACGCATTTCACCGCTACACCTGAAATTCTACCCCCCTCTACAGCACTCTAGTTCACCAGTTTCAAATGCAGTTCCGAGGTTGAGCCCCGGGCTTTCACATCTGACTTAATGAACCACCTGCATGCGCTTTACGCCCAGTAATTCCGATTAACGCTCGCACCCTCCGTATTACCGCGGCTGCTGGCACGGAGTTAGCCGGTGCTTCTTCTGTTGCTAACGTCAAGATGTGCAGCTATTAACTACACACCCTTCCTCACAACTGAAAGTACTTTACAACCCGAAGGCCTTCTTCATACACGCGGCATGGCTGCATCAGGCTTTCGCCCATTGTGCAATATTCCCCACTGCTGCCTCCCGTAGGAGTCTGGACCGTGTCTCAGTTCCAGTGTGGCTGATCATCCTCTCAGACCAGCTAGGGATCGTCGCCTTGGTGAGCCATTACCTCACCAACTAGCTAATCCCACCTAGGCATATCTTGACGCGAGAGGTCCGAAGATCCCCCTCTTTGGCCCGTAGGCATTATGCGGTATTAGCCATCGTTTCCAATGGTTATCCCCCACATCAAGGCAATTTCCTAGGCATTACTCACCCGTCCGCCGCTCGACGCCCATTAACGCACCCGAAGGATTGTTAGTGTCGTTTCCGCTCGACTTGCATGTGTTAGGCCTGCCGCCAGCGTTCAATCTGAGCCATGATCAAACTCTTCAATTTAAGATTTTGTGACTCAACGAATACTGACTTCAAAACTACTATGTAATTTTAAAGCTATTACCATTCCAACAGAATGGTAATGAATTGACTGTGCCGAATAACTACAAGTAGTTAAACGTATTGGTCACTCAGTTCATTGAAATCATTGTGTTACCGAAGTAACTGTCATTACGCCCTTTCGAAAAAGAACCAATAACGTTTTGATATTCATCAACGAGTGCCCACACAGATTGATAGGTTTAAATTGTTAAAGAGCTTTGCTTTCAGTGCCTTAGCACGTAAGCAGGACGCGTATAATACGCCTTCCACTTTGAAAGTCAACATAAAACTCTAAGAAAACTTAGAACTCTATGGTGACTTGTCTAGAAACTAGACAAAGTCGAAATTAAAGCCTGGCGATGTCCTACTCTCACATGGGGAAACCCCACACTACCATCGGCGCTATTGTGTTTCACTTCTGAGTTCGGCATGGAATCAGGTGGGTCCACAATGCTATGGTCGCCAAGCAAATTTTAAAATTCGGAAAACTGATTTAAAAGTCTCTTTCAAACTCATTCAAGGTCTGTCTTTGAGTCCACAAAACCCCTTGGGTGTTGTATGGTTAAGCCTCACGGGCAATTAGTACAGGTTAGCTCAATGCCTCGCAGCACTTACACACCCTGCCTATCAACGTCGTAGTCTACGACAACCCTTTAGGACACTTATAGTGCCAGGGAAAACTCATCTCAAGGCTCGCTTCCCGCTTAGATGCTTTCAGCGGTTATCGATTCCGAACTTAGCTACCGGGCAATGCCATTGGCATGACAACCCGAACACCAGAGGTTCGTCCACTCCGGTCCTCTCGTACTAGGAGCAGCCCCTTTCAATTTTCCAACGCCCACGGCAGATAGGGACCGAACTGTCTCACGACGTTCTAAACCCAGCTCGCGTACCACTTTAAATGGCGAACAGCCATACCCTTGGGACCGACTTCAGCCCCAGGATGTGATGAGCCGACATCGAGGTGCCAAACACCGCCGTCGATATGAACTCTTGGGCGGTATCAGCCTGTTATCCCCGGAGTACCTTTTATCCGTTGAGCGATGGCCCTTCCATTCAGAACCACCGGATCACTATGACCTGCTTTCGCACCTGCTCGAATTGTCATTCTCGCAGTCAAGCGGGCTTATGCCATTGCACTAACCACACGATGTCCAACCGTGTTTAGCCCACCTTCGTGCTCCTCCGTTACTCTTTGGGAGGAGACCGCCCCAGTCAAACTACCCACCAGGCACTGTCCGTAATCCCGATTCAGGGACCGACGTTAGAACATCAAAACTACAAGGGTGGTATTTCAAGGACGACTCCACCACATCTAGCGACGCGGTTTCAAAGTCTCCCACCTATCCTACACATGTAGGTTCAATGTTCAGTGCCAAGCTGTAGTAAAGGTTCACGGGGTCTTTCCGTCTAGCCGCGGGTACACTGCATCTTCACAGCGATTTCAATTTCACTGAGTCTCGGGTGGAGACAGCGTGGCCATCATTACGCCATTCGTGCAGGTCGGAACTTACCCGACAAGGAATTTCGCTACCTTAGGACCGTTATAGTTACGGCCGCCGTTTACCGGGGCTTCGATCAAGAGCTTCGACCGAAGTCTAACCCCATCAATTAACCTTCCGGCACCGGGCAGGCGTCACACCGTATACGTCATCTTACGATTTTGCACAGTGCTGTGTTTTTAATAAACAGTTGCAGCCACCTGGTATCTGCGACTCTCGTCTGCTCCATCCGCAAGGGACTTCACTGATAAGAGCGTACCTTCTCCCGAAGTTACGGTACCATTTTGCCTAGTTCCTTCACCCGAGTTCTCTCAAGCGCCTTGGTATTCTCTACCCGACCACCTGTGTCGGTTTGGGGTACGATTCCTTACAATCTGAAGCTTAGAGGCTTTTCCTGGAAGCATGGCATCAATGACTTCACTACCGTAGTAGCTCGACATCGTATCTCAGCGTTAATGAAAGTCCGGATTTACCTAAACTTTCCGCCTACGTACTTGAACCTGGACAACCGTCGCCAGGCCCACCTAGCCTTCTCCGTCCCCCCATCGCAATTGTAAGAAGTACGGGAATATTAACCCGTTTCCCATCGACTACGCCTTTCGGCCTCGCCTTAGGAGTCGACTTACCCTGCCCCGATTAACGTTGGACAGGAACCCTTGGTCTTCCGGCGAGGGAGTTTTTCACTCCCTTTATCGTTACTCATGTCAGCATTCGCACTTCTGATACCTCCAGCAGCCCTTACAGACCACCTTCAACGGCTTACAGAACGCTCCCCTACCCCACATACCCTAAGGTACGTAGCCGCAGCTTCGGTGTATAGCTTAGCCCCGTTACATCTTCCGCGCAGGCCGACTCGACCAGTGAGCTATTACGCTTTCTTTAAATGATGGCTGCTTCTAAGCCAACATCCTGGCTGTCTGAGCCTTCCCACATCGTTTCCCACTTAGCTATACTTTGGGACCTTAGCTGGCGGTCTGGGTTGTTTCCCTCTCCACGACGGACGTTAGCACCCGCCGTGTGTCTCCCGGATAGTACTTACTGGTATTCGGAGTTTGCAAAGGGTTGGTAAGTCGGGATGACCCCCTAGCCTTAACAGTGCTCTACCCCCAGTAGTATTCGTCCGAGGCGCTACCTAAATAGCTTTCGGGGAGAACCAGCTATCTCCAGGTTTGATTGGCCTTTCACCCCTAGCCACAAGTCATCCGCTAATTTTTCAACATTAGTCGGTTCGGTCCTCCAGTTGATGTTACTCAACCTTCAACCTGCCCATGGCTAGATCACCTGGTTTCGGGTCTAATCCTAGCAACTGTACGCCCAGTTAAGACTCGGTTTCCCTACGGCTCCCCTAAACGGTTAACCTTGCTACTAAAATTAAGTCGCTGACCCATTATACAAAAGGTACGCAGTCACACCACGAAGGTGCTCCTACTGCTTGTACGTACACGGTTTCAGGTTCTATTTCACTCCCCTCACAGGGGTTCTTTTCGCCTTTCCCTCACGGTACTGGTTCACTATCGGTCAGTCAGTAGTATTTAGCCTTGGAGGATGGTCCCCCCATATTCAGACAGGATATCACGTGTCCCGCCCTACTCGATTTCACTGATTATGATGTGTCGGTTACGGGGCTATCACCCTTTATTGCGAGACTTTCCAGACTCTTCACCTGCATCATTAAAAGCTTAAGGGCTAATCCAATTTCGCTCGCCGCTACTTTCGGAATCTCGGTTGATTTCTCTTCCTCGGGGTACTTAGATGTTTCAGTTCCCCCGGTTTGCCTCCTGTTGCTATGTATTCACAACAGGATACGTGCTTATGCACGTGGGTTTCCCCATTCAGAAATCCCAGACTCAAAAGGTTATTACTACCTAATCTGGGCTTATCGCAAGTTATTACGTCTTTCATCGCCTCTGACTGCCAAGGCATCCACCGTGTACGCTTAGTCACTTAACCATACAACCCGAAAGGGTCTTAGTGTATGGCAACTAACCAAGGTTTTTGGTTGTCATCAAGAAGGGTTAATTCTTGATAACTGTTTGCCGGACTCAATTGTGAATCAAACTAACGTTTGATTCGAATACAAGACACTTGAATGTGTTTGTTGTGTTTACCAATAAAGGTAAACATTGAGAACTTTTAAATTTGATTAACATGACTCGTAAGTCAGTTAATCAGTCAGCTTTCCAAATTGTTAAAGAGCATAAAGCAAAAAGCTTTAATCAATAACTTACGTTATTAATTAAAGCTCTGGCTTTAACTAAATCTAAACCATCAATCTGTGTGGACACTCATCGTAAGTATCTTCGTATAAGGAGGTGATCCAGCCCCAGGTTCCCCTAGGGCTACCTTGTTACGACTTCACCCCAGTCATGAACCACAAAGTGGTGAGCGTCCTCCCCGAAAGGTTAAACTACCCACTTCTTTTGCAGCCCACTCCCATGGTGTGACGGGCGGTGTGTACAAGGCCCGGGAACGTATTCACCGTGACATTCTGATTCACGATTACTAGCGATTCCGACTTCATGGAGTCGAGTTGCAGACTCCAATCCGGACTACGACGCACTTTTTGGGATTCGCTCACTATCGCTAGCTTGCTGCCCTCTGTATGCGCCATTGTAGCACGTGTGTAGCCCTACTCGTAAGGGCCATGATGACTTGACGTCGTCCCCACCTTCCTCCGGTTTATCACCGGCAGTCTCCCTGGAGTTCCCGACATTACTCGCTGGCAAACAAGGATAAGGGTTGCGCTCGTTGCGGGACTTAACCCAACATTTCACAACACGAGCTGACGACAGCCATGCAGCACCTGTCTCAGAGTTCCCGAAGGCACACCTGCGTCTCCGCTGGCTTCTCTGGATGTCAAGAGTAGGTAAGGTTCTTCGCGTTGCATCGAATTAAACCACATGCTCCACCGCTTGTGCGGGCCCCCGTCAATTCATTTGAGTTTTAATCTTGCGACCGTACTCCCCAGGCGGTCTACTTAACGCGTTAGCTCCGAAAGCCACGGCTCAAGGCCACAACCTCCAAGTAGACATCGTTTACGGCGTGGACTACCAGGGTATCTAATCCTGTTTGCTCCCCACGCTTTCGCATCTGAGTGTCAGTGTCTGTCCAGGGGGCCGCCTTCGCCACTGGTATTCCTTCAGATCTCTACGCATTTCACCGCTACACCTGAAATTCTACCCCCCTCTACAGCACTCTAGTTCACCAGTTTCAAATGCAGTTCCGAGGTTGAGCCCCGGGCTTTCACATCTGACTTAATGAACCACCTGCATGCGCTTTACGCCCAGTAATTCCGATTAACGCTCGCACCCTCCGTATTACCGCGGCTGCTGGCACGGAGTTAGCCGGTGCTTCTTCTGTTGCTAACGTCAAGATGTGCAGCTATTAACTACACACCCTTCCTCACAACTGAAAGTACTTTACAACCCGAAGGCCTTCTTCATACACGCGGCATGGCTGCATCAGGCTTTCGCCCATTGTGCAATATTCCCCACTGCTGCCTCCCGTAGGAGTCTGGACCGTGTCTCAGTTCCAGTGTGGCTGATCATCCTCTCAGACCAGCTAGGGATCGTCGCCTTGGTGAGCCATTACCTCACCAACTAGCTAATCCCACCTAGGCATATCTTGACGCGAGAGGTCCGAAGATCCCCCTCTTTGGCCCGTAGGCATTATGCGGTATTAGCCATCGTTTCCAATGGTTATCCCCCACATCAAGGCAATTTCCTAGGCATTACTCACCCGTCCGCCGCTCGACGCCCATTAACGCACCCGAAGGATTGTTAGTGTCGTTTCCGCTCGACTTGCATGTGTTAGGCCTGCCGCCAGCGTTCAATCTGAGCCATGATCAAACTCTTCAATTTAAGATTTTGTGACTCAACGAATACTGACTTCAAAACTAATATTCATGTAAACATGAACATGTAATTCTAAAGCTATTACCATTCCAACAGAATGATAATGAATTGACTGTGCCGAATAACTACAAGTAGTTAAACGTATTGGTCACTCAGTTCATTGAAATCAATTTTGATTCCGAAGAATCTGTTTTATCTAACGATAAAACGTTTTGATATTCATCAACGAGTGCCCACACAGATTGATAGGTTTAAATTGTTAAAGAGCTTCACTTGTTGAGCGTTCCTTTTAAGTAAGGAGCCTCTCGAAGTGGACGGCCATTCTAGCGTTTTAATTCTCAGTGTCAAACACTTATTGGGAATTAATTCCTACTTTTAAAAAGTAGGAGCGATTAAACGCTTTAAGCTAGTTGCCTTACCAACATTCTGCGCTGAAGCCTTGTGGCGTCTGCCGTGTCAGTGAGGCGGCATTATAGAGATGCCGCTCATATTGGCAAGCAATAAATGCGTTTTTTATTGAAAAAAGAGGTTAAGTGAGGACATTTCAACCAAGGGCTTATTTATACCAGTTTCACCCCAAGTTTCGAACAAATTACCCACAGTGACCTGTGGATAACTACTCACCATTATCAAAAAAGTAAGATAAACGAGCCCTAGGGTTTAGATATTCTCTAACTTGTTCCGGTAGCTTGCTTGGATGAACAGCATTAACGATTTTGATCTCTTTAACAAAGAGGTCAATGATCGGGGCTTGGGTTCTTGGCACGCTAGGATCGTAAATCAGTACATTTGGATAAAGCATATGCTTGGCGTTAACAGATATCACAATCCCAATCGAATCATTTGAAAGCTGTACTACGGTTCCTGGTGGGTAGACTCCCATAAACTTAACCAACAGCCCCAAATTATCTTGGCTATATAGAGATTTGCCGTTCTTATATAAGTGAGACAATGCCAAGTATGGGATCATTTGTTGATATTGCGTTTTACCATGGCAAAGATTATCGAAAGCGTTAGCCACTGCAACTATCTTGGCAAACTCATCGATCTCATCTTCTTTTAAACCTTCAGGATAACCAGAACCATCATTCATCTCATGATGTTGAGCAATCACCTTTTTAGCACTTTCAGGAAAGTCATCAATTGTTGAGACAATATCTGCACCATATTTGGTGTGAAGCTTTAGGTAGTTCTCTTCAGGTACCGTTAGTGCGCTCTGCTTTCTTAATATCGCGACTGGTATTTTGATTTTGCCTACATCGTGGAACAATGCGGCAAATGAAAGATCTTTCAACTGTTGCGTATTGTAGCCTTTAGCTTTACCTATCATTAGCGCAATAACAGAGACATTTAATGTATGAAAGTAGATATCTTCAAAGTCAGCTTTTGCATTCATGAGATGCAAGGTGACGTTATCATCGCTCACTAGGGTTTCGACAATATCATCAACAAGAGCCTTAACCTCCCCTACCGCATCTAATGGGCGATTACGGATTTTAGTCATCACTGAACGCATTCGAGCAAGCGAACGTTCGAATTCTTTCTCGCAATGGCTCACCCTACGACGGTAAGAGCTTAGAGTTTCGATACGCTCATGCTTATCTTTCCACATTCTTTCTGCTTCAAGGCTAACCTGTAAATCACAATCAAGGTCTTGTTCACTCACATGATTCGCGGGTAAGGGTGATGTATCACTTTGGTTCGGGTTTATATAGACGTGCTTAATCCCAAGATGTCGAATGACTTTTACTTGGGCGTCGTCTTTGATTTTAAAGCTGTTGAGTAGAAATGGGTGTTCATTCCATTTTACTGGGAGTCGTACATGTAGACCGGGCTGAATGCGATCTACGGTAATCTTTATGCTGCCCATTTTTATATATAATATTGATTATTAATCTCTATTTATAATTCTAATAAAACCAAGCAGCAATTTCACTATCCAATTTCACAGGTTCAACTTAAAGAATCACAGTGCACCATCCAACGTATACCGAACTTGTCTTCTACTTTGCCAAACCGGGCACCCCAAAAAGTATCTGCGAGTGGTGTCATTATACGCCCGCCTTGCTTTAGCTTTTCAAAGATGTGTTCTTGAGTCGCGGTATCCTCGGTAACAAGCGAGAGTGCAAGGTTGTTCCCTTCAAGCTCCTTGGCTTTAACACCATCAGACATCATCAGCTTCATACCAAATGCTTCGAACTCAGCATGCATAATCCAATCAGGTTGAGCGCCCTCTATTACTTGTGGCGCATCACTAAAAAGTTGTTTAGATAAAACTACACCGCCAAAACACTTATGGTAAAAATCCAACGCTTCATTACAACGGCCATCAAAAAACAAGTAAGGGGTTACTGTCAGCATATATCTCTCCTCTATTATTCCTTTAAACATAGACAATAGAAGAGAGAATGGTAGGTAACATCATGATTTAAGATGATTAATTCACTAAGAAATCGAATTACGAAGGGAAACCGTGAGATTTAGGAATGAAACCACAAGATCTGACTGATTGAAAAAGCGTTTCTGCCGTTAATACAAAGGTAAGCTTTTCTATTCTCCAGATACAACAAAGCCCCGACTTGAGTCGAGGCTTTGTCATTTAAATATGGTACCGGTAGGCGACTTGACTGGGCTTGCATCCAAGCCGACATGCTGGGTTAGGAATTCACAAACGCCCAAAACGACGAAAGGTCGCTATAAAAGCGACCTTTCTATGTTTGGTACCGGTAGGCGGACTTGAACCGCCACGCCCGAAGGCAACGGATTTTGAATCCGTCGTGTATACCAATTTCACCATACCGGCATTATCTTGGGGCATTGCCCTTTCGATGTCTGGCATTATACGTATGCGAACTGATGTGGCAAGTATAAAAACTTGAATTCATGTGTGTTTGCCGATAATTTCGCCACTAAGTCATAAGCTGTGCGTCATGTCTCTTTTCACGCCAAGCCTTAGACTATATTCTGACGCCTAAATTTTTGAAGAAGTAAAACACCATGACATCAACAAACACAATGCCACCAGCAGGAGTAATGCGCCGATTTGGTGCCTTGTTCTATGACGCCCTTATCGTAATCGCTATTGAAATGTTGGCGGCTGGCGTCATTGTCGCTCTGCTGCACGCACTCATGGCTCTTGGCATTTTTAACCATAGCGGTTATGCCGATGTTAGTGACTTCTTAACGAACCACCCTATCTGGAGCCCTGCATATACTTTCTACTTAGTCGTAGTTTGGGTGTACTTCTTTGTATTCTTCTGGACAAGAGCAGGCCAAACGCTAGGAATGAGAGCTTGGAAACTGCGTGTTCAAAACAAAGATGGCTCAACAATTACGGTAACCCAAGCGCTAATTCGCTTAGGAACCTCAGGATTTGGATTGGCAAACTTATGTGTTCCATTCGATCCTCAGAAGCGTGGCTTTCACGACATATGGGCGAAGACCGAAGTAGTCGTGCTACCACAAGCACGATAACGCTATTAATCTCGCTACAAGCAAGATCAAAAAAGGAAGGCGTTATGCCTTCCTTTTTCTATTTACAGTTTCCGCCTCAAGAGCATTATGGCTATTCCGAGGAACACCACGCTCGGGGCTAGCGCACCAAAGGCCGGTGGTATTTGATAAACCAAACTGACCGGACCAAAAAACTCACTGGATATATAGAAGGTGAAACCTGCAATAACCCCCGAAAGAATTCTTGCTCCCATAGTCACACTTCGTAATGGACCAAAGATAAACGACAGTGCCATCAACATCATGACCGCTATCGAGATCGGCTGAGTTATCTTTCTCCATAAAGCGAGCTCATAGCGTGATGCATCTTGCTCCGACGCTTTTAGGTAGGAAACATAATCATACAATCCACTTAAAGACAGCTCTTCAGGCTTAACCGTTACAATCGCAAGCTTATCTGGAGCGAGTGACGTCTTCCATGAGTATGTCGGTAGGCTTTCTTTGGTAATTTGAATCTCATTTTCGAACGACGTGATCTCGACATCGTTCATTGTCCAAACGTTGTCTCCAACGTAATCGACCTCTTCAGAGTATATCGCCGTTTTAAGTGCCTTATTCTCATCAAAGCGCCACATGTTCAAACCATATAGCTTTTCATCGTCAATTTTGACAACGAATATAAAGTCATTGGCATCACGCGCCCATACCCCACTTTGAGTAGAGATAATGTTACCACCAGCAATCGATATGGTTCTCAGATCACGAGCCATCTTCTGTGCTTGAGGCGCACCCCATTGACCAAGAAGAGTCACCACGATCATTAATGGAATTGCGGTTTTGAGTACCGATAGGCCAATATCTAACTTAGAGAAACCCGCAGCCTGCATCACCACCAGCTCAGAACTCGCAGCAAGCATACCCAATCCAATCAATGCACCAAGTAATGCGGCCATTGGAAAGAACATTTCGATATCGCGAGGGATACTCAATAGAACGAAATACAGCGCTTGTAATAGGTCATAGGTACCACGACCAACCTTTCTCAGTTGCTCTACGTACTTGATAATTCCAGAGAGACCAACAAACGTCACCAATACCAGTGACGTAGTTGCGATGATGGTTCTGCCTATATATAAATCGAGAATCTTAAACACGGCTTAAGCTAACCTTTTATTCTTGAATTTTTCTTTCAAACGCCTTACTGGCACACTATCCATAAAGTTTGCACCAATCGCGACAAATAACAATAACGCATTAATTGGCCACATGCCGACTACCGCAGGGATACTCCCCTCTTCAATCGAAGATTTGGTTGCACTAATTGCTAAGAAATAGGTTAAGTAAATTAGAATAGCAGGCCCAATTTTAGCGAAACGACCTTGTCGAGGATTTACCGCAGATAGTGGCACAACAAGCATGGTCAACAATGGAATACAAAGCACCAATGAAATTCGCCACTGTAATTCCGCTTTGGCACTGTTTTCTGGATTGCCAATCAGTTCGAGCGTAGGAATAGCTTCCCAATCTCGACCTTTTTTCTCAACCTCACGCTGACCAATTAAGCCTTCGTACTCTTCAAAGTGCGTCACCATGTAATCAAGACGTGTTGGAACTCCTTCATGACGGGTACCATCGTACATCACAATCACTTGGCGACCATCGCTGAGCTCTTTTACATCACCCGACTTAGAGAACATCACACTAGGCAATACCGAATCACGTGGGCGCATTTGAGCAACGAACACATTTTCTAACTTATTACCGTCGATATCATCAATGAAAACGACAGAAGAACCATCCGGCGTGCCTTCAAACTTACCTTTTGGTAGCAAATCAACGCTATTTTCTGCAGCGACTTCTTCATACATTTGCTCAACTTTGTCTTGCGACCAAGGAGATAACCAAAATGAGTTAAAGGCAGCAACAGATGCGGTAATCAAAGCCAAATAAAGCGCAGATTGGATAAGGAATTTATTACCAATACCCGTAGCGTTCATTACGACAATTTCACTTTCAGCATAAAGACGGCCAAAAGTAAGCAAAATACCAATATAGATACTGAGTGGAAGCATCAACAAGCCCATTGCTGGCATATTTAGACCAACAATCGACAATATGAGGCTCGCAGGAATATCACCATCAGAGGCGTCCGCTAAAACACTGATGAATTTTTGGCTGAGAAACACGAGAAAGAGAACAAAAAAGATCGCAAATTGGCTCTTGATTGTCTCGCGGATCAAATATCTAACAATAATCACGCTCAAATTACCTATACAAAACTTGTTTTTTTGATTGAATCACTATAATTTCCCGTTGAACCTTTTATTTTTTTAAATTTTTAGCTAAGTGTTAGCGTTCTTCTTTAAGGTTAGTTCCATTATAGGATCCAACAAGTAAGAACCCATTATCTAACATTTAGTTCGATTTGTCTTCAGGATGTAGGAGTACGCATGGAGTTCAGTGTAAAAAGTGGCAGCCCAGAGAAACAGCGCAGCGCATGTATCGTTGTCGGTGTATTCGAACCGCGCCGCCTTTCTCCAGTAGCCGAGCAATTAGATAAGATTAGCGATGGCTACATTAGTTCACTGCTTCGTCGCGGTGATCTAGAGGGTAAACCTGGCCAGATGCTGCTACTGCATCAAGTACCTGGTGTACTTTCAGAACGTGTTCTACTGGTAGGCTGTGGTAAAGAACGTGAGCTAGGCGAGCGTCAATACAAAGAAATTATCCAAAAAACCATCAGCACACTAAACGAAACAGGTTCTATGGAAGCAGTATGTTTCCTTACAGAACTTCACGTTAAAGGTCGCGACACTTACTGGAAAGTTCGTCAAGCGGTAGAAGCGACTAAAGATGGTCTTTACACATTCGACCAATTTAAGAGCAACAAACCAGAGACTCGTCGTCCATTGCGTAAATTGGTATTCAATGTGCCAACTCGTCGCGAGCTAAGCCTTGGCGAAAAAGCGATTTCTCATGGTCTTGCTATTGCTTCAGGTGTGAAAGCATCTAAAGATCTTGGCAACATGCCACCGAACATCGCAAACCCGGCTTACCTAGCTTCTCAAGCTCGTCGTTTAGCTGACGATTATGAGACAGTAAAGACTAAGATCATCGGTGAAGAAGAGATGGAAAAGCTGGGTATGACTTCATACTTAGCAGTAGGCCGTGGCTCTAAGAACGAATCTATGATGTCTATCATGGAATACAAAGGTGCTGCTGACCCAAATGCAAAACCTATCGTTCTACTCGGTAAAGGTCTTACTTTCGATTCAGGCGGTATCTCCCTTAAGCCTGGTGAAGGCATGGATGAGATGAAGTACGACATGTGTGGTGCTGCATCTGTATTCGGCACAATGAAAGCATTGGCGAAACTTAACTTGCCAATCAACGTTGTAGGTATTCTTGCTGGCTGTGAAAACATGCCGGGTAGCAATGCTTACCGCCCTGGTGACATTCTAACGACAATGTCTGGCCAAACGGTTGAAGTACTAAACACTGATGCTGAAGGTCGCTTGGTTCTATGTGATGCTCTAACTTACGTTGAGCGTTTTGAACCGGATTGTGTTGTTGACGTTGCAACACTAACTGGCGCGTGTGTTATTGCTTTAGGTCACCACATCAGTGGCGTTCTATCAAACCACAACCCTCTTTCTCATGAACTTGTTAATGCTTCAGAGCAAGCAAGTGACCGTGCATGGCGTCTACCTATGGCAGACGAGTACCATGAGCAGCTAAACAGCCCGTTTGCTGATATGGCAAACATCGGTGGCCGCCCTGGCGGTACTATCACCGCAGGTTGTTTCCTGTCTAAATTCACCAAAAAGTACCACTGGGCTCACATCGACAGTGCAGGTACCGCGTGGAAGTCAGGTGCAGCGAAAGGCTCGACAGGTCGTCCTGTCTCAATGCTAGTCCAATTCTTATTGAACCGCAGCGGCCATGAGACTGAAGAGCAATCTTCAAAATAATGAAAAGGGCCTACGGGCCCTTTTTTAATAAGCGCTATTTGTTAGAGCCTGTTAACCAAGTAACATTGATATCCACAATTTTCAGTTCGAGTGTTAAATATGCAGACTGCTACGTTTTACATTGTGTCTCCAGACAGCCCGCAAGCCAGTGAAGAGGGTTTTGCTCACTACGTGTTGTTTCTTGCGCAGCATTTTGCAAAACAAGGCGCTAAACTTTATCTCAACTGTAACGATAAAGATCATGCTGAGCGTATCGCTGAAGTTTTTTGGCAAGTAGAGCCTACTGAATTTATCGCGCACAACTTGGTTGGCGAAGGTCCAAAATATTCAACGAATATTGAGATAGGCCATCAAGGTGTCAAACCTAATTGGAACCGCCAATTGGTAATAAATCTGGCCGATAATCATACAACCTTTGCGAACGCCTTTGCTCAGGTGATAGACTTCGTTCCTTGCGACGAAAAACCTAAGCAACTCGCTCGAGAAAGGTATAAAATTTACCGTCAGGCTGGATATCAGCTACAAACTATCGAGATTCAACATCCATAGTCAAACCTCATAGTTAAAGCTATCTTTGGATTTAGATTCAAGAAGCTTCACTTATGAAGTTTGACCACGATTAACCATTCACAGTATCCGTTTAAGAGCACTATGGAAAAGACATACAACCCAACATCAATCGAACAAGCTCTGTATAAGACTTGGGAAGAGAAAGGCTACTTTAAGCCACACGGTGACACATCAAAAGAAGCTTACAGCATCATGATCCCGCCACCGAACGTCACTGGTAGCCTACACATGGGTCACGCGTTCCAAGATACGATCATGGATACGCTTATCCGTGCTCAACGTATGAAAGGCAAAAATACGCTTTGGCAAGTGGGTACTGACCACGCTGGTATCGCAACTCAAATGGTTGTTGAGCGTAAGATCGCCGCTGAAGAAGGCAAAACAAAACACGACTACGGCCGTGAAGCTTTCATCGACAAGATCTGGGAATGGAAAGGCGAATCAGGTGGCACGATCACTCAACAACTTCGTCGTCTTGGTGCATCTGTAGATTGGGATCGTGAGCGATTCACTATGGATGACGGCCTATCAGCTGCGACTCAAGAAGTATTTGTTCGTCTATACGAAGAAGACCTAATCTACCGTGGTAAGCGTCTAGTAAACTGGGATCCTAAACTGCACACTGCAATTTCTGATCTTGAAGTTGAAAACAAAGACAAAAAAGGTTTTATGTGGCACTTCCGCTACCCGCTAGCGAATGGTGTTAAAACCGCTGATGGCAAAGACTACATTGTCGTTGCGACTACGCGTCCTGAAACCATGCTTGGTGATACCGGTGTTGCGGTTAACCCTGAAGATCCTCGCTACAAAGATCTTATCGGTAAAGAAATCCTGCTTCCTATCGTAAATCGTCTTATCCCTATCGTTGGTGATGAGCACGCTGACATGGATAAAGGCACGGGTTGTGTGAAAATCACGCCAGCTCATGACTTTAACGATTACGAAGTGGGCAAGCGCCATAGCCTACCAATGATCAACATCCTAACGTTCAACGGTGATATCCGTGATGCGGCAGAAATCTTCACAACGAACGGTGAAGAAAGCGATGTGTACTCAACAGAGCTTCCAGCTAAATACCAAGGCATGGAGCGCTTTGCAGCTCGTCGTGCAACGGTTGCTGAATTTGAAGAGCTAGGCCTACTTGAAGAAATCAAAGATCACGATCTAACCGTTCCTTACGGTGACCGTGGTGGCGTGGTTATCGAACCAATGCTGACGGACCAATGGTACGTACGTACAGCGCCTCTTGCTGCTCCTGCTGTTAAAGCCGTTGAAAATGGTGAGATCCAATTCGTACCTAAGCAGTACGAAAACATGTACTTCGCGTGGATGCGTGACGTGCAAGACTGGTGTATCTCTCGTCAACTTTGGTGGGGCCACCGTATCCCAGCATGGTACGACAACGATGGTAAAGTTTACGTAGGTCGTACTGAAGAAGAAGTTCGTGAAAAGAACAACCTTTCACCGGTAATTGTTCTTCAGCAAGACAACGACGTTCTTGATACATGGTTCTCTTCTGCACTTTGGACTTTCGGCACGCAAGGCTGGCCTGAAGATACTGAAGCAATGAAAACATTCCACCCATCAGAAGTACTAGTATCTGGTTTTGATATTATCTTCTTCTGGGTTGCTCGTATGATCATGATGACTATGCACTTCGTGAAAGACGAAGATGGCAAGGCTCAAGTACCTTTCAAAACAGTTTACATGACGGGCCTTATCCGTGATGAAAACGGCGACAAGATGTCTAAGTCGAAAGGTAACGTACTTGACCCTATCGATATGATTGACGGCATCGGCCTTGAAGAGCTAGTAGAGAAGCGTTGTGGCAACATGATGCAACCTAAACTGGCTGCTAAGATCGAAAAAGCCACACGTAAAACTTTCGAAGATGGTATCGAACCATACGGTACCGATGCACTGCGTTTCACTCTTGCTGCTATGGCTTCAACTGGCCGTGACATCAACTGGGACATGAAGCGTCTTGAAGGTTACCGTAACTTCTGTAACAAGCTATGGAACGCAAGCCGTTACGTACTGATGAACACAGAAGAGCACGATTGTGGCATGTCACTGTCTGTAGAAGACCGTGCAAACATGGGATTCTCTCTAGCAGACAAGTGGATTGAATCTCAGTTTGAAGTTGCAGCGAAAGAGTTTAACGCTCATCTAGACAACTACCGTCTAGACATGGCAGCAAACACGCTTTACGAATTCATCTGGAACCAATTCTGTGACTGGTACCTAGAGCTAACTAAACCTGTTCTTTGGAAGGGTACTGAAGCTCAACAACAAGCGACTCGTTACACGCTTATCACGGTTCTAGAGAAGACTCTGCGTCTTGCTCACCCTGTTCTTCCTTACATCACTGAATCTATCTGGCAAAGCGTTAAGCCACTAGTAGACGGCGTTGAAGGCGAGACCATCATGACTCAAGCGCTTCCTCAGTTTAATGAAGCTAACTTCAATGCTGAGATCGTTGACGACATCGAATGGGTTAAAACTTTCATCACAGCTATCCGTAACCTACGTGCGGAATACGACATTGCACCAAGCCAAGGCTTAGAAGTAATGATCAAAGTCGCTGATGAGAAAGATGCAGCTCGTATCGAAGCAAATAAGATCGTTCTTACTTCTCTAGCTAAGCTAGACGATATTAAAGTTCTAGCAGACGGCGAAGCGACTCCAGCTTGTGCAACTAAGCTTGTTGGCAAATCTGAGCTGATGATCCCAATGGCGGGTCTTATCGACAAAGATGCTGAGCTTGCTCGTCTAGATAAAGAAGTAGCGAAAACTCACGGTGAGATTAAGCGTATCGAAGGTAAGCTAGGTAACGAAGGTTTTGTTGCTAAAGCACCTGAAGCAGTTATCGCGAAAGAGCGTGAAAAGCTTGAAGGCTACCAAGAAACTCTTGTTAAGCTAGAAGAGCAAAAAGCGACAATCGCTGCTTTATAATCCATGCGATAGTTTTTAAGTAAGAAAAAGGGCAGATAATAATCTGCCCTTTTTATTGTCTAAAATTCAGTTTTAATTGTTTGATTAATACATTCACATTATATAACAATGACTTAAGCATTAACACTAGCCTTCACTAGTAAACAACTAATGTACGTCCCTCAATGATTCAATCCGTTCACCCAATTCAGGATGAGAGCTGAGCCATGTGGGCAGTTCAGCATGTCCATCAGAACCTTTTCCTAACAATTCAAACATCTCAATCATAGCTTGATTAGAACCATGCAGCTCGATCATCGAATAGGAAGCAAATGCATCAGCTTCTCGCTCTGCATCTTGTGATTGACCATTATTTGCAACAAACACACCAAGACCCGTAAGGTTATCAATGATCCCAGAGCTTTCACCAGTCAAAGCCGCCACAGTTACTGATAACAAACTGGATCGAACCAATACTTTCATTACATGCTGATGTTGAACATGTCCTAATTCATGTAACAAGATACTGTCTAGTTGCTCTTTCGTCTCAGTCAACCAAACTAAGTCATCTAATACAATGATTGTTCCCGCACTCAGTGCAAAAGCATTGGCGCCAAGTTCTGAAGAACGAAAGACCAACTGTACATCGCCCTCAATATTCATTTGTTGCAACTGCTTTTCAAAGCGCTGACGAATATGATTCTGTCGTTCTTCCGGCAGAGTAGAGCTCTCAAAGAACTGTTCATCTAAAGACTCTAAAACCTGTTTTTCAACCAATCTAGGCACTGAATCAGGCAAATAAGTGACTATTTTATTAGTTAACCACGGGATCCCATGAGTAAACATAGAAATAGTAAGTAACACAAGAACAACACTACTAACTAAGATAGCCGTGATGTTCTTTTCTAATTTACCTAAGAAATTATGTTTACCTCTGTCTCTCAAATAGGCGTCCAATTCATCACTTGCCTCCGTGATAAATTGCCATCCATCTGGGAATTTGAGCTTTGTTGGAGCGGATCCAACGCCTCGCATAATTTCAACACGTTCAAAATATGTAGAAACAATAGAACCATCCCCATCCACACTCAGGAGTAGTTTATCAGGGTGAGATATATCTAAAATGGCCTCGCAGCGTTCAGAACTACGAGGCGGGTGTGCAACACCAGAGATCATTTAACCAATACCAAGATCAACATTAAACGCTTGAGCTATTTCATCAGAAATAGCCGATTCCACATCAGACGGTTGGTCGTTTGCTACTAGTAAATCTAAGTCACCTTGAACATACGTATTCTCCGACAAGTAGTTCATCGTTCTTACCATCACCCATGGTCTAGCTAACCCGAGGGTAATCACTTGAAGCAAGAAGTTAGTTAATACTAAAAGCATGTAGCTTTTTATCGTTAATGTCGAAGCAAAACTTAACGTTGAATCGGCCTCATTTTCTTTTCCTTCAAGCACTAATTTAGAGAAAGTATAATTTCTAATTTTTACTTGAATGTAAGCAGCAATCGCAATACTCATAACAATGAAAACAAAGTAATAAGCAACTATCATTGAAGTCAAACTTCCGTTGTTAGCGATTTCGGATAACGACTCAGGGTTGTTGATCATGTTAAAGCCAACGGCACTGAAGAGAGCCAAGACGGCAACAATAGAGACAACCAGCCATACAATCATACTGGTTAAGTATACTTTGAAATAAAAGCCATCTTGGTAATCAGCTTTAAACTGACGATCGCCATAGCGATAACCATTAGAAAAATAATTGGCGATACCAGCAAGTAGCCAGGATTGTAAATAAACATAAGAAGGTATGGATATTAAAATGGCGATGCCACCAGCAATCATATTCATTTTCATAGTAAATATTATTGCCATGATTGCCGTAAATACGCCGACACCCACAACAAGACCGCGCCCAAGAATTGCCCAGTAGGCTCCAGAAACAGTACCGTGGAAAGAGAAGTGAACATTTCGAAAGCTTGTCATTGCAGAATCAAAACGAGCATTACTGCGAGATAACAATGGTAACAATGCAAAGAAAGCCAGTAATAAAACCAATGCAACCTGAGGAGCAAATTGATTACTGACTCCCCAAGCGACTACACAAATCAACGCAATGATTCGCCCTTTCAATATTTGTATAGGCTTACCATGATATTCAAAGCTATCACTGCCAATAAATGTATTCCCATAAAAGTAACGTTTATTTCGAACTTTTGCCCAAGCCGAGTAAATACCCAATGTGATGACGGATAAAAGGATGTTAACGATCCAAATACCAAAATATTCGTTACCCTTTCCCTTAAAATTCACCCTAGTTTCTAACTGTTTTGTTTCCATTTCTCTATTCCATTTGACGCTTTAAAAACAACCATGTACATCTGCGTGCACATCAACAACGTAAAAATATAGAAACACATCATTCTGATCAATTGATAATTAATATAAAAAGAGAGCGAACTATCAACATTAACCCTTTGAACTCTAATTTATTCTCCCTTCCTATAATAACCCCATTGACATAGTTGCGATGCGCATTTAAATCATAGTTGTATATCGCAACCATATTGAGAGGCAACATGACTTCAGCACAACTTAGAGAATTATCACGTCAGCTCGTTCGACAGCTTGGAATGCTCGACAAAGATTGTGGTGATATTGCCCTACCTCCGATTCAAGCTCATACACTTATTGAACTAGAACAGCAGCCATTAACCGTGAATCAATTAGCGGATAAGCTCAATATTGATAAGTCCAACGCCAGTAGAGCAGTCAACAATCTAGCGAAGAACTCGTTAATTCAAACCTCACCACACCCCAACGATAAGCGCAGTGTTGTAGCTTCAGTAACAGAGCAAGGGAAAAACACTCTTGCCAAACTTCACAATCAACAAAATCAATTTTATAACTCGGTGCTTGAGCGTTTAACGGAAGCGGAAACTCAACAAGTTTCGGGGGGAATCGAGCACTACCTTAAAGCACTGCAACAAAGCCACGCTTCAATCGATGTGGTGGTTCGCCCCCTACTACAGGAAGACAACACCGTAGTGGCCAATGTGATTCGCCAAGTCTCTTATGAGAACGGGCTAACTGAAGATAAAGGCTATGGTGTTGCTGATCCCACCTTAGAAGACATGTTCAGTGTTTATAACAATGAAAGATCTCAGTATTGGGTGATTGAACTTGATGGAAAGGTTGTCGGTGGTGGTGGATTTGCACCATTAGCAGGTATGCCAGAAGTCTGTGAACTGCAAAAGATGTACTTCTTGCCAGAAACCAGAGGCAAAGGCTTAGCGAAGAAGTTGGTTAATATGTCGGTGGAGAAAGCTAAGGAACTGGGTTATCAACATATGTACCTAGAAACAACCGAATGCCTTAATGCCGCCGTTAAACTTTACGAAAAATTGGGCTTTGAACACCTTGATTCAGCTTGGGGAGAAACAGGCCATGACGCTTGTGAGGTTGTCATGGCCAAAACGCTATAATGTGTTTTTGAAATAGGGTTAGCGTCGGCAGTTCATTAGATGACAAGCGAGTGAGCAAATTGATTCATTACGTAACGGGCTAATTGAATAACCGCTAGTTACGCAAAAAGTTACTCACGCAAGAGGCTGGATTCAAGGCTACGAAAGAACTCTCTTTTTGCCCATCTAGTTCCACTTCTAACTGATATAAATGCTTAGGATTGGGCTTCTCAAGGTTAAATACCATTGGAGCCTCAACCTGAAACACAACACCCGTATGTTCTGCTCGCACATCAATCGGCATCACGAGAGTCATACCATTAAACTTGATTGATGCCGATATTAACCCCGGCTTTAGCGTTTGATAGATAACATCTACTTTAAACTCACAGCCACCACCGTGATGCCAAATTTGCTCGGTGACGACTTGCTCAAGCTTGACGTTACGAACGAACTGCAAATATGGAGCTTGCCAGATTCCAATCCGAGAATCTGATTTAGCAACGACCTGTGAAGGGATAGAGTCATCCATATCCTCTTCAAGCAACAGGCTCTCCTCTTCTTCAAGGAAAAGGATCTCAAAACGATTTCGACCAGGCTGCATATAAGGACGGATGTCTTTACGAGATTCGGCTTCGCTGCCATCACAGTCAAACACGGCAACGCCATTGAGTCGCACTTCTGCAAAGTAGTCAACACCTGCGACGACTAGTTCAACAAATGGGCATGCCAACATGGCATCATCCACTTCGATGTCATGCATCAGGTGCCATTCTTGCTCTGCGATTTCCTCTTCACTCAAGCTATTAGGGAGCTTTGAGCTTAATGGAGCAGGAAAGGTAATGTCATCTTGTGGGATAGAGAGATCCGTCAGTGGCGAAATTTGCCAAAGACCATCGAGAGGTAGCCGCATGTCATTCCTTGAGCTAGATCAATTTTGACCGCATTATAATGAATGAATGCATATAAAGACATTTATTTTTCTGAGGACAAAAAAATGCCAGCTCAAGGCTGGCATTCTTTAAAACTGGGAGAGATTACTCTTCGTCTTCATCATCTTCGTCAGGGTAGATAGCATCTTCACCTTCGTAGTAAGTGCCCCAACCGTCGTAGATAATGTCAAACTTCTCTGCAAGATTTACAAGCTTCTCAACTTGCTCATCAATCGCTTCTGCGTTCAGAGTACACTGCATCGTTGCATCACAACAAAGTAGCTTGTTGCCATCTTCGTCTTCTGTCTCTTCAGCTTCAAGCACTTCAAAGCCCATTTTGAATGCTTCAACAACGGCTTTCTCAAGTACTGCGAAATCTTCAGCGAATAGGTGATGCTCGATATCGTATAGAGCTTCAGGATCGCTACCATCTTCGATTAGTGCTTCAATGATGTCGCGAGTCTCTCCTTTTTGAAATTCAATTAATTCCGCTACTGATAGATATTCATCTTCGTGAGACATGTGTCTGCTCCAGAGTGTTGACTATGAAAAGATCAAATTTGATTGCCACGAAATATGGCACGGATCGCCTAGAAAAGCCACCTAGATCAGGTGTAGAAGAGTAAGTTTATCGCTAGATAACAGAAGGGATATCAATTAAAAAGTGAAATCAAAATCACAGAAACAAATTTTCAACATATTTTTAACCATCGTGTGTTTTAGCATTTCATTTTTATTGTTACTTTTAGCCTGACTCCTTCAAAATTGAGTGGTTAATCATATCAGATGCATACTGCCGATCACTTCATCGATGCATAAAACCTCACTTATAAGTAAGTAACTGCATAAATTTTGAATGAAAAATCACGTTCACCAAGCAAAGTGGATTATCAAATCACTGAAATTGGAGCATAGATCCGCAAAAAGTTTGTTCCAGAACTCAGCCTTTCGGTTGGATTTTAATATTAACAATCCCATACAACTCAGCATTTAAAACCAAAAATATCAAAATAACATAACCTTTACACAAGTTTCAAAACTTGCATATTACGAACAAGCTTGTCATAAATAGACGCTGGATTAATAGTAAGGATGCAAAATGAGTAAGCTGTACGTTGGCTCCGAAGTCGGTCAATTAAGACGAGTTCTCCTAAATAGGCCTGAAAGGGCACTCACCCACCTCACCCCTTCTAACTGTCATGAGCTACTCTTTGATGATGTGCTTGCAGTAGAAGCAGCAGGTGAAGAACACGATGCCTTTGCGACAACACTTCGTAACCAAGACGTTGAAGTGTTATTACTGCATGACCTACTGGTTGAGACACTCGCTGTAGCACAAGCTCGTGAGTGGCTGCTTAATACTCAAATCTCTGATTTCCGTTACGGCCCTACATTCGCACGTGATTTAAGAGAGTACCTTGCTCAAATGGACAATGAGCACTTGGCTACGATCCTACTTGGTGGTTTAGCCTACTCTGAGCTTCCTATTAAATCTTCTTCAATGCTACCGAAGATGCACCGCCCACTTGATTTCGTTATTGAGCCGCTACCTAACCATCTATTTACCCGCGATACTTCTTGCTGGGTTTATGGCGGTGTCTCTCTTAACCCGATGATGATGCCTGCTCGTCAACGAGAAACGAATCACTTGCGAGCAATATATCGCTGGCACCCTGTATTCGCAGGACAAGATTTCATTAAGTACTTCGGTGATGAAGATCTTCATTACGACAACGCCAATATTGAAGGTGGAGATGTACTGGTTATCGGTAAAGGCGCTGTTCTTATCGGTATTTCAGAGCGCACTAAACCACAAGGTGTCGAAAACCTAGCTGCGAGTTTATTCAAGTCCGGTCAAGCTAAAGAAGTGATTGCGATTGATTTACCGAAGCACCGCTCTTGTATGCACCTTGATACGGTCATGACACACATGGATATCGACACATTCTCAGTCTATCCAGAGATCGTTCGTAAAGACCTAGATACTTGGCGCTTAACGCCGAAAGAAAATGGCGAAATGCGAGTAGAGAAAGCTGAAAACTACCTAACAGCGATTGAAGGTGCACTGGACATCGATCAACTGAAGATCATCACAACTGGTGGTGATAACTACGAAGCTGAACGTGAACAGTGGAATGACGCTAACAACGTACTGACGGTGAAACCGGGTACGGTTATCGGTTATGAGCGTAATGTTTACACCAATGAGAAATACGACAAAGCAGGCATCGAAGTTCTGACAATTCCAGGCAATGAACTGGGTCGCGGTCGTGGTGGCGCTCGTTGCATGAGCTGTCCTATAGAAAGAGACGGTATTTAACTCAAGTAGTTCAGTAAAGCGAACACATAACTTATCTAGGCCAGTACCATTGTACTGGCCTTTTTTATCAAATTAATAAAATAAATATTCACAAATATAGCATTTTTATGTTTAACTAAGTTCTTCATTGATTCTATATACCCAAGGAGCGAGAGATGGCATTTAATCTTCGCAATCGTAACTTTCTAAAACTTCTCGACTTTACTCCTAAAGAGATTCAGTTTTTACTCGACCTGTCTGCTGACCTTAAAAAGGCTAAGTATGCAGGTACAGAGCAGAAAAAGCTTAACGGTAAAAACATCGCTTTGATCTTTGAAAAAGCATCAACTCGAACTCGATGTGCCTTTGAGGTAGCTGCTTTTGATCAAGGAGCTCAGGTCTCTTATTTAGGCCCTTCTGGTTCTCAGATTGGTCAGAAAGAATCAATGAAAGATACCGCGCGTGTATTAGGTCGTATGTACGATGGTATTGAATACCGTGGTTTTGGCCAGAGCATCGTCGAAGATCTTGGCGCTTATGCGGGTGTACCAGTTTGGAATGGTCTAACCGATGAGTTCCATCCAACTCAGATCTTGGCTGATTTCCTTACAATGATCGAACATGGTCGCGGTAAACATCTGCATCAAATCAGTTTTGCTTACCTAGGCGATGCACGTAATAACATGGGTAATTCTCTGTTAGTGGGTGCAGCTAAAATGGGTATGGATATTCGCCTTGTCGCGCCTAAAGCGTTCTGGCCGGAAGAACAGCTTGTCGAAGAGTGCCAAGCTATTGCGCAAACTACCGGTGCGAAAATCACGCTGACAGAAGACGTTGCCGAAGGCGTGAAAGGCTGTGATTTCCTTTACACCGATGTTTGGGTTTCTATGGGTGAAGCGCCCGAAGCTTGGGACGAACGTGTGGCTATAATGACGCCTTACCAAGTGAATATGGATGTCATAAAGCTTACAGGTAACCCTCAAGTGAAGTTCATGCATTGCCTGCCAGCTTTCCACAACAATGAAACCGTGATCGGCCAGCAAGTCGCAGATAAATATGGAATGAACGGTTTGGAAGTAACAGACGAAGTATTTGAGTCCGACTACTCAATTGTATTTGATGAAGCAGAGAATCGCATGCACACCATCAAAGCAGTAATGGTCGCGACACTTGGCCAATAGAGAATAATGAAAGTAAACAAAGCTTGATGTAATCGCTTGCGCTCACAAATTGAAAGCGTATAATTCTCGGCAATTTGTCTGAGAGTAGTGAAAATGACGCCAAGCAATGTTGTGATAAAACATAATAAAATTGTGAAAACACCAAATATTGCTCGCAAGCTAGCATGCTTGCCAGGCCGTCTATTCTGCTTTTCAGCACTTTTTTAAAGCCTCCCATTATGGGGGGCTTTTTTATGGCCAATACATTATTGTGGGGAAGAAGATCATGGCGAATTCGCTCTATCAAAAGCACATCATCTCAATTCCAGAGCTTTCTCGTGAAGAGCTAGAATTAATTGTTCAAACGGCAGGTCAACTTAAAGCTGAACCAAACCCAGAACTCATCAAGAACAAAGTTGTTGCCAGCTGCTTCTTCGAACCTTCAACACGAACTCGTCTCTCTTTTGAAACGGCTATTCAGCGCATCGGTGGTGATGTGATTGGTTTCGATAGCGGTGGTAACACGTCACTGGCGAAGAAAGGCGAAACGCTAGCAGACTCAGTACAGGTTATCTCTTCATACGTTGATGCTTACGTAATGCGCCACCCTCAAGAAGGCGCCGCGCGTCTGGCTTCTGAGTTCTCTAACGGTGTACCTGTGATTAACGCGGGCGACGGCGCAAACCAACACCCAACACAAACGCTATTAGACCTGTTCTCTATCGCCGAAACTCAAGGCCGCCTCGACAACCTTAACGTTGCATTCGTTGGTGACCTTAAGTACGGCCGTACGGTTCACTCGCTAACTCAAGCACTAGCTAAATTCGACAACATCTGTTTCTACTTCGTGGCTCCAGAAGCACTGGCGATGCCTGACTACATTTGTGAAGAACTTGATGAAGCGGGTATTAAGTACCAACTGCTGACAGACATGGAAGATGTGATTCCTGAGCTGGATGTTCTGTACATGACTCGAGTTCAAAAAGAACGTTTTGATGAATCGGAATACGCGCACATCAAATCAGCGTACATCCTGACGGCTCCGATGTTGGAAAATGCACGTGATAACCTAAAGGTTCTTCACCCTCTTCCTCGTGTTGATGAAATTACTGTCGATGTCGATAAAACACCTTACGCTTACTACTTCCAGCAAGCTGAGAACGGTGTTTACGCGCGTGAAGCATTGCTAGCCCTTGTTCTTAACGAAACGCTGTAGAGGAGAGATATCATGTCTAAAGAGACTCAATTAAAAGTTGAAGCAATCAAGAACGGAACGGTTATCGACCATATCCCAGCTAACATCGGGATCAAGGTACTCAAACTGTTCGACATGCATAACTCTAATCAGCGAGTAACGATTGGCCTAAACCTGCCATCCTCTGCTCTAGGCGGTAAAGACTTACTCAAGATAGAGAATGTGTTTATCACTGAAGAACAGGCGAGCAAGTTAGCACTTTACGCGCCTCACGCGACCGTAAACCAAATCGAAGATTACGAAGTGGTTAAGAAGCTACCACTAGAACTTCCTGAGCAAATCAACGATGTGTTCGAGTGTCCAAATACCAATTGTATTACTCACAATGAACCCGTTGAAAGCAGCTTTAAAATCTTTGAAAAGAAAGAAGATATTCGATTGAAGTGTAAATACTGCGAAAAAGTCTTCTCTCGTGAGATCGTGACAGAAAGATAACGTCATACGGCAACGCCGATCGAACGCAAAAACTATTCAATACCTCGCCTGTGCGGGGTATTTTGCTCTTTACCTATCCTAAGTTTGAAGGCACACTAAAAATCGCTTTTTATCCAATAACTGATGGAATAACCAATGACTAAAGTACTTCACACAGAATCTGCTCCAGCTGCAATCGGCCCATACGTACAAGGTGTTGACCTTGGCAACATGGTTCTGACTTCTGGTCAAATCCCAGTAAACCCAGCAACTGGTGAAGTATCTGCTGATATCGCAGAGCAAGCTCGCCAATCTCTAGACAACGTTCAAGCAGTTGTTGAAGCTTCAGGCCTGACTGTAAAAGACATCGTAAAACTAACGGTATTCGTTAAAGACCTAAACGACTTCGGCACAGTAAATGAAGTTTACGGTAAGTTCTTTGATGAGCACGGTGTTGCAAACTACCCTGCACGTTCATGTGTTGAAGTAGCGCGTCTGCCAAAAGATGTAGGTATCGAGATCGAAGCTATTGCGGTTCGCAAATAGGTATTAATATCTAGAATAAACGGTTTCTAGTAAACAAGTTGGCATAATGCTGAGCGTTTATCAGATACAAAAAAGGTTGCCCAATTGGCAACCTTTTTTATTGCTCATCGTTTCGCTTAGATGATTACTTCTTATTAAGCTCAACCACTTCTTTGTCTAACTCTTCAAGCTTCGCAGCCATCTGCTCACGAGCTAGGTTAGCCAGTTGACGAACATTAGACTTATCGTAATCTTCAGTGCTGATTGGTGGCAGCATTTCAACAATCACATGACCATTGTTCCAACGGTTCAGCTTCACGCCACCTGTTGAGCTACACACGATAGGGATAATAGGTAAGCCAGCGCCAATCGCAGCATGGAAAGCACCCGTTTTGAATGGCAACAAACCACGACCACGAGAACGAGTCCCCTCAGGGAACATCCATACTGAAACATCACTCTCTTTAAGGCTAGTAACCACTTGATCGATAGTACCTACCGCTTTGCTGCGGTTAGCTCGGTCAATTAGGATATTACCCGTCAACCAGTACAGCTGACCAAAAAGAGGCATCCACGCTAGGCTCTTCTTACCAACAGTCACAACCTTAGGTGTTACCGCTGATGAAATCGTGAATAGATCCCAGCTATTTTGGTGGTTTGCAACGTAAACATGTTGGCCACGAGAGTAAGCATCTTCCGGGATACGAAGCTCTAACTTCATACCAAAGATTTTCGACATGCGACCGAAATAACGACCAAAGGTAAATACGTGTTTCGGGTTGCGTGGGCTTAGTAGACAGTAACCACACCCAAATACAAACATAAGAATCGCAAATATCGCCACTGCGAAAATACGTAATATTGCTATCATTTTGTTCCTCACAACCGCCAAGTTGATTCATCTATTTGCACAAAATAGGCAACAGATTCACTGGCGGTAAATACAACTATAAAAAAGCCGAAACCAAGGTTCCGACTTTTCTGTTTTCATCTTACTGATTCATGAACTCACTAACCTAAGTTAGTTCGACTCGCTAAACCGTGTAATGTTTGCGCCTAAGGCTGACAATTTATCTTCAATCTTATCGTAGCCACGATCGATGTGATAAATACGGTCAACAATGGTTTCACCTTGAGCAATACAGCCAGCAATAACAAGACTCGCAGATGCGCGAAGGTCCGTTGCCATTACTTGAGCGCCGCTCAATTTTTTGGTTTCACCACAAATAGCCGTGTTGCCTTCTATTTCCGCTTTTGCGCCCATTCGCTGTAACTCAGGGATGTGCATAAAGCGGTTTTCAAAGATAGTCTCAGTGATAACACCACTGCCCTTCGCCATCATGTTAAGCAGAGTAAATTGTGCTTGCATGTCGGTTGGGAAACCTGGGTGAGGTGCTGTTACGATTTTCACCGCTTTCAGCTCACGATCTGTCATATCAAGGCTGATCCAGTCTTCGCCTGTTTCAACCTTCGCACCCGCTTCTTCAAGCTTCGCTAATGCAGCTTCAAGAAGATGAGCGTTAGTGTTACGACAAACGACTTTACCGCCAGACACTGCCGCAGCAACCAAGAAAGTACCGGTTTCAATACGGTCAGCAACCACAGAGTGTTGGCCACCACCAAGACGCTCAACGCCTTCGATAGTGATCGTATCTGTACCTGCACCAGAAATCTTAGCACCCAGTTTGTTTAGGAAATCAGCCGTATCAACAATCTCAGGCTCGCGCGCTGAGTTGTCTAATACAGTTGTACCTTCAGCCAGTGTTGCTGCACACATGATAGTAATGGTGGCACCCACACTTACTTTATCCATCACGATGTGCGCGCCTTTCAGACGGCCATCAACACTTGCTTTCACATAACCATCTTCTAATACAATAGTCGCACCTAGTTGCTCTAGGCCATGGATATGTAAATCAACAGGTCTGGCACCAATCGCACAACCACCAGGAAGTGACACTTGGCCTTCACCAAAACGAGCAACTAGAGGACCCAAAGCCCAGATAGAAGCACGCATTGTTTTTACTAAATCATAAGGCGCACAAAATTCATTAATTTCGCTGCCATCAACATGAACACTACCGTTACGTGATACTTTTGCGCCTAAACGCTTTAGTAGTTCCATCGTAGTATCGATGTCACGTAGGTGAGGAACGTTACTTACTTCCACTGGCTCTTCAGCAAGAATTGAAGCAAATAAGATAGGTAGCGCTGCATTTTTTGCGCCTGAGATCGTCACTTCACCGCTTAGCGGCTTATCCGATCCAATAACTCGAAACTTTTCCATCATAAACCTTAAAGTGACATCAGTTTCTTATCACGTTCCCACTCTTCTGGCGTAAACGCCTTAATAGAAAGAGCATGGATGTCATTGCGTTGAATGTATTCCATTAGTGGGCCGTAGATTAGTTGCTGCTTCTTAACTCGATTCATGCCGTCAAAACATGCATCAACCGCAACAACTTCGTAATGACTGCCTTCACCCTTCACGAAAATCTCCTGAAGGTTCAGTGCCGCTGCTAATAATTCTTGTACTTTTGTGCTGTCCACAAATAGCTCCTGCCTAATTTTTTATGTGTTCTGCCATCATTGGCTGGATATTGCTCAATTGGAACAACGTTCGTAATTGTTCTGGCACGAAACTGAGCATTATATGACAGTTTTGATTTTTTGCATGCTCTAATAAGTGAATTAGCATCACCATTCCTGCTGAATCGACTCGATTTATATGGCTAAGGTCAATTTCAACGCTCGATTCCGTTGTTTGCCACTTTTCCAATATTCGCCAGATTGCAGGAACGCTGTCTCGGTCGATATCACCGAGCAGCTGATACTCTTTAGAGCTTAGTGCTTGCCATTGAGAATGGCTCATTATTTGTTGCTCTCAAAACGAATGGGCTGCGCTGCCAATTTCTCTAGTTCGTCAGCAACTTGTAAGATGCCTTCTTGACGAATTTTCGTATTCCACTCTGACTGCTTGCTTGATAATAGACTAATACCTTCCGCAACCATATCGAACGCCTTCCATTCGCCTGACTTCTTGTCTTTGCGTAACTTAAATTCAAGCTTAATGTTTGGTCGCGGCGAATCAATGATATCGACCTTTATACTCGTAATACGGCTATCTGCTTTGATTCTTGGTTCTGGACCAAATTGAATCGTCTGATCCGTGTACTGCGTCAGTACTTGAGCATAAGAAGAAACGAGGTACTTACGGAATGAATCGATAAATACACGCACATCTTTTCTATCCGCACCTTTTAGGTTTGGCCCTAACAACTTAAGTGCTGCATATTGAGCGTTCACATAAGGCATCAACTCTTCTTCTACAATAACCTTCAATAATTCAGGATCATTGTGGATGTTCTCTTGTTCGTTCTTCAGGCGTTCAAAAGACACTTCGGCTACTTGAGTCATCATCTGATAAGGCTGAGTGCGATCAATCGATTCTTCAGCAAGAACTTGAGTCGACATCAGCAAAGCAACCGCTGTTATAAACCATTTTTTCAATAGGCTATTCGTCTTTAACATGAGACTACTCCTTAGCTTCATTATCATCAGAACCGCCAACGCTATACAGCACTTGGCCTATTAAATCTTCGAGCACTAATGCTGATTTGGTGTCTTCAATCGAGTCACCATCGACCAACATCTCTTCATCTTCGAAAATGAAGCCAGGAACAAGACTGATGTATTGCTCACCAATTAAACCAGACGTTAAGATTTGAGCACTAGAGGTATCAGGAAATTGTGAGTACTTCGCATCAATAGACAGTTCAACCACAGGGAGATAGCTTTCAGTATCAAGCTGAATGCTCTGAACTCGGCCAACAACCACGCCACCCACCTTCACCGGTGAGCGAACTTTTAGGCTACCAATGTTGTCAAAGGTCGCTTTTAAGTTGTAAGTATGATTTGAACCGAGACCTTTTACGTCAGCGACTTGAAAAATCATGATTAAGATTGCGCAAATTCCGGCAATAACAAAGGTGCCGACCCATAATTCTAATTTTCGAGTTTGTTGCATGATTAATTCCCAAACATCAATGCGGTAAGAACAAAATCTAGCCCTAATACCGCTAGAGAAGAGTGCACTACAGTGCGTGTGGTTGCTTGACTAATACCTTCAGAGGTCGGTACTGCATCATAACCATTGAAAAGCGCGATCCACGTTACGGTGATAGCGAAGACCATACATTTGATCATGCTGTTGCCAATATCTCGACCCAGCTCAACAGAAGATTGCATCGCAGACCAAAAGCTACCGTGGTCGATGCCTTTCCAATCAACACCCACTAGTTGGCCGCCCCAGATACCTACCGCCATAAAGATCATAGCAAGCAAAGGCATTGAGATAAGCCCGGCCCAAAGTCGGGGGGCAATAATGCGTTTAAGAGGATCGACCGCCATCATTTCAAGGCTAGAGATCTGCTCCGTCGCTTTCATTAAGCCAATTTCAGCCGTTAACGCAGAACCAGCACGCCCAGCAAATAAAAGCGCTGTTACCACTGGGCCTAGTTCACGTAGCAACGACAGCGCGACCATCTGCCCAAGGTTACCTTCAGCACCGTAATCAATTAATACGACATAACCCTGTAGGCTAAGTACCATGCCAATAAATAGACCCGAAACCAAAATAATAGCTAATGACTGAACGCCAACGCTATAAAGTTGTTTAACTAGTAAAGGGAAGTTTTTTAGTCTCGGGACGCCAAACAAAGCGCCAAATAACATCAGGCTTGCTCGACCAAATGACTCACAGATCGCAAGTGTTCGTTTGCCGACACCCGCAATAGTTTTCGCAATCATATTAAAACAAATCCTTTTCTAGACTCTTTGCCGGGAACCGAAATGGCACAGGGCCATCCGCATCACCTTGCAAAAATTGTTGCACTCTTGGATCGTCATTGTTGTACAGTTCCTCGGGAGACCCAGCAGCAATAATTTTACTATCAGCCATTAGATAAACCCAATCAGCAATACTCATCACTTCTGGAACATCGTGAGAAACGACAATCGAGGTTAAACCCAAGGCTTGATTCAAATTGCGGATAAGCTCAACTAAAACACCCATGGTGATTGGGTCTTGGCCGACAAAAGGCTCATCGTACATAATCAGTTCCGGATCCAAAGCAATCGCACGAGCCAACGCCGCTCGTCTTGCCATGCCGCCGGATAACTCACTCGGCATCAATTGAGCCGCACCACGCAAGCCTACCGCCTCAAGTTTAAGCAAAACAACAGTACGAATGAACTTCTCATTAAGCTCAGTATGTTCACGAAGGGGAAATGCTACGTTATCAAAGACATTGAGATCCGTAAAAAGTGCACCCGATTGAAAAAGCATGCTCATTTTTTTACGGGCTTGGTATAACTTACGGCGTGACAACGCAGGAATATTATCGCCATCAAACCACACTTCCCCAGCATCTGGAGGCAGTTGACCGCCAATCAAGCGAAGTAAGGTGGTTTTACCAATCCCAGACGGTCCCATGATTGCAGTAATTTTGCCTTGAGGTACCTCTAAGCTAATGTCATCAAAGATAACTCGCTCGCCTCGAGAGAAGCTGAGGTTTTTAACCTTCACAAGCTCAGTATTCAACATGACCTGTTGTTTCCTTGCTCTAAAAAACATCAATTATGGCTGTAATAATAATGAGTCTACTTTAGAATTAAAAGCACTGTTCGATTAATTACATAAAACAAAAAGACAGGCAGGGATTTGAAAGCATTGAAAAATTCACCTTTCGAGTGCATTTCTTTATCACTAACCCTGAATTAATTTGTAGAGTGACTTCCCTTTTATCTATCAACAAGTCAAAATTAGCGGTTAATTCTCCGTTTTTTATTAATTTTTAGGAATCATCATGCTTGAAGCGATTGCGTTTCTCATTATCGGTCTAGGTTTTTTGGTGTGGAGTGCAGATAAACTGGTTTATGGAGCCGCTGCTCTTGCCCGCAACTTCGGTATTTCACCTTTAGTTATCGGTATGACGATTCTTGCAATGGGATCTTCTGCGCCAGAAATGATGGTTTCAGCAACAGCTGCTCTCGACGGAAAAACAGATACCGCAGTTGGTAACGTTTTAGGTTCTAACATCGCTAATATCGCTCTGATTTTAGGTATTACAGCGCTTATCAAGCCACTATCTATCAGCTCTGGTGTGATTCGCCGTGAACTACCATTGATGATTGGTGTCACTCTACTTGCAGGCGCTTTGCTGTGGGACAACCATTTAGGGTTCTACGAAGGCGTGTTGTTGTTTGTTCTTTTTGCCGCATTCTTATTCGCAATGCTACAAATCAGCCGCAGTGAGAAGAAGAATGGTGATGCCTTTCTTGAAGAGCAAGAATCTGAAGTTCCTGAAGGTGTAAGCAACCCTAAAGCCGCAATGTGGGTGGTGGTTGGTCTAATTGTTCTGCCTCTCGCTGCCAATATGCTGGTTGATAACGCGGTTGTTATCGCGAAGTTCTTTGGTATGAGCGACCTTGTGATCGGTTTAACTATCATTGCCGTTGGCACCAGCCTACCTGAACTTGCAGCCTCTCTTGCAGGTGTAATGAAGGGTGAAGATGACATGGCCGTGGGTAATATCATCGGTTCAAACGTATTCAACATTCTTGCGGTTATGGGTATTCCGGGCATCTTAAATCCATCAATATTGAGTGAATTTGCGATGGGTCGTGATTTCTGGGTAATGCTAGGCGTATCCCTACTGCTTGTTGTAATGGCACTCGGTAAATCTCGCAGTGTGAATCGTATTGAAGGTGGCGTATTGATTGTGACGTTTGTGGCGTATCAAAGTTACCTACTAATGAACATGTCAGCTTAATTATTGATTTAACTTCCCGTACTTGGAGTATTTGATGTCTCAGTCATTCGATTATCGCAGTGTTGCAAAGCAAGTTTTGGAAACCGAAGTTGCAGGTCTTACTCAATTGGACCAATATTTTAATGATGATTTTTGCAAAGCTTGCGACCTTATCCTGAACAACAAAGGAAAAGTGGTTGTGATGGGAATGGGGAAATCTGGTCACATCGGCAACAAAATAGCAGCAACATTGGCAAGTACAGGTACATCCGCTTTCTTCGTACACCCTGGGGAAGCCGCGCACGGTGATCTAGGCATGATCGGAGCTGGTGATGTTGTGATAGCGATATCCAACTCGGGTGAATCAGGTGAGATCCTGAGCTTATTCCCAGTATTGAAGCGTTTGAACATCAAAATCATCAGCATGACTGGTAAGCCAGCTTCAAACATGGCGACGTTATCTGATATTCATTTACAAATATCCGTGCCAGAAGAAGCGTGCCCGCTAGGACTTGCACCAACAACCAGCACCACGGCAACCTTGGTGATGGGTGATGCATTAGCCGTCGCACTTTTACAAGCCAGAGGCTTTACTGCGCAAGATTTTGCTTTGTCTCACCCTGGCGGTGCTTTAGGTCGACAACTATTATTGAAGCTTGAAGATATCATGCACACTGGTGACGCACTCCCTGTCGTTGCACCTGATGCCCTAGTCAGAGACGCTCTACTAGAAATATCGCAGAAAGGTTTAGGTATGACCGCGGTTGTTGGCGATGACGGTCAAATGGCGGGTATTTTTACCGACGGTGATTTACGTCGTATCCTAGACAAGCGCGTTGATATTCATAGCACGCAGATCGGCGATGTAATGACACAGAACCCAACCGTTGCAGAACCAAACATGCTCGCGGTTGAAGGCTTAAATCTGATGCAAGCAAAAAGCATTAATGGTTTGATGTTATGCCATGAAGGTAAGCTAGTTGGCGCCCTAAATATGCATGACTTACTCAAAGCAGGAGTAATGTAATGACAAACACAGTAGAAACCTTATACGGCACAGCAGACGCAGCCGTATTTGAATTGGCAAAAGATATCAAGCTACTGATTTGCGATGTCGATGGTGTATTCTCAGATGGTCGCATCTACATGGGCAACAACGGCGAAGAGCTGAAAACCTTCCACACTCGTGATGGTTACGGCATTAAATCACTGATGAACGCAGGCATTGAAATCGCGATCATCACCGGTCGTAAATCTCAAATTGTTGAGAACCGTATGACAGCTCTTGGTATTAAACTTATCTACCAAGGTCAAGATGATAAAGTTAAAGCCTACCAAGATATTTGCGATAAGCTTTCTGTAGACCCAATCAATACGGGTTACATCGGTGACGATCTGATCGATTGGCCAGTGATGGAAAAAGTTGGCTTGAAGGTATGTGTGGCAGATGGTCACCCACTGCTTGCTAGACGAGCGAATTACGTGACAACCATTAAAGGTGGTCATGGTGCGGTGCGCGAAGTCTGCGACCTTATCCTACAAGCAAGAAATGAACTCGACATGCATAAAGGTTTAAGCATATGAGTTTTACTCGTATTATCTATTTAATACTCATATTTATTGCTTCTTGGTCGACCTATTACTTGTTCGACAAAGAGCAACAATCAACGATACAAGTAGCTCCAAATTTAGAGCTGCCGGCTTTTAGCGGCAAAAGCCTAGATAACATCAGTTATGACGAAAGCGGTATTCGTAGCTATCAGGTTGAATCAACCTACTTGGAACACTACTCCGTTGTTGGTGATACACATTTTCAAAACCCGGTTCTCTCAGTTTTCCGTGAAGGGCATACTATTGAATGGCAAGTGACCGCTGATCGCGCGATCATGGATGAAAATCAAGTCGTCACTTTTTATGATAACGTTGTAGCCAAGAACCTATTGCCAGAGGCGAGCTTCGATACCATGACAACCGATAAAATGGTTGTTGAGCTCACTAGCCGAGATTTTTATTCAGATACTCCGGTCCATATGATCGGTACATTTTTTGAAACTGAGGGACAAGCAATGAAGGGTAACTTCGGTACCAACAATGCAACCCTCTTTAATTCTGTTCAAGGTAGATATGAAACTCTTACACCTTAGTTTACTTGCTTTTGCCTTTGCTGCGCCAAGCGTATACGCCCTATCTTCGGATAGCGAGCAGCCTGTCTACATTGATTCAGACAGTCAGCAGCTGGATATGAAAAGCAACAAAGTCACATTCATCGGCGATGTTGTTCTTAAGCAGGGCAGCATCAATATCAATGCTGATAAAGTGATTGTTACTCGAAATGCGGTCAACGGTGAAATTGAAGAAATTCAAGGCTTCGGTAAGCCTGCAACCTTCTCTCAGCTTACTGACGACGGAAAGACACTTTATGGCGAAGCTGACGACTTACATTATCAGCTTGTTGCTGACAGATTGATCATGACTAAGAATGCAATGCTATCGCAAGATGGCAGCATCATTCGTGGCTCTAAAATCACTTACCAGATCGGCTCTCAAAAATTAGTCGCTGACAGTGGTGAAAACAAACGTGTATCAACGGTTTTACAACCTACTGAAGTGAACAAGTAATCATGGCAGTCCTTACAGCAAAGAACCTAGCGAAAACATACAGCAAGCGTAAAGTCGTAACCGACGTAAGCTTACAGGTAGAGTCAGGCCAGATCGTAGGATTACTTGGCCCCAACGGCGCAGGTAAAACCACGTCTTTCTATATGATTGTTGGCTTAGTTGCGCGTGATGAAGGCACTATCAGCATTGATGACCTCGATATCAGTATCTTGCCAATGCACAGTCGTTCACGCCTTGGTATTGGTTATCTGCCTCAAGAAGCGTCGATTTTCCGTAAGTTGTCAGTTGAGAATAACATCATGGCCGTTTTACAAACGCGTGATGAGCTGACTCACGAACAGCGTCAGGATAAGCTAGAAGACCTGCTTGAAGAGTTCCATATCCAACATATCCGAACCAGTAATGGTATGGCTCTGTCGGGTGGTGAGCGCCGTCGTGTTGAGATTGCCCGCGCACTGGCAGCCAATCCTCAGTTTATTTTATTGGATGAACCGTTTGCTGGTGTTGACCCAATCTCGGTTATTGATATCAAGAAAATCATTGTTCACCTACGTGATCGCGGCTTAGGCGTTTTGATTACCGACCACAACGTTCGTGAAACATTGGACGTGTGTGAAAAAGCTTACATTGTGAGCCAAGGACACCTGATTGCAGAGGGTACTCCTGAAGATGTTCTCAATAACGAACAAGTTAAACAAGTTTATCTAGGCGAACAATTCCGTCTATGATTATATAGAGAGTATCGAGAGTTCTTAGAATAATAACTAGGTAAGTACCACTGAATGAAACCCTCATTACAACTTAAGCTAGGCCAACAGTTAGCAATGACTCCTCAATTGCAGCAAGCGATCCGTTTGTTGCAATTGTCTACATTAGATTTGCAGCAAGAGATTCAAGAAGCACTAGAATCCAACCCACTACTCGATGTCGAAGAAGGCAATGAAGAAACGCCTACATCAGAAGAGAAACCTAGCAGTGACGAGAAAGAAACAGTTGAAACCGCAGAACCGGACTTACCTGATAGCTCCGAATTAATCGAAAAATCAGAGATTGGCAACGAACTAGAAATCGATACCACTTGGGAAGACGTTTATAGCGCAAATACCGGAAATACGGGTATTGCCATTGACGACGATATGCCCGTCTATCAAGGTGAAACAACTCAAAGCCTGCACGACTACCTACTTTGGCAACTCGACCTAACACCATTTTCTGAAACTGACAGAAGCATTGCTTTCGCGCTGATTGATGCCATTGATGACTATGGCTACCTCACTGTATCTTGTGAAGACATCCTTGAAAACTTCGATAGCGAAGAAGTAGAGCTTGATGAGATTGAAGCCGTCCGCAAACGAGTTCAGCAATTTGACCCACTCGGTGTTTGTTCAGTGAACCTACAAGATTGTTTGCTACTGCAACTGGCAACCTTCCCTCAAGACACACCTTGGCTCAACGAGGCTAAGTTAGTACTTACTAGCCATATCGATCAACTCGGTAATCGTGATTACAAACTGGTCATCAAAGAGACTAAGTTGAAAGAAGCCGAACTACGTGAAGTTTTGCAGCTCATTCAACAACTGGACCCTCGTCCTGGCAGTAAGATAACCCCAGACGAAACTGAATATGTCGTTCCCGACGTATCGGTATTCAAAGATCTGGGTAAATGGTTAGTGACCATTAACCCCGACAGCGTGCCTAAACTAAAAGTAAATCAGCAATACGCTGACTTAGGTAGCAAAGGTAATAGCGCCGATAACCAATACATCCGCTCAAATTTGCAAGAAGCGAAATGGTTAATTAAAAGCCTAGAAAGCCGAAATGAGACGCTACTCAAAGTTGCACGATGTATTGTTGAACATCAACGCGGTTTCTTCGAACATGGCGCAGAAGCCATGAAGCCGATGGTACTGAATGATGTGGCTTTAGCCGTCGACATGCACGAGTCGACCATTTCTCGTGTAACGACTCAGAAATTCATGCACACCCCTCGTGGCATATTTGAACTCAAATACTTTTTCTCTAGCCATGTCAGTACTGACAATGGCGGTGAATGTTCATCAACAGCAATTCGCGCGCTCATTAAGAAGCTTGTCGCGGCTGAAAATACCGCAAAACCTCTCAGTGATAGTAAGATTGCTGCTTTACTGGCTGACCAAGGAATTCAGGTAGCTAGACGTACGATAGCGAAATACCGTGAGTCTCTGGGCATTGCCCCATCGAGTCAGCGTAAACGTCTGCTGTAGCTTATTTAGTTAGCTATTTAAGTGATATATCAGGCAACAAACTGAAAAGGAAAGTCTATGCAAATCAATATTCAAGGCCATCACGTTGATCTTACCGATTCAATGCAAGACTATGTTCACACCAAATTCGACAAACTTGAACGCTTTTTTGACCATATCAATAGTATTCAAGTTGTTTTAAAAGTTGAGAAAATCAATCAGATTGCAGAAGCGACCCTTCATATAAATCAAGGCGAAATTCATGCAGCAGCAACAGATGAAAGTATGTATGCTGCGATTGATTCATTGGTTGATAAACTCGTTCGCCAACTCAACAAACACAAAGAAAAGCTAAGTAGTCACTAACATGCAATTAAGCGAAGTACTTTCATTGGACTGCACCAAAAGTGCAGTCCAATGCACAAGCAAAAAAAGAGCCCTTGAGCTCATCAGTCAAATCGCCGCTGAAAGCTGCGGTCAAGATTCAACAGAACTGTTTGAGTGCATGTTGAGCCGTGAAAAGATGGGCAGTACTGGCATCGGCAATGGCATCGCGATTCCGCATGCTCGTATGAATGTCAGTGATAAAGCGATTGCTGTATTACTGCAATGCCAAGAACCCATCGAATTTGATGCGATTGATAACCGTCCTGTCGACCTATTATTTGCTCTGCTTGTTCCTAGTGAACAATGTAAAGAACATCTAAAAACCCTTTCTTGTATGGCAGAACGACTTAACGATAAGCAGACCCTTAAACAGTTGCGTAATGCTCAGAGTGATCAAGAGCTTTACGACATCATGATTCAAGTGCCAACTTGCGAGCAATAGCATGCGATTAATCGTTGTTAGTGGCCAATCTGGGGCCGGTAAAAGTGTTGCGCTACGAGTCCTTGAAGACTTGGGATATTACTGTGTTGATAACCTACCAGTAAATCTACTCAGCGACTTTGTCGAATCAGTGCGCGAAATCAATCAGAACGTTGCCGTCAGCATTGATATCCGTAATCTGCCGAAAGAACCGAAATTGGTCACAGATACGCTAGAACAGCTAGAATCTGCAACCGACATCGACGTCAATGTGTTGTTCCTAGATGCAAGCAAGCAGACGCTACTGAAACGCTACAGCGAAACGCGCCGAATCCACCCTCTTTCGATTGGCCAAGACAAGTTATCACTTGAACAAGCTATCGACTTAGAGAAAACCCTTCTTACACCTCTCGCAGAGCAAGCTTGCATCGTCATTGATAGCAGTGACTGCAATCTTTACGAGTTAAGTGAAAAGGTTCGATTTAAAGTTGAAGGAAAAGAGAAGCAAGAGTTAATCATTGTCTTTCAATCTTTCGGTTTTAAATATGGTCTGCCTAGTGATGCAGACTATGTGTTTGATGTTCGTTTCTTGCCAAACCCTCACTGGGAGCCGGCTCTTCGACCATTGACTGGGCTTGATGCGCCTATCCATTCTTTTCTAGAAAAACACTCTGAAGTGCTTGAACTCAAACAACAGATCCAAGGCTTTGTTGAGCAGTGGTTACCGATGTTAGAGAAGAACAATCGCAGCTATCTAACAGTCGCAATTGGCTGCACCGGAGGCAAACATCGCTCGGTGTATTTAACGCAGAAAATTGGTGAATACTTCGACCAACTTGGACACCAAGTCCAAATTAGACACGCCTCCCTAGAGAAACAACAGCAGGTTTAACCATGGAATTAACTCGAACTGTACTGATCCAAAACCGTTTGGGTCTTCATGCTAGAGCGGCGGTAAAGTTAGTTGAGCTCGCACAAAGCTTTGATGCCACTATCACTATTCACAGTGAAGAAGACAAAGTCGCGACAGCTGACAGTGTTATGGGGCTGCTCATGCTGGAATCAGCGCAAGGCCAACATATCACCATTCAAGCCGCAGGGACTGATTCGCAACAAGCCTTGGATGCTGTCTGCCATTTAATTGAAGACAAGTTTGATGAGGGCGAGTAGCTCAAGATCACGACGCCAAATACCCAATAGTCCGGAGCAACTTCCGGACACGATTAAATCTTAGTTCTAGCTAAGTTTATGATTTAAATAAGCCCCAGAATTAAGTTACTATTCCAAGCATTGTTAGAATAATGAGATAGGAGGAAAATATGGCAGAGCAATTAGAATTCGACCAAGCTCACCAAACCCTCCAAGAAGTCAGCGAAGCCCTAGAAAACGGCCGATTTGTTCACGTACGCCGACTACTTCAGGACATGGAGCCTGAAGATATTGCACACCTTTTAGAAGCCTCCCCTCGCAAAAGTCGTGATGTACTCTGGCAACTCACCGATCCTGAAGACTACGGTGAAATTCTTGATGAGCTAAACGAAGACGTCAAAGATGCTCTTGTGTCGAAAATGGCACCAGAAACCTTGGCAGAAGCAACCGAAGGTATGGAAACCGATGACGTCGCGTACGTACTTCGAAGCCTACCCGACGATGTTTCTCGCGAAGTCCTTTCTCAAATGGACTCCGTTGATCGTGCCTTAGTTGAAACAGCACTATCGTACCCAGAAGATTCAGCGGGTGCGTTAATGAACACCGACGTAATCACGATCCGTGGTGATGTCGATGTTGAGGTCGTCCTGCGTTATTTACGTATGCGTGGTGAATTACCAGACGCTACCGATGCATTGTATGTTATTGACGACGACGAACGCCTGATAGGTAACCTATCGCTCAGCACACTGATTACGACGCAACCCGATGTTGCGGTTTCCGAAGTGATGGAAGATGCAGACGAAGCTATCGCGGTTGAAACCAGCGCCTCTGATATCGCTAGCCTGTTCGAACGTCGTAACTGGGTGTCAGCTCCTGTTGTCGATGTAAATCAACACCTTGTCGGTCGTATCACGATCGATGATGTGGTTGATGTCATTCGTGAAGATGCCGAACACTCAATGATGAGTATGGCGGGTATGGACGATGACGAAGATACCTTCGCTCCGGTCGTAAAATCCGCACGTCGTCGTAGTGTCTGGTTAGGCGCAAATGTTTTGGCAGCACTCGCCGCAGCGTCTGTGTCTAACATGTTTGAGGCGACACTGAATGAGATGGCAGCCATCGCTGTTTTGATGACCATCGTACCGTCCATGGGTGGTGTTGCAGGTAACCAAACCGTCGCTCTAGTCATTCGTGGTTTAGCACTTGGTCATATCGGTGACAGTAACAAACGCGAACTACTACTCAAAGAAGCCTCTATCGGCTTCCTTAACGGCATTCTATGGGCCGTTATCATTGGCGGTATAGTCGTAGCTTGGAAAGGCAATTGGATCTTGGGAGGCATTATCTCAGCAGCGATGATGACGAACTTGATTGTCGCGGGTATTGCAGGTGTAACCATTCCAGTGATGCTGAAGAAGATGAATATCGACCCCGCGCTTGCTGGCGGTATGGCTCTCACTACGGTAACCGATGTGATTGGCCTATCGGTGTTCTTAGGCTTAGCGACCATACTGATCTAGTTAGCAAAAACAGCTAGCCAATTTTTGGCGAAATATAGAAAACCAAAAGGGAGCCAATGGCTCCCTTTTTTAATTCGTCAATTAGTGTTAATTGAATTATTCGCCCGCGACTTTCATCGACTCAAGCAAGATAGAACCGGTTTGAATTTGCGAACGTGTTTCAACGTCGTTACCTACCGCTACAATCTGAGTGAACATGTCTTTTAGATTGCCCGCGATCGTCACTTCCGATACCGGGTATTGGATCTCTCCATTCTCAACCCAGAAACCTGCTGCGCCACGAGAGTAATCACCGGTTACGGTATTCACACCTTGACCCATCACTTCAGTCACAAGGAAACCTGTGCCTAATTCTTTTAGCATTTGCTCAAAGTTTTGACCGGTAGATTTAACGAACCAGTTATGAATACCACCCGCATGGCCTGTCGGTGTCATTTCCATCTTACGTGCTGCATAGCTAGTAAGAAGGTAAGTTGCTAACACACCATCCGTGATAATTTCACGATCTTGAGTGTAAACACCTTCGCTGTCGAACGGACTTGAAGCCAAACCACGCAAGATATGTGGACGCTCAGAAATATTGAACCAATCTGGCAGGATTTTCTGACCTAGGTGATCCAGTAAGAACGAAGACTTGCGGTAAAGGTTGCCACCGCTAATTGCCATCACAAGGTGGCCAATTAGGCCTGTAGCGACGTCGTTAGCGAACATAATTGGGTATTGACCTGTTGGAAGCTTCTTCGCATCCAAACGGCTTACAGTCTTTTCTGCGGCTTCTTGACCAACACGCTCAGGCGTCCAAAGCTCATCACGGTGACGTGCAACGGTGTAGCTGTAATCACGTTCCATTTCGCCATTAGCACCTTCACCAATCACACAACAGCTTGTGCTATGACGGCTTGATGCGAAGCTGGCTAGTAGACCGTGACTATTACCATAAACCTTAACGCCATAATGGCTGTCGTAGCTTGCGCCATCACTTTGTTTGATCTTGTCGCTGTACGCGAGCGCTTGTCTTTCGGCAGCAATCGCAATCTCAGCGGCATAGTCAGGGTTCGGCTCGTCAGGGTGAAAAAGATCCAAATCAGGAATTTCTTTCACCATATATTCTTTAGGTGCTGGACCTGCAAACGGGTCTTCAGAAGTGTATTGAGCAATATCAAGCGCGGCTGCGACGGTTTGAGCAATCGCCTTCTCGCTCAGATCAGATGTAGATGCGCTGCCTTTCTTCTGGCCGCGATAAACAGTAATGCCTAGAGCACCATCACTATTAAATTCAACGTTTTCCACTTCACACATACGTGTTGAAACACTTAAACCCGTTGACTTAGTAATAGCGACCTCAGCTGCGTCTGCACTCACTGATGCCATATCCAACGCTTTAGCTACTGCGGCTTCTAGCTCAACTCTTTGCTGGGCGACTTGCTGTTTTACATCCATATCTATTCTAATTTTTTAGGTCAATATTACGTAGGATAACAAGAATTTCGCTTTCTCCCCAAGATTCTTGCTAAAATAGGCAATATATTCGTTTGAGATAGTGACATAGGCAGAAAAGATGGCTCGCAAAAACCAAAAAGCCCCATGGGAACCAGAAGAAGAAATCATCTGGGTAAGTAAGACTGAAATGAAAACGGACATGGACGCCCTGCAAAAGCTGGGAGAAGAGCTTGTTGAACTAAAGCCTTCTATTCTTGATAAGTTTCCTTTGTCTGAAGATCTGGCTTTAGCGATTAAAGATGCACAGCGCTTTAAAAATGAAGCAAAGCGCCGTCAGCTTCAATACATTGGTAAAGTAATGCGTAATGTAGATCCAGAGCCGATTCAAGCGGCTTTAGATAAGATTCGCAACAAACACTCTCAAGCAACAGTTGAACTGCACAAACTAGAGCAACTGCGTGACCGCGTTGTTGCTGAAGGCGATGCTGCCATTTCAGACGTGATGGATATGTACCCTGAAACAGACCGTCAGCGTCTTCGTCAGCTAGCTCGTCAAGCTAACAAAGAGAAAGCGGCAAATAAACCTGCTAAGTCTTCTCGTGAAATCTTCCAAATCTTAAAAGAGCTAAAGCTAGGCGATTAATCTTCGTCTCCCTTTACTCAGAAAGATAGTAAAAGACCTAGCACATGCTAGGTCTTTTTGTATTCGACGCTCTCAATATTAAGAAGTATTCAATATCAGGAGTCAGTCGTTATTCTCCGGCTCGAACAAAGGAACTCAATTCGCCTTGTGGGTGATCGACAGTTAGTGCATCTATCGAGTCTTCGACTAAAACCTTACCCAGGGCCACAAACACAAACTTGTTCGCGATACTGCGCGCATCACCTAAGTGGTGTGTCACCATCAAAACAGTAATGTTTCGCTCTGCTGCTAATCGCTTCACTAAGCTCAGCATCTCTTCACGAAGCAAAGGATCAAGCGCCGAAAAGGGCTCATCAAGCAGCCAAATGTCATGTGGCTGTACGAAGCATCGAGCTAGCGCTACACGCTGACGTTGACCGCCCGATAAATGCTCCGGCAATCTATCCAAATACTCCGCGACCCCAACTTGTGCGGCTGCTTGCTCAACTTCAAGCTTTTGGGTTGCCGTAAGCTTTAACCCTGGGTGCAGCCCCAAACCAATATTTTCACGCACGGTGAGATGGGCAAACAAGTTATGCTCTTGGAACAACATAGCTAATGGGCGTTGGTGCGCCTCTTTACCTATCAAAGATTGCCCTGCTACCGAGATCTCACCCGATGTCGGCTCAATAAAACCAGCAACCAGTGCCAGCAGTGTTGATTTACCCGCCCCACTAGGCCCCATCAGTGCAACAATGTCGCCCTGCTCTGCTTGAAAATCAAAACTAAACAACTCTCGGTGATAGTGGTAGTCCACATCTTTCATCACTAACATCATCGGTTCCTTAACCCTTTAGCATCTAGCTTTGAGTTTCGTGTAAATAAAAATTCAATCAGACTAAAACTGCTGACACTCAATAACAGCAGACTGACCGAAACAACGGCGGCGGCTTCCATCTGATAGCTGCCTAGCAATTGGAACAGATACAAAGGTAGTGTTCTAAAATCATGACTGCCAAACAAGGCAATCGCACTTAAGTCTCCCATTGCAAGCATGAAGCTAATCGAGAATGCGTGCGCCATAGGTTTACGTAATGCCCGCCATTCCACGAGTCTGAATCGGGTAAAGCCGGTCATCCCTAAGCTCGCGCACACATATTGATACTGCTGAGACAGGTGCAACATAGGTTGAGCCAAGGTTTTAATCACGTAAGGCAGCGCCATCAAACTGTTTACTGCAATCACAATAAAGAAAGCCAAGCTGAACACATCGGTAAATGAACGCAGCAATAAGAAAAGACCAGTACTGATGACTAGACCCGGCGTCACTAAGATAATAGTGCCAATCAGTTCGATTTTATCGGCTCGAAAATTCTTATTCTGCAAACGCCACGCACGACTGGTAAGCAGTATCGCAATACCAATAAAAACGGCGATAACACTGGCCAAAGAAGCGACACGAACTGAGGTCATTAACGCCGCCCAAAACGGTTCACTGCTGAGTACCGTCAATGCTTGTGAATTAATACCACTAAAGATAACCATGGCTAATGGCGGCAATACCAGCATTGAGACTACGATGATCCAAAAGCTATCCCAAGCCTTTGACCACCAGCTGTCCTTAACCAAATATTTCTCTTCCGACAGCTGGCTGGCTGTCACGGAGATAGGCTTAGACAGGCGCTGAATACTCACCGCTAACACACCACACAGTAGCATTTGCCATATTGCGAGTAACGCACCAGCCTGTAAGTCAAAGTCGAATTTAATCGCTTGATAGATGGCTAGTTCAATAGTGGTCGATTTCGGGCCGCCACCAAGAGCCATCACTGTCGCAAAGCTGGTAAAGCACAACATGAAAACTAAACCACAAACATGTGGTAATTGCTGCCTTAAACGCGGCCATTCAACCCATTTGAATTTATTCCAATGGCTCATCCCCAAATGCGCACACAGCTTGTGTTGCTCGGCAGGCACGGTATCCAAAGCTTGTAAAAGTAAACGGCTAGCATAAGGCAGATTAAAGAAGACATGCGCCAGCAAAATGCCATTCAAGCCATAAATCGAGAATGGTAATTCAATGTCGAAGTTAGCCAAAAATTTAGCTAACCAACCACTATTCCCATAAATCGCGAGCAAGCCAAAGACACCGACTAACACAGGCAGAACCAAAGTCGACGCGAACAGTCTTAACAACAAAGCTCGTCCAAAAAATTGCCTGCGACACAGAGCGTGAGCAACGGGTATAGCAAAGCCAACACTCAGCACAGTTGAGAGTATCGCTTGATAAAAACTGAATTTCGTTACATGCCAATAGTAAGGATCTGACCATACTTGGCTGATATCAAGAGAAGGGGCATTGCTAAGCAATGCCCCAACTGCTGAAACCACGAAGGCGGTAATGAGTATCGCAACCCAGATCCCGACCTTAGGTGTTTTCTTTATCATAAATAAATTATTTACCGTAAATGGCTCATTCCAAACATCACGAATAAGCCTTTTAATTACAGGACGCTCATTTTTTTAATAGTAAGTTAAAAAGTAAGTGCACTCTGCCATTCACGAATCCAAGGCTTGCGCTTAGCGGCAATTTCTTCAGGCGTAAAGCTCAGAGCTTTCTGCGGTACCGTTAACTGTTCGAACCCTTTTGGTAGTTCGATGTCAGTCACTGGGTACATCCAGTTGCCCGTTGGCATCGCTGATTGGAACTCGTCACTTAGAATAAACGCCATAAACTCATCAGCAAGTTTCTCGTTCTTGCTGCCTTTGACCTTAGCTGCCACTTCAACTTGAGTGTAATGACCTTCTTCAAAGCTTGCTGCTGCGTACTTAGAATCACTTTCTGCAATGATGTGGTAAGCCGGAGAAGTCGTGTAAGACAACACTAAATCCGACTCGCCTTCTAAGAACATAGAGTAAGCTTCAGACCAACCTTTAGTCACAGTAACCGTTTTCTGAGCGAGCTTCTTCCACGCGGCTGTCGCTTCATCACCGTAAACCGACTTCATCCATAGCATCATGCCTTGGCCTGGTGTTGATGTACGTGGATCTTGATAGATAACCTTGAGGTCATCACGCTGCTCAACCAATTCTTTCAAACTCTTAGGCGGGTTTGCTAATTTCTCTTTGTTATAGATAAACGCAAAGTAACCAAAATCATAAGGAACAAAGGTGCTGTCGTTCCAACCGTTAGGAAGTGTCACTGATGACGTATCAACACTGTGCTCAGCTAATAAGCCCGTCGCTTTCGCCTCAGCCATTAGATTGTTATCTAGGCCTAACACGATGTCTGCTTTGCTGTTACCACCTTCAAGACGCAAGCGGTTAAGAATAGACACGCCATCTTCTAGCGCGACAAAATTCACATCACAGCCACACTTTTCTTCAAATGCTTTTTCAACGACAGGACGAGGGCCCCAATCCGCAGCAAAAGAATCATAGGTATATACAGTTAGAGTATTGTCTGCAGCAACGGCAGAAAAAGAGATGGCTGTAGTAACAGCAAGGGTTGTTAATGTGAATTTCACTGGACGCTCTCCATGGTCTGAGCGGCACAGGTTTGAGGGAGGAGAACGGTAGAAGTTGTTCCTAACTCAATTCCTACGCCAGCATTATCTGGTTCAGGTTTACGGGTCCCAAGCACTTGCTTGATCTCAGCTCGCATTCATTATTTGAATGGTTAGCTCCCCGATGAGTGTTCAGAATTGTAATTCGAATTTTAACAATAAGCTATCAAGTTTGGATCAATTACGTTGATCGTAACCCCAACGTGGCACTAAACCTTGCTCAATACCAAGATGATCCAAAATACGCGCCACCATAAAATCGACCAGATCTTCGATCGACTTAGGTTGGTGATAAAAACCCGGAGCCGCAGGCATGATCGTTACGCCCATGGTCGAGAGTTTGTGCATGTTCTCTAGATGCAGCGTAGAAAATGGCGTCTCACGAACCACCAACAGCAGCTGGCCTCGCTCTTTCATAACCACATCAGCAGCTCGCTCAATCAGGTTATCTGATAGACCATGAGCAATTGAAGCTAAGCTTCCCGCAGAACATGGACACACCACCATCTGCTTCGGTGCTGCAGAACCAGAGGCAACCGGTGAGAACCAGTCATCTTTGCCACACACCACCAGCTTTTCTGGGTCGCAACCTAAATGCTTAACCAAAGCTTGTTTCGCAGCATCTGGCCCAGCAGGTAACTTAAGTTCATGCTCAGTCGCCAACACCACTCGCGCTGCCGACGATATCAGCAAATAGACCTGATAATCTGCCGCCAATAGGCATTCAAGTAAACGCAGTCCGTAAGGCGCACCAGATGCGCCTGTGAAAGCGAGGGTTATAGCTTTATCGTGTTTTGTCATGTTCTCAATTACTTCAAATTATAGGGTCTTGGATCAGTTAGCCCTGAGTGCCAACGCATCCAACAGTTTCTGGTGAATACCACCAAAGCCACCGTTACTCATTACCAAGATTTGGTCGCCCGCTTGTGCCTCTGAGACAATTTTAGCAACGAATACGTCCATGTCATCACTCACGTGTGCGGGTTGATGGCACGCATCGGCCACGTCTTGTACAGACCAATCAATGTTATCCGGTTGGAATAAGTAGGTAGAATCCGCCTGCTTGAGCGAATCAGCCAAGGTTTCTTTGTGCACACCACGCTTCATGGTGGCAGAACGAGGCTCTAAAACGGCAATGATTTTCTTTGTGTCGACCTTATTACGTAAGCCACCCAGCGTAAGTTCAATCGCTGTAGGGTGATGAGCAAAATCGTCATAGACAGAAACACCTGCCACTTCGCCTTTAAACTCTAAGCGACGCTTGGTATTAATGAACGTCGCCAGTGATTCGCACCCTAAATCGGGGGTGACACCCACATGCCTTGCCGCCGCAATCGCCATCAAAGCATTGTTGACGTTATGATCGCCAACCAAATCCCAGTCTACGGTTCCAACACATTCGCCTTGGAGGTACACCTCAAATTTAGAGCCGTCTTTAACCAGTTTCTTGGCATCCCAATCACCGAGTTCACCACTCGACTCAGTTTCACTCCAGCAGCCACGAGATAACACATCTTGGATCGCGGTATCTTGCTTCGGTGAGAAAATACGACCATTACTTGGCACAGTGCGAACCAAATGATGGAACTGTCGCTTGATCGCTTCAAGATCGTCAAAGATATCCGCATGATCAAATTCGAGATTATTCATCACTAACGTTCTTGGGTGGTAATGAACAAACTTAGACCGCTTATCAAAAAAAGCACTGTCGTATTCGTCGGCTTCAACCACAAAGAACATGCTTTCACCAAGACGAGCAGAGATACCAAAATTACCCAGCACACCGCCGACAAGAAAGCCCGGTGCATAACCGCAGTCTTCAAGGATCCAAGCCAGCATGCTCGATGTTGTTGTCTTGCCATGCGTTCCCGATACCGCCAGAACCCAACGGTCATGCAACAAGAACTCTTGCAACCACTGCGGCCCTGAAGTGTATCTAAGGTTGTTATCCAATACATACTCAACACACGGGTTACCACGGCTCATCGCATTGCCAATGACTACTAAGTCAGGTCTTGGTTCTAATTGGCTCGGGTCGAACCCTTCAATAATCTCAATCCCCTGAGACTCCAACAAGGTACTCATTGGAGGATAAACATTCGCGTCACTACCAGTAACCTTGTGACCTAATTGACGAGCCAATACCGCAGCACCACCCATGAAGGTGCCACAAATTCCTAAGATATGAATATGCATATATTGCTTCCAAACGCTTGGCTAAATGAGCCATGTCTAAATCAAACTACTTGCACTCATTATCATTAAATGGCGATTAAAAGCGAGCCACAATGCAAAACAAATTTAGTCGACATAGTAAGTGAGATCTGTGTCGCTTAGTTCATTACCATTAAAAAGATCTAACCTTTAGAATTTAGGTAAGCGTCTAGATGAATAAAGCCCATATAAGAGGCTAATTCTACAGTGCTCAAATCCCCCCTAATATTCAGAGAAGTTTAAGGAAATAACATGTCTGAGATGCGCACCCTTGGTGAATTCATTGTTGCAAAACAAAATGATTTCCCCCATGCAAGCGGTGATCTATCATCCCTTTTGTCATCAATTCGTCTTGCTGCGAAAATTGTTAACCGCGAAATTAACAAAGCAGGTCTTGTCGACATTACTGGCGCTGTTGGTACAGACAACGTTCAAGGTGAAGAGCAACAAAAGCTAGACCTATACGCGAACGACAAGTTTAAAGCTGCACTTGAAGCCCGAGACCAAGTTTGTGGTGTTGCGAGTGAAGAAGAAGACGAAGCCGTTGCCTTCAATAAAGAGCTCAACAAAAACGCAAAATACGTCGTGCTGATGGATCCACTTGATGGTTCTTCAAACATCGATGTGAATGTATCGGTTGGTACAATCTTCTCTATCTACCGTCGAGTATCACCGATTGGTACTCCGCCAACACAAGAAGATTTCCTACAACCTGGGCACAAGCAAGTTGCCGCGGGTTACGTAATTTACGGTTCTTCAACCATGCTTGTTTACACAACAGGTGCTGGTGTAAATGGTTTCACCTATGACCCATCACTGGGTACCTTCTGTCTATCTCATGAAAACATGATGATCCCTGATGAAGGCAAGATCTACTCGATCAACGAAGGTAACTACTTCCGCTTCCCAACGGGTGTTAAAAAGTACATCAAGTACTGCCAAGAAGATGAACCGAGTGACAACCGCCCTTATACTTCTCGTTACATTGGTTCTCTAGTATCAGATTTCCACCGTAACCTGCTAAAAGGCGGCATCTACTTATACCCAAGTACACAAAGCCACCCTCAAGGTAAGTTGCGTTTGCTTTATGAGTGCAACCCAATTGCTTTCCTTATGGAACAGGCTGGTGGTATCGCTTCAGACGGTGTTCAACGTATCATGGATATCAAACCAACAGAGTTACACCAACGTGTACCTTTCTTTGTTGGCTCAACAGACATGGTTCGCAAAGTAGAAGAGTTTCTTGAACTTAACCAAGACTAATCCTCTCGTTTATTTCTCAAAATAACGTCATTAAAAAAGCCAGCATTCACATGCTGGCTTTTTGTTTATTCGGTTATCGAGTATCGACTCTGTGATGTATTCATCAACTAAAACTATTGTTCCGCTTACACCAGTCACCCGAAAGTATTTCTTTATTAGCTGTTAGATCAAGCTGATACAAATATACCCATGCTAATCCAAATATAGTCTCTATTTGCTCGCGACGATACTCAACAGGAACATCTTCTAGCCGATCGAGCGACTCCAAAATTTCGTCGTTAATGATATAGACCTCGCCAGCGACACTTTTCTTTCCAAAAATCATCGCCGGATAGGCACCTAAATCAAAAAGGGCAAACGACTCTGGTGTATCAAAGCGCCCCAACAACTCACAACTCTGCAAATAGTGGTGATTGTATTGGCCTTGTCTCAACGTGCCATAAACGAACACAAGATGCTGCATAAACCCTCCACAAGCCCTTCATACTTGTACTTAGATGAATGGCTGAAACATTATCGACTCGCTCTCAAATTGCTTTATTCGAACTCAAATTGATAAAGAAGGTCCACAGCACTGTCTAGGCCCGATACGGCTTCAACATAGAGATCCTGCATCAATCGATAACGAACAGTAAATTCACCTAACGAGTTGAAGATACCCACGCCATATTTCACCTGTAAGCCAGGCAGAATGTAGCCACTTACCGTTACTTGTGAGTCATCACCAGAACCTGCGGTATCCAGTTGTAAATCTTGCACACCAAACGCTTCACCGATTTCGCCGACAACTTTACCGCTCTTCGCCAAGCTCAAGCCAATTAAGGTGGTTGTCATCGAACCGCTCGACTCGCCGTCGATATCTTGGCCACGCAATATATAAGACAGCGCATTCGCTTGAGGCATCGCTGGGTCAGAATAAATCTCAATGGTCGGCTCTGTCGCAGGGCCTGTCACTCGAATACCTGCAGTCACATCGTCCTGAGTATTATCTGGGTTACGTATCGCATTGATTGCTACGTATGGTTGGTCCGGCGGACCATTCATAAGAATCTTACCTTCTTCGATCAACAGGTCTTGTCCGAATGATTGGTAAGTACCATCGACGATGTTCACTTCACCGGTAATGAATGGACCTTGGTCTTTTTGAGCCACATTGAGCTTACCAACCAAGTCGCCTTCAAGACCGAATGCTGACAATTTAAAGTCATCCCCAATGGAGATGTTAATATTGGTCATCACATTGAACGGAATCGTATCTTCATTTTCTGGCTCAAGATCTTTATTCAAGATAACTTGATCAGAGGACACACCAACCGCTGATGGTGGCAAGTCTTCAACAACAATACGTCCCCATGGTAATGCAATGTCACCGGTTATTTTCGCAAGCTCTGGCGTGACATCAATGGTCATGTCGGGAACAACCTTCACTTTAACCATAGGCGGGATAACAACCATCAACTCGTCGGCAAACACTCTGACATTAGAGTGCCATGCTTGAAGGTCCTGCCAACCCCCAGAGCCTTCGATATCAAGGTGACCATCCGGTGTTTCAACATTGGCATCTAACTTCGCGCTGTAGCCGTCAAAGTCGAGGTCAATACGGCCATCTTTAATATCGACTGGCGTGACATCGCCTTTGACTTGAATACCATCAACAGAGAATTGGCCAAAGACTTGAGGATGCATCAAAGAGCCTTTTACTTTTAAATCACTCTCAAGATCCGCCTTCAATAGGCTATATTCACCAAGAATCGGCTGCAAGAAATCCAGATGGAACGTTGTCAGCTTAATTGCCGCATCAACCATTTTGTCTTCAGCGAGGATATCCGGTAGCGACACCGTGCCAGACAAGTCGCCATTGTCGGAAACATCCAACTTAAAATCGGCATCCAGTTTGTTATCTTTCAGTTGGGCATTCAATGCAACACTTTCCCAACCTAGTGTGATTGGCTCACCAACTTGCTGAACAACCTGACCTTTCGGCATATCGACGCTAACCGTCACCTCAGGTTCACCTTGTTCCGACCACTTAGCATGAGCGGTCGCGTTCACTAAGCCCTGTAGTTGTGTTTCTTTAGGCACAAAGGCTTTAATCTGTTCGAAGTCGAATTGGTTGATCGCCAATTTGGCCTCACCCGACTTTCCGACACGCACGTCTTCATCCAGACACACACTCGAACCCGATTGCTTCCAACAGTGCGCTTGTACATCAGCAAACTGATTATCGACATCCGCCTTAATTGCGACAGGTTGATCTAATATCCAAGGCCCCTGCTGAGTGGTAATTTTGACTCTGTCTAACGACCCATCCCAAATAAGAGAAGGCTTTTGAATCAACTCACCAGAAATCGCTAAGCTTGTAGACACGATGTCGGATATCACATCAAGTGTCACGGTATGCTTCTTCTCACCACCACTCACCGTTAAGTCGATGCTTTCAACGCTTTGATCTTGATAGGTTAAGTTCTTGGCTTTTAGTACAAGATCAGCTTGAGCTTCAGGTAATGGCAGTGGAACCACAGAGCCATTAAGAGACAAGGACTCCAGTGTAGCCTCGTTATTCCAATCGACCTTATCAACATTCAAAGCAAGGTCGACTTCAGGCTCTTTCGTTGGACCGCTCAGTTGAATGCTACCAATCACTCTGCCTTTCAACTCGGGAATACTTTTTGCGAGCTCAGGGAAGAAGATCTCAACGCCCATGTCCCATTGCTTATCAAGCTCACCCAGCGCCTTAATCGAGTTAACACCGTGAGCCAAACTCAAACCACTGGTTTTCAGTTTAGGTTCACCGCTCGCGCTGCGATCAGACGCTGACAACTGCCCTTCGATATCCAGAGGGTATTCTCGCAAGATCCCTTCGATATCGAGCTTAGGCAGTTCAATCGCCCAACCACCCGCTTCCGTCAACTCACCCGAAGTGACGATGCCTCCGCTAATGTTACCTTCGGCTTCTGGCCACTGTAGACCCGGTTGAATGTCTTTGAGCGTCACATCGGCTTGCCAATTAACGAGCTTCTTCCAGTTCGCTTTGACTACACCATTGAGTTCGCCACCCAAGGTATTCAGTTTCAAGCGTTCAAGTTCAATCTGTTCTGTGGTGCCTTTGCCTTGCAGGTCGATGGCTAACGCAGGTATCTCCTTACCATCTCCTTTACCTTTAAGCTGCACATTAAAACCATCTAATGAACCATCGGCTTTGAATTTCTCAATCACAGCTTGGTAGTCACTTTTACCTGTCAAAGGCCATTGCGCTTTACCTCCCTCTAATAGAAGGTCAAATGGCAGAGTCGGCTCTAAAGGTTGAATGTCCCCAGACAGTTGTGCCTCAATCAATTCAGAAAACTGAGAATCTAAGTGCAGCTTAGCCACGCTGCCTTGTGCTTTCAGCGATAGTTTCTGACCAGCGAGGTCGGTTTCTTTCACTAACGCATCCAAAGAAAGTTCTAGCGGATAACCATCCTTGAGCTCAACCTTCGTCGCTAAATTCGCGCTTACTTGTGGCATATCGAGTTCGAGAGTAGAAACATCGACCGTATGTTTCCCTGCTCGAGCTTCTAATCCAAGGTGGTTTACCACAATCGGTGTTTCTTGTTCTAAAGTGAAATTGTTGAGATCAAAACGCTCAAGTACAACCTGCAAAGGAATTAAGACTTCAGGCAACTCGATAGCCGTTTTAGTGGCAGCCTCTGGTTCTACCGTTTCTGTTTGCGGTTCTTCTGTCGATTCTGCAAGCTTAACTTTTAGGTCATTGAACAAGGTTGGCGATACCGTCAGCGTTTCCCCCTGCATACTCAGAGCCGTTGAGAACAAACCCCATTCAATTTCATGACCTAAGATATTCAGTTTGATATCAGATAAAGCGATTCGATTGATCACGATTGGTAGTGGTGTTTTCACCGATGTCACGGGCGGAGTCGGTTCTGCTTCTTCTGTAGAAGCTGGTGGTAATTCAGTAAATGCGAAATCCAAACCTTGAATCGCTAAGCGGTCGACACACAATTTAGGGTCGAGTAAACAACGAGGATTAATCGCCAAGTTAAGCTTTTGAACCTTGGTGTCGATATGCAGGCTGTCATCTTTAAACTGAACATTATTAAGCGTAAAGCTTGGGAACAGAGCCCCTTTAGTGCTTTCTACTTTAAGTTGTGGCAATGCTTTTTCAGCGCCCCATAGCACTGTATTCAACCCAGGATTGGTGAACAAAACAAAACCGAGTAGGGCTATCAAAAACAGCAAAATAGACGTCAGTGAAATTGACGTCCATTTTATGCATTTACCCATCACTTTGATCATAATTCTGGCCCTAAGCTAAAGTGTAACTGGAACTCATCACCTTTTGCTGCATCTAGACCCCAAGCAAAATCTAAGCTCACAGGGCCGACGGGCGACGCCCAACGAACCCCGACGCCGGTACCATGTTTCCATTCAGGTTTATCATTGAAGGCATCACCAATATCGTAGAAAGCCGCACCCCACCAATTACCAACCAATCGGTATTGATATTCAAAAGAGCTGGTTGCAATAAATTTTGCACCCGTTAGTGCACCACTTTCATCACGAGGAGAGATAGATTCATAACCATAACCACGAATACTGTTATCACCACCGGCAAAGAACCTTAGCGAGGGAGACAGCTTCTCAAACTCGTCGGCAAAGTTTCCGCCGAATTGAAGGCGAGTTAAACCGCGGTGATTATTACCAATGCTGCGAATCCATGCTGTTTGTCCTTGAAAACGCACTACCTTAGTTTCAGATAATAAGGTGTCATCAGCCGCTTCAAACATAATGGTTTGTTTATCGCCCCACATCGGCATCGACCCACCACGCGTTCGAGTTCGCGAGAAAGAGATACCCGGCAACACGAATTGCGCTAAGTCATCTTGCAAACCTTGTTCATAGTTTTCGACCAAGTATCGAATAAATACAGTACGTTGCCAGCCATTATCCAGACGCCAATATCTTTCTAAGGCTAAGTTTGACTCCAAACTTTTGGTATCTCGGTTATCCAAGTTCTTCATACCGTACTTAATTTGATAGTAGTCATTAAGCACGTCATCCAATGGGATTTTATAAGCCGCGGTAATCGTCTGCTCGGGCTTGGAGATCGACAGGCTACTATTGAAGCTATGACCTTTCTCGTTAACCCAAGGTTTCTTCCATTTTAGGGTGCCTTTTACACCAAGGTCTGTTGATACACCGATACCGGTTTCGATTTGGTTACGCGCTTGCGGAGCAAGACTCACCTTCATCGGTATTTCACGGCCTTCGCCCAATTGGCTTAAATCAGGTTCCACAAAAACAGAAGAGAACCAATCCGTATTGGACAGGTTTTGGTTGTACTCACCAACTTTGGTTATCGAGTAAGGTTCGCCATCCTCAAATGGTTTGAGTGACTGCACCTTATCTTCTTCAATCTGGCTACCGGTAACCTGAGTGGTACCAAAGTGGTAGCGGATACCACTGTCATAATGAAGGCGAACATAAGCACGGTTTAATTCGGGAGCGACTTCGAGCTTACTGAGGTCGTAAGCCCCATCAAAATAACCTTTCGCTAATCCAAGGTTACGTATCGACGATTTCAAAGAATCATAATTACCATGATTAAGCACTGAGCCTTTAGACAGATTGCTCTTGGCGATCAAAGCCAAAAAGTCAGGATCATCTTTGGCTTCACCAGTTAGAACGATATCTGAAGTATAAATAACAACAGGCTCTCCCTGCTCAACCGTGACCGTCAGCTCGGTATCATCTTCGGCGTGAGTAAATGTGATGCGAGGTTGGTAGTAACCTAATGCTTTTAGAGCTTCTTTGATCATAGATTCCAAGCGTGATTGGAACCTTAGCGAAACCGAATACTCTTCTTCAGGGATCGCACTCAGATAAGCATCAACATTATCCTCAAGCGCTCCATCTAGCCCTTTAATTTCAAGGGAAACGTCAGCGAAAGCGAGCGTCGATGACAGTAGAGTGCCAATCAGAACTGGTAAAGTTTTTCTTATCATGTTTAATTGGTGAAGAAGTTATCAATACGTTAATAAGTGAAAAGAAATAATACCGCTAAAAAGGCATTGAGTCTGTAATAAATCCTGCAATAACACGGTCTAATTTAAAGACTTAGTCAATATGAACTAACCGTTGATATGAACCTACAGTTAGTAAAAGCCAACGCGGTAAACGTATGCGAAAAGGAATATAACATGCTAAACAAACAACAACTGGTTTCCGCAGCAACCGCATTACCGGGAAATGCTGACCCAATCCAAATCACTGAGCGCCATTTTGTCAATCAAACGGACCTACTCAATGCTCCGACGGGTTCTCAACAAGAAGTCCTACTTGGTATGGGATGCTTCTGGGGAGCTGAGCGTTTGTTCTGGCAACTGGATGGCGTGATCTCCACATCCGTTGGCTACGCAGGTGGGTACACGGTCAATCCTACTTATGAGCAGGTATGTAGCGGGCAAACTGGTCATACCGAAGTTGTTCGTGTCATTTTTGATAGCGAACAAACGTCTTTAGCTCGAATACTTGAGACCTTTTGGGAACGCCATGACCCAACTCAAGGTATGCGCCAAGGCAACGATTTGGGGACCCAATATCGCTCGGCAATTTACACATTCAGTGAACAGCAGCAAGCTGTCGCCGAACACTCCAAACAAGAATATCAACGAGCGATGACTGAATCTTTAGGCAACGAGATCACGACGGAAGTTCTACCTGCTGGAAAATATTTTTTCGCGGAAACCTACCACCAACAATACCTAGCAAAAAACCCTAACGGTTACTGTGGGTTGGGCGGTACGGGTGTGTGCTTCCCTCCGCAATAATGTGTGTTAGGCATACCAACTAGAACGTCACCCATAAAAAAAGGGCTTCCACTTAGGAAGCCCTTTTTCACTATAAATCTATTTAATACAAGACAACTCAATACAGCTTAGTTACACCGGCAGTGCAGCAATAGTGCCGTTAACTTCTTTAAAAATAGTGAGCTTTTGTTTGTCTGAAACTTCAGGAAGAAGCACCTTGCCTTGGTCGAAGCGAAACTCTCCGATACCTTCAATAGCAAACTGGCCTTTGAACAGGACTTTAACGAAACGCGCCACCTGATGTGGACGGTAAGTAGAAAATTTTCTTAACATAATACAACCTCAATTCCATTTGAGTACTACAGTCACGCACCTGAACACCACCGCATTCAAAGCACATTAAATCGCTAATTCCTTTAGCAAACAGCAAGATAATCTATTGTTCATCTCGATATTGATGCATTATACCTTTTGATAACAAGCCTGCAACTTATTTCTACGTCGTACGATAAAAAAGTTAAAGAGGCATTTTTCAAATTTCATATTATACTTCCAGAGCAAACCAATAAGCGGAACAAAAAATATAATGAAAAACAAAACTCTACTGGCTTTTTTAGCCGCAGCCTCTCCACTCTTTGCCAATGCTCACAACTTATCTGTAGGTGAAACTCTGCCTGCTGTCGATGTTAGCAACTATGGTGAAATCGTACTAAACGACGGAAATACTGGATATCAAGCTTGGGCAACCAACGCTCTTCTAGGTAAAGTTCGCGTCGTTCAAGCAATCGCTGGCCGCAGCAGCTCTAAAGAGCTCAACGCACCACTGATGGCAGCCATTACAGCATCGAAATTCGCAGAAGACAGCTACCAAACCACTACCATCATCAACCAAGATGATGCGATTTGGGGTACGGGGTCTTTTGTTAAATCATCAGCCGAAAGCAGCAAAGAAGAATTTCCATGGTCTTCTATGGTGCTAGATGAAGACGGAGCCGTCGCGTCATCATGGGCTTTAGCAGAAGAAAGCTCAGCGATTATCGTTCAAGACAAGCAAGGTAAAATATTGTTTGTTAAAGAAGGCGCTCTCAACGAATCAGAAGTCACGCAAGTTATTGAATTGATTAAAGCCAGCCTTTAATCAGATAATCGCGTCTTTTTCGAGACCTGACCAAAGGATATTGTTATATTATAACAGTATCCTTTTTTAATTCTGTGGTTAATCATCCTCATGTGGCAAAACACACCTAACAATGTGAAACGCAAAACAGGCTTGTTGCTTGGGCTGATGCTCATGTTAAGCGTGTTAGCAGCGACGCATATTGTGGATATCGACCCAGATCATCACTCTTCACATCATTGTGAACTGTTTTCGATAAATCAGTTCATTACGGCGCACTCACTGCCACAGATCCCAGAGTTCCATTCAGAATTTACTGCCACTATCACAGAATCAGTAATTTCGTTACAGCGCTTGTATTTCGCTTATTTAGCACGTTCACCTCCTGTAAAGATCGCTTAATTACCACTATTTTTTAATTAATCTTTATTCAGGAAAAAAACATGAAACCTACTATTTTAGCCGTTGTTATCGGCATGACTGTCTCTGCGAATGTTCTAGCTAACGAAGAGTTCCGCTCTCACGAAGCACACGTGCACGGTAAAGTTGAAGTAAACATCGCTCAAGATGGACAAGAACTGCTTGTTGAAGTAACGGCTCCCGGCGCTGATGTGGTTGGCTTTGAACATGCTCCAGAGACTGCCGAGCAGAAGAAAGTGTTTGAGCAAGCTATCGCGCAATTAAATAAGCCAGAAGAGCTATTTGGTTTCAACAATGCAGGCTGTACGCTGAAGTTCAAGTCAGTGACGAACACCTTGGAAGGCGATCATGATGACCATGAAGGCCATGACCACGCAGAACACGATCATGACGACCACAAAGGCCATGACCACGCAGAACACGATCATGACGACCACAAAGGCCATGACCATGCTGAACACGATCATGACGACCACAAAGGTCATGATCATGCTGAACACGATCATGATGACCATGAAGGTCATGATCACTCAGAAGGTGGGCACGGTGAGTTCACTGTCGAGTATCATTACCAATGTTCAAACATTGCGAAGCTGGATACCGTTAACACCCAATGGTTCTCTAAATTCGGCAACACCAAGTCTATGACTGTGAACCTGTTAACTGACAGCGCGCAAATTCAAGAAATACTTAATGCCGAGCGTATTAGTTTTCAATTCTAATCACGATTAGATTGAATTAAACGCAGATAAACAGCCAAGTAACGACCTGCTTACTTGGCTGTGCAAATCGGTGTGTTCTGGGAATTTATTTTTCTAATAGCTGTCCAGTAAATACACCGCTTTAATCATTGGAGCTAATATGTCTTTTGACAGTTCATCACTTGTGGTCAAACTCGAAAATATCAGCTTTCGTTGGAAGCCTGAATTATCCCCAACGCTAGAGATCCCCTCACTGCATATCCAAGCCCAAGAGCACCTTTTCATCAAAGGGCCTAGTGGTTGTGGGAAGTCAACATTATTAGGGTTATTGACCGGAATTAACCAAGCAGAGCAAGGTGAAGTTTCTATCCTTGGCCAAGATCTCACACAGCTAACACCTCGTCAGAGAGACAAGTTCAGAGCCGATCATATTGGCTATATATTCCAACAATTTAATCTGCTTCCTTACTTATCAGTGATCGACAATGTGACGCTCCCTTGCCAATTTTCAAAGATTCGTAAACAGCAAGTCACTGAAAGTCAGAACAGCCTGCAAGCCACCGCTCAAGAATTATTGCTCAGATTAAAGCTACCGCAAGCCTTAATGAACAAACCTGTTACTGAGCTGAGTATTGGTCAACAGCAACGTGTCGCTGCAGCTCGCGCTTTAATCGGCCAACCAAAGATCATCATTGCCGACGAACCAACATCGGCTTTGGATCATGACAACCGAGAAGCCTTCATCGAATTGTTACTCGAGCAAGCAAATCAAGCCGGGTCTACTCTGATATTTGTCAGTCACGATCCAACATTAGAAAAGCTGTTCACTCGAACCATAGATTTAAAAACCGTTAACCAAGCTAAGGTTGTCGTATGAAAGTAATTACTCACTTAGCCCTAAAAAGCGTACTCAACCGTAAAGCCACCGCTATTCTGACGATTCTCACCGTGGCAGTGTCAGTGATTCTATTACTCGGTGTTGAACGCGTAAGAACCGAAGCAAAGAGCAGTTTTGCTAATACGATTTCAGGTACTGACCTTATTGTTGGTGGCCGCTCTGGTCAGGTAAACCTACTGCTTTATTCGGTATTTAGAATCGGTAATGCGACCAACAATATCGACTGGAAAAGTTACCAAGAATTTAGCCAGCATAATGCCGTAAAGTGGGCGATACCCATCTCGTTGGGAGATTCGCATAAAGGCTTCCGTGTTATGGGTACAAACCATAGCTACTTCGAAAACTATCGCTATGGAAGTAAGCAACCACTTACTTTTCAGCAGGGTAAGGAGTTTAAACAGCTATTTGATGTAGTGATTGGGGCTGATGTCGCGAAGAAGTTAGATTACAAAATCGGTGATCACATCATTCTTGCACACGGTATCAGTGATGTTGCCTTTAGTCGCCATGACAACCTGCCCTTCACAATTGTCGGAATACTTGCGCCAACTGGCACACCAGTAGATAAAACCGTGCACGTTTCGTTAGAGGCTATTGAAGCGATTCACGTGGGCTGGGAATCAGGAGCCAACCTAGGGCACACGCCAGATGCAGAAACATTAAAGACCTACGACTTCCAACCTAAGCAGATTACCGCGATGATGGTTGGCCTGAAATCGAAAATCCAAACCTTTGCACTGCAACGAGAAATCAATAACTATCGCCAAGAACCTTTGAGCGCCATTATGCCGGGTATTGCGCTTCATGAGTTGTGGGGAATGATGGCTGTGGCAGAACAAGCACTACTTATTGTTTCAGGGTTTGTTGTAGTCGCGGGACTATTAGGAATGCTAAGTAGCCTACTGACTAGCTTGCAAGAAAGACGTCGAGAGATGGCAATTTTGCGTGCGATGGGAGCAAGGCCTCGCCATGTCTTTGGTTTACTGATCAGTGAAGCAAGTGCACTGACCTTCCTTGGTATAACACTAGGGGTTGCAGTTTTGTTTGCCCTAATCGCAGTAGTTGCTCCTATTGTGCAACAAAGCTATGGTATCAATATATCGATATCCGCAATCACCCCTCATGAGTGGAAACTGCTTATACTGGTACAAGTTGCCGGAATCATTATCGGCTTTATTCCCGCTTTCAGGGCTTACCGTCAGTCATTGTCTGATGGCATGACTATTCGAATCTAAAATAGGAACCTACGATGCAACGCAAATTCCTACTGATATTTGGGCTACTTCTATTCCCATTTATCAGCACAGCTCACGCTGAAACCGCACCGACTGACGAATCGGTACTAACTCTGGATTGGATTGATTTGATTCCGGAATCAGAACGGGCTCAGTTGGATTCGTTCGGCATGCCGACGGTTAACCACGACAGTATGGACAAACCTCAACAATCGACACTTGGCGCTGTTCGCCCTGAGCTGAATGGCAGCACAGTAAAGATTCCTGGCTTTGTGATTCCATTGGAAGGTGATGAAAACATGATCACTGAATTTCTGCTGGTACCGTACTTTGGCGCATGTATCCACGTGCCGCCACCGCCGCCGAACCAAATCATCTACGTGAAGTTCCCTAAAGGTGCACCAATACAGCAGCTATGGGATGTGATTTATTTAGTAGGTACGCTAAAAACCGAGTCAATAAGCCACGACTTAGCTCAAACAGGTTATCTTATTGAAGGTACAGCGATAGAAGAATATGACGACATGTAGTCATTAGAAGGGTGGCTCACGGATGAGCTGCCATCACTGAACAAGTGAACTTATTCAATAACAGTTTCATAACGATATTGTTTGACTAGATTACGCGATGTAATTAGACAAATATGCTAGGACAGCTACATAAGTAGCGAGTAATAACCCTATACTAAGCTGTTTCTTCAGCTTGTTATCATTGACTTGATTCATAACTCCTCCTTGAGAATTACAACAAATTTAACATTTTATTATCATTATAAAAAGTAAAATTTTGTTGAAACCTTCAACTCTGCACGCAAAATCTAGCCACCAATAAGATAAAGAGTTACATTTTAGACAGTTAAGTCGTCTCCTAACGGTACTCTTATGTCAGAAACCAAACAGCCAGTGATCATTGAGCATGCTAGCGATACACAGCACAAGCATGAGAAAAAGCCTCATATTGCCGACAGCACAAGCAGAATGCTGCACATAGCACAGAGCTTCGGCTTAGATTCCTTAATCAGTCATAGTGCAAAACCAATCGATAAAGCTGAGAGTACGCTTATCGAGCGGGCGCTATTACGAGAGAAAAAACGTAAAGAACTGCGACAGAAGAATCTAGAACAGATTCTGAAATTGGCGCACTCTTCATGTAAGGATGAAGCGGCTGGAGATCCTGATCAGGACTGGTTATATCGCTTTTTCGATATGGCACAAGAGATCCACAATACATCGATGCAGAGACTATGGGCTCAGGTATTAAAAAGAGAAGTCACCAATCCAGGTTCGACGTCGATGAAGGCACTGCAGATCTTGCAAGACATGACACCAAAAGAAGCACTCACCCTACAAAGAGCGGCGTCACTTGGCTGTAGTTTTGGTAGTGATAGCAGCAGAAAGCTATTACTTGGTTTCAAATCTCATGCTGGAATATTCAGTTTCGGCAAAAGAGACACCACCATCACCATCAACCTTGGTGGACACAACCTGCCCTACTCTAGCCTACTCCATTTAATTGAGCTCGGTATCATTCTAGGCACTGAATTAGAGTCTGGTGAGATTGACTTCGACCCAGCGTTGCACCTGACTTATCAAGGTAAGAGCATGTCACTGGCGCCTATCTCAAAAGGGGTTAAGCTTGTTTACTACCGATTCAGCCCAACAGGTAATGAACTGTGCACCTTACTTGGTAACAAACCCAACATGCAGTATTACGACCAACTGATTGCTCTATTAAGTCAGAAGTTCACGGTACAGACAGAAGTCAAAAGCAGTGTGAATTACACCGTCTAGGCACTCGACGGTGTAAAAGGTGAAGAGTATTAAGAAGAATAAAGAGAATCTAGAGGATAGGTTTCTTGTCTCGGTAAACCAAGGCTGCACTATTTATCGGCTGTGAAGAAACAGATAAACAGCTGAGTAGCCTTAGTCATACCAACGATCTCAATTGGCTAAGATATTACGCTTCTCTAAAGCATCAATACACAATTCGACCAGTTCATCGAGTGTCTTCTCACCCGCAGGTAGATCTATCTCAGGGTTCTGAGGCGCTTCGTACACTGAGCTAATGCCAGTAAAATTCGGAATTTCTCCAGCGCGCGCTTTCTTATACAAACCTTTAGGATCACGCTGTTCGCAAACCTCAAGTGGCGTATTAACAAACACCTCTAGAAACTCACCTTCCGGCAATAAATCACGCACCAACTGTCTCTCCGCTTGATGTGGAGAAATAAACGCTGACAACACGATCAAACCCGCGTCCGCCATCAATTTAGCGAGCTCACCAATACGACGAATATTCTCTCGACGGTCTTGCTCAGAGAAGCCCAAGTCGCTACATAATCCGTGACGGACATTATCACCATCCAATAAGTAAGTATGGTAACCAAGCTGTGCCAAGCGGTTTTCTAATGCTCCAGCGACTGTCGACTTCCCAGAACCAGACAACCCCGTGAACCAGAGCACGGCTGGTTTTTGTGATTTCAGATTAGAGCGAAATGCTTTATCAATCGAGTGTTGATGCCACACAACATTCTCATCTTTTGGTTTGAGTACTGCGGTCATAATTAGTCCTTTAAATAAACAGCATTAAAATGGGAAAAAGTAAGGAATTAGGGTCAGCACCAAGCCCGAATAGACAATCGAGATTGGGATGCCGATACGCAGATAATCCGTGAGATGGTAATTACCTACGCTATAAACAAGTAAATTAGTTTGGTAGCCGTATGGCGAAATAAAGCTGGCACTGGCACCAAATAGAACCGCCATAATGAATGGCATAGGGTCAACGCCATAGCCGATAGCCATGCTGTAGCCGATTGGGAACGAGAGTGCTGCGGCCGCATTATTGGTCACCAACTCAGTCAGAACCAACGTCATAAAGTAGGTCGCGACTAACGCACCAAACACGCCCCAGCCATTAAAGGCTTCCATAAACATCAGCCCCATCCGCTCAGACAAACCCGATGAAATCATCAATTGAGCAATAGAAAGTGCAGAGCCAACGATCACCACAATATCAACCGGAAAACGGCGACGAAGCTCACCCAGTTGCACCACACCAAAGGCCACCAGCAACAGTAAGAAACCAGCCAGCCCTTTGATAATCGGCACGACTTCAGCAAGAGCTAAACCAATCACACTGGCAAAACCGAGCAACACAAACGTCGACTTATCCGCATCAAGCTTGGCACTTGAATCTAAGTCATTCATCAACACAAACTCTTTGTTGTGTTGCTGGCGCTGCTCTTCAAAGCGTTTGCCAGGAACCAGAATCAAGGTATCGCCAGCGGTTAGTGTGATGTTTCCAAGACCACCTTCAAGGCGCTCATGGCCACGACGAATGGCAACCACAACCGCATCGAAACGGTCTCTGAACTGGCTGGTTTTCAGGGTTTTGTTACAGAAGCTTGCCGACGAGCTCACCACAACCTCAACAAAGCTCTGGCCGTTAAGGTGATGTTGGCCAAACAGGGTTAATCCTTGGATTTCTTGCAGTGTCGCCACACTCTCGACATCGCCACAAAACAGCAGTCGGTCACGAGCTTGCAATATGAAATCAGGGTCGATAGACGCCGTGGTTTTACCGTCTCGAATCACTTCCGCTAAGAACAATTTTCTCAGAGCTCTAAGATTATTTTCGCTAACACTGCGGCCAACTAACGGTGAACCGGGCTCAACTCTAGCTTCTAGAAAGTAAGGCAAATCATCTTGGGAACCATCATCGTAGCTTGGTAAGAAGTAACTCAGAGGAATAAGGATCAACACGCCACCGACCAAGACCGCCAGACCGATCAAGGTTGGTGTGAAAAAGTTTAAGCTCGGCAGCCCTGCATCTTCAACAAAGCTATTGATGATCAAATTGGTTGAAGTGCCGATCAATGTCAGCGTTCCACCTAAAATGGCAGCGTAAGACAAAGGGATAAGTAACTTAGATGGCGCGTGCTGCTGATTGCGTTTGATCGCTCCGATCAAAGAGACAACCACCGCTGTATTGTTGGTAAAAGAAGAAAGTAACGCTGTGGAAATACCCAACTTCGCAACCACGGTGCCTAGCCTACCTTCAGAGATATTGCGGCTAACCCAGCTGATTAAGCGAGTTTTCTCCAACGCACTTGATGCGAGGATCAGAAGAATTAAAGTCAGTAACGAGGAGTTAGTGAAATTGTTAGCTAGGCTCGACAAGTCGATCATGCCAGCCATAAAAGCAATAAACGCCGCGCCAGCAAAGATAAAGCTTGGCTTAATACGGGTAACGAGCAGGCAAGTAATGATGCCGAGCAAAATCGCTAATACAAATCCTTGTTGCCACATATACCCGTCCTTTATGGCGGAAACGATGGGTTTCCGCCTGATTCAATAAGCTGTTGCTTAGTCGTTTATGACTTCAGTAGTTGGCTTAGATCTTTGGCATCCCAATGAGGGAAATGCTTACGAACCAGAGCGTTGAACTCAAGTTCAAATGCAGAGAAGTTACCGACTTGCTGTTCAACAGAATCCAAACGGTCTCGAATCAAACCCGCACCAACCGTCACGTTGGTTAGACGGTCGATAACGATGAAGCCACCGGTATCGGCACTTTCACGGTATTTATCCAATGCGACAGTCTCGTTCAGTGACCATTCACACAAGCCAATACCATTCAGTGGTAACTCATCGACAGCGTGAGTCGACAGATTGTTGATGTCATATTGATGACGAACCGTTTCAACCTGACCGACGGTTTTCTTGCCTGCGATTTTGATGTCGTAAGCTTTACCCGGTTGCAATGGTTGCTCTGTCATCCACACGATGTCTGCCAATACGTGGTTAGTGGATTCAATTTGCGCGTTTTCCAGCACAATCAAATCACCACGACTGATATCAATTTCATCTTCAAGAGTCAGTGTTACCGCCAAACCCGCTTGTGCTGATTCAAGTTCACCATCAAAGGTCACAATGCTTGCCACCTTAGAGGTTTTACCTGAAGGCAACGCCTTGATTTCATCACCCACGCTGACACGACCAGAAGCCACAGTGCCGGCAAAGCCACGGAAATCTAGGTTAGGACGATTGACGTACTGCACTGGGAAACGGAATTCGCCCGCTGAACGTTTTTGGTCAATGTCGACGTTCTCTAACACTTCTAATAGAGACGGACCTTCGAACCATGCAAGCTCTTTGCTTGGCGCAGCAACGTTAATACCTTCAAGTGCCGAAACTGGCAAAATCTGAATGTTAGTTTCGCCCTCTAGGTTTTCAGCAAACTCTAGGTACTGATCGCGAATCTCCTCAAAACGATCTTGCGAGTACTCGACGAGATCCATTTTGTTGACTGCGACTATGAAATGCTTCAAACCAAGTAGGTTAGAAATAAACGAGTGACGACGTGTTTGATCCAGTACGCCCTTACGAGCATCAATCAAGATCACAGCCAGATCACACGTTGAAGCGCCTGTTGCCATATTACGCGTGTACTGCTCATGCCCTGGGGTATCAGCAATAATGAATTTACGTTTTTGAGTCGAGAAGTAGCGGTAAGCCACATCGATCGTGATCCCTTGCTCACGCTCAGCCTGCAGGCCATCAACAAGCAATGCTAAGTCAGGTTTCTCACCTGTAGTACCCACTCGTTGGCTATCTGAGTGAACCGCTGCTAGCTGATCTTCATAAATCTGTTTTGTATCATGGAGCAAGCGACCGATTAGCGTACTTTTACCATCATCTACCGAGCCACAAGTTAAAAATCTAAGCATAGATTTATGCTGATGCTGACTTAGATAACCTTCAATCCCTAGTTCAGCCAATTCGGCTTCTACTGCACTATTCATTTTTCTTTCCTTAGATTCTTAGAAATAACCTTGGCGCTTTTTCAGCTCCATAGAGCCCGACTGATCATGGTCAATCGCTCGGCCTTGACGTTCACTGGACGTTGCCACCAGCATCTCTTCAATAATGCCTGTTAGCGTATTCGCCTCAGATTCAACGGCTCCGGTTAGTGGGTAACAGCCCAAAGTACGGAAGCGAACGCTTTTCTCTTCAATCACTTCACCTTCTTGCAGTTCCATACGGTCATCATCAACCATGATCAGCATGCCATCACGCTCAACCACAGGACGTTTGTCTGAAAGGTAAAGTGGAACAATATCGATGCTCTCTAGGTAGATGTATTGCCAGATGTCGAGCTCAGTCCAGTTAGATAGCGGGAAAACACGAATGCTTTCGCCCTTATTAACCTGACCGTTGTAGGTGTGCCAAAGCTCAGGACGCTGGTTTTTTGGATCCCATGTATGGTTCTTGTCGCGGAAAGAATAAACACGCTCTTTCGCTCGAGATTTTTCTTCATCACGACGCGCACCACCAAAAGCGGCATCGAACCCGTACTTGTTTAACGCCTGCTTAAGGCCTTGAGTTTTCATGATGTCAGTGTGCTTAGAAGAACCATGTACGAACGGGCTACATCCCATCTCAATACCTTCTGGGTTCTTATGTACTAAAAGGTCGAAGCCGTACTTTTTAGCCGTACGATCACGAAACTCAATCATCTCGCGGAATTTCCAATCGGTATCAACATGCAATAGTGGGAATGGAATCTTGCCTGGATAAAACGCTTTGCGAGCTAAATGAAGCATCACAGAAGAATCTTTACCGATGGAGTACATCATCACTGGGTTATCAAACTCAGCAGCAACTTCACGGATAATATGAATACTTTCCGCTTCAAGCTGTTTTAGGTGGGTTAAACGTTCTTGGTCCATTTCAGTGCTTCCTTTAAGGCTCGCAGTACGAGCAATTCATTACTTGGTCTTGCCAAGCAAGGGATTTAACTCATCCACTTGAGTGAATGGGAGTATTGGCACTAGAAGAAAACAGAAGCTTCGTTTTGAGCTATCCTTGCTATTCATCTGCCTGATACGTCCTTGATATAGGCATTATGACGAGCCTCTCATATTACTGGAAATTCTAAAATTTCATTTTTTATTCGAAAAGCTGATAAGGGATGAGATTCATCGATAAATAGGTGAAATGAATGGACTAATACTATCGATGTGATTTGTACATTGATTGAGCAGGTTTGGGAGGCGTCTTGCAGAACACCATAAAGTAATCGATCTAAGTCACGAATTAACATTCGTTGTAATCATTGTTTCATTCGGTTTTGTTACATTACGCAACGAATTTTCTACTATCCACTTTGGAGCTACAAAATGAAAGTTGCAATGAAACCTTTGTCATTGGCTGTACTTGCGGGTCTTGGTTTGACTCTAGCAGGCTGCACAACAACACCAGATACCGATGAAGTGATTAAATTACGTGTCGTAGAAACGACGGATATCCATACCAACCTAATGGATTACGACTACTACAAAGACAAGCCATCGAAAAAAATCGGCTTAGCACGTACTGCAACTCTAGTAAAAGAAGCTCAAAGCGAAGTAACCAACAGCGTATTAGTTGATAACGGTGACTTGCTGCAAGGTAGCCCAATGGGTGACTACATGGCAGACAAAGGTATCGAAGCGGGCGAAGTTCACCCTGCATATAAAGCAATGAATCAACTAAGCTACGACGCTGCAAACCTAGGTAACCACGAATTCAACTACGGTCTTGAGTTCCTAGAAGAGTCTATCAACGACGCTGATTTCCCATACATCAGTGCTAACGTTTACGACGCAGAAACTAAAGAACACTACTTCACACCTTACATCATCAAGACGCACACGTTTGAAGATACTGCTGGCGTAAAACATGAAGTAAAAGTCGGCTACATCGGTTTTGTTCCACCACAAATCATGACGTGGGATAAGAAGAACCTTGAAGGCAAAGTGATCGCTCGTGACATCATTGAGACAGCTAACGAGTTAGTGCCTCAAATGAAAGCGGAAGGCGCTGAAGTTATCGTTGCTATCCCTCACTCAGGCGTATCAACTGACCCTTACAAAAATGGCGAAGAGAACTCAACGTTCTACCTATCTGAAGTAGATGGCATTGATGCAATCGCATTCGGTCACTCTCACGCAGTGTTCCCTGGCAAAGGTTTTGATGACATCCAAGGCATCGACAACGAAACGGGCACAATGAACGGCGTTGCGGCAGTAATGCCAGGTCGTTGGGGTAGCCACGTTGGTGTTATGGATCTAACACTTGCACAAAAAGACGGTAAGTGGGAAGTCGTTAAAGGCCAATCAGAAGCACGCCCTATCTACGACAAGATCGAGAAGAAATCTCTTGCTGCCGCTGATGAGGGCATCGTAACAGCACTAGAAAAAGACCACGCAGGTACTCGTGAGTTTGTTAACCAACCTATTGGTAAAGCAGACGATGTGATGTACAGCTTCTTATCTCTAGTACAAGACGATCCAACAGTTCAAATCGTTAACCTTGCACAGAAAGATTACGTTGAACAGTTCATCCAAGGCGACCCAGACCTAGATGGTACGCCTGTACTTTCAGCAGCTGCACCATTCAAGGCCGGTGGCCGTAAGAATGACCCAGCAAACTTCACTGAAGTTGAATCTGGCCAACTGACATTCCGTAATGCAGCTGACCTGTACCTTTACCCGAACACGCTAGTCGCGATGAAGGTAACAGGCCACGAAGTAAAAGAGTGGCTTGAGTGTTCTGCAGGTCAGTTCAACCAAGTGGATGTTAACTCAACAGCACCACAACAGTTGATCGAGTGGGATAACTTCCGCACTTACAACTTTGATGTTATCGACGGTGTTGATTACCAAATCGACGTAACTCAACCTGCTAAATACGATGCAAACTGTAAAGTCGTTAACCCTGACTCACAACGTATTGTTGGCCTAACTTACCAAGGTAAGCCAATCGACATGAAGCAAGACTTCCTGATCGCAACCAACAACTACCGTGCATACAGTGCTAAGTTCCCAGGTACCGGTGAAGACTTCATCGCATTTGATGCACCAGATGAAAACCGTACTGTTCTTGCGAACTACATCTCTCGCGTAAGCAAAGAGCAAGGTCAAGTTAGCCCAACGGCTGATAACAACTGGTCATTTGCCCCAATCAAAACGGATAAAAAACTAGATATCCGCTTTGAAACATCGCCAAGCGACAAAGCGGCAGAGTTCATCAAAGAAAAGGGTCAATACCCGATGAAACGTGTTGCGACTGACGATGTTGGTTTTGCTGTTTACCAGATTGACCTAACTAAATAGATTACCCAGTAATCCATAGTTAACGTTCTGAAAGGCTGAGTTTAACGACTCAGCCTTTTTCTTTTGTTATTTATAAATCGAATCTACTGCCCTACTTTTCTCACCGTAAACGCCCGCTAATTCAATACCCAAACAACACGACTCAAACCGTCAATCGATTTAAGTCCCCACAAAAAAAACACTAATAAGCTGTAAGTTTTTCTCTGCTCCTCCTGTCTATTTAATTTACTACACTCAATGAATGGCCAATAAGCCATTCATCTATAGGATAGATAAGGGTATTTGATGAGCACCGTCGAGAGTATTCAAGCATGGTTAAATACAGGAGAAGAATCGCTGCTATGGCTGATGCTTGGCATTATCGTGCTTTCTTACTTGCTTGAAGATCTGGCGATTGTTACAGCGGCAGGTTTAGCAACTCAAGGGCTCATGCTTCCTCAATATGCGTTGCTTGCTATTTTCATCGGCATTGCCACCGGTGATCTCGGTCTCTATTACCTAGGTAAATCAGGACGTTATTTCCGAGGCATCCGTTACAAAGCCCTCACCAACCGATACTTTCGTGCACTTCGCTCTAAATTACGTCAAAACGCTTTCAGCAGTCTTTTTGTCATCCGCTTTATTCCCGGGCTTCGTACCGTCGGTTTTACCTTAAGCGGCTTTTTCGCAATCCCACTGCCTACTTTCTTGTTTGCCGTTATTAGTGCCACTGCGCTCTGGACTGGCATTGTCTTCTCTGCCATCTACTATTTAGGGACATCAGCGTGGCTGCAAGCCTCTGAATATCAATGGATCATCATCCCGTGTGCCTTCGCTTTGCTGTTTATCGGCAACCGATTAATGAATAGAACCTACTCTAGAGGATTATCATGAGTTCACCGCAAGATATTCGCATCATTCCAGCACATCAAATCAATGCAGGCATGCCCTTGCTTGAAAAAGATACCGTGCGCAGTGTCTCTCCTTATGAGTTTCTTCCAACTTGGTTCTTCTACACGCCAGTGGTGATTCAAAGCCTGATGCAAGGGTTACGGCACTTTGACTGGGCGCTGCCGCTCATCGCCAACCCGAGTATTAAGTTAAGCGGCATGGTAGGCGAATCAAAACACGAGATACTGAGCCTTGCCGGATCATCGAGCCAGCGTTGGATCTCTCCGTTTATCACCTTAACCAAAACGGATCTTAGCAGTAAGAAACAAGCCGAAGATGCGCGTAGCGCACTCATACAGTCGGATCTCGATTTCCCGATTGTGGCTAAACCGGATCTTGGCTGTCGAGGTGTTGGCGTTAAGCTGATCAACACGCAAGATCAACTTGAGCAATATGTTGAATCTTTCCCAAATAATGCTCGCTTTCTATTGCAAGAAAAGGCGCCTTATCAAGCCGAAGCGGGTGTTTTCTATGTTCGCTACCCAAATAAAAAGCAAGGCGAGATCATCTCGATCACACTCAAATACGCACCAATGGTGGTGGGCGATGGCAGCTCGACACTCAAGCAGTTAATTGAAAATAGCCCGCGTGCTGGGCAGCTTAGTCACCTGTATCTGCCAAGGCATCAAGATAAATTGGATCAAGTGCTCGCAGAGGGCGAAGAGTTCCAACTCGCGTTTGCAGGTAGCCATAGCCGTGGCTGTATCTTCCGAGACGGCAACCAATACATCACTCAGGCTTTAACCGAACGCTTAGACGAGATATTCGACGACTTCGATGGCTTTCACTTTGGACGACTCGACGTCAAATTCAAGGACATGCACAGCCTAATGAACGGCGAGGACTTCACTATCCTTGAGGTCAATGGCGCAAGCAGTGAAGCCGGGCACATCTGGGATCGCAACACTCCGCTGCGAGAGATATTTTCGACGCTACTCCTGCAATACCGCATTCTTTTTGATATTGGCGCTCAACAAAAACAAAGAGGCCACCAGCCTCCTTCTTTCAAGAGCTTATTTAACGCGTGGCAAGAAGAGCGACGCCTTGTTCAACAATATCCGACCACCGATTAACTTTGTACGAGGATCATGAATGAACCCCATAGCCCAACCGAGCGCCCTCACCTCTTTCTCTCCTAGTATCAAGGGAGCGGTAGAGATATTGAATCAGGGTTTAGAGTTTTTGTTAGCGATATCTGACAGCGACTATCTGACACGAGCAAAGCCGCACGTCACAAGCTCTATTGGTGAGCATACTCGTCACACGCTCGATCTTTTTCACGCTCTGATTTTAAAAGAGAATGCGACCGTTGATTACAACACTCGTCGTCGTGGTCACCCCGTCGAATTCGATAGGTCGATTGCGCTGAAAGAGATCCACTATGTGATCAACTGGCTTGAACGGTTAGACCGTAGAGATCTCGAAGCGCCTATCATGATCCAAACCGAAGTTTCGATGGATACACAAGTATTTGCCAGCCTGCCTTCTACGCTAGAAAGAGAGGTTACCTTTGCTGCGCTGCACGCCAATCATCATTACGCGATGATCAAAGTGATCACAACCTTTCTTGATGTCGAAACATGCAACACCTTTGGTTATGCCCCAACCACCAGCAGCTATTTGAGGGAGCAATAATCATGTGTTCAGTATCTTGGCTGCTTGAAGACAATGGCTATCAGGTCTTCTTTAATCGTGATGAACAAAAGACACGTGCACTGGCGATGCCACCTAAACAATATCGAGTTAACGGCGTCGATATCATCATGCCACTCGACCCAACCGGTGGTGGTAGCTGGATCAGTATCAATGAGTTCGGGCTTTCGTTATGCCTACTCAATAACTATCAAGGCATCGTACCTGATGGCCTTTTAGTCAGCCGTGGTTTGTTACTCAAGAACCTATCATCGAGTCGTAATATCAGTCAGCTCTCTGAAGCATTTCATAAGCTCGACCTGCACTCTTTTGCCCCATTTACCTTGCTGGCTTTCGCGCCGAACTTAACTCAACACCATGGTTTGGTTATCGCCTACATGTGGGATGGCATTCAACAAAAAATAGTCGACACCGATTCTCCACTCTTCTCATCCGGTGTTGATTTAGAGCGAGTACAAGCCTATCGACAAGCAAAATACGATCAGCTTATGGCAACGGGTAAGAATCAACAGAACTTACTTCAGTTTCACTCTCACCATCACAGCGAACAACCTCATTTAGCGACCTGTATGCATCGTGAAGACGCGCGCACCGTGAGCTTTACACATTTACGCAATCTACACGGCCAAGCCTCGATGTTTTACGCACCCGGCTCGCCTTGTGAACCCATTAAACCATGCCAGATAAATCAACAGCGTTTTACCTTCGATTTATCACCAGCAATCAATCTATAGATGGAGTCCATCATGAGAAAACTATTAACCATGGTCATGCTACTTGTTAGCCCATATGTATTTGCCGCCGATGAAATCTACACAGGGTTCTTTAGCAGTAAGGCGCTCGATGGCTACGACACTGTGGCTTATTTCACTTCAGGTAAGCCCACTGAAGGCAGTAAAAAATTCAGCACAGAATACAAAGGCGCGGACTGGTATTTCTCTTCTGAAAAGAATCTGACTTTATTTGTTAATAATCCTGAAAAATATGCCCCTCAATATGGTGGTTATTGCGCTTGGGCTGTTTCAGCAAAAAGTGATTTTGCACCCGGAGACCCGAATCAATGGACGATTGTTGATAACAAGCTTTACCTCAACTACGACCAAGAGATTAAACAGCGTTGGGAACAAGACCGAGCACAACATATTCAAAAAGCCGACACCATTTGGCCGCAACTGATCAAATAAGGGAATAACCATGACATTCACTCCAGCTAAACATATCCCTGCGGCATTTATTGCGTTTGTGTTCATTCAGTCGCTATTTTTTAAGTTCACCGGCTCATACGAAACTGAGCATATCTTTGGCACCTTGGCGACATGGTCTGGCTTAAGTTGGTTCGGTTCATTTGGCGGCTACTTGATTGGGGGCGCTGAATTGATTGCGGCCATTTTGCTGTTTACTCGTTGGCATGGCCTAGGTGCCATCATGAGTATGGGAATTATGAGTGGTGCGATTTTCTTCCATCTGTTTACGCCGCTCGGTATTCAAATGCCTGAGTTTAATGCAGCGGGTGAAATTGTTGGTTATGACGGTGGATTACTGTTTGGTATGGCATGCCTAGTGTGGCTGTGCGGTGCATTTTTAAGTGTGAAAGATTTCAAGAATCAAGACGGTTTCCTAAACAACTTTAGTCAATAAGGTAGCTTCATTATGATTGATAGTCCTTTTCGTTTACCACGTTACACGCCTTTTGGTTTAGGTGAGTCTGTTGTCGAGTGGGCAACTGGGCTATCTAAGCTAGACAAACTCTATCAAGATAGACCTGATGAGTTGTCTAGTTTTGAATTCATGCATCACACCCTGTCGGCATTGAATATCGACTATTCTGTTTCCGCAGGCGCCACTGATAATATCCCAGAAGAAGGGCCAGTAGTCATTGTGGCTAACCACCCGCTTGGCGCAATTGAAGGTGTGATCCTTGCCGATCTCGCAGGATCAGTAAGGAAGGATGTGAAGGTGCTGGCCAATGAGTTACTTAAGCGCCTGCCTGAGCTGGATGATCTTTTCATCGGTGTAGATGTCTTTAACAGTAAAGAATCAAAACGCACCAATGCCAAAGCCATTCGAGATGCCAATCGTCATTTGGCAGACGGTGGATTGTTGATTGTGTTCCCTGCTGGCGAAGTATCGAGTTACCGTAAAGGGGCAAAAACACTAACAGACATCGAATGGAGCAAATCGGTTGCCAAGTTTGTTAAGCGTCACCAAGCCACCACAGTGCCTATCTTTATCAATGGTAAAAATAGCGAGCTTTTCTACCAAGCCGGACGAGTTCATCCACTGTTACGAACTGCTTTACTTGGTCGTGAACTTCTTAATAAACGAGCGACTACCATCTCTATCTCTATTGGCTCTTCGATCCCATATTCAGAGATAAAATCGTTTGAACAAGAGATGGATATCGTCAACTATCTGCGACTCAATACCTATCTGATGAGTCAACAAGATAGCCCTAGCACGCCAATCCATGCACCCTCTTTTGACACTCAGGTTATTGCTCCTATTCCATCAGAAGTACTCTCTATAGAAGTCGCGTCACTTCCTCAAGAAATGAGATTACTTGAACAGGGCGATTTTGAGGTGTATTGCACACCGAGCCAATCGATCCCCAATTTAATGCGCGAGATTGGTCGAGTAAGAGAAGAAAGCTTTAGAGAGGTCGGCGAAGGCAGCGGGCTTGCCTGTGATTTAGATGAGTATGACCTTTACTACCATCAACTGTTTGTGTGGAACAAAGCTAAGACTGAACTGGTCGGGGCGTACCGACTTGGTATGGTCGACAAGTTGATCACTGAGCACGGGCTTGATCAACTCTATTCCCGCAGTCTGTTTAACTACAATCAAGAATTCATCGATACCTTAGACAACAGTATCGAGCTTGGGCGTTCTGTAGTGAGTAAGCCTTATCAAAAGAGCCTTAACTCACTATTATTATTGTGGAAAGGTATCGCGACCTTCGTATATCGTCATCCTCAATACACTCACCTATTCGGCCCAGTCAGTATCAGTAATGATTACAGCCACAATGCGCGCCTGTTGATTGCGACGACTTTATCGATACATCATTATGACGAAGAAAAAGCAAACTTGGTTTCTCCTTCGTCACCACTCAACACCAGTAATCATGTGTTCTGGCAAAATCATCTGTTATCGTCATTGGCAAGTGTTCCTCTGCTCTCTAAAGTGTTAGCACGTATGGAGCAAGGAAAAGGCCTACCAGTACTACTGCGCCAGTATCTAGGGATGAACGGTAAGTTGGTGTGCTTTAACGTCGACCCATCATTTAATGATGCTCTAGATGGCTTGATTGTGGTTAACCTTAAGAAAGTACCACTGAAAACTCTTGGTAAATACATGGGTAGAGAACTTGCTCAAGATTATCTAGAACAGCACGCTCGACGCTGATTTAGCCTGCTCTGTACCTATACTCAAATAAGTGCGATGATTTCGACACTTATTTGGGTTAGGTTATTTCCATGCACACCTCTTTTATCGAACAACTACAAAGCTTTGACTTCTCTGAAAGTCAGATTGAATCTCTATTAGCCGTCGCCAAGCCGCTTGAGCTACCAACCAGACACATCCTGATCAATCAAGGTGAAATGGCGAGTTCAATCTACTTTGTACTCGAGGGATTGTGCCACGCTTGCTACCTCACCAATGACGGCAAGCAATACAGCAAAGAGTTCTACTGGGAACAAGATTGGATCATCGGCTTTGAGAGTTTGATAAAAAACCAAGCGTCCCCTTACCTGTTAGAAACGCTCACACCAATTACTATGTTAGAACTGCCAATGAATGCGGTTATCGAGTGGCGCGCATCAAACAACCCTTTGTATTTAAAGCTGTTAGAAACACAACTGATGCATAAGGAAAACAAAGAACGCTTCATGCTGCTCTATACCCCTGAGCAACGTTATCAGCTTTTCTGCGAACACTACCCAGACCTTGAACAACGCCTCAACAACAATCAAATTGCCGCTTACCTAGGAATAACTGCGATCAGTCTGAGCAGAATTAAAGGTCGAATTAACAATAGTTAATGCCAACAATCATCGCACATAGTACATTCAGAGCATCGATAACCTCTGGATGTAAACATGATCACTTGGCACTCAATTCCCTTCTCTGAACTTTCAACACAACAGCTTTATCAACTACTTAAATTACGAGTAGATGTGTTCATCGTTGAGCAAAATTGTCCTTATCCAGAGCTCGACGGTAAAGATATAATCACGGGTGTTGAACACTTGCTTGGCTATGCTGATGCAGAGCTAGTAGCGTGTGCACGCTTGTTACCACCAGGAACTTCTTACGACAACACCAGCATCGGCCGAGTGGCGACTAAGCAATCAGCAAGAGGTGATGGTTTAGGGCATCAATTGATAAAAGAAGCGTTAACACGCTGTGAGGCTCTTTGGCCTAGCACGACTATCGATATTGGTGCGCAACAACACCTAGAAAACTTCTATGCGAGCCACGGCTTCAAAACGATCTCTGAGATGTACTTGGAAGACGATATTCCGCACGTTGATATGAGATTAGAGAAGTAATGTCGAATATCACTGTCGGTATCCTATTGCTGATCGCAGGTAATTTGTTTGCCTCGCTTTCTGACGTAGCGGTAAAACTGTTGAATGGCGAAGTGCCACCTCTTCAGTATATTTTTTTCCGACAGTTGATATCTCTGCTCATCATCACCCCTTTGTGGCTACAGCAGAAAAAGGAACAACGACGCTTACAGCAAGCCAAAGTGACCATCATACGCGGACAGCTGATACTAATTGGCAGTGGATGTATGGTTGTCGCGATTACCCATTTATCTCTGGCTACCGCCAACGCTGTATTTTATGTCGCACCCTTGTTGATGCTGCCTTTATCGATGTTTCTACTCAAAGAGCAACCCGCACTGGGTAAGGTGATAGCAACCACTATCGGTTTTATTGGCGCATTGATTGTCTTAAGGCCATCGCAATTTCATTGGGCAGCATTGTTTGCACTAGGCACAGCGCTGACGCTCGCACTGTTCAATGTGTTGGTAAGAAAGCTTCCAAGTGAGCAAACGGTAGTCACTACGCTGTGGTGGACAACGTTATTCTCTATACCAGCATCATTAGTGCTGTGCTTCCTATACTGGCAACCGGTCTCCGTGGAGCATTTGGGATACATAGCACTCAGCGCAACACTCATATTGAGTTATAACGGACTTGCTGTTTCCGCCTACCAGAAAGCGCATTCGAGCCAAATCGCCTTGGCTGAATATTCAGGATTAGTGTTTGTCGCACTAATAGGCGCAATATGGTTTGATGAGATTCCAGATACGTTAACCTTTATCGGAATCATGCTTATCATCTTGCCACTCGCCCCTTTCAAGCGACCAAAAAAAAGAGCTAACAGTTAGCTCTTTTCTATCGTCTATCTATGTCTACCGAAACGTTTTAGCGCACGGCTCTATATTAAACCTATTTGCTGCGGCCAAAACCACCGTCAGACAAACGGAAAAACATCACTGACGTGTCGCCCTTCTCTAGCTGCAGAATATCCAGTTGCCCAGTTTCGGCTAGCTTGAATCTAACTAGCTGACCTTTTCTGATCTGACTCAGTGGCTTATCTGAACCTTCAATCCGTACTAGCGCATTCAGATCAGACAACGGCAAATCGTTGTTTCGAAAAACCTGTGCCAACGTATCGCCCTGTTTAACCAGGTACTCCTGCCAGTTGTTGTTGCTCGGTTCTGATGAACTGTTCTTGGCATTTTGCTGTTCGCTTAAGCCGACGGTGTTTATCTCAAGCTCAACGCGCGATGTGGTTGGAGCAGCGTCTACTTTAGGTTCTGGTAGCGGCACGAAAAGTAAGATTAATACGATCGGCGAAATCACCATCAATAGTCTCTGGTGTAATTTCGGTAGTGATCCCCAAGTTTGTACGGTTGAGGTTTTCATTTTCTTTATATCGATCGAACTTAATTTCTCTTTGACCTGATTCAGTCGATCCTTGAACTCTGCTAAGTGGTCTACTTTCTGTTTTTTCTTTTGACGACGATTCATGCCACTGCGTCCTATACATTGAATAACTACAGTATAAAAACCAAAGTACCAACAGTATAGATCTTTCCGCTACAACAGAGACCAAAGCAAGAAAATTGACATAGCTGTGATTTGGACACGGTAAAGCGTAAGTGATCAGGGGCTAGCCGTTTATTCAGGCTGCTAATACTGGTATTCTTACCCTTTTCGTACTGACAAAAAGAGTGACTTTTCATGTCTGAAGTAAAATTTGAAACTGTAGAGCAAAAAGCTAGCTACGGTATCGGTCTACAAATGGGCCAACAACTTGCTGGTTCTGGTCTTGAAGGCCTAAACGTTGACGCAATCGCTGCTGGTATCGCAACAGCTCTAGTTGGTGACATGCCAGCTATCGAAGTTGACGAAATCAACAACGCACTACAAGAGCTACACACTCGTGGTGAAGCTGCACGTCAAGAACTAGCTAAAGCTGCAGCTGCTGACGGCGAAGCTTTCCTATCTGACAACGCTCTTCGTTCAGAAGTAACAGTTCTTGAGTCTGGCCTTCAGTACGAAGTACTAACTGAAGGTACTGGCGAAATCCCTACTGCAGACAAGCAAGTACGTGTTCATTACCACGGCGAACTAACTGACGGTACTGTTTTCGACAGCTCTGTATCTCGCGGTCAACCTGCTGAATTCCCAGTAACTGGCGTAATTCAAGGTTGGGTACAAGCTCTACAAATGATGCCTGTTGGCTCTAAGTGGAAGCTATACATCCCTCAAGATCTAGCATACGGTGAGCGTGGCGCAGGTGCTGCAATCCCACCATTTGCTGCTCTAGTATTCGAAGTAGAACTTCTAGCTATTCTTTAATTTTTATAAAAACCTTTAGTAAAACAAAATACTATAGGCAAATAAAATTGAAATAATTCAACGGCGATGTGACTACATCGCCGTTTTTCGTTTATAGTGAATAGGTCGATTACTTTATTACTTAAGGAAGAATAATGAAGAAGATACTCATCACTGTACTCAGCAGCCTTGCTGTAGTCTCTTGCGCTAGCACGAGCGATTCTGAACAAACCGGTTCATCATCAGATACCAACTATTCCCAACTATCACAAACTGCACTGATGGCAGCGGTGAATATGTGGTCTCAACAAAATGAAACAACGCCACTTGCTGATACCGTTGCTGACCAAGCATCTGTAACAAGCGATCAAGCTATCGGCGGAATCGGTTCAATGTTGGCGCTTGCACAAAATTCACTTGGCTCTGCCGACAATAAAGAACTTGCGACGCTTATTCCTGGAATGTCTTCACTTGAATCTACTGGCTTATCATCGGTTCTAAGCTCACAAGGTGCTGTTGAAAGTGCGTTTGCTGGGTTAGGTATGGATTCGTCAATGGTTACGACATTTGCACCAATCATTCTTCAGGCGCTTCAATCTCAAGGTGCAACCAGCGGATTGATGGATTCACTTGCCGCTATTTGGCAGTAGGCCTTCGCGAATAACGAATAGTTGAAGAATATTGTAAGGGCACTTCGGTGCTCTTTTTTGTGCGTGGAAGAAAAGGTATTTGAGATACGAGATACGAGATACGAGATACGAGATACGAGATACGAGATACGAGATACGAGATACGAGATACGAGATACGAGATACGAGATATTTTTGAAAAGTGAAGCAGAGAAGGCAAGAATAAATGCCAAATATCGTGGTACAAGTTTCTTACTCTAAAGACACAAAATCCAGATACAAAAAAGCCGAGCTAATGCTCGGCTTTTGTATTAAGAATCTAGTATAGATTACTCAGCAGCTTCTTCAGCAGCTGGGCGGTCTACAAGCTCAATGTAAGCCATTGGAGCTTTATCACCAGTACGGAAACCACATTTAAGAATGCGAGTGTAACCACCTTGGCGAGCCGCAAAACGCGGGCCTAGTTCATTAAATAGTTTTGCCACAACTTCGTTATCACGAGTGCGAGCAAATGCAAGACGACGGTTAGCAACACTGTCTGTCTTAGCTAGGGTAATCAACGGCTCAATTACGCGACGTAGTTCTTTTGCTTTAGGCACGGTAGTTTTGATAACTTCGTGACGAACAAAAGAGCTAGCCATGTTGCTGAACATCGCTTTGCGATGACTGCTGTTGCGGTTGAGTTGACGACCACTTTTACGATGGCGCATGACCTAATCCTTCTAACTTTTCGATTAATCTTCAGCGATTGACGCTGGTGGCCAGTTTTCTAGGCGCATGCCTAGAGAAAGACCACGTGAAGCAAGCACATCTTTAATCTCTGTAAGAGATTTCTTACCAAGGTTTGGCGTTTTAAGTAGCTCAACCTCAGTGCGCTGTACAAGATCACCGATGTAGTGAATCGCTTCTGCTTTCAAACAGTTAGCAGAGCGAACTGTTAGTTCAAGATCGTCTACAGGACGCAGTAGGATAGGATCGAATTCTGGCTTCTCTTCCTTCTCCTCAGGTACACGTACATCACGAAGATCTACGAACGCATCCAGTTGTTCAGCTAAAATAGTAGCTGCACGACGGATTGCTTCCTCAGGTTCAAGAGTACCGTTCGTTTCCATATCGATAACAAGCTTGTCTAAGTCAGTGCGTTGTTCTACACGTGCCGCTTCTACAGCGTAGGCGATTTTATCGACCGGGCTGTAAGTAGCGTCAACAAGTAGACGACCGATTGGACGCTCATCTTCTTCAGTATGGATACGAGCTGAAGCTGGAACGTAACCACGACCACGTTCAACTTTGATACGCATAGCGATCTCAGCGTTGTCATCCGTTAGGTGACAAATAACGTGCTCAGGGTTAGCGATCTCTACATCACCATCGTGGGTGATGTCACCTGCAACAACAGGGCCTGAGCCTGATTTGTTCAGTGTAATAAACACTTCATCTTTGCCTTCAGCAACGCGTACAGCCAAACCTTTAAGGTTTAGAAGGATTTCTAGGATATCTTCCTGAACGCCTTCTTTAGTGCTGTATTCGTGTAGCACACCTTCGATTTCAACTTCTGTTACGGCACAACCCGGCATAGAAGATAGAAGAATGCGGCGAAGAGCATTACCTAGAGTATGGCCGAAACCGCGCTCTAATGGCTCAAGAGTTACTTTCGCGTGTGTCGTATTGATCTGTTCAATGTCAACAAGACGCGGCTTAAGAAATTCTGTTACAGAACCCTGCATTGTGTCCTCTCTTTTTTTAACCTTACTTAGAGTAAAGTTCGACGATCAAGTGTTCATTGATGTCAGCTGATAGGTCAGAACGCTCAGGCATACGCTTGAATGTACCTTCCATCTTGCTAGCATCTACTTCAATCCAAGTTGGCTTTTCACGTTGTTCAGCAACTTCTAGAGCCGCTTTAATACGAGATTGCTGTTTAGCTTTCTCGCGGATAGAAACAACGTCGTTTGCCGCTACTTTGAAAGAAGGAACGTTTACAACTTTACCGTTAACTAGAATAGACTTGTGGCTAACTAGTTGACGAGATTCAGCACGAGTAGCGCCAAAGCCCATACGGTAAACTACGTTATCAAGACGACCTTCAAGAAGCTGAAGCAGGTTTGCACCTGTGTTGCCTTTAAGACGTGCAGCTTCTTTGTAGTAGTTGCGGAATTGTTTTTCTAGAACGCCGTAAATACGACGAACTTTTTGCTTCTCACGAAGCTGAACGCCATACTCAGATAGACGACCGCGACGAGCGCCGTGTACACCTGGTGCGTTATCAATTTTACACTTGGTATCGATCGCACGGACACCAGACTTAAGGAATAAGTCAGTACCTTCGCGACGGCTAAGCTTCAGCTTAGGACCCAAATATCTTGCCATGATCTTTCTCCAATATTCCTAGAAACGAAACTTAAACGCGACGTTTCTTAGGTGGACGACAACCGTTATGAGGGATTGGTGTCGCATCAACAATGTTAGTGATACGGAAACCAGCAGCGTTCAGTGCACGAACAGTAGATTCGCGACCTGGACCTGGACCCTTAACCATAACTTCCAAGTTCTTTAGGCCATATTCTTTAGCCATTTCACCACAACGCTCAGCTGCAACTTGTGCTGCGAACGGAGTAGATTTACGAGAACCACGGAAACCTGAACCACCAGCTGTAGCCCATGCAAGAGCGTTGCCTTGACGGTCAGTGATAGTTACGATTGTGTTGTTGAAAGAAGCATGGATGTGCGCTACGCCATCAGCTACTTGCTTGCGTACGCGCTTACGCGCGCGAGTTGGTTGTTTTGCCATTGTACTCTACCTTATCCGACTATTTCTTGATCGGCTTGCGCGGACCCTTACGGGTGCGAGCGTTGGTTTTAGTACGCTGTCCACGTAGTGGTAGACTGCGACGATGACGAAGACCGCGGTAACAGCCAAGGTCCATAAGACGCTTGATGTTCATCGATACTTCACGACGTAGATCACCTTCTACAGTGTACTTAGCTACACCATCACGCAGTTGATCGATCTGCTCTTCAGTTAGTTCACTGATCTTAGCATCTTCAGCAATACCCACTTCAGCTAGAATAGCTTGAGAGCGAGTTTTACCGATACCGTAGATTGCAGTAAGTGCAATTACAGAATGCTTATGATCAGGAATGTTAATGCCGGCTATACGGGCCATTATTCACTCCTAAGGGGTTCATAAAAGAATTATCCGCAGCAAAGCCCGTGATGGATACGCTGCGGCATACTACTTCTTTTGCACGCAAAAGGTAGGCCGAGGAATATACTCGACTCTACCTTGTATTTCAAGTAAAAATTTCTGCTAATTAGCCTTGGCGTTGCTTATGCTTTGGCTCACTGCAAATCACGCGAACGACACCGTTACGCTTGATAACTTTACAGTTACGGCAGATTTTTTTAACGGAAGCACGAACTTTCATTGCTAAACTCCGTAATGGAATCTAAATGCTACAACCGAATTAACGGCCGTAACCTTTAAGATTCGCTTTCTTTAACACAGAATCATACTGTTGTGACATCAGATGAGTCTGTACCTGTGCCATGAAATCCATGATAACAACCACTACGATTAGTAGGGATGTGCCGCCAAAGTAGAAACGAACGTTCCACGCGACCATCATGAACTCAGGAATCAGACATATAAAAGTAATGTATAGAGCGCCCGCTAGGGTTAGTCTAGTCATCACTTTATCGATATATTTCGCTGTCTGCTCACCTGGGCGGATACCGGGTACGAATGCACCAGACTTCTTCAAGTTATCAGCTGTTTCACGTGGGTTAAACACCAACGCTGTATAGAAGAAACAGAAGAAGATTATAGCTGCTGCATAAAGCATTACATACAAAGGTTGACCTGGGCTAAGAGCTAATGACACGTCAGTTAACCAACCGAACGCGCTGCTTTCACCATTTTGACCAAACCATTGCGCTAATGTTCCTGGGAACAAAATAATACTTGATGCAAAAATCGCTGGTATAACACCTGCCATATTAATCTTAAGTGGCAAGTGAGAACTTTGTGCTGCGAACACTTTACGACCTTGTTGACGCTTCGCATAGTTAACGACGATACGACGTTGACCACGCTCCATGAAAACCACGAAGTAAATTACAGCAAAAGACAATACCGCGATAAACAACAGAAGAAGCACATGCAATTCACCTTGACGCGCTTGCTCGATTGTTTGACCGATTGCAGAAGGCAATCCAGCAACAATACCTGCAAAAATCAGAATGGAAATACCATTACCGATTCCTCGCTCAGTGATTTGTTCACCTAACCACATCAAAAACATGGTACCAGTTACTAAACTCACGGTAGCAATAAGCGTAAACATGGTTTGGTTGATAACAACCAGATTGTCGACCATGTTTGGTAAGCCTGTTGCGATACCAATAGCTTGGAATGTTGCAAGTACAAGCGTGCCGTAGCGTGTATATTGGCTTATCTTACGACGGCCTGCTTCACCCTCTTTCTTGAGTTCCGCTAACGCTGGATGAACTACAGTTAGCAATTGGACTACGATCGATGCCGAAATGTACGGCATGATACCCAATGCTAATATAGATGCACGCTCAAGAGCACCACCGGAGAACATGTTAAACATTTCTACGATGGTACCTTTTTGCTGATCGAACAAATCGGCAAGTACAGCTGCGTCAATACCAGGGATCGGCACAAAAGAGCCGGCTCGGAATACTAAAAGTGCACCAATTACGAATAACAAGCGCGACTTTAATTCACTTAAGCCGCTCTGAGCACTACGAAAATCTTTTCCTGGTTTCTTAGCCATCTGTACCTCGTTCCTCGAGATTATTCCTCGATTTTACCGCCTGCAGCTTCGATTGCAGCTTTAGCGCCTTTAGTCACGCGTAGACCTTTAACAGTCACAGCTTTGCTTAGGTCACCAGAAAGAACGATCTTAACAAACTCGATGTTCTTAGTGATAACGTTAGCAGCTTTAAGGCTGTTAAGATCAACTACGTCACCTGTTACTTTCGCTAGCTCAGCTAGACGAACTTCAGCAGACACTAGGCTCTTACGAGAAGTGAAACCGAATTTAGGTAGACGTTGTTTTAGAGGCATTTGACCGCCTTCAAAACCTGGACGAACAGAGCCGCCAGAACGTGACTTTTGACCTTTGTGACCGCGGCCACCTGTTTTACCAAGGCCAGAACCGATACCACGACCTACACGCTTCTTAGAAGGTTTAGAGCCAGCAGCCGGTGATAGAGTATTCAAACGCATTCTGATTACTCCTCAATCTTAACCATGTAGTAAACCTTGTTGATCATACCGCGTACGCACGGTGTATCTTCAAGTTCTACTGTATGGTTGATGCGACGAAGACCTAGACCTTTAAGACACGCTTTGTGCTTAGGTAGGCGACCAATTGAGCTTTTAGTTTGAGTTACTTTAATAGTTGCCATCGTGTTCTTACTCCGAAATAGATTCAACAGTTAGACCACGTTTAGCAGCAACCATTTCTGGTGACTTAACGTCTACTAGAGCACCAATCGTTGCGCGAACAACGTTGATTGGGTTCGTTGAACCGTATGCTTTAGAAAGTACGTTATGTACGCCTGCAACTTCAAGTACGGCACGCATTGCACCACCGGCAATAACACCTGTACCTTCAGCAGCTGGCTGCATGTAAACTTTAGAGCCCGAATGACGACCTTTCACCGGGTGGTGAAGAGTGCCTTCGTTAAGCGCAACAGTAACCATGTTACGACGCGCTTTTTCCATTGCTTTTTGAATCGCAGCAGGTACTTCACGAGCTTTGCCGTAACCGAAACCTACGCGACCATTACCGTCACCAACTACTGTTAGTGCAGTGAAGCTCATGATTCGACCACCTTTAACCGTCTTAGATACACGGTTAACAGCGATCAGCTTTTCTTGCAAATCATTAGCTTGTTGTTGTTCTTTAGCCATCTTCCAACCCTACCTTAGAATTTCAGACCAGCTTCGCGAGCAGAATCTGCTAGCGCCGCTACTCGACCGTGGTATTGGAAACCAGAACGATCAAATGCAACTGTAGCTACGCCTTTTTCAAGAGCGCGCTCAGCAACAGCTTTACCAACTGCTTTAGCTGCATCAACGTTACCAGTGTTCTTAACTTGCTCACGGATCGCTTTTTCTACAGTAGAAGCAGCTGCGATAACCTCAGAGCCGTTTGCCGAGATAACTTGAGCGTAAACGTGGCGAGGAGTACGGTGTACTACCAAGCGAGTTGCGCCAAGTTCTGCAATCTTACGACGTGCACGTGTAGCACGACGGATGCGAGATGCTTTCTTATCCATAGTGATACCTTACTTCTTCTTAGCTTCTTTAGTACGCACATTTTCATCTGCGTAACGAACACCTTTGCCTTTGTAAGGCTCAGGAGCACGGTAAGAACGAATGTCAGCCGCAACTTGACCTACTACTTGCTTATCGCAACCAGTAATGATGATCTCAGTTTGGCTAGGGCACTCAGCTTTAATACCTTCAGGTAGAGCGTGCTCTACTGGGTGAGAAAAACCAAGAGTTAGAGCTACAGTATTGCCTTTCATAGCAGCACGGTAACCAACACCCTTAAGAGTTAGCTTCTTAGTGAAGCCCTCAGTAACACCCACAACCATGTTATTAACTAGAGCGCGAGCTGTACCAGCCTGTGCCCATGCGTTAGTAACGCCTTCTTTCGGACCGAAAGTAAGGTTGGTTTCTTCCTGTGCAATAACTACGGCGCTGTTAAGAACGCGAGTAAGCTCACCTTTGCTACCTTTTACAGTAACTTCTTGGCCGTTTAGTTTCACCTCTACGCCAGCTGGAATAGCGACAGGTGCTTTAGCAACACGAGACATAATCTACTCCTTAAGCTACGTAACAGATGATTTCACCGCCAAGACCTGCTTTACGAGCAGCACGGTCAGACATCAGACCCTTGGAAGTAGAAACAACTGCAATACCAAGACCACCCATCACTGTAGGTAAAGAGTCTTTATTCTTATAAACTCTTAGACCAGGACGTGATACACGCTTGATTTGCTCGATTACAGGTTTAGCTTGGAAGTACTTAAGAGTAACTTCTAGCTCAGGTTTTGCTTCGCCGTCAACAGCGAAGTCTACGATGTAACCTTCAGCTTTAAGTAATGCAGCAATTGCAACTTTAAGCTTTGAAGAAGGCATTTTTACAGCAACTTTGTTTGCTGCCTGACCGTTGCGAACGCGGGTCAGCATATCCGAAATCGGATCTTGCATGCTCATAAGATTTACTCCAAATGATTAAGTGGCAATTACCAGCTAGCCTTACGAAGACCCGGAATCTCGCCTTTCATGCAAGCTTCGCGAACCTTAATACGGCTTAGACCGAATTTACGTAGGTAACCGTGTGGACGACCAGTTTGGTTGCAACGGTTGCGCTGACGTGATGCACTTGAATCACGTGGAAGAGATTGCAGTTTAAGAACCGCATTCCAACGATCTTCTTCAGATGCGTTTACATCGCTAATGATAACTTTTAGCGCAGAACGCTTTTCAGCGAACTTAACTACTAGTTTTGCACGTTTAGCTTCACGTGCTTTCATTGATTGTTTAGCCATAACAGTAACCCTACCCTTACTTACGGAATGGGAAGTTAAAGGCAGCCAGCAGAGCTCGGCCTTCCTCATCGGATCCCGCAGATGTCGTGATAGTAATATCAAGACCGCGGACACGATCGACTTTATCGTAGTCGATTTCCGGAAAGATGATTTGCTCGCGAACGCCCATGCTGTAGTTACCGCGTCCGTCAAAAGACTTAGCGCTAACACCACGGAAATCACGTACACGTGGAAGTGCGATAGAGATTAAACGCTCTAAAAATTCCCACATGCGCTCACCACGCAAGGTTACTTTACAACCGATTGGGTAGCCTTCACGAATTTTGAAACCAGCTACAGATTTACGCGCTTTAGTGATAAGTGGCTTTTGACCAGAGATCGTTGCCATATCAGCTGCTGCGTTTTCTAGCAGTTTCTTATCGTTGATTGCTTCACCAACGCCCATGTTTAGGGTGATTTTCTCAATCCTAGGGACTTGCATGACGCTTGTGTAGCTGAACTCTTTGGTAAGCTCAGCGACTACAGACGACTTGTAGTAATCATGCAGTTTCGCCATAGTAGAACTCCAAATTACTTCTAATTAGTTAGAAACAGTTTCGCCGTTAGATTTGAAGAAACGAACTTTCTTACCATCTTCGATACGGAAACCGATACGGTCTGCTTTACCAGTAGCCGTGTTAAAGACTGCAACGTTAGAAGCATCAATAGCTGCTTCTTGTTCAACGATGCCACCTTGTTGACCTAGAGCCGGAACCGGCTTTTGGTGTTTTTTAACAAGATTGATGCCTTCAACAACAACTTTACCAGTTGTCAGAACCTTAGTTACTTTACCTTTCTTGCCTTTATCTTTACCAGCAAGAATGATTACTTCGTCATTACGACGGATTTTAGCTGCCATGTTGCCGCTCCTTACAGAACTTCAGGTGCTAGTGATACAATCTTCATGAATTTCGCGTTACGAAGTTCACGAGTCACAGGACCAAAGATACGTGTGCCGACTGGTTGCTCAGTAGTGTCATTTAACAATACACAAGCATTACTGTCGAAGCGAATGACAGAACCGTCTGGGCGACGAACGCCTTTACGGGTGCGCACTACTACCGCCTTCAGAACATCACCTTTCTTTACTTTACCGCGAGGAATCGCTTCCTTCACTGTAACCTTGATGACGTCACCGATATGTGCATAACGGCGGTGAGAGCCACCCAGAACCTTAATACACATTACCTTGCGCGCGCCAGAGTTATCTGCTGCGTCAAGTGTACTTTGCATCTGGATCATTGTTAGTGCTCCGCTAAATATTAAAACTAGACCCTCTCGGGTCGGGCTGCCTCTTTAAAAGGGACGCGAATTGTACCACCCTTTTTTTAAATTGGGTAGACAAAAAACAAGCGGCTCCAAAAAATTATTTGGAGCCGCTTTAAGTCATAGAATTACAAAGATTAAATCTTCGCCTTTTCTAGAACTTTAACCAATGTCCAAGACTTAGTCTTAGACAGAGGACGACACTCAGCGATTTCAACTTTGTCGCCTAGGCCACAAGTGTTGTCTTCGTCGTGTGCGTGTACTTTAGTCGTGCGTTTGATGAACTTACCGTAAATTGGGTGTTTTACAGTACGCTCAATAGCAACAACGATAGACTTGTCCATCTTGTCACTTACTACACGGCCTTGCTGGATGCGGTTAGTTTCGCTCATTATGCGCCTGCCTTTTCAGTCAAAACAGTTTTCACACGTGCGATGTCACGGCGTACAGCTTTTAGAGTATGAGTTTGCTGTAGTTGACCAGTTGCAGCTTGCATGCGCAAGTTAAACTGTTCACGTAGCAAATTCAATAGCTCAGCGTTAAGCTCTTCAACGTTCTTTTCGCGTAGATCTTGTGCTTTCATCACATCACCTGCTTAGTTACAAAAGTAGTTTTAACAGGCAGTTTACGTGCCGCTAGGCGGAACGCTTCACGTGCCAACTCTTCAGGTACGCCATTCATCTCGTACATAACTTTGCCTGGTTGGATTTGAGCAACCCAGTACGCAACTGAACCTTTACCTTTACCTTGACGAACTTCAAGAGGCTTTTCAGTAATCGGTTTGTCTGGGAACACACGGATCCAGATTTGACCTTGACGCTTAATGTGACGTGTCATAGCACGACGTGCCGCTTCGATTTGACGTGCAGTCAGACGACCACGGCCAACAGCTTTAAGACCGAATTCGCCGAAGCTCACTTCAGTACCTTTAGCTAGACCACGGTTACGACCAGTCATAACCTTGCGGAACTTAGTACGTTTTGGTTGTAGCATCGTTCGACTCCTTACTTACGGCCTTTACGCTGCTTCTTAGGCTTATCGCCTTTAGGCTCTACTGCGTTAGCAGCTGGCATACCGCCTAGAATCTCACCTTTGAAGATCCAAACTTTAATGCCGATCACACCGTATTGAGTGTGAGCCGAAGAAGTTGCGTAATCAATGTCTGCACGTAGAGTGTGTAGAGGCACACGGCCTTCACGGTACCACTCTGAACGTGCGATTTCAGCGCCGCCAAGACGGCCGCCTACTTGTACTTTGATGCCTTTAGCGCCTAGACGCATAGCATTTTGTACCGCACGCTTCATTGCACGACGGAACATAACACGACGCTCTAGTTGAGACGCGATGCTATCAGCTACAAGCTGACCATCTAACTCAGGTTTACGTACTTCAGCGATGTTAATCTGCGCTGGTACACCTGCGATTTTAGCTACAGCTGCACGTAGTTTCTCTACGTCTTCACCTTTCTTACCGATAACAACGCCAGGGCGAGCAGTGTGAATAGTCACACGGATGCTCTTAGCTGGACGCTCGATAACGATACGAGATAATGATGCTTTTTGTAGTTCCTTAGTAAGGAACTGACGTACCTTGAAGTCGCCGTCTAGGTTGTCAGCGAATTCGTTGGTATTAGCAAACCATGTAGCATTCCAAGGCTTAACGATGCCAAGACGAATACCATTAGGATGTACTTTCTGACCCATTGCTTAATCTCCTAGTCTTTAGCGATCTGCTACAACAATAGTGATGTGGCTTGAACGCTTCAAGATACGATCCGCACGACCTTTAGCACGAGGCATAATGCGCTTCATGATAGGGCCCTCATCTACGAAGATTTTAGCGACATTTAGATCGTCGATATCTGCACCTTCGTTATGTTCCGCGTTAGCGATAGCTGACTCAAGAACTTTCTTAACTAGTACAGCAGCTTTTTTGTTGCTGAAAGTTAGAATTTCTAGAGCCTGGTCTACCGACTTACCGCGAATTTGGTCTGCAACTAAGCGAGCTTTCTGTGGAGAAATACGAGCAAAGTTATGTTTAGCTAAAGCTTCCATCATCTACTCCTTATTTCTTCTTAGCTTTCTTATCTGCAGCATGACCGCGATAAGTACGAGTTGGTGCAAATTCGCCCAGTTTGTGACCGATCATTTCTTCGGTAACGAAAACTGGAACGTGCTGACGACCATTATGGACAGCGATGGTCAAACCAATCATTGTTGGGATGATCATTGAGCGACGGGACCAAGTCTTAATAGGCTTTTTGTCTCCGCTTTCCACCGCTTTCTCTACCTTCTTCAGCAAGTGTAGGTCAATAAAAGGACCTTTCTTGAGAGAACGTGGCATGGCGATTCCTCTTTATAGATTATTTATTACGACGACGTACGATGTACTTGTCAGTGCGTTTGTTCTTACGAGTCTTGAAGCCCTTAGTAGGAACGCCCCAAGGAGAAACTGGGTGACGACCACCAGATGTGCGGCCTTCACCACCACCATGTGGGTGATCCACCGGGTTCATTACTACACCACGTACGGTTGGACGTACGCCGCGCCAGCGTGAAGCACCAGCTTTACCAAGTTCACGTAGCATATGCTCAGAGTTACCAACTTCACCGATCGTTGCACGACCTTCAGAAAGTACTTTGCGCATCTCACCAGAACGTAGACGGATAGTTACGTATGCACCATCGCGAGCGATGATTTGTACATATGCACCAGCCGAACGAGCTAGTTGAGCACCTTTACCAGGCTTAAGTTCAACACAGTGTACAGTAGAACCTACTGGGATGTTGCGCATCGGCAGAGTGTTACCTGCTTTGATTGGCGCATCAGAACCAGATTGAATCTGGTCACCTGCGTTAACACCTTTAGGTGCAATGATGTAACGACGCTCACCGTCTGCGTACAGAACTAGAGCGATGTTAGCACTACGGTTTGGATCGTATTCTAAACGCTCAACTTTCGCTGGGATACCGTCTTTAGTACGTTTGAAGTCAATCAAACGGTAATGGTGCTTATGACCACCACCGATGTGACGTACTGTGATACGACCGTTGTTGTTACGACCACCGTTCTTAGAGTTTTTCTCTAGAAGTGGTGCGTATGGCTTACCCTTGTGCAGGTCAGCGTTAACAACTTTAACGACGTGACGACGACCAGGGGAAGTCGGCTTACATTTAACAATAGCCATTTTTACTACTCCTGTTATTCCGCGCCGCCAACGAAGTCAAGATCTTGACCTTCTTTCAAAGTAACGTAGGCTTTTTTCACGTCTGAACGACGGCCTTCACGCATACCTTGACGTTTGGTCTTACCCTTTTGTACAAGAGTATTTACTGACTTAACTTCAACTTCAAATAGCTTTTCTACAGCTGCTTTGATCTCTTTCTTAGTTGCATCTTTAGCTACTTTGAAAACGATAGTGTTCGCTTTCTCAGCCGCCATAGTTGCTTTTTCAGAGATGTGCGGAGCACGTAGAACTTTTAAGATACGTTCTTCAGTGATCATGCTAGCATCTCCTCAACTTGCTTAACTGCGTCAGCAGTCATTAGAACCTTGTCGAATGCAATTAGAGATACTGGATCAATACCAGCAACATCACGTGCGTCAACTTTGTACAGGTTACGAGCAGCTAAGAATAGATTTTCATCTACTTCGCCAGTTACAATCAGAACGTCGTTAAGCTGAAGCTCATTAAGCTTAGCTAAAAGTTCTTTTGTTTTTGGTGCTTCTACAGAGAAGTTATCAACAACGATTAGACGCTCTTGACGAATCAACTCAGAAAGAATGCTTTTCATAGCACCGCGGTACATTTTCTTGTTAACTTTTTGGCTGTGATCTTGTGGTTTCGCAGCAAAAGTAACACCACCTGTACGCCAGATTGGGCTACGAATTGTACCAGCACGTGCACGGCCAGTACCTTTTTGGCGCCATGGCTTAGCACCGCCGCCTGATACTTCAGAACGAGTCTTTTGAGCACGAGTACCTTGACGAGCACCTGCTGCATACGCAACAACTACTTGATGTACTAGAGCTTCGTTAAAGTCACGTCCGAAAGTAGTCTCGGAAACAGTTAGTGCATCAGCACCTTTAACCATCAATTCCATTACTTACTCCTAGACGTTATGCTTTAACAGCAGGTTTTACGATCACGTTACCGCCTGTTGAGCCTGGTACTGCACCTTTAATAAGGAGTAGATTGCGCTCAGCGTCAACACGTACGATCTCTAGGTTTTGAGTCGTTACACGCTCAGCACCCATGTGACCTGCCATTTTCTTGCCTTTAAACACGCGGCCTGGAGTTTGACATTGGCCAATTGAACCCGGTGCGCGGTGAGACAAAGAGTTACCGTGAGTCATATCTTGAGTAGAGAAGTTCCAACGCTTGATAGCGCCTTGGAAGCCTTTACCTTTAGATGTACCAGTAACGTCTACTTTTTTAATTTCGTTGAAAAGTTCTACGTTTAGCTCAGCGCCAACTTCAAACTCTTCGCCGTTTTCTAAACGGAATTCCCAAAGACCGCGACCTGCTTCAACACCCGCTTTCGCGAAGTGACCAGCTTCAGGTTTAGTTACACGGTTAGCTTTCTTAGCACCAGTAGTTACTTGGATTGCTGCGTAGCCGTCTGTCTCAAGAGTTTTAACTTGAGAAATACGGTTCGCTTCAACCTCAACAACAGTTACTGGGATAGAAACGCCTTCTTCGGTAAATACGCGGGTCATACCCACTTTACGTCCGACTAGACCAATCATTATTCTTATCTCCCTTAACCTAGGCTGATTTGAACATCAACGCCAGCTGCAAGATCAAGACGCATTAGAGCATCAACAGTTTTATCTGTTGGCTCAACGATGTCGATCAAACGCTTGTGAGTACGAATTTCGTACTGGTCACGTGCATCTTTGTTGACGTGTGGAGAGGTAAGAACAGTGAAACGCTCTTTACGAGTAGGAAGTGGAATAGGACCACGAACCTGTGCGCCAGTACGTTTTGCTGTTTCAACGATTTCCGCAGTTGAAGCATCGATTAACTTGTAATCAAACGCTTTAAGGCGGATACGAATACGTTGGTTCTGCATGAGACAGAGCTCCAATTATTAAAAATTACACAAACAATATCGCCACTCAAGCTCGAAAGAACGAGAGAATGCCGATTGATTTATGTGAAACCGTAGCATCCAAAATCAGGACGCATTGTCAGTTAACTTTTGAAGTAAACACAAGGTTTACTATTTTTATTAACCGCGAACATAAGCTGAGTATACATTACTAGGTAAGACCTACTCCTCAGTGCTCATTGGTTCACAAACCGGCGTTAGCCAGTGCGATGCATTATACAGATCACATTTTGGTATGCAAGTGGCGTTGGAAAAATAATCGGAATATATTTGATGAAAGCAATCGATGGTAGCTGAATGACGAAAGTCGAATAGCAAAGAACGGGGAAACACTTGGGGAATTGTAGAAACGAAAAAGGTTAGAAAAATAAAAGGGAAGCCGAAGCTTCCCTTTTTTAATGCAGTTCTTCTAATGAAGAGTGTGCAAAATCAATACGCGATTAAGCGAAGATTTTAGCTACAACACCAGCACCAACAGTACGGCCACCTTCGCGGATTGCGAAACGTAGACCTTCGTCCATTGCGATTGGAGCGATTAGCTCAACAGTCATTTGAACGTTGTCACCTGGCATTACCATTTCTACGCCTTCAGGTAGAGTGATATCGCCTGTTACGTCAGTTGTACGGAAGTAGAACTGTGGACGGTAACCCTTGAAGAAAGGAGTGTGACGGCCGCCTTCGTCTTTAGAAAGTACGTATACTTCAGACTCAAACTTAGTGTGTGGGTTGATTGAACCTTTAGCAGAAAGTACTTGGCCACGTTCAACGTCATCACGCTTAGTACCACGTAGAAGTGCACCAACGTTCTCACCTGCACGACCTTCGTCAAGCAGTTTACGGAACATTTCAACACCAGTACAAGTAGTAAGAGTAGTCTCTTTGATACCAACGATTTCTACTTCGTCACCTACACGTAGGATACCGCGCTCGATACGACCAGTAACAACAGTACCACGACCTTGGATTGAGAATACATCTTCAATAGGAAGTAGGAACGGTAGGTCAACAGCACGCTCTGGAAGTGGAATGTAAGAATCTAGTGCTTCTGCAAGCTCAACGATCTTGTCTTCCCACTGCTTTTCGCCGTTTAGAGCGCCAAGTGCAGAACCTTGAATTACTGGAAGGTCGTCTCCTGGGTACTCGTACTCAGAAAGAAGTTCACGAACTTCCATTTCTACTAGCTCAAGTAGCTCTTCGTCATCAACCATGTCACATTTGTTCATGAATACGATGATGTAAGGGATACCAACTTGACGACCAAGTAGGATGTGCTCACGAGTTTGTGGCATAGGGCCATCTGTAGCAGCAACAACTAGGATACCGCCGTCCATTTGAGCAGCACCAGTGATCATGTTTTTAACATAATCGGCGTGTCCAGGACAGTCTACGTGTGCGTAGTGACGTTCAGGAGTATCGTACTCAACGTGAGAAGTTGCGATTGTGATACCGCGCTCGCGCTCTTCTGGAGCGTTATCGATAGATGCGAAATCTTTAGCAACACCGCCGTACACTTTTGCAAGTGTAGTACAGATAGCAGCAGTTAGAGTTGTTTTACCGTGGTCAACGTGGCCGATAGTACCAACGTTTACGTGCGGTTTCGTACGTTCAAATTTTTCTTTAGACACAATCGTGTTCCTTCCTAGTTATGATTCGCCACGTTCATTATTGAGCGAGACGCGCCAGAAATTGCTATTTTATGCGCCAACTCTCGTTAGCGCAATATTTGGACGCATTGATCTTTCAAAAAATGAAAAAAATGCATCCCTTTTGTTTAACCACGCTCTGCAATGATTGCATTAGCAACATTTTTTGGCACTTCGGCGTACTCACTAAACTCCATAGAGTAAGAAGCACGACCTTGTGTCGCAGAACGTAAATCAGTTGCGTAACCGAACATGACAGACAACGGAACTTGTGCACGAATTATCTTCAGGCCAGCTGTCCCCTCGTCCATACCTTCGATGATGCCGCGACGACGGTTAATATCGCCAACAACGTCACCCATCCAGTCTTCTGGAGTAGTTACTTCAACTTTCATCATAGGCTCAAGCAAAACTGGTTGCGCTTCTAGTGCACCCGTTCTGAAAGCCATAGAGGCAGCGATTGTAAACGCCATCTCACTTGAATCTACTTCATGGTAAGAACCATCATATAGTGTAGCTTTGATATCCAAAACTGGATAGCCCGCTAATACACCATTGTTCATTTGCTCTTCAACGCCTTTAGCGACAGAGGTAATGAACTCTTTTGGCACGATACCATTGGCAATTTCATCTACGAAGACAAAGCCTTCACCGGCTTCTGATGGTTCCAGTTTCAGCCACACGTGACCGTACTGTCCTTTACCACCATGTTCGCGGATAAATTTACCTTCAGCTTTCGCTGTACCACGAATGGTTTCACGATAAGCAACTTGCGGATTACCAACGTTGCAGTTCACACTGAATTCACGCTTCATGCGGTCAACGATGATATCTAAGTGCAGTTCACCCATGCCAGAGATTAGTGTCTGACCAGTTTCGTCATCCGTTTCAACACGGAACGATGGATCTTCTGCCGCTAGCTTACCTAACGCGATAGTCATTTTATCTTGATCAGCTTGAGAGCGAGGCTCTACAACGATCTGAATAACTGGATCTGGGAATTCCATACGCTCAAGAACAATTTTATGGTTCTGGTCACATAGAGTTTCACCAGTAGTAACATCTTTAAGGCCGATAATGGCTGCGATGTCACCTGCTCGTACTTCTTTTACTTCTTCACGTTTGTTTGAGTGCATTTGAACAATACGCCCTAAACGTTCACGTTGTTTCTTCACAGAGTTGTAAGCTGTTTTACCGCTTTCAACAACACCAGAGTAAACACGGATGAAAGTTAAAGTACCAACAAATGGGTCTGTTGCAATTTTAAATGCTAGCGCTGAGAACGGTTCTTTGTCGTCCGCGTGACGCTCGATTTCATTCTCGTCATCATCGATACCTTTAATTGCAGGTACATCGACTGGAGAAGGAAGGAAATCAACAACTGCATCTAGAACAGCTTGTACGCCTTTGTTTTTGAAAGCACTACCGCAAGTTGCAAGTACGATTTCATTGTTAAGGGTACGAGTACGAAGACCTTGTTTGATTTCAGCTTCTGTTAATTCACCTTCTTCAAGGTACTTATCCATCAGCTCTTCATTTGCTTCTGCAGCAGCTTCAACAAGTTCTGTACGATATTCTTCAGCCATTTCTTGCATGTCTGCTGGAATGTCTTCGTACGTAAAAGTCATGCCTTGGTCAGCTTCGTTCCAGTTGATTGCCTTCATCTTAATAAGATCGACAACACCTTGGAAGTTTTCTTCAGCACCAATGTTCAGTTGAATCGGAACAGGAGTCGCACCTAGGCGGTCCTTGATCTGTTCAACTACGCGCAAGAAGTCTGCGCCGGTACGGTCCATTTTGTTAACGAAAACCATACGTGGAACTTGGTACTTATCAGCTTGACGCCATACTGTCTCTGACTGAGGTTCAACACCAGATGAGCCACAGAAAACAACAACTGCACCATCAAGTACACGCAGAGAACGTTCTACTTCAATTGTGAAGTCAACGTGTCCAGGAGTATCGATGATGTTGATACGGTGGTCAGAATACTGAGCTTCCATACCACGCCAAAACGTAGTAGTTGCTGCTGAAGTGATCGTAATACCGCGCTCTTGCTCTTGCTCCATCCAGTCCATGGTTGCTGCACCATCGTGAACTTCGCCGATTTTGTGAGAAAGACCGGTATAGAACAGAATACGTTCACTTGTGGTTGTTTTACCTGCATCTACGTGAGCAACGATACCGATATTACGGTATTGCTCAATAGGAGTTTTACGAGCCACGGTTGAATCCTCTTATTAGAGACTTAGGGACTATTGCTATGTCTAGATTGTGCGTTAAAAGCGATGCTTCGCTAAAAAGCTTTGCCCTAGAAATAGCAATAGTTCCTAGCATAAGCATAGGAACTAAAGAAGTGCTGCAAGGAACCTTGCAGCACTGAAAAGGTATTACCAGCGGTAATGTGCGAACGCTTTGTTTGCGTCAGCCATGCGGTGAACGTCTTCACGTTTCTTAACCGCAGTACCTTTGTTCTCAGACGCGTCTAGCATTTCAGCAGCTAGGCGTTGAGCCATAGATTTTTCACCACGCTTACGCGCAGCTTCAACTACCCAACGCATAGCAAGAGCGTTACGGCGAACCGGACGAACTTCTACAGGTACTTGGTAAGTTGAACCACCCACACGGCGAGATTTAACTTCTACCGCTGGGCGAACATTTTCAAGAGCTTCTTCAAATACAGCTAAGTGATCTTTACCAGATTTCTCAGCCATAGTTTCTAGTGCAGTGTAAACAATCTTCTCTGCAGTAGATTTTTTTCCGTCAACCATAAGGATGTTAACGAATTTTGCCAGCAGTTCAGATTTGAACTTAGGATCTGGAAGGATCTTACGCTGGCCTATTACGCGACGACGTGGCATGGAATTTCTCCGTTGTCTTCTTCAGGTTTTTTCCAAAACTTTTCAGAATAATAAATAAATAGTGTTTGGCCTTACTTAACGCTTTCTTTTAAAAAAAGACGCATTAAGACTTAGGACGTTTCACACCATACTTAGAACGACCTTTCTTACGGTCGTTAACGCCTGCACAGTCAAGTGCACCGCGAACAGTGTGGTAACGCACACCTGGTAAATCTTTAACACGACCACCACGGATAAGAACAACACTGTGTTCTTGAAGGTTATGACCTTCGCCGCCGATGTATGAAGTAACTTCAAAGCCGTTAGTTAGACGAACACGACATACTTTACGTAGTGCTGAGTTCGGTTTTTTTGGAGTAGTAGTATATACGCGAGTACATACACCACGTTTTTGTGGGCACGCTTCTAGTGCAGGCACGTTGCTTTTAACAACCTGCTTTACACGAGGAGTACGTACCAACTGGTTAATAGTTGCCATTAACTAGCTCCTGATTTACTTGAAAGTAAGCTTGATGAAAAATCTAGCCCTATTACACATAGTGTAAATAGGGACGCAAAATTCTATTCAGCAGTGGGATGTGTGTCAAGAAATATACAGATCTTTTTTAGCCGTCTAGAGCTCAGGATGGTCTTTTTTTAACCATACTGATAAAACACAGCTACCAAGTTACTGATTTGTCGTTCAAAACCGTCAGTTTGACGAATCCATCGAAGTCCACTTGATTCAGAGTGCTTGAAGCAAGTTGTTGTAAACCTCGGCTATCTAGATCTGTTTTTAATACCGACACGTGTTCAACGGTTGAGATTTGATTGAATAACTCATGATTTGGTAGGCAAACATACACCGCATCTTCCAACAAAAGGATGTGATCCTGTTGTTGCGAGTACGCTAATGCAAGCTTGAGTTTATCTACTGATTTTACAATATGAAGCATAACGTTCCCTAGAAAGTCAGTATTTTTTGGCTCTGAGCTAACTTCTGCGTCAACTCACTCACTTCTAGCGCAGTCACATCGATCAACAAGTTATCTGTCGAGAGGCCGAACTGATTGAGGCTATGTTGGCACACGTAAACCTGCTCTATGTCGTAGAGATCCATGAGCTTGAATGCAGAAATATAGTCACGTGATAGGGATTCATCTGGCTGTTGAGCCTTGAGAAGCTGTGTAACGCCATCACCGACAAAGAATACGGTAATGTCTTCACTATAGGCTGAAGCCGCTAGCAGTGCGTCTAGCCCTTCCCTACCCGCAGCCGTCGTATGAGGAAAAGTGTTAAATACAAAGGCCAATTTGCTCAAAACTGCACAACCCTATCTTGCGTTAAAAGTGCTTCAGATAAGCTCCCTAACCCAGCTTGGGTAAACCCAGCCGCCAAGTTAGAGGCACTCAATTGATGTTGTGTGGCTTCGTCCGTACTGATCACTCCGCGTCTGAGCGCAGCAGCAACACATGTCTCTAGGCTAATATTGTGCTCATCCGCCAGTTTTTGCCAAGCGGAAGCCAAGTCAAATTCATCATTAGCAGGTACAGTAATGCCAGAGCCATTGCTAACACCATCTTGATAGAAGAACACACTGTGGAGTTTGTGGCCCTGTTTCAATAGAGCCACTGCAAACTGATAAGCACTTCTTGCGGATTGTGAGCCGTAAACCGGCCCATTAACTAGGAGTGTGTAGCTTAACAACCCTCTTCATCCTCTGTTTTGCGTTGACGAATGTATAAGTAAACGGTGTGCTTAGAGATATTCAATCGCTCAGCTACACGGTTAATCGCGTCTTTAATATCGAAAATACCTTTGTCGTAAAGCTCCATCACGATTTGACGGTTCTTAGTATTGTTCGATACTGATTTGTCTGCATTGATTTCTTCAATGGTGCGTTCAACCGTTTGGTCGACAAGCTCTTCCACATCACTTGCAAAGTTTACTGATGATGCAGCTTCGTCCGCATCTTGCGTAGGCATGAAAGATTGCAGTACTTGTGAGAATGGCGCATCTAGGTTTACGTTAATACACAACAAGCCAATCACTCGGTCTTCACCATTGCGGATAGCAACCGTGATCGACTTCATCAATACTCCGCCTTTAGCACGAGTAAAGTATGAACGTGAGAAGTTACGCTTAGAACCTTCAATATCTTTCAGCATCTTTAATGCAAGATCGGTGATCGGCGAACCAACCTGACGACCTGTATTTTCGCCGTTGGCAATTTTAATCGCAGAAGTATTGAGGTCTTCTAAAGAGTGTAAAACGATTTCACAAAACGGACCGATAAGACTCGCAATACCGTCAACCACGGCCTCATAAGATCTTAAGATAATTTTATCGTGTTCACTGAATGGCATGACGTGGACTGATTCCATTTCAAGTAACACATCCGCATTGACTGTTTCTGTAGTAGTCACTTATTCCTTACCTTCGTGTGAAAAATCAACAAATTTATGTAAGTTTATCAGAAAATTTTAATTGCACACCTAGCTAACATTGCAACTAGTGATTTAGAACAACTTTAAAAATCAAATACTCATTTAAAAAGCAAAAAAAAGCCCAACTCAACGTTAGGCTTTTTATTCAATCCACGAATTTTAATACGAAATATTCATTCGATACTTTCGTTCGATATTACTGAGCAGGAGCTGCTTCAGCGTTATCGATTTTCAGTAGCTCAACTTCAAATACTAGTGTTGAGTTAGCTGGGATAGTCGGTGTGTCTTGCTCACCGTATGCTAGCTCTGGCGGGATTACGAATTTGTACTTAGAACCAACTTGCATCAGTTGTACGCCTTCAGTCCAACCCGGGATTACGCGGTTTAGTGGGAATGTTGCTGGTTCGCCACGATCGTAAGAGCTGTCGAACTGAGTACCGTCTGTTAGCGTACCTTTGTAGTGTACTTGAACCGTATCAGTGTCTTTTGGAGATGCGCCTTCGCCAGCTGTCATTACTTGGTAAAGTAGGCCAGATTCAGTTTGCTTCACGCCTTCAGTTTTAGCGAACTCAGCGCGGAAGTCATCACCCACTTTCTTCACTTCAGCTGATTTCTCTGCCGCTTGTGCTTGCATTGTTTCAGCAACACGCTTGTCTAGAGCTTCAAGCGCAGCGCGAGTTTCTTCTTCGTTCAGTGCAGTTTTTTCTGCAAATACGTCTTCGATACCTTGAAGAACCATATCTTTGTCTAGGTTGATGCCTAGCTCGCTTGGCTTATCAATGCTTGTGCTTAGGTAGTTCGCGAAAGATACGCCGATTGCGTATGCCGCTTTGTCGTCTTCTGTTTTAAAGTTTACTGCTGCAACTTTAGCTTCTTCTACCTGTGGAGCTTCTGCCTTTGGTTCTTCTTTCTGACAACCAACTGCTAGCATAACCGTTGCGGCAAGCAGTGATACTTTTAAAACTGATTTCATTGAATTCTCCAATTAATGGCCAAGCCATTGGTTATTGTGCACAAATCTAATGATTAGATTGGTGTGAATACGTTAGTTATAACAATATACTAGTCATATGTCTTTCGACAAAAACCGGATTATTAGACGTGATGCAAATATTTTTCCATTCATTGCTATGTGCAATTGTCATCACCTTGTTAAATGGATGTTTTTTCTTCCAAGATGATGAGCAACGTTGGGAAATAGAACCCAATGGTGCCACCAGCTTTGCCCTAAGCAGAGATGGACGCTTCGCGCTACTCTACTCTCAGCAAAAACACTTACTGCTCTGGGACTTAGACCAAAACAAAGAGCTCGCTCAACTCGGCCCGCAAGACCAATCCGAAAACCAAATATCGCGGATTCGCATCTCTGACAATGGTCGCTTTGCGATTACCGCCAGTCAGATGAATTTCGCCGTTTGGGACCTATCTTGGACTCAAGCTGAAGGGCTATGGTCTATTTCCGATGGCTTGATTCGCGATGTCGACATATCCAGCAATGGTGAAAAAGTCTTACTTGGCCTGTCTAACGGCAAAGCCATCTATGTGGACTTAGTCACCGGACGCCGTCTGGAGTTCCTCGCTCACCGAGAAAAAGTTAATTCCGTCTCCCTCTCTTCGAATGGGCGCTACGCATTATCGGGCGGTAACGACTACAAAGCTTACCTTTGGGATACCGAATCCGGCTTGGTGTTACGTACTTTCGAGCATGAACAAAGAGTAGTACGAGTTGCACTACAACGGGATGGAGAATTGGCTTTTACTTCCGATGGCGGCAACCAAGCGATGATTTGGGATCTAGAAACGGGTGAACCTCAAGCGCAATTGCAGAGCTGGTCTCGACAGCTGATATTCTCTAGTGCTCGCTTTTCTGACGACGGTAGTATGTTGGTGACGGGTACGCCATCAAGCCAAGTGAGCGTGTGGAATACTCAAGATGGAAAACGAATTTCTCGCCACGATGCTAAGCCATTAAAAGATGCTCGCCCTCCCCGTGCGGTAGTGTATGATGCAGCCTTTGATGAAAAGAACCGTGTGATATCGGGCACCTCTGCGGGCATCGCCCAAGCTTGGAATGTGGATTAAGAACGATGACAGAAAAGCGAATTGAACAACTAGAAAGCCGCGTGAATGACCTAGAATGTCAGTTGGCTTTCCAAGAACAAACCATTGAAGAACTCAATGAAGCGCTTAGCCAACAACAGATGTTGATCACGAGAATGCAAGATCAAATGAAGTTCGTGGTGGGTAAAGTGAAAAATATGGATGGCTCAAACCTCGCTGACGCATCAGAAGAGACGCCACCTCCCCACTATTAAGTGCGGCTCCAAATAACGAATGGGTTCTAGTGACGCACATCGCTAGTCTCTCGTCCTCGATGTGTAAGCACATTTCAGGACGGAACATAGAAAACTAAAAGGGCGACAGATGCTTATCTGTCGCCCTTTTGTTTGTTTAGTCTGCACTAATTCAACTAAAGCCAGTTAAGCCAATACAAGCTTAGTCATCGGCATAAATCTTCACTTCTACGCAGCCGTTCGTATCAACACTCGCGCGATACATTCCTGAACTGTTCATACCGAAGTGAATATCACCTTGGCCATCGATAGCAATCAAGCCACCTTCACCGCCCATGGTTTTCAGTTCACCTTGAATGATGTGTTCACAAGCCGTATGCACATCTTCTTTGAGATAACGCATTCGTGCTGCTACATCACCGGCAACCATCTTTCTAAGGAAGAACTCACCCATGCCTGTCGTTGACACGGCCACGTTGCCATTTTCAGCAACAGTGCCTGCACCGATAATTGGAGAATCTCCCACACGGCCGTATTTTTTATTGGTTACGCCACCAGTGCTGGTTGCGGCCGCTAAATTGCCTGCTTGGTCTAACGCCACCGCGCCAACCGTGCCGTACTTTTTGTCGTCTGGGTATTTCTGAGCTTGTTGTTCATCATATTTCGCTTCAGACAGAGCAAAGATGCCTTTCTCTTTCATCGATTGAAGTTGGTCATAACGACGCTCAGTAAAGAAGTAATCTTGCTCGGTGAAGGTGTACTCATGCTCAAACGCAAACCTCTCTGCGCCTTCACCAATCAGCAGTACGTGATCGCTTTTAAGCATCACGTCACGAGCCAGCTCTACCGGGTTTTTGATATGACGGACACCGGCAATAGCACCCGCATCCATTTCGCGACCGTGCATGACAGAAGCATCCATCTCAACAAATTCATCATGAGTCAGAACCGAACCTTTACCGGCATTAAAATGCGGACTGTCTTCCATCACTTTAACCGATGCAACCACCGCATCCAGAGCATCACCACCCGATTGCAACACTTGATAACCGGCCAAAACAGACTTTTCCAAAGCCTCGGTAATACCCGTTTTTAATTCATCGCTCATTTGCTCTCGTAAGATGGTGCCTGCACCACCATGAATGGCAATTGAAAAAGGCTGTGACATGCGAACTCTCCACTGACGTCGTCTTATAATGTTGTGCTATCAATACCACATCCAAGGTTTGATGTCTGATAGCGAAAACCAAACTTTTTACGAATGCTTAGATTTACGGATGCTTAGATTTAAGGATACTGAGTTCGGTAGATTAAAAGCCAGCTCAGAAAGCTCCGCTCCTAAACGAAAAAAGCCTCCGCAAGGGAGGCTTTCAATATTCTTAAACTAAACCGTTAATTCGGTATTAGTGAGAACCACAGCTACCGCCGCCGCAGCAGCCGTCTTTTTTCTCTTCACCGTGGTCATGGCCTTCGCCACCACAACAACCGCCTTCGTGGTCGTGATCATGGTCGTGACCGTGGCTGCCACAGCCGCCTTCTTGGTGTACGTGACCGTGCTGAACTTCTTCTTCAGTCGCTTCACGAACCGCTACAACTTCAACGTCAAACGTTAGAGTTTGGCCAGCAAGCATGTGGTTACCATCAACAACAACTTCGTCGCCGTCTACTTCAGTAACTTCAACTGGGATTGGACCTTGGTCAGTATCCGCTAGGAAACGCATGCCAACTTCGATTTGCTCAACACCTTGGAACACGTCAGCAGGAACACGTTGAACTAGGTCATCGTTGTGATCGCCGTATGCGTCTTCTGGAGTAACAGTTGCTGAGAACTTGTCGCCAGCTACTTTGCCTTCAAGCTCTTTTTCAAGACCTGTAATTAGGTTGTTGTGACCGTGAAGGTAATCTAGTGGAGCTTCTGCAGTTGATTGGTCAACTACTACGCCATCTTCAAGTTTCACTTGATATGCAACACTAACTACTACGTTCTTTTCAATTTTCATGAGAGCTCCAAGGAGGTTTGGACTAAACTCGAACAGTTGAGCTTAGGAAAAATTCTGTACCGGGATATTATGGGGATCAATTAACGAAACTCAATCATTCTGGCTTAAAAATACCGATCATTTCTTGATTTGCGTGTTCAGATTTCTCTACAGTTTTCGGTTTACGCTGCTCGGTGAAGTCACAATCGACGCATTCCACCAGCTCGATATTATTTTCAACCCACCAACGGAGTGTGTCTTGAGTACTGCAGCTTGGGCAGCTCGCCCCAGCGATAAAGCGTTTTTTCTGTTTCACGTTCATATCCTTTACTACTCTGGATTCGCAGTTCTTCTATTCATCTCTGAGTTAAAGACTCTGTAGAGACCGCGTTTATTATTAGGGTGTATTGTTGTTGACTATAATATCTGGATTTTAAGTTCTGAAGAGCTATTCACTCCAGACTATTGCCAGTAATTTCGAGATTGGTGATCGTTTTCCATCTCGTGTCCAAAAATCTCTTCGAGCTCTTTACGAGCCTCTTTCGCTCGCTGGGCTAACTCGGCATCTTCATTATGCTGAGGAAGTAACTCTTTCAGCATACCATTATCCAATTTCCTAAAGTGTGCTTCTGCTCGCTTCGCTTTATATGGATGCATGCCAAGTTCGGTCAATGTTTGACGACCTAAATCTAATGCCCCAAGGAAGGTTTCACGCGAGTAGTTACTCACACCATGGTTAAGTAATTGATACGCTTCAACACGGCTTCGAGCACGCGCTAAAATCTTTAACTGTGGGAAATGCTGCTTACATAAATCCACGGTCTTCATGATTTCATCGGGAGAATCGGTACACAACACAATGGCTTCTGCCTTATCAGCTCCCGCAGCTCGTAATAATTCAAGGTGAGTAGAATCACCGTAGAACACCTTGTAACCGAACTTTCTAAGGATGTGTATTTGGCTGGCATCACTTTCAAGGACAGTGATACGAATCTTATTGGCATACATCAGACGACCAATGATCTGACCGAAACGACCAAAGCCCGCAATAATCACTCGAGGGCTACGATCAACCACATCCGAAGACATCGCACTTTCACTGATTTGGTTAAGTTGACGAGCAAAGAATCGGTCTTGCAGTTTAAGCATCAATGGCGTGGTCACCATAGAAAGGCTTACAACAACCAATAAGAACGACACTTGGTCGCCGCTTAAGATGCCTTGTGCACTCGCTGCGGTAAAAATAACGAAGGCAAACTCACCACCTTGGCTGAGAATCATCGCCATTCGGCTACGCGCTTTAGCTTGAGTGCCGAAGATACGAGCCAGCGCATACAGCACCAAACCTTTCAATACGACCAGAGACGACACTGCGATAAGTATTGCGAATGGGCTTTCTGCCAATAAACCTAGGTTTACCGCCATACCCACAGAGATAAAGAACAGACCAAGCAGTAACCCTTTGAATGGATCAATCGCGATTTCTAACTCGTGTCGATATTCACTTTCAGCCAGAAGGACGCCCGCCAAGAAAGTACCTAATGCCATCGATAAACCAATCTGCTGCATGATGACGGCAATACCAATCACCAATAACAACGCTGCAACCGTGAACAACTCACGCACACCGCTCATGACTACATACCGGAACAGTGGTCTCAACAAGAAGTGACCACCGACAAGCAAGCCAATCACACCGCCTAGCATCCACAACATGTCAGCCCAACTGCCGCCCGTATTACCCGCGAGCAAAGGCAGCATCGCCAACATAGGGATTACGGCAATATCCTGAAAAAGTAAGACTGCAAAGCCTGACTGCCCCGCTTCTTTGCCACCAAGTTCTCGCTCTTCAATAACGCGCAAGGCAATGGCTGTCGAAGACAGCGCTAAACCCATACCTATTACCAGGCTGGTTTGCCAAGTTAACCCGAACAGACAGGCGATGGCGGTAATAATCAGAGTGGTGATCAACACCTGCGCGCCACCCAATCCGAGAATAGGCGCCCGCATCTGCCACAATTTTTTAGGGTTAAGCTCTAAACCAATCAGAAAGAGCAGCAGTACCACCCCGAACTCGGAGAAGTGCAGAATCGCTTCGACATCACTGATTAAACCAAGCCCCCAAGGGCCAATCGCCACGCCAGCTAATAGATAGCCGAGTACTGAGCCTAGGCCAGCTCGCTGCGCGATAGGAACCGCGACCACAGCAGCCGCTAAAAAAATAACGCTACTTTGTAGAAAATCGTTAGTCAGAGCCATCATTCGCTCCTATATCTTGTAGCGGGTCTCGCAACCAGTTTCGATAAGCTTCCGCGTGTTGGTAACGCGTCATGTCCGAGACGTTTCTTGCCCAGTGTAAAACCAAAGGTGACATCCAGTGCATCTGACACAAAGCAGCGGTTAACTCGAATGGCTGCAAAATCTCTTGTAATGGATATTTATTATAGCCTGCCTCTCCAAACGCCTCTTCTTTACCACCAGTCGTGATCACACTGCGCCAGTGTTTTCCCTTAAGGGCACTCTGCTCACCAAACGCAAAACCTTTGCCTAATACTCGGTCAAACCACTCTTTCAGTAGTGATGGGCATGAATACATAAACAAAGGGTGTTGGAAGACAATCACATCATACTGAAGCAGTAGCTCATGCTCATAAGGCACATCAATAAAGAAATCAGGATACGTCGCGTAGAGATCATGGATTTTGACATGCCCAAGCGACTCTATCTTTTTAACCATCATTTGATTGGCAATAGAGGTTTGTGGCTCAGGGTGTGCGTAGATCACTAGCACCTTTGGCACAGCTTTTTGTGTCGAGGGAGTATTACTCATTCCTTTGAAACATTCCTTTTAGAGCTAAACGGTGGCAAGGCCACAAGAATTTAAGCAAAAGTTATTAATATGTTATTGGCATCATAACGCAAATTGCATTGTGATCGACTTTTATCTGGATTCAGCCTACTATGCAGGCGTCTGTTCACCTCTAATTTCTATGCTACCTCTATATGATTACTTTCTCTGATATTCAATTGCTACGCGGCGGTAAGCCACTTCTCGACCAAGCATCTGCAACCCTTCATCCTGGCGACAAAGTCGGTTTAGTCGGTAAAAATGGCTGTGGTAAATCTACGTTGTTCGCCTTAATTAAAGACGAGCTATCGATTGATGCCGGTTCATTCAGTAAACCCGCTCACTGGGAAATGGCTTGGGTTGCACAAGAAACCCCTGCATTAGAAAGAAAAGCCATTGAATATGTGATTGATGGTGACAGAGAATATCGTGGCCTTGAAGAGCAGCTGGCAAAAGCGGAACAAGCCGACAACGGCACACTGGTAGCAGAGATACACGGCAAGATTGAAACCATTGGTGGTTACACCATCAATTCACGAGCAGCTGAATTACTTGATGGCCTTGGTTTTCGCCAAGAGCAAATGACATGGAACCTGACCCAATTTTCGGGTGGTTGGCGTATGCGTTTGAACTTAGCGCAAGCCCTTCTATGTCGCAGTGACTTACTGCTACTCGATGAACCAACCAACCACTTAGATTTAGATGCTGTGATGTGGTTAGAGCGCTGGCTACAAAACTACCCAGGCACACTGGTTCTTATCTCGCACGATAGAGACTTCTTAGACCCTATCGTCAACCGCATCGTGCATGTTGAAAACCAACAGCTGAACGAATACACCGGTAACTACTCGTCGTTTGAGACTCAACGTGCTCAAAAACTTATTCTGCAACAAGCGATGTTCCAAAAGCAGCAGAAACAAATGTCTCACATGCAGAGCTACATTGACCGTTTCCGCTACAAAGCTTCAAAGGCTCGCCAAGCTCAAAGCCGTATTAAAGCGCTTGAAAAGATGGAACAAGTGCTACCCGCTCAATTTGATAACCCATTCAGCTTTGAATTTAGAGAGCCAGACGCGCTGCCTAACCCAATCATGATGATGGATGAGGTATCAGCGGGTTACGACGACAACCTGATTCTAGAAAAGATTCGCCTTAACCTTGTTCCGGGTAGCCGTATCGGTCTACTGGGTCGAAACGGTGCGGGTAAATCGACACTGATCAAACTGCTTTCAGGCGAACTGAAACAGCAAGGTGGTGAGCTGAGCTATTCGCAAGGCGTTAAGATGGGTTACTTCGCTCAGCATCAATTAGAGACGCTGCACCCAGAAGAAACGCCACTGCAACACATGATGCAGATTGCGCCAAAACACACTGAGCAACAACTGCGAGATTACCTAGGCAGCTTTGGCTTCCAAGGTGAAAAAGCACTCGATAAAGTGGCTCCGTTTTCGGGTGGTGAAAAAGCACGATTAGTACTGGCTCTGCTGGTATGGCAAAAACCAAATCTATTATTACTCGATGAACCAACCAACCACTTGGATCTCGACATGCGTCAGGCGCTGACCTTTGCACTGCAAACGTTTGAAGGTGCGATGGTTATCGTATCGCACGACCGTTACTTACTGCGAGCAACCACCGATGACTTGTACCTAGTACATGACCGTCAGGTTGCGCCGTTTGATGGTGATCTTGACGATTACTATAAATGGCTGACTGAACAGCAAAAAATTGAACGTAAAGAAGCGCAAGCGTTAGCTCCGGCTAAAGACAGTGCAAACAGTGCGGCATCGAAGAAAGAACAAAAACGTAAAGAAGCCGAGTTCAGAAAACTGACCGCGCCTATTCGCAAACAATTGACTCAGTTTGAAAAGAAAATGGATAAGTTGACGCTTGATCTTGAAGAGGCTGAACAGCAATTATCTGACACTTCACTTTATGAAGCTGAAAATAAGGCTAAACTGAATAAAGTACTCGCTCTGCAAGCGAGCAGTAAATCACAGCTAGAAGAAGTTGAAATGGATTGGATGTCCACTCAAGAAGAGCTTGAGCAAATGGAACAGGAAATGGATAGCTTATGAGCCCAGAGCACGCCCCGATATCACTAACACTGGAACGACTATGGCAATTTAGCCTTCAGTATTACAGTGTGCGCGGTGTAAAGGATGCGTGCTTAGCTTTGCAAAACCAGTTCCACGGCAACGTCAATCTACTGCTGCTTCTCAAATGGCTTGATGAGCAGCAATTGTCTTTTGCTGAAGAAGAGTGGCACAAAGTTCAACAGTGCTTGAGCCGCTCTGAAACTCTTCTTCACAGCTATCGAGAGCTGCGTAAGCACCTCAAACCTCAAGTTGTCGATTCTCTCTACCGCGAAGCACTCCAGTTTGAGCTGCAGTTAGAGAAGCAACAGCAATCTGATCTCGTTGATTGCATCAACTCTCTGCATCTCTCTGACAATCAACAATCGCCACTCGCATTTGAGTATTGTCGGCTACTCGGCGCAGAAAACCTCTATGATGCTTTTTCTGAACCAGCCCCTCAGCCTTAACTCGTTGCCTTTCCCTTTTATTTCGTCTAGATCCAAGCTTAACCTTGATATTATTCAACCAGTTACTCATGGCGTGTTTTTGTAGCCCGTCTTTGTGAAACCCTTGCGCTTATGCCGAGAATCAACCAAGCTCAAATAAAAACGTGGGCGTTTCACTAAAAGCTCAACACTTTTCAAAGCCCATAAATAAGCATGGACTGTTTTATGACAATATTTACCGCTGCTGCTGGTTTATCAAATCCTCACCTACAGACCTTGGTACCTAGGTTTATTAGAAAGCAGGCGTTGTTTGCTCCTCAATGGCAAACCTTAGAAACACCCGATGGTGACTTTCTCGACCTTGCATGGAGCGAATCCCCTGATGATGACAGCTCCTCTAGTGATAACTCGACTAATGACAATCCACGCAGTGACAAACCAAGCAGTGACAAACAAAGCTCCGACAAACAAAGCAACAAACCCATCTTCATCCTATTCCATGGATTAGAGGGCAGCTTTGAGAGCCCATACGCCAATGGATTGATGAACGCGTTTGCTAAGGATGGTTGGTTGTCCGTGATGATGCACTTCAGAGGTTGCAGCGGAAAGCCGAATCGCTTAGCTCGTGCTTACCACTCTGGAGAGGTCGAAGATGCTCGCTTCTTTTTAAGGCATCTGCATTCAAGGTTTCCCAATAACCCTAAGGTTGCAGTTGGGATATCGCTAGGCGGCAACATGTTGGCTAATTATCTCGCCGACTACGCAGATGATCCGTTAATCTCAGCGGCGACGATTGTTTCAGCCCCCTTTGACCTTGCTTGTTGTTCAAGTCGTATTGAACAAGGCTTCTCCAAACTCTATAAAAAGTACCTGCTCAATTCTTTGAAATCGAATGCATTGAAGAAACATAAACTGCTGCAAGAGAAGATTGGCATCTCAGCGGAAAGCATTAAGAAGATCGATAAGCTGTATGAGTTTGATGAGCGAATTACTGCGCCTTTGCACGGCTTCAAGAATGCACAAGATTACTATGCTCAATGCTCTGCCTTACCGAAGTTGAATCGGATTAAGCTACCCACACAGATCATTCATGCGAAAGATGACCCTTTCATGACCGATGATGTGATTCCAAAATTCGTTCTACCTGACAACATCGACTATCGTCTGTTTCAAAAAGGCGGCCATGTGGGGTTCATTACTGGTAGTACGCTCAAACCAAGGTTTTGGTTAGAAGAAGCATTACCCGCTTACTATGAAAGTATTCAAGATTCGGCATAATGGCCGAGCCTTTTAAGGGCTGAGTGATAGGCGTCGCTAGACACACTAATCAACACATCAATAAACCTATTTATGAACATATCCATGAACATAAAAGAGAGAAGTATTTATGATCATCCCATGGCAAGACATCGCACCAGAAACGCTAGAAAACCTCATTAAAGAATTCGTGCTACGTGAAGGCACAGACTACGGTGACGTAGAGGTTTCACTGCAAAACAAGATTGACCAAGTGAAACATCAATTAGCCTCAAAGGAAGTCAGTATCGTGTTTTCTGAGCTGCATGAAACCGTTGATATTCAAGTCACAAAACGCTTCTAAGCTGCGCTCATAAAGGAGCCGTGTTATAGTGGTAAACGATTGCTAACAAGTAAGTTACTCAAAAGACAAGGGTTGTCATGTCCGCTAAACATCCAATTATTGCGGTGACGGGTTCATCTGGAGCCGGCACCACCACTACCTCAGAAGCCTTCCGTAAAATGTTCAATATGATGGACGTGAAGGCAGCTTGGGTTGAAGGGGATAGTTTCCATCGCTTCACTCGACCAGAGATGGATGTCGAGATCCGTAAGGCGCGCGAGCAAGGTAAGCACATCAGCTACTTTGGTCCACAAGCTAACGATTTTGGCGCATTAGAAGAGTTCTTCCGCCAATACGGAAATGAAGGCACGGGTAAAGTCCGTAGCTATCTACATACCTTCGATGAAGCCGTTCCTTACAACCAAATGCCCGGCACCTTTACGCCATGGCAAGAGATCCCTGAAAACTCGGATGTGATGTTCTACGAAGGCCTTCATGGTGGCGTAGTCGATGGCGACATTAACGTCTCGCAACATGTCGATCTGCTTATCGGCATGGTACCGATCGTAAACTTGGAGTGGATCCAGAAATTCGTTCGTGACACACGCGATCGTGGGCACTCTCGCGAAGCGGTGATGGATTCTATTGTTCGCTCAATGGATGATTACCTTAACTACATTACCCCGCAGTTTTCGCGTACTCATATCAACTTTCAGCGTGTACCTACCGTAGATACATCGAATCCACTGAACGCCAAAGGGATTCCAAGTTTAGACGAAAGCTTCGTAGTTATACGTTTGCGCGGCATCAAAAACGTCGATTTTCCTTACCTTTTGGCTATGATTGATGGCTCATTTATGTCACGTCATAACACGCTTGTGGTGCCAGGAGGCAAGATGAGTTTTGCTATGGAGCTCATTGTAAGGCCAATTCTACAACAACTAATCGAAACCGGAAAAATAGGTTAACAAAACGACATTCTGGTTGATTACTTTTCATACCGTGATCATGTGCACAATTTTGCGTAAAAAATCGTAGCTTGGTCACGATTAAAATCAAGAAATAGTACCTGAAAAAGGATACTATTCTTAAACGAAACACAAGATAGCTTGCAGCACTCAACGAGTGCTCTTATCCTAACTGAGTCAATTCAGGCTTAGCTAAAATACGGAAAGCGGCAAGCATACCCTGCAGAGGAAGTGAGATATTATGGTTCTAGGTAAACCTCAAACCGATCCAACATTAGAGTGGTTCCTTTCACACTGTCATATTCATAAGTACCCTTCAAAAAGTACTTTGATTCATGCTGGTGAAAAGGCAGAAACCTTGTACTACATCGTTAAAGGTTCTGTGGCTGTTCTTATCAAAGACGAAGAAGGTAAGGAAATGATTCTTTCTTACCTAAACCAAGGCGACTTCATCGGTGAACTTGGACTTTTCGAAGAAGACCAAGAGCGTACTGCGTGGGTTCGTGCTAAATCTCCTTGTGAAGTAGCTGAAATTTCTTTCAAGAAATTCCGTCAACTTATCCAAGTGAACCCAGATATCCTGATGCGCCTTTCAGCGCAAATGGCAAACCGTCTACAAGTAACTAGCCAAAAGGTTGGTGACTTAGCGTTCCTTGACGTAACAGGTCGTATCGCTCAAACGCTACTAAACCTAGCGAAACAGCCAGATGCAATGACTCACCCTGATGGCATGCAAATCAAGATCACTCGTCAAGAGATTGGCCAGATCGTTGGTTGTTCTCGTGAGACCGTAGGTCGTATCTTGAAGATGCTTGAAGAGCAGAACCTAATTTCTGCACACGGTAAGACTATCGTGGTATACGGCACTCGTTAATCTCGATTAACTGAGCCAAAAATTTGAAAGCCACCAAATGCAAATTTGGTGGCTTTTTTGTTTTCTAGAGATCTAGAGAGCAGATGCGAGATGCGAGATGCGAGATGCGAGATGCGAGATGCGAGATGCGAATAGAGCACCTACCGCGTCCCAGCGCAAACACTCTCGATGCGAAGCGCACCCGCACCTCGAGGGCAAAGCCCGTGCTCGTATCTTCTTTAACCGTTGGTGCTTTCAAAGATTTTGTCAGCAGATGCCGCGACAAATCCGGTATAAAGATCACCATTGGCCATCGCATAACGCTTAGCGAACTCATAGAAGCCCCCAGGAATCATCTCATTGCCTTCAACAAATGAAACTGGGACTTTATCTGCCATTGTTGATGATTGCTCTAATAAGACCTCTGGAGAGCCTTTCACCTCGCCGCCAGATGCATTGATAGTGAATCCTGATTCGCTCAGGTAATCATTTACTGCCTGAACTTCATCAAAAGCGTCAAGTTGATTAACGCTCACCGTAAAGTGGTTTGCACCGTAACCATGAGCTGCGAGCCAAGAAGCGTATTCACTCTCTTTTGCTAGCACTTGGAAATCTGCGAAGCTCAAATCCCAAAGACGACCACCAAACAAGAATTCATGACCTTGAAGCTTACTTGCGTCAACTTGCTCAACCAACTTAGCAACGATCTGTTGTAAGCCACTTGAACACTCTTCTACCTTCAACTCACTAATGAACACTTTTGGTTGGTTTGGATCTGGGTGCTCGTAGTGCTTAGCCACTAGCTTCTTGCTCTCAAATAAGTAATCACCACACGCCTTGTAACCTAACTCAAGGAAAGGTTTAGCCAATGTTTCAATACCTAGCGGTGCAACATTGAAAGTACGCAGTGCAATGTGATCATTAATCAGAGCTTCGTCTTCTTTCAGCAAGTGATGCACTTTCTCAGCCGATGGACAAAGCCTGTGAATGTAATCGTCCCATAGTGATTTAAAGAGTAGATCGGGCGTCATGGTGACTCCTTGTCAGAGGTTCTAGCAAGCTAGTAATTTGGATTAGAAAGGGAGAGGCTGGACATAGAGTCAGCAGCCATCAGCCTGTGACATACTTGTTCTATTATTATCTACCGTCCAATCGAGGTGTCGGACGTGGGTGAAAAGAGGAAGCGATAACACCGCTTCCTTATTACACAATCAATCAATGAATCTGTTATTCATGAACTTAGAGCTCATAAGCTTATGATTCATCAAGTTATAGCTTAAAAGCCAAAACTACAGCTCAATACCTGGGCTAAACGTAGCTGGCAGTTGAGTTTCACCACCTTCCATTGACGCCATTGGGTAAGCACAGTAGTCCGCCGCGTAGTAAGCACTTGGGCGTAGGTTGCCTGAAGCACCCGGGCCACCAAATGGTGCATCACCACTTGCGCCTGTTAGCTGGCGGTTACGGTTAACAATACCCGCACGGATATGGTCAACGAAGTATTCCCATTCAGAATCATCTGTTGATACAAGACCCGCAGACAAACCAAAGCGCGTGTCATTAGCCAGTTCAACTGCTTGCTCTAGCGATTGGTAGCGAACCACTTGCAGCAATGGGCCGAAGTACTCTTCATCTGGCAACTCAGCAATGTTGGTTGCATCGATAATACCCGGAGAAACAAACGCCGCTTCGCCCGCTTTTGCTTCAACTAGGCTTACACCACCTAGTGATTGCAGATTAGCTTGCGCGTCCAAAATGAACTTAGCCGCCGCTTCAGAGATCTGTGGTCCCATGAAGGGTGCTGGCTCAGCGAATGGCTGATCAACACGAATCTTCAAGGTCGCCGCAACGAGCTTATCGAGCAGTTGATCGCCCTTCTCGCCAACAGGAACATACAAACGACGAGCACATGTACAACGTTGACCTGCACTGATGAAAGCCGATTGGATAATGGTATAAACCGTCGCGTCAGCATCACCAAATTGGTCACTGATCACCATCGGGTTGTTGCCACCCATCTCTAGCGCCAGCATCTTGCCCGGTTGACCTGCGAATTGACGGTGAAGGATATGACCAGTATTCGCACTACCCGTGAATAGCACGCCATCAAGACCTTTAGCATCGGCTAGTGCGATACCTGTCTCTTTAGCGCCTTGCACTAGGTTGATCACGCCAGCAGGAAGGCCAGCTTCTTGCCATAGCTTCATCGCAAACTCACCAGTCCAAGGTGTCTGCTCTGACGGCTTAAATACCACGGTATTACCCGATAGCAGTGCTGGAACAATATGACCGTTAGGTAGGTGACCTGGGAAGTTGTAAGGACCAAATACCGCCATAACGCCTAATGGACGATGACGCAGTACGATTTGGTTACCTGCCGCTTCACGCGAAGCTTCGCCCGTACGTTCGTGGTATGCACGAATAGAGATAGCGATTTTACCCGCCATTGCGCCCGCTTCAGTGCGAGTTTCCCAAATCGGTTTACCCGTCTCTTTTGCAATAATCTGTGCTATCTCTTCGCTGTTCTCTTTTACTTTCTCAGCAAAGTTCAACACGATCGCTTCACGCTCTGCAAAGCTCAGTTTTTTCCAAACTAAGAACGCATCACGAGCCGCTGCTACTGCAGATTCAACCTGCGCTGGTGTTGCACTATCGCCTTGCCACACCACTTCATTGTTGTATGGGCTTACTGATGTCATGGCGTCGCCTTGACCTGCCACCCACTGTCCTGCTATCCACTGAGTCATACTTCTATCCTTAAAATCTTCGACAGATAATCGCCGCTCTTATTGAGCCAACATGCGAACGAATTCGCCTTCTTTTACTTCAAGAGCGCTTGCTACTTCAGATGATAAAATCACTGTGTCGCTTGCTTGGTCATACGCGCCTTTCGCGGCTACTGCGCGGAAGTTCTCAAACGAGGTATTACCAATTAGGAAGTCTTTAGAGCTTGAGTGCTCTGCAATTTTCACCTGAGCTCGAATCGCATGACGCACTGATTCAATGTTTCTTAAATCACACTCAACCGTTGGGCCTGCATCAAAGATGTCAACATAACCGCGGTTAGTGAAACCTTCACGTTCCAACAACTTAAGTGCTGGGCGTGTATTATCATGTACCTCTCCAATCACCGCCTGAGCCTCTTTGCTCAGTAGGTTCACGTAGATAGGCAGCTTTGGCATTAGGTCAGCAATGAAGCCTTTCTTACCGATACCAGTGAGGTAATCTGCAAGCGTGAAATCAATTGAGAAGAAGTGCTCTTGCAGCCATTGCCAGAAAGGTGAGTTACCTTCCGCATCCGATACACCACGCATCTCAGCAAAAATCGTTTTCGAGAAACGCTCTGGGTGTTCAGACATGATCAGGAAGCGACACTTCGACATCAAACGACCATTCAATCCACCACGGAAAGCTGGGCGCAAGAACAGTGTGCAGATCTCACTGCATCCGGTGTAGTTATTGCCGAAAGTCAGCAGCTTAACGACGTTATTCACGCCAAGCTTTTGCGATGAGTGAACCACTTTGCTGATGTGGTAAGAGTAAAACGGAACATCCCAGCCAATTGAGGCTTCGATGCCTGTGGTACCGGCGACTTCTCCCGTTTCAGTGTCGAAGCCAACCATTAGGTAGCCTTCATCACCAGGTTCAGTCACGTCTTGTTTAGCAAAGCTGTATTCAGAGTGAGTAATTCGGTTAGTTAACAGTTCTTCGTTAACCGGAAGAGATGTGAATCCGTGACCAGATTCAACCGCGCAGGTATGCAGCGCATCGTAATCAGATAATTTTATTGGGCGAACAACTAGCATCAATATTCCCTCCAGATGCAAAACAGGCCCAAAACCAGAAGCTTGGGCCTTTAGCAGTACGTCATGGGATCGCTCTAATGGCGATCATTCCTATGACGCCGCTCAGGCTAAACTAGCGTAGCGATTGCTTTGTCTAGTTTTGATAAACCTTCTTCAATTTCTTGTGTAGTGATAACCAGTGATGGTGTGAAACGAACCACGTTTGCACCCGCAACCAGTACCATCAAGCCTTGTTCGCCTGCTGCTACTAATACATCACGAGCTCGACCTTGCCATGCTTCATTAAGCGCAGCGCCTAGCAATAGGCCTTTACCGCGAACTTCACTGAATATTTGGTATTTGTCGTTAATCTTAGCTAAACCATCACGGAATAGTGCTTCGCGTTCTTTCACGCCAGCCAACGTTTCAGGTTGGCTTACTACGTCAACAACTGCTTCAGCAACGGCACACGCCAGTGGGTTACCACCGTAAGTAGAACCGTGCGTGCCCACTTTTAGGTGCGTCGCAAGTTCAGACGTTGTTAGCATTGCACCGATAGGGAAACCACCACCTAGTGATTTCGCAGTGCTTAGGATATCAGGTGTTACACCTAGGCCTTGGTAAGCGTAAAAGTTACCCGTACGGCCATTACCTGTTTGCACTTCATCAAAGATAAGCAGCGCATTGTGTTTGTCACACAGTTCACGAACTGTGTTCACGAACTCAGATGTTGGAGAGATGATACCGCCCTCGCCTTGCAGAGGTTCCATCATGATTGCACATGTGCGATCTGAGATGTGCGCTTCTAGCGCTGCAATATCGTTGTAAGGCAGGTGAGTTACATCGCCCGGTTTAGGACCGAAGCCATCAGAGTAAGCCTCTTGACCACCCACAGTTACGGTAAAGAAAGTACGACCGTGGAAACCTTGTTTGAATGCAATGATTTCAGATTTCTCAGGACCGTGAACATCCGCTGCCCAACGACGAGCTAGCTTCAATGCAGCTTCGTTCGCTTCAGCACCAGAGTTGGCAAAGAATACTTTTTCTGCAAAACATACGTCTGTTAACTTCTTCGCTAGACGTAGTGCAGGTTCGTTGGTCATTACATTACTTAAATGCCAAATCTTGTTTGCTTGCTCAGTAACTGCGTTAACCATTGCTGGGTGACAGTGACCCAAACAGCTCACAGCGATACCACCAGCAAAGTCGATATACTCTCGGCCTTGTTGGTCCCAAACGCGTGCGCCTTCCCCTTTTACTGGGATCATTTCCATTGGGTTATAACAAGGCACCATCACCTCATTAAACAGACTACGTTCTACTTTTTTTTCCACTGTCATCGTACATTCCTTCTCGATACCGCAAGCTTCGCAAATAAGCGTACTGGTTCATAAGTGAGACAAAGATATTTTCTCTCGCCATAATCCCGCCGCAGCATTATATTTACATTTAATTAACGTTTTCAATAGTGGATTATTCTTTAGCCATCCCTAACAACCAGCTAAACGTCACTACCTATGACTATTTATGCATCAATTAATCTGTTTTATGAAGCTTTTTTTACCTAAACGCATAACCAGTAATAGCAAAGCCTTACTGGCATTGCGGTATATAGGGTTCGAGACGAAATAAGGCGAATAATTTTGCATAGGCTAAAAACTTAGCCTGAAGAGAGAGAAATGTTATAAAAAGTGATCGGCGTCAGAGGAGTAAGAGACGCGTAGCGCCCGAATTTAAACGCTTAACGAATGGGCTAACAGGTTCAACTGGCTAATTTAGACGGAGAAAGAGTCAAATTTAAACACTCAACGCGCTAAGAAGTTAGCGAGAAGCTGGTGTCCTTGCTCTGTTTTAATCGACTCAGGGTGAAATTGTACGGCATCAATCGGCAAGGTTTTGTGTTGATAACCCATGATTTCATCCATACTGCCATCTTCAAATTCCGTCCAAGAGGTCAATTCAAAGCAGTCAGGTAGCGTGCCATTTTTCACCACTAGAGAATGGTAACGTGTCACGGTTAGAGGGTTATTAAGCCCTTGAAAAACGCTCTTGCCATTGTGCCGGATTGGAGAGGTTTTACCGTGCATCACTTGTCTGGCTCGCACTACTTCACCACCAAAGACTTGAGCAATGGCTTGATGACCAAGGCACACACCTAAGATAGGCAACTTACCCACGAAGTGTTCAATGACTTGCAGAGAGATTCCCGCATCATCGGGCGTACAAGGTCCCGGCGAGATAACAAGATGGCTAGGATTCAGCGCTTCAATACCCGCAATATCAATCTCATCGTTGCGAACAACTTTCACAGTGACCCCTAACTCACAGAAATACTGATACAAGTTATAGGTAAAAGAGTCGTAGTTATCGATGATAAGTAACATGGGTCGAAATCGTTTGCTAAATACTAAAGGATTGGGAGATATAGGGGCGGTATTGTGCAATACCCATGGCGAAAGGCAAGTGGAAACTGCATTTCGCCAATAATTAAGGCCAACCTAAGTTGACCTTAATTGTTTACAGATAACTTTCAGTTACCTGTATCTGCTGGCTTGCGCAGTTAACGATGTCGCTACTTGCGACGACGCCACATTGCTAAGCCAAACAATGACATCAGTGCACCGAAGCCAAATGAACCGCCTACTCGCAGTTCAAGAACAGCGGGATCATGATCCGATGAACGGAAGTGATCTTGGTACTTAGGTAGGTCACCTTTGAACTCTTCGTTGTAGTCAAACAACGTCGACTCACCACCATTGATGTGCCAATCGGTCGCATCAACAACCCTATCTTTCAGGCTGTCACTGATCAACAAATGATCCAAGGCACCGACTTCATCATTGTATGAGTAGCTCCAGCTGTCTGGGTGCTTTTGAGCCACTGCATTAATGTAGCCGTAGTTCTTAGTAATTACCGCACCGCTGTCACCAAACTGTTCAACGCCGTCAATGTAAGTGTTACGCGCCGCTTTGATTTGCTTACCGTATTTCTCTTCAGAGTAGTCCGTCAGTACCAGCATTGGGTCTTCCATGCCGTACGAGTTCATATCACCCAGAATCACTTTATGGCCTTTGATGCCGTCTAGCGCTTCACCCAGTGCAACAGCCGCAGCAACACGGAAGTTCTCACATGAACCTTGCTTATCGGCATCAACGCCACCTTGACCGCCCTGCTCAACCGGTGCTGCATCTTCCCAACACTTAGAACCTTTCGATTTAAAGTGGTTGATCGCTACAGTCAGTTTCTCTTTGGTGCCTTTAACTTTAAAGGTTGGCGCCAATGAGTCGCGCTGGTAGTTCTTACCGTCTTCAATCACCTTACCAGAATCGTCTAACACCTCTGGTGCTTGTTGGCTTGGCATCGCGATAACACGACTGTCTTTAAGCTTAACCACTTTCTTACGGTAGATAACACCTGTTGTAATGACATCAGTACCAATCGAGTCCATCTCGTCGGTTACGCCATCTTCGTTCGAATCGACAGCCACAAAGGTATAGCGGTCTTTCTTGCGCTCAATGCGGTCATTCAGTTGGTTAACAAGCTGCTGAATGGCAGAGCCTTCACCAAAGCCGTTGTTCTCAATTTCCATCAAACCAATAATGTCAGCGTCTAAGCGAAGAATCGCATTCACAATCTTCTCTTGCTGCATCTCAAACTCAGTGATGGTGTTCGCGCCACGGTTGTTACCATGCTGATTCGCGTCGCCACCAAATGGAGAGTTAAAGTAGTTCAAGACATTGAAAGTCGCGATACGTAGATCACCTTCATCCATATCAGGCTTGTCAGTACGTGGGTCATTACGTACAAAGTTCTCAGCCGAGATCTGGTTGGTTGTCACTAAGCGGTACTCGCCGTAGCTGTAAGTCAGCACGCCTTCTAGGCCAACAATGGTGTCATCAATACGGATGTAGTCTTCCGTCGAGCCATCTTGGTCGATATCGGTGCGGCCAAAGTCTGGATAGAAAGGAACTTGTCCGTCACCCGCTTTTTGATCGGTTTCAACGAAAAGACGGCGGTCTGCGTTATCTTCCGTTTGTTGTTTCGCCTCTTCAGAACCTGCAGCGAAAAGCTGATTCGGTTGCATGTTAATACGCTCATGCGCCAGTACCATGTTGTTACGACGACCTGCGTAGTCATAACCAAAGGTACGAGTGACACGCATATCAAGCGCTTCCGTCGTTTTCACCAACATGCCTTCGTAGCGTTCAAGCGTTGCAGCGAAGTTCTCATCACGGTCTAACGCTTCAATCGCCGTTGCTTCAGGCGCTTGTTGTTCGCCCTGTTTTAGCCATTGGTTGTTTTCAACTTTAAGCTGAGTATGGCTGTAGTATTCTTGAACCTTACCTTTCACACACACCACATCGCCCGCAGCCAGTTCTGAACTCGATTGATTGGTGTGAATAAATAGGCCTTCAGAAGTGCTTGAATTAAAGTCGTCATCAAGTGCTTGCAGGTAGAAACCTTTGGTTATGCCTGTAGTCACCGCACTCACAACACCTTTGACGAAATACTCATCGTCAGTGATGTAAGGATAGCCATCAATGAACGGCGATGTTGCGCCCTCACCTTGGATCTCTTGAATGGTGGTGAATACTGGGTCAGAGCCATCCTGTGTACAGGTGAACGCTTCTGGCAGCTCAACACTGTCTAATGAACCTAGCCCTTCAATGTTGTCTTTTGGTAGCGATACCCATTGCGAAGCATCAAACGTCGCAGTAGGTGTTTGTGCCGCACGAACCAAAGTAACATCTTTGCCCCAGTCCACATCGCCCATCAAACCAACAACATCATGTACCGAACCATCTGAATTCAAAATAGCCAGCGGGTCATCACCGTTATGGTTAGCGATAGAAGCATTAATGATGTCAGCTTTAGCTTTAATCTCATCACTCGCACTAGAATGTGCGACTACAAGTACTTCACCGGGCGCTAAAACGTGGCCATCCAAAGGTAAAGTGGCACCCCATGATCCGTTGCCGTTCGCTGACTTAGCCAGTGAATAACCATCTAAATTAATGCTGCTATCGCCGTTATTGGCAATCTCAACCGCTTTGTTGTAGCTGCCGCCTTCCACATATTGTGAAATAAACAAATCAGCGTGTGCACTTGCCGTTAGCAAGCTACCAATTGCCACTGCTAGCAATGAAGGTTTGTGTAAAAGAGCCATCCGTTTCACCTGAGTACATTGATTTATAGTCACTGCCATCTATGGGCAGTCATGTATTTTGTGGTAACTATCAGGTTTATTTATGAAAGGAATAAGTCAGTTGGCAAGGAAATGAGGAACTTATCACTTTGGAATCATCAATTGTTTGGCACGTTATATATTTCCAACACAAATAGAAATGAGCTGAATTTTATAAACTTAAAGACCCATTAACAGGATCATCTGCACAGCATTAATATGATGAATATGTTAGCTAGATAATGCTTAAATTATCAATTCAAACAAGAGGTTTACTGGGAAGGCAAATGGAGCGGGCAATAAAAAGCCCAAAGTAAACAAAGTCACTTTGGGCTCAAATTCTCAAGCGAGTTATTTTAGTTCACTCTATGGGCGAGTAACAAAACCTACCGCTTCGTATGCTTTTTTCAGTGTTACTGCAGCACGCTCAGACGCTTTTTCAGCACCCGCTTTCATTACTGCGTCCATGTAAGCACGATCAGCACGGATACGGTGGTATTCAGCTTGAATCGGCTCAAGCATCTCAACTAATGCTGCGCCTACGTCTTTCTTGAATGGACCGTACATCTCAACGCCTTGGTATTGCGCTTCGATCTCTTCGAACGTTTTACCCGTCGCCGCAGAGTACAGACCCATTAGGTTAGAGATACCTGCTTTGTTTTCCCAATCGTGAGCAATACGTGGTGGCGTTTCTGCATCCGTTTGCGCTTTGTTGATCTTCTTGATGATCGACTTAGGCTCTTCTAGCAGAGTAATTACGTTCTTACGGTTGTCATCCGACTTAGACATTTTCTTCGTCGCATCTTGCAGGCTCATTACACGTGCATTCACTGTTGGAATGTAAGGTTCTGGCACTTGGAAGATTGGCGTTTCAGGGCCGTAGATGTTGTTAAAGCGGTTGGCGATATCACGCGCTAGCTCTAAGTGTTGTTTCTGGTCGCTACCTACTGGAACTTGGTGAGCACCGTAAAGCAGGATATCTGCAGCCATCAACACTGGGTAGTCGTATAGGCCTACGTTTACGTCATTTGAATGACGTGCAGACTTATCTTTAAACTGAGTCATACGGCTCAGTTCACCCATTTGTGTGTAACAGTTAAGAAGCCAACCAAGTTGAGCATGCTCTGGTACGTGTGACTGAACAAATAGCGTGCTCTTCTTTGGATCAACACCGACAGCAAGACAGATTGCTAATGCGTCTAGAGTCGCTTCATGCAGTGCTTTCGGGTCTTGACGAACCGTAATTGCGTGAAGGTCTACAACACAGTATTGGCAATCGTAATCATCTTGCATCTGTTGCCATTGACGTAGAGCACCCAAGTAGTTACCGATACTTAGTTCACCAGATGGTTGAACACCACTCAATACGATGGGCTTGCTCATGGTTTTAATTCCTTTGCTTGTTCGCTAAGCTCGTTAACTTAGTTTCTTAACGTAGTATCTGAAAAACTTAGCTTCTTAACTTTAAAATAGAAAAGCCGCACAGCTCTTCTGTACGGCTCATCCAGTGTACTCATTGATAAGTATTTTGCTAGTGGGTTAGCTAACTTTTGTCCGCTTTATGCTGAAACTAGAACGACATCTAGTAATTGCGCAATGTTGTCTGCGACATAGTCAGGGTTTGATGCTGAAATCGGCTCACCGTGGTTGTAGCCGTAAGTCAGACCAAACGAGTGGCAGCCTGCATTCTTAGCGGCTTTGATATCGTTGCTTGAATCACCAACCATTAGCATCTCTTCAGCCTTCACATTGTGCTTTTCTAGCAACCAGTTCAGCGCCACTGGGTTCGGCTTTTTCTCTGGGAAAGAGTCGCCGCCCAACACATCAACAAAGTACTTATCGATACCGTGCTGCGCCAGAACGTCTGGTACAAATTTCGATGGTTTGTTGGTTACCAGCGCCATGGTGAAGCCCGCTTTGTCCAACTCAGCAAGCGTTTCTTTTACTGATGGATAAAGGTGGCTTAGCTTATGGCCGCCCTGCTCGTAGAAATCATCAAACAGGATGCGCGCTTTCTTCAGTAGCTCTGGCTCTAGGCTTGGGTCAACCATCAGGTTGCGGCTCAATGAACGTCCGATAAGAACATCAGCACCATTACCTACATAGTCGCGAACTTGTTCTTCGCTTACTGAAGAAAACCCTAGTTCCTGACAAGCTTGGTCAGCGGCGACAGCTAAATCAGGCACGCTATCTAATAAGGTTCCATCCAAATCAAAGGCGATCAGTTTTATTGAGCTTAATGACATCTTACTTTCCTATTTATAATTTTCGCCTTATGAGTTGAGCTATAAGACGTAAAAAAGGGGCCAATGAGCCCCTTAATCTAAATTTTTTGATTTTAGGTCAACAGACCCTAGTTCTACTTTTATGCGTTAACTTTTGCAAGCTCTGCACGCATCTCATCAATCACTTCTTTGTAATCTGGTTGATTGAAGATCGCTGAACCGGCAACGAACATATCTGCGCCCGCTTCTGCAATTTCACGGATGTTATCAACCTTCACGCCGCCATCAATCTCAAGGCGGATATCACGGCCAGATTCGTCAATTAGTTTACGAACAGCGCGCAGCTTATCAAGAGTATGAGGAATGAAAGATTGACCGCCAAAGCCAGGGTTCACTGACATCAGTAGAATCATGTCGACTTTGTCTAGGATGTAATCAAGGCAAGAAAGTGGCGTTGCTGGATTCAATACTACACCTGCTTTACAGCCGTGTTCTTTGATTAGCTGTAGAGTACGATCAACGTGCTCAGACGCTTCAACGTGGAAGGTAATCATTGATGCGCCGGCTTTAGCAAACTCAGGCACAATGCTATCCACAGGCTTAACCATTAGGTGAACATCGATAGGCGCTGTAATACCGTAGTCGCGTAGCGCTTTACAGATAGGAGCGCCAAAAGTCAGGTTCGGTACGTAGTGGTTGTCCATCACATCGAAGTGCACAACATCAGCACCTGCTGCGAGTACTTTCTCTACGTCTTCACCAAGACGAGCAAAATCTGCAGACAAAATCGATGGAGCGATTAGAAAATCTTTCATACCAAACCTCTTAAGAGTGAGTAAATTGCGAATATCACCGCCTTGTGACCTCTCGTACACAAATACAAGACTCGATCCCAAGACTATTTGGTGTGCAATTCTACCTAAGCACCTAAGCAGATCCTAGCAGTTCGAAAGATTAGTTTATGAAAGTCCCCGTGGGTCACTCAATTTGATGAGTTCGGGGGTTATTCTGACTACTATAACTCTGTTGAAGCGTGTTGCTGGTTTTTCTCTTTATGAAAAAGCGCCAGTAACTCATCGACTTTATTGCGCCCTGCGCCATTACGGCTAATGGTGCGCTTAACCTTGACCACGTTCAGCTCCGCACCATGGTATAAACGGCGCGTTAAAGTGGTGTCATGGTTTGAAATCAAGACTGGGATGCCTCGTTCCATTGCCGCTCTTTCTGCAACATCAGCCAAAGCCGCTTGATCATCTAAGCTGAAGCCATTACCCGCGTAAGAGGTAAAGTTAGCAGTGCTGGACAATGGCGCATAAGGAGGATCACAATAAACCACACAGCCTTTACGGGCGCGGCTAAAGGTCTCACTGTAGCCTTCACAAACAAACGTCGCTTTTTTTGCTTTCTCAGAGAAAAACTCAAGCTCAGCTTCTGGGAAGTAAGGTTTTTTGTATGAACCAAACGGAACGTTAAAACCACCTTTCTTATTGTATCGACATAAGCCATTGAAGCCAAATCGGTTCATATACAAGAAAGCAAGCGAGCGATACATGACATTGTCGGTACCATTGAACTCAGCTCGAATATCTAAAAAGACTTCTTTGCGATTATTCTCAGGACAGAACCAGCGCTTCGCTTCAGAGATGTAAGTTTCAGGGTCAGTTTTAAGAAGGTTGTACAAGTTGATAAGATCGGGATTGATATCCGCAAGCAGGTACTGTTCAAAATCAGTATTCAAAAACACTGAGCCTGCACCGACAAAAGGTTCTACCAATTTTCGAGCAGGTGGCAGGTGACGTTGGATGTCTTCAACTAGGCCATATTTACCACCAGCCCATTTTAGAAAGGCACGCTGCTTTTTCATTTACTGCTCTATCTATCAACTCAAAAATAAGGCTGCGGAATGTAACATATTTTGAGGCTAAGCTCAGGGTTATTTCGCACGTTCTATCTCTCGATGTACTTGATTCATCGATTTTGCCCAAGGTTCCAACTGTTGAAGTGGTTTTGATAAAGCACTTACCGCGTCTCGCGCCACTTGAATCGTTGGGTAATCTTGATAAGTGATGATAAACCACTTGGTATCGTTACGAAGTGTTGGGTAAATACGAACCTTGTCCTCGACTCCATATTCTTCAATAAAAGACTGAACATCTTCTAATGACGTCATCGCACTCAACTGTAAGGTATACGCGCGTGGCGAGATAGCTTGTAACTCTTCACGAGCAAATGAGAAGGTGATCTTTTTCGTCGGCGGTGTTGATTCAATTAGGTCTGCATCTTCATCAACCGAAGCTTGTGACTCGTTTTTCGCCGCATCAGGTTGCGAGTTAACCTCAGCACCTGTGTTTTCTTCAACGGCAGCATCAATCGCACTGGTATCGGCACTTTTCGGCTTGTCATCCAATAGCGCATCAACCACATCAGAAGTAATCACCACACGTTGCTGCTCTTGTTTCACCTCGCCAACACTGGCTGTGCCTTCCACCACAACCGGTGGTAAAGATGAGCTGTCATCGTCAGCACCTTGGTAACTCATGTCAGTGTCGGTTTCAGAATCAACCGAACCGTCGATTCCAGTTTGCTCTGTGCCATTTTCTACTTCAACCGTCGGGATAGCAGTCTGTTCTATCGGTGCAATAAGAGATTGCGCTTTATCATCAGGGGTTGGCTGACTGAACATCCACCAGTAACCGCCGCCGATAACAACCAACAACAACGCCACCACAATCGCGATATTGATAGGTGAACCAATAATTGAGCGAATAATAATCCTTTTTTCCACTTTCAATTCTCCTAAGGCCATTAACTCACCGGGCAAAGGTTGCGCTTTATTAAACGCACGTCGCACGCGAGCTTCAGACTCATCATCAACATATCGAATCACCAGTGATTCAAAGAAATGTTCAGCTTCGGGTTGGGATAGATTATCGATTTCTAGATCGATAGGCTTGTGTTGTTGACCGTAGCTCAGACGTGTTAACAGCGGGTCTAAATGGCCAGGTTCCGAGAAGAGAACGATATTGATCGTCCATTGAGGATTAGATTGAGCCTCAAGTACCAGCATCCACAGTTCGGATACTAGGAGTTCTGAGAGTCGGTGGGCATCATCGATAACGATAACCACATGACACGAATCTCCATCCAGTAACCGTGCAAGGCTATCTGATAAAGAGTCATGTTGATTAAAGAGTGGATCAGAAACGATCTGACTAAGAATAAGAGTTCGGTGTTGCTGATCATCTTGGCTTGGGTGACAAAGCAGTAAGCACTGATTCTTTTCTGTCGACCACGCCTCTAGATAACGCTGAGCTAACCATGAACGGCCAGAGCCAGTTTTACCAGCGACCGTGACGAGGTTTGAGCCAAAGTTAGTCAAAAGCTGTAAGCGTTCTAATAGCTCAACTTGAGATTCTAACTCTAATACTCTTAATTCATGAGCCAAACTCATTGGGGATCCCTACTGATAAGATCGATCAGTAAAACGCTTCAGTTGCCTAGGGGTTAACTAGGCAACATCACAACCAAATTTAAAGAGTACGGCAGAAATCAATCGCTTGTTTAATGATGTCTTGAGGCACATCAGCGACCACTTCAGCAGTACCAATACTTGTTGGTAATACCAAACGTAACTGACCAGACAGCACTTTTTTATCGCGCATCATGTGCTTCATAAAGTCTTCAAAAGACATGCTTTCTGGCGTATGGATTGGCAGTTTCGCATTCTTGAGTATAGAAATAATTCGCTCAAGCTGCTGCTGAGAGATCAGTCCCTGTAATTGAGCCGTTTTGGCTGCCATTACAGTACCTGAAGACACAGCTTCACCATGTAGCCAATTACCATAGCCTAGTTCTGCTTCAATCGCATGACCAAATGTATGACCTAGGTTCAATAACGCTCTGATTCCTGACTCTTTTTCATCAATAGCAACCACTTCAGCCTTAATTGCACAACAACGAGCAATTGCGGTGATCAGTGCTTGTTCATCAAGTTGATAAAGTTTCTCTAGATTCAGTTCCAACCAATCAAAGAAGGTTTCATCATAGATGATGCCGTATTTGATGACCTCAGCAATACCCGCTGCAAACTCACGCTCAGGAAGCGTTGATAAACAGTTTGTATCGATGATGACAGATTTTGGTTGATAGAAAGCGCCGATCATATTCTTGCCAAGGGGATGGTTCACTGCGGTTTTACCACCTACAGAGGAATCCACTTGAGAAAGAAGTGTCGTCGGGATCTGAATGAAATCAATACCGCGTTGGTAACAAGAGGCAGCAAAACCGACCAAATCACCGATAACACCACCACCTAAAGCAATCACCACCACATCGCGGCTGTAATTTCCTTCAAGCATGTAGCTCATCACTGAGTTGAACGTTTCAAGTGTTTTGTACTGCTCACCGTCTGGCAACTCTAAAAGAGAAGTTTGACAGCCTACTTGATCCAATAGCGATAAAATTTTATCGGCATAAAGAGGCGCTACTGTCACATTACTGATAACAACAACTTTCTGTTTGCCTGATAAAAAAGAAAGGTACGCCGGGTCTTCAAATAACCCGGCGCCAATAGAGATAGGGTAGCTACGCTCAGCTAGATTGACCGTAATCCGTTCCATGGGTTTGCTCTCCGAAAAAATGAACTTAACGTTCTTCTAGCATTTTTACGATCTGGTTGGCTACCACTTTTGCACTTTGGTCGTCAGTACGAACTGTGTAGTCCGCCACTTCGTCGTATAGTGCGTTGCGAGATACAGCTAGATCTTCTAGCACATCACGCGGGTTGTCTGTTTGAAGTAGAGGGCGTTTCTTGTCGCGGTTAGTGCGAGCAAGTTGCTTTTCAATTGTTGTCTCTAGGTATACAACAATGCCTCGTGCAGATAGACGGTTACGGTTCTCTTTGCTCAGTACTGAACCACCACCTGTCGCAAGAACAATACCTTGTTCTTCTGTCAGATCGTTGATTACAGATTCTTCGCGCTTACGGAAACCATCTTCGCCCTCAACATCAAAAACCCATGCGATGTCTGCGCCAGTGCGCTCTTCGATCACAGTGTCAGAGTCTAAAAACTCCATATGAAGTTGGGAAGCTAGGTGTCTACCAATTGTACTTTTGCCGGCGCCCATTGGGCCAACAAGAAAAATATTGCGTTTCTCAGCCATGTTTTTAGCAGTAATTTACAACGTTAATTCAATGACATCGCCACAAGGTAGGTCAGTACAAGTACTGAAATTAAAAGGCCCGTGGCACCGATTCCTCACAGATAATTCGTGATAAGACCCGAAATTATCAAGGTTAGGTGCCACTAATGCAACTTTATTTTTAATCTAATTGTTCATTACTGAATCACAACTTTAGGTGTAACAAAAATAAGTAGTTCACTTTTACCCACATTTTCATAGCTGCGACGGAATAATGCCCCCAAAACTGGCAGGTCTCCCAACAACGGAACTTTGTCGACTGTGCTGCTAACACTGTGTTGAAATATTCCACCAAGAACAACCGTTTCACCATTATTAACAAGCACTTGCGTGCCGATTCTTTGGGTGTCGATTGCCACAGCCTCGCCAGTTCCTGTTTTCACAACCTGACCCGGTCTGTCTTGAGTCACACTCAAATCTAATACCAGACGATTATCAGGGGTTATCTGTGGTGTGACCTTAAGACTTAAGACCGCTTTTTTAAATGCGACGGAAGTTGCACCACTGGAAGAGGATTCTAAATAAGGGATTTCAGTACCTTGCTCAATGTAAGCGGGCTTTTTATTGGTGGTGATTAAGCGTGGGCTAGAAATAATCTCAGCTTTAGACTCTTGTTGTAGTGCCGATAATTCAAGATCAAGCAAGGTATCGGAACCCAGCTTAGCCACCTGAAACGCAATGCTTGATGCATTAGGCGATGTCGCCCCTAGATTAACGTTGAGGTAATCGTCAATCGCACTATCTCCACCATTATCGTCATACGGTGCAATTTGCGATGGATGGTTCCCTTCTATTGAGCCGCCGATTTTAAAGCTTCCGTTGGTCGAAGAAACGCCCCAACGCACTCCTAGTTCATCAAGATTACCCTCAGTAACAGTGACAATACGTGCTTCTATCTGAACTTGCTTCACGGGAATGTCTAGCGATTCAATGATGCCTCGTATCACCGCAATGTTTTCTTCCAATTCACGAATGAGCAGTGAGTTGGTTCTCTCATCAATGGTAATTGAACCACGATCAGACAGCATACTCACCGCTCCTTCTCCACCAATCATATCGGCGATGTCGGTCGCTTTAGCAAAGTTAATCTTGATGATTTCCGATTTAAGCTCGCCCAACTCTTCTTCCAAACGAGATTTTTCTAAGGCTTGCTGCTCTCGAAGGTCAAGCTCAGCTTTCGGCGCAACCAAGATGACATTGCCATCAACACGCTTATCCAAGCCTTTAACTTGCAAGATAATGTCGAGAACTTGCTGCCAAGGTACGCCATCTAACCGTAAAGTGAGGTTACCTGAAACCGAGTCAGACACCACTAAGTTAAAATCGTTGTAATCGGCAATGAGCTGAAGAACATTACGAACTGGAATGTCTTGGAAGTTAATTGAGATGAGTTTGCCCTCTTTCTCCAACACACTCTTCTCAGCGGCACTCTCTTTAACTAGCGGCTTACTCACGATGACCTCAATAAAGCGACCTTTTAGGTTGTACTCGTATTGATAATCATCGGCGATCGTGGCTAACAGTCGGGTACTCGGCGTTTCTCTAAAGACCTCAACCCCTTCAACTAAGGTGGCAAAGTCTTTTACATCCAACAAGTAAAGCTTGTCGTCATCCACCTTAGTATTAAGCAGTTCAATGCTCAGCCCTTCTTGAACTCTTTGAACATCGACCACCGCAGTGCTGGTTGCCAATTCAATAATAATGACCGCATCTTTGTTCTTGTTGACCCTGAAATCGATGTTGTCCAAATTATTGGGTGATGTCTCTGCGTGACTCATCACGCTAAAAAACAACATCATAGACAGCACTGCACCCTGTAGCCCTTTGTTCATTGTCTCGCTTATTCCTTTAATCATAGTTACATCTCATATCCACATCGTGTGGCATTGGTTTACTTCAGAGCCAGCCTAACGTTGCGCTTATGCCAACAACCTAAGCCATCTGGAAGAGTTTCATTAATCTGAACGTACTGGCTCGTCACCTTAGTCACTCGGCCATTGTTGAGGCCGATAAACTGGCCCTTCTTCACATTCACCACATTGCCCCTTGGCGTTTGCACTAAACCAAACACACTGGAGCCGCTGCCCATCACGCCTCTTAAACGCAGCTTACTCAGCGGATACTTCTCTAGCTTGCCATTACGAGAGCGTGCGCTTGGTTGCCAACAGTCTTTCTTAACCAAAGGTTGGTTTTGTACGATGGCTTCTTTAGGAAGCTCAAAGGGAGGGCGAAATGCTCTTCGCTGATAGTTAGCGGCTACAAATTCCGCTGCTGGGACAAGTTGCTCGACCTCTTTTTTTGCTTTGGCTTCAACTTGCACCACAAAATCTTCTAACGAATCTTGATTGGCTTTACAGCCCGTCAGCGCAAGCAGTAACAAGGTTGAACACAACGCTCTATTGAGTTTCATCGTCTACCTCCTGTTTAAACTGGTAGGTATAAGCGCGAACTCGGAAATGCAACGTGCTGCTTTCTTGACTGACTCGCTGCCAATTCACATCATCGAAACTAATAATGCGTGGCAGCTTTGCGATGGCCGCAGAGAAGTCACCAATCTCATGGTAGTCACCCGTCAGCTCGATATTGAGCGGTAAGCGATAAAGAAACTCTTTGTTCTGCTTTTGTCCCCAATCAATTCGAGTAAAGGTCAGCGCATTATCCAAGCCAAGTTCATTGACGGAAGCCAACATACTGGCGAGCTCTTTTTGCACGGGTAATTGCTCTAACAGATAATCGTAACGGCTAGTCAGCTCATCCAGCTGGCTCTGAAGCTTCGGTAGTGCTGCGACCTTATTGGCTTTAATCCTTAAAGTGGCTTTCAAGGTCTGCTCTTGCTGCTTCAATTGTTGCAGTTCATCCTCCATTGGCATGATGTAGAGCCAAACGCCAACGCCCTGAATCAATATCATCAGCAATAGGACCACCGCCAATTGAGGAAGCAGCGGCCATTCAGTGATCTCATCGACATCAAGGTCTTGCAAACTGACCATATTTTGAAAACTAGCCATGGTTCGCCCCCTTCTCTTTTATCTTCGCGGTTGTGTTGTCTAAAGAATCAGGGCTAAACACAAAAGAGACCTTGAAGGTCTGGAACTCCTTATTGAAGCGCTTACGGTTATGAACAATAGAATGCATCTCGACACTTTTAAGTGACTCAGAGCGCTCCAAGTTATCCAACATAGTCGCAAGACGAGCGGTACTGTCGCTGATGCCCGACATTTCAATTTCCTGACCATTCATCTTTATCTTGTCGACATAGACGCCCTCAGGAATCAGCTCTGGCATCAAGTTCATAAAGTCAGTGGTCTTATTGCGACCAAGCTGTAAGGACTCCACAACGTCGAGCCGAGTCAGGATCGCTTTATGTTCTTGCTCCGCGACTTTCAGTGATTGGATTTGTCGGTCGAGCTGGGCAATGTATTGCTTTAGGTAAGTAAGACGTGCTTGCTGCTTGTCTTGCTGAGCATGGAAATAGTTGCCCACCGCCCATTGCCCTGCAAGCGCGATGATGACACCAAGAATGACCAGATGAACAAAGCGCTTTTTGTGCTGAGCGCGAATCTCATCACGCCAAGGCAACAGGTTAATTTGATGCAACATGCTTTCCTCCTTGCCATTTAAGCCCGCTCATCGCCATACCCGCAGCAATTCCAAAGTGTTGCCAGTCCATCGGCAGTCGGTATCTCTTGGCGACCTTATTCTCAAAAAGAGATAAAGGGTTCAGCGACTCACAGCTCAGCTGAAAGTGACGCTCAAGCTCTTCGGTGACCATGGGAATGCTGACACCCTCACCCATCAACCAGATCCCTGAGATCGGTTGAAGCGTATTGACCGAGGAATAGAGCTGCAACTGACGCTTAAGCTTTTCAATCAAGTTAACAATGAACTTATGTGTCTCCTCTGCGGTGCCGAATACGCTCTCGATATCATCAGGGGTGTCAGTGCTACGGAGATCTTGGGTACCAAAAGCAATATCTTTGTAAAACGGGGCTGAACCTTGTGGAATGATGCCTAATGATGTTTGGTCGACACCCACATCCACCAGCAACCAATTACCCTTTTCTGGATACATGCGCGAAGCCAACTGCCAGATATTGAGTAACCCATGCGCCTGCGTATCCACCACTACAGGTTTAAAACCTGCCTTGGTTAAAGCATCCGCTCGACTCTCTACGACTTCTTTACGAGTGGCGTACACCTGATAACTGCTTGTCGATCCTTTACCAAATCGTTTGTCTTCCAGCTTTACAAAATCTAAACTCAGCTCCTCGATAGGAAAGGGAGACTGGTGAGCAAAGGTTTGATAGATCGAAAACTCTTTTTCTCTGTCTTCTAACTCACTCTCTATTTGCAGTACTTTGCTGATCACTGTGTTATCAGGTACCGAAATGGCGACGTTGCGACAGCCAAAAGGCAGTTCTTTCCTAAGTTCTTTAAGTTTCTTAACAGTTTTCTGATACTCCAGAGTATGGTTAGCTGTAAAAATGTCGTCCGAAATCGGCAGCTCTTTGTATCCCACTAGGGCATACAACTCCCCCACGGGTTTTAGTACCACGGCTTTGATGCTGTGATGATTTATATCTATACCTGTAATTAATGATGAACCCATGTGACCTAGCTCCTGAAGTGCCAAGCATTTCGTTGATTATCTAGGGGTTGTGATTATTAGTTAAATAAGCGTTAATAAACGAAAGCTAAGTTTTTAGCCTAGAGTACAAGGGTTTGCTGCTTATCAGCCTTAACTAATCAGGGATTATCCGGTGAAGTTCATAAAGCGATTATTCATATTTACATTGATTTGCATGATTCTTGGAGTCAGTACAATTTTCGGGTTTTATTATTACGTAAAACCAGAGTTACCTGATGTTGCCACTTTGCGTGACGTAGAACTCCAAACGCCAATGCAAGTCTTCAGTCAAGACGGTAAGTTGATCTCTCAATTTGGTGAAAAACGTCGCAACCCAGTGACTTATGACGAGATACCTCGCCACCTTGTTGAAGCCCTGATTGCTACCGAAGACAGTCGTTTCTACGAGCACCCAGGTATTGACCCAATTGGTATTACTCGTGCTGCGATCGTAGTTGCGATGTCAGGATCCGCAAAACAAGGTGCGAGTACCATTACTCAGCAGCTTGCGCGTAACTTCTTCTTATCTAATGAGAAAAAGGTTATGCGTAAGATCAAAGAGATCTTCATTGCGATCCACATTGAGCAATTGCTTAGCAAAGAAGAGATCATGGAGCTTTACGTCAACAAGATCTTCCTAGGCCACCGTTCATATGGCTTTGGCGCTGCTGCACGCGTTTACTTTGGTAAAGACCTCCCTGAACTTACTCTTAGTGAAATCGCTACGCTTGCTGGTATGCCAAAAGCACCATCAACCATGAACCCTATCTACTCTCTTGAGCGCGCGACAAACCGTCGTAACGTAGTATTACGCCGCATGTTAGACGAGCAATACATCACTCAAGAAGAATACGACCAAGCTCGCAATGAAACTCTGGTATCAAAATACCACGGTGCAGAGATTGAACTCAGCGCACCATATGTTGCTGAAGTCGCACGTGCTTGGATGGTAGAACGCTACGGTGAAGCTGCTTATACATCAGGCATGAAGGTCTACACGACCGTCGATTCAAAACTACAAAAAGCCGCTAACCAAGCCGCGATTAAAAACCTACTTGGCTACGATGAACGTCACGGCTACCGTGGTGCTGAAAAAGTATTGTGGCAAACTGAGCAATCAGCTTGGGATCATGAACAAATCGTTAAGCACCTTAAGTCTCAACCAACCTATGGTGACCTTGTCCCTGCCGTTGTGACGGACGTTGATGCGAAAAGCGCACAGATTTGGGTTAAGAACCAAGGCAAGGGCTCTATCGAATGGCAAGGCATGAACTGGGCACGTAAGTTCTTAACGGATAATCGTCAAGGCCCTGCCCCATCTCAAGCAAAAGAGATTCTTGCGGTCGGTGAACAGATCTGGGTTCGCCATGAAGCAATAACAGGAGACGAAGTCTCTGAAGAACCATCAGAAGAAGCAACGACTGAAACTGAAACACCGATTGTATGGCGACTAAGCCAAGTACCAAATGCGAACACCGCTTTTGTTGCAATGAACCCGAACAACGGTGCAGTACTGTCGATGGTGGGTGGCTTTAACTTTGTTCACAACAAATTCAACCGTGCGACGCAATCTATTCGTCAGGTGGGATCTGGTATCAAACCATTTATCTACTCAGCGGCGATTGATAAAGGCCTAACGTTGGCATCACTGATCAACGATGCGCCTATCAACCAATGGGATAAGAGCCAAGGTACAGCATGGCGACCAAAGAACTCACCACCGACTTACGTAGGTCCAACTCGTTTGCGTATTGGCTTAGCTCAATCTAAAAACGTAATGGCAGTACGTGTATTGCGTGAAGTAGGCCTAGATAATACTCGTAACTACCTAACTCGATTTGGTTTTGATATTGACGAAGTTCCTCGCTCTGAAACCATTGCTCTGGGTGCGGGTAGCTTAACGCCAATGAAAGTTGCACAAGGTTACTCAGTATTCGCTAATGGCGGCTACTACGTTGAACCTTTCTACATCAGCCGCATTGAAACACCCTATGGTGAGACTGAATTTGAAGCGACACCGAAAGTGGTGTGTAAAGACGATTGCCAACAACCAATGACCGCAGACCCAATGGCGGATGAATTTGCAGAGCAAGACGTTGATGCCAAAGTACAATACGCACCTCAAGTTATCTCTGAACAGAACGCATTCCTTGTTCGTGAAATGATGTACAGCAACATCTGGGGTGGCGGTGATTGGAGCGCAGGTACTGGTTGGAACGGTACAGGTTGGCGTGCACAACCGTTGAAGCGTCGTGACATTGGCGGCAAAACCGGTACCACCAACGATTCGAAAGATACTTGGTACAGCGGTTACGGCCCTGGCATGGTTGCAACGGTATGGGTTGGTTTTGATAACCACAACCGCAACCTAGGTCGAACCAAAGCGAATTCTAACCTTGGCAAGAGCCAGATTACTGGTGCAGAAGCTGGCGCAAAAACAGCAGAACCTGCATGGGTTGATTTCATGGGCACAGCGTTAGCGGGTGTTCCTGCGCAGCGTAAAGAAATTCCGGAGAACATCGTTCGTGTTCGTATCGACCGTGAAACCGGCTTACTGACTAACAAGTTCGATAGCTCATCAATGTTCGAGTATTTCGAGAAAGGCACTGAGCCAACCGAGTACATTACTGAACGTTTCAACGATGACATCTACTCAACGTCATCAGGCGAAGCAGTAGAAGAACTGTTCTAGTTAGGGTCTATTGAACCTAGTAAGATGAACCAACAAAAAAGGGTTGATATGAATTCATATCAACCCTTTTTTTATATCTAGAATCTTATCTATCTACAATTTAAATTAAACGGCTAAACAGCTTTATCTAATTGAGTTCGGATAGCCTCAGCCAATTGCTCAAAGCGCCCCTTTAGCGGAGAACCCGGTCGGTAAGCCACGACAATTCTACGTGAGGGTGTTGGATTCACCGCAGGTACGTAACACACTCCATCTTTCTGCTTTTCTTTTGGTACCGATAGCTGAGGTAGCAAAGTAATACCTGCTCCAGCCGCTACCATATTACGCAGCGTTTCTAAGCTGGTCGCTTTAAAACGTTCATCATCTTTTGCTCCCGCAGCAAAACAGAAGCCCAAGGCTTGGTCTCGTAAGCAGTGACCATCACCTAGCGCAAGTACAGTTTGTCCATTTAATTGCAGCATATCGACAGTGTCCTGCTGAGCCCACTCATGACCACACGGTACAGCAACACTTAATGGCTCGTCATAGACATCAATCTCTTTGAACGCTGCCGTTTCATCAACCGCAGCCAGCACCAAGCAATCAAGCTTGCCATCTTCTAGTTGGCTCACTAACTGATGGGTCTGTGCTTCGTGCAGGTAAAGCTCAAGATCTGGGAAACTCTCTTTTAGATGAGGAATAATCTTTGGCAAAATGTACGGGCCAACGGTAGGGATAAAACCAATGTGCATTGGTCCCGTCATCGCTTCACCGTGTCCGCTCGCCATATCTTTAAACGTCTTTACCTCGTTGAGAATACGCTTGGCTTGTTCAACAAGTTGTAAACCTGATTCTGTAAATATTACCTTCCTTGGGCTACGCTCGGTTAACTGAAGTCCAATTTCATCTTCCAGTTTGCGTATTTGACCGCTCAATGTCGGCTGACTTACAAAGCACGCTTCTGCTGCTTTTCGAAAATGTTTGTGCTCAGCGAGCGCCACCAAGTATTCAAAGTCACGAATGTTCATGATCAGTCTCTTACCTCAGGTTTTAATAAGAACAAGGTTTTTAATAGAAACATTTAAAAGAAAAATGCTCTTGATAGAATTTACCTATCAAAACCATAACATCAAACGATTAGAGCTATCAAAGGATTTATCTAATAATGGGCTCAACGAAACGAAACAGAGCAAAGAAAAACGTTAAGCTCTGATAGAACAAAATTAAAATACTATTTAAGGAAATCAATATGTTTGCATCTAAAGAAGGTCAATCAATCCCTCAAGTAACATTCCCAACTCGCCAAGGCGATGCATGGGTTAACGTAACGACGGAAGAGCTATTCAAAGACAAGACAGTTATCGTATTCAGCCTACCAGGTGCGTTTACACCAACATGTTCTTCAAGCCACCTACCTCGTTACAACGAACTGCACTCAGTGTTCAAAGAAAACGGCGTTGATGACATCCTTTGTGTTTCTGTAAACGACACGTTCGTAATGAACGCGTGGAAAGCAGACCAAGAAGCTGAAAAAATCACATTCATCCCAGATGGCAACGGTGATTTCACAGACGGCATGGGTATGCTAGTTGAGAAAAACGACATCGGCTTTGGCAAACGTTCATGGCGCTACAGCATGCTGGTTAAAAACGGCGTGGTAGAAAAAATGTTCATCGAAGAAGACGTACCAGGCGACCCGTTCAAGGTTTCTGATGCTGATACTATGCTTAACTACCTTGCTCCTGAGCACAAAGAGCAAGAGTCAATCACAGTATTCACTAAGCCAGGCTGTCCTTTCTGTATGAAAGCGAAACAAAACCTAATCGACAAAGGCCTAAACTACGAAGAAGTGGTTCTAGGTAAAGACGCAACGACAGTAAGCTTACGTGCAATCTCTGGTCGCACTACCGTTCCTCAAGTCTTCATCGGTGGTAAGCACATCGGTGGTAGCGAAGAACTAGAAGCTTTCCTAGGTTAATCACTTAGTCGCTAATAAACGCCTAGCAATTAAATAACCTAAGTAATACCAGCTAACCCACCCTCTTGTGGGTTAGCTATTCCAAACCACTCTTATCTGAGCTTTGGAAAAAGAGACAGCTTCTGACTCGCTAACTTTTAACTAACCTATAGTTAATTAAAAGAAGAGTTAGCAACAAGAAGCAGTTAGTAACAAAAAGCTGAATCACAAGCGAAACCTAATAAAACAGAATCACAAAACAGACCCGCAATCCTGACTCTTAAAAAATCACCAGAGTTGGAGGGGTTCGTTCACACTAAATTTAGCCATTGCGAGAAAATTATTATGAAACAAGTCAATGTAGATGTAGCAGTTATCGGGGGCGGTACGGCAGGTCTAGGTTCTTACCGCGCTGCAAAAGCACACACTGACAGTGTCGCGATGATTGAAGGCGGCCCTTACGGTACAACCTGTGCTCGTGTTGGTTGTATGCCATCTAAACTGCTTATTGCAGCTGCAGAAAGCGTACATCACATCGAGAAAGCTCCGGCTTTTGGCGTTCACCCACAAGGTGATATCGTGATTAACGGCCGTGAAGTGATGGACCGAGTGAAGTTTGAACGTGACCGTTTTGTTGGTTTTGTTTTAGAAGGCGTTGATGAAATCCCAGAGCAAGACAAGATCTCTGGCTACGCAAAGTTTTTAGACGACAACACGCTACAAATAGATGACCACACGGTTGTGACCGCTAAGCGTATTGTTATCGCAACAGGTTCTCGCCCTGCATACCCTGCAGTTTGGAATGAACTTGGTGACCGTCTAATCATTAATGATGACGTATTCAACTGGGATGATTTACCAGAATCGGTTGCGGTATTTGGCCCGGGCGTTATTGGCCTAGAGCTTGGTCAATCACTACACCGCTTGGGTGTGAAAACAAAACTGTTCGGTTTAGGTGGTCAAGTAGGCCCAGTAACCGACCCAGAAATCATGGCTTACGCAGACAAAGCCTTCAATGAAGAGTTCTACCTTGATGCCGACGTAAAAATCGAAAGCATGAAGCGTATTACCACTGAATCAGGTGAGGCGCGCGTCGAAATCCAGTTCATAAATAAGCAAGGTGAACTAGAAACTAACGTCGTTGAATACGTACTGGCAGCAACAGGCCGTCGTCCAAACACCGACAAGCTTGGCCTAGAGAATACCTCTCTAGAACTTGATGAACGTGGTGTTCCTATCGCCGACCACTACACGCTACAAACATCGCTACCATCAGTATTTATTGCCGGTGACGCAAGTAACCAACTGCCTCTACTGCATGAAGCAGCAGACCAAGCACGTATTGCGGGTGATAATGCAGGTCGCTTCCCTGAGATTCGCGCAGGCTTACGCCGCTCTAAAATCTCTGCGGTATTCTCTGACCCACAAATCGCGATGGTTGGTGAAACATACAAAGAGATCATAACTCGCTTAGGCACATGTGGTTGTTTCGCAACGGGTGAAGTGTCTTTCGAGAACCAAGGTCGTTCACGAGTGATGCTACGCAACAAAGGTATTCTGCACGTTTACGGCGAGCAAGGTACAGGCCGCTTCCTTGGTGCTGAGATGATGGGACCAAACGCAGAACATTTGGCCCACTTACTCGCATGGGCACACCAGAAAAAGATGACGGTTTCTGAAATGCTGGATATGCCTTTCTACCACCCAGTGATTGAAGAAGGTGTGCGAACAGCACTACGTGACCTCAATGCGAAACTGCACCTAGGTCCAGAGATGGTGAAACACTGTCTAGATTGCGGCCCTGGTTGTTAATCTCAGGCCATAGAGACCGGTAGCCGTTTGATCTGTTAACAAAGACTAGATACTAAAAAGGAAAGCCATTGGCTTTCCTTTTTGTTTTGGCTTCGAGCATCATCATTCCAGAACTGAGGAACGAAGTATCTGGAATCTCTTAAACCGTTACTTATCGCTAAATACGAGAGAATTACTTCTCAGCAGCAATCACAGAGATCTCAACCAGTAGCGCTTCACGAGCCATGTCGCCAGTCACACATGCGCGAGCTGGAGCGTGACCTTCAGGTACCCATGCATCCCATACTGCGTTCATTTCTTGGAAGTCTTTCATGTCTTTCAAGTAAATCGTTGCTGACAGCATGTGCTCTTTGTCGCTGCCTGCTTGTTCAAGTAGCGCTTCTACTTTATCTAGCATTGTCTGTGTCTGTTCTGTGATGTCTTTGGTTGCATCCGCACACACTTGGCCACATAGGTAGATAGTACCGTTGTGTTTAACAATACGGCTCATGCGTTGCTTCGTTTCTTGGCGCTCAATCATCGATCTTCTCTCTCTATGTCACCGTGATCCAATATCTTGTGACGTGGTATTATCAAGGCAACAAGCATAACGCGAATTAAGCCTAAGATGACATGTGTTCATTGCAATAAAAATGAAAAAATCTTCAACAAACTCGGTCGCTGCCAACGTTGCATGAACCAACTAATGGTGTTGTCGCTAGTAAGTTGGGGAGCATGGTGGTTATTTTTCAGAGAAGACCCGAAAACCATCAATGCTATCGCCTTGATGATGGCCGCGTTGGCATTCAGTAGTTTGCTGTCACTGCATTGGATAATGAAATTTGTGGTGCTGCCTTTAAGGAAGAAGAAGCATTAGCAGAGAGGCTTTGTTAGATAAACGATAATGGTTAGACAAACGATAATGGTTAGACAAACGATAATGGCTAGATGTTCGATTCAATGACCCGATAGTGCTTCGATTTAACGACCTATCCTCATTTCCCAAACAACAGATAGAAAAAAGCCCCAGAACCAATCGATTCTAGGGCTTTCTTAGAAAATTCTAAGAAAAAGCAGTGGTACTTTAATAGACCGGGCTTTTCTTAATTTGTTCCCAAAAAAGATCAGATTTTTGATCTTTTTTTTAGGGACTATAAAATCAATGCCTTATGCAACATTCACCTTAGCGATAATCTGTTCGACCAAGTTCACTTCCAACGCCACTTCATCACATGCATGTTGACGAGGACACTGGTCGCAATCTTTCAGTACCTTCTCAGGTAGCAAAGATTTCGATGTTGGTAAGAAATCATGCTTCATGAAGAACTCAGGAGTACGAGTCAGCACAAACACCTTCTTAATGGCCATTTGTCGTGCTTTCTCAACCAAGTGCTGCACAATCGCGGTACCTTGCCCTTGACCTTGCCAGCCAGCTTCAACACCTAACGAACGGATTTCCGCTAAACCAGAGTCATACACATAAAGTGATGCACAACCCGTTACCTCGCCATGATGTTCAGCGACCGCAAACGAGCCAATATCACGCACTAGCTCATTACGAGAACGAGGTAGGTTTTCACCGAGGTTAGCCCAGTAGGCCACCATGCCTTCCAATGATTCGATATCGGTCAAACGAGCCGGACGAACTTTAACAATGGAAGTATCACGCTGTGATAAACGCTTCTCGGCTTGGTCAACTGCGTAAGCGACTTGCTTAGGTGATACACCACCCAGCGCGCTACGCTTCTCAAGACACGATTCAATAGTCAAGATGTCATACACATCATCTTCAATCACCTCAGAGAACTCTTTCATCTCTGCGATGGTTAATTCTTCTAATGCACAGCCTTTAGCAATCGCAGCAACTACCGTTACACCAACAATATGGTGAGCTTCACGGAAAGGAATACCTTTCGCTACTAGGTAATCAGCCAATTCTGTTGAGTTTGCATAACCTTGCTTCGCCGCTTCAAGTGTACGTTCACCGTTCACTTTAATGCCGTCAAAACAAAGAGCAGCCATTTCCATACAATCATTCCAAGTGTCTAAAGCGTCAAACAGACCTTCTTTATCTTCTTGCATATCTTTGTTGTAAGCCAAAGGCAGAGCTTTCACTGTCATCATCATTGCGGCTAATGAACCGTATACACGGCCAGTTTTGCCACGGATAAGTTCTAGCGCATCCGGGTTTTTCTTTTGTGGCATCAGAGATGAACCTGACGTCACGGTATCAGCTAACTCAATGAAGTTTGATTCACCTGAGTTGTAGAAAATCATATCTTCTGCAAGACGTGAAAGGTGAAGCATTGAGATAGAAGCAATCGACATCAGCTCCATCACATGGTCACGGTCGGAAACTGAATCTAGAGAGTTACGCGTTGCACGACGGAAACCTAAGTTGTGAGCTAACTCTTCACGGTCCATCGGGTAAGCGGTTCCTGCAAGGGCACCAGAACCCAGCGGACATGTATCTAGACGCTTAATCGCATCATTCAAACGAGAATAATCACGCTCAAGCATTTCAACGTAAGCCAAGCACCAGTGAGCAAAAGTTACCGGCTGAGCACGTTGAAGGTGAGTATAACCAGGAAGCACGGTTTCTTGATGCTGAGAAGCAACGTTCACCATTTGGCTTTGCAGGCGATCAAGCGCTAGCAGCAGTTGATTACCTTGCTGACGACACCAAAGTTTAAGGTCAGTCGCTACTTGGTCATTACGAGAACGGCCAGTGTGAAGTTTTTTGCCCAAATCACCGACTTTACCGATAAGTTGTTGCTCAACCCAGCTGTGAATATCTTCCGCATCAGAACGTAAGATCTGTTCAGGATCTTCCATCACTTCGAGTTTTAGCTCGTTCAGTGCAAGCTCTAGTCTTTGCTGCTCTTCTTCTGTTAGAACATTGACCGACTGTAGAGCCTTTGACCAGGCAATAGAGCCCACAATGTCTTGCTCAGCCAATCGGTAATCAAAACGAAGAGAATCGTTAAAATCTTTGAACCGCGTGTCTGCTGCTTGGGTAAATCTACCGCCCCATAATGCCATTGTGTATCTCCTAATTGCACAGTGCTCACTGTTTTTTGCAAATGATAATTCTGATTAAGATTCAGTATTTTTCTGATGGTTTAAACTTACGGCAATTCAAAATGAAAATAAAGTATTAATTCATTATTTTCACATATTTATTCACCGCAAAGTCATTCCATTGATTATTTTCAGCGTGGAGCGCGAATTATATGCCATTCAATGGTAAAAGCTGAAGCTGATTTATTAAGCGGATAGAAAACAAAAAGCCCATTCACTGTTTAGTAATAAATGGGCTTTGCATAATAATGTCGGTTTACTGGCCTTTAACCTTGCGCTAAAGGCTAGCTCGCTAACTCATTGTTAGGATTACTTTTGGCTATTCAAAGCACGGATACGGCTTGATAGCGAGTAAAGACGGATGAAGCCTTCAGCGTGGCTTTGGTCGTAAACTTCATCTTCACCAAAGGTTGCAAACTCTTCTGAGTACAGGCTGTTGTCAGAACGCTTCTGAGTCACCGTTGCATGGCCTTTGTAAAGTTTGATAACCACTTCACCATTCACGTCTTGTGCTAGCTCATCTGTTGCTGCAAGAATTGACTTACATAGCGGAGTGAACCAACGACCGTTGTATACAAGGTGAGAAGCCTTAACACCCAGTTCTTCACGGAATTCGAACGCCGCTTTATCCAGAACCAGTTGCTCTACTGCACGCAGTGCTTCCATCATGATCGTGCCACCCGGAGTTTCGTAACAACCACGAGACTTCATGCCAACAAGACGGTTTTCTACGATATCGATACGACCAACACCGTGCTTCGCACCCTTCTCATTTAGGTAAACCAGTGCGTTGTATGGCGTCATTGTTTCGCCATCAACCGCTACCACTTCGCCTTTTTCAACTTTAAGTGTCACTGTTTCAGATTCGTTTGGCGCTTGCTCTGGGTCTACAGTCCAAGCCCAGCAATCTTCATCCGGTGCGTTCCATGTATTTTCTAGAACGCCACCTTCTGTAGAGATGTGCCATGCGTTTGCATCACGCGAGTAAATCTTAGTAAGAGAAGCGGTACAAGGAATATTACGCTCTGCTAGGTAATCTAGACACTCTTCACGGCTCACTAGATCCCATTCACGCCAAGGTGCAATTACGTGTAGGTCTGGTGCAAGAGCAGCAAATGCGCCTTCAAAACGAACTTGGTCATTACCCTTACCTGTACAACCGTGACATAGCGCGTCTGCACCTACTTTACGTGCTACTTCAACCTGAGCTTTCGCAATGATTGGACGAGCCATAGAAGTACCTAGCAAGTATTTACCTTCGTAGTAAGCACCTGTTTTAAGTGTTGGGTAGATGTAATCTGCCACCATCTCTTCTTTAAGGTCAGCGATGTAACACTCAGAAGCACCAGACGCTTTTGCTTTCTCTTCAATGCCAATCAGCTCTTCATCGCCTTGGCCTACATCAGCAACAAATGCGATAACTTCGCAGTCATAGTTCTCTTTCAACCATGGAATGATTACTGATGTGTCTAGACCGCCAGAGTAGGCTACTACAACTTTCTTTACGTTAACTTTGCTCATTTTCTTTCTCCTAATTTCCATACTGCACATGGCGGTCAGCGTTGGAAATGACTTCATAATTATATGTTTATTTAGTTTGTCTAAATTCTTTAAGTAGTGACTCGCTGTGAGGCCTACTGAGGTAAAAACTGTGTTCCTATGCTCTTACCTGAAAAAAGTTGTGTCAGTTTGTCTGGGTATCGCCAAGTGGCGACTTCGATTGGTCGTCCGAGGTCATTAGCGGCTTCTAATGCGGCTTTAACCTTAACGATCATGCCGTCAGTAATGACTTTGCCTGTGATGAGGTCATCGGCTTGTTGTTGATTAAGACTTGGAATCAGGTGCCCTTTACCATCCAACACGCCACTTACATCAGAAAGCAGTACCAGTTCAGCATCAAGCGCACCTGCAACGGCAACCGCGGCTTGATCGGCATTAACGTTCATCAGTTGGCCTTGCTCTGTCAGACCAATCGAACTAATGATTGGTAATGCACCAGCATTTAGGATCGCTTGCAGAACGGTTGAGTCGCCCGGCTCAGCTTTACCTACTGCACCCAATTCAGGGTTCAGCTCACTGACTTTACATAAACCACCGTCTGCTAGGCTCAAACCAACGGCATTGATACCGTCTTTAATCGCCTGACCTTGAAGTAACTTGTTGGCTGTACCCGCTAGCGCACCAGCAATCACAGGGATCTGATCATAAGGAGTAACACGTAGCCCTTCTTTCTTAACGGTTTCGAGGTTCAACTTATTCATCAAATCATCAACAAGGTAACCACCACCGTGAACAATCACGATTGGTCGTTGTGCTTGTTGTTGGTAAGCAGAGATAGCACCAAATAACTTGCTAAGTGTTTCACCACAAGATAGCGCAGCGCCACCTAACTTTATGATTAATGGTTGATTATTAAGGCTCATATCTAGATTTCCTTACACTAACGCAGTTAATGGCGCAAAACCATAACGTAAATTTAAACACTGCATCGCTTGGCTAGATGCACCCTTTAATAAGTTATCAATCGCTGAAACAACGATGATGTGTTGACCTTGAACCTTCCAACCTAAATCGCAGAAAGGTGTCTGTTCTACATCTTGAATTCTTGGCAATGTCTCTTCGAGTAATCTCACGGCTGGCTTACCTTGATAAGCTTGCTCGAAGGCTTCTTGTATCTGTTGTTCTGTCACACCGTCAGCCAGTTTCATAGTAATGGTCGCTAAAATGCCACGCTTAAAGTTGCCGAGGTGCGGGGTGAAAATTACATCACACCCTAGGTGTGCCGCCATTTCAGGTTGATGACGGTGGTTGAATACACCATAAGCTTGCAGGCTTACTTCGCAGAAGCTGTTGACCATAGTCGCCTTACGACCTGCTCCAGTAACGCCACTAGTCGCGTTAATCACTGGCCATTGGTTCTCATCCAGTAACTTTGCTTCAACTAAAGGCTTAATCGCCAGTTGTGATGCAGTTGGGTAACAACCCGCGACTGCAACAAGCTGAGCTTCTTTTATTTCTTGTTCGTTCCATTCCGCTAAACCGTAAGCCGCTTTGTCTAGCCATTGTTCGTGTTGATGTTCAAAACCGTAAAACTCTTGATAGAAGTTTTCGCCTTTAACTCTGAATGCACCTGATAGGTCGAACACTTGGCAATCGTTCTCAAGGAAGATTGGCGCTAGGTCGTGACTTACCTCGTGTGCAGTGGCTAAGAAAATCACATCCGACTGCTTTGCCACTTCTTCTGGATTCGTTAATGGCTGTACTGGCATATCAATCAGGCCAGCTAACTTACCGTGCAGTGCCGCAATAGGTTTACCTGCGTCTACACTATTGGCTGAGACATATAAACCTGATAGCGTGAGCTCAGGGTGTCTGTTTATCGTTAGAGCCAGTTCTGCTCCTGTGTAGCCGCTTGCGCCAATGATCGTGGTTTTCAACATCTCAACACATCCATTCTTGAGGTAAGTTACATTTCAAATTTGACTATTCATACTTAATTTTTAGCTTTATTTGATTTCTTATGCATTAAATATGATTTAATATGTGTTTTACCGACTTATGGTTTTCCTGTCAATAGTAGAAGTGAAGTTATTATGCAATTACCGAGTTTTCTAGAGGTCTATAAAGGCCTGATTTCCACCGACTCCATTAGCTCGACCGATCCAAGCTGGGATCATGGCAACGAGAAAGTTATCGAAAAAATGGCTCAATGGTTTAAAGACGTAGGCTTTAGTGTTGAGGTGGTAGAGGTCGAACCCGGCAAGCATAATATGGTCGCAAAGATGGGTTCTGGCGAAGGGGGCTTACTGCTTGCAGGACATAGCGACACCGTGCCATTCGATGAAGGACGTTGGAACTTCGACCCTCACGCACTGACAGAACACAACAACCGCTTCTACGGATTAGGCACCGCCGATATGAAAGGCTTTTTCGCTTTCGTTTATGAAGCCGCGAAGAAGATGGATTGGAGCAAGCAAACCAAGCCGCTTTATGTATTAGCAACCTGTGACGAAGAAACCACCATGTTGGGTGCACGTCATTTCACTGAAAATGCACCATTTAAACCGGACTACTGCATCATTGGTGAACCAACCAGCCTTGTGCCGATTCGTGGTCATAAAGGCCATGTCGCCAACGCAGTACGAGTAACGGGTAAATCAGGTCACTCTTCAGATCCAGCTCTAGGCGTTAACGCTATCGAGATCATGCATGAAGTGTTATTTGCTTTAATGCAGCTGCGTGACAAGTTAGTCAAAGAGTACCATCACCCAGGTTTTGCAATTCCAAGCCCGACCCTAAACCTTGGTCATATCCACGGTGGCGACAGTGCAAACCGTATCTGTGGTTGTTGTGAACTGCACTATGATGTTCGTCCTTTACCGGGCATCAGCTTAGATGGTTTAGATAACATGCTGCGTAGCGCACTAAAAGAAGTAGAAGCAAAATGGCCGGGCAGAATTGAGATTACTCCGCTGCACGAACCTATTCCGGGTTACGAGTGTCAGCACGATCATCCGTTTATCGGTGGCATGGAATCAGTGTGTGAAACTGAATCTCAAACCGTGAACTACTGTACTGAAGCACCTTTCCTTCAAGAGTTATGTCCAACCTTGGTATTAGGTCCAGGCTCAATTGACCAAGCTCACCAGCCGGATGAGTTCTTAAGCTTCGATTTTATTGACCCAACAATTGATGTTCTGAGTAAATCTATCCGTAAATATTGTTTCTAGTTATTACTTCTCAATCCGAATATTCACATAAAAGCCACCCTAAAAAGTGGCTTTTATTCTGCCATCCCTGATATAGCCGCAATCTTGTAATTAAATTTCACTTTTTCCCTAAGTTTTTAAAAATTTACTTCTCCCGCATTTTTAAACCTAATAATTGCAAACTTAGAATGCTTTATTTGACTAGATACAGCACTTTTCGCTAGATTGTGTACTTAACAAGGAACAATGGATGTAATTTTTTTACGAGGCAGGATGACAATGAACGAGAAATACGCCGCTCTCAAGAGTAACGTAAGCATGCTGGGACGCTTGCTGGGTAACACAATCCAAGATGCACATGGTGACGTTATCTTAGAGAAAGTGGAGACTATCCGTAAACTTTCCAAATCCGCCCGCGCAGGCAACAAAGCTGACCGTGACAGCCTAGTTGAAGAAATCAAAAACCTGCCGAACGAACAACTCACTCCTGTTGCTCGTGCATTTAACCAATTTCTCAACCTCACCAACATGGCAGAGCAGTACCACACCATCTCTCGCCACTGTGAGGAGCATGTTTGCGAACCAGACGTGCTGCAATCTCTATTTTCCAAATTAAACCAAAACGACATCAGCAAGTTAGATGCAGCTCAAGCTGTTCGCGACCTGAACATCGAACTCGTTTTGACTGCTCACCCAACAGAAATCACTCGTCGCACCATGATCAACAAGTTGGTTAAGATCAACGAGTGTCTGTCTAAATTAGAATTAAGCGACCTATCACACAAAGAGCGTGTGAAAACCGAACGTCGCCTAGAGCAGCTTATCGCTCAAGGTTGGCACTCTGATGTGATTCGTCAACAACGCCCAACACCACTTGATGAAGCTAAGTGGGGCTTTGCGGTTGTAGAAAACTCTCTTTGGGAAGCCGTGCCTGATTTCCTACGTGATATGGATGGCCGACTAAAAGGTTACCTTGGTGAAGGCTTACCAATTGATGCACGCCCAGTACACTTCTCATCTTGGATGGGTGGCGACCGCGATGGCAACCCATTCGTAACGCACACCATCACCAAAGAAGTACTGCGTCTATCTCGCTGGAAAGCCGCTGATCTGTACTTAGGTGACGTGAACGAGCTGATTACCGAACTGTCGATGACCAAGTGTAATGATGCCGTTCGTGAATTGGCTGGCGATGAGCACGAAGCTTACCGTGCAATCCTCAAGAGCCTACGTACTCTGCTGAACAACACGCTAGAAGTGCTTGATGCAAAACTGCACGACGCAGAAGTACCGAAGAAAGAAACACTACAGAATATAGACCAACTTTGGACACCGCTTTACGCGTGTTACCAATCGCTGCACGAATGTGGCATGGGCGTCATCGCGGACGGTTCTCTACTTGATACCCTACGTCGCCTAAAAGCATTCGGTGTGCACTTGGTTCGTCTCGATGTTCGTCAAGAAAGTACACGTCACTCAGACGTACTGTCTGAACTGACTCGCTACCTAGGCATTGGTGATTACGACCAGTGGAGCGAGCAAGACAAGGTCGCTTTCTTAACCAATGAATTAAGCTCAAAACGCCCACTGTTACCACGCGACTGGGAGCCATCCGAACAGGTCAAAGAGGTTTTGGACACCTGTAAGGTCGTTGCTGCTCAACCTCGTGAAGCCTTCGGTGCTTACGTAATTTCTATGGCTCGTACTGCTTCAGATGTACTGGCTGTTCACTTGCTTCTGCAAGAATGTGGTTGCCCGTACCGCATGGACGTATGTCCACTATTCGAAACGCTAGACGACTTGAACAACTCAGAAGCGGTAATGAAACAGCTAATGAGCATCGACTTGTACCGTGGCTTTATCCAGAACCACCAAATGGTGATGATTGGATATTCTGACTCAGCAAAAGATGCCGGCGTAATGTCTGCAGGCTGGGCTCAGTATGACGCGATGGACAAGCTGGTTAAGGTTTGTGAAGAAGAAGGCATTGAGCTAACTCTATTCCACGGCCGTGGCGGTACAGTTGGTCGTGGTGGTGCGCCAGCGCATGCAGCCCTACTTTCTCAGCCACCTAAAAGCTTGAAAGGCGGCTTACGTGTAACAGAACAAGGCGAAATGATCCGCTTTAAGCTTGGCTTGCCAGATGTTGCAGTAAACAGCTTCAACCTTTACGCAAGTGCGATTCTAGAAGCGAACCTTCTGCCGCCACCGGAACCAAAACAAGAATGGCGCGACCTAATGGAAGTGCTGTCTCAAGTCTCTTGTGAGGCTTACCGTAACGTGGTTCGCGGTGAAGAGAAATTCGTACCTTACTTCCGTCAAGCGACGCCTGAACTGGAGCTAGGTAAACTGCCTCTTGGTTCTCGCCCTGCGAAACGTAACCCGAATGGCGGCGTAGAAAGCTTACGTGCGATTCCATGGATCTTCTCATGGAGCCAAAACCGTTTGGTACTTCCAGCATGGTTAGGCGCAGGTGAAGCGATTCAATATTCCGTCGACCAAGGTCATCAAGCACTGCTTGAAGAGATGTGTCGCGAGTGGCCATTCTTCTCGACTCGTCTGGGTATGTTGGAAATGGTGTACTCGAAGTGCAACATGGAAATCGCTAAGTACTACGATCAACGCCTTGTTGATAAAGAACTGCTGCCGTTGGGTGAATTACTGCGTGAACAATTGCAGAAAGACATCAAAGCCGTGCTGAATGTAGAAAATAACGAGAACCTGATGCAGAGTGACCCATGGGGGCTTGAATCAATTCGCCTACGTAACATCTATGTTGAGCCACTAAACATGCTTCAAGCTGAGTTGCTTTACCGTACTCGTAAGTGTGAAACACCACCAGCAGAACTAGAAGAAGCGCTAATGGTGACGATTGCAGGCATTGCAGCAGGTATGCGAAACACTGGTTAATTAGTGATTCCTACTATAACCTAATCAGCATTTACATCTACAAAAAGAACAAAAGGTCGCCATGCGCGACCTTTTTATTTTGCAAAATAAACACTAATGAGTATTTTGTTAGTTTTTTGGGTTATTTTGTCCATGTATTCTACTTTATGCTTATTATTTAGATATACTACTGCTCCGCTGCGGAAATACTCCAATAAAATAATCTGCAGCAGTTTGACCAAGAAATCGGTCAACCTAGGTGATAAACGGCTTTATAAGGTGACATAACCAACCGCTGAGTTGGTGCTACTTAGACATAACCAATATAACGTGCCATTAGAAGCACACTTGTTGTTTAAGTATTTGTTTACTGTTTACCATTTGGATTTCAGACATGTCATTACCACACGTAATTCTAACCGTTTTAAGTACACGCGATGCTACTGGTTACGATATCACAAAAGAATTCTCCGCAAGCATTGGTTACTTCTGGAAAGCTAGCCACCAACAAGTTTACCGCGAGCTAAATAAAATGGCTCAGAACGACCAAGTAACTTGCGTGCTTGAACCTCAAGAAGGCAAACCTGATCGTAAAGTTTACTCTATCACTGACGCTGGTCGTGGCGCTCTAGGTGAATGGTTTGAACAACCGACTGCACACCCAACGGTTCGTGATGAGTTCTCAGCTAAGCTAATGGCTTGTGCTGTTCAAGCATCTGACCCGTACCGTGTACAACTTGCTGAGCTAGTAGAAGAGTCTCGCAAACTGGTTTCTCACTACAAAGAGATTGAAGCAGCTTACTACGCAACACCATCAACGCTAGACAAGCAAGCGCGCCTTGAGCGTCTAACACTTCGTCGCAACCTACTGATCCGTGAAGCATGGATTGTATGGGCTGAAGAAGTGCTGCTTGAACTTGGTGCTATCGCATAAGCTAGAAGCTAGAAGCTAGAAGCTAGAAGCTAGAAGCTAGAAGCTAGAAGCTAGAAAAGCAAAAGGCTTGAACTCTAAGAGTCCAAGCCTTTTTTGTATCTGTAGGATTTGAAATGTTACTGCCAGAGGCTTTCTACAAGTGCTTAGTTTTTGATTACAGCGCAGCAATTTGTGGACGAACACCTAGCGTATGGCAAAGCGCGTAAGTCATTTCTGCACGGTTTAGCGTATAGAAGTGGAAGTCCTTCACACCTTCACGGCTCAGCGTACGAACCATATCAATCGCTTGGCTCGCGCCTACTAACTGACGAGTCGTTGGATCATCATCCAAGCCTTCGAATTGCTTCGCCATCCAGCCCGGCACTTTTACGTTGTTCATTGCTGCAAAGCGAGACGCTTGCTTGAAGTTAGATACTGGCAAGATGCCCGGTACAATCTCAACATCAACACCCGCTGCCACACAACGGTCACGGAAACGTAGGTAGCTTTCTACATCGAAGAAGAATTGCGTAATAGCACGGTTCGCGCCCGCATCCACTTTACGTTTTAGGTTGATAAGATCAGATTGAGCGCTCTTCGCTTCAGGGTGAACCTCAGGGAATGCTGCTACCGAGATATCAAAATCATGACGTGATTTAAGCAGTTCAACTAGGTCAGATGCGTACATCTCTGGCGCACCGCCACCAGCGGGAATATCACCACGCAGAGCAACAATACTTTCGATTCCATTTGCCCAATAATCGTCGGCAATTTGAATCAGCTCTTCACGGCTAGCATCGATACACGTTAAGTGTGGTGCTGCCACTAGACCCGTTTGGTTTTTGATTTCTTTAATGATTGAATGGGTACGATCACGTTCGCCCGAGTTTGCACCATAGGTTACCGATACAAATTTTGGTTGAAGTGTTTTAAGACGGTGAACAGAGTTCCACAGTGTTTCTTCCATCTTCTCACTGCTTGGTGGAAAGAATTCAAATGACACATTGATGTTGTCAGAAAGCTCTGCGATATTCTGATTCAAAGCGTCGATATGGCCTGCGTGTGTGTATCCCATCTTACTCTCCCTGTGGCAAAAGCAACCACTAAAAATCTTAAATCTTAAATCCTTCGAACGCCGTTTAGACGTCTATATGTCTGTAGAATGTATTGAATACGATTTAATGTCAACAGATCCATTATGAATTTTTCTCAAGTAGATCGTGAGTAAAACTCAAGTAGTTAGATGGCTCGCAAAGCAGAAATAATGTAGAAAAAAGGCTGAAAAACACATCGTGCTTTCAGCCTTGTTTATCTTAGTGAATAGTATGACATTTAGGCACTAAACCAACCGATCTGAGTATCAGAACAGGCTAGACATTCTGTTTAGGTCAGATTGAATTGCGCCAGCTGTTACTTCACGACCAGCACCCGGGCCACGAATAACCAATGGATTATCTTTATACCACTTACTCTCAATCGCAAAGATGTTGTCGCAAGGCAGTAAGTTCGCCAGAGCGTGTTCTTTAGATAGCGCTTCAACGCCTACGGTAGCTTTACCATTCTTCTCCAAACGCGCGACGTAACGCAGAACCTTCTGCTGAGAATGTGCTTTTTCTAAACGTTCAGCTAACTCTTCGCTCAGCACAGAGGCCTTATCAAAGAAGTCATCAACGGATAGGTCTTGTAACTCTGCAGGTACCAATGATTCTACTTTCACGTTTTCAGGTTCAATATCTAACCCCGATTCACGAGCCAGAATCACTAGCTTACGCATCACGTCTGAGCCATCGAGGTCAGCGCGAGGATCGGGTTCAGTGAGGCCTTGCTGCCACGCTAAGTCAACCAACTCACTGAATGGCACCGTGCCATCGAACTGTTGGAACAACCAAGACAAGGTGCCCGAGAAGATACCCGATAGCGCGATGATGTCATCGCCGCTTTCACGCAGGTCACGTACCGTGTGGTTAATCGGTAAGCCAGCACCTACTGTCGCGTTGTACAACCAATGACGGCTGATCTTAGCGAAAGCATCTTGCACTTGATGGTAATACTCGCTTGATGCAGAACCTGCCACCTTGTTAGCCGAGATCAGGTGAATACCTTGTTGTGCGACTTGCAGGTATTTTGCTGCAAGCACAGGGCTCGCCGTGACATCTAAAACAACCGCTTCATCGTAGCCCTGAATAGAACCTAAACGTTCTAGCCAGTCGTTGCCGTTATTGGCAATCGCTTCGTCATCAAAGCGTTTACCAACTGAAGTCGCGTCAATGCCTTGGTCGTCGAACCAATAAGTTTGGCTATCAACCACCGCAACTAATTCAAAGTTCATTCCACGACGCTTTTCAAGTTCCGCTTTTTGCTCAGCAAACAGGCTTAACCAACTTGAACCAATGTTGCCCTTGCCACATAAAGCAATCGCAACACGCTTCTGCGCTTGGAACAATTGAGAGTGAATGCCTTTCACTAGGCTTGATGTTTCACTCTTACGAATCACAGCGACTAAGCTCAAGCCAGAGTTCGCTTCTGAGATGAATTCAACCGGTGAGCTCTTGAGCTGCTGGTAGAAACCGTAGCAATGGTTCGGGTTCTTAGTCACACCCGCACCTACCGCCGCAATCAGAGAGAAACCTTCTTTGAGCTTAATCTCAGCTTCAATCGCGTGGTCTTGTAGATATTCCAGAGCGCCACCAGCGATCTCTTCTGTGTAAGCAAGACGCAAGCAGTGCTGATCCGGTTCAAGTTCATAAGCAAGCGGCTCTAATTGAGCGCGCTTAAGCCCTTCAAGGACTTCACTCTCTAGACGATCGAAATCATGACCGTGACCAAAGGTCAGCTGCACGATAAGAACTTCATCTAAAGAGGTAATAATTTTTGCACCACGACCCGATGCCAGTACACGCTCTATCTGTGTAGAGCCAGCTTCTGGCTGATAGCTGCAGCGTAAGCTTAAATCCATAGCACTTTGAGCAACAGGCTGTAACGTTCGGCTATGAAGCACTGGAGCCGCTAAACGAGCTAACTCACTCGCTTCATCAAGGCGAAGCAGAGGCAGTAAACATGCATCCGAAACCAAGCGAGGGTCAGCGCTGTATACGCCTGCCACATCACTCCAAATCGTCACACGTTCAACTTCCGCCAAAGCACCAATCACAGTTGCTGAGTAATCCGAGCCGTTACGACCTAGCAGTACCGTTTCACCTTCAGTGTTTTGAGCCATAAAGCCGGTAATCACCACACGACAATGCGCATGCTGCGCTAGAGCTTCTTTAATCAGAGGATACGAGCGAGCACGGTCAACTTCAGGTTGAGCGCCCGCTTCTGCACGTAAAAAAGCACGAGCGTCTTGAGCAACTGCTTGTAAGTCATGCTGGCACAACAAAGTCGCCAACAAACGTGAAGACCAAATCTCGCCATGACCAAGCACTTGCGCTTTTTGTGCTTCGCTCAAGGGAGCAGTGAGCTCACCCAAAGCGGTAAATTCTTGTTGGATGGTTGCCGTTAGTTGAGAAGCGGCTTCGCCTTCAAGCAATGCTTCAATCAGTTCAAGTTGGAACTGACGAAGGGTTTGTAGGCATTCATGCGCAATACGACCATCTTTGTCGAGCGCTTCAACAAACTCAATCAAGCGGTTAGTTGTTTTACCCGCTGCTGATACAACGACTAAATCCGTTGCTGATGAGTATTCTCTAAGAATGTTGACTACGCGTTGGTAACATTCAGGATTCGCTAGACTGCTGCCACCAAATTTATGTAGCTGGCGAAAGGTTGCCATTATTAACCCTCCCCTTCAGCGATAAAGCCTTGTGTTCTTTCGAAAGCTTGCTTGAGATCGTCGATGAGGTCTTCTGCATCTTCAAGACCAACAGAGAGGCGCAGTAGTTGTTGAGAAACACCCGCTTCTGCTAGAGCTTCTTCGCCCATCGCACGGTGAGTCATCGACGCAGGGTGACAAATCAAGCTTTCAACACCACCCAGTGATTCAGCCAAAGAAAATAGCTCTAACTTATCGACAAAATATTTAAGTGCTTCAAAAGAGCCCGCGAACTCAAAGCTCAGCATAGAACCAAAGCCCAACTGCTGTTTCTTCGCGATCTCGTGACCCGGATGTTCAGGAAGGCTTGGGTGGTAAATTGTACCCACCAGATCTTGTTGTTGCAGAGCCGTCAGAATTTCACGTGAGCTTTCTTCGTGAACACGCATACGCGCACCTAGCGTACGAATACCACGTAGAGTCATATAGCTATCAAATGGTGTGCCGGTTGCACCAATACAGTTGCCCCACCATGCTAACTCTTCAGCGTGTTCTTCAGTTTTCGTCACCACAACGCCACCAATAACATCTGAGTGTCCATTGATGTACTTGGTGGTTGAGTGGATAACAAAATCAGCACCCAGCTCTAAAGGCTTTTGGAACACAGGCGTCAAAAACGTGTTGTCGACAGCAACCAGAGCACCCACTTCTTTCGCTTTGCGGCAAGTTTCTGCAATATCAACCACACGAACCAATGGATTCGATGGTGTTTCAATTAAGATCAACTTTGGCTTAAGCGCGATCGCTGCATCCAGCGCGGCTTGATCCGATTGATCAACAAACAGAACTTTGAAGTCACCTTTAAGTGAGCGTGTATTAAACAGACGGTAAGTGCCACCGTAGCAGTCGTGAGGTGCGATAATAAGATCATCGCCACCTAAGAAAGCAGAAACCCATAAGTTAAGCGCCGAGGTACCACAGTTAGTGACAACCGCGCCTTTACCAGACTCAAGCTCAAACAGTGCCGTTTCTAATAAACCACGGTTTGGGTTACCAGAGCGGGTATAATCGTACTTTGGCACTTCACCAAAAGCGGGAAACCCATAGTTAGTCGAAAGATAAATAGGTGGGACAACAGCATGGTGTTGCGTGTCTGACTCGATGCCAGTACGTACTGCGATGGTTGCTGGCTTCCGGCTGCTCATAGGTGCTTCCTTACAAGTTTTGCGTCTGAGAATCACAGCTGCTTGTCGGCATTTTGCGGCTGTGTTAGATATATGTTATTCACTTTACTTTCATAAACGTGAGACGTCAACACTTCTAGACGTCTATATGTCTTTGCTTATGGCAGTAAATCCCGCTAAAATCACCACTATTAATTTATTCTAACAACTAAAGTGATGAAGGTACGCAATGGCCGACTGGAATGGTGAATACATAAGCCCATATGCTGAGCATGGAAAGAAAAGCGAACAAGTAAAGAAAATTACAGTTTCTATCCCTCTAAAAGTGTTAAAGGTTCTTACTGACGAGCGTACTCGCCGCCAGATTAACAACCTACGCCATGCAACAAACAGTGAGCTACTGTGCGAAGCCTTTCTACATGCGTACACAGGCCAACCACTACCAACGGATGAAGACCTTCGTAAAGACCGTCCAGACGATATCCCTACTGAAGTGAAAAAACTGATGACAGAGATGGGTATCGAGTTCGAAGCGTTTGACGAAGAATAAAAACAACTCAGTCACTGCCTTCAATATTGATTCGCGATAACTGAACCCTATTTGTCACATCAACCACTATGCCCTCTATGACTGCGCAGTGAATGATAGACATAAAAAAACCGACTCCTAATGGGTCGGTTTTTTATTATTCTTTTTCGCTCAATAGAGCAACTGCTATAACAAGCTATTGAGCTATTGAGCTATTGAGCTATTGAGCCATGTAGTTAGCAGGCATCTCAATACGAGCCACGCCAGACTCAACCGCCGCTTCCGCAACAGCTTTTGCAACGCGAGGAAGTAGACGTGGGTCCATTGGCTTAGGAATGATGTAACCTGTACCAAACTCCAATGCAGTCTCACCCGCAGCAGCTAGTACTTCAGCTGGAACTTCTTCTTTTGCTAACTCACGAATCGCCTTAACTGCAGCTAGCTTCATCTCATCATTGATTTCGCTTGCACGCACGTCTAGTGCACCACGGAAAATGAATGGGAAACAAAGTACGTTGTTTACTTGGTTAGGGTAATCACTGCGGCCTGTACCCATAATTAGGTCAGAACGAACTTCGTGGGCAAGCTCAGGCTTGATCTCTGGATCTGGGTTTGAACATGCAAACACAACAGGCTTATCAGCCATCAGCGTTAGTGCTTCAGCTGGTAATAGGTTAGGGCCTGATACGCCCAAGAACAGATCAGCGCCTTCGATAACATCTTCAAGTGTGCGCTTATCAGTGTTGTTTGCGAACAACGCTTTGTATTCGTTTAGGTCATCACGACGAGTGTGGATCACACCTTTACGGTCAAGCATGTAGATCTTCTCGCGCTGAGCGCCACACTTAATCAGTAGCTCCATACATGCTACAGCCGCTGCGCCAGCACCTAAACAAACGATCTTACACTCTTCAAGTTTCTTGCCCTGAAGTTCGATCGCGTTCAGCATACCCGCTGCCGTTACAATCGCAGTACCGTGTTGGTCATCGTGGAATACAGGTACATCACAACGCTCGATCAGGCGACGTTCAATCTCAAAACAATCTGGTGCTTTGATGTCTTCTAGGTTAATACCACCGAATGTATCTGCGATATTCGCAACCGTATCAACGAACTCATCGATTGTGCGGTGTTTTACTTCAATATCGATAGAATCTAAACCAGCAAAACGCTTAAACAGTAGCGCTTTACCTTCCATTACAGGTTTAGAAGCAATAGGACCAAGGTTACCTAGGCCAAGAATCGCAGTACCGTTAGAGATAACAGCAACCATGTTGCCCTTACCTGTGTATTTATAGACGTTATCAACGTTCTGTGCGATCTCGCGAACAGGCTCAGCCACGCCTGGGCTGTATGCAAGTGCTAGATCTTCTGCAGAGTTTGCAGGCTTCGTCAGTGCTACGGCAATTTTGCCTGGAATTGGGAACTCATGATAATCAAGAGCTTGCTGACGGAATCGTTCTTGAGGCGATAATTCTTGAGAGGATTGGTCTTGGCGGCTGTCTTCAGACATAGGTGTAGGTTCCTAGGATATTATTATTTGGGGGATCTTGTTCATGTTAATAGATGTACTTCAAAGTTCCTAGGTGGTTAAAGCCTCTGTCTCATTAAAAAACGAGATTTCACTACTAATAAGACCAGTGAGCAGTTGAAATTACTATCGCTTGTTGAACTTTCGAGCGGATTTCTAGGGAAGCGTGATTCAGGGGAAAGTGTTGGAGCTAAACTCAAATCGACAGCCTATCGTCGAGATAAGCGAAGAGTGTTATTAAAGTCAGGGGTTTCTCAAATTTCAGGCAACAAAAAAGGACACCGAAGTGTCCTTTTTCATGTCTAAATAGCGAGAATTACTTCTTGCTAGAAAGAGCACCGAAACGCTTGTTAAAGCGATCTACACGGCCGCCTGTATCTACGATACGTTGCTTACCAGTGTAGAATGGGTGACATTTGTCACATACGTCTAGGTGAATACCATCTTTACCTAGAGTAGAGTTGAATTCGAATGTGTTGCCGCAAGAACAAGTTGCTGTTACTGCTTTGTATTCTGGGTGGATTCCAGCTTTCATGGGATAACCTCAATTAGGCCGTGTCGCCATCCGATTCTAAGCCGGACACCACACGTTGTTAAAAAATAAAATAAAGACACCGCAGCATCACTAAAAAGCGATAAAGCCATACCTTTAAGGCGCAGTATAGTAATGAATCTGTGAGGTAGGATCAACTGATTTGATACATTTTTCACCAACACAGTCCTTAAACCCTCTATTAAGCGTTATTTTCTGGCTCCAGTAGCATTCAAGCCTCAAGTAAGCTCTGTCATCTAAACTGCTCCTCGAATTTAACGCCCTTATCCATTAGACTGTTCGCTCTCGTCAACTCAGATAAAGCCGTCCCTTTATGCGTCCAATGATTGCCCGTGTGGCACTGCCTGTTCCACTCGACAAGCAGTTCGATTACAAGATTCCTAGCCACCTATTTCCGATTATTGGCGGTCGAGTCTCTGTGCCTTTTGGACGACAAACCTTAACCGGTATCGTGACGGCTCTGGTTAACGAATCAGAATTCGAGCTCGACAAGCTCAAGCCTATTAAAGCCTTATTAGACAACCAACCCGTTTGGCCTGAATCGGTCTACTCACTCTTGGTATGGTGCAGTCAATTCTATCAGTACCCACTGGGCGAAACCTTGGCTAACGCTCTGCCTAGCGCTTTACGAAAAGGCAAAGCTGCCGATTTCGCAACGCTTGTTGAATGGCAACTGACCCCATCAGGTAGAGATCAACTGATGCAAGGCTTTGGTCGCGCAGTCAAACAAGCCAAAGTCATGCACATGCTTGAACACGGCGCAGTTCCTCATCAAGAGTTCATTGATGAAGAGGTGGGCAGCGCAGTACTGAAGACGTTGGAAGAAAAAGGCTGGATTGAGTCGGTAGAAAAAAAACCGAAGCGCAAGCCATGGCCAGTGGAACTCGAAAACGACCAAGACAAGCCAAAACTCAATGCAGAGCAAGCCATCGCAATTGCGACAGTAAACAGCCAAACCGATTTTGGTTGCTTCTTGTTAGAGGGTGTCACAGGTTCGGGCAAGACCGAGGTCTACCTGAATATGATCAAGCCGATTCTCGACCAAGGCAAGCAAGCGTTAGTCTTGGTACCTGAAATTGGCCTCACTCCACAAACGATTAACCGCTTTAAGCGACGCTTTAATGTGCCTGTTGAGGTTATCCACTCTGGATTAAACGATTCTGAGCGACTCAATGCATGGCTATCAGCCCGCGATAAGATTGCTGGCATCGTGATTGGTACCCGCTCGGCTCTATTCACGCCGTTTGCTGATTTGGGCATTATCATTGTTGATGAAGAGCATGACGCCTCTTATAAACAGCAAGATAGCCTGCGCTACCACGCTCGTGATGTCGCGATCATGCGTGCTCATAAGGCGCAAATCCCAGTGGTTCTAGGTTCGGCTACACCGGCTTTTGAAACGCTGCACAACGCCCAGATAGGTAAATACAGCTATCTCACCCTCACCTCACGCGCTGGTGTCGCACTGCCGACCACCAATAAAGTGTTGGATGTTAAGGGGGAATATCTGGAAAGTGGCTTATCTGCGTCGTTAATTGCAGAAATGCAAAGACACTTAAAAGCGGGCAACCAAGTGATGCTGTTCCTCAATCGCCGCGGTTTTTCCCCAGCATTGATGTGTCACGACTGTGGTTGGACTGCCGAATGTAAACGCTGCGATGCTTACTACACCTATCACCAATACAGCAATGAAATGCGCTGCCACCATTGCGGCTCGCAGCAGCATATCGTGCACAATTGCCAAGGCTGTGGTTCAGCTAACTTAGTGACGGTAGGTGTCGGCACCGAGCAACTTGAAACGCAACTTGGTCAACTATTCCCTGAATACAAAACCATTCGTATTGACCGCGATAGCACCCGTCGTAAAGGCAGCCTAGAAAGCGCGTTAGAATCGATTCGTAAGGGTGAATACCAAATTCTTATCGGTACACAGATGCTTGCTAAAGGTCACCACTTCCCTGACGTGACACTTGTGGCGTTATTGGACGTTGATGCATCTTTATATAGTAGTGACTTCCGCGCCTCTGAAAGACTGGCTCAGTTGTTCACCCAAGTTGCAGGTCGAGCAGGACGTGCCAGTAAGCCAGGTGAGGTTATCTTACAAACTCACCATCCAGAACATGGCTTATTACAAGCGCTATTGCATAAAGACTATAACCACTTTGCTCAGACTGCTCTGGCTGAACGCAAACAAACGATGTTGCCGCCTTATACCTTCATGACTCTGTTTAGAGCAGAAGCGAACGACACACGCTTGGTGGAAGAGTTTTTGCGTCAAGTTCGTCACACATTGGAATCACATCCGTTGTTTGACCAATATTGCATGGTGCTCGGCCCAACCCCTGCGCCTTTGGCAAAACGAGCAGGGAAATCTCGCTGGCAGCTGATATTGCAAACACAGACTCGTTCATTAATGCAGAAGCTATTAATGAGTGCTAAACCTGCGATCAATATGTTACCCGCTGCGAAAAAAGTCCGCTGGTCACTCGATATTGAGCCGCAAGATTTGAGCTAAACCCACTCGGGTTAAAACTAATGATAAGTTTGTTCACAAATATTTCATATTTCTCGTGAGCAACTTCACACTAGTCATGTGATTTTTGTTAATCTAGCCGTAACTTTACACGGATGAAACGAATAAAATATTGCAATAAAAAAAGTGTTAGCAACACTTTCACAATATCTATCCGATTGTATTAATTATTCACGCCTTAGATACTTAGGCAGCAAAGGAACTTAAAAGAGGGTTTAATTTATGGCGACAATGAAGGATGTTGCCCAGCTAGCAGGCGTCTCAACCGCAACGGTATCACGTGCATTGATGAACCCTGAGAAAGTCTCAGTTTCGACTCGTAAACGAGTAGAGACAGCAGTACTTGAAGCTGGATACTCACCCAATACATTAGCTCGAAACTTACGTCGCAACGAATCAAAAACCATCATCACTATTGTTCCTGATATCTGTGACCCTTATTTCGCTGAGATCATCCGTGGTATCGAAGATGCTGCAGTAGAAAATGACTACCTAGTTCTACTTGGCGACAGTGGTCAGCAGAAGAAGCGCGAATCATCATTTGTAAACTTGGTATTCACCAAACAAGCTGACGGCATGCTGCTGTTAGGCACTGATCATCCATTTGATGTCAGTAAGCCTGAGCAAAAGAATCTACCTCCTATGGTGATGGCGTGTGAATTTGCACCCGAGCTTGAATTGCCAACGGTACATATCGACAACCTAACCTCTGCATTCGAAGCCGTGAACTACCTAGCTCAATTAGGTCATAAGCGCATTGCTCAAATCTCTGGGCCAACCACTGCAACCCTATGTAAGTTCCGCCAGCAAGGTTACCAACAAGCACTGCGCCGCGCTGGAGTATCAATGAACCCAGCTTACAGCACAGTGGGCGACTTCACCTTTGAAGCTGGCGCGCAAGCGGTTCGTCAATTATTGGCACTTCCGGAGCAGCCAACTGCGATTTTCTGTCACAACGATGCGATGGCAATTGGTGCGATTCAAGAAGCGAAGAAGCTAGGTTTACGTGTTCCTCAAGACCTATCGATTGTTGGCTTCGATGACATCCAATTCGCTCAATACTGCGATCCACCGCTAACGACGATTTCTCAACCTCGTTACGAAATTGGACGCCAAGCGATGTTGATGATGCTTGATCTACTGAAAGGTAATGATGTTCAAGCAGGTTCACGTCTACTTGAAGCCAAACTCGTGGTTCGTGGCAGTACGGCACCACCTCGAATTTAGGCAAGATAAATACCCACACAAACCTGCGGCACATTTTGATGTGCCGCTTCCATTTCTGCACTATTATCCTCGCGCAATCTGGATTACCATGAGAGCAGAACTATCAACTATTGAATTGTCTTGTGGCTAATAGAGATTATGTAAAGCGCGGTCGTGGCACGAAAAAACCGACCAAGAAACAAGCCCCTCGCCGTAAACCTTGGCGCAGTGGTCTTTTGGCGATCCTCCTTGCCGGTGGTTTTGGTTACGGACTTTACTTATTGAGTAACGATCCTGAGCCGCCAACACCAGTGCCAGAGGTGAGCAAGCCGAAACCTAAGCCAAAACCAACGAAAGTGATTCCACCACCTCCAGAAGAGAAGTGGGACTACGTTGAAACGCTGCCAAGTCGCGAAATTGAAGTTAAAGCCAAAGAGCAAGAGATCTCGAAGATCCCTTACATCATGCAGTGTGGCGCTTACAAAACAGCTTCTCAGGCAGATGCGCGTAAATTGGATATTGCTTTCCAAGGTATCTCGAGTGAAATCCGTAAGAAAGACGGCAGTAGCTGGTATCGTGTGGTTCTAGGGCCATACAAGTTTAAGCGTGACGCCGAGCGCGATCGCCACAAACTACAGCGAGCAAAAATCGAACCTTGTGCTATTTGGAAAGACACCGAGTAGTTTTAGATTCAGTCGCAGTCTTAATCTTAGCAAAAGCCAAAAAACAAACACCGAAAGCCTCCCATTGTGGAGGTTTTCTTTTATCCCTTCGCCCTTTAACCAAATTTCCTTACAACTTCCGCCGATAAGTTGCGCGACATCACTCGACCTTCCTTGAATTATCCGAGCACCATCCTCATATACTTTTTATACCCAAAGATAAGAAATATTAAGAGGCCCTACTCGTGACTACCATTGTATCTGTACGTCGTAATAATAAAGTCGTCATCGCGGGTGATGGACAAGTATCTCTAGGCAACACCGTAATGAAGGGCAATGCCCGTAAAGTACGTCGCCTATACAACAACAAAGTACTGGCTGGTTTTGCTGGCGGTACGGCTGATGCTTTCACGCTATTCGAAAAATTTGAAAGCAAGTTGCAAATGCACCAAGGCCACCTAACCAAAGCTGCCGTTGAGCTGGCGAAGGATTGGCGTAGCGACCGTGCTCTACGTAAATTAGAAGCACTGCTAGCAGTAGCGGATGAAACTGCTTCATTGATCATCACTGGTAACGGTGACGTAGTTCAACCAGAGAACGACCTGATTGCGATCGGTTCGGGCGGTAACTTCGCTCAAGCAGCGGCTACTGCACTATTAGAAAATACAGATTTAGATGCGCGTGAAATTGCAGAAAAGTCGCTGAACATTGCTGGCGATATCTGTGTATTCACCAACCATCAGCACACTATTGAAGAACTAGAGAGCACCGTTGAGCTGCCAAAGCCAGAGTAGCGACCGCTTCCATCAATAACGTTGTATTCAACAGTGATTAAAGAATTAAGGAAAAACCATGTCTGAGATGACTCCTCGCGAAATCGTTCACGAACTCAATCGCCACATTATCGGCCAAGACAACGCTAAGCGTTCAGTTGCTATCGCACTACGTAACCGCTGGCGTCGTATGCAGCTTGAAGAAAGCCTGCGTGTTGAAGTATCACCAAAAAACATCCTGATGATTGGCCCTACCGGTGTAGGTAAAACTGAAATTGCTCGCCGTCTAGCGAAACTAGCAAACGCGCCTTTCATCAAAGTAGAAGCGACTAAGTTCACTGAAGTGGGCTACGTAGGTAAAGAAGTTGAAACCATCATCCGTGACCTAACGGACGTTGCGATCAAGATGACGCACCAGCAAGCGATGGAAAAAGTACAATACCGCGCTGAAGAACAAGCTGAAGAACGCATTCTTGATGCCCTTCTACCACCAGCACGCGATGCTTGGGGTCAGAACGAGCAATCAACGGAAGAAACCACCTCTTCAAACACTCGTCAGATTTTCCGCAAGAAACTGCGCGAAGGTAAGCTAGACGACAAAGAGATCGAAGTTGATGTAGCGGCGCCACAAATGGGTGTTGAAATCATGTCACCTCCAGGCATGGAAGAGATGACTAACCAGCTACAAGGCATGTTCCAAAACCTCGCTGGCGACACCAAGAAAAAGCGTAAGATGAAAATCAAAGACGCATTCAAAGCACTGACTGAAGAAGAAGCTGCGAAGCTTGTGAACCAAGAAGAGCTAAAAGAGAGCGCGATCTTCAACGCTGAAAACAACGGCATCGTATTCATCGATGAGATCGACAAAATCTGTAAGCGTGGCGACAGCTCAGGCCCAGATGTATCTCGTGAAGGTGTTCAACGTGACTTGCTTCCTCTTATCGAAGGCAGCACAGTATCAACTAAGCACGGTATGGTTAAAACTGACCACATCTTGTTTATCACTTCAGGTGCATTCCAAGTGGCTAAGCCATCAGACTTGATCCCTGAACTGCAAGGTCGTCTGCCAATCCGCGTTGAACTTGAAGCGCTTTCTGCACATGACTTCAAACGTATTCTTACTGAGCCAAAAGCATCACTGACCGAGCAGTACATTGCCCTGATGAAAACAGAAGATGTCGGCATTGAGTTCACTGAAGATGGCATCAACCAAATTGCTGACGCAGCATGGCGTGTGAACGAAACTACTGAAAACATCGGTGCGCGTCGTCTACATACCGTCATGGAGCGCCTAATGGATGAGATTTCATTCGACGCAACAGACCGAGCAGGCAGCAAATTGGTGATTGATGAAGCTTATGTAATATCTAAGCTTGGCGAGCTCGTAGAAGACGAAGACCTAAGCCGCTTCATCCTGTAGCACAGGAAACTCCAACTTATTGCTCTATCTCAAAGAAATAGCAGCTAATAAGCGAATTCAAGGCCCACTTTCGAGTGGGCTTTTTATTACCCGAAAAATGGGCGTATACTCAAATCACAGTATGAAACGAAGACTTACAAAGAATTAGACCTACGATGAAACAATCTCTACTGATTTGGCTTGATGCCGCACGACCAAAAACTCTGCCTCTCGCACTTGTCTCTATTCTTACAGGAAGTAGTTTAGCGTTCGCCAACGACCAATTTTCTTTGTCGATAGCCCTGCTGGCATTTTTAACTGCCACGCTATTACAGATTTTGTCGAATTTAGCGAATGACTACGGCGATGCGGTTAAAGGCACGGATAACGACAAACGCCTAGGCCCGATGAGAGCCATGCAGTCAGGCGCTGTCACCGCCCAAACCATGAAACAAGCGATCATTCTCAATATCGTATTTACGGTAATCGCAGGGTTGATTCTTATTTTTCATGCACTGAGTTCACTCGAAAGCATCTTATCTTTCATTGCTTTGGGTGTTTTAGCGATTGTCGCAGCGATTGCCTATACCGTCGGTAATAAGCCTTATGGTTATATTGGCCTTGGCGACTTGTCGGTGTTTATCTTCTTTGGCTTGTTAGGGGTTTCAGGTACTTACTTCTTACATACCGGCCATGTAGAACCCAGCCTGTTCCTTCCAGCGCTAGGCTGTGGACTAATGGCGGTTGCCGTTCTCAACATCAACAACATGCGTGATATTGAAAACGACAGCGAATGTGGCAAACGCACCATGGCCGTTCGTCTAGGGCAACGTAAAGCTAAGCAGTACCATTTCGCGTTACTCGGTTTGGCGCTTGCGTCTTTCGCCATCTACCTACTGATTCAAGAAAAACCGGTCTGGATTAGCCTACCGTTTTTACTCAGCATTATTATTGTGTACAAGCATGGCAAAGCCGTTTGGGAAACCGAAAAACCGGCTCAGATTGCCCCAATGATGCCCGTTATTGTGAAATGTTCACTGGTGACTAATCTACTGTTTGCAGGGGTTGTCGTAGCTCAAACTCTATTGAGTTAATTAAGACTAATCATTGCAAAGGGATCAAGCACCGATATACTCAAAGTAAGCTCATTGTTCAAAAGGTATGCTAATGGAATACAACACTTCAGCACTGTGCGACATATATTTGGATCAAGTTGATGTCGTGGAGCCAATGTTCAGTAATTTCGGTGGACGAGCGTCATTCGCCGGACAGATCTCGACGATAAAATGTTTTGAAGACAACGCATTGATTCGGTCTGTATTAGAACAAGATGGTCTGGGGCGGGTGTTGTTGATCGATGGTGGCGGCTCACTGAGAAAAGCGCTGATCGATGCTGAAATAGCATTGCTTGCCGAAGACAATGAGTGGGAAGGTATTGTGGTTTACGGCTGCGTACGCGAAGTCGATGAGCTAGAAGACATGAACCTTGGTATTCAGGCTTTGGCCTCTATTCCTGTAGGTGCGAGCCAAGAAGGTGTCGGCGAATTAGACGTGCCGGTCAACTTTGGCAGCGTTACTTTCTTGCCGGAAGATTACCTCTACGCGGACAACACGGGCATCATTCTTTCTGCTGAGCCTTTGGATGTTGAGCTTGATTTGGATGTTGAGGAAGAAGAGGTCGAGTAGCTCACTCAGCTTCAAATAATTAAAAAACCATAAGAACACAAAGCATAATAATACAAACAAAAACGCCCGCTACTCAGTAGCGGGCGTTTTTTTAAATCTGAAGAGTCAATTACTCAACGTCATCCATTTTACCTAGAAGGTTACGGATGCGATCTTGCCATGCAGAGTGCTCTTCCTGCATTTGCTGAGTTTTTTGCTCTAGGTCGTGACGGCTTGCTTTTAGCTCACCAGCTTCTGTTGCTAGTGCTTCTTTCTCTTCTTTAAGCTCTTCCACTTCCATTTGAAGAAGTGCAATTGTATCTACTGCTGTTTGAATTTTTGCTTCTAGCTGCTCTAGTACTTCAAAAGACATTCTGGCCTACCTTTAAGTTATCCATTTGATGGTGAAGGTCTACTCCACTTATTTCCCCATTCTACTCAGCAGAGCAAGGATAAACACTCTATATATTCGATATTTTGCGCCATTCGATGAAAAAAACAGCGCTTTTTACCGAATATTGACGTGAATTATTACTAGCGCGACAACAGACTGATTATTTTGATGAATATTACCTGTTTTCACCTGCAAATTGATCGAGAGCAATCCCCCAAAAACAAAAAGGCAAACGTTTCCTTTGGGATATGGTAAAATTCGCCGCGAAATTTCTATTCCCCCTTTGAAAATTTTGGAGTCCGCATGAAACGCGATTTAGCAATGTCATTCTCTCGTGTCACTGAAGGTGCAGCACTAGCTGGTTACAAGTGGCTTGGCCGCGGCGATAAAAACGCTGCAGATGGCGCTGCTGTAGAAGTAATGCGTAGCCTACTGAACAAAACCGAAATTAGCGGTGAGATCGTTATTGGCGAAGGTGAAATCGATGATGCACCTATGCTATACATCGGCGAAAACGTCGGTATTGGTGGTGATGCTGTAGATATCGCCGTTGACCCAATTGAAGGGACACGCATGACAGCAATGGGCCAATCAAATGCATTGGCGGTATTGGCTGCAGGCGAAAAAGGCAGCTTCCTTAAAGCGCCTGACATGTACATGGAGAAATTAGTTGTTGGCCCTGGCGCAAAAGGCGTGATTGACCTAGAACTGCCACTGACAGAAAACCTAGAAAACATTGCGAAAGCACTAGGTAAAACACTCGATACACTAGTAGTAACCACTCTTGCTAAACCACGTCATGATCAAGTGATTGCTAACATGCAGGCGATGGGCGTTCGTGTATTCGCAGTGCCGGATGGTGATGTTGCTGCTTCTATCCTAACGTGTATGCCAGACAGCGAAGTTGACGTCATGTACTGCATCGGTGGTGCTCCTGAAGGTGTCGTGTCAGCTGCGGTTATTCGCGCACTCGACGGCGACATGCACGCACGTCTGCTTCCTCGTCATGAAGTAAAAGGCGATACAGAAGAGAACCGTAAACACGGTGAGCTTGAATTAGAGCGTTGTGCTGAGATGGGCGTAACGGCGGGTATCGTGTTGAAGATGGAAGACATGGCTCGTAGCGACAACGTTGTGTTCTCTGCAACGGGGATTACTAAGGGTGACCTGCTAGAAGGCATCACTCGTACAGGCAATATCGCAACCACAGAAACACTGCTTATCCGTGGCCGCTGCCGTACCATTCGTCGCATCAAGTCTATTCACTACCTGGAGCGTAAAGACCCAGAAGTGATTGGTCACATCCTGTAAACCTAAACTAGGTTCAACAGAACACGCGAAGGCTGATACCAAGTATCAGCCTTTTGTTTTATTGGCCATCAAGAACCTGTGCATTTCATCTGCACCATAGTAAATGGTTTGCTTTATAAACACCTTGCCTCATAATAGTAAGGTTCATGAGGTAGGGATAGTATGAAAACAAGCGACAAAATCTTACAGACCATTAAGCGTCAAGGTGCGGTAACCGCGAAACAACTGTCAGAAGAATTTGGCATGACGACAATGGGTGCCAGACAGCACCTACAAAGTTTGGAAGATGACGGTATTCTTGCGTTTCATGACGTCAAAGTAAAAGTAGGTCGCCCAACTCGCCATTGGTCACTGACTCAGCAAGGTCATGGTCAATTTTCAGATCGTCACGGTGAGCTCACGATTCAAGTGATAGATGCTGTCGAAAACCTGTTTGGTAAAGAGGGGCTAGCTAAGGTGGCCGCGGAACGTGAACAACACACGTTAAAACAATATCAAACGGCCCTATCTGGCTGCGACAATCTACTGAGTAAACTTGAAAAGCTAACCCAACTTCGAGAAGAAGAAGGGTATATGGCTGAACTTCAAGATCAAGGCGATCACTACATCTTAATCGAAAACCACTGCCCTATCTGTAAGGCTGCAACTCGTTGCCCTAGCCTCTGCCAATCAGAACTCAATGTTTTCAAAGAATTACTCAAAGATGAATGTCATGTAAGCCGCACTGAGCACATCATTACTGGCGAACGTCGTTGTACTTATACCCTAACGCCAAGTTACTAATACTGTCTCAATATTGAGAAAATAAAAATAGAACAAAATTTGTACAGATTTCTTTCTTAAGCTTAAAGCATATGAAACATGCTTAATGCTAAGGAAGGAAAGATGGGACATCCACAGCCAGATCAAAAACTGCCCCCCTTTGATGAACTTGTTCAACTCGCGAAAAGCGATCCGAAAGCATTCAATCAATTCAAACATGAGATGTGCGAACAGATGATCTGTTCGGCCTCTGAAACCATGCAAGACAGGCTTCGAGCCCAGCAGAGCCACATAGACTTAGTGGTTAGTCGTTGTAAAAACCCACATCATGCCAATGTCGTACTGATGCAAGAATTAAGCTGCCAAGTGTGTAAGTTCCAAGACGCGCTTCAAGGTCGTTGCAGTTTTGAAGAGCCTCTGCCTGAAAATGTCGTGCCTTTTAGACCCAATACAGAACCAAAAATGTACTAAGAGCCAAAATGTATTTGTAAAAAACGCATTAAAAACAAAATGCCTTAGAACAAAAAAGGGAGCGCAATGCTCCCTTTTTACTGATGAATCATCCAATCTTTAAACTGGATCTTCACCGTAATCATTGCGGCCTTCAGTGCCTTTCATCAAACCGCACTCTACCAAGATCCACAAACCACATACTAGTGCAGCAACCGTTGCCACCATGTGAATAGGCGATACTGGCTCTGTCGTAGTCGCAGCCATAGGTGATGCAAGTCGCCCTAGTACGAGCGGTACATTCAGCAATAACCAGTAGTTCGACTTGTTGCGGTCATGCCAGCGCTTAGCGGTAACGGCAAGATCTGGAATAACAAGTAATAGAAGGAAGATTGGTAACAGGAGATAGGAGTATGCTGGGAACAAAACCGAGATACCGGTGGCAAAACCAGTAATCGCGATATAGTAGAAAATATTCCAAATCCAGTAAGTCTTACGACCAATTCTCCCCTTGAAAGAGAGCAGTAAATCTTTCATCGACATCTTAAATACTCAAAAAATTAATACGCTACCAAAAAGTTAGCAGCAAATAGTCAGTTAATCACTTTTAGTTAGTTGATTCTTTTAAGCTAATTCATCACTTTCTGAAAGCAACTTTTATCCATATCTCGTATGTTGACTGTTAGGCTACGGATATGGCTTGCCTGTTCTTGTAAGGTTTGCATCAACAAACGAGACAATTCTCTTTTCTGTTCTTCGGTACGTCCTGAAAGTAACTCGAAGCTAATATGAACAAAATCCACATTATCCTCTTCATCACCGACCAACCAGTTATGACAGCGCAGTGAACGAGACTTCACAGAAGGTACATCAAACAAACCACAGTTTAATGTAACTTGATGAAGGTCTTCCAGTAAACCTTGAATATTCACTCGCTCATCCACTGAATTTGAGTACTCTAGAACTAGATTCGGCATTATTACTTCCTATTGTTAACGCAATCGTTTGTCCCTTAATAGCAACTAACGATGAAAAATCCGAGAAGTTAGCTATTATTCTGTCTGCCGGATCACTGATATATGCTCAAAATCTACTCTGACCATTGAGTAAGATCCAAGAAAGTCATGACCACAGTCATGATCTGTTGATATTATTCTGTTATATTATTTCGTAATAAAGTTTACTTTTTTACATTCGATTTATTTAAATACTTTGGAGATATTCCTATGCGTCATCCTGTAGTTATGGGTAACTGGAAACTAAACGGCAGCAAAGAAATGGTTGTTGATCTACTAAACGGTCTTAACGCTGAACTTGAAGGCGTAACAGGCGTAGACGTAGCAGTTGCTCCACCAGCACTTTTCGTTGATCTTGCTGAGCGTACGCTTACTGAAGCGGGCAGCGCGATCATCCTAGGTGCTCAAAACTCTGACCTAAACAACAGCGGTGCATTCACTGGCGACATGTCTCCAGCAATGCTTAAAGAGTTCGGCGCATCTCACATCATCATCGGTCACTCTGAGCGTCGTGAATACCACGCTGAGTCTGACGAATTCGTTGCTAAGAAATTCGCATTCCTAAAAGAGAACGGCCTAACTCCAGTTCTTTGTATCGGTGAATCTGAAGCACAAAACGAAGCAGGCGAAACTGTTGCGGTATGTGCACGTCAACTTGACGCTGTTATCAACACTCAAGGTGTTGAAGCTCTTGAAGGCGCTATCATCGCTTACGAACCAATCTGGGCTATCGGTACTGGTAAAGCAGCTACAGCTGAAGATGCACAACGCATCCACGCTCAAATCCGTGCACACATCGCTGAGAAATCAGAAGACGTTGCTAAGAAAGTTGTTATCCAATACGGCGGTTCTGTTAAGCCAGAAAACGCAGCAGCTTACTTCGCACAACCAGACATCGACGGTGCTCTAGTTGGCGGCGCAGCTCTTGACGCGAAAAGCTTCGCAGCTATCGCTAAAGCAGCTGCTGAAGCAAAAGCTTAATTTAAACGTCACCGTTTAGATTGAATGAAAGGTCAACTTAGGTTGGCCTTTTTTATTGCCTGTCATTTGGAATTCAAACTTAAAACCTAAACGGTAGGCACAAAAAAACCGCTGAACAATCAGCGGTTTTTAATGTATTTAAGCGGACGCTAAGCGTGGCTTAGAACAACTCTTCTGCAACGCGGAACAGCTCAGAACGGTCTGGGTTCTGCATGTTCTCGATACAGTCGATGATGTCATGGTGAACAAGTTCTTCTTTCTCGATACCAACACAACGACCACCGTGGCCTTCTTGAAGAAGGTGAACAGCGTAGTTACCCATGCGTGAAGCCAGTACACGGTCAAATGCAGTAGGACGACCACCACGTTGGATGTGACCAAGAACCGTTGCACGAGTTTCACGACCTGTTGAAGATTCGATCTCTTTAGCCAGTTCGTTCGCGTCCATCATTAGCTCAGTTAGAGCGATGATTGCGTGCTTCTTACCTTTCGCAATACCATCTTGGATGTTGCTGATAAGCTGTTCTTTATCTAGGCCAGTTTCAGGAGTAATGATGTACTCACAACCACCCGCGATTGCTGACATAAGCGTAAGGTCACCACAGTGACGGCCCATGATTTCAACAATAGAAATACGTTGGTGAGAAGAAGACGTGTCACGTAGACGGTCGATTGAATCAATAACTGTGTTAAGTGCAGTTAGGTAACCGATTGTGTAGTCAGTACCTGCGATATCGTTATCGATAGTGCCTGGAAGACCGATACATGGGTAACCCATTTCTGTCAGTTTCTTAGCACCCATGTAAGAACCGTCGCCACCGATAACAACAAGTGCTTCGATACCGTGCTTCTTAAGGTTCTCGATGCCTTTCTCGCGAACTTTAACATCTTTGAATTCAGGGAAACGTGCAGAACCTAAAAAAGTACCGCCGCGGTTGATGACGTCAGATACGCTTGAACGGTCAAGCTTTTCAATACGGTCTTCAACAAGGCCTTGGTAGCCATCGTAAATGCCGTAAACTTCAATGCCAACTGATAGTGCGGTACGAACTACGCCGCGTACTGCTGCGTTCATGCCTGGAGCGTCACCACCACTGGTCAAAACACCGATCTTCTTAATCATGCTCACCCTCGATTTTTGGGAATCTATTATTCAATTCTTTTGCTTGCCGATTGTATATCAACAAGATTTTAAATCTATATATGTGCTTTATGTTACATTTCCTCAATGGGAATAGCACTTAAATCGCGTAAATTTATGTAACATTTCTACTTCTGTAAGAGTATTACAGTTTTACTCAGTAACTTTGTTGATTCACATCAGAATCAACATTAATTGTTATGCGGTGGTTTTTGTATCACCAAAGAATTCGCAATTTTTACTCACTTTAGTTCAAAAGCCACCCACTTACCATTTGCGGGCTGCTTTTCCCACCTATTACCAAGAATGGAATTTCTGCTGCTTCTCCGGGCCAAACACCACCGAATACGGGTCTTGATGAATTAATACATCAGCATCAGGGAACACAGAGATAAGCTTGGCCTCCACTTCATCAGAAATGCGATGCGCTTCAATAAGTGGGATATTATCTTCCAATTCTAAATGCAGTTGGATAAAGCGAATCGGCCCCGAACGACGAGTTCGTAATTGATGCACACCCAACACGCCTTCAATGCTCAATGATGTCTCTTTAATCTGTTTCAGCTCTTCATCTGGCAGCTTATGATCAAGCAGAGATTGCACGGCTTCCATCGCCATTTGGTAAGCGCTGTACAGGATGTAGATACCAATACCAATCGCGAACACCGAATCCGCCTGACCAATGCCAAACCAGCTCAACGCCAGTGCCAACATAATAGCGGCGTTCATATAGAGATCGGTTTGGTAGTGCAGTGAATCAGCCGCAATAGCTTGGCTACCGGTTTTGTTTACGACATGCTTTTGGAATCGAACTAGACCGAAGGTCATCACCATCGCGAATAAGCTGACATAGATACCAATTTCTGGGGAGTTCAGTTCGTGGGGTCTAAAGAAGCGCTCAATACCGTTAAGAATGAGGAAACAAGCCGAGCCTGAAATAAACATCGCCTGCGCTAATGCAGCAAGGGATTCGGCCTTACCATGACCAAAGGTGTGTTCTTTGTCGGCGGGCTGGAGAGAGTAGCGAACCACGATAAGATTGACGACCGAGGCCGCGATATCCAACATTGAATCCACTACGGAAGCCAACAGACTCACAGAACCTGTCACCCACCACGCTGCGACTTTCACTATCAATAAGATAGTGGCGATGGTTGTGGCTGCCCAAGCGGCGAGCGTAACTAAACGTGCGTATTCTTGTTTCATAATTTGGCTATAAAGTGACTGATAGCACAAAGTATAACCTGCAAACAATCAATTGAATATGACAGCTCGGATGTAAAACATTCATTTCTAGGGATCAAAAAAAGCGGCACGCGGCCGCTTCTTTCTCAACACTTTCATTCAGCCCGGCTTTCTCAAGCCATGAATTACTTGTCTTTGTTCATGCGTTTTTCCATTTTATCAGCACACTTAGTCATGCGCTCTTGCTGGATTTCTTTCAGTTGAGTCTTTTGCTCAGCCGTTAGTACGCTCATCATTTGGTGTTGTTTCTTAAGCATTGCTACGCGACGCTCAGTTTGCTTCTCAACCATTTGGCTTGCTAGGTCGTTTGCCGCCGCTTCATCAAAAGTATCCGCTAGAACTAAATCTTGAACTTTCTCTTGGTGCGCTTTCATTTTCGCCATTTTATCGGCTTTATTACCAGCGTGTTTTTCTTTCATCTCTGCACGATTCGCTTCGCGCATCTCTTTCAATTCTGTTTTTTGTGCATCAGTCAGGTCTAGTTGACGCATCACTTTCTTATCGAAGCCGCCACATTTACCGTGCATACCTTTGTGGTCGCCTTTATCGCCGCCGCCATATGCGAATGCGCTTGCTGTACCTAACATTAGTGGAAGTGCCGCAGCTGCTAGTACAAGTTTCTTAGTCATTTTCATAATTGTTGCCTCAATTCGGTATAATAAGTCATGTGTTGCGTCTGTTTCTCAGCGCTTAGATATAGATTAGTCTTTCCCTCGTAAAGCGACGTTTAGAAAGCGTAAAGAATCGTAAAGAGTGAAAGTTGACGAATAATTAACAGTATTATTAACGTGTAAATAACCAATTAAGGCTTCCCAATGGCGAACATTCTTCTTATTGATGACGACACCGAGTTAACCAGTTTACTTAAAGACATTCTGAGCTTTGAGGGGTTCACTGTTTCTGAAGCCAATGACGGCTATGCGGGGCTTGAGGCGATCAATGATGAGATAGATTTGATCCTATTGGATGTGATGATGCCGCGTCTTAATGGCATGGAAACCCTTAAGAAGCTGAGAGAAAATTGGGAAACACCGGTATTAATGCTGACCGCTAAAGGTGAAGAGATCGATCGTGTGATTGGCCTTGAGCTTGGCGCGGATGATTACTTACCAAAACCGTTCAGTGACCGTGAACTTCTCGCTCGTATTCGTGCCATCTTGCGTCGCACACAAACCGCTTCGGCACCTAAAGCAGCCAGTGATACCATTCAATACCAAGACATCGAAGTGTTCCCCGGCAAGCAAGAAGCTTACTGTAATGGTCAGCAAATCGACCTCACCACCACTGAGTTCGCCTTGCTAAGCCATCTAATCCAAAATCCGGGGCAAGTGATCACCAAAGAAGCATTGAGCTTAGATGTATTAGGCAAAAGGCTGGCGGCATTTGACCGTGCCATTGATATGCACATATCTAATCTACGTAAGAAGATTCCAGAACGTAATGACGGTAAATCTCGCATCAAAACCTTACGTGGCCGTGGCTATTTATTGGTAGAGGAAGGTTAATGCGTATACCTAAAATCACTAGCTTATATGGACGTATCTTTGCCATCTTTTGGTTCACCATGTTACTGGTGCTTTTATCCGTGTTATCTCTACCGCACCTCGATCCTCGAGTGGCGCGAGATGTGCCCGCCGATCATCTCAATAAATTAGAGCGTATCGCTAAAATCACAGAAAAACGCTACGCCAAAGAACCGAATCTAGGCAAAATTGTGTTCCAACTTGAGGCTCCACGTAGCCGCAAGGATTCTCGTGCTCGTATCTATTTAACCGATCTTGAGGGTGCAGTCCTTACTTCGAAAAGGCATTCGGACTACAAGCTTAAGGCGATTCGTAACTTTGTTACCTCGATTGATAACCCTGAGATGCCGAAGCAAAAGCTTTACGGACATTACATGGTCGCAGGGCCTGTGCCGATTACACTCGCTGGTGAAGAACTGTTGATGTACGCCGGAGTGAAGTGGAATCAACCACCGCCATTTTTGCTACGACTGTTTGATAAGCCTCTACAGCTATTACTTGCCGTCATGCTGGCAAGTACCCCACTATTACTTTGGTTAGCTTGGGCATTGAGCCAACCTGCTCGTAGGCTTGAACGCGCAGCGCAACGTGTGGCGAAAGGCCAATTCGAGGTCGATCCAACACTCGAAAAAGGCACATCAGAATTCAGGCAAGCGGGTGAAAGCTTTAACCAAATGGTCGAAGCGGTAAACCAGATGATCTCAGGGCAACAACGCCTGCTCTCTGATATTTCACACGAACTGCGCTCACCACTGACTCGTCTGCGTATGGCCAATGCATTAGCGATTCGTAAACAAGGTGAGAGCCAAGAGCTAGAACGTATCGATATGGAAGCTCAGCGATTAGAGCAGATGATCAGTGAACTGCTGACGCTCTCTCGCATGCAGGTCGACAGCCACATAACTCGTGAAGTTCAACCACTCTCAAGTCTATGGGAAGAGATATTAAAAGATGCAGAGTTTGAAGCCGAGCAGATGGGTAAATTACTAACGTTTTCAGAGATCCCAGATCGTTCTATTTCGGGTAATCCTAAGCTGCTGATGAGTGCCTTAGACAATATTACGCGCAATGCTATCTACTACGGTAAAGACCAAGTCGATGTGCAATTCCATGTAGCCCAAGATCAGCTGACCATTCGCGTGAATGACAATGGCGATGGTGTGCCTGATGACGAACTCGATTCGATTTTCAGACCGTTCTATCGTGTTTCAACGGCGCGAGATCGTAACTCAGGCGGTACTGGGCTTGGGTTAACCATTACTGAAAGTGCGATTCGCCAACACAGCGGAACCATCACAGCCAGTCGCAGCACGTTGGGCGGACTACAACTGGAAATTACCTTACCTATCCTACCGGTATAATACCCCCACAAAGATCGCAGTTGATAATGATTGTTATTATCATTATGGTAAATCCTCTAATTAAGGAGGATTTACCATGTCACACATTTTCCCTGCTCTACCCTACGCTTACGATGCCCTAGAACCTTACATTGATGCTCAGACGATGGAAGTGCATTACAGCAAGCACCATAGAACCTACTACGACAAGTTTGTTGCGGCTATCTCTGGCAGCGAGCTAGAGCAACAGTCTCTGACCGAGATCTTCGCTAACATCTCCCAGCATAGTCCTGCTGTACGTAATAATGGCGGCGGTTACTACAACCACATCTTGTATTGGAACTGCATGTCTCAAGATGGCGGTGGTGAACCGACGGGCGAGCTTGGTGAGGCTATCAAAAGTACATTCGGGGATTTCCAAGCGTTCCAAGAGTTGTTCGCACAAGCGGCAATCAATACCTTTGGTTCAGGCTTCGCTTGGTTGGTAGTAGAAGAAGGACAACTGAAGATTATCTCGACCTCAAACCAAGACAACCCGTGGATGGATACCATCGCCAGCAACGGTGAGCCGATTCTTGCACTCGATGTCTGGGAACACGCCTACTACATCAGCTACCAAAACCGCCGCCCTGAGTACATCAATGCATGGTGGAACGTGGTGAACTGGAATGCGGTGTCAGCAAACTACGCGCAAGCACTGGCGAATCAAGCATAAGCTGATGGTGGTGAACTGTACTCACTCAGCTTGCCACCGTATACTCTGGCTATCTTTGAATATTCTTGTGAACCAACATGTTTGATATCGCTCTATACGAACCAGAAATTGCGCCCAATACGGGTAACATCATCCGCCTATGTGCTAACTGCGGCGCAAACCTGCACCTGATTGAACCGCTTGGCTTTGATTTTGAAGAGAAGAAAGTTCGTCGTGCTGGCTTGGATTACCACGATCTAGCGCGTGTTAAGCGTCACAAGAACCTAGAAGCCTTCCTTGAGTATCTAGAGAATGAGCGCGAAGGTGATTTCCGCATCTTCGCTTGCACGACTAAAACGACAGGTCACCACGTTGATGCAAAATTCCAACAAGGTGATGTGTTGATGTTTGGCCCTGAGACTCGTGGCCTGCCTGCTGAGTTCATCGAAAGCATGCCAATGGAACAACGCATTCGTATTCCAATGATGCCAGACGCGCGTAGCCTAAACCTATCTAACGCGGTTGCTATTATTGCATTCGAAGCATGGCGACAAATGGGCTTTGAAGGCGCGGTATAACCTAATCTCAGTAAATCAATCTCAGTAAATAACTGTTCACTCGGCCTGTTACCTGTTCCTGCTAGCTATCGTAAATAGCAGGTAACATGCAATAAAAAAGGCTCTTACCATTATCACTTGCTTGCGAAGGATAAAGGTAAGAGCCTTTTCTGTTTTTCCCTCTATATAAAGAAGAGGGAAAACGGATTAGTTCAAGCGATTACGATCGTTGTCATCGTCTTTCTTCTCAAACTCACCTTCAAAGGTGTTGCCGTCTTTTGATTGGTCAGAGGGATCGCGATTGAATGGGTCTTGTCCAAATGGACTCTGACCAAAACCAGCCTGTCCACCGGCATGGAAACCGCCAGACATATTGCTAACCACCATTTTTTCCATAATTTTCTTGGCAATCATCGCTCTTGGTGCTGGTAGCAATACCAACATACCGAGTGCGTCCGTCATAAAGCCCGGAGTCAGCAGCAAAACACCTGCAACCGCAAGCATCACGCCTTCAAGAATCTGTTGTGCTGGCATTTCGCCTTGTTGTAGTCGACCTTGCACAGACATAAGTGTTTGAATGCCTTGGCTACGAACAAGCGATGCACCTACAAATGCAGTAATCAAAACTAACGCAATAGTTGGCCACAATCCTAAGAAGCCACCAACTTGAATAAATAGACCAATCTCAATGATAGGTACGAAGATAAACAGTAATAATAAGATAGGAAACACACGCCCTCCTTTGTTACTCCCAGTTTACGCTGAAAGCCCTATTAATCTCAAATTTATCCTGTAAATAAGCGTGTTTATTGACCGAGAATAACTTTGCAAAATATTGACGAAACAAAACCGAAAAAGGTGATCAACTTAATATTTTTATGCGCTAGGTACAGTATCATGTGCCACATAAGTCAGGACGGATTTATCAGCCCAATATTCTAGCGAACGGAGTATTTGCACACAGAATAGGCTAATAACTAACTATATAATCAGAATAATTCTCTAAGGATCCTGTTATGGCTAATCTATCAGAAGCTCAAGTTGAAGCTCCTCAAGCTACTCGTCTCGAAGAAGATCTACTAGGTCAACGTCATGTTCCGGCTGATGCTTACTACGGCATCCACACTCTACGCGCAGTTGAAAACTTCAACATCTCAAATGTAACGATCTCAGATGTACCTGAATTCGTTCGCGGTATGGTGATGACAAAGAAAGCAGCGGCTTTAGCAAACAAAGAGTTAGGTGTAATCCCAAGCGAAGTGGCTAAGTACATCATCGAAGCTTGTGACCTAATTCTAGACACTGGTAAGTGCATGGATCAGTTCCCATCGGATGTATTCCAAGGTGGTGCTGGTACTTCTGTAAATATGAATGCTAACGAAGTTGTGGCAAACGTGGCACTTGAACTTATGGGCAAAGAAAAAGGCCAATATGAGTTCATCAACCCGAATGACCATGTAAACCGCAGCCAATCAACAAACTGTGCTTACCCAACTGGTTTCCGTATCTCTGTGTACAACAGCGTTCGTAAACTGATTGACGCTATCGAATACCTAAAAGGTGCATTCGAGCTTAAGAGCCAAGAATTCAACACAATCCTGAAGATGGGTCGTACTCAACTTCAAGATGCTGTTCCAATGACGGTTGGCCAAGAGTTCCACGCTTGGGCTGTAACCATCAATGAAGAAATCAAAAACCTAGAATACACTTCAAAGCTTCTTCTTGAAGTTAACCTAGGCGCAACGGCTATCGGTACTGGTCTGAACGCAGCTCCGGGTTACCAAGGCCTAGCAGTGAAACACCTAGCAGAAGTAACGGGCTTAGAGTGTGTCGCGGCTGAAGATCTTATCGAAGCAACGTCTGACTGTGGCGCATACGTAATGACGCACGGTGCACTTAAGCGTCTAGCGGTTAAACTGTCTAAGATTTGTAACGACTTACGTCTTCTTTCTTCAGGCCCACGTACTGGCTTCAACGAGCTAAACCTACCTGAACTGCAAGCGGGTTCTTCAATCATGCCTGCTAAAGTAAACCCAGTTGTACCTGAAGTAGTAAACCAAGTTTGCTTTAAAGTTCTAGGTAACGACAACACGGTTTCTTTCGCAGCAGAAGGCGGTCAGCTTCAACTGAACGTAATGGAACCTGTTATCGCACAAAGCATGTTTGAGTCTTTAGACATCCTAACAAACGCATGTGTGAACCTACGCGACAAGTGTGTAGACGGCATTACTGTGAACAAAGAAGTGTGTGAATCTCACGTATTTAACTCTATCGGTATCGTAACTTACCTAAACCCATACATTGGCCACCACGAAGGTGACATCGTTGGTAAGATTTGTGCGGAGACAGGTAAGAGTGTTCGTGATGTAGTTCTAGAGCGCGGTTTATTAAGCGAAGAAGAACTTGATGACATTTTCTCTGTTGAAAATCTGATGCATCCTCAGTATAAAGCTAAGCGCTACGAGTAAAGTTAGCGAGAAAGGGCTCCAAACGGAGCCCTTTTTTAGGCTCCAATACGGTTACCCATGATTATTTTGTGGATTTCCGTAGGTTGCGTTTTTGCTTAATTGAACCTAAACCATAGAACTATTATGTGAACATTCCAGTGGCGAATGTTCACATAATAAAATCTAAATGAGGTGTTACTTATGATTGCAGTAGAACTATTTGTCGTCCTGCTCTTTATCTTTTTGGGGGCCAGAATTGGCGGTATCGGTATTGGTTTTGCCGGTGGTGCTGGTGTTATTGCCCTTTCACTTATTCTTGGTGTTCCAACAAGCCAGTCTTTCATCCCGATCGATGTAATCTTGATCATCATGTCGGTTATCACCGCAATTGCAGCAATGCAGGTTGCTGGCGGTATGGACTGGTTGGTGCAAATTGCAGAAAACTTTTTGCGTAAGCACCCTGAGCGCATCACCTTTTACGCGCCAATCGTGACCTTTGTAATGACATTGATGGCGGGTACTGGCCACACAGCATTCTCAACGCTTCCTGTAATCGCAGAAGTAGCGAAAGGCCAAGGCGTTCGTCCTTCTCGTCCACTGTCTATCGCAGTAGTAGCCTCTCAAATTGCTATCACAGCTTCGCCAATTTCGGCAGCGGTTGTGGCATTCGCAGCAATGCTGGCACCGTTTGGTGTTGATTACCTAACGCTATTGATGGTTTGTATCCCAACAACCTTCATCGCTTGTATGGTTGGTGCGGTTGTCGCGAACTACATGGGCTGCGAACTGAAAGACGATCCTGTTTACCAAGAGCGTCTAGAGAAAGGTCTAATCAAACTGGCAACAGAAGAGAAGCGCGAAATTCTACCAACAGCGAAGAGAGCAACTTACATCTTCCTAGCGGCGATTGGTTTCGTGGTTTGTTACGCAGCGGCTATCTCTAGCTCTGTTGGCCTAATTGAAAACCCAGCTCTAGGCCGTAACGAAGCAATCATGTCTGTGATGCTGGCAGCTGCTGCTGCTATTGTTATGTTCACTAAGATTGATGCAGCGAAGATTTCTTCAGCGCCAACATTCCGCTCTGGTATGACAGCGTGTGTTTGTGTACTGGGTGTGGCTTGGTTAGGTTCAACGTTTGTAAACGCACACGTTGCTGAAATCAAAGACGTAGCCGGCGCTCTACTGGCTGACTACCCATGGATGCTGGCTCTTGTTCTGTTCTTCGCTTCTATGCTGCTTTACTCTCAAGGCGCAACAACGGTTGCACTGATGCCTGCAGCTCTTGCGATTGGCGTAGCACCACTAACAGCCGTGGCTTCTTTTGCTGCAGTAAGTGCACTGTTCGTACTTCCAACTTACCCTACGCTACTGGCAGCGGTTGAGATGGATGACACAGGCTCAACGCGTATTGGTAAGTACGTATTTAACCACCCATTCTTCATTCCTGGTGTGGCAACAATCAGTACTGCGGTAGCACTCGGCTTCGCATTCGGCGGTCTGTTCATCTAACATTCGCTGATGATTAAAACTTTAAAAGGAAGCTTCGGCTTCCTTTTTTGTTTTCTACTCAATGTGTTATTTGATACACATCAAATAACTATTATAAACTTTAAAACCCGCCTAAAAATAAAATTTGAATAAAATTCCAAGAGTATTCAACCCAACTAATAACAACACTTACCAAATCAATCTCCCCTCGCTTTCATCTAATCCACATCGAATATTAATCCAAGCTAACTAACCAAAAAACCTTGCTATTTTCATGCCATTTTCAAGCCATCTTATTGGCCACTATTTTTGTGAACAGCACCAAACTTAAATAGCTAGGTAAGGAATAAAATAACCGCAGATAAATTAAATCTAACTTCATTTGGATCAGTAAATATAAAAACGAACTTAATTTAAAGTCAGCAACTTTATATCGTTGGGAACTTTATAAGCATCAGTATATTTACAATCTATAAATCATTAGTCGCTAATTCACATCACTTTTATTTAAGATGGTGTAAGGAGATAGCTATGACGACTCAGACAATACCAAGCGAGACAAAAAAGGGCGGCTTCTTTGCCAATTTTAAATTCCCTTCTGCCTACACCATTTTATTTATTCTTATTGCGTTCGTAGCGCTCCTTACCTGGATTGTTCCAGCAGGCCAATACGACCGAGCCATGAATGAAGAACTCGGTCGAGAAGTACCCGTAACCGGAACCTATCAAGCCGTAGAAGGTAACCCTCAAGGTGTGATTGATGTACTGCTAGCGCCTATTGATGGCTTCTACGACCACAATAGCTATGAAGCAGCGGCTATCGACGTTTCACTGTTCATTCTAATCATTGGTGGCTTCTTAGGGCTAGTAACCAAAACGGGTGCCATTGATGCCGGTATCGAACGTGTCACCGCCCGCCTAGAAGGGCGAGAAGAGTTGATGATACCGATACTGATGGCGCTGTTTGCTGCTGGCGGTACCGTCTACGGCATGGCGGAAGAATCACTGCCATTCTATACGCTGCTAGTACCAGTAATGATGGCCGCTCGCTTTGACCCTCTGGTTGCTGCTGCCACGGTATTGCTTGGCGCAGGCATTGGGGTGCTCGGTTCAACCATTAACCCATTCGCGACTGTTATTGCTGCCAACGCCTCTGGTATTCCATTTACCGACGGTATCGCGCTGCGTGTTGGTATGCTGATTATTGGTTGGGGTATTTGTGTCGCTTACGTTATGCGTTACGCAAGAATGGTTCAAGCCGACCCAACAACATCGATTGTCTACGACAAATACGAAGAGAACAAAGCACATTTCCTTGGTAACGCGAGTGGTGAAAAACTTGAATTCACCGCAACTCGTAAACTGATTCTGACCATTTTTGGTGGCTCTTTCGCTGTGATGATTTACGGCGTATCCGTTGCAGGATGGTGGATGGCTGAGATCTCCGCGATGTTCTTAGCAGCAACAATCATCGTCGGTATTGTGTCTCGCATGAGCGAAGAAGAGTTTACCACTAGCTTCATTGACGGTGCTCGAGACCTATTGGGCGTAGCACTTATCATAGGTATCGCACGTGGTATTGTGGTGGTGATGGACCGCGGTATGATCACCGACACCATTCTGTTCTCTGCAGAACAAATGGTTACCGGGCTATCTTCGGTTATCTTTATTAACGTGATGTTCTTCTTAGAGATTCTATTGTCATTCTTAGTACCATCAACGTCTGGATTAGCGGTACTGACTATGCCAATCATGGCGCCGTTGGCCGATTTTGCTGGCGTAGGTCGTGACCTCGTTATCACCGCGTACCAATCCGCTTCTGGCTTGGTGAACTTAATCACACCGACCTCTGCGGTAGTAATGGGTGGCTTGGCGATTGCTCGCGTCCCTTACGTACGCTGGGTTAAATGGGTAATGCCATTAATCGGTATCTTGATGGTGTTCTGCATCGTTGTGCTGAGTATTGGTGCGCTTATCTAGACAGCTCCAACTAACAGTCTTCAGCCAATAAGCTTCATCTTCTCGTTCAAAGCCGCTTTCTTAGCGGCTTTTTTTATCGCTATCGAATCCAACTCTAACCCGATCACCAAAACAACCTCACGAGCTGCACACGATTCATTTAACGCCTCCCTATTACCTATCTCAGTAGCAAAGCTTAAACAAACAAAAACCACTTGCGACAAAGAGTAAGCCAACGCTTAAACATCAACGTTAAGGCTAATAAAGCGCCAACTATTCTTCGCTCTTATATTTATACAAATATTTAGTCATTTATTGGCGTTAATTATATTTAAAGTAATTTAAGCAGTAATAACCAAAGAGGGAATAGTAGTGATTTTTATAGAAAACTGGCTTAAAAACCCCAATTACAAAGTGTGACCACAATAGCTTTATTCGCATTTAAATTGTTAAAGAATAATTAATTCTTCGTACAAAATTAAATATATAAATACTAACATTGCATACTTTCAATCTAAGCTCATTATTATCAATAAAACCATTTTGCATATAATCCCTCACAAATTGAATTCTAGCTAGGCGAATGAAAAAAGCATGCATAATATTCCCAAGGAGTTAACTATTTAGAAAAGGCTGACAATAGTTGAAAGTGCATAAAGTTTGTTAAAACCCTTGATTTTAAAGGGCTGCGGGATAAAAAACGATTTGTGATAGATCTCTAAGAATACCTGACTAGCAGGCGTAATATTAATTCCAGACAAGAGATATGAATAAAATAATTCATTCTTCTCAACTGAAAATAAATAATTACTCTTAGCGATAAAAGTAATTCAAATATATAAGAGAGAGACGATCATGAGTAAGTTCTATGTAGGTTCTGAAATAGGTCAATTACGCCGCGTTCTAGTTCACCGTCCAAGACGCGCACTGACTCACCTAACACCCTCTAACTGTCACGATTTGCTGTTTGATGACGTACTGGCTGTTGAGCGTGCAGGTAAAGAGCATGACGCATTTACTCAAACGCTACGTGATCAAGGTGTTGAAGTTCTTCTTCTTACTGACTTGCTAGCAGACACACTAGCTGTGCCAGAAGCGAAAGATTGGCTACTAAGCTGCCAAGTATCTGATTACCGTTTGGGTAAAACATTCGCCAATGATGTGCGCTGCTACTTGGGCGACTTACCAAACCTAGAGCTAGCAAAAATCCTAACAGGCGGTTTGTCTTACGCTGAGATGCCAATGAAATCATCTTCAATGATGCAAGGCATGCACGCACCAACCGACTTCATTATCGAGCCTCTACCAAACCACCTATTTACTCGCGACACATCTTGCTGGGTATACGGCGGTGTATCTATCAACCCAATGGCGAAACCAGCTCGTCAACGTGAAACAAACCACGTTCGCGCTATTTACCGTTGGCACCCAACATTCGCAGGCCAAGACTTCATTAAATACTTCGGCGATGAAGAAAAGATCAACTACGACAACTCAACCATTGAAGGTGGTGACGTTCTTGTTCTCGGTCGTGGCGCGGTACTTATCGGTATGTCTGAGCGTACAACAGCACAAGGTGTAGAGCACTTAGCATCTAGCCTATTCAAACACGGTCAAGCGACACAAGTTATCGCAATGCAGCTACCAAAACACCGTTCTTGCATGCACTTAGACACCGTAATGACGCACATGAACGAAGATACGTTCTCTGTTTACCCTGAAGTGGTAAGTAAAGACGTGCAGTGCTGGAACCTAACTGGCGATGAGTCTGGCGCTGTAAAAGTGAAAGAAGAAGGCTACTTCGTAACGGCTATCGAAAAAGCACTTGGCGTAGACAAGTTAAATCTAATCACAACGGGTGGCGACAACTTCCATGCAGAACGTGAACAGTGGAACGATGCAAACAACGTTCTAACGGTTAAACCTGGCGTCGTTATTGGCTACGAAGGCAACACATACACCAACGAAAAATACGACAAAGCAGGCATCACGGTTCTTCCGATTCCAGGAGACGAACTTGGTCGCGGTCGCGGTGGCGCACGCTGCATGAGCTGCCCAATCGAGCGTGATGGTATCTAATCACTAAGACGAAACGGCCAAGTTGAACGGACTTAAATAATCTCAACTTGGCCAAAATGAGAGAACACAATTATGACTAAGCAAACTGTTGTTGTTGCACTCGGCGGTAATGCCCTACTTCGTCGCGGTGAGCCGTTAGAAGCCGATGTTCAACGCCGTAATATTGAAACAGCTGTTAAAACCATCTCTGAAATCGCGAAAGTGTACAACGTGGTTCTAGTACACGGTAATGGCCCACAAGTTGGTTTACTTGCTCTGCAAGGTTTGGAATACAAAAAAGTAAATCCGTACCCGCTAGATGTGTTGGGCAGTGAGACTCAAGGCATGATCGGCTACATGCTGATGCAAGAGTTCAAAAACTATCTTCCTAACCGCAACATCTCATGCATGTTGACCCAAATGACAGTCGATCCAAACGATCCTGCATTCGCGGATCCAACCAAACCGATCGGCCCGATCTACGAAGAAGCAGAAGCGCGTGAATTGGCAGAGAAATTCCACTGGATCGTAAAACCAGATGGCCAACATTTCCGTCGCGTAGTACCAAGCCCACGCCCTACCGGGATTGTTGAACACGACGCGATTACCCAACTTATCGATGCAGGTCATCTCGTTATTTGTACTGGTGGTGGTGGCATCCCAGTGAAAAAAGAAAATGGCAAATTAGTGGGTGTTGAAGCGGTTATCGACAAAGACATGTCAGCGGCTTTCTTGGCGAAACAATTGGATGCAGATGCACTGCTTATTCTGACCGATGCTGACGCTGTATACCTTGATTGGGGCAAACCAACTCAACACGCACTGCGCAGCACCACACCAAGCGAATTGGCGAAGTTCACATTTGATGCCGGCTCAATGGGGCCAAAAATTGAAGCATCGTGCGAATTCATTCAGCAAGGCGGCAAAGTAGTAGGTATCGGTGCACTCGAAGATGGCTTGCAAATTCTGCAAGGCCAAGCGGGCACCAATATCACCAAAGGTTAACGTACTAGCGAGCTTTATCATCTTGAGAACCTTAAACCTTGAGAGCTTTTAAATCTTGAGAGCTTTTAAATCTTGCGAAAACAGAATTAAACGAAACAAACAGAACCGAACAAATTTAACTAAAAATTGAATCGTGCTTTCTTGAATTTTCTTTCCCTGTAACAGGAAAGCGCCTAAATCTAAAAAGGAATACATCATGGCTTTTAACCTACGCAATCGTAACTTCCTAAAACTACTAGATTTCACTCCACGCGAAATTCAACACTTGTTAGATCTTTCTATGGAGCTAAAAAAAGCGAAGTACAACGGTTACGAACAGCCAACACTGACTGGCAAAAACATCGCACTTATCTTTGAGAAAACCTCAACTCGTACTCGCTGTGCATTTGAAGTTGCTGCATTCGACCAAGGTGCTCGCGTCTCTTACTTAGGCCCATCTGGCTCTCAAATTGGCCACAAAGAATCAATGAAAGATACGGCTCGCGTTCTTGGCCGTATGTACGATGGCATTGAATACCGCGGCTTCGGTCAAGAGATCGTTGAAGAGCTAGGCGCTTACGCTGGCGTTCCTGTATGGAATGGTCTGACTGACGAATTCCACCCAACACAAATCCTGGCTGACTTCCTAACGATGACGGAATACGGCCGTGGTAAGCAGCTGCATGAAATCAGCTTTGCTTACCTAGGTGATGCTCGCAACAACATGGGCAACTCTCTGATGGTTGGCGCGGCGAAAATGGGCATGGACATTCGCCTTGTTGCTCCGAAACAATTCTGGCCACAAGAAGAGCTATTGGCACAATGTCGTGAAATTGCAGAGCACACTGGCGGCAAAATCACGCTAACTGAAGACGTTCAAGAAGGCGTGCAAGGTTGTGACTTCCTATACACCGACGTTTGGGTATCCATGGGCGAAGCAAAAGAAGCATGGGCTGAGCGTATTAACCTAATGATGCCTTACCAAGTCAACATGGACATGATCAAAGCGACAGGCAACCCACATGTGAAATTCATGCACTGCCTACCTGCTTTCCACGGCGAAGACACAACCGTAGGCAAACAGCTTGCTGCTGAATATCCGCAGCTTAAAGATGGCGTAGAAGTGACGGATGAAGTGGTCGAGTCTGAATACTCTATCGTGTTCGATGAAGCTGAAAACCGCATGCACACCATCAAAGCAGTGATGGTTGCGACATTAGGCAGTTAATAAGCTGAACAACTAAGAATCTAGATAACTAATAATCTAAATAGTTAAGCACTCACTTGTTCGCAAGACATTAACAAGTTAAGTGTAATAGCAGGGAAATGCGGGTGGCGTACTTGGGATTTAACCCTTGGATAAAGCCCGCATTTTTTTTCATTCGGTTGAAGAGATTATTACCAAAAAAAACACAAGTTTTTCAGCTTCAACAAAGGCTTAAATGGAAGTTAAAAACGGACGTAATTTCGCATAAAAATCCATTAAATGAATACTTTATAGAAAGTATTGCATGGCCTTTTTATCTGAGTATAATCCTCCGCAATTTGTCTTAAGAGAGCAAAAAATGAACCGCAATTCTGTCGCACATTATTGTCAAACTACACGCCAAAGAGTGGCGGTGGTGTCATTTTTATTTTGCTCTATTGATCGTTTCGAAGCCTCCTATTTTTAGGAGGCTTTTTTTTGTCCGCAATTTGACTGTATGCATAGAAGGAAGACCCGTTATGGCGCATTCGTTATTTAACAAGCACATCATCTCCATACCTGAGCTCACTCGTAATGAACTGGAGCTTATCGTCGACACCGCAGCAAGGCTCAAGGCAGAGCCAAACCCAGAGTTGCTGAAAAACAAAGTCGTTGCGAGCTGCTTCTTTGAGCCTTCAACTCGAACTCGCCTTTCATTTGAAACCGCGGTTCAGCGCCTTGGTGGCACCGTCATCGGTTTTGATAATGGCGGCAACACATCGCTGGCTAAGAAAGGCGAAACACTTGCCGATTCGGTGCAAGTTATCTCTTCTTACGTTGACGCTTTTGTAATGCGTCACCCACAAGAAGGCGCTGCACGTTTGGCCTCTGAATTTTCGAATGGTGTTCCGGTAGTGAATGGCGGCGACGGTGCAAACCAACATCCAACTCAAACCTTGTTGGATCTGTTCTCGATTTACGAAACGCAAGGCACGCTTGATAACCTCAATGTGGCGTTCGTTGGCGACCTAAAATATGGCCGAACGGTGCACTCATTGACGCAAGCACTATCAAAATTCAATAACGTGCGTTTCTTCTTTATCGCGCCAGAAGTGTTAGAGATGCCAGATTATATCTGTGAAGAATTAGAAGAGATGGGTATCCAATACAGCACCCACAGCAGCATTGAAGAAGTGGTGCCTGAACTGGATGTCCTGTACATGACTCGCGTACAGAAAGAGCGCTTCGATGCATCGGAATACGCGCACATGAAGTCGGCTTACATCCTAACGGCCGATACGCTGAAAGACGCTCGTCAAAACATGAAGGTACTTCACCCACTGCCACGCGTCGACGAAATCACCACTGACGTCGATAAAACGCCACACGCTTACTACTTCGAACAAGCTGAAAACGGTGTGTATGCACGTGAAGCTTTATTAGCCCTAGTTCTAAACGACACTTTATAAGCAGGAGATACAGTCATGGTTAAACAAACTCAGCTACAAGTAGAAGCGATCCGTAACGGCAGCGTGATTGACCACATCCCTGCTCATCTTGGGATTAAAATTCTCAAACTGTTCAAGCTGCATAAAACAGAGCAACGCATCACGATGGGGTTAAACCTGCCATCATCAGCGCTCGGCAACAAAGACCTAATCAAGATTGAGAACATCTTTCTGACCAAGGAACAAGCCAATCAATTGGCTCTATACGCCCCACAAGCGACTGTGAATCAGATTGAAGAGTACAAAGTGGTCAACAAGCTCACACTTGTGCTGCCAGAACAAATCAGCAGTGTGTTCGCCTGCCCAAATAGCAACTGTATTTCACACGGTGAACCTGTCGAAAGTAGCTTTAAAGTGCAGCTAAAACACGAAAACGTACAGCTAAAATGTCACTACTGTGAAAAAGTATTCTCTCGCGAGATCATGAGTGAAATTCGCTAACCCTTAGCGCTATTACCTCCGCAACAAAAGCCCTTTATGGTTTATGGATATTTATTCCCAACACGGAATAAATATCCATTTAACCAAAGAATAAAACTCCACAATAAAAGCAATTAACCAGAATTTTGTTTGGTGATCGCCTTCAAAAAGATAACTATACTTTAGTGGTAGACTCAATGCATAGATGATCATACATCTCGCATACCCTCCCTCTTATTTCGGGGTTCATCGGTAAGCCCTAATTAACAATCGTACTCTACGGCTTTGGGAGTGCGTTCTGCGCTATGGACAAGCGATATCAACACGTTGACCTTAAGGAGTTGTTCATGAACCAAATCACTGAGCACGGTTGCTTGTATTCAGCTGAAGATAAAACACTGACTGCCGCGTGCAAACGCTTACTACAACAACAAAGCTTCTCGACCCAGAATCAACTGCGCGAGAAACTCGTCGACATTGGCTATACAGGTATCAGTCAATCGACCGTCTCTCGCATTTTGTCACAGCTTGGCGTTGTCAAAATTCAGAATGCCTGTGGCAAAAAGGTTTACTGCATCACGGTTGAAAGCGCGCCTGTGCGTGTCGATGCCTCAATCTCATCACAAATCGAATTAATTACTCACAACCAAGCGATGGTGATCGTAAAAACAAACCCTGGTTGCGCACAGTTGGTCGCAAGATTAGTCGATATCGACCCACATACTGAGATTATCGGTACGGTTGGCGGCAATGACACCGTGCTAATTATCCCGAAAGACACAATGAACATTGATGCTTGTGAACAAGTAGTAAGAGCACGCTTAGGTGTTGCCTAAATGTCTTATTGGCAAGGGCTGTTCACTGCAGTTGCACAGCTAATCCTCTCTCGACTGCCTAAGAAAGTGGCTCACCCGCCCTAGTGGATATTTGCTGGTCGATGAAACTAATCACAAACTATTACGGTCTGATTGAGTTAAGATACCTTCAACTCCATTTTGATGACTAAATAGTATGCGACGACTTGCCACATTACTTTTTGTTTGTGTTTCCCTGTTCACCCAGCCTGCGTGGGCGCTTTTTGGAAACGACAACGCCGAGCCAAGCTTCGGAGGCAATAACAACGGTTTTGTCCCTGTAGACCAAGCTTTCCCTTTCAATTACTACCAGCAAGACGGCAAAGTCCTTCTCGACTGGCAAGTAAAAGAGGGCTACTACCTCTATCAACATAGCCTCTCGTTCACTGGCCAAAATCTCGCTATCGGCAATGTTGAAATGGAAGATGGCCAACCACACCAAGATGAATTCTTCGGTGAGGTGAGCATTTATACTCAGCCGTTATTCGTGCAAGTTCCTCTACAGAGTTACCAAGATGGCTCACAGCTGATCGTTAAATATCAAGGCTGTGCAGATGCTGGTTTCTGCTACCCACCAGAAACTCGAGTAATCGACATTGAACCATTTACTGCGACGAGTTCTGGTGATGTAAAAAGCAGTGATGTGCAAAATAGTGGTGTCTCACAAGGTTCTTCTGATGCAACTGGTGAAGCGGACAATTCAGTACAACCCTCTTCTCCTACAGCTGACGCAGCAAGTAATACCACTCAACAAACCAATGCTCCCGCTTCAAAAGAAGCAGGCTTAGCCGATAAGCTCGGTGACAGTTGGTGGACTCCATTATTATTCTTAGCACTCGGTGTGGGTTTAGCCTTTACGCCGTGTGTCCTGCCTATGTATCCGATTCTAACGGGTATTGTGCTAGGTGGCGGCAAGCTCAGCCAAGGTCGTGCGCTGATGCTGTCCTTCATCTACGTGCAAGGCATGGCGCTGACCTACACCTTATTAGGTTTAGTGGTTGCTTCAGCAGGCATGCAGTTCCAAGCTGCGATGCAACACCCTTATGTATTAATCGCGCTGAGTATTCTGTTCGTGACGTTGGCGATGTCGATGTTCGGCGTTTATAACCTACAACTGCCAAGCAGCATCCAAACTTGGCTTAACAACCAAAGTAACAAGCAACAAGGTGGCAATACCTTGGGCGTGTTCGCAATGGGGGCTATCTCGGGCTTGGTGTGTTCACCTTGTACTACAGCACCACTGTCAGGAGCACTGCTGTATGTGGCTCAAAGTGGCGACCTATTAACCGGAGCGATCGCTCTTTATGCGTTAGCGATGGGTATGGGTATCCCGCTGATCTTGGTTGCGGTGTTTGGTAATAAGCTTCTGCCGAAAGCAGGCAGCTGGATGGACAAGGTGAAGATCGTATTCGGCTTTATTTTGCTGGCAGCACCTATCTTCCTGCTAGAGCGAATTATTCCTGAATTGTGGGCAACGGTACTTTGGTCTGGATTAGGCTTCATCGCCTTTGGTTGGCTTTACCACAGCAAGAATGCACTGCCATTCGGTGGCTGGAAGCAAAGCGCTGTGGGTATCATCGCTATGCTCGGACTATTCGCTTCAGCGCAACCAGCATTGAATTACTGGTTCGCAGAAAAGAGCGTTGTGGTTGAACAACAAATCCAGTTTGCACGCGTTAACACGGTTGAAGAGTTAGAAATCCAGCTCATCGAAGCCAAGAAACTCGGCAAGCCAGTGATGCTCGATTTCTACGCTGATTGGTGTGTGGCATGTAAAGAATTTGAGAAGTACACCTTCCACCAAGCTGATGTTGAGAACAAGCTTTCTGATTTCGTCCTGCTTCAGGCTGACGTGACAAGAAACATGCCTCAAGACATTGAACTGCTTAAACAATTGCAGGTGCTCGGTTTGCCAACCATAGAGTTCTGGGATGGCGAGGGTAACCATGTTCCAAATGCTCGTGTGACGGGTTTTATGCCTGCAGATGTATTCTTAAAACACATGCAAGACCACCAGCTATAACGACGACATTCGTCTAAATACAAGCACTAACGAAAGCCGCACCGCCCCTCCGTAACGAGATGGCAATGCGGCTTTTTTGCTATTCAGAGTAACGCTTTCTTATTCCGGGGATAAAAGTCGATATGGTTCAGACTTTTCATGCATAGATATTGTCCACATACTCAATCAGGATGATAATAAATATTAACTAAATTGTTAAAAGTATGAACGTCATGGACTCGACCTATACCATCATCATTGCTGATGACCACCCTCTCTTTCGCAACGCCCTGTTTCAGTCAGTTCATATGGCTATCAGCGGTGCGAACCTGCTTGAGGCTGATTCTCTCGATGCCTTACTGACTCTACTAAAAAAAGAAGATGAACCCGACCTGTTGCTTCTCGACCTTAAAATGCCGGGAGCAAACGGGATGTCGGGCTTAATTCAACTGCGTGCTGAATATCCAGATTTACCGATTGTGGTGATCTCAGCCAGCGAGGATGCCAGCGTTGTCACTCAAGTGAAGAGCCACGGTGCCTTTGGCTTCATTCCTAAGTCGAGTGATATGCGTGAATTGGTGAGTGCACTGAATCAAGTGCTGAATGGCGACCCGTTCTTCCCTGAAGGGCTTATCACCAACAATGCAGCCTGTAGCGACCTTGCAGAAAAGCTATCCACACTGACGCCTCAGCAATACAAGGTATTAGGTATGCTTTCAGACGGCCTGCTGAACAAGCAAATCGCCTATGAATTGAATGTTTCGGAAGCGACCATCAAGGCACATATGACAGCCATCTTCCGTAAACTGGATGTGAAAAACCGAACTCAGGCGGTGATCTTGCTACAAGAAGTCCACAACTAAGCTTCGCTTATATCCTCTTCTAAAGTCGTCTTTGGTAAACATAAACCCAACCTGACGACTTTATGATCATCTATCTCTGCAATCACCCAAGTAATGTCATGCCACACAAAACTATCGCCTAATACAGGGTGGGCACCAAGCTCTCGCTCAGCCAATTGTTTTAGCGTCATTTCTCGCTCTTCTTCCGAGCCCAGTTCAATGCCATAACAATCACTGACTGCTGCCACCGATAGTTCGACATCCAAGAAGAAATCACCAAAGAATCGAGCGGTCTCTTCAGCTAGAGGAGCCTCACTGAATAGCGCACTTAAGCTATCTAGGTCTTTATCTTGGCCAAGTACACAGAGAATATCGTTTGCCTCTAACACGGTGCTACCCGATGGGTGAAGCAAAGCATCTTTTCTAAACAGTGCCGTAATTCGCGTCCCTTCTGGCATAGACAAACGCTTAAGCGGTTCACCAACACACCACTTTTCCTCTTTCAGCTTGTAGACAAACATCTCCCACTCACTGGTCGGATAAATCTCCATGCCGGTACGAGAAATTGGTGTTGGTGTCGGTGGTAAGGTCACCTGAGCCAACCTCGCCACTTTCATCAAGCTACCGCCCTGAACAATCAGCGAAACCATAACCACGAAGAAGGCGATGTTGAAGTAAAGTTGAGCATTAGGCAGGCCAGCCATCATCGGGAACACCGCCAAAATGATCGGCACAGCGCCACGTAAACCTACCCAAGAAACAAACCAACGTTCTTTGGTGGTAAAGCTTCTGAACGGCAGTAAACCCAACCAAACGGACAACGGGCGAGCAAACAAGATCATACCGAAAGCCAATGCTAACGCAGGAAGTGCAATGTCCATCAATGTCGATGGTGTAACCAATAAACCAAGTACCAAGAACATCACGATCTGGCTTAGCCACGTCATGCCATCAAGAACATTAAGGATAGAGTGTCGAGAGCGCGTCGGACGATTACCAATGAACAAGCCTACAAGGTAGATCGATAAGATACCGCTGCCGCCAAGCATGTTAGAGAACGCAAACAGTGCCACACCACCGCTGAGTACCAAAATAGAGTAAAGGCCATCGGCCAGCTGTACTCGGTTAATTAGACTCCATAGAACCCAACCGCCACCAATACCAACAAGGGTGCCGATACCAAACTGCATCGCGAAGCTTTTGAGTAGGAAGTTCATTCCCATCTCGGCATCTGGGGTGCCCAGTAGCGCAATTAAAGTCACTGTCAGGAAGACCGCCATTGGGTCATTGGTACCGGATTCGATCTCTAAGGTTGAGCCAACACGTTCATTGAGGCTCTGCCCTTTCAACAAAGAAAATACCGCAGCTGCATCGGTCGAACCTACAATCGCACCAACCAAAATGCCTTGCATCAGTGATAGGTCAAACAGCCAAGCCGCCATTAAACCGGTTAGGGTTGCGGTACAGGCCACACCTATCGTCGCCAGCGAAAGCGACGGCCAAAAAGCGACCTTGAAGCTCGCGACCTTGGTTCGCATACCACCATCAAGCAGGATCACAGCCAGCGCAAGGTTACTCACCAAGTAGGTCAGCGAGTAATCATTGAAATTAATGCCACCGGGGCCATCTTCGCCCGCCAACATACCTACGAACAAAAAGATTAAAAGAATCGGAACGCCCAATCGAGAGGACACTTGTGAGAAAAGTACACTGATGGCGATGAGTACGGCACCAGTCAAAAATAAGTGATTAATGGTTATTGCGTCCAATTCGTTCCCCCAAAGAATAAAACTCGAGCTTTAAGCCTGTTGATCTTTTGCCACTAGCTTGTTGATCTTCTGCCGTTAAGCAAGTCACGGCCGGTGAAAGTACCGTAGTTACTATAACAAACTTATGTTTCGCTTCGTGTCATAGGCAGGACTAAATACCGTTTCTCAGTCATTTAGTTGTTAAATTTTATGACTCGCACTCTAATTCATCCCTTTTTGTTAGACCTTTGGCTAATTTAACATCATTGCAACATCACGTTTTTCTATGGTTCTGTCTCCTAGCTCCCATATTTCAGTACATTAGCGCTAATAGCGTCCCGACTAAAGTTGCACAGATCCCTTGACTTATCCTTGCTACATTCTAAATCGTAACATTACGTTAACACGGCAATTTCTACAGAAACGGTTTCTACGAAAACGGAATTAAAGGAGAAGGCAATGGCGTTCGAATCTACGGAACATGCTCAAGCCTACTGGAAGGAAAACTTGGGAATAATGGGAACACTACTCGCAGTTTGGTTTGTGGTGTCTTATGGCGCTGGCATCTTATTTGTGGATGTCCTAAATACCATTCAATTTGGCGGATTTAAGCTAGGTTTTTGGTTCGCTCAACAAGGTTCAATTTATACCTTCGTGGCGTTGATATTTATTTACGTTGTTCGCATGAATAAGCTGGACAAAAAATACAACGTACAGGAAGACTAGAGGCTAGAACATGGATATTCAAACTTGGACGTTTATTCTCGTCGGTATTACTTTCGCAGTCTATATCGGCATCGCAATCTGGGCTCGCGCTGGAACAACGAGTGAATTCTACGTTGCTGGCGGCGGCGTACACCCAGTAGCAAACGGCATGGCAACAGCCGCTGACTGGATGTCGGCAGCATCATTCATCTCAATGGCAGGTATCATCTCATTCGTTGGTTACGACGGTGCGGTTTACCTAATGGGTTGGACAGGTGGTTATGTACTACTTGCGCTATGTTTAGCACCTTACCTACGTAAGTTCGGTCAGTTTACGGTTCCTGATTTCATCGGTGAGCGTTACTACTCGAAAACAGCACGTATGGTAGCGGTATTCTGTGCAATCTTCGTATCATTTACGTACGTTGCGGGCCAGATGCGTGGTGTTGGCGTTGTATTCTCTCGTTTCCTAGAAGTTGATATTAACCTAGGCATCATCATTGGTATGGGTATTGTGTTCTTCTACGCAGTGCTTGGTGGCATGAAAGGCATCACTTATACGCAGGTAGCTCAATTCTGTGTCCTCATTTTCGCCTTCCTTGTTCCAGCAATCTTTACCTCAATCATGATGACGGGTAACCCACTTCCACAAGTTGGTATGGGCTCGACGCTATCAGGTACAGATGTATACCTACTTGATAAACTGGATGGACTAACAGAAGAACTCGGATTTACCGCCTATACCGAAGGTAACAAGAGCATGGTAGATGTATTCTTCATCTGTGCAGCTCTAATGGTAGGTACTGCCGGTCTTCCACACGTAATCATTCGTTTCTTTACGGTACCAAAAGTACGTGATGCTCGTATCTCAGCAGGTTGGGCACTACTGTTCATCTCATTGCTATACACAACAGCACCTGGCGTTGCAGCTTTCGCTCGTGTAAACATGATCGAAACGATTAACGGCCCAGACATGCAAGGTGTCGCAGCAGCAGACGCACCAAGCTGGTACAAAAACTGGGAAAGCACTGGCCTAGTTGGTTGGGAAGATAAGAACGGCGATGGCAAAATGTTCTATTCGGGCGACGAACGCAACGAGATGAAGATTAACCGTGACATCATCGTACTGGCTTCTCCAGAGCTAGCAAAACTACCAAACTGGGTTGTAGCACTGCTTGCAGCCGGTGGCCTAGCAGCCGCACTATCAACAGCCGCTGGTCTACTATTGGTAATCTCAACGTCGATTTCACATGACTTGTTGAAGAAAGGCTTCAGACCAAATATGACCGACAAGCAGGAGCTGTTAGCCGCTCGTTTGGCTGCCATGGTCGCGATTGTTGGCGCAGGTTACTTGGGTATTAACCCACCAGGCTTCGTAGCACAGGTAGTAGCGTTTGCCTTCGGCTTAGCCGCAGCATCCTTCTTCCCAGCGATTATCCTAGGTATCTTCTACAAGAGGATGAACAAGGAAGGCGCAATTGCAGGTATGTTGTCAGGTATTGCCTTCACAGCAAGCTACATCATCTACTTCAAGTTCATTAACCCAGCAGCAAGCACACCTGAAAACTGGTGGTTTGGTATCAGCCCAGAAGGCATCGGTACGCTAGGTATGTGTCTAAACTTCGTAGTATCAATTGCTGTAAACAAAGTAACTGCTGAAGTTCCACAAGATGTACAAGATATGGTTGAGAACATCCGTTACCCGAAAGGTGCAGGTGAAGCTCACGACCACTAAGCACGACCACTAAACAAAAATGTTTAGCAAAAAATGAATCAGTACTTACATTGTAGGGATTAGGTACTGAATCTCAGAAAGCCGATACATTATGTATCGGCTTTTTCTTTTGCCTTATATTTTATAAAAAGACCAAATAAAGGGTTGTTTTTAAAATATCATTTGATAATAATTATCATTAACATCCATTAAAGAGATGCAAATGATGATGAAAGAGCAGCAGAGTCTCTACTCGAGGTTTTACAAAGCACAAGATCGCTTTGCTTCATTAGAACAAGTGCAAGGCCACGAGCCATTTGTGATTCGAGACTACATCGAGTGCGCACTAACGCTTTCGGCTTACTATGAAAAGCATGCCGCCCAAGAAAACATCTTGTTATGCGAGCTGCACCTGCGCCAAGTTTTCTTTCATTTGATAGAAGCGATTGAGTCTCGTGACCGCAGTTTCACCTTTCGTCATATCTGCCTAGACTCTATTCACTCTCCATTGTTTTATTTGAAACGCCACTACTGCCAGCAGCCTCAAGGCCAAGCGCGTTTTTTGAATCTCAGCCAAACACTACAACAAGTCCAAGCCCCACTTGGCTAACAAGGATAGAACATGACCCTACAATTTCGGATAGAAAAAGACAGCATGGGCGAAGTGAAAGTTCCTGCCGATGCGCTATACCAAGCACAAACTCAACGTGCCGCGGATAACTTCGCGTTCAGTTCACACAAGATGCCAACCAGCTTCATTCAAGCACTGGCGTTAATTAAACTGGCCGCCGCCGATACTAATGCTCAGCTAGGTTTACTGGAAGGTGATATTGCCAACGCGATAGCCGAAGCCAGCCAAGAGATCATCGATGGTAAACACCTCGAGCAATTCCCTATTGATGTCTATCAGACGGGCTCTGGCACCAGCTCCAACATGAATGCTAACGAAGTGATTGCGACACTCGCTTCAAGAAGCCTGCAAGGAGACGTGAACCCGAATGATCACGTAAACATGGGGCAAAGCAGTAACGATGTCGTGCCAACAGCAATTCAAGTCAGTGTCGCTTTGATGGCAGAAAATAAGCTGTTGCCTGCACTTACCCACCTTTCTGTGGCGCTTACCGTAAAACAGCATAAACTTGCTGAGGTAGTCAAAACTGGCCGTACCCATCTAATGGATGCAATGCCAATTACCTTTGCTCAAGAGCTTGGTGGTTGGAAATATCAGATTGAACATGCCAAGCAAGCGATAGAAAGCAGCTTGCCAGCAGTCAAGGCGCTTGCTCAAGGTGGTACAGCAGTCGGTACGGGGATCAATGCCGACCCACGCTTTGCCGATAAGTTTGCAAGTAACCTGTCTCAATCGACAAAGATCAGTTTTACCTCGAGTGAAAACTTCTTTTTTAACCTCAGCAGCCAAGACGCGATCGTTGCATTGTCTGGTCAGCTTAAAACTGCAGCAGTTGCGATCATGAAGATCTCAAACGATCTTCGTTGGATGAATTCAGGCCCGTTAGCTGGCTTAGGGGAAATTGAGTTGCAGGCTCTGCAGCCGGGCTCGTCTATCATGCCTGGCAAGGTCAACCCTGTAATTCCAGAAGCAGCTGCCATGGCGGCAGCGCAAGTGATTGGCAATGACACCACCATTACGGTGGCTGGGCAGTCTGGAAATTTCCAATTGAATGTGATGCTGCCGGTTATTGCTCATAACGTATTAGAAAGCATAGAACTATTAGCCAACAGCTCAGTCGCACTGGCTGATAAAGCGATTGCTACCTTCACGGTGCGCCAAGACAATCTTGATTTAGCGCTTTCAAAGAATCCAATTCTGGTGACCGCACTCAACCCTGTGATTGGTTACCTAAAAGCGGCTGATATCGCCAAGAAAGCCTACAAAGAAGGCTTACCGATTCTAGATGTTGCCGAACGAGAAACAGACCTAAGCCGAGAAGAACTCAGCAAGCTGCTTGATCCAAGCACACTGACGCAGGGCGGTATTGCGGGCTAGTTAGTTATCTATTTAGTTAGTTAAAAAGCGAACAGGTATTAACGATCCTTACTAAAACAAAAAAGGCCTCATCCGAGGCCTTTTTTACATCCGTTCATTAATTAGGAATTAGAGCTGATTATTCCTAATTAACTCACCCGATTTAAGACCGCCCTTAACTTGAGTGGCTTCACTGGCTTAGCAATAAAGCTGAAGCTGTTGGCCTTTATCGCAGTCAACATGTCATCGGTTCTATCAGCACTGATGATGACACCTTCAAAAGAGTCCCCAAGACGCAAACGGCATTGTTGCAGGACTTCGAGTCCAGTTCGGCCATTATCGAGGCGATAATCAGAGAAAATCACATCCGGCTGCCAATCATCATCGAGACACTTCAAGCTTTCGACTAAGTCGACGGCGGTCTTGACCTCACAACCCCATCGACCAATCAAGTTCTCCATGCCGACTAAAATCTCGCGCTCATTATCGACACACAGTATTTTCAGGTGCTCGATGTCGCTTGTCGCCATTGGCGCTGAAGCTTGCACAATTGGAGCCACCTGCTCTGCTCTCGCTAAGGTGATGGAAAAGACGCTGCCTTCTCCCGGCCATGAACGCATCGAGATTTGATGACCAAGCACATGAGCAATGCCTTTCGAGATAGCCAACCCTAATCCCAACCCCTGATCGGCTCGTACTTGGCTACCACGCGTAAACTCCTCGAAGATCTCTTGTTGCTTGTCTTCATCGATACCGGTTCCGTTATCCCACACATCAATTCGCACCTGACCATTCACTCGTCTCGCACCGAGGACAACTTTTCCTTCAGGGTTATAGCGGAACGCATTAGTCAAAAAGTTCTGAATCACGCGTCTCAATAATTTAGGGTCAGAGTGAATAAACAATGACGACGGGATCATCTGGAATTGGATCTTCTGCTGTGTTGCCAAAGCACTAAATTCCGCATTCAAATTGGTCAGCACGTCATGCACGGCAATCGCGTGAACGTTGGTTTCTAGCTTGCCGGATTCCAATCGAGAGATATCCAATAAGTCGCCAATCAAATCTTCAGCCGCACCCAACGCACTCTCGATATGAGACGAAAGCTGCTTCACCTCTTGCTCTTTTGCCACCTCAGACAGCGATGAAGCAAATAAACGAGCAGCATTGAGCGGCTGCATCAAATCATGACTAACAGCCGCAAGAAAACGACTCTTAGATTGAGATTCTTGATCAGAAATTTGAGTGGCTTTAACTAAACGTTGGTTAAGTTTTTCGAGCTCTTGAGTTCGCTCATGAACTCTTGACTCCAAGCTTTCGTTAGCATCTTTGAGCGCTTGTTCTGCTTGTCGGAATACCGTGATGTCGGTAAAGCTCATGACAAACCCGCCACTCGGCATTGGATTACCTTGCACCTCAATCACTCGACCATCAGGACGAATACGAGATGAGGTGTGTCGCGTGCCTTGCTCAAGGTGATAGACACGACGGCGAACGTGATCTTCAGGGTCACCCGGACCACACAAACCTTGCTCAGCATTGTGACGAATCACATCTGAAATGGGTCGGCCAACCTGAATCAAACCAGCAGGGAACTCAAACAGTTCTAAGTAACGTTGATTCCATGCCACCAGCCTCATTTGTTTGTCTATTACTGCAATGCCTTGGCCAATATGTTCAATCGCGCCTTGCAGTAAACCACGGCTGAAGTCGTACAGTTCAGAGGCTTCATCAACAATGGTCGCCACCTCTTCAAGCTGCATGTTTCTGCCTTGCAAGGCCGAAGTGAGTACTAACTTAGCAGACGAAGCACCGAACACCCCGGCGAGCACGCGCTCTGCGTGTCTAATCAGACTTGCGGGCGCTTGTTGATTGGGAAGCAGCGGCTGACCGTGTTGTTGCCAATAACTGTGTAAGGCACTTTTCGCTCGCTTACGACCTACAAAACGCGAGGCGAGCATCTCTAATTCAGCCACCGTAACACGGTTCTGATAGAGGCTGATATTCTCATTTTCAGGCAGTGGCGTACCAACGAATGCTGCTGATTGTAAGCGCTCACTTAGGCTTGGGCGTGTTGTCATCGAGACCACTACATAACACAGGGTATTGAGTAAGATACTCATCACGATACCCCAGTTTGAACTGCTGACATCCCAACTACTCAGTAACTCTGGCGGCGTAATAATCCACAACAGTAAATTACTGTCGCTATCGCCCGCCAACATACTGGTTTGGCTCATTAGGGTAATCAACCAAATCACTGAGCCAACTAATAGGCCAACATAAACCCCTTTTCGATTACCCAGACGCCAATACAAACCACCGATCAAGGCGGGGGCAAACTGCGCAATCGCCGCAAAGGAGAGAAAGCCGATCGCCGACAGAGAATGAATGGTATCTAGCGCCTGATAAAATGCCCACGCACCCAGCAGCAGTAATAGGATCAGTCCACGACGAATCACCAATAACAAGCCAGAAAAATGTTTATGCGTTCGTTGCGTCAAGCGCATACGGCGCAGCAACAGTGGCATCACCAGATCATTCGATACCATGATCGCCAATGCAATGGTCGAAACAATCACCATGCCACTCGCCGCTGAGGTACCCCCAAGAAAAGCCAGCAAAGCAATATGATTAGCCCCTTCTGCCATCGGCACGCTAATCACGTAGGTATCAGCCGGCATACCCGTAAGTAATCCCTGGCCTGCCCAAGCAATCGGTAGAACAAACAGCCCCATTAGAATGAGATAAAGAGGAAATAACCAGCGAGCGGTGTGTAAGTCCTGAGGTCGTTCGTTTTCAACCACCATGGTGTGAAACTGACGTGGCAGACAGACAATCGCCAACATCGTAAGAATGGTGTGAATCACTAACGTGGGGATATTGGGCGATTCATAAGTAGAAGCCGCGACATCAAGCAAGTCGATTTTATCGCTGCTCATTGCGAGGTAAATGATAAACAGACCAACAATCAAGAAGGCCGCCAGCTTTACAATCGACTCAAATGCCACCGCCATCATCATGCCACGGTGATGTTCTGTGTTATCGATGTGTCGCGTACCAAACAGCATCGTAAAAATCGCTAATGCACCGACTACAAACCAAGAGACGTGATAATTCTGATATCCAAAATCTTCGGCGAGATCGGGGGCGACAATCTCCAAGCCCATCGTAATACCACGCAACTGTAGCGCGATATAAGGAAGAATACCGACCACGGCAATCACGGTGACGGCAACAGCCAAGCCCTGAGATTTTCCATAACGAGCCGCGATAAAGTCGGCAATAGAGGTGATGTGCTCACGTTTCGCGATGAGGATCAGCCGAGCTAATATCCGCCACCCCAACGTGAAAACTAAAATAGGGGCGAGGTAGATGGGTAAGAATGACCAAGGATTGTTACTGGCCTGCCCGACCGTTCCATAGAAGGTCCAAGAGGTACAATACACCGCAATAGAAAGGCTATATATCCATGGACGCCAGCGTGATAGCCAACGAACTTGCCTGTCTCCATACCATGCGATCAGAAATAACACGCCCAAGTAAGCTAAAGAGACTGGAATTACTACCCATCCTTGCATTGAAAACCCTTTTTTCATCCATAAAAAAACCTCTCCATATTGGAGAGGTTTCATTTAACTAGGGAAGTGCGCTTAACTCAATCGCATCGCTTAAATTCTGTGCTTTGGGCTTTAATTCTGAGCATCAGATTGAGCTGAGGCTGTTTGATTGACTTCAACCACTGAACTTCTTTCATCAACCTTAATGAACAGTGCAAGTGCGCCCATTGCGGCCATGCCCCAGAAAATATTCGCACCCCAAAGCTCATAACCCCAACCACTTAAGGTTGTCATTAGTGCGATAAAGGCACCTAATGGAATCGCGTTATACAAAGCTTGCAGGGCGACCATCTTGTTCTGTTCTTCAGATTGAATGTATTGAATCGCAGCAATATGCGCCATGGCAAATGTCACGCCATGAAGCAGTTGCACCATCACCAATGCAAAAATAGCCGTTGTTGACGCGGTAATACCCCAGCGAGCCATTACCCCGATTGCCGCTACTACGAACAGCGTGCGCAGTGACCACCCTGAGAACAAGCGTTTACTTAAAGCAAACACGGCCACCTCAGCGACAACACCTAAGCTCCATAAGTAACCAATAATCGCTTCAGAGTGACCCGCCTCTTTCCAATAAATCGCACTAAAGCTGTAATACGCAGCGTGGCTACCTTGCAGCAGCGCCATCAAGGCCAAAAATTTAACTACTGACGATTCACGCAGCAGCTCACCTAATTTTGGTCGTACCGCTTGTTGCTCAGAGTGTGTCACCGGCATCACATTAGGATTTCTCATCGCCAATACTAATGACATCAGCACACCAGCAAACGCGGTATACAAAATCATGTCTGTACCAAACTTCGCAACCAAAAAACCCACCACGGTGGATCCTGCGATAAATGCAATCGACCCCCACAAACGAGTACGCCCGTAATCAAGCATATTGAGGCGGCTGTAATGGTTCGCCATTGCATCAGACAATGGAATGATCGGGCCGCAGCATAGGTTGAACAATACTGTCGCAAGCAGCATCAATAAAAAGCTACCGCCAGTGAAGAAGTGGAAGCCAACAAACAGCAATGCCGCAAAGCTCAAGCAACGCAAAGCCGGCATTAAATGCTCAACTTTATGGATACGTGGGGTGATCACTAGGTTGGCAACACAACGCGTCGCAAAGCCAATACCAATCAGAACACCAATATCACCCGCAGAGACACCTTGGTCTTCAAACCACAGCGCCCAAAATGGCAAATAAACGCCATAGGCAAAAAAGAAACCAAGAAAATACTGGGAGATCCAGCCATAGGGAGAAGGGCTAAACATAAATAACCTATAAAGTGTGCGGAAAAAGGCAAAACCAATTATGCCTACGTCGCATACGATGAAAAAGGGAATTATTGAAGAGATAGTATTCCTGTATTCAATGAATATCGATATCCCATTTGAGTGAGGTATCCGGCGCTCATCCGCACCACGATCGCATTTAGACTAAAGTCGTCTGGAGCTTCGCTGGTAATTTGTCAGACTGAAAAGAGACTCCTACTTCTTTCGATGCTTATGCCTGATAAATTTAATATGCAGCACCCGCCCTTCGATAGCCTGTCCGACACGGAGCAGTTAACGCTGCGTTCCTCATTGGATGTGGTCTATTACCGAGCACACGAGGTGATATTGGAGGCAGACCGCCCTAGTCGCCATCTGCATATTCTGATTAAAGGAGCCGTGGAGGAGCGCGCGAGCAGCGATGGGGAAATCTACGCACATTATGCCAATGACGATATCTTCGATGTACGCAGTCAGTTTGAACCTCACACCAAACACCAATATATCGCGCTTGAAGATACCCTAAGTTATCTACTCCCAACCGATACCTTTCTTGAGCTGTACCACGCCAATGGCCAGTTTGCCGCTTACTTTGATAGCAACCTTTCGACACGAAAAGCGCTAATTGAAGCTGCCCAACAGCAACAAAATCTTGCCGAGTTCATACTGACCAAAGTGGACGAATCGATCTATCACCCTCCACTGATACTGGAACCCGGCCAACCTATTAACCAAGTCACTCAAACCCTTAAAGAACAAGGGTTAGACTCGGCTCTAATTCATTTAGAACATGATGATCCAAAAGCTTTTGGATCATCATGTACCTTTCCGTATGGAATCGTCACAAGAACCAATTTATTGCACGCGGTGATGCTCGATAACCATCCGCTCGATACCGCGGTTGGCGAGATAGCAACGTTCCCTGTACTGCACGTTAATCAAGGGGACTTCTTGTTTAACGCCATGATCACCATGACCCGAAATCGCGTAAAAAGGCTGATGGTTTGTGATGGTCCAAATGCTGTCGGTATGGTGGACATGACGCAAATTCTGAGTGCATTCTCTACTCATTCTCACGTTCTTACTTTGCGTATTGCACGAGCCACCAGCATTGAAGAGCTTGCATTAGCCTCCAACAAGCAACGTCAACTGGTTGAAAGCCTACTCAGTAACGGCATTCGCACGCGCTTCATCATGGAGTTAATTTCAGCCGTTAATGAACAGATCATAGAGAAGGCTTTTGAGTTGGTTATCCCACCCGCACTGCATAATCATTGCTGCCTGATCGTATTGGGATCTGAAGGTCGCGGAGAGCAAATCCTTAAAACCGACCAAGATAATGCGCTGATTATTCAGGATGGTTTGGAGTGGCACCAATGCCAAAGTGCCATGAACGACCTAACGCATACATTGCAGCAATTGGGCTACCCACTCTGTCCAGGCAACGTGATGGTCAACAACCCGAAATGGGTTCATTCACAACAAGAGTGGAAACAAACGCTCACCCGTTGGGTAAAAAAAGCCACGCCCGATACCGTGATGGATATTGCCATCATGGCAGATGCACATGCCGTTGCGGGTAATAGAGAACTTTTAAAACCGGTCAAGCAACACCTGAGTGATTTGATGCTAGGACAGGAATTGATTCTGACTGAATTCTGCCGCCCAGCTCTGAACTTTTCAGTTCCCCTCACCCTATTTGGTAACGTGAAAAAATCCAAGTCAGGGCTCGATATCAAGCAAGGTGGTATTTTCCCGATAGTCCACGGTGTGAGAGCACTTTGCCTTGAGCATGGTGTGACTGTGAACAACACCTTTGAGCGTATTGAACAACTGGTTAGCAAAAAGGTGTTAGAGCAAAGTACCGCGGACAACCTCAATGAAGCGCTCAAACAGTTCTTTAAATGGCGTTTAGCTCAGCGACTTTCACAACAACACAGCAGCAATAAAATCGACGTCAAACTGATGGAACGGGCAGACCGAGACTTACTTCGTCATAGCCTGCATGTGGTCAAAAAGTTCAAGCAATGGCTCGGCTACCACTATCAAATCAGAGATTAGGTGACTGAACGATGAATAGATTGATTCGTTATTACTGGCATCACAAACTCAAAGGCTCTGCTTATCAGCCTCTGTTTGCTGCGTCTGCTAATCACGAATACGTATCTCTCGATTGTGAAACCACCAGTCTCGACCCCAATCAGGCGGAATTAGTTACCATTGCCGCGACCAAGATCATTGGTAATCGAATCATTACCAGCCAGCCTTTCGAGGTCCGGCTACGAGCCCCTCAATCGCTCGATTGCAATTCAATCAAAATTCATCGCATTCGCCATCAAGATCTCAAGCATGGTATCGAAGAGAAACAGGCTTTGATCGAGCTGCTCGACTTTATTGGTAATCGCCCTTTAGTTGGCTATCACATCCGCTATGACAAGAAAATTCTCGACCGCGCCTGTTTAAAACAACTCGGATTTCCACTGCCTAACCGGTTAGTCGAAGTGAGCCAGCTCTATCAAGAAAAACTCGAAAGACAGCTACCCAATGCCTATTTTGATCTCAGTATGGACGCCATTTGTCGCCAGCTGGATCTACCTATCCCGGTCAATAAACATGATGCATTACAAGACGCTATCTCCGCCGCCCTGATCTTTGTTCGCCTTAAACACGGTGATTTACCTCGTTTCAACTCTTCTTATTCTTAATTCAACCATTGCCTCTCTACATAGAGAGCAATATCGCAAAAATGAACTTAACTCGCTATTTTGTAAGTGAAAAGCGGCGTCTCATCCTAAAGTCTAATTGTGGAAATCGCCGTCCTAGTCGAGAGTGATAGCACAACGACGGTCCTGTAATAGACTTAGAAACTGAACACAAAGGAAGTTGCCAGTTCATTAAGAATGTAGGCACAAGGAGAGATGCAATGAGTGAAGCCCACGTTTATCCGGTAAAAGAAAATATTAAATCAACCACACACGCGGATAATGACACTTACCTAGCCATGTACCAGCAATCTGTTTCTGACCCTGAAGGCTTTTGGGGTGAACACGGAAAAATCGTTGATTGGATTAAACCTTTCACACAGGTAAAAAATACTTCTTTCGACCCAGGCCACATTGATATTCGCTGGTTTGAAGATGGCACGCTTAACGTTTCGGCTAACTGTATCGACCGTCACCTTGCTGAGCGCGGTGATGAAGTCGCTATCATCTGGGAAGGCGATGACCCTGCTGATGATAAAACCCTAACCTTTAACGAACTACACAAAGAAGTGTGCCTGTTTTCTAATGCTCTGAAAGAGCAAGGCGTACGTAAAGGCGATGTGGTTTGTTTATACATGCCAATGGTTCCAGAAGCTGCGGTTGCGATGCTGGCATGTACCCGTATCGGCGCGGTTCACACAGTGGTATTTGGCGGTTTCTCCCCAGAAGCACTGTCTGGTCGTATTATCGATTCAAATTCTAAAGTCGTTATCACTGCCGATGAAGGCGTGCGTGGCGGCCGTGCTGTTCCACTGAAGAAGAATGTCGATGAAGCACTGACTAACCCTGAAGTGAAGAACATCGAGAAGGTTGTGGTATTCAAACGTACTGGCGGCGATGTGGCTTGGCACGAACACCGTGATGTGTGGTGGCATGATGCTATCGCAAACGTATCGGCGGATTGCCCACCAGAAGAGATGAATGCGGAAGATCCACTATTCATTCTTTATACATCAGGCTCAACAGGTAAACCTAAGGGTGTTATGCACACCACAGGTGGCTACCTTGTTTATGCAGCCATGACCTTCAAATACGTATTCGATTACCAAGAAGGCGAAACCTTCTGGTGTACTGCGGATGTGGGCTGGATTACCGGTCACACTTACCTTGTTTACGGACCGCTTGCCAATGGTGCGAAAACCATCCTGTTTGAAGGCGTGCCGAATTACCCGAACACAAGCCGCATGAGTGAAGTAGTTGATAAGCATCAAGTTAATATTCTTTATACTGCGCCAACGGCGATTCGCGCCCTAATGGCGAAAGGTAATGAAGCGGTTGAAGGGACTTCTCGTGACAGCCTAAGAGTCATGGGCTCGGTAGGTGAACCTATCAACCCAGAAGCGTGGGAGTGGTACTACAAAACAATTGGTAACGAGCAGTCTCCAATTGTCGATACATGGTGGCAAACAGAAACGGGCGGCATCTTAATCGCTCCACTACCGGGCGCAACAGACCTAAAACCGGGTTCAGCGACTCGTCCATTCTTCGGTGTGCAACCCGCGCTTGTCGACAACATGGGCAACATCATTGAGGGTGCAACAGACGGCAACCTTGTGATTCTTGACTCTTGGCCGGGACAAATGCGTACCGTACATGGCGATCATGACCGTTTCGAACAAACTTACTTCTCTACCTTTAAAGGTATGTACTTTACCAGTGATGGCGCTCGTCGTGATGAAGACGGTTACTACTGGATTACGGGTCGTGTCGATGACGTGCTTAACGTATCAGGTCACCGTATGGGTACCGCTGAGATTGAATCTGCGCTAGTGGCGTTCGATAAGATTGCAGAAGCAGCGATTGTGGGCATTCCTCACGATATTAAAGGCCAAGCAATTTACGCTTACATCACGCTTAATGATGGTGAGTTCCCAACCGCAGAGCTTCATAAAGAAGTCAAAGACTGGGTACGTAAAGAGATTGGCCCAATCGCAACACCAGACGTACTGCATTGGACAGATTCTTTGCCAAAAACTCGTTCAGGTAAAATCATGCGTCGTATCCTGCGTAAGATTGCCACTGGCGATACTGGCAACCTAGGCGATACGTCAACACTAGCAGACCCAAGCGTAGTCGATAAACTGATTGCAGAGAAAGCTGAACTGGCATAAGCAACCCGTCACATTAGCTTATCACTATTTAAAACAGCCATTAATAAACCGTCACCTATGTGGCGGTTTTTTTATGGCTGATCTTGATCTCAAATATCTTCGATAAAATTAAGGCAATCGCTGGTTTTTGTTAAGTTGATAACAATTCCATGCCGTACTTATAGGAGATTAGACCAGTAAATTGCTGCGATTTGCGCTGAATTAGCTATAATCTGGTTCTAATTTTTAAATTTGGGTTTTTCTTACTGGAAATTAACCCCAAATTTTCAATAAAATGGCAACATTCACATTCGTAAACACGATAAAGGAAGATAGCCCCACAATGTCTACAAAGTTTCGCATTCTAGTTTTAAATGGCCCAAACCTTAACCTGTTAGGCCTTAGAGAGCCTGCACACTACGGTTCTCAAACACTTGACCAGATTATTAGCTCTTTGACCGAGCAAGCGAAAACACAAGATGTTGAGCTGTCTCACTTACAGTCAAATCGTGAGTATGAACTGATTGAAGCTATCCATAGTGCTTATCAAAATGTTGATTTTATTATTATCAACCCAGCGGCCTTTACACATACCAGTGTGGCGTTGCGTGATGCACTACTTGGTGTTGCTATCCCATTTATTGAGGTTCATCTATCGAATGTTCACGCACGTGAACCATTCCGTCACCACTCATACCTATCTGATAAAGCAGAAGGTGTGATTTGTGGCTTAGGTGCCCAAGGTTATCAATTTGCTTTGACGGCTGCGCTCAACAAGCTCAACGCAAAGTAAATAAAAACAACGAACTATTACTAACCTACTCAGTCAAAGAGTAAGTTCAATCAACAGATAAAGAGAAAGAAACAATGGATATTCGCAAAATCAAAAAGCTAATCGAATTGGTTGAAGAGTCTGGCATTTCTGAGCTAGAGATCTCTGAAGGTGAAGAGTCAGTACGAATCAGTCGTAACAGCCCTGTATCTGCAGCGCCTATTCAATATGCAGCGGCTCCAGCTCCTGTAGCGGCAGCAGCACCTGCGGCGGCACCTGTAGCAGCAGAAGCAGCAGCTCCTGCAGTTCCAGCTGGTCACCAAGTTCTTTCTCCAATGGTTGGTACTTTCTACGGCGCTCCAAGCCCAGATGCAAAACCATTCGTTAAAGTTGGTCAATCTGTAACTGCTGGCGAAACTCTATGTATCGTTGAAGCAATGAAAATGATGAACCAAATCGAAGCTGATAAGTCTGGTGTTGTAACAGCAATCCTAGTTGAAGACGGTCAACCAGTAGAATTCGACCAAGCTCTAGTAATTATCGAATAATAGAGAGCACTTATTATGTTAGATAAATTAGTAATCGCGAACCGTGGTGAAATTGCACTGCGTATTCTGCGAGCATGTAAAGAGCTTGGCATCAAAACGGTAGCGGTTCACTCAACCGCTGACCGTGATCTTAAGCACGTACTTCTTGCTGACGAAACCATTTGTATTGGTCCAGCTCGCGGTATCGATAGCTACCTGAACATCCCTCGTATCATCAGCGCAGCTGAAGTTACAGGTGCAGTTGCTATTCACCCAGGCTACGGCTTCCTATCTGAAAATGCAGACTTTGCAGAACAGGTAGAGCGCAGTGGCTTTATCTTTGTTGGCCCTAAAGCTGAAACCATTCGCATGATGGGTGACAAAGTGTCAGCTATCACGTCAATGAAGAAAGCTGGCGTACCTTGTGTACCAGGTTCTGACGGCCCTCTTGATGACGACGAAGCGAAAAACAAAGCGCACGCTAAGCGCATTGGCTTCCCAGTTATCATCAAGGCATCTGGCGGCGGCGGCGGTCGTGGTATGCGTGTTGTTCGTTCTGAAGCAGAACTAACAGAAGCTATCGCGATGACTCGTGCTGAAGCAAAAGCATGTTTCAACAACGACATGGTTTACATGGAGAAATTCCTAGAAAACCCACGTCACATTGAAGTACAAGTGCTTGCAGATGGCCAAGGTAATGCTATCCACCTAGGTGAGCGTGACTGTTCAATGCAGCGTCGTCACCAGAAAGTTGTGGAAGAAGCACCAGCTCCAGGTATCACTGAAGAAATGCGTAAATACATAGGCGACCGTTGTACTCGTGCATGTCTTGAGATTGGTTACCGCGGCGCAGGTACATTTGAATTCCTATACGAGAACGGTGAGTTCTACTTCATCGAAATGAACACTCGTATTCAGGTTGAGCACACGATTACTGAAATGGTAACGGGTATCGATCTAGTGAAAGAGCAACTTCGCATTGCTGCTGGTCAGCCTCTATCATTCACACAGGATGATATTAAGCTGCGCGGCCACTCAATCGAATGTCGTATCAATGCTGAAGATCCAGTTCGCTTCCTACCTTCACCAGGTAAGATTGAACGTTTCCACGCACCAGGCGGCATGGGTGTTCGTTGGGAATCTCATATCTACACTGGCTACACAGTGCCACCGCATTACGATTCAATGATCGGCAAGCTGATCACTTACGGTGAGAACCGTGACGTAGCGATTGCACGCATGAAGAACGCACTAGCAGAAATGATTGTTGAAGGTATCAACGTCAATACTGAGCTGCAATTAGCGATTATGAACGACGAAAACTTCCAACACGGTGGTGCAAACATCCATTACCTTGAGAAGAAGCTTGGTCTGCAATAGAAGCAGGTCTTCCATAATACGTTCTCTGTAGAACAGTAATAAATGCTCACTTCGGTGGGCATTTTTGTTTTTAAACACTCGCAAAAATCAATCGATAATCCGTCTTATAATCCGCGGTGTTTTGGTGAATTTGCTCATATTTTCTGCTAGACTCCCCATCCAATTTTTCTCATATAGAAGATGCAGCCATGCCTTGGATTCAAATCAAGCTTAATGCGACCAATGAAAATGCCGAACAAATCGGCGACATGTTAATGGAAGAGACTGGTGCTCTTTCTGTAACTTTCCTGGATGCACAAGATACCCCTGTATTTGAGCCTCTGCCGGGTGAAACTCGCCTTTGGGGTGATACTGACATTCTCGCGCTTTACGACGCTGAGACTGATACTGGTGTCGTTCTAGCGCAGATTAAAGCAAGCAACATGTTCCCTGCAGACTTTGCTCATAAAGTAGAGCAAATTGAAGACAAGGATTGGGAACGTGAATGGATGGACAACTTCCACCCAATGAAGTTTGGTGAGCGTCTTTGGATCTGCCCTAGCTGGCGTGATATCCCAGAACCTGACGCTGTGAACGTCATGCTAGACCCTGGTCTTGCATTTGGTACGGGGACTCACCCAACAACAGCATTGTGTCTTGAATGGCTGGAAGGCTTAGACCTTACAGGCAAAACCGTGATCGACTTCGGTTGTGGTTCAGGCATTCTTGCGATCGCTGCGATCAAACTGGGCGCTGCAAAAGTTATCGGGATCGACATTGATCCTCAAGCTCTGCTTGCTTCAAAAGACAACGCACAACGCAATGGTGTTGCTGAGCAGCTAGAGGTGTTCCTACCTCAAGATCAACCTGAAGGTCTGATTGCTGACGTTGTTGTTGCTAACATTCTTGCAGGTCCATTACGCGACCTTTCAGGCATCATCAAAGGCCTAATTAAGCCAACTGGCGTGCTTGCGATGTCGGGTGTTTTGGATACACAAGCAGAAGATGTTGCGACTTATTATCGTGATGAGCTTCACATTGATCCAATCATTGAACAACAAGAATGGTGTCGAATCTCTGGTCGCAAGCAAGGCTAGACAAGACTTTGGGTGCTAATTGACTGAATTTTAAGCAAATTACAAAAACAAATTGTAAATGCTCAAATATTAGTCTTTTCACGCAGCGAAAAAATGCGTAAAATGCGCGCCCTTGCTGGTACAGAACTGTGATGACATTTTTTGAAAATCGGAAATTATCAACTTAAGAACAATCTAATCGTCGCTCCTATGGCTGGCGTAACGGATAGACCATTCCGTGAGTTGTGTCTTCGTTACGGTGCGGGGATGGCAGTCAGTGAAATGATGTCCTCCAATCCGAAAGTTTGGAAAACGTCAAAGTCTCAGCAGCGTATGGTACATGAAGGCGAATCGGGCATTCGTTCAGTACAAATCGCTGGTGCAGATCCACAGCTTATGGCCGAGGCTGCTCAATTCAATGTTGCTAACGGTGCGCAAATCATCGATATCAATATGGGTTGTCCAGCCAAAAAAGTGAATAAGAAGCTTGCGGGCTCAGCCCTACTTCAGCATCCAGAACTCATTGAAGACATTCTGAAGGCTGTGGTAAATGCTGTCGACGTTCCAGTAACGTTGAAAACGCGCACAGGCTGGGATACAGACAATAGAAACTGTGTCCAAATCGCTAAAATAGCCGAAGACTGCGGCATACAAGCTCTTGCCCTTCACGGGAGAACTCGCGCTTGTATGTACAAAGGTGAGGCAGAATACAAACACATTAAAGAAGCAAAACAAGCAGTATCTATTCCGGTTATCGCTAACGGTGATATCGATAGCCCGGAAAAAGCTAAGTTTGTGCTGGAGTACACTGGCGCTGATGCTTTAATGATAGGTCGACCTGCCCAAGGACGCCCTTGGATTTTTAACGAAATCCTACACTATTTGGAAAACGGCACCACGATGGACCCGCTCCCGACTTCGGAAGTGAAAGACATCATGCTTGGCCATGTTAACGCTCTACATGAATTTTATGGCGAGTTTTTAGGCCCCCGAATTGCTCGTAAGCATGTGGGTTGGTACCTAAAAGAACATGAACAAGCGAGTGAGTTTCGCCGTACCTTCAACGCTTTCGAAGCAGGTGATCTGCAGCTTGAAGCGCTAGAAGGTTTTTTTGATAACGTTGCACCATAATTACGAGAAGAGCTAGACCGAATATGTTCGAACAAAATCTGACTTCAGAAGCATTGACAGTAACTACAGTTACATCACAAGACCAAATCACGCAGAAGCCTCTACGTGACTCAGTTAAAGCATCATTGAAAAATTACCTTGCTCAATTAAACGGTCAAGAAGTCAGCGAGTTATACGAATTAGTATTAGCTGAAGTTGAACAGCCACTACTAGACACTATCATGCAGTACACTCGCGGTAACCAAACTCGCGCAGCAACCATGATGGGTATTAACCGCGGTACTCTTCGCAAGAAACTTAAAAAATACGGCATGAACTAATCGTTCTTTCGTAATTAATTGAATTGAAAGCCAAGCTCATTTATTGAGTTTGGCTTTTTTTTTTGCCTATTGATTATGTCGCTAAACAAGACAACCTCGCTGAGTAACAAGGTTGTAAGGCAATAAGTAATAACGCTGTAAGACAGCAAGGCAACATACCTAACGAATGCAAATTAGCGGCTATCGGCTTGGTTAGCTACAACAACGCCCCTTCTCAAGGTTTGCTGAGTCTAGGGCAGCCAGAATCGAACAATGGCTCGCATCGTCATCTATGTGGCCACAGCAGGCATCATTGATTTTCTTGAGTGCCGTTCGAATTTTAGTAAGCTCCGTTATCTTTTCATCAATCATCTCTAATTTAGAAGAGGTAATCGACTTCACTTCAGCGCAACTGTGTTGAGTCGCTTCAAGGCGAATCTCTAACAATTCTTTGATTTCATCTAAACTCAGCCCTAACTCTTTAGATTTGAGAATAAACGTCACCTGCTTTTGGTTATTTTCATCATACAGACGATAACCCGACTCACTGCGACTGGCTGGTGCAATCAGGTTATTCTTCTCATAAAAACGCAAGGTATCGGCTGTCACACCGCATCTTTTCGCCAATTCGCCAATCTGAAACATGTTTTTTCCTATTCTTTCATCCATTCCACTATTAACCTTGTTGTTACTTTTCAGGCTGAAATGGCACTTTTCATAATTAATTTTGAGATGCCAAACGATTGCGCGAGCTTTTTTGTAATAAATTAGTTAGAATCTGCGCCATCAAATTTGGAGTTGGTTATCTTATAGCTTGATTATAAGAACACCCAAAAGGTCTTTACCAAAACTGGCCAATATTTTATCTCTTACTGGTATCTAAGATACTCCACGCTGAGAAGATAGAAACAAGTTCTTTTTTGGCAAATATCTTTATTTTAACCCCATGAATTTGAGGAAATGGAAGCATGAATAACGCTCGTCCAATTCGCCGCGCTCTCATCAGCGTATCAGACAAAACTGGTATCGTTGAATTTGCACAAGCTCTTGCTAACCGTGGTGTAGATATCTTATCTACTGGTGGCACTGCTCGCCTGCTTGCTGAAAAAGGCATCTCTGTAACAGAAGTATCTGACTACACTGGCTTCCCAGAAATGATGGATGGCCGTGTTAAGACTCTGCACCCGAAAGTTCATGGTGGTGTTCTAGGCCGTCGTGGCCAAGATGATGGCGTGATGGAAACTCACGGTATCAACCCTATCGATATGGTTGTTGTAAACCTATACCCATTCGCAGAAACCGTTGCTAAAGAAGGTTGTACCCTTGCTGACGCTGTTGAGAACATCGACATCGGTGGCCCAACAATGGTTCGCTCTGCGGCTAAAAACCACAAAGACGTAACGATCGTTGTAAACGCACACGACTACGAGCGTGTTGTGGCTGAAATGGACGCGAACGAGAAATCTCTAACACTAGAGACTCGCTTCGACCTCGCTATCGCAGCATTCGAACACACCGCTTCTTACGACGGTATGATCGCAAACTACTTCGGCACTATGGTTCCATCTTACGGTGAGAACAAAGAAGGCGACGAAGAGTCTAAATTCCCTCGCACGTTCAACCAACAGTTCGAGAAGAAGCAAGACATGCGCTACGGTGAAAACAGCCACCAAGCAGCAGCTTTCTACGTTGAAGCAAACCCTGAAGAAGCATCAGTTTCTACAGCTCGCCAAATCCAAGGCAAAGCGCTTTCTTACAACAACATCGCTGACACTGACGCAGCACTTGAGTGTGTGAAAGAGTTCGACCAGCCAGCATGTGTAATTGTTAAGCACGCTAACCCATGTGGTGTTGCACTAGGTGAAGACATCCTAGAAGCTTACGACCGTGCATTCAAAACAGACCCAACGTCTGCATTTGGCGGCATCATAGCTTTCAACCGTGAGCTAGACGCTGCAACAGCAACGGCTATCACTGAGCGTCAATTCGTTGAAGTTATCATTGCACCATCTGTTTCTGCTGAAGCAGTAGCAATCGTAGCGGCTAAGAAAAATCTTCGCCTGCTTGAGTGTGGTGAGTGGACAACTAAGACAACTGGTTTTGACGTGAAACGCGTTAACGGTGGTTTGCTAGTTCAAGACCGCGACCAAGGCATGGTTTCTGAAGACGACCTAAAAGTCGTTTCTAAGCGCCAACCAACAGCTGAAGAGCTAAAAGATGCTCTATTCTGCTGGAAAGTAGCGAAGTACGTTAAGTCTAACGCTATCGTTTACTCGAAAGGTGACATGACGGTTGGTGTGGGCGCTGGCCAAATGAGCCGCGTTTACTCTGCGAAAATCGCAGGCATCAAAGCGGCAGACGAAGGTCTACAGGTTGAAGGTTGTGTGATGGCATCAGATGCATTCTTCCCATTCCGTGACGGTATCGACGCGGCAGCAGAAGCGGGCATCAAGTGTGTTATCCAACCGGGCGGCTCTATGCGTGATGACGAAGTTATTGCAGCAGCAGACGAACACGGCATGGCGATGATCTTTACAGGCATGCGTCACTTCCGCCACTAATTCTCCTGTCATCATTGGGGCGGTAACTGCGTTGACTACGCTCGCTTACGCTAATCACATAGCGGGCTATGCTCATAGGGATAAGCTCGCTTGTCGCCTTGTTAGCGCTCCCACTGATTTAAAGAGACCTCAAATAGTTGAATGACGTAAGCACCAACTACTTTGAGCAAGACTTATAATTTTGTTTTTTAAATATTCCGATATTTGAAATACGTAGAGCAAGTCAGTGACTTTAGTTCAAGGAAAACACGCGGAGCTTATGACCATAAGTGAGCATGTTTGACACAGAAATAAAGGCTCTGAAGCAGCTATAAGGATTTTAAAACATGAATGTATTGATTATCGGTGCAGGCGGTCGTGAGCATGCACTTGGTTGGAAAGCAGCACAAAACCCAAACGTTGAAACAGTATTCATCGCTCCAGGTAACGCAGGTACTGCACTTGAGCCGAAACTTGAGAACGTAAACATCGGCGTTGAAGACATCGCTGGTTTAGTGGCGTTTGCTCAAGAGAAAAAAATCGAACTGACTATCGTTGGTCCTGAAGCACCATTGGTTATTGGTGTGGTTGATGCATTCCGCGAAGTTGGCCTACCAATCTTTGGCCCAACTCAAGCGGCAGCACAGCTTGAAGGCTCTAAAGCATTCACCAAAGACTTCCTAGCTCGTCATGAGATCCCAACAGGTTACTACTCAAACTTCACTGAGATTGAGCCAGCTATCGCTTACGTTCGCGAGCAAGGTGCTCCAATCGTAGTAAAAGCTGATGGCCTTGCTGCAGGTAAAGGCGTTATCGTTGCGATGACCCTTGAAGAAGCAGAAGACGCAATCAAAGACATGCTAGCAGGCAACGCATTTGGCGAAGCAGGCAGCCGCGTGGTTATCGAAGAGTTCCTTGAAGGCGAAGAAGCAAGCTTCATCGTTATGGTTGACGGTTCTAGCGTTCTTCCTATGGCCACCAGCCAAGACCACAAACGTGTTGGTGACAAAGACACTGGCCCTAATACTGGCGGTATGGGTGCTTACTCTCCAGCTCCAGTGGTAACTCCAGAAATCCATAACCGCATCCTTGAGGAAGTTATCTACCCAACGGTACGTGGTATGGACGCAGAAGGCGCACCTTACACTGGTTTCCTTTACGCTGGCCTAATGATCGATGCTGACGGCACACCTAAAGTTATCGAATACAACTGCCGCTTCGGTGATCCAGAAACGCAACCTATTATGATGCGTATGGAGTCGGATCTTGTTGAGCTTTGCCTAATGGCTATCGACGAGAAACTGGATGAAGCAGAATCTAAATGGGATCCACGCGCTTCTATCGGTGTTGTTCTTGCGGCTGGCGGTTACCCTGCTGACTACGCAAAAGGCGATGTAATTTCCCTGCCGACAAGCGAAGTTGAAGGCCAAAAAGTTTTCCATGCAGGTACCACAAATAACGAAGCTGGCGACGTTGTGACAAACGGCGGCCGCGTGCTATGTGCAACCGCACTGGGCAATACGGTTTCTGAAGCTCAGGAGCGCGCTTACGCGTTAACTAAGCAAGTTAGCTGGAATGGTATGTTCCACCGCAATGACATTGGTTACCGTGCGATTACGCGCGAGCAAGAGCAGTAATCTCTCTCGAACAATCTATCTCTAACTCATTGCAGTTAGCTAAATCAAAAAAGGCGCCCAGGGCGCCTTTTTAATATTAAAAATTCATTGATATACGCTTACCAAGCGTTTGGCCTATCGTAGGCCAAAAGCTCTCTACTCACTGAGAAGTGATGGCCTTTGAATACATTGGTGGTTTTCATCTGCTAATACTAGTAGCTCAGCAACCGACACTTTACGTGACGACACCTTGCCCACAAGAGCACCATAACTCTCTACTGAAGCAAGACGATTGACAACGATTCTTGGTAAGGTCTTGTTAAATTCAAAGTACTCGAATTGATCACCAGAACATGTCTCAAAAATCTCACCATTCCAGTAGCCCTGAAGAAGCTCTAATCCTTCATCATTTTGCTTCTCTGTGATATCGAGAACCGAAATCGCCTGCTTTTGGTAGTTTTCCAGCTGCTCTGATTGAAGTGGCAAGATTTTGCTACCGATTCGGTATTGTTGATACACAGCCTCGCCAGACTGATTAAAGCGCACATGAATACGATAAGGTGCTAACGCTTGTGAATCGTCACGTAGCTCGCCTTCACGAATAAATTCACGCAGCACACCACCGGACCAAGCATAATCGGTTTTGTACCAGCCATAGTCACCCATAGTGACGTAATCAGCAGAAGTGTGTGGTTGTGTTAGCTTGTTGGTGACCCAGAAGAAACTTGTCGCGTCGCCCATGACTTGGCCGCCGGTATAGGTTTCAAATTGCTCTAGGTTTTTGCCGGGGCTTGTTGAAGAACAGCCGAGAAGAAATGTAGATAAGAGTGAAACGAGAAGAAATGCTTTTTTCATAAAACCTGTACCGAGGTGAGAGTAAAACTACCTCGGTACAGTTTAGATTATTTTACTGAATCTTTCAGCGCTTTACCTGCAACAAATGCTGGAACATTTGCAGCAGCGATTTGGATCTCATCACCAGTTTTTGGGTTACGACCAGTGCGAGCTGCACGGTGGTTTACTTTAAAAGTACCAAAACCAATTAGCTGTACTTGATCGCCATCTTTAAGAGTCTCAGTCACGCCGCCAAGAGTTGCTTCTAGAGCCGCTTTAGCTTGTGCTTTCGAAAGGTCCGCTTTTTCAGCAATAAAGTCGATTAATTGAGTCTTGTTCATTTTAGGTTTCCCTTCTTAGTATTTTCGAATTCAATTAACTCTAAAACATAAATGCCCTATCTGGCAAAGGTTTGTCGTCGATCTTTAGCTCTAATGCCGTAGTTTTAGCCATAATATGAGTAATAACTCACAATTTGTTACTGATTTTATTGAGTAAGCCCTTGTTTAAAAGGGGCTGAGAGTGAAATTAATGATGACCTAGCCACTACTTATTCTCTATAATCCACCTTGAATCGCTGACAAAGCGTACAATTTAATTTAAGGGCAAACATGCTGCTGCTAACTATTTACGTCTCCATTGCTATTGGAGTTTCTTTCATTTGTTCTGTTTTGGAAGCTGTACTTTTGAGTATTAGTCCGAGCTACATCGCTCAACTAAAACAAAATGGGCACCCTGCAGCCGCGTCTTTAGACAAACTGAAAACAGATATTGATCGCCCACTCGCGTCAATTTTAACGCTCAACACCATCGCACATACTATTGGTGCGGCAACTGCAGGTGCACAAGCTGCTGTGGTTTTTGGTAGCCAATGGCTAGGTGTTTTCTCTGCCGTGCTCACTCTGGGCATTCTGGTGTTGTCTGAGATTGTTCCAAAAACGATTGGTGCGACCTACTGGCGTCAACTTGCTCCAGCATCGTCAACGGTACTTCGTTGGATGGTGTTCTTCCTAACTCCATTTGTTTGGTTCTCAGAGCAAATTACTAAACGTCTAGCTCGTGGTCACCAAGCACCTAAGATGCGTGACGAGCTATCAGCGATGGCTATTTTGGCAAAAGAGAGTGGCGAGTTCGCAGAAGGCGAATCAAAAATCCTAAGCAACTTATTAGGCATTCAAGACGTTCCTGTTACTCAAGTCATGACACCTCGACCGGTTGTATTCCGTGTAGATGCAGAGATGAGCGTCAATGTGTTCCTTGAAAAACACAAAGACACGCCGTTCTCACGTCCTTTGGTCTACAGCGAACAGAGTGACAATATCATTGGTTTTGTTCACCGTCTGGAGCTGTTTAGATTACAACAAGCGGGTTGCGGCGAAAAAGCGTTAGGCGAAGTCATGCGCCCTATCCACGTGTTATTGAACAACATGGGCCTCGCTAAAGCCTTTGACCAAATGATGGCAAATCGCCTGCAATTGTCTTTGGTTGTTGATGAATACGGAACAATTCAGGGCATCATCACCCTAGAAGACATCTTTGAGCATTTAGTTGGCGAAGAGATCGTTGATGAAGCAGACAAGACCACAGACATGCAAGAACTTGCGTTTCAGCGTTGGGAAAAATGGAAAGAGACACACGGTGTTATCGAAAACCGCGATGAAGAGGACGAGCTAGAAAAAGAAACTCCAGCCGACAACGATGCCTCAGATTCAAAATCAGCGGATGATGACGACGCATCAAAAGATAATGTCTCAAAAGACAAAGCTCAGAACTAACAGCTAAGAAACAAAAGAAAAAAACGCTTAATCGAAACTTGATAGCGTCAGATACAACAAAGGCTCCCTAGGGAGCCTTTGTTTTTTTATTCTATTCGCTACAACTCAACATCCGTTATAACGCAACACCAATGTTGCTCACTGGGTCTTCGCGCAGTTCATGACGCAGATCTTTAATCAGTTCAAGGTCACGCTCTGTCGTTTCACGAAGTGGTCGGAAGATCGCCCATTGAACGTCCCACTCTTCACAAACCGCTTCATTTTCTTTTTGGTTTTCGTTCGTGACTTCTTCAGCACCTTGAGCGAATTCAAGTTCTGCAACCGTCTTAACTGACTGTTGGCTCACTTTAATTACCGATTCAAGCATGTGTTCACGATCAAGCAGACCATGTATTAACGTTGCTAAGCCTTGGCATGCGTCCATTGCTGGATAAACACCATAAAAATCAAAATCATCACCGCTAGGGAATAGCTCTTCTACTTTCTCAAGTTGACGCTCAAAGTTCACCTTTGCCGTTTTAACCGTTAGGATTTCCCAAATGCTATCCAAAACATCACGATAGATTCGAGCTTCCGCAAATTCTGTATTCTCACAAAACATGGCATAGTTAGGATACATACGCTCACATAGACACGCCATAAAGGTAATTTGTTGCCAAGGTTCTAACTTTTCAAGACGAACCTGCAATGGATTCTGAAGCATAGTCACTCAATAATTGCAGAAAAAGACAGCGAAAGTGTACTTGATAAACCCTGAGGGGAAAAGGTAAGCCGATGAACAATTTTACGAATAAGCTCTATATTCTTACCGAGCATGACGATACTTACACGCAACTGATTGTAAACCGAGATTTACCTGACCTAGAAATCACCACAAACCCAGAGTTAGCGGAGATCGTCTTGGCCTCTCCTCCCCTCATAGCAGGACGTCTTGATGAGTTTAAGCATCTGGATTGGGTGCAAAGTACCTATGCAGGGATCAACAAATTAACCCAACCGAATTTGCGTCAGGACTACACGTTGACCAACGTCAAAGGCATCTTCGGCCCTGCCATTGCCGAGTACGTATTGGGTTACACAATCAGCCACTTTAGACACTTCACTCATTACCACCAGCAACAACAACAGCGAAACTGGCAGCCACAGCTTTATACCAGCCTAACCGACAAAACCATGGTGATTTTGGGAACAGGTTCAATTGGCAGCCATTTGGCGAAAGCCGCTTCTGCGTTTGGTATCCATACCATTGGGGTCAACCGGACAGGTATCCCATCAAAGCAAGAAACCTTCAAAGATACTTTCCACATTAATGAATTAGAAGCCGCCCTCAAACAAGCGGATATTGTGGTGAACACACTGCCATCAACGGATGAGACCTACCAACTACTGAATCAAACCGCCTTAAGCTACTGCTCTAACGTATTGCTGTTTAATGTGGGTCGCGGGGAAAGCGTAGACAATAAAGCGTTACTGCTTGCGATTAAGAACAAATGGGTTGAACACGCTTTCTTGGATGTATTTGAATGCGAGCCTCTCACACAAGAACACCCGTTTTGGAAATTACCGCAAGTCACCATCACACCACACATTGCGGCTCTAAGTGAGCCAAGACAGGTCGTGGAGATCTTCGCCAATAATTACCAACAATGGCGAGATGGTTTTACACTTAATCACACCATTGATTTTGATAAAGGCTACTGATGTTCTCGTCACTGCTCACCGAGATACGACAATGCACCGCTTGTGAGCCTCATTTATCACACGGTGCAAATCCAGTAATTCAGGCACACCCAAACGCGCGCTTGTTAATCATAGGGCAAGCGCCCGGTATCAAGGTTCATCAATCATCTATCCCTTGGAATGATGCCAGTGGCGAGCGATTAAGAGAATGGCTAGGAATGGATAGCGATACGTTTTATGACGAACAAAAAGTCGCGATTGTCCCGATGGGCTTTTGCTATCCAGGAAAGGGAAAAAGTGGCGATCTACCGCCTCGAAAGGAGTGCGCTGCGCTATGGCACCAAAAAGTGCTGCAATCACTGCCCAACATCCAAATGACCTTGCTGATTGGTCAGTATGCGCAAAACTATTATCTAAAAGATAAAGCCACCAGCACACTCACTGAAACGGTGCGTAACTGGCAGGCTTGGGCTCCAGAATTTTTGCCACTTCCCCACCCTTCACCACGTAATAATATCTGGATCAAGAAAAACCCATGGTTCGAAAGTGAAGTTATTCCCTATATCAGGAAGCACGTATCAGAGCATTTGGCCTACCATGATCCAAATACCTAATTAGCTGCACATCAACGATGATTAAGCCGATATTGGGTGCGGATAAAAAGATAATAAAAAAGCGCTGCCGATTTCTCGACAGCGCTTTTTCTAAAAACACATACTGAATTACTTGTGGTATGGCTTAGATAGGTCGTGAACTGCGTCCACAAATACACCAGCATTTTCTGGTGGCACATCTAAGTGAATACCATGGCCAAGGTTAAATACGTGGCCAGTACCGCCGTCACCAAAACCCTCAAGGATAGTGCCGACTTCTTCACGAATACGCTCAGGTTGTGCGTAAAGTACTGATGGATCCATGTTGCCTTGTAGAGCCACTTTATCGCCAATACGTGCTTTTGCATCAGCAATATTGATTGTCCAGTCTAGGCCAACTGCATCACAGCCAGTCGCTGCGATAGATTCTAGCCACATGCCACCGTTCTTAGTGAACAGAGTAACCGGTACACGGCGACCTTCGTTTTCACGGATTAGGCCATCGACAATTTTGTGCATGTACTGCAGTGAGAACAGGTTGTAGTCACGCGGAGTAAGTACACCACCCCATGTGTCGAATACCATTACCGATTGAGCACCCGCTTTAATTTGCGCGTTCAGGTATTCAATAACAGTGTCAGCAAGCTTATCTAGAAGTAAGTGCAGCGTTTGTGGTTCTGCATACATCATCTTCTTGATTTTAGTAAACGCCTTCGAGCTGCTGCCTTCAACCATGTAAGTCGCCAGTGTCCAAGGGCTACCAGAGAAACCAATCAGTGGTACTTCGCCTTTCAGATCTTTACGGATCTGACGAACAGCATTCATTACGTATTGAAGCTCACCTTCTGGATCAGGTAGGCCAATTTTCTCTACGTCAGCTTTACAAGTAATCGGACGCTCAAATTTAGGGCCTTCACCTGTTTCGAAGTACAAACCTAAACCCATCGCATCTGGGATAGTTAGGATGTCAGAGAACAAGATTGCCGCATCAAGAGGGAAACGACGCAAAGGCTGAAGTGTTACTTCTGATGCTAGTTCCGCGTTCTTGCACAAAGACATGAAGTCGCCTGCTTCTGCACGCGTTGCTTTGTATTCAGGAAGATAGCGACCCGCTTGGCGCATCATCCATACTGGAGTGCAATCAACAGGCTGCTTTAAAAGTGCGCGTAAATAGCGATCATTTTTTAATTCGGTCATTCCGTTCAATTCCAATTCAATCTTGTCTAGTTTTGATGGCAAGTATTCTAACACTGATTGAGGGGTAAAAGCTGTGTGCTTTGCAACCTAGATCAAGTTATTAACTTTTAAATCAATGCTTAATTTGCACCCAATTGCAGGCGCATGTTAAAAATTTGTTCGCTAGCGAAAATTACAATTATAACATCTGAGTAGTCACTACTCAGCATCTCATAACGACATCTTACTTACCCCCTCCACTTGTGGAGGGTTTTTTTTAGCTTTTGACCACCCATAGGCCAAATACTATCACAGGCCAATTAGTGCTCGAGCGCCTGCTCCGTCACTGTATCTTTCATCACGTCATCGACTGTTTTCTCAATCAATTGTCTCGCAATGGTTCCAACTGGAGCAACATCCGGCAAGCTTGTTACATCAAACCATTGGGCATCCGACAGTTCACTGTAATCTGGTTTGAGCGTTCCACAAGCATAGTCAGCGAGAAAGGCCATCATCATACTCGATGGAAACGCCCATGGCTGGCTACCAAAGTAGCGAATATTACTCACATCGATACCCGTTTCTTCTTTGACTTCTCGCGCCACACACTGTTCTAAGGTTTCTCCAACCTCTAGAAAGCCCGCTATCACGGTATACATGCCTGTTTTATGCCTTGGGTGCTGCGCAAGCAATATCTTGTTGTCGTTTCGCACAGCGACAATGATGCACGGGAAGATACGAGGGTAATGAAGAGTTCGACAGTCACCACACTGCATCGCAACCTGATTGTGATTCAAATGATTACGACCGCCGCACTGTGGACAAAAACGCATACTTTGAGTCATGTGCCCGTACTGGATAGCCTTACTTGCCATAAGAAAGCTCGATTCAGACCAGTGCAATAACTCACGTAGGTTGACCATGGTCAGTTCACTCTCGACATCGCAATCGTTGAGCCAATAGACCTGACGTCCTTGATGCTGGCCAATACAGATAGCGTGTTCAACACTGAGCCCTAACTCATCAGCCGAGCCATAAGGAAACTGATCATTATTAACCCAAATATCACTACCAGAAACGACGCACCAGTAAGCTTGCTCTGTCATTTTTGTATCACTTTTTTTTAACATCCCTATGCCTCATTGCTTGCAGTTCGTTCATTTTACTGGCAATCTAATTTCATACTAGAGTTGTAGCAGAGAATATTTCAAGCTATTACTTTTAGTAGTTACCAATAAACGGACCTTGCTTAGGCAATTACCATGATCACAAGGTTGTGATCAGATCATGAGGACATGGTCATGCTAAATAAATTCAAACAAATACAAGAACAATGGGGTGGCTCTAATGAGGTCATCGATCATTGGCTCGAAACTCGACAGTCTCTAATCGTTGAGTATTGTAAGCTTGCCGCTCTACAGCCTTCATCGTCGAAAGCAACGGCAATTACCGAACTGCCTTCTCCAGAAGCGCTCCAAAAATTCAGCCAACATCTTGTTGATTACATCTCCGAAGGTCATTTCAAAATCTATGACATGGTGATGGACAAGTGGCAGTCTACAGGCTTCAAAGCAACAGACGAAATTAACCAATCTTATGGTCATATCGTCCTTACCACAGAGCCACTACTTAACTTTACCGATAAGTACGCCGCCATCAAAGCCAGCGATGCATTAGAGAGCTTTGACAGTGATTTATCTTTGATTGGTGAGATTATTGAGGCGAGGTTTGAGGTTGAAGATCAACTGATACAGCAAATTGCCGATAGCCTAGCGGTTCCGCCAGGAGCATAGTTGGCTAACTATCTTGTAAGCTTGCCTCTGTGCAAGCTTTTTGTTTTGTCTATGAATCATGAACATCATCTACCTCTAGAAGCCTAGCGTTTGATAACCTGCAACCCATTGATACTCTACTATTGCTATCTATCCGCGCACATTCCCGCATATCAGCAACCTACACATCTAGCTTACGATTCTCTATATAGCTCCGTAGAGACAGTAACGCTACTCTAGAAATGAAACACATAGCTCACTTGAAACTTGTACCAAAGATACGAATTAGCCCTCTGCAAGATTAATCCGATTTAAGCCAAACGACAGATACAAAAAAGGCACCCGAAGGTGCCTTTTTTCTTATCTCTTAGAGACTACTCGTAGAGCTTACTCTTCTGAAGAGAAACCAGCGTTTAGAAGTGCTGCTAGATTGTCAGTAGCTTGTTCAGCTGAAGGACCTTCTTGCTCTTCTTCACGTTGCTTTTGACGCTCTTGGTGGTATGCGAAACCAGTACCAGCTGGGATCAGACGACCAACAATTACGTTCTCTTTCAGACCGCGAAGGTCATCACGCTTACCAGAAACCGCAGCTTCTGTTAGTACGCGAGTCGTTTCTTGGAACGATGCAGCTGAGATGAATGACTCAGTTGCAAGAGATGCTTTAGTAATACCTAGTAGGTCACGTTCGAAACGTACTAGTTCTTTACCTTCAGCTTCTAGCTTACGGTTAGCAATCTTAACATTGTGGTACTCAACTTGTTCGCCAGGTAGGAACGGAGAGTCACCAGAATGAGTGATTGTACACTTACGTAGCATTTGACGAACGATAGTCTCGATGTGCTTATCGTTAATCTTTACGCCTTGTAAGCGGTAAACTTCTTGAACTTCGTTCGCGATGTACTGAGTTACTGCGTGGATACCACGTAGACGCAGGATGTCGTGTGGAGTTTCAGGACCGTCGGCGATTACATCACCACGTTCAATCTTCTCACCTTCGAACACGTTCAATTGACGGTGCTTAGGAATCATCTCTTCGTAAGCGTCACCGCCTTCACGAGTGATTACTAGACGACGCTTACCTTTCGTTTCTTTACCGAAAGACACAGTACCTGTGTGCTCAGCAAGGATCGCAGGCTCTTTAGGCTTACGAGCTTCGAATAGGTCAGCTACGCGTGGTAGACCACCGGTGATATCTTTGTTTCCGCTCGACTTTTGAGGGATACGAGATAGTGTGTCACCAATGCCAACTTCAGCGCCATCTTCGATGTTTACAATCGCTTTGCCAGGTAGGAAGTAGTGAGCTGGCATATCAGTACCAGGGATCATTACGTCGTTACCTTGCTCATCAACAAGTTTGATAGCTGGACGCATATCTTTACCTGCTGCTGGGCGAGCTGCTGCGTCTGTTACTTCACTTGAAGAAAGACCAGTTAGATCGTCAGTTTGACGAGAAACTGTAATACCATCGATCATATCTACGAATTGGATACGACCTGCCACTTCAGTGATGATTGGCATGGTATGCGCTTCCCAGTTAGCTACAACTTCACCAGCAGTAACTGCTGCGTTGTCGCCTTTGGTTAGCATCGAACCGTAAGGAAGTTTGTGCTTCTCTTTCGTACGGCCGAATTCATCAATAATCGTCATCTCAGATGCACGAGAAGTGATAACCAGTTTCTTATCTTTGTTAACTACAAACTTAGCATTGTGAAGTTTCACAGTACCAGTTGTCTTAGCTTGGATGCTGTTCTCTGCTGCTGCAGTAGATGCCGCACCACCGATGTGGAACGTACGCATTGTAAGCTGTGTACCCGGTTCACCGATAGATTGTGCAGCGATAACACCAACTGCTTCACCTTGGTTCACTAGGTGGCCACGTGCTAGGTCACGACCGTAACACTGTGCACAACAACCGAAGTCTGCATCACAGGTAACAACTGAGCGCACTTTCATGCTATCTACAGAGTTGTCTTCCATGATTTGACACCACTTCTCATCAATCAGAGTATTACGTGGAATCAGTACATCTTCAGTACCAGGCTTAAGAACATCTTCAGCAACTACACGACCAAGAGCAAGCTCAGAAAGTGCAACTTTAACGTCACCACCTTCGATGTGAGGCATCATGTCGATACCTTCATGCGTGCCACAGTCATGTTCGTGTACTACAACGTCTTGTGCTACGTCTACTAGACGACGAGTTAGGTAACCCGAGTTAGCTGTTTTCAGTGCTGTATCCGCAAGACCCTTACGAGCACCGTGCGTTGAGATAAAGTACTGAAGGACGTTTAGACCTTCTTTAAAGTTCGCAGTGATCGGCGTTTCGATGATAGAACCATCTGGACGCGCCATCAGACCACGCATACCTGCTAGCTGACGAATCTGAGCTGCAGAACCACGTGCGCCTGAATCGGCCATCATGTAGATGCTGTTGAACGATTCTTGCTGTTCTTCTTCGCCATCACGGTTAATAACTGTTTCAGAAGAAAGGTTATCCATCATTGCTTTCGCAACACGGTCGTTCGTAGACGCCCAGATATCGATAACTTTGTTGTAACGCTCACCCGCAGTAACAAGACCAGATTGGAATTGCTCTTGGATTTCGCGAACTTCTTCTTCTGCATCAGAAATTTCAGTGTACTTAGCCGCTGGAACAACCATATCGTCGATACCAACAGAAACACCTGAAAGTGCTGCGTATGCAAAACCTGCGTACATAATTTGGTCAGCAAAGACTACTGTGTCTTTTAGACCAAGCTTACGGTAACACTCGTTAAGAAGAGTAGAGATCTGCTTCTTACCTAACTTTTGGTTAACGATGCTGTACGGAAGGCCTCTAGGAACGATCTGCCAAAGCATTGCACGACCTACAGTCGTATCAACTAGGCCAGTGTTCGTTGTGCTGTTGCCGTCTTCGTCTACTACAGTTTCAGTGATACGTACTTTAACGCGAGCGTGTAGCTCAGCAGTCTTAGTACGGTATGCCTTTTCAGCCTCTTCAGGGCCAGCAAGGTACATACCTTCACCTTTCACGTTGATCTTGTCACGTGTCATGTAGTAAAGACCCAATACAACATCCTGAGACGGAACGATGATCGGATCACCTGATGCTGGCGACAGAATGTTATTCGTCGACATCATTAGGGTACGAGCTTCTAGCTGTGCTTCTAAAGTTAGAGGCACGTGTACAGCCATTTGGTCACCATCGAAGTCGGCGTTGTATGCCGCACACACTAGTGGGTGAAGCTGAATCGCTTTACCTTCGATTAGTACTGGTTCAAACGCTTGGATACCTAGACGGTGAAGTGTAGGTGCACGGTTAAGCAGTACTGGGTGTTCGCGGATAACTTCGTCTAGGATATCCCAAACGATCGCTTCTTCGCGCTCTACCATTTTCTTAGCAGCTTTGATTGTCGTAGCCATGCCACGAGTTTCTAACTTGCTGTAGATGAATGGTTTAAATAGCTCAAGTGCCATCTTCTTAGGAAGACCACACTGGTGTAGACGAAGGTATGGACCAACTGTGATTACAGAACGGCCAGAGTAGTCTACACGTTTACCTAGAAGGTTCTGACGGAAACGACCTTGTTTACCCTTGATCATATCAGCAAGAGATTTCAGAGGACGCTTGTTAGAGCCAGTGATCGCACGACCGCGACGACCGTTATCTAGAAGTGCATCAACAGACTCTTGCAGCATACGCTTTTCGTTACGTACGATGATGTCCGGAGCAGCTAGCTCTAGAAGACGCTTCAAACGGTTGTTACGGTTGATCACACGACGGTAAAGGTCGTTCAGATCTGAAGTCGCAAAACGACCGCCATCTAGTGGAACTAGAGGACGTAGATCTGGCGGTAGCACTGGAAGTACAGTTAAGATCATCCACTCAGGCTTGTTGCCTGAAGAGATGAATGCTTCAACTAGCTTCAAACGCTTAGTAACTTTCTTACGCTTAGTTTCTGAGTTAGTTGTTTCTAACTCTTCGCGCATTTCTTCCACTTCTTGATGAAGGTCCATTGTTGAAAGCAGATCTTTGATCGCTTCAGCACCCATCTTAGCAGTGAATTCGTCACCCCACTCTTCTAGACGATCCAGATACTCTTCTTCAGTAAGCATCTGAGATTTTTCTAGGTCAGTCATACCCGGTTCAGTTACTACGTACATTTCGAAGTAAAGAACACGTTCGATATCACGCAGAGGGATATCCATTAGTAGACCGATACGAGACGGCAGTGATTTTAGGAACCAGATGTGAGCAACTGGTGAAGCTAGCTCGATGTGGCCCATACGGTCACGACGAACTTTAGTCTGTGTAACTTCAACGCCACACTTCTCACAGATAACACCACGGTGCTTCAGGCGCTTGTATTTGCCACAAAGACATTCGTAATCTTTAACTGGACCAAAAATACGAGCACAGAACAGACCATCACGTTCAGGTTTGAACGTACGATAGTTGATTGTTTCTGGCTTTTTAACTTCACCAAAAGACCACGAACGGATCGTGTCTGGTGAAGATAGACCGATTTTGATTGCATCAAATTCTTCGGTCTTATGCTGTGCTTTTAGAAAGTTTAATAAGTCTTTCACGTTCAGCTCCTGTAAGGAGTTAAAGGAGCTCACCGACTAAAGTGAGCCCCCTTTACCAAGTAATCCAATCTTCTTTTAAAAAAGAGGGATTACTCTTCGTCTTCTAGCTCGATGTTGATACCTAGCGAGCGAATCTCTTTCAACAGTACGTTGAACGACTCTGGCATGCCAGGTTCCATGCTATGGTTACCATCTACGATGTTCTTATACATCTTAGTACGGCCGTTAACGTCATCTGACTTAACTGTTAGCATTTCTTGTAGAGTATATGCAGCACCGTATGCTTCTAGTGCCCATACTTCCATCTCACCGAAACGCTGACCACCGAACTGAGCTTTACCACCAAGTGGTTGCTGAGTTACTAGGCTGTAAGAACCAGTTGAACGAGCATGCATCTTGTCATCAACCAAGTGGTTCAGTTTCAGCATGTACATGTAACCAACAGTTACAGGACGCTCAAACGAATCACCAGTACGACCATCAAACAGTTTAAGCTGACCAGATTCTGGCAGATCACCCAGTTTAAGTAGTTCTTTGATTAACGCTTCTGACGCACCGTCGAACACAGGAGTAGCAATCGGTAGACCGCCACGTAGGTTCTTGATCAGTGTACGAACTTGATCATCAGACAGTTCCGCAATATCAACTTTCTGACGAGTATCACCAAGATCATAAACCTTCTGTAGGAACTCACGGAACTTATGCAGTTCTTGTTGTTCCTTAACCATTTGGTTGATCTTGTCACCGATACCTTTAGCAGCCAAACCTAAGTGTACTTCTAGGATTTGACCGATGTTCATACGCGATGGTACACCCAGTGGGTTAAGTACGATGTCTACAGGCTGACCTTTTTCATCGTATGGCATGTCTTCAACAGGGTTAATCTTAGAGATTACACCTTTGTTACCGTGACGACCCGCCATCTTATCGCCAGGCTGGATACGACGTTTAACCGCTAGGTAAACTTTAACAATCTTAAGAACGCCAGGCGCTAGATCATCACCTTGAGTGATTTTACGACGCTTAGTTTCAAACTTCTTATCGAAGTCTGCTTTTAGCTCATCCCACTGCTCAGCAAGTTGCTCAAGCTGTGTTTGTAGCGCATCGTCTTCTAGAACTTGCTCTAGCCATTGCTTACGACCGATCGTATCAAGCTTAGCTTCAGAGTAACCACCAGACAGAAGTACAGCTTTAACGCGGTTAAGAAGGCCACCCTCAAGAATTTGGAACTCTTCAGTAAGGTCTTTCTTAGCTTCTTTAAGCTGCATCTGTTCGATTTCAAGTGCACGTTTGTCTTTCTCTACGCCATCGCGAGTGAAGACTTGTACATCGATGATAGTACCCGAAACAGAGTTTGGTACACGTAGAGAAGTATCTTTAACATCAGATGCTTTCTCACCGAAGATAGCACGTAGTAGCTTCTCTTCAGGAGTCAGTTGAGTTTCACCTTTAGGTGTCACTTTACCAACTAGGATGTCGCCACCCTTAACTTCAGCACCAATGTAAACGATACCTGACTCGTCTAGTTTAGACAGAGCAGACTCACCTACGTTTGGAATATCAGCTGTGATCTCTTCAGAGCCCAGTTTAGTATCACGAGCCACACAAGATAGTTCTTGGATGTGGATTGTCGTGAAACGGTCTTCTTGAACTACGCGCTCAGATACTAAGATCGAGTCTTCGAAGTTGTAACCATTCCAAGGCATGAACGCGATACGCATGTTTTGGCCAAGAGCAAGTTCACCAAGGTCAGTTGAAGGACCGTCAGCTAGAACATCGCCGCGTGCAACTGGTTCACCAGGAAGGACAGTTGGACGTTGGTTAATACATGTGTTTTGGTTCGAACGCGTGTACTTAGTTAGGTTGTAGATATCGATACCAGCTTCGCCAGGTACCAATTCATCTTCGTTAACCTTAACTACGATACGAGAAGCGTCAACAGACTGAACTTGACCACCACGTTTAGCAACCGCTGTAACACCAGAGTCAACTGCGATGTTACGTTCAATACCAGTACCTACTAGAGGCTTATCAGCTCTCAGTGTTGGTACAGCTTGACGTTGCATGTTCGCACCCATCAATGCACGGTTCGCATCATCGTGTTCTAGGAACGGGATAAGCGAAGCAGCGATAGATACTACTTGGTTTGTCGCAACGTCCATGTAGTCAACGTGATCGCGTGGGTGAAGACCAGATTCACCTTTTTGACGAGCAGTGATTAGCTCATCAGCAAACGTCGCTTCTTCAGTAAGAACCGTGTTTGCCTGTGCGATAACGAATTGACCTTCCTGGATTGCAGACAGGTAATCAACTTCTTCTGTTACTACACCATCTACAACGCGACGGTACGGAGTTTCTAGGAAACCGTAATCGTTACAACGCGCAAACGCAGATAGCGAGTTAATCAGACCGATGTTTGGACCTTCAGGCGTTTCGATCGGACATAGACGACCGTAGTGAGTTACGTGAACGTCACGTACTTCAAAGCCTGCGCGTTCACGAGTTAGACCGCCTGGACCTAAAGCAGAGATACGACGTTTGTGCGTAACTTCTGACAATGGGTTGTTTTGGTCCATAAACTGTGAAAGCTGTGAAGAGCCAAAGAATTCTTTAACTGCAGCAGAGATCGGCTTAGCGTTGATAAGGTCTTGAGGCATGATTGCATCAAGGTCACCAAGGCTTAGACGTTCTTTAACGGCACGTTCTACACGAACTAGACCAACACGGAATTGGTTTTCTGCCATTTCACCTACAGAACGGATACGACGGTTGCCAAGGTGGTCGATATCGTCCACTTCGCCTTTACCGTTACGGATGCCAATCAGTTTCTTCATCACTTCAATGATGTCTGATTCATCCAGAGTACCGCGCTCTTCTTCTTCTTCACGCTCGATAGAGCTGTTGAATTTCATACGGCCTACAGTTGATAGGTCGTAACGATCTTCAGAGAAGAATAGGCTTTCGAATAATGATTCTGCAGCTTCTTTTGTTGGTGGCTCGCCAGGACGCATCATGCGGTAGATTTCTACCAATGCAGAGATGCGATCTACTGTGCTATCTGCACGTAGAGTGTCTGACATGAATGGACCATGGTCTAGGTCATTCGTGAACAGAGTTTCTAGAGATTTGTGACCTGCTTGAGATAAGTTAGCAAGTGCCTCTAGGCTGATCTCTTGGTTCGCGCCAACGATGATCTCGCCAGTTGCTTCGTTGATGTAATCTTTCGCAGCAATCTTTTCAACGATGTACTCTACAGGTACTTCGATGTGCTCAACGCCATCTTTTTCAAGCTGACGGATATGGCGAGCAGTTACACGACGACCAGTCTCAACGTAAGTCTTACCATTTGATTCGATGTCGAATGACGCAGTTTCACCACGTAGACGATCAGGAACCAACTCCATAAGTAGAGTTTGGTCTTTCACTTCGAAGTTCACTTTGTCGAAGAACAGATCTAGGATCTCTTCTGTCGATTTACCAAGTGCACGAAGGATAATCGATGCTGGTAGCTTACGACGACGGTCGATACGTACGAATAAGTTATCCTTAGGATCGAACTCAAAGTCTAACCATGAGCCACGGTAAGGAATTACACGTGCGTTATAAAGAACTTTACCAGATGAGTGGGTCTTACCCTTATCACTGTCGAAGAACACGCCTGGGCTTCGGTGCAGCTGGGATACGATAACCCTCTCGGTACCATTAATTACGAAAGTACCATTGTCTGTCATAAGCGGAATTTCGCCCATGTAGACTTCTTGTTCTTTAATGTCTTTTACAGTACCTGCAGGCGCATCTCTATCAAAGATAACTAGACGCAGTTTAACGCGTAGTGGCTTTGAGTAAGTTACACCACGAATTTGACATTCTTTAACATCAAATACTGGCTCACCAAGACGGTAGCTAACGTATTGCAGCTCAGAATTGCCGTTGTAGCTCTGAATTGGAAATACAGAACGAAAAGCAGCCTCAAGACCGTATTGACCTTCTGGATCCTGTTCGATGAATTTATCGAAAGAATCAAGCTGGATCGATAACAGGTATGGAATGTCCAAAACTTGTGGACGAGTACCAAAATCCTTACGGATGCGCTTTTTCTCGGTATAAGAGTAAACCATGGGGTTCCTCAGCTCGCTGATAAGTGACCCAAACTGTCCAAACGCTCATTAGAGTGGGACAGTGACTAACAGCTGTTTATTGTGGTTAACAATTATTTCGAAGAAATAACCGTTTTTTTGCTCAGACTATGACGCTTAAACAGCGGGAAATTCATCATAGCCCTACAGCGCAAAAAGGCCGGTGGTTAATAAACCACCAGCCAATAGCCTTGCGGCTAGGAAATTAAGTAATAATTACTTGATTTCAACAGAAGCGCCAACTTCTTCTAGCTGTGCTTTAAGAGCTTCAGCTTCAGCTTTGTCAACGCCTTCTTTAAGCGCTGCAGGAGCTGAGTCTACAAGACCTTTAGCTTCTTTAAGACCTAGGCCAGTTGCGCCACGTACAGCTTTGATAACTTGTACTTTGTTTGCGCCAGCGCCAGTAAGGATAACGTCGAATTCAGTTTGCTCAGCAGCAGCTTCAGCAGAAGCACCACCAGCTACAACTGCAGCAGCAGCAGTAACACCGAATTTTTCTTCCATAGCTTCGATAAGCTCAACAACTTGCATTACAGACATTTCTGCAACTGCGTCTAGGATTTGCTCGTTAGTAATAGACATAACAATTCTCTTTTAAGTCAACAATAAGTTTAAATAGCAACCAGTGAAAAGCAAGGCTTATGCCGCAGCTTCTTCTTTTTGGTCGCGAACAGCAGCGATAGTACGAACCAGCTTGCCAGCAGAAGCTTCTTTCATGCACATCATTAGGCGTGCGATAGCTTCGTCGTAAGTTGGTAGTGTCGCTAGTACTTCAGCATCAGTAACTGCGCCTTCAAATGCAGCAGCTTTGATCTCGAAATCTTTATTCTCTTTAGCGAAGTCTTTGAAAAGACGCGCAGCAGCACCAGGGTGCTCATTAGAGAATGCGATCAGAGTTGGACCAGTGAAAGTGTCTACTAGACACTCGTAGTCTGTACCCTGAACCGCACGGCGTGCTAGTGTGTTACGAACAACTTTCATGTAAACACCCGCTTCGCGAGCTTGTTTACGTAGAGAAGTCATTGCGCCAACTTCAACGCCACGAGAATCAGCTACAACTGCAGAAAGTGCACCACTGGCAGCTTCGTTGACTTCAGCAACAATTGCTTTTTTGTCTTGAAGATTTAAAGCCATTTGGATTAACCTCTGGTTGTGATTACAGCACTCAATACAAAATGTATTGAGCGTTTACGATGTTATTTAAAAATGAATAAATTCACTTCAAACCACAACATCGCCTACGTAGGTTTTATTAAGCCATCAATAATCTAAAGAAAATCGACAGCGCCTACGGTCTTGGGATAGACGACTATGAATTGCTTCAAAAATCACCCAACCACAAATATTAGGCGCAGAAGTATACACTAAATCTGCGCCTAAGCAAATTAGTTTGCTTGTGTGTCAAGACTAGCTTGATCAACAGCAACACCAGCACCCATCGTAGTAGAGATGCTTACTTTCTTCAGGAAAGTACCTTTCGCTGAAGAAGGCTTAGCTTTCTTAAGAGCAACTAGAAGTGCTTCTAGGTTCTCTTGAAGCTGGTTAGCTTCGAAAGTTGCTTTACCGATAGTAGTGTGGATGATGCCGTTCTTGTCGTTACGGTAACGAACCTGACCAGCTTTAGCATTTTTAACTGCTTCAGCAACGTTAGGAGTTACAGTACCAACTTTAGGGTTTGGCATTAGGCCGCGTGGACCTAGGATTGTACCTAGTTGACCAACAACGCGCATTGCATCTGGAGAAGCAACAACAACGTCAAAGTCCATTACGCCTTTTTTCACTTGCTCAGCAAGATCTTCCATACCAACGATATCTGCGCCAGCTTCTTTAGCTGCTTCTGCGTTTGCACCTTGAGTGAACACAGCAACGCGGATTTCACGGCCAGTACCGTGAGGTAGCACAGTTGCGCCACGTACGTTTTGGTCAGATTTACGAGCATCGATGCCTAGGTTAACAGCAACATCTACAGACTCAACGAATTTAGCAGTTGCTAGTTCTTTAAGAAGAGCAATAGCTTCGTTGATTTCGTATTCTTTAGTTACTTCAACTTTGTCGCGGATTACGCGCATACGCTTAGTAAGTTTTGCCATGATCTTATCCCTCTACCACTAGGCCCATTGAACGAGCAGTACCAGCAATAGAACGCTTCATTGCTTCGATGTCAGCACCAGTCATATCAGCAGCTTTAGTTTCTGCGATTTCCTGTACTTGAGCGTCAGTTACTGTGCCCACTTTTTCAGTGTTTGGACGACCAGAACCAGACTTAACGCCAGCAGCTTTCTTAAGAAGAACAGCAGCAGGTGGAGTCTTAGTTACGAACGTGAAAGAACGGTCGTTGTATACAGTAATAACTACTGGAGTAGGTAGACCTTTCTCAACAGATTCTGTTTTTGCGTTGAACGCTTTACAGAATTCCATGATGTTCACGCCGTGTTGACCTAGAGCAGGACCAACCGGTGGACTTGGGTTTGCCATACCAGCTGCAACTTGCAGTTTGATATAAGCTTCAACTTTCTTAGCCATGATATTTCCTAAATATTTGGGTACATGCGCTAGCCTTTAGGCGAGCTCCCCTTAATTTCATAAATTACTTTTCACTTCCTAAGAAGTAAAAAGGCGCGAAATTATAATCATAATTCGCGCCTTTAACAACCCTAAAAAGGTGATTTTTTATACTCTTTCATTTTGAACAGCTTGTTAAATAGTTATCAACAGCTTACTCAAACTAACCGAGTCTTAGTCTAGTTTTTCAACCTGACCGAATTCAAGCTCAACAGGTGTTGCACGACCAAAGATCGATACAGATACCTTAATGCGGCTCTTCTCGTAATCCACTTCTTCAACAGTACCGTTAAAGTCAGCAAATGGACCATCGTTCACACGAACCACTTCACCCGCTTCGAACATTGTCTTAGGACGTGGAGACTCGCTCGCTTTCTCTAGACGGTTCAAGATAGCATCAGCTTCTTTGTCAGTGATTGGTGCAGGACGATCAGAGGTACCACCAATGAAGCCCATAACACGAGGAATGCTGCGTACTAAGTGCCATGATTCATCATTCATGATCATTTGCACTAATACGTAGCCAGGGAAGAACTTACGTTCGCTTTTACGGCGTTGACCTGCACGCATTTCCACTACTTCTTCAGTAGGTACTAAAACGTCACCAAAGAATTCTTCCATGTCGTGCATTTTAATATGTTCGCGTAACGATTGAGATACACGACCTTCATAGCCAGAAAAGGCTTGAACTACATACCAACGTTTTTTTGGAGCTTCACTCATGAATCAGAACCCTCTACACCCCAGTCGCTAGAGAAACTAAACGGACCATAATGCCGTCAATTCCCCAAAGCACTAGAGACATAACAATACATACAGCTAAAACGATCAATGTAGTTTGCATAGTTTCTTGGCGAGTAGGCCAAACAACTTTACGAATCTCCATACGAGATTCTTTTGCAAAATCGATCGCAGCTTTACCTTTAGTTGTTGTTGCTGCAACGCCTAGTGCGGCAGCAATCAGCACAACTACACCTGCAGCGCGAATTACAACAGACAATTCACCATACAGGTAATTACCCACAACAGCAGCAGCCAACAGTACAAAAGCGACTACCCACTTCATTGTATCTGCTGCACCTGAGCTATCAGGAGTTTCAGCGTTTGCTTTCATAAAACCAACCTGTGATAAGTCTTAAATATAGACGACAATAACCCCGCTGTTGCAGGGCACATTCCTTTGCGTTGCAAAACAACACATCTAACAGTCATTTTAGTCAAAAAGACCGTTTAATTCTTTGCTAAGAGCTAAAATTGATGTCAAAACACCCAACTCTTTTTTCAGCGCAGAAAAAGGGCATCAAATGATGCCCTTTTTACTAGTGGTTCGTCAAATCTTATGCAAAGATTTTAGCTACAACACCAGCACCAACTGTACGGCCACCTTCGCGGATTGCGAAACGTAGACCTTCGTCCATTGCGATTGGAGCGATTAGCTCAACAGTCATTTGAACGTTGTCACCTGGCATTACCATTTCTACGCCTTCTGGTAGAGTGATATCGCCTGTTACGTCAGTTGTACGGAAGTAGAACTGTGGACGGTAACCCTTGAAGAAAGGAGTGTGACGGCCGCCTTCGTCTTTAGAAAGTACGTATACTTCAGACTCAAACTTAGTGTGTGGGTTGATTGAACCTTTAGCAGAAAGTACTTGGCCACGTTCAACGTCATCACGCTTAGTACCACGTAGAAGTGCACCAACGTTCTCACCTGCACGACCTTCGTCAAGCAGTTTACGGAACATTTCAACACCAGTACAAGTAGTAAGAGTAGTCTCTTTGATACCAACGATTTCTACTTCGTCACCTACACGTAGGATACCGCGCTCGATACGACCAGTAACAACAGTACCACGACCTTGGATTGAGAATACATCTTCAATAGGAAGTAGGAACGGTAGGTCAACAGCACGCTCTGGAAGTGGAATGTAAGAATCTAGTGCTTCTGCAAGCTCAACGATCTTGTCTTCCCACTGCTTTTCGCCGTTTAGAGCGCCAAGTGCAGAACCTTGAATTACTGGAAGGTCGTCTCCTGGGTACTCGTACTCAGAAAGAAGTTCACGAACTTCCATTTCTACTAGCTCAAGTAGTTCTTCGTCATCAACCATGTCACATTTGTTCATGAATACGATGATGTAAGGGATACCAACTTGACGACCAAGTAGGATGTGCTCACGAGTTTGTGGCATAGGGCCATCTGTAGCAGCAACAACTAGGATACCGCCGTCCATTTGAGCAGCACCAGTGATCATGTTTTTAACATAATCGGCGTGTCCAGGACAGTCTACGTGTGCGTAGTGACGTTCAGGAGTATCGTACTCAACGTGAGAAGTTGCGATTGTGATACCGCGCTCGCGCTCTTCTGGAGCGTTATCGATAGATGCGAAATCTTTAGCAACACCGCCGTACACTTTTGCAAGTGTAGTACAGATAGCAGCAGTTAGAGTTGTTTTACCGTGGTCAACGTGGCCGATAGTACCAACGTTTACGTGCGGTTTCGTACGTTCAAATTTTTCTTTAGACATGGGGTGTCCCTCTAGGTACGGATTAGGTGGCTTAAAATAAGACCACGCAACCAAAAAAATGGTTTTTTATTAAAAGGAGAAGAAGCTTTAGACTGGTGCTAATACCCAGAGTCGAACTGGGGACCTCACCCTTACCAAGGGTGCGCTCTACCGACTGAGCTATATCAGCACACAAAAATGAGTTGGAGCGTGCAGCGGGAATCGAACCCGCATCATCAGCTTGGAAGGCTGAGGTAATAGCCATTATACGATGCACGCAACACGTAACTCTTTTGAGCTATTTAACCTTTAGAATATGGTGGAGGGAGACGGATTCGAACCATCGAAGGCAGTGCCTGCAGATTTACAGTCTGCTCCCTTTGGCCACTCGGGAACCCCTCCAAATTTTGATCTTTCTCTCGCTCTCTATAAATAGAGGGGAGAAAGTGGTGCCGACTACCGGAATCGAACTGGTGACCTACTGATTACAAGTCAGTTGCTCTACCTACTGAGCTAAGTCGGCACAAGTGGGGCGCATTTTATTGAATGATTTTCCACCTTGCAATAGTAAATTGCAAAAAAGTGAAAAATTCTCTTATCAAATTCATATATACGGTTATTTAGCTCAAGGTTTCTGCCTTTAATCCGCATCTAGTAAAGGAAGATATTTAATTTATCTATCGCTTGATGTATTTTCCATGCACTTGTTTTGTTATCCACTATAGAGTTTTGTATGAGCCCATTTATGTCATTTGACCGCGCGCAGTGGTCTGAACTAAGGAATTTAGTTCCGATGACACTTTCTGAGAGCGATTTGAAAGAGCTTCAAGGCATCAATGAAAAGCTGACTATGGAAGAAGCTGTAGAGATTTACCTACCGTTATCTCGTCTGTTGAACCTCTATGTGGCCGCTCGACAAAATAGAAACTCAGTACTTCATCAATTTCTGGATAAGAAAGAGACTGCACCACCCTTCATCATTGGCATCGCTGGCAGCGTGGCGGTAGGTAAAAGTACAACCGCTCGTCTACTCAAAGCTCTGTTATCTCGTTGGGACAACCACCCTAAAGTTGAGCTAGTTACGACAGATGGCTTTTTGTATCCAAATGAGGTGCTGCAAGAAAAAGGCCTAATGAGTAAGAAAGGGTTCCCTGAGTCTTATGATATTAAAGCGCTAGTCAACTTTGTTTCAGACGTAAAGGCATGTAAGCGTAATGTGACAGCCCCCGTGTACTCTCACCTCACCTACAACATTACCAAGGAAGTAAAAGAGGTCGACTTACCCGATGTGCTCATTATTGAAGGGCTCAACGTTTTACAAAGTGGTATGAATTACCCACATGAGCCTCATAGAGTCTTTATTTCAGACTTCCTCGACTTCTCGTTGTATGTCGATGCCGAAAGCGCTCAAATTCAACAATGGTATGTAAATCGTTTTATGAAGTTTCGTGAAGGTGCCTTCGCTAAACCGGGGTCATACTTCGGGCATTACACTAAATTGTCAGATCTAGCTGCTAAAGAAAAAGCTGAAGGTATTTGGCAATCAATCAATGGTTTGAACCTAGAGCAAAATATCCTTCCGACCAGAGAAAGAGCTCACCTGATTTTACGCAAAGGCGCTGATCATATGGTTGAGGAAGTGTTACTAAGAAAGTAGTAACCTCTTAGTCCCCTTTTCTTAGGGATATCTCTCCACCGATATAGCTCTCGACACCGTTCTCAGTTTTGAGTAATACGGCACCTTGTTCATCGATACCTTGTACTACACCTTCAATTTCTCTAGGTCCAATGATCAGTCTAACGTTGCGACCTAAGAAGTTATCTAAACGATTCCAGCGTTCGACAAAATTGGACATTCCTTTCAATTCATAGTCGACGAGCGACTTGTCCCAAGCATTAATCAAAGCCTGAGCTAAGTCATTACGATCTGGCACTTTCCCATCACACACTTCTTTGAGAGAAGTCCACGGCTGGCCAATACCTGATGTTGCGGGATCCATCGATAGATTAAGCCCCAAACCAATCACAATATGAGCAGCCCCACCCGATTGCCCTGACAGCTCTACTAAGATGCCTGCGAGCTTCTTATCATTATGATAAAGGTCGTTCGGCCACTTTAGTTTAACGCCTTCAACCCCCATATCCTCCAACGCCTCTACAACGGCAACACCAACCACAAGACTCAGTCCCATAGCCGCAGCCAGACCGGCATCGAGCCTCCAGTACATTGAAAGGTATAGATTGGCACCGAATGGCGATACCCATTCACGCCCACGACGTCCACGACCTGCGGCTTGATATTCAGCAACACAGACTGAACCTGACTCAATGGTGCTGGTACGTTCTAACAGATGTTGGTTTGTTGAACCTATGATTGGAATCAACTCCAGAGAAGCACCACGGCTAACAGCAGACAACCTCTCCTGATCGAGCATATCCAAACGACTGGCTAACTTATATCCCTTACCTTGCACTCGATAGATATCCAAACCCCACTCTTGAATACCTTTAATATGTTTGCTGATAGCGGCTCTCGACACACCAATCATTTCACCAAGATCTTCACCAGAATGAAACTCGCCATCAGCAAGACATTTTAGCAATGTGAGCTTGGTACTGTGTTCTCTCATGCCATGGCCTCCAAAGCCTTGTCTAAGTTTGTCTCACTGTCTTGGCCCATAAAGCGAACTTCGTGCTCCAATGGAATATCGAACTTGTCCAGAACAGCTTGACGTACTCGTGCTGCAAGTTTGAGGATATCCACAGCAGACGCTTCATCATAATTGATAATAACTAAAGCTTGGTTTGGATGAACTTGAGCGCCACCTTCAATCACACCTTTAAACTGGCATTGATCAATGAGCCACCCAGCAGCAACTTTGATCATGTCGTTACTCTCGTAACCGACGATGTTTGGGAATAACGCAGACAACCGATCAAAATGATCTTTGGTGATCACGGGGTTTTTAAAGAAACTTCCAGCATTACCTTGCACGGATGGGTCTGGTAGCTTACTTGAGCGTATAGCACACACTTCATCGTATATAGAACGAGGAGAAAGTGTTTCTGTGGGTAAACTTTTAAGCGGACCATAGTGGTTACATGGTTTCCACTCTTTAGCTAATGTTAAGCCAATCGCCACAACAATCGCTTTGCCGTAAAGAGCATGCTTAAAAATAGAATCTCGATAACCAAATAGACATTCATCTTTGCTTAGTCGCTTAACTGTATAAGTATCCAGACAAAGAATATCAACGTATTCACATACATCTTGTAGTTCAACACCATACGCACCGATATTCTGAATTGGCGCAGAGCCAGAACAGCCTGGGATCATGGCTAAGTTCTCTAAACCACCCAGTCCATGGTCAACACTCCACTCAACAAGGCTAGGCCAATCTTCCCCACCAGATACATGTAGAGAGTAACTTTCTGAGCTTTCTGTTAACTCAATACCACTTAATCGATTAATAATGACCAAGCCCGAAAAGTGTTCAGTAAAGAGCATATTACTGCCTTTCCCGAGCATTAATTTAGGCAAGGCTGACCATTGAGGGTCTTGATATACGGAGATGAGTTCATCAACAGAGGAAACTTCGACAAGTACATCACAAGTCTGTTCGATCGAAAAAGTATGAACATTTTTTAAGCTAGCATTGAGATAAGATTGCATGGCGATATTTAATTAAATTACACTGCCGACATTCTAACGCAGATAAACAAATGGCGCAGTGACTGAATGAACAATGTCATCATTACTCAATTAGACCCCGTAAAGGTTCCCCTCGTTAAGCGTTTTTACAAAGAGCATTACCCAACAGGTAAAGCCAACAAAAGCGAACAAATCTACTCATTAGAACTAGATGGACAGTTACGTGGTGTAGTTCGCTTTCGAACGATAGAAGATGCACGCTTACTTACCGGAATGGCTATCTCTAAGGAATACCGCGGCAAGCGATTAGGTTCACAGCTAATGGATTATTGTGTTCTTCACACGCTGACGGAAAAAGATTATTGCTTCGCGTATTCCCATCTGACTAATTTCTACAATCGTCATCAATTCATACAAATCGATCCCAATGAACTACCAAATGGTTTGAGAGTCTTATATGAGCGCTATTCGAATAGCGGAAAAGATCTCATTCCTATGCATTATCAGCAAAATTGTTAGAGAATGACTCGATTATCTAGTATTTGATGCTATCCCTTTGGTAAAATTGAAGGTTCGCAATTTTGCATATTTTTAAGGTAAAACAGTCAATATGATTGCTAGTAGGAATCCATTCATACAGTTGCCAACCATAGCGCAGAATCCTGACAAGTTTGAAGTACTGCTATCAGCGCATGAGTTCCGAACTCGCTTACTTGATGAGATATCTCGTGCAACTACTCGTATTAGTTTAGTTGCTCTGTATCTTGAAGATGATGACGCTGGCCGTGAGATCCTAACTGCCTTATACGAAGCAAAACAAAAGAACCCAGAATTAGACGTGAGCGTTTGTGTCGATTGGCATAGAGCTCAACGTGGATTGATTGGTGCGGAGTCCTCTGAGGGCAATGCAGCAATGTACAAAGAGTTTGCAGATAAATACCAGCACACCGTTCCTGTTTATGGCATTCCTGTTCGTGGCAAGGAAGTGTTTGGTGTATTGCATCTAAAAGGCTTTATTGTCGATGACAGCGTCATATACAGCGGTGCTAGCCTTAACAATATCTATTTAGGTTATCATGATCGTTACCGTTTCGATCGCTACCATGTTTTAAACAACGCAACACTTGCTGACTCAATGTTCTCCTATATCCAAGAACAAATGATCTCAGACATCGCTGTTTATGATCTTGCTGATAAGAACAAACCACTAACTAAAGAGTTAAAGCCAGCAATCCGTCAATTCAGAGCATCGTTAGCACGCTCTCAATACAAATTCGATTCTCAAGAAGTCTCGGCAGATCAAGTTGCTGTAACTCCTTTAGTTGGTATAGGTAAGAGACGTAATCGCCTAAATCAAGGAATTAACCAACTGGTTGCTCAGGCTAAAGATGAGATTTTCATTTGTACGCCATATTTCAATTTTCCACCAAGCCTAGCGAAGGAAGTGAAGAAAGCACTTAAGCGTGGCGTCAAGGTCACGATTGTTGTCGGCGATAAAACAGCAAATGATTTCTTTATCTCACCGGAAGAAGAATTTAAAACGATCGGTGGATTGCCTTACTTATACGAATTGAACCTCCGTCGATTCGCGAAGGCTAATGAAGCAAATATAGCAAGTCGTAACCTGTCTATCCGACTTTGGCAACACGATTCCAACAGCTTCCATTTAAAGGGCATTTGGGTTGATAAGCGCTACATGCTGCTAACAGGTAACAACCTAAACCCGCGCGCATGGAAATTAGACTTAGAGAATGGCATATTCATCCAAGATAACTACCATCATCTAACGGATAAATTCCAAGCTGAGGTTGATAATATTGTTCAGCACACACAGCTTATTTGCACTTATAAACAGTTAGATAAAGTAGATAGCTATCCAATGGAAGTACAGAAACTAATTCGAAAGATCACTCGAGTTAAAGCAGACAGAGTTCTTAAACAAATACTCTAAATCGTTGTATTTAAAATTGTTTAAATGCCTAGCAATCGCTGGGCATTTTTATATCTACATTAGAACCTCAGGCTTAACCCCAAGAGCCTATATCGCTTCTGAAGTTACCCATCCAAAATCTACTAATACCTACTCACAAGATAACTCTTGGCAATTCTCTGATGAGATATTCAAAAAGCATACATAGGAGTGGAATAACGAGATATGAGTCGTATGTGAGAACCAGAGAAGCTTGATACATCAGATTAGTTACAGTTGCCACCTTATAGAACGAGGCACCAGCTACTTATATTTAGCCAGGGTTCAGTTTAAGTTTCCTCACAGAGAATATAAGTACCGAGATTACAACTTCAAATCAGAGTTCAAGTAATATACCTACCGCCAGATACCAAACCTACCACCCTAGCAATATTCACTAATAGGCCAAGAGACAGCTAGCAGGCTAGTTGGATCTCGAATCGCAGTCTACCTTACAAAACAACAAACCTTACTATTCCTCACTAGGCTTCTTGCCAATTGTACCCCTAGTGCTCCGAAGAAGTTTATTTCCCAAGACTAAACCTAACCGACATAGCAAAACCTAAAAGTGTAAAAAAGCTCTACGATTTCTAACCAGGCTTTCTAACCTATGGTTGATTCGATTCGAGAATTACCGGCCATGAGCAACCTTTATGGGGGGTTGTAGTAACTAAGAGCTAAAACTCACATCTCAGAAACGACGAAAGCCTAGTCGTCAGACTAGGCTTTCTAATATGTGCCGGAATAGCGTGAAGTGTAGGGTCTCGATGCCTTATGCCTTTTCAGCACTCATACAATCTACAAGCAAAACTCTTTTCTTCAAATGTAAAAAAGCCCTGCTATTTCTAGCAGGGCTTCTCTAATAAGTGGCGGAGTGGACGGGACTCGAACCCGCGACCCCCGGCGTGACAGGCCGGTATTCTAACCAACTGAACTACCACTCCGCAGTGGTCAACTCACTAAGTGAGCGTCCATATCTCCAGGTCGGTCAACCTAAAGATTTAATTTAAAGCCTGGCGATGTCCTACTCTCACATGGGGAAACCCCACACTACCATCGGCGCTATTGTGTTTCACTTCTGAGTTCGGCATGGAATCAGGTGGGTCCACAATGCTATGGTCGCCAAGCAAATTTTAAAATTCGGAAAACTGATTTAAAAGTTATATCTCTTCAAACTCATTCAAGCGTTTGGTATTTCTATTGAGTCCACAAAACCCCTTGGGTGTTGTATGGTTAAGCCTCACGGGCAATTAGTACAGGTTAGCTCAATGCCTCGCAGCACTTACACACCCTGCCTATCAACGTCGTAGTCTACGACAACCCTTTAGGACGCTTATAGCGCCAGGGAAAACTCATCTCAAGGCTCGCTTCCCGCTTAGATGCTTTCAGCGGTTATCGATTCCGAACTTAGCTACCGGGCAATGCCATTGGCATGACAACCCGAACACCAGAGGTTCGTCCACTCCGGTCCTCTCGTACTAGGAGCAGCCCCTTTCAATTTTCCAACGCCCACGGCAGATAGGGACCGAACTGTCTCACGACGTTCTAAACCCAGCTCGCGTACCACTTTAAATGGCGAACAGCCATACCCTTGGGACCGACTTCAGCCCCAGGATGTGATGAGCCGACATCGAGGTGCCAAACACCGCCGTCGATATGAACTCTTGGGCGGTATCAGCCTGTTATCCCCGGAGTACCTTTTATCCGTTGAGCGATAGCCCTTCCATTCAGAACCACCGGATCACTATGACCTGCTTTCGCACCTGCTCGAATTGTCATTCTCGCAGTCAAGCGGGCTTATGCCATTGCACTAACCACACGATGTCCAACCGTGTTTAGCCCACCTTCGTGCTCCTCCGTTACTCTTTGGGAGGAGACCGCCCCAGTCAAACTACCCACCAGGCACTGTCCGTAATCCCGATTCAGGGACCGACGTTAGAACATCAAAACTACAAGGGTGGTATTTCAAGGACGACTCCACCACATCTAGCGACGCGGTTTCAAAGTCTCCCACCTATCCTACACATGTAGGTTCAATGTTCAGTGCCAAGCTGTAGTAAAGGTTCACGGGGTCTTTCCGTCTAGCCGCGGGTACACTGCATCTTCACAGCGATTTCAATTTCACTGAGTCTCGGGTGGAGACAGCGTGGCCATCATTACGCCATTCGTGCAGGTCGGAACTTACCCGACAAGGAATTTCGCTACCTTAGGACCGTTATAGTTACGGCCGCCGTTTACCGGGGCTTCGATCAAGAGCTTCGACCGAAGTCTAACCCCATCAATTAACCTTCCGGCACCGGGCAGGCGTCACACCGTATACGTCATCTTACGATTTTGCACAGTGCTGTGTTTTTAATAAACAGTTGCAGCCACCTGGTATCTGCGACTCTCGTCTGCTCCATCCGCAAGGGACTTCACTGATAAGAGCGTACCTTCTCCCGAAGTTACGGTACCATTTTGCCTAGTTCCTTCACCCGAGTTCTCTCAAGCGCCTTGGTATTCTCTACCCGACCACCTGTGTCGGTTTGGGGTACGATTCCTTACAATCTGAAGCTTAGAGGCTTTTCCTGGAAGCATGGCATCAATGACTTCACTACCGTAGTAGCTCGACATCGTATCTCAGCGTTAATGAAAGTCCGGATTTACCTAAACTTTCCGCCTACGTACTTGAACCTGGACAACCGTCGCCAGGCCCACCTAGCCTTCTCCGTCCCCCCATCGCAATTGTAAGAAGTACGGGAATATTAACCCGTTTCCCATCGACTACGCCTTTCGGCCTCGCCTTAGGAGTCGACTTACCCTGCCCCGATTAACGTTGGACAGGAACCCTTGGTCTTCCGGCGAGGGAGTTTTTCACTCCCTTTATCGTTACTCATGTCAGCATTCGCACTTCTGATACCTCCAGCAGCCCTTACAGACCACCTTCAACGGCTTACAGAACGCTCCCCTACCCCACATACCCTAAGGTACGTAGCCGCAGCTTCGGTGTATAGCTTAGCCCCGTTACATCTTCCGCGCAGGCCGACTCGACCAGTGAGCTATTACGCTTTCTTTAAATGATGGCTGCTTCTAAGCCAACATCCTGGCTGTCTGAGCCTTCCCACATCGTTTCCCACTTAGCTATACTTTGGGACCTTAGCTGGCGGTCTGGGTTGTTTCCCTCTCCACGACGGACGTTAGCACCCGCCGTGTGTCTCCCGGATAGTACTTACTGGTATTCGGAGTTTGCAAAGGGTTGGTAAGTCGGGATGACCCCCTAGCCTTAACAGTGCTCTACCCCCAGTAGTATTCGTCCGAGGCGCTACCTAAATAGCTTTCGGGGAGAACCAGCTATCTCCAGGTTTGATTGGCCTTTCACCCCTAGCCACAAGTCATCCGCTAATTTTTCAACATTAGTCGGTTCGGTCCTCCAGTTGATGTTACTCAACCTTCAACCTGCCCATGGCTAGATCACCTGGTTTCGGGTCTAATCCTAGCAACTGTACGCCCAGTTAAGACTCGGTTTCCCTACGGCTCCCCTAAACGGTTAACCTTGCTACTAAAATTAAGTCGCTGACCCATTATACAAAAGGTACGCAGTCACACCACGAAGGTGCTCCTACTGCTTGTACGTACACGGTTTCAGGTTCTATTTCACTCCCCTCACAGGGGTTCTTTTCGCCTTTCCCTCACGGTACTGGTTCACTATCGGTCAGTCAGTAGTATTTAGCCTTGGAGGATGGTCCCCCCATATTCAGACAGGATATCACGTGTCCCGCCCTACTCGATTTCACTGATTATGATGTGTCGGTTACGGGGCTATCACCCTTTATTGCGAGACTTTCCAGACTCTTCACCTGCATCATTAAAAGCTTAAGGGCTAATCCAATTTCGCTCGCCGCTACTTTCGGAATCTCGGTTGATTTCTCTTCCTCGGGGTACTTAGATGTTTCAGTTCCCCCGGTTTGCCTCCTGTTGCTATGTATTCACAGCAGGATACGTGCTTGTGCACGTGGGTTTCCCCATTCAGAAATCCCAGACTCAAAAGGTTATTACTACCTAATCTGGGCTTATCGCAAGTTATTACGTCTTTCATCGCCTCTGACTGCCAAGGCATCCACCGTGTACGCTTAGTCACTTAACCATACAACCCGAAAGGGTCTTAGTGTATGGCAACTAACCAAGGTTTTTGGTTGTCATCAAGAAGGGTTAATTCTTGATAACTGTTTGCCGGACTCAATTGTGAATCAAACTAACGTTTGATTCGAATACAAGACACTTGAATGTGTTTGTTGTGTTTACCAATAAAGGTAAACATTGAGAACTTTTAAATTTGATTGAATTACTCGTAAGTAATCAATCAGTCAGCTTTCCAAATTGTTAAAGAGCATGAGACTTTAAGAACCAGTGTTCTAAAATTCACATTTTCTAAAGACTCTCAGGGTCAAATGCACCAACCAACGACAAAAGAAGTGGTTTGGATATGACTATAACCAAGAATATTTAGAGAATGGTGGGCGATACCGGGCTCGAACCAGTGACCCCCTGCTTGTAAGGCAGGTGCTCTCCCAACTGAGCTAATCGCCCACGATAGTTTTAATTCCTTCGCGGAGAAAGAATGGTGGGTCGTGCAGGATTCGAACCTGCGACCAATTGATTAAAAGTCAACTGCTCTACCAACTGAGCTAACGACCCAATGGTATCCCGTAGGGGAGTCGAACCCCTGTTACCGCCGTGAAAGGGCGGTGTCCTAGGCCTCTAGACGAACGGGACACTGGATATTGAAGAACTTGGGAGTTCTTCGTCTCTTTACTTTTCTAAACCTAATCAATCTGTGTGGACACTCATCGTAAGTATCTTCGTATAAGGAGGTGATCCAGCCCCAGGTTCCCCTAGGGCTACCTTGTTACGACTTCACCCCAGTCATGAACCACAAAGTGGTGAGCGTCCTCCCCGAAAGGTTAAACTACCCACTTCTTTTGCAGCCCACTCCCATGGTGTGACGGGCGGTGTGTACAAGGCCCGGGAACGTATTCACCGTGACATTCTGATTCACGATTACTAGCGATTCCGACTTCATGGAGTCGAGTTGCAGACTCCAATCCGGACTACGACGCACTTTTTGGGATTCGCTCACTATCGCTAGCTTGCTGCCCTCTGTATGCGCCATTGTAGCACGTGTGTAGCCCTACTCGTAAGGGCCATGATGACTTGACGTCGTCCCCACCTTCCTCCGGTTTATCACCGGCAGTCTCCCTGGAGTTCCCGACATTACTCGCTGGCAAACAAGGATAAGGGTTGCGCTCGTTGCGGGACTTAACCCAACATTTCACAACACGAGCTGACGACAGCCATGCAGCACCTGTCTCAGAGTTCCCGAAGGCACACCTGCGTCTCCGCTGGCTTCTCTGGATGTCAAGAGTAGGTAAGGTTCTTCGCGTTGCATCGAATTAAACCACATGCTCCACCGCTTGTGCGGGCCCCCGTCAATTCATTTGAGTTTTAATCTTGCGACCGTACTCCCCAGGCGGTCTACTTAACGCGTTAGCTCCGAAAGCCACGGCTCAAGGCCACAACCTCCAAGTAGACATCGTTTACGGCGTGGACTACCAGGGTATCTAATCCTGTTTGCTCCCCACGCTTTCGCATCTGAGTGTCAGTGTCTGTCCAGGGGGCCGCCTTCGCCACTGGTATTCCTTCAGATCTCTACGCATTTCACCGCTACACCTGAAATTCTACCCCCCTCTACAGCACTCTAGTTCACCAGTTTCAAATGCAGTTCCGAGGTTGAGCCCCGGGCTTTCACATCTGACTTAATGAACCACCTGCATGCGCTTTACGCCCAGTAATTCCGATTAACGCTCGCACCCTCCGTATTACCGCGGCTGCTGGCACGGAGTTAGCCGGTGCTTCTTCTGTTGCTAACGTCAAGATGTGCAGCTATTAACTACACACCCTTCCTCACAACTGAAAGTACTTTACAACCCGAAGGCCTTCTTCATACACGCGGCATGGCTGCATCAGGCTTTCGCCCATTGTGCAATATTCCCCACTGCTGCCTCCCGTAGGAGTCTGGACCGTGTCTCAGTTCCAGTGTGGCTGATCATCCTCTCAGACCAGCTAGGGATCGTCGCCTTGGTGAGCCATTACCTCACCAACTAGCTAATCCCACCTAGGCATATCTTGACGCGAGAGGCCCGAAGGTCCCCCTCTTTGGCCCGTAGGCATTATGCGGTATTAGCCATCGTTTCCAATGGTTATCCCCCACATCAAGGCAATTTCCTAGGCATTACTCACCCGTCCGCCGCTCGACGCCCAACAAATCCTCCGAAGATTCAATGCTGTCGTTTCCGCTCGACTTGCATGTGTTAGGCCTGCCGCCAGCGTTCAATCTGAGCCATGATCAAACTCTTCAATTTAAGATTTTGTGACTCAACGAATACTGACTTCAAAACTATTCTTTATAAATAAAGAGTGTAATTTTAAAGCTATTACCATTCCAACAGAATGGTAATGAATTGACTGTGCCGAATAACTACAAGTAGTTAAACGTATTGGTCACTCAGTTCATTGAAATCATTTTGTTACCGAAGTAACTGTCATTACCTAAGTAATAACGTTTTGATATTCATCAACGAGTGCCCACACAGATTGATAGGTTTAAATTGTTAAAGAGCTTTGCTTTCAGTGCCTTAGCACGTAAGCAGGACGCGTATAATACGCTTTCCACTTTGAAAGTCAACATAAAACACTAAGAAAACTTAGAACTCTATGGTGACTTGTCTATTAAATAGACAAAGTCGAAATTAAAGCCTGGCGATGTCCTACTCTCACATGGGGAAACCCCACACTACCATCGGCGCTATTGTGTTTCACTTCTGAGTTCGGCATGGAATCAGGTGGGTCCACAATGCTATGGTCGCCAAGCAAATTTTAAAATTCGGAAAACTGATTTAAAAGTCTCTTTCAAACTCATTCAAGGTCTGTCTTTGAGTCCACAAAACCCCTTGGGTGTTGTATGGTTAAGCCTCACGGGCAATTAGTACAGGTTAGCTCAATGCCTCGCAGCACTTACACACCCTGCCTATCAACGTCGTAGTCTACGACAACCCTTTAGGACACTTATAGTGCCAGGGAAAACTCATCTCAAGGCTCGCTTCCCGCTTAGATGCTTTCAGCGGTTATCGATTCCGAACTTAGCTACCGGGCAATGCCATTGGCATGACAACCCGAACACCAGAGGTTCGTCCACTCCGGTCCTCTCGTACTAGGAGCAGCCCCTTTCAATTTTCCAACGCCCACGGCAGATAGGGACCGAACTGTCTCACGACGTTCTAAACCCAGCTCGCGTACCACTTTAAATGGCGAACAGCCATACCCTTGGGACCGACTTCAGCCCCAGGATGTGATGAGCCGACATCGAGGTGCCAAACACCGCCGTCGATATGAACTCTTGGGCGGTATCAGCCTGTTATCCCCGGAGTACCTTTTATCCGTTGAGCGATGGCCCTTCCATTCAGAACCACCGGATCACTATGACCTGCTTTCGCACCTGCTCGAATTGTCATTCTCGCAGTCAAGCGGGCTTATGCCATTGCACTAACCACACGATGTCCAACCGTGTTTAGCCCACCTTCGTGCTCCTCCGTTACTCTTTGGGAGGAGACCGCCCCAGTCAAACTACCCACCAGGCACTGTCCGTAATCCCGATTCAGGGACCGACGTTAGAACATCAAAACTACAAGGGTGGTATTTCAAGGACGACTCCACCACATCTAGCGACGCGGTTTCAAAGTCTCCCACCTATCCTACACATGTAGGTTCAATGTTCAGTGCCAAGCTGTAGTAAAGGTTCACGGGGTCTTTCCGTCTAGCCGCGGGTACACTGCATCTTCACAGCGATTTCAATTTCACTGAGTCTCGGGTGGAGACAGCGTGGCCATCATTACGCCATTCGTGCAGGTCGGAACTTACCCGACAAGGAATTTCGCTACCTTAGGACCGTTATAGTTACGGCCGCCGTTTACCGGGGCTTCGATCAAGAGCTTCGACCGAAGTCTAACCCCATCAATTAACCTTCCGGCACCGGGCAGGCGTCACACCGTATACGTCATCTTACGATTTTGCACAGTGCTGTGTTTTTAATAAACAGTTGCAGCCACCTGGTATCTGCGACTCTCGTCTGCTCCATCCGCAAGGGACTTCACTGATAAGAGCGTACCTTCTCCCGAAGTTACGGTACCATTTTGCCTAGTTCCTTCACCCGAGTTCTCTCAAGCGCCTTGGTATTCTCTACCCGACCACCTGTGTCGGTTTGGGGTACGATTCCTTACAATCTGAAGCTTAGAGGCTTTTCCTGGAAGCATGGCATCAATGACTTCACTACCGTAGTAGCTCGACATCGTATCTCAGCGTTAAGAAAGTCCGGATTTACCTAAACTTTCCGCCTACATACTTGAACCTGGACAACCGTCGCCAGGCCCACCTAGCCTTCTCCGTCCCCCCATCGCAATTGTAAGAAGTACGGGAATATTAACCCGTTTCCCATCGACTACGCCTTTCGGCCTCGCCTTAGGAGTCGACTTACCCTGCCCCGATTAACGTTGGACAGGAACCCTTGGTCTTCCGGCGAGGGAGTTTTTCACTCCCTTTATCGTTACTCATGTCAGCATTCGCACTTCTGATACCTCCAGCAGCCCTTACAGACCACCTTCAACGGCTTACAGAACGCTCCCCTACCCCACATACCCTAAGGTACGTAGCCGCAGCTTCGGTGTATAGCTTAGCCCCGTTACATCTTCCGCGCAGGCCGACTCGACCAGTGAGCTATTACGCTTTCTTTAAATGATGGCTGCTTCTAAGCCAACATCCTGGCTGTCTGAGCCTTCCCACATCGTTTCCCACTTAGCTATACTTTGGGACCTTAGCTGGCGGTCTGGGTTGTTTCCCTCTCCACGACGGACGTTAGCACCCGCCGTGTGTCTCCCGGATAGTACTTACTGGTATTCGGAGTTTGCAAAGGGTTGGTAAGTCGGGATGACCCCCTAGCCTTAACAGTGCTCTACCCCCAGTAGTATTCGTCCGAGGCGCTACCTAAATAGCTTTCGGGGAGAACCAGCTATCTCCAGGTTTGATTGGCCTTTCACCCCTAGCCACAAGTCATCCGCTAATTTTTCAACATTAGTCGGTTCGGTCCTCCAGTTGATGTTACTCAACCTTCAACCTGCCCATGGCTAGATCACCTGGTTTCGGGTCTAATCCTAGCAACTGTACGCCCAGTTAAGACTCGGTTTCCCTACGGCTCCCCTAAACGGTTAACCTTGCTACTAAAATTAAGTCGCTGACCCATTATACAAAAGGTACGCAGTCACACCACGAAGGTGCTCCTACTGCTTGTACGTACACGGTTTCAGGTTCTATTTCACTCCCCTCACAGGGGTTCTTTTCGCCTTTCCCTCACGGTACTGGTTCACTATCGGTCAGTCAGTAGTATTTAGCCTTGGAGGATGGTCCCCCCATATTCAGACAGGATATCACGTGTCCCGCCCTACTCGATTTCACTGATTATGATGTGTCGGTTACGGGGCTATCACCCTTTATTGCGAGACTTTCCAGACTCTTCACCTGCATCATTAAAAGCTTAAGGGCTAATCCAATTTCGCTCGCCGCTACTTTCGGAATCTCGGTTGATTTCTCTTCCTCGGGGTACTTAGATGTTTCAGTTCCCCCGGTTTGCCTCCTGTTGCTATGTATTCACAACAGGATACGTGCTTATGCACGTGGGTTTCCCCATTCAGAAATCCCAGACTCAAAAGGTTATTACTACCTAATCTGGGCTTATCGCAAGTTATTACGTCTTTCATCGCCTCTGACTGCCAAGGCATCCACCGTGTACGCTTAGTCACTTAACCATACAACCCGAAAGGGTCTTAGTGTATGGCAACTAACCAAGGTTTTTGGTTGTCATCAAGAAGGGTTAATTCTTGATAACTGTTTGCCGGACTCAATTGTGAATCAATGTAAACATTGATTCGAATACAAGACACTTGAATGTGTTTGTTGTGTTTATCAATAAAGATAAACATTGAGAACTTTTAAATTTGATTGAATTACTCGTAAGTAATCAATCAGTCAGCTTTCCAAATTGTTAAAGAGCTTGATTTCTTTCGAAACCATTTTTAAAGATTCTTAAGGAAAAACCCTTAAAGATGGTGGAGCTATGCGGGATCGAACCGCAGACCTCCTGCGTGCAAGGCAGGCGCTCTCCCAGCTGAGCTATAGCCCCATCTAGGTATCTAGTCGATATTGGTGGGTCTGAGTGGACTCGAACCACCGACCTCCCGCTTATCAGGCGAGCGCTCTAACCAGCTGAGCTACAGACCCAATATCGTCTCTTTTACTTTCTAAACCTAATCAATCTGTGTGGACACTCATCGTGGTATCTTCGTATAAGGAGGTGATCCAGCCCCAGGTTCCCCTAGGGCTACCTTGTTACGACTTCACCCCAGTCATGAACCACAAAGTGGTGAGCGTCCTCCCCGAAAGGTTAAACTACCCACTTCTTTTGCAGCCCACTCCCATGGTGTGACGGGCGGTGTGTACAAGGCCCGGGAACGTATTCACCGTGACATTCTGATTCACGATTACTAGCGATTCCGACTTCATGGAGTCGAGTTGCAGACTCCAATCCGGACTACGACGCACTTTTTGGGATTCGCTCACTATCGCTAGCTTGCTGCCCTCTGTATGCGCCATTGTAGCACGTGTGTAGCCCTACTCGTAAGGGCCATGATGACTTGACGTCGTCCCCACCTTCCTCCGGTTTATCACCGGCAGTCTCCCTGGAGTTCCCGACATTACTCGCTGGCAAACAAGGATAAGGGTTGCGCTCGTTGCGGGACTTAACCCAACATTTCACAACACGAGCTGACGACAGCCATGCAGCACCTGTCTCAGAGCTCCCGAAGGCACACCTGCGTCTCCGCTGGCTTCTCTGGATGTCAAGAGTAGGTAAGGTTCTTCGCGTTGCATCGAATTAAACCACATGCTCCACCGCTTGTGCGGGCCCCCGTCAATTCATTTGAGTTTTAATCTTGCGACCGTACTCCCCAGGCGGTCTACTTAACGCGTTAGCTCCGAAAGCCACGGCTCAAGGCCACAACCTCCAAGTAGACATCGTTTACGGCGTGGACTACCAGGGTATCTAATCCTGTTTGCTCCCCACGCTTTCGCATCTGAGTGTCAGTGTCTGTCCAGGGGGCCGCCTTCGCCACTGGTATTCCTTCAGATCTCTACGCATTTCACCGCTACACCTGAAATTCTACCCCCCTCTACAGCACTCTAGTTCACCAGTTTCAAATGCAGTTCCGAGGTTGAGCCCCGGGCTTTCACATCTGACTTAATGAACCACCTGCATGCGCTTTACGCCCAGTAATTCCGATTAACGCTCGCACCCTCCGTATTACCGCGGCTGCTGGCACGGAGTTAGCCGGTGCTTCTTCTGTTGCTAACGTCAAGATGTGCAGCTATTAACTACACACCCTTCCTCACAACTGAAAGTACTTTACAACCCGAAGGCCTTCTTCATACACGCGGCATGGCTGCATCAGGCTTTCGCCCATTGTGCAATATTCCCCACTGCTGCCTCCCGTAGGAGTCTGGACCGTGTCTCAGTTCCAGTGTGGCTGATCATCCTCTCAGACCAGCTAGGGATCGTCGCCTTGGTGAGCCATTACCTCACCAACTAGCTAATCCCACCTAGGCATATCTTGACGCGAGAGGTCCGAAGATCCCCCTCTTTGGCCCGTAGGCATTATGCGGTATTAGCCATCGTTTCCAATGGTTATCCCCCACATCAAGGCAATTTCCTAGGCATTACTCACCCGTCCGCCGCTCGACGCCCATTAAATCCTCCGAAGAATCAATAATGTCGTTTCCGCTCGACTTGCATGTGTTAGGCCTGCCGCCAGCGTTCAATCTGAGCCATGATCAAACTCTTCAATTTAAGATTTTGTGACTCAACGAATACTGACTTCAAAACTACTATGTAATTTTAAAGCTATTACCATTCCAACAGAATGGTAATGAATTGACTGTGCCGAATAACTACAAGTAGTTAAACGTATTGGTCACTCAGTTCATTGAAATCATTGTGTTACCGAAGTAACTGTCATTACGCCCTTTCGAAAAAGAACCAATAACGTTTTGATATTCATCAACGAGTGCCCACACAGATTGATAGGTTTAAATTGTTAAAGAGCTTTGCTTTCAGTGCCTTAGCACGTAAGCAGGACGCGTATAATACGCTTTCCACTTTGAAAGTCAACATAAAACACTAAGAAAACTTAGAACTCTATGGTGACTTGTCTATTAAATAGACAAAGTCGAAATTAAAGCCTGGCGATGTCCTACTCTCACATGGGGAAACCCCACACTACCATCGGCGCTATTGTGTTTCACTTCTGAGTTCGGCATGGAATCAGGTGGGTCCACAATGCTATGGTCGCCAAGCAAATTTTAAAATTCGGAAAACTGATTTAAAAGTTATATCTCTTCAAACTCATTCAAGCGTTTGGTATTTCTATTGAGTCCACAAAACCCCTTGGGTGTTGTATGGTTAAGCCTCACGGGCAATTAGTACAGGTTAGCTCAATGCCTCGCAGCACTTACACACCCTGCCTATCAACGTCGTAGTCTACGACAACCCTTTAGGACGCTTATAGCGCCAGGGAAAACTCATCTCAAGGCTCGCTTCCCGCTTAGATGCTTTCAGCGGTTATCGATTCCGAACTTAGCTACCGGGCAATGCCATTGGCATGACAACCCGAACACCAGAGGTTCGTCCACTCCGGTCCTCTCGTACTAGGAGCAGCCCCTTTCAATTTTCCAACGCCCACGGCAGATAGGGACCGAACTGTCTCACGACGTTCTAAACCCAGCTCGCGTACCACTTTAAATGGCGAACAGCCATACCCTTGGGACCGACTTCAGCCCCAGGATGTGATGAGCCGACATCGAGGTGCCAAACACCGCCGTCGATATGAACTCTTGGGCGGTATCAGCCTGTTATCCCCGGAGTACCTTTTATCCGTTGAGCGATGGCCCTTCCATTCAGAACCACCGGATCACTATGACCTGCTTTCGCACCTGCTCGAATTGTCATTCTCGCAGTCAAGCGGGCTTATGCCATTGCACTAACCACACGATGTCCAACCGTGTTTAGCCCACCTTCGTGCTCCTCCGTTACTCTTTGGGAGGAGACCGCCCCAGTCAAACTACCCACCAGGCACTGTCCGTAATCCCGATTCAGGGACCGACGTTAGAACATCAAAACTACAAGGGTGGTATTTCAAGGACGACTCCACCACATCTAGCGACGCGGTTTCAAAGTCTCCCACCTATCCTACACATGTAGGTTCAATGTTCAGTGCCAAGCTGTAGTAAAGGTTCACGGGGTCTTTCCGTCTAGCCGCGGGTACACTGCATCTTCACAGCGATTTCAATTTCACTGAGTCTCGGGTGGAGACAGCGTGGCCATCATTACGCCATTCGTGCAGGTCGGAACTTACCCGACAAGGAATTTCGCTACCTTAGGACCGTTATAGTTACGGCCGCCGTTTACCGGGGCTTCGATCAAGAGCTTCGACCGAAGTCTAACCCCATCAATTAACCTTCCGGCACCGGGCAGGCGTCACACCGTATACGTCATCTTACGATTTTGCACAGTGCTGTGTTTTTAATAAACAGTTGCAGCCACCTGGTATCTGCGACTCTCGTCTGCTCCATCCGCAAGGGACTTCACTGATAAGAGCGTACCTTCTCCCGAAGTTACGGTACCATTTTGCCTAGTTCCTTCACCCGAGTTCTCTCAAGCGCCTTGGTATTCTCTACCCGACCACCTGTGTCGGTTTGGGGTACGATTCCTTACAATCTGAAGCTTAGAGGCTTTTCCTGGAAGCATGGCATCAATGACTTCACTACCGTAGTAGCTCGACATCGTATCTCAGCGTTAATGAAAGTCCGGATTTACCTAAACTTTCCGCCTACGTACTTGAACCTGGACAACCGTCGCCAGGCCCACCTAGCCTTCTCCGTCCCCCCATCGCAATTGTAAGAAGTACGGGAATATTAACCCGTTTCCCATCGACTACGCCTTTCGGCCTCGCCTTAGGAGTCGACTTACCCTGCCCCGATTAACGTTGGACAGGAACCCTTGGTCTTCCGGCGAGGGAGTTTTTCACTCCCTTTATCGTTACTCATGTCAGCATTCGCACTTCTGATACCTCCAGCAGCCCTTACAGACCACCTTCAACGGCTTACAGAACGCTCCCCTACCCCACATACCCTAAGGTACGTAGCCGCAGCTTCGGTGTATAGCTTAGCCCCGTTACATCTTCCGCGCAGGCCGACTCGACCAGTGAGCTATTACGCTTTCTTTAAATGATGGCTGCTTCTAAGCCAACATCCTGGCTGTCTGAGCCTTCCCACATCGTTTCCCACTTAGCTATACTTTGGGACCTTAGCTGGCGGTCTGGGTTGTTTCCCTCTCCACGACGGACGTTAGCACCCGCCGTGTGTCTCCCGGATAGTACTTACTGGTATTCGGAGTTTGCAAAGGGTTGGTAAGTCGGGATGACCCCCTAGCCTTAACAGTGCTCTACCCCCAGTAGTATTCGTCCGAGGCGCTACCTAAATAGCTTTCGGGGAGAACCAGCTATCTCCAGGTTTGATTGGCCTTTCACCCCTAGCCACAAGTCATCCGCTAATTTTTCAACATTAGTCGGTTCGGTCCTCCAGTTGATGTTACTCAACCTTCAACCTGCCCATGGCTAGATCACCTGGTTTCGGGTCTAATCCTAGCAACTGTACGCCCAGTTAAGACTCGGTTTCCCTACGGCTCCCCTAAACGGTTAACCTTGCTACTAAAATTAAGTCGCTGACCCATTATACAAAAGGTACGCAGTCACACCACGAAGGTGCTCCTACTGCTTGTACGTACACGGTTTCAGGTTCTATTTCACTCCCCTCACAGGGGTTCTTTTCGCCTTTCCCTCACGGTACTGGTTCACTATCGGTCAGTCAGTAGTATTTAGCCTTGGAGGATGGTCCCCCCATATTCAGACAGGATATCACGTGTCCCGCCCTACTCGATTTCACTGATTATGATGTGTCGGTTACGGGGCTATCACCCTTTATTGCGAGACTTTCCAGACTCTTCACCTGCATCATTAAAAGCTTAAGGGCTAATCCAATTTCGCTCGCCGCTACTTTCGGAATCTCGGTTGATTTCTCTTCCTCGGGGTACTTAGATGTTTCAGTTCCCCGGTTTGCCTCCTGTTGCTATGTATTCACAACAGGATACGTGCTTATGCACGTGGGTTTCCCCATTCAGAAATCCCAGACTCAAAAGGTTATTACTACCTAATCTGGGCTTATCGCAAGTTATTACGTCTTTCATCGCCTCTGACTGCCAAGGCATCCACCGTGTACGCTTAGTCACTTAACCATACAACCCGAAAGGGTCTTAGTGTATGGCAACTAACCAAGGTTTTTGGTTGTCATCAAGAAGGGTTAATTCTTGATAACTGTTTGCCGGACTCAATTGTGAATCAAACTAACGTTTGATTCGAATACAAGACACTTGAATGTGTTTGTTGTGTTTACCAATAAAGGTAAACATTGAGAACTTTTAAATTTGATTAACATGACTCGTAAGTCAGTTAATCAGTCAGCTTTCCAAATTGTTAAAGAGCATAAAGCAAAAAGCTTTAATCAATAACTTACGTTATTAATTAAAGCTCTGGCTTTAACTAAATCTAAACCATCAATCTGTGTGGACACTCATCGTAAGTATCTTCGTATAAGGAGGTGATCCAGCCCCAGGTTCCCCTAGGGCTACCTTGTTACGACTTCACCCCAGTCATGAACCACAAAGTGGTGAGCGTCCTCCCCGAAAGGTTAAACTACCCACTTCTTTTGCAGCCCACTCCCATGGTGTGACGGGCGGTGTGTACAAGGCCCGGGAACGTATTCACCGTGACATTCTGATTCACGATTACTAGCGATTCCGACTTCATGGAGTCGAGTTGCAGACTCCAATCCGGACTACGACGCACTTTTTGGGATTCGCTCACTATCGCTAGCTTGCTGCCCTCTGTATGCGCCATTGTAGCACGTGTGTAGCCCTACTCGTAAGGGCCATGATGACTTGACGTCGTCCCCACCTTCCTCCGGTTTATCACCGGCAGTCTCCCTGGAGTTCCCGACATTACTCGCTGGCAAACAAGGATAAGGGTTGCGCTCGTTGCGGGACTTAACCCAACATTTCACAACACGAGCTGACGACAGCCATGCAGCACCTGTCTCAGAGCTCCCGAAGGCACACCTGCGTCTCCGCTGGCTTCTCTGGATGTCAAGAGTAGGTAAGGTTCTTCGCGTTGCATCGAATTAAACCACATGCTCCACCGCTTGTGCGGGCCCCCGTCAATTCATTTGAGTTTTAATCTTGCGACCGTACTCCCCAGGCGGTCTACTTAACGCGTTAGCTCCGAAAGCCACGGCTCAAGGCCACAACCTCCAAGTAGACATCGTTTACGGCGTGGACTACCAGGGTATCTAATCCTGTTTGCTCCCCACGCTTTCGCATCTGAGTGTCAGTGTCTGTCCAGGGGGCCGCCTTCGCCACTGGTATTCCTTCAGATCTCTACGCATTTCACCGCTACACCTGAAATTCTACCCCCCTCTACAGCACTCTAGTTCACCAGTTTCAAATGCAGTTCCGAGGTTGAGCCCCGGGCTTTCACATCTGACTTAATGAACCACCTGCATGCGCTTTACGCCCAGTAATTCCGATTAACGCTCGCACCCTCCGTATTACCGCGGCTGCTGGCACGGAGTTAGCCGGTGCTTCTTCTGTTGCTAACGTCAAGATGTGCAGCTATTAACTACACACCCTTCCTCACAACTGAAAGTACTTTACAACCCGAAGGCCTTCTTCATACACGCGGCATGGCTGCATCAGGCTTTCGCCCATTGTGCAATATTCCCCACTGCTGCCTCCCGTAGGAGTCTGGACCGTGTCTCAGTTCCAGTGTGGCTGATCATCCTCTCAGACCAGCTAGGGATCGTCGCCTTGGTGAGCCATTACCTCACCAACTAGCTAATCCCACCTAGGCATATCTTGACGCGAGAGGTCCGAAGATCCCCCTCTTTGGCCCGTAGGCATTATGCGGTATTAGCCATCGTTTCCAATGGTTATCCCCCACATCAAGGCAATTTCCTAGGCATTACTCACCCGTCCGCCGCTCGACGCCCATTAACGCACCCGAAGGATTGTTAGTGTCGTTTCCGCTCGACTTGCATGTGTTAGGCCTGCCGCCAGCGTTCAATCTGAGCCATGATCAAACTCTTCAATTTAAGATTTTGTGACTCAACGAATACTGACTTCAAAACTACTATGTAATTTTAAAGCTATTACCATTCCAACAGAATGGTAATGAATTGACTGTGCCGAATAACTACAAGTAGTTAAACGTATTGGTCACTCAGTTCATTGAAATCATTGTGTTACCGAAGTAACTGTCATTACGCCCTTTCGAAAAAGAACCAATAACGTTTTGATATTCATCAACGAGTGCCCACACAGATTGATAGGTTTAAATTGTTAAAGAGCTTTGCTTTCAGTGCCTTAGCACGTAAGCAGGACGCGTATAATACGCCTTCCACTTTGAAAGTCAACATAAAACTCTAAGAAAACTTAGAACTCTATGGTGACTTGTCTAGAAACTAGACAAAGTCGAAATTAAAGCCTGGCGATGTCCTACTCTCACATGGGGAAACCCCACACTACCATCGGCGCTATTGTGTTTCACTTCTGAGTTCGGCATGGAATCAGGTGGGTCCACAATGCTATGGTCGCCAAGCAAATTTTAAAATTCGGAAAACTGGATTTAAAAGTCTCTCTCATCAAACTCATTCAAGCGTTTGGTATTTCTTTGAGTCCACAAAACCCCTTGGGTGTTGTATGGTTAAGCCTCACGGGCAATTAGTACAGGTTAGCTCAATGCCTCGCAGCACTTACACACCCTGCCTATCAACGTCGTAGTCTACGACAACCCTTTAGGACGCTTATAGCGTCAGGGAAAACTCATCTCAAGGCTCGCTTCCCGCTTAGATGCTTTCAGCGGTTATCGATTCCGAACTTAGCTACCGGGCAATGCCATTGGCATGACAACCCGAACACCAGAGGTTCGTCCACTCCGGTCCTCTCGTACTAGGAGCAGCCCCTTTCAATTTTCCAACGCCCACGGCAGATAGGGACCGAACTGTCTCACGACGTTCTAAACCCAGCTCGCGTACCACTTTAAATGGCGAACAGCCATACCCTTGGGACCGACTTCAGCCCCAGGATGTGATGAGCCGACATCGAGGTGCCAAACACCGCCGTCGATATGAACTCTTGGGCGGTATCAGCCTGTTATCCCCGGAGTACCTTTTATCCGTTGAGCGATGGCCCTTCCATTCAGAACCACCGGATCACTATGACCTGCTTTCGCACCTGCTCGAATTGTCATTCTCGCAGTCAAGCGGGCTTATGCCATTGCACTAACCACACGATGTCCAACCGTGTTTAGCCCACCTTCGTGCTCCTCCGTTACTCTTTGGGAGGAGACCGCCCCAGTCAAACTACCCACCAGGCACTGTCCGTAATCCCGATTCAGGGACCAACGTTAGAACATCAAAACTACAAGGGTGGTATTTCAAGGACGACTCCACCACATCTAGCGACGCGGTTTCAAAGTCTCCCACCTATCCTACACATGTAGGTTCAATGTTCAGTGCCAAGCTGTAGTAAAGGTTCACGGGGTCTTTCCGTCTAGCCGCGGGTACACTGCATCTTCACAGCGATTTCAATTTCACTGAGTCTCGGGTGGAGACAGCGTGGCCATCATTACGCCATTCGTGCAGGTCGGAACTTACCCGACAAGGAATTTCGCTACCTTAGGACCGTTATAGTTACGGCCGCCGTTTACCGGGGCTTCGATCAAGAGCTTCGACCGAAGTCTAACCCCATCAATTAACCTTCCGGCACCGGGCAGGCGTCACACCGTATACGTCATCTTACGATTTTGCACAGTGCTGTGTTTTTAATAAACAGTTGCAGCCACCTGGTATCTGCGACTCTCGTCTGCTCCATCCGCAAGGGACTTCACTGATAAGAGCGTACCTTCTCCCGAAGTTACGGTACCATTTTGCCTAGTTCCTTCACCCGAGTTCTCTCAAGCGCCTTGGTATTCTCTACCCGACCACCTGTGTCGGTTTGGGGTACGATTCCTTACAATCTGAAGCTTAGAGGCTTTTCCTGGAAGCATGGCATCAATGACTTCACTACCGTAGTAGCTCGACATCGTATCTCAGCGTTAAGAAAGTCCGGATTTACCTAAACTTTCCGCCTACGTACTTGAACCTGGACAACCGTCGCCAGGCCCACCTAGCCTTCTCCGTCCCCCCATCGCAATTGTAAGAAGTACGGGAATATTAACCCGTTTCCCATCGACTACGCCTTTCGGCCTCGCCTTAGGAGTCGACTTACCCTGCCCCGATTAACGTTGGACAGGAACCCTTGGTCTTCCGGCGAGGGAGTTTTTCACTCCCTTTATCGTTACTCATGTCAGCATTCGCACTTCTGATACCTCCAGCAGCCCTTACAGACCACCTTCAACGGCTTACAGAACGCTCCCCTACCCCACATACCCTAAGGTACGTAGCCGCAGCTTCGGTGTATAGCTTAGCCCCGTTACATCTTCCGCGCAGGCCGACTCGACCAGTGAGCTATTACGCTTTCTTTAAATGATGGCTGCTTCTAAGCCAACATCCTGGCTGTCTGAGCCTTCCCACATCGTTTCCCACTTAGCTATACTTTGGGACCTTAGCTGGCGGTCTGGGTTGTTTCCCTCTCCACGACGGACGTTAGCACCCGCCGTGTGTCTCCCGGATAGTACTTACTGGTATTCGGAGTTTGCAAAGGGTTGGTAAGTCGGGATGACCCCCTAGCCTTAACAGTGCTCTACCCCCAGTAGTATTCGTCCGAGGCGCTACCTAAATAGCTTTCGGGGAGAACCAGCTATCTCCAGGTTTGATTGGCCTTTCACCCCTAGCCACAAGTCATCCGCTAATTTTTCAACATTAGTCGGTTCGGTCCTCCAGTTGATGTTACTCAACCTTCAACCTGCCCATGGCTAGATCACCTGGTTTCGGGTCTAATCCTAGCAACTGTACGCCCAGTTAAGACTCGGTTTCCCTACGGCTCCCCTAAACGGTTAACCTTGCTACTAAAATTAAGTCGCTGACCCATTATACAAAAGGTACGCAGTCACACCACGAAGGTGCTCCTACTGCTTGTACGTACACGGTTTCAGGTTCTATTTCACTCCCCTCACAGGGGTTCTTTTCGCCTTTCCCTCACGGTACTGGTTCACTATCGGTCAGTCAGTAGTATTTAGCCTTGGAGGATGGTCCCCCCATATTCAGACAGGATATCACGTGTCCCGCCCTACTCGATTTCACTGATTATGATGTGTCGGTTACGGGGCTATCACCCTTTATTGCGAGACTTTCCAGACTCTTCACCTGCATCATTAAAAGCTTAAGGGCTAATCCAATTTCGCTCGCCGCTACTTTCGGAATCTCGGTTGATTTCTCTTCCTCGGGGTACTTAGATGTTTCAGTTCCCCGGTTTGCCTCCTGTTGCTATGTATTCACAACAGGATACGTGCTTGTGCACGTGGGTTTCCCCATTCAGAAATCCCAGACTCAAAAGGTTATTACTACCTAATCTGGGCTTATCGCAAGTTATTACGTCTTTCATCGCCTCTGACTGCCAAGGCATCCACCGTGTACGCTTAGTCACTTAACCATACAACCCGAAAGGGTCTTAGTGTATGGCAACTAACCAAGGTTTTTGGTTGTCATCAAGAAGGGTTAATTCTTGATAACTGTTTGCCGGACTCAATTGTGAATCAAACTAACGTTTGATTCGAATACAAGACACTTGAATGTGTTTGTTGTGTTTACCAATAAAGGTAAACATTGAGAACTTTTAAATTTGATTAACATGACTCGTAAGTCAGTTAATCAGTCAGCTTTCCAAATTGTTAAAGAGCATAAAGCAAAAAGCTTTAATCAATAACTTACGTTATTAATTAAAGCTCTGGCTTTAACTAAATCTAAACCATCAATCTGTGTGGACACTCATCGTAAGTATCTTCGTATAAGGAGGTGATCCAGCCCCAGGTTCCCCTAGGGCTACCTTGTTACGACTTCACCCCAGTCATGAACCACAAAGTGGTGAGCGTCCTCCCCGAAAGGTTAAACTACCCACTTCTTTTGCAGCCCACTCCCATGGTGTGACGGGCGGTGTGTACAAGGCCCGGGAACGTATTCACCGTGACATTCTGATTCACGATTACTAGCGATTCCGACTTCATGGAGTCGAGTTGCAGACTCCAATCCGGACTACGACGCACTTTTTGGGATTCGCTCACTATCGCTAGCTTGCTGCCCTCTGTATGCGCCATTGTAGCACGTGTGTAGCCCTACTCGTAAGGGCCATGATGACTTGACGTCGTCCCCACCTTCCTCCGGTTTATCACCGGCAGTCTCCCTGGAGTTCCCGACATTACTCGCTGGCAAACAAGGATAAGGGTTGCGCTCGTTGCGGGACTTAACCCAACATTTCACAACACGAGCTGACGACAGCCATGCAGCACCTGTCTCAGAGCTCCCGAAGGCACACCTGCGTCTCCGCTGGCTTCTCTGGATGTCAAGAGTAGGTAAGGTTCTTCGCGTTGCATCGAATTAAACCACATGCTCCACCGCTTGTGCGGGCCCCCGTCAATTCATTTGAGTTTTAATCTTGCGACCGTACTCCCCAGGCGGTCTACTTAACGCGTTAGCTCCGAAAGCCACGGCTCAAGGCCACAACCTCCAAGTAGACATCGTTTACGGCGTGGACTACCAGGGTATCTAATCCTGTTTGCTCCCCACGCTTTCGCATCTGAGTGTCAGTGTCTGTCCAGGGGGCCGCCTTCGCCACTGGTATTCCTTCAGATCTCTACGCATTTCACCGCTACACCTGAAATTCTACCCCCCTCTACAGCACTCTAGTTCACCAGTTTCAAATGCAGTTCCGAGGTTGAGCCCCGGGCTTTCACATCTGACTTAATGAACCACCTGCATGCGCTTTACGCCCAGTAATTCCGATTAACGCTCGCACCCTCCGTATTACCGCGGCTGCTGGCACGGAGTTAGCCGGTGCTTCTTCTGTTGCTAACGTCAAGATGTGCAGCTATTAACTACACACCCTTCCTCACAACTGAAAGTACTTTACAACCCGAAGGCCTTCTTCATACACGCGGCATGGCTGCATCAGGCTTTCGCCCATTGTGCAATATTCCCCACTGCTGCCTCCCGTAGGAGTCTGGACCGTGTCTCAGTTCCAGTGTGGCTGATCATCCTCTCAGACCAGCTAGGGATCGTCGCCTTGGTGAGCCATTACCTCACCAACTAGCTAATCCCACCTAGGCATATCTTGACGCGAGAGGTCCGAAGATCCCCCTCTTTGGCCCGTAGGCATTATGCGGTATTAGCCATCGTTTCCAATGGTTATCCCCCACATCAAGGCAATTTCCTAGGCATTACTCACCCGTCCGCCGCTCGACGCCCATTAAATCCTCCGAAGAATCAATAATGTCGTTTCCGCTCGACTTGCATGTGTTAGGCCTGCCGCCAGCGTTCAATCTGAGCCATGATCAAACTCTTCAATTTAAGATTTTGTGACTCAACGAATACTGACTTCAAAACTACTATGTAATTTTAAAGCTATTACCATTCCAACAGAATGGTAATGAATTGACTGTGCCGAATAACTACAAGTAGTTAAACGTATTGGTCACTCAGTTCATTGAAATCATTGTGTTACCGAAGTAACTGTCATTACGCCCTTTCGAAAAAGAACCAATAACGTTTTGATATTCATCAACGAGTGCCCACACAGATTGATAGGTTTAAATTGTTAAAGAGCGCTAGCGTTTTGTGATTCACATCTCAGTCGCTAGGGGTGCGTACTATACCTGCACCACTTAGAGAGTCAAGGGTTATTTTCAACTCCTTTTTCTCTACCGATTTCGCTGTGTGACTTTCGTCTCACTTCGTGTCGGTGAGGCGGCATTATAGAGAGTTCGACATAGAGCACAAGGGCTTTTTTGAATAAAAGTTTTGTTCGCCTAAAAAGCCACCAGATCCGCATTTTTCGAATAAAAACTAAACATTTGAGACGTATCACAGCAATACATTGGCAAAATGGAAACCATGAACGTAAGATTCATGTATCTATTTTGTTAAGAGTAGATGCGTCTATTTCGTTTATTAATATGTAGTATTCCGATATGAACTCAAAAAAATCGATGTTGTTAATTGTCGCACTAGCTGTTCTAGGTGGCATTGTTTTCTCTCAGGTAGATATATCGCCTGCAATTACCTTTATCCTTGGTGTCTTGGCTTCCGCTTTTGTTGTTAACTTTTCAAGCACCGACTCAAAATCAGATTCAGAACCTAAGGCATCAACAAAAACACTTTATGTAGGTAACCTTCCATACAAAGCGAATGAATCACACGTACGTGAATTATTCTCAGAGTATGGTGAAGTATTTGCAGTACGCTTAATGAAAGACAAACGTACTGGTAAAAGAAGAGGCTTTGGATTTGTCGTAATGGCTAGCAATGATGTGAATCATGCTATTTCAGAACTTAACGATAAAGATTACATGCAACGAACTTTAAAAGTGCGAGTTGCAAATGATCCTAAACATCCAGAAACGGACGAAGCTGAACTGAGCTAAATCCTAACTGCTTTAACATGCTATTTAGTGCACTTTCTTTCTTAGGAAGTGCACTACAAAAAACCTCACGCACTCCCCCTTCTTTATTAGTGCTTTCCAAACCCAACAAATCTTGAACCCTCTTAGCTATCGCTTTACCAGAATCTATCAGCACTACGCTTTCACCTAGTACTTGTTGAATCTCTGATTTGATCAGAGGGAAATGAGTGCATCCTAATACAGCCACATCAACCATGTTGATCATCGGTTGAAGGATCTGCTGCAACTCTTCAACGTTAATCGCCTCTCCTCTGAGTTTATCTTCGGCCATATCCACCAGCCGAGTAGAACCTAACAGTTCGACTCTTTTATTACTCGAGAAGTTTTTGATGAGCTCGTGTGTGTATTCACGAGTAATCGTTGCGGGAGTAGCAATGAGACCCACGGCTTTATTGGCAAGTAGGGATGCAGGTTTAATTGCCGGAACAACACCAACAATTGGGATTTGATTATTAGCGCGGAGTGTAGGTAATACAATCGTACTTGCGGTATTACAGGCTATTACTACGATATCAATAGCGTGGCTTGCCACAAAACTAGCGACGATGCTTTGGACTCTGCGAACAAGGACTTGTTGATCGAGTTCACCGTATGGATAAGCCTCGTTATCGAATACATAAGTATAGTTATGATTCGGTAGTAACTGGCTTATCTCCTTATATACAGATAGGCCACCCACTCCAGAATCAAAGACCAGTATATTTTTTTGCAGACTATCCGACACAACGATTACCTATAATAAGTTTCGCTGCAATGATACTCCTTCGCTTAGTTTTCGCCAATCCTCACTCTATATAATGCAAGCTTGATAACGTTGATGAACAAAGCGATCACCCTGCTCTACATTTTCCAGCTCTATCTTAAGCTTTCCTTTAAAGCATGGCGCTGACGTTACTAAGGTATGGAACTCGCCATCTTCGCCACATGGATCGACATGACTCGGTAAACTGTCTATTAGCTCAAGCGTGTATTCTTTCCCGCAATAGTCCATGTCCAATGCATCGCTATCGACTGTGACGAGAAAGGTTTCGATTCCTCTGTCTATTATTTCACTCGCAAGTGCCTGACTGCTCTCTCCCATTAGAGGAAATACACATTCCCAACCCGCAGGTTCTATATAACTTCTTCGGTAATCAGCAATGCCATTGCAAAACATATCGCCGAATGCCACGGCATCGATAGATAAACCAGAGCCTTTAAGCGCCGTAACAATGGTACTTTGATAAATCTCATTACTAGGAAACACTTCTGGAAGCTCAATCGTGATCAATGGCAAACCGATTAATTGAGCCTGCATGGCAACAACTTCGATCGGAGTCACTTGGAAAGGAACTTCATCTCCAACATATGTCGTATAGAGAGCAACAACTTCATATTCGGAGCTTTCAAGTAGACGCTCTAGCGTTAATGTCGAGTCTTTACCTGACGACCAACTTATGACGACTTTCTTTTTCATTGATATACCCAATAAGAAAAAACCGCCGGAGGCGGTTTAGGTGTAAATTAGAATTGGTAAGCTACGTTCAAGTAATAAGCTCGCTCCGCGGCTGGGTACCCTAAAGCCGTTTCGTAATCTTCATCAAGTAAGTTATCAACACTAGCACTGATCGTAGTGTTCTCATTAGCATAATAGCTAACAGCAGTGTCAACCAATGAATAAGATGGGAGAGTTACATCACTATATGGCCATGTCCCGTAATCAACATCAGGTCGCTTACCTACATATTGATAGCTTATAGACCAATCGACAACGTCAAATGCCACCAATGCATTCCACTTATACAGTTCTTTTGCTCGTCGCTGCAGCTGTTTACCATCATCACCTTCTGCATCTTTATAATCAGCACTCAACTGGTGTTGCACAATGCCCGTATCAAACTCGGCAGTCAGCTCTACACCTTGAATATGCGTCTCACCATCAACGTTGATGTACTTATATGTTGTTGGGTGGTAATCGATTAGATTGGTGATCTTGTAATCGTATCCAGTTAATGTCCAATATACGTCTTTCACTAGACCATAGAAGCCCACCTCAATCGCATCAGACTCTTCTGGCTTAAGATCTTGAGTTCCGTAAGACGGGTCATACTGTTGGTAAAGATTTGGAGCTTTAAAAGCTGTACCGTATGAAGCTTTCATTCCAAATTCTGGAATAAATTGATAACCAGCCCCGACGTTATATGTCGTCTCTGTACCAAATTCTTCATTGTCATCGACTCTTGCACTTGCTTCTAAAGTTGCAGAATCAACAGTGACTGAAGATAGGCCGAATACTGCCAAGTTAGAACGGTCGAATGTTTTATTCGCATTCTTATCTACATATGACTCATCGCGCCAATCAACGCCACCAGCTAACACAACATTCTTGTTTAATTTATAGCTATTAATCCACTGAACATTGCTTTGTTCTAATTCGTCTTGAGTTCCAGATGTTTTGCTTTCACCAAATTGATAGTTCCAAGAATCTTGGCTTTGTACTGTAGCTTGCATCTCAGAGCGTAATTGGCTGCCTTGATAAGTACCACCAATCGACACTGATAAATCGTCTTTTTCAGACTCCATATAACTGCGTGTACTATATGTATTGTCATACTGGGAAATATTCTCATAGGCACGGACATTACCAAATACACTGAATTCTTCATTCAACTTGTGGGTATAACCAATCAAACCATTCAACGTTTCGAAGCCATGGCGGTCGCCATCATTTAAGCCAGGTACGGGCTTAACATTGTAGCCTTCATCGCTTTCATGACTAATAGCAAGGTTTAACTGACCATTTTCAGAAGTCGCAACGCCGGATGCTAGACTAAGTTCTTGATAATCTAAGCTACCCAAACCAGCACTCAATGTTGTTGATTCATCCGTCGCACGAGCAATCGTAATAATGTTGATTACACCACCAATTGCTTCAGAACCATATAAAGAAGCTCGAGCTCCTCTTACATACTCGATCCTCTGAACATAACTCAATGGGATTTGGTTGAAATCGACTGCACCTTTTGCTGCACGAGCAAAACGAACACCATCAACTAAAACGAGGACTTGATCAGAACTTGTTCCGCGAACAAATATAGAAGCGAGCTGTCCTCTACCACCATTTTGAGTAATCTGGATCCCTGTTAATCTTCTCAACACATCTGGGATTGTTTTAGCTTGTGTTCTTTGAAAATCTTGGCGAGTGACAACTTCAACATCAGTTAATGTCGCCGTGGCAGACTGCTCAAAACGGTTAGCCGTAACCACCATGGTTTCGTCAGTAGATGCTTCTTGGGCGTGTAAATTGGAGATAGGTGAAAGTAGCGATGCTACAGCAACCGCTAAAAGGGATTTGTTCATGTTGTGATCCTAAATCGCGTAAATTCCTACCAAACCACATTGTATGGTTTAGCTACTGGCAGGTATTCGGACTCAAGAGCACAACCTTATGGTTTACCTCATATTCGACTTCCCACAAAAAGCTATTTGCAGTGTCTTATGAATATTCGTTCTCTTTTACCGCTGCGCGTCAGTTCTGGATTCACACCAGATTCCCTCTTCAGCCATCTATACATCCAAATGGCACCAGCTTGCGGGAGATAGTATTAACCTATGAATCATTTGTCTAGTCTAAGATAGTTATAAGCTATAGTTTTCATGCTCGATTTACATTGAATGGCTCTCAACACTGGACAAGCGCCTGTGATTGAATAAAATCTGCGCTCTTGATTTAAAAGCACGACAGCAAAAAGGCATAACAATGGCGAATTTAGATGTAAACCCGCAACGCTACCAAGAACAACTAGCAGAAAAGACTGAGCGTCTTACTGAAATGTTCTCACAATACGATGTGCCTGAGTTGGAAGTGTATGAATCTCCAGAACAACACTACCGCATGCGTGCTGAATTTCGCGTGTGGCATGAAGGTGACGATATGTATTACGTCATGTTCAATCAAGAGACCAAAGAAAAATACCGTGTAGACCAGTTCCCAGCAGCTAGCCGTCTTATCAACGACTTAATGCCTCTACTAACAGATGCAATGAAAGAGAACCACTCTCTACGCCACAAGCTATTCCAAGTAGATTTTCTTTCTACGTTGAGTGGTGAGATTTTGGTATCACTGCTTTACCACCGTCAATTGGGTGAGCAATGGATTCAAGATGCTAAAGCACTTAAGCAGCAATTGAACGATGAAGGTTTTAACCTAAACCTGATTGGCCGTGCGCGTAAGATGAAAATCGTACTAGATCGCGACTACGTCATTGAAAAGCTAGACGTGAATGGTGACAGCTACATCTACCAACAAGTAGAGAACAGCTTTACTCAGCCAAACGGTAAAGTAGCAGAGAAAATGCTGGAGTGGGCTGTCGACTGTACTCAAGACAGCAAAGGTGACTTGCTAGAACTTTACTGTGGTAACGGTAACTTCTCATTAGCACTGGCACAAAACTTTGAGCGTGTACTAGCAACTGAGCTAGCGAAGCCATCTGTAGAGTCTGCACAGTACAACATTGCGGCGAACAAGATTGATAATGTTCAGATCATTCGCATGTCTGCGGAAGATTTTACCGTAGCAATGGAAGGTAAGCGTGAATTCCGCCGTCTGCAACAAGCAAACATCGATCTGAAGAGCTACAACTGCAACACTATCTTTGTTGATCCACCGCGCTCAGGTATGGATATTGATACTTGTAAGATGGTGCAAGGCTACGAGCGTATCATGTACATCTCTTGTAACCCTGAGACATTGAAAGAGAACCTAGACATTCTAAGCGAAACACACGACATCACTCGTTTTGCTCTATTTGACCAGTTCCCTTATACGCACCACATGGAAGCCGGTGTATTCCTTGAGCGTAAAGCGTAAATATCGCTCTCTAGGTCGCACAGCACATACAAAAAAACGAGCCAATTGGCTCGTTTTTTTATTTATACGTTGGTTTAAGCGGTTTTACCGATAAAGCCTAGCTTCTTACCTACCCAAGCGAGCAGTAACATAGCGACAATAATCGCAAAGAAGTTTGAACCTGCATCAGGGTGTTGTGCTTTCACAAAAGCCGAGTGGCCAAATGCACCTACAAAGAAACAAGCTAAACCTACTAACGGAATATCTTCAGATACTGGATTAGTTAGGTATTCTTGGTAAAGCGCTTGTACAGCCAAAACTAAAGCAATCAGCGGGAAAATAGAGAAGCCCACTTCGCTCATTGTTACCCAAGATAACAGTGCATCACCACACACACCTGCAACAACAGCAAGTACGAGTGTCTTTCTTTCAGAACCACGGTTTACAGTATTATTTTCATTCGACATTATTCAATCCCGCCTTTTAATCGGTTACGTTCACGTTCTTTACGATACCAAAAAGCCCCTTTGGCCATCATTCGCAATTGCATGATCAAGCGATCAGCCAGTTCATCTCGCTGACGTCGATCTAAATCTAATGCTTCTGCCCCTGAGTTGAAGACCAAAATGACGGAGGCTTCAGCTTGAGTAAAAGCTTCATCTCGTGTCATGCCAGTCGTTATCAAATATTCGGTTAACTCAGCAGAGAAGTGCTGTATCTCACGAGCTACCGCTGCACGAAACTCAAATGAAGTTCCGGAGCGCTCTCGCAATAACAGTCTGAATACGTTTGGGCTGCTTTCAATGAATTCCATAAAGGTTTCAACCGATGTGCGAATCACACTGCCTTCTTTTACTATGCGTTGCCTAGCTTGTCGCATTAGCTGGCGCAATAGTAAGCCACCTTCATCAACCATAGTTAAGCCAAGCTCATCCATGTCTTTGAAATGACGATAAAAGGAAGTCGGTGCTATTCCAGCCTCACGAGCGACTTCTCTCAAGCTTAGATTGGAAAAACTACGATCAGCACTGAGTTGGCTAAATGCCGCATCGATTAAGCTACGACGAGTTTTTTCTTTTTGCTGTGCGCGAATGCCCATTGGTTTCATACTTTATCAACATCTTCTTTTACAGCCTAAACAGGCATGTCTAATACTCTCTTCAATATAACGCGAATCACTTATTTATATAAGGCACTCTGGTTATATAAGACACTCAACATACCTCTTTGTTCACGTACCGAAGTAAATACGTTCGAATAAAAAATTTCAATCTCCACACTGTCATTTGGAGACATACGACATACCAAATATTATTTTTTCGATAACACTGCGTGATCCCACCGACTCTCTGATGCCCTTTTCATGTACCCAAGAACAGAATCAGTTAAAATCTCGCTAAAGCAATGTTAATCAAATATAACAAGGAAGATATCTATGCCACACTCCAACCACTTTGATGTAATCGTAATTGGTAGTGGCCCCGGAGGCGAAGGGGCAGCGATGGGATTAACCAAAGCCGGGTTGAACGTTGCAATCATTGAAAAAGAGAGCAGCGTTGGTGGTGGTTGTACTCACTGGGGAACCATTCCTTCAAAAGCACTGCGTCATGCCGTGAGTCGTATTATTGAATTCAACAGCAACCCGCTGTTTTGTCAGAACAACAAAAGCATTCACTCAACCTTCTCCAACATACTGGGTCATGCTAAATCAGTCATCGATAAGCAAACTCGACTGCGCCAAGGTTTCTACGATCGCAACCAATGTACACTGGTATTCGGTACTGCGCGTTTTATCGATACCAACACCATCTCGGTTTTACAAAGCGATGGTACTGAAGAACATTACAGCGCGGACAAGTTTGTTATTGCGACAGGTTCTCGCCCTTACCAGCCAGACAACGTCGACTTCCTACACGAACGTATCTACGATAGCGATTCTATCCTTTCTCTTAAACACGACCCTCAACACATCATCATCTATGGTGCTGGCGTTATCGGTTGTGAGTACGCGTCGATTTTCCGTGGTTTAGGCGTAAAAACCGACCTTATCAATACGCGAGACCGCTTACTGTCATTCCTAGACAATGAAACCTCTGATGCGCTTTCTTACCACTTCTGGAACAGCGGTGTGGTGATTCGTAACGACGAGACCTTTGAGAAAATCGAAGGGACGGACGATGGCGTGATCATTCACCTAGAATCAGGCAAGAAAATGCGTGCTGATTGCCTACTGTATGCCAATGGCCGAACAGGTAACACAGACAAGCTTAACCTTGGTGCCGTTGGCTTAGAAGCGGACTCTCGTGGACAAGTATCCGTCAACAGCAACTACCAAACCAGTATTAGTCACGTTTATGCCGTGGGTGATGTGATTGGCTACCCTAGCCTAGCAAGTGCTGCCTATGACCAAGGTCGTTTCGTGGCTCAAGCAATAGTGAAAGGCGAAGCGGAAGGCCACCTGATTGAAGACATTCCAACGGGCATCTACACCATTCCTGAGATCAGCTCTGTAGGTAAAACAGAGCAAGAACTTACCGCCGCGAAGGTTCCTTACGAAGTGGGACGTTCTTCTTTCAAACATCTCGCTCGTGCACAGATCGCGGGTAAAGATATTGGTAGCTTGAAAATATTATTCCACCGTGAAACCAAAGAGATTTTAGGTATCCACGTGTTTGGTGAGCGTGCTGCTGAGATCATCCACATCGGTCAGGCGATCATGGAACAGAAAGGCGAAGCCAACACCATCGAGTACTTTGTGAATACGACCTTCAACTATCCAACAATGGCCGAAGCTTATCGCGTCGCAGCGCTTAACGGACTTAACCGTTTGTTCTAAACAAAGAACCAATAGGACTATTTGACCACCTGTAGGCCAAATACATAAACAGCAAGCCATGAGCTTGCTGTTTTTATTTAAATCACTGAATTACATAGCTATGTGAGCAATTAGATCATGGTATTCTAAATACCCTCTTACCTGTACAGCTTCTATTTATAGCTCCCTGAACTGAGCTATCTAAGCTAAGCGAGAAACTCTCCTTTCTTCCACTGAGAAATAAATAAAACACCAAGACCAATCCCACGCATCGCCATAAAGCTCAACATTGCTAGCCACAGAGCATGGTTTTCTAAACCTGATGCTAAGTAGAAAATCGCAAAGAAACTGCAGGTCGCAACAAACATACTGTTACGCATATCTTTGCCTTTGGTTGCGCCCACGAATATACCGTCCAGCAAGAAGCACCACATAGAAACGAGCGGCATCGCAATCAACCACGGTAAATAAACTTCAGCCTGAGTCTTAACTGCTGGGATTGTGGTGATCATATTAATCAAACTAGACCCAGCAATCGCGAATACAATGGTCAGTACCAAACAAATATTGAAGCTCCAGAAAAAGGTGCCTATCAAAGACTGATTTAGCTCATCTTTATCTTTCGCTCCGATCGCTTTACCGACCATGGCTTCCATTGCGTAGGCAAAACCATCCATCCCATAAGAGATAATCATCAAGAAACTCATCAATACTGCATTGGCTGCCACCACATCATCACCAAAGCTTGCACCTTGGAAAGTCATAAAAGTAAAAGTGGCTTGCAGACATAATGAACGCAGAAAGATGTCGCGATTCAGTTTTACAAAACGGCTCAAGCCTTGGCTGGTTTTCTTAAGCAGAGCCCATGGGGATGGCAGCTGTCTCTTCATCCAGATTCGATACACACAAATTAAGCCAAACGTTAGACCCGTATAGTCCGCAATCACCGATGCTAACGCAGCGCCTTCAACTTGCCAGCCGAGGCCAATCACAAATACGATATCTAAAACGATGTTGGTGATATTAGTAATGATCACCATCCACATGGGTGCTTTGGCATTTTGGGTTCCGAGTAACCAACCTAACAGCACAAAGTTAGTCAACGCAGCTGGCGCACTCCATGCTCGGATGGAGAAATATTGCTGACCATAGTGCTTCACTTGATCACTTGCACTACTCAGAGAGAAAACCGCATCCGCAACGAAGCTGTGCAATAGCAAAAAGACACCAGCAAACCCTAAGGCCATGGTCACGCCTTGCACAAAGACTAAACCAAGTTGCTTGCCATCGTTCGCCCCATAAGATTGCGCGGCCAGTCCAGTCGTCGACATTCGTAGGAAACCAAGCAACCAAAAGGTCACGCTGATCATAGTCCCACCCAAAGCGACACCACCTAAATACCAAGAATGCTCTAAGTGACCGATAACCGCAGCATCGACTAAACCCAGTAGAGGAACCGTAATATTGGAAAGAACCATCGGGATCGCGAGCAACAACACTTTTTTGTGCATCGCCTGATTGGATAGCGTTTGAAAAATAGTTTGGGGATTAAATAACTTCACGATCACCTCTTTGATTAGAGGCGATAGTTTAACCTAGTGAGTGTGCTTTCACTATGTTGTGTACTTTGTATATTGATTAGCTTTTACCAAACTATCTGTTGATAGAAGAAGCTAGCGCTACCATTTAACGAGCACTAATTGAGGAGTTAAACGCTTTTTAAGCTGAGAAATTTTACACAACAATCGCTGCCACAACTTCCAACGATTACATTGCTGCTCTAATGGTGAAAATGACTTAACCCATTGCGCCCATGGCAACCAATTAAGAACACTGTCTATTGGTGAAGACAAGCCGTGAGCATATTCACCAGATCCTAGCTTCTGCCCCAGCGTACTTGAGCTCTTATCTCCAGCCAATACTAAGCAAGCGTGGGCATGAGTAAAGTAACGACTGAGAGACTGAATAAAATGTGCCGTCTGCTGTTCGTTGCAATCAAGCAGAGCATGTTCACACACCACCATCACTGAGGCTTGCTCTGGAATGTTCAATTCATCGAGCCACGTCAGATCGTCAACCGAGCCACATTCCAAACGATAGCGTTCATTTTTGTGGAACAAGCGTTGGCGCCAAACTAGGTTTTCTGTGACATCTAATTCAACCCAATGACAACGGCCATTATCCAAACGGTAGAAACGCGTATCGAGCCCCGCTCCAACATTAATGATCCAAGCATCTGGGTTATGAGATAAAAACTGCTGTACCTGAGAATCGCAAAGCTGAGTCAATGTTGCGTAGAGAAGTTGTTGTTGGTCGAGTTCACCGGTAAGACATTCCGGTGCGAGTTGGCAACGCTTGCAGGCTTGAGCTGCAATAGGGTCATAAACTAAGCCATCATCGGCAAGACTTTCGCGACTGCGAAACCAAAGATGTTGGACGAGATTGGTCGGAACTTGAAATTCTTGATGTGCAGACCCGCGATCAGAAGAAGCCTTTTGATCAGAGGAGCGCGGCTTACGAACAAGCGGCTTCATTTGAGGTTTGGTTGGGTTTGGCATCATCATCTTCCTTGTATCTCGACAAAGAAGATGATAATGAATATCAATTACAATAACAAGTTATTGAGAATAAATATCAATAAGCTGCTTGTAATGACTACATCCAGTCCGTGTTACGAATAATACCAACCGCAAGCCCTTCAATAGACAAGTGTTGGGATTCTAAGTCCACGTGAATTGGAGAAAACTCTTCATTTTCAGCATGTAACAGAACGGTAGAACCTTTGCGTTCTAGGCGTTTTACCGTTACATCATCATCAACACGAGCAACGACAACTTGTCCATCACGCACGTCTTGTGTTTTATGCACGGCCAGTAAATCACCATCCATAATACCGATGTCTTTCATACTTTCGCCATTTACGCGAAGTAAGAAGTCAGCTTGTGGCTTAAACATACCTGGGTCAACTTGGTAATGCATTTCTACATGCTCTTGAGCCAAAATAGGCTCGCCAGCGGCAACCTGACCAATTAATGGTAAACCTTGCTCTTCGTTCGCTGCATCTTCAAGCAAAATACGAATACCGCGAGACGCACCCGGGATAATCTCAATCGCTTCTTTACGAGCAAGAGCTTTCAAATGTTCTTCTGCTGCATTAGCAGAACGGAAGCCTAGTTCACGTGCAATTTCTGCGCGTGTCGGTGGCATACCGAAATCGTCAATCTTACTTTTGATAAGATCGAAAACTTGTTGTTGGCGGGGCGTTAACGGCTTCATGATTCACCTGTCTTTTTATACAGTTGACTGTGAGTATATCCAGTAACCGAACAAAAGCAAAGCAATTGGTTGTTTTTAGTTCATTTTTCAGAAATCACAAAAATAAAATGTCTAGCCAAACATAACCTGCCAAGCCTAAACAGACAAAAACCGCAGCAGAACCGGCATCTTTAGCCATGCCCGCTAGCTCATGATGTTCACTGCCAATCCGATCAACGACCGCTTCAATCGCCGTATTGATCAACTCGACCACGACCACTAATACAACAGCAGCGATCATTAAGATGCGCTCTACCTGGCTCACATCTAAGTAGAACGCCAATGGGATTAACACCGCTGCCATAAATACTTCTTGGCGAAAAGCCGCCTCGTTTTTAAATGAGCTAGTGATGCCTTGCCATGAAAAGCCTGCTGCTTTCACTATGCGTTTGAATCCGGTGTTTGATTTTTTGCTCATTTTTAACCCTATACTCAATCAGTCGATGAATGATTTTAAACAAACTTAACGGCAATATGACTATTTCCATTAAAAGGTTAGACCAGTTTCTGGTATTCTTGCATCGATTAAATTTACGCCTAGGCTTATCCCTATTTCACTCACAGGATTTATCCTTTCATCATAGAAATAGAGATACGCTTAAGCACATTGAAATAACTATTGAGGCAGTGAACCTATATGTCTTCTGGACAATCTTTTTCACGTTCATTAATGAAGCTACCTTTATCCGTTTTGGTAAAGGGCACATCAATACCTTCGAATCCGGTTGAGGATTTGAACATTGATTTAGGCAAACCGATTGTATACGCCTTACCATTTCGCTCAAGTGTCGACCTACTTACGCTGCAAAAGCATGCTCTGGAATTGGGCTTACCCGATCCTTTTAGCAAGCTTGAAATAAACGGCAAATCACTGCAACGCTTCGTGTTCATCTCTTCACGCAAAACATTGCTGCAAGATGATGACTATGTACCAAGCTCTTCAATTGAAGTTTTCTCTGAGCTGCTTTCACTGCATGCTGAAGACTCAGAGCTTGATGTTCAAGTTATCCCAGCAACCGTATTGTGGGGACGTAAACCAGGTAAAGAGAATAACCAGAAACCTTACCTACAAGCAATGAACGGCTTAGAAAAATCAAAAGCTGTATTGCTGGCTGGTCGTGACTGTCTGGTTCGCTTTAGTCCGGTTGTCTCTCTACGCTATATGGCCAACTCACACGGTACTGATAGCACTATCGCGCATAAGCTTGCTCGCGTGGCACGCATTCACTTCTCTCGTCAAAAGCTTGCAGCATCAGGTCCTAACCTACCAAGCCGCCAAGCTCTGTTCGACCGCCTGCTAAAGTCAGAAGCTATCAAAAAGGCGATCGAAGACGAAGCTGAATCAAAAAATATTTCCATAGAGAAAGCGAGCAAAGAAGCTCAAGACATCATGGATGAGATCGCAGCTAACTTCTCTTACTCGCTGATTAAACGCGGTGAGAAGATTCTTGGTTGGTTGTGGAATAAGTTGTACCAAGGCCTGCATATTAGCAACGCTTCAACGGTTCGTAAGCTAGCTCAAGACGGCCACGAAATTGTTTACGTGCCTTGTCACCGCAGCCACATGGATTACTTACTGCTTTCTTATGTGCTTTATCATGAAGGCATGGTGCCTCCGCACATCGCTGCGGGTATTAACCTCAACTTCTTCCCTGCCGGTCCTATTTTCCGTCACGGCGGTGCGTTCTTTATTCGTCGTAGCTTCAAAGGCAACAAGCTTTACTCAACGATTTTCCGTGAATACCTAGCCGAACTGTTCGCTAAAGGTTACTCAGTAGAGTACTTCAGTGAAGGTGGTCGTTCTCGTACGGGTCGTCTACTGCAAGCGAAAACGGGCATGCTAGCGATGACCATTCAAGCCATGCTACGCGGTATGAACCGTCCTGTTACTTTGGTTCCTGTGTACATCGGTTATGAACATGTAATGGAAGTGGCGACTTACGCCAAGGAACTTCGTGGTAAACGCAAAGAGAAAGAGAATGCGAGCCTTGTGATTCGAACTCTGCGTAAGCTGCGCAACTTTGGTAAAGGTTATGTGAACTTCGGTGAGCCGATCCAACTTAACCAATACCTGAACGAGCACGCGCCAGAGTGGACTAAAGACATCGATCCAATGGGTACCAGCAAACCACAATGGATGAACCCTGTGGTTAACGATCTGGCGACTAAGATGATGACGCACATTAACGATGCAGCAGCGACGAATGCACTGACACTCTGTGCGACCGCGCTACTCGCATCTCGACAGCGTGCATTGTCTCGTGATTCTTTGGTTTCTCAAATCAACTGCTACTTGTCTCTGCTGAAAAACGTACCTTACTCTGATACGTTCACGGTTCCAAAAGACAGCGCAGAAGACTTAGTAAAACATGCGGAATCACTGAACAAGTTCTTGATTGAATCAGACACGATGGGCGACATCATTTCACTTGATCGTCACCAATCCATTCTGATGACTTACTATCGTAATAACATCATCCACTTGTTTGCACTGCCATCACTGATTGCTCAGATGACAATTCGCCAACGTGGTATCTCAATTGCGACCATTCAGAAGAATGTTGCTGCGATCTACCCGTTCTTGAAGAAAGAGCTGTTCTTAAGCTATGACGAAGATCAGCTTGAAGACGTGGTTGCGAACATCATCAATGAGCTAGTCAGCCAAGGCATGATTGTCGTTTCTGATGGTGAAGTAACGATCAACCAATCGAACAGCCAAGCACTGATGTTGTTAGGTCGTACGATTTCAGAGACTTTACAGCGTTACTCAATTGCGTTGAATCTGTTAGCAGAGAACCCTGATCTTGATAAATCTGATCTTGAGCAGAAAAGCCAAGACATCGCGCAACGACTGGGTCGTTTGCATGGTATCAATGCGCCAGAGTTCTTCGACAAAGGTGTATTCGCATCGATGTTTGCAACACTGAAACAGCAGCAATATCTGGATAACGATGGTAACTGTGATTTAGAAAAGACTCAGCAATTCGCTAAGCTTCTTTACTCGATGCTTTACCCAGAAGTGCGTCTGACTATTCAAGAGAGTATTCACCAAGCAGAGTAATCTCTTGGTATACCGTGAATCTCTGTTCAAGGTTTGATTGAACACGATCGAAAAAGGCACCCAATGGGTGCCTTTTTATTTGGAACGGATTCAATGACCAAAACTTACCAGAAAGTAATGAATAAGCCTGCTGTCACTGCCATTCCAACATAGTTGTTGTTTAGGAAAGCTTGGAAACATAAGTCTCGGTCACGATGACGCATCAAATGTTGTTGATACACAAACAAGCTACCTGCCACCAACAATGCCCAATAGAAGGTATCACCCAACTGGTAATGCATACCTAGCGCAATCAACATCGCCAGTGTCACTAATTGTAAGAAGCCAACGATAAGCTTGTCGAAGCGGCCAAATAAAATAGCGGTCGATTTGATACCAATTTTAAGGTCGTCATCTCGATCCACCATCGCATATTGCGTGTCGTAGGCTATCGTCCAAAGCGCATTAATCACGAAAATAAACCACACTACATTGGGCAGCTCATTGGTTTGAGCAGCCCACGCCATTGGAATCGCCCAACTAAAAGCTAACCCAAGAAACAGTTGTGGAAGATGTGTAAAACGCTTCATGAAAGGATAGATAAAAGCTAAGCCAACACCGATAACAGAAAGCTTAATCGTCAGCGGATTCATGGTTAGCACCAACAAGAATGAAACCACCGCCAATACTAAGAAGAGTAATATCGCTTCTTTACTGGAAACTAAACCTGAAGGTAATGGGCGCTGCTTAGTGCGTTTTACATGACCATCGACTTTGCGATCGGCAAAGTCATTGATCACACAGCCCGCCGAACGCATCAACACGACGCCAAGTACGAAAACAACCAAGACATCAAAATCTGGCATGCCTTGCGCAGCAATAATCAGAGACCATAAGGTCGGCCAAAGGAGTAATAAGGTACCAATTGGGCGATTCATTCGCGTTAACTGCCAATACGCTTTCGCTTTGGTGGCCAGCATTTACACATTCTCCTTAGAGTAAATTGGGGCTGTGGGTAAAAACAACTCTGCCACAAGCATTGGCTTGTGGTTCATCCATAATCGAGAGCGGCGTGCGAGCAATCGCTCATCGCCTGCAATAACCCATCCGACTTGCAGCGCATCTCGCTTCACGTTCTCCGCGCTGAAAACCGTCAAACCAAGCGGGACATTACCTTGTTGAGAAAGGTCAGAATGCTGATCGTCTAGCGTGACTCTGGGAATTAAGGTACGACCTAACACCCACGGGGTATCATCACCTTTTAAAATCACTTTACGCAATAAGCAATCAAACGATGATAAAAGATGTTCCTCGTCGTGTTGTAGCCTTGAGCGTTCTACAACTTGGTTATGAAGTAACTCAACAGACAGGTGCTGACAGCTCTTGCCCAACTTACGGGAAAGAGAACCTTGCTCCATCAGCCACTCTTTGGTGGTTTCATTAGGAAAATCAAATGTTTCTGTACTTTGCCAATCTACATTCATTAACGAATTAAGATACAGCGATATTGGCTGATTCATACTAGTATTCAATAGGTGACTTTACACGTACAATAAAGCTTCAACTTTCGAACAAAATTAAAGCGTTCTTCGAATTGTAAACGTATTTAGATTTAGACCGCTCATTGTAACAAGACTAATGCGTTTCGAATATCGCGAATAAACTAAAGAAAAGTCACAAATATGCACAAACGTTATGTAGCCCAAATATTTCTTGCGATTAGCCTTCTTTTTTCAGCATCAAGTTTTGCAGAGGAAGAGTCTGGGCCTAAACTCGCCTACTTCACACTAGAGCCAGACCTCACTACCAATTTTTACACTAAAGGTAAAAATCTCGGCTACATTCAGGTACGCCTCGACATCATGGTAGCAAATAGTGATGACCTAGCGGCCATTGAACATCACCAACCTTTGATTCGTGATGCGGTGATTGAATTACTTGGCAAACAAAACGAAGAAACCATTAAATCTTTGTCTGGCCGCGAAGATTTAAGAAAAAGCCTAGTTGAGCACCTCAACAAGATTCTGCTTCCGGAAACAGGCAAAACGATCATTGCCGACTTACTGTTTACTAAATACCTCTACCAGTAACAGTCATTACTACTAGATTCCCAATAAAAAAGCGGCCATTGGCCGCTTTTTTATTTTTATCGTTTCTCTATCAATGAGAGATCATCATTTAGCTTCTTGCTGAGCTCGGCGCTTTCATTGCATCAATAAAACCAATGATCACACCAGCCGCTAAACCAGCTAGATGTGCAGTATTGGCGATGGCCATGAACGGCTGCATATAACCTAAGACTAACCACACCAACATAAAGCCGACGATTTGTCTTGGGATACCGAGGCCAAGCTGAGGTGCTTTTGCACCCACTACCCACAAATAACCGACCAACGCATACACCACGCCAGAAAGACCACCAAAGTTCGCTCCCTCAACCCAGTATTGTCCGGCTCCTGAAAGTGCAGAAGACACAGCAAAGATCTGAAGCAGTTTGAGACCGCCTAACTTTTTCTCTATATCTCCGCCCAGTTGCCACCACCACAAGATATTGAATGCGATGTGCATAACAGAGAAATGTAAAACAGCGTGACTTAACCAGCGCCAAAGCTGCCACTGTTGTCCATCAACCGCAGGAAAGTGTAAGGCGTTAAAAATAGCCTGACCAAAACCTATCTGCTGCAGAGCAAAAATAACGACACATACCAGCATGATGCTGAGTGTTACTGGGCCTGCTTTTGCTTTTATCATGCCCATGAAGCTCGGGGTGTGGTAATGAAAGTTGCTCTTTCTGGTTTCTGCCATATCCCAAGACGCTGCTTGGTAGCGTTTATGGTTTGGCTCAGACAAGAAACGATTGAGCTCTGATTCCGTCTCGACCTGATACTGACCATCCGTCAGCCAAAGAGCAAAACGCCCCTCACCTTCAGGAGACATTTGAATAGGGATCTGGCGAGAAGCCATGTAATCAATAAATGCTTGAGCAAGACGCGGGTTATCTAACACCATCAGTCTAATCATTATCACTTCCTATTCATTCTACTGAGAAACGTTTAACGCAACTAACCAGCGTTCACTGGAAGTTCTGCGCGATGCCAGGCTTCAAACCCACCATCAACACTATATACCTCTTCGAAGCCTTGGTTCACTAAATATTGTGCAGCGCCTTGGCTACTGATGCCGTGATAGCACATCACCAAAATAGGCTGTTCAAACTCAACTTCATCCATGAACGACACCATCGTATCGTTCGTTAGGTGATAAGCGGTTTTAGAGTGAGCGACCGCAAAAGACTGCGGATCGCGGATATCGACAAGTCGAGCTTCACCTTGCTCTATAAGGGCTTGAGCACCTTTAACATCGATATGTTTAAACTGGTCCATGACTTTCTCTTTTATGCTGATTTACTTTGCTGCCATTGTAACCTATCCCAAGGCTAACAATCACATCCACTTAATAAGGTTATCCACCAGCGATCACTTTTACACCGATTGTGGATAAACCTGTGAATTGCGTGAATAAAGTGGTTTTTGGAAAATGGATCCACAACATATAGTAATGATCCTGATCTAGCTGTGGGTTACTTAAAACATATCCCCACACCAAAAACCCTTCCAAAGCCTTACTACACCCTGCTTTTAGACAGCTGACGAATAAACTTCTCACAGAGTTATCCACAAAATCACAATGCAAATATCGATCGCAAAAGTTGAGAATTCGATCCAAAACAAAAAGGCCGAGATCTCTCGATCTCGGCCTTTTCAAATTCTAACTTTTTATGCTGCTGTTAGTTTAGTGCTTAGAAGTCGCCAACGGCTTGTTTCAACTTCTTCATGGCATTCTTCTCTAACTGACGTACACGCTCAGCAGAGATGCTGTAAGTATCCGCTAAGTCTTGCAGGGTCGACTTGTTATCATCCAACCAACGTGAGCGCACAATATGCTGGCTACGCTCGTCTAAGCTCTTCAATGCGAGGCCTAAGCGATTATTGGTATGAGATTCCCAGTTAGCCGCTTCAACCGTTTCAGCAACGTCTGACGCTTTGTCTTCTAGGTAGTAAACCGGAGCCGTGTAAGCAGAACCGCCTTCGTCGTCATCCATCGGTGCTTCAAAGGTCGCATCTTGTGCCGCTAAGCGAGATTCCATTTCACGAACTTCTGAAGGCTCAACGCCCAGTTCACGCGCAACAGTCTCAACTTCACCATTATTGAACCAACCTAAACGCTTCTTAGATTTACGCAGGTTAAAGAACAGTTTGCGCTGTGCTTTGGTTGTCGCAATCTTAACGATACGCCAGTTACGCAGTACATATTCGTGAATCTCAGCTTTGATCCAGTGAACAGCAAAAGAAACCAGTCGAACACCCACTTCAGGGTTGAAGCGCTTCACCGCCTTCATTAGGCCGATGTTACCTTCTTGAACGAGATCAGCCATTGGCAGCCCGTAGCCAGAGTAGCCTCTTGCAACGTGCACCACGAATCTTAGGTGTGAAAGGATCAAACCTTTCGCAGCATCGATCTCACCTTTGTAATGTAATCGCTCTGCAAGTCCACGTTCCTCTTCAGGCGTCAGCATTGGGTAGCTGTTCGCTGAGCGGATATAGCTATCTAAGCTATCTTGTGTGACTAAAGCCATTTGATACGATTGGTTTGCCATTCGGTTCCTCATCAATCTCTGATCTGGAGTAATATATCTATTAAAACCCGACAATCTTGAACCTAAAATGAACAGGATTCAAGAAGGGGGAAGTAATTATGCATAATCAATTCGTCTATACAAGGTAAAAACTGATTAAAAAGTGCCTATTTATCGTCTAAATATGACTCTATTCACCTAAACAGGTTCAATTTCTTTTAGGTGGCGCTGTGCGGAAAGCTTCGCAGCCACGCTACCTAATAGGGTTCCAACGATCAAAAGCAGTAACGATTCGTCCCAACTTAAGCCAATCAATCTAAAGTGACTATCGTAAAGCTGAGCTAAATCATCAACTGCACTGTTAAGTAAAACAGTAATCAGCGCCGTCATTACCCAAGCGCAGATCGCGCCTAACACACCAAACCACATTCCAGAATATAGGTATGGGCGTAAAATGAAGCTATCAGTGGCGCCAATCAGCTTCATGGTTTGAATCTCTTCTTTATGCGCCAACACATTAAATCGTAATGTATTGCCAATAATCAAAAACACAGCGCCCAGCATAAGCACGGTTAATGTAATCACGATGACAGCCGCCAGCGCTTTGATCGCATCCAGCCTTGCAAGCCAATCTTCATCTAAACGAACATCGGTCACAAGCTCTTGCTTCTTAACCTTGCTCGCCAATTCTTTGATTTGCGTGTCGTTGTGTACACTTGGCGTAATCACCAACACACCAGGCAACGAGTAATCATCTAAAATCGTCAGTGCGTCATCAAAACCAGAATACTTGCTCAGATCGGCAAGGCCTTGTTGTGGTGAAATGTATTCAACCAGCTCAACTTGATCCCAACCTTCTATCTCATCTTTAAGCACTATCACTCTCGGCTCAGGAATTCCATCCTCGACGTAAGCACTGATTTGTGACGGACTAGTGACGTCTTTAGCCACTTCTCCAACGTTTTTACCTAATAGATATAAACAGGCAGGCATAGCCAAGGCCATAGAAATAACAGCCAGCGTCAACAGGTTGCCGATTGGGCGTTGCCACATTTGCGAAAAAGATGATTTGGCTTGTTTCCAATGAACAACAAAAAAGCCGTCACTAGCAGCACGGCTAGTGGCTCGATTAGATTGAGGTTTCTTAATGCGCTTATTCGCGGCCATAGTCTTCAACCTCACTCAAAAAGCCTTGGTTTAATTCAAGATGACGGTATTGAGGGCGAGTGTTCACTAACCCGATATCGTGCGTTGCTAGGATGATCGTGACACCTGCGCGATTGAACTCTTCAAACAAGCGCAGGACACGGTTCGACAATTCAGGATCTAGGTTACCAGTTGGCTCATCCGCTAAAAGCAGAGTTGGACGGTTAACCACAGCGCGAGCAATACCCACGCGTTGCTGCTCACCACCAGAAAGCTGGCTTGGCAAACAACGGGCTTTATCTAGTAAGCCGGTTTTATCCAACGCAGCGCTGACTCGGCGCTTTATTTCGTTTTCAGAAATAGATTCAATACGCATAGGCAGTGCGACGTTATCAAAGATAGAACGATCCATCAGCAGGCGATGGTCTTGAAAGACAATCCCAATATTACGGCGTAAAAAGGGAATGTCTTTGGCTGGTATACGAGTGATATCGTGGTCGTTAAACCAAACGCGGCCATCAGTTGGGCGCTCAATGGCGCAAATCAACTTCAGCAAGGTACTTTTACCAGCACCGGAATGCCCGCCTAAAAATGCCATCTCTCCACGTTTGAGGTGAAAGTCCACTTTTTGGAGTGCCTGGCGTCCGCCTCGGTAGGCTTTACTCACTTGCTGAAATTTGATCACCGAAAATTCCTCTTACGATCACTCATATCAAACTTAAAACGGTAGCAGGTTAAGGATAAACCACTTTGCTACACGAGTTACTCTTCACGACTAAATAGTGCTTCAATAAAGTCTTTCGACTCAAATGGACGTAAGTCATCAATGCCTTCGCCCACACCAATGTAACGAATTGGAATCTGGAACTGATCAGCAATTGAGAAAATCACGCCACCTTTCGCCGTACCATCGAGTTTAGTTAGCGTAATACCCGTTACCGGCGCTACTTCACTGAATAGTTTCGCTTGGCTGATCGCATTCTGACCAGTGCCAGCATCTAGCGTAAGCATGATTTCGTGCGGTGCAGAGTCATCAATCTTCTTCATTACACGAACAATCTTGCGGAGCTCTTCCATCAAGTTGCTCTTGTTCTGCAAACGACCTGCAGTGTCAGCAATCACGACATCAACACCACGCGCTTTAGCGGCTTCGATAGCATCGTAGATAACAGAAGCACTGTCTGCGCCAGTATGTTGAGCAATCACAGGAACGTCATTACGTTGTCCCCAAACTTGAAGTTGCTCTACAGCGGCTGCACGGAAGGTATCACCTGCCGCCAGCATCACTTTTTTGCCTTCGCCTTGGAATTGTTTCGCCAGCTTACCGATAGTGGTCGTCTTACCTACACCGTTCACACCCACCATTAAAATAACGTAAGGCGTTTTCGTTGTATCAACCACAAGAGGCTGTTCAACTTGGCTTAGGATGTCTGCCATCTCTTCTTTGAGCAGACCATATAGAGCTTCACCATCTTTTAGGTCATTACGAGATGCTTTTTCTGTCAGGTTTTCAATGATCTTAACGGTAGTATTCATACCCACGTCAGCGATCAGAAGTTGCTCTTCTAGTTCTTCAAACAGATCTTCATCGATTTGTTTGCCTTTGAACAAGCCAAAGAAGCCAGCACCGATATTCGCTTTTGTGCGGCTTAGGCTGCGCTTAAGACGCGCAAAAAAGCTTTCTGTTGGCTTCTCTTGAACTTCTTCAATCTTAGCTTGAGGAACAACAACTTCTTCCTGTTCTGCTTCTGCTTCTGCTTCTGCTTCTGCTTCTGCTTCTGCTTCTGCTTCTGCTAGAACAGGTTGTTGCTCTTCTTGATTTTCTTCAAGTGCTTGATCTGATTCAGCAAGCTCAGACTCAGCTAACTGAGTTTCAGTTGGCTTAGCTACTTCAGCTTCAGCCTCGACTTGTGATTCAACTTCAGTTTGCTCTTCAACGTTTTCTACGTTCGCTTCATTCTGAGTTTTTGGGCTTTGTTCTTCTTCACCAAAACCAAGCCACGATAATAATCCGCGCTTCTTTTTTTCCGTCATCAGAGGAGTTTCCTAGATCTACTAATTAACTGCATTGACTTAATGCACGTTGACTCTTTGCTATTGTTATACAATACAAGCTTGTACAAACGAATAGTAAAGAAAAATGACAAAGCAGTGATAAGTTTGCTTTTAGCTTGATACACTTTGTCATTGCAAATTTATTTAATACCCGAACCCAACTAAATTGGGCTCGGTATAGTATCACTTTATTAGCGGTCAAAAAATCTATGGTAAGACGTCGCCAGCAAAACACATCACAAAAAAAGCCATCCGGAGGCTTTGTTCGAATTATTAGTGGCTCATGGAGAGGTAGAAAACTGCCCGTACATGACTTAGAAGGCTTACGCCCGACCATTGATCGAGTAAAAGAGACTCTCTTTAACTGGGTAGCACAAGATATCCCACACTCGACCTGCTTGGATGTATTTGCCGGTTCTGGTGGCCTAGGTTTTGAAGCGGCTTCTCGCCAAGCAAAATTAGTGACGCTACTAGAAATGAATCAGAAGGCCGCTAAGCAGCTTGCTGATAATGCAAAAGAGCTCAAAGCAGACAACATCAACGTGGTGAACACTGATGCGATCTCTTTCCTTAAAAAGCCGGGTACTCCTTACGATATGGTCTTTCTTGATCCTCCATTTCGTAAAGGCTTATTAGCTGAAACTGTGGAGCTTCTTGAGAGCAATGGCTGGCTTGCCGACAATGCCATCATTTACGTTGAGACAGAAAAAGAATTACAACTCGAAGCAATGCCTGAGAACTGGGAATTGCATCGTGATAAGACCACTGGGCAGTCGAGCTACCGTCTGTTTAATAGAACCACTGAAGAATAGGAGTTACTGAATGAAGTTCTTGCTTCCATTAGCCAAAGCGGCCATCGCCTTTGTTTGGTTTATCTTAATCGCAAATATTTTCTACCCATTCCCAGGTAATGCTGCGATTGCGCTTTATATCATGACAGCATTCTTGTTCTTCATGCACGGCCTACAGATGCTGATCTTTATCGGTGCTTTCGGCGATAAGATCGAAATGTCACGTTGGGAGAAGTGGTCAATATTGATTTTCGGAGTCTTTGCCCTACTCGATATCCGACGCAAACACATGATGTAATCGAGCTAAAGGCTAGATATACAAGCTTCAGTACACAGTACTCGAGCAGAAAGCCTAGTGACGAGAAAGATAGATACAAAAACGCCGCTCATTTGAGCGGCGTTTTTTATTGTTCGAAAAGAAAATGCTAAGACATATAGCTTTTCACACCATCTAGGAACATTTGAGTCGACAGCATAACCAACAGTAAGCCCATTAAGCGCTCTATCGCCTTCAAGCCTCTCTCGCCAAGAATACGAAGGAAGAAACCATTAAACATAAGAATGAAGAAGGTTACGCCCCATGCCAGTAAAACCGACAGAGACAACTCAAACATCTGGTCTGGGTTTTGAGTTGCCAAAAGAATCAGCGCAGCGATAACCGATGGGCCCGCAATCATTGGAATAGCCATAGGCACGATAAACGGCTCTTCACCCGCGGCTAGGCCTGTGATGCTGCCTGCACTTGGGAAGATCATCTTAATCGCAATAATAAATAGAATGATACCGCCAGAAATACTCAGCGTTTCAGGTTGAACGTGCAGGAAGTTCATGATGCTTTGGCCAGCAAACAAGAACAACAACAGAATAACCAGTGCAAACATCAGTTCACGAACAAGAACAATACGACGACGCTTAGGATCGATATGCTTAAGGATTGAGAGCACGATTGGCAGATTACCAAGCGGGTCCATAATAAGAAACAGCATGGTTGCTGCAGATAAAATTTCCATAAGTTTGTCTCGAAAAGCGTAAGTGCGCGGAGTATAGCAGCCTCAACATTGATTTTCGAACGCAGTAATAAACGAGTTAACTTATGCTATTTAGAAGGGAATTTAACGAGAGCAAATAGAAAGGTAGAAAGGTAGAAAGGTAGAAAGGTAGAAAGGTAATTTAAAGAGTGGAACCGAAAAGATAGCATCCACTCTTCTTATCTATAAAAGCCAAAAGGCTCTAAAAACCAAATCATTGGTAATTAGTGGTTACATACACGTTCGCGATTGGTGCAAAGCTTATCATCGACAACCACAACCTTTTCCATCTTCAGGAAAAACTTAAGTAGACCATCCAAATCTAAACCACTTAACTTACAAGTATGGAAACGAGCTTCTGTGCCATACGTTTGAGCGAGTTCTTGTGTTAGCTCTTCGCGAGTCAGTGGCTTCTCACTAAGCAGGTTTAAAACGTTGTGTGCGTGAATTTCAGTCGTCATAACTCTATCTCATGTTTAATGAATCAAACGTAGAGTACCGATTTTCAGCAAGGCTGCCTTGATGTAGCTCAGAGTTGAGGGTGCTCTATCCTAAATGGTTAGAGATGCCACGATAAGAGCATGAGCTAAGAAGTAACTGCCCGTTACCCAAAGATAAGCGCCCTTGATTGGACTACGATAACAATTTAGAGCATACGCCAGTGCAGAAAGCAGCAGCACGCTACAGCCGGCAAAACCCACCGCATGTGATAGCTGAGGCTCAAGTAACCAGAGCTCACCAGAAGCCCATGCAAGCTGAATAAGCACGATGCCCATGATAACCACAGGAAAGACGAGTTTATCTAAGCGAGGCAGAAGTAAAAAGAAAGCAACGACACAAGCCGCTAACAATAACGCAAACAACCACCAAACCATTTCTCCTGAGAGCTGTAACCAAAATGCCTTGCTATAACAGAGTTGAGCCAATAAAAAACAGACAAAATGAAGCGGTCGTTTTTGAGTCACCGTATGTAGAACATCAGCCACCGCCGAGATAGCTAAGCCAGCGACAATCCAATAAGTATATTCAGCAACTATCGATTGAGTGACCGCCACTACCGCCAACAAAACAAAGGTAAACACCTTGTACACTAAGGCCTGACCGATATGTCCATGTTTCGTCCCTGCTATCGCTCCGATACCAGATAAAGAAACCGCTAACCAACTCCACATACCAATTGCCCTATTGCTTTAAAACGTCGCCAGTCTAGGCACACGAGTGTTGATGTAAAGCCTCAGCCCCTCAAAATTGGATCTTGATTACGCTTCCACTAAAAAGAGCCTCTTTCGATTGAAGTCCTAACAATTACCGTCGTGATATTGGTTATTAGTTTAAAACTAGAGCGATTCACCGTAAAACTCATTTAAAACGACGTTACAGGACTCAGCTTTCAATTTTAGACAATTCTAGATCATTGAAACTCTAATAAACCGTTAAATACCGCCAAAAATCACAGATAAAAATTAAAAACCAAACCAATAAAAAACACTAAAAACAATCACTTAAAATCAACAATCCAGAGTTAACCAGCAAATAAAAACCTCGAGCGCCCCTAGGTTTATAAAGTGAATAACTTGTTTTATTTATACCTATAATTGTCAGAGTTTCCCAAACCTAGTGTCAAAACAACCACCAAAACCAAGCCAAAAACTCAGAAACAAAACCAAATCAAACCTCGCCACCACCAACCCCTATTAATACAGTTTAACAACCTTTAACAATATAAATTACACATAACAACCATTATAAAACAGCAACTTAAATAAAATAAGAACAAACATGAATCACAACGAACAAAATAAGAACACACCAAAACACACAGTTAAACAGAGTCAAACAAGCCAAAAACTAATAGTTTTCTACTACTTTTGGAGCTTTCGAAAGTAATTCTTGATCTAAACCTATAAGTGGGCTATTCTTTAAAACATAGCGAGAGACAACCAAATTTAGGAGTAGTGTTATGATTTCATCTTCGCAAAGACAAGGACTTGTAATGATCGCGGTAGTTGTAGGTCTAATGACACTACCGATGATGTACTAAGCAAGTTACAGATAAAAAAAGGGACGCCATGAGCGTCCCTTTTTTTGTTCAATTTTTTCACTTCGAAAACAGATGCAGTGTTAGCACATCCCAGTTCGCATAATAGAAACCCGCGGCAGCTAAAGTCATTGCCATCATCAGTAAGATCGCAACTCGCCAGATAAAACGACCGCTTCGTGGAGTCAGCTCCTTCTCACAGTCGTTACACATCATGATAAACTTATGTTGATCTTCCAACTTAGCCTCATGTTCATTGACTACCTTGTTACGACACGTTGCGATATAACGCAGCTTGATTACCATATCGTGCGGTAGCCTTTCTTCGCAGCTTGTTACAAGCTCATGCAATCCTTCGCCTTCAGCGTGATATTGAAGCCTCAATAATTTCTCTATATTGCGAGTTCTTGTCACCACTTTTTCAATATCGGTCATCTTGGCCCTCCCACTCCACACTATAATTCTAGTCGAGCATTTCCCTATTTTTATACTAAATCGTTGCTATTTACATAAGAAAGAGACAATAAATAACAATGCTTTATCCCAAAATTGCCATTAAATGTGATATCAGCCGAAAAATAATCAGCTTAGCTTACAGCAGTTCACGAATAGCGGCTTTAAACACATATCCCTATTGCCCGAAAGACTAGAATAACCATCACGACTACATGGAGGTTATATGCCTAATTCACTCTTTTTTGCCATCTTTGCACTTGCCGGTTTAGCGGCTTGGGTATTTATTGGTTTCTATCGAAAGCACTCGCAAGGTGAAAACGCGCCAGAAAAGAAAGTGAACGTCACGGTATTAGATAAACAATCTATCGACCTTCCTGATGCTGAACCGGGACAAGAAGATCAAGAGTACTGGATTTACGTTCAACGTGGTGTCGTGGGTCCGAAACGAGAATTCCAAGTCGGTATCCACTACTTCCATGCTCTTAACCCTGGTGACAAAGGAACCTTAACTTACCAAGGCGATAAGTTCTTACACTTTGCCTTGAAGCGCTAAATGCTAGCCGCTTCAACCACTACCATAGAACAACCCATAATCAGCTGCCAACAGCCTTAGCGCTCACCGCTAAGGCAATAGCCAACGTGTTTTCTCTGACTTAGAGACCAACCAACTCATCCATAAAGCCCCTGCACCACTGATCACTATCCATAATGGAATCACCCAAGCCGGACTTCCTTGGTACCAACCGAACTCTTTCATTGGCCACAAGAAAATTGGGTGCAACAAATAAATACCTAAGCTGTGCTTACTGATAAAGCCAACCACTTGATTACTTTTCTCAGATAACCCTTCACCATAGTAACGACACACCATAAACACCATGCTCGCCGCCAGCACCGTATTCAACGTTTTATAAGATAACCAACGCCCTACCGTGTACTCTTCCGCGACCAAACTCGCATCAACCACCATGTAGACTGTGGTCAACAACGCAAGGCCGCCAAGCGCCACACTCACACCAACGGTTAATTTGTTAAGCGGTACCTTCTTGTATAACAGATAACCCAGAGGCAAGTAGCCAGTATAAAGCCATAACTCATGACTCCATGGGCCATCGATTCTTAGTAAGAACAGTAACGTCGTGAACAACCACACTGCAGTGAAGCCATAGACCGCTTTGTCGCCATACTTTCTGACCATGATCTGTAAGAAAGGAATCACAAAGTAGAGCGGGATAAAGTAATAGAAGAAACCAAGATGGTAGTACGTGTAGTGGTGGTAACTATTGAGCAACACCTCCCAACTCACGTCAGCATCAAAGCCCATCGCAGACCAACCAGACAGATAGGTATAGAAAAGCGACCAGACGATGAAAGGTATCAATACCTTACCTAGACGGCGCTTGAGATAATATTTGGCGTCAAACGGGCGCTGATCGCTCAACATCAACGCACCACTAATCAAAATAAACACGGGCACAGCCCAACGACTGAAGCCATTTACAGTGATTGCCGTTAACCACTCGCCGAAAGGAATGGTTCCTAGTTCGTTGCGATAAGGCGCCAAAACATGAATCGCGATAACCGCTACGGCCGCGACACATCGTGCTAAATCAAAAAAGAGAATTCGCTGCTTCATGTAAATGCCTGATTAATATTCAATCATTCTACTATAGCAATAAAAAAGCTGACCGGAATAAATACCAAGTCAGCTTATTGTTAAAGGAGAAGCATATCGCGAATTAAGATCGTTCGACTTTAGATTATGCGGCTTTAACTCTTGCGAATGAGGATCATGCGGCTGACGCTTATGTCGCTGAGATTTGCGGCACCTTAGGTAAACGCAGAGAGATGACCGTCGTTATTGCTAAGAACGCGAACGATACCCACAAACACGCAGACAAACCGGCCATTTGAAATACCAAGCCCGACAGAATAGTACCGATTAAACGACCCATCGCATTTGCCATGTAGTAGAAACCAACATCAAGCGACACACCATCGCCTTTCGCATAGCTCACAATCAGATATGAGTGAAGCGATGAGTTCACCGCGAAGATGGCACCAAACACCATCAAACCACCAATGATCACTAACTCAGGTTGCCAACCGATCTGTACCGCATAGGCAATACCAGCGGTCACAATAGCCAATGCACCCGCCCACAATAGCGCCGCATGGCCATCAGGCACCTTGCCTTGCGCTTTACCGGTAATCTTAGGTGCAATGCCCTGTACAAAGCCGTAAGCGATGGTCCAAGCCGCTAAGAAGCCACCAACCCATGAGTGATCCCACCCAAACACGCTGCCTAGATAAATCGGCAGAGCAATCACAAACCACACGTCACGAGCACCAAATAGGAACATACGTGCAGCCGACAAGATATTGATGGATTCAGACTTAGAGAAAATCTGTTTGAACTTAGGTTTGGTTTTCGCTTTACCCATGTCCGCTTCTAAGCTCACTAAACTGCCAATGAATACCAATGTCAGCACAGCAGCCATCGTTAGCACTGCGTATTGGAATCCAATCGTCGAAAGCAGTAAACCACCAATAAAGAACCCTGCACCTTTCAGTGCATTCTTAGATCCAGTCAGAATCGCAATCCACTTATACAGCGCACCTTGCTGTTCATCAGGGACTAAAGTTTTGATTGAGCTCTTAGCACTCATCTTATTGAGGTCTTTAGCGATACCAGACAACGCCTGCGCGGCCATGACCCAAGGGATGGTCAACATTGCGCTTGGCACCGCGAGCATACCCAAGGCAACAACCTGCATCCCTAAGCCGATGTTCATGGTTTTATTGAGGCCAAGACGTGCCCCTAACCAACCACCGATTAGATTAGTCACCACACCAAAGAATTCATAAAAAAGGAACAGTGAGGCGATCTCTAACGAACTGTAGCCAAGGTCATAGAAATACAGAACCACCAGCATACGAAGTGCACCATCAGTAATGGTGAAATTCCAGTAGTTGAAGGTCACCAACATGTATTGGCGAACGCTTTTGCTTAGGTTTGCGAACATAACATCACACCTATAAAAACGGAGAAAAGCGAAGTAAGAAGAGTAGATAGAGCTTTTGGATCATGATGTTCCAAAAGCTCTTGTAACTGCTAAGTGCGATGTTACTGAGCAGCAACACCTTGAATGTAGTCAACCTGAATTGCCTTAGTAAACGCGCCCGGACGCAGTGATTGTACTTCTTGAACAATCTTACTCAGATCCCAACTCTTCTCTAACAGCAGGTGTGCAGCCAGCAAACCAGTCCGGCCAGAACCGCCCATACAGTGCATTGCTACCTTGCCGCCGTTATCCACTACTTGGTGTAGCGCAGGGCTCGCCGCCTGCCATTTCGCAGCAAAGTCGGCACCCGGTGCACAATCGTCTTCGATTTCGATTTGAAACCATTGCATGTCTAGTGCTTGCGCTTTCTCGCCTAGCTCAGCAACATTCTTGCTTGCCAGTTCTTCACTGTCTAGAGCCGTCACAATCGCTTCCACGCCTTGCGCTTTCAGCTGCGCTAGAGATGCATCGAGGTCAGTGCCTTTAGTACCTGGGCACGGAGTAAGCACTAACGCACCTGCTTTTAAATCTAGTTGCCATGTTGGGTGTACTTGAGAATTCGTCATCGTCATCAATCTCTTAAAATTATTTTGTATATAGACCGATACTCAAAATAATTGGAGTTGCAGCTAGGCAACCAGTAAGTTCAGCCCTATGAGCATAGGGGTTCTATGTGATTAGGGCGGCCGGCGCTCCGGTGAACTTACGCAGTTAACAACGCTTGCAGCTTCAAGTATGAAGAGTATTAAGCTAGGCCAACTGTACGTACTAGCTCTGCCGTACGTGTCGCATAACCCATCTCGTTGTCGTACCAAGCGTAGATCTTAACCATGCGCTTACCCACTAACATGGTTGATAGTGCATCTACGATGGTTGAACGTTGGTCGCCTTTGTAATCGATAGAAACCAGTGGACGCTCTTCAAAGCCAAGGATGCCTTTTAGTTCGTTCTCAGACGCTTCTTTCAGCATCGCGTTAACTTCTTCTGCTGTTGTGTCTTGCTTCACTTCGAAGATGATGTCAGTCAGAGAAGCGTTCGCTAGTGGTACACGAACTGCGTGGCCATTGATGCGGTTTTCAAGCTCTGGGAATATCTCAACAATCGCTTTAGCACTGCCCGTTGTTGTCGGAATAAGGCTCATGCCACATGCACGAGCACGACGTAAATCTTTATGGGGCGCATCAAGAATAGTTTGCGTATTGGTTAGATCGTGAATAGTAGTGAAAGCTGCATTTTCGATACCCAGCTTCTCGTTGATCACTTTAACCACGGGCGCGAGACAGTTGGTTGTACAAGATGCTGCGGTTACGATTTTATGTACTGCTGGATCGAAGATATTGTCGTTCACACCGACAACGATGTTTGCAATGCCTTCTTCTTTCACTGGCGCCGATACCACAACACGCTTCACACCTTGCTCAAGGTATTTGTTTAGGAAAGAAGTCTTACGGTGAACACCGGTCGCTTCAAGGACAACATCGCAACCAGACCAATCGATCGCATCGATGTCACGCTCTTGCGTAGTTCTAATGCGTTGACCCTTGATGATCATCTCATCGCCTTCAACCGCGACTTCATGGTTCCAGCGGCCTTGAACCGAATCGAACTCAAGAAGGTGAGCCAATGTCGCGGTGTCGCCAGCCACATCGTTAATCAGTACGAACTCAATTTCCGCCCAATCAAACGCTGCGCGAAGTGCTAAACGGCCGATACGACCAAAACCATTAATACCTACTTTGACTGTCATTTTCTGTTCTCTCAGCTCGTGGTGAATCTAAAAATATTAAATTAAACGCAACACTGAGGGCGTGAAGTCATGGCTTCTAAGCGCTCAATATCTTGTTGGTATTCAGTTTTCAAACAGTTCGATGCGATAAGGTCATCGATTAACTTTAGCATCCAACCCGGTAAATCTTGTGACAAACGGTAGAACACCCACTGCCCTTGGCGAACGTCAGTTAAAATGCCGTTTGAGCGCAACTGCGCTAGGTGACGAGATACCTTTGGCTGACTTTCTTGTAATGCCTGAGTTAGCTCACCAACAGATAAGCACTCATTGCGCACTATCAACATTAAGCAACGCACTCGCGTCTCATCAGACAGTAATTTGAAAAATTGGTGAGGAAGCATAACTACATACTCATATATGGATATGCGTATATATTAATCATTAAAAAACGCACGTCAAGGCGTGCGTTTCAATTGTCATAAAAGTTTAACGGAGAGAAATCAGAGCTGGCTGGTTACGTTATGACTCCAGCGTTGGGCTTCGGTGAGCTCGGTTTTGACCTGATCAACATTCAGTCCCAAGTGAGCACAGTGCTTATCAATCTGTTGCCAATCAGCATGTTCAAAGCTCTCTTCAAGCGCTAAAAGCGTCCCGTATGGCCCTTCTCTGCGTAACAAAGCGACCTTGATGGTTTTAGATAATGGGAGTTGTTCAACTAGGTTTTCTAGCGATAAATCTAACAGGGCGTCGAGCGACGAAAACAAGCCAATCATAAAGGCTTGTTCAGCATGCCCTGAAAATGGCTGATAGCGAGACATACGCTGACAGAACTGAGCACGCTGAAGCGATAAACTGTATAACTCTTTCGGCTTTTTATCTGACACATAAGAAGCCACCGCCAGCGAAACAAACATTTTAAGTTTTTCTTGCCCCAGATAAACCAAGGCCTGACGGAAAGAAGAGATCGTCACTTCAAGACGCGGCGACATGGAATTTACGAAGCGTAAAAGCTTGTATGACAACGCCACATCTTTGGCCACGATATTTTCAACTCGTTTAAAATCGACATTGGCTTTACATACTTCCTGAAATAGCTCCATAGCAATCACCTGCTCTGGGCTAATGTACTTGGTTTTGACTATTTCAGGCTTACTGAAGAAGTACCCTTGAAAAAACCGGAAGCCCGCGTCTTTGGCTTGTTGGAATTCTTGTTCGGTTTCGACACGCTCAGCAAGAAAGCTAAACTTCTTCCCTTCGTGTTTTCTTACCAACTCACACGCTTCATCCAAGCCCATCTGCATGATATCGAGCTTAACAATATGTGTGTATTTTAGGAAACGTTCCCATTCTGGCGTTGAAGTAAAATCATCTAAGGCAATCATATAGCCCGCTTGATGCAACTCTTTCACCGCTTCGAGCAATTCGTCCGTCGGTTGGCAGGTTTCAAGGATCTCAACCACGACCTTGTCTTTTGGCAAGCTCAAGGGCAACCGGCGAATCAGGCTTTGATAAGGGAAATTAATAAAACAGCGTGAAGATGGGATCGAAGGGTTAAGCCCAACCGACAAGAAGTTCTCAACAATCAAACGATACGTTGCACGATTAGACTCAATATGCGCAGGATAGGCATTCCTTTCTCCGTCGCGAAACAACAGCTCATAACCAAGCGTGTTCTTCTTACGATTTAAGATAGGTTGTCTAGCAACGTAGGTAGCGGTCATTTATTGATAACTCTATTGGTTTAACGATAACTCTATTGCCTAAACTAAGCTTTCGCGGCAGCCAGCAAAGCACCGCAGCCCATGAACATACCACCAAATATTTTATTTATCTTACCCATTACACGATCAGAACGAATAAAACGTCCCATTTGTGAAGCTAATGAGGTGTAACCCAACATAACCACGCTATCAATGAATACAGTAGTTACACCAAGTACTAATAGCTGTGGAGCTTGAGGCTGTGTCGGGTCAATAAATTGAGGAAACAGGGCCACCAAAAACACGATAGATTTCGGGTTGGTTAAATTAATAAGCACGGCATTTCTCAGTAATCTTCCGCTCGATAACGTTGTGCTCTCTTCTGAAGCCACCAAGCTAGAATTATCACGCCACTTTTGAATGCCCAACCACAAAAGATAAGCCACACCGACCCATTTGATGATAGTGAAAGCCAACGCGGATTGCGCCACTAGTGCACCAATGCCCGCACCCACCAGCATGATGTGGAATGCTAGACCGAGCTGTAAGCCTGCGATCGACGCGAGTGACTTCTTGGTACCATAACTTAGTCCATTGCTGATTGAATTAACGGTACCTGAGCCCGGAGCCAAACTAAACAAAATCGCCGTGACGACATAAGCAAGCCAAACATGAGTATCCATTTGCATTTCCTTACTAGTTCTTTAATCTAACAACATTAGTAGCGATGACGCTCTCACATGCATCAGTTCAGGTAATTTCCCATGGAAAACCACAGTGCCGCCCCGGTTTCATACACGCAAGAACCTGAGTTCGAGCAAGCGATTAAACACCCGATCCCTGCCCTTTGGCAACAACGAAAAGATGGGTATATCACATCATCTGGTAAAAAGAAGCTGTACTGGTGTAGCTTAACCTCACCGACGCACACCAAAGCCATTGTGATTTCAAATGGTCGCATCGAGTGCTGCTTAAAATACCAAGAACTCTTTTACGACTTCTATCAGCAAGGCTATGACGTTTATTCATTTGACCACCAAGGTCAAGGCCAGTCGGAACGTATGGTAACAGACTCTGACATTGGTCACATTCATGAGTTTGATGATTACGTATCAGACATGTCCGACATCATTAACAGTTTTAACCTTAGCCGATATTCCAATCGTTATCTGTTAGCGCACTCAATGGGCAGCACCATTGCCACTCGCTACCTACAGACCAACCCTAACCACCCATTTGACAAAGCGACTCTCTGTGCTCCCATGTTTGGGATCAATACTGAATGGTACTTCAAGCCCATCGCGATGATTGTTGGACAAGTGCTCACTGCTTGCTATACCAAACCGACTTATGCCCCAGGGCAACAAGCGTATTACTCCAAGCCATTCGAAAATAATTTACTCAGCCACAGCAAGGTTCGTTACCAGTGGTTCCGACGCCTGTATGACGAGTCACCTTCTTTGCAAGTTGGCGGACCAAGCACTCGCTGGGTATGGCAAGGGTTAATGGCTGCGAAACAGGCAATCCAGCAAACTCGTCAAATCAAAATCCCGCTGCTATTGATTCAAGCCGGAAACGAGAAGATTGTCAGTAACGATGCTCAACTGAAGTTCATCAAGAAGCTGAAGAAAACCAACTCAGCTTGCCAGTTTAAGGCCATTGAAGGATCTAGGCATGAGGTGTTGTTTGAAAAGGATGAATATCGTAATCAAACACTGGATGCCATTAATCAGTTTTTTGCTTAATGTCAGCGGGATAACAAGAGGCGCGACGAATAAAAAAGATAAGCGCTAAAGAGGAAGAGAAGTAAGTGAGCTTTGCCCTCTTTTCTTTCGCAGATTTGGCATACAATTTCTGCATAGAGATATTGTACTTTAGAGGATGCTAGCACTGGCTAGTGTCGATATCAGCTAAGCATTTTGCAATGAGGGTTAAATGACTATTCCTGCACTAAAAGATTCCGTGAAAATCGTTGCCTCTGATTTAGATGGTACGCTTCTGGCTCCCAACCATCAGTTAAGCGCTTTTACCAAGCTAACACTTAAGAAGTTACACGACCAAGGCTACACCTTTATCTTCGCGACCGGCCGCCATCATGTAGATGTTGCTGGTATTCGTGAGATAGCAGGAATTCCGGCGTATATGATCACTTCAAACGGTGCACGCGTGCACGACCAAAATGATCAACTAATGTATAGCCAGAACGTGCCTCAGGATTTAGTTCAGCCTGTTATTGATGTGGTTCGCCAAGATCCAAACATTTTCATTCACATGTACCAGAATGAAGATTGGCTACTGGACCGTGAAGACGAAATGCTAGCAAAATTCCACAGTGAGTCAGGCTTTAGCTACAAGCGATTTGAAGCCGACAAAGCACCAAGTGATGGCATTGCGAAAGTCTTCTTCACGCACCCAGAGCAAGACCATGAGTATCTGGTCACATTTGAGCAGAAGCTAAAAGACGCGTTTGGAGACAAACTCAATATCGCCTTTTCAACACCTTGGTGCCTAGAAGTCATGGCCGCTGAAGTCTCTAAAGGGCATGCCTTAGACGCTGTTGCGAAATCACTCAATCTGACCCTCGAGAACTGTGTTGCCTTTGGTGATGGGATGAATGATGCTGAAATGCTCGCAATGGCTGGTAAAGGTTTAGTCATGGAGACTTCACACCATAAAGTGAAAGAAGCGCTACCCAATAATGAAGTAATCGGCAGTAATGCCGACGATGCGGTTGCGCACTACTTAGAAAAGCACCTGCTTTGATCTAATCTAGTCAAAGAAATCTGAAGAAATAAAAAGGCAGCCAATGGCTGCCTTTTTTGAACCTTACGCTAAAAGCTTCCTCTAACGCTAACGAGAGCCGAGTACTTCTTTCCCTAAGATCGCCTGCCACTCTTGTTCAGTAACAGGCATGATAGATAAGCGATTGCCTCGTTTAACCAGCGGCATTTCTGCTAGCTCAGGCATAGCTTTCAACGTTGCTAAAGGGATCAAGCGCTCTGTTACTCGCACAAATTCGACATCAACCATTATCCAACGCGGATTCTCTGGCGAAGATTTAGCATCATAGTAATCACTTTCTGGGTCGAATTGAAAATGATCTGGATAGGCTTCTCTGGTTACCTTAGCGATCCCTGCTACGCCAACTTTTTTGCATGATGAATGGTATATCATCACCAGATCTCCAAGCTTGACGTCATCACGCATCATGTTTCGAGCCTGATAGTTGCGTACACCCTCCCAACAAGAGGTTTTTTGCACTCTAAGAGTCTGAATAGAGAAGGTGTCGGGTTCTGTTTTAAATAACCAATATGCCATAATAAATCCAATTAACGGTTGCTCCGAGGAAGATATAACATGAAGGTAATGAAAAACCCAGTGACATGGCTAGTCGCATTCGCTTTGCAAGGCTGTGTATCGGCTCCAGATACGCCGCAACAACCTGAATTACCACCAGCAACCTTAGATGAACCACTGAGTATTCAGCCGCAAACCTTCATCATGCGTGGTCAAGTTGTGGTGGGTCATGAGAGCCGAACTTTCACGCCTTGCGGCAGCCAACAACAATACTGGTTAGATTTATCACCAGAGTTAGCGCTCGAAGCACAAGGGCTCGCCACTAGACCTTATCAAGCCTTATACGGTGAGCTTATCGGCCATTTAACCGTTCCTAGCCAAACGGGATACAATGCCGACTTCACCGCACGCTTCGTAGTTGACCAAGTCAATGTGCTAACGGCAGAGAACCCTGATCGTTGTGACCAACCACTTCGCGCGACACGCGCTTTTGGTAACGAACCTTACTGGTCAGCAACCTTCGATAAAGACCAACTCAAATACACTAAGATGGGCGAAGAACCTCAGCGCCTCGATATCGAATCAAGCCGCACCTCACCAAGCACTCGCGACTACCAGCTTAAAGGTAATCAGGGACAAGGTGAGCTAAACCTTAAAAAAGAGAGCTGCAGCGATGGCATGAGTGACTCTATCTATGGCTGGCACGCCAAACTTAATCTCAATGACAGCAACTACAATGGCTGTGCAATGGTGGCCAATCAAGATCCAACGCTGAACTGGAGTGGACTCTACTTCGCAAGCTCAACGCAGAACACTGGCTTCTCTATCAACCTAGAACTCAACGACGACCACAGCGCTATTACGACTTACTCGTACAGCAATGGCGATCCTTCTATTGTTGAACAGGGTTTCTGGCAGCAACTTAACCAAAATCAGGTACAGGTTGTGATGACTCGTCACCAGCAACAGTACTTAATCTCTGAGCGCGTCTTCACACTCGATAACGGCAAACTGGTCGCTGAAAAAGAGAAAGTGGGCAATGTTGTCTACCCGATTGCCAATGGCGGTCTAGTGCTATTTGAAGCCAAGAGTGCACAAGCGCAGGTGAATACGACCACCAACGTTGATCTAACCGCAAAGCAGATAAACTCGAGTGATCAACTTGATCAAAAAGTCGACCAAGCGATCCGTGAGTATTTTAAGATCAACAACACCGATCCAGACAATACTCAGTACCGCTGGCTAACCTACGATCTGAACGGTGATGGCAAAGAAGAGTTGTTTGCTCAACTCGACTGGTGTGGCTCGGGTGGCTGTACGTTGCTTATCTTTGAAAACCACCAAGACAACTGGCGCTTCAATAGCCGAGTGACACTGGTGAAAGGCGATATACGCTTAGGTAAATCGCAAAGTCATGGCTGGCAGGATCTGATCTTCAATGTCAGCGGCGGTGGAGCAACACCTGCGAAGCACACACTGTCTTACACCGGTGTTAGCTACCCACTAAATCCAAGTGTCTCTCCAGTTGCAAATGATGCTGATATCAGCGATGTGGTTCTGTTTGCTGATGGCATATCACCAGCGCAAAGCGGAGTTAAGCTATAACCATGAGTAATCAACAAGCTTGCGGTGGTTGTGGCTTCACTCATCAATGTATTTGTCACCGTATACCAAGTGTTGAAAGCCAAACTGCTCTTGTACTGCTGACCCATGAGAATGAACTGTCGCGAGACACCAATACCGGAAAGTTACTTGAGCAATCTATTCAGCAATGTCAGTCCTTCGTATGGCAACGAAAGACACCACCAGAAGAGTTGATTGCCTTACTCGAAGACAAAGCATTGCAGCCTTTTTTGCTGTTTCCAAGTGACAACAGTATTGAGTGCCAGCAAGCCGTGTCATCTGTAGCTGGAGATCGTAAGCCGTTATTCATCATCTTGGATGGCACATGGCAGGAAGCGAAGAAAATGCTCAACAAGAGCGCGTGGTTAAACACCATTCCTCAAATCCATCTCGATATCACGACTGAATCGTCATACACCTTACGCCGCAATCAAGACAGCGGGCACCTGTGTACCTGTGAAGTTGGCGTTGAGTTGCTAAAAACGTTAGGTGAAATCGAACCGGCTAAGTTGATTAACGATTACTACCAACACTACCTAAAGGTTTTTCAAGCCGATAAATGTGGTCATTCACTCAAGTAGATTAAGCCACGTATAATCTTGCGGTAGATAACGTAAAACTGAAACAAAAAGGGTGAGCCATAAGCTCACCCTTTTTACATCTAACGTTAATCTATTGAACCGATCGGTGTTTCACGTGAAACCGAAACTCTGGCTGCTCTTTGAAAGAAATTTAACTCGTTCGATTAGAACAAACGCTGAGGTTGACCAAAGTAGTAACCCTGAAGGTAATCGACCCCCATATCTTCTGCGATTCGACACACCTGTTCATTATGTACGAACTCCGCCACTGTCTTGGCATTGAGTATCTGGCACAAACTAACAAGTTGCTGGGCAATCTTACGCTGTTTCTTGTCTTGGTCGATATTGCGAATCAGGCTGCCATCGAGCTTTATCACCTGTGGCTCAAGTTTCAATATCTCATCAATGTTCGAATAGCCTGAGCCAAAATCATCAACGATGATATTCACGCCCATATCGCGGAAATGGTTACATATCTCAATCAATCGACCGTAATCCTGAATCTGTTCGGTTTCCAGTACCTCTAACCCAATGCGCTGCGGGTGACTGATCTTTTTGATGGCTTGCTCAAGATGAAGAATAGTTTTCTCGTTGTTGAAATCTTGTGGCGCCAAATTAATAGAAAACGAATCGGTCCTTTGACTCATAAAATCAAAGGTACGCGTTATCATCTGGCGACTAAGGCGCGTATAAAGGTGCGTTCCCTCGATAATCGGTAAAAACTTACCTGGAGCTATCAGCTGACCATCTTCTTCTATTCGAACCAAGCATTCATAGCTTTCAACTTGATGGCTGTGCGCGGACACTATGGGTTGAGAACACGCCACAACATTTTGATTCAACACCGCGCGGCTTACACAAGACAACCAACCTAATTGCTCTTGCCGTTGCTTCTCGAGTTGGATTAATGTTCTAGCGCTCACTAGATGCTTATTCTGACTTACCGCACTACGGCGAGCCTCAATAGCTTTCAGTAACAAATCATCTATCGATGTGGTTGGAAAATCACGACGACTCGCAATGCCTGCGCAAATTGAAACCGAGAGGTAATCGATATCCGGTAAGCCCATCGGCTCAAAATTTACGTGTTCGGTTTTATCAGCAAACTCAGAAAAGCGCTGATGAATGTGCTCATGGCTAGCCCAGCTTTCAAACACTACTGCCCACTCGCCAATACCGATGCTGTAAAGCTGACACCCTTCATCAAAAAACTGCCATAACGCCTTTTGAAAATACTCACTCAAATCACGAAGCAGCTTATCACCCACTCGATAACCGTACTTTTCATTGATCTGTCCAAACGTCGTCACCTTCAACGCCAACAAGTGACTATCAGCATTCATTTTTGACAGCTTTTCACGCAACACACTTCGATTAGGTAAACCCGTTCGACGATCAATCCGGTAACTGGCAGTCAGTGCCGTGGCTTGCTGCTGGATTTTGCTTGCCATGCTGTTGTTCATGTCGTCAACATCGAGCAAGGCATTACGAATCAATGAAAATAAGGGGGATATGTTCGTGGCAGGTTGTGTCTCAAGCGGAACTGCACCTTCAGCTTCTCCCTCTCTTAGCGTGAGATACGTTAGGCTGTGATGCAGAATGCGTTGTTGATCATCATCTTGATAAAGCTCGCCCATACAATACACACCATAGGTGTCTGCTAGGTTTTGAAAAGTCTCCACCTCTTGGTTGCCATCAATAAAGTCGATACGCGAAGTGCAGTTATAAATAAAGAACTGTTGCGGGGCATGAACACCAATTTGTTGAACGCCAAGTCGTATCTGCTCCAAGGTCAGAGAAGGATGGTCATAACAAAACCGAACCTCATCGCCAATATGAAACGGACCACTAAACTCGATCTCTCCGTCATCAATGACCTTGAGTGGTAAATGGATGTTTTGTTCTTTTGGATCGCCAACCATCAAAGGGAAGTTATGGAGTTGCTCGAAAGGTACTTCGAGGCCATCCGCAAGGTAGCGATTATAAAGATCACGAACTGGCATACCATCCAATTCAGCCAAGCGTTGACCTTCAGCGCCAGTGACTCGAAAGGTGCGCCCTATCGGGTTCCACTCGGTGTAGTAGCCTTTGGTTACGACTAACTCAGAACTGTGTAAGGCCAGCATTACGTAGGCATTTTCATAGCAATGGCCATTCAGCATAACCCATCGTCCACTGTCGGTAATGGTCGATGCGCCTCCACAAATAGGCAGTGAGTATCTGGATTGTTCAAACGCAGAGAACAAGGCTCGGTTATTTATCTGCAAGCGATCGGCAAAGCAGATAATACTTTGAGTCTGAGCGGTACATCCCAACTGTTCCCACATCGATTGGCTATCAATTTGTGGCTGCTCGCTATATTCCACGACACCACAAGAAAATGAGGTGCTGTCGAAGCGAGTAACAATAAGGTACAAGCCCTGATGTAAAATGACACCTTGGCTGATGTAATGATTGGCACTACAACCAATGAGCTTTGCGTTGGGGAAAGTCGATTGAATTACTTGGCAGGCAGCCAAAACCGAACCTTTCTCGAAAGACGAAAACACCTGAATCAGTAGGCTTTCATGTGTATGAAAATCTATCTTTTCCAATTCACGCTGGGTTTGTTCTATGTCTTGTATCAGGAGAGAGGTCGACTGCATATTCACATTAATCGTTGCGTTAATGATTTGTTATTGTGCTTATTATAGATAAGGCTTGCACGGAATACTTACAATCGTCTTGTAAATAATGTGACGTTAGTTAGACATCACTCATTCCACCAAAAAACAGTCATTAATAGTGGCTGAGCGCTTTCTAAGTAAGGGCTTGTGGGATTGTACGAGCTTTAATAACTAAAACAGTCGCTTAGGCTCGCCAAAGTAATAACCTTGCAGATAATCGACACCCATTTGCTCCGCTATCTCACAAACCTGTTGGTTATGAACAAATTCAGCGACCGTTTGGGCATTAAACACTTGGCACAAACGCACCAATTGAGAAGCGATGTTCCTTTGCTTTTGGTCTTTGTCGATGTTGCGAATCAAGCTGCCATCGAGCTTGATGATCTGCGGCTCGAGTTTGATGATTTCATCAATATTGGAATAACCTGAACCAAAATCATCCACAATGATTCTCGCCCCGAGTGCACGGAAGTGATCACATACCTCAATCATTCGACCGTAATCTTTGATCTGCTCAGACTCGAGAACTTCTAAGCCAAGTCGAGTGGGATCGTTGATACCACTAATGGCAGTCTCGAGAATCTCAAGTGTCTTATCGCTTAGCAAGTCTTGTGGAGAAAGGTTGATCGAGAACGGGCTCTGCTTATCCGCCATATAACCAATGGTGTTCTTAATCATATGTCGGCTTAGACGAGTATAAAGGTGCGTGTCAGCAATCATAGGTAAGAACTTACCCGGTGGCACAATCGTCCCGTCTGCTTCCATGATTCTAACCAAACACTCTTGGCCGATCATTTCGTGAGTACCCGCCGCAACAATAGGCTGTGAGTAAGTGATGATATTCTGATCTAAGATTGCTCGACTTACGCAGCTCAACCAGCCTAATTGCTCTTTACGATCTTCCTCACTCACCTGAATGTCTTTAGCATTAGTAATGTGGGTGTTGTTACGCACTCCATAACGTCGAGCTTCAATCGCTTTCAATAAGATCTCATCACCGCTGTCGGTTAAGAAATCACAACGACTGGCAAAGCCACCACACAACGAAACCGACAGGTAATCAATATCGGTTAATCCATATGGCTCAAAATTAATGTGTTCAATGTCGTCAGCAAACTCAATGAAGCGTTGCTCTATCTTCCCGCTATCTATACTGGCGTTAAAGATAATCGCCCACTCACCAACGCCAATACTGAACAGTTCGACCTGAACCTTAGATTCCTTCACCACACGAAGGTGTAATCGCTCAACAAAATGATTCGAGAGGTCGAGTAACAGCTGATCACCCACTTGATAACCATATTTCTCGTTAACCTGATGAAAATTGGTCAGCTTTAAAGTCAGAAGGTGTTCACTGAACAGAATCGAATTAAGACGCTCTTTTAATACAATGCGATTAGGCAGCCCGGTACGCGAGTCAATTCGGTAGCTCTCGGTTAGACGACGCGCCTGCTGATGAAGTTTTTTCTCCATCTGGGTATTAATGCTGTCTAAATCCGCAACCGCATTTCTCACTAAATTGAGCAGCGGTGAAACCGTAGAATCACAATGGAAATCGTCACAGCGAAATTCGTCTATCTCATCCGACTCTCTCATCGCAATATAGGTGAGGCTGTGATGAAGTATGTCTTGGCGATCTTCATTACGGTAGAGCTCACCCATGCAGTAAGCACCGCTGGCCTTCACTATGCCTTCAAATGGCTTTAGTTCGAGCTTACTGTCGATGAATTCAAGCCGAGAGACACAGTTATAAATGATCACCGATTCAGGCTGATGCATCGCAAGCACCTCGGCACCATGACGCACCTTCTCTGCGGTCAAAGATGGGTGGTTATAACAGAACTGTGCTTCCTCTCCGACATGCCAAGGGCTATCAAATTCAATACTGCCATCGTCATTAATACGAAGAGGCGTTGAGATGCCTTTCTTTCTTCCGAGCTCACGATAAAGCGGAAAACTCATCAACTGACTAAATGGGAGGTCTTTACCATCAGCAAGGTAATGTTTAAACACGTCAATCGCTGGCTTGTCATTCAATGCATATAAGCGGTTGCCCTCGGCTTGAGTGACTATTAGCTTCATTCCGATAGGATTCCACTCAGAATACGCATCCGACCAAACCTTCAACCTTGGGTTGGTCAAAGCAACTGCAACACAGGCATGTTGATAGGTCTCTTCGTTATGCATAACCCAACGGCCAAAGTCATTCTCATGACAGAGTCCACCAGCCACCGGCAAGGTATAAGGCAGGTTTTCAAAAGCGCCATAAATGGGATAATCGCGCCCTTCTACCTGATCACACAGGCTAATCACCGTTTTAGTGTCTTTAGAAAGAGATAATTGAGCTACCAGAGCTTGGCTATCATGGTTAGGATTGCCAGTAAAAGGCTGCACAGCAGAGGTTAAATGTGTTTCATCAAACTCGCTGATAATCACTAAGGTACAAGCGCTTTCAAGGCAGTTATCACAAATAACATGACGCGCACTTTGTCCTATGAGTATGGAATGATTTAGGTGCTTGAGAGCAACACTCGCGATGCGTCGAGCAACGTCTTGAGATTGGGCTGAGAAGAGTTGAATTAGGTATTGCTTGCGATCACACCATTCTCGCTGTTCAAATTGAGATTTAAATAACTCCTCAGTATTTGCGAGAAATGTAAATGTTTGCATGCCAACCCTTGTTCAAAATCGAGTGAAGTGAGAACCCGCAACCACTGCTATGATTGAAATGAATCGATAAAAAGTAGTCGCCAATTATCCTAGCCTAAACAGGCATTTAATTACGACTAATGTAACAATTCAATATCATAAATGCGACACAATAGCTTACCGTAGCCATTAAATTAGTCGCATAAGATCGCTAAGTTGCTCTATTTCAACATCAGGGAGCACACTCGCCTTCGAGGAGAGGTATAAATTGGAACCAGTGTCATTAAACCAGCATGCCTGAAAGCCATTTTTCTTAGCTCCGTAAACATCCGTTCTCAGATGATCACCAACGTGAAGAATGTTGTTCGCATCAAAACCTAAGTATTGCTGCGCTTTTTCAAACATATCCGGGTAGGGTTTTGCTCTGCCATCAGGGCCGGCTTTGAGGATTAACTGAAAGTATTGCCCTAAGCCAATTTTATGCGGATCGACATTACCATTGGTAATCGCCACCAAAGGAATACGCTGACTAAGCTCAGCCATCACGCGATGTGTCTCTTGAGGAACATCCACCTGATTACGTAGCCACAAGGCGTGTTCTATGCCTTCACGAGCCGCCTGTTCTGCTTGCTGCTGAGAGTAACCCAACTGCAGTAAGCCACGCTTAATCTGTGTTTCACGCCACACGGTGACATCATGTTTTAACGCTGGATTTTCAGAGGCGACTTGCTGTTTGATGCCTTGCCACTCTTCCAACGAAAGAGAAGCCGACACTGGATGCTTTTGATAAAGCCACTGCGCCATCTCTTTCTCAACCTTCATGATCACAGGCCAGTTGTCGTACAGGGTGTCGTCCAAATCAAAGGTCATGGCTTTGACGGGCTTTAACCCTCGATAAATTCGCATAGTTAAACCTTTAATCTAATCTTTATTCTTCTTACGAGCTCTTGGATGAGCTTGGTCATAAGCTTGTGCTAAATGTTGGAAATCTAAGTGGGTGTACACTTGGGTTGTCGAGATGTTTTCATGCCCGAGCAACTCTTGAACCGCACGAAGGTTTTGGCTTGATTCAAGCACATGCGTTGCAAACGAGTGACGCAGTTTGTGCGGGCTAATATGACTGGCGACAGCCTGCTTCTTGCCCCACTCCTCCATACGCTTCTGAACACTGCGATGAGAAATACGTGTCCCAAGTTTAGAGACAAACAGTGCAGGCTCACCCGGCGAAGCGAGTTCACCACGTACTTTTAACCATTTATCGACCCACTCTTTCGCTAAACCAGAAAATGGGGCTTTGCGTTCTTTATCACCCTTACCAATCACTCGGATTTCGCCCTGTCGAGCCAATACATCTCTCAGGTTGATACCGACCAGTTCGGCCAATCGTAATCCCGCGCCATACATCACTTCCATCATCGCTCGGTCACGAATCGATAATGGATCGTCCTCGTTCACATCAAGCAGTTGACCCACTTCATCGACATCAAGGTTTTTAGGTAAAGGACGTTGTTTGCGAGGTGCAGAAACACCTTTGGCTGGATTGGCGGTCATCTCGCCACGCAATACAAGGAAATCAAAGAAGCTGCGCAATGAAGATAAACGAGTCGCGATGCTGCTCGCTTTCATTCCCTCACGCATGCCTTTACTGGCAAGTTGTCTTACCCATGCAGCATCCACTTGAGCCCAGTCTTTCAGTCCTAATGTGACTAAATGAGCGGCCATGGTTTCAAGCTGTTGTCGGTAATTGCGTTGGGTGTGTAGGCTGAGTCCCTTCTCGCTTCTGAGATATTCATAGAAGCGAGAAAGTGGCTTTTGAAGGCTGTTAGGAAGAGGTATTTTGGGCTCTAGGCTCATTATTTATCTGCCAAGGTAAGGTGTCCGCCAAATGAGCAACAACAAGCGCTAAATGGCGTAAAAAGAGCGTATCCATATGGGGTTGGAAATGGCCGCCATCTTCGCTAGAAAAGGCGAGCAAGCCCAATGGAGACTGCTTAGCAAGCGGAAGTACTACATAAGAGCCTAGCTCTGGAACTGGAAAATCACCAAACAAATCTTGTCTGTCCGCTTTTCTCAAGCGCCCTAAATAAGCATCTTTACCGTTGAAATGGTTCAATGAAAACTTCGAATAACGCTCTCCGTTAAGCTGATAAAAGCCCAACTGAGACAGTACGCGAATATGAGCTTTCAAACCTAATTCAATCGCCTTTTGTTCAACCGCCTTAATGACTTGCATGAAATCACTGCATTTCAATACCTGAGCTTGCAGATCCATAAACTCATAAAAAGTTTTGTCGTTATTCGCAGCCAGTGACATCAAGCCAGTGATCTCTTCTTCTAACTCTTCGATTCTCTGACGTTGACGCTTAAGCTGAACCTCAACCAAAGAAACCGCGCCCTGCTCAACATTGTTAACAGCAAGGCGATCAACCAAATTTCTTCTGTCTTGAAAAAAATCTGGGTTATCACGTAAATATTCCGCGACCACTTCTGCGGTGAGTGCGTCGGCTTCAACGTAAGACAAAACCTATCCTTTATTTTTTATGAATCTATTTGCTATCAGTCATTCTTAGCAAGAAAGTTGACCATCAAACACATGGGTTGCAGGGCCAGTCATAAACAGAGGTTTACCCGGACCTTGCCAGCTAATGTGTAAGTCACCGCCAGGTAGACGAACTTTCACATTCTCAGCCAGTAAGCCTTGAGTAATACCAACCGCAACTGCACCACATGCGCCGCTACCACATGCCTGAGTTTCACCCGCGCCGCGTTCGTAAACACGTAAGCGAACCTCTTCACGGTTAACAACCTGCATAAAGCCAGCGTTAACACGCTCAGGGAAACGTTCATGTGATTCAAGAAGCGGACCTAAGGTCTCCACATCGGCAGTATCGACGTCATCAACAACAGTAACCACATGCGGGTTACCCATGCTTACGGCACCGCAGAACAAGGTGTGTGCATCCGTTCTCAGGATATACGTCTTCTCTGACTGCTTTGCCTTGAACGGAATTTTGCCTGGTTCGAACTCAGGAATACCCATGTTCACAGTGATCTGGTCATTGTCTTCAATCTTGAGAACCATTTTTCCTTTCTTGGTGCTCACGTTGATGCTGTACTTATTCGTTAAGCCTTTCATGCGAACGAATCGTGCAAAACAACGAGCGCCATTACCACACTGTTCCACTTCACTGCCATCCGCATTGAATATGCGGTAATGGAAGTCAGTTTCTGGATCATAGGGAGCCTCAACCACAAGTAGCTGATCAAAACCCACGCCAGTGTGACGATCCGCCAAACGACGGATCAAATCTGGAGAAAAGAAAATATTTTGAGTAATGCAGTCCACGACCATGAAATCATTGCCCAAACCATGCATTTTAGAAAAGTGGAAGTGCATAACGCTTAAAATTACTCCGGAAGAATGTTTTCAAGTTCCCACAGACTCGTAAGCTCTTCACGCTGACGAACCAAGTGAGTTTTATCGCCATCAACCATCACTTCAGCCGCACGCGAACGAGTGTTGTAGTTAGATGACATAGCGAAGCCATAAGCACCAGCAGAACGAACGGCCAGTAGATCGCCCTCTTCAAGAACAAGGTCACGATCCTTACCTAGGAAGTCACCTGTCTCACAGATAGGGCCAACCAAGTCGTAAGTCACAGCTTCACCCTGACGCGGGCTCACTGGCACAATATCTTGCCAAGCTTGGTAAAGTGCCGGGCGCATCAGATCGTTCATTGCCGCATCTATGATGGCAAAGTTCTTATGCTCAGTAGGCTTCAGGAACTCGACTTTCGTTAATAATACACCAGCGTTAGCAGCAATCGCTCTTCCAGGCTCGAAAATCAGCTCTAGATCAGAATGATTGTCTAGACGAGCCAACAAAGCTTTCGCGTAGTCTGAAGGTTGTGGTGGTAATTCATCGCGGTAAACCACGCCTAAACCGCCACCGACATCAAGATGTTTGATGTTGATGTCATTAGCACGTAGTTGGTCGATCAGTGCAAGCAGGCGATCAGTGGCATCGATGAAAGGTTCGATATCCGTTAACTGAGAACCGATGTGGCAATCAATACCATGGATAGACAAGTTATCGAGTGTTTTTGCAAACGCATAAACAGCAGGGGCACGGTCGAAGGCAATGCCGAACTTGTTATCACGCAGACCCGTAGAAATGTAAGGGTGAGTGTTCGCATCAACATCTGGGTTAATACGCAGTGAAATCGGCGCCTTAACACCAAGCTCACCAGCCACTTTATTCAATCGCTCTAGTTCTGGCTCAGATTCTACGTTGAAACATTTAATGTTCAACTCAAGCGCACGCTTCATTTCAGCGGCTGTTTTGCCGACACCAGAGAATACAACTTTTGCTGGATCGCCACCGGCAGCAACTACACGCTCTAGCTCACCGCCAGAAACGATGTCGAAGCCAGAGCCCAAGCGAGCCAAAGTATTCAACACGCCAAGGTTCGAGTTAGCTTTAACGGCATAACACACTAAGTGTGGGTGCTCGCCAACCGACGAATCAAACGCATTCCAGTGGCGTTCTAATGTTGCACGAGAATATACATACAGCGGTGTACCATATTGCTCTGCTAGTTGTGAAAGTGCGACGTCCTCAGCCCAAAGCTGGCCATCTTCCTGATAGTTGAAGTAATCCAAAGTTCTTATCCCTTATAAATAACGATTTCTGCGTGTTTTCACTTATTGTGATTGTTCAGTCTGCTGAACTTCATCAGGATCGTACAAAGGACCCGTTTGACCACAACCAGAAAGTCCAATAACGGACACCATAAACAGAGCGGTAATTAATTTTTTCATTTTGCATATCGTGATTATTAACTCAATGCCCCCTATAATCGCACCACACTCAGGAAAAGCAATAGGATAGAAAGGATGAACGAGACTGAATTTCATCAACTGGTCGATATACAGATGCAAAACATCGAAGAAGCTATCGATGAATCAGAGGCAGATATTGATTACGAAGTGACTGGTAACGTAATGACGCTGGAGTTTGAGAACCGCAGCCAAATCATTATCAACCGCCAAGAACCAATGAAAGAAATCTGGTTAGCGTCTAAATCTGGTGGTTTTCACTTCAAGCTAATCGACGATAAGTGGACATGTTCTAAGACGGGCATGGAATTGTTTGAGATGGTTAAAGAAGAATGCGCGAAGCACGCAGATGAAGAGATCGATTGGGTCTAATCATTTGTAAGCAAAACTAAAAAAGGAGTGAATCAATCACTCCTTTTTTAATATCAATCAGTCTTAGTAATACTAGATGTTGACTATTTTTGAGCTCCGAGAAGCTAAAGTCGCATCGTTACGATAAGGTACAACGTAAGAGTTGCCCTCTTCTGGATGAACGATTTGGTAGTACTGAGGTAGATTAAAGTTAATCAACTTAGACGACATCTTCGACTCATCTTTTACCGACGTGTAGAAAGAATTCACGCTCGCGATCATCTCATCTTTTTCACCGCTGTACTGGTGATACACCTCAACTTGATTCGACTCGTCCAATACATAGATATTGAAGCCTTTGTCAGTATCTTCGAAGAAAAATTGAATTAACCCTTCACTCGCAAAGCCATCAACCACATCTGGCAACTGATACTCTTGCTCTTTATCAAGCATCAGTAAAGGTGAGCCCTTAAGCTTGTTGGTTGAGATACTGCGGTAGAAATCGACCGAGTTTTCCAACATCTGTACCGAAACGCCACGACGTTCAAAGAACAGACCAAACATCTTGTTGGCTAAACGAATAGCTTTAAAGCGGCGACGTTTCTCTGGTTCAATCGGTTTCAATCGCAAGTCGATACACTCGGCAAGCAGCTGGTACACCATGTTACGCATGACACCGCGTAGGTTTTTGCTGTAACAGAACACATCGACCGACTCTGGCGGTAAGGCATCTTGGTGCATTTTACCCAGCACCGTCTTGAGCGCGTCCAGCATCGCGGTATCACCTTGGAAATGAAGCGTACGTACTTCATGCCAAGAGTTACGATAAACCAGATCAACACTGCCGACTAAACTCTTACCTTCTTCACCAAAACTGAAGATATCGGCGTTCTTAAGATCAACCTTCAATGCGCGACCACTTAATTCAGAAGTCGGGTCATTTTCAAAGTTGATGAACATCGCCAGTTGGCTAATTTCACACGGGCTCGCCAATGCTTGCATACTTGGGCGGCGCTTACGCAAAGAAAAAGTATTACGAAGGTCACTCACCATTTGATAGAACTTATCGATATCAATGTGGGCGTCACGAACCACAGAGTGCAAACGCGTCGATTCAGTAATCAAACCATTAAAGAATGACCAAGCCACCAATTTACTCAAGTACTCATGGTGCTCAAGAGATGGTTGACCAAGAATACGGTGAGCAATTAATGGTTGTTTATATAGATACCAACCTGGCTTATTTGCCTGACCTTGACGAACTTCGATGAAGCTCAAATCCGGTTCATGCAAATCCGGAGAGATTTGAGGATTCAATAAGGTCACTTTACCCGGCAAGACCTCAAATGCAGCATAAAGCTTACGAGCCAAAATACTGATATCTTGCGGGCTGATAGCTGAAGTGATGTCATTGCGACGTGCAAACTGAATCAGATTACGGTAGCTCAGCATCAAGGCATCAAGCAATGCATGGTGCACCACTTTAACCTGCTCAACCTTCCAATTACGGCGGTTGTCGAGCTCAGCAATGGTTTCTTGTCCCCAGTTCCAAGATTTAGTCATCTCAGTTAAGGCTTCACGACGCCATGCCACAGAACCAATGCCTGCTTCACGCGACAACTTCTCATGAGTCTTAAGGTAGAAACAACGTCTCACCAGATCCAAACGAGTGTGGTCGTTAATACGTTCTAGATAGCGCGTTACCTTCTCTAGCATCAGATAGTAACTATCCATACCATACAGATCAGGTTCATCCGCAAAGAAGCGACGCTTGGTATCAATACTCAGCAGTTGGGTATTTGGGTATTCCCATGAATATGCTTCTAACAGGATCGCCTTCAACACCGATTTATACGGTGAGTCGATACTCTTATAAAGTTGCCATAGGTTTGAACCAAAGTATTCTTCAGCAGGAATGCGATTCAGCTTGCCGAAATCGATCCACTGTGAACAATCAAGATAACCATCCTGACATAAGCCTTGAACGTATTGGTCATAACACTCTTCCATCTCAGGAGGAATGATTTGCCATAGCAAACGTTGGCCAGCCAAGCGAACTGCTGAGCGATAAAACTCATCAAGCAACAACAAGTGCTGTGAAGAACCGCAGTTATCACCGGTCATCTCTTCAGAATGGTTCGAGCGAAAACGCTGTTCATCCATCAAGAAGAAATTTGCCTCAACCCCTAAGGTTTCCGCCCAATCAGTAATAAGCAGACATTTATTGGTCAGGCTATCGCGCGATGCGCCATCCATATCTGGAGACACACACACCCAGATATCAAGATCACTTGAGGTGCTTTGGCCAATAGAAGAGGTGCTACCCATGGTGTACAAACCAAGGATTGCCGGTTCAGCAGCCTCAGTGAGTTTTCCACCAAGCGTTAATTCGGTATCAGACACAAATTGCTTTTGGAATTCATTAAGCGTGAAGCTACGAATTCCAAAAGGAACTTGCTGGTCATAGTAACCAGGCATCATTGGATGATTGAAATGAAGCAGTGCGGGGATAAGGTTGAAAACTCGCTGACCTTGGACATTCATCAACGCCAACGCACGATCAATGCGCTGCTGATTTAGATTGTCTAACCGTTGAATCAAAGTCTGAGTGTAAGCCTGCAAGGTAAGTCCTTGGTTTGAGATTAAATGCACTTCTGTTTAGTTACTGAACGAAAGCAGCAACAAAACGTGATCAATTTAACACTTTTACCCTTATTGGTAAAGTAAAGGAAGCCGTCATACTGGCCAATCCCTTGATGACAGAAAGTTAAACTCACGGCGCCGTAGTGTCCTCTTTATTGACTATTTCTAATAATAGCCCATGTTTCAAATGAGATACTAATCACACTATTTTGGTGAACTCATGAAAATCTCCCAGCTATCAAAGCATGGAATGATCAAACAGTAAGAATTTTCCCCTCACAATGTTAGGATTAAGCTATTACAGAACCTATATCGGAAACACCATGACAAATTCAGCACCAATCCGTATCGCTACCAGAAAAAGCCCTCTTGCCCTTTGGCAGGCATACTTTGTAAGGGATGCACTTCAAGCTGCTCACCCTGGTTTAGAGGTTGAGTTGGTAACTATGGTGACCAAAGGTGACATCATCCTTGATACTCCGCTTGCTAAAGTGGGTGGTAAAGGGCTGTTCGTTAAAGAACTCGAAGTGGCAATGCTAGAAGGTCGTGCTGACCTCGCAGTTCACTCAATGAAAGATGTGCCAGTCGACTTTCCTGAAGGTCTAGGTCTGGTAACTATTTGTGAGCGCGAAGATCCTCGTGATGCATTCGTATCAAACACTTACAACAACATTGATGAATTGCCACAAGGCGCTGTCGTGGGTACGTGCAGCCTACGTCGCCAATGTCAGTTACTAGAATACCGCCCTGATTTAATCATCAAAGAACTACGCGGCAATGTAGGTACTCGTTTAGGTAAACTCGATGACGGTCAATACGATGCGATCGTACTGGCTGCAGCTGGCCTTAAACGTCTGGAACTAGAAGAACGTATTCGTAGCTTCATCGAACCAGAACAATCTCTACCAGCGGTAGGTCAAGGCGCTGTAGGTATTGAATGTCGTCTTGATGATGAACGCTTAATCAAACTTCTTGAGCCACTGAACCACAAAGACACCGCCGATCGCGTACTATGCGAACGTGCAATGAACCTAACTCTGGAAGGTGGTTGTCAGGTGCCTATCGGTAGCTACTCACTATTAGACGGCGACAACATCTGGCTGCGTGCACTTGTCGGTGAACCAGACGGTTCTAAAATGGTTCGCGGCGAGATATCTGGTTCTCGTAAAGATGCTGAAGCGCTTGGCGTGACTCTGGCGAATCAACTGCTGGATGACGGTGCGAGAGAAATCTTAACCAAGCTATACGCAGACCAAGAATAACTATGACAGTGTTGGTGACTCGTCCCGGTTCAGAGGGACAATCGCTTTGCCAACAACTAGCGGATGAAGGGATTCAAGCAATCCATCATCCGCTTATTCGTATCGTTGATAATCCAGACTCAGTGGATCTAAGCACCCAGCTTAATAACAGCGATATTATTATTGCAGTCAGTCACCATGCCGTGACCGCTGCCCAAAGCATCCTTTCGAAAACTTCATCTATTTGGCCTACTTCGCCGCTTTATCTTGGCGTTGGTCAAAAAACTGCGCACGTTTTAAGCAAAGTCTGTAAACAAAAAGTAAACTATCCCCAAGTTAGTGATAGTGAACATCTTCTTAAACTTACTGAACTTAATGGCGTAGATAATAAATCCATTTTGATACTGCGTGGCAATGGTGGGCGTGAGCTCATTCGAGATTCTTTACTCATTCGAGGTGCACAAGTCTCTTATTGTGAGACCTATCGTAGAGAATATATTCCCATTAGCGACCACAATACCTATCAAACATGGATAAACAAAAACACGTCCAAAGTTGTCATCACTAGTCAGGAGCAATTGGAGTATCTCTGCTCAATTACCCCTGATGAGTATTTGGCTTGGCTTTCAACAAGACAACTATTTGTCCCAAGCCAGCGCATAGCAGATCGAGCACAACAACTCGGATTCTCTAGCGTGACCAATACTCAAAGTGCTACGAACCAAATATTACTGGCTGCTCTCCGGCCTTAGCTAGAAACAGGAAATAAGCATGACAAGCAAAAAAAATAATGAGCATATTGAACCTGAACAGAAACAAGACACTCAGCCAGTAGTTGTTGAAAACGAAAAAGCTGAATCTACAGAGACAAAACAGCCTGAACAAAAACTTGATGCCTCTGCGTCAAATACCGCTCTAAATGAACAGCCTCAAGCTGAACATAAAGAGCAAATAGAGAAAGCGGAAAAGCAAGGTAAGCGCGGTGTCAAACTAGGCGCTATTGCGATCGCTATTTCTATTATTTTCAGCGGCGGCATCGCGTTTCAAATGCAACAAAAGAGCGCAGAGTACTCAGCTCAGATCGCAGCTCTTCAAGCACAACTGCAAAATACTCAATCTGCAGTAAATAAAGACCTACAAACCATCAAGCAAGAGACCATCCAAGAAGCATCACATGCGGTGGAGAAAACTCAAGTCGTGCAATCTCAGCAACAGAAGAGCATTCAAAGCCTACAGCTAGCGGTTGCTGACGTTAAAGGTCGCCGTCCAAATGACTGGTTGCTCGCTGAAGCTGATTACCTTGTGAAACTTGCTGGTCGTAAACTGTTCCTAGAGCATGATGCCGTTAGTGCCACCAAACTAATGGAAAGCGCCGATCAACGTATCGCCGCACTGAATGACCCAAGCTTGGTCTCTCTTCGTCAATCAATGACCAATGACATTACTAAGCTTCGCACTATCCCCCTGATCGACCGTGATGGCTTAGTTCTTCGTATCACAAGCCTACAAAAACAAGTCGATACTCTACCGCTTGCCAATGCGATTCTTCCAGAAGCTGCGGTTGTTGAGAAAAAAGCCGTATCGCAAGACATCAATGATTGGCAGAACAACCTAATGACGTCGATGAAAGATTTCTCAGAAAACTTCATCACCTTCCGCAGTCGTGATGGAGAAGTCATTCCTCTACTATCACCAGAGCAGCACTTCTACCTGCGAGAAAACATCAAAGGTAAATTAGAAACCGCGATTCGCGCTATCTACAAAGAGCAAGGCGATATCTACAGTGCAGCACTGCAAACAGCTAACGAGTGGTCGAAGTCGTACCTAAACCAAGATAACAACTCAGTGATTGAGTTTGAGAAGGCAATTAAGCAGCTGAGCGAGCAGAATATTTCTGTGAAATACCCTGTGAAACTTGAGTCTCAAAATGAGTTGTCAGATGTGATACGCGAGCGCCTGCGTCGTGAAGTCACCGTTATGACCACGGAGGAAAAATAATGATTCGTTGGATTTTTCTTTTTCTCGTTCTAGGTGCTGGGTTAATTGTTGGTACTCAGTTCTCAGGTCAACAAGGCTACGTTCTGATCTCAATTGCGAATAAGACTATTGAGATGAGCGTGACAACACTGGTTATCTTTGTCATTGCTCTTCTAGCGGCTCTATTCGGCTTAGAGTACCTATTTAAAAAGCTTATGTACGCAAGCTCGACAACTTGGAACTGGTTCAGTGTTCGTAAACTGAAACGCTCTCGTCGCTATACTAATGAAGGCATCATCAAGCTTCTTGAGGGTGACTGGAAAGGCGCAGAGAAGAAGGTAACTCGTTGGGCTAACCACCACGACATGCCGCTACTTTGTTATTTAGTCGCTTCTCAAGCTGCTCACGAACAAGGCAACACAAGTGAGCGTGATAAGTACATCGAGCTTGCTAGCCAACAAGAGGACTCTCTATTGGCCGTTGAACTAACGAAAGCAAAACAACAGATCAGTGAATCGAATTACGAAGCGGCTTTCGATACACTTTCAACATTGAAAGGTTCGTACCCGAATAACACAGCTGTACTTGGCCTGCTAAAAGCCACTTACATGCAGCTTAAACTTTGGCAGCCATTGTTAGAGCTAACGCCAAAACTCGCTAAGAACAAGCTTCTTACAGCTGAGGAGCAAGTTGAGTTGGAGCAGAAAGCACAATGTGGCTTACTTCACGATGTCGCACAGCAGCAAGGTAGCGAAGGTTTAATCAGCCATTGGAACAAGCTTTCAAGAAAGCAGAAACAAAGCTCTCACCTTGTTTCCTGTTTTGTGAAGCAACTGATCGCTCGTAAAGCTGATTCAGAAGCCTTTACCGTGATTAAAGAGAACATTGCGAAGAGTGGTTCAAATGAGCTCTATATGTTGCTTCCTGAGCTTAATCTTGCTGATCACCACCCAGTAGTCGTAATGCTAGAACGCGCTATCAGTAAAGATGGTAGTAATGCCGAGGCACACAGCGCATTGGCTCAGTTCTACCTAAGAGAACAGAGGTGGGCAGAAGCGCAAAGTCACTTTGAAAAAGCACTAGCACTTCGCTCAAACGTATCAGATTACGGATACCTATCTGATGCACTAGAAAAGCAAAACCTAACGAAAGCAGCTCACGAGGTTTCTCGTAAAGCGCTCGCTCTAGTTCAACCAGCGTAATTCAAAACGACTCAAACTAAGCCGATGTCTGGCATCGGCTTTTTTGTATCTGTTATTTGCCTCTACAACACATCTCATCGAACCCTGCGCGTCCAACGTCACGCCACCAAACTAACTAACTATTAAATTACGCAATGGAGCCTCTCAAACACACGGAGAACTACTTTAATTGTGTCTGTATGTAGTTTTGCGACTTTTATAAACAAGCTCTTAGAAGAGGTTAGAGAGGTATCATAAATAAAAGTGACGCCTCTAATCTGAAGAGTAAAAGGAGCTCACTTTGAGAGAGGACATTTAAAGATATCTACCAACAGACCGAAAGCCGCGTTAAATCACGCTGAATTAGCAATTAAATGGCCATCAATATTCCAACTATAAAACGCTAAAGCCGGGGCTTCACGTAACTGCTTAATAGGTTCATCTATCAAACAGTAGAGATATAGCAAGAGTTGCCGAACCAGCAAAACCTTGTGAATAAAGACGAGACATCTTTATCAACCAGTTCAAATTAGTAGGAAGTAAACCTCACTAAGACATTCTCTAAAGGTTAATCATTGAATCGATAGCCACAAATATCAACTAACGTAATCAAGCGCTTCTAGAAAGAGCAGGACTTTTATAATAAGTGTTGGAATATCAGAGTTCGTGAGCAACGAAAAACGCTTCAACAAAAGTCGGAGACGAATAATAAACTCAGATGCCGGAAACGACGAAAGCCTAGTCGTCAGACTAGGCTTTCTAATATGTGCCGATATAGCGTGAAGTGCAGGGGCGAGATAGCTTTACAGCACTCATACAACCTAGCAGAAAAACACTTTTCTCCAAATGTAAAAAAGCCCTGCTATTTCTAGCAGGGCTTCTCTAATAAGTGGCGGAGTGGACGGGACTCGAACCCGCGACCCCCGGCGTGACAGGCCGGTATTCTAACCAACTGAACTACCACTCCGCAGTGGTCAACTCACTAAGTGAGCGTCCATATCTCCAGGTCGGTCAACCTAAAGATTTAATTTAAAGCCTGGCGATGTCCTACTCTCACATGGGGAAGCCCCACACTACCATCGGCGCTATTGTGTTTCACTTCTGAGTTCGGCATGGAATCAGGTGGGTCCACAATGCTATGGTCGCCAAGCAAATTTTAAAATTCGGAAAACTGATTTAAAAGTCTCTTTCAAACTCATTCAAGGTCTGTCTTTGAGTCCACAAAACCCCTTGGGTGTTGTATGGTTAAGCCTCACGGGCAATTAGTACAGGTTAGCTCAATGCCTCGCAGCACTTACACACCCTGCCTATCAACGTCGTAGTCTACGACAACCCTTTAGGACGCTTATAGCGCCAGGGAAAACTCATCTCAAGGCTCGCTTCCCGCTTAGATGCTTTCAGCGGTTATCGATTCCGAACTTAGCTACCGGGCAATGCCATTGGCATGACAACCCGAACACCAGAGGTTCGTCCACTCCGGTCCTCTCGTACTAGGAGCAGCCCCTTTCAATTTTCCAACGCCCACGGCAGATAGGGACCGAACTGTCTCACGACGTTCTAAACCCAGCTCGCGTACCACTTTAAATGGCGAACAGCCATACCCTTGGGACCGACTTCAGCCCCAGGATGTGATGAGCCGACATCGAGGTGCCAAACACCGCCGTCGATATGAACTCTTGGGCGGTATCAGCCTGTTATCCCCGGAGTACCTTTTATCCGTTGAGCGATGGCCCTTCCATTCAGAACCACCGGATCACTATGACCTGCTTTCGCACCTGCTCGAATTGTCATTCTCGCAGTCAAGCGGGCTTATGCCATTGCACTAACCACACGATGTCCAACCGTGTTTAGCCCACCTTCGTGCTCCTCCGTTACTCTTTGGGAGGAGACCGCCCCAGTCAAACTACCCACCAGGCACTGTCCGTAATCCCGATTCAGGGACCGACGTTAGAACATCAAAACTACAAGGGTGGTATTTCAAGGACGACTCCACCACATCTAGCGACGCGGTTTCAAAGTCTCCCACCTATCCTACACATGTAGGTTCAATGTTCAGTGCCAAGCTGTAGTAAAGGTTCACGGGGTCTTTCCGTCTAGCCGCGGGTACACTGCATCTTCACAGCGATTTCAATTTCACTGAGTCTCGGGTGGAGACAGCGTGGCCATCATTACGCCATTCGTGCAGGTCGGAACTTACCCGACAAGGAATTTCGCTACCTTAGGACCGTTATAGTTACGGCCGCCGTTTACCGGGGCTTCGATCAAGAGCTTCGACCGAAGTCTAACCCCATCAATTAACCTTCCGGCACCGGGCAGGCGTCACACCGTATACGTCATCTTACGATTTTGCACAGTGCTGTGTTTTTAATAAACAGTTGCAGCCACCTGGTATCTGCGACTCTCGTCTGCTCCATCCGCAAGGGACTTCACTGATAAGAGCGTACCTTCTCCCGAAGTTACGGTACCATTTTGCCTAGTTCCTTCACCCGAGTTCTCTCAAGCGCCTTGGTATTCTCTACCCGACCACCTGTGTCGGTTTGGGGTACGATTCCTTACAATCTGAAGCTTAGAGGCTTTTCCTGGAAGCATGGCATCAATGACTTCACTACCGTAGTAGCTCGACATCGTATCTCAGCGTTAATGAAAGTCCGGATTTACCTAAACTTTCCGCCTACGTACTTGAACCTGGACAACCGTCGCCAGGCCCACCTAGCCTTCTCCGTCCCCCCATCGCAATTGTAAGAAGTACGGGAATATTAACCCGTTTCCCATCGACTACGCCTTTCGGCCTCGCCTTAGGAGTCGACTTACCCTGCCCCGATTAACGTTGGACAGGAACCCTTGGTCTTCCGGCGAGGGAGTTTTTCACTCCCTTTATCGTTACTCATGTCAGCATTCGCACTTCTGATACCTCCAGCAGCCCTTACAGACCACCTTCAACGGCTTACAGAACGCTCCCCTACCCCACATACCCTAAGGTACGTAGCCGCAGCTTCGGTGTATAGCTTAGCCCCGTTACATCTTCCGCGCAGGCCGACTCGACCAGTGAGCTATTACGCTTTCTTTAAATGATGGCTGCTTCTAAGCCAACATCCTGGCTGTCTGAGCCTTCCCACATCGTTTCCCACTTAGCTATACTTTGGGACCTTAGCTGGCGGTCTGGGTTGTTTCCCTCTCCACGACGGACGTTAGCACCCGCCGTGTGTCTCCCGGATAGTACTTACTGGTATTCGGAGTTTGCAAAGGGTTGGTAAGTCGGGATGACCCCCTAGCCTTAACAGTGCTCTACCCCCAGTAGTATTCGTCCGAGGCGCTACCTAAATAGCTTTCGGGGAGAACCAGCTATCTCCAGGTTTGATTGGCCTTTCACCCCTAGCCACAAGTCATCCGCTAATTTTTCAACATTAGTCGGTTCGGTCCTCCAGTTGATGTTACTCAACCTTCAACCTGCCCATGGCTAGATCACCTGGTTTCGGGTCTAATCCTAGCAACTGTACGCCCAGTTAAGACTCGGTTTCCCTACGGCTCCCCTAAACGGTTAACCTTGCTACTAAAATTAAGTCGCTGACCCATTATACAAAAGGTACGCAGTCACACCACGAAGGTGCTCCTACTGCTTGTACGTACACGGTTTCAGGTTCTATTTCACTCCCCTCACAGGGGTTCTTTTCGCCTTTCCCTCACGGTACTGGTTCACTATCGGTCAGTCAGTAGTATTTAGCCTTGGAGGATGGTCCCCCCATATTCAGACAGGATATCACGTGTCCCGCCCTACTCGATTTCACTGATTATGATGTGTCGGTTACGGGGCTATCACCCTTTATTGCGAGACTTTCCAGACTCTTCACCTGCATCATTAAAAGCTTAAGGGCTAATCCAATTTCGCTCGCCGCTACTTTCGGAATCTCGGTTGATTTCTCTTCCTCGGGGTACTTAGATGTTTCAGTTCCCCCGGTTTGCCTCCTGTTGCTATGTATTCACAACAGGATACGTGCTTATGCACGTGGGTTTCCCCATTCAGAAATCCCAGACTCAAAAGGTTATTACTACCTAATCTGGGCTTATCGCAAGTTATTACGTCTTTCATCGCCTCTGACTGCCAAGGCATCCACCGTGTACGCTTAGTCACTTAACCATACAACCCGAAAGGGTCTTAGTGTATGGCAACTAACCAAGGTTTTTGGTTGTCATCAAGAAGGGTTAATTCTTGATAACTGTTTGCCGGACTCAATTGTGAATCAAACTAACGTTTGATTCGAATACAAGACACTTGAATGTGTTTGTTGTGTTTATCAATAAAGATAAACATTGAGAACTTTTAAATTTGATTGAATTACTCGTAAGTAATCAATCAGTCAGCTTTCCAAATTGTTAAAGAGCTTGATTTCTTTCGAAACCATTTTTAAAGATTCTTAAGGAAAAACCCTTAAAGATGGTGGAGCTATGCGGGATCGAACCGCAGACCTCCTGCGTGCAAGGCAGGCGCTCTCCCAGCTGAGCTATAGCCCCATCTAGGTATCTAGTCGATATTGGTGGGTCTGAGTGGACTCGAACCACCGACCTCCCGCTTATCAGGCGAGCGCTCTAACCAGCTGAGCTACAGACCCAATATCGTCTCTTTTACTTTCTAAACCTAATCAATCTGTGTGGACACTCATCGTGGTATCTTCGTATAAGGAGGTGATCCAGCCCCAGGTTCCCCTAGGGCTACCTTGTTACGACTTCACCCCAGTCATGAACCACAAAGTGGTGAGCGTCCTCCCCGAAAGGTTAAACTACCCACTTCTTTTGCAGCCCACTCCCATGGTGTGACGGGCGGTGTGTACAAGGCCCGGGAACGTATTCACCGTGACATTCTGATTCACGATTACTAGCGATTCCGACTTCATGGAGTCGAGTTGCAGACTCCAATCCGGACTACGACGCACTTTTTGGGATTCGCTCACTATCGCTAGCTTGCTGCCCTCTGTATGCGCCATTGTAGCACGTGTGTAGCCCTACTCGTAAGGGCCATGATGACTTGACGTCGTCCCCACCTTCCTCCGGTTTATCACCGGCAGTCTCCCTGGAGTTCCCGACATTACTCGCTGGCAAACAAGGATAAGGGTTGCGCTCGTTGCGGGACTTAACCCAACATTTCACAACACGAGCTGACGACAGCCATGCAGCACCTGTCTCAGAGCTCCCGAAGGCACACCTGCGTCTCCGCTGGCTTCTCTGGATGTCAAGAGTAGGTAAGGTTCTTCGCGTTGCATCGAATTAAACCACATGCTCCACCGCTTGTGCGGGCCCCCGTCAATTCATTTGAGTTTTAATCTTGCGACCGTACTCCCCAGGCGGTCTACTTAACGCGTTAGCTCCGAAAGCCACGGCTCAAGGCCACAACCTCCAAGTAGACATCGTTTACGGCGTGGACTACCAGGGTATCTAATCCTGTTTGCTCCCCACGCTTTCGCATCTGAGTGTCAGTGTCTGTCCAGGGGGCCGCCTTCGCCACTGGTATTCCTTCAGATCTCTACGCATTTCACCGCTACACCTGAAATTCTACCCCCCTCTACAGCACTCTAGTTCACCAGTTTCAAATGCAGTTCCGAGGTTGAGCCCCGGGCTTTCACATCTGACTTAATGAACCACCTGCATGCGCTTTACGCCCAGTAATTCCGATTAACGCTCGCACCCTCCGTATTACCGCGGCTGCTGGCACGGAGTTAGCCGGTGCTTCTTCTGTTGCTAACGTCAAGATGTGCAGCTATTAACTACACACCCTTCCTCACAACTGAAAGTACTTTACAACCCGAAGGCCTTCTTCATACACGCGGCATGGCTGCATCAGGCTTTCGCCCATTGTGCAATATTCCCCACTGCTGCCTCCCGTAGGAGTCTGGACCGTGTCTCAGTTCCAGTGTGGCTGATCATCCTCTCAGACCAGCTAGGGATCGTCGCCTTGGTGAGCCATTACCTCACCAACTAGCTAATCCCACCTAGGCATATCTTGACGCGAGAGGTCCGAAGATCCCCCTCTTTGGCCCGTAGGCATTATGCGGTATTAGCCATCGTTTCCAATGGTTATCCCCCACATCAAGGCAATTTCCTAGGCATTACTCACCCGTCCGCCGCTCGACGCCCATTAAATCCTCCGAAGAATCAATAATGTCGTTTCCGCTCGACTTGCATGTGTTAGGCCTGCCGCCAGCGTTCAATCTGAGCCATGATCAAACTCTTCAATTTAAGATTTTGTGACTCAACGAATACTGACTTCAAAACTACTATGTAATTTTAAAGCTATTACCATTCCAACAGAATGGTAATGAATTGACTGTGCCGAATAACTACAAGTAGTTAAACGTATTGGTCACTCAGTTCATTGAAATCATTGTGTTACCGAAGTAACTGTCATTACGCCCTTTCGAAAAAGAACCAATAACGTTTTGATATTCATCAACGAGTGCCCACACAGATTGATAGGTTTAAATTGTTAAAGAGCTTTGCTTTCAGTGCCTTAGCACGTAAGCAGGACGCGTATAATACGCCTTCCACTTTGAAAGTCAACATAAAACTCTAAGAAAACTTAGAACTCTATGGTGACTTGTCTAGAAACTAGACAAAGTCGAAATTAAAGCCTGGCGATGTCCTACTCTCACATGGGGAAACCCCACACTACCATCGGCGCTATTGTGTTTCACTTCTGAGTTCGGCATGGAATCAGGTGGGTCCACAATGCTATGGTCGCCAAGCAAATTTTAAAATTCGGAAAACTGATTTAAAAGTCTCTTTCAAACTCATTCAAGGTCTGTCTTTGAGTCCACAAAACCCCTTGGGTGTTGTATGGTTAAGCCTCACGGGCAATTAGTACAGGTTAGCTCAATGCCTCGCAGCACTTACACACCCTGCCTATCAACGTCGTAGTCTACGACAACCCTTTAGGACACTTATAGTGCCAGGGAAAACTCATCTCAAGGCTCGCTTCCCGCTTAGATGCTTTCAGCGGTTATCGATTCCGAACTTAGCTACCGGGCAATGCCATTGGCATGACAACCCGAACACCAGAGGTTCGTCCACTCCGGTCCTCTCGTACTAGGAGCAGCCCCTTTCAATTTTCCAACGCCCACGGCAGATAGGGACCGAACTGTCTCACGACGTTCTAAACCCAGCTCGCGTACCACTTTAAATGGCGAACAGCCATACCCTTGGGACCGACTTCAGCCCCAGGATGTGATGAGCCGACATCGAGGTGCCAAACACCGCCGTCGATATGAACTCTTGGGCGGTATCAGCCTGTTATCCCCGGAGTACCTTTTATCCGTTGAGCGATGGCCCTTCCATTCAGAACCACCGGATCACTATGACCTGCTTTCGCACCTGCTCGAATTGTCATTCTCGCAGTCAAGCGGGCTTATGCCATTGCACTAACCACACGATGTCCAACCGTGTTTAGCCCACCTTCGTGCTCCTCCGTTACTCTTTGGGAGGAGACCGCCCCAGTCAAACTACCCACCAGGCACTGTCCGTAATCCCGATTCAGGGACCGACGTTAGAACATCAAAACTACAAGGGTGGTATTTCAAGGACGACTCCACCACATCTAGCGACGCGGTTTCAAAGTCTCCCACCTATCCTACACATGTAGGTTCAATGTTCAGTGCCAAGCTGTAGTAAAGGTTCACGGGGTCTTTCCGTCTAGCCGCGGGTACACTGCATCTTCACAGCGATTTCAATTTCACTGAGTCTCGGGTGGAGACAGCGTGGCCATCATTACGCCATTCGTGCAGGTCGGAACTTACCCGACAAGGAATTTCGCTACCTTAGGACCGTTATAGTTACGGCCGCCGTTTACCGGGGCTTCGATCAAGAGCTTCGACCGAAGTCTAACCCCATCAATTAACCTTCCGGCACCGGGCAGGCGTCACACCGTATACGTCATCTTACGATTTTGCACAGTGCTGTGTTTTTAATAAACAGTTGCAGCCACCTGGTATCTGCGACTCTCGTCTGCTCCATCCGCAAGGGACTTCACTGATAAGAGCGTACCTTCTCCCGAAGTTACGGTACCATTTTGCCTAGTTCCTTCACCCGAGTTCTCTCAAGCGCCTTGGTATTCTCTACCCGACCACCTGTGTCGGTTTGGGGTACGATTCCTTACAATCTGAAGCTTAGAGGCTTTTCCTGGAAGCATGGCATCAATGACTTCACTACCGTAGTAGCTCGACATCGTATCTCAGCGTTAATGAAAGTCCGGATTTACCTAAACTTTCCGCCTACGTACTTGAACCTGGACAACCGTCGCCAGGCCCACCTAGCCTTCTCCGTCCCCCCATCGCAATTGTAAGAAGTACGGGAATATTAACCCGTTTCCCATCGACTACGCCTTTCGGCCTCGCCTTAGGAGTCGACTTACCCTGCCCCGATTAACGTTGGACAGGAACCCTTGGTCTTCCGGCGAGGGAGTTTTTCACTCCCTTTATCGTTACTCATGTCAGCATTCGCACTTCTGATACCTCCAGCAGCCCTTACAGACCACCTTCAACGGCTTACAGAACGCTCCCCTACCCCACATACCCTAAGGTACGTAGCCGCAGCTTCGGTGTATAGCTTAGCCCCGTTACATCTTCCGCGCAGGCCGACTCGACCAGTGAGCTATTACGCTTTCTTTAAATGATGGCTGCTTCTAAGCCAACATCCTGGCTGTCTGAGCCTTCCCACATCGTTTCCCACTTAGCTATACTTTGGGACCTTAGCTGGCGGTCTGGGTTGTTTCCCTCTCCACGACGGACGTTAGCACCCGCCGTGTGTCTCCCGGATAGTACTTACTGGTATTCGGAGTTTGCAAAGGGTTGGTAAGTCGGGATGACCCCCTAGCCTTAACAGTGCTCTACCCCCAGTAGTATTCGTCCGAGGCGCTACCTAAATAGCTTTCGGGGAGAACCAGCTATCTCCAGGTTTGATTGGCCTTTCACCCCTAGCCACAAGTCATCCGCTAATTTTTCAACATTAGTCGGTTCGGTCCTCCAGTTGATGTTACTCAACCTTCAACCTGCCCATGGCTAGATCACCTGGTTTCGGGTCTAATCCTAGCAACTGTACGCCCAGTTAAGACTCGGTTTCCCTACGGCTCCCCTAAACGGTTAACCTTGCTACTAAAATTAAGTCGCTGACCCATTATACAAAAGGTACGCAGTCACACCACGAAGGTGCTCCTACTGCTTGTACGTACACGGTTTCAGGTTCTATTTCACTCCCCTCACAGGGGTTCTTTTCGCCTTTCCCTCACGGTACTGGTTCACTATCGGTCAGTCAGTAGTATTTAGCCTTGGAGGATGGTCCCCCCATATTCAGACAGGATATCACGTGTCCCGCCCTACTCGATTTCACTGATTATGATGTGTCGGTTACGGGGCTATCACCCTTTATTGCGAGACTTTCCAGACTCTTCACCTGCATCATTAAAAGCTTAAGGGCTAATCCAATTTCGCTCGCCGCTACTTTCGGAATCTCGGTTGATTTCTCTTCCTCGGGGTACTTAGATGTTTCAGTTCCCCCGGTTTGCCTCCTGTTGCTATGTATTCACAACAGGATACGTGCTTATGCACGTGGGTTTCCCCATTCAGAAATCCCAGACTCAAAAGGTTATTACTACCTAATCTGGGCTTATCGCAAGTTATTACGTCTTTCATCGCCTCTGACTGCCAAGGCATCCACCGTGTACGCTTAGTCACTTAACCATACAACCCGAAAGGGTCTTAGCGTATGGCAACTAACCAAGGTTTTTGGTTGTCATCAAGAAGGGTTAATTCTTGATAACTGTTTGCCGGACTCAATTGTGAATCAAACTAACGTTTGATTCGAATACAAGACACTTGAATGTGTTTGTTGTGTTTATCAATAAAGATAAACATTGAGAACTTTTAAATTTGATTGAATTACTCGTAAGTAAATCAATCAGTCAGCTTTCCAAATTGTTAAAGAGCATAAAGCAAAAAGCTTTAATCAATAACTTACGTTATTAATTAAAGCTCTGGCTTTAACTAAATCTAAACCATCAATCTGTGTGGACACTCATCGTAAGTATCTTCGTATAAGGAGGTGATCCAGCCCCAGGTTCCCCTAGGGCTACCTTGTTACGACTTCACCCCAGTCATGAACCACAAAGTGGTGAGCGTCCTCCCCGAAAGGTTAAACTACCCACTTCTTTTGCAGCCCACTCCCATGGTGTGACGGGCGGTGTGTACAAGGCCCGGGAACGTATTCACCGTGACATTCTGATTCACGATTACTAGCGATTCCGACTTCATGGAGTCGAGTTGCAGACTCCAATCCGGACTACGACGCACTTTTTGGGATTCGCTCACTATCGCTAGCTTGCTGCCCTCTGTATGCGCCATTGTAGCACGTGTGTAGCCCTACTCGTAAGGGCCATGATGACTTGACGTCGTCCCCACCTTCCTCCGGTTTATCACCGGCAGTCTCCCTGGAGTTCCCGACATTACTCGCTGGCAAACAAGGATAAGGGTTGCGCTCGTTGCGGGACTTAACCCAACATTTCACAACACGAGCTGACGACAGCCATGCAGCACCTGTCTCAGAGCTCCCGAAGGCACACCTGCGTCTCCGCTGGCTTCTCTGGATGTCAAGAGTAGGTAAGGTTCTTCGCGTTGCATCGAATTAAACCACATGCTCCACCGCTTGTGCGGGCCCCCGTCAATTCATTTGAGTTTTAATCTTGCGACCGTACTCCCCAGGCGGTCTACTTAACGCGTTAGCTCCGAAAGCCACGGCTCAAGGCCACAACCTCCAAGTAGACATCGTTTACGGCGTGGACTACCAGGGTATCTAATCCTGTTTGCTCCCCACGCTTTCGCATCTGAGTGTCAGTGTCTGTCCAGGGGGCCGCCTTCGCCACTGGTATTCCTTCAGATCTCTACGCATTTCACCGCTACACCTGAAATTCTACCCCCCTCTACAGCACTCTAGTTCACCAGTTTCAAATGCAGTTCCGAGGTTGAGCCCCGGGCTTTCACATCTGACTTAATGAACCACCTGCATGCGCTTTACGCCCAGTAATTCCGATTAACGCTCGCACCCTCCGTATTACCGCGGCTGCTGGCACGGAGTTAGCCGGTGCTTCTTCTGTTGCTAACGTCAAGATGTGCAGCTATTAACTACACACCCTTCCTCACAACTGAAAGTACTTTACAACCCGAAGGCCTTCTTCATACACGCGGCATGGCTGCATCAGGCTTTCGCCCATTGTGCAATATTCCCCACTGCTGCCTCCCGTAGGAGTCTGGACCGTGTCTCAGTTCCAGTGTGGCTGATCATCCTCTCAGACCAGCTAGGGATCGTCGCCTTGGTGAGCCATTACCTCACCAACTAGCTAATCCCACCTAGGCATATCTTGACGCGAGAGGCCCGAAGGTCCCCCTCTTTGGCCCGTAGGCATTATGCGGTATTAGCCATCGTTTCCAATGGTTATCCCCCACATCAAGGCAATTTCCTAGGCATTACTCACCCGTCCGCCGCTCGACGCCCATTAACGCACCCGAAGGATTGTTAGTGTCGTTTCCGCTCGACTTGCATGTGTTAGGCCTGCCGCCAGCGTTCAATCTGAGCCATGATCAAACTCTTCAATTTAAGATTTTGTGACTCAACGAATACTGACTTCAAAACTAATATTCATTCGAAAATGAACATGTAATTCTAAAGCTATTACCATTCCAACAGAATGGTAATGAATTGACTGTGCCGAATAACTACAAGTAGTTAAACGTATTGGTCACTCAGTTCATTGAAATCATTTTGTTACCGAAGTAACTGTCATTACCTAAGTAATAACGTTTTGATATTCATCAACGAGTGCCCACACAGATTGATAGGTTTAAATTGTTAAAGAGCTTCACTTGTTGAGCGTTCCTTTTAAGTAAGGAGCCTCTCGAAGTGGACGGCCATTCTAGCGAATTAACATTCAGTGTCAAACACTTTTTGAAAATTAATTTTTGTCGCTTTCCGCCTGACTGATTCTTGCTGAAGCCTTGTGGCGTCTGCCGTCTCAGTGGTGTCGCATTATAGGGAACCCTCTCAGCTTAGCAACTACTTTTTCATGAAAAATGAATAAATAGAGCTTAAGTGCCTAATAGTTCACCTAAACGGAAAAAAGAGAGTATTTCTGCTCTCTTTTTGCTCTAAATCTAAAAGAATTCTTAGATAAACGCGTAAGCATCTGCGTACATATGGTCACGCTTTGCTTCTTTATTCTGAGTAAATAAGTCTCTTGCAGCACCTGCCATTTCGAAACGACCCGCAATGTAGATATCAAAATCAGCTAATGATTCGAAACTTTGCGTGATTGCTTCAAGTACATTACCCGTTTGACCGTGCCAAACTTCAGGTGCTTCTTCTACTACTGGTACAAAATGTACATTGCTGTGTTTTGCTGCAATGTCGACAAGCTCTTCTTTCGCATACAGTTGGCACTCATCTTTTGCGCCCCAGTATAGATGAATCTCTTTTTTACTGTTCTGCGCGATGCAGTGATCGAGAATAGAGCGCACGTAGCTAAAGCCAGTACCACCAGCAATTAGTAACAGAGGACGATCGCTTTCTTCTTTAACCCACGCATCACCGTGCGGAGCATCAATAGCTATGTCGCCATCTTCAGCTTGCGCTTTCTTCATTGCCTCAACAACTTCTGAAGCGTAAGCATTGTGCTCAGCTGCACCAATGTGTAACTCAAGCTCACCTTCATGACGACAAGGGCTGCTTGCAATCGAAAATGGACGCTTGTCTTTTTCACCCATTTCAACCATCAAGTATTGGCCCGCTTTAAAAGCGACCGGTGTTTCTGGGTGAAGTAGGATTTGGTAAGTGTTACAAGCCAAAGGCTCGATAGATTTCACTTTACATTTAATAGTCATGTTCTTCCTCTCACTAACCCTTAATCGGCAAAGGTTAGAACTAAATTACTTTCTGCAAATGCTTGGCAAGCAAAAACCCAACCTTGTAGCTGCTCTTTCTCTGTGAGCATGGGTTCAAGGTGGTAACTCACTTGGCCTTCTAATTTTTTGCACATGCACATAGCGCATGCACCAACTTGGCAACGGTTTGGAAAATTGATATTGCTGTTGAGCGCAGCATCCAAAACCGTTTGCCCTTTTTCTACGGTAAAACTGATATTTTCTGGGTATAAGACTACTTGGAAGCTCATGAGATTCCTAGTTGTTCCCAGATGCTATCAATCTTTTTAACGACGTCTGGGTTCTTAGTGATTGGAACGCCCCACTCACGTAGGCATTCACCTTCAAACTTGTTCGTCGCATCTAGACCCATTTTTGAGTGTCCAGTTTGGTTTTTCAGGAAGAACGTATCTCTTGCAGGATCCATTCTTGTAGTCACCGCCCAGATAATGTCATTCCAGTCACTGACGTTAACGTCACTATCACACACGATGACAAACTTGTTCTCATCGAACTGAGACCAAACCGCTTCAATGATTTTCTTACCATTGCCTGCCGCTTGTTTATCGATAGACACAACGACCATGCACGCATTGTCATTCTGTAAGTGAATATCAATAATTTCAGGGAAGGTTTCGGTTAGCTCAGCTAGGCAACCTTCAACATGCTGACTATCTATAGGTAAAGATTTAGCATCAGGTGATAGTGCCAACTCCGCATCCCACTTCTTAGTAATGTCTAAACCCATTTTTGAGCCTAAACCTACCACTGGCGATGCGAAATCTAGTGAATCGATAGGTGTGTTCTCTATCATCAGGCTGTCACGAGACGGATCCATATGTTCACACATAGCAGCAGTCACTTGAGACCAATCACGTGCATTCACATCTTCATCGCACACCAATACAAATTTTGTGTACATGAATTGGCGTAGGAAAGACCATACACCCATCATCACTCGCTTAGCGTGACCTGGGTATTGCTTCTTCATGGTCACGACCGCCATTCGGTACGAACAACCTTCAGGCGGCAAGTAGAAGTCTTCTATTTCTGGGAATTGCTTTTGAAGAATAGGAACAAACACTTCATTTAACGCAACACCTAATACTGCGGGCTCATCAGGTGGACGGCCAGTATAGGTACTGTGATAGATCGGATTCTCGCGCATGGTTACATGAGTAATAGTAAACACATGATGCTTTTCTTTCTCGTTGTAGTAACCAGTATGGTCTCCGTACGGCCCTTCGTCTGCGAACTCATTCGGGTCGATGTAACCTTCCATTACGATTTCAGCACTCGCTGGCACTTCTAGGTCGTTACTGATTGATTTAACGACCTCAGTTTTACTGCCACGCAACAAGCCGGCAAACGCGTATTCCGATAAGGTATCTGGAACAGGCGTAACGGCACCAAGAATCGTGGCAGGATCGGCACCAAACGCTACCGATACAGGGAATGGCTTGCCTGGGTTGGTTTCCATCCAATCACGTAGATCAAGCGCTCCACCACGGTGGGCTAACCAACGCATGATGATTTTATTCTTGCTGATCTTCTGTTGACGATAGATGCCTAAGTTTTGGCGTTTCTTGTTTGGACCACGAGTAACCGTTAAACCCCACGTTAGCAACGGTGCGACATCATCAGCCCAGCAACTCATCACCGGAATTTTATCAAGATCGACGTTATCACCCTGCCATACGATTTGTTGACAGGCCGCCTTACGAAGACGCTTAGCTGGCATGTTTAAGACCTGCTTAAACACAGGCAGCTTATCGATAGCGTCTTTAAAGCCTTTTGGTGGCTCAGGTTCTTTTAAGTAAGCAAGCAGCTTACCTACTTCGCGTAACTCTTTGACCTCTTGACGCCCCATACCAATGGCTACGCGATCAGGCGTACCGAATAGATTGGTCAAAACAGGCATGTCATAGCCTACGGGATTTTCAAATAAAAGAGCCGGGCCACCAGCACGTAGAGTACGGTCGCTAATCTCGGTCATTTCATAGTCTGGGTCGACGGGGTGAGAAATGCGTTTCAACTGACCAATGCTTTCAAGATGGTCGACAAAATCACGTAAATCTTTAAAACTCATAGGGCTTCTACATGCTGATTATTCTGCGCTCAGTATATCAAAAAGGGCGACACTGAGATCCCCCTTTTTAGTAAGGTTATTGAGAGCCAAAATCCACTTTAAGGTAATGCTTGCTCGATCAAAGAACTCTTAACCTGAGGGTTATCATTCACAAGATCTTGCAACCAGCGAGTATGGCCTTGTTTTGCCAGCTCACGAGCAACCAACGATGCTTCATCGGCTATCGCCATCCGAGAGACAAGAAACTGTTTCACCTCTTCTGAGAGCGGGTTCACCTTGGTCAATAACATGATGGCTTCATCTTTCAAGCGCGGGTTCTTAGTCGCAGCCATAACCTGTTCAAGCGCGAACGTTTGTTTGGTTTCAGCAAGGCGCACCAGCTCTGCTTGGCTATGGTAATCGGCCTTCATTCGCCATAGAATTTTGTAGACTTCAGGGTCTTCACTGACCTGTGCCAGTCGAACCACAACTTCCGTTGAGGGCAACCAACTTACGATAGACGAAGTGGTCAGTTGCTTAGTCAAATAATCAACGGCTTCAGGGGACAAGCTATCAAGCTCTCTGATTAACAGCGCTTCTCGCGCTTGAACCTGATGTTCTGGGCCAGATAACCACTCTTTTAAATCGAGCTCTTGCTTCTCAGCATCTAACACAAAGACCAGTGTCTTTTGGTCTTGGCGCCATTGTTTGATTAACCGATTAGCAATCGAAGGGTAATTAAAGGCAGGTACCGTAAACTCATAGCCATCGCCACGCTCCAATACTTGGTAAGTTGGCGTAATAGCAAGTTGCTGTTCAATGAAGATAGACATCTTAGGAGTGAGTACGACTTTTTGCTGTTCGAGCTTTTTCAAGAGTTGGTAACGAGCCACCTCTTGCTGAGGAAATGTCAGACGCTCGAGTGCAAAGCGCAGCGAATTGACTTCGTCACGTACGACAAATTCGAGTAATTCAGCAGTTTTCAGTTTTACTTGATCATTCTCAAGCCAAGACTCTACTGTCGTTGGAGACATCTCAGTGGCATAGCTCATACCGACCGGGGAAAGTAACAGTGAAGTAGACAGGAGTAATGATGACAACAGTCCATGTTGCATTTTAACTTCCTTGTAACACTTTTGGTCATTCTGCAAGCTGTCGCTACAAAATGCAAATAAAAAGCGCCACCCGAAGGCAGCGCTTTTTAATAACTATCAGCTAATCAAGACTACTGACGACGCATTGCGTCAAAGAACTCATCGTTCGTTTTGGTCATTGCTAGCTTATCGATAAGGAATTCCATTGCGTCGATTTCGCCCATTGGGTGAACAATCTTACGCAGGATCCACATCTTCTGTAGTTCATCGCTCTTCGTAAGAAGCTCTTCACGACGAGTACCAGAGCGGTTGAAGTCAATCGCTGGGAATACACGCTTTTCAGCAATCTTACGGTTAAGGTGCAGTTCCATGTTACCTGTACCTTTGAATTCTTCGTAGATAACTTCATCCATCTTAGAACCAGTATCAACCAGTGCTGTTGCGATGATAGTTAAGCTACCGCCTTCTTCTACGTTACGTGCCGCACCGAAGAAACGCTTTGGACGATGTAGAGCATTCGCATCAACACCACCAGTAAGAACTTTACCTGATGAAGGAATTACAGTGTTGTAAGCACGAGCTAGACGAGTGATTGAGTCCAGTAGGATAACCACGTCTTTTTTGTGTTCAACAAGACGCTTCGCCTTCTCGATTACCATTTCTGCAACTTGCACGTGGCGAGATGCTGGCTCATCGAAAGTCGATGCGATTACTTCGCCTTTTACTAGGCGCTGCATTTCTGTTACTTCTTCTGGACGCTCATCGATAAGTAGAACCATTAGTTCACACTCAGGATGGTTGCGAGCAATGCTTTGTGCAATATTTTGCAGAAGCATTGTTTTACCTGCTTTAGGCGGAGCAACAATCAGACCACGCTGACCTTTACCAATTGGTGAAGCAAGGTCAAGAATTCGAGCTGTGATATCTTCAGTCGCGCCGTTACCCGCTTCCATTACCATACGTTCGTTGGCATGAAGAGGAGTCAGGTTTTCAAAAAGGATTTTGTTACGAGCGTTGTCTGGCTTGTCGTAGTTAACCGTATTTACTTTAAGCAGTGCAAAGTAACGTTCGCCATCTTTAGGTGGACGGATTTTACCGCCAATCGAGTCACCTGTGCGAAGGTTAAAACGACGAATCTGGCTTGGTGATACGTAAATATCATCTGGTCCAGCAAGGTACGAGCTGTCGCCGCTACGCAGGAAACCAAAACCGTCTTGAAGAATTTCTAGAACACCATCACCAAAGATGTCTTCACCACTTTTTGCATGCGCTTTAAGGATGGAGAAGATAATGTCTTGTTTTCTTAGACGAGCTTGATTTTCAAGACCTAGGCTTTCGCTAAGTTTAACAAGTTCAGACACAGGTCTGTTCTTCAGTTCAGTAAGATTCATAGTGGTGGAAGTTTGTTTAGTCAAAATAGGATCTGTTTTCTTAAGTTAAGAAGGAGTTGGTCACAGGATCGACCAAGAAGAGAAATTCGTTCAATTAACGTGCGATAAATTAGCACTAAAACTAAGACTAGTCCATAGCTTAGAAAAAACAAAACCGCGCATTTGTTAACTGCGCGGTTTCTTTTCAAAGGCTCACCTAATTAAAGGTTAGCGTCTAGGAACTCTTTAAGTTGAGTTTTAGACAATGCACCAACTTTAGTTGCTGCTACGCCGCCATCTTTGAAAAGAAGTAGCGTTGGAATACCACGAATACCAAACTTTGGTGGAGTTCCAGCATTCTGGTCGATATTTAATTTACCGATAGTGAGCTTGCCTTCGTACTCGTCTGCGATTTCATCAAGAATCGGAGCAATCATTTTACATGGACCACACCATTCTGCCCAAAAATCAACAAGAACCGGGCCTGCAGCGTTGATCACATCGTTATCAAAACCGTCATCAGTTAGCTGCAAAATCTTATCACTCATCTTCCACTCCAATGTATTTTTTAGAACTGGTTGGATGATAACCAGTAAATAGATGCCCTATTGGAATGTATTTACTTTCGTATTGCAAGCTTAAGCTGATATTCTATAGCAATGAAAAAGACGCATATCACAGAGCAAAAGTTCGCCGACTTGGATTTACTCCCGCAAGTCATTGAAGGATTGGAGAAAAAAGGGTTCGATTACTGTACCCCTATCCAAGCCTTGGCGCTCCCGGTACTGCTCACCGGCCAAGACATCGCAGGCCAGGCCCAAACGGGTACTGGTAAAACGCTAGCGTTTCTTACTGCTACATTCAACCACCTGCTAAAAACACCTGAGCATGAAGGCCGCAAGCCTAATCAGCCACGTGCGATTATTATGGCACCAACGCGTGAACTCGCGATTCAGATCTACAACGATGCTGACTCTCTGGTTGAAAGCACGGGTATCAAAGCAGCATTAGCTTACGGTGGCGAGAGCTACGACAAGCAACTAGGTAAGATCGAAGAAGGCGCAGATATCTTAATTGGTACGACTGGCCGCATCATCGATTTCTACAAACAAAAGGTATTTAACCTTAACCACATTCAAGCTGTTGTTCTTGACGAAGCTGATCGCATGTTCGATCTTGGTTTCATCAAAGACATCCGCTTCTTGTTCCGCCGTATGCCAGAACCTAAAGATCGCCTGAACATGCTGTTCTCTGCGACGCTGTCTTACCGCGTACAAGAACTTGCATTCGAACACATGCACAACCCAGAGCATGTCGTTGTTGAACCTGAGCGCAAGACTGGTCACCGTATTCAAGAAGAGCTTTTCTACCCTTCTAACGAACACAAAATGGCTCTTCTACAAACGTTAATCGAAGAAGAGTGGCCAGATCGCGCAATCATCTTCGCTAACACTAAGCACAAATGTGAATCAGTTTGGGGCCACTTGGCTGCCGATGGTCACCGTGTTGGTTTGCTAACGGGTGATGTTCCTCAGAAGAAACGTGAAAAGATTCTTGAGCAATTCACTAAAGGTGATGTTGACCTGCTTGTCGCAACGGATGTTGCAGCACGTGGCCTACACATCCCTCAAGTAACACATGTATTCAACTTTGACCTACCTGACGATTGTGAAGATTACGTTCACCGTATCGGCCGTACAGGTCGTGCTGGTGAAAGCGGTCACTCGATCAGCTTTGCTTGTGAAGATTACGCAATCAACTTGCCACCAATCGAAGAATACATTGAGCACGCTATCCCAATGTCTGACTACGATGCTTCTGCACTACTAGAAGATCTGCCAGCACCGATGCGCTTACGTACACGTAACCCGCAACAACGTCGCTCAAACAACAATGGTCCACGCAACGGTAACCGTAAACCAAACCAGAACCGTCGCCCACGCCAACCGCGTCATAACAAGGAAGCTTAGTCGCTTATGAGTCAAACAGTGTCACCCCCGCTTTACGCTGCAATCGACCTCGGGTCGAACAGTTTTCATATGCTCGTTGTGCGTCATATCGATGGCAGCGTTCAAACCATGGCTAAGATTAAGCGCAAAGTGCGTTTAGCTGCAGGCTTAAATGAAAATAATGCGCTTAGTACAGAAGCTATGCAGCGCGGCTGGGACTGTTTGAGTCTCTTTGCAGAGCGACTGCAAGATATTCCAAAAGAAAATATCCGCATTGTCGGTACCGCAACCCTGCGTACAGCGACTAATGTGGATATCTTTCTAGAGAAAGCGAACCAGATACTCGGTTACGACATCAATGTTATCTCTGGTGAAGAAGAAGCTGCGACTATCTATAAAGGCGTAGCACACACTTCTGGTGGCAGCGGCCGCCGACTAGTGGTTGATATTGGTGGTGCGAGTACCGAGATGATCATCGGTGAAGGTTTCTCAGCCAAAGCCTTAACCAGCCTAAAAATGGGTTGTGTTACTTGGCTTGAACGCCACTTTAAAGATCGCCAATTAACCGCAACCAACTTTGACAACGCTATTGAAGCGGCTAAGTCTACGTTAGCTCCTATCCTTGATAGCTACACTGATATCGGATGGGATGTGTGTGTGGGTGCCAGTGGCACTGTTCAAGCACTGCAAGAAATCATGTTGGCGCAAGGCATGGATGAAGTCATTACTCATGCCAAACTTAAGCGTCTACAAAAACAAGCGATGATTACAGAGCGCTTAGAAGAGCTAGAGATAGAAGGCTTAACCCTTGAACGTGCATTAGTGTTCCCAAGTGGTCTTTCTATTCTTATCGCGATTTTTGAGCTGCTTGAAATTGATTCGATGACACTCGCTGGCGGCGCACTACGTGAAGGCCTAGCCTACGAGATGGTTGACGAACTACGCCAAGACGATATCCGAGCACGTACCGTGACAAGCGTTCAATCGCGCTACCAGATGGACGTGAGCTACGGTGAACAAGTGGCTGTATTAGCACAAACGTTGTTTGAACAAGCAGGAGCCGAAACTTGGGTTTCAGAGCCTCAAGCTAGCGTATTGTTGCAAACTGCCGCGAAGCTTCATGAAATCGGTTTAACCATTGATTTCAAAAAAGGCGGTGAGCACAGCGCTTACTTGCTACAAAACTTAGACTTGCCAGGCTTTACCCGAGCTCAAAAGCACTACTTGGGTGAGTTAGCACGTCGCTACCGTGAGCAATTAACCTCACTACCAGAGCAACACGCTGTTTCTGGTACGAGCAGCAAGCGTATTTTACGTATTCTGCGTTTGGCTATTTTGCTTACCCATCGTCGTACTCCTGAACTGGAACCTAAAGTTCAACTGACGACAGAAGGCGACAATCTGACACTTACGATCTCAAAGCAATGGCTGCAAGACAACCCTCTCACAGCCGCAGAGCTAGAAATCGAATCCAATCGACAAACTGATATTGGCTGGCCACTGACTATTTTAGAGCGTTAACACCTAACAAGGCTCTTAAGAACTAATCATTAAACCCTCTCTAGGAGGGTTTTTTATTATCTGTTAATGCTGAATTGAACGTAAAAAGCCGCTCACAACCTGGCTATCTAGTTGAGTGGCCGATTAATTTACAACCACCTCATAGGTAATGTGCTTAACTGTTAATAATAGATAAGGACATCTAACAGCAACCAACGGCCGCGTATCTTTTCGCTGCTGAAGCGAGCCTATTATTAATCGAATAACTACAATCCGGACTGTTTTCCGAGGCAACCAAAGAGGTAATAATGTCGAGCTATCTTGAGACCATTTTCAGTTCACTAAAGGAATACGAATTATTACTGGCGATTCTATTTTTCTGTGTGTACTGGTTACTCAAACGAACCACAGAGAAAACCATCAAAGCATTGGCTGAAAAGAAAACCGTCCACGCAACTCGAACCGCCTTTATTAATCGCTGCTTTAGCATTACCTACTTCAGCTTCTTATTCGCGGTATACATCATTGTTAGTGGGATTGGTTACGGTAACTTCTCTATTTTCATTTCTTCTGTGTTTACCGTTATCGGCGTTGGATTCATTGCTCAATGGTCGATACTCAGCAACATCACTGCAAGCTTTCTTATTTTCTTTGTATTTCCGTACCGGATTGGAGATTCGATCATTGTGGCGGATGGGGATGGTATAGAGGGAGAAATTTTAGATATACGGATGTTTCACACGTTGCTCAAGCACCCTGAGGGTAATGTGATTACCTATCCAAATTCTTTGCTATTACAAAAAAGCGTAACGAAGATCTTACCCAAAGCAGCAACAAAACCTGCCTCAGTTTCAAAACCCATGAACAAAAATCGCAAAGCAAACTGAGAATAAATAAAGCAAAAGAAGAGAAGAGAAGAGAAGAGAAGAGAAACAATAACGTCACTCTCTCAAAGCTAGGCGCTCTAAGACAGTGACGTTTCAAACATGCTAAGCGTTAACGCCCGTTGCTTTGAAGTCAGGATTCACAGCGGTTAGCTTCTTAACCACGTAATTTAGAAGCACACCGTACATTGGAACAAATAGACCTAAGCTGATGATAAGCTTGAATCCGTAGTCGACCAACGCAATTTCAGTCCAGTGCTCAGCCATGAATGGATCTGGGCTTTGGTAGAAAGCAATCGCAAAGAACGCGATGGTATCAATAGCATTACCGAATAACGTTGAACACGTTGGCGCAACCCACCATTGCTTCATTTGGCGTAAGCGGTTGAACACATGTACATCCAAGATTTGACCGAGCAGATAAGCCATGAAGCTTGCCGCTGCGATGCGTGCAACAAACAAGTTGAACTCGCCTAGTTGGCTAAATCCTTGGAATGAACCTTCAAAGAACACCACTGACAATAAATAAGAAACGGCCAGCGCTGGTAACATCACTAAGAAGATGATTTTACGAGCAAGCTGCGCGCCAAAAATACGTACGGTCAGGTCGGTCGCTAGAAAGATAAACGGGAAAGTGAAAGCACCCCAAGTGGTGTGCATACCGAAGACGGTAAAAGGTAGCTGAACCAAATAATTGCTTGATGCAATAATGATCAAATGGAACAAAACTAATAGTGCTAGGGCTTTGCGCTGTTGCGCAGGGGTAAAGTTACTCATGCTGTACCTTTTTAGTTTGGTTTGGGGGTGAGGGAACCCAAATCGAGTCATTTCTTCGAATAAACTAAGAAAGCTCTTACCAATAATGTGAATTAAAAATGTTTCTATAATTTGCTCTATTGAGCGGCGGGCGATTATACATTAATCAATATTGGCTGCAACGGTGAGAACAAACGCAAACGTTTATCCTCACTTTTATTGATGAATGACGTTAGAAGCCAAGTTTTAAAAGCCAGGTTAGAAGATACGTTTCAGAAGCCATGCAAAAAGTTAGAAACCGCGCTTAAAAAGCGTCGCGAGATAATCGAACTCTTCTCGGCTTTCTTCAGCGTTTAACGACTCAAACCAGATTGATTCGCTGTAATGCTCAGACTTTAAAAACATTCGACAATCTTCAAAATCAATCAACCAAGAGTGCATATCGGCGTCCCATTGCTTTTCAACAACAGAAGCTGACAGCAACGCCACCAGCTTTTCACCTAGCACTTCATAAGAATCAAAATCAAAACTTGGAGACGTAATCAATAAACGCCCTTCCTCAGCCAAATACTCTCTTAAGCCAAATTCTGTTGGTTTTGTCATGTCCCTATCAACCTTATTCTTTTTCTATAAGCCCATCGTTTTTATAAGCTAGTCGTTTCTCGCAAGCTAGCCGTGTGTGGTGATGTGTTCTTGAATCAAATCTAAGAATGGGTCTGCGTACTTATCAAGTTTACGCTGACCAACGCCATTGACTGCCAGCATCTCGCCATAAGATGTGGGTAGGATTTCAGCCATATCAATCAGCGTCGCATCACTGAATACCACGTATGGTGGCAAGCCATCTTCATCAGCAATCGACTTACGCAGCTTACGCAGTTTGGCAAACAGCTTCTTATCGTAGTTCTTACTGCTAAGTTTATCGGACTTCGCATTACGCACTGCTGTATCTAAACGAGGTACAGCCAACTCCAAAGACATCTCACCACGCAGTAACGGGCGAGCTTCTTCTGTTAACTGTAATGTTGAGTTACGAGTGATGTTTTGGAACAACAAGCCTTTGTGAATTAGCTGACGGAAGATACTGATCCAGTAATCGTGGCTGTGGTCACGGCCAATACCGTAGGTAGAAAGTTTATCGTGACCATTATCGCGGACACGGATATTCTGCATACCGCGCATCACTTCCACCACATAGCCCATACCAAATGACTGATTAACGCGGTACACACAAGACAACGCCTTCTGTGCCTCTTGGGTCGCATCAAAGTGTTTTGGTGGGTCTAAGCAGATATCGCAGTTGCCACATTGCTTCTCGCGATATTCGCCGAAGTAGTTCAACAGAACCTGACGACGACACGTTTGCGCTTCGGCAAAGGCACTCATCGCGTTCAGCTTGTGCATCTCAACTTGTTTTTGCGGGCCTTCTTCTTTCTCATCCAGCATACGACGCAGCCAACCCATATCAGCAGGGTCAAACAACATCATCGCTTCAGCAGGTAAGCCATCACGACCCGCGCGGCCTGTCTCTTGATAATAAGATTCGATGTTGCGTGGGATATCAAAGTGCACCACAAAGCGTACGTTGGGTTTATTGATGCCCATACCGAAGGCCACTGTCGCCACAACGATCTGAATATCATCACGTTGGAAAGCTTCTTGAACGTAAGCGCGTTCGTCGGTGTCCATGCCTGCATGATAACCCGCAGCGCGAATACCGTTATTGCACAGCTTCTCGGTCACCATTTCCACTTTCTTACGGCTGCCACAATAGATGATGCCGCAATTGCCTTTCTGCGTTTCTAGGTAGCGAACCACCTGAGACACGGGTTTGTGCTTCTCAACTAGGTTGTAGCGAATGTTAGGGCGATCGAAGCTGCCTAAGTACGTGTGCGGCTCCACCAGCTGCAAACGCGAGATAATATCTTTGCGCGTCGCATCGTCAGCGGTTGCTGTCAGCGCCATATAAGGCACATGCGGGAAATACTGTTTAAGCTGGCCTAGCAAAGCATATTCAGGACGGAAATCGTGTCCCCATTGAGAGATACAGTGCGCCTCATCCACCGCAATCATCGAAAGCGGCAAACCTTGTAAGCGCTCGATGAAGTCACGCATCAACACACGCTCTGGTGAAGCATAAACCATCTTCAATTGGCCTGAGTTCATGCGGTTGAACACGCTCAACAGTTGATCGCGTGGCATCGATGAGTTTATGCACTCAGCCGCCACACCATTGGCTTTCAATTGGTCAACTTGGTCTTTCATCAATGAAATGAGCGGTGAGATAACCAAAGTCAGCCCATCACGCACTAAAGCCGGGATTTGGTAACACAGAGACTTACCACCACCGGTTGGCATAATCACCAAGCTGTCTTTACCTTCAACGGCTAGGTCTATGACCTCTTGCTGACCATCACGAAAGCTTTGATAACCAAAGACATCTTGTAAGATATCTTGCGCATCATTCGCGGGAGTTGGTGTTTGCTCAGCAATCAGAGTGGCGGTCATTGTGGTTCCTAATCAAGGTATAAAGTCAGCGTGCAGCATTGGCAAGCAAGGCGCACATTGTAGAGGGGAACGCTGGCGAATTAAACCGCAAATTGTTAGGTGAAAAGGGTTAACGCTCCTATACTGACCAACTCTCTTTATAAATCTTATTAATAAGCACTCAGTGCTAGAGAAAGTTACATGACACAAGACGACCAACAACGTACGCGACAGGGAATTTTGCTTGCCGTTGCCGCTTACACCATGTGGGGAATCGCTCCCATATATTTCAAATCTTTAAGTGAAGTATCCCCATTTGAGATTCTTAGCCACCGTGTAGTATGGTCTTTTTTCCTACTCGCTTTTCTACTGCACATGAGTCGTGGCTGGCGTAAGGTTCGAGACACCCTCACCTCTAAACCAAAAATGCTCTATTTAGTCGCCACTTCGATTTTAGTGGGCGCCAACTGGCTTATTTTTATTTGGGCGGTGAATTCCAATCACATGCTCGATGCCAGCTTAGGCTATTACATCAACCCGCTGATTAACGTGTTGCTCGGGATGTTCTTCCTTGGCGAACGCTTACGCAAGCTCCAATGGTTTGCCGTTAGTCTTGCTGCGATTGGCGTGATAATTCAATTGATCGCGTTTGGCTCCGTGCCGATCGTTGCCATTGCCCTAGCCTTCAGTTTTGGTTTCTATGGCTTGTTACGTAAAAAGGTTAGCTTGGAAGCTCAAACTGGCTTATTCATTGAGACGCTGGTGATGCTGCCTATCGCAGCAACGTACTTATTGTTTATCGCAGACAGCGCAACGTCAGATTTCTCGATGAACCCAATGCAGCTCAATCTATTATTGGTTGCAGCAGGTGTGATCACCACGGTTCCATTGCTTTGTTTTACTGGCGCAGCAACCCGCTTGAAGCTATCGACACTCGGCTTCTTCCAGTACATCGGCCCCAGCTTAATGTTCTTGCTCGCAGTTCTGATTTACGGTGAAGCCTTTACTTCAGATAAAGCGATTACCTTCGCCTTTATTTGGGGCGCTCTGGTAATTTTCAGCTTTGATGGCCTACGTAACAACAAGAAGAACAAACGCGCTAAGCAGTAACACTGATCGTTTTTACAAGACAATCCCTTAATACGAAGATAAGCTTGGTTGAATTGATGACTATTTGACCAAGCTTTTTTGTACCATGGATAAAGTCCACTACTACTCTACCCCAACAGAAGATATCAGCCTGATCCAAGCTCAGTACCAAGAGTTTGCCTTTCAGCGCCACTATCATTTGGACTTTCACATTGGCTTAATTACCCAAGGACAGCAGAAATTCGTCTATAAAGGGACGAGCCATAATGTTGGTGCTGGCCAAGTTGTTATCATGCCACCCGATGAGCTGCATGATGGGCACTCCAAGCTCGATTCGGGTTATCAAGTCAGTGTATTTGCGGTTTCTCCCCAATGGTTTCAAGATCTTGCCGATCCCAAGAAAAATGGTCACACATTAGGCTTTTCTGAATTGATCCTCTCCGATCAAGCTGCATTTTCACAATTACGCAACTTACATGGCCTGTTAATCAATCAAAACATCAGCCAACTCGCTCAAGATTGCTTACCTTTCGAAGGATTCTCGACGATTGTCGATCGTTATGCGAAATTTGGATCGAAAAGCGACATCAAACTGGGTAATCAATCGATTGATACGCTAAAAGACTATTTGATGGCGAATTTGGATCAACCAGTGCGATTAGAACAACTGTCTGAGTTGTGTGGTTTAACCACGACTCAATTCCAACGCCATTTTAAAAACAAAATGGGCATTACGCCTTATGCATGGCTAAGCCGTTTACGCATGGAACAAAGCATGCGCCTGATTAAGTCTGGGATATGTGGTACTAAGGTTGCGCACCAAGTAGGCTTCTATGATCAGGCACACTTCTCCAAGGCTTTCAAAACCACGTTCGGCGTACCACCCTCACAAATCAACTAAGTGTTGATAATTTACAATTGCTCGATTTCAAATCACGGTAAGCTACGCTCAATACGATTACTTATTTAAAAATAGCGGCAACGTTATTGAGAACTGATGATGAACGAAGTCACCATACTGATCACCCTAGCCTCTATCCACTTCATCGCTTTGATGAGCCCCGGCCCTGACTTTGCGTTAGTCGTGCAAAATGCGACGCGTCACGGACGCCAGACAGGCTTGTACATTGCGCTTGGCTTATCTTGCGGGATCTTGCTGCACTCATTACTGAGCCTGACGGGAATCAGTTACCTAGTCCACCAGCAACCCACACTATTTGCCATTATCCAATTGGCCGGCGGTAGCTACTTACTGTACTTAGGTTACGGTGCACTTAAAGCAACCTGGCAAATCATTCAGAACCACGACGATGACGCCGATACCGTTAATTCTAAAGATCTGATTCTGACCAACAAGCGAGATGCATTTTCTAAAGGGTTTATGACCAACATTCTCAACCCAAAGGCTTTGGTGTTCTTTATTAGTTTAATGTCGAGCTTAGTCCCTGTGGATATGTCGCTGTCAGGCAAAGGCTTTGCCCTGATCATCCTATTTGGCCTCTCACTGTTTTGGTTCTCACTGCTGGCGTGGATGCTTTCAACCAAAACACTGCAGAAGAAACTCAGCGAAGCGACCGTTTACATCGATGGCTTGTGTGGCGTGTTATTCAGCCTTATTGGCGCGAGTATTCTTTGGCAGTCACTGTCCGGTTTAATCGCTTAAATTCGAATCAAGATTACAATTCGTTAACAACGCTCTGGCTATCTCATCTTTCCACTGCCAATCTAGCTCTGCATATTAAAAGGAGAAGATCATGCAGTGGAAAACAAAACTAACAACCCTCGCCACTTCTACCCTACTTTTTGCCTCTCACGTCAGTTGGGCAAATCAAGCTGCCGATTCCGTCGCACCCGAACAAAGTAGTGGTTTAGAAACCAAACAACTCGTTAAAGCCAATGACTGGATGGTCACCGCAGCCAACCCATTAGCAACACAGGCTGGAGCTGATGTGCTTGCTCGTGGTGGTAACGCCATTGATGCGATGGTTGCCGTTCAGCTTATGCTTGGCTTAGTAGAACCTCAGTCATCAGGTATTGGTGGTGGTGCGTTCCTTGTTTATTTTGATGGCAAGGACAAGCAACTCAAAACTTACGATGGTCGTGAAACTGCACCACTTGATGCCACACCACGTCTATTCCAAGACGAAAACGGACAACCGCTTAAATTCTATGATGCAGTGGTTGGTGGTCGCTCAGTTGCGACACCGGGCACGGTGCAATTGCTGTGGGACACTCACCAGAAGTACGGACAACTAGAGTGGGCATCACTGATTAAACCTATCGCTCAGCTAGCTGAAGAAGGTTTTACTATTAGTCCACGCTTAGCTACCTTGATTGAAAATGACCAAGAGCGACTAAGCCGATTTGCGACAACTAAAGCCTACTTCTTCAATGCCGATGGCAGCCCGAAAACAGCGGGTACTCAACTTAAGAACCCAGAATACGCGGCAACGTTAAACGCTATCTCAAAGGATGGTGCTAAGGCCTTCTATCAGGGTGAGATCTCTGCCGACATCATTAATACTGTGCACACTGCCAAAGGTAACCCTGGCGTATTGGCACAGAAAGATTTCGATGCGTATTCAATTAAGCAACGTGAGCCAGTTTGTTCTGCTTATGAAAGCTATCAAGTATGTGGAATGGGACCACCAAGTTCAGGTGCATTAACGGTTGGGCAGATCTTAGCGATGACCGAGCAGTTTGACCTCAAATCATGGGGACCAAACAACGCGAAATCTTGGCAGGTGTTAGCAGACGCTTCTCGCCTAGCCTTTGCTGACCGTGGTATGTACATGGCCGATCAAGATTACGTGCCAATGCCAACCCAAGGGTTAGTCAATACTGACTATTTGCAGGAACGTGCTCAGTTAATTACCGCAGGTAAGGCACTATCAAGTGCACCTTCAGGCACGCCACCGTGGGATCACGCCATGCTGCGAAGCCAAGATGTTTCTATTGAATTACCATCCACCAGCCACTTCAATATCGTCGATAGCGATGGCAATGTCGTTTCGATGACCACCACCATTGAGAATGCCTTTGGCTCACGTTTGATGGTGAGAGGCTTCCTACTCAATAACGAACTGACCGACTTCTCATTCAAGACCCACAACGATGGTAAGCCTATCGCTAACCGACTTGAGCCGGGTAAGCGTCCACGTTCTTCAATGGCACCCACTATCATCATGCAAGACGATAAACCTTACATGGCGATTGGCTCTCCCGGTGGCAGCCGTATCATCGGTTATGTAGCACAAGCGATCATTGCGCATACCCAATGGGACATGGATATTCAGCAAGCGATCAACCAACCACACTTCCTAAACCGTTTCGGTACCTTAGATTTGGAAAAAGGAACATCAGCGGAAAACTTCAAACCTGAGCTAGAAAAGATGGGATTTGAAGTCAACGTTCGCGATCTTAACTCTGGTTTACACGCGATTCGCATCACAAAAGATGGTTTAGAAGGCGCTGCAGACCCTCGTCGTGAAGGTGCAGCCATTGGTCAGTAGGGAATAACCCTCCCTTTTTACTCGCTGCCTTGTGCGAGATCTCTCACAAGGCAGTGAGTAAATATCGATATTTGATGACGAAATTAGTCACCTCGACATCGTAACCAATTGAAATTAAAGGATACGTACATTTATCATTCAAATAATTATATAGAAATTCGCTTATGCACCATTGCTGATAAATAAGGAATCGGTAATATGAATGGTGTCGGAAGGATGCTGACACGGAACAGGAAACGCCAAGGACTTGGTTATCTTCAGGATGAAGATTCGATTACTCAGGATGAATAATCGGCATGGATAGCGAAATGGACATTGAATGGACGCAATAGTAACTAGGATGGTTGCTACTAAGGAAAGACAATGGACACCTCTGGACGAGGAAAGGACTGAACATCAGGATGATGTAAAGGACACCGCTCAAGGAACAAGTGACGCGCGCTAACGAGGATTGTTGGCAGATCAGGATAAGATCAAGGACACCGCTAGGAAGGCGATGAAAGGAATACGCTGAAGGATAACAGCACACTATCATGGATTTGATGCATGGAGCACACTTAGTAGCCGGATTGCTGCGAGTAAGACTATAGACCCCGATGAGCGCAAGCTCTCGGGGTTTTTCTTTATCTGTCGTCCCACCTTTTCTTCCCCTAAAACAAATAAATCAAAGACCTTTGATTACAATTCTGACATTTAAACCATTCACTTCTTAACCACTTCCGAGTAACGTAAGTCGAACTAGGCTCAACTAGTTTCATAACCATAATTAAACTAAGGACAAATTCATGTCACACGTTACCTTCAAAGGCGCTGCTGTACCGCTAACAGGCACATTCCCACAAACTGGCGAACAAGCACCAAGCTTTGCACTGACCGCAGGCGATCTTTCTGAACTGACTCTTGCTTCTCTTGAAGGCAAGAAAGTAGTTCTAAACATCTTCCCAAGCATCGATACAGCAACTTGTGCAACGAGCGTACGCACGTTCAACGCAAAAGCGGCAGAGCTTGAGAACACGGTTGTTGTTTGTATTTCTGCTGACCTACCGTTTGCTGCGGGTCGCTTCTGCGAACTAGAAGGCATTGAAGGCGTTCAACACGCCTCAACTTTCCGTTCTCCTGCATTCGCATCAGACTACGGCGTAGCGATTGCTGAAGGCCCACTATCAGGCCTAACAACACGTGCCGTTGTCGTTGTTGATGAAAAAGGTGTGGTAACACACAGCGAGTTGGTTGCAGAGATCACTGAAGAACCAAACTACGAAGCGGCGCTTGCAACACTGTAAGTCCTACTTTATGCAGAAATGCCTTAAGCTCGATTCAGCATAGTACCGAGCAATAAAAAAGAGCAGCCATTGGCTGCTCTTTTAGTTTTAATAATGAACGATTTTTAGATGTCGAAGGAGCAGATTAAAGCTGTTCTAATCGAGCGTAAGCCGTTACTAACCACTTGATGCCTTCACCATTGAACGCAACTTGAACTCGACTCTGTGGGCCACTTCCCTCGAAGTTGATAATGGTACCTTCACCAAACTTAGGGTGCTTAACGCGAGAGCCTAAGCTAAAGCCTGTTTCATTGAAGTTCTCTTTCACAGCGGTTTGGCTAAAGCGACCACTGCTTGCAGGGCGACTCACTTGCGCCTTCATACGCACTTCATCCAGACATGTCTCTGGTAGCTCACGAATAAAACGAGATGGCTTGTGATACTTGTCTTGACCGTACAAACGACGCATTTCAGCGTAAGTGATGTAGAGCTTCTCCATCGCACGGGTCATGCCGACGTAACACAGGCGACGTTCTTCTTCTAAACGCCCCGCTTCTTCGGCCGACATCTGGCTTGGGAACATGCCCTCTTCAACACCAACCATGAATACCATTGGGAACTCTAGGCCTTTGGCACTGTGCAGAGTCATGAGCTGAACCGCATCATCAAACTCATCAGCCTGACCTTCACCCGCTTCCAAAGCCGCATGAGTTAAGAACGCTGTTAGCATGCTCATTTCATCCGCTTCTTCTGGTTTTTCAAACTGACGCGTTGCCGTTACCAATTCTTCCAAGTTCTCAATACGAGCCTTCGACTTCTCACCTTTCTCTTGCTCGTACATAGCAAACAAGCCAGACGATTTGATTACGTGGTCGGTTTGCTCATGAAGTCTCAGTTCTATGGTGTCATCTTCAAGTGCATTGATAAGTTCAATAAAGCGGCTCAAAGCACCCGCAGCACGACCTGGTAACACTTGCTCTTCTATCAGAGCAACACTGGCTTCCCACATGGTTGCACCACGATCACGCGCTGCAAGACGAATCGTTTCTAACGTTTTATCACCCAAGCCACGAGTCGGCGTATTAACGACACGTTCGAATGCCGCATCATTGCTGCGGTTACTCATTAAGCGCAGGTAGCTCAAAGCATCTCTGATTTCCTGACGCTCGAAGAATCGCATGCCACCGTAGATTCGGTAAGGTAAACCACCTTGAATCAACGCTTCTTCAAGCACACGAGATTGGGCGTTATTACGATAAAGCATTGCGGTATCTTCTAACGCACCGCCTTTCTCTTGCCACTCTTTGATTTTGCTAACCGTGAAACGCGCTTCATCTAACTCGTTATAAGCTGAGTAAACAGAGATTGGCTCGCCATCGTTGCCATCAGTCCACAGCTCTTTACCCATACGCTCAGTGTTGTTCGAGATAAGCTCGTTCGACGCCTGCAGAATGGTTTTGGTTGAACGGTAGTTTTGTTCGAGTCGAACCGTTGAAGCACCTGGGAATTCATCCAGAACTTCTGAATATTTTCAATTTTAGCGCCACGCCAGCCATAGATAGATTGGTCATCATCACCCACGATCATCACGCGACAATCCGGGCCTGCCATCATGCGAAGCCAAGCGTATTGGATGTTGTTGGTATCTTGGAATTCGTCGACAAGAATGTGCTTAAAGCGAGCTTGGTAGTGCTCGCGGATGTGTTTTTTATCGCGCAATAGTTCATGCGATCGCAACAAGATTTCAGCAAAGTCGACCAAGCCAGCGCGATCACATGCCTCTTGGTAAGCAGAGTAAATCTTTAACCACGTTTGAGTTATTGGATCATGGTAGGCGTCAATGTGACTTGGGCGCAGCCCTTCGTCTTTCTTTCCATTGATCCACCAAGAAGCTTGCTTAGCTGGCCACTGCTTTTCATCAAGATTTTGCGCCTTAATTAAGCGACGCAGCAAACGAATCTGATCATCTGAATCAATGATCTGGAAGTCTTCTGGCAGTTTTGCATCTAGGTAGTGAGCACGAAGAATGCGGTGACAGATACCGTGGAAGGTGCCGTTCCACATGCCCGACGAGCTACCCATCATCAACTCTTCAATACGACCACGCATCTCTGCTGCCGCTTTGTTGGTGAAGGTAACCGACATGATAGAGAACGGTGATGCTTGCTCTACGCTTTGTAACCAAGCGATACGATGCACCAACACTCGCGTTTTACCACTGCCAGCACCTGCCAGAATAAGTAGGTTTTCTAAAGGTGCTGCGACCGCCTCACGTTGTTTGTCGTTTAGGCCATCGAGTAAAAGCGAAGGATCTATCATTGGATATGCTCACTACTGGGTATTTATACATAAAAGTTGATTATAACCTAAACACTAGGCTGCGTTTAGGATAATAAGAAGAAAAAACATTCAAAAATTAACATCATAAAATCAATGAGTTAAAAGGCAAATCATCATTAATATTGATATTTCTTATAATGTCGTGAAATTATTTCCTGGTTCTTCCTATCCTTTTTAGTAAGCAAGTTAACAATCCATTAACCTGCGATATAAAATACTATTAAGTCCTAGAGGGAATGACTATGAAAAATTCTAATCTTGCTGTTACAGCTGCAATCACAAGTGTACTAGCGTTCGGCGGTGCAGTTCTTACATCAGCACCCGCGGAAGCTGCAGCAAAAGAAAAATGCTACGGCGTGGCAAAAGCTGGCCAAAATGATTGTGCAACCAAAACAAGTTCATGTGCGGGTACAGCAAAAGAAGACAACCAATCCGATGCATTCGTAGTCGTACCTAAAGGGCTGTGTGGCAAATTATCAGGTGGTAACACTCAATCATCATAATTGAGCTGCTTAGTATGGTGAGCTGACATTCAGCTCACCTCCACTTCTTATTAGGAGAATCGTTGTGACTCAAACTCTTCACCCCAACACAGGGGTTGGCCTTAGAACACCGCACTTGGACTTCTTTAGCCAAAACCCAGCCTTAGTGAGTTGGTTAGAGGTGCACAGCGAGAACTACTTTTTAACTCAATCACCGCAACGTCAACAACTCAGGGAAATTCGTAACGCCCACAACATAAGTTGCCACGGTGTTGGGTTGTCTCTAGGTTCTGTTGAGCGCATCAACCCAAATCACTTACTGCAGTTAAAAGATCTGATTGATGATATCGAGCCGTTCTTGGTTTCTGACCACCTCAGCTGGAGTCAGACCGGCGGCCATTACTTCAATGATTTATTACCGCTGCCCTATACCGAAGAGGCGTTGGAAGTCTTTTGTCGAAATGTATTAGAGGTCCAAGACAGCCTGCAACGTCCTATGCTGATTGAGAACCCATCGAGTTACCTCGCCTTCAAGCATTCAACGATCCCAGAATGGGAGTTTTTAGCCGAGGTACAGAAGCGCACCGAATGTCGCCTCTTACTCGATTTCAATAATATTTTTGTCTCATCTTTTAATCATGGTTTCAGCTGTGAAGAGTACTTAAGCGGAATACCTGCAGACAAAGTGGAAGAGATTCACTTAGCAGGTTTTACCAAAAAGAAACTCGAACAAGGTGAGATCTGGATAGACACCCACAGTAAACCAGTCTGTGACGAAGTGTGGCAACTCTACACACAATGGATAGCACAACATGGTTTGCGCCACACCTTGATTGAATGGGATCTAGACATCCCAGAACCACAAGTCTTATTGGCTGAAGCAACCAAAGCCAGTGATATCTTGTATCAACACGACAAGTTCAACCAAAGGAGTCGCGCATCATGAGCCACTCTTTAGCTAATGTGCAATCGGAGTTTGCGAACGCGTTACGCTACCAAAACAATGGTGAGCATTGCGACATCGTGAGCGACCATTTTACTGATGAGCAACGCATCCAGATTTACCGCAACAACTTTGTGATTAGCTTGAGCGAAGTACTGGCAGCAACCTACCCACTCACTGAAATGCTGGTTGGTGAAGAGTGCTTCCAACAGATGGCTCGTCAACATGTCTTAAGTTATCCATCAACCTCTGGTGATGTCAGCGGTTATGGGGAACACTTTGAACAGACTATCCATGCCTTTCCTGCTGTTATTGAGGCTGCACCTTATCTAGCTGAAGTGGCTTTGTATGAATGGCAAAAAGATAGCTTGGTGAGATGTGTTTCAGAATCACATGTCGACCAACGTCCCCTTTCTTGTTTAGCTGATGTGCCACAAGAGCAACAAGGCGCTTTAGTATTTCATCTCAAAGGTTCAATCACACTAGTCAATTCTAGCTATACGATGATCGCGCTTGAGCAAGCTATCTATCAGCAGCAACTCGACGGGTTAGACATCAACCAACCTGAATTTGGGGTGTTAATCCGAGCCGAGAATTCACAGATTGAGAGTCATTGTTTGACAGAAGAATGCCACCAACTATTAACTGAATTGCAATCGGGTCAAACGCTCGCTGAGATTGACCCTTCATTACTACAACATCTGAATACTGTCATGGCGCTTAACGTCATCTCAGGTTTTTCAATCGATGCCGAATTGGAGACATAATATGGATAACAACACAGTCACGAACATGATGGCTCAATACGACAATTTGATTGAGAAATCACAGGCACTTTTTGTTCCAGTGCTTCTGCTATTTTGTCGCCTTTGGGTGGCATGGGTATTCTTTAATTCTGGGCTGACTAAAATAGCAACTTGGGATAGCACTCTGTACTTGTTTGAATTGGAATACCAAGTCCCACTGTTACCTTGGGAGTTAGCGGCCTATATGGGTACTGCCGCTGAATTGATTCTGCCAGTATTCTTAGCACTTGGTTTATTAACACGACCTATGGCTGCAGCACTATTCGTTTTCAATATCATGGCCGTCGTGTCATACCCTGTATTGTGGGCGCAAGGCTTCTACGATCATCAGCTTTGGGGATTAATGATTCTTATCGTCGTTGTATGGGGCGCAGGACCATTTTCATTGGATAGAATCTTGAAGAAGCAATTCAGCAACTAGTCCTCATCGCAAATCCAAAAACGCAAAAAACCACTCAAATGAGTGGTTTCTTTTTAACTGGTGAAAAACTACTTGCTCAGAAAAGCTTGTAATTCCTCAGCTGAAATACCTTGCTCTGCCAGCTCTTTTGCTAGTAGCTGAACTTGTTCACCTTTACGAGATTCAACCACGCGTTGAAATTGGTAAATGATATCTCGCAAAGTGTCGATTGGAACTTGTTTTGCCGCACTGCGAATACGCTCTTCACTTTGGTTTCCTAGCTCTTTAAGCAATTTACCAAACATGACCTTTTCAGGTGCATCTTCCATTTGTTCTAAGATGCGCGCCATTTCGTAGGTTGTTAATGACATTACAGTATTTTCCGTTGGGGACTAACGTTTCAATGAGTGACAAATATACCATGTTTTAACGTTTCGCAAACCGCCATTTGTATATTTTGTCACCCTTGAGACTTATGCCTTAGCAAACGTCGTGTGCCACGACTTACCTGCTTTGCTCGCAAGTACTAACAATGCAGGAACAATAAGGAACATTTGCAGGGCAATCATCACTTGCGATGTTAAATCAAGGCGCTGCATGGTACCAACCAGTAACCCTGAACCACTCATTTGGAACAAACCAAGCAACGCAGCTGCGGTACCCGCACGGTCACCGAAAGGTTCAAGTGCCTTACCGGCTGCAGCACCAAGAATCCAAGCAAAACCAACTGAAGACAAGAAGATTGGCAGCATGAATGCGATCGCACTAGCATGGTCAGCAAGTACCAACATAATGACGCCAGCCAGACCCAATGTTGAGATGCCTACAACTAACGCCTTATATGTACCAAAACGGTCCATGAACTTCGGAGCAGTGAATGCAGCCGTGATGTTGATAACCGCGTTAATACCAAACCAGAAGGTAAATTCGTTCATCGTCAAACCTAGGTTTTCCATCAACACAACAGGTGCAGAGGTAACGTAAGCAAGGATTACTGCCATTGCCATCAAGCACAATGTCGCATGGAAGATGAATGATGGTGTTTTCAATACCGACCAGTAACGCTCAAGTTTGAACACCGCGACCTTTTCTGTCGCTGGATTAGACTCTTTCATTTGGAAAAACAAAATTGTGCCAACCACGACAGCGAACACAGCCATGAAGCTGAAGTTCGAGCGCCAGCCAAACTGTTGAGTCAACCACGCACCCAGAATCGGTGCTAATGCAGGAATAAAGCAAATTGCACCATTGAGGTAACTGATCATACGGCCACTCTTCTCAGGGCCAAATAGATCGCGAACCGTCGCAAAGGCTGCTACAGAAGTCGCACAAGCTCCTAAGCCTTGTAGCAGCCGAGCTATTAGCATCATATCAATCGATTGAGCTGCCCACGCCAAGCAAGCACTCAATGCATAGATACTAACACCTCCCAATGCAACGGTTCGACGTCCTAGCTTATCAGCCAAAGGGCCTGCAAATAATTGCCCGACACCCATGGCGAATAAAAACCAAGTAATCGTATCTTGTGCTAGTGCGTGTTCCACGTGAAACGCTGTTGAAATTTGTGGCAGAGCTGGAAGATAAATATCTATAGCCAGAGGGCTAAATAGAACCAGCATTGCCAATAAAGCAACCTGCAGTTTACTAGGGATTGGAAGCGCGTTAGAAGGCACAAGATTCTCCGAATGAGTTAATTTAGGTGCATAATAACCAACTAAAGATATGAACAAAAATGGCATATACTCATTAGCATTATTCCAAATAGGAAACTCACATGAATATCGAGAAACTATCACGCCTCGACCTCAATCTATTGGTTTGCTTACAGGTGCTGATGGAAGAGCTGAGTGTCACTCGCACCGCACACCGATTATGCTTGAGCCAATCAGCCGTGAGTAAGTCGCTAGCCAAGCTTCGTGAACAATTTAATGACCCTCTTTTTACGCGAAGTGCTCATGGCCTACGACCAACACCGAAAGCTGTTTTCCTTAAGCCTCGGTTAGAAACGTTGATCAACCAACTTGATGTTCTCACTCAGCCTGAGACATTCATTCCCAACAACAGCGACCACAGTTTTCATATTGCTGCCGTTGAGAGTGTTTACCCGCTGATTCTTCCGCACTTCTTACCGGCAATATTTCGACAAGCACCTAAGGTCAATATCAACACCCATGCTTGGACAGAACAAACCTTTAAGAAACTGCAACTTGGTGAACTAGATATCGGACTCACTGGCAAAGACATCGACATCAACGATGCGCGTTTAACTATGCTGCCGCCAGACGACATTTGCGAACAAGAGATCTACCGCGACGCACAGATGTGTGTGCTAAGACGCAACCACCCTGCTCTGAGTGGTAAATGGGATCTGGAAACCTACCTTGCGCAGCGTCATGTACAAGTAAGGTGTGATGGTAACGACCGCTGGCTGCTCGACTACAAACTGGCTGATCTTGGCCATCAACGTGATATCGCTATTTCTGTTCCAGACTTCAATAGCGCTGCAAGCCTGTGTACTTACACCGACTTTGTGTTTACCGCACCAAGCCACTTTACTTACCTCGTCGCTAAGCAACTCGACTTAGTGGTTGTTCCTCTACCAATGGAATTCCCACCGATGGCATACACTCTGTTTTGGCACCGTGATAGAGAAAATGACCCAGCCTTAACTTGGTTACGAGATATCATCAAAGAAAAAACTCTGCACCTTAGATAAAAATGGCGTACAGCGTTTGCAGCAAACGAACAAAAGCGCTAGCTTATTGACCTAATAAGTCCCCTCGCATGTACATCGACTGTGAGTGTTAACAAGGACCCTAACAATAAGGATAAACACAGATGCACAATATCACTGCTGAACGCGTTGCTGCGGTTCGAGCTTGGCTTGAAACAAACAACGTAGATGCCGTTATCATTCCACATGAAGACGAATATCTAGGTGAATACGTTCCCGCTCATAACGAGCGACTTCACTGGTTAACAGGTTTTACCGGCTCTGCAGGTGCCGCTGTTATCACTCGTGATACTGCTGCTATTTTTGTTGATGGTCGCTACACCGTTCAGGTTCGTAAGCAGGTACCAGCAGAGTTATTTGAGTATCGCCACCTTATTGAAGAACCGGCTTTAGATTGGATCATCAATTCATTGCCACAAGGCAGTAAGGTTGCATTCGACCCACGCATGCACACCGCCGCTTGGTTGAAAGGCGCACAAGTAAAACTAACGGAGAAAGTTGAGCTAACAACGTTATCAGCAAACCCGATTGATAAGCTTTGGTCTGACCGTCCTGAGCCTGTTGTATCTGATGTTCGCCTAATGGCAACAGATGCCGTTGGTCAATCAAGTGAAAGCAAACGTGCGGAGATTGCTGGCTTACTAAAAGCAAAAGGTGCGGACGCCGCTATCCTTACCGAGCTTGACTCAATCTGTTGGTTGCTTAACATTCGTGGTTTAGACGTATCTCGCCTACCTGTTGTACTGTCTAATGCAATCATTCACGCTGATGAAAGCGTCGATTTCTTCCTAGACCCAGCACGCATCCCAGCAGGCTTTGAAGCACACGTTGGTAATGGTATTCGCGTTTCTCACCCATCAGAGCTTGAAGCGCGCCTTCAATCTTTAACAGGCAAAAATGTATCTGTCGATTCAGGTACCAGTAATGCTTGGTACACGTTGGTTCTACAAAATGCTGGTGCTCATATCATTGAAGCAGCAGACCCATGCTTAATGCCAAAAGCTGCTAAGAACGCAACTGAAATTGCGGGCATGAAAGCGTGTCACATTCGAGATGGCGTGGCGATGGCGAAATTCCTGTCTTGGATTGATGCAGAAGTCGCACAAGGTAACCTACACAACGAAGCGGTATTAGCTGACAAAGTACAATCGTTCCGTGAGCAAGACCCAACGCTGATGGACTTAAGTTTTGACACAATTTCAGCAGCAGGTGGCAACGCTGCAATGTGTCACTACAACCACGAGAACCAACCTGAACCTGGTCAGCTAGAACTGAATACTTTGTACCTAGTCGATTCAGGCGGTCAGTACTTAGATGGCACAACCGACATCACTCGTACTATCGCGATTGGCCAGCCAAGCGACGAAATGATCCAGCAGTTCACATTAGCGCTTAAAGGCCACATTGGCATTGCACGTGCGCGTTTCCCACAAGGCACTCGTGGTTTCCAACTGGATATCCTAGCGCGTCAACATCTTTGGGCAGAAGGCTTCGATTACGATCATGGTACTGGTCACGGTGTTGGTCACTTCCTAAGTGTTCATGAAGGTCCGCAAAGCATCTCTAAGAAGCTTATCGACGTACCTCTTGTTGAAGGCATGGTGTTATCAAACGAGCCGGGTTACTACCGTGCTGATGAGTTTGGTATCCGCATCGAAAACCTAGAACTGGTTGTTGAACTGCCAACTCAAGGTGATTTCTCAGTACTAACGTTTGAGTCGCTAACACGTTGCCCTATCGATAAGCGCAACATCAATGTTGATTTGCTAACACGACCTGAATTGGCGTGGCTGAACGACTACCATCAGAAGGTATGGAACGATGTTAGCCCATTAGTTGAAGGTGATACATTGGAATGGTTACGCCAATCGACAACTCCATTGGCTCACGCTTAATGCTTCGCTAAACGCTTAACTGACCCAAAACGAGCTTGCTCGGTTAATAAGTTAAATAGCAAATAGCAAAACGGCTACCCAAAGGTAGCCGTTTTTATTTGCCTGTATCATTACATCGATGTTTCACGTGGAACATCGAGCAATATGTTGCTTAACCAGAATAGGCACTGTGCCAGTCTCGCCACACTGGATCGAAACCTCGCTGACGAATCATTGACTCGACATCAGCAGCAGTTCTCTCGTCACTGATCTCAAACTGCTCAAGTTCTTCTTCACCGGAAGCATAACCACCAGGCTGGGTTTTAGAAGCCGCCGACATACTCGTGATACCCAATGGCAACACATTGTCGCGGAAGGTTGCAGACTCACGAGTAGATAGAGATAGCTCGACTTCAGGATTCAAGAGTCGATATGCGCAGATAAGCTGAACCAACTGTTTATCGTTCATGACTGATTTAGGCTGTAATCCTCCACTAGAGTCTCCACCCTCACACGGGCGAAGACGCGGGAATGAAATTGAATAGCGAGTCTGCCAATAAGTGCGCTCTAGGTAATCTAAGTGAGCAGCAACAAAAAAGCAGTCGGTTCGCCAATCTTCCAAACCTATCAAGGCACCAATACCTATCTTATCAATTCCCGCCTTTGCCAAGCGATCGGGGGTTTCAAGACGATATTCAAAATCCATTTTATTGCCACGTAGATGATGCTCAGCATAGGTCCTTGGCTGATAAGTCTCTTGGTAAACCATCACCGCATCTAAACCGAGCGTTTTAAGTTCTGCGTAATCTTGTTGATCAAGCGGCTGCACTTCCATTGCAAGGTAGTTGAATTGCTTTTTGATATTCGGCAACACCTGTCGAAAGTAATTCATCCCGACCTTAGTTTCGTGTTCACCGGTGACCAACAAAACGCTATCGAACTTCATCTTTTTGATAGCCGCACTTTCGGCATCAATCTCATCCAAAGTAAGCGTGCGGCGCTTGATACGGTTCTCCATTGAAAAACCACAATACGTACATGCGTTAGCGCACAGGTTAGACAGGTACAAAGGAATATAAAGCGACATCGTATTGCCAAATCGCTTACGAGTTAGCGCCAACGATTGTTGTGCCATCTGCTCTAAGTAAGGTTCTGCCGCCGGAGAGATCAGAGCCTTAAAGTCTTCTAAGTCGCGTTTGGGTTTACTCAGAGCACGTTCAACATCCGCTGCCGTTTTACTGAAGATAGACATACCAATGTCATCCCAGTTGAGCTGTTTAAATTGATCAACAAACGTCATAGCAATACTACTCGTCTAGGAATGAAGTTAACGGGCTCGAAGCAACCGCGTGAGATACTTTTCCTGCAAGTCCAGCAAGGTAAGCCATTCGACCCGCCTCAACCGCCAGCTTAAAAGCAATCGCCATCTCAACAGGCTGTTGAGATGCAGCTATAGCCGTATTCACTAACACAGCGTCTGCGCCCATTTCCATTGCACGAGCAGCATGAGATGGCGCACCAATCCCCGCATCAACAATCACAGGGACATTCGCTTGGTCGATAATGATCTCTAAGAAATCTGCAGACGCAATACCCTTATTTGAACCAATCGGCGCACCTAACGGCATAACCGCAGCACAACCCACCTCTTCCAAGCGCTTACACAATACTGGGTCGGCATGGCAGTAAGGCAACACAACAAAGCCATCTTTAACCAGTTGCTCAGCGGCTTTAAGCGTTTCAATTGGGTCTGGCATCAAGTACTTTGGATCTGGGTGAATTTCCAGTTTGAGCCAATTTGTGCCTAGCGCTTCACGAGCCAAATGCGCAGCAAAGATGGCGTCTTTTGCATTCTTAGCACCTGATGTATTCGGTAGTAAGTTCACGCCAGCATCAATGATGGGTTGTAAAATGTCGTCTTGCTCAGAGCGAATATCAACCCTCTTCAACGCCATGGTTGCCAGTTGAGAACCGGAAGCTTCGATAGCACTCGCCATCAAGTACTTATTGGCGAACTTACCCGTTCCAGTGAAGAGTCGAGATTGAAACGTTTTATCTGCGATAGTTAGCATGGTTAGCCTCCTGCAATGGCTTGGAAAAGAGAAATAGCGTCGCCTTCATTAACGACCGTTTGTTGCCACTGACTACGCGGGACAACCGCATTATTGATTGCAAATACACAACCTAGATCAGGTAATGATAGAGCTTGGATAATGTCCGCTAGAGACGAAGAGTACGCTACCTGTTCTGGTTGCTCGTTTATCGAGATCGTTATATGGCTCATTGGATTTCTTCTTCTAAATGCTTAACTACAGACGCACTGCACACAGGACATTCACTATCTTGAGTGACCATAAGGTTTTGCCAATTCATCGTCTGGCCATCGAACAGTTTAAGTTGGTGTGTTGCGACCTGAAACTCACCACGAGTTAGACGTTGAATAGCAGCCAAAGCTTGAAGGTTACCTATGGTGCCAACAACTGGGCCTATGATGCCGCTATCGCTACAACGCGTCGTTTGTGGATGCTGTTTGAACGGGAACAAGCAGTGATAGCACCCTTTCTGATTCTGATAATCAAATACAATAAACTGGCCTTTCCAGCCAATTGCAGAACCAGAAATCAAAGGAGTCTTCGTGCTGAAACATGCTTGGTTAACCTGCTGGCGTGACTCGAAGTTGTCAGTACAATCCAACACTAAGTCAGCTAGCATCACTTCAAGCTCAAGCTGACTTTCACTCATTCGTTGATTGATGGTTCTTACTTGGCTGCGACCATTGAGCTCACTCAGTTGTTGCTTCAACGCTTCAACCTTAAGCGAACCTAACTGAATTTCCCTGAACGCGACCTGTCGTTGCAGGTTCGATGAATCGACACAATCATCATCAACCAGCACGATCTTTCCAACACCAGAAGCAGCTAGATAAAGAGCCGCGGCATTACCTAAGCCACCACAACCAATCAACAACACATGACTATTTAGTAAGTTGCGTTGCCCTTGCTCACCCACTTCAGGTAACGCAATTTGTCGTTGATAACGAATGAATTCAAAGTCACTAAGCATAGCTAGGCTCCTGCATAACCTCTTCCTTAAGAGTTGGAGATTTAGGTGCCATCAGTTTTTCGAAAAATTCGATCACTTTCTGTGGGTCTTCCGCCAATGTAATCGCACGTACCACCGCCAAGCTCGATACCCCACACTCCCACACCTGCTCAGCTGTCGATTGGTCAATACCGCCAATAGCAACCGTCGGATAACCGATGAGTTGTTCTGTGTATGGGATAGTATCAATCAGCTGTTGGTACAGAGATAAACGAACTAAACCCTGAGGTTTCGATGGCATCTGTTTAGTTGTTGTTGGGAAGATATGCCCTAGCGCAATGTAGCTTGGGTTGATTTGAACAATGCGTAGCAACTCGTAATAGCCATGAGTCGAGAGACCGATCTTAATACCTGCTTGGCTCAACTGTGAGAGATTTGATTCTTCAATATCCTCTTGCCCCAAATGAACACCAAACGCGTCATGCTTGAGTGCAAGCTGCCAATAATCATTGATAAAAACCTGAGCGTTATGCTCTCGACCAAGCTCGATTGATCGAGCAACTTGTTGTTCTAAGTCCGCTTGCTGAGGGTTTTTAATACGTAGTTGAACAGTGTTAATTCCAAGCTTGAGCAACCTTTCGATCCACTCAACATCATCAACCACAGGATATAGCCCTAGGCTACTCTTGCTCAATTCAGGGAACGAAAGTGATGTTCCTTGGTGCGCCCAACCAACACTAATATCCAGTCGCTCATCTTCCAAAACTGGAATTGGAAAGTTTTGGTAATGTGCTGGCCATGTTCCACGTGAAACATTGGACGATGCGCGAGCTAAAACCAATGCGTCCTCTAATGGGAATTCCAGAGCCAACAAAGTAAGTAACCAAGCAAAGTGGCCGCGATTATCTAATTCCTGATGAGCTGTAGTGTCACTCTTGATAGCACGATTAGCATCCCGGTGTGACCAGATATCCAGTACAGTTGAATCATCTGAGACACCGACATAGATGGTATTCGGAGTTTGTATAAAGGCATCACAAACGTCAGTTAGCGCGACTGAATTACTGTAATCAACAACATGGTTCAGTTCCGCCAACTGACACTTCGCCAATGAATCAACATCATGAGCGAAGCCAATAGATAACGCATGCTGAGTGTCAACGATAGAGAAGTATTGAGTTGGGCTTACACCCAACTCAACTGCATCGATTGCCAAGCCTTGTCGCTTAGCAACCAATAGACAGTTCTGCACCTCTCCCGTTAACTCAATATTTTGAGATGGGATGAGTATCTTCACTGTCATTATTCCTCTAATTGAGCTTCTTTTGCAGCTACTGCAGGGTGGTAAAGTTCAGAGCCAGTATCACGGAACTCTTGTGATTTCTGACGCATCCCTTCCAACGGGTTATCTAGCATCTTAATCTCGATAGCCTGATCCGCGGCTACTTGTTCGGTATCTTTCGCATACTCTCTGACTTCCTGAGAGATCTTCATCGAGCAGAATTTAGGTCCACACATTGAGCAGAAGTGAGCAACCTTACCGGATTCTTGTGGCAGAGTTTCATCATGGAAAGAACGTGCTGTTTCAGGGTCTAAAGCTAGATTAAATTGGTCTTCCCAACGGAATTCAAAACGTGCTTTAGATAATGCATTATCTCGGATTTGTGCGCCCGGGTGCCCTTTCGCAAGGTCAGCAGCGTGTGCAGCAAGCTTGTATGTAATCAGGCCGGTCTTCACATCTTCTTTATTTGGTAGACCTAAATGCTCTTTAGGCGTGACATAACAGAGCATCGCACAGCCGTACCAACCAATCATGGCCGCGCCAATACCAGAGGTAATATGGTCGTAACCAGGGGCAATATCTGTCGTCAATGGGCCTAAAGTATAGAAAGGCGCTTCATGGCAGTGTTCTAACTGCTCATCCATGTTCTCTTTGATTAGGTGCATTGGCACATGTCCTGGGCCTTCAATGATCACCTGCACGTCGTATTCCCAAGCTACCTTAGTCAACTCACCTAAAGTACGTAACTCCGAGAATTGAGCCTCATCATTAGCATCTGCAATAGAACCCGGGCGTAGGCCATCACCCAATGACAGGGCAACATCGTACTTCGCACAGATCTCGCAGATCTCGCGGAAGTGAGTATAAAGGAAGCTCTCTTGGTGATGTGCAAGACACCATTTCGCGATAATAGATCCACCACGAGAGACAATACCTGTCAAACGTTTAGCCGTCATCGGAACGTAGCGAAGCAACAAACCTGCGTGGATAGTGAAGTAATCAACACCCTGCTCTGCTTGTTCAATCAAGGTATCGCGCATCACTTCCCAATTAAGGTCTTCCGCAACGCCATTCACTTTTTCAAGGGCTTGATACATAGGAACCGTACCAATTGGTACAGGGCTATTACGTAAAATCCATTCGCGAGTCTCGTGGATATTACGGCCAGTGGAAAGGTCCATTACGGTGTCGCCGCCCCAACGAGTTGACCATACTAGCTTCTCAACTTCTTCTTCAATCGAAGAGCTTACTGAAGAGTTACCAATATTAGCGTTCACCTTCACTAAGAAGTTTCGACCAATAATCATCGGTTCTGATTCTGGGTGGTTGATGTTTGAAGGGATGATAGCTCGACCTTCAGCAACCTCTTTACGCACAAACTCAGGAGTAATTTCTTTCGGCAGGTTTGCGCCAAAGTTATGACCAGGATGTTGGTGGTTCAACTGCTCATCAGCAAACTTCTGACGTCCCATGTTCTCACGTATAGCAATGTACTCCATCTCAGGAGTGATAATCCCCTGACGAGCATAGTGCAGCTGAGTAACACATTGATTGCCAGTCGCGCGACGAATTCTAGGTAGGTTGCCGTAACGAAGGTCGTCTAGAGTTTCATCTTCTAAACGTTCTTTAGTGTAAACAGAGCTTACATCGTCTAACAGTTCCGTATCACCACGCTCATCAATCCATTGCTCACGCAACTTAGGAAGGCCGCTATACAGGTCTATTTGATGTGTGGGGTCAGTGTAAACACCTGAGGTATCGTAAACTTGAATGGGTACATTAGGTTCGAATACAGGCTCTTTTTTGGTACCACCGACAAGGCTATCAGCGAGTGATATTTCTCGTACAGGGACTTGAATATCTTCTCGAGATCCTTGGATGTAAGCTTTTTTTGAATTTGGATAAGGTTGTACGGATAAAGAATCGATGAAATTCTTCGCTTCCAGTCTTGCTTGTTTACGACTCGACATAGCATTTTTCCTTGGCTTTTAGCCATTATTTATAGGGATAAAAATGCTTGACGGATTAGATGCTACAAGAGGGATCACGGTAAGAAATACAGTTGTGATCTGGAGATAGATCTCTAGAAGGATTCTAGTTAGATATCTACTCTTGTTCCCTTCGCAGGTATTAGCCTGATCAGGTTCAACGGATCCCGAGTTAACGGTCTCAGCCATATGGCACTCCGACAAGTTCGATCGAGTATATAAAAACGGCTTAGATAAACCAAGCCGAGTTGTTAACAAATCGTAAGAAAGTTTTAAGACTTTATCAAAAGTTGGAAGCCGATCCATGCTGCTGAGATGCTGAGAACCACGTTGAGTAACACATTGAGTCCCATCTTAAAGAAAGCACCCTGCTGCATAAGAAGCACGTTATCCATCGAAAATGTAGAAAATGTAGTCAGTGCTCCAAGGAAGCCAAGACCGATAATTTGTCTCCATGGTTCTGTCGCAACCATCTCATTCTCAAACGCTGCGATGAGTAAGCCCATAATTAAAGAGCCAATCACGTTAACAGTTAGCGTACCATAAGGAAAACCACGCCCTAGCATCACCACACATAACTCTGAAATCAAATAGCGCGAACAAGCACCAAATGCGCCACCAATGGCAATAAAACCTAAAATAGATAACTGACCCATGAATCCTCCCAAACAATAATCCCTATATTCTAGCTTTAACGCCGATAAAAGCGAGGGTAGAAACTAAGAATGCATGCGCAAATATTAAACGTTACAGGTGTCACTTAACTTCGATATATCCCATTAAACCCGTTTTCATGTGTTCTATAACATGACAGTGATACATCCAACGTCCTGGGTTGTCCGCAACAAATGCGGCTTTCGCTCGACCGTTTTTTCCAAGTAGCACGGTATCGGTGTGGAAAGGTTCTTCAATTTTTTTACCATCACGTTCCAATACAGTGAATGTATGACCATGAATATGAATCGGGTGATGATATTGAGTGACGTTCTTAAGATCGAATATGTAAGTCTTACCTAGATCTAAAGTCGCCAACGGCTCAGGGATATTGTCTTTGCTCATCCCCTCCCACGCTCGTTTATTAGTAAGCCAAAATTTAGGCATCGATTTACCATCTTTAGATACAGGTGAAACTGCACCCTCCCACTCGAACACGAAATCGATCTCTTCAGCATTAGCAAGATCTAGGTTAGGTACTGGATTCAATGGTAATAATGGCAACACTCGCTCTTGAGTAAATGCTGAATCTACGACTTCAAATTCACACAAAGAAAATGGGAAACGCCCCTTCATTTGGAGAACGTTAATTCGCTCACCAGCTTTAGGAGCGATCAGTCCGATATCAACACGCATACCCGGACCAATTTTATGTTGAGTCAGTTTATAAGGCGTTTTCACAGGGTTACCATCAATGGCAATCACCCATGCATCAGCCCCTTCGATAGCGATAGGATAAGTGATCGTATTATCGACATTGGCAATCCGCAGTCGAGTCGTTGCGTGCTGCTTTAATTGGTATACGGGTTCATGAACTCCATTAACACTACTCCACTCACCAGGAGTGCCCATACGAGCACTGAGTCGTGGAATCATTAAGTCTTTCCATTGACCTTGCTTGTCGATATGCCAATGTTTAAGCATCAATGCGTGTTCTTCGTCAAATTGCACGGGAGTGCTTTCTTCTACGATAATAAGACCAACCAACCCCATCCCAAGTTGTTTAACGCTATTCATATGTGGGTGATACCAAAATGTGCCGGCATCTGGCGGCGTAAACTCATAAATGAATGTTTCACCTGGCATGATTGGTGGCTGACTTAAAAAGGGAACTCCATCCATTTCGATAGGAATTCTTAAGCCATGCCAATGAATAGTCGTCGGCTCTGATAGCTTATTCGTAAAACGAATTGTGACCTTTTCACCCTGTCGACATCGAATCGTCGGAGCTGGAATCTGTCCATTAAAGGCTAAAACATTGGTATCAAATCCCGCGACTAACTCAGCCATTGAAGGTTCAGCAGTTAAGTCATAGACATACTTACCTTGCCCACCAACAGACTGCTTCATAGAACAAGCGGGCAAAACAGTTAGTGCGGATATAGCGAGAGATGATTGAATAAACTTACGACGGGAAATATCCATATTTGTTGCCTTTTAGTAATAACGACCAAAATGTAACAAAATATTGAGAATAATTCTCATAAAGAAGTGGGGATTGTGCTGTTGGTTGTTTATAAAAGAGGCAGGGATAAGTGAGCACTTACCTTTCTAAGGCCAAATATCATCCAAGGCAAGAAGTGACAGCTTAAATATCACACATATAGAAAGCCAAAAGACCTCTATCTTCGACTCGATCTTCAAACTATTACGGAAGCGTTAAGGTTCGAATATCAACATATCCAAATAGGAAAAATTGGGTAAAAGCATTATGAGTCGGCGCTCAAAGTATTCCACCGGGATGACGTTCCATCTCCCAATATTGCTTCGAAGAAGCAACAGGCGTAAAAAAGCCCCAACATTTCTGCTGAGGCTTTGTATATAGAAGGGTTGGAGGTTTAGACTCCCAACATGCGCTGTTTTGGTAAGTCGGGGAATCCGCTGCTCTGCTAATCGCATATATTAGATTCAGAAAGCAAAAAGGCTCTAGCATTTCTGCTAGAGCCTTAAATATGGCAGGGGTGGAGAGATTCGAACTCCCAACACGCGGATTTGGAATCCGCTGCTCTGCCAATTGGAGCTACACCCCTAAAACTTTTTACTACTTCAGATTCGAAAAAACCTCGCACTAGGCGAGGTTATCGAATAAGTGGCGGAGTGGACGGGACTCGAACCCGCGACCCCCGGCGTGACAGGCCGGTATTCTAACCAACTGAACTACCACTCCGCAGTGGTCAACTCACTAAGTGAGCGTCCATATCTCCAGGTCGGTCAACCTAAAGATTTAATTTAAAGCCTGGCGATGTCCTACTCTCACATGGGGAAACCCCACACTACCATCGGCGCTATTGTGTTTCACTTCTGAGTTCGGCATGGAATCAGGTGGGTCCACAATGCTATGGTCGCCAAGCAAATTTTAAAATTCGGAAAACTGATTTAAAAGTCTCTTTCAAACTCATTCAAGGTCTGTCTTTGAGTCCACAAAACCCCTTGGGTGTTGTATGGTTAAGCCTCACGGGCAATTAGTACAGGTTAGCTCAATGCCTCGCAGCACTTACACACCCTGCCTATCAACGTCGTAGTCTACGACAACCCTTTAGGACACTTATAGTGCCAGGGAAAACTCATCTCAAGGCTCGCTTCCCGCTTAGATGCTTTCAGCGGTTATCGATTCCGAACTTAGCTACCGGGCAATGCCATTGGCATGACAACCCGAACACCAGAGGTTCGTCCACTCCGGTCCTCTCGTACTAGGAGCAGCCCCTTTCAATTTTCCAACGCCCACGGCAGATAGGGACCGAACTGTCTCACGACGTTCTAAACCCAGCTCGCGTACCACTTTAAATGGCGAACAGCCATACCCTTGGGACCGACTTCAGCCCCAGGATGTGATGAGCCGACATCGAGGTGCCAAACACCGCCGTCGATATGAACTCTTGGGCGGTATCAGCCTGTTATCCCCGGAGTACCTTTTATCCGTTGAGCGATGGCCCTTCCATTCAGAACCACCGGATCACTATGACCTGCTTTCGCACCTGCTCGAATTGTCATTCTCGCAGTCAAGCGGGCTTATGCCATTGCACTAACCACACGATGTCCAACCGTGTTTAGCCCACCTTCGTGCTCCTCCGTTACTCTTTGGGAGGAGACCGCCCCAGTCAAACTACCCACCAGGCACTGTCCGTAATCCCGATTCAGGGACCAACGTTAGAACATCAAAACTACAAGGGTGGTATTTCAAGGACGACTCCACCACATCTAGCGACGCGGTTTCATAGTCTCCCACCTATCCTACACATGTAGGTTCAATGTTCAGTGCCAAGCTGTAGTAAAGGTTCACGGGGTCTTTCCGTCTAGCCGCGGGTACACTGCATCTTCACAGCGATTTCAATTTCACTGAGTCTCGGGTGGAGACAGCGTGGCCATCATTACGCCATTCGTGCAGGTCGGAACTTACCCGACAAGGAATTTCGCTACCTTAGGACCGTTATAGTTACGGCCGCCGTTTACCGGGGCTTCGATCAAGAGCTTCGACCGAAGTCTAACCCCATCAATTAACCTTCCGGCACCGGGCAGGCGTCACACCGTATACGTCATCTTACGATTTTGCACAGTGCTGTGTTTTTAATAAACAGTTGCAGCCACCTGGTATCTGCGACTCTCGTCTGCTCCATCCGCAAGGGACTTCACTGATAAGAGCGTACCTTCTCCCGAAGTTACGGTACCATTTTGCCTAGTTCCTTCACCCGAGTTCTCTCAAGCGCCTTGGTATTCTCTACCCGACCACCTGTGTCGGTTTGGGGTACGATTCCTTACAATCTGAAGCTTAGAGGCTTTTCCTGGAAGCATGGCATCAATGACTTCACTACCGTAGTAGCTCGACATCGTATCTCAGCGTTAATGAAAGTCCGGATTTACCTAAACTTTCCGCCTACGTACTTGAACCTGGACAACCGTCGCCAGGCCCACCTAGCCTTCTCCGTCCCCCCATCGCAATTGTAAGAAGTACGGGAATATTAACCCGTTTCCCATCGACTACGCCTTTCGGCCTCGCCTTAGGAGTCGACTTACCCTGCCCCGATTAACGTTGGACAGGAACCCTTGGTCTTCCGGCGAGGGAGTTTTTCACTCCCTTTATCGTTACTCATGTCAGCATTCGCACTTCTGATACCTCCAGCAGCCCTTACAGACCACCTTCAACGGCTTACAGAACGCTCCCCTACCCCACATACCCTAAGGTACGTAGCCGCAGCTTCGGTGTATAGCTTAGCCCCGTTACATCTTCCGCGCAGGCCGACTCGACCAGTGAGCTATTACGCTTTCTTTAAATGATGGCTGCTTCTAAGCCAACATCCTGGCTGTCTGAGCCTTCCCACATCGTTTCCCACTTAGCTATACTTTGGGACCTTAGCTGGCGGTCTGGGTTGTTTCCCTCTCCACGACGGACGTTAGCACCCGCCGTGTGTCTCCCGGATAGTACTTACTGGTATTCGGAGTTTGCAAAGGGTTGGTAAGTCGGGATGACCCCCTAGCCTTAACAGTGCTCTACCCCCAGTAGTATTCGTCCGAGGCGCTACCTAAATAGCTTTCGGGGAGAACCAGCTATCTCCAGGTTTGATTGGCCTTTCACCCCTAGCCACAAGTCATCCGCTAATTTTTCAACATTAGTCGGTTCGGTCCTCCAGTTGATGTTACTCAACCTTCAACCTGCCCATGGCTAGATCACCTGGTTTCGGGTCTAATCCTAGCAACTGTACGCCCAGTTAAGACTCGGTTTCCCTACGGCTCCCCTAAACGGTTAACCTTGCTACTAAAATTAAGTCGCTGACCCATTATACAAAAGGTACGCAGTCACACCACGAAGGTGCTCCTACTGCTTGTACGTACACGGTTTCAGGTTCTATTTCACTCCCCTCACAGGGGTTCTTTTCGCCTTTCCCTCACGGTACTGGTTCACTATCGGTCAGTCAGTAGTATTTAGCCTTGGAGGATGGTCCCCCCATATTCAGACAGGATATCACGTGTCCCGCCCTACTCGATTTCACTGATTATGATGTGTCGGTTACGGGGCTATCACCCTTTATTGCGAGACTTTCCAGACTCTTCACCTGCATCATTAAAAGCTTAAGGGCTAATCCAATTTCGCTCGCCGCTACTTTCGGAATCTCGGTTGATTTCTCTTCCTCGGGGTACTTAGATGTTTCAGTTCCCCCGGTTTGCCTCCTGTTGCTATGTATTCACAACAGGATACGTGCTTGTGCACGTGGGTTTCCCCATTCAGAAATCCCAGACTCAAAAGGTTATTACTACCTAATCTGGGCTTATCGCAAGTTATTACGTCTTTCATCGCCTCTGACTGCCAAGGCATCCACCGTGTACGCTTAGTCACTTAACCATACAACCCGAAAGGGTCTTAGTGTATGGCAACTAACCAAGGTTTTTGGTTGTCATCAAGAAGGGTTAATTCTTGATGACTGTTTGCCGGACTCAATTGTGAATCAAACTAACGTTTGATTCGAATACAAGACACTTGAATGTGTTTGTTGTGTTTATCAATAAAGATAAACATTGAGAACTTTTAAATTTGATTGAATTACTCGTAAGTAATCAATCAGTCAGCTTTCCAAATTGTTAAAGAGCATGAGACTTTAAGAACCAGTGTTCTAAAATTCACATTTTCTAAAGACTCTCAGGGTCAAACACACCAACCAACGACAAAAGAAGTGGTTTGGATATGACTATAACCAAGAATATTTAGAGAATGGTGGGCGATACCGGGCTCGAACCAGTGACCCCCTGCTTGTAAGGCAGGTGCTCTCCCAACTGAGCTAATCGCCCACGATAGTTTTAATTCCTTCGCGGAGAAAGAATGGTGGGTCGTGCAGGATTCGAACCTGCGACCAATTGATTAAAAGTCAACTGCTCTACCAACTGAGCTAACGACCCAATGGTATCCCGTAGGGGAGTCGAACCCCTGTTACCGCCGTGAAAGGGCGGTGTCCTAGGCCTCTAGACGAACGGGACACTGGATATTGAAGAACTTGGGAGTTCTTCGTCTCTTTACTTTTCTAAACCTAATCAATCTGTGTGGACACTCATCGTGGTATCTTCGTATAAGGAGGTGATCCAGCCCCAGGTTCCCCTAGGGCTACCTTGTTACGACTTCACCCCAGTCATGAACCACAAAGTGGTGAGCGTCCTCCCCGAAAGGTTAAACTACCCACTTCTTTTGCAGCCCACTCCCATGGTGTGACGGGCGGTGTGTACAAGGCCCGGGAACGTATTCACCGTGACATTCTGATTCACGATTACTAGCGATTCCGACTTCATGGAGTCGAGTTGCAGACTCCAATCCGGACTACGACGCACTTTTTGGGATTCGCTCACTATCGCTAGCTTGCTGCCCTCTGTATGCGCCATTGTAGCACGTGTGTAGCCCTACTCGTAAGGGCCATGATGACTTGACGTCGTCCCCACCTTCCTCCGGTTTATCACCGGCAGTCTCCCTGGAGTTCCCGACATTACTCGCTGGCAAACAAGGATAAGGGTTGCGCTCGTTGCGGGACTTAACCCAACATTTCACAACACGAGCTGACGACAGCCATGCAGCACCTGTCTCAGAGCTCCCGAAGGCACACCTGCGTCTCCGCTGGCTTCTCTGGATGTCAAGAGTAGGTAAGGTTCTTCGCGTTGCATCGAATTAAACCACATGCTCCACCGCTTGTGCGGGCCCCCGTCAATTCATTTGAGTTTTAATCTTGCGACCGTACTCCCCAGGCGGTCTACTTAACGCGTTAGCTCCGAAAGCCACGGCTCAAGGCCACAACCTCCAAGTAGACATCGTTTACGGCGTGGACTACCAGGGTATCTAATCCTGTTTGCTCCCCACGCTTTCGCATCTGAGTGTCAGTGTCTGTCCAGGGGGCCGCCTTCGCCACTGGTATTCCTTCAGATCTCTACGCATTTCACCGCTACACCTGAAATTCTACCCCCCTCTACAGCACTCTAGTTCACCAGTTTCAAATGCAGTTCCGAGGTTGAGCCCCGGGCTTTCACATCTGACTTAATGAACCACCTGCATGCGCTTTACGCCCAGTAATTCCGATTAACGCTCGCACCCTCCGTATTACCGCGGCTGCTGGCACGGAGTTAGCCGGTGCTTCTTCTGTTGCTAACGTCAAGATGCGCAGCTATTAACTACACACCCTTCCTCACAACTGAAAGTACTTTACAACCCGAAGGCCTTCTTCATACACGCGGCATGGCTGCATCAGGCTTTCGCCCATTGTGCAATATTCCCCACTGCTGCCTCCCGTAGGAGTCTGGACCGTGTCTCAGTTCCAGTGTGGCTGATCATCCTCTCAGACCAGCTAGGGATCGTCGCCTTGGTGAGCCATTACCTCACCAACTAGCTAATCCCACCTAGGCATATCTTGACGCGAGAGGCCCGAAGGTCCCCCTCTTTGGCCCGTAGGCATTATGCGGTATTAGCCATCGTTTCCAATGGTTATCCCCCACATCAAGGCAATTTCCTAGGCATTACTCACCCGTCCGCCGCTCGACGCCCATTAAATCCTCCGAAGAATCAATAATGTCGTTTCCGCTCGACTTGCATGTGTTAGGCCTGCCGCCAGCGTTCAATCTGAGCCATGATCAAACTCTTCAATTTAAGATTTTGTGACTCAACGAATACTGACTTCAAAACTAATATTCATTCGAAAATGAACATGTAATTCTAAAGCTATTACCATTCCAACAGAATGGTAATGAATTGACTGTGCCGAATAACTACAAGTAGTTAAACGTATTGGTCACTCAGTTCATTGAAATCAATTTTGATTCCGAAGAATCTGTTTTATCTAACGATAAAACGTTTTGATATTCATCAACGAGTGCCCACACAGATTGATAGGTTTAAATTGTTAAAGAGCTTTTCCTTTTTGAGCTTCGCTCAAATCGGACGGCCATTTTAGCGATTTAAGTTTTAGTGTCAACCACTATTTTCAAAACTTTTTTCAAGCGCTTAGCTTGGCTAATTTGACCTGCTGATTCGTTTTGGTTTCTTACGAAGCCTTCCCGTTTCAACGAGGTCGCATTATAGAGATTTCGATCACACTGGCAAGCCCTTTTTGAAGTTTTTCTTACTTTTTTGATTGTTCGAGCGTTTTTTGTTCAAAACACCCCATTTTCACTAGTATTCCCCTTAATTAAGGGCTTAAGGTGCCTATATAAAGGAGGATTTATGAGTTCAATACGCAGTTATAAAGGAATATCCCCTCAGATTGGACAAGGTGTCTATATAGATACAAGTTCTGTACTGGTTGGTGATATCAAAATCGGTGACGACTCTAGTGTGTGGCCTTTAGTTGCAGCTCGAGGAGATGTGAACCACATTCATATTGGAGATAGAACGAATATCCAAGACGGCAGCGTTTTGCACGTCACCCATAAGAATGCAGAAAACCCAGAGGGTTATCCTCTACTAATAGGTAATGATGTCACTATCGGGCATAAAGTAATGCTGCATGGCTGCACCATTGAAGATCGTGTACTTGTTGGTATGGGAGCTATCGTGCTCGATGGCGTGGTTATTAAAGAAGATGTGATGATTGGTGCTGGTAGCTTGGTTCCGCCTAATAAGGTACTTGAAAGCGGTTATCTATATGTCGGAAGTCCAGTAAAACAAGCACGCCCATTAAATGATAAAGAGCGTGCCTTTTTACAGAAGTCAGCTGACAACTATGTTCAGAATAAAAACGACTATCTAAACTCTGTGCTGCCAGTCTAAAGCACTTTGATCTGAATCCGATTAGAGGAGTCATACTCCTCTTCTTCTATTAACTCTTCAGCTAGCTCTTCAATATCAAAACGTAACTCTGAAAAGATAACTAAAGCTTGATCGCCTTCTTCTATATCTTTACCTGCCAATCGAGACAGCTCTTCAATAGACATAACACACTCAATCAGTGCGCCAGACTGCTGTGCTGGGAAGATGATTGATTGATTTTCTTCATCCCAATCTTGGATATCAGGAAATAGAATTGATTGATTCATTTTTTATAAATACCTCATTACATCTCTAGGTTTTTACGTAGTTCTCTTAAAATCTGTTTTGTTCCCGGACGAAGGCCACGCCAAAGCATGAAGCTCTCAGCGGCCTGTCCTACCAACATACCCAAACCATCATAAGCAGCATGAACACCATTATCTAATGCCCACTGATTGAATACCGTGTTGCCCGATCCGTAAACCATGTCATAAACGGCACTATTCGAATTGAAGATAATCTCAGAAACTTCAGGAAGCTGACCACTTAGGCCAGACGAAGTCGAATTAATGATGACATCAAACCCTTCATTAACATCGCTTAACCCCATTCCTTTGATGTTTCCATGTGAAGAAAACATCTCGGCCAGAAGTTCAGCCTTTGAACTGGTTCGATTAGCGACTACCAACTGTTGTGGCTTTTGGTCGAGAAGAGGTTGAATCACTCCTCGAGCAGCACCACCAGCGCCAAGCAGAAGAACGCGAGCCCCTTCGAGCATAACTTGATGTTGAAGAAGGTCTTGAACTAAACCCTCACCATCGGTGTTATCACCAATGATCTCTCCATCATCAAGCTTCTTAAGTGTGTTTACAGCACCTGCTAGTTCAGCTCTTTCAGTCAGGCGATTAGCGAACTGATAAGCATCTTCTTTAAATGGCGCTGTGACATTACACCCTCTACCACCTTCACTAAAAAAAGCTTGAGCAGCAATGATGAATTCACCTTGTTCTGGCTGGAGAGCTGTATAGGTAAGTTGTTGGCTGGTTTGGCGAGCAAATAATGTGTGAATGAATGGCGATTTGCTTTGCCCAATAGGATTACCGAAAACGGCATAACGATCTACTTGCTGTGTCATATCCTTACCTAACAGAAATAATAAAAAGGGTCATCTATATAGATGACCCTATCACTATCCCTATAAGGAAGGAAGAACTACCAAACTCGAGGTTTGAGGTAGTCACTATAAAGCAGAGCTTCTGGTGAGCCTGCTTGTGGTTCATAGCGATATTCCCAACGAGCCAACGGCGGCATAGACATCAATATAGACTCTGTGCGCCCACCGCTTTGCAGACCAAACAGGGTACCACGGTCGTAAACTAGGTTAAATTCAACATAGCGACCACGACGATAAAGTTGGAAGTCACGCTCGCGCTCACCGTAAGACGTCTCTTTACGTCGTTCTACAATTGGTAGATAGGCGGCTGTAAAGCCTTCACCGACAGCCTGCATATAAGCAAAGCTCTTATCGAAACCCCACTCATTCAGATCATCAAAGAACAGACCACCAACACCGCGTGTTTCGTCTCGGTGAGGTAGATAGAAATACTTATCACACCACTCTTTGTGTTCTTGGTAAACGTCCTCACCAAATGGTGCGCACAGATCTTTAGCGGTTTGATGCCAAGATTGGCAATCTTCATCGACAGGATAGAATGGTGTTAAATCAAAACCACCACCGAACCACCAAATCGGGTCTTCCCCTTCTTTTTCCGCAATAAAGAATCGAACGTTCGCGTGCGAGGTTGGGATGTATGGGTTTTTAGGGTGGATAACTAATGAAACGCCCATCGCTTCAAACTTACGTCCCGCTAATTCAGGACGGTGAGCGGTTGCTGAAGCTGGCATCGCCTTACCTGCTACGTGAGAGAAGTTAACCCCACCTTGCTCAAAGACCGCACCGTTGGTCATCACGCGAGTTCGACCACCGCCACCTAAGCGATCGCCAGGTTCGCGCTGCCATGCATCTTCTTCAAACAGTGCAGTACCATCAGCTTGCTCAAGCTGTTGGCAAATCGAATCTTGTAGGCTCAGTAAAAACTGCTTTACTGCTTCTTTATCAATTGCTGACATCTTTCTTCCTCTGCAGGGTTTAACCCTGTCTTAATATTTTCGACGTTTTTGCATCTCTAATTTCGCTTGGCTTCTCACGACCACCCGTTTGACCTTCGAGAATAGCCACCAAATGTTGACCCAGTTGCTGTTGAACTTCTTCAGTCGTCATACAAGGTGGTTCACCTGTCAGGTTAGCACTGGTCGAGGTTAACGGCTTACCGAATTCATTACACATTCTTTGAACCAAAGGGTGATCCGTCACGCGTACCGCGATCGAATCAAATTGACCGCTTACCCAGTCAGTAACTTTACTGCTGGTTGGCATAATCCAAGTGACCGGGCCTGGCCATGTCGCTTTAACCGTCGCTAATTGGTCATCGGTTAGTTGGCTTTCGTCAATATAAGGCAACAACTGCTCGTAACTTGCAGCAATTAGGATCAACCCTTTTTCCATCGGTCGTTGTTTTAAGTCGAGCAGTTTCTTAATGGCTTGTGGATTATCGGGATCACAACCGACCCCAAAAACGCCTTCTGTCGGGTAAGCAATGACTTCACCTTGTTGTAATGCCTGCAAAGTATGTTGAAAGTTATCCAAGGGTTGCCTCATTAATTCTGTTATCGAACTCGCTAAGTGTACAAATTATCATTCACTGTGACTAAAGCTATTTGTTTATAAAATGTATCAATTAACAACTTAGACTGACGCAAACGTTTTCCTTAAGCAATTTTACCCGTATAATGCGCGCAAAATATCTAATCACTAATTAAATCGTACCTGAAGGAGTTTGAGATGACTGTCGGTATTATCATGGGTTCTAAATCTGATTGGCCAACAATGAAGCTAGCTGCAGAAATGTTGGATCAGTTTGGCGTGGCGTACGAAACAAAAGTGGTTTCTGCTCACCGCACACCTCAGTTGCTTGCTGACTACGCAACCAGTGCGAAAGAGCGCGGTATTAAAGTGATTATTGCTGGTGCTGGCGGTGCTGCGCATCTTCCGGGCATGGCTGCAGCTTTCACAAGCGTACCTGTTTTAGGTGTTCCTGTTCAGTCTAAAGCACTGAAAGGCATGGACTCACTGCTTTCTATCGTACAAATGCCAAAAGGTATCGCGGTAGGTACTCTGGCTATCGGTGAAGCTGGCGCAGCCAATGCAGGCATCCTAGCCGCTCAAATCATTGGTACACACAATGAAGAAGTGATGGCGAAAGTAGAAGCGTTCCGCTCTGAGCAAACAGAAACGGTTCTTGCTAATCCAAACCCTGCAGAGGACTAATTCCCATGCATGTTCTTGTGTTAGGCGCGGGCCAACTTGCTCGCATGATGTCCCTAGCTGGGGCACCGCTGAATATTGAAATTTCTGCTTTTGATGTTGGCAGCAAAAATATTGTTCACCCATTAACGCAAGCGATTCTAGGCAACGGCTTAGACAATGCGATTGAGCGTGCGGACGTCATTACTGCAGAGTTCGAACATATTCCTCACGACGTGCTTGAGGTATGTGAACGCAGCGGTAAGTTCTTACCGACAACAGAAGCAATCAAAGCTGGCGGTGACCGTCGTCTTGAAAAAGCCCTGTTAGACGAAGCAAACGTGAAAAATGCTAAGTACTACGTGATTAACTCTCGCGAAGACTTTGACGCTGCGATTGCTCACGTAGGCTTGCCAATGGTCTTGAAGAGCACACTTGGCGGCTACGATGGCAAAGGCCAGTGGCGCTTAAAGACATTAGATAATGTTGAGTCAACTTGGACAGAAATGGCTGAGTGCATTGCAGCAACAGACAACCAAGCGATTGTGGCTGAAGAGTTCGTTCCGTTTGACCGCGAAGTATCACTTGTCGGTGCTCGTGGCGCCAATGGCGAGATCCAAGTGTACCCACTGGCTGAAAATGTTCACACCGACGGCGTATTGAGCTTATCGACAGCGATTGATGACATTGAACTGCAAGAGCAAGCAAAAACCATGTTCACCGCTGTTGCAGATCGTTTGGATTACGTTGGCGTGCTAGCGTTAGAGTTCTTTGATGTTAAAGGTTCACTGCTGGTTAACGAAATTGCACCACGTGTTCATAACTCGGGCCACTGGACGCAACAAGGCGCAGAGACTTGTCAGTTTGAGAACCATCTACGTGCCGTATGTGGGATGCCATTAGGCAGCACTAAACTGATTCGCCCAACTGCAATGATCAACATCCTTGGCGAAGATACTCTACCTGAAGCAATTCTTGCTCAAGGTGGCTGTCATGTTCATTGGTATGGCAAAGAGAAGCGTGCAGGTCGTAAGATGGGCCACATTAACGTGAGCGCTGACTACAACGCAGAGCTGCAAAGAGCGTTATGCTCACTGGCAGACATTCTCGACAAACAAGCATATCCAGCTGTGCATGAGTTTGCTGAGCAGATGAAGTAAACCTACATTGTGGATTTGATATAAAAATGGCGCTCAGTGAGCGCCGTTTTTTTGTCTATAACATCAGGTTATTGAGATTGAATGTGGTGACACTTGCGATCAGCACATTGTTTCTTGGTTCCATTGGCTGTTTTCTTCTCAAGTAACAACGGGAACTGACACTCTTCACAACGACCGATAATAGGTGGTTGGTTTACGGCGAACTTACACTTTGGGTAGTTATCACAAGCATAGAAGGTTTTGCCATAGCGAGATTTACGCTCAACCAAATGGCCTCTGCCACACTCAGGACAAGCAACAAGTGGCTGCTTTTCAGGTTGTTCTTTTGGTTGATCCAAAGATTCGATGTGATTACACGTTGGGTAGCTACTACAACCAATGAACATCCCAAAGCGGCCTTGCCTTAATACCAATTCGTTTTGGCATTTAGGACACGGCACACCCAGCTCTTTCACCACGTGTCCATCGTTTTGATGCAACGGCTTGATGTAATCACAGCTCGGATACTGCTTACAGCCTAAAAATGGGCCGTGCTTGCCATGGCGAAGCTGAAGCTCTCCACCACACTGTGGACATGGTTCATGCTCTAGTGCATGTTCATGTGCTGAAAAAAGCTGATTATCAATCTTACTACTCATGACAAGCCTGTATTAATGCAAGATACCTTGCTCTTTGGTGTACAACAGCTCTTCCATTTGCGTGTAAGCACTTTCATTACCCGGTACATTAAATAGCACCATTAAGATAATCCATTTCAGATCATCCAATTCAAATTCGTTGGTCTCAAGTCCCATCACACGATCAATCACCATTTCACGAATCTCTGTCGTGAGTACGTTGATCTGTTCAAGGAACAGTAAGAAACCTCGACACTCCATATTAATACGTGAAATCTCTCGACTGGTATAAATACGCATCGAGGTATTGGAACACACACTAATCGCCGCTTGGTTCTCGGTATCTTGCAATGCAGCAAGATCTTCTAACCAATGGAGGGCCTTATAAATATCATCTTGGTGAAACCCTGCTCGAAGAAGTTCATCTTCCAGCTCATCTTGATCCACCTGCAATTCAGAATCGCTATGGATGTAGGTTTCAAACAAGTACATCAGTATGTCCATCATCATAGCTTAGCCTCTCCCCTTTCGAATATAGCCACCGGAAACTGCAACAACATGCCCTGAGAGCTCAAGCTCTAAAAGCTGCATCATGACCTCATGCACAGGTATATGGGTTCTCTGTGCCAAAATATCAACGGGTGTCGCCTCTAATCCTACGTTAGCTAACAGCTGTGGAAATGGCAATTGTTCATTTTCACTCTCATTCGGCGTAGGCTCGAACAAACTGGGCTGCTGATCTATAGACCAGTCTAACAGACTCTTTATTTCGATCAGAACATCTTGAGCATTTTGCACCAAACATGCACCAGCTTTAATTAAGCTATTGCCGCCACGGCTGGTAGGGCTATGAATAGAGCCTGGCAGCGCAAACACCTCTCGACCTTGCTCCATGGCATAGCGAGCTGTAATCAAAGAGCCACTCTTTTCAGCTGCCTCAACCACCAAAGTTCCGAGCGATAACCCACTTATAATACGGTTACGTCGAGGGAAATGTTCAGGTCGTGGCTTTGCGCTTGGGCGAAACTCTGAAATCAGCGCCCCATTTTCACAGATCCTATCGGCTAAGTTTCTGTGCCGCGCTGGGTAAATTGAATCCAAACCTGAACCTAAAACCGCGAAAGTCTCCCCTCCTTTATCCAGAGCACCATCATGAGCGTAACCGTCAATACCCAACGCTAAGCCACTGGTGACAATTAAACCGTTTTGGACAAACTCTTTGGCGAAGGACTTCGCGGTTTGCAACCCGTCGAGGCTGGCATTACGACTGCCAACCATAGCGATTTGAGGCTCAATCAGTTTTTCAACGTGACCTTTAACGAAAAGCACGCTCGGCGCAGAGGCGGTCTCATTCAGCAGTTTGGGATAATGCGAGCAATTCGGGGTAATGATGTGATGGTTGGGTTGTCTTGCTTGCCACGCTAGGCAAGCCTCCATTTCTCTTGGGGCTTGCTCTCTAAAATAGGAGATTTGCTTGGCAGACAAGCCAATCGCTTGCAGTTGCTGGCTTGAGTAGCCAACAATATTAGAAGGGGAATCAATGCTCAGCAGTCGAGAAAGTCGCTTGCCACCCAATTGCGGTACAAAACTTAGAGTTAGCCAAGCACTCAGTTGTTGCTCATTCACTCGGTACCCTTAACCTCTTCCGTCAACGCAAGATCCAAAGGCGATACCGCCAGAATGTCATTACTAACCGGCTTGGAGCTTTGAGTGATCAAGGCCAAACTAAAATACTCGTAAGGGCGAATGACCATCAAACTACCCAGTGACGTACTTGGCAATTGCACCTTATCGCTCGCAGCTGATTCTTTATAGCTGTATTCACCTTGCTTACCAAACACCACAGCCCCGCTCTCACTAAGGGTGAACATAGAGCCCTGGCGAAGGTTGTCTTGTGAGCCTTTGTTAATAACGACGACCTGATTCTTTGCACTGTATTGGCTGCCATCTAACGAACCCAAGATATTAGCAAACTGACCCGCCGCACTAGGCGCTGGATAAAATGTGGTTGAGAGCTTCACCTGATCAACGCCAAGCTCGGGTAACACAAGGTCATTAAGTAACACCTCTTGCAGTTGAGTCTCTATCTGTAAACTACTGAACTCAGCATCCACCTCTTTCAGGCGCGCCGTGGCGACCAAACGCAAAGAGGTCATACTCGCTTGAGGTTGTTGTCGTTGATAAGTTTCGACAGAACGGTAAATACCCCATTTTTGATGTTGTTGGTTACCCGAAATAAATAGTCGGTCTTCACCTGATAAGAAACGCTTGCCATCACTCGTCCCTAATACTCGTTGCGCCGATTGAATATCTTGCTGCTCAACCAAGCGATCAGATTGTAGATACGGTAGAACCAGCCCCTCATTAACGGTAGGCACCGCCTTCTTCTCAGAGACACGAATCTTAGGGCTTAACTTGATGACAGGTTTAAGGCTCAATACAGGCTCGCCATTAATCCAAACCAGAGACAATTTATCTCCGGGGTAAATAAGGTGAGGGTTTTCGATCTCAGGATTGACCTGCCACAACCTCGGCCACAGCCATGGGCTATCGAGATACATCGCGGAGATATCCCACAAAGTATCGCCCTTCACCACCACATACGCTTCGGGTGCGCCTTGTTTAATGGTTAAAGGTTGTTCACTATTTTCAGCCATAGTGGCGAACGAAAGCGAGGCACAAATAAGAGATAAAGCGGGGAAAAAATGACGCATGACCTAGGTTCCTTGGTCTGAATATATGACATCTGATTAGAGAATTACCTTCAGGATGCTGTCATTTGACCTCTAAAATGTCTAGAATTGAGCCAACAAGGTTTAAGCTGTTTCGGCACAGTTCAATATTTCGAGTGTATATGTCTGTATTACAAGTATTAACATTACCAGATGATCGTCTACGTACCGTGGCGAAACCGGTAAAAGAAGTTACCCCAGAGATTCAAAAGTTCGTTGATGACATGATTGAAACCATGTACGACGAAGAAGGTATCGGCCTTGCTGCAACGCAAGTAGATTTCCACCAGCGCATCGTTGTTATCGATATTTCAGAAACACGTGACGAGCCTATGGTTCTGATCAACCCTGAAATTACCGACAAACGTGGCGAAGATGGTATCGAAGAAGGCTGTCTATCTGTACCAGGCGCTCGAGCTCTAGTACCTCGCGCTGCAGAAGTAACGGTTAAAGCATTAGACCGTGAAGGCAACGAATTCACATTCGACGCTGACGACCTTCTGGCTATCTGTGTTCAGCACGAACTTGACCACCTAGAAGGCAAGTTGTTTGTTGATTACCTATCGCCACTAAAGCGTAAACGTATTCAAGATAAGCTAGCGAAGATTAAACGTTTCAACGAGAAACAAGGTTAATAACCGCTGCTATTACTAAATTAAGAAGGAAGTCTACCTTGGGTCAATCTTTAAGAATTGTCTTCGCAGGTACTCCGGATTTCGCCGCCCGTCATTTGGCGGCGTTGTTGTCTTCGGAGCATGAAGTTATTGCTGTTTACACACAGCCAGATCGTCCAGCAGGCCGCGGTAAAAAACTGACTGCGAGCCCAGTAAAAAACATCGCACTTGAAAACAATATTCCGGTTTACCAACCAGAAAATTTCAAGTCAGATGAAGCTAAGCAAGAGCTAGCAGATTTGAATGCTGACATCATGGTTGTTGTCGCTTACGGCTTGCTTCTTCCACAAGCTGTACTAGATACGCCTCGCTTGGGTTGTATTAACGTGCATGGCTCTATCCTACCGCGCTGGCGTGGTGCTGCTCCGATCCAACGCTCTATCTGGGCGGGCGATAAAGAGACTGGCGTAACGATCATGCAGATGGATATCGGCCTAGATACCGGTGATATGTTAAGTATCGCGACGCTACCAATCGAAGCAACAGACACCAGCGCGTCAATGTACGAAAAGTTGGCTGGCCTTGGTCCTGATGCTCTTGTTGAGTGCTTAGCAGACATCGCTTCTGGTAAAGCTATTGCTGAGAAGCAAGACGATGAACTTGCTAACTACGCGAAGAAGCTGAGCAAAGAAGAAGCTAAAATTGATTGGAATGACAGTGCAGAACACATCGAACGTTGTGTGCGCGCTTTCAACCCATGGCCAATGAGTCACTTTGCGATTGTTGATAGCAGCTCTAATGATGAAAAAAGCATTAAAGTTTGGCAGACACGTGTTGATGAAGAGTCGACATCTGCGCCAGCTGGCTCAATCATCAAAGCAGATAAGACTGGTATTTATGTTGCGACTGGCGACAAAGTACTAGTATTGGAACAGCTACAAGTTCCAGGCAAAAAAGCTATGTCAGTTCAAGACATCTTGAACTCACGTGCAAGCTGGTTTGAAGTTGGTACTCAACTTTCTTAACCGCTTTAAAGCTACTCAATATGTACTTAAAAACGTGTAGCTTGTAAAAACACTATTTAGAAAACCTTTACGAGGGCAGAGATGCCCTCATGTATTCAAATAAATATTCGGTACCCCTCATGAATGTTCGCGCTGCTGCTGCAAATGTCCTATTCCAAGTTGTCGATAAAGGCCACTCTCTTTCACACGCTCTCCCTGCGGCTCAAAAAACGATCCGCCCGCGAGACCATGCTCTACTGCAAGAGATTTGCTACGGCGCACTTCGTTACCTGCCTCGCTTAGAGTCAATCGCTAACGAACTGATGGAAAACTCGCTTAAGGGTAAAAAGCGCGTATTCCACCACCTGATCTTAGTAGGCATTTACCAGTTGAGCTTTATGCGCATTCCTTCGCATGCTGCCGTTGCTGAAACAGTTGAAGCAACCAAAACACTGCGCGGCCCAAGCCTCAGTGGTTTGATTAATGCAGTGCTTCGCAGCTACCTGCGCGATCAAGAAGAGCTAGATGAGAAAGCCGTTAGCCACAATGCGGGCAAATACAGCCATCCAAGCTGGATCCTAAAAATGCTTCAAGAAAGCTACCCAGATCAGTGGGAGCAATTGGTTGAAGCAAACAACAGCAAGGCACCAATGTGGCTGCGTGTAAACCGCCAACACCACACTCGTGACGAGTATGTTGAACTGCTTAAAAACGAAAACATTGAATACACACTGCACCCTGAAGCGGCTGATGCCATAAAATTAGCGTCACCTTGTGATGTTACTTTGCTTCCTGGTTTCGACCGAGGCTGGGTATCAGTACAAGACGCTGCAGCTCAGCTTTCCGTTGATTTCCTAACACCAAAAGATGGTGAGCTAATCCTAGACTGCTGCGCAGCACCTGGCGGTAAAACTGCACACATTCTTGAACACACTCAAGACACTGAAGTGGTTGCAATCGACAGTGATATTAAACGCCTAGACCGCGTTTACGATAACCTTGAACGCCTACAACTACGTGCCGACGTAATCTGTGGTGATGCTCGCTACCCTGAAGAGTGGTGGACTGGCAGTCAGTTCGATCGCATCCTACTTGATGCTCCATGTTCAGCGACCGGTGTAATCCGCCGTCACCCTGACATTAAGTGGCTACGCCGTGCCTCTGATATTGATGCACTAGCAGAGCTGCAAAGTGAGATTTTGGATGCAATGTGGCGCCAGCTAAAAGAAGGCGGCACCATGGTTTATGCGACATGCTCTATCACGCCGCAAGAAAACGTGCTGCAAGTGAAAGCATTCTTAGAGCGTACCGAGAACGCAACGCTAGTTGGGTCTGATATCGAAAAACCGGGCCGTCAAATACTGCCTGGTGAAGAAGATATGGATGGCTTCTACTACGCAGTTCTAGTAAAACAGGCATAACAACTAACAGCGGCTAAGAATTTATTTCTTAGCCGCTGTTTCTTTCTAGTGCATTATCAAAGCGAAATGAGAGCACTAGAATTACAACGGCAAAAAATAAGAGAAAGGCTATGAAGATCATTATTCTAGGTGCTGGACAAGTTGGCGGTACCCTTGCTGAAAACCTAGTGGGTGAAAACAATGACATCACAATCGTCGACCGTAATGCCGACCGACTTCGTGAACTTCAGGACAAATACGACCTTAGGGTTGTAAACGGTTATGCCAGCCACCCGAACACACTACGTGAAGCGGGCGCGCAAGATGCCGACATGTTGGTTGCCGTAACCAACATGGATGAAACCAACATGGCCGCATGTCAGGTTGCCTTCTCTCTGTTTAATACGCCAAACCGAATTGCCCGTATCCGCTCTCCACAGTATTTAGAAGAGAAAGAAGCACTCTTCAAATCAGGTGCAATCCCAGTCGATCACCTAATTGCACCCGAAGAGCTCGTCACCAGCTACATCGAGCGCTTGATTCAATACCCAGGTGCACTACAGGTTGTGAGCTTTGCTGAACAGAAGGTTAGCCTAGTAGCAGTAAAAGCTTACTACGGTGGACCATTGGTTGGTAACGCACTGTCTGCTTTGCGTGAACACATGCCGCACATTGATACTCGTGTAGCCGCTATCTTCCGTCAAGGTCGCCCTATTCGCCCACAAGGCACTACCATCATTGAAGCCGATGATGAGGTTTTCTTTGTGGCAGCAAGTAACCACATTCGCTCAGTAATGAGTGAACTGCAACGCCTCGAGAAACCGTACCGACGCATCATGATTGTTGGCGGTGGTAACATTGGTGCAAGCTTGGCAAAGCGCCTAGAGCAGAGCTACAGCATCAAGCTTATCGAGCGCAGCTACACTCGCGCTGAGAAGCTATCTGAAGAATTAGAAAACACCATCGTATTCTGTGGTGATGCTGCCGACCAAGAACTGCTGACCGAAGAGAACATCGATCAGGTAGATGTGTTCATCGCTCTAACCAATGAAGATGAAACCAACATCATGTCAGCAATGCTGGCGAAGCGAATGGGCGCCAAGAAGGTAATGGTACTGATTCAGCGTGGTGCTTACGTAGACCTTGTTCAGGGTGGTGTGATTGATATTGCTATCTCGCCACAGCAAGCGACCATTTCTGCGCTGCTTACTCACGTTCGTCGTGCTGATATCGTAAACGTATCATCTCTACGTCGCGGCGCTGCAGAGGCGATCGAAGCGATTGCTCACGGTGACGAAACCACCTCTAAAGTTGTTGGCCGAGCGATTGGCGATATCAAACTGCCACCGGGTACCACTATTGGTGCGATTGTTCGCGGAGAAGAAGTACTTATCGCACACGATAGAACCGTAATCGAACAAGATGACCACGTAGTGATGTTCCTAGTGGACAAGAAATACGTACCTGATGTTGAGTCTCTATTCCAACCGAGCCCGTTCTTCTTATAGCCTTGTTCTCGTAAGCATCGTTCTCGCAACTTTCTTTTTGTGGGAACGACGCTCCGACACAAAGCGATGGTCTATTAAGCTATGGTCAACTTTCGTCCGATATTATTAGTAATAGGGTTAGTGTTATCAAAACTCGCCCTTTTCATGTACATCCCTACATTGGTTGCCTTTTTCACAGGCACCGGTGGCTTCCTCGAGTTTGGTCAGTCGGTAGTGATCACGCACATAGTGGCGTTTATCTGCTTGAGTTTAGGCCGTTCAGCTAAGTTCCGACTTGGGGTGCGGGACATGTTCCTGATCACCTCTCTGGTCTGGACAATTGCCAGCGCCTTTGCTGCACTGCCGTTTGTCTTCATCAACCACATCAGCTTTACAGATGCCTATTTTGAAACTATGTCTGGTATCACCACGACGGGTTCAACCGTATTAAGCGGCTTAGACAGCATGGCACCGAGCATTCTGTTGTGGCGTTCAATACTGCAATGGTTAGGTGGCATCGGCTTCATCGTTATGGCGGTAGCAGTTCTACCAATGCTCAACGTTGGTGGTATGCGCCTGTTCCAAACCGAGTCATCCGATTGGTCAGATAAAAGCAGCCCACGAGCAAAAACAGTCGCGAAGAACATCGTGGCGGTTTATTTGGTTCTGACTGGCTTATGCATCATTAGCTATCTGTTTGCAGGCATGGGCATCTTTGACGCGATCAATCACGCGTTCACCACGCTATCTACTGGTGGCTACTCAACATCAGATGGCTCGATGAACCACTTCTCTAACAGTGCTCACTGGGTCGGAACCCTGTTCATGTTCCTTGGCGGTCTGCCGTTCTTACTGTTTGTTAGCGCACTGCGAGGCAGAAAACTCTCAATACTCTACAAAGATGCGCAAGTCAGAGGCTTCACTTACCTATTCTTAGTCACCAGTGCCGTGATCTCCACATGGTTGGTTATGAGAGATGGCTACACAGTCATGGATGCGATGCGTGTTTCGATGTTCAACATCGTATCCGTGGTCACCACAACCGGTTTCGGCTTAGAAGACTTCACCGCGTGGGGTGCACTGCCAACTACCTTGTTTGCATTCCTAATGATGGCGGGCGCTTGCTCGGGTTCAACCTCTGGCGGTATCAAAATCTTCCGTTTCCAGATCGCGATGACCATGCTCCACAAACAAATGATGAAGCTAATTCACCCATCGGGCGTGTTTGTTCAACGCTACAATCAGCGACCTGTGAATGACGATATTGTGCGTTCACTCGTGGCATTTGGTTTGATGTTCTTTATCACGATTATCTTAATTGCAGGCGGCTTAAGCGCAATGGGACTTGATCCTGTGACCAGTATATCTGGCGCGATCACAGCCGTTGCCAACGTTGGTCCAGGCATGGGTAGCGTGATCGGCCCAACGGGTAACTTTGCTCCACTGCCCGACGCCGCTAAATGGTTATTAAGTTTAGGTATGTTGATGGGTCGACTTGAGATACTGACGCTAATTGTTCTATTTTTCCCTGCCTTTTGGCGACGCTAATTACGCGAATATTTAAGGAAACACAGATGAAATCATACCTACTTATCGCAAGCGCACTGCTTAGCAGCTCTGCATTCGCCGACCAAATGGTGACTCTGCAAAATGGTAAACAGATACTGCTAAAAGATGACTTTACGTGGCAATACGTGGCACAGGAACAAACGGAAACGGCAACAACATCAGAAATCGCAGTGCCTGTTGCAGCAGCGCCGGTTGTAGCTGTCCCAATCGCGACGAATGTGCGTGGTACTACGATTGTTGTTGATAGCAAGAAGCCAAGCTTACAGCTATCTCAATCAGGAGTGGATGTTGTACTAGGTGCAAGTCGCTATGAAGACGGCGAGCTGATCATCCCTACGGCTATTACTAACCAAGGCACACAGGCTGTGATCTTAGTGTCTTTGAAATTAGGTGTATATTCACCAAATGGTGAGTTATTAGAAGAGAAAACAGTAGCGGTTTGGAAGTCGATAAAGCGTATGGCAGATACCTACCTTCGACCAAAAACCGATGCCGAAGGTACGTCGCTTAACCTAGCTGTTGATCAATACCCAGAGTATCAAATCAAAGCTGAAATCATGTGCTGACTCGCTAAACCGGTGTCACGTACAAGTAGATAGCAAAGAAATGGCAAGCGCAGCCCGCCAACACAAACAAGTGCCAGATGGCATGGTTATAAGGGATGCGTTTTGCCACATAGAAAATTACACCCAGCGAGTAAATCACCCCGCCAACTGCCAGTAACACCAAACCACCTATATCGATGTTCATCGCCAATTGATAAACCACAATCAAAGATAGCCAACCCATCGCTAAGTAAATGAACAGCGATAGACGCTTAAATCGGTACACGAATGCTATCTTCATGATAATACCGACCAACGCAATTCCCCAGATAACCGCCATCAAGCCCATTGCGAGTGGGGTTCTTAAACCGACCAATAAAAAGGGCGTGTAGCTGCCTGCGATCAGTAAGTAAATCGCACAATGATCGAGGGTTTTGAGTAAGCGCTTGGTTTTTTCGGTAGTGATCGAGTGGTAAAGCGTAGAAGCAAGAAACAGAAGGATAATGCTGCTGCCATACACCGCCATACTGGCAACCGTTAGCATGTCGGCTTGGTAATCAAACGCACGAATCAGTAACAGGATCAGGCCCACTACGCCAAGTACGACGCCCAAACCATGGGTTATCGCATTAGCGCGTTCTTCGATGTCACTGTATTCGCTGGCTGATGATGCAGACATGAGTATCCTACTAGAGTAAATGTTCGATTGACCCAGTATTACACATTAAGCTTACACGTGTAAGCTTAAATTTTTATGACAAAATGACTTCTAAGATGTGCGATAAGCTAACCGCTGTGACTAGGTGAATATATGCGATTCAACTAAGACGCACTTTCTAAATACTCGACCACCATCTTACCGGCATCTTCTGGTGAGGTATCAAGCGGGACGCTTAATTGACGCTGTAGCTGACCAATACCAAGCAAGCTCGCTAACATGCCTTTGGCACCATCGCGATTTCTATCAATCTCAAACCACAGCTTGAGTTCTGTTTCATCATGGTGTGCAACCACCTCCAATTCACGCCAACGACCATGATAAGGGCCAGTCGTCGGAACAAATTCGAACTCTTGCACAAACGGTAACTCGAAACCTTCCACCGCTTCACACTCGACTTGGCGAATACGTAGCCCTTGAGCTTCAAGTGCGTTAAAGATGCCATCGAGCAAAGGATCCGGGCGAACCGTTAAAACATCCTTATCAGACGGGTCAATCGCCATCGCAATATCGAGCCCTGTCTCTAACCAAACCTTGGAATCACCAATTGTCACAGGGGTATTCAATGGCACATCGAACTCACATTCAAAATCGCGAGTTTCACCCGGCTGAATAACAAAAGCATACGGTAGACTCCATTTAGCCAACGAGTATGTCTGGTGCATTCGGCGTTTATGACCGCCTTCTTGCCTTTGGGAATTCATAGTGACTTCTTTGACATAGCGGCAACACAGATTGAGATCGATATTGTCGATCTCCTGTGGCTGAGCACCACCGTAGACATGCACAATAATGCTCGCCTTCTTACCTGGGTAAAGCACTTCCTGTTGCAATACAGAGTCCACCTTGGCAGACCCAATTCCAAAACTTGCTAACGTTTTCTTCAAGAACGACATATGCACCTCCTTTAAAGCATCATCTTAAGCCTGAAAGAGGTTCAAACTCAAATATACTGCTCACACTATTTTAGCTCTAATATCGTTTAATTATCACTCAGGCGTCGATCGATAACTGAGATAGTGATAATCTAAGCCTTGATATGCATGCATATCATTATCCTGATTTATTTTTCGGATTGGCGAAAGCCAGAAGAGTGACTCTTCAAGTAATTGAAGCGAAGCTCATGATAAATCAGGCCATTAGATTGGCAATGGATATGCCTGACCGTTAGGTAAATTAATGCGCCCAACAGCTGTCAGGTTCTCGCACACCAACCGTAGTGCGATGCGTCGTCGTAGTGGCTTTGTTGCTGCTCCAACGGCTAAGAAATTGGCTCCTACAATGACTCTCGTTCAGAAGACTGCTTTATTAGCACCGACTGCAACAAAAGTAATTAAAGCCGCTTAACGAAAAGCGCAGTTTTTACTGCGCTTTTTTCTTGCTCTGTCCCACCTTGAAATGTCTTTACACATTGGTATTCCCTACCCGATTTGATACCTTAACCACAAATCATTATAAAATTTGTGGAGAAGTAAAGTATGAAGTGTCACCGCATTGAGGAACTGCTTGAACTGATGGAGCCTGAGTGGCAGAAAGATCAAGAGCTTAACTTATTAGAGTTCATCATTAAGCTATCAAAAGAAGCGGGCTACCAAGGTAAGCTTGAAGAACTGACTGACGATGTTCTGATCTATCATCTAAAAATGCGTAACAGCGAAAAAGATGAAATGATCCCGGGTCTAAAAAAAGACCAAGAAGATGACTTCAAAACAGCGATTCTTAAAGCGCGCGGTATCATCTAACCGGCTTAAAACGATCACCCAAACTTTCAATAAGCGACCACTCGGTCGCTTATTTTGTTTCTGTTCGCTATTTTTTCGTCACAACTGTTACCACTTTTGTTGTTAAAGGTTGATAGCGTTAAAGAAATGACAACAAGATTGCCGCTATAATCGCCACCCATAAGAATCTTCTAAAATAATAAGAGTCAGTGTTAAGTCAGCCCATGCACCAAACTCAAAGCTTAGGTTCTCTAACACCATATTTTAAAGCAATGTCGTCAATACTCTCGCAGAAGGGTATAGCCACCAAAAGGATAGTCCATGAGTCAGGATAAAATCGATATCAAAGATGTGACTCCTAAAACCTTTAATCCCAAGACACATAAAGGTAATGGAGATCGATTTAACCCAAGTAACCGAATCTATGTTCGAGAAAGCAAAGGTAAATTCCAACAACTGCGCCGTTATGGCGGTTGGTTCTTACTTTTACTTTTTGCGCTTATCCCATGGATCCCATTTGGTGAGCGACAAGCGATCTTGCTGGATATAGGCAGCCAACAGTTCAACTTCTTTGGTACAACCCTATACCCACAAGATCTGACGCTACTCGCCATCCTCTTCATGATTGCGGCGTTTGGCTTATTCTTCATAACCACCTTCTTAGGACGAGTCTGGTGTGGCTATTTGTGCCCGCAAACCGTCTGGACCTTCATGTACATCTGGTTCGAAGAGAAACTGGAAGGCGCGGCTAACAAGCGTAAGAAGCAAGATTCAAACAAACTCACCGCCAACTTGGCGATCAGGAAAACACTCAAACACATCGCATGGTGGGCTATTGCTATCGCAACCGGTCTCACTTTTGTTGGCTACTTTATTCCAATCAAAGAGTTAGTGGTTGGCTTCTTTACCTTTAATTCCACTTTTTGGCCTGTGTTTTGGGTACTGTTCTTCGCAGGTTGTACTTATGCCAATGCAGGTTGGATGCGCTCGATTGTTTGTCTGCACATGTGTCCGTATGCGCGTTTCCAATCGGCTATGTTCGATAAGGATACCTTCATCGTAGGCTACGACACTGAACGTGGTGAAAGCCGTGGCCCTCGTTCACGTAAAGTCGACCACAAACAACTCGGCTTGGGCGACTGTATTGACTGTAATTTATGCGTGCAAGTGTGCCCAACGGGGATTGATATTCGTGACGGCCTACAATACGAGTGTATTAACTGTGGCGCGTGTATTGATGCCTGTGACAACACCATGGAACGTATGGGTTATGAGAAAGGTCTGATCAACTACACCACAGAGCATAGGCTTGAGGGGCACTCAACCAAGGTCATGCGTCCTAAGCTCTTGGGCTATGGCGTAATACTGATCGTTATGTTGGGTCTATTTTTCGCACAAATCGCAAGTGTTGACCCTGCCGGTTTAAGCGTTCTACGTGATAGAAACCAGCTATTTAAGATCAATAGCCAAGGGCTTGTCGAAAATACTTACAACTTGAAAGTCATCAACAAAACTCAGCAAGAGCAAGAGTACAAGCTTGATGTCAGCGGGCTACCAGATTCTATCTGGTACGGTAAACAAACCATTACCGTAGAGCCAGGTGAGGTTTTAAACCTTCCTATCAGTTTGGGAGTCGATCCAGAAAAACTGAGCTCACCAGTTTCGACAATTCAGTTTATACTCTCGGATAATGAAGAGTTTACGATGGAAGTCGAAAGCCGCTTTATCAAGAAGCTCTGATACCAGTCACCTTAGTGCTAGGTATAACAACCCAATAAATGGAAAAAGGCTCAGTAATGAGCCTTTTTTATTATATGACGATGCAAGCCTTTAACTTTGATAACCTAACCCCTGACTTCATGTGGTACGCACTGGAGAGCATTGGGGTTCGCGCTGAATCCGGGCTTCTCGCTCTTAACAGTTACGAAAATCGGGTCTACCAATTCACCGATGAAGATCGCAAACGCTACGTTGTTAAGTTTTATCGCCCGCAGCGTTGGAACAAAGCACAGATCCAAGAAGAACACGACTTCGCGTTAGAACTGATCGAACAAGAAATGCCAATCGCTCCGCCAATGCGTATCAATGGTGCGACCTTGCACGAATACCAAGGCTACCTGTTTGCACTGTTTGAAAGTGTCGGTGGCCGACAGTATGAAGTGGATAACCTAGACCAATTGGAAGGTGTAGGTCGTTTCCTTGGCAGAATTCACAAGGCGAGTGCAGGAAGAACATTCCAACATCGTCCGACCATCAGCTTAGATGAATACCTTTATCAGCCACGTAAGATTCTAGAGAACTCTCAGTTTATCCCAACGCATCTAGAAAACGCGTTCTTCAATGACGTCGACCTTCTAATTAAAGAATTAGAGAGCCAGTGGCCGAGCAATACTGAGAATATCCGCCTGCATGGCGATTGCCACCCGGGTAATATTCTATGGCGCGACGGACCAATGTTCGTTGACCTTGATGACGCGCGTAATGGCCCTGCGGTTCAAGACCTGTGGATGCTACTTAACGGTGAGCGCCAAGATAAGCTGATGCAACTGGATATTCTGCTAGAGAGCTATCAAGAGTTTTGTGATTTTAATCCCTCGCAACTGAAACTAATCGAGCCACTACGCGGTCTACGTATGGTGCATTACATGGCATGGTTGGCGAAGCGATGGCACGATCCGGCGTTTCCTTTGGCTTTCCCATGGTTTAATGACCCGAAATATTGGGAGCAACAAGTACTTGCTTGTAAAGAGCAAATTGCTACCCTGCAAGAGCCACTACTTTCGTTAATGCCTCAGTGGTAAACGCAATCGCAACATACAACTAGATAAAAATTCAAACATAATGGAGATTGGATAAATGAAAAAGCTATTCGCATTTTTCTCATTGATCATGTTGAGCCTTTCAGCTCACGCTGCGAAATTTAACGAAGGTGAACACTACAAAGTTCTCGATCTAGAAGCATCAAAAAAACCAATGGTGACAGAGTTTTTCTCTTTCTACTGCCCACACTGTAATAGCTTTGAGCCTATCATCCAGCAGCTAAAACAACAGCTACCAGCTGACGCGAAGCTACAGAAGAACCATGTTTCATTCATGGGTGGCAACATGGGTCTGCCAATGAGCAAAGCTTACGCGACAATGATTGCGCTGAAAGTGGAAGACAAAATGGTACCAGTGATGTTTAACCGCATTCACAACATGAACAAGCCACCACGCGATGAAGCAGAACTACGTCAAATCTTCCTAGATGAAGGCGTTGATGCTAAGAAATTCGATGCGGCATACAATGGCTTTGCAGTCGATTCAATGGTTCGTCGTTTCGACAAAGCATTCAAAGACAGTGGCTTGTCAGGCGTTCCAGCTGTTGTAGTAAACAACCGCTACCTGATTGACGCTCAAGGCATTAACTCTCTCGATGAGTACTTCGAGCTGGTTAACTTCTTATTAAAGAAGTAAGGTAATGATTAAAGGAAGCTTCGGCTTCCTTTTTTTTGCTTGTTCAAAAATCATCATTGATAAATAATTAACCTGGAAATTTAAAGCTTTACTGCTATTAATAACCCGTCCTAAGAACCGGTGGGCAAGGAGCCCTTGAATGAAAATAAAAATAACTCTTCTCGCATTGAGCGTTGCAGCCTCTCCCGCTTTTGCCAAGCTTGCTGATGAAGCAGGCTTCAGTGGTGAAATCTCTATCAACACCGGTTTTACTTCTTCAACCTCAAATTTTAATACCGATGCTGACAGCACTATTTCATCTAACGAACAGAAGGCTTCTTCGGAAAGCTCATTCCTTGTTGCACCTTTAGGCAGCGTTGCTTACACCTTCGGTGAAAAACTAAACCACCAGGTTTACACAGGTACAGCGCGAGATGACGTAGCAACGGGTACTGTGGTACTTGAATTGGGTTATAAATACCAACTAGAGTCAGGCATGACCATCGACGCTTCCCTTCTGCCAACCATCATGTCTGGTGAGACTTGGGCAAACCCATACGAGGTTGGTACGGCTCGAAGTAAAACAGACGAAACGGGTAATGCGTTTCGTTTGAAGCTAAGCAGTATTGCGGGTTCAGCTTTCTCGCTAGACATGGCCTATGCGACCAAAGACGTGAAAGATGATCGAGTTGAAGAAGCTCTACAACGTGATGCAGAAACTGTCTACCTGAAAGGTCAGTATCGTCAGCCAATCAGTCGTACCATGATGTTAGTGCCATCATTGATTTACCAATCAAGTTCTGCCGATGGCAAAGCTGCCTCTTATGAACAGTTTGGCGGTGAAGTGAGTTTGTTTGGCGGTATGGGTCGTCACCAGTACGCACTAACAGCGGGTTATAACCAACGCTCTTACGATGCAAGCAGCCTTATTTACGATAAGCGCAGTGATGACAACATCAACCTGTTTGCCGCGTATGAATATGAGCAATTCATGAACTGGGATAACTGGTCGTTTGTTTCTCTTGCGGGCTATGGCACCAGCGACTCGAACATTACCTTCTACGATGAATCACAATACATCGTCTCAGTTGGCTTGAACTACAAGTTCTAATCACTGGTAGCCTCTAGCTCTTAGCAACCAATGACTAACAACAAGCCACTAACAACGAAAGCCTGCGTAACAGCAGGCTTTCTTGTTTTTATACCAATCGTAGTAAATAAATGACCCGTTGTTTACTACGATTGGCATGACTATACAGCTTGAGCCGAGAGTTGTTTCAAGAGTCGATCCATCGCTCGATAGCCAAGCGCCTCTGATAAATGCTTCTTTTCAATCTGCTCATTACCCTCTAGGTCTGCAATAGTTCGCGCTACCTTGATGATTCGATGATAAGCACGAATCGATAAACCCAATCGGTGCAGCGCCGTTTCTAAAAACTCCGCATCCTCGCGTCGTAATGGGCAATACTTTTCAATTTCTCGGCTGCCTAACAGCGCATTCGATTTATGGTTCCTAGACAGCATCAACTGGCGCGCTTGTTTGACTCTTTGCTTTACCACTTGAGTCGTTTCACCACGATCGCCACCTTCAGCCAACATCCCTTTGGGCAATAGTGGGATCTCCAATGACATATCGAACCTATCAAGCAGTGGCCCAGACAATCGATTGAGATAGCGCAATATGATCTGTGGATTAGCTCGCGCTTGATTGCCTTCGTAATAGCCTGTCGGGCTTGGGTTCAGCGCACCCACCAATTGAAAGCGCGCGGGGAAACGTGTCTTGCCTGCTACACGTGAAATAATGATCTCACCTGATTCCAACGGCTCTCGCAGTGAATCGAGCACCTTGCGTTCAAACTCCGGCATTTTCCTAATATTGGTATTTCATAACCAAATTTAGTCAAAGTTTCTCAAAAACATGTTACTTCGAACTTAAAGTTTCATGCGGTTTTAGGTGTTCAGGTATCAATGTTTGATACTGTCACACCAATCAAACCTACCTTCCCTAACCCGACTAAAAACGATATGAGACTAATTAAGGATGAAATTTGATTATTCACTTTTCTGAATAAGTATTTATCTTATTTTGGAAAAGTGTCGTGTGGTGAGGTGCTGATAAGCTAAAACATTTTTGCCCCATTATTGCTGAGCTCATTACTATCTATCCGTTCGATAATCATAATTTGACCATCTTTTCCTGATGTAGGTATGGTATATAGGACTTATCACATAAATTTAGGCGGAGCTTAAGGTGAATAAAGAAACCAAAAAGAATTTTGATAAAGTATTTCAGGCTGCGTTAGCACTGTTTGGTAGTGAAGAAGCTGCTAATCACTGGCTTAAGCACCCAGTTCGAGGACTTGGTAAAAAACGACCAATTGATATGCTTTCGACAGCCGAAGATACCAAGGCTGTACTCAATTTGATTGGCCGTTTAGAGCATGGAGTGTTTTCGTGAGCTTTGTTGCTACAAGCTTTTGCCCCTAAACGTGTTTAGAGCATAAGAAACTATCAATAGATTAATTTGTGTGTAAAGTTATTTTAGTTCCAGATACGACAAAGCCACAGGTAATTCCTATGGCTTTGTAAACAGCTACAGAAGGTTTGTCATTCAAACCGAAGAGGGAACACATTCTGTGTGCAGCGTCGGGGGTTTATCACCAAAGTATATGGGAGGGAAAGCACCTAGACTTATCGTATGTCCTCGGTGGTCTGCTTTGCAATTAAGCCAAGTTCAATTCGATACAATTACTTCTGGCCAGACAGTAAATAGTAACTCCAAGAAAAAGCAGGGATACCCGAGGCTCTCAAAGTTAGTTTAAAGCTAAGAACCGTATGTGGCAAGCAAACTTCTGCCCCAAAGTTTGTTTGGGTATATCCAATTGCTTTGTTCTTATGCCGCTTCTATCAAAGAACTATCTGACAAAACTATCATAAGGTTCTCAAACGTTATCTTATGATATTAAGCTTCTTCACTTTCTTCAGATGTTAGTTCTCTCTTTGGCTCTTCAAGAACGAACTCCTCTAGCCTACCAATGTCAAAATGTTCCCAAATGTTCTTTATCGCCTGATTTAAGTCGACAGAGTACCCCCCCCAATCAACGGCTATCAAAGTATCTGTATTTGCCTCAAACCAATCTACAGTGCTTTGTGATTCAGCATTTTCAATTAAGTGAATAACAACACTCTTAGAAGCGTCACCTTCAAAAGGTGGAAGATAAATATACTCCCCGAAGTTATTGACTAATATGTACTTTTTTTCAAAGGGGTATTGCTCATTTAATATGTTTGCAGAGATCTTGCGCTTTATTTTACCACATGATGTTTGTGGTAGAATGTTTAATATATTTATCACAAAATCTGCGGTCTCTTTATCATTAAAATAACTTTCCTGATTTTCTATGATGCTAGCAGTTACAAGTGAACTTTTAATCAGTTTCTTGTCATTAGTGGAGTACCAATTGACAATTTCTTGCAATTGGGGAGACCTATTTTTAATGGCCCCGTACCAAAAGTCTTTATCGCGCTCTTTTGAATCAAACCAATTGATTATGAATTCTTGCCAAGATAAGTCAATTGTTAGAGCATCTATTAGAAACTCAGGTGTCCACTTAAGAACAGCATGTTTATCACTACCTAAAACAAACCTTTCCCACCCAAATAACTTTTCTAGTGTCTCTTTTAGCATCTTCTCATCTAGATAGTCTTTCATTTTCGGGTAATAGTTATCAGTAATCGAGCTGATTTTGAGAGCATTTACTCGATTCATTCCAATATAGCTGTAAATTAGCACCTTAATGTCGCTAGGTAAGTCATCATTATTCGTGGAAGAAAGTAGACTATCGAACCGATTAGCAAATGATAAGTAGTTCTTTAGGTAGGGCATAACCAAATTTTCTACATAGTAATGCTCTAAGATGTAATCTAGTAAATACGAGTCAGCATACGCCCTTGCTGCATTGTTTGAAGCCAAAGTTGATACGATAGCGAGTGCAGTCCATTTAGGGAGTATAGTTTTACTTTTGACTTCGGAAAGGCGGTCAACCAGTGCTTCAGATACACTTGTCGAGCAAAAGTCAGAACATAACAACACATGAGAATACTGGTGTTCAGTAAGTTCAATGTCAAAGTAACTACGTGATGACTTGAGGGCTTTATTTCCTTCTCCTGAAAAAGTAACTTCTCCAAGTTTATAAAACTCTGAAACTTTTTCTATTAGGCCAGATGTGAGCTGGAGATCACTGTCCAATACGAAGTTTAGTAGCTTGATTAAATCCATATTCTTAGGTTGGTTCTGAATATTCCATTTAGGGAAGTCTTCGATCAGATCCCAGAGAGTATTTACAAGCAACTCGGGGGTTGGTTTTTGGATGAAGTAAGGGGTGTTTGCGTATCCTATAACTGATTCGATATCATAAAGCTGAGGCAACAAAGTATCGAGGCTCTCTCCTTTACTGATATCGTCTTTTATAGTGTTGGACAGTTGCTTATGCTCTGAAATAAGCCTGTTGGTCGAAATGTCGTATTCAGCCTCTAGTATAGTTCTATATGATTCTATAACTACTTGGTTATAGCCAAGACAGTTTCCCTCTTCCTGCTTTAAATATGTATTTATGTTCGGTATCCATTTTGTTACCCAAGCACAATGTTCGTCGTTGTCAAAATTTGCTTCTGATAAAACGTTGACATACTCATAAGGATCTATAGTTCCCAATAATCGTTGAAAGGCTACATCAAATCCAAACAACGGGGTAAGTTCAAAAAGATCTTCAAAATCAGAACGTGATATAGCGCTTTTCAAAGGCGACTCTAAGAGCTCACTTTTGGCGACATCAAAGCGAGTCTGATAGTGTATAGACATTATTTGTGAAGACCATTCATCATCAGTTAAGGTTTTTCTGAGTATCTTGTGTGTCAATGAAACCAGTTGCCTCGAATTCTCTTCTTTTGGATCATTGTTTGAGGAAATTATATCCCTAAATGATAACTTGTTTGAACGCTGTGCCAATAGATATGCTGAGCAAGCTACTGGCGAAACGACTTCAGGGTTTGAAGCGAGTGCTACAGCAATTTCATTGATGTGTGTTTTCAGAAAACGAGGAGTGATCTGTTTGTGTTGTGTGACCCAAACATCAATAATCTCAGCGCAGAGCTCTAGGCCACTGTAATTTGGAAGTGTTTCTCTCCAGTAATATTCAAAAGGTTCTCTCCAACCAGCGGATACAACTGGCGGGGTTCGGAATTTTACAGGCAACCTTTTCAATATAAACTCTGACCCATCTGCTACATCATTATCAGATAAAGCAGCAGCAACATGTTTTTCAGAAAAAGGGACGATTACACGTAGGTTATCACCCTCAAATGACGTAAATGTCTCGAGATCACTCCAAACCTCTCGTACTTTCTCATTATCAACGCGGTCCAAGTTGTCAATGACCAATATGACATGTTTATCAATTGGAATAGCAGATACAATCTTTTGGAAAGCTTGTTTTAGTTCGCTAGCACCAACCTCTCTAGTGACATGCAGTTTTTCAGTTATTTTGTCTTCCGAGTTTCGTTTGAAAATATCACCAATATTAGGAACCTTCCTATCATCTTCATTTTGATTCTGTTCTTGAGTGCGCTGGTAACGCATCAATAACGCTACAGCAATGGGTGATAAACCTAAAAACGTCGTGATAGTTTCTTCTACTCCGAATGTATATGTAGGAGCATCAGAAAGAAGGAAGCGAGCTGTGTTTAGAATGTGCTCTAGAGATTCCTTAGCGTACCTAACAGAAAACATTAGAGAAATCGCGAATGAAATAGTGTACCAGCTTAAGTTACTTGTAACTTTTTTAGTGTATGTTAAATCATTACCCAGCGCTCTATCTGCAGCTTTTTGCACTTTTCGTTTTGTTCTTTTGGCGTCAGGTGATGAATCGGAGCCAAATAGTTCAATAACGCAATCGCGAAAGTGTTTTATGAAAGATGCTTTTGTCGAAGAGTGATGGAATTGCTCAACATCAAATGTGATAAATTTATATTCTTCTCTAGGCAGCTTTTGTTCTAGTAAACGTAGTACTGTACTCTTTCCTGAACCAAGTTCTCCCTCTAGCCCGATGGCATGAATGTCCTTTTGGTTTAAAATTACATCTTTGATTGCATTTGCAGCATTACTATGACCGCTACTATCAAAAAGATCTTTATCTGCTGGTTTTTCTATTTGATATCTCATGACACACCTATTTACCCGTATGTGCATATAGTATCATCTGGTCGCTTATGCTTCACCAGCCGATATGTTTAAACCCTTCATATTCGAGAGCAAACTCTAGGTTATTCCTTTCTTCTGGTAGATAACTTGTTTCACTGTTTAGGCTCTATAAATCTAAATCGTCTCTGCCCCAAGTCGTGTTTAGAACGCAAGAGACCATCATGAGATTTATTTGTGAAACAAGCTGTTTCCCAATTGCCCAACAGGCTGTTGGACAAACTCTCAGACTCAATTGTGCAAGAGGTCCTTGCACAATTGCGAAACAACCTGTTTCGTGAATTATTTCTGCCCCATTTAGCGTTACAAATCCATCACGCAGGCTGCGTCACGCAACTTGCGTGATAACTTACCTTTGCCCCAAAACGTGTTTCAGCGAGTGTAACTTACATTATTTTTTGTTTGTTTTTTATTCACACCTTGAAAGATCCCAATGTTGCCCAAAGATCGTGAATGAGGAATACCCTCTGTTACAATAAGGATATAGTTATGGGTTTGAAACCAGGTCCAAAACCAATTGCTAAATCGACAGGAAAGCCTGATCAACGTCGACGGGACAATAAAAAAACTCCAGGAAATACTCCAGGGTTAAAGCCTAGTAAATCCTCAAAATGAGACCAAATTACTTATCAATCAAAGTAATTTGATCTCTAATTATGAGCCAGAATTAGCTGTTCTGGCTCTTTTTGCTAACAGTTGTGAAACAAAGTTACGTTAGGTTGACGAGAGACAGTTGGCTTTTCCTAGCTTTAAAGTGCTCCCATTGTTTGTTTCGGGCGACTGAACATTCATTTCACCAGAGTGCTATTTGACTTACTTTTCGTAACACCAGTAATGTGTCACTCAGGCAGAGGCGATTCAGTGCGGTATTTAAATTTCAGCCTTTTGAAAGGATTAGCAATGAGTTTGGAAGATAAATTGTGTGGTTGGACAGGTCCTTCTAGTGCAACGGAGAAGGAAAAGCAGGATAGAACTGAGCGTATGATTCGTGAAGCGATAGATTCACACATACCATTCGATGGCTGCTCCTTAAAAGTCTTTGCAAAAGGTTCTTATGCCAATAACACTAATGTGCGTTCAGATAGTGATGTAGATATAGCTGTAGAATGCACAGATGTTCTATATTGGGAAGAATCAGAGAAAGATATTCATCCACCAGGAGACTCTTACGAAGGTATTTGGACTCCGACAAAATTGAGAGCTGAACTTATCTCTGCATTGGCAGCAAAGTTTCCTGGGCAAGTGGATTCGTCGGGGTCTACTGCGATACAGATAAATTCTAGCTCAGCGCGGGTGGATGCTGATGTTGTTCCATGTTTTAGTTTTCGTTATTACATGAAACATGATTCGAGGGATGGAACTAAAATATTTAAAAAAGATGGTAGCGATCTCGTCAACTATCCAATCCAGCAAAAAGAAAATGGTACAGCAAAAAATAACGCAACTAATTATGCTTACAAAAAAGGTGCTCGTTTACTTAAAAGAATTGAGAATGTTATGGCGGCAGATGGAACATTCCGAGAATTACCGTCTTTTTTCATGGAGTGTTTAGCCTACAATTGCCCAAATTCGGTATTTTCGCATTCAACATGGACTGAGCGGCTACGAGCCATGCTGTTATATATTTGGGATAATCTGCAAGGTGACGAGCCTGATGAGAATCGTTGGCTCGAAGTAAATGAATGTTTTTACCTGTTCCACTCAGGTCAAGAATGGACTAGAAAGGATGGCCGTGATTTTGCTATAACGGCCTGGAATTACTTTGGGTTCGAATAATGCTCACTAGACTGCATATATCTTCATTCATTGGCCTCACTATCGGAGTCTGGTTGATAGCTCTTTGGTTTCAAGGGATGCCTGTATTAAGTGCTGATTTCGTGAAGCCTTTTGGTACAGTTGTCGGTGCTATCACACTCTTTGTCACACTATTCAATAAATACCTTTGGTCATGGAAAATATTTAAAGGTTGGTATGTTAAGCGTCCAGATTTACGAGGAACATGGAAAGTTGAGCTGAAAAGTAGTTGGGTTAACCCTGAAACAGGGGAAAAAACGGACCCAATTTACGGTTACGCAGTTGTTCGACAGTCTTTAACAAATCTAAGCCTGAGATTAATGACTAAAGAGTCTCAATCAGTTCTTGTTGCACATAGTATTGAGCAACAAGAAGACGATGATTTATTCAAACTCGTTGGAGTGTATAGAAACGAACCAAAAATTGAGCTACAGGGTGTTAGGAGTGAAATCCATCACGGTTCTTTCGCTCTTGAAATTCATGGTTCTCCAGTAGAAGAGCTTGACGGGCATTATTGGACAGATAGGGCAACGAAAGGTGGCATGAAGTTATTCAATAAAGTCGACAAACTCTACGCAACATATGAGCAGGCTGAGCGCGAGCTGGACAACTAAAAAAGGCGTGCCTACGGGAAACGTTTTCCGTAGAGAGCGGCTTTAATGGTACTTGAGTAAATTAAGGCACAACCATGGATAAGTACACATTTATATCTGAAATGACTAAAGCATTAGCATGGCCAGCGACATTGATTGTTGTTCTACTACTTTTGCGTAAGCCTCTGATTTTATTAATACCGTCCATGCGTAAATTGAAGTTCAAGGAATTGGAGATGGAGTTCTCAGAACAGGTTCAAGCATTGAAGTCTGAAGCTCAACTTGATGAAACTTCTGGTATTGATACTCCAGCAATGAACATTCTCTCTTTTTCTACACGAGCAGCGGTATTGGAAGCGTGGATGGAACTGGAAAGTGTCGCAGCATCATTAGCTGCTTCTTTTTGGAGCACATCAAATACGTCTCCGTTTAAAAACTATGCGAAGCTTGGACATTACCTCCACCAGAGCGGTGTATTGAACGAAGCACAGCTTAAATCATTTGATAAACTCCGAAAACTACGGAATCAACTTGTGCATACAGAAGAAGTTGAACTCACAGAAAATGATGCGAAGGCTTATATTATGATAGCGTCGAGTCTAGTTAATCAAATTAAGGCACACTGATCTGCTCCAGTGATTATGTACACTCGCATGGGCGAGTTTGCCATACTTCAGTTAATTTATTTTTTGCTAAATTAGCAAAAGCGCAACTAGGAAGTATCCAAAAACGTGTTGTGTGACCGCTTGCTGATGAACTTTACTGTGACGAAGAGACAATACTTTTATCTATATCAGACTGAAAATCCCCTAACAGTCTCTTCATCTCACCGAGCGCTGCGGTAGGTGTTAGCACCTTCCTTGCAATCTGTTCTTCTAACAACTCAATCTGACGTTTTACTAGGTCAACACTCGACTTTAGAAAAACAGCATTATAAACCTCTGTGTAGCCGTTGATATCAGTAAAGGCGAGGTCAATATAGATATCTAAAGAACTAAGATTTGTATGACCAGTCCACTGCTGAAGCTGCATTTTAAATGTTTGCGTATGCAGCAAATGCTTTCGGAAATCATCTTTATCATTCACTTCTTTAGAAGCCAGAATAAGCCCTTTGAGCTTATCTGTAATGAATGCATGCCTCCATAAATGAGGATGCAACTCACCCTCAATGGCAAGCTCTTTTTTCCATAAGTTCAAGTAAGTTGTCCATGAGTCAGCAGATAAGCATCGCCCTGTTTTTAGGCTAATAAATAGGTAATCATGCTGAACTTTCTTCTTCCTCATTACCTTTTTACGCACTTTGATGTAATCCGCAATCACTGATAGCAAAATGTGTGGTACGGGAATCTTTCGAGTGGTGTTATCGTCCTTACGCTTTAAGGTGGTAAGGGTAATCATACCTGTGCGTCTTGCTTCCTCATAATCGGTCACTTTAATTAAGCTAAGCTCCGTTACACGAGCACCTAATTGCTCCATTGCGGTGTATAACGCCATGTCTCTTCTGCGTTTATCTTTGTTTTTCTGAGTCTTGATAAACTCCCACACACGCAAGGCCGCATCTTCTGAAACTGGGTGGCGTTTCTTGATCTCACTTTTTGTTGGCACGGCGGTATGGGTGACTTTAACACCCTCAACAAACCCTTTATAGCCCTCCTGTTTGCGCTTATATGGCTTTTCAAGAATCTGAATTGAGTTACCTTTATCCTTGCCTATAAAAGCACTCAAATCGTGAAAATCTTGGACAAACTTCAAAAACTCAAGACAGGTACGAGCAATAGTTCTAACCGTGTTGTTACTGCGAGCAAGTTCACCTAGAGGCGTTTTCTCTGCTTGTAACGACTGAATAAACAGTGTGAATGTTGCGTCGGTCAGTTGGCTAAATCGGCTCAGCATTGGCTGTTTTTCAAGAAAATGTACCAAATGAATTATATGGTGTGTAAACCCACGAATTGTGTCTCTTTTATGGCCTCTCAGCATCATCTGGTGAATATAAGCATTGGCTTCATAGCAAGGTGCATGATTACTGTAAGTAACAAAAGGGATGTCTAGGAGCTCACGAAAGATAAGCTTGCCATCAAACCCAAGATGACTCCACTGTTCAAAGTCTTTAAGCTTGCGAACCGCCATTAAACCTCCCCATTCAACGTGTAATTTAGCTCCGCTTCAATCTTCTTATTATGAACTAGGTAAAGTTCCTTTCGCTCTTCCACTGTTCCTTCATGCACTGCGAGTTGTTTTAGCTTGGAGCGCAATTCTGAAACAATAACGGTCAGTAAAAAATTGCTGCGCTGCGCTGCATCCAGTTTCGATTCAAGCTCTGCGACTTTATGCTTTAAACCCACTGCGGTTTGCTTGTTGCCTTTGGAAGCTTTCTCAGCGTGATGCGCAGCTTCTATCGCCAACTTTGCATTAATTCGCAATTCATCTAATGATAAGAACCCTCTATCTAAGAGTGCTTCTGAGATACTTTTGATCGTGTTTAGCGAACACGAAGTGATATTCCGCTCTTGGTTCTGATATTTAGCTATGGCCGATTGTGACTTTAGCGCTTTTTGTAGTTCTTCATCATTTTTAAACTCAGCAGGAGTTGCGAGGATTTCTTTCAGTAGCTTTTCTGTTTCAAGTACCTTGGTTTGGTTTTTCTCTAAAACTCTCATTGTCCCAACCCTCTATCAAGGTCTTTGATTTTTAAAATTAGATTAAAGGTTTGAGTGGTGTTCCCATCGCAATCTTCGACGGTAAAGAATTCTGGCTCAAGCGTGATTATCCCCTCTTCTAGAAGGTGGATAACCTCCGTTTCAATGTCCTGCTCTTTTTGAAGTTGACTAATGTGAGGTACGGTTAGATAAGATTCATCATCGTAATCTTCTACCGCTTCACTCACCGACTCTATTGTGAGTGGTATTGAGCTATCACCAGTCATTCGCTCTGCAATCATTTTGCGAACACCTTCTATTCCTTCGAGTTTGGCAAGTTCAGAGGTGGAATCGACAACACCACGGACAATTACACTGGCTTTAACCCCGTTTAGTACTGCCCCTGTCTCCGACTCTGAGATGTAGTGGTATAGATGTTCCATATCTGAATGTCCAAACATCCAACGCAAAGCATCCATACCATCAAATCCCCCAGACCAGAAGAACGCTATAGCAAAGAAGCGTCTTAATTGGTGTTGACGAACATAATTACGGCGGTATTCACCGTTATCGTACGCTACTAAGTCCGTTTCTAAGTAATCACACAAATCATCAAGGTGTGCATTAAAGGATGCGGGTACTACATGACTTAACTGGCAATATATTGAGTTTAAATTGTTAAACAGAGACAAATTTCCTTTGGATAGATTTAACTCGCTCGCTTTGATGTTAAATTGCTCTAGTTGCCAAACGAACCTTGCGATAGATAAAGGAATCGGTCTTTCTATTGTGGCATTTACCCCTTTTGAGCCTGTTTTTTTTACCTTAAATTTCAGACTGTACTCTGCTTTTTCACCCTCTGAAAAAGGATTAACATTAGGTGATAGGTTGCCATGTGATTTCATTTTGATTAATTCATCTTGCCTTCGAGCCATGATTACACCCACCAAGACCTGTATAGAGCCTTGCAGTACTGAGAACAAATCAAACAAGCTTTCGTTGGCTCGAATACGTTCGTGTCGCTTTTCAATGCTTTCAGTAAAGCTTTGAACCTGTTTTATTCCTTTTTTCAGGTATTCACAACTCAAGCAATCGATCGCTTCCGTTTCAAGCCAGTGACCACGATGCGAACCAGACATATCTCGATGCAATTCTTCATTCCAAGCTAGGCTCCCTTGTGATGGTCGAAGTGTATTGGAATGTTTTGCAGCAGATTTGCTTCTTGCTTTAGATAGCAGAGTTAACGTTTCATCCAGCAAAGTAACAGAGCCTTCCTCTGTAGGTAGATGTTCTTTGGCAAACTCATAGCACTGACAAATTAAATTAAACACAAATTTAGGCGGTAAAGTGCGAGTACGTCCTGCTTTTTTTAAGCTAACTAACCTACTAATGTGATCTGCACTGACACGCTCAGACAGAATTGAGGAGCTTGCTGCATCTTCACGCTCAAGGTTGGTATGAATCAATCGAATAGCTTCAATCCATGTCGAGATTGTTCTTCGATTCGTGCCTGATGAAGTATCTTTATTATCAACTGCACGATACTCTGACCCTCGTTTTGCCTCTTTGAGGTGAAGCTCTGGGTAACTGGGTAACTTAATGTTTTGATGAAGCATCTTGCCATCAAACAATAGTTCAACGAGCACAGCGCTATTGCCAGTGTATCTAATGGCTTCTCCAGATTGGTAATAACCTTGCTCAAAAAGCCACGCACACACCTTTTCTCTCTCAGCTAGAGATAAGGCAATTTCATCTTGAATAATGTTTCGTGAAATGTAGGGATACTTATCTTTAAACGCTTGAGCATCTGCATCTGAAATACTCTGAGACACATTATCCAGTAATACTTGAGTGCGCTTATCAATCTCGTACACGCCTTGGAAAATTCCGTTCTCGGCGTAGTTCGTCAATATGTTCAGCCAATAATCATCATTCACATTCAGGAGGTGGTATTTTGCCAGTTTTAGTCCTTTCGAGTGCAGCAAAATAGCATTGATGAGAACGATAACTTTGGTAACTTTTTTATAAGCCGTTATAGGGCTATTAATTTTTCCACCATTTTCTAATGGGTTATCTGCTGCTGTGATCCAGTATTTAAAACTGTTTAATAGTTTTTGATGCTTCGTATCCGTGAGCTTCTTACCATCGTCCAAGTAAACTTTGTCCCAATGTATCATTTTTTGGGTTTTGCTAAATGTTAGGACCCATTTGTTTGCAGGAAAGCTGGACTCTAACCATTCAGGCTGTCTGTCATCATAGCCGTAGATGCCTGCATGGATATTCGTGATGATATCTAATGCTCGATAGTCATCATTTGCTACTGAAAAATTTATGATTTGCTCAAGAGCCTCTGCACTTAGACCATTCAAGAGCGAATGGTCTAGCACTATGCCTTCAATGAGATTTGCAATAGAGGAATTGTCGATAGCAACACTTAACATAGCAGCGCCCCTTTAATTGAGTCAGCATCCAGTGCGTTATTGGTTGCAATATCAAGCGCTTCCATCAAATTATCATCAGCGTCATGCCTGCCTGAACTTAAAGTGTCTAAGACAAACACTGCTGATTGATACCAGTGATAAACAATGTCTAAAAAAGAATCCTCATCGTTGCTACTTTCAACAACAAGGCGTATTGCCATTAATAACTGCAAAAGAGAGGCGGATATTGTGTAGGTTAATTGGTCGAATACTAAATACTTTGAGGTTTCATTATCAATAGTGGCCTGCTGAACAAAACCATGATCGAAATGCTCTGGAATATTGCTGATACCATGGTTATTTAAGAACTCTTCGATGTCTTGAGCACTCATGTTCACAGCATCAAGTCGGTACACCGAATATTTCATGGCTTCAAGTAAAATAGCGTTCTGAAACTGACGTATCCAACGTGCATTAAAGAAGTCCATCAGTGGGTTTGGAAGATAAGAGGTCAGTAGATTTACATCTTTCTTTTTATGGCCAAGCGCCTCCGCAACGGCATCCATCGAGCGCGTTGCCAAGTAAATTTGAAAACCTCGGTGTCGTCTAATCGAGCGCAATGAGTGAATCTCAGAAATTGATTGGGCATCTGCTAGAGTGATATTACTGCTCTTATCAAAAAGCGAGTTGTCTTGAAGCCAATCATAAAAATCATTTGCCGAGGAAAGAGTGTTATTGAGGCTACTTGGGCGCACCGCGTTGGAAACGGTAGCGGTCAAAATCATCTTTCGCCAATTAACATCCCCCTTATCCTTTAAGTATTCACGACTCATGCGAGTGTGTTGTATCAAGAACTCTACTATGGATTTAGAAAGCGCATTAAGCACAATTTCTTGTTGTGCATTGGTAGTTCCTTTTCGTGATTTGTAACTCACCGCAATGTACTGGTTACCCACTTTCTTGTAGCCCACCATATTGCCACTTGCATCAAATAAGTCCCATTTAGCTAACCAAGAAGGCGTTATCAGAGGGTGCTCCATCACAAGAAGGGTTAAAAGAGCATTTAGTGTTGATTTGGTAGGTAAATTTAACTCAGTTTGAAGTTGGCTAGCATTACCAGCAAACCCCAAAAATGATTGATAGTTTGAGCTTTTAGGCGCTATACCGTGTTCATAAAATGTTGCAACCGTATTATCTAACTTATCTTCACCGACAAAGCTGTAATATTGAAGGTTGCCTAAAGTGTCACTCAGTGGCTTAACTGAACCTGTGCTCTGAAAAGCTTTATTTCTACCTTCTCGCTCTAGAAACTCCTCCAACTTCAGGAGGCATATATGCCTAATGTGCGCCATATCTCTATCTACACGTTGTTGAATAATTGAAACAGCCTCTTCATCTTTAATTTTGATTGGTATATTAGCAAACCACCTGCTGCTTTCTGACTGCGTTGCATTACCACCAATTGAAAAAGTGGGCGCTGCACCTTTCGGGTCTTTCCAAGCTGGAACGATGAATGGTTTGTGGGGTTCAGCTAAAACACCAGTATTTATAAAGCACTCTGTATAAAAGTTAATGATATTTCGCCACTTAGTGTGGAAACTCCTTGGGCAGTTCTGGGCGGCTTGGGAACGAACAAATAGCACCTTAAACACTTTGTGGAAAAAGGGCTGCACATGGTTGCGGCTCAGGAGGGCTTCTATTTTTAATTCGTCCCTTTCGTTATAGACTGTGGATATACCGGCAAAAAGGGTTTTGAGTGTGACTAACCCCTGAGCTAGAGATGTTGATTTTTGTGTATAAGCATAGTTTTTTAGAGCGAGATGAATCTTGTTTGTAAACGCTTCACCAAAATTCACATAAAGCATATCTAGGTGAACCTCAAAGCTTTTCCCTTCTTTTGATACCACTTGCCAGCCATTTAGGTAGTCAGCTTTTCTTTTATCTATATTAAGCTTTCGAAACTGTGCTAGACAGCTCGAAGCTCCTTCTGTCATTTTCAAGGTAGACAAATGCACTTCATCGAGAGTTAGTTGCTTATCTTGTGCAATGTGGCGAAAAATATTTTTTAATTCGCTGCATAGGCTATATCTGCGATGGATAGTGATATCATCACTGCCATAAATAAAACCAATGAGCGACTGGAAGTGTGCATTAAGTGAGTTTGAGTCATTCAATATTTCCAATGCAGTGTAGTTACCTTGTTCAACCAAGTAGCAGTAAGCCGCATAAATATTCAATACTTGCTGTATTCGTGTTTTTGAGACTGAGGATTCAGCAGCAAGTGTTAGGTAGTTAGAGTATTCGACTGACAGTGCCGTATTTAATAAAGAAAGCTCATTTAGTGTTTTGACGTTCACAATCGCATCCCACAAATTGACAACTAACAACCACTCTAGTTATCTGAGTAATTATTATCAATATAAAATAGAAATGTGGAAACACAAAAAAACCATATAAATCAACTTACAGTGTTAATTTTGATATTTTTTTATTATTGGGATTACGGGTATCTCATCAAGAAACAATAATCCGTTATGCGCCAAAGATATCTCTCCGGGGCGAGGTACAGAACCACCACCTACCAACGCCGCCATCGAACTGGAATGATGAGGGGATCGAAAAGGTCGCTGCTTCCAGTTGTACTGATTGATCTCTTGCTGCGTTAACGAAGCCACCGAAGCAGTTTCCATTGCCTCGTCATCACTCATTTCAGGCAGTAGGTCGCGCAATCGAGACGCCAACATAGTCTTGCCGGTTCCGGGTGGGCCAAGAAAAAGTAAGTTGTGGTTGCCAGCAGCAGCGATCTCCAATGCTCGCTTGCCTTGCTGTTGACCAATGATGTCCTGCAAATCACGATGTTCAACTACATCGACCTGATGTTGCTCTGTCCGGTATAACCCAAGCTGAGCCTGACCACACATATCCGCGCAAACCTCCAACAACGTTTGCGCTGACTTATGTACCCCCTTGCCAACTAGAGCTGCCTGATCGCCATTGTGATGCGGTACCACCAAGCACCGCTCAACACTATCCGCCGCTAATGTGGCTGGTAGAACTCCTTTGACTGAGCGTAATTCTCCCGATAACGCCAACTCACCAATAAACTCATGTTGGGCTATTTTTGATGTGGGTAGTTGATCGGACGCCACCAAAATCCCCAGAGCAATTGGTAAGTCAAAACGCCCTCCTTCTTTGGGTAAATCGGCAGGAGCCAGATTGACGGTGATTCTTTTCGATGGGAATTCAAAGCGAGAATTAATGATGGCACTCCTCACTCGATCTTTCGATTCTTTAACCGTAGTCTCAGGTAAACCCACCAGCGTAAAACCGGGCATTCCGTTGCTTATATGCACCTCAACGGTCACTTCTGGCGCCTCTACACCCACACTAGCTCGGCTATGAATTATCGCGAGTCCCATAACTTTCCTTTGTCTTTGATTTAAAAGTATTCACTCTGGATATTCATTGCTCACCAAAGCGATAAGGTTGTTATATAGCGTGGTGGAATGGTGTTTTAATGTGAAAAAAGAATGACATTTTCCTTGTCATGCGGCAGATTTGTGTGATAACACTAGAGATGTAGACAATTACTTAAGACAATAAACGAGAAAACTCGAATTTTATGATGTTTAACGCTCGCATTTACGCACTGATTAACCTGATTATCGTAGTCATTATTGAGACTACGCGGGGGCGAGTGGGAAAAAAGTAACCACGAATTAGAAAAAACCCCCGCACTGAAAAGTCCGGGGGTTTTTTCTAATTTAACGATTCGATTTTTATATTTGAAACATTTTCGGCTTTGCCGATTTACAGGAAGAATGGGAGCACAAGATGTGCATAGACAATGGAAACAGTTACCAAAATATAGGTAATACGGGGAAATTCCGATGAAAGGCGCAGAACTAGTTGTATCCGCACTAAAACAGCAGGGTATTGAAACCGTATTTGGTTACCCAGGTGGTGCCATCATGCCAATCTACGACGCACTTTATGACGGCGGGGTTGAGCATATCCTGTGTCGCCATGAGCAAGGTGCTGCAATGGCAGCTATCGGTATGGCACGTGCAACACAAGACGTCGCTGTTTGTATGGCAACCTCAGGCCCTGGCGCGACTAACCTAGTCACAGGTCTTGCTGATGCCTTTATGGACTCCATCCCACTCGTCGCTATCACTGGTCAAGTTGCTAGCTCCCACATTGGTACCGATGCATTCCAAGAAATGGATGTGATTGGTATGTCTCTGTCATGTACTAAACACAGTTACCTCGTTACCGATATTGAAGATCTTGCTCCAACACTGGCTGAAGCATTTATCGTTGCAAAAGCAGGGCGTCCCGGTCCGGTTATTGTCGATATCGCTAAAGATGTTCAGCTAGCAGAGTCCCCTGTAAAAATTCTTCCTGAATTTACACCACCAGCTATTCCTGTTGTGACAACGGATGCTATTGAACAAGCTCAGTACTTCTTGTCTCAAGCGACTCGTCCTGTTTTATACGTAGGTGGTGGCGTTCAACTGGCGAAAGCAACCGATGCAGTTCGTGAGTTTTTACGTCTAAATCCAATGCCTGCAGTAAGCACACTAAAAGGCTTAGGCACCATTGAGCGTGACGACCCACACTACTTGGGTATGCTGGGTATGCACGGCACCAAAGCCGCTAACCTAGTGGTTCAAGAAAGTGACCTGTTAATTGTTGTTGGCGCTCGTTTTGACGACCGAGTAACCGGCAAGCTCGATACCTTTGCACCGCACGCTAAAGTTATCCATATCGATATCGATGCCGCTGAATTTAGCAAACTGCGTCTTGCTAATGCGCCAATTCGTGGTGACATCAACAAGATCATGCCTCAACTGGAACTAAGCCAAGACATATCTTCTTGGGTTCACCACTCTGAAGGGCTACGCAGCTCATTCAAGTGGCGCTACGACCACCCAGGCGACCTTATCTTCGCACCTCTGTTGTTGAAACAACTGTCAGACATGATGCCTGCGAGTTCTATGGTTTCAACCGATGTTGGCCAACATCAGATGTGGGCAGCTCAGCATATTCAACCTCGCGATCCACAAAACTTCATCACTTCAGCGGGCCTAGGCACTATGGGCTTTGGCCTACCTGCAGCTATGGGTGCATCGGTTGGTCGTCCTGATGACCAATCTATACTTATCTCAGGTGACGGCTCATTCATGATGAACGTGCAAGAGCTTGGTACGCTGAAGCGTCGCCAAATCCCAGTGAAGATGGTGCTGCTTAACAACTCTCGTTTAGGCATGGTTCGCCAATGGCAATCTCTGTTCTTTGATGGCCGACACAGTGAAACTATCTTGGATGACAACCCAGATTTCGTCATGCTGGCAAAAGCGTTCGATATCCCGGGCAAAACCATCACGCGTAAAGAAGAAGTAGAGCCAGCATTAAAAGAGATGCTTGAGAGCAAAACCGCTTACCTACTTCATGTCCTTATCGACGAAGAAGAAAACGTATGGCCACTAGTACCGCCAGGTGCTTCAAACAGCGAAATGTTGGAGAACACATAACATGAAAAGATACTTATTAGACATCAAAGCCGATGATAAACCAGTACTGTTAGAACGTGTTCTTCGTGTTATTCGTCATCGTGGCTTCATCGTTAAGCAAGTGGCTGGTACCCAAAACCACGAAAGCAAAGTCGCGAGCGTTGAGATCATTGTCGACAGTGACCGCCCGATTTCTTTCTTAGTTAATCAGATCGAAAAGCTGTGGGATGTACGCACCGTTGACGTTATCTCTATCAGTCGTAATGAATTGCCAAACAATAACTTACAACAAAAAATAAGTGCATAAGGAACCGCAAACATGACAGCTAAAACAGCAGACTATATTTGGTTTAACGGTGAAATGGTTCCTTGGGCAGAGGCAAACGTTCACGTCCTGACTCACGCAATGCACTACGGTACTTCTGTATTTGAAGGCGTTCGTTGCTACAACACGCCAAAGGGTCCGGTTATCTTCCGTCACCCAGAGCACGCAAGACGCCTAAAAGACTCAGCGAAAATCTACCGCTTCCCAATTCCTTTCACTGAGGAAGAAATTATGGAAGCGACTCGCGAAACGCTACGTCAAAATAAGCTAGAGTCAGCCTACATCCGCCCTCTCGGCTTTGTCGGCAACGTTGGCTTAGGTGTTTGCCCTCCTGAAAACACAGAGATGGATCTGATCATCGCCGCTTTCCCATGGGGTTCTTACCTAGGTGAAGAAGCGCTAGAAAATGGCGTAGATGCGATGATCTCAAGCTGGAACCGTGCAGCGCCAAATACTATCCCAACTTCAGCAAAGGCTGGTGGTAACTACCTATCATCACTGCTCGTTGGTGGTGAAGCTCGTCGTCATGGTTACGATGAAGGTATTGCTCTGAGTGTTGATGGCTACCTTTCAGAAGGTGCAGGCGAGAACATTTTTGTTATTCGTAACGGCATTCTTTCTACACCACCAGCAACAAGCGCGATTCTGCCGGGTATCACTCGTGACTCGATCATGACACTAGCAAAAGACATGGGTTATGAAATCCGTGAAGAGAACATTGCTCGTGAAGCCCTGTACCTTGCTGACGAAGTCTTCATGACAGGTACAGCGGCAGAAATCGTTCCGGTTCGCAGCGTAGACAAAATTACAGTAGGTGAAGGCAAACGCGGTCCTATCACTGAAAAAGTTCAAGCAGCTTACTTTGGTTTATTTAATGGCACTACTGAGGATAAGTGGGGTTGGTTAGATTACGTTTATCCAGCAGACCACACGTCAGATAACCAAACACAAACCACTAAGTAAGCAACAGCCAAATATTTTATAAGGATTTAAGCAATGCCAATCTATCGTTCAGCAACGACTACCCACGGACGCAACATGGCTGGTGCGCGCGCTTTATGGCGTGCAACTGGCGTTAAAGATGATGACTTCGGTAAGCCAATCATCGCGGTTGTAAACTCTTTCACTCAATTCGTACCAGGCCACGTTCACCTTAAAGATATGGGTCAACTGGTTGCAGGTGAAATCGAGAAAGCAGGCGGTATCGCTAAAGAATTCAACACCATCGCAGTCGATGATGGTATCGCAATGGGCCACGGCGGCATGCTGTACTCACTGCCATCACGTGAGCTTATTGCTGATTCAGTAGAATACATGGTCAATGCACACTGTGCGGATGCGATGGTGTGTATCTCTAACTGTGACAAAATCACGCCGGGAATGATGATGGCAGCAATGCGCCTTAACATCCCAGTGATCTTTGTATCAGGCGGCCCAATGGAAGCAGGTAAAACCAAGCTTTCAGATCAGATCATCAAGCTCGACCTTGTTGACGCGATGATTCAGGGTGCTGATCCAACGATTTCTGATGAGCAAAGTGAGCAAGTAGAACGTTCAGCATGTCCAACCTGTGGTTCATGTTCAGGTATGTTCACAGCAAACTCAATGAACTGTCTAACAGAAGCACTTGGTCTATCTCAGCCTGGTAACGGTTCTATGCTGGCGACGCACGCAGACCGCGAAGAACTGTTCATCAATGCCGGTAAGCGCATCGTTGATCTAACCAAGCGTTACTACGAGCAAGACGACGAGTCAGCACTGCCACGCAACATCGCAAACCGCGCTGCCTTTGATAATGCGATGGCGCTTGATATCGCAATGGGTGGTTCTAGTAACACCGTTCTTCACCTTTTAGCGGCCGCTCAAGAAGGCGACATTGATTTCGATATGGATGATATCGATGCGATGTCTCGCCGTGTTCCACACCTATGTAAAGTGGCGCCTTCAACACCGAAGTACCACATGGAAGATGTTCACCGCGCTGGTGGCGTAATGGCGATCCTTGGCGAACTTGACCGTGCAGGTCTATTGAACAACCAAACTCGCACCGTGCTTGGTCTAAGCATGCAAGAGCAACTTGCTCAGTACGACATCATGCAGACAGAAGACGAAGCGGTGCTTAAGTTCTTCCGTGCTGGCCCTGCGGGCATCCGTACAACTAAAGCTTTCTCACAAGATTGCCGTTGGGATCGCCTTGATGACGATCGCAAAGAAGGTTGTATTCGTACCAAAGAGAACGCATTCAGCCAAGAAGGTGGCCTAGCGGTACTTTCAGGTAACATCGCGGTTGATGGTTGTATCGTTAAGACTGCGGGTGTTGATGAAGAAAACCTTAAATTCCAAGGTCCAGCAATCGTATTTGAAAGCCAAGATACAGCGGTAGAAGGTATCTTAGCGGGTAAAGTTAAAGCAGGCGAAGTCGTGGTTATTCGCTACGAAGGTCCAAAAGGTGGTCCAGGTATGCAAGAAATGCTGTACCCAACCACTTACTTGAAATCAATGGGCCTAGGTAAGTCATGTGCTCTACTGACTGATGGTCGCTTCTCTGGTGGTACATCGGGTCTGTCTATCGGCCACGCGTCTCCAGAAGCAGCAAGTGGCGGTGTGATTGGTCTAGTTAACACTGGCGATATTATCACTATCGACATCCCTAGCCGTTCAATCACGCTTGATGTACCAGAAGCTGAACTAACAGCACGTCGTGAAAAACAAGATGCACTAGGCTGGAAACCAGAAAACCGTCAGCGTGAAGTGTCATTCGCACTGAAAGCTTACGCGAGCATGGCAACCAGTGCCGACAAAGGCGCAGTGCGTGATAAGTCTAAGCTTGAGGGCTAACTATGAGTGACGACACCTCCAGTCCCAAAAAACAAAGTGGCGCAGACTATCTGCGCCAAATCCTGAGAGCGCCGGTTTACGAAGCGGCGATTGTGACACCTCTGCAAGATATGCCACGTTTAAGCGCTCGTATCGGTAATCAGGTTCAGCTAAAACGAGAAGATCGTCAACCGGTACACTCGTTTAAGCTGCGCGGTGCTTACAACATGGTTTCAAGCCTTTCTGAACAACAGAAAGCCGCAGGTGTTATCGCAGCATCCGCAGGAAATCACGCACAAGGTATGGCGTTATCTGGCTCTAAGTTGGGTATTCAAACCACAATCGTGATGCCAAAAACGACGCCGGATATCAAGGTTGATGCGGTACGCGGATTTGGTGGCAAAGTGGTTCTGCACGGCAGTAATTTCGATGAAGCAAAAGCGGAAGCGGAACGCCTATCGGCTGAACATGGCTTCACCTTTGTTCCTCCTTTCGATCACCCACTGGTGATTGCAGGGCAAGGCACTATGGGCATGGAGATGCTGCAGCAAAACGGTCACATGGATTATATCTTTGTGCCGGTTGGTGGTGGTGGCTTAGCCGCTGGTGTTGCAGTGCTTATCAAACAACTGATGCCAGAGATTAAAGTGATAGCGGTAGAGCCTGAAGACTCGGCTTGCTTGAAAGCAGCACTGGATGCGGGTGAACCCGTGGTACTGGATCAGGTCAGCATGTTTGCTGATGGTGTTGCGGTTAAACGCATTGGTGAAGAAACCTTCCGTCTTTGCCAACAGTACATTGATGGTCATATTACAGTCTCTAGCGATGAAATCTGCTCTGCGGTAAAGGACATCTTTGAAGACACTCGTGCGATTGCCGAGCCTTCAGGAGCGCTTGCTCTGGCAGGCCTTAAGAAGTTTGCAGAACAAAACCAACTGCAAAATAAGCAACTAGCAACGGTACTTTCTGGTGCGAACACCAACTTCCACGGCCTGCGTTATGTCTCTGAGCGTTGTGAATTGGGTGAGAAGCGAGAAGGTCTACTTGCGGTGACGATTCCAGAACGACAAGGTGCGTTCCTAGAGTTCTGTAACATTATTGGTGGTCGAGCGGTGACTGAGTTTAACTACCGCCACAACGACGAAAGCCTGGCGAATATCTTCGTAGGTGTACGTCTACAAGGTGGACAAGAAGAACTCGAACACATCATCAATGACTTACGTGAGGGTGACTACGCGGTTGTCGACTTGTCTGATGACGAGATGGCAAAGCTTCACATTCGTTACATGATTGGCGGCAAACCATCGAAGCCATTGAAAGAGCGTCTTTACAGCTTTGAGTTCCCTGAATACCCAGGTGCATTGATTAAATTCCTTGATACCTTAGGGACTCACTGGAATATCAGCCTGTTCAACTATCGTAACCATGGTGCCGATTACGGTCGAGTGCTGTGTGGCTTCGAACTCGGTGATGATGATTTGGCTCAGTTCTCTACGCACTTAGAAGAACTCGGCTACCAATGCAAAGATGAAACCGATAACCCTTCCTACAAGTTCTTCTTGTCTTAAGAGTTTACGACCGAATCAAAAAAGAGCGAGTATTTACTCGCTCTTTTTATTGGTGCTGATTCAGCTCAAGCTTGAAAAGGATCCTCTTGCAAAGAGATCATTAGATCGCCTTGCGATGATCCAACCAATCTTGGTGAAGTTGTTCACTCGATCCTAGGTACTTGACCATCCATTCGATCAATTTATGGTTATCGTCTTTTCGCCATACCAAACAACAATGACTCTGCGGGCTCGGCTCAGGCAGTATTTTCTCCACCAGCAAGCCTTGTTCAATAATAGGCGCGGCAATGTGCCTTGGCATATAACCCACCCCTACACCATTTTTAAGGCATTCTATTGCGCTATACCAGTTAGGTAATAGAAGACGTCTCTGACTTGCATAATGGCCAGTGTGACGCTTAGGTAGCACGCTGGAGGTATCATCCAAACAGATCGCTGGATATTGACTGACAAAGGCTTCATTGAGGTTTTGTTCTCGCACACAAGGGTGACTGGGTGACATGACAAATGCCCAATCTAACCGCCCCATATCCTTAACTTCAAAGTCACCGCCAACCGGAATCGCCGAAGTGGCGCCAATCACGATATCCGCCCTGCCCTGAGCAATGGCTTCCCAAGAACCGTTAAACACTTCCATGTTGATCTGTAGCTCTGCAAACTCAAAGGTTTGATAAAACTCTTCAATCATTGGCTTCATCTTGTCGAGCTTAACCACGTTATCAAGGGTTAGACGTAGGGTTTTCTTCCAACCACGCGCAGCGCGGCGAGTTTGCGCACTGAGTTCTTCCATTTGCCTCAGCAGTTGGCGAGCCTCTTCAATAAACAACTCCCCAGCAGGCGTCAGTTCTACTTTTCTTGGTAAGCGTCTGAAAAGTAAAACATCAAGCTCTTGCTCTACCTGCCTTACCCCATAGCTGATCGCCGATGGAACTTTGTGCAATTGCTCAGCAGCCGCAGTAAAGCTGCCCAAGCGAGCAACGGTATCAAGCATTTCTAACGAGGATTTAGAGAACATAAGCCTTCAAATTTTTTGATTGATAACTACATATTTTAGCGTTTTATTTTATCAGCTCTGAAAAATAGAATGTCAGCATAAATAAACAGGGACTTTCACTCCTGATTATCTAACAATTTTTTTGATGATAAAAACATCACTACTTTTAGCTTAATGGCATCTTATGAATATTTCTAAATTTCAATTGGTCTACCTTGCAGTACTTTCAATGCTTGGTTTCATCGCGACTGATATGTACCTTCCAGCGTTCAAAGCAATGGAAGTCGACTTTGCAACCGGGCCAGAGCAGATCGCCTTGTCTCTAACCGTATTCCTTGGCGGTATGGCACTAGGTCAGCTTCTTTGGGGCCTAGCAAGTGACAAATATGGTCACCGCAATACGCTGGCAGTCGGTCTAGTAATATTCACAGCCGCTTCATTTGGCTTAGCATTCAGTACCGAAGTATGGCACCTACTGACACTGCGCTTTATTCAAGCGATCGGTGTATGTGCGCCTGCGGTAATTTGGCAAGCAATGGTAATCAAGCGTTACTCTCAGAGCAGTAGCCAGCAAATTTTTGCGACTATCATGCCTCTAGTGGCGCTATCTCCAGCGTTAGCACCTCAACTGGGTGTGTTGCTAGCAGACAGCTTTGGTTGGCACAGTATCTTTATCACATTGACGCTAATGGGCGCATTGTTGATCGCAACGACAATGGCTCAACCAAAAGAAGCGCCGGAAGTAAAACAGACATCGATCAAGACTGATATTAAAACGCTACTTAAGTCTAAGCCATACATGGGCAATGTGTTGATGTTTGCATCGGCGTCAGCAGCGTTCTTCGCTTACCTAACGGGTATGCCAGAGATCATGGCTCAGCTCGGTTATGAAGCAAAAGACATTGGCTTGAGCTTCATTCCACAGACAATCGCCTTTATGGCTGGTGGCTACTTCGGTAAGCAAGCAGTGAAAAAGTACGGTGATGGTGTCGTATTACGAAACCTGATTGGTTTGTTTAGCGTTGCTGCGTTACTGATTTTCATCGCATCACAATGGGAACTGACGTCAATTTGGCCTCTACTGGCACCGTTCTGTCTGATTGCAGTAGCAAACGGCGCACTTTACCCAATAGTAGTAAACCGTGCTCTATCAAGCGCAAAACAGAGCCCAGCAACGGCTGCAGGCCTACAAAACAGCCTTCAGATCAGTATTAGTAGCTTATCAAGCGCACTCGTTGCTGCAATGGCGAGCCAAGCACTTAGCGCTACGGGTATTGCTGTGGTGATTTGCTTAGGTACTTTGTGGATTGGTTACATCGTTTCGAACAAAGAACTGTCTGACCACTTTGTTGCGCCAGATAACTCTCGCGTAGTGGCAGAAGATAAGCAAGACTAGCTTCTAGCTTCTAGCTTCTAGCTTCTAGCTTAAGAAAACAAAAAAAGAGCGAGATTACTCGCTCTTTTTTATATCTAGATAAATAAGAAAAAGCCAGTAGCGGTACTACTGGCTTTCATTAAAATCATCTTATTTATTAAGGGACTACTTTTTCTTAGTCGGACGCTGCCAGTTGGCAATCTTGCGCTCTTTCGCACGGCTAATAACAAGCTCGTTCTCTGAAACATCACGAGTCACCGTTGAGCCTGCACCGACAGTTGCGCCGTTGCCAATAGTAACAGGTGCGATTAATTGGCTGTCTGAGCCAACAAATACGTCATCGCCAATGATGGTCTTAAACTTGTTCGCGCCATCGTAGTTACAAGTGATAGCACCCGCACCCACATTTACACGTTGACCGATCTCAGCATCACCTAGGTAAGTAAGGTGATTCGCTTTAGAACCCTCACCAAGACGAGTGTTCTTCACTTCAACAAAGTTACCTACATGTGAATTGTTACGCATGTCAGCACCTGGACGTAAGCGAGTGAATGGACCAACCGTACAGTCTTCACCAATTGTCGCACCTTCGATTACGCTATATGGACGAACGATAGTGTTGTCATCAATCTCACAGTCTTTAAGTACACAACCGGTGCCGATAACCACGTTATCACCAATGCTTACGCTGCCTTCAATGATTACGTTGGTATCAATCTCAACATCCATACCACATTGAAGCTCACCACGTAGGTCAAAGCGGCTTGGGTCGCGCAGCATTACGCCTTGCTTCAATAACTTGTCTGCTTGCTCAGCTTGGTAAGCACGCTCTAGACGAGCCAGTTGAGAGCGATCGTTAACGCCTTCCACTTCAATTGGGCTTACTGGGTGTACTGCTTCAACGGCACGGCCTTCATCGTGAGCGGCTGCAATAACGTCAGTCAGGTAGTATTCACCTTGTGCGTTGTCATTGCTTAGGCCTGATAACCAACGCTTCAGATCACCACCTGTTGCGACCATAACGCCGGTGTTGATCTCTTTGATAAGCTTCTGCTCATCGGTTGCATCTTTCTGCTCAACGATTGCCACAACAGGGCCATTGCGACGAATGATACGACCGTAACCCATAGGGTTATCTAGAACGACAGTAAGTAGTGCGATACCACCGTTTGGTTGAGCGTCTAATAGGTTTTCAATGGTTTCTGGCGAGATCAGTGGAACATCACCGTATAGCACCAATACTTTTTCATCATCAGCGAAATGTGCAGATGCCTGATCAACAGCATGGCCAGTACCTAGCTGCTCAGCTTGCAGTGCCCAGTTTACAGATTCTTCAGCTAGGGTAGCCTTCATCTGATCACCACCGTGGCCGTAAACCAGGTTGATGTTTTGAGCGCCTAGACCATTACATGTATCAATAACATGCTTCACCATTGGCTTACCTGCAAGCGTGTGCAGAACCTTTGGTGTGTTTGAATACATGCGAGTGCCTTTGCCCGCCGCGAGAATTACCGCGCTAAACTTCATTGTAAACCTATCCAACGTTATTTTTATTAAGCCGATATTGTAACCGTTTTTGGCCAAAAAATTAAATCGCAATAACCATTTAACCAGTAGTGATACGTAAAAGAAGCATTTTTGAGAATCCGAAAATGCAAAAAGGCGACCCTTAGGTCGCCTTTATCTCAGAGTCAGTAATCTTATAAAAGATTAACGACGCTGTTTTGTCAGTTCGATAACTCGTAACTGAGCAATGGCTTTAGCCAGTTCACCGGCCGCTTGTGCGAAGTCTATGTCGCCATGCTGATTTTGGATATTCTCCACAGCCTTGCGTTTAGCTTCTTCCGCCTTTGCTGCGTCTAGTTCTTCACCACGGATAGCTGTATCAGCCAGTACAGTCGCTGTACCAGGTTGAACTTCTACCATACCACCAGAAACATAAATGATTTCTTCGTGGCCGTGCTGCTTAACAATACGCACCATACCAGGCTTGATAGCGGTCAGCAGTGGAGTGTGACCATGGAAAATACCAAGTTCACCCTCACTACCGGTCACCTGAAACGTTTCAACAAGACCAGAGAAAAGTTGTTTCTCTGCGCTTACAACGTCTAGGTGAAAGGTTATTGCTGCCATATCGCCTCCTAGTTAGCCTTATAGCTTCTTAGCATTCTCAATAGCTTCGTCAATTGCACCACAGTACATAAACGCTTGCTCTGGAATGTCATCGTATTCACCAGATAGAAGACCTTGGAAGCCACGTAGAGTCTCTTTAAGAGGTACGTAAACGCCTGGGTCACCTGTAAATACTTCCGCTACGTGGTAAGGCTGAGTTAGGAACTTCTCAATCTTACGAGCACGAGATACGACTTGCTTATCTTCTTCAGATAGCTCATCCATACCTAGGATAGCAATGATATCTTTCAGCTCTTTATAGCGCTGAAGTGTAGACTGAACGCCACGAGCGATGTCGTAGTGTTCTTGTCCAACTACCAATGGATCCAGTTGACGTGAAGTAGAATCTAGCGGGTCGATCGCTGGGTATAGACCCATAGATGCGATATTACGGTTAAGTACTACCGTTGCATCTAAGTGAGCGAACGTTGTTGCTGGAGACGGGTCAGTCAAGTCATCCGCAGGTACGTATACCGCCTGTACAGACGTGATAGAACCAGCTTTAGTTGACGTGATACGCTCTTGTAGAACACCCATTTCTTCAGCTAGTGTAGGTTGGTAACCTACCGCAGAAGGCATACGACCTAGAAGTGCTGATACTTCAGTACCTGCTAGTGTGTAACGGTAGATGTTATCAACGAACAGTAGAACGTCACGACCTTCGTCACGGAAGCGTTCTGCCATTGTTAGACCAGTCAGTGCAACACGTAGACGGTTACCTGGTGGCTCGTTCATCTGACCGTAAACCATCGCTACTTTTGATTCTTCAGGTTTTTCGATGTTTACAACACCTGCTTCCTGCATCTCAAAGTAGAAATCGTTACCTTCACGAGTACGCTCACCTACACCTGCAAATACAGATAGGCCTGAGTGTTGAAGTGCGATGTTGTTGATAAGTTCCATCATGTTAACGGTCTTACCTACACCAGCACCACCGAATAGACCGATTTTACCACCCTTAGCGAATGGACAAATCAAGTCGATTACTTTAACACCAGTTTCTAGAAGAGAAGTCTCATTAGACTGCTCTTCGTAGCTTGGAGCTTCACGGTGAATTGCGTAATGCTCTTCAGCACCGATTTCACCACACTCATCAATTGCGTCACCTAGGACGTTCATGATACGACCAAGTGTCTTAGTACCTACTGGTACCGAGATTGGAGCGCCAGTATTTTCAACTGTCAAACCACGACGTAAACCATCAGAGCTACCCATTACGATTGCGCGTACTACGCCACCGCCAAGTTGTTGCTGAACTTCAAGAACTAGACGCTCTTTCACTTCATTAACATTCAGAGCATCGTATACACGAGGTACTTCGCCCTGTGGGAACTCTACGTCGACTACCGCACCAATGATCTGTACGATCTTACCTGTAGCCATCGTTAATCCTCTAACTATTTAGTTTTACCTAAGCTTAAACCGCAGCTGCGCCTGAAACGATCTCAGAAAGTTCTTGTGTAATCGCCGATTGACGGGCTTTGTTATACACAAGTTCTAAGTCATCAATAATGTCACCAGCATTATCTGTTGCTGATTTCATTGCAATCATTCGAGCCGCTTGCTCACAAGCAAGATTCTCTACCACACCTTGATACACTTGAGATTCGACGTATCGAACTAACAGTGCATCTAGTAATGGTTTTGGCTCAGGCTCATAAATGTAGTCCCAAGCATGATCGCGTTTCATGTCTTCGCTGTCTGATTTAGGCAAAGGAAGTAATTGATCGATCGTTGGTTCTTGAACCATAGTGTTTTCAAATCTGTTAAACACTACGAACAGGCGATCCAATTCACCTTCATCATATTTCTTCAGCATAACGCTTACAGAGCCAATCAAGTCTTCAAGGCTTGGACGATCGCCCAGACCAGAAACTTGAGCTGCTACTTTCGCGCCGCTGTTATTGAAAAATGCTGTTGCTTTAGAACCTACAATTGCAAGCTCTACATCAGCACCTTTCTCAGACCAATCTTTCATGTCATTCATAGCTTTCTTGAACAAGTTAATGTTCAAACCACCACAAAGACCACGGTCTGTAGAAACGATGATGTAACCAACACGTTTGGCTTCACGTTCCTCAAGATAAGGATGCTTATACTCGAGGCTACCATTAGCCAAATGACCGATCACTTTACGCATTGTTTCTGCATATGGACGAGTAGCTTCCATTGCGTCTTGAGAACGACGCATTTTTGAAGCTGCTACCATTTCCATTGCTTTCGTAATCTTCTGTGTGCTTTTAACACTACCGATTTTATTACGTATCTCTTTTGCGCCGGCCATCGTTACTCTCCGTTAATGGTATGAGGTGGCCCTAAGACCACCTACCAATTACCAGGTCTGGGTTGCCTTGAAATCGTCAACAAGCTTCTTCAGCTCAGCTTCGATTTCTTTGTTGAAAGCACCCGTTGCGTCGATCTGTGTTGCTAGATCAGCGTATTGACCACGAGCAAACGACAGTAAAGCAGCTTCAAAATCTAGAACTTTAGACAGTTCTACGTCTTGAAGGTATCCACGCTCTGCAGCGAAGATTACTAGAGCTTGGTCAAATACAGACATAGGAGCATATTGTTTCTGCTTCATCAGTTCTGTAACTTTTTGACCGTGGTCTAGTTGCTTTTTGGTCGCTTCATCAAGATCCGATGAGAACTGTGCAAATGCTGCAAGTTCACGGTATTGAGCTAGAGCAGTACGGATACCGCCAGATAGCTTCTTGATGATTTTAGTCTGCGCCGAACCACCTACACGAGAAACTGAGATACCAGGGTCAACAGCTGGACGTACGCCCGCGTTGAATAGTTCAGTTTGTAGGAAGATCTGACCATCAGTAATCGAGATTACGTTCGTTGGTACGAATGCAGATACGTCACCAGCTTGCGTTTCGATGATAGGTAGAGCAGTTAAAGAACCAGTCTTGCCTGTCACTTCACCGTTAGTGAACTTTTCTACGTATGCTTCGCTTACACGAGCAGCACGCTCTAGTAGACGAGAGTGAAGGTAGAAAACATCACCAGGGAACGCTTCACGGCCAGGTGGACGCTTAAGTAGTAGTGAAATTTGACGGTAAGCTACCGCTTGCTTAGATAGATCATCATAAACAATCAGTGCATCTTCGCCGCGATCACGGAAGTATTCACCCATCGCACAACCAGCATACGGTGCAAGGTATTGCAGCGCTGCAGATTCAGAAGCCGATGCAACAACAACAACAGTGTTAGCCAGTGCGCCGTGCTCTTCTAGTTTGCGAACTACGTTAGCAATAGTCGACGCTTTTTGGCCGATAGCTACGTAGATAGAGAAAATACCAGAGTCTTTCTGGTTGATAATCGCATCGATCGCCATTGCTGTTTTACCAGTCTGACGGTCACCGATTACTAGTTCACGTTGACCACGACCGATAGGGATCATTGAGTCAACTGACTTGTAACCAGTTTGAACAGGTTGATCTACCGATTTACGGTCGATTACACCTGGTGCGATAATTTCTACAGGCGAAGTTAATTTCGCTTCGATAGGACCTTTACCATCAATTGGCTCACCTAGCGTGTTTACAACACGACCAAGCATTTCAGGACCTACTGGTACTTCAAGAATACGACCAGTACCTGTAACTTTCATGCCTTCCTGTAGGTCAGCATACGGGCCCATTACAACAGCACCAACCGAATCACGGTTCAAGTTTAGTGCTAGCGCGTAACGGCCACCCGGTAGTTCGATCATTTCACCTTGCATCACGTCCGCTAGGCCGTGGATGCTAAGGATGCCATCGCTTACAGAAACGATAGTACCTTCATTGCGAGCTTCACTAACAACGTCGAAAGATTCAATACGTTGTTTAATTAGATCGCTAATTTCAGTGGAATTAAGTTGCATGCTCCAATCCCCATTAAGACTGCAATGCATCGCTCAGGCGGTCTAAACGACTGCGCGCTGAGTTATCGATGACTAGGTCTCCGGCTCGAATAATAACTCCACTAAGTAGAGTCTCATCTATACTGCAATTCAGCTGAACTTTGCGCGCTAGGCGCAGTTCCAATTTGCTGATGATGCTTGAACGTTGTTCTTCAGAAAGCTCAACGGCTGAAGTTACTTCAACGTCGATTTCTTTCTCATGCTCTTGTTTAAGCAATAAGAACTGTTTGCAAACATCAGGAAAGGCCATTAAACGACCATTCTCTGCCATCACTTTAATTAAGTTCTGACCGAATTCATCAAATTGTTCGCCACAAATTACAATGAATACTTCAGCTAACTTTTCAGCAGTCATAGAACTGCTTAATAAATTATGAACATCATCATTTTGTGCCACTTCGGCAGCAAAAGTAAGCATTTGACCCCATTGGTCTAGCTCACCTTTATCTACCGCAAAGTCAAACGCTGCTTTAGCATAGGGGCGTGCGATTGTAGTCAAATCAGACATATACAGCCCCTTGCTTTAAAGTTTTGCAGTAATGTTGTTAAGAAGATCATTGTGTACATCTTTATCGATAGTACGCTCAAGGATTTTCTCAGCACCAGCTATAGCCAGAGTTGCGACTTGTTTGCGCAGGTCATCACGGGCACGTGTGCGTTCAGCTTCAATTTCAGCTTCAGCTTGCGTTAAGATCTTCTGGCGTTCTGCCTGAGCCTCTTCGCGCGCTTCATCAATAATCTGAGCTTTACGTTTGTTTGCCTGATCAATAACCTCAGTTGCAGTGCGCTTCGCTTCCTTCATTTGCTCAGAAGCGTTGGCTTGTGCCAGGTTCAAGTCTTTAGCAGCGCGTTCAGCGGCTACAAGACCGTCAGCAATTTTTTTCTGACGTTCTTCAATTGCTTGCATAATTGGTGGCCATACATATTTCATGCAGAACCAAACAAATAGCGAAAAAGCAATTGCTTGACCTAACAGAGTTGCGTTCATATTCACAACAGCTACTCCTCGTTAAGAATCAACTACAAAAATTTAATTAACTATTGAGAGTTAATTAGCCTGCTAGCTGACTTACAAATGGGTTAGCAAACGTGAATAGTAGTGCGATTACGATACCGATCATTGGAACAGCATCCAGTAGACCAGCGATGATGAACATCTTAACTTGTAGCATTGGAGCCATTTCAGGTTGACGCGCAGCGCCTTCTAGGAATTTACCACCAAGAATAGCAAAACCAATTGCAGTACCTACGGCACAAAGACCAACAATGATAGCAACAGCGATTGCTGAAAAACTTAGTACAGTTTCCATTTACGTTCTCCGATTAACATTAATAGTTAGAATAAAGCTTAAAAATTTTTTTAGTGATCACTATCTTCATGGGCCATTGATAGGTAAACGATTGTCAACATCATGAAAACAAACGCTTGAATCAAAATAACCAAGATATGGAAGATAGCCCAAGGTAGTGCACCTACCCATTGTAAGTACCACGGTAGCATTGCCGCGATAAGAATAAACACCACCTCACCCGCAAACATATTACCAAATAAACGCATACCTAGAGATAGTGGCTTCGCTAATAACGAAATTACCTCAAGTACCAAGTTAAATGGAATCATGATTGGGTGATTAAATGGATGCAGTGCCAATTCTTTAGCAAATCCGCCCAAGCCTTTCACTTTGATGCTGTAATAGATCATCAGAGCAAAAACACCTAAAGCCATTGCCATTGTTATATTTACATCAGCTGTAGGAACCACTTTCAAGTAAGGGATACCTAGCCAATGCTCTGCAGGATATGGTAAGAAATCGATAGGCACTAAGTCCATCAAGTTCATAATGATAATCCAGCAGAATATAGTCAGTGCTAATGGAGCTACCAGAGGATTGCGGCCATGGAAAGTTTCTTTAACGTTGTCGCCAACGAATTCCACTACCATTTCAACAAAACACTGAAGCTTACCAGGTACACCTACTGTTGCTTTCTTAGCGACTGAGCGAAAAACCCAAAGGAATAACACCCCTGTCAGCACAGAAAAAAACAGACTGTCTATATGTACGTTCCAGAAACTTGTTTCCTCTACAAGACCAAACTTAGCTAAAGAAAGGTTTTGTAAATGGTGTTCAATGTATCCGGATGCTGTTGGCGCAGCCATAACTCATCCTATTTTTTATTGTTAATGAAAAGCACTGGCGCAAAGATATTAATACCTAGAACCAGTAAATAGGTCAGTTTGAGGGGAATTAATTCCACCTGCATATACATGTAGACAATAGAGAATAGTAAAACTGTGATTAAGATTTTGAGCACTTCACCAGCATAGAACGACGCCGCAACTAACTTAGTTGCGCGAGCTCCACAAAATAGGAAAGCACACACACAAAAAACTACATTCGCGATGACAAAAATACCGCCACCGATTAATGCAGCAAAACCCCAATCAGGATTAACAGCTAAACCTAACCCTATCGCCACTAATATAACCGCGCTAAGCTCGATCAATAACATTTGCTTTGCAAGCACTCGTCCTGGTCTTGCTAACGCCGCTACCATGTATTCGTTCCTCTTTAAGCCCACTTTACCACTCGCTTCAAAGCGTGCTGAGAAATTGGCGAAAATTATACGTTCAGCCAAATTGATTGCAATCACAATGCAGCAATCATTTACATTTTTGCATACAAACCGACAACTTTTGTACGAAATTACTTGTTTATTACATAATTGACCTAAATCAATTATCTCATTTAGTACTCTAGTTTAGCAATAAGTTGCTCTAATTTGTGAGGCTCATCAAGAGTAATTGTCACTTTTGACTTACCGCTAACAGAACGAGTAACTGAAACGTTTGCTTGCAATTTTTCCGTGAGTCTTCGTGAAAGTTCGATGGCTTCTTTGTCCTCGGGCTTCGATTCAGACTCAACCTCTGGTTTTAAGCACTTTTTGACGAGTTGCTCAGTTTGACGCACGGTCATTTGTTTGCTTGCCGCGGTGTTAGCCGCTTCTACCTGAACATCGCCTTCAAGTGCTAGTAATGCACGAGCATGGCCCATTTCAAGTTGCTTTGACACGACCAACGCCTTTACCGGTTCAGCCAATTGGTTAAGACGCAGTAGGTTACTCACGGTTGCGCGCGATTTACCTATCACATCAGCCACCTTCTGGTGCGTCAGTTCAAATTCGTTCTGTAAACGTTCTAGAGCCTGCGCTTCTTCGATCACATTCAGGTCTTCACGCTGAATATTCTCGATCAATGCCATAGCAATGGCGGCCTTGTCTGCAACTTTCTTAACCAGACACGGAACCTGCTTAAGACCGGCTTGACGAGCGGCTCTCCAACGACGTTCACCAGCGATAATCTCAAACTGGTCCTGCGTTAAATGACGCACAACAATCGGCTGAATAATGCCTTGAGATTGGATTGAAGCAGCCAACTCTTCTAGCGCTTCTGGCGCAATATCCTTACGCGGTTGATATACACCTGGCTTTAAACAACCAACAGCAATCTCGATCAGTTCTCCATCAGCAGACAAAGCCTGGCTATGAGAAGCAACTTGTTGTTTTTCACGAGCCAACGAGCTAGTTGCAAGCAATGCATCTAGCCCTTTTCCTAAACCACGCTTAGACATTGAGCGAATTCCTTTGGTTAGACTTATACTGGGACTTCTTCACGACGCAACATTTCGCCTGCCAGAGCAAGGTATGCTTTAGCACCTGCGGAATATTTGTCGTAGTACATTGCTGGCTTGCCATGACTTGGCGCTTCTGCCAGACGCACATTACGAGGGATCACAGTTCGGTAGACTTTATTACCGAAGTGTTTTTTGAGTTGATCAGAGACTTCATTCGATAAACGGTTACGAGGATCATACATTGTACGTAGAAGACCTTCGATCTTCAGATCCTCGTTTACTACAGCTGCAAGTTTACTGATGGTATCCATCAATGCAGTCAAACCTTCTAGAGCAAAGTATTCACATTGCATAGGAACCAAAACGGAATCGGCCGCAGCCATCGCGTTGATTGTAAGAAGATTTAATGACGGTGGGCAATCAATAAAGATGAAATCATAGTTACTACGAATGGATGCCAGCGCGTTCTTTAGGCGAACTTCGCGAGCAAACACTTCCATCAGCTTGATTTCTGCGGCCGTAACGTCACCGTTTGCGGCAATGAGATCGTAATTACCAGATGTACTTCGGCAAACTACCTCATCAAATGGGCTGTCTTCAACTAGCAAATCGTAAGCAGTTGCTTCAACCTGATATTTGTCGACACCACTCGCCATAGTGGCATTACCTTGAGGGTCGAGGTCAACAACCAATATCTTGCGTTTAGTTGCCGCCATTGATGCTGCTAAGTTAACACAAGTTGTTGTTTTTCCTACGCCACCTTTCTGGTTGGCAATTGCTACAATTCTACCCACTATGGCCTCGCTGATTATCCCTGACGCGATAAAGTAACTAAATGACGCTCTCCATCAAGCTCTGGCACTTCCAAAGCTTTGATGTCTGTCACTGAACACCATTCAGGTAACAGGTCGATTTCGTCTCTAGGATGTTGTCCCTTAAGAGCCAAAAATACACCGGATTGCTCTTTAGGTAAATGGTGACACCACTCTACCATGTCTGTCATTGACGCAAATGCACGACTGAGTACTGCATCAAACTTTTCTTCTGGTTGAAATTCTTCAACACGGCTTTGTACTGGAACAACGTTGTCGATGCCCAGTTCGTGAATCACTTGTTTAATAAAACGAATACGCTTGCCTAGGCTATCGAGCAAATAAAACTCGCAGTCAGGGTTCATGATTGAGAGCGGAATCCCAGGAAGACCAGGGCCTGTACCCACATCAATAAAGCGCTTACCTTGTAAGTGAGTGCTAACAATGATGCTATCCAAGATATGTTTCACCATCATTTCTTGCGGGTCACGAACAGACGTTAAATTATAAGCCTTGTTCCATTTATTGAGTAACTCAACGTAGCCCACTAATTGGCCACGTTGTTTTTCCGATACTTCAAGTTCAGTCTGGCCAATCAGGTGATCCAGTTTTTCGCGTAATACGCTCATTATGCTTCCTCACCTTTTTTCAATAGGCCGTGCTTTTTCAGATAAACCAACAAAATAGAGATTGCAGCAGGCGTAATACCAGAGATACGCGACGCAATACCGATCGAGTCAGGTTTAGCGGTAGTTAGTTTTAGAACCACTTCGTTAGAAAGTCCTTTTACCTTGCTGTAATCGATGTCAGCCGGCAGTTTGGTGTTTTCATGACGCAGTGATTTTTCAATTTCATCTTGTTGACGCTGGATATAACCATCGTACTTAACTTGGATCTCAACTTGCTCTGAGGCTTGTTGATCTTCCAGTGCAGGACCGAAACGATCCAACGACGTTAGCTGTGAATAAGTCATTTCAGGACGACGAAGAAGATCTTCACCACTCGCTTCACGAGACATTGGTGTTTTTAAGATCTGGTTCAATTGATCAATATCTTCAGATTTTGGATTAATCCATGTTTCTTTAAGACGTTGACGCTCTTTCTCCATGTTTTCCATCTTCTCGTTGAATCGTGTCCAACGAGCATCGTCGACCAAGCCAAGTTCACGTGACTTTTCAGTCAAACGGATATCGGCGTTGTCTTCACGAAGCAACAAGCGGTATTCGGCACGAGATGTAAACATGCGGTACGGTTCTTTAGTACCCATTGTCGACAAATCATCAATAAGTACACCCATGTAAGCTTGATCGCGGCGTGGGCTCCAGCCCTCTTTGCCTTGCGTAAACAAACTCGCATTCAAACCGGCCATTAAGCCTTGTGCTGCAGCTTCTTCGTAACCAGTGGTGCCATTGATTTGCCCCGCAAAGAACAACCCCTTAATAAACTTGGTCTCGTAAGTCAGTTTAAGATCGCGAGGGTCAAAGAAATCGTACTCAATCGCGTAGCCAGGACGAACGATGTGTGCGTTCTCAAAACCTTTCATTGAGTGAACGATTTTTACCTGAACATCAAACGGCAAACTGGTTGAAATACCATTCGGGTATAACTCGTGCGTCGTTAGGCCTTCTGGCTCAATGAAAATTTGGTGACTGTTTTTATCAGCAAAGCGCATCACTTTGTCTTCAATCGACGGACAGTAACGAGGGCCAATACCTTCAATCACACCTGCGTACATCGGGCTGCGATCGAGATTGGCACGAATAACGTCATGCGTATTTTCGTTAGTGTGCGTGATATAACATGGAATCTGACGCGGCTGCTGAGCTCGGTTACCCATGAATGAGAAAACCGGAGTCGGATTATCGCCGTGTTGAACCTCAAGCTCAGAAAAATCAACGCTGCGTGCATCGATGCGAGGAGGTGTACCCGTTTTCAGGCGATCAACACGAAATGGAAGATCACGAAGACGGTCAGCAAGCGCGATCGATGGTGGATCACCCGCACGTCCACCCGATGAACTTTCCATACCAATATGGATCTTACCGCCTAGGAATGTGCCTACCGTTAAGACCACAGCGTTAGCGCGGAATTTGAGGCCCATTTGCGTAACCACACCCACCACTTGATCTTGTTCAACGATCAAGTCATCAACCGACTGTTGGAACAGAGTTAGGTTTGGTGTGTTTTCAAGAACATTACGGACAAAGGCTTTGTAAAGTGCGCGGTCAGCTTGTGCACGAGTTGCACGTACCGCAGGGCCTTTTGATGCGTTTAATGTTCTGAACTGAATACCTGCATTATCAATAGCTTGCGCCATTAATCCACCCATAGCATCGACCTCTTTTACCAAGTGGCCCTTACCGATCCCGCCAATGGCTGGGTTGCAAGACATCTGTCCCAACGTATCGATATTATGAGTTAGTAATAACGTACTTTGACCAGTACGTGCAGATGCGAGTGCGGCTTCCGTTCCTGCATGGCCACCACCAACAACGATGACGTCAAATTTTTCGTGATAAAGCATGAACCGACCTCAGGTACTCAAACGTTTCTAGATTGATAAAAAGGAGCGATATTCTACCTGTTTTCATAGCTTGAGAAAACGTTTTTGGAATTTTTCGAGAAAGCTGTTTTTAATTAATATAGATAAGATCTTTAAAGAGATCTTTTATTAGATCTATTATTAGGATCGAGGGTGTCTGTGGATAAGTCAAAAATGATCAACAAGATCATGGATCTTTTTTGGATCAAAGGATGTGATCTAACTTTGATCATGATGAGGATTAGCTGGGATCAAAATGGCTACTTATACACAAGAGGAAATTACCTAGAAAGTTGTTATTTGGATAACTATAGGTTAATCACCGTATATGTATGATCTTATCCACAGAGAAAATTGAAAAAAATGACATGTATTTCGATTTATTTTCAAAAAAGTTATTCACAATCACGATATTCAGAGACAAAAAAAGCGGCATAAGCCGCTTTTTAGAAGATTGAGGTGTTAAAACTGGTCACTATGATCGTTAAACCAATCCTCTGCAGCATCCTCAGGAACCGGTGTTTCAAGAACATCGATGGTAAAACACGCTGAAATAGGCTGAGCTCCAAGCTTTTCTAGAAGCGAATAAGCAGACTGGCCTGCAGAACAGAAGGTGTCGTAGCTTGAGTCACCAAGAGCAACCACAGCAAAGCGAATCGCGCTTAAATCGGGAGATTCTTGAGTCAGTGACTTGATCAAAGGTTGAATATTATCAGGAAACTCACCCGCACCATGCGTCGATGTCACCAATAACCAAGTACCTTGCTGCGGAATATTGTCGTATTCAGGCTGATTATGAAGCTCGATCTCGTGCCCTCGAGCCTCTAGAAGATCGTTAAGGTGATCGCCAACGTATTCAGCGCCACCTAAGGTGCTGCCAGTAATAATGTGGATCATTAAGCTGTCCTTACAAAAGAAAAGGCCAGCGTAAGCCAGCCCTTATGGTTATTTACCGATACAGAATGAAGAAAAGATACGACCTAATAAATCATCTGAACTGAACTCGCCAGTGATCTCATTGAGGTGCTGTTGGGTGATTCGAAGCTCTTCCGCCAATATCTCTCCGGCCATGTAGCCTTCAAGCTGTTGCTGCCCAATATCAAGGTGTTCCGACGCGCGTTCTAGGGCATCTAAGTGGCGACGACGTGCCATAAAGCCACCTTCGTTGCCACCAGCAAAGCCCATGCACTCTTTAAGATGGCTACGTAGGGCATCGACACCTTCACCTGTTTTTGCAGATAGACGGATGAGAGTCGGATCATTTACATGGCAGATCCCGAGTTCTTCACTGGTTTGATCCGCTTTGTTGCGGATCACCGTCATACCGATGTTATTGGGTAGACGATCAACGAAATCTGGCCAAATTTCTTTAGGGTCCGTTGCCGTTGTTGTTGTGCCATCCACCATAAATAATACGCGGTCTGCTTGTGCAATTTCTTCCCAAGCGCGTTCAATACCGATTTTTTCTACTTCATCGGAAGCATCACGCAGGCCTGCAGTATCAATAATGTGCAGTGGCATGCCGTCAATATGGATATGTTCACGCAGTACATCACGTGTCGTTCCCGCAATATCGGTCACAATGGCAGATTCTTTACCCGACAGCGCATTCAATAGGCTTGATTTCCCCGCATTTGGGCGGCCTGCAATCACGACTTTCATGCCTTCACGCATGATTGAGCCTTGATTAGCTTCTTGGCGCACAGCTTCTAGGTTATCAATGATAGCTTGTAAGTCAGTACTTACTTTACCGTCAGCCAGAAAATCAATTTCTTCTTCTGGGAAATCAATCGCGGCTTCAACGTAGATTCTTAAGTAAATCAGAGAATCTACCAGCGTATTAATGCGTTTAGAGAATTCACCTTGCAAAGATTGTAGTGCAGATTTCGCCGCTTCTTCTGAGCTGGCATCAATCAGGTCGGCAATCGCTTCCGCTTGCGTTAAGTCCATCTTGTCGTTCAAGAAGGCACGCTCAGAGAATTCACCAGGACGCGCGGCACGTACACCTGAGATGGATAGGATACGTTTGATCAGCATGTCCATAACCACAGGGCCACCGTGGCCTTGCAGCTCTAACACATCTTCGCCAGTGAACGAATGTGGGTTAGGGAAGTAAAGTGCAATGCCTTGGTCGAGTTCGGTGCCGTTGTGAGATTTAAAAGGCAGGTACTCGGCATAGCGCGGTTTTAGTACTTTGCCTGTTACTTCAAGAGCGACTTGAGCAGCTTGTGGGCCTGAAACGCGGATAATACCGACGCCACCACGCCCTGGCGCAGTCGCTTGAGCAACAATCGTATCTGTAGTCATAGTTGTGCCTGCTAGCATGTGAAGGCCAAAGGGGGCGTTCACGATTAATCAATTAGCTGAATTGTAATCAGCTAAAAACAAAAAGGCGACCTTTTGGTCGCCTTTCTTTTATCTCTTTCTGTTATCGAACTTACTTAGAGTGTAAGCCTTTCTTTTCCAGCGCGCGGTAGATAAGCGTTTGCTGAATCAGAGTTACGATGTTCGATACTAGCCAGTAAAGAACCAGACCTGAAGGGAAGAACAAGAAGAAGAAAGTAAACATAACCGGCATAAAGGTCATGATTTTCTGCTGCATTGGATCCGTTACAGTTGTCGGGCTCATCTTCTGGATTAGGAACATTGAAGCACCCATCAGAAGTGGCAAGATGTAGTACGGGTCTTGTGCTGAAAGGTCAGTAATCCAACCGAAGAACGGTGAGTGACGCAGTTCAACAGACTCCATTAGTGCCCAGTATAGCGAAATGAAGATCGGCATTTGCAAGACGATAGGTAAACAGCCACCAAGTGGGTTTACTTTCTCTTTCTTGTACAGCTCCATCATTTCTTGGCTCATGCGTTGACGGTCGTCGCCAATACGCTCACGCATTGCTGTCAGCTTAGGCTGAAGCATACGCATTTTCGCCATAGACGTGTACTGAGCTTTCGTTAGTGGGTACATAGCACCACGAACGATAAACGTTAGACAGATGATTGCCAGACCCCAGTTCACAACGATGCCTTGAATGAACGAAAGCAGAGTATGAAGTGGTTTCGCAATGAACCATAACCAACCGTAGTCAACTACTAGGTCTAGGTTTGGTGCAACAGCAGCCATTTGGTCTTGAAGTTTAGGACCAACCCAAAGCGTTGCTTTAAAGCTTGCTTCGTCGCCAGTAGCGATGGTTTTGTTCGGCATACGAACACCGATGTCGCCAAGGTTACCGATTACACGAGTGTAAAGGTTGCTGCCTGCTTCGTCGCGTGGGATCCATGCACTTGCAAAGTAGTGCTGAATCATCGCTGCCCAACCTTGACCATTTGCTAGGTTAAGAGACAGGTTGCGATCTTGCATGTCGTCGAAGCTGTATTTTTTGTAACGCGTATCTTCCGTAGAGTAAGCACCACCACGGTAAGTTGGCATTGTTAGGCTACCGCCGTCATCCATAACGTTTTGACGTAGGTGAGCGTACATGCCGAATGTCGCGTTGTTACCAGAGTTGTTGACTACATCGTATTCAACATCCATTGCGTAGCTACCACGCTTAAGGACGAATGTTTTCGTGTAATCAAGGCCGTTCGCTTGGTAAGTCATCGGGATGCGTAGTTCATCCTGACCATCAGCAAGCGTGAAGCTGTCTGCTGAAACTGTGTAGCTTGGGCGGTTTGTGCTGCTTAGGTCGATACCTTGAGGACCCACTAGACCGCTTTGTGCGATAAATTGGTGACCTGGTTCATTCTTAAGAAGAACAAACGTATCTTCAGAATCAAACTCAGCAGAGTAATCATTTAGATTTGCTTTAACGACATCACCACCAACCGTATCAATTGACAGAGTCAGTACATCAGTTGTTACTGTGATAGTTTTTGCAGAAGCAACTTGGCCCGGAGTTGGGTCTAGATCATCTGCATAAGATGGCGCTGGTAGGGTGCTGCCAGATTGTGCCTGCTCAACCGCTTGTGGTGCTGGGTTCTGAGCTACGTTCCATTGTTGGAACAGTAGAAAAGAAACCAATGCCAGTGCGATTAACAGGATATTACGTTGAGAATCCATCGTTATTTATCTCTGTCTTGTTTTTGGACCGGTGGAACGGGGTCGAAGCCCCCTTCGTTCAAAGGATGGCATTTTAATAGACGTTTGCCTGATAACCAACACCCTTTTACAAAACCGTGAGCTTTCAACGCTTCTATCGCATATAAAGAGCAGGTTGGAGTAAATCGGCAGCGTGGGCCGATGAGTGGACTAATAAACCATCTATAAAAATAGATGGGTATTAGCGCTATCCACGCGAAGGGCGAGACAGGCGAAGCCATAATTTGTCGAGTAGCTTGAACATTTCTTCATTGCTTAAATCTTGCGCGCTCTTTTTAGCGATTACAACAAAATCTTTGTTAGGAAGTTTGTGTTGAGTGTTACGAAAGCTTTCACGAGTAAGACGCTTGAATCGGTTACGACCCACGGCGGTTTTAATCTGCTTTTTCGGAACAGCTAATCCAAGGCGAGGATTTGAAAGAGAGTTATTTCGGGCAATGATGGTGAAATGAGGGGAGCCGGCTCGATGAGCTTGCTTGAAGACATTCTGATAATGTTCGGGAGTTAACAAGCGTAACTCCCGACCGAAGGCTAGCTTATTCAAAATAATCAAAGATTACTTAGAAAGACGCTTACGGCCTTTTGCACGACGTGCATTGATTGTTGCGCGACCGTTCTTAGTAGCCATGCGAGCACGGAAACCGTGTGTACGCTTACGCTTTAGAACTGTAGGTTGAAAAGTGCGTTTCATTGTAATTACCTTACTGATCAGTAGTTTTAGGTTTTTGTTAAACCCGGCGTGGGCATTTTTTCTCTTCTTTATATAAGAAAGGAAAACCGACGCCTCTCAACAAAGAGGCGGAATTGTAATCACTGTCACAAAAAGTGTCAATGATTGGGTTAACTAAAATTCCGGTCGGGGGATTATACGTAGAATAACTAAAATCACAAGGATCCTTAGTCGATCCCGACCTTATTTAAGAATTTTTTTAATTTAGGATCCTGTGGATTACCAAAAATATCCTGTGGAGATCCCTGTTCGACAATATGGCCATCAGCCATGAAGATCACTCGGTCAGCAACCTCTTTAGCAAATTGCATTTCATGGGTGACCACCAGCATAGTTTGATGCTGATTTGCCAATTTTTTCATTAGGTTAAGTACTTCACCAACCCACTCAGGATCGAGCGCTGAAGTCGGCTCATCGAACAATAAAAGCTCCGGTTGAAGGGCCATTGCTCGGCCAATACCAACACGTTGTTGCTGCCCTCCAGAAAGCGCTGCTGGGTAGCTATCTGCTCTGTCACCTAAACCGATATCATCTAATATTTGTTGTGCTTTTTCATGAGCTTGCTGCTTTTTCCAACCACGAACGGTAATCAAACCTTCGGCAATATTTTGCTTTGCCGTTTGGTGAGCAAACAACGCGTAGTTTTGGAACACAAAACCGGTCTTACGACGCAGTGCGAGTACCTCGGCTTTGGTGTGTTTTTTTACATCAACGTTAATATCATCGATGGAAATCTTGCCTTGATCGGCTTGCTCGAGAAAGTTAACGCAGCGCAGCAGTGTAGACTTACCCGTACCACTTGAACCTATGATGACAATTATCTCACCTTGATTGATTTCTAGGTCGATCCCTTTAAGAACTTCGGTGTCACCAAACTGCTTGTGGATATTTTCTAATTTGATCATCGTACATACGCCTTATTCAGTTTCACTTCGGCCCAGATTTGAATACGAGTGAGGATAACCACCACGCCCCAATAAATCAGCGCAACCGCTAGGAAAGCCTCAAAGAAGCGGAAACTTGAAGATGCTTCCATTTGAGCTTTGGCCATGATTTCAGCCACACCTAAGGTGAAGGCAAGGGAAGTTGACTTGATCATGTCGATGAAATAGTTCATCAAAGACGGCAGTGCTACACGGGTAGCCTGCGGCAAGATCACTCGACGCATCGCTTGGCTGGTTGTCATACCGACTGAGAGGCTGGCTTCCATTTGGCTACGATCGATACCGATTATGGCAGCACGAATACTTTCAGCCATGTAGGCTGCAAAGTGTAAGGTTAAGCCGATAACGGCCGCGCCAAACGCATCGAGCCCAACCATCCACGGGAAGACTTGTGGTAAGCCGTAATAAAGAAGGAACAGTTGTACCAGCAGTGGCGTGCCTCGGAAGAAGCTAATATACAGTTGGCTCAGTTGGTCGAGTACTGGGATTTTGAATACACGAATGTTCGCCAGTATCAAAGATAGAATCAGAGCGAAAAATAAGCCCCAGATTGCCATCTCCATAGTGGTGCCTAAATACTTCAGCAGTATTGGCAACAGACCTAGCATGTAGTTAAAGTCAAATCCCATAATCTATCTCATATTTTTATTGGAAGTATTGTTTGGAAATACTGTTATATCAGGCTTTTTAATCAGTACACAAAAGCAAAAAGCCCACCGCTGTATAAGCAGTGGGCTCTGAATGCGTTGAGTGAGTAATTACTTCTTAGTAATGTCCGCACCGAACCATTTTTGAGAGATGCTCTCTAGCGTACCATCTTCACGCATTGCTGCGAGTGCTTGGTTTACTTCAGCTTGCAGTTTTTTGCCGTTGTCGTTGTTTACGAAAGGCCATGCATTCTCGATAGTCTCGAATGGTTGTCCTGCTAGCTGCAATGGTAGACCAGTCTTCTTAATAAGCTCTAGTGCTGATAGGCGATCCATAACGAATGCATCGGCACGGCCCAGTGCAACATCATGCTCAATACCCGTATCGTAGGTTTTCACATTGATTTTGCCATCTTTATCGTAGCTGCGTAATAGTTGCTCAAAGTTTGAACCAAGGTTTACTGCAACCGTCTTGCCATCAAGGTCTTCGATGCCTTGAATGCTGTCATTACCTTTACGAACGGTAATCTGTGCGCCGTCTACTACGTATGGGTCTGCAAATAGGTATTTCGCTTTACGTGCATCCGTGATTGTAATTTGGTTTGAAATGGTATCGATTCGACCCGTTTCAAGAAGACCAAACAGACCAGAGAAGTTTGCAGTCACGTATTCAACGCTATAGTCATTACGTTTACCGATCTCATCCCATAAATCCACTTCAAAACCTTGTAGTTGGTCCTGTTTTACGAAAGTGAATGGGAAGTAGCGACCAGACATGCCGACTTTAACTTCAGTCGCAGCTTGAACAGTAGCAGCAGAGAGTGCGATAGCCGCAATTGCAGCCTTAATCCAGTTATTCATTTGGTAACTCCTTATATTTATAGGGTTGGATGTTACTGGGAAATTGCTCAATAGAATAAATAACCAGATGTTATTAACCATAACCAGATCGCATTCTCGATTTGGGGATAACTAGCAAGGATCCGGGCATAAGTGGATCGTTGTGTGAGTAAAGTAGGGGCAAGATGTGTGGATCCAGCCAATTTTGCCCTATTTATTGTGAATAACTTGGATCTTATTCACTGGATCTGTGATCAATTGCTGGTGATCTGACTTATCAACAGGTAAAATTAGCGGTCATTTCATATAACTTAAATAGAGTGGGGCACC